>NZ_JACVCG010000004.1 GCF_016742135.1 Brevundimonas sp. | reverse complement strand
AACCGGCGCCTCAACCTCGACCGGCGCTGCTGCGACGGCGGTCCCGGCGGCACTGGCCGAGGCATTCGCCTGCCCGCCCAGCATCAGGGTGGGATTGCTCAGCCAGGCGCGACCGTCGGGGGTCAGCAGCAGACCTGCCAGCACCCCGACCACAAAGGCCGCCGTCAAAGCATTGATGCCAGCGCGCACGCCGTCCCCCGACGAATACTGCGGCTCAACCTCGAGCCTCGTCGACAGATTAACCGATCCCGTGGCTCAGAACAGGGCTTGCGCGCCTGTGGCGAACAACAGGGTTAAAATGCATCAGCCCCCGAAGCGGCTTTCGGCCCACCGCGCGGCCAGATAGCCTGCGCTCGATGCCGACAGGGTCAGCACCGTGCCCCACGCCAGATCGATCAGGGTCAGGCGACTGGACCAGACATTCAGCGTCGCCTGATTGGTCAGATCATAGGTGGCATAGGCGACGAAGCCGAGCACCGCGCCGTTCAGCGCCGCCCGGCCCAGTCCACCGTCCCGAAGGGCCGGCGAAATCGCGAAAAACACGATCCCGGCGATGTAGATCAGATAGAAGGCAACCGCCGCCTTCATGTCGGGCTTGTCGGCCAGGATCGGTCCGAGGATCGGTTTGTAGAGACGGTTGGTCATGGTCGTCAGCCACACGGCATCGATCGCCGCAAACGCCAGACCCGCGCCCAGATAACCGGCCAGATATTTCAGCATGGTGCTCTCCCCTTGCTCAGCCCGCCACGGGCTTGAGACGATAGTGGCTGACCGCCCAGGTGCGGCCTCCGTCATTTCCGAACAGGCCGGCGGTCGCCAGATAGAACCGCCGCCAGCGCCGCGTCCACAGGCGCGCATCCTCGCCATAGGTTTCGGCCATCAGCTCGGCCACCCGGTCGGCGTTCTGGTCCATATTGGCCAGCCAGTGCCGCGCGGTGCGGGCATAGTGCTCACCATTCCACGTCCATTCGCTCTCGACCTCGAACAGGTCCGGGAACTGCCGGATCAGGCCGCGACTGGGCATCACCCCGCCGGTGAAGAAATGCTGCGCGATGAAATCCCCGCTGTCGGTATGGTCAAAGCGGTAGGGCGCGTCGCGGTGCGTGAAGATGTGGATGAACATCCGCCCGTCCGGCTTCAGCCACCCGCGCGCCCGGGTCAGGAGAGCGCGCCAGTTGGCCATGTGCTCGAACATCTCGACCGAGACGATCCGGTCCACCTGCCCCACCAGTGCGGCGGGGGGCTCGAAATCATTCATGTCGCAGGTGATGACGGTCAGATTGCCGAGCCCGCGCGCACGCGCCTGAGCCTCAATGTGACCCCGCTGGCCGTGGCTGTTGGACACCGCCACGATCCGCGCCTTCGGATAGTGCTCGGCCATCCACAGGCTGAGCGAACCCCAGCCACACCCCAGTTCCAGAATGATCTGCCCGTCGGCCAGCCCGGCGTGCTCACAGGTTTCCGCCAGCGCCAGCGCCTCGGCCTCGTCCAGCGTCTCCTCGCCGGTCGGGTAGAGGCAGCAGGAGTATTTCAGCCGTGCTCCGAGGCAGATCTCGAAGAACTCGGGCGGCAGCTCATAGTGCTGGTCATTGGCCGCATCCGTATGTTCGGCGATAGGCCGCTCGGCCATCGACCGGGCAAAGGCCCCCTCGTCGTGCGGCCCTTCCCGGTCCAGTCGCTTGCGCGCCTCGGTTACCAGGCTGTCGATGGCCCATCGGGTCACCGGATCGGGAAAGGGGGCATCCTGAAGCTGACGGATGGCGGCGGTCGCTGGATTCATCGAGGGCCCGGGTCCTGAGGCAAAACTGGCAACCAAACGTCGCCCCGGGCGTAAAGCTCCGCCCGGAAGTGTCCGGTTTTCGACATTTACGCGCGCAACCGGAACCTGGATGACTCATCCGACCTGCCCGCCGTCGCGTAGCTGCCTCAACGACGGCTTCAGGGAGTGAACATGAGCCCGCATCTGGTGAATCCGGACCCCGCCATGACCCGGTCTGGCACCGGCAAAAGGGTCGCGGTGGTAGGGTCGGGTATTGCGGGCCTGTCGGCCGCCTGGCTGTTGTCGAAACGCCACCAGGTGACCCTCTATGAAGCCGACGACCGCATCGGTGGCCACAGTCATACGGTGACGGTCGAGAATGCGGGCCAGGCGACCGCCGTCGACACCGGCTTTATCGTCTTCAACGAAGACAACTACCCCAACCTCACGGCGCTGCTTGCCCATCTGAACGTGCCGACCCAGCCCGCCTTCATGTCCTTCGCGGTCTCGATGGACGATGGCGCGCTGGAATATTCCAGCCACGGCGTGGGCGCCCTGTTTGCCCAGAAGCGCAACTACGCCAGTCCGAAGTTCTGGCGCATGATCGGCGACCTGCTGCGCTTCCAGAAACAGGCCCCCCGCGACCTGGCCGAGCTTGAACGGACGGGAGAGACGCTGGACGCCTGGCTGACCCGCTCCGGCTACGGTCCCCTGTTCCGCGAAGCGCACCTATTGCCCCAGGCGGCGGCCATCTGGTCGTGCACGCTCAACCAGATGACCGACTATCCGGCCGCGGCCTTCGTCCGCTTCTACATGAACCACAATCTGCTGAAGTATGATCTGCGCCCCACCTGGCGGACGGTCACGGGAGGCTCGCGCGAATATGTATCGCGCCTGCTGGCCGACTTTTCCGGCAACGTCATTACCAACGCCGGCATCGAGAGCGTGGTACGGGGGCGCGACGAGGCCGCCCTGCGGTTCTCGGATGGTCGCTTTGAACGGTTCGATGCCATCGTCCTGGCCACCCATTCCGATCAGGCGCTGCGGCTGCTCGAGGCGCCGTCGGCCTCGGAGCGCGAGCTGCTGGGTGCCATCACCTACCGCCCTAACCGTGCCGTCCTGCACCGCGACACCCGGCTGATGCCCCGGCGGCGCAAGGCCTGGGCTGCCTGGACTCACGTAGGCTACTCCGCCCGGGCCGGCGAAGGCGGCGTCACCTACTGGATGAACGAGCTCCAGAGCCTCGAGGGTCCGCCCCTGTTCGTCAGTCTGAATCCGGCAATCGAACCCGCCCCCGAAACCGTGCTGGGCGAGTGGGATTACGAGCATCCCGTTTTCAACGGTGCCGCGCTGGACGCCCAGAAGCGGCTGTGGAGTTTGCAGGGTCAGCGCAATGTCTGGTTCTGTGGCGCCTGGTTCGGCTCGGGCTTCCATGAGGACGGGATTCAGGCGGGCCTCGCCGTGGCCGAACAACTCGGCGGCCTGCGCCGGCCCTGGTCGGTCGAAAATGAGAGCGGACGCATCCATGTCGCCCCCCCGCCGGCCTCCGCTCTGGAAAGAGCCGCGTGACCTCACCGCCTGCCTTCGGTCTCTATGTTGGGCAGGTCACCCACCGGCGCGTCCGCCCTTTCGACCACCGCCTGCGCTACCGCGTCTATATGCTGCTGTTCGACCTCGATGCGGCCAGCGAGCGGCTGTCGCGCCTCAAGTGGCTTCGGCCGGGCCGGTGGGGGCTGATGCGCTGGAATGCCGCCGACCATGGCGCGCCCGGGGATCCACGATCCTTGCGCGCGCAGATCGAGGCTCACCTGTCAGCGGCCGGGATCGCGCTGGACGGAGGGCCCATCCGCCTGCTGACCATGCCACGCATCCTCGGCTACGGCTTCAATCCGCTCAGCGTCTATTTCTGCTACCGCCCCGACGGCGTGCTGGCAGCGCTGGTCTATGAGGTCTCCAATACCTTTGGCGAGCGGCACAGCTATCTTATCGCCAGACCGGAGGCCGACGAAGGCCCGGTGCTCCAGACGGCGCCCAAACGCTTTTTTGTCAGCCCCTTCATGGACATGAGGCTGACCTATGACTTCGTTGTCCGCCCCCCGGGGCAGGATCTCTCGGTGACGGTCAATGTCCGGCGCGGCGAGGCACCGATCCTGACCGCGACCTTCGCCGGGCATTACCGCCCGCTCGATGACCGCCAACTGGCCCGCGCCTTCTGGTCCCACCCCCTTCTGACGTGGAAGGTGATCGCCGCCATTCATTGGGAAGCCATCAAACTGCTGTTGAAGGGAGCCCGGTACCGCGTCCGGGGCGCCCCGCCGGCCGATCCGGTGACCCACGGCACGCTCCTGTGACCGCGCCCGGGGTTGCCCCTCGCGGCCGCTCACACTAGAGACCGAACAGACAGACCCAATTTCATCAGGCGATGAAAATAAGAGGACGCGATGAGGAAACTCTACCCTGACGCCAAAAGCGCGCTCGAAGGCCTGACCTTCGACGGCATGACCGTGATGGCCGGCGGCTTTGGCCTGTGCGGCATTCCGGAAAACCTGATCGCGGCCCTGCGCGACAGCGGCACCAGGGGGATGACGGTCATCTCCAACAATGCAGGCGTCGACGGCTTCGGCCTCGGCCAACTGCTGGAGACCCGCCAGATCAGAAAGATGATCAGCTCCTACGTCGGGGAGAACAAGGAGTTCGAGCGGCAGTATCTGGCCGGTGAGCTGGAGCTGGAGTTCAACCCCCAGGGCACCCTGGCCGAGCGCATCCGGGCTGGCGGTGCGGGCATCCCCGCCTTCTTCACCGCGACGGGGGTCGGTACCCTGGTGGCCGAGGGCAAGGAGGTCCGCGAGTTCGGGGGCCGGCAGTACATCATGGAAACGGGCCTGGTCGCCGACCTGTCGATCGTCAAGGCCTGGAGGGCGGACGGCCGCGGCAATCTTCAGTTCCGCAAGACGGCCCGCAACTTCAATCCGATGATGGCCACGGCCGGCAAGGTCACCGTCGTCGAGGTCGAGGAAATCGTGCCCACCGGCACGCTGGACCCGGACCAGATCCACACACCCGGCATCTACGTTGATCGTCTCATCAAGGGCACCTTTGAAAAGCGCATTGAACAGCGCACGGTCCGTCAGAGAGAGGGAGCCTGATCCATGTCCCGCACCCGTGAACAACTGGCCGCCCGCGCCGCCCGCGAGCTCCAGGATGGCTTCTACGTCAATCTGGGCATCGGCATTCCGACCCTGGTCGCCAACTACATCCCGCACGGCATGGAGGTCACCCTTCAGTCCGAGAACGGCATGCTGGGCATGGGGCCCTTCCCCTATGAGGACGAGGTCGACCCCGACCTGATCAACGCCGGAAAGCAGACCATCTCGGAAATCCCCGAGACCAGCTATTTCAGCTCGGCCGACAGCTTCGCCATGATCCGGGGTGGCCACATCAACCTGTCGATCCTCGGCGCCATGGAAGTGGCCGAAAACGGCGACATCGCCAACTGGATGATCCCGGGCAAGCTGGTGAAGGGCATGGGCGGTGCCATGGACCTGGTCGCGGGCGTCAAGCGGGTGGTGGTGGTTATGGAACACGCCAACAAGCACGGCCAGTCCAAGGTGCTGAAAGCCTGCACGCTTCCGCTAACGGGTACAGGCGTGGTCAGCCGCATCATCACCGACCTGTGCGTCTTTGACGTCAAGCCGGACGGCACGGGCCTGGAGCTGATCGAGTTGGCCGACGGCGTGACCCTGGAAGAGGTCGCGGCAAAGACCGAGGCGACCTGGACAATTTCCGAAAACCTCAAGTCGCTGGCATAGTACCTCCAATCGGCCGGAACAGGCCGAAGTGGAGGGTGATGTGATGGCTGACGGCAGCGGGCGCTTTTTCGGCATTCCGGAGCCCGATCCCGACCGCCTGCAAGACATGCAGGCCGAGGTCCAGGCGGACCCCGCTGTCTATGGCGAGCGGTCCCGCCAGTCTGTGCGCGATTGTCTGGACCTCGTGCTGGCCGAGGCGCGCACCGGCGACCTGACCGAGGCCGGTGCCCGGCTTGACCATCTGATCGCCTGTGTCGAGAGCCTGCACCCCCGCGAGCTCGAGCCCCGACGCGGGCTGGCGGGGCTGTTCGACAGCCGGAACAGTCGCCTGAAACGGTTTCGCTCGGCGTTTCAGGCCGCCGGCCGGACGGTCAAGGACACGCTTGCCGAGATCGAGGAGCGCCTGAAGGGCGTCGAAACCCGGGGTGCCTCACTGAACGGGGCATTGGATGCCCTGCGCGAAGGCGTTCGCGAGATCCACGGTCATGTCCGGGTTGGCCTGGCGGCGGCGGGGGTTGCTCCGGTCGTGAAGGAAGGCGAGGACAGACCCGACGATCCGCATCAGGCTCTACGCACGAGGATCGACGACCTGGACGCTCATCGCGCCTCGGGCGTAGCTGCCCTGCCCTATGCCCGGGCCATCCAGAATGCGGATGCCTGGGCTGCGGATGCCATTCGCCGCGCCGCGCCGGCCCTCAATGCCTGGCAGGAGGACTGGACCGCGCGTCTGGGCCTTGATCGCAAGCGCCCGCGCAAGGTGCGCCCCGATATCTCGGAGCTACAGGCCCTGCGCGACAGGCTTCTGGCCACGCTGACCCGCATCAAGGCCGACCTCGCCCAGGCGCAGGAGCGCCGCAAGGCCCAGGTGGCCCGGCTGGAAACCCTTCGGAACGGCTAGCCTTCGTCGCCCCCGGATTTGACCCGAGGACCGGGATCAGTCCGCAGCGGCCGCGCGGGCGGCATTGGCTTCAACCCAGGCGACGATCTGCTGGTTCAGGTCCTGCGTTGCCGCGTCATAGGCCGAGACGATGGCGCTGATCCGGTTATCGGTCGCGGGCTGACGCACCGAGAAGATCTGCTCCGAGACCACCGTGCGCGCCGGCATCGCCAGCAGACGAGCACGCGCCGAAATCACCACCGTCGGCACTGCACCGGGCGCAGCATAGCGCGTCTCGAAGGTCGTGATGTCGACATCCAGACCGGCATCGGCGCGGGTCAGCTCGCGCCCCCCGATCAGCCGCACCCCGGAGGCGCTGCTCCCGAAGGCGGTTTCCAGGCTCTGGGCGTAGAGATCACGGGCATCGGACACCCAGCGCGCTCCGCCCAGATAGGCGGCCTCATTGCCGGTTACCGCCAGCATCCGCTGTCCGGACACGGCCTCGGGAAATTCGATCCGGCGCAACGAGACCTGGACGCTCGCCATGCTGCGCTCGCCGACATAGCCACCATCCAGCGGTCCGAAGCGGTAAAGCTGCACGGGATCCGGTGTCGACAGCAGGGCACACCCGCCCATGGCCAGTGCCAGGCCCACACCCGCCAGTCCGACCAGACGGCGTCGCGAGGACGGCATCAAAGCGACGATCATGGCTGAACCTCCAGTTCCTTGGACGGTGGTCGCGAGATGAAATCGCGGGGACTGCTGCGGACCTCATCGACGAGGCTCTCGAGGGATCGGGTCGCGTCATCCAGCCCCCGGATTGCCTCTTCCAGTTGCGGAAGACCGCTGGCGGCAAAGTCGTTCACCGGCCCTTCCAGATTGCCGATAAGCCGGTTGGCGGACTCGGCTGCCTGGACCGCCTGCTCTGCGGCATTATTCAGGTTGTTGACGGCGCGCTGCCCGTCCGTCTCCACAAGCCGCCGCGCGGACTCACCCAGCGCCTGGTATTCCGCCATGGCGGCATTGGCGCGAACCAGCGCCTGTTCCAGCTCGCCGAACATGCCTTTCCGGGCTTCCAGCTCCGTACTGAGCGACTCGATGTTGCGGACGCTGACCGAGAAGGAGCGGATGTTCTCGTCCGAAAGCACACGGTTGATGCGGTTCAGGGCATCCACCGTCTGCGCCAGAACCGTGCCGGACCCCGACAGCAGCTCCGCGATCGGACTGGGCTGGCTCTGGATCACGGGCACGACGTTGTTCGGATACTGGGTCTTCAGCAGGGCACTGCCCTCGGTGCCGGCGGTGATCTGGATATAGTTCAGGCCGGTGATGCCCTGGGGCTCCAGCTGCGCGCGCGACGTCACGCGAACCGGCGTGGTGGCATCAATGCGGATGCGGGCCACGACCTGGTCGCCCTTTTCCTGATCCAGACGCAGATCCGTAACCAGACCGACGCGGATGCCGTTGAAATGGACCTCACCGCCCTCGGACAGCCCGCGCACAGGTCCATAAAATACGATATCATAGAGGTCGTACTCCTCATTGAACGACAGGCGCGCCAGCCAGATCGAGAAGATGATCAGGGCCACCGCCAGGGCGACCGTGGCGATCCCGACTGCTGCGTAATGGGCGTCTCTTTCCATGTCGGTGTGGCTCCTCAGCCGGTCCTGTGGGCGCCGCGCCCTCGCGGACCATGGAAATACTCATGGATCCAGGGATGATCCGAACGCTCGAGTTCGGAAACGGTCGCCTTGATCACGACGTGCTTGTCCGCCAGCACCGCGACCTTGTCGCAGATGGCATACAGGCTATCGAGATCATGCGTGATCATAAAGACGGTCAGGCCCAGGTCATTCGCCAAAGACCTGATCAAATCGTCGAAGGCGGCCGCGCCGATGGGATCCAGACCCGCTGTGGGTTCGTCCAGAAACAGCAGTTCGGGGTCCAGCGCCAGGGCCCGTGCCAGGCCCGCGCGCTTGCGCATCCCCCCCGACAGTTCCGCCGGCTTGAGGTGGTGCGATTCCGGCCCCAGGCCGACCAGGGCGATCTTCATCGCCGCGATCTCCTCGATCAAGGCGCGGGGCAGGTCGGTATGCTCGACCAGGGGAGAGGCGACGTTCTGAAGCACGGTGAGGGAGGAAAACAGCGCCCCCTGCTGGAACAACACCCCCGTGCGACGCTCGATATCCGCAAGGTCGGCCTTGCTCATCTGGGCCAGATCATAGTCCAGCAGGCGGACGTTGCCGCCATCAGGCTCCTTCAGGCCGATGATGGTGTTCAGCAGAACGGTCTTGCCGCTTCCCGACCCTCCCACCACGCCGAGGATTTCTCCCCGCTCGACGTCGAGGTCCAGATCCTTGTGAATGACACGTTCGCCAAACTGACTAAGCAGACCGCGAACCTCGATAACCGTCTCCTGGCCCGCCATCATATGTTGAGTTCCAGGAAGATCAGGGCGAACACGGCGTCCAGGAAGATGATCGCGAAGATGGCCTGCACCACGGCTGCCGTGACCCGGCGCCCGAGGGACTCCACATCGCCCGACACCGCCAGACCCTGACGGCAGCCGATCGCCGCGACCACAATGGCAAACACCGGGGCCTTCACCAGGCCAACGAACAGGTGGTTGCCGATATCGTTGATCATGCTCATCCGCTGAAAGAAGAAGACCAGGCCCAGATCCAGCTGACTCCAGGCCACCAGCGCCCCCCCGAACAGGCCCGCCAGCATGGCGACGAAGGTCAGCAGCGGCAGCATGATGATCATGGCCGCAAGGCGCGGAATGACCAGGGCCTGAAATGGATTGACGCCCATCACCTGCATGGCGTCGATTTCCTGATTCATCTTCATCGCCCCGATCTCGGCCGCGAACGACGAGGACGAACGCCCGGCCAGCAGGATGGCGGCGATCACCACCGCGAACTCTCTCAGAACGGAAATGGCGATCAGCTCGACCGCGAAGACGTCAAATCCGAACTGCTGCAACAGATCGGCACCGATGAAGGCCACGACGGCGCCGATGAAAAAGGCGGTGACCGCGATGATCGGAATGGCATCAAGTCCCGCCCGCTCGATCTGGCTGACCCAGGCCGGCCAGCGGATGCGTCCGGGATGCTTCAGAGCCGAGCCGGTTGCGGTGATCAACCGGCCCAGAAAGGCCATCGACAAGAGGGCTTCTCCGCCGATGTCGTGCATGCCGCGCCCGACCTTGGCGAACAGTCGGATCAGGCCGGGCGGGCGTTTACGCGGTGTGGCCTCCTTGCCCTCGACCGCCTGGACGCGCGTATAGACGCGCCCGACCTCGGGACGGGTCGCCCAGGCGTCCTCGGGCAGCGCGCTGTCGATAGCCTTGGCCAGGACCAGAGCGCCGGTGGTGTCAAAACGACCCAGGTCGGTCAGGTCCAGCATCGCCACCTGAACCCCGCCCAGCTCCTTGCGCAGCCGCGGACCCAGCCGTCCTTTCAGCTGTGACAGACCTGCGGTGGTCCAGTCGCCGACCAGACGCAGCCGAACCCCCTTGCCCTGACGGTCTATGTCGAAATCGGCAATCGCCATGGCACCTTAACTAAATCGGATGCCGCGATTTGCCCATGCGGAAATCGCGGCACTCCTCGCGGTGCCCTGCGTCCGTCGGCCCCTGTGTCAAATGCGCCGATCGGCTACGGGTTGCCCGGCCTTTATCGCAGGAAATTCAGCAGCGACACCTGGCGCAACTGATTGATTACCTGGGCGGAGGCCTGAATGGCCACCTGGGACAGTTCCAGATCGGTCAGGGCCTGGGCCAGGTCGGCATCGGTCTTCTTCGACAGCATCTCGTCCAGAGAGACTTTCTGGGTGGTCTGGGCGGCGACGATCGAGTCGACGCGATTCTGCAGGGAGCCGTTGCGGGCCCCAAAGTTGGTGACGGTCTCGCGGGCCTGATCCAGCCGGGCCAGCTGCGCCGTCAGGAAGTCCCGTGTCGCATCATCCATGCCTCCGCTCATCGGGGTTGCCTCATGAAACAGCTGGATATCGCGGAAGATGTCGAACGCCCCCTGCCCCACCTCATTGGCCAGGAAGCCCGTCTCCATGAGTGTGCCCTCGTCAAGGCGAGAGACCTGCTTCAGGCCGTCATTGGCAAAGGCGTTGGAGGCGGCCGGCAGGGCCGCCAGGTCGGCCATGGTCATCGCCGTAACCGGGGCATTGGCGCTTTGGCTGCCCGCGAACAGATAGCGGTTCTGGTGTCGGGCGTTCAGCCCGTCCTGTGTGATCTGATAGTGCCCCTGCAGTTCCAGCATCAGGCCATCGGTACGGCCGCTGGCCAGGGCCGCGGCAATCGCTTCGCGCGCGCCGGACACGCCTTCCGCGACCCGGTCCAGCGCAAGATCCTGGGTCGCGAGGCGCGCGGCCACCGTTTCGCCCGTATCGATAAAGCCCTGGATCCGGCTCTGGGTCGACTTGAGCGCGGTCAGGGTTTCCGAGCCTCTCCCAAACCCCGACAGATCCGTGGCGATCTTTTGCGTGGACACGCGTTGCTGCGCATCCTGGGCCCGGGTCTGGGCCGCCATCAGATCAAGCAGGGCGGACTGATAGTTTCCGAATGTGGATACGCGGTTCATCAGATCATCCCCAGCAAGGTGTCATACAGTTCGCGCGCCGCCTGGATCAGTCGGGCCGAGGCGTTGAAGGCCTGCTGATAGGTGGTCATCAACACCAGTTCCTCATCCAGATTGACGCCTTCGTAGGCGCGCTGGCGCGCGGAAGCCTCGCTGTGCAGGGCGACGGCGCTGTCCCGCGCCGTTCGGGTCAGGGCTGCGCGCCCGCCGATGTCTCCGGCCAGCTCGGCGGCATAGCGCGAAACGGAAATTTGGCCGCCCAGCGAGTCGCCTGCACTCTGGAAAAGCGCATTGATCTGACCGGCATCCGCCAGCGCCAGGGCGCCTCGCCCATCCCCGCTGGTCAGGCCGGTCGCGCCGACGCCCGCGGCAAAGTCGAACTGGGCCAGGCCCAGCCGTGACGGGCTCTGGCGTATGTCGCTACGCATCGAAAAGCCGTCCGCCCGCGACGCGCGCACGCCGCCGCCGATGCCGAACAGCTCCGTGATCGACACCCCGGACGGCACCTGGGTGGTGCGGTCCTCCAATACCGACAGGCGCGGGGGCGGACTTTGGCTGGCGTTGAACTGAAGGGTCCCGTCGGCCGGATTGAGGACGAAAGCTCCAAACCGGCCCGCCCCCGTTGCCGGATCATTGAGCGCCCCCAAGAGGTCGGCCATGGTCCCCCCGACCGGTATGGTCACGGTCACATCGCGGATCTTGGCGCCCGTCTCGCCCGCAAACCTGAGAGTAAGCGTCTCACCCGCCGTAAAGCCGTGGGATGACGTGGTGGAGAGGCCTGTCTGATAGAGGGCCGGTCGGTCGGTCGAGATCAGGTCGTTCAGGCCAAAGAAGTGCGAGAATCCCCGCCCGATCTTCTGGGACGGGTTCGCAGGGTCGTCGGCCACCACGACTCCGTTCGAACCGGTCGCGGACAGGCTCAGCACCCCCCCCGCGAAGCTGGCCGTGGCCGCGCCCCCCAACCCGGCATTCAGTGTCGCCAGAAATCCGGCCGCCGTGGTGGGGGTGCCGTTGATGGTGATGGTGCCACCCGAAAAGACGATATCCGCCCGCGCCTGGACCTGCCCCGCCGGATTGGTGACGGCGATCGTTGTATTGCCCGAAAATCCGGCCAGTGCGGTCTCAAGCGACTGGCCAACATTACGTCCCGTCAGGGTCGTCGGGGCCGGGACGGCAGAGTTGGCGTTGTGTGCGCGGTTCAGCTCGTCTGCGACCCGGGTCAGCAACTCGGCCAGACGCTCGGCCGCCTGCGGTGCCTCGACATCGCGCATGTCGACCAGGCCCTTGATCTCGCCCGAGGTGATGCTCTCCAGCAGCGGACGCTTCTGACCCCGCGGCTCGGTCACCCAGATTTCGTTGAAGGCGGTCTCGGCATTGACGGTGCCCGCGCGGTGATACTCCAGCGTCGCGTGGCCCTCGCCGGCCAGCAGCACCCCCGCGCCTGTACGGATCGACACGCCCCCGACCGAGCGGACAGAAACCCGAACGTCCATCAGTTCGGACAACTGGCCGATGAGGGCCGCCTGGGCCGTCTCTGCGCCCGAGCCGTCGCCCCCGACGGCGGTCGAGCGCGCAATCTCGATGTTCAGCGCCTCGATCTGTTCCAGAAGCGAATTGGCCTTCTGGACCGCGCTCTGAATCCGTCCGTCGGCATCTTCGCGAACGGCCTGAATCTGTCCGGCGATGCGGTTGCCCTCATCGAACAGGGCCTGGGTGCGGAACAGAGCCTCCTGCCTGCGCGGGGACGAGGCGGGATCTTCCGCGGCCGCCGCAAAGACCGAGAACGCCTGATCGACCTGGGCAAAGAAGCCCCCGGTGCCGCCGGGGTCGCCAAACAGCCCCTGCAGTCGGTCATACAGTTCATAGCGTACGGACTGGCGGGCCGCGTCGGCTCCGGCATTAAAGCTGGCGGCCTGCAGAAAGCGATCGGTCGCCAGGCGTATGCGGGTGACCTCGACGCCCGAGCCGATACCCTGGCTGACCAGGGTCTCCTGCTCGGCGATCTTTCGGACATATCCGGGCGTGTTGACGTTGGAGACATTGTCCGAGACGACCCGAAGCTGCGTCTGGGCCGCCGTCAGTCCGCTGTTGGCGGTATTCATGATGGAGGAAATGGACATCAGCGGGCCTCCTCATGGCGGTCACCCGGCAAGCTCTTCCTGCACGCCTGCGTATTTTGCCCGGCCCATGCAGGAGGGCGGTAGGATAAAAGACTGTAATTGCTAGCGTTCATTATTGGTGACCGTTCGTTCGCCAACCTGCGGCGCAAGGGGCGGGCCAGAAGGCGTCCTTGCGAGGCCGGATGCATACCGGGCAATAAACGTCCGTCCGCACGGCAAGATTCGACCCGGCCCGGATGATCAAGAGGTCGGTCGGCATTAATCAACACACTGTTTTCAGTGATATTTGTTGGCCACGGCACAGTGGCCCGAGCCTTGCGATCCGTCTGACGACCCCGGTGCGTCCGGGATTGACCGATGGACGGAGGGGCCCAGCCCGATGCGTGCGGACAGCTTGTTCATACCCCTGCAGGGCGGGGCGGCCGAAGAAGCCGTCACCCGTTCGCCCGGGCGTGCGGGCGTCGCCACAGACGGGGCGGAGGCCTTTGCCGGACTGCTCGCTCAGGCCCAGGGAGTCGACAGGCAGGCCGTCGCTCCCGCACGTCCCGGGCGCCCGGAGCCGGACGTGCCGAGCGTGCCTGAGAGTGACAAGACCGCAGACGATACCGCCTCGGCAAAGCCGGCCGGGCTCGGCGAGGACGTCAGCACTGAACCGCTGATCCTGCCTCACAATCCGCCGGTGACCGGCACCGAAGGGGGCAAGGAAGGCTCCGGCCCCCAGATTCTGCCCGGCGAGGACGGCAAGGCCCGCTCTGATGCCGGCCCGCAGATCCTGCCGCACAACCCGCCCGTCACTGAAGGGAAGGCTGACAGGGAACGCTCAGGCCCGCAGGTCCTGCCCGGCGAGCACCCCATCGCGGGTCAAGACAAGGGCGCACACCTGCCCCAGGTAAACCCGGGTCGATCGGCTGAGTCACCCTCACCGGTAGAGGCGGCGGAGACGCGGGTTCCCGCCGCCGCGCCTTCCCAGGGTGCGCCCAAGGCTCTGTCCGACGGTCAGGTTGTGGCGCCTTTGGCCCCGGCCCTTGTCCGCCGTCTGCTGGCTGCCCATGAAGCGCGCGAGCACAGCCCCTCACGCGGGCCTGAAGGATCGGACCTCGGCGCGCGGCTCAAGGCCCGCATGACCAGCCACGCTGCACCCTCCGCCCTTCAGGGGGACGGTGTTATCGCCCCCGCGCAGGGCCCGTCTCCCTTTCAGGCCGCGACCATGACCGTCATGGGCCGGCCCGGCCAGACACCCCCCGGGTCGTCTGCAGCCAGTTCGCTTCCCGTCAGCGCAGACAGCCCTGCCCCCCTGACCGGCGATGCGACCACAACCGACTCCTTCAAGGCAGCGCTGGCCTCAGCCGATCGTGGCTCAGGTCTGTCGACCCTGTCGCGCGCCACGGTCGAAACCACCGCCCTGATCGCCGCCCAGATCCAGAACCGTCTGAACGGCCGTTCGACCCGCTTCGAAATGGCCCTGACACCGGAAGGTCTTGGGCGGGTCGACGTCAGCATCGAGATCGACTCGGACGGGCGTCTGGCCGCGCGACTGGCCTTCGACAATCCGGCCGCCGCCACCGAACTGCGGGGCCGGGCGGATGAATTGCGCCGTCAACTGGAACAGGCGGGCCTGCACCTCGAGGGTGACGCCCTGCAATTTACCGAGCGCGATCCCTCCTCGGCTGATCGGGGTTTCTCGGGCTTCGACCGGCACGCTTTTGTCCGGGCGTCGGACCTGAATGACCAGGCCGACCAGCCCCTCGTCGAACCCGCCATCCAGTACGCTCTTTCCCTGACGCGAGACCGCGTCGATCTGAAGGTCTGATCCCATGGTCGATGCCATCAGCACCGCCAATGCCGCCGGACGGATCAACGCCGGCACATCCAGCCTGTTCAGCAATTTCGAGACGTTTCTCACCCTGCTGACGGCGCAGCTGCGCAACCAGGATCCGCTGTCCCCGGTCGATTCCAATGAGTTCACCGGCCAATTGACCCAGATGGCCGGCGTCGAGCAGCAGTTGCTGACCAATGATCTGCTGACCAGCCTGCTGGCGGCCCAGCAGGGCACCGGTCTGACCACAGCCGCCACCTATATCGGCAAGGAAGCGACGGCGGTCTGGTCCGCCACGCGGGTCAAGGACGGCGAGGCGTCCTGGAGCTATGAACTGGCCGGCGATGCCGCCGAGGTCACGCTTCAGGTGGTGGACGGCAGAGGCAATGTCGTCTGGT
Source organism: Brevundimonas sp. (assembly GCF_016742135.1). GTDB lineage: Bacteria > Pseudomonadota > Alphaproteobacteria > Caulobacterales > Caulobacteraceae > Brevundimonas. Next base: position 355,204 of record NZ_JACVCG010000004.1, on the reverse strand, counting down.
CCGGTCCGGGGAGCGGCAAGACCGACGGTGTCCACGACTTCACCTGGAACGGCCAGACCACGGGCGGAGGCCAGGTCGCCGATGGCGGCGTCTATACCCTGAAGGTCGTGGCCAAGAATGGTGCCGGCGGAACGGTCGACAGTCAGGTCCTGATCAAGGGCCGCATCTCGGGCGTCGAGCTCTATGACGGCCAGCCCTATCTGACGATCGGCAATTCGATCCTGCCGCTCAGTAGCGTCATCGCGCTGCAGGAGGCGCGTCAGGCTGCCCCCGACCCCACGGATCCCACCGATGACGAGAGCCTGCTGGCCTCCATGGCCTCGGCACTCAACCCCTTGAAATACCTGTCCTAAGGAGAGTATCCCATGAGCATCAACAGTGCCCTGCTGGCCGGCGTGTCAGGTCTGACGGCCAACTCCGCCGCCCTCGCCGCCATCTCCCAGAACATCGCAAACGTGAACACGGTCGGCTACAAGCGCACGACCAGCGAGTTCGCGACCGTCGTCAACAGCCAGAGCCAGGGCAGCGGCTATTCCGCGGGCGGCGTCCAGGGCACGGCCCGCCACTTCATCAGCCAGAACGGCCAGTTGCAGCGGACCACCTCGGCCACTGATCTGGGCATCGCCGGTCAGGGCTTCTTCGTTGTGACGGAAAAGCCCGAGAACCTCGAAGTCACCGATGCCCGCCTGTTCACCCGGGCAGGCGCCTTCCGGGTCGATAACCTCGGTTATCTGAAGAACACCGCCGGCCTGTACCTGCAGGGCTGGCCCGTTGACGCCAACGGCGACATCGCCACCGATCCCTCGGACCTGTCGCGTCTGCGGACCATCAACGTCGGCTCGGTCGGCGGGACGGCCGAAGCCACCACGCGTATCCAGCTGAACGCCAACCTCAAGTCCAGTCAGGCCATCTCGACCGAGGCGACCGATGCGGCCGCGGTCCCTCCCGGCCCCACGGCCTATGATCCGCTGACCAATTCCATGGCCCTCTGGAATCCGGAAACGGGCACCGGCGTGAAACCCGATTTCGAGGTCACCATTCCGGTCTCCGATTCCAAGGGTGGCCAGCGCACCATCGCCCTCTCCTTCCTGAAGAGCACCGTACCGAACCAGTGGTACGCTGAAATCCGCGCCATCCCCGCGAGCGACGTCGTCTCGGGTGCCGGTCTGGCCAACGGCCAGCTGAAGACCGGCCTGGTCGCCTTCACCCAGGATGGGCGCCTCGATGTTGCGGCCATGGAGGCCCTGGGGGCCCAGGCCCTGTTCGACGACCCGGCCAATGCGACGCTGAATTTCGGCTCGTCCAGCTCGGGCACCCCGGCGGCGGGCGCGTTCGCCTGGGCTGCGGGTCTCGGGATCGATGACCAGACCCTGACCTTCGACCTGACCGCTGCCGCCGGCGGCCTGACCCAGTATGACAGCGCCTCGGTCGTTCAGGCCACGATCACCAACGGCACGGCGTTCGGCAATCTCAGCGAGGTCAAGATTGACGAGCGTGGCTTTGTCACCGCCATCTTCGACAATGGCGTGACCCGCCAGATCGCCCAGGTCGCCATCGCCACCTTCCCCAGCCCCGACAGCCTGACCGAGACCGCGGGCAATGCCTACCGCGTCAGCCAGGGTTCGGGCACCTTCAACCTGAAGGCGGCCGGGTCGGGCGGCGCCGGCTACATCGGGGCCTCACAGCTGGAAGCTTCCACGGTCGACCTGTCGGCCGAGTTTACCGGCCTGATCACCACGCAGCGGGCCTATTCCGCCTCGTCCAAGATCATCACCACGGCTGACGAAATGCTGGCCGAGCTGATCAGTATCAAGCGCTGACGGGTGACGGGCAGAGACCGGAAATGACACGAACAGCAGCCCTTCCTGGCCCCCGGAACGCGCCGTTTCAGCGGCGGCGCGTTAGCCGTTCCTTCACCACGACGCTTAAACGGCCTTTAGCGCCAGTCGCTTATGGTCGGGGTCAGTGATGGTGGTGAAAGAGGCATAAGCCCATGTTGCAAGAGCGACGACTGAACAAGGACGGTGAAGCCTATGTGGTAGGTCCCACGGGCACGCCCCTGACCCTGCGCGATCTGCCGCCGGTCAACACGGACCGCTGGGTGATCCGCCGCAAGGCCGAGGTCGTCGCCGCCGTGCGGGGCGGACTTCTCAGCCTGGATGACGCGCTGGCGCGTTATCGTCTGACTGCCGAGGAATTTCTGGCCTGGCAAAAGGCCATCGACAAATGGGGCATGCAGGGTCTGCGCACTACCCGCATCCAGCATTACCGCAACTAGGCTTTCTTCTCCCCGAAGGCTTGAGATGGCCGCGCCTGCGAAGCAGGGGCGGCTATCTGCGTATCCCGGCCTCGAAAATGCCGACCGGGGCCTCTATATGGCGCGCATGACCACGGTGATCACCCGTCCGCAGGATACCGCCTGCCCCATCCCCGCGATGGCTCCGGCTGACATGGACGCAGCCGTGGCGTCCGCGCGCGCGGCGGTCGGCCTGCCCGTCGGCGCGCGCGTGGTGGCCGCCATGTCGGGCGGGGTGGATTCCACCGTGGTCGCGGCCCTGCTGCACAAGGCGGGCTACGACGTCGTCGGCGTCACGCTGCAACTTTACGATCACGGCGCCGCGCTGAAGAAGAAGGGCGCCTGCTGCGCCGGTCAGGACATCCACGACGCCCGCCTGGCCGCCGATACCCTCGGCATCCCGCATTATGTGCTCGATTACGAGAGCCGCTTCCGCGAGGCGGTCATCGACCAGTTTGCCGACAGCTATCTGGAGGGGCGCACTCCCGTGCCCTGCATCCGCTGCAACCAGACGGTCAAGTTCCGCGACCTGCTGGATGTCGCCCGCGATCTCGGCGCCGAGGCCATGGCTACCGGCCACTATGTCCGCCGCTCGGTCGTCGACGGCCGGGTCCAGATGCGCAAGGCCATCGATCCCTCGCGCGACCAGTCCTATTTCCTGTTCGCCACCACACGCGAGCAGTTGGACTATCTGCGTTTTCCGCTCGCCGATCTGGAAAAGCCGCAGGTGCGCGGCGTGGCGGCTGAACTGGGCCTCCGGATCGCCGCCAAGCCCGACAGCCAGGACATCTGTTTCGTCCCGTCCGGCGATTACCGGACGCTGATCGACAAGCTGCGGCCGCAAGGGCGGGAAGCGGGCGAGATCGTGCACATGGACGGCCGGGTGCTGGGTACCCATGCGGGCATCACCGACTACACCATCGGCCAGCGGCGCGGGCTCAACGTCGCGGTGGGCGATCCCCTGTTCGTCGTGAGACTTGAGCCCGGGACCCGCCGGGTGATCGTCGGCCCGCGCGAAGCCCTGCTGACCGGTTCGCTGACGCTGGAAGAGACCAACTGGCTGGGCGATGAAGCCGACTTTGCGGCCGCCGCTGACACGGGCCGTGCCGTGCTGGCCCGTGTCCGCTCAACCCGCCCGCCGCTGCCCGCCCGGTTGTTCCGGGACGGCGATGCCCTCGGCGTCCGCTTCGATGCGGGCGAAGAAGGCGTGTCTCCCGGCCAGGCCTGCGCCCTCTACGACCCGGAAGACCCCGATCGTCTGCTGGGCGGTGGCTTCATCGCCGCGACCACCTCCTGTGTCTGACGATCTCGCGGCGCGTTCCGGCCTGCCGACGGCCTATCGGTATCTGCTCGAGGAGCTGCCCCGGCTGAGGTGGCATGAGCCGCAGGTCGGTGAGACCGCCCGGTTCTGGCTGCAGATGCACGGCCATTTCCGACACCAGACCCAAGCCATGACCCGGGTGACGTCAGGCTGGCGCTCGGGCACCCTGTCGCTGCCCGATCTGCACCGGCAGCTCATTCCGACCCTGCAGGGCTTCCTTCAGCACCTAGACGGCCACCACAACATCGAGACCCATCGCTACTTCCCGATGATGCGCCAACTGGAACCCCGCATCGGGGCCGGGATTGATCTGATGGACCGGGATCACGACGCGATCCACGCCATCCTCGAGGACCTGTTCCACTCGGGTCTGGCTTTCCATCAGGCCGTCATGGGCCACGCGGCGACGGCCCCTGACGCAGCGGCCCGCATGGCTGAAAGTCTGGACAGGGCAACGCCTCTCCTCGCCCGCCATCTCGACGATGAGGAGGACATCGTCGTCCCCCTGATCACCCGACACGCGGATCGGTTTCAGGTCTAGGCCGCGTCCTCGCGGGGCATGACATCCCCGACCGTCGGGCGGTTCTCGGCCCGGGTCAGGGCGATCTCCCGCGGTTTGACGATCTCGCTGCAGTGGTTGCAGGCGATGCGCGGGTCCAGCGAATGGCCACAGGTCTGGTGCACCATGTCGATGCCCGAGTCACAGTCGCCATAGACGTGCTTGTTGCCCCAGGCGTGCAGGGTGACCAGCACCCCGTACAGATCCTTGCCCTTGGCCGTCAGCACATATTCGTTGCGCGGTGGCCGCTCGGAATAGGGCCGAACTTCCAGAACCCCGTGCTGGACCAGCGACTTCAGCCGCGCCGCGAGCACGTTGCGGGCCAGACCCAGCCGGTCCTGCCACTGCTCAAACCGACTGACCCCCTGAAAGGCATCGCGGATGACCAGCAGGGTCCACGGGTCCCCGATCACCTCCAGGGTGGCGGCGATCGAGCAACTTTGTCTGGAGTAGTCAGCGGTGCGTCCCATGTCAGAAAGGTGACGTGGCGGCAGGCTGATTGCAAGTGGGTTGTCATTCTGGACCTTCCAACTATGCTCCGAAGTCCGTCCTTTTTCGCAATGGACCTTGCGGATGACCTTTCCCATGCCCCGTCAGACCCTGGATCAAGCTCTGGCCCTCACGCCCGGTGAGGGACTGGACCGGATCGCCGAGCTGACGGCGGACTTCTCCAATGCGCCGCTGGCCTGGCCTGCGGACAAGGGAGCTCCGTTCGGAGGGCTGATGGCCGCGCTGGCTGTTCGCGCCATGCGCGAGGGTCTCGGGATCGTCCCGCCCCTGATGACACTGACCGTTCAGTATCTCGCTGCGGCGCGCTTTGAGGACATCACCTTTTCGCCGACGCTGGATCGGGGCGGCCGTTCGGTGGCCTATGCCTCGGTGCGGGCCGGCCAACCGGGGCGACCGGCCCTGACCGCGCTCGGCACATTCGGCACCTTGGGACACGGGCCGGAGCTCCGGCCGCTCAGCCCCTCGCCGACCCCGTTCCACCAGCTGGACCCGACGCCGGTCGATCCCCGGCTTGCGCCCTGGTTCACCCGCTATATCGAGCATCGGTTCGACGGAGGACCGAAGATCGGCGGCGGCTCACCGCTGTCGGACCCGACTCTTCGGCTGTGGATGCGGACCACGGATCACAGGCCGCTGGACGAACTCAGCCTGTGCTTCCTGCTGGACGGCATCTTCCCCTCCTACATGACCGTGCTGCCCGTTCCGCCTGTCCCGTCGGCCAGCGTCGACCTGCGCTATGACCTGATCGAGCCGGTGACACCCGACACCTCGCCGGACGGCTGGGCCATCTTCCAGTTTCGCACGCGCAACGTGTCCGGCGGCTGGGCGCTGGATGACGGCATCGCCTTTGCGCCGGACGGTCGACCACTGGCCCTGGCCCGACAACGGCGCAAGCTTTTCGGGCCGCGTCGTACGCCCGGAGCTTGAGCGCACCTGCAAACAGACTTGCGTTGCAGCGCACAAAAGCCGATCTAGCCGTCTACCTGTTCTGTATCCGAGGGACCGTATCCCATGACCCAATCCAGTGATCCCGTCGTCATCGTCGCCTTTGCCCGCACCCCCATGGGTGGCTTTCAGGGCGCCCTGAGCGGCGTCAAGGCGACCGACCTCGGTGCCACCGCCGTCAAGGCGGCGGTCGAGCGTGCCGGTGTACCCGCCGACAAGGTCGAGCAGATCTTCATGGGTTGTGTGCTGCCGGCCGGTCTGGGCCAGGCCCCGGCCCGTCAGGCCGCCATCGGCGCGGGTCTGGGCAAACATGTCGAGGCCACCACCGTCAACAAGATGTGCGGCTCGGGCATGCAGGCCGCCATCATGGCCCACGATGCCCTTCTGGCCGGCACCGCCGACATCATCGTTGCGGGCGGCATGGAGTCGATGACTGGCGCCCCTTACGTCATGAACAAGCACCGTGGCGGGGCCCGCATCGGCCACGATGTGATCGTCGACACCATGTATATGGACGGTCTCGAGGACGCCTATACGCCCGGCAAGCTGATGGGCGCCTTTGCCGAGGATACCGCCGGCCAGTACCAGTTCGCCCGCGAACAGCAGGACGAATACGCCATCGAGTCCCTGCGCCGGGCCAATGCCGCCATCCAGAGCGGCGCCTTCGATGCGGAAATCACGCCGGTCGAGGTGACCAGCCGCAAGGGCACCGAAACCATCACCACCGACGAACAGCCCGGCAAGGCTCGACCGGAAAAGATCCCGACCCTCAAGCCCGCCTTTGCCAAGGACGGCACCATCACCGCCGCCAATGCCAGCTCCATCTCGGACGGGGCCGCCGCCCTGGTCATGACCCGCGAGAGCGTGGCCAGGGCCATGAACCTGCCGATCGTTGCCCGTGTCGTGGCCCACGCCGCCCACGCCCACGAGCCGGGCCTGTTCACCACCGCCCCGGTGCCCGCCATGCAGAAGGCCCTGAAGAAGGCCGGCTGGTCGGTCGAGGACGTCGACCTGTGGGAGGTCAATGAGGCCTTCGCCGTGGTCCCGATGATCGCCATGAAGGAAATGGGCATTGAGCGCGACAGGCTGAACGTCAACGGCGGTGCCTGTGCCCTGGGCCATCCGATCGGCGCTTCGGGCGCGCGCATTCTCGCCACCCTGCTGGGTGCGCTGGAAGCTCACGGCAAGACGAAGGGCGTGGCCTCGCTGTGCATCGGCGGCGGCGAAGGCGTCGCCATGGCCATCGAAAGGGTCTGACGTCCGCATGCTGGACCGGCGCGAACTCTGAGCCGCCTGCACCATTCTTCGGCTTGCACCCGCCCCCCTGCCCGCTAAGGTCGCCGCCTCCTTGGGCCGGTAAATTTTGTGGGGTTTTCATGCGCATCCGAATTCTGGTCGCGGCCTTGGCCGTGTCCACTCTTACGGCAGGGGTGGCGAGCGCCCAGGTCAGCGTGGGCGCAGTCGATCAGACGCGCGGCACCTATGAGGACAAGTTCCGCCAGTTCGAGGGCGAAGACTGGCCCAGCCCCAATGACTATCGCACCGCCTCGGGCGCGCCCGGACACCGCTACTGGCAGCAGCAGGTCGATTACGTCATCGATGTTCGGCTCGACGAGGACGCCCGGGCCCTGACCGCCAGCCAGCGGGTCACCTATCACAACAACTCGCCCGACACCCTGACCTATCTCTGGATCTTGCTGGACCAGCAGGACATGGCCGAAGGGTCGATGGCGAGCCTGGCCTCGCCCAGCTCCAGCTCGGACACCTATCAGTTCTTCGAGGCCCTCGGATTCGAACGCGCGCAGACCTGGGCCGGCGGTTTCCAGAACATCACCGTCCGGGGCACCGACGGACGCCCGCTGAACGTCACCCAGGTCGATGCCCTGCTGCGCGTGGATCTGCCACGGCCGCTGCGGCCCGGCGAGCGGGTCAGCTTCGACATGACCTATGCCATGCCCTTTGCCGAAACCATGGTGATCGGGGCGCGCAGCGGCTACGAATGCTTCCCGGGCCCGACGCCCGCCGGCAACTGCATCTTCCAGGCCGCCCAGTGGTTCCCGCGGCTGGCCGCCTATTCCGACTATGAAGGCTGGCATACCATGCCCTTCCTCGGCTCGGGCGAGTTCCCGCTCGAGTTCGGCAACTACCAGGTCTCGATCACCGTCCCGGCCGACCATGTGGTGGCCGCCTCGGGCGAGCTCCAGAACCCCGGCGACGTCCTGACCCGCGAGCAGCGCTCCCGCATGGAGCAGGCCCGCTCCGCGACCGACGCTCCGGTCTATGTGGTTACGCCGGACGAGGCCGTCGCCCGCGAACAGGGCCGCGCGACCGAAACCCGCACCTGGCGCTTCCAGGCCGAGAATGTCCGCGACTACGCCTGGGCCTCCTCGCGCGGCTTTGTCTGGGATGCCATGGCCGTCCGCCAGGACGAACCGGGTGCCGAATATCCGACGGTCATGGCCATGTCTTTCTACACCAAGGAGGCGCGGCCCATGTGGGACACCTATTCCACCCGCGCCGTGGCCCACGCCATCGACGTCTACAGCGCCTTCACCTTCCCCTACCCCTATCCGACGGCCCAGTCGGTCAACGGTCCTGTGGGCGGGATGGAGTATCCGATGATCACCTTCAACGGGGCCCGTCCGACGCGCGACGAGAACGGCAATGTGATCAATGGCGATGCGACCAAATACGCCCTCGTCGATGTGATCATTCACGAGATCGGTCACATCTGGTTCCCGATGATCATCAACAGCGACGAGCGTCAGTGGACCTGGATGGACGAGGGCATCAACACCTTCCTCGAATATCAGGCGACCAAGCTCTGGGATCCGGACTTTCCGTCCCGGGGCGAGCCGCGCGACATCGTCCGCTTCATGACGTCCGACAATCAGGTCCCGCTGATGACCCGCTATGACACGGCCCTCAATGCGGGCAATGTCGGCTATCTGAAGCCCGGCACCGCTCTGGTCGTGCTGCGCGAAACGGTCATGGGCCGCGAGCTGTTTGACCGCGCCTTCCGCGAATATGCCGAGCGCTGGAAGTTCAAGCGCGCCACCCCCTACGACTTCTTCCGCACCATGGAAGAAAGCTCGGGCATGGATCTCGACTGGTTCTGGCGCGGCTGGTTCTATTCGACCGACCACGTCGACATCTCGCTCGAGAGCGTTGTGCAGGCCCGCCTGGCCACGGACGATGATGAGGAACAGTCTGATGGGCCGCCTCCCCCCGCTGAGCCCGAGGCCGAGATCGTCGAGCCGCCCGTGCCGCTGACCATCGCCAACAACGCCGGCATGCAGACCGTGATCGAGCGCAATCCGTCGCTCGACGCCTATGACGACAACGCCGGCGGCGCCTATCCGCTGACGCCCGAGCAGCGCCGAGCCATCGGTCGCGGCGGCCGCCAGGTCATCATGCCCCTGATCCAGGAAGCCCAGGCGTTCGATTCCAATGTCTATCGTTTCCGCTTCAAGAACATCGGCGGCGTGGTGATGCCCATCATCCTGAAGCTGACCTTCGACGACGGCACCAGTGAAGTGGTCCGCATCCCGGCCGAGATCTGGCGCTACAACAGCCAGGAAGTCAGCTGGCAGTATGTGACCGACAAGACCCTGGTGCAGACCGAGGTCGACCCGAACTGGGAAACGGCCGACGCCGACCGCGCGAACAACTATTTCCCGCGTCGCTAGGCGTGACTGAGGAACAGGCCGGGGGCGCGTTCCGCGAGGGGCGCGCCCTCAGTCTTTTTCGGGCGTCGTCAGGTCAGCCGGGTCCGGCTCATAATCCAGCAGGTCGGCCGGGCGGCACCCCAGGGCCGCGCACATGCGGGCGAGGGTCGAAAAGCGGATGCCCTTAACCTTGCCCGACCGGAACAGCGACATCTGGGTCTCGCTCAGACCCACTTCAGCGGCCAGATCACGGGCGGTCCGACCGCGCTTCACCAGCACAGCATCAAGGGTGACGCGAACGGGCATTCAGATCATCTCATCCAGCTCGGCCTGAACATCGGCCGCCTGACCCAGCACCCGGCCGAGCAGGAACAGTGCCCCGCCGATCATGCCCAGGGTCATGCCGCTGACGTCGAAATGCATCCAGCCGCCCTGACCACCCTCGATGATCCGGGTCAGATTGGTCACCACGAACACGCTCCAGACCCCGCCTGTGCCGAGGGCCAGTCCGACATTGCGCAGCGCCACCACAAGCGTCGGCTGGATCAGCCGCCCCTTCGACAGCTGTCCCAGCGCCCTGCCGATCATCCAGACCGCCGCCAGATAGAAGACGGCCGGCATGGCCCAGATCACCGAACGGGTAATGTCCCAGTCATAGGGGACCGCATCGCCCCGCAGGCGCAACCATACCGGCGCAATCAGGTGCATCAGCGCCAGCAGGCTGCCGACGCTGACCACCATGAACCGCGCCAGCAACTGGAACTGGCGGCAGCGGGCACGGAACCGGGCCAGATCGTCGTGACTCATCGGGATCTCCCTGACTGAAATTTAATCTTGACTTAAATTTTGCAGCTCTGCAACTTTATATAAGAGTTAAATCACGAGACATCGACATGCTGGCTATTGAAACCCGCGACCTGCGTCGCCGCTTCGGCCCGACCCTGGCCGTCGACGGCGTCTCGCTGACCGTGCCCAAGGGCTGCGTCTACGGATTCATGGGACGAAACGGGGCGGGCAAGACCACAACGCTCAAGATGCTGCTGGGACTAATTCGGCCCGATGCAGGGACCATCCGCATCGCCGGCATCGACGCCCTCGCCGACCGGCTCGGCGCGGCCCGGTGCATGGGGGCCCTGCTGGAGGCCCACGGCTTCTACGCCCACCTGTCGGGACGCGAAAATCTGGACCTGACGCGGTCCCTGCTGGGGCTGAAACGGTCCGAGCTGGACCGGGTGCTGGACATCGTCGGTCTGCTCCCGGACGCCGGTCGTCGCGTCGGCGGGTATTCGCTGGGCATGCGCCAGCGGCTGGGGATCGCCAGGGCCCTGCTGGGCAGTCCCGAAGTCCTGATCCTCGACGAGCCGACCAATGGTCTGGACCCCGACGGCATTGCCGACATGCGCGACTTCCTGCGCACCCTGCCCGCGCGCGCCAATGCCACGGTGCTGCTTTCCAGTCACCTGCTGGGCGAGGTCGAACAGGTCGCTGACCGCGTAGGCATCATCCATCAGGGTCGGCTGGTGCTTGAGGACGATCTGGTGACCCTGCGCGCCGGTCAGGCCCCACAGCTGCGGCTGGGCTGCGATGCTCCCGATCGGGCCCGCGCCGTGATCCTTGCGCTCGGCCTGAAGCCCGGGCCGGACGACGACCGGATCGTCCTCGCTCCGGGCACCGATGTCCGCGAGACAGCCCGTGTGCTCAACCGGGCGCTCGTAGAGGCGGGTATCGGCGTGCACGAACTGAAGCCCGAGGCCCGCTCACTCGAAGCCATCTATCGCGACATCACCGCCCCTTCCCCCGTCCCGCAAAAGGAAGCTGCATGATGCTCCGCGTCCTTGCCGTCGAACTCCGCAAACTGCACCGATCGCTGGCCGCCGCCTTGGCGATTTCTGCGCCGGGGCTGATCGCCGTCTTCACCTTCTTCAACGTACTGCGCGGCAAGACGGCCCAGCCCTGGGACATGTGGATGGTCGGTGCCACCGGCATCTGGGCCTTCTTCATGCTGCCGATGAGCGCGACCGCCCTGACGGCTCTGATTGCCCACATGGAGCATGGTCCTCGCACCTGGGACCACCTCAGGGCCCTGCCCCTGCCCCGCTGGACCCTCTATGCCGCCAAGGCCGTCAGCGTCCTGCTGGTCCTGGCGCTGATGAGCGTCGGGGTCTTTTGCCTCACCTGGGCCGCCGTTAAACTGGCGGTCGTCATCAAGCCCCAACTGAGCCCGACGGGGGTGTTCGACGCCCCGGCCTATCTGACTACCCTCGGCCGGATGTATCTGGCAGCCACACTGCTTGTGGCGATCCAGTTATGGATCGCGCTGCGCTGGTCCAGCTTCGTGCCCGGTCTTGTCGTCGGCATCGGCGGGACCTTCTTTGCCGTGGTTGCGACCTCGGCGAAGATCGGCATCTTCCTGCCCTGGCAGATGCCGGTCAACATGCTGGCAACCGAGAGTTGGCGCCTGCACACCGCCCTCGGACTGGGACTGGGCGGGGGTCTGCTCGTGTTGGCCATGATGCTGTGGCACCTGTCGCGGCGCGAGGTGCTTTAGGTCAAAATCGAGCAGCCGAGCCAGTCCGCCCGCCGGTGCCATCATCAGGATCATGGTCGCCTCCTGAGTCGTAATTGATAGTCATTCTCAGGTTTGCGGATTCACCCCCATCATGGCAAGCCCTGAGGCAACAACTGCTCAATAGGCCGCTCCCTGTCCGACCCCCTCTCCCGCTCCTGCGACGACTGTGGCCTGTGCTGCAAGCTGATGGGCGTGACGGCGCTGGAAAAGCCGGCGGGTCGCTGGTGCACCCATTTCAAAAAGGCCCAAGGGTGCCGCATCTATCAAGACCGGCCCCCGGACTGCCGGGTGTTCAACTGCCTATGGCTGCTGACGGACGCACTTGATGCCGACTGGAAACCGTCTGTCTGCGGCTTCGTGCTGCATAGCGAAGCGGGAGGGGCCCGGCTGATCGTCGAATGCGACCCGACGCGCCCCCACGACTGGCGGCGTGCCCCCTACCGGGCCACGCTCGAACGATGGGCGTCCCAGGGGCAGGAAGTGCTGATCCTGACAGGTCGGACGGGTTTCAGGCTTCTGGCCGACGGCCAGACTAGACCGGTCCGGCGGGCCGGCTAGCGGGGCTCGACCGTATGGCCGATCGCATCGGCCAGGGCGCGGTCGTCGTCGCTGACCGCCGACACCCAGACGTGCAGATGTCCGCCCCCGCGCAGCCGGTAAAGGTGCTCCAGCGCCAGTGTCCGGCCACCCTCGTTGACGACGATCGAACGTCTTCCGGCCCGTTCGCGCTGGTCACCGCTGTAGATTGGAAACTGGGACTGCGGGCCCACATAAATCATCAACAGGCCCCGTCCCTCGCGTCGAACCGAAAAGATGTCGAAGTCGGGCCCTGATCGACCGGGATAGAGCCCCGCCCCTTCCGGCAGGTCGACGCGAAACGGCAAGGCCCGGCGCTCGGCGAGGGTCAGGGGCGCGGGCTCCGGCACAGGAGGGGCGGCCTGTTCGGCGACCACGGCAGTCTCCGGTGCAGCTTCTGCCTCGGCCTCTACGACTGGTGCACGCACGGGCTCGGAGTCGGGTTCAGACTGAGCTTCGGGTTCAGCTTCTGGTTCCTGGGGCGGCGGTGTCGCAATGGCGACCGGAGGGCCGCTGTTCAGATCGCGCGTGATGTCGTCGCCGTCCGTCTCCTGGGCGAGGGCAATACCGGGCGCGAAAACCAAGCCTGCCGCCAGCACAAGGCCGACGAGGGCATGAGGACGGGTGAGGAGAACCGGGGCTTTCATGCGTTGACCATCTCCCGACGGCACGCCGGGCGCAAGTCTACACATCTGCGGGGATCAGGCGGCCTGAAGCTCCACCCAGAAGGTCGCGCCCTGGCCTGGTTCAGAAACCACACCGATATCGCCCCGCTGCAACTCCACCAGCCGCTTGGCCAGAGCCAGGCCGATGCCATGACCCTCAATCGCTGACCGCTCAAGGCCCAGACGGTTGAACGGCTCGAACAGCTGCGTCTGTTTCTCGGGCGACAGGCCGGGCCCCTGGTCTATGACCTCGATGCGCACGCCGCCTGTCACGCGGCTGGCCTTCAGAATAACCACACCGCCCGATCCGCCGTATTTCACGGCATTGCTGGCCAGGTTGCTGATCACCTGGGTCAGGCGCTGCGAGTCGGCGAGCACCACCATGCCGTCGACCGCGCACTCCAGCTCGATCCGCACAGCGGCGGCGTCGGGTCGAAGCGCCGTCACGCGGGCCACATCTTCCAGGACGCCGTGCACATCCGTGGGTCGCAGATCGACCTTGATCGCACCGGACTCGGCGCGCGCCACATCCAGCAGGTCGTGGGCCAGGGCCTCGACCTGACGGGCCGTCTTGACCAGCATGTCGGCCATCTCCCGCTGGGTGTCGGTCACCGCGCCGATCTGGCCGGATTTCCACAGCTCACCGATACCGATCACCCCGCCTACCGGGCTTTTGATCTCGTGGGCCACATTGGCCAGCAAACGCGATTTGGCCGCAGAGGCGCGTTCCGCGCGCACCTGACCGGCCCTGGCACGATCCGCCAGCAGGTCCCGTTCTTCCAGCAGAGCCGCGACCAGCAGGATGGGCAGGCAACCCAACAGAATCATCACCTGCGCCAGCATGGCCCTGTCGGCGACCTCGGACAGGGTTTGCGCATAGGCGCCGTAGCCCAGCATGGCTCCACCGACAGAGGAAAGGGTCACGATCAGCAAGGCCACCGAGATTCCGAGAACCCGAAGGCGAACAGCGACGAGAATGAGCAAGGGAATGACCACAAAGCTCATGGGCACGGTCGCAAGCCAGAACACCACCCATGACGCACCGGCGAGAAGCCCCAGCAGCAATATGGCCTCGACCAGTTTCCAGGGCTGGCGCAGGACGCGCAGGTGCGTGCGGGTCAGGGCCAGACCAAAGGTTCCGAAAACAGCCAGCCCAAGCGCGTGCCCGAACCACCACGTCTGGAAGGAGGCGGCGATATCTGCGCCGTTCATCGCATAGAGGCACATGGAGGCGAACAGGGCCGCCGGAATCGGCGCCACCACGGCCGCACTCAGCAAGAACCGGGCGCATCCTTCGACCGTGCTCAGGTTCAGGCCCGGGGCGAAACGCCGCGCCAGCGTCACCGCCAGGACGATCTCCATCATATTGGCGACGGTGAACATCACCGACAGCAACGGCGGATTTCCGACCAGGAACTGCCCGGCCAGGATTCCGAGGACGATCAGACCCCCGTAGGCCAGATCGTAGATCGGCCCGCGCGAGGTTCTGAGCCAGACCACCGTGGCCAGGCCCCCGGCTCCCCACAACGCCGCGATCAGTCCCGCGGTGCGGGCGAAAGTAACCGCCACAACGATCAGCAGGGCCACGCCCACAGCGGTCAGGATCGGCACCAGAGGCTGGGCGAACACAGGTTCGTGGACGCGTTCCGTCACGGGACGCACGGTGCCCCTGACGGATACAGGCTTCGCAGGCTTTGCGATATCCAGCGCGGGGCTGACGGGCATTAGACGGGTCCACATCACATAAACAGCCCGTGATGCTTAATCGCCGCCCTTTAATATCCCCTGAAGCCTAGACCTGGATGGCGGCATTGAGCCCGCGCACCGCCTCTGCCGGCCCGGCGGGGTGGGACCATACCGCGCCGCTGACGGCGACAAAGTCAGCTCCCGCCTTGGCCAGAGTCCCTGCATTGGTGGCATCAATGCCACCGATCGCCACGCAGGGGATTTCCATGGTCTCCTGCCAGATGGTCAGGATTTCAGGGCTGGCGGTGTGCTCGACCGTCTTGGTCGTAGTAGGGAAGAAGGTGCCGAAGGCTACATAGTCCGCGCCGGCCTCGGCCGCTTCCATCGCCAGATGGCGACTGTCATGACAGGTGACGCCAATCATGGCGTCGGGCCCCAGCAGACGCCGCGCCTCGGCCACCGATCCGTCCCGCTGGCCCAGGTGCACGCCGTCGCAGCCGCGCGCGAGGTCCACCCGGTCGTTCATAATGACCGCCACGCCATGCGCCCGTGCCACGGGGCCCAGCACGTCGACGGCCCTGCGCACCTCTGCGTCGGACACCGCCTTCAACCGGATCTGGAGCGCCGCCACATCTCCCGCCCCCAGAGCGTCGCCCAGCGTCACGGCGAAAGCCTCGATGTCGCCGATCTGTGGCGGCGTGATCAGGTAAAGGCGGCAGGGGGGGCGAGGCGGAACGACGGTGTTGCTCATGCCCGGCAAGTGCGACGCCCGGCCGCATTCGTCAACGCCGCCCCTTGCATGCGAACGATTTGCAGTCGCCCAGAACGGTGCTATAGCGAGGCGTTCTCAACTGATCCGACGTGTTCGCCCGTGTACATCTGCAACTGCAACGGCTTGAGACAGCGTGACGTGGCCCGGGCTATCGAGTCGGGCGCGGCCCGGCCTCGCGACGTCTTCGCCCACCACCAGTGCAGCGCCCAGTGCGCCAAATGCGTCTGCGAAATGCGCCAGATGATCCAGGAAACGCGGGACTCCTGGGCCATGGCCGCCGAATAGTCCTTGGCCTGTCGAGAGCGACACTCAAACTCGTTCTCATCTCACTGAAAATGCAGATTATTTTTGAAGGCCGCCACCAGGCGTGCTAGACTGCTGCCCTGCATTAACGGCGGGCGATCCCCTCGCGTGGCCCCGCCCTGAACGTGAAAGGCCCCGGCCATGAAGGGCGATCCGGCGATCATCCGCACTCTCAACGCGGTACTGACCAACGAACTGACGGCCGTGAACCAGTATTTCCTGCACGCCCGCATGTTTGAAAGCTGGGGCCTGTCGCACCTCGGGAACGTGATCTACGAGGAATCGATCGGCGAGATGAAGCATGCCGACATGCTCATCAAACGCATCCTTTTCCTCGACGGCCTGCCGAACCTTCAGGATCTGCACAAGCTCAAGGTGGGCGAGGATCCGATCGAGTGCCTCGGCGCGGATCTGCAGCTTGAACTCGACAGCCGCAAGGCCACCTCGGCCGCCGTGACCCAGTGCGAGGAAGCCCGGGACTACGTCAGCCGGGACCTGCTGATGCGCATCCTGGCCGACACCGAGGAGCACATCGACTTCCTCGAGAACCAGCACAAGCTGATCGAGCTGATGGGTGCCCAGAATTATCTGCAATCGGCGATGAAAGAGATCGTCACAGACGCGGGCGCCACCGGCAACTGACTCGGGAACAGACACAGGCCCGGACCATTCCTTCCCCAGGTTGGAGGAAAGTGAATGTTCGATCTCGACGACGTACGTGACAATGCAAGCGATCTGATCAATGCCCGCGACCGCGGCGGCGGTCACATTCTGCTGGGCCTGGGGGTGACCCTCGGCTTTGCGGTGGCGGCGTCGGCGTTGGCCCAGGCATCGGTGCGACCTCAGGCTCGTGGAGGCAAGGAACAACCGATCACCGAACGTCCTCGCGGCTCGCTGGGCCTGATCCTGCCCGCCATGTTTTCGGCCACCACCCTGTCGGCGCTGCGGGTCTGGAATGCACCGAACCGCCCCGAACGCACCCGCGCTCTCGGCCTGTGGGCGGCCGCTCAGGCGCTGAACGCGGTCTGGATCGCCCTGCGCCCCGCCAGCCGCGGGCTACAGATCGCAGCGGCCATGTCATCCGCCGGCATGGCCGCCGCCTTCGCTCACGAAGCCCGAAAGATGGACAACCGCGCCGGAAAGCTGGCCTCCCCGCTCGGTTCGGGCGTCAGGCTGGCAAACCGGGTCGAGCCGGACTGAGCCCGCTGCACGGTGCTTGCCCTTTGACCGCCGCGCCTGTAGGGGTCGCGTCCGAATTTCGTGCGCGCTTGCGCCTCCAGACTCCATCCCCCTGTGATCCTATGAAAATCAACGGCAACACCATCAAGCCCGGCATGGTCCTGCAGCACAACGGCGGCCTGTGGGTCGTCACCAAGGCCAGCCACGTCAAGCCGGGCAAGGGCGGCGCCTTCGCCAACGTCGAGGCCAAGAACCTTGAGACCGGCAACAAGCTGAACGAGCGCTTCCGGTCGGAAGACAAGGTCGAGCGCGTGACCCTGGAACAGCGGGACTATTCCTATCTGTTCGACAACGGTGACTCGCTGGTCTTCATGGACGACGAAAACTACGAGCAGATCGAACTGCAGAAGGACTGGGTTGGCGAAGACCGCATCCCCTATCTGCAGGAAGGCATGAAGGTGGTGATCGAGAGCCACGAGGGCCGTCCGATCGGTCTCGAACTGCCGGAGCAGGTCGTGCTCGAGGTCGTCGAGACCGAGCCGACCGTGAAGGGCCAGACCGCCTCGTCCTCCTACAAGCCGGCCATCGCCAACAACGGCGTGCGCATCATGATCCCGCCCTATATGTCGGCGGGCGAAAAGATCGTGGTCGATACCAGCACCGGCGAATACGTCCGCCGCGCGGACTGATCCGGGCGGTCCAGCCGGGCCGTTCTCTTTCTTGAACTTCTCCGCCTGTCCGGGCCGATGCCTTTCAGGACTTGCGGACCAGGAGATTCCCCATGGCCCTCGCCTCTGCCCTTCTGCAAACCATGATCGACGCGGTCAGGAAGACCGCCCGGCCGATGCTGCGCGACTTCGGCGAGGTCGCCCAGCTCCAGGTCTCGAAGAAGGGCCCCGCCGACTTCGTCACCGCCGCCGACATCAAGGCCGAGCAGACTCTGTTCGAACTGCTGACCAAGGCGCGCCCGGGCTATGGCTTCCTCGGCGAGGAACGCGGCCTGATCGAGGGCACGGACAAGTCGCACACCTGGATCGTCGATCCGATCGACGGCACTACCAACTTCATGCACGCCATGCCCCACTTTGCCATCACCGTGGCGCTGGAGCGGCGGGCGCCTGACGGCTCGGCCGAGATCGTGGCGGGCGTCACCTTCAATCCGGTGATGAACGAGCTGTTCTGGGCCGAAAAGGGCAAGGGCGCCTATCTGAACGACAGCCGCATCCGCGTGACCGGCCGCAAGGACCTCAGCCAGTGCCTGATCGGCACGGGCCTGCCCTTCATGGGCAAGACGGGCCACGGCCAGGCGATCAAGGACATCCACGCCATGGGCCAGCGGGTCGCGGGCATCCGGCGTCTGGGTTCGGCCGCCCTTGACCTCGCCTGGGTGGCCGCCGGCCGCTACGACGCCTTCTGGGAGCGGAACCTCAAGCCTTGGGACGTGGCCGCGGGCCTGCTGTTCGTGACCGAGGCCGGCGGCATCGCCACGACCATCGACGGCACCGGCAATGTCCACGACGGCCAGCAGATCCTGGTCGCCAACCCCGACCTGCATCCCCAGATCGCCGCCATCCTGCGCGCGACCTGATCAGCCTCAGTCCGCCCGGAACTGCAGTCGGGCCAGACGGGCGTACAGGCCATTCCGCGCGACCAGTTCGGCATGGGTGCCGACCTCGACCACGCGCCCTTCGTCCATGACGACGATCCGGTCGGCCCGCAGCACGGTGGCCAGCCGGTGGGCGATGACCAGGGTGGTGCGCGACTGCATCGCCTCGTCCAGCGCAACCTGCACCAGACGCTCATTCTCGGCATCCAGCGCGCTCGTGGCCTCATCCAGCAACAGGATCGGCGCCTGACGGATCAGGGCGCGGGCGATGGCCAGCCGCTGCCGCTGTCCGCCCGACAGGCTGCGGGCCCGCTCGCCGAGGGGCGTGTCGAACCCATCCGGCAGGGCCTCGACGAAGGTCAGCGCCTGGGCGCGCTCGGCCACCTCGCGAACCTCATCAAGCCCGGCGTCCTCGCGGCCAAAGCGGATGTTCTCAATGGCCGATCCCGAGAACAGGGGTGCCTCCTGTGACACCCAGGCAAAGCGTGAGCGCAGGGCCACGGGATCGACGGTCGAGGCCTCGACTCCGTCGACCCGCACCTGTCCCGACTGCGGATCGTAGAAGCGCAGCAGCAAGCGAAAGACCGTCGACTTGCCAGCCCCCGACGGCCCGACCAGGGCCACGGTCTCACCCGGCTGCACCGACAGGGTGAAGTCCCGCAGCGCCGGCAGGTCCGGTCGTCCCGGATAGGCGAAGTTGACATCGCGCATCTCGACCTCGCCGACGGGCGGCTCGGGCAAGGCCTTCGGTGCGGCGGGCGGGCGGATGCCGGGCTGGGCCCGCATCAGTTCGTCGATCCGCTGCATGGCCCCGGCGGCCTTCTGCACATCGCCCCAGCTTTCGCCGAGAGCGCCCACGGCACCAGCCACAAACACCGACAGCAGCACGAACTGCAGCAAAGCCCCCGGCGTCATCCGTCCCGCGATCACATCCTGTGCGCCCAGCCACAGCACCAGCGTCACCCCGCCGAACATCAGGGTGATGATCATGGCGGTCATCCAGGCCCGCGCCCGGATGCGCTTCAGCGACACGCCGAATGCCGCCTCGACCGCCGCCCCGAACCGGCTGATGGCCGAGGCCTCGCGTCCAAAGGCCTGCACCGTCTCGATGGCATCGACGCTTTCGCCCGCGAACCCGACCGCCTCGGCGAACCGGTCCTGGGAATCTACGGTCAGTTTTCGCACCACACGCCCGAACAGGAACAGCGGCACGATCAGGAGCGGCAGCACCAGCAGCACCAGCCCCATCAGCTTGGGGCTGACCACGAACAACAGGATCATCCCGCCGATCATCGTCAGCAGGTTGCGCAAGGCAAAGCTGATCGAAGTCGTCATCAGGGTGTCGATCAGCTGGATGTCTGTGGTGATGCGCGACAGCACCTCGCCGGTCCGCATCCGGACGAAAAACGCCGGGTCCAGCGTCAGGACCCGCCCGAACAGGGCCATGCGCAGGTCAGCAATGATCCGCTCGCCGGTCCGTGTCACGAAATAATAACGCACCGCCGAGGCCACCCCGAGAAACAGGGCGTTCAGACCCAGCAGCAGGAACCAGAAGTTCAGCTGCGCGCCGCCAGACTCGAAACCATTGTCGATGGCCCCGCGCGAGGTCACCGTCAGTCCCAGCGAGGCCCCGGTCGACATCAGCAACCAGAACACGGACAAGGCCACGTGTGCCCGGTGCTGAACGGCAAAGGGCCACAGCCGCATCAGCGGGCGGATGTCCTTCTGGCGGGCACGGCGTTCGCCTGCCTCGCTCAGCCGCTCGCTCAGCTGCGCCCCGGCACCGGGACGACCCGGGGCATCGGCATCGAGATCAGCCGGAGAACGGGAAAGCGAGGGTGTTTCGGTCATGGCCCGCGCCTCTTGCCCCGGAACGCTACCCGGTGTAAACGCCGCCCCTCTCCCGCCGGGCCTCTGGCGGGTTTCCATTTTGCGCACCGACGGTCGGCATCGTCACCGCGCCCGAACAGACCGGACCAACGCGATGAAAGCGGACACCCACCCCGACTACCACTTCATCACCGTGGTGATGACGGACGGCACCACCTATCAGACGCGCTCGACCTACCAGAAGGAAGGCGCGACCCTGAACCTGGATATCGATCCGCTGACGCATCCGGCCTGGACCGGTGGCAACCAGCACCTGATGGACCGTGCCGGTCGCGTGTCGCGCTTCAATTCGAAGTTCGGCGGCTTCATTAAGAAGTAAGCCGGCCCCCGCGCCCCCGCGGGTGCGTCCCGGAAGCCACAGAGCGCCGTCCCTCGGGGGCGGCGCTTTCTGTTTGTCTGGAACGCCGATAAGTTGCGGTCGATTATAGAACAGCGGGGCCATTTCGGGCGTCGCGACAAGCTGGACGGCAAACGGATCATGATCACGCGTCGACAACTCGGTCTGGGTGCAGCCACCGCCGCCATCATGGGTGCGGCCCAGGCCGCGCAGGCACAGAACGCGCGACAGGATCCACCGATGGGTCGGCCCCAGGGTGTTCCGCCGACCCGCGACCCCACCGCCGTGGCCTTCTACAACAGTTTCAACGACCAACTGGCCCGTCTGCCCCGCACGGAACAACCCGACGTTCGTGCCTTCTATGAGATGAACGGCTGGACTCCGGTCTGGACCGCGCAACGCATCGACAGCCTGCGTAACGCCGCCTCAAGGGCCGAACGCCACGGCCTCGCCCAGTACGACTTCTTCAATTTCGAGGACCTGGCCGCTGACCGCAGCATGGCCGAGATGCGCACCACGGCCGCCGCCCTGCGTTATGCCCGTGTGCTCAGCGAAGGCCGCATCCGCCCTGAGACGGTCGAGGACCTGTGGGAGATGCGCAAGAACCGCGTCGACCTGCCCCTCGGCCTCTATCGGGCCCTGGCCTCCGAGGGCGTGGTCGAATGGTACGAGGGGCTGGCACCGACCGACATCGGCTACAACAATCTGTCGGCCGGCTATGTCCGCTATCGGCGTATGATCCGGGAGAATGGCGGCTGGCCGACCTTCCGCGTGGGCGCCAACATTGAGCCGGGGAGCGTTGATCGCCGCATCCCGCAACTGATCCAGCGGCTGATCGCCGAGGGGGACCTCAATGAGGCCGAGGGCATGCGTCTGCTGGCCATGGCTGACAATTTCTATGGCCCCGAGCTTCAGGAGGCGGTCCGCAGCTTCCAGGGCCGTCATGGCCTGGCGGTTGACGCCCGCATCGGATCCGGCACCCAGCAATCCCTGTCGGCCTCGGCCGAGGATCGCGCGCGCCAGATCGCGCTCAACCTCGAGCGCCGCCGCTGGCTGGCCCGCGACGTCGATCCCGAGCGGATCGAGGTCAACACCGCCGCCGCCATCATGGTCTACTGGAAGGACGGTCGGCCGGTTCATTCCAACCGCGTCGTGGTGGGCACCCCCGCCAACCAGACCCCCAGCCTTGAAAAGCCCTTCGCTTCCGTCGTGGCCAATCCGCCCTGGTATGTCCCGGCCGGCATTGCCCGCAACGAGATCCTGCCACGCGGTCCGGGCTATCTGGCCGCCAACGACATGTACATCTCGAATGGCACGGTCATCCAGCGCGCGGGGCCGAAGTCGGCGCTTGGCTATGTGAAGTTCGAGCTGCGCGACAGCTACGCCATCTTCCTGCACGACACTCCGTCCAAGAGCGCCTTCAACCTGGCCTATCGACACCGCAGTCACGGCTGCGTCCGGGTTCAGGACGCGGTCGAGTTCGCGCGTCTGCTGCTGTCACCCGATCCCGAGAAGCTGGAACAATTCGACACCGCCCAGGCCAATCGCCGCACCACCCGCGTCACCACGGGTCGCGAGATTGGCGTGCGCCTCTTGTACTGGACGGCCTTCGTCGACGGTCAGGGCCGCGTGGCCTTCCGCGAGGACGTGTACAAGCGCGATGAGAAACTGGCCGATGCGCTGGGCATCGCCGTCTCCCTGCCGCGCCCTGTCCAGGACGGCCGCGTAGACGCCAATGACGTCGGTCCTTAAGACTTCAGGTCGGAGTGCCGGGGGCCCCGAAGGCTGCTGACAATCGGTCGAACTGACTTTGCACAGGGTTCGGCGTGTCCGCCGGCGGGGTGGCGTCGACGTACATGCGCCGATCCAGATAATGGATCCGGTCGTACAGCTTCTCGGCCCGGACCCCGTATTCCACCAGCGCGATCGGCAAGTCCGCCGGCGGCGGCGTCTCGCCCTCGACCTTGCGGGGTGCCAGCCGGTAGCGGGGCTCGCACGCCGCACTGGCCGCCATATCGCCCTCCCGCACGGCGCGCTGAACCAGCAGCCACGAGGCGATCTGCATCAACCGGGTGGTCAGGCGCATGCTCTCGCCCGCATAGGCCAGGGCGCTTGAGCGCGACAGAAGCTTGGAGTCCCGCCGTCCCTCTCCGTCCAGATAGGCGGCTGTCTCCTCGACCAGTTCCATGCCCTCGCGGAAGGTGCGCTCGAACAGGTCTGAGGCGGCAAAATCGGTCACCACGGCGACACGACCGTCGGGAACCATGACGGCCGAAGGCAGCTCGGGCGAGGGCGTCTCTTCAGTCATCAACACAAATTACCTGTACGTGAATCCTGTCGCCGCAGCCGAAACCGCGTCGCCTGGTCGCCTGCAACGGTCATGCCACGCCAACCGTGCCGTTACGAGCCGAAGTTGAAAAGGGCCTCGGCGGCTGACTTGCGTGCGGACTTTGTCTCCATGGCTGCTTTCACCCGGACAATCTCGGCCTCAAGCAGGGCGATCCGGTCCTGACATTCCTCGACCGAATAAAGATCCAGATCCTCACGGGCCAGTTGGCCCAGCAGGGCTCCGCGTTGCGGCCTCGGTTCGGCGTCGTCGATGATCATGCCCGCCTCCTTGGTTCACTTTCCGGTGGCCCCTATGTGAACGCCCGGACACGGACGATTGCAAGGGCACCCCATGAAACGCATCACCATCAAGGGAGGCTCGGGCCCTGCCACCGCTCTGTCGCTGGCTGAGGCTCCGGACCTGGAACCCGGCCCCGGTCAGGTCCGTATCCGGGTACGGGCCGCCGGTGTGAACCGGCCCGACGTGCTGCAGCGTGAGGGCCGCTATCCTCCGCCCCCCGGTGCGCCTGACACTCTGGGTCTGGAAGTGGCGGGCGAGGTCGATCGGCTCGGCGAAGGGGTCACCGGGGTGACCGTCGGCGACCGGGTCTGCGCCCTTCTGGGCGGGGGTGGCTATGCGGAGCAGGCCGTGGTCGATGCCCGTCATCTGTTCCCCCTGCCCGATGATATGGACTTTGTGGCTGCCGCGGCCCTGCCGGAGACCCTTGCAACCGTCTTTGCCAATGTGTTCGAGGACGGGCGACTGACGGCGGGCGAGACCCTGCTGGTCCATGGCGCCACCAGCGGGATCGGCGTCACGGCCATCCAGATGGCTAAGGCTGCGGGGGCCCGCATCATCGCCACCTCACGTGGCAAGACGAAAGCCGAAGCTGCGCGTGCCCTGGGCGCCGATCTCAGCCTGGATGCCCATAGCGACGACCTGGAATCCGCCATTCGCGAAGCCGGCGGCGTCGATGTAATCCTGGACATGGTGGGGGCCGACTATGCCGCCCTCAACCAGTCTGTGCTCAAACCCGGCGGACGCTGGTCGGTGATCGCCACCCAGAGCGGTGCCCGCGCTGAGATCGACCTGATGCGGCTGATGCTGAAACGGATCGTCCTCACCGGCTCCACGCTCAGGTCCCGCAGTGCGGAGGAAAAAGCCCGCCTGATATCGGCTGTGCGCGCGAGGGCGTGGCCATGGGTCGAGGCGGGGCAGGTGCGCCCCCGGATCGATGCGACCTTCCCACTGGCGGATGCCGGTCTCGCCCACCTCCGGCTGGAAGCGGGCGAGCACATCGGCAAGATCGTTCTGGTGGTCGACTGATTACCAGCGGCCGCCGCGACCGCCCCGCCCAACCGGGCGCAGCGACGATATCCGGTCATTCATGCCCCAGCGGCTCAGATTGCTGACGTCGCCGTCGAAGCGCTGGCAGGTGCCCCGGAAGTAGGCGTCCGTGCAGGCCTCCCACTCGCCCCGGAACCGCATGGAGCTGATCTGATCGTTGAAGCCGGTGCGGTCCAGATTGGGCATTTCACCCGTGAAGGTCGTCGAGGCGCCGCGGAAACCGGCGTCACGATAGACCGTGACTTCGGCACGACCGCCCCAGCCACCACCGCCACCCCAGCCACCGCCGCTGCCGGGACGGTCCTCGAAGTCACCCCTATGCGGCCCACAGACCAGACGACCGTTGTTGTTGGCGATGTCGTAGGGACCACAGCGGTTCAACTCGATGGAGGTCCCCCGGATCTGGCCGCGCTCGTCGCGACAGTCCGCGTATAGCCGACCCTGATTGACATAGTCGCCGCTGCAGGTCCGCGAATAGCTACCGCGGGGGGAAACGCGTTGGGGATCCTGATAGCTGCCACCCGGTGCCCGTTGCGGGTCCTGATCGACGATGGCGGCATTGCCGCCCAGAGCCAGGGCCGACGCTACGGCCACTCCTGCCAAACTCAACATCCTCTTCTCCTCCAGCTAAATCCCTGAGGCCCAAACGCCTCCATGGGCCCACTGTTCAACGCCGGACATGAACCTTGGCTGTATGACCTTGCCATATGTCGTTTTCTTTTCGGCGGAATGCGCCTATACAAACAGCCTCCGCGCCCGGCCGAAAGGTCGGGCGCCGCTGTTTCCGGGCCCCGGCTTCCGGGCCCCTTCATGAACCGGAACGACGTCATGACCGACATTCTCATGCCCAAGGCCACTGCGGTCTGGCTGGTGGACAATTCCTCCCTCACCTTCGAGCAGATCGCCGATTTCTGTGGCCTGCACCCGCTCGAGGTTCGCGGCATCGCCGATGGTGATGTGGCGCGCGACATCCGGGGTGCCGACCCGCTGGTCAACGGCCAGCTGACCCGCGACGAGCTGGACAAGGCCCAAGCCGATGAAACCTATCGCATGAAGGCCGTCGTCAGCCGCCACGCCGAACTGCTCAAGCCGGCCAAGGCTCCGCCGCGCTACACGCCGGTTTCGCGTCGTCAGGACCGCCCCGACGCGATCATGTGGTTCGTCAAGAACCACCCCGAGGTGACCGATGCCCAGATCTCCAAGCTGCTGGGCACCACCAAGGCCACCATCGAGACGGTGCGCAATCGCACCCACTGGAACAGCGCCAATATCAAGGCCGTCGATCCCGTCACCCTCGGTCTGGTCGGTCAGATCGTCCTCGATGAGGTGATCCGCAAGGCGGCCGAGAAAAAGGCCAGGGATGACGCGAAGAAGGGGGGCGCCACCCTGCAGGCCGCTGATGCCGAGGCCGATATCGAACCGGCCTTCGAGCCTGATGCGCCGGAGGCTCGCAGCCAGCACACCGCCGAGTCTGTGTTCGGCTCGCGCGACTAAGCCGATCACCCCGAACATGCAAAAACGGCCCCGGAGCATCTCCGGGGCCGTTTTCATGATCTGGACAGCCTGACTATCCGCTCTGTCGCTCAAGGCCGGCAATCTGTTCCTTCAGCCTGAGTTTTCGGAGTTTCAGTGACTTGAGGTAGAGCGGATCGGTAGCCGGGTGGGTCGTTTCCTTCTGGATCGCGGCATCCAGATTGCGGTGACGGTTTCCCAGTTCGCGAATACGCGCCTCGATGGTCATGGCTTGCGCCTCCTTGTCTAAGGGACCAGTAGATTGAGCGCCCGGACAGCGACCGTGTGGAATCACGTTTCGGTGATTCGGATCGCCCCGGACGCTGAACAGGGTCGCCGCAAAAAGGGTCAAAGTTTTGAACTCTGCCGTATCCCGGGACGATCGCCCCCTGATCGTGGGCATCAGCGGCGCTTCCGGCGTCATCTATGGCGTGCGGATGCTCGACGCCCTTCGGGACATGGGCGTATTGTCGCACCTTGTCGTGTCGCGCGCGGCCCTTCTGACCCTGTCGCAGGAGACAGACCTTTCGCCGCAGGACCTGACCGACCGCGCCGATGTGGTGCACAAGGTCAGCGACATCGGGGCCTCGATCGCCTCCGGCTCCTTCCGGACGCGTGGCATGGTGATCGCGCCCTGCTCCATCCGAAGCGCGGGCGAGATCGCCACGGGCATCACCTCAACCCTCCTGACCCGCGCCGCCGACGTCACGCTCAAGGAGCGACGGCGCCTGGTCCTGATGGTCCGCGAGACCCCCCTCCACCTCGGCCATCTGCGCACCCTGACCGCCCTGTCGGAAATGGGTGCCATTATCGCGCCGCCTCTGCCCGCCCTCTACGCCCGTCCCGACAATCTGGACCAGGTGATCGACCAGAGCGTCGGTCGCGTGCTGGACCTGTTCGATCTGGACTGGTCACCGGTTACCCGCTGGAGCGGCCTCAGCGGGCCCACATCATGAGCGCTCCCGGCTTCTGGGACTGGGCGATAGAGGCCTACGGCCGGGACGGCGTGGCCGACGCCTGCCTCGATCTGCAGGACCGCCATGGCCAGTGCGTTCCGCTGCTGCTGTGGGCGGCCTGGATCGCGTCGCGGGCCGAGGGCGCGTCCGATGATACGCTCGAGGCCGCCTGCGATATTGCCCGCGCCTGGGACCAGACGACCCTCGATCCGCTGCGCGCGCTTCGCCGCAGGCTCAAGTCGCCCCACCCGGATGTGGAGACCGGAGCCCGTCTGGATATCCGCCAGAAAACCATCGAATTGGAGCGCCGCGCCGAACACCACCTGATGCAGGCGCTGGAGCATCTGCCGCGTGAGCCAGCGCCCGGGGCCGATACGCTCCAGACCCTCGTCGCCGTGACCCGCGTCTGGTCGCCGGTTACCCCGCGCAAGGAACTCCAGACCCTGACCGCGTGTCTTTCAGCCTGAAACCGGCTCGTCTATAGACAGGGAAATCAGGGGTATCGGCTGCAATGAACGACGACGCGAGTCTTACGGAAGAGGAACTGGCGCTTCACATCCGGCTCCGGGGTCTGCGCCGTGAACACGCCGATCTGGACGCGGCGATCGAGGCCCTGGCCGCCACCGCCGTGCCGGATCAACTCCGTATCGCCCGCCTCAAGCGCCAGAAACTGGCCCTGCGCGACGAGATCGTGAAGATCGAAGCCCGCATCCTGCCCGACATCATCGCCTGACGCCTCAGCTGCGTCCCGGCTTCCTCAGCCACATGGCGGCATCAGCCTCGGCCAGCCAGGTTTCGACATCTTCCTGCCCGGTCCAGGCCCGGACCCCGAACGATCCGCCCAGCGGCACGGTCCGGCCTTCATGGCGGAAACCTTCGGCCTTCAGGGTCTCGGCCAGACGCGCAGCCTTGTCGCGGCCTTCCTCGATGCCGGCATTCATCATCAGCAGGCCGAACTCGTCGCCGCCCAGCCGGCCGACCGCATCCGATTCCCGCAGATTGTCCCTCATCAGTTCGGCCACCCGCACCAGGGCCGCATCCCCCGCCGCATGGCCGTATGTGTCATTGACGCCCTTGAAGCCGTCCAGATCCAGATACAGCAGCACCGCCGGCACCTGATGGCGTTTGCAATAGGCCATTGCCCGGTGAAGCGCCGTCACGAACCCTCGCCGGTTCAGAGCCGGGGTCAGCACATCGTGGTCGGCCGCCGCCTCGGCCGCCTCCGCCCGCGCGCGCAGCGCCTCGACCTCGGCGCGCAGTCGGGCCAACTCGGCCTCAAGAGCTTCGGAATCAGGCGGCAAGGCAGTGGTCTGGGACACGGAAACGGCAAGACTCCAGAGGCGGCATAAGGGCCTGCGTGGCCCGACTCAGGCGATCGCGCCCGCCCCGATGCTAACCTGCTTGGTTGCAGGCGCAACGCGGGTGCTGTAACCGGCCCCTTCCCGCCCCCACGGGCGCGTTTGAGGGACACCCATGGCCCCGTCCTCCATGGAACCGACACCTCCGGCAGGGGATGCCACCGCCCCCGTGGCCATCATCATGGGCAGCCGCTCGGACTGGCCGACGATGAAGGCCGCCACCGACAGCCTCGACCGCCTGGGCGTCGCCTGGTCGGCCCGCGTCGTCTCGGCCCATCGCACCCCCGACCGCATGGTCGCCTTCGCCCGCGAGGCCCGCGACAAGGGCGTTCAGGTCATCATCGCCGGGGCCGGCGGCGCCGCCCACCTGCCGGGCATGGTCGCCTCCATGACCTCCCTGCCGGTACTCGGCGTGCCGGTGCAGTCAAAAGCGCTCAGCGGGCTCGATTCCCTGCTCTCCATCGTCCAGATGCCCGGCGGAGTCCCGGTCGGCACCCTCGCCATCGGTGAGGCGGGTGCGAAAAACGCCGGCATCCTCGCCGCCCAGATCCTGTCGCTGAACGACCCTGTCCTCGCCGGTCGGCTGGACGCCTTCCGCGAGGCTCAGACCGAATCCGTGCCCGAAACCGTCGAGGACTGATGAGCGACGCGCCCTCTCCGGTTCGCCCCGCCCTCGCCCCCGGCTCGACCGTCGGCATTCTGGGCGGCGGCCAGCTGGGGCGGATGCTGTCCCAGGCCGCCTCGCGCCTCGGCTTTGATGTCGTCATCCTCGACCCCGAGGAAAACAGTCCCGCCGGACGCGTCTCGCGTGGCCAGATCGTCGCCTCCTATGACGATCCCACGGCGCTGAACGTCTTCGGCCGCGTCTGTGACGTGGTGACCTTCGAGTTCGAAAATGTGCCCGCCCGGTCGGTCGAGCTGCTGGCCGAGGCGGGGGCCCGCGTCGCCCCCGGCCCCCGCGCCCTGGCCGTCGCCCAAGACCGCATTCTGGAAAAGACCTTCCTCAACGAAGCCGGCGCCCCGACGGTCGAATTCGCCATGGTCGACGATCTGGTCTCGCTTGAGACCGCCCTTCAGGTCATCCCCCTGCCCGCCCTGCTGAAGACCCGGCGTGAGGGCTATGACGGCAAGGGCCAGGTCTGGATCAAGTCCGCGAAACAGGCTGCGACCGCCTGGAGCGCCATCGGCGAGCGTCCTGCCGTGCTTGAGGCCCGGGCCCTGTTCGTGCGTGAGCTGTCGATCATCTGCGCGCGCGGCTGGGACGGCAAGACCGCCGTCTATCCGCTGGGCTGGAACACTCACAAGGGCGGCGTGCTCAAGACCACGGTCGCCCCGGCCGAGGTCGATTCAAAGACCGAGCGCCGCGCCCGCGCCATCGCCCGCGCCGTGCTGGAGCAGCTGGACTATGTCGGTGTGCTGGGCATTGAGCTTTTCGACCTCGGCGAGGGTCGCCTGCTGGTCA
The DNA here is from genome assembly GCF_016742135.1 of Brevundimonas sp. Lineage (GTDB taxonomy): Bacteria > Pseudomonadota > Alphaproteobacteria > Caulobacterales > Caulobacteraceae > Brevundimonas. Next base: position 325,358 of record NZ_JACVCG010000004.1, on the reverse strand, counting down.
ATGAGATCGCCCCCCGCGTTCACAACACCGGCCACTGGACCCAGGACGGTTGCGTCTGCGACCAGTTCGAACAGCACATCCGCGCCATCGCCGGCTGGCCGCTGGGCCCCACCCATGCCCACGCCCATGTCGAAATGACCAATCTGCTGGGCGACGAGATCGACCAGTGGGAAAAGCTGGCCGGCAAGTCCGACATGCGCCTGCACCTCTACGGCAAGGGCCAGGCCCGCCCCGGCCGCAAGATGGCCCACGTCAACCGCGTACACCCACTCTAGGCAGCGAATCCGGTCGGCGTCATTATTCGCAGAGTTCGCTGTCAACGCGGGCGGCCAAGGCTGCGATATCCTGACGCTTCACAAGCTCGTCCGGAGAAATCGTAACCAGCCTGTAGCCACCATCCACGCGCCCCAACAGGAAGGTCCGACCGTAGTCCTCACGGATCCCTCCATGCTGAATGCCCGTCGCATCCAGTTCATCACCCTCAAAGTCGCCGAGGACGACGCTTTCGACCTTGAATGTCAGATGCCATGTCCAGCGCATGACAATGATCCCCGGGTCGACTTCGGGGATGGGCCCGGCCTCTTGGGATATGAGCCGCCCCTGGATAACCAAACTCACACACGGCCCGGGTGGTAAGGCATCCAGAGCGAGCATCAGGTCCGCGCCCCATACCGCATCCGGCTGAGCACCTCGGTGACCTTGCGCAGCGGGGCCTCGAAGTCCTTGCCCGCCTTCCACTTCTCGAAGGTCATGACGTTCTCGATCCGGTCGGCGACAAAGGCCTCGGCCGCCTCGCGCCCGTCGAACCAGCGCATCGTCAGCGCGGGGATCAGAATGCCCGACAGAATGGTGCGCTTGGAATAGTGGTTCCAGTCCGTGGCCGTGTCCCCGGCCCAGGTCCACTGGCGGTCGGCCGTCTCCCACGCCAGTTTCAGCCCAAGCTCGGCATTGTGCGGCAGGGCGAGGAACCCCGCGCATTTGCGGCAGGCTTCAAGGTCCTCAGCCCCGGCCTCCATCCGGGCCGAGACGCCCCGCGCGATGCGCTCGCGAATCTTCAACGTGGCCGGATCGACCCCGGCCAGGGCGGCAAAGGCCCGGTCATCGTGCCGACGCGACAGCAGGGCCGCCAGATCGCGCGCCCCGTGGGGCAGCAGCAGGTCCTGATCGCCTTCCGACAGACCCGCCGCAGCACACGCCGCCCGGGCCATGGTGGCATTCCAGCCCAGACGCGGTGCCAGCGCCACGGCATGGTCCAGCACGGCCTGTTCGGTCTCGCGGGCCCAGCGGTCGGGATCGGTCTCGTCGGAGGCTGCCATGGCCGCCATATTAGGCCCGCCGGATCGGGGTGACGAGCCCCCGTAAAACCCCGCGACGATCTGCGACAGCGAACTGGACAGGGGGGGCCGGTTCGTGTATCCGGCTCGCCTTCACCCGGAAGCCCTCGGTTTGCGGGAAACCGTGTTTTTGTCTGCCCGTCTCCCTTCAGAAAGGACGCGGCGGGCAGTCAAAGGAGAGAGACCCCTGGTTCAGATTTTCGTCCGCGACAACAACGTCGATCAGGCGCTCAAGGCCCTGAAGAAGAAGATGCAACGCGAAGGCAGCTTCCGTGAAATGAAGCGCCACGTGCACTACGAAAAGCCGTCGGAAAAGCGCGCCCGTCAAAAGGCCGAGGCCGTCCGTCGCGCCCGCAAGCTGGCCCGCAAGCGCGCCCAGCGCGAAGGCCTGCTGCCGATGCCCAAGCCGCGTCCCCGGTAAGACCCGGCACTTCGCTGAATACACAAAGGCCGCCCCGGGCAACCAGGGCGGCCTTTTCATTCACCTCCCCATTCGTGGAGGCGAATGGGGAGGACAGACCGCGCAGCGGTCAGGAGGGGGCGGCGCCACCCTTAAGGGTTGCCAATACGTTCTCTCTATGCCACTTTGTCGTGCATGGGAGACAGCATCACCCCCATGCGAGCCAAGCGGATGAGGCGCCCCATGAGCCCCCCGGAAGCCCGGCTCTGGGTCAGGGTGCGCGCACGCCGGCTGGAAGGCTGCAAGTTCAGACGTCAGCATCCCTGCGGCCCCTTCATCCTCGACTTCTATTGCGCAGCCGCACGGCTGGCCGTCGAAGTGGACGGAGAAAGCCACAACCATCCGGACCAGATATCACATGACCGGCGACGAACGCGCTGGCTGGCCGCCCAAGGCATACGGGTCGTGCGGATCGCCGCTGTGGATGTGCGGGACGAACTGGACGGCGTGCTGGCCTTTATCCTCCGCGTCGTCCGCGAGCGAACCGCACACCGCAGCGCCGCCCCCTCCACCCCCCGGGCTAAATCGCCCGGGCGGTCCTCCTCCCCGTCACTGACGGGGAGGTGAAGCGATGGCCTTTACCGCCCCCCGCCCCGGATAGCGCCGGCAAAGCTCTTCCAGCTCAGCTTGACGTCGGACAGGGCCCCGGCGCGGAAGGCACGACCGGCGATCCACACCATCAGCAGGGCAAAGGCAAACATGCCGGCCATGGTGCCGATCACCTCGATCATGGGTGGCTCGGACGGTACCCGGGCAGGCATCAGGAAGGGGGTGAAGAAGGGCACCCACGACAAGATACGAACAATCGGCGAGTCCGGCGTGTTCAGCGTCAGTTGCACGACCAGCAACGGCACCACCAGCACCATCATGATCGGCCCCATCAGCGTCTGTGCGTCGCGGGGGGTTTCGCAGAAGGCCCCGATAGCCGCGAAAAGCACCGCATACATCAGATAGCCACCCACCGTGTAGGCGAGGAAGTAGAAGATCAAACCGCTATCCAGCAGCGCTGTGCCCACATCCGCCGCCCAGCTCGGAGCCGCCGTGATCAGTCCGATCGCGCCCAGACCACCCCATGCCAGAAGGACCGTCAGCGTGAGCAATGCGACCCCCAGCACTTTGCCGGCGAGGATCTCGGTCGCCGACGCTGACGACAGCAGCACCTCAAGGATCTTGTTCGACTTTTCCTCCATTACGCTGTTAAGCAGGATGGAAGCACCGGTGATCACCAGCGACCACAGCAGGAAGCTACTGGCCAGGCCGATCAGCAACGGGATCCTGTCCCGATCAGTCACGGCCCCGCCGCTCACCGATCGAGGCGAGTAGCTCTGCACCTGCGGATCATAGGTTTCGGTCTCAATTACTACCGCAGGATTGATCCCGGCGGCCGCGAAGACCTCTCTCCGATTGGCCGATTTCAGGGCATCGCCCACGAACCGTCGAACCGCTCCATCGGTGGCGTTTGCGCTCCAGACCCGGGCCGTCGGCTTGCCGTCAATGCGCGTCAGGAAGACCACCGCATCCAGTCGCTCCGACCTGGGAATGTCCTTGCCCAGATACCGGCGAAGCAACTCGTCTTGCGCCTCCCCCGGCGTCGAGGCTGCGAGATCGGCCGGAGCCTCGACGAAGCGGATTGAGGACCGGGTGGCGGATGTTGCCGCCTCTGCCACTGCGGGCTGCACCGGCGCGCCGGTCGCCTTCTCCGCCGCTTCCACGACTTCCCGGGCCTCTGCGGCCTGCCGCTCGGCATCCTCGGCCAGCGCGTCCCGAACAATGGCGGCCAGACCTGTGGCCTCCGCGCCTTCTTCGATCAGGACGACCTCACGCTCGGGCTCGGAGTTCTTGACCAGATAGGCGAACCCGCCGCCCAGTAGCCCGAAAAGTGGAAACGCCAGCAGCGACAGCCAGAAGCCGACCGTCATGGCATAGGCGGCGAACTCACGCCGCGCGATCAGAAGAGTGCGGTTCATCGGGCGGCCTCCAGGCTCTCGCGGCGAACGGTCTGGTCCTGATCGGGGTCATCCCCCGTCAGGCCGATAAAGGCGTCGTGCAGGGTCGGCTCGCGCAGTTCGAAGCGGCGCACATCCAAACCGTTCAGGAAAGCTGCTTTCAGCGCCTCCTGCCCGCGCCCGCCCGAGGCCAGCTCGGCCTTCAGCACCTGCACGGGGCCATCGCTGCGCACGATCTCGACAGACACCACACCCGGGAGGGCCCTAGCCGACTCGACCGCGATATCGCCCTCCAGTTCAAGGAACCGGCGGGTTGTGGCCTTGGCCTCGTCGACCGTGCCCTCAAAGGCCTTCTGCCCCCGGGCCAGCAGCACCACCTTGTCGCACAGCCGCTCGGCGTGCTGCATCACGTGGGTCGAGAACAGGACCGTGGCGCCGTCGGCGGCCAGACCGCGGATCATTTCTTCCAGACCCTGCTGGTTGACCGGATCGAGGCCCGAAAACGGCTCGTCAAGGATGACGAACTCGGGCTTGTGCACGACCGAGGCGATCAGCTGCACCTTCTGGGCCATGCCCTTGGACAACTCTTTCATCTTCTTGGTCTGGGCGTGCTCCAGCCCCTGCTGTTTCAGCATGGCGCGGGCGCGCTTGCGTCCCTCACCCGTTGGCAAGCCCTTCAGGGCCCCAAAGAAGGCGATCGCATCGATCGGGGTCATCTTCTTGTAGAGACCGCGCTCTTCCGGCAGGAAGCCGATCCGGTTCCGGACCATACGGCCGTCCGGTGCGCCCAGAATGCTCAGGCTGCCCGATGTCGGCGGCTGCAGGCCAAGGATCATCCGCAGGGTCGAGGTCTTGCCCGCCCCGTTCGGTCCCAGAAACCCGCAGATGCTGCCCTTGGGAACCGAAAAGCTGAGATCCTTGACGGCCTGAAACGCCCCATAGCGCTTGCTGATGTCGTTCAGGCTCAGTGCGGCGTCCATATGCGCCCCCCTTGGAAACTCTTGGTCGATACGAGTCCTAGGGTATGTAAAGGGTGTTTGACAACCTTGGTCGTGGCGGATCGACGCCCGTTTTCATGAATTCCGTGTCATGATCCCGAGGGCGAGGCTCAGGATGCGTCGATCACCACGACCTCGAAGGTGCGGCCCAGAACGCGGGCCGGATTGATCGGCGTGCCGCCCCGGCGAACCTCGAAATGCAGGTGGGGCCCGGTCGAATAGCCGGTCGAGCCGACCAGACCCAGCCGGTCGCCGCCGCTCACCGCCATGCCCGAGGCCACGTCCACACGGCTCATATGGGCATAGAGGGTCGTCATGCCGTTCGGGTGGGCCACTTCGACGAAGCGGCCATAGCCCTCGGGCTGATAGCCGGTGCGGATCACCACGCCCTCGGCCGCGGTAAAGATGCTGGTGCCTGTGGGAGCGGCCATGTCGACGCCATTGTGAGGCCGCGCGGCACCCTCTCCACCCAGCCGACGCATGCCGAACCGCGAGTTGATCGGGTAGCCCTTCAGCGGGGCCTCGAAGCTGATCTCGCGCGTCACCGGCCCGGCCGGTTCAGCCACGGCCACGACCGGGGGCGCGACCGGACCTTCGTCGACAGTCAGCACGGGATCGCCCGCGGGAACGGCGATCGGCGCGGCGGCCATCGCCATCACGGCCACGGCAACAAGGCCGAAGGACTGTCCGGATTGAGTGGCAAGGGTGCGCAGGCGGGCGTCAAGGCGTCGCATCAGGCGGCGTCTCCGTTCTGGATCATGCAGCGGGTGGAGCGGCAGCCCCCTGGGGCCGAAACCGGTCACGTCGAATGAGGGGGTGCTTCTGCCGTTCCCCTGGGACGAGAATGAGGCGCGGGACGCGTCAGGACGTCGCACCCGGGAACCGCCTGTTCAGCCAAGAAAAAAGGCGGAGCCGACTGGCCCCGCCTCTCTTCATACCTCGACACTGTCGACTAGTTCAGCGGCATCCGCAGGGTGATCCCACCGACAAAACTGTCCGCATGGTCGCCGTAGCGCCCCTTCAGTCCCAGGCCGACGCGCGCCGGGCCCCAGTCGACCTCGAGACCCATCTGGGCCAGCAGCTGCCCACCCATCGGGTCTTCAATCGTGCGGTAAAGCACCTGCGACGGACTGCCTGCCAGACCGGTTCCGACCGGATCCGAGCTGTCGTCCAGGCTGTCGCGCCAGCCCCCCTCGACATAGAAGGTCACGCCCTCAATGCCGCTCTCGGCCCGCAGTGTGACCTCCCCGGTGATGCCCTCGACCGTGCGATCTTCATAGGCATACTGGGCGGCGACGCCGTTCTCGACATAGCCGCTGACATCGGTCGATGCCCAGGTGACGGCCACGCGTGGCGACAGGGCGATGCCGCCCATGTCGAACCAGGTCCCGCCTTGTACACGCACACCGCGGCTGTAACCCCGGGTCTCACCGGTGTGGACCACCGGGCCGACCCCCGTGGCGCGCTGGATGTCCTCATAGATGTCTCGTGAAGCACCGGCCGTGACGTTGGCGAACATCGGGCCTGAGCGCCAGCCGAAGAAGGCATCGAACGAGAAGTTCTGGCTGTCGAACCGGGTCGGGCCTGCGACCGTTTCCGCCTGACGGAAGCTGCCGGCAAAGCCCATGCGCCAGCTTTCGGACATGCTGTGGTCGAGGGCCAGGCGGATGCCCTGACCTTCCACCTTGGCGTCCGGCACAATGCCGCGCGCGTCGACGTCCGTGGTATCCCCGGTAAAGCTGACATCCAGGGTGGTCCGACCCGCTTCCCACGCAGCCCAGCCCGAGAGGGCTTCGGAGCCGAGGTCCAGTGAGTCTTCACGCTGGCGCAGCGACAGCTCACCCTGATGGGCCGTAGCTGCCCCCCGGTCACCGTAATACAGATAGTCATTGGCCAGGCTGGCGATGGCGCGGTGACCCGCCGCCGTCGGGTGGACACCGTCCAGATAGAAATAGTCGTTCGGGTTCGAGCAGTAGGTCAGGGTCACCTGATTGAAGCAGGGTTGGGTGACGTTGGTCACGCCAAAGGCCGTCGGGTTTCCGGCGATGGTGTCACCGATCTTGAACAGATCCATCAGGATGATGTTGGTGCCTGGCCGGTTGGCAGCGATGGTGCTCAGCCCGTTGTAGACGGCGCCGTTGAAGGTGGTCACGGCATAGTCGGCCAGCGGCGCGGCCGTGGTACCCCGGAACTGCGGGGTCAGGCTCAGCTTCGGTAGATTGGTAACCAGAATAGTCCCTGCACCCGCTGCCGCCACGCTGTCGACCAGCAGGTTGATGTCAGCTGCGGCCGACAGCGACACGACCTGCATCGCACCGGCCGGATTGGCCGAGGCCCCGGCGGCGGGCAGGCCCTGGAAGATATTGTTGGCACCACCGAGGATGCTGACCAGGTCACCGGAACCAAACGTTCCGCCGCCGCCCAGATAGGCGTTCAGCTGGGTCCGCATGCCCGGAGGCGCTCCGGCCAAGTCTGTGCGCGCCCCGCCAAAGGCATAGTTGATGCTGCCTGCATTGGAGTCCCCGGCCGCATATCGGCCCAGGTTGAAACCCAGCAGCTCCACGAACACCGGCCCGGTCGAGAACCGTCCCTGGAAATAGAAGGGTGCTGGCGGCTGGGTGCCGCCCGTGAACAGAAACAGGTTGCCGTTGTCGCTCAGGCTGTCGCCAAACACGACCAGGCGGTTATAGCTCTGGGCACTTGCGGTGCCTGCCAGGGCAGCGCCCGCGGCAAGGGTCAGGGCCGCTGCGGCGGCAGTGCGCATGAAACGTGACATGATGTGATCCTCCCTCAGTCGTCCGTTGCGACTGTTGGGCACAGTTTGCGCGCGCCTGTGGCCGCCACGCAAGATGCCGCAAGGGAAACCTTCAGTAGAGGGATCGAAACCGAAGCGTGCCGGGCACACGTCTCAGGGCGTCCAGCGCTCCAGCCCGATAGTCCCGGTCAACATCCGTGATGACATAACCGGTGCGACCATCAGTCTTCAGATGCTGACCCAGAATGTTCAGCCCGGCATCGGACAGGGCCTGATTCAGGGCGGCCAGCACTCCCGGCTGGTTCTGGTGGATGTGCAACAGGCGGTGGGCACCCTGGACGTCCGACAGTTGAACATTCGGCAGGTTGACGCAGAAGGTCGTATCGCCCCGGTTGAGGTACCCCAGCAGGCGTGAAGCCGCGAACGCCCCGATGGCCTCCTGCGCCTCCTCGGTCGAGCCGCCGACATGCGGTGTCAGGATCACATTGGCCAGACCCCGCAGGGGGCTGTCGAACGGGTCCTGATTGGTGCGTGGCTCTTCCGGGAAGACATCCACGGCCGCTCCGCCCAGGTGCCCGGTGCGCATGACCTCAGCGAGGGCATCAACGTCCACCACATGACCGCGCGACAGATTGATCAATACGGCACCCGGTTTCATCCGGGCCAGTTCAGCAGCTCCGATCAGGCGGTGATTCCCCGCCCGTCCGTCGACATGCAGGCTGACGACGTCGGCCTCGGCCAGCAGGGTGTCCAGCGACGTCGCGGGTCGTGCGTTGCCCAGAGCCAGCCGCTCGGACAGGTCATGGTAGATGACCCGCATCCCCAGCGCCTCTGCCAGAACTGACAACTGCGAGCCGATGGCGCCATAGCCGACGATGCCCAGGGCCTTGCCGCGCAGCTCGCGCGCGCCCCGCGCGCTCTTGTTCCAATGTCCCGCATGCATCGCGGCGGATCGATCCACCACGCCCCGCATCAGGACGATCGCCAATCCGACAGCCAGTTCGACCACCGAGCGGGTGTTCGAATAGGGCGCGTTGAACACCGCAATGCCCCGGCGGCTGGCCGCATCCAGATCGATATGGTTGGTGCCTATACAGAACACCCCCACCGCCATCAGCCGGTCAGCGGCCTCGATCACCCGCTCACTCAGGGCCGTCTTTGATCGTATCCCCAGTACATGCACGCCCTTCAACCGCTCGATCAGGGTCTCCTCATCCAGGGCACCGGTCTCGCATTCGACCGAATAGCCGGCCTCCTCCAGCGCCGCGACCGCGCCAGGATGGACTGACTCCAGCAACAGGACGCGAATCCGGCTGCGGGGATAGGACCAGCGCCCGCTCAGGCCCTCGGCGTGCAGAACCTCGTCCAGAGAGGAGGCCAGGGCGTCGGCAGCCTCCACCACGCGGGGACGACGAACCACTTCGCAAAAGGCATGAAACCGGTCGGCCAGCCCCGCCAGGCGCACCTCGGCATCGGTCCAGCCGTCGCCGATCATGACTACCGGCCCGGACAGTCCCAGCGACCGGATCGCTGTCACCTTGCCCCCGTCCGTCGACAAGGGATTGGTGCGATCCACCCCGGTCACCCTGCCCGCCTCATCATAGATCAGGTCGTTGGCCAGCACTCGCTCATCCCGCACGCCCAGATGGCGGGCCACGGGCGCAATCACCTCGCGAAAGCCGCCGGACACGATCACCAGGCGATCCGCATGGGCGCGCAGGGTCTCGACATTGCGCGCCACCGAGGGTGCCAGTCGCGCCACGGCCTGTTCCGCCAGCGCCTTCACGTGGTCGCGCGTCAGCGGCAGCAGGGTCAGCCGGCGGGTCAGGGCTTCATCAAATCCGAGCGTCCCCGACATAGCCAGATCAGTCAGGGTCGCGATCTCGGCGCGGATCGCACCGGCATCGGGTGCGCCCTCCAGCGCCAGTTCGGACAGCGCCTCCAGCGTCTCGAAGCCGACCAGTGTCGAATCGAAGTCGAAAATCAGCGTGGGTGCATCGGACATAGCCCGACCTTGACCCACCTTCGCAGTTGCAGCAACGGCTCAGGCGTCGTTTTGCCGGGCCTTCAGCGCCACGGCGGCCAGAACCCCCAGCAAGGCCAAGGTGGCGGCTACCGCCCCACCCTCCTTCGCGTGATCCTGGGCATAGTCTCCAGCATGCGAGGCATAGCGCCGGGCGCGACCGCCCGCGTCCTCCAGCCCCCGCCGCGCTCGCCCGCCATAGCGATCCAACTCGGCCTGCAGCGCCTCCAGCCGTCCGTCCCCATCGGACCGGAATCGAGACAGCCAGGACATGGCCGGCACCGAGGGCATCCGCCAGCGCCGCGGGTCGGCCTGGGCCTTCCATCGCTCGAACCGCGTGGGCCCCGACTTCTGGTTCAGCAGCACATAGCCGACGCCCACCGCGACCAGCAGCGCGACCACGGCCCCGGCAATACCGGGATGTTTGCGCACCTCGGCCAAGGTGCTGAACCGGCGCACCACCGGATAGTGCAGCTCATCCGCCAGACCGTCATTGGTCGGATCGTACAGACCGTCGTCCCAGGGGTGATAATCATGGGTCTTGTCGCGCATCATGGACGGAGCAAAGCGCGCGAAGATCGGCTCCGCAAGCCCCGGCAGCGCCGAATAGAAGGAGGCGATCAGCCGCCCGCCGCCGCCGACCGTGATCTCGCGGATGGGATGGCTGGCGCAATACAGCACCGTATCGGCCACCACATGGGTACCGTAGACGGGCTGAGGGTTCTGCACCGCCTGCCCTGTCAGATTGCGCGCATGCCGGTTGTAAGGGGTATCGATCGCGGCGGGTTTCACGAGACTCAACGAAACCGGTGCCTTCTCGCGCAGCAGTTCGATGCGCAGCGAGTTGGTAAAGCCCTTCACGGCGTGTTTCGAGGCGGCAAAGATTCCCTGCAGGGGGATCGGCGCATCGGACAGGATCGAACCGACATTGATGACGGCCCCGCCGCCGGGACGTCCGCGCAGATGCTCGACCGCGATGAGCGAGCCGTTGACCACGCCCCAATAGTTGGTCTCGAACAGCCGCCGCTGATCCTCCAGCGTGGTCTCCCGGATCGGGCCAAAGATCGACACGCCCGCATTGTTGACCCAGGTGTCGAACCCGCCGAACAGGCGCCGGCACTTGTCTGCGGCCTCGGACAGGGCGTCAAAGTCGGCCACGTCCGCCGCAGCCCAGGCCACGCGAGCCCCCTCCGCCTGGAGTTCCTCGCACAGGGTCTTCAGGTCCTGCTCGCCGCGCGCGATGAGGAAGACACAGGCTCCTGCCCGGGCGGCGCGCCTCGCGGTGCTCAGCCCGACACCCGAGGTCGCGCCCGTAATGACGATCGCCTGATCCTTGAGCGGTTTCAGTCGGAGCTTTGCAGACATCGGTCGCCTTTGTTCACATAGGGGGCCGACCAAACAACGGCGCAGGCCCCGCACGGTTTCCGCCCTTATCATAAGGCAACGCTTGCAAGGGCTTAAATTGATCCTCCCTACCTCCTATCTGTGCGCCTTGCCCTACAGGATATCGACGTGACCGACGCCTCCCGCCTGCCCGACGACCGGGTCGCCGCCTTCCAGATCCAGGACCAGCCCGTGCGCGGTCGCATCGTCGGCATGGGGCCCGCGATTGATGCCGTGCTGTCGGCCCATGCCTATCCAGCTCCGGTGGCGGAACTGCTCGGTGAGGCATGCGCGTTGGCCGCCCTGATCGGCTCGGCCCTGAAATTCGACGGCCGTCTGATCCTCCAGGCCCAGGGCGACGGCCCGGTCCGTTATGTGGTCGCCGACTATGGCACCGAAGGGACTCTCCGCGGTTACTGCCGCTATGACGAGGGCGAGCTCGCCGCCCTCACCGCCGATGACGCCCGTCCCGGTGCCCACCGCCTGCTGGGCAAGGGTGTGTTCGTCATGACGCTTGACCAGGGCCTGGATTTCGAGCGCCACCAGGGCATCACCCCGATCGAGGGCGACAGCCTTGCCCTGTGTGCCGAGCACTATTTCCAGCAGTCCGAACAGATCCCGACCGAGGTGCGGCTCTCCGTCGGCCACCTGACCGACGAGAACGGCAGCGGCTGGCGCGCCGGTGGCATGATGATCCAACGCCTCGCCGGCGACGCCGCCCGCGGCGAGACCGAAGATGCCTGGGACCGCGCCCGCGCCCTGTTCAACACGATCAGTGCGGATGAGCTGATCGATCCCCAGGTTCCGTCAGAGACACTTCTGTACCGCCTGTTCCATGAGGACGGGGTGCGTCTCGAAGCCGCCCAGCCGCTCGAGGCCCGCTGCCGCTGCTCGGCTGATCGCATCGCCACCGTTCTCGACAGCTTCAGTGCCGACGAGCGCGCCGAGATGGTCGAGCCCGACGGCAATATCCATGTCACCTGCGAATACTGCGCCAGGGTCTATGCGCTGGAGGCGGGGACGACCTGACGCCCCCGCCTCACACCAGCATGAAGATCACATTGCCGAAATTGTGCAGCAACACCGGCAGAAGCAGGCTGCCCGTCTTTTCCCTCAGCCACACCAGCAGCAGGGCCGCAAAGCCGGTGCTGGCCATCAGCACCGTATCGAACGTAAAGGCCCCGTCGCTGTAGCCCAGCGCATGCATCAAACCGAAGGCGACGGACGACACCACGGCTCCCCAGCCCATCTGCGCCCCCAGCACCCGCACCGGCTTGCCGAAGGCCTCGTTCAGCATCAGCAGCAGCACGCCGCGATAGAACAGCTCCTCGTCAAAGCCGGGCATGGTCAGCTGGAACGCCAGGCTGTCGGCATCAAACCCCTGACCCGGGAAATAGAGGGCCAGTCCCAGGAACAGGGTGACCAGCACAGCCGACAGCATCAGGGCCCCGGGCAGGCCCCGGCGATCCTGTTCCAGCGTCAGCCCCACCCGCTTCCAGCCCAGCCAGGGCAGGCTGGCGACAACCAGCCCCAGCGCCAGCCCCATCAGCTTGCCCTCCCAATTCCAGTCCGAGGGCCACAGGGTCAGCGGGATAGTCCCATACCCCCGCGTCAACAGCGCGTCATAGAGGGCCATCAAAACCAGCGCCGAGATCAGCCAGCCCCAGTGAATGCGACCGCGCGCGACCACGGCCCCCAACAGGCCCAGCACTCCCGCTGCGCCTACCCATCCCAATGTGAACATAACCGCATCCGGCATCCGCCCTCTCCCTCATGACTGTCATCTGGAGAGGATGCGGGAGGCGCCTGTGGACGCACCTTGCAGGAATTTAATGGAGGACTCGCGCCCCTCTCAGCCGTCCAGATCCAGCGAATAGCCCGCCGAGCGGACCGTACGGATTGGGTTGGCGGTGCCCTCGACGCTCAGGGCCTTGCGCAGGCGACCGACGTGAACGTCGACCGTGCGCGCCTCGACATAGACGTCCGAGCCCCAGACCGCGTCCAGCAGCTGTTCGCGGCTGAACACCCGGCCCGGGTGCTGCATGAAGTGGTCCAGCAGGCGGAATTCGGTCGGGCCCAGGTGAATTTCCTTGCCCGCCCGGCGCACCCGGTGGGCCACCCGGTCGATCACGATGTCGCCGTGGTTGATCCGGTCATCGGCCAGACCTGGGCGGATGCGGCGCAGCACCGCCCGGATGCGGGCGATCAGCTCGGTCATCGAGAACGGCTTGGTCAGATAGTCGTCGGCGCCGGTGTCGAGGCCGCGCACCCGATCCGTCTCCTCGCCGCGCGCGGTCAGCATGATGATCGGCAGGTTGCGCGTCTCGGGCCGTCCGCGAATACGGCGACACACCTCGATGCCCGACACCTTGGGCAGCATCCAGTCCAGCAGCACCAGATCGGGCAGGCGCTCGTCGATCTGGACCAGCCCCTCCTCGCCGTCACCGGCGACCACGACGCGATAGCCTTCCTTTTCCAGATTGTACTGAAGCAAGGTCGCCAGCGCGTCCTCGTCTTCCATCACAAGAACATAGGGCTGCACGATAGGGGTCTCCGGGCTCAGGACTCTTGCGGGCGCAGGGGGTCGTCGGTCGCCATGACGTCGGAATCCGACGGGGTCGGTGTCCAGCGCGGCCGCTCACCGATCATGTCGCCGCCGGTGATCTCATAGTGGATAGTCTCGGCGATATTGGTCGCGTGGTCGCCGATCCGCTCCAGATTCTTGGCCATGAACAACAGGTGCGTACAGGCCGTGATCGTGCGCGGGTCGCCCATCATATAGGTCAGCAGTTCGCGGAACAGGCTGTTGTAGTGCTCGTCGACCTCGTCGTCCGAGGTCCAGACACCCATCGCCCGGTCGACGTCCGACGCCGTATAGGCATCCAGAACATCCCGCAACCGCATCGACACCAGCTTGCCCATCCGCTCGATCGACCGGGTCAGGGGCAGCATAGGCTCGCCTTCTGCCAGGATCAGCGCCCGCTTGGAAATATTCCGGGCCAGATCGCCGGTGCGCTCCAGGTCCACCGCCAGCTTCATCGCCGACAGGGTCTTGCGCAAATCCGAGGCCACAGGCTGGCGCAGGGCGATCAGACGAATGGCCTTCTTCTCGATGTCGCTGTGCAGGGCGTCGAGCCGGGCATCCCGCTCGACCACGGCCCGGGCCAGCGCCACATCGCGACGCGCCACCGACTCGATGGCATCGGCCACCTGGGCTTCGGCCAGTCCACCCATGCGGGCGACGATGGCCGTCAGCTGGTTCAGCTCGTCTCCATAGGATTTGACGGTGTGCTGGTTCATTCAGATATCCTAGCCGAAGCGGCCGGTGATGTAGTCGAGGGTGCGACGTTCGCGCGGATTGGTGAAGATCTCTTCGGTGTCGCCCGTCTCGATCAGGCGCCCCATGTGGAAGAAGGCGGTGCGTTGGCTGACGCGCGCGGCCTGGGCCATCGAGTGGGTGACGATCACGATGCAATACCGCTCGCGCAGCTCGTCGATCAGTTCCTCGATCTTGGCCGTGGCGATGGGGTCCAGCGCCGAGCAGGGCTCGTCCATCAGGATCACTTCGGGATTGACCGCAATGGCCCGGGCGATGACCAGCCGCTGCTGCTGCCCCCCCGACAGGCCGGTGCCAGGCGAATGGAGCCGATCGGCGACCTCGTCCCACAGACCGGCGCGACGGAGCGACTCCTCGACCACCCCGGCCAGTTCATCCCTGGACCGGGTCAGGCCGTGAATGCGCGGGCCATAGGCGACGTTCTCGAAGATCGACTTCGGAAAGGGGTTGGGCTTCTGGAAGACCATCCCGACCCGTGCGCGCAGCAGCACGGGGTCCAGTGAGCGGGCGTTGATGTCCTCGCCGTCCATCTCGATCCGGCCCGTCACCCTTGCCCCGGCGATGGTGTCATTCATCCGGTTCATAGTGCGCAGGAAGGTGGACTTACCGCAGCCCGAGGGCCCGATCAGCGACGTCACCGTCTTGTCGGGAATGTCCAGGCTGATGTCGTACAGCGCCTGCTTGTCGCCGTAGAAGACCGAAACGTCCCGAGCGGAAATCTTGGTCGGGCCGACCGGGGCGGCACCCCTGGGGTCGGTTGCGGCCTGCACGGCGGCGTTCAGTTCGGCGGGCACCTCGGCGACCGGCGCGGACGCGCCGCCCTCCAGTCCGTCCTGCGAGCGATAGATCGTCTGTTTCATGCGTTTACCACCGGCGCTCGAAATGACGCCGCAGCAGGATGGCGGCAGCGTTCATCACGATCATGAAGGTCAGGAGAACCATAATGGCCGCGGCGGTCCGTTCGTGGAACGCGCGCTCCGAGGCATTCTCCCAGATATAGATGAGGGACGGCAGGGCACCGGTCGGCTCGGTGATGGAGCTCGCGATTCCGGGCATGAAGCTGACCATGCCGATCAGCAGCAAGGGTGCCGTCTCGCCCAGCGCATGGGCCAGCGAGATGATCGCCCCGGTCATCACTCCCGGCAGGGCCAGCGGCAACACGTGCTGGAATACCGTCTGGGTGCGGCTGGCGCCCATGGCCAGCGCCGCCTCGCGGATCGACGGCGGAACCGCCTTCAGCGACGAACGCGTGGCGATAATGATGGTCGGCAGCGCCATCAGCGCCAGCACCAGCCCCCCCACCAGCGGCGACGAGCGCGGCAGGTGCATCCAGTTGATGAACAGGGCCAGACCCAGCAGGCCATAGACGATCGACGGCACAGCCGCCAGATTGTTGATGTTGACCTCGATCAAGGCGCTCAGGCGATTTCGGGGCGCGAACTCTTCCAGATAAACCGCCGCCGCCACGCCGATCGGGATGGCGAGGAAGGCCGTGACCATCAGCATCAGCGCGGAGCCGACAACCGCCCCTAGAACCCCGGCCAGTTCGGGCTCGGTCGAGTCACCACTGGTGAACAGCCGGCTGTTGAAGTGGGCCCGGACATTGCCGTCGGCTTCCATTTGATCCAGCCAGCCGATCTGCTGATCCGTCAGGCGCCGCTGCTCGGCCGGGGTATTGATCGAGATTTCGTCCTTGAAATACAGATCCGCCTGGTCCGAGACCGGGACGTCAAAGGTCACCGTCTGACCGATCAGCGAGGGATCGTCCGCCACCCTCCGGGCGATTTCGAACTTCAGCTCCGACGAGAACAGGCCGCGCATCTCGGCCGCCAGCGGTCCGGATGCATCGCCCTCCAGCCCTCGGCTGGCCAGCTGCTGTTGCGCCACCATCTGCTCGAAATTCGTGCCCTGGGGATAGGCGGGGTCGATGCGTGCCGGGTCCAGATAGACCGGCACGGACACCTCATGGGCGTAAAAGGCCGTATGCCCCTGTTCGATGATCCGGCCCAGCAGCAACGCCAGAAAGGCCACGGCCACAGCAATGGCCAGGATGCCATAAAGTCGGAACCGGGCCTCGCGGGCATAGCGCCGCTTCAACCCACCCCTCAGGCGGTCCAGTCGTGTCGCCGTCATCGTGTCGCGGGTCTCAGTCATACTGTTGCCGATATGTCTGGACGATCCGCTGGGCCACGATGTTCAGCACCAGGGTAACAAGGAACAGGGTCAGGCCCAGGCCAAAGGCCGCCAGCGTCTTGGTCGAGTTGAACTCCTGGTCTCCCGTCAGCAGGGTGACGATCTGCACGGTCACAGTCGTTACCGTGTCCAGCGGGTTGAGCGTCAACCGCGCGGCGAGGCCCGCAGCCATGGTCACGATCATGGTCTCGCCGATGGCCCGCGACATGGCCAGCAGCAGCGCCCCGGCGACGCCGGGCAGGGCCGCAGGCATCAGCACACGGCTGACGGTCTCGGACTTGGTCGCCCCCATGGCATAGGATCCGTCCCTCAGCGACTGGGGCACGGCATTCAGGATATCGTCGGAGAGCGATGACACGAACGGGATCAACATGATCCCCATGACCGCGCCGGCCACCAGCGCCATCTGGTTCTGGACCAGCATCAGATACTGCCCCAGCCCGTCCAGCGGCCCCCCGATCAGCCAGCGTCCGATCGTGTTGAAGAACTCGCGAAAGGCCGGGCCGACTGTCAGGGCTGCAAAGAAGCCGTAGACCACGGTCGGCACCCCGGCCAGAATCTCCAGGACGGGTTTGATGACCGCCCGGCTGGCGGGTCCGGCATACTCCGACAGATAGATGGCCGCGAACAGGCCGACGGGGGCGGCCACCGCCATGGCGATCAGCATGATCAGGAAGGTCCCCGCAAACAGCGGCAGGGCTCCGAACGCACCCGTTGATCCGACCTGGTCCGCGCGGATGGCGGTCTGCGGGCTCCATTGGGTGCCGAACAGGAATTCCGGCAGCGGCACGGCCGAGAAGAAGCGCGTCGCATCGATCAGCAACGAGGCGATGATACCGATGGTCGTCAGCACGGCAATCGCCGAACAGACCAGCAGCAGGCCGACGATCCAGCCCTCAACCCGGTTGCGGGCCCTGAAATCCGGCCGGATGCGCAGGAAGGCGATGATGCCCCCCATCAGGGCGACCAGGATGGCCCCCACGGCACCGCCCCAATTCAGGGTCGACTGGATCCTGGCCGCCCGGAGGCCCTCTGTGGCCAGATGCTGCGCCACCTCCGGCTCCCAGAAGGCCTGAGCCGGCTGGGAGTTGGCGACGCGCGCGGCGTCGGCCACAAAGGCGTTCTTGCGGAAGGGTTCCAGGCTGGACACAGCTTCGGGCTGGCCGGTGTGGATCAGTTGCTGGCTAATGGGCCCTGACAGCACGGACAGGGCCATCAGCACCAACAGGGCCGGAGCCGCCACCCATATGAGGGCATAGGCACCATGCTGGGCCGGACGCGAATGGGGGCGTTCCCGACCGGTCAGGCGGGCGGCACGCCGCGACGCGCGCCGGTGGCCCAGCACAAAGGCCGCCGCCGCCAGCAGGATCACGATCAGAAGGACGGTCAGGGTCATCAAGGTCCGCGAAACGGGGAATCAGACCGCAATCCGGCAGTCATCAAAAGTGCGCGGACCCTGCCCGTGATTGGTCAGCGGATTACGACGGGTCCATGACAGTTCGGTTACACCGTCAGAGGCTCAGCCACAGCGGGACGACTCGACAGGGGGAAGAAGGCGGTGAAGGCCGCGCCCTCTCCCGGCACGCTTTCGACCAGCAGGCCTCCTCGGTGCCGGTTGACGATATGTTTCACGATCGCCAGGCCCAGTCCGGTTCCGGGACGCTCTCCCCCGCTCTTCTGGCCCTCCACGCGATAGAAGCGTTCGGTCAGGCGCGGCAGATGCTCTCGTGACAGACCCGGCCCGTGGTCCCTCACCGTCACCGCCGCGTAGGTCAGGCCATCGTCCCGGTCCGGCGTCAGCAGCGGCAGGCGCGCCGCCCCCGGCATCCGGGCGGCAGCCGCCGCGGCCGGGGTCAGGCCACTGCGGATCTCGACCTCGATGCGGCCGTCACGCGGCGAATATTTGATCGCGTTGTCGATCAGGTTCTGGATCACCTGGACGATTTCGTCGCGCTCTCCCTTGATCCGGATTGCTTCTTCCGGCGCATCTACCACGATCTGGACCCCGTGATCCCGCGTCAGGACGCTCAACGCATCAACCACATCCGCAGTCGCCCGGCCCAGATCCAGATGCCCCGACGGGGGCACATGTTCGTTCAGCTCGATTCGGCTCAGCGACAGCAGGTCGGCGACCAGACGTGTCATCCGCTCGGCCTGGGCGGCCATGATGTCGAGGAACCGATCGCGCGCCACCGAGTCCTCGCGCGCATGCCCCTTGAGCGTCTCGATGAAGCCGGACAGCGAGGCCAGTGGCGTCCGCAGCTCATGGCTGGCATTGGCGAGGAAGTCGACGCGCATCAACTCCATGCGCCGCACATCGGTTTCGTCGCGTAGCATGACCAGCGCCAGGGTCTCTGTGTCCGAGCGTGGCAGGGGGCGGCTCACCGCACGCCAGTGGCGGGCCTGGACTCCCCCGGAATCGAAATCGGTCTCTCGGCTGACACCGCCGAACAGGGTTTCATCTATGGCCTCGAGCAGGCCGGGATCCCGCAGCGCCGACACCAGGATCGCCCCTTCGCGGGGAATACGCAGCAGGTCACGCGCGGCCCGGTTGGCCAGCAGGATGCGTCGCCCGGCCATGTCATCCGGCTCCCCACCCCGCACGACCATCAGCGGATCGGTGACCGTTTCGAATACTTCATCCAGAAGGACAGCCTGCCCCTCGAGCCGGGTATCCGGACGGGTTTCGGGGAGGGTCGTGACCGAGGGGTGTGCGGAGCCAGGCCGCTGGCGCGCGACCATCCAGGTGCTGATCGCCACCAGCAGCGCCCCTGCCAGCAGAGGCGGCGCATGTCCCGGATCATACACCGCCAGGCCCAGCAGGATCAGGACCGCCAGCCCTCCCGACGCCCCCGCCGTCCAAAGCCGCGACCCGGGCGAAGGCTCGACTGGAGAAGGGGTGTGGACGTCAGGCATGCCTTGTGATGCGCGTGATCTGTGAAATCCGCAAGACAACCATAGGCCCAATCAGAATCAGGCGGACGCACGGAATCTTCACCAGTCTGCCCTAGCGTCAGCCTGGAATATGGGGGCCCCGACTTCGTGAACACCGTCCTGCTCTGTCTGACGACCCAGCACAACGGGTTGATGGTGGCTCTGGCCGCGCTGGTGTGCTTTGGCGGACTGGCCACGGCCCTGTCCCTCTATGACCGGGCGCGCACAGCCGAAGGACGTCTGCGGGTCGCCCTAGGGGCCGGTGCGGCCTTGACCGGGGCCCTTGCGGTCTGGACGACCCACTTCACCGGCATGCTGGGCTATGATCCCGGAATCGAACTCAGCTATGACCTGGGCCTTACGATCGCTTCCTTTGGCGTCATCGTCATCGCCAGCCTGGGCACCGCCCTGATCGGCTTGGTCGGACGTACAGTTCCGGCACGCATGCTGGCCGGTGCCTTCGGTGCGGCCGGGGTGACCGCCATGCATTTCGTCGGCATGTCCGCGCTCCGGTTCCAAGGAACCCTGTCCTGGGATCCGGCACTGGTCGGTGCCGCTGTCGTAGCCGGCACAGTCTTCGGGATTGCCGGTGGATGGGTGCACGCGCGCGCCGGATGGAAGGGCACTCTCGGCGCCGCCATACTGGCCACCCTGGCCGTGGCCTCCCTGCACTTCGTCAGCATGGGCGCACTGACCCTGAACGTCGATCCAACCCTTGTCGTTGATCTGAACGCCTATTCGGGGACGGACGTTTTGACCGTGATCAGTATGGCAATGGGCGTTCTGGTACTGGCCGGGGCGCTCTCGACCGCTCTGACCTACTGGTCGCGCACCAGTTCCCTCCGGCAGCTTCGCGAGGCCATCGACGCCATGCCCGACGGGCTGGGCTTTTATGATGCCCAGGACCGGCTGGTGCTTTGGAACGCGCGCTATGCCGAGGTTAATCCCGAACTGGCCTCGAAGCTCGAGCGCGGCATGACCTTCCGCCAGATTCTTGAGATCGGCATTTCCGAGGGCCTCTACAAGGAAGCCATTGGCCGCGAGCAGGCCTGGATCGCCGAGCGCATGGAGGCACGGCGCGCCCTGTCGATGACCCTTGAGCAGTATATCGTCGGAGGCCGCTGGCTGCGCGTTCAGGACCGGATGACGGCGGCCGGCGGCATTGTCACCGTGGTCAATGACATCACCGATCTGAAGCGCGACGCCCAGGCCCTGGCCGAGGCCCGCGACGCCGCAGAGGCCGCGAATGCCGCCAAGAGCCAGTTTCTGGCCAATATGAGCCATGAGATCCGCACGCCCCTCAACGGCGTGATCGGCGTGGCCCAGGCCCTGTCCCATACCGACCTCAGTGAAGATCAGCGCGAGATGCTCAGGCTGATCGACGCCTCGGGCCGGACCTTGCAGATCCTGCTCAGCGACATTCTCGACCTGGCCCGGGTCGAGTCTGGCCGCCTGCAATTGAACAATGAACCGATGGACCTGCACCAGGCCGTGCAGGAAGCGGCCCAGCTCTATGCGGAAACCGCCCGAGACAAGGGCCTTCAATATATGGTCGAGATCGCCGACGATTGCCCCCGCTGGATCGAGGGCGATGTCGTCCGGTTGAAACAGGTACTGACCAATCTGGTCTCCAACGCCGTCAAATTCACCGCCGAGGGCATGGTACAGTTGACGGTCGGCGTGGACCGGGACGCCACCGGCTGCGAAACGCTCCGGCTGGCCGTCGCCGACAGCGGCATCGGCTTTGATGCCGCCACGCGCGACCGCCTGTTCAGCCGGTTCGAGCAGGCCGACGGGGGCATCACCCGCCAGTTCGGCGGCTCAGGCCTCGGTCTCGCCATCTGCCGCCAGCTGGCGGAGATGATGGACGGCCGCCTGGATTGCGAAAGCGAGCCCGGCGGTGGATCCTGCTTCATGCTGACGGTTCCGCTGAAACGCGCCACAACGCCCTTGGCCATGACGGCAGAAGTCCCTGATATGGAGGCCCGCGCCGGGCTCTGCGTCCTTGTGGCCGACGACCATCCCACCAACCGCAAGGTTGTCGAACTGATCCTGTCCCAGATCGACGCCCGTATGGTTCTGGTCGAAAATGGCCAGGAGGCCGTCGATGCCTTCCGCGACGACCGCTTCGACATCGTGCTGATGGATATGCAGATGCCGGTCATGGACGGCCTGACCGCGACCCGCGAGATCCGCGCTCTCGAAATCCGCGAGGGTCGCGCCCCCACTCCCGTGGTCATGCTGACCGCCAATGCCCTTGCCGAGCATGTGGCGGCCGCGCGCGCCGCAGGCGCAGACCGTCATCTGGCGAAGCCCTTCGACGCGGCCGAATTGATCGAAACCGTTCTGCAACTGCCCGACCAGGCACGTCAGGCGGCCTGAAGTTGCGGGGGTGAATACCCGGGGCGGACCTAGTTCAGGCGGGTGCCCAACTGGGCGATGGCCTCATCGACCAGGGGGTCGCGCGTCTGCGAGGCCAGTCGGGCCGCCAGAATGTCTTCGGCGGCCTTGATAGCCAGATCGGCGGCCGCCGCCTTCACCTCGGCCGTGGCCTGGGCCTCGGCCTGGGCGATACGACGTTCGGCCAGCGTCTGGCGACGGGCCAGAGCCTCCTCCAGCTTGACCTTCGCGTCCTCTTCCAGACGACGCGCATCCGCCTCGGCGGCCTTCAGCATGTCCGCGGCCTGGGCCTCGGCCTCGGCCTTCTCAAGCTTGATCTGAGCCAACAGAGCCTCGGCCTCGGCGCGCAGACGGGCGGCCTCGTCCAGCTCTGACTGGATCTTGTTGGCGGCGCCGTCCAGCTGGGCAGCGATCATGCCCGGAACCTTGACCAGCACCAGGATCCCCAGAAACACGACCAGACCGACGCCGACCCAGAACTCGGCATTGCCCAGGTCCCAGAAATATCCGGTGAGAAAAGCGGGCATCAGGCAACTCCCTTGATGGCGGCGTCTGCTTCGACGGCGGTGGCAGCCTTGCCGGTCAGCTTCTCGACGATCGCACGGGTCGTGTCCGAGGCAATCGTCGACACATTCGACATGGCCGCATCACGGGTCTTGCCGATGGCGGCTTCGGCCGCAGCGATCCGGGCGTTCACGACGGCCTCTTCCTCGGCCGCCCGCGCGTTGGCAGTTTCAGTGACCCGGGCCTTGGCAGCAGCCGCTGTCGCCCGGGAGGCGGCGCGAGCCTGCTCGACTTCAGCCTTGGCGATTTCGGCCTGGCCGGCGGCCTCGGCCTGCACCTGACGTGCAGCCTCGACTGCTGCGGCAATGGTCCCGGCCCGCTCATCTTTCACGCGGCGCAGGCGCGGCAGAAAGACCCTCGACAGGAGAACATAGAGAACTGCGAAGATAATGAGCAGCCAGAAGATCTGGCCAGCCCACCACTGGAACTCGAACTGCGGCAGCCCACCGCTGGCCTCATGGCCAGCCTCGGTCGCCGTATGGGTCTCCGAAGGCGCGACCTCGCCGTCGCGGACGGCAGCGGCCGTGTGCGGCAGGATGTCTTGAGCGGGAGGGGCGTCGCTGGATTGCACAGCCATGTTCAGTCCGGTTCAGAAAGAGCGACGGGCGGCGGCGATCCGAAGGGACCGGCCGCCGCCCGATTGGGTCGTCAGGTTTAGCTGAAGAGGATCAGCAGACCGAGCACGAAGGCCAGAATGCCCAGCGCTTCGGTGAGGGCGAAGCCCAGAACCAGGTTGGTGAACTGGCCGCTGGCGGCCGAGGGGTTACGCAGGGCGCCCTGCAGGAAACCCGAGAAGATCGTACCCACGCCGATACCGGCGCCGATCATGCCGAGGGTGGCCAGGCCAGCACCGATGAATTTTGCGGCTTCAGCTTCCATGATGTTTGTCCTTTAAATGAAGCGATTGAAGGTTGGGTGAAAGAGATCAGTGGTCCCCGGCATGAACTGCGTCGTTGAGATAGACGCAGGTCAGGACCGCGAACACAAAGGCTTGCAGGAAGGCAACCAGAAACTCCAGCGCCGTAAGGGCCACAACGCCGCCGAAGGCCAGGATGGCCGCGACATAGGCGAGGTAGGCGACACCACCGGCTGAGGCCACGGCTCCCAGAGAGACGATGAACCCGGCGAACACCTTCATGGCCACGTGGCCGCCCAGCATGTTGCCAAAAAGACGGAGCGACAGGGTGACCGGACGCAGGAAGAAGGAGATTACCTCGATCGGCACCACGAACAGCAGCATATACCAGGGCACACCGGACGGGGCGAACAGCTTGAGGAACCCAAGGCCGTGCATGGCGAAGCCGACCACGATGACCAGCAGGAAGGTCATCAGGGCGAAGGTCAGCGCCACGGCCAGCTGGGCTGTGGCGGTGAAGACTGTGAACATGCCGAGCATGTTCATCGACAGGATGAAGATGAACAGGGTGAAGACGAACGGGAAGAAGGCGCGGCCCTTGGAGCCAATGATGCCCGTCGCGAGGTCGTCAATGAAGCTGAACATGCCCTCGCCGACGACTTGAAGGCGACCGGGAACGACCTTGGGCGAGGCCGTGACCATGGCGAAGAACAGGACAACGATGGTCGCTGCCACAAACATGGCGACAGTGGAGTTCGTGATCGAAAGGTCAACCAGCCCGAGGCCGGGCACGTTCACCGGGGCGATTTCCACCACCGGCTGAACCTCAAACTGATGCATCGGATCGGCCATGCCGCCGTGTCTCCCAAGTCAAAACTCCGAATCGCCGTGAGGCGGCCCGGTCAGCGGTCGTTTTGGTCGGCGTCCGCGTCATCCGGAAGGTCCCGGGGGGGACCGTACTCCTTCAGCGCGCGGGCGCTCAGTTTCTTGGCGGAATGCACCGCCAGCCAGATGGAGACCGCAAAACCCGAAAGGGTCCCCGCGATCATCCCCCACGGAGCGGTCCCGACAAACAAGTCGAAACCCCAGCCGATCCCCAGGCCCACCAGCACACCACCGATCATCTCGGCCATGATGCGATAGCCGTATCCGACTGCCGCGCCGCCGTATTCGGGCGGTTCGGGTGTAGCCCGCGCCTTGAGCGAGTCGGCCTGGGCGTTGAGACGTCTGATTGTCTCTTCGCGGGTTTCCTCGGTCGGGGACATTGGCCTGCTCAGCGCCCGATGCTGGCGCCGAGGGGCGGGCGTCGGAGGGGGTCTGAATTCGGCGCGGAACCTATAGGCGGTCGGGCGTCAGGTCAAGGCACCCTGATCCCGGCCTCAAGGCCCGAAAACACAAGGAAAATTCGCCTCACGAGCCCCCCTGTGGCGATGCGTCACCTGTCAGGATGCTCGATCAGGGCACGGGCGGCGGCGCGGGCCTCATCCGTGACCACGGCACCCGACAACATGCGAGCGATCTCCTCGTCGCGCTGGGCCGCATCCAGGACTTCGACGGTCGTCAAGGTGGTGCCGTCGCGGTCGCCCTTGCGCACCTTCCAATGGGTATGGCCGCGCGCCGCGACCTGGGGACTGTGCGTGACGACCAGTACCTGGCCGCCGCTTGCCAGTCGTTGCAGCCGGCGGCCCACGGCCTCGGCCACAGCACCGCCGACGCCCTGGTCCACCTCGTCAAAGATCATCACGGGCTGGGCCTGCTCGGGGCGGGCCGCCAGCGCTGCCTTCATCGCCAGGGCAAAGCGCGCCAGTTCACCGCCCGAGGCGACCGTATCCAGGGGCCCGAACGGCTGGCCCGGATTGGTCGAAATCTCGAACCGCACGGTCTCGGCGCCCCTCGCGCCCCGGCGATCCTCGGGCAAGGGTTCCAGCGTTACCCGAAACCGGGCGCGGTCCAGCTTCAACGGTCCCAGTTCATCGGCCACAGCCCGGACCAGACGGTCACCCGCCTCCGCCCGGCGCCACGAGAGCGTGGCAGCCGCCGTATCATAGGCGGCCCGCGCCGCGGTCAGGGCCCGTTCCGCGGCGGTCAGAGCCTCGGCCCCGTCCTCGATCAGGCGCAGCTGCTCGCGCAGGCGGATACGCAGGCGCGGCAGTTCCTCGACCGTGGTGTTCAGTTTGCGGGCGGCGGCGCGCAGGGCGAACAACCGCTCCTCGGCCTTGTCCAGACGCCCCGGCTCGACGTCCAACGCATCGGCGGCCTGATCCAGCTGGGCCACGGCCTCCATCGCCTCGACAAGTGTGCGGTCGATGGCTTCGGCGGCAGCGGCGAGGCGCATTACCACCGGGTGATCGTGTCCGGATGCTTCCGAGACCGTGCCCTGATTTTCAGCTTCAAGACGGACAGCCTGCAAAGCCCGCCCTCGCGCATGCTCGACCGCCCTCAGGGCAACCGAAAGACGTTGCGACAGCTTATCGCCTCCCAGCGCGTCCCGCGCCTCAGACAGGTCCGCCAACGCCTTTTCCGCAGCGCCAAGCAGTGCCCGCTCTCCGGCCAGTTCCGCCTCCTCCCCCGCGCGCGGGGCCAGGGCGTCCAGCTCATCGAGCGCAAGGGTCAATTCTTCGGCTCGAGCCGCAGCCATGCCGGCTTCGGCCCGCAAAGCGTCCAGACGCTGCTGGGCTTCGCGCCGGGCTTCATGCGCCCGCGCCACGGTCGCCAGGTTTTCTTGCAGACCGCCATAGCCATCCAGAGCGGCCGGGTGAGTGCGCGCGTCCAGCAGGCCGACCGTCTCGTGCTGGCCATGCACCTCGACCAGTCCCTGCGCCAGCGACCTCAGGGCATTCACACCGACGGCCTGATCATTGATGAAGGCGCGGCTACGGCCATCCGCCCCCAGCACCCGGCGCAGGATCAGCTCCTCGCCGGCCTCGACCTGCAGCCCCTTGTCGCGGGCCTCGGCAAGCCAGTCGGCATCTGCGGGGGTGTCGAAGGTGGCGGTGGCCACAGCCTGCGCCGCACCGGAACGCACCAGTCCGGCGTCGGATCGGGCGCCCAGCGCCAGACCGAGAGCCTCGAGGATTATCGACTTGCCCGCCCCCGTCTCACCGGTCAGCACGGTCAGTCCCGCCCCGACCTCGAGGTCCAACCGGTCGACCAGCACAATGTCGCGAATCGACAGGGCGGTCAGCATGGGTGGCGGCCTGTCTGTGGGTCGGAGTGATTCGACATGTCGGCGATCATAGCGCCGGGCAGGGCGCTGACGATGCGTCGATCCGGGTAGCGCCTGAATTCAGCCCGGGATGATCCGGCTGAGCCATCCTTCGCGGCGGGCTTCCGGCTGGACCTCCGGCCGCTCCCCTTGTCGGGTCAGCAGGGCATAGGCTTCGCTGTACCAGGGGCTTCCGGGGAAGTTGTGGCCCAGAACCGCTCCGTTGCGGATGGCCTCGTCCTTCAATCCCAGAACCAGGCTGACCTCGACCAGTCGATACAGGGCCTCCGGTGCATGCGAGGTCCGCTGGAAGTCAGCATTGTCGACGACCGTGCGATAGCGGTTCATCGCGGCCAGGGGCTGATTGGCGCGCTGGTAGTAGCGGCCGATTTCCATCTCCTTGCCGGCCAGCTGGTCATTTACCATGTCGATCTTGACCAGGGCGTCGGAAGCATAGGCGGTGCCGGGATAGCGGCGGGCGACCTCACGCAGGGCCGCCAGGGCATTCTCGGCATAGCCTTGGTCCCGACCGACGTCGGTGATCTGCTCGAAGAAGCAGATCGCCTTCATATAATAGGCATATGCAGCCGCCGGATTGCCCGGGAACAGCTGGATGAAGCGGTCCGCGGCGGCGATCGCCTCGGCATAGCTGCCGTTTTCGTAATAGGCATAGATCTGCATCAGGATCGAATGCCGCGCCCACTCCGAATAGGGGTGCTGACGTTCAACTTCCTGGAAATAGTCGATGGCGTCCCGCCAGCGCCTGCGCTCCAGCCGTTCATAGCCGGTGTTGTACAGCAGCTCGACCGGACGCTCTTCATAGGCCAGCTTCGGCCGGGGTCTGCCGTTGTTACAGGCCGCCACGGTCAGCGAGAAGACGACAACCGCTGACAGGATCAGACCGGAACGGAATTTGGAAACAGGCACGGATTGCGACCCCATGATTACCGGCCCGAAGGCACGCCGCAGCAGCCATCCGGGAGACGAAGCGATCTCTACACCAGCGAAACCCAAGCGCCAATCACGTGCGGACCATTGTCGGATTTGGCCCGGATTGCACGTGAAGCGGCTTGATGCCTGACACCCCGCTGTTAAGAAGCGCCCACACCCCGGACGCCTCTCCTCCCTATTGGCGATCCGATGAGGGCGAAAGGATGACGGGCCATGAAGCTGCTCTCCGGCAATGCAAACCGAACCCTGGCCCGGGCCATAGCCGATCACCTCGACATGCCGCTGACCCGGACGGAGGTTAAACGCTTCGCCGACAATGAGGTCTTCGCCGTCATCGAGGAAAATGTCCGGGGCGAGGATGTGTTCGTCATCCAGTCGACCAGCTACCCGGCCAATGACAACCTGATGGAACTGCTGATCCTGACCGATGCCTTGGTCCGGGCGTCGGCGAAACGGATCACCGCCGTCATGCCCTATTTCGGCTATGCCCGTCAGGATCGAAAAACCGGCGGTCGGACGCCGATCTCCGCCAAGCTGGTCGCCAATATGATCACGCGCGCGGGGGCCCACCGCGTCCTGACCATGGACCTTCACGCCGGTCAAATTCAGGGCTTTTTCGACATTCCGACCGACAATCTGGTCGCCACGCCCGTGCTGGCCCAGGACATTCGCGAACACTATCCCCGCGGGGATGACCTGATGATCGTCTCACCCGACGTGGGTGGCGTGGTGCGGGCGCGGTCGCTCGCCAGCCGTCTCAACGCCGACCTGGCCATCGTCGACAAGCGCCGCCCCAGGGCCGGGGAAAGCGAGGTCATGAACATCATCGGCGACGTCGAGGGACGCAGATGCATCCTCTTTGACGACATCGTCGACTCAGGCGGCACCCTGGTGAATGCGGCGAAGGCCCTCATCGACGAGGGCGCTACAGAGGTGTCTGCCTACATCAGTCACGGCGTGCTTTCCGGCCCGGCTGTCAGCCGTGTCAACGACGGTCCGCTCAAGGAACTGGTGATCACCGACTCGATTGAGCAGCCGCACGAAGTGACGACTTGCAAGAAGATCCGCACGGTCTCCGTTGCTCCCCTGATAGGCGAAGCCATCCGCAGAATCGCCAATGAGGAGTCTGTCTCCAAGCTGTTCGATTAACGGTCGGAAAACGCTTCGTCCCGCGTTATAAGGGGCCGCATCACGACGCGGTCATCCGCGTCGCCGAATATCCAGTGGGGAAGCCCTGTCGATGACCCGAGTTCTTCGGTCCACCACCATCCTTTCGCTCGGCCTGAAGGGGGGTACCCTGGCCGCCCTGGCCTTCGTCGCCGCCTGTGCCGCCACCGAGCCTGAGCCGCCGCCCCCACCGCCCCCGCCGCCGCCCCCGCCGCCGGCACTGGCCCTCAATCAGGGGGTGTCCGAGGCCGCGTCGATCTATGTGGCCTTCATTCGCGAGGTTGGCTCGATCCGGGCCGGCTTCCCCGATGCTGAATCCATCCAGAAGGCGATCCGTACCGGCTCGGCCTATGAGCCGTCACAGCTGTCGCGTGGCATGATCGCCTATGGTGCCGTTCTGGCGCTGCAGTCTCCGGAATTTGTCGCGGGCGTGCGCCAGTTCGCCGCCGACCCCGTGCAGCGCGAAGAGGTGATCAATCGCATCATCCAGGATCCGGCCTATGCGGCAACCCTGCCGGGGGCCGACTCTGCTGCCGGACTGATTGTCAGCACCTTGGGCGAAGATATTGCCGCCCTGTCGACCATTGCCGAGGCCATCAAGGAAGACGCCTACACAATTCAGGGGCGCGACGACCCGCGGCGTCGTTGGGCGACCCGACCGATGGACGATCGGCAAGGCCGACTGGACGCCGCAAAAGCCAACTCGGCGGTCGTCATGCTGCCCTCCGGGCAAGATGCCAGCCAGCTGTTCACGGCAGCTCATGCCGGTTCGGGACTGGACCTGGTGCCCATCAAGCTGCGCCCCCCCTATACCCAGCCGGTGATCAACTCGCTGGCCATTGCAGCCCTTGCGGCGCTGGGTGCCGGGGGTGACGACTTCCGGACCTATACCGAGGCGTTGGTCGTCGAAACCAACAATGAATTCTGCCTCAATATGTCCAAGCTGAACCTGTTCCAGTGCCTGGCCGCGTCCCGCCCGCACTATGAGGACATCTTCTGCATTGGGCAGCATATCGTGGGCGATCTGGCCACCTGCACCGCCCAGAGCATGGGGCCGATGCCGCTCGTGGTTCCGACCACGGCCTTTGCGCTCGAGGATACGTCCGTGACGGTAGCGCCCGCCGCAACCGCCGCTGCGGCCGCGGACACAGCCCAGTCCCAGGTCCCCTCACCCGGGCGCCCCTGAGGCCCCCACGCGGGCTTGCTGTATCGTATGCAAAGCCGGTTGCGTGCCGGTGCGCATCCGTGTAATAGCCCGCGCTCTTGAATTCGAGGGATGCGATCCCCGCTGCGCGCTGTCTTTGGATGCGCGGCGTGCGTTATTGAGGCGAGCCCGATGGCCGAGATCATTCTGAACGTTGACGTCCGTGACGGCGTCGGAACCGGCAGCGCCCGCGCCGCCCGTCGTGCGGGTGCCGTGCCCGGCGTGCTGTACGGTGGCGACAAGGCCCCGGTGGCCATCTCGGTCAACGAGAAGGACTTCCGCAAGAACCTGTATACCGGCAAGCTGCTGGGCCACCTGGTGACCCTGAAGTATGGCCAGGAAACCCAGCCGGTGATCGCCAAGGACGTGCAGTTCGACCCCGTGTCGGACCGTCCCCTGCATTTCGACCTGATGCGCGTCGACGAAAAGCAGATGATCAAGATCGAAGTGCCCGTGCACTTCATCAACCACGATGAGTGCCCGGCCTTCCGTCAGGGCGGTTCGCTGGAAATCGTCCGCCACACCGTCGAGATTTCGGTGCGTGCCGACCACATCCCCGAGGAACTGGTCGTCGATCTGGCCGGTCACAAGATGGGCGACACCATCCGCATCTCGGACATCAAGCTGCCCAAGGGCGTCGAGCCCGCCATCGGCGACCGCGACTTCATGATCGCCTCGATCAAGGTCTCGTCCGCTGCCAAGGCTGATGCCGCCGACGTGGCTGCGGATGAAGCCGCCGCCGAGGCCGAAGTGGCTGCCGACGAAGTGCCCGCCAGCGCCCAAAGCGATGAGGGCGAGACCGAAGAGACCCCCGAGGGCTGATCCTCCGGTCTTTTGCTTTACGGCTCAATTGACCCCGCGGCCCATTCCCTTCAGGGAATGGGCCGCGACCGTTTTGGACCCCGCCCATGATTATCCTGGCGGGCCTGGGCAACCCCGGGCCCAAGTATCAGCACAACCGGCACAACATCGGCTTCATGGCTGCGGACGTGATCGCGGACCGTTGGCGGTTCGGCCCCGAACGTGCCAAGTTCCAGTCCATCGTGCGGGACGGAGAGGTCGAGGGTCACAAGGTCCTCCTGATGAAGCCCCAAACCTATATGAACGAAAGCGGCCGGGCCGTCGGAGAGGCCGCCCGCTTCTTCAAGGTCACCCCGGCCGACATCGTGGTCTTTCAGGACGAGATCGATCTGGCTCCGGGGCGTTTCCGCATGAAGACGGGCGGCGGGGCGGCGGGCCAGAACGGCATCCGCTCGCTGATTGCCCATCTGGGACCCGACTTTCGCCGGGCGCGCCTGGGTATCGGACATCCGGGTCGGCCGCAGCTGGTCATGCCCCATGTGCTGGGCGATTTCCACAAGGCGGAATATCCGTGGCGGGACGCCCTTCTGAATGCCTGCGCCGACGCCCTGCCCTTCCTGCTGAACGGTCAGGACGAGCGCTATCAGGCCGAGGTCCTGCGCTTGGCCCCGGCCCCCAAATTCAGCCCCCGACAGGCCGCGCAGGGCGGCGAATAGCCGTCAGTATTCGAGTCGGTAGCTGTAGCTCAGACGCTCGACGCTTCGAGGCGGAACGTCGAATGTCCAGGCCGGATAGCCGCCTTCGGTTATACCGCTTTCGCGACTCTCGCGGGTGATGGCGAAGCCCGGCTCGAAATAGGATCGTGGAATGATCTCGACCTTCGCCGAATCGGACCCCGCGTTCAGTATCTCAACCTCGACGGTATAGAGGACGGTTGTCACACCGCCGGTACGGCTGGAGCTGTATTCGGTTGCGCGGTGCCTCACCCGGACATTGGGTGACTGGCCAATCAACAACTCGACCGGCAGGCCGACCGGACGATCCGTGCTGCGAACCTCTCCGGTAAAGAAGGCCGGACCGTCCGTCCGCTGTTGCCGCAGGCTCCAGGTCCCGCCCGGCAGGGCCAGACCCAGGGCCGAGCCCGCATCGTTGTCCAATCTCAGCACGATATCGGTCTGGAAGGGACCGGTGACCCCCATGAGATCCGCCGACCCGTCGACTCGCGCCCGATGAAGGCGCTCGACCGGCACATCACGTCGCTCCAGAAACCGGACCTGCTTGGTCTGGCGCGCCGCGACCGTGGTGAGCTCCGGCAGGGTGTAAATCTTGTAGTCGCCCAACTCGCCCTGCTCGGCCATAGGCGGAGCGGCCGGCGCAGGCGGCGGAGGTGGCGGAGGGGGAGGAGGCGGTGCAGCAGCCCGGTAGCCGGTCACCACGATATCCTCGACCCCATAATACTCCGGCATCTGGCCCTCGGTCGTTGTATCCTGCGGCCAGCAGCCGGCGCGACGCGGCAAACGCACGGCATCGACCGGCACAGTGCCCGACTCGGTTCTCAGATTGCCGGCCACAGCCTGGACCGGAGCATCAACAAAGCCGGTACTGCCGAAATTGGCCAGGGTCAGCCAGCCGGTCAACGTCATGGAACGTCCGTCCGGTGCCAGCTCGGCCACATAGTCGCTGGACCACTGCAGCCCGGTCGCCAGATAGGCCAGCGTCACCGTATAGCGGCCCGCTGCTCCCGCGCGCGTGCGCACCGACAGGCTGGGCTGATCGCTCAGCCCCTCGGGCACGCGGTCGAACACCACCCGCTGCGTCAGGCCCGAGCAGCTCAGGGCCTCGAACCCACCGTCGACCTCCAGCACCGGGCCATTGGCCCCGGCCCGAATCACGGCGACATGTTCCTCGGCGTTCCCGGTCACCGGGTTGACGCGGACCACCCGCACCGTTTCACCGATCGAGCGTTCGAACAGCGAGCCGGGCGTCAACAGGTCGAAGTCGGTATTCCGCTCGATCACCCCCGCGGGCAGACCCTCAAGCACCGCACTCTGGCCGACGATGCCGCCGGCCACGCCCTCGAACCGGATCACGGCCTCGCCCGCGGGCAGGTCGATGGTGCGGGTCTCGACGATCAGGGCCAGACCTTCGCGATCCGGTCGGCTCCAGCTCTGCTGCGACCGGCGCATCAGGTCGACCGTGTTCACCGGGCGGTCGCGGTAAATGACCACGGACACCGCGTCCGGCCCCGGGGAGACCGCCACAGGAGGCTCGGCCAGTGCGGCCGGACCGGCGGCCTGGGCGAGTACCGCCGGAGCCCCCAATCCGGTCAGAACCAGAGCCAGGATCAGGCTGAGGCCGACGCGCATCGGCTCAACCGCCGGTCTCGATGGTCGCGGTCAGCACGGTCTGCCCATTGGCGGGCACCGGCACACGCCAGACGATGGTCCGGGCGTCGCGCATCTCGCCCTGGATGCTCTGATCCTGAATCTCGGTGTCGCGGCCCAGTCCGGTCTGGCGCACCTCGACCACTACCGGCTCGGAGCGCGCATTCCGCACCGTATATTCCATCCGGTAGCGCGACCGTTCCGTGTTCAGGATGCGAGGCGCGACCCGCTCATTGCTGACCAGACGTGGCTGCACGGTGACGTCAAAGGCATCGCCGGTCGTGATGGCGATATCCGATCCGGCGGGCGTGTGGCCGATCTCGTCTTCACCGATGAAGCGGGGTTCGCCACCGGCGTCGCGCACATAGACCCGCACCACGCCCGCCGGCAGGGCCTGGCCGACCCCGGACGCCCGACCGTTCTGGAACAGCACCGCCACCTCGGCCGACTGCGCCCGCTCATAGGTCGAAAAGCCGCTCATCTGAAACAGATAGCGTTTGGACGCCGGCACATTGGCGACGTCCAGAAGGCCCACCTGCTTGTTCTGGTTGTTGGCGACCGTCACCCGTCCCGGCAGCGGATAGATGTAATAATCCGCGATGCCCTCGCCCCCGTCCGAGAACTCATAGCCGCCGCCACTGCCCCGCCCTCCGTAATAGCCCCCCCCGCTGACAAGATTGACCTGTCCCGCCACAACCCGCGTGCTGGCATCGGTGAACGTCGCGCCCGAGCGGTTGGTGATGGTGATCCAGCCGGTCAGGTCCAGGCTGCCGCCCGCTTCATCATACTGGGCCACATAATCGGCCTTCCACGACAGGCCGCTGGTCAGATAGCTGAGCGTGGTCTCCCGCCGCCCGCCGCCTTCGGCATCCAGTGTCACGCTCAGCGTCGGACGCGGACGCAGATTGGCCGGCACTTCGTCAAAGATCACCCGGGTCGGGACACCGTCGTCGCGCAGCACCTCAATCCGGTTTCCGATACGCAGCACCACCCCCTCGTTCGCGGCCAGAACCTGCGCCCGCTCGGTGGTCTCGCGGCCGGTCCCCGGATTGATTCGGACAATGCCGATGGTGTCGCCCACCGCGCTCTGCATCAGCTTGTCGGGGGTCAGCAGATCATAGTCGAAATTCTGTTCAACCACCGACAGGCCACGACCGCTGAGGCCCACCGTCTCGGGGCGGATGCTGGCCGACACGCCGGGGAATTCCTGACGCGAGCGTCCAGCGGGGATGTTCAGGTTCCGCACGTCCTCGACCAGGGCGATGTCCTGATTATAGATGGTGATCGCCACGCGCCCCGGGCCTCCGGGCCGACTGTCGACCTGCTCCTGGGCCGACACCGCCGTCCCTGTCAGCAACAGGGCGCATGCCCCTCCCATCAGACCCAGACGAAGCGACATGGTGATCTCCACGATAACAGCGACTTGCGACGGGCACGCTGGCACGGCCCGCCGGGGCTGTCGAGGGGTTACGCCTGTCGGTTCCTGACGGGCGCGACACCGCGTCCCTTGCCTGATGACGCGTGAGGGTTCATGGCCCCGCCATAACCGACTGACGGAACCCTCTTATGCGACTACCCGCTCTCGCCCTGCTCTGCCTTGGTGTCGCCGCCTGTCAGGAGTCGAGCGTGGCGCCGTCCGTGGAGGTGGCCGATGCCGTGTGCCGACCGACGCCGAACGGTCGCGATCTGACCGGCTGTTACATGATCCTGACCGCCACCACCGACGACCGGCTTGTATCGGTCTCGACGCCGGCTGCGGCGCTGGCCGAGCTTCACGAGATGTCGACCGAGGGTGGGATCATGTCCATGGCCGAGATGTCGGGCGGCCTGTCCCTTCCGGCCGGTCAGGCGACGGCACTGCAGCCGGGCGGAAACCACATCATGCTGATGCAGGTCACGGCACCGCTCGCCGAGGGTGACAGGGTTGAACTGACCCTGACCTTCGAGGATGCGGCTCCCATCACCGTCTCCGCCCGGGTCGGCAATCCCCCCGTCAACTGACGGTCGGGGCGGTTAGCGCCTGACAAACGGGTGCCCAACGGCTAAAGGCTCGCCTCGACCCGTTCCCCAGAGAGTTCCATGGCCCTGAAAGTCGCGATCGTCGGCCTGCCCAACGTCGGCAAGTCCACCCTGTTCAACGCCCTGACCAAGACGGCGGCGGCCCAGGCGGCCAACTATCCGTTCTGCACGATCGAGCCGAACACGGGCGACGTGGCCGTGCCCGAGCCGCGCCTCAAGGTGCTGGCCGAGATCGCCGGATCGAAAGAGATCATCCCCTCGCGCATCACCTTCGTCGACATCGCCGGTCTGGTGCGGGGCGCGTCCAAGGGTGAGGGGCTGGGCAACCAGTTCCTGGCCAACATCCGCGACTGCGATGCTATCGCCTTCGTGGCCCGCTGTTTCGTCGACGATGACATCACCCACGTCGAGGACCGCATCGATCCCATCGCCGACCTCGAGATCATCGAGACCGAACTGATGCTGGCTGATATGGAGAGTCTGGAGCGCCGCCGCGTCCAGATGGAGAAACGGGCCAAGGCAGGTGACAAGGAAAGCCAGCAAAATCTTAAACTGGTCGATCTGGCTCTCACCCAGCTTCACGCGGGCAAGCCCGCGCGGACGGCCGAGATCAGCAAGGAAGACCGCAAGGCATGGGACATGCTGCAACTGCTGACCGCCCTGCCCGCTCTCTATGTCGCCAATGTCGACGAGGGGTCGGCCGACAAGGGCAATGAGCTGTCCGACCTTGTGGCCGCGCGAGCCGCGAAGGACGGCGCCAAGTCGGTCGTCATCTCGGCGAAGATCGATTCGGAATTGGCCGTGCTGGACGAAGCCGAGCAGCTGGAGTTCCTCGAGACCCTGGGTCTGGCCGAACCGGGGCTTAACCGTTTGATCCGCGAGGCCTATGCCTTGCTGGGCCTGCAGTCCTATTTCACGGTCGGCCCCAAGGAAGCGCGCGCCTGGACCATCCATGTAGGTGACACCGCGCCGCAGGCGGCGGGTGTGATCCATACGGATTTCGAGAAGGGCTTCATCCGCGCCGAGACCATTGCGTATGACGACTACGTCGCCCTGCGCGGTGAGGCCAAGGCGCGTGAGGCCGGCAAGCTGCGCGCCGAAGGCAAATCCTATGTCGTCAAGGACGGCGACGTCATGAACTTCCTGTTCAACTAGGGGCTATTCTGACGGGCAGCGGCTGAAGGCTACCGTCGCCCCGTCGCGATCCGGATAGGACAGTCTGAGGCGATCCTCCGTGGCCGAGGCGCGCACGGTTTCGCGGGTCTCCTGCCCCTCGCCCTGACACACCAGATCCAGCTCATGCCCCTCCGCAATCGGGCGTGAGGCCTCGATCGCGCAGCTGTTCTCATAGCCCTCAAAGCGCGTCAGCGTGATGGTGATCGGGCGCTCCGGGCCCGTCGTGTTCGAACACCAGGCGGGATCGGCCGCCCAATCCCCCAACAGTTCTGCATGCCCGGTTGTCCGGGCCGGCGCAGGCTCCGCCGGAGGCAACGGCGCATCTGGATCCGGAGTGACCGGTCCCGGCTCCATCGGGTCATTCCCACAGGCCGCAACGGCGGCGGCCAAGCTGGCGGTGGCGGCAAGGCGGAGCAGGGTTTTCATATAGCCTGGAACGCATATGTCGCCACTGTGTTCAGAACGAGTCGCAATTGCGGTTGCTTCTGATAATCGTTCGCAGTAATTGCCCCCGACCTTCACCGTAACTCCCCGGGGCTTCTCATGCGTGCAACTCTTTTCCTCACCACCGCCCTCGTCAGCCTGGCCTCTGCAGCGCCGACCCTCGCCCAGAGCCAACCGGTATCGAACCCGGTCATCGACCCGGTGACGCTTGATCCGATCACAGTCCTGGCCACCCGCAGTGCCACGCGCGTCGACGAAGCCCCCGCCACTGTCACCGTCATCTCGGCCCAGGAGATCGAGCAGAACCTGTATACGGACATCAAGGACCTGGTCCGGTTCGAGCCGGGTGTCAGCGTCCCAAGCCAGCCGGCCCGCTTCGGCGCAGCCCTGGGCTCGACGGGCCGCGACGGCAATGCCGGCTTCACCATTCGCGGGCTCGGCGGCGATCGGGTGCTGATCGTCGCGGACGGCGTGCGGACGCCTGACGGCTATGCCTTTGGCCCGCAGAGCGTCGGACGCGGCGGCTATTCCGATCTCGACCTGATGAAGTCCGTCGAAATCCTGCGTGGCCCGGCCTCGGCGCTCTATGGCTCGGACGGCGTGGCCGGCGCGGTCTCGTTCACGACCAAGGACCCGGTCGATATGCTGGGCGCCAGCCGCAACTGGACCGCCCGGGCCCGCGTCGCCTATGGCTCGGCCGACGACAGTCTGGCGACCGGCCTCTCGTTCGCAGGCCGTGACGGCCCCCTGTCCGGTCTGGTTGCCTGGACCCACCGCGAGGCCTCGGAAACGGACAATCAGGGCACGGTGGGTGGCGAGGGTGCGGCCCGGACCGAGCCCAACCCGCAGGACTTCAGTTCCGATGCCCTGCTGGCCAAACTGATCTGGGACGTCGCCCCCGGCCACCGGCTGGGCCTGACCTGGGAGTCCTACAGTTCGGATGTGGACGCCAATGTCCTGTCGGGCCGCAGCCCCTCGGTTCTGGACCTGCGCGCCGAAGACGAGACCACCCGCCAACGGATCGCCCTGGACTGGCGGACCGAGGCCCTGCCGGGACTCGATGAGGCCTCAGTCACCGTCTATCGGCAGGAGTCCGAGACCCGTCAGTTCACCTTCGAGGATCGTGAGCCGGCTGCAGACCGCACCCGCGACAATACCTTCGACAACGATGTCATGGGCCTGGCCGCGCAGGGGCGTCGCAGCGTGATCGTCGGCGGGGTCGAACACCGTCTGATATTCGGGGGTGACTGGTCCAAAACCACCCAGAGCGGCGTGCGCGACGGCACCGTACCCCCCGCCGGGGAGACCTTCCCCTCCAGCCCCTTCCCCGAAACGGACTACACGCTCGCCGGTCTGTTCGTTCAGGACGAGATCGTGCTGGCGGGCGGGTCGCTGCGGATCATCCCGGCCCTGCGGTATGATGCCTATGAACTGACGACCGCGGATGACCCCTTGTTCACCGGCCCGAAGGCGGATCAGGAAGACAGTCGCCTGTCGCCGAAGCTGGGTGTTGTCTGGTGGGCCAACGACACCTTCGGTCTGTTCGCTTCTTACGCCGAGGGCTTCAAGGCCCCGACCCCGTCACAGGTGAACAGCGCCTTCGGCAACCTCGCCTTCGGTTACATTTCGGCGCCCAATCCCGACCTGAAGCCAGAGACCAGCCGCAGCGTGGAAGCCGGCCTGCGCCTGCGCGACGTTCCGGTCTGGAATGGCGGCCGGATGGCCCTGCAAGCCGTGGCCTTTCAGGCGGACTACAAGGACTTCATCAGCCAGCAGGTCGTGTCGGGCTCCTTCACGCCGATGGACCCGGCGGTCTTTCAATATGTCAACTTCACAGATGTCGAGGTGAAGGGCCTGGAGTTCCGCAGCGATGCCTCATGGGACAATAGGCTCAGCGCCCGCGTCTCGGCTGCCTGGGCCGAGGGCGATCAGACGACGGCTGGCACCACCACGGCCCTGCCCAGCATCGACCCGCTCAAGGTCGTCGTCGGCCTGGGCTGGGATGCGCCTTCGGGAGCTTTTGGCGGCCAAGCCATCGTGACCTGGTCCGAGGCCAAGGATGCCGCCGACACCACGGGCCTAGCTTGCTCGCCGAACTGCTACGTCGGGGACGACTTCACCCTGTTCGATCTGACCGCCTACTGGAACGTCACCGACACGGTCACGGCCCGCATCGGCGTGTTCAATGTGTTCGACGAAACCTACGGCTGGTGGAGCGATGTCTCGGGCCTGTCGACCACCTCCACCGTGCTCGACGCCTACACCCAGCCGGGCCGCAATGTTTCGATCTCCCTGACCTTGCGTCTGTGAGCGGGGAAAGCGATAATGCGAATGAGTTTCAAGTTGGAGATACTCCCCATGCGCGCCGTCCTTGCCGCCGCCCTTCTGATCGGCACCTGTATGCCGGTCGCTGCCCTTCCCGCGACCGCCCTCGCACAGGCCACCACAGAGGCTACGGCCGACGCCAAATTCCAGCGCGACCGTCAGGCCATCCTGGCCCAGGCCGGACAGTTTCGCGTGCGTTTCGACATGCGCGAGACGGTGCCCTTCATCGATGGCTATGAGCCGCTGGACGAGAAGCTGTCGGGAGGCAACGAGATCGTGCGGGTCGTCTATGACGACGGCACCCGTATCAGCCTGCAGCACATCCTGGTCATGGAGCATGGCGGCCAGACCCATGTGATCAAGCACTGGCGTCAGGACTGGGTCTATGAGCCGGAATCCGTCCTGACCTATGCGGGGCCCAACCAGTGGGTGCTGGCCCCGGTGCCGGAAGGCCAGCGCAAGGGTGCCTGGTCCCAGACCGTGTGGCAGACCGATGACTCGCCGCGCTACGGCGGGGTTGGGGTCTGGACCTATGCCCACGGCATAACCGAATGGGCCTCGGCACCGACGCTGCGTCCGCTGGCCCGCCGCGATGCGGTGCGAAACCCGATCTATGACCGCTATGTCGGGACCAACCGCCATGCCCTGACCCCCTTCGGTTGGGTGCATATTCAGGACAACCTCAAGATGTCCGGCGCCCAGGGTGACGACGGTGACAGCCAGGTCATCGTGCACGAAGATGTGGTCAACACCTATCGTCAGTGGGATGGTTATGACGCGGCGCCCGGTGACGACTATTGGGCCGACACTCAGACTTACTGGGCCGGTGTCCGCGGCCTGTGGGATGAGGTGATCGCCCGCGACGGCGGCATTCACGTCCAGGAGGAGCCCAATGCCGGGGCCGTCACCGGACCGGCCCTGATGGGCCTGGCCGACCAGATCCACGCGGGTGAAACCACGACCGAAGCGGCGCTGGCCGAGGCCCGGACGGTCATCATGGATGCTACTTCCGGTAGCTGATAATTTTTCTTCTTGACGGCTGCGCCCGCCGTCGCCACGCTTAAGTCACTCATCAAGACCGGTCGAGGGATAGGCCCTTTGACGCCGGGGCAACCTTCGCGAAGAGACCCTCTTCGCGAGATGGTGCCAACTCCTGCGAGGATCATGGTCTGACGACCCGATCCGCGAGAGATGAGTGAAGCGACGGCCTCTTGCGAGGTCCCGCCGTTTCACGGGTCGATCCACGCACGAGTACTCGATGGGCGGAGTTCGTCGTGTCGTGCCTGCTGACTTTTCCTCTCCCACCCTCCCCGCTTGGCGGGACCACACCGTGTCCCTGCCGGGATTCTGTCTCGGCGACGGTCAGCCGCTGACCGACGCGACCGTGAACCTGCGCCGGTTCGGGCCCGAGGGGGCACCCGTGATCGTCGTGCTGGGCGGCATTTCCTCCGACCGCAGGGTCGCCGACGTTGGCGACGGCCGCGCTGCCTGGTGGCCGCGCATCGTGCGCGCCGGCGGGCCGGTCGATCTCGACCGCTATCAGGTTTTTGGCGTCGAGCTGTTGCCCGGTCCGGGCGAGGCCGAGATCCGCACCCTGACCCCGGCGGATCAGGCCCGTGCGCTTGCCGCAGCCCTCGATCATCTCGGCATTCCGCAGCTGCAAGCGCTGATCGGCGCCTCCTATGGCGGCATGGTCGGACTGGCCTTTGCCGCCCTGTACCCCCAGCGGCTGAAGCAGCTGATTGCCATCTCGGCCCCGCATCGTCCCGCCACCCACGCCACGGCCCTGCGCGGCATCCAGCGCCGCATCCTCGCCCTCGGCATCGAGACCTGTCGCCAAGGCGAGGCCGTTGCCCTGGCCCGCGAACTGGCCATGACCACCTATCGCACCCCCGAGGAACTGGACTGGCGCTTCGGCCATGACGTGGTGCCGGAGGCCGCCGGCCAGCCCTACGCCGTCTGCGACTATCTGAAGGCCCGGGGCCGGGCCTATGTGCCGAAGATGTCGGCGGAACGCTGGATCAGCCTGTCGGATTCGCTGGACCGCCACCGGGTCGAGCCTGAGGCGGTGGTCGTGCCGACCACCCTGCTGGGTTTCACCTCGGATCAGCTGGTGCCGATCGCCGACCTCGATGGTCTGGCCGGCGCCCTCCCGAACCTGCGTGCCTTTGTCCGTGCGCCCTCCTTCTACGGCCACGACGGCTTCCTCAAGGAAGAGGCCGTGGTCGCCGACCTGGTCACCTCGGCCCTCTCCGAGCCCTTGTCCTGTTGTCCTTCCGAGCTTGCCGCATGACCTGTCCCCCCTCCCCGCACGACCTCGCCACCCGCCTCGCCCGCGTCGGCATCGATCAGGACCCGGCCCATGGCGCGGTCATGCCGCCGCTGCACCTGAGCGCCAACTACAGCTTTGACGGGCTGGAGGCAAAACGCCGCTACGACTACAGCCGCTCGGGCAATCCGACCCGCGACCTGCTGGGCGAGGCCCTGACGGCACTGGAGGGCGGGGCCGGCACGGTCGTGACCGCCAGCGGTATGGCCGCCGTCGATCTGGTGCTGAGCGAACTGTCCCCCGGTGATCTCGTGATCGCGCCGCATGACGGCTATGGCGGTACGCACCGCCTGCTGAACGCCCGCGCACGGCGAGGGCACTTTGAGGTGGCCTTTGTCGATTTCGGCGATGTGATCGCGTTTGAGGTAGCGCTGGCCCGCCAGCCGAAACTGGTGCTGGTCGAGACGCCGTCCAATCCGCTGATGCGCCTGACCGATATCGAGGCCGTGAGCCGGGCGGCCCACGAGGCTGGCGCAAAGGTCGCGGTCGACAACACCTTCCTGTCCCCGGCCTTGCAACAGCCGATTGCCAAGGGAGCCGACTGGGTGATCCACTCGACGACGAAGTTCATCAATGGCCATTCGGATGTCGTCGGCGGGGCGGTCATCAGCGCCGCGCTGGAAGACCACGAGCGGCTGGCGTGGTGGGCCAACTGTCTGGGCACGACCGGGGCCCCGTTTGACTCCTGGCTGACGCTGCGCGGACTGCGCACCCTGTTCGTGCGGATCGAGCGACAGCAGGCGACGGCGGGCGATCTTGCCGAATGGCTGGTGCAGCAACCGGGCGTGCGGGCGGTCCACTATCCGGGGCTGGCCGACCATCCCGGGCATGCGCTGGCGAGGCGGCAGCAGGCAGGCTTTGGCGCCATGCTCAGCCTCGAGCTGGAAGGCGGTCGCGACGCCGCACGGGCCCTGGTCGATGGGCTTCGGGTCTTCACGCTGGCCGAGTCGCTGGGCGGGGTGGAGAGCCTGATCGCCCACCCGGCCGGGATGACCCACGCCGCCATGACGCCAGAAGCGCGCGAGACCGCCGGGATCACCGAGGGCCTGCTGCGCCTGTCGATCGGACTGGAGCATGTCGAGGACCTGCGGGCCGAACTGGCCTCGGGACTGGCCAAGGCTGTGCTTGCCTCCGACCAGCGAAAGGCGGCCTGAGATGACTGCGCTTCTCCTGAGCCGGTCATCGCTCGAAGCCCTGCCGCGTGCGGTTGGACCGTTGCGCGTTGCCCTGGCCGGATGTGGGGTCGTGGGCGGAGGCGTGCTGCCGGGCCTGCTGGACCGGGCCGACATCGCGCTCATCGGGGTGCTGGTCCAGACCCCCGGCAAGGTCCGGTCACCTGAGCCGGCACCCGAGCTGGTGGTGACCGACCCGGCCGCGCTTCTCGCACGGGAGCCGGACGTGGTGATCGACGCCCTGTCGGATGCCTCGCTGTCGCTGGCGTTGATCCGGGCAGCCCTGTCGCGGGGCATCCATGTGGTCAGCGCGTCGAAGCAGGCGGTGGCCGCCGACGTCGACGGCCTGTCGGCGCTGGCCACCGCGACCGGTGTGAGCCTTCGCTATTCGGCGGCGGTCGGTGGCGGGGTGCCTATGCTGGAGACGGTGCAGCTGGCGCGAGGGCTGGGGTCGATCCGGCGGATCGAGGCGGTGCTGAACGGCACGGTCAACTTCCTGCTGAACCGGCTGGCCGCAGGACATCCGTTCGCGGTCGCCCTGGCCGAGGCACAGGCGGCGGGCCTTGCTGAGGCCGATCCGTCCGCAGACCTGAACGGCCGGGACGCGGCGGCCAAGCTGTTCCTGCTCAGCCGCGCCGCCTTCGGGCCGGGGGCCCGGCTGCCGGACCGGGTGCAGCCGCTTACGGCAGCGTTCCAGCCGGGACCGGAACCGGTCCGCCAGCTGGCGGTGGCCGACTGCGCCGGGGGGCAGATCACCTTCGCCCCGGTCGCGGGCGATCCGCTGTTCGCGAACCTTCCCGACGCCGGAAACGCCATCCGCATCACCTTGGCGGACGGTCGCATTTTGAGCCGTTCGGGCCTGGGAGCGGGGCGGGCGCCGACGGCCGCGAGCGTCTGGGCCGACCTGACCGACCTATTGGCGAGCCGCGTCGGAGCGGGCGCGGATGGCGCCGAACTCTGAATCGAGCTTCCAGCCCGGCCAGCGGTCCGAGTTCGCAAGGTCCCAGGCCAGCGCGTACATCAGGGTCAGGTTCTCGACCGCCGAGCGCAGGTCATAGTCCGCGCGCCATTCGTCGCTGCGCTGGTGATAGTCGCGGCTGAACAGGGCCTGATATTCGGGCAGGCCGACCTCGATGCCCCCCTCGACCAGGTCGACCCCGTGCCAGGGCATGAGGGCCGGCACACCGGCGCGGGCAAAGGGGAAGTGATCCGAGCGGAAATAGTAGTTCTGCTCGGGCTCGCGGTCGTCGGTGACATAGCGGCCCTCGGCCTCGGCGAGCACAGCCAGATCGTCTTCAAGCGTGTTCTGGCCAAAGCCGAAGATGGCGAAATCGCGGGTCGGGCCACTGAGCGGCAGCATGTCGATATTGAGGTTCGCGACCGTGGTTTCCAGCGGATAGACCGGGTCGACCGCATAGGCATAGGCGCCCAGCAGACCCATTTCCTCGGCCGCCATGTGGGCGAACACGACAGTGCGCTGCGGCCGCGGCGAGAGCGAGAAGGCGCGCGCCAGTTCGAGGATGCCGGCCGTGCCGGAGGCATTGTCCCAGGCACCATTAAAGATGGTGTCCCCATGCGCATCGGGCGAACCGACGCCGACGTGGTCCCAGTGGGCCGAGAAGATCACGACCTCATCCGGATTGTCCGAGCCTTCGATCTTGGCGAGCAGATTGTAGGTCTGGATTTCCTCGCGGGATTCCTCGATGTCGACGGTCAGGCGGACGCCGGTCATCTCGATGGCCTTGAACCGGCCGGTGTCGACCGTGGCCATGGCGCCGTGATCGATTCCGGCGGCGGAGCCCCACTGCATGGCGGTCTGCGGGCCGACGCTGCCGGTGAAGGGAATGGGATCGAGGCCTTCGACTGTCGTGCGGGTGCGGCCAGGGCGACCGGCCATCCCCTGCCAGCTGCCCGGGTCCAGAATCAGGGTGACGACCCCGACCGCGCCCCGGCGAAGCGCCTCCATCTTTTTATAGCCCGCGCTGGAATAGAGGGTGTTGTAATCCCCGCGGAACAGCTCGCCTGCGGGCTCACCGGCCAGAACGATCACGACCTTGCCCGTCACATCGAGATCGCCGTAGTCGTCCCAGCCACGCTCGGGCGCGGTGATGCCGTAGCCGGCGAAGACGACCGGCG
This sequence comes from Brevundimonas sp., assembly GCF_016742135.1. Classification (GTDB taxonomy): domain Bacteria; phylum Pseudomonadota; class Alphaproteobacteria; order Caulobacterales; family Caulobacteraceae; genus Brevundimonas. The sequence continues at coordinate 280,862 of NZ_JACVCG010000004.1, read as the reverse complement.
CGTCGGCGATGTGGACCCGGCCACTGTCATTGGCCGAGCGCAGCTGGATGTCGGTGGCAGTCAGGGCGTGGGGAACGCCATCCGGGCCGCTCCAGCTGGCGACCGGCGCGCGCGCCGGGCTGAAGCGGAACAGGGTGACCGGCTGCAGCCACTGACCGTCCGGGCCGCCGGGCTGGAGTCCCATGGCCTCGTACTGGGCCTGGAGGTAGTCCAGCGTCAGCTGCTCGCCGGGCTGCTGACCGGACACCCGGCCCTGAAAGCTGTCGTCGGCCAGCACGCGGATGTGGTCGGACAGGCGACCTGCGGAAATGTCCTGAGCCAGAGCGGTGCCGGCGGTAAGCAGGACGGCGGCGGCGGCGATACCACCCAGAAGGCGACGGAACATGGGAACTCCTGACTATTGACCGGGGCGACGCGGGCCCTGGATCAGCGACGCGCGGCCGCGCTTTCCTGACGAACGGGACCGAATTCCGATCCTTCTTTCCAGCCCGGCCAGTCGCGGCTGTTGGCCAGGGCCAGACCGACGGCATAGACGACCTCCAGATCCTCGACCGCGCCGCGGAAATCCATTTCCGGCAGCCATTCGTCCGCCGCCTGGTGATAGCGACGTGCGCCATACTCGGCCCGCAGGGCTTCGCGCTGCGCCACCGGCTCGTCACGGAAGTCACCCGCGCCCTTGGGATAGGCCATGGGCACGCCGCGCTTGGCCAGGGGGAAATGGTCGGACCGGAAATAGGTGCCGGCGGCGTTGTTGGTATCGGGCACGATCACCCGGCCCTGCGTCGCCGCCACAGCCTCGAGCTGCTCATCGAGAGTCGAATGGCCATAGCCGGTGATGCCCAGTCCGCTGAGACGCCCGTAGACGTTCATGGCATCGAGGTTGAACCCGGCGACCGTGGTTTCCAGCGGATAGAGGGGATTGGCGGCATAGAATTCCGAACCCAGCAGGCCGCTTTCCTCGGCGGTGAAGGCGATGATGACGATCGAGCGCTGGGGACGCGGCCCGGCGCCATACAGGCCCGCGATCTCGATCAGACCGGCGATGCCCGAGGCATTGTCGACCGCGCCGTTGAAGATGCGGTCGCCGTCGGCATCGGGATCACCCACGCCGATGTGGTCCCAGTGACCGGTGTAGAGGATGGTCTCGTCCGGGTGGGTGGAGCCCGGCAGGCGGGCGATGATGTTGCGGGTCGTGATAGTTTCGGTTGCGACCTGGAATTCGGCATTGAGGGTCTGGCCTTCCAGGGTGACCGGCCGGAAGTCACGGCTGCGGGCGGCGACCTTCTGAGCCTCGAAATCCAGACCGGCGCGCTGGAACAGGTCGACGGCCACGTCGCGCTGGATCCAGCCCTCCAGGGGGACGCGCTCGCCGTCGGGGTTGGCGCGGACGATATCGAACTGGGGGCCCGTCCAGGAATTCTTGACGGTGGTCCAGCCGTAGGAGGCGGGGGCGGTCTCGTGGACCACCAGAACGCCGGCGGCACCGCGCCGGGCGGCCTCCTCGTATTTGTAGGTCCAGCGGCCGTAGTAGGTCATGGCCCGGCCGTTGAAGGTGTTCAGCTCGGGCTGCTCATAGTCGGCGTCATTGACCAGGACGACGATGACCTTGCCGCGCACGTCGACATCCTTGAAGTCGTCCCAGTTCCGCTCGGGTGCCGTGGTGCCATAGCCGACGAACACCAGGGGCAGGTCGTCGAGACGCACCTGATCGGCCGGACGGCGGGTCGAGATGACGATCTGTTCGCCCTGGGTCAGGGCCCGGCTCTGGCCCCTGTCGCGGAAGGCGGCGTTGACGTTGCTGACGGCAAAGCGGTTGAGGGTCACGGCCTGGGTCCAGCCGCCATTCTCGCCGCCGGGCTCAAAGCCGGCCTCGGCAAAGGCCCGCGACAGATAGGCGATGACCATGTCCTCGGCCGGAGTGGCGATGCCGCGCCCCTCGAAGCTGTCATCCGACAGGAGCCGGACGTGGGCCGACAGGCGATCCGGATCGATCTGGCGAGCGGGCTCCGCGCCGCCGGGCAGGGTCATACAGGCGGCCAGCGCCGCCCCCGCAGCAAGAACACTCAGCCTGGACAGCAGACGCATGGGGCACCTCTCACGAAACCGGAGACGCGACCCTAAAGCCTTGTCCCGCCGACGCAACTGTTGAGCGGGTATGCGAAAGCCCCTCTCGCCCCGGGGGCAGAGGCTATGGAGAGGCGGGCGGCGCGCGGGCCGGGGGCCCGGAACCGTGTGCTCCCGTGCTTTCGCCGTCAGGGAGCGTGTGTGAATTTTCGGCACCTGGCCTGGCGCCGCCCCGGTCGGTTCACGCGAGCGCCTGGGGGGACTGTCTCTTCAGCCGGGGGTCGGGGCGCCCAAAAGCTTGCGGTCCCGACCTCGCCTGTCCCGGTTCGACAGCAGGTCCCAGTCTCTCGGCCCGCGACGGGCGGGGCGTCCAGAAACGCCCCGGACCCCGGGGTTTCGCCCCGGGCAATCCCGCTCGACCGGCCCCCGCCGCCGCGTCAGTGCCTGGGTCCCGAGGCGCCTCTCCTGCGACGGAGACAGGCAGAGGGTTGCACACCCCGCGACCCGGTCGGGAAGAACGGTCCGGGAAACGGGAGGGGCGTTGAAAGGGTTGGGGAATTCGGCGGCGGCTATCCTGTCATCTGTCTCCTCCCTATCGCATATGGGGAGGTGGCGCGGCGCGTCAGCGCCGTGACGGAGGGGTTCTTGGGGAAGTGCAGGCGGTAAGGCCCCACCCTCCTTCGCCAAGGCTACGCAGGGTCCCCCTCCCCATCAAGATGGGGAGGAGACGAGGGGCGTCCGCCCACGAAAAACCCGCCGAAGCGCGGGCTCCGGCGGGTCAATCAGTCGACGTGGAAACGGCTGCCCCTAGTGGGCGATGCCCTTCCAGATGCGGCGGTAGCTGGCGTAGGTCAGGCCGGCAAAGATGAACAGGAAGGCCAGCACGCCCAGGCCCGTGCGCTTGCGCTCGGTCGCGTGGGGATCGGACGCCCAGGCGATGAAGGCGGCGACGTCCTTGGCATACTGGTCCACCGTCTGGGGCGAGCCGTCGTCATAGGTCACCTGACCGTCGGAGAGCGGATTGGGCATGGCGATGAAGCCGCCCTCTGGCACGTGATCGGGATCACCGGTCCAGAAGGGGGACAGGTCGCCGGCCATATAGGGGTTGTAGTATTGGCCCGGGGCGATCTGGAGGCCCGCAGGCGCCGGCACATAGCCCGACATCAGCGAGTAGATGTAGTTGGCGCCGTCGTGACGGGCCTTGGCCATCACCGACAGGTCGGGCGGGGCCGCGCCGCCATTGGCCCCGGCGGCCGCCGTGGCGTTCGCATAGGGGTTGGGGAAGCGGTCGGCCGGGGTGGCCGGACGCATGATCGGCTCGCCCGTTTCGGAGTCGATGTCGGCAACCTGGACCTCGGCCGCCAGCACGCGGACATAGGGGTTTTCGGCCGGTCCGCCCTTGAAGTGCGAATCGTAGAAGGGCCCGCCGGGCTGGCCGAGGTTGCGGAAGGACATCAGGTCCATGCCGTGACAGGCGGCGCAGACCTCACGGTAAACCTTGTAGCCGCGCTGCAGCTGGGCCTGATCGAAGGTGCCGAACGGCCCCTCGAAGCTGAATCCGCCCGAACGCGGATGCTTGGCTCCACCGCCGGCGGCCCCGGCCGGGGCGGCCACGGCGACCAGGCTGAGGGCGGCGACGGCCGAGGCGACGATCTTGAACACGGCGGAAGGGGTCCCGTTTTGAATGGTCATGACGATCAGTCCTTCTTCTCGGGGATACCGCCGTCGAGCACCGGCTCGGAGACCGAGGCCGGGACCGGCAGAGGCGTCTCCTTCAGCCCGACCCAGGGCATGATGATCAGGAAGAAGGCGAAGTAGTAGGCAGTCAGCAGGCGCGTCAGCCACAGATAGCTGTTCAGCTGGCCGTCCAGCAGCATGAAGCTGGGCATGCCGGGCACCACCTGGGCGTCGGGCAGCTGGGCCCCGCACCAGCCGAGGCCGAGGCCGACCACCAGGAAGATCAGGAAGAAGACCTTCATGGTCGGGCGATAGCGCATCGAGCGCACCCGCGAGGTGTCGAGCCAGGGGATGACGAACAACACGCCGATCGCGCCGAACATGGCCAGCACGCCGCCGAACTTGTCGGGGATGGCGCGCAGGATGGCGTAGAAGGGCAGCATGTACCACTCGGGCACGATGTGCGCCGGCGTCACCAGCGGGTTGGCCGGGATGTAGTTGTCGGCATGGCCCAGGGCGTTCGGCATGTAGAAGACGAACAGGGCGAACAGGATCAGGAACAGGATGATGGCAAAGCCGTCCTTGACCGTGAAATAGGGGTGGAACGGCAGGGTGTCCTTGGCCGTGCGCTCCTTGGGGATCAGGACCCCGGCCGGATTGTTCTGGCCCGCCGTGTGCAGCGCCCACAGGTGCAGCACCACCACGCCGAAGATCACGAACGGCAGCAGATAGTGCAGCGAGAAGAAGCGGTTCAGCGTGGCGTTGTCGATGGCCGGACCGCCGCGCAGCCAGATCAGCAGGGGCTCACCCACCACCGGCACGGCGCCGATCAGATTGGTGATCACCTCGGCGCCCCAGAAGGACATCTGACCCCAGGGCAGGACGTAGCCGAGGAAGGCGGTGGCGATCATCAGGAAGAAGATGATGCAGCCCAGGATCCAGATGATCTCGCGCGGGGCCTTGTAGGAGCCATAGTACAGGCCCCGGAGCATGTGCAGATAGACGGCGATGAAGAACATCGAGGCGCCGTTGGCGTGCACATAGCGGATCAGCCAGCCGCCATTCACGTCACGCATGATGCGCTCGACCGAGGCGAAGGCCATTTCGGTGTTCGGCACATAGTGCATGGCCAGAACGATGCCGGTGACGATCTGGATCACCAGACACAGCATCAGAATGCCGCCGAAGGTGTACCAGTAGTTCAGGTTCCGCGGCGTCGGCAGCGACATATAGTCGGCACCGAAGCGGATGATCGGCAGGCGGCCGTCGAGCCACTTTTCGATGCCGGTCTTGGGGACGTAGGTGGATTCGTGATCGCTCATGGTCTGTCCGTCCGTCCTCAGCCGATCCGCACGCGGGTGTCGGAGATATATTCATAGGTCGGCACGACCAGATTGGTCGGCGCGGGGCCTTTGCGGATGCGTCCCGAGGTGTCGTAGTGCGAACCGTGGCAGGGGCAGAACCAGCCGCCGTAGTCCCCGGCGTTGAAGGTCGGCACGCAGCCCAGGTGAGTGCAGGAGCCGATCACCACCAGATACTGCTCATGACCGGCCTTGATGCGGTCGGCGTCCGCCTGGGGATCCTTGAGCGCGCTGAGCGGCGTGTTGGCAGCCTCCTGGATCTCGGCCGGGGTGCGGTAGCGCACGAACACGGGCTTGCCCTGCCACTTGATGACCACCTGCATGCCCTCGGCGACCTTGGTCAGGTCGAACTCGATGGTCGACAGGGCCAGGGTGTCGGCAGCGGGGTTCATCTGATTGACCAGCGGCCAAGCCATCATGACCCCGGCACCCACTGCGGCGGCGCCGGCGGCGATGTGGATGAAATCCCGGCGGGTGGCGTCGTCGCCCCCTCCGTGTCCGTCGTGGTTCAGCTCGACCGATTCGGTCACATCACACCTCATCATGGGCCCCGATGGACCCAGGCCGGCCCATCGACGGTATCGTCATAGTTGACGCGAGACGTCATACACCAGCCGTGCGGACCGGATTTGCGGCTCATCGCCGCAAGACGGCGCGTGGCTGAGAAACACTCGCAAAACCAGCCGCGACAAGCCCCCGGCTCACGCGTAGAAGGGCCTTAGAATGCGTCTCGCCCTTTTTCAACCAGCCATTCCGCAGAACGTGGGCGCCTGCATCCGCCTGTCGGCCTGTTTCGGCGTGGAATTGCATGTGATCGAGCCCACCGGCTTCCGCTTCGATGACCGCGCCATGAAGCGCGCGGCGCTGGATTACGGGCCTCTGGGGCATATGACACGGCACGCCGACTGGGACGCCTTCCAGCGGGATCGCGGGGCCGGACGGCTGGTGCTGTTCACCACAAAGGGGGCCGAGCCCCTGACGGAATTCCGATTCGAGACGGATGACACCCTGCTGTTCGGCTCCGAACCGTCCGGGGCACCCGATCCCGTGCATGCGGCCGCCGACGCCCGGGTGCTGATCCCGCTGAAGCCCGGGGCGCGGTCGCTGAACCTGGCGGTCAGCGCCGGCATCGCCTGCTGGGAATGGACGCGGCAGGTCGGGTGACTGCGGCAGACCTCCCCCTGCCCTGCGCGTGAAAATGCGATTAGAAGCACGGCCATGAGCGCCCCTGCCCCCGATCTCGACACCCTGAAGACCGAAGCCCGCGCCTGGTTCGAGAGCCTGCGCGACCGGATCCATGCGGCGCTGGAGGCGCTGGAGGATGCGGCAGATCCCGCCCTCTATCCCGGCGAGCCCGGCCGGTTCGTGCGCACGGAGTGGCAGCGGCCCGAGGGCGGCGGCGGCGTCATGGGCATGCTGCACGGGCGGCTGTTTGAAAAGGCCGGGGTGCACTGTTCGACCGTGCACGGCACCTTCCCCGAGGACTATGCCAGACATGTGCCGGGGGCGGCCGAGGACCCGCGCTTCTTCGCCACGGGGATCAGCCTGATCATCCATCCGCGCAATCCGCGGGTGCCGGCCGTGCACATGAACACGCGCTTTATCGCCACGACGAAGGGCTGGTTCGGAGGCGGAGGCGACCTGACGCCGGTTCTGGACGTGGACCGGCGCGAGGATGCGCCCGACACGATCGCCTTTCACGCCGCCTACAAGGCCGCCTGTGACCGGCATGATCCGACCTATTACCCGCGCTTCAAGGCCTGGTGCGACGAGTATTTCTTCCTGAAGCACAGGAACGAGCCGCGCGGCACGGGCGGCATCTTCTATGACCATCTGGACAGCGGCGACCGGGCGGCGGACTTTGCCTTCACGCGCGACGTGGGCGAGGCCTTTCTTGCCGCCTATCCGGACATTGTGCGGCGTCGCATGAGGGAGGCCTGGACCCCGGCCGAGCGCGAGGAACAGCTGGTCCGGCGCGGCCGCTACGTCGAGTTCAACCTGTTGTACGACCGGGGCACGACCTTTGGCCTGAAGACCAGCGGTAACGTCGAGGCGATCCTCAGTTCCATGCCGCCCGAGGTGAAGTGGCCGTAGGGGTCAGTTGAAGAAGACCGAATAGCAGGCGCGCTGCTGGCAGTAGTAGACGGTGCCGTTGGCCGCGACATAGTTGCCAGCGCCGACGGACTGGGCCTTGCTGGGTGCAGCGTTGAAGGCCAGGCCGATCAGCACGCCGATCGCAAGCAGCAGGGCGGCGAGCAGAAGGTCACGGGCTTTCAGGGTCAGGGTCATGGCAGGTCTCCGGGTTGAGACCCGACGCTATCCGATTCAGCGAGCCGTGCACCTGACGATTACTCACCCTTTCAGAAATGTCCGCAGCCATTCGCCTACGACGTCGCGGTCATTGGCGGCCTTGAGGCTTTCCAGCGCGGGGTCGACCCGGTCGGCGCCGATGCGGTCGCGGCGGCCCTCGGCGAGGGCGGCGGCGAAGGCGGGCGTGAACTCCGGGTGGCCCTGCAGGGAGACGGCGGCGTCGTCCCAGGCGAGCCCGGCGAAGGGGGTGAAGTCGCTGGACAGGATCACGCGGGCCCCGGCGGGTCTCTCGACCACCTGATCCTGATGCGAGACCGGGATGGCGATGGTGGTCAGGGGCGGCTGCATCCAGGGTTCGGACTGTTCGACCCGGTACCGATGCAGACCGACGCCCCAGCCGCGATCCGACTTCTCGACCCGGCCGCCCAGCGCCTGGGCCATGGCCTGATGACCGAAGCAAATGCCGACCATGCGGGTCCGACCCTTGGCCGAGGCGATCCAGTCCAGCAGGCGGCCGATCCAGGGTTCGCCGTCATAGACCCCGGCGGGCGAGCCGGTGATGATGACACCGTCGAAGGCCTCGGGATCGGGCGGCGCGCTGTGGCGCACGTCGATGCTGCGGATGTCGAAGCCCTCGCCCAAGAGCCGCGTGAACATCTGCGGATAGCGGCCGTGTTCGGGCGACAGGTCGGAGGGCGGGGCCCCGGTCTCAAGGATGGCGATGCGGGGCATTCGGGTCTCGGTCATCCTGTCGATATGGCCGCCGGGGCACGACTTGGTAAGGGGGATGGGCTATGGGACGGCCATGTCCGACGCCGATTCCGACACTGTCGTCCTGATCAACGTCTACAAGTGCGACCCTGCGAAACAGGATGCGCTGATGGAGGCGCTGACCGTCATGGTCGGGCGTCAGCGCGGGCTGGACGGCTTCGTTTCCGCGACCCTGCATCGGGGCGTGAACGGCAAGGTCTGTGCGGTGCATGGCGTCTGGGCCAGCCGCGAGGACTGGAAGGCCATGACCCGCGATCCAGCCATCGTCGAGGCCATGAGCCCGATCATGAATCTCGCGACCTTTGAGCCCAATCTGTACGAACCGGGCGAGATGTTCGACTGAGGCCGTGTACTCGTAAGTAAAGCGCGATGCCCCAAAAAGGCGGACTCGCGGAATGTCCGCTGAGGGTGGAAAGCGGACAGTGCGTAGCGACTTCAGCATGAGGGCTAGTGCGAGCATCTCCCTTCAAGCAATATGGGGGCGTTAAACGCGGGGGGGGGGGGGGGGTGAGCATGTCGGTCAACGTCTGGGCCATAGAGGACAGCGGGTCGAGTGAACGCCTGGGTTTGTCGGCCCTGCGCCATGGCGTTGATCCAGCAGTCACCATGGCGTTTCAGATCGGGTTCGTGATTGCTTGCATCACCTTGGTGATCGTCGTGATCGACCTTGTGATGAGAGGCCGCCTGCGAAAGACGAGCTTGGCTTCCACCTATTTTCTCACCTGCATCTCTCCCGTCATTGCGGTCTTTGCCGCATCGACAGGCACGCTTAACCAATGGGGCATGATCGGTCATCAGCCCATCCCGCTCTCGCACTTGGTCGTCATCAATGGCGGCTTCGCATTCATGGAGGGCAGCTTGTTAACGGGCCTTGGCGTTGTGCTGATTTTAATTCTCAAGCTCGATGACGCTTGGCGAGGTCGAAAGGCGACCAGACCCGATACGGATGCCATGCCCGGCTGAAGAGACGTCCGCAATGGGTCGAGAGCGGACTGTCACCTCGAGATGGAAGGCGGACTCTCGTAGGCTGCAGGTGGCGACCTCGAGGAGGCCTGAGACGCCTCAGGAAGCGTCGGAGGACAGCGTAAAAAGCAGCCCGAATGCTGCCCATGCCCTCACTCTCTAGTTCGATTTTTTTTTGCGCCAAAGAGCTTGGAAAGGGCTACGACTACGGCGACAATGTTCACAACGGGAACCAGCCAGAGTAGCCCGAACCATCGACTTTTTCCGATGCGGTGAAATACCTCCGCCAAGAGAAATGCGGGCAGGATCACCCCGCCAAATAGTATCATCAGCTGCATTGGGCCGTAGCTCATCTGCCCCTTCTCCAAAATACGCGCATCATGGCAACGCCAGCGTCCGCTAAGGCTATACCACGCGTCTTGACGCTGATGTTGTAGACACGACCCGCTGAAACCCCTCCGGCAACAGCTAACATCCGCAATGGGTCTAGAGCCGACCTTCGCCCAAGTTCGGAAAGCGGACGTTGCAAACCATTGACCACCTCCAAAACGCAAGGGAAGGTAGCTCATGGAAGACCCTGCCAAACGCAACGCCTTCTTGGACCGACTGTTCGGAGGACCGCCAACTGGCGATGATCTCGCAAGGCACTTGGCCACTCGCCCTCCGCCATGGGCGCGCAACGCTATATCGGCCCTTTACGTACTGATCCTCGTATTGATTTCAGCGGGTTACTTAGGTTTGATCGACGACCTGCCGCTTGTTGGTCCGTGGCTGGCGCGAGAACGAGTGTTCGTCATTGCGGGCTGCCTTGCGGTGATCATTGCGCTGGATTGGTATTTCAAGCGGCGAGCTGAAACGGGACGGACGCCTTAGCCGTAGTGTCCCCTAAGGGTCGAGAGCGGTCATTGACTTGCTGCTTGCAAGCGGACCCGCAGCAACGGCGATTTTATGGGGAGGCCCACCAGACCTCGGCGCGGGCGCCGGTGTCACCAAGGGTCTCCGCGACCCAGCCGCACACTTGCTGCGCCACGGCCTCTGCCCCCTCGGGCGGGTTGAGCATGACGAGGGTGCAGCCGTTCATCTTCATCGGATTGGTGAGGGGCCGCAGGCGCGCCTCGGCCACCAGCACACGGCTGGCGCCCGCTCCGGCCAGACGCCGCAGGAAGCCGTCGAAGGTCTCCATGTCCTTGAGCGGGGTCCAGATGGCGACCGTCGCGGTCGGGTCGCGCCGGACCACCGCCGCCGCCGCGTCGGCCGCGCGTTGATAGTCATCAGCCTGTTCGAACGGCGGATCGATCAGCACCAGCGGGCCGCGCAGGTTCGCGGTCGCCCCGGCCAGCGCCTCATAACCGTCCCCGGCCCGGCCCTCGGCCGCCGGGTAATCTGCCAGCGCCTGTTCCAGAAGTTCGACCACCGGTGGGTTCATCTCAAAGCCAAGGTAGGCGTCACCCTCGCCCAGCCTGCGGGCGACCAGCTGAGGCGAGCCCGGATAGAAGCGCACACCGCCGTCGGGGTTGAGGGCCGTGACCTCCTCGGCCAGAGCCTTGATCGCGAGGGGCAGGGTGTCACTGGCCATCAGCCGGGCCACCCCCGCCTCAGCCTCTCGCGAGCGTACCGCGTCGCCGGTCAGGTCGTACAGACCGGCCCCCGCATGGGTGTCGATGACGGTCAGCGGCCCCCGGGCCCGCATCCGGTCGACCAGCCACAGCAGCAGGGCATGCTTGACCAGATCGGCGAAGTTTCCGGCGTGAAAGCTGTGGCGGTAGTTCATGCCCGCTCGTCCCCCCGTACGACGCCCGGGTCAAGAGGAACCGGGCATCCGGACGGTCGCGCCATCAGGATCCATCGTCGGCGTCGTGAACGACGCCGTAGAAGATGAAGGCCGCGTCAGCCAGGCTTGGGAAGTGCGTTTCAGAAGGCAGGACGTTTTCGCATGACAGGGCCCGCACCCGATCAAGATCGGAGCCGTCCGCCAGTGTTGCCCAGTCCTGATCGCCGTCAAATCGTTCGATGGCGGTCTGGGTGAAGTTAAAAAAGCTGAACTGGATCGGCCTGAACAGGCGAGTTGCGCAATCGAACTCGACTCTGGTCGTCATGCCCTGCACCCAGTCGTAGCCTCGTCCGGAGGTCTTTTCGAACGCCATCGGCGTCCGGAAAATGACGTGGTAGGTCATCTGCGACCTGCCGTCGCGCCAGCGCAAACTGTCCCTTTCAGCCAACACGAGGCCCGAGTCACCGGCTGAGACCATATAAAGCGACTGGGCGTGGGCAGGGCTTGCTGCCGCCAGGACTACAGCCAGGGTTCCAAGCAAAATTCTGAACATCCCGGTCCCCCCGTGTCGCCCGGCCGAGACGGCCCATGCACAGCTTACCGCTGATCGGACCCAGGCCGTCAAGTCGGCGTGCGAGCCGCAGCGTCAAGAGGAACCGTGCGGCGCGTGACCGCGTTGCCGATCCGCCATGACCCCGTATGCGCCGCGATGACGGCCTCCCCCCTGTCCGAGACGGACACCGACCTGCCCCCCGGCCTGTGCTGGTGCAGCGACGAACAGAGAGGCTTCTCGCGCCGCCGCGCGGGCAAGGGGTTCGCCTATCTTGATCGCGACGGTCAGGTGATCCGCGATGCGAAGGTGCGGGCACGCATCAACGCCCTGGCCATTCCGCCGGCCTGGACGGAGGTGTGGATCTGTCCACGCGCCAACGGCCACATCCAGGCGATCGGTCGCGATGCCAAGGGGCGCAAGCAGTACCGCTATCATCCCGACTGGAGCCGCCACGCGTCGGAGTCCAAATTCGACCGGCTGTCGGCCTTTGCCCGCGCCCTGCCCCGGCTGCGCGACCGGGTCGAGGCCGATCTGAACAAGCGGGGGCCATGCCGCGACAAGGTGCTGGCCACCGTCGTGCGGCTGCTGGAACTGACACTGATCCGGGTCGGCAATGTCCGCTATGCCCGTCAGAACAGGTCCTATGGGCTGACCACGCTGAACAAGCGGCACCTGGAGGTGGACGGGGCCTCGCTGACCTTCGCCTTTCGCGGCAAGAGCGGCCAGAGCCATGAGGTGTCGGTGCGCGACCGGCGACTGGCGCGGGTCATCCGCAGCCTGCGCGAGTTGCCCGGCCAGCCGGTGTTCCAGTACCGCGACCCGGAGGGCGGCCTGGCCACCGTGACGTCTGATGCGGTCAATGCCTATATCCGCGAGGCGATGGGCGAGGACTTTTCGGCCAAGGACTTTCGCACCTGGGCCGGGACGCTGTCAGCCGCGCGCGTGCTGCGGGAGGTCGAGCCGGCCACCTCGCCGACCGATGCCCGGCGCAAGATCGTCGCCTGTTGCCGGACGGTCGCGGGCCTGCTGGGTAATACGCCGACGGTGTGCCGGTCGTCCTACATCCACCCGACCGTACTGGAGGCGTTCGAGGACGGCCGCCTGGCCGAGGCCCTGCCCGGGCCGGACGCCAAATCCTTTGAACCGCGGCTGATCCGGATGCTGGCCCAATAGGGCCACAATGCTGACCCCCTATTCACTTGAGCATCGCGCGGAACAGCGGTTTACGGGCGCCTCCTGTCGGAGGGAACCTGAAAATGAAACTGTCCAATCTGTTCCTGCGTCTGGCCGTGCTGTTCGTCCTGACGGGCGTGGGGCTTGGCTACTGGATGGGCATGACCCACCAGTTCCTGCTGTCGCCCGTCCACGCCCACATCAACCTGCTCGGCTGGGTGTCGATGTTCCTGTACGGCCTGTTCTATCGGGTCGCGCCCGAGGCGGCCTCGGGATGGCTGCCCAAGGCCCACGCCGCCCTGGCCGTCCTGGGCCTGCCGGTCATGATGATCGGCCTGACGATCCAGCTTTTGGCCGTACCGTCGCTGATGGCGCTGGTGCCGCCGATGATGATCGCCGGGCCGACGATGGTGGTGCTGGGCATGGTCGCCTTTGCCGCCGTGGTGTTCCGGGCGACCGGCGGGCGGCCCGTGGCCGCCTGATCAGGCGGCCCTTGACCAGTCGAGCACGACCTTGCCGGACTTGCCCGACTTCATGACCTCAAAGCCGTCGCGGTACTGATCGTAGGCCAGCTGGTGGGTGATGAGCGGCTGAAGGTCGAGCCCCGCCTTCAGCAGGCCCAGCATCTTGCGCCAGGTGGTGAACATCTCGCGGCCATACACGCCCTTGATGGTCAGGGCCTTGAGGATGATGGCGCCCCAGTCGGTTTCCATGGGCTTCGACGGAATACCCAGCAGGGCCAGGCCACCGCCCATGATCAGGGTGTCGACGCACTGTTTGAAGGCCACCGGGCTGCCCGACATTTCGAGGGCGACGTCGAAGCCGACCTTCATACCCAGCTCGGGGATGACGTCGCGCAGGTCCTCGTTGAGGGTGTTTACAGTGCGGACGCCCGGCGCGACCTTTTGCGCCAGCTCGAGGCGGAAGTCGTTGATGTCGGTCAGCACGACGGTGCGCGCCCCGGCGTGGCGGGCGACGGCGGCGGCCATGATGCCGATGGGTCCGGCGCCGGTGACCAGCACATCCTCGCCCAGCAGGTCGAACTGCTGCGCCGTGTGCACGGCATTGCCGAAGGGATCGAGGATCGAGCCGATCTCGTAGGGGACGTCATCCGGCAACTCGATCACGTTGAAGGCCGGGGCCACGACATATTCCGCGAACGCGCCCTGACGGTTCACGCCAATGCCGCGGGTGGCGGGATCGAGGTGGAAATGGCCGGCGCGGGCCGCTTCCGAGTTGAGATCGATGACGTGACCCTCGGCCGAGACGCGCTGGCCGATCTTGAGCGGACGGTCGACATCCTTGCCGATGAAGACGATCTCGCCCGAGAACTCGTGGCCGGTGATCATCGGGACGGGCACATTCTTTTGCGACCACTCGTCCCAGTTCCAGATGTGGATGTCGGTGCCGCAGACGGCGGTCTTGTGGACCTTGATCAGCACATCCTCGGGACCGGCCTCGGGGATGGGGGCGTCGATCAGCTCCAGCCCTTCGGCGGGCTTCATCTTGGCCAGGGCCTTCATGGTGTCGGTCATTTGATCACTCCCAATTCCTTGCCGGCTGTTCTGAACGCTTCAACGGTCTGGTCGATCTGATCGAAGGTGTGGGCGGCGGACATCTGGGTCCGGATACGGGCCTGGCCACGCGGCACCACTGGGAAGCTGAAGCCGATGACGTAGACGCCCAGCTCCAGCATGCGGGCGGCCATGTCCTGGGCGAGGCGGGCGTCGCCCAGCATCACCGGAATGATCGGATGCTCGCCGGGCAGCAGGTCGAATCCGGCCTCGGTCATGGCCGCGCGATAGCGGGCCGCATTGGCAAACAGCTGTTTCCTGAGGGCGTCGCCCTCCTCCCCCGCGGCGATACGGATGGCCTCGAGCGAGGAACCACAGACAGCGGGGCTGAGCGCATTGGAGAACAGATAGGGCCGGGCCCGCTGCTTCAGCAGGGCCACCACCGGCGCGGTCGCGCAGATGAAGCCGCCCATGGCCCCGCCCAGCGCCTTGCCGAAGGTGCCGGTGACGAAGTCGACCTTGACCCCGCAGTGGGCATAGGAGCCGCGCCCTTTCGGGCCCATGAAGCCGGTCGCGTGGCAGTCATCCACCATGATGAGGGCGTCGTAGCGGTCGGCCAGCGCCCGGATTTCGGCCAGCTTGGCGACATAGCCGTCCATGGAGAAGGCACCATCGGTGGCGATGATGATGTCACGCGCGCCGTCGGCCCGGGCCTGCTTCAGCTGGGCCTCCAGATCGTCCATGTCCGAGTTGGCAAAGCGGTAGCGCCTGGCCTTGCACAGGCGGACGCCATCAATGATTGATGCGTGGTTCAGGCTGTCCGAGACGATGGCGTCCTCCGCCCCGAACAGCGGCTCGAAGATGCCGCCGTTGGCGTCAAAGGCGGCGGCGAACAGGATGGTGTCCTCAAAGCCGAGATAGTCGGCGATGGCGCGCTCCAGCTCCTTGTGGATTTCCAGCGTGCCGCAGATGAAGCGGACCGAGGCAGTGCCCGCGCCCCAGCGTTCCTGGGCCCGGATGCCGGCCTGGACGACGCGCTCGTCCCCCGCCAGACCCAGATAGTTGTTGGCGCAGAAGTTCAGCACCTTCTTGCCCGCCACCTCGATCACGGGCCCCTGTCGCGAGGCGATGACCCGTTCGGGCTTGGTCAGGCCCTGGGCGTCGATGTCCGCCAGTTCGGCGGCGATGCGGTCGTGGAAGCTCGTCATGGGCGCTCCGCTAGACGGTTTTGACGGCGGCATAAAGCCCTGCCCGATGTCACGGCTTCGGCATCAGCTCCCGGTGGACATTTCAGCGGTGGCGCGCACCGGCCCGACCTTGATGCGGCCGCCGCAGATGGTCATCCGCGTTTCCTGCGTCAGGGGGGCGGTGTCGCCGGGTGCCGTAACCCTGAGGCCGCGGGTCTCGGGACACCGCGTCTCACCTTCGCTCTCGTGGGGCACGACCGTCCAGCCGATGTCGAAATACGCCCTGGCCCCCGCGGCCAGCTCGACCGGTCGCAGCGGGCGCTCCGGATCCCCCCGCATCCAGGGGTCGGCACGCACACTGACCACGGGACGCCCTTCCTCATTCATCAAGGTCACGCCCGGGTAGCCCGTGATGCTGCACGTCTCGGTCCCGGCATTGCGGAGCGAGACCACCATTCCCCGGTTGCCCGCCCCGGCATCCGAACTTTCGATCTCGAGCGCCAGTTGCGGACCCGCGCAGGCGGGTGCCCGGGCCAGGCTAGGCGGGGTGGTGGCGGGCGTCAGGGGCTGTCCCTTGCGCACACAGCGCTCCAGCTCGACGCCCTGGGGCCGGCCTTCCGCGTCCAGACGGCTGAGGCGGCCTTCCTCGCGCCCGTCCCGGGTGGCAGACCACCATTCCAGGTCCTCGCCGGCATAGCGGGCCCCGCTGCCGGAGGTCACCGGACGCAGGCGGTAGGACCTGCCCTCATAGGTCAGGGCGGCCGTGCGGTCCTTTCCGTAAACGACCGAGAGGCTTTCTCCGCTGGCGCAGTCGTAGGCGATCGCCACGCCGCTGACTGGCGCCTCGCTGGAATCGGGGGCTTCGACGGGATCCGGCGGGTCGCGTTGTTCCGGGGAACAGGCGGCCACAAGCGACAGGCCGCAGACGACGTTCCAGAGGCCGGCATTCCGGCACATCTTCATGATCATGACGTCCACCCTCCTGATACAGCGTCACTATAGCGCACCGGAAGCCTTTACGGTTTCCACAATCGGACCCGCGATCTTGTTGCGAAACATTCTCAATCACGTTAGGACGGCAGCACATTTCAGGAGAGTTCGATGCCGAAGCCCCTTGCCTCTGTCCGCGCCCTGGTCGGCGCCTTCGCCCTTGGCCTGCTGGTCGCCGCCTGTGGTCAGCCCGAGTCCGGGACCGAAACCGGGGGGACGCCGCCTGCCGACGCGGGCGTGGTCAATCTTTATACCGCGCGCCACTATGACAGCGACCTGCGGCTTTATGAGCGTTTCACCGAACTGACCGGCATTCGCGTCAACCGGATCGAAGGCAATGCCGACACCCTGATCGCCCGCATGCGCACCGAGGGTGACGCCAGCCCCGCCGATGTGTTCGTCTCGGCCGACGCCGGGGCCCTTTGGCGGGCACAGGAGGCCGGCCTGTTCCAGCCCGCCAATTCGACCGTCCTGCAGGACGCGATTCCCGCCAATCTGCGCGAGCCGGACGGCCACTGGTACGGCTTCAGCCGCAGGGCCCGCATTGTAGCCTACGATGCGGCCAAGGTGCGTCCGGAAGAGGTTGACACCTATGAGGAACTGGCCTCGCCCCGCTTCCGCGGCAAGCTGTGCGTCCGACCGGCCGACCATGTCTATAACCTGTCGCTGGTGGCGGCCCTGCTTGAGGCATGGGGTCCTGAAAAGACCGAACAATGGGTGCGCGGCATCGTCGCCAACCTGGCCCGCCAGCCGGAAGGCGGCGACCGGGACCAGATTCGGGCCGTGGGCGCGGGCATCTGCGAGATCGCCATCACCAACAGCTATTATTACATCCGACTGGCGTCGGGCGAGGACGCGGGCGACCGCGAGATCACCTCGCGCGTCAAGCTGGCCTTCCCGTCGCTGGACGGACGCGGGGCCCATGTGAACATCTCGGGCGGGGGCGTCGCGGCTCATGCGCCGAACTATGACAATGCGGTCAAGCTGCTGGAATTCCTGGCCTCGCCCGAAGCCCAGACCATGGTGTCGGAACACAACAATGAGTACCCGGCCAGCCCGTCGGTGACGGTGCCCGCACCGGTCAGCGCATATGCGCCGTTCGAGGCCCACCCGATGTCGGTCGCCCGCTATGGGGCCCGGCAGGCCGAGGCCCAGGCCCTGATGAGCCGGGCGGGCTGGCGATAGGCCCGACCCCTGCCCCGACCAGACTGAAGGCCCGCTCCGGTTTCCGGGGCGGGCTTTCGCCTTTGGTGTGGATGGGCCTTGGCGCGGCGCTGGTCGCCATTCTGCCCCTTATCGGCGTTGTGGCGACGGCGCTTGGGGACGGCCAGGCGGACATCGCCCTGTCGGACCTGACCCGCTATGCCCTGACCTCGGTCGCCCTGTCGGCGCAGGTCGCGGTGCTGACGGCGGTTCTTGGCGTGACGGCGGCGTGGCTGGTGGTGGGCCATGACTTTCCGGGGCGACGCTGGCTGAGCTGGGCACTGGCCCTGCCGCTGGCCGCCCCGGCCTTTGCCCTGGCCTATGGCTATGCCGATCTGTTCGACGCGGCCGGCGACCTGCGCATCTGGATGCGGGGCACGCTGTGCTTCGACATGCCGTTCGAGATGCGCAGTCTTGGCGGGGCGGGCCTGATCCTGTCGCTGGCCTTTTACCCCTATGTCTATCTGGCCATGCGGGCGGCGCTGCTGAACCAGTCGTCGCAAGCGGTCGAGGCCGCGCGTATGCTGGGGGCCTCGCCGCTGCGGGCCTTTCTGACCGTGGCCCTGCCGATGGCGCGGCCGGCCCTGGCCGCCGGTGTGGCGCTGGCGGTGATGGAGACCCTGGCCGACTACGGCGCGGTGCAGTTTCTGGGGGTGCAGACCCTGACCACCGGCGTGGTGCGGGCCTGGTTCGTGTTCGGCTCGGTCGAGGCCGCCGCCCGGATCGCCCTGCCCCTGCTGGCCTTTGCCGCCGTACTGATGTGGATCGAGCGCATGGGCCGCTCGGGCGCGGATCACGACAGCGGACGGGGGCGCTGGCGCCCCCTCAGCCTTCACCGACTGTCTCCCTTCAAGGCCGCGCTGGCGACCGGGTTCTGCCTGATGCTGGTCGGTCTGGGCCTCGTTCTGCCGCTGGGCTGGATGGCGCACAAGATGATCGGGATCACGCCCGAGTGGCCGCGTCTGCTCGATGCCGCGCGATACAGCGTCAGTCTGGCGGTGATCGCCGCGCTAGTGACGGTCGCCCTTGCGGCCTTGCTCGCCCTTGGATCGACGCGACATCCGCTGGCGGCGCGCATCGCCAGCCTCGGCTATGCAACACCCGGTGCCGTCATGGCCATCGGCCTGTTGATCCCCGCCGCCGTCCTGTGGCGGCTGGTGCCCGGATCGGTTGGGGGCTTCGGGCTGGGTATCGCCCTGTTGATCTATGCCTATGCGGCCCGGCTGATGGCGGCGGCCTTCGAGCCGATCGAAGCGGGGCTGACCCGGGTCACGCCGTCGGTGGTGCAGGCCTCACGCATGCTGGGCCGCTCCGAGACGGGCACCGCCTGGGCCGTCCAGTTGCCGTTGGCGCGCGGAACCCTGTTTACCGCTGCCCTGGTCGTGTTCGTCGATGTGATGAAGGAACTGCCCGCCACCTTGATGCTGCGTCCGTTCAACGTCGACACGCTGGCGGTGATGGCCGACAACTATGCGCGGGACGAGCGGCTGGCCAATGCCGGCTGGCCGACCCTGCTGCTCGTTCTGCTGGCCCTGCCCGCCGTGCTGTGGTTGACCCGCAAGATCAGCGCCTCGCGCCCCGGAGAGCCATGACCGACCGCCCCACACTGACCGCCACTGGACTCGCTCGCCGCTACGGGCGGGATGCCGGGGTGCACGGCGTCGACCTGAGGCTGGTACCCGGACAGGTGACGGCCCTGCTGGGTCCGTCGGGCAGCGGCAAGAGCACACTGTTGCGCCTGATCGCCGGGCTGGAGCGACCGGATGCCGGTGAAATTCGCCTGGGCGAGACGCTGCTGTCCCGGCCCGGACACATGGTTGCGCCCGAACATCGCGGCATCGGCCTGATGTTTCAGGAACATGCCCTGTTTCCGCACAAGACGGTGCTGGGCAATGTCACCTTTGGCCTGAAACACATGCCCCGGGCCGAGGCGCGGGACCGGGCGCTGACCCTGCTGCGATCACTGAAGCTGGAGGACCGGGCGAAGGCCTGGCCCTCGACCCTGTCGGGCGGCGAACAGCAACGGGTGGCGCTGGCCCGGGCGCTGGCGCGCGAGCCCGCCGTACTGCTGATGGATGAGCCGTTTTCCGGGCTGGACGCCTCACTCCGGGCCCAGGTGCGCGATGCCCTGACCCCGGCGCTGCGGGCTGCGGGCGCGGCGGTGCTGATCGTCACCCATGATGCCGAGGATGCCCTGGCCATGGCGGACCATCTGGTGCTGCTGGATCAGGGCAAGGTGCTACAGGCCGGGACACCCGAGGATTGCTATCTGCGACCCGTGTCGCTGGCCGCCGCGCACATGCTGGGGCCGGTCGAAGCCTTGCCGGCCCGCGCCGACGGCCAGACGGTTACGACGCCGTTGGGACGGTTCGCAAAACCAGATGGCGAGGCCACTGACTGGCAGTTGTTGGTGCGGTCCGGCGATGTCCGGCTGGCGGATCAGGGCGTGACGGCGACCGTGGTGGCCCGGCGCTTTGCGGGGCATACCAACGCCGTCACGGTTGAGATTGCCGGGCCGGACGGAGATCAGCGCCTGACCGTCAGCCACGCCGGGCCCATACCCGCAGAGGGCCAGTCCGTGTCGCTGGTGCTGGACGCCGACCGCGCCGTGGTCGTCGCAGCCTGACGGCTGAGCGGGGTCATGAGTCCACGAGCACCCGGCCATGTCGCTCGGCGCTGGCCACCTCGCGTTCGGCCTGGGTGAAGCCGTATTCGGGGACGATGGCGCCCGTGTCGTCCGAAACCTGGTCCCAAACCTCCAGCAGGCGCTCGCCTGCGTCCGGCCCGCCGCCGATGAACTGGCCGGGCGTCAGGGTCACATAGGACCGGGCGAAATGGCCGGCACCGGCGCAGACGATGGCGCGGCTCGGGGCATCGTCGACGACCAGGGGCAGCAGGGCCGGGCTGACCAGCGCGGGATCCAGCTGCTTCAGGCTGGCCTCGGACAGCACGCCTTCGGTCATGCCGGTTGCGGCGGTCGGGGCCAGGCAATTGATGCGGATGCCGTATTTCTGGCCCTCAATGGCCAGCGTCTGCATCAGGCCGACCAGGGCCATCTTGGCGGCGCCATAGTTGGCCTGACCGAAATTCCCGAACAACCCGGACGAAGAGGTGGTCATCACGATGCGGCCGAAGGCCTGCTCGCGCATCACGCCCCAGACCGCCTTGGAGCAGATGGCCGCGCCCATCAGGTGCACATCGACGACCAGCCGGAAGTCGGCCATGTCCATCTTTGCGAAGCTCTTGTCACGCAGGATGCCGGCGTTGTTGATCAGGATGTCGATGCGCCCCCATTCGGCCAGCGTCCGCTCGACCATGGCCTGAACCGCAGCTTCATCGGTGACCGAGGCGCCCACGCCGAAGGCCTCGCCGCCCGCTGCAGTGATCTCGGCCGCCACAGCCTCGGCAGCCTCTGCATTCATGTCATTGACCACGACGCGGGCCCCCTGACGCGCGAGGAATAGGGCATGCTGGCGGCCCAGCCCTCCACCGGCCCCGGTGACAATCGCGATTCGTCCGTTGAGTCGCATGCGCTACTCCCCCGTCTTGAGATGATGAAACCGTGGTGAGGCGCCTAGTCGGCGCTGTTGGTCCTGGGCTTGCAGATCGACATGAAGCCCGAGGCCATGAAGGTCGCCATGCGGTCCTTGATGGCGTCAAAGTCGTCGGCATCGCACAGGCCGCCCGACAGGCGGTTGATGCGCCCGGTCCGCGCCAGGGTCAGCATCAGCGCCCCGGTGACGAAGTGGTAGCCCCAGAAGATATCTTCCTCGGCACAGTCCGGCAGGGCCTTTTTCAGCAGTTCGATCAGCCGCATGACCACCGGGTCAAAGTGCAGGTCGAACAGTTCCGCCCCGTAGGGGGTGTTGGACACCTGCGCGCCGAGCGCCCCGTAGTTCTTCCAGTTCTCGCCGCCCTGGCCGTAAAGGTCTAGGTCGGTATCGAGGAAGGCCCGGAGCGCGCCCTCGACCGTCGGCTTGCCGCCTGTCGCGGCGTCATAGTCGTTGAGGGCCTGCATCCGCAGGGTGCTGGTGACGCCGGCGCGCCGCGCGATGACGTCGTCGAACAGCTTCTTTTTGTCGGTGAAATAGTAGTTCAGCAGGGTGTGGTGAACGCCGACCCGTTTGGCCACATCCTTCAACGTCACCCCGTACAGGCCATGGATCGAGAACAGATACTCGGCCGCGTCGAGGATCTGCTCCATCATGTCGGCGCGCTGTTCGACCTTGGTGCGACGGCGGCGCTTGGCGGCGACAGGCGGCTCGGCAGGGGCTCGGGGCGCTTTGATCTCGGACCTCGGGTTAGCTGTCGCCATACTCAACTCTCAGACGCATTTTGTCGATTTTGCCGGTCGAGGCCAGAGCCATCTGCCCCACCCGTATAACGGCATCGGGGATCCACCACGGCGCAACCCGTCCGCGCAGGGCGGCCAGCAGGTCCTCGTCGGTCACGTCGGGTGTGTCGCGGGCCTGGATGACCAGCACCGGACGCTCGCCCCATTTGGGATCCGCACGCCCGATCACGGCGGCCAGCGACACCGCCGGATGCTCATTGATCACGGCCTCGATTTCAGCCGGATTGATCCATTCGCCACCTGACTTGATCAGGTCCTTGGCCCGACCGGTGATGATCAGGTTTCCGGCCTCGTCAATGCGGGCCAGATCGCCGGTCGAGAACCAGCCGTCGGCATTGGTGGCGGTGGTTGTTTCGCCGAAATAGCGGTCGATCACGGCTTCTCCGCGGACATGCAGATGCCCCTCGACGCCGCGCTGTTCCGGCAGGGGCTGACCGTCGGCATCGGTCAGCAGCAGGTCTACGCCCACGGCCGGACGCCCGGACAGCTGGGCGGCACGCGGGCCGTTCCGGGGCGCACAGGTGCCCAGCGGCGACATCTCGGTCATGCCCCAGCTGGTCTGGACGATGACACCCAGCCGCTGCTCGATCCGCTCCATCAGGGCCGGCGGCATGGGCGCGCCGCCGACGACGACCCGCTCCAGCGTCGGGGTCTCGCCGCCGTGGGCGTCGAGATACTCGACCAGGCCCAGCCAGACGGTGGCGATGCCGACCGCCAGGGTCACACCCTCGGAATTGATCAGACCGGCCAGACTGGCCCCGTCCAGCCAGCGCCCGGGCAGCACCAGCCGGGCCCCCGCCGCCGGTGCCGCGAACGGCAGGCCCCAGGCATTGGCATGGAACATGGGCACGGCGGCCAGCACGCTGTCGGATCCGGTGATTCCCATAACGTCGGCCTGCAGCAGGCGCAGGGTGTGCAGATAGCTGGACCGGTGGGTGTAGCTGACGCCCTTGGGCGCGCCGGTCGTGCCCGAGGTGAAACACAGGCCGCTGGGCGTGGTCTCGGGAAAGTCGCCCCAGAGGATGCCGTCGCCGGTCTCGGCCTCGAGGAAGGTTTCCAGCCGGTCCGCGCCATCGCCCCCGGCATCGATCACCAGCAGGCGCTCGAGCGACGGCGTGCGCGCCACGATGCGCCGCGCAACGGGCTCCAGGTCCGCGCTGGCGATCAGGATGCGGGCACGGGACTGGGACAGCATGGACACCAGCTGCGCCTCGGTCAGACGGGGGTTGAGTGTGTGGCAAACCGCGCCCATGCCCATCACCGCATACCAGGCTTCGACATGGGCCTGACTGTTCCAGGCGAGGGTCGCCACACGGTCGCCCGGCGCGATTCCCAGACGGACCAGGGCGGCGGTGACCCGGCGACTGCGGTCCCGCAGGGCGGCATAGCCGATCCGGTCGACCCGTCCGTCGCCACGCGCGGTGATCACCTGCCCGTCCGGCCGCCAGCGGGCCGCATGGTCCAGGAATTTGTCGAGCGTCAGCGCCCAGGCCTGCATATCCCCGTCAATCATTGGCAGACGGGGGTCACGGGCGGCAGCGGCGGAGACGCCACACCGAAGTTCCAGTTCCACGGGATGCCCCCCGCCACCCGTCGACGGCAGACCACCGCCTCGTGAAGCTCGAACATCCCGGGTATCAGACGGTGGCGAACGACGGGGCCGTCCTCGAACGCCATATAGGTCGCGGTCAGACCATAGGCGGGCCAGGCGGGCTGTCCCTCGGCCATCGGCACCCCGGTCCGGGCAAAGCTGAGCCAGTAGGCCATCATGGCGTCGGACAGGGCCTGCTCGGTCGGCGTGTCGGGCACGGCGGGCCAGCGCGGAGGCAGGCGATCGGGATTGCCGAACACATAGGGGATCTCGGCCGCATGGAAGGCGTGCAGCCCGGCCTCGTCCGCCGCCGGATAGCCGTGATCGAAGAAGTAGAGATAGGCGTTCTGGCCCAGGGCCGTCTGGGCCCGCATCAACCGCTCGGCGGTCCAGCCATAGAGGGCGTCGCGGGGCGTCGCCAGCATGCTCTCGGCCATGTCGTCGGCGGGGTAGAGGGCGAGGAAATCGTCGGCCAGATCGCCGTATCGCGCCCTGATTTCCGCTTCATAGGTCGCGGCGTCGGCGGGCACCGGCGGCACCAGAAATCGCAGCGAACGGATTTCACCCTGGTTGAAGCCCGCCAGCAGAGGCACCGGGGCCTGCTCCCCCCGCTCGAACACATGTGCCATCTGATGGGGCAGGAAGACGCCGTCGATCGTACCGAACGGGGCATAGCCGGCCTGTTGCGCGGAGACGGTAAGCGTCTGGGCATCCATGGCGCGCAGCCCGGCCAGATTGGCGGCACCCAGCTGGGCCTGCACCCACAGGCCGACATCCTCGGCCGGCGGGTCGCCATGCGTGCGCGAGCGCAGCTCGGGCATCGACAGCATATAGGCGCTCTGGGCGATGGCCTTGTGGAACAGTCCCTCCGCCTCGGGCGAGGTCATCAGATACATGACGCTGAGCGCGCCTGCGGACTCCCCCGCGATGGTGACATTGCCCGGATCGCCGCCGAAAGCCGCGATGTTGTCGCGCACCCACTCGAGCGCCGCGATCTGGTCCTGCAGGCCATAGTTGCCCGAGATGCGTTTGCGCGACTCGCCGCTCAGCTCGGGATGGGCCAGATAGCCCAGCACGCCGAGGCGGTAATTGATCGTGACGACGACCACGCCCTGGGCGGCCATGCGGGCACCGTCGTACATGGGTTCGTGGCCGGCCCCGGTGGCCAGGGAGCCGCCATGGATCCAGACGAACACGGGCGCACCTCGGGGGGCGCCCCGGGCACCTTCCGGCGTCCAGATGTTCAGGAACAGGCAGTCCTCGCTCATCTCCATCGGCTCGCCCGCATAGATGCTGGTGCCGCGCGCGATCGGCTGATGACAGGCCGCGCCGAACCGTGTCGCGTCGCGGGTCATGGTCCACCGCGGCATGTCCGCCGGAGGGCGCCAGCGTCGCCAGCCGGTGGGCGGCAGGGCATAGGGGATGCCCCTGAAGGCGTTGACACCGTCCAGTGCCTCGCCCCGGACCGCACCGGCGGGCGCTTCAACGACCGGAGCCGTCTGGGCGCGCGCGGAGTCGGTCGAGGCGCAGCCCGCCAGGGCCAGGGCCGCGACCAGTCCCGTAAGCAGATGCCTCATGCCAGGGCCTCCCGCGCGACCTGGCGACGGATCTTGCCGACCATGCCCAGGAACATGCCCACCGCGAGAAGGTAGAAGGCGATCAGGCTGTAGAAGGCCATTTGCAGGGAATTTTCATAGCCATTGGCCTGGAAGACATCGCTGGCGAAGCCCAGGTAGGTCGGCCCCAGCCCCAGCCCGATCAGGTTCATGACCAGCAGCAGCAGGGCTCCGGACATCACCCTTTGATCCGGGCGCACCGTTTCCTGGACCAGGGTGATCGAGGGCGACAGATAGAAGTAGTTGAGCGCCATCGGTACCGTCAGAAACAGCAGCGACAGCTCCCACGTCGGAGCCCAGACAAAGCCCGCGAAGAAGGGGATGGCGATCGCCAGACCGATGGCCGGCAACCAGGCGTAGGCGGTTTTCGACCGCTTGGAGAGGCGATCGATCAACCGGCCGGAGACCAACATGCCGATGCTGACGCAGACCCCGACCACCAGGGCGTACCAGACGGCGACCTGTTCCAGCGTCATGCCCTTTTCCCGCTGCAGGAACAGCACGGCGAACCCGAGGAGGGCGTAGGTGACGAACTGGGTCGCGCCGCAGGCCAGTGAAATGCCGCGCAGGACGGGGTTGGCGAAGAACATCCTGCCGGTCGACCAGAAGCCGGTCGGGGCCGGGGCCACGGGATCGGTCGTTGCGACGGGCGCGGGCGCGACCGGAGCATCCAGACCACCCTTTTTCGGCTCGCGCACCGCGAACCAGACGATCACGGCCGTGATCACGCCGATCACACCGACCCAGATGAAGGCCAGACGCCAGGAATAGGCGGCGGCGATCGAGGCCCCGAAGGCGACCCCCAGGGCCTGTCCGATCGGCGGGCCGAGGTTGAACAGGCTGAGCGCCGTCCCGCGCGTGCCCGAGGGGAAATAGTCCGAGATGATGGCATAGGACGGCGGAACCCCGCCCGCCTCGCCGACGCCGACCGCCATACGCGATACAGCCAGTTGCCCGAAATTGGTCGACAGGCCGCAGGCGGCGGTCGCGGCGCTCCAGAGGGCACAGGAAAAGGCCAGCACCTTGACCCGGTTGGTCCGGTCCGCCAGCCAGCCGACGGGAATGGCCAGAATGCAGTAGAAGGCTGCGAAATAAAGACCGCCGAGAAGACCCAGCTGGGTATCCGAGACCCCCAGCTCGTCCTGGATGGGCTTGGCCAGGATCGACAGCAGCTGCCGGTCCAGAAAGTTCAGCACATAGACGAAGCACAGGAT
This sequence comes from Brevundimonas sp., assembly GCF_016742135.1. Lineage (GTDB taxonomy): Bacteria > Pseudomonadota > Alphaproteobacteria > Caulobacterales > Caulobacteraceae > Brevundimonas. Next base: position 254,550 of record NZ_JACVCG010000004.1, on the reverse strand, counting down.
GCCCAGCGCGAACCAGGCCCGGGCTCCCGGACGCGCGGGGCGCGCATCCGGGGCGACAGGAGACGAAGTCGTCATCGATCAGAACTCATAACCGAGGCGAACGCCGATGGTGCGGGGCCGCTGGCGGGCATAGCGGCCGTCAAGGAAGGCTTCGGGGTGGACATAGGTCACCGATCGGTCGTCAAAGATGTTTTCGACATAGGCGGCCAGTGTGACCTCGTCGAAGGCGACGGCAAAGTTGGCATTCGCGACGGTGTAGGAGTCCGTATAGTCGAACGTCGCCTGCGGCACCCCCGGCTGTCCCGGCGTGTTGGGGAAGGTGTTGGGGAAGTCGCCGACGTGGGAAACCGCCACTGAGGCATTGGCCATCATGCCGGGCCGCAGTTGCCACTCATAGGTCACGCGCACAGAGCCGGAAAACTCCGGACCGGCCAACCGCTGGTCCAGAACCGCGCCGGAAACCGCGGCCTCAGTCGCAGTCAGCTGGGTCACCTTGGCGTCGTTCACCGCCCCGGTCAGCGAAACCGTCCAGCCGTCAGCGGGCAGGAAGAACAGTTCCACCTCGATGCCCTTGCTGGTCACCTCGCCGATGTTGGTGGCGAACTGCACCGAGTCCGACACGCGGTTGGCCTGGACCTGCAGGTCGTTCCAGTCGATCCAGTAGGCCGCGATGTTGGCGTAGAGGCGACGGTTGAACCAGTTCCCCTTGATGCCGACCTCGTAGTTGATGAGATTGTCGGACTCTGCGCCGTAGGGAATGACGATGTCGGTCGGATCGATGGTGCTGACCGCGCCCGCGCGGGCGTTCACGATCGGCGGACGGAAGCCGGTCGCCACGGCGGCATAGGTCGTCATGTTCGGCGCAGGCCGCCAGGACAGGCTGACCCGGTAGGACGGCCCGGTTTCCTTGGCCTTGACCCCCTCGGCGGCCACGATCGGGGTGATGGTCACGGGCCCGGGAATGCCGAACAGGGCGCGGATGAGATAATCGGAATTATAGCCCCAGTCCTCGGTGAAGCCCTGGGCGTCCGTCGAGCCATAACGGAGCCCGCCGGTGATCCAGAGGTCGGGGTTGAAGCGGTAGGTCAGTTCCCCGAAGGCCGCCATCTCGTGGCTGACGATGTGCACGCCGAAGCGCTGGTAATACTCGTCCGGCAGGCCGGTGATGCCGCTGGCGGCCAGGAAGGCCTCATTGGACCGATAGGCATAGTCGACGTCGCGCCGACGGCGGAAGTAGAAGACACCGGCGGACCAGTCGAAGTCCCCGCCGGCTTCCGACACGATCCGGGTCTCGTGCACCAGATTGGTGTCATAGGCATCCGCGTCGAGCGCAAAGGCGATCGCCTGGCCAAAGGTGCCGGCCAGGTCAACATAGAAGCGCTGGTCGTACTTGCCGTAGGTCGTCGAGCTGGTCAGGTGCGCGCCGTCGAACTGGTATTCGAAGGTGGCATTGTAGTTGGTCATGTCGCTGGTGAAGCGATCAGGCCGGTCCGACAGGCGAACGTCCTGGCCCCTCGCCGGATTGGTCAGGGCCGAATCATGCGGATTGCTGATCTCGTGCGAATACATCAACCGGGCGGTGAAGCGCTCGGTCGGCTCCCACTGCAGGATGGCCCGTCCGCCGTACTGGATCAGGGTGTTCGAATTCTCAATGCCGGTGCCGATGTTGTCGACCCAGCCCTCTTCATTGCGCGAGAAACCCACGACGCGCAGGGCCAGTTCGTTCTCGACCAGGGGCACATTGACCATGGCATTGTAGCGCTGGCGCAGGCCGCCGCCCTTCATCACACCATAGTCGACCAGAACCGAGGCATCGAAAGCCGAGGGGTCGGGATCATGCGTGAGGATACGCAGGGCACCGGCCAGGGAACCCGAGCCGAACAGCGTGCCCTGGGGCCCGCGCAGGAATTCGATGCGCTCCACATCATACAGGCTGGGGTCAAGGATGGTCGAGTTGCCGTTGGCCGAGATCGGCAGCTCGTCAATATAGATGGCGACCGTGCTCTGCAGATTGGCGTTGTAGCCGTTGGTGTTCACGCCGCGGGCGGTGAAGTTGTTGAAGTTGGCCGTGGGACGGTTCAGCACCACGCCGGGTGTGGCCTCGGCCAGCCCCTCATAGCCGACGATGCCGCGCTCGTTCAGATCTTCCTGCGACAGCGTCGTGATGCTGAGCGGAACATCCTGGAGGCGGACCTCGCGCCGGGTCGCCGTGACGATGATTTCCTCGACCGTGGTGGCGCGGTCCTGTGGATCCCGCTCGCCCGATTGCTCCTGGGCCATGGCCAGGGTCGGCGCGAGCGCCGCAAGGGTGGCGACGGCACAGGCCGACGCGAGAAGTGTCGCTTTCATCAAATTCCCTCCCTTACGCCGGTCATGAGCGCCGACGTTTGGCCAGAGAGGGACACGAGATCGCCCGCCTGTCAACATTCCCTATCACGCGCGTGAATGTTTACGGCGCGCACCAGAGGCAAATTTCGGCCGGTCACGGCCGGAAGCCTCACATTTTGCACACGATTGCACCGTCCTCTGGAATGTATCGGCAATCCTTTGTTCACGCGCTTGTGAGGAATGTGAGAAACCCTGTCGGGGGATCACCAGAGTCCTCCGGCCGGCGGCCCGCTCCCGGCGGCTTCTTGTCCTGGAGCCGAATTGGAAAACGCCGTCCGGGGGAACCGGACGGCGTCTGATCTTGGGTGCGGGAGCAGGATTTGAACCTGCGACCTTCAGGTTATGAGCCTGACGAGCTACCGGGCTGCTCCATCCCGCGTCAAAGATGGAAAGGAGAAGGTGAAGGAAGAAAAGGTTCGAGACATGCCCCCGAGGCAAAAGCGGCTTCAGGCGACATCGTTTTAATCCCTATCTGACTGGTAGACCCGGCAGCGACCTACTCTCCCGCGCCTTAAGACGAAGTACCATCGGCTCTGGAGGGCTTAACGACCGAGTTCGGAATGGGATCGGGTGGGGAACCTCCGACATAGCCACCAGGTCAACCAGGCAGATAGGGGATTAATGAGAAGACATCGTCACGATTATTATCGGCAAGTAAAACCGAATGAGTTTTGCTGAGAAACGATCAAGCCGATCGGATTATTAGTACCAGTAAGCTTCATGCGTCGCCGCACTTCCACACCTGGCCTATCAACGTGGTAGTCTTCCACGATCCTCAGCGAAGCCTTGTTTTGAGGTTAGTTTCCCGCTTAGATGCTTTCAGCGGTTATCTATTCCATACATAGCTACCCTGCTGCGCGGCTGGCGCCACGACAGGTCCACCAGAGGTATGTCCATCCCGGTCCTCTCGTACTAGGGACAGATCCTCTCAAGCTTCGAACACCCACGGCAGATAGGGACCAAACTGTCTCACGACGTTCTGAACCCAGCTCACGTACCACTTTAAATGGCGAACAGCCATACCCTTGGGACCTGCTCCAGCCCCAGGATGTGATGAGCCGACATCGAGGTGCCAAACTTTGCCGTCGATATGGACTCTTGGGCAAAATCAGCCTGTTATCCCTAGAGTACCTTTTATCCGTTGAGCGATGGCCCTTCCACGCGGGACCACCGGATCACTATGGCCGACTTTCGTCTCTGCTCGACTTGTCAGTCTCGCAGTCAGGCGGGCTTATGCCATTGCACTCGACGACCGATTTCCGACCGGTCTGAGCCCACCATCGCGCGCCTCCGTTACACTTTAGGAGGCGACCGCCCCAGTCAAACTACCCACCACGCCATGTCCCGGACCCGGATAACGGATCTCGGTTAGACGTCAACGACAGTAAGGGTGGTATTTCAAGGATGGCTCCACCAGAGCTGGCGCCCCGGCTTCATAGCCTCCCACCTATCCTACACATACGGTCGCTAACGCCAAGGCGAAGCTATAGTAAAGGTTCATAGGGTCTTTCCGTCTGACCGCGGGAACCCCGCATCTTCACGGGGAATTCAATTTCACTGAGCCTGTGCTGGAGACAGTGGGGAAGTCGTTACGCCATTCGTGCAGGTCGGAACTTACCCGACAAGGAATTTCGCTACCTTAGGACCGTTATAGTTACGGCCGCCGTTTACCTGGGCTTCAGTTCGGAGCTTTCACTCCTCCCTTTAACCTTCAGGCACCGGGCAGGCGTCAGACCCTATACGTCGCATTGCTGCTTCGCAGAGCCCTGTGTTTTTGCTAAACAGTCGCTACCCCCTGGCTTGTGCCACTCATTTCTGGTTGCCCAGAGTGAGTCACGCTTATTCCGAAGTTACGCGTGCAATTTGCCGAGTTCCTTCAGCACAGTTCTCTCAAGCGCCTTGGTATGCTCTACCTGACCACCTGTGTCGGTTTCGGGTACGGTCTCTGCTGGAGTTATTTCCAGGGACAGCTTCGCTGCCAGGACAATCCAATAAGCCCTGACAACTTACGCCATCCGTCACTTCCAGCTGGTGCAGGAATATTTACCTGCTTCCCATCGACTACGCTTTTCAGCCTCGCCTTAGGGGCCGACTAACCCTGCGCAGATTAGCTTTACGCAGGAACCCTTGGTCTTTCGGCGACAGTGTTTCTCACACTGTTTATCGTTACTCATGTCAGCATTCTCACTTCCGATACCTCCAGCCAACCTCGCGGTTGACCTTCACCGGCTTACGGAACGCTCCGCTACCGCTTGCAGTAAACTGCAAACCCATACCTTCGGCGAACGGCTTTAGCCCCGTTACATTTTCCGCGCAGGATCGCTTGATCAGTGAGCTGTTACGCTTTCTTTAAAGGATGGCTGCTTCTAAGCCAACCTCCTGATTGTCAAAGCAATCCCACATCGTTTCCCACTTAGCCGTTACTTGGGGGCCTTAGATGATGGTTAGGGTTGTTTCCCTTTTCACGACGGACGTTAGCACCCGCCGTGTGTCTGCCCGATAGCTCTCTTGGGTATTCGGAGTTTGGTTAGAATTGGTACCGCTCGCGCAGCCCGCATCCATCCAGTGCTCTACCCCCCAAGGAGTTCGTCGGACGCTCTACCTAAATAGATTTCGCGGAGAACCAGCTATGTCCAGGTTTGATTGGCCTTTCACCCCTATCCACAAGTCATCCCAGAATTTTTCAACATTCACGGGTTCGGACCTCCAGTAAGTGTTACCTTACCTTCATCCTGCTCATGGATAGATCACCTGGTTTCGGGTCGTCATACGTCGAACTTATCGCCCTATTCAGACTCGCTTTCGCTACGCCTACACCTAACGGCTTAAGCTTGCTCGACACATGAAGTCGCTGACCCATTATACAAAAGGTACGCCGTCACCCCGCATGGGGGCTCCGACTGCTTGTAGGCTTCCGATTTCAGGATCTGTTTCACTCCCCTTGTCGGGGTGCTTTTCACCTTTCCCTCACGGTACTTGTTCACTATCGGTCGTAGAGGAGTACTTAGGCTTGGAGGGTGGTCCCCCCATGTTCAGACAGGATTTCACGTGTCCCGCCCTACTCGAGTCTCTTGCTGTTTGACGGCTACGGGGCTGTCACCCGCTATGGCCGATCTTTCCAGATCGTTCGCCTTTATTTCACAAGAGCACTGGCCTGGTCCCGGTTCGCTCGCCACTACTACGGGAGTCTCGGTTGATGTCCTTTCCTCCGGGTACTGAGATGTTTCAGTTCCCCGGGTTCGCTTAATAACCCTATGTATTCAGGTCATTATACCTTTTAACAATCCGCCAATCCGTACCCTCGCCACCCCGTAAAGGATAGGGGAGAGCAAAGTTGGAAGACTGTAAAGGTGGGTTTCCCCATTCGGAAATAGCCGGATCAAAGGGTGCTAGCGCCTCCCCGGCTCTTATCGCAGCTTGCCACGTCCTTCATCGCCTCTCTACGCCAAGGCATCCGTCAGAAGCCCTTCAACGCTTGATCGTTTCTCAGCAAAACCCATGCATGAATGGCCCGGTCCCTGGAAAGAGGTGGAGACCGGATCCATGCCTGGTTTTACTTGCCAGACGATGTCTTCTCGAACCTGACCTCAAAGCCTATGAACAGGCCGGTCAAATTCTTCCTTCACAATGTCAACGCAGTCACCCGAGCGGGTCACTGCAATCTGTTTCTGCGATCGAGCGAGCTGGTGGAGCCAGACGGGATCGAACCGACGACCTCATGCTTGCAAAGCACGCGCTCTACCAACTGAGCTATGGCCCCTTCGGCGACCTTATCGGGCTGCGTCTGACCAGCGGGGCTGGTAGGCCCGGGCAGACTCGAACTGCCGACCTTACGCTTATCAGGCGTACGCTCTAACCACCTGAGCTACGGGCCTATGGGCAGCGCGAAAGTCAGGCTGGACGCCCGAGCTCGCGATCGCGCCATCGACGGTGCCGGCCGTATGCCGACGCCATCGAGGCGAAAGAGGAAAGAGAAACGAAGACGGCGGCGTCCCGCTTGTTTTTGGATAACCAATAGACGTTCGTGAGAACATCTGGAGGTCAATCCTTAGAAAGGAGGTGATCCAGCCGCAGGTTCCCCTACGGCTACCTTGTTACGACTTCACCCCAGTCGCTGACCCTACCGTGGTCGACTGCCTCCTTGCGGTTAGCGCATCGCCTTCGGGTAGAACCAACTCCCATGGTGTGACGGGCGGTGTGTACAAGGCCCGGGAACGTATTCACCGCGGCATGCTGATCCGCGATTACTAGCGATTCCAACTTCATGCCCTCGAGTTGCAGAGGACAATCCGAACTGAGACGACTTTTTGGGATTATCCCTCTGTAGTCGCCATTGTAGCACGTGTGTAGCCCACCCTGTAAGGGCCATGAGGACTTGACGTCATCCCCACCTTCCTCCGGCTTAGCACCGGCAGTCCCATTAGAGTTCCCAACTAAATGATGGCAACTAATGGCGAGGGTTGCGCTCGTTGCGGGACTTAACCCAACATCTCACGACACGAGCTGACGACAGCCATGCAGCACCTGTGTCCTGGTCCCCGAAGGGAAAACCACGTCTCCGTGGCGATCCAGGCATGTCAAAAGGTGGTAAGGTTCTGCGCGTTGCTTCGAATTAAACCACATGCTCCACCGCTTGTGCGGGCCCCCGTCAATTCCTTTGAGTTTTAATCTTGCGACCGTACTCCCCAGGCGGATTGCTTAATGCGTTAGCTGCGTCACCGAACTGCATGCAGCCCGACAACTAGCAATCATCGTTTACGGCGTGGACTACCAGGGTATCTAATCCTGTTTGCTCCCCACGCTTTCGCGCCTCAGCGTCAGTAATGAGCCAGTATGTCGCCTTCGCCACTGGTGTTCTTCCGAATATCTACGAATTTCACCTCTACACTCGGAGTTCCACATACCTCTCTCACACTCAAGACACCCAGTATCAAAGGCAGTTCCAGAGTTGAGCTCTGGGATTTCACCCCTGACTTAAATGTCCGCCTACGCGCCCTTTACGCCCAGTAATTCCGAGCAACGCTAGCCCCCTTCGTATTACCGCGGCTGCTGGCACGAAGTTAGCCGGGGCTTCTTCTCCGGGTACCGTCATTATCGTCCCCGGTGAAAGAATTTTACAATCCTAAGACCTTCATCATTCACGCGGCATGGCTGCGTCAGGCTTTCGCCCATTGCGCAAGATTCCCCACTGCTGCCTCCCGTAGGAGTTTGGGCCGTGTCTCAGTCCCAATGTGGCTGGTCATCCTCTCAGACCAGCTACTGATCGTAGCCTTGGTAGTCCATTACACTACCAACTAGCTAATCAGACGCGGGCCGCTCTAAAGGCGATAAATCTTTCCCCCGAAGGGCACATCCGGTATTAGACCCAGTTTCCCGGGCTTATTCCGAACCTAAAGGCACGTTCCCACGTGTTACTCACCCGTCCGCCACTAACTCCGAAGAGTCCGTTCGACTTGCATGTGTTAGGCCTGCCGCCAGCGTTCGCTCTGAGCCAGGATCAAACTCTCAGGTTGAGTTGACTTCTGACCTAAGCATGACGATCCGAAGATCGTCTGGCATTAGTTCTACGTATTCTTGACGAGATCCCACGTTCACCGATCCGAAGACCGGTTACATGGTATGTCTTTTCAAAAAGACCGCAGATGTCAGTGTCGACAATCGATTCCGAAGAACCGATCCTAGAACACCGCCGCCTGCGTTTCTCTTTCCAGATCAACGATTTCAAAGACCGTGAGCCACCGGAGCGGCCCGACCGTTTAGCGCCCGGTTGCGGCGGAGGCGGCGATGTAGTCGCCTCGATGGTTGGTGTCAAGCGCTCCGAAGAGAACTTTTTCACCGGCCCGCCGTCAGAACCTCGGGAGGTCCGTGGGCGGCGGGAGCGGCGTCTCTAGTGAGGTGCCGACCCCGTGTCAATCGAACTTTCGGAGCTTTTTCCGGTCGTTTCAACCCGTTCGGGGTGATCCGGCCGCAAAGCGCCAGAGGGAGATGGAAACACCTCCCCGAGGCAGTCCGACGATTCGATCGAAGGCGCGGAACTTAACCGAAGACTGTGGAGGAAGCAAGAACCCGAAGGTCTTTATTTCCACCTGGATCACTGTGCGCCGTGGCGCCCCGCGTTCCGTCGTCGGCCCGTTTCCGAGCGAGGCGGCGATATACGAGCCGTCCTTTCGGTCCGCAACCCCGAAACCGCCTTTCGTGACGATTTTCTGAAAGACTCCGGATCGCCGAATTCCGGCATCGCCGAATTCCGGCATCCTTGGGACCCCGAAGGCGTCAGCCCGCTGCGATATAGGTCCTGAGGCTTTCCGCCTCGCGCGTGGCCTCCTCGATCTGGCATTTCACGACGTCGCCGATCGAGATGACGCCGACCAGACGCCTGTCTTTCAGGACGGGCAGATGGCGAATCCGGCGGTCGGTCATGCGGCTCATGAGCATAGCCACCGTGTCGGTCGGCTCGGCGAACACCACATCGCGCGTCATATAGGTGCCCACTGCTTCGGACAGGGCCTCGGGCCCCGATGCGGAAACGGCCCGGACCACATCCCTTTCGGACAACACGCCCACGACCCGGTCGGCCTCACAGACCATTACGGCCCCGATGCGGCGCGTCTGCATTTCCCGGCAGGCATCGACCAGGGTCCTGTCCGGCGCCACCGAGAAGACAGCGTCGCCCTTGTCCTTGAGAATCTCGGTGACGAGCATACGGCGTTCCTCCCTCATGAGATTGAACGACCGCGGACCGGGCCGCTCACATCCGCAGGATCGCTCAGTCCCGGCCCGGACGCAAATCCGCGCCGATTCGCCAAAGGCTCAGCCGAACCGGGGACCCCATCTGCGCGACCATCGGAACAGCGGGCCGATCGCCAGATAGCCCACGGCCATGCCGACCGCATGCGCTTCCCAGGCGATGCGCGCGCCCTCCGTTCCGGGGGCATATCCGATCAGACCGACCACGGCATTAATGGCGAACAGCACACCCACCATGGTCAGGGCCCGACGGTCGTCCAGAGGCTTGGGCCCCGCCCAGGACGGACGCCCCATCAGGCGGATCGCCGCGCCGAGCAGGCCGGACACCGCGCCCGAGGCTCCCACCATCGGATCGCTGCTGCCCTGATGCAGAAGGCCATATCCCAGCGAGGCCATGATCCCGCACCCCGTGTAGAAAAGAACAAAGACCCCTGCCCCCCTCCGACCCGGCAACATCCGCGCCACGGGGGGCGCAAAGCACAGCGCGGTCACGGCGTTGAGGATCGCGTGGGTCCAGCTGCCGTGCAGCAGCATGGCGGTCAGGATACCGGGCCAGCCCAGCGTCGACGTCAGATCCGCCGGATAGAAGGCCCACTTCAAACCCATGTCCGGCAGACGGAGCTGCAGCCAGAACAGCACCGGCATCGATATCGCCAGCACCAGGGCGGCGGGCGGCACCTTTACAATCGGCTCACGGGTGGGCGGCAAGGGGTCGGCTGGACGGGTGCCCCACGGCTGGCTGTTCATACGCCAGAGATGCGCGTGCCCGCCGCCGATCTCAAGCGCTTCTTAATAACCCTGCTCCATTTTGGCACGGGGCTTGCTGTGTCTGCCCCTGAATAAAGACAGCGCGGGAGCGCCCTCATGCGACTGAAACTGGCGGCTGCGGCTGCAGCGACACTTCTGGCCCTGCCGGCCGCGGTCCACGCCCAATCGGCCGGCAGCTCTGGCACGGGTACCTATCAGGCCGGCTATGGCGCGGCGCGCTATACGACGGCCCGGCCACAGACCGGTTCGACCCGCGACCAGAACGGCAACCGGCTGATCGTCAACGGCCTGATCCAGACCGGTGCTTCGGCCTATTCCCGCACCAGCGGAGGCGTCTCCAGCTGGGGGAACCTGACCAATGGCAACGGAAACGGCGGCACCACCATCGGCGGCGCGACGGCCATCGGCAACAATCTCAACGTCGTGGTCCAGGGCAACTGGAACACCGTCATCGTCAATTCGACCCAGACCAATACCGGCAACGTCAACGCCGGAACGGCGCTGAACGGGACCATCGACCTGCCATGAGCGACGCCCCGATTCTTCGCTGGCTGAAACCGGCCGGAGCGGCCTGTGCCGCGGCGGCCCTGCTGGGGGGCTGCATCGCCCCGGTGGCCAGCAATGCCGGGCTCTATGCCACGCCGATCGGCAATGCGCCGGTGACCGCCAATCCCACTCCCTATTCCACCGCCCTGTTCTGCCTGGCGGACTATGCGCGCACCTACGGCCTTCCGTCCCCGCGCATCGCCGTGGGCCAGATCGCCGACTATACCGGCACCATCTCTCCGGACGGCGGTCGCCAGATCACCGGCGGCGCGTCCCTGATGGCCACCTCGGCCCTGGCCAAGTCGGGCGCGGTCATGGTCGAGCGCTTCGACACATCGGTGTCCGAACTGGAGCTGCGGTACGCCAACAACAAGCTGATCGGTGACGAGGGCATGGGCGGCCCGGGTGACCCCGGCTATCGCCGCATCATCGCCGGCCAGGTTCCGGGGTCGGACTTCTACATCGTCGGCGGCATCACCGAGGTGAACTACAATATCCGCTCGGGCGGCTGGGACTTTGGCGGAGGCCAGGCCGATACCAACACGCCGTTCTCGGGCGTCTTCCAGGGCCGCGTCTATGTGATGAACGTCGCCCTCGACCTGCGCCTCGTGCAGACGACCTCGCTCGAGATCGTCGATGTGGTCTCGTACCAGAAGCAGATCATCGGCCGGGAAATCTCGGCCAATGTGTTCGACTTCCTGAACGGCAATGTCTTTGACATCTCGGCGGGCGAAGGCGGCTTCGAGCCCGTTCAGCTGGCCGTCCGTTCGCTGGTCGAGCGCGCCATCATCGAGTTCATGGCCAACCTCTATGGTGCCCCGGGACCGGAAATCTGTCTCGACACCCGAAACGAGTTGCTGCGCGACACCTATGGCCAGACCGGCAACTACTACCCCGCCTATCCCAACACGGAGACGAACAATGGCCAGACACGCGCCGATCCGTCTCGCTGGCATGATCGCCGCGACGGTGACGTGCGCCGCAGTCGCTACTGAGGCTGCCGCGCAGGATCAGGACCCGTCGATCGTCCTGAACGAACAGATCCAGTTCGGCGATGTCTTCACCGAACAGACGCTGGAGGTGTTCGATTCGTCGGAGCAGGTGACCGTCAGCAATTCCGCCACCGGCAACAGTCTGGCGGGCGGGATACAGGGCGGCGACATGACCGTCACCTCGATCCAGTCGATGCAAGGGGACGTCCGCGCCGAGACCACCTTTGTGCTGGGCGGCGATACCGAGGGCGTGGTCAGCGGCGTCACCCAGGCCAACGGCAACTATCTGGGCCTCAGCGCCTATGACGCCAATCTGGCGGTTGATTCGGCCCAGACCGTCGGCGATGTCGAGATCGTCGCCACCTCGACCATGGCCGAGGGCAATGAGCGTCTGCTGGGCGGGGCGTATGTCGATACCTCGGCCATGGGCAACATCGTGGCCCTGGGCGGCGAGCGCAGCTATTTCGAGGGCAATGTGGTCCAGACGTCGGATGCCAACATCCGCGCCTCCAACTATGCCGCGACCCAGTACATCCCGGCAGAGGCCGAGTTCACCGCCCAGGCCGTCGCCAATGTGGTGTCCGTCACCGGTACCTCGGTCACGGGGCAGCGCATGACCATCGACCAGACCTCGACCGGCGGCATCATCGATTCGGGCGTCAGCGCCAATGCCGGCAATGCCTGGGATCTCGCCGGGCGCGCCAATGCCGGGGGAAATCGCGTCGTCCTGTCCAATCAGGGCGGCTCGGTGGTCGCGACCACCCGTCAGGACAACATCAGCCGGATCCAGTCGGAGGCGATCGTCACCGCCTATGATTATGGCGCGGCCAATTCCTATGCGCGCGGCGTCGCCAATGAGGTCTCGGTCGGCAACAACGACATCTATGTCGAGATCGACAACACCCAGATCAACACGGGCGGCGTTGCGGTCAACGCCCGGTTCGCGGGCACCCAGGGCTATGATGCCTATGTCGGGGCCGATGCTGCCGGCAATGTCGTGACCGGCTTCGCCTGCGCGGACTGTGCGGGCTACATCAACGCCACCAACACCCAGGCTAACAGCGGCAACGTCAGTGCCACGGCCCGGACGACGATCAACGGCTCGAACCGCGCCGTGATCACGGGCACCAATGCGGTCGGCAATGCCGCGACCTTCTATGTGACCCGCGGCGGAAATTAACTCTCGTTAATATTCCCGCCGCAGTCGTTCAATCTCTGCCTGACCTTCGCTAGGGTGTCTCCGACGGCCCGCCAACGGGCCTGTGAATTCGTCATGTGCCCGCTTTCCCTGTGGAATTTGTGCGGCCGCGACCAAAGGAGCCACCCCATGCGTTCTCCCCGCCGCCTTCTGCTTGTCGCCGCCTCCAGCCTTGCGGTCATCGCCGGAGCGGGCCTGCCGACGCTGGTCCAGGCCCAGGACGCCGTTGCCGTCTCGGCCGAGACGACCCGCCCGTCCGATCCCTGGCCCCATGAGATCAGCGACATTCCCGCCGATGCCGCTGTCCGGTTCGGTCAGCTCCCCAATGGCCTGCGCTACGCGATCGTGCGCAACACCACGCCTCCGGGACAGGCTTCGCTTCGCGTCCGGATCGACGCCGGCTCGCTGATGGAGAATGAGGACCAGCTGGGTCTGGCCCACTTCATCGAGCACATGGCCTTCAACGGCTCGACCAATATTCCCGAAGGCGAGCTGACCCGGATACTCGAGCGCCTGGGCCTGGCCTTCGGTGCCGATACCAACGCCTCCACCGGCTTTGACGAGACCGTCTACAAGCTGGATCTGCCGCGGACCGACGACGAGACCGTCGATACCTCGCTGATGATCCTGCGTGACATGCTGGGCAACGCGACCCTGGACGCCGGTGCGATTGATCGCGAGCGCGGCATCGTCCTGTCGGAAGAACGCACCCGCGCCGGACCCGGCCTGCGGTCGGTCGTGGCCCAGCTTGAGTTCTTCCTGAAGGACCAGCTGGTCCCCAATCGCCTGCCGATCGGCTCGACCTCTGTGCTGGCCAATGCACCGCGCGACCGCTTCGTCGAATTCTACAGCGCCTATTACCGCCCCGAGCGCGCCACCGTCATCGCGGTGGGTGACTTCGATGTCGATGTGATGCAAGCCAAGATCATCGCCACCTTCGGCGACTGGCAGAACCCCGCACCCGACGGTGCCGAGCCGGTGCTGGGCACAGTGCAGCCGCGCGGCCTCGAGGCCGGTTCCTATATCGAAGCCGGGGTTCAGCCCTCGATCCAGATCACCTGGGTCAATCCGCCCGACACCCGTCCCGACACCCTGGCCACCCAGCGCGAGGGCCTGGTCGAAGGTTTGGGCACGCGCGTGCTGAACCGGCGCCTGCAACGTCTGGCCCGGGGCGAGAACCCGCCCTTCATCGGCGCTTCGGGCAGCCGTTCGAACCTGTTCCGCTCGGCCGAGGTGGCCACGGTTTCTGCCGTCTATCAGGACGGCAACTGGGACGGCGCACTTCAGGCCATCGAGCAGGAGCAGCGCCGCATCGTGGAGTTCGGCATCACCCAGGAAGAGCTGGACCGAGAGATCACCGAGATCCGCACCGCGCTGACCGAGAACGTCGCCGGAGCCGCCACGCGCCGCACGCCCAACCTGGCCAACAGTCTCGCGGCCTCGGTCAACAACGACGAGGTCTTCACCGCCCCGGCCACCGACCTGGCGATATTCGAGGCCATCGTCGCCGATCTGACGCTGGACGAGGTCAACACAGCCCTGCGCAGCACCTTTACCGGTCAGGGTCCGCTGATCTTCGTCACCGGTCCGGATGCCATCGAGGGCGGCGACGCGGCAATTCTCGCCGCCTATGAAGCCTCACAGCGGACGCCGGTCACGGCGCTTGAGGCCCAGGCCCGGGCGGAATGGCCCTATACCCAGTTCGGTACCCCCGGCACGGTCGCCTCGACCCAGGTGATCGAGGATATCGGGACCACATTCGTCACCTTTGACAATGGCGTGCGTCTGACGGTCAAGCCGACCGACTTCACCGACGATCAGGTGCTGGTCTCGATCCGCACGGGCACCGGCTTCCTGTCCCTGCCGACCGACACACCGACCGCGACCCTGGCTCTGGGCGCCGCCTTCGGTGAAGGCGGACTGGGCCAGCTGACCGCCGAGCAGCTGGAAACCGTGCTGTCGGGCCGCGTCTATGGCGTCTCCCTGTCGGCGGATGAAGACTCCTATCGCCTGTCCGGCACCACCCGGACCGAGGATCTGGACCTGCAGATGCAGGTGCTGACCGCCTATCTGACCGACGCCGGCTGGCGACCCGAGCCGTTCGAGCGCGCCCGGGGCCAGTTCCGTCTGGTCCTGCCGCAGCTGGACGCCACCACCGGCGGCGTCTTCGCCCGCGACGGGTCGGGCCTGCTGCGTTCGGGCGACGCCCGCTGGACCGTGCCGACACTCGAGCAGGTTGCGTCCTGGTCGCTTGAGGACCTGCGCACCTTGGTCAGCAACGACCTGTCGCAGGGCCCGATCGAGGTCATCATCGTCGGTGACGTCATGGTCGATGCGGCCATAGAGGCCGTGGCCGCCACCGTGGGCAGCCTGCCGGCGCGCGGCCCCGCCCCCAGCCCGTCGGCGACTGCCCGCACCTCGACCTTCCCGGATGGCACGGCCCAGCCTGTCGAGCTGAAGCACGGCGGTCGTCCGGACCAGGCCCTGGGCTTTGTCGCCTGGCCGACCGGTGACAACTTCAGCGACCCGCGCGAAGCCCGCATGGTGCGCCTGCTGGCCGATGTGCTGCGTCTGCGCCTGATCGACGAACTGCGCGAAGGCCAGGCGGTGACCTATTCACCCCAGGTCAGCGCCACGGCGTCCGGCACCTTCGAGGGCTATGGCTATATGTCGGCTGCCATCGAGGCCCCGCCCGAGAAACTGGAAGGCTTCTTTGCCGATGTCGACCGGATCGCCGCCGAACTGGTCGCCAGCCCGGTCACCGAAGATGAACTGGAGCGCGCGCGTCGCCCGCGCGTCGAGGCCCTGCGCCGCAGCCAGAACACCAACGGCTTCTGGATGTCCGAACTTCAGGACGCCCAGACCGATCCGAACCGCCTGCCGGCCCTGCGCTCGGCGCTCAGCGATATCGAATCGGCCACCCCGGCGGACCTGCAGGCCGTGGCGCGCAAATATCTGGTGCCCACCGAGGCCTATCGTATCCAGGTGACCCCGCGCGCGCAGGCCCAGGCTGAGTAAGAAAAAAGGCCCCGGAAGCGATTCCGGGGCCAGTTTCTCTCAGGAGGACCGACAGAGAGCCGATCGCCCGTAATTTGTGCGCGCGCACCTGAAGGAGGGCTGAACCCTCGCTTCAGGCAAGCGATCAGTAGCCGCGCGACCCGACGCCGCCATCCAGCATCAGGAACGCGCCCGACACGGCCAGCCCCTCGCGCTCGATGATCTCCTCGCGGTATTCGGTGTAGGTCTCCTCGCGATAGAGGGTCAGGATCTTCACCCCGGCACCGTAGCGGCGCAGCAGAGAGCGTTCGTTGCATTCCCGCTCCGGGCGTTGCGGGCGGCATTCCATCCGGCTTTCGCGACCGCCGTACCACAGGGCCTCGCCCTTGCGGCAGGTCAGGGTCTCGCCGTGGTCGACGCGGCTTTCGCCCTGGTATTCCGAAATGGTGATCTGCAGCCAGCTGCCAGCCAGGCAGCGGTACAGTTCGTCTTCATAATCCTCAAAGATCTCTCGGTCGCCGCGCACCTGTGAGGCCGGGTGCGGCACATTGCGATCGTCGATACAGACGGCCTGGATCACCACCCGCTTCCGGAACCGGCGAACCTCCGTATAGGGCACGCGGATCGTCTCGCGGATCAGTCCGCCCTCGACGTTCAGGCCCTGGATGGTCGTGGGATAGCGCGGCGTCGAGCTGAAATAGGCCCCGCCTCCGCCGCCCACGACCACGGTCGAGCCACCCCGGGCGTTGATACGCGCCGAGGCCGAGGCATTGGCGTTGGCATTGACGTTGATGTTCACATTGACGTTGCCGCCTCCGCCACAGCAGGGCGGGGCGGGCGGCTGCTCGCAGCACGGATTGGGCGGAGGCGGCGGGGGCGGCGGAGGGGGCGGCGGCTCGCAGCACGGAGGCGGCGGTGGCGGACAGACCGGTCCGCATTGCGCCTGGGCCGTATCGGCGGCGGCCATGACGGCGAAAAAGCCCGCCATCGCCACCAATCCCTGGATGATCCGCACCCGCATGCGCAGGTCTCCTTCAGTGGTCAGTCGCCGCGATTCCAGCAAGAACCGGGCCGTTCACCCCCCAACATGCGGGCAAAACCCTTTCGTTTCCGTTGCGCCTTGCCGTGGCCTCCTCCTTGCGGCGACACGCCCGAGGAGCCTTCGGGATGTTTCATACTGAGACGACACGGCTGATCGAGACCTGGAGCGCCCTTCCGGGTGCCTCGCGCATTCCCGACCGGCAGGATCTCGACGCCCTGTCGCTGGGGCCGCTGGTGACCCGACTGTTCCTGCTGGAGTACCGCCCGCAGGCCACCCGCATCCGCCTGGCCGGAGACTGGATCGAGGCCCTGCACGGACGCCCGCTCAGCGGCTCTGCCTGGCGCGACCTGTGGGACCATGCCTCCCTGCCCCTGGTCGAACTGGCTCTGGCCCAGTGCCTGCGCGAGATTCGTCCCGTGATCCTCACCGGGGATTGCCCCCGCCTGCCCGGCGGTTTCGAAATGCCGCTGGTGCCGATGCGGGGGCCCGGCGGTCGAGCGAACCGGATCGTCGGTCTTTATCGTCCGCGCGGCTTCAGTCAGCCCCTAAGCCGGCCGCCGACCCGCCTGTCGGCCCACGCCAGCCTGGCGGTCGGCGAACCGCCCCGCGCCCGGCCCCAGCTGATCGCGCTTCAGGGCCGCCGCGTCGCTTAAGCTTTCGACAGCCCTGTCGCGTAGCGCTTCCAGTTGGCGACATAGTGGGCCGCAGAGGCTTTCAGCGCCTCGACCTGGCCGGGCTCCAGCGTCCGCACCACCTTGCCCGGCTGGCCCATCACCAGCGAATAGTCCGGGATCACCTTGCCCTCGGTGATAAGGGTATTGGCCCCGATCAGGCAGTTCCTGCCGATCTTTGCCCGGCCCAGCACCACCGCCCCGATGCCGATCAGGCTGTTGTCGCCGATCTCGCAGCTGTGCAGCATCACCATATGGCCGACCGTCACGCCGTCGCCGATGGTCAGGGGCTCGCCGGGATCGGAATGCAGGACGCTGCCGTCCTGGATGTTGGTGTCGCGGCCGATGGTGATCGGATCGTTGTCGCCCCGCACCACCGCCCCGAACCAGACACTGGCCCCCGGCTTCAGAATCACGTCACCAATGACGGTGGCGTTCGGCGCGACCCAGTATTCCCCCTCGGGTGGAAGCTGGGGTTTCTTGTCGCCCAAGGTGTAAACACTCATCCGAACACGCCTCTATATTAATCAGATTGGGGGTTTAACACTCCTTAAACCACGTTAGCCTCAGTATGTTGAGGCGATTCGAGACCCGAGGGTCCCGGCCTCGCCGCCGGATTTCATCCGGCGCAGTCGCTTTCGGAGGTGGCGCATGATGTGCCGGGCTCGACGGGGTTACCCGTTGAACGACATCCCCCCCAAGGTGCGGGCCGCTCCCGGCGGTCTTCGTCCCGACCCCGGTCGTCGCGCAGCCATCCGTCGCGATTTCCTCCCCCAAGCCCAGTCAGGCGATGCCGTTCCGGTGTCGCCTTTTTTCATGCCCTGGAGGCGTCCATGACCAAGCGCTCAGCCCTCAAGCGTCAGACCCGCGAAGCCGCCCGTGAGTTCGGCGTGCTCGATACCCCTCAGTTCATCGAGGAGGCCAAGGTCCGGCGACTTCCCCCGCACGTGGGCAACGGCCGCGGGAATCAGCGCCAGGGCTGGTCGCCCTATCCATCGAACGACGACCGCGACCAGGCCTATCTGAAGACGCTCAAGCCCAAGTCGGACGGTCAGGCCGAGCTGATGGAGGCCATCGACAACCACAATATGGTGCTGGCGCTGGGCCCGGCCGGCACCGGCAAGACCTATCTGGCGGTGGCCAAGGCGGTCGAGGCGCTTGAAGCGGGCAGGGTCGGTCGTATCGTCCTCAGCCGCCCCGCGGTCGAAGCGGGCGAATCGATCGGCTTTCTCCCCGGCGACATGGAGGACAAGCTGGCCCCCTATCTGCGGCCGCTCTACGATGCCCTGTCGGACCGGCTCAGCATGAAACGGGTCAAGGCCCTGATGGCCGAGGGACTGATCGAGATCGCGCCCATCGGCTATATGCGCGGGCGCACCCTGAACAACGCCTTCGTGGTCGTCGACGAGGCCCAGAACTGCACCTATGTCCAGCTCAAGATGCTGCTGACCCGGCTGGGCTGGCACTCGACCATGGTGGTCACCGGCGATCCCCACCAGTCCGACCTGCTGCCCGGAGTCTCGGGCCTGTCGGACATTTCCGAGAAGCTGAAAAAGGTGCCCGACATCGCGGTGGTTCACCTGGCCGAGCGCGACATCGTCCGTCACCCGCTCGTGGCGTCGATGATCGGAGTGCTGTGACGGCTCAACCCGCCTTCGGCTTGGGGTCGGGGGCTGTGGGCTCGGGGATGTTCTTGACGTGGTCGATCTCGGTCAGTTCGGGCACGCTGATACCCTCGGGATCCGCGGCCTCGGCCCTTGCGATCCGCGCGGGGTCCGGCTTGGCTCCCATCCGGTCGATCCAGGCGAAGACGAACGGATTCAGCGTGATCGACAGCAGGGCCGCCGACAGGATCAGGTCGTGCGTCTCGCGGCTCATCGCCCCCAGGTACATCGACAGCGCCGCCAGGATGAAGCTGAACTCGCCGATCTGAGCCAGGCTGGCCGCGACGGTCAGGCCGGTCTTCCGGTCCAGCTTGAACAGGCCGGTGATGACCAGCGCCGCCAGCGACTTGCCGATGATGACGATGAACACCACGCCGAGCACGCCTATGGGTTCGCGCAGGATGATCGATGGGTCGAACAGCATCCCCACCGAGACGAAGAACAGCACGGCGAAAGCGTCACGCAGCGGTAGCGACCGCTCGGCCGCATTATGGCCCAGGGGTGTGCCGTTCAGCACCAGACCGGCGACGAAGGCCCCCAGGGCGAAGGACGCGCCGAACACCGCATAGGCCAGCCAGGCGATGCCCAGGGCGATGGACAGAACGCCCAGGGTGAACAGCTCACGCGATTTGGTGTGCGCGATCCGCACTAGAAGCCAGGGCAGCACCCGCCCGCCGACGATCAGCATCAGGCCGACGAAGGCCGTCACCTTCAGCAGAGTCAGGCCGATGCTGGAAGCTAGGGCCCCCGTGTCCAGAACCGTCCCCGCCGGCACCACGATCAGCGGCAGCAGGACCAGGGCGATAACGATCACCAGATCCTCGACGATCAGCCAGCCGACCGCGATGCGACCGATCTCGCCCTTGGACTGCTTGCGCTCTTCCAGGGCGCGGATCAGCACGACGGTCGAGGCCACGGACAGCGAGAACCCCAGCAGCAGGGCCTCGACGTCGTTGAGCCCGAGCAGGAACCGGCCCAGCAACCAGCCCATGGCGGTGGCGGCCCCGATCTGCACGATCGCGCCCGGCAGGGCGACCTTCCTGACCTTCATCAGATCCTGGGGCGAGAAATGCAGGCCCACGCCGAACATCAGCAGGATCACGCCGATCTCGGCCAGCTGGGGAGCCAGTTCCATGTCGGCGACATAACCCGGCGTGAAGGGGCCGACGACCACACCCGCCACCAGATAGCCGACCAGGGGCGACAGCTTCAGCCGGTTGGCGATCATGCCGAACACGAAGGCCAGGACAAAGCCTCCGACCAGGGTGAGAATCAGGCTGTCGGCGTGCGGCATCCGGCCTCCGTCGCGGCATGGGGATCAATAGGGGCGGCTCCACCCAAATGGGCGAAAACACTGCGCCGCGCAAGGCAGGACATGCCCTTACCTGTCCTTCTCGCGTTCGGTACCGGACCGAGCGTCCAGGGCCGCCTGCGCCGCCGCCAGCCGGGCGATGGGCACGCGATAGGGTGAGCAGGACACATAATCCAGGCCCGCCGTTTCGCAGAAGGCGATGGACGACGGATCGCCGCCATGTTCGCCGCATATGCCCAGTTTGACGTCCGGACGCACGGCTCGCCCCCGTGCCGCGGCAATCTCGATCAGGCCGCCCACGCCGTCCCGGTCCAGCCGCACGAAGGGATCGGTCTCGAAGATGCCCTTATCCAGATAGGCTTGCAGGAAACGCCCCGAGTCGTCACGGCTGATGCCGAAGGTGGTCTGGGTCAGATCATTGGTGCCGAAGCTGAAGAATTCAGCATGTTCGGCCAGATCGCCCGCGCGGATGGCGGCGCGTGGCAGTTCGATCATGGTGCCCACCAAGTATTCGACACGGTCGCCCGCCGCCTCGAATACGGCCTGGGCCGCGCGGTCGGTCAGCTCGCGCAGATATTTCATCTCCAGACCCATGGCGACCAGCGGGTGCATGATCTCCGGGACAGGAGCTTGGCCCGACGCCGCCTTCACCTCCAGCGCCGCCTCCAGTATGGCGCGCACCTGCATTTCGTAGATTTCGGGATAGGCGACGCCCAGGCGGCAGCCGCGATGGCCCAGCATGGGGTTGGTCTCATGCAGTTCGCGGGAGCGACGTTTCAGCTTGGCCGCGTCGATGCCGCTCGCCGCCG
Source organism: Brevundimonas sp. (assembly GCF_016742135.1). Taxonomy (GTDB): domain Bacteria; phylum Pseudomonadota; class Alphaproteobacteria; order Caulobacterales; family Caulobacteraceae; genus Brevundimonas. Next base: position 233,416 of record NZ_JACVCG010000004.1, on the reverse strand, counting down.
CAAGCGCATCGATATCGGCGTCCGAATGCGGGATGAATTCGTGCAGCGGCGGGTCCAGCAGGCGAATGGTCACCGGCAGGCCCGCCATGATGGTGAACAGCTCGACGAAATCGGCCTTCTGGAAGGGGGCGATCTTGGCCAGGGCCGCGCGGCGACCCGTCTCTTCGTCGGCCAGGATCATCTCGCGTACGGCGGCGATGCGCGTGTCGTCGAAGAACATGTGCTCGGTGCGCGACAGGCCGATGCCCTCGGCGCCGAAGCCGCGCGCGGTGCGGGCGTCCAGCGGCGTTTCGGCGTTGGCGCGGACCTTCAGGCGGCGGATGCCGTCGGCCCAGCCCATCAGGGTCTGGAAGTCGCCCGTCAGCTCCGGCTCGATCATCGGCACGGCGCCGTCCAGAACCTCGCCCTTGCCGCCGTCGATGGTGATGACCTCGCCCGCCTTGAAGGTGCGGCCGCGCGCGGAGAAGGTCCCGGCCTTCTCATTGATGGCGATCTCGCCCGCACCCGAGACGCAGGGACGCCCCATGCCGCGCGCCACGACCGCCGCGTGGCTGGTCATGCCGCCGCGCGCCGTGACGATGCCGCGCGCCGCGTGCATGCCGTGGATGTCTTCCGGCGAGGTCTCGTCGCGGACCAGGATGACGGCGTCGCCCTGCTGGCCCAGACGTTCAGCCTCGTCAGCGTCGAAGACGATCTTGCCGGTCGCTGCGCCCGGCGAGGCGGGCAGGCCCGCCGCGACCACGGTGCGCGCCGCCTTGGGGTCCAGCGTCGGGTGCAGCAGCTGGTCCAGCGCCGAGGGATCAACGCGGCTGACCGCCTCCTCCTCCGAGATCACCCCTTCCGAGGCCAGATCGACCGCGATCTTCAGCGCCGACTTGGCCGTGCGCTTGCCGTTGCGGGTCTGCAGCATCCACAGCCGGCCCTGCTCGACCGTGAACTCGATGTCCTGCATGTCGCGATAGTGGCTCTCCAGCCGGCCGACCACGTCGACGAACTGGTGGAAGACCTCGGGCATGGCCTCTTCCATCGAGGGGGCGGTCTCGCCCATCTCCTCGCGGCCGGCCCGGGTCAGCGACTGCGGCGTGCGGATGCCCGCCACCACGTCCTCGCCCTGGGCGTTGATCAGAAACTCGCCGTACAGCCGCGCCTCGCCCGTCGAGGGGTTGCGGGTGAAGGCCACCCCGGTCGCCGAGGTCTGGCCCATATTGCCGAACACCATCGACTGGATGTTGACCGCCGTGCCCCAGCTTTCGGGGATGTCGTGCATGCGGCGATAGAATTTCGCCCGGTCATTCATCCAGCTGTCGAACACGGCACCGATCGCACCCCACAGCTGATCGTGCGGATCCTGCGGGAAGGGCTGGCCCAGCCGGTCCTCGACCACGGCCAGATAGTCGGCGATCACGGCCTGCCAGTTGTCGGCATCAAGGTCGGTGTCGATGGTGACGCCCAGACGGTCCTTGTGGTCGTCCAGCACCTCCTCAAAATCGTCGTGGCTCAGGCCGAGCACGACGTTGGAATACATGGTGATGAAGCGGCGATAGCTGTCGAGGGCGAAGCGCCGGTCCCCCGACAGGGCCGCCAGACCCTCGACCGTCTGGTCATTCAGGCCCAGGTTCAGCACCGTGTCCATCATGCCGGGCATGGACGCCCGCGCGCCCGACCGCACCGAGACCAGCAGCGGATTCTTCACATCGCCGAAGGTCTTGCCGGTGATCTGCTCGACCCTGGCCAGACCGGCCTTCACCTGATCGGCCAGGGCATCGGGATAGCTCTGCCCGTTCGAGAAATAGTGGACACAGGCCTCGGTGGTAATGGTGAAGCCCGGCGGCACGGGCAGGCCCAGCGACGACATCTCGGCCAGATTGGCCCCCTTGCCGCCCAGCAGGTTCTTCATCGACGACTCGCCGTCCGCCGATCCCCCGCCAAAGCCATACACCCACTGAGTCATCGTGCCCGTCCTCGCCTCACTGCTCCGGTTCTGACTAGCGCGCCGCACCCGCGAAGGCGAGGCCGCCGCCGTAACAATCCGTGAGCGGGTGTGACGATCCCAGCTGTCTCCTCCCTGTTGCGAAGCAATGGGGAGGTGGCCGGATGCGAAGCAGCCGGACGGAGGGGCTCTTCAGTCTGGTAACCGCCGTTTCGCCCATTCCAGAATCTGCCCGGCCACACCATCAAGATTGATGCGCACATCCTCGGCGGCGATCCGCAGCACCGCCAGTCCCTGCCGCCGCAGCCAGTCGTCGCGTGTCCCGTCTCGGAGAGACTGTTCCGGCTCGAAATGCCCCATGCCATCGACCTCGACGGCCAGCCTCGCTTCCGCACAATAGAAGTCGAGTACATAGGGCCCGATGGGGTGTTGTCGGCGAAATTTCAGGCCGGCCAGCTGGCGGCCCTTGAGAACCTGCCACAGCCGGGCTTCTGGCGGCGTCATGACCCGGCGTTGAACCCGGGCCCTTGATACGCTTCCGGGTGCGGCCAAGAGCCCCTCCACCGCTACGCGGTCCCCCTCCCCATCTGCGATGGGGAGGTGACAGTCTTGTCTCCTCCCCGTTGCGAAGCAAGGGGGAGGTGGTCGGATGCGAAGCAGCCGGACGGAGGGGTTCTTTACCCCCCCACCTTCCCGAAATCGGCGACGCGACCCATCACGGCCCGCACCTGGCCCAGCAGTTTCAGGCGGTTGTCGCGTTCGGCGGGGACGTCGGAGTTGACCATGACGGCGGTGAAGAAGGCATCGACCGGCGCGCGCAGGGCGGCCAGCGCGGTCATGGCGGCGGCGAAATCCTCGGTGGCCAAGGCGGCTTCAACCTCGGTCCCGGCCTTCGCCACGGCGGCGATCAGGGCGGTTTCCTCGGGCGAGGCGCCGTCCAGCGCGACGGGTTCGCCCTCGGGCAGCTCGCCCTTCTTGGCCTCGGCCCGCAGGATGTTCGACGCCCGCTTGTAACCGGCCAGCAGGTTCTCGCCGTCCTCGGTCTCGAGGAAGGCTCCCAGCGCCTCGACCCGCCGCACAATGCGGACCAGATCGTCGTCGCCCAGTGCAAACACCGCATCCACCAGATCGTGTCGCTGGCCTTGGTCGCGGAGCAGAACCTTCAGGCGGTCGGCGAAGAAGGCGAGGAGGTCGAGCGTCGTCGCTTCGACCCGGCGAGAGCTGCGCCGCTGCGGCGAGCCATCGACCATAAAAAGCTCGACTTCATTCTTGAAGCCGTCTTCGCGGTCCTTGAAGCCGAGCCCATCGTAATAGAAAAAGCATTGCTGGCGCAGCCGGGACTTGAGGTCCACTCGAGCGCCCATCTCCAACACCAGCCGGATCACCCCCAGTGCCGCCCGCCGCAGCGCGAACGGGTCCTTCGAGCCGGTGGGCTTCTCGTCGATGGCGAAGAAGCCGACCAGGGTGTCCAGCTTGTCGGCGAGCGCCACGGCGACGGTCAGCGGCGCGGTCGGGACCGCATCGTTGGGGCCCTGCGGCTTGTAGTGGTCACGAATGGCGTCGGCGATGGCGTCGCCCCACCCGCCCGCTTCGCGGCCACCCTCCCCATCAAGGGGAGGGAGAGCGGCGCCGTCTCCCTCCCCCGTGTGGGGAGGGTCCGCCCGAAGGGCGGGGGTGGGGGCCAGCCGCGCATAATAGCCACCCATGATCCCCTGCAGTTCGGGGAATTCCCCCACCATGCCGCTGGCCAGATCGGCCTTGGCGAGGCGGGCGGCCTGTTCCGCCTGATCGGGGTCGGCGCCGACCAGCGGGGCAATCTCGCGGGCGAGCGCCGCGATGCGGTCGACCCGCTCGGCCATGGTCCCGAGTTTGGCGTGGAAGGTGACGCCCTTCAGCTTGTCCAGCCAGACGTCGAAGCCGACCTTGCGGTCCTCGTCCCAGAAGAAGCGGGCGTCGTTCAGGCGGGCCGACAGGACGCGGGCATTGCCGGCGGCCAGCGCCGTGCCGCCATCGCTGGCCTCGACATTGGCGACCACGACGAAGTTCGGGGCGAGTCGCTGCACGCGTCCGCCCCCCTCCCCGCCTTCGGCGGTACTCCCCCCGCTTTGCGAGGGGAGAGAAACCGCGAAATACTTCTGGTGCACCTTCATCGACAGGCGCACCACCTCGGGCGGCAGGTCGAGGAAGGCCGGGTCCATCTGGCCCAAGATCGGCGTCGGCCATTCGGCGAGACCCGCGACCTCGTCCAGCAGGCCGTCGTCATCGACCAGCTCCAGCCCCTCGGCGTGACAGACGGCCCGGGCCGCCTCCAGAATCCTCAGCCGTCGGTCGCTGGCGTCCAGCAGCACATGCTCGCGCTCCAGCTTCGCGCGATAGTCGGCGAAATCCTTGACCGCAAACGGCCGGCCCGAGCCCATGAAGCGGTGGCCCTCGGTCACATCGCCGCTTTTTAGTCCGCCTACCGCTTCGCTGCTTGAGGCGGGAGCGATGCCGTCGATGGCGAACGGCACCACCGCCCCGTCGAACAGGCAGACGATCCGCTTCAGCGGCCGCACCCAGCGCAGCGTTCCGGTGCCCCAGCGCATCGACTTGGGCCAGGGGAAGTCTCGCACGATCCGCTCGACCATCTCGGGGATCAGGGTCGCGGTCGCCCGCCCCTTTTCCGAGACCACCGCAAACAGCACGCCGTCCCGCTCGACCAGCTGGTCGCGAGTCAGGCCGGTCTTGCGCAGGAAGCCCTCCAGCGCCTGTTCGGGTGCGCTGGTCTTCGGCCCCTTGATCTCTTCCTCGCGGTCGGGCGTCGCCGCCGGCAATCCCTCGACCACCAGCGTCAGCCGCCGCGGCCCGGCAAAGGTCGTCAACGCCTCCCACGTCAGGCCCGCAGCCTTCAGCCGGTCGGTCGCCATCCGCTCCAGATCACGCGCCGCCCCGGCCTGCATCCGGGCCGGGATCTCTTCGGAAAACAGTTCAACAAGAAGCTGGGGCATCAGGCGCGTCCCCTTTCCTGCTCGACCCATTCGGTGGCGCAGGCCTTACAGAGATCCCGGATGCGGCCGATGTAGCTCTGGCGTTCGGCGACGGCGATGGCGCCGCGCGCATCCATCAGGTTGAACAGGTGCGAGGCCTTCAGCACCTGGTCATAGGCCGGCAGCACCAGCGCCTGACCCTGCGGGCCCTTCATGGCCAGCAGGCGCTCGACCTCGGCCACCATGTCCTCGAATCGGCGCTTCAGCCCGTCGACGTCATAGCCATGGAAATTCGCCTCGGACTGCTGGCGCTCGTTCTCGAGGAAGACCTCGCCATAGGTCAGGCCATCCTTGTTGAAGCGAAGATCGTAAACATTATCAACGCCCTGAACATACATGGCCAGGCGCTCCAGCCCATAGGTCAGCTCGCCCGAGACGACATCGACCTCGATGCCGCCGACGCCCTGGAAATAGGTGAACTGCGTCACTTCCATGCCGTCGCACCAGACCTCCCAGCCCAGACCCCAGGCCCCGACCGTCGGGTTCTCCCAGTCGTCCTCGACGAAACGGATGTCGTGCAGTTTCGGATCGATCCCGATGGCCTTCAGCGACCCGAGGTAGAGGGCCTGCAGGTCCTCCGGGTTCGGCTTCAGGATCACTTGATACTGGTAATAGTGCTGCAATCTATTGGGATTTTCGCCATAGCGGCCATCGCCGGGCCGACGCGACGGCTGCACATAGGCCGCTTTCCACGGGCGGGGGCCGAGCGCGCGCAGCACGGTCGCGGGGTGCAGGGTGCCGGCCCCCACCTCGATGTCATAGGGCTGCAGGATCGCGCACCCCTGATCGCCCCAGTATTTGTGGAGGGTCAGGATCAGGTCCTGAAACGAGAGAGGTTCAGTGGTCACGTCAGGCATTTCGTCCGGGGAAGAAGGCGGCGGACCCTAGACGCGCCGGGCCGTGGCGACAAGGCGACTGCACCGTTCCTTAAGCGTCGGCGGGCAGGATGGCGCCATGAGACAGCTGGACCAATTCCGCAGGCGCGCCGCCCGCTATCTGGAGATCGAGCCGGTGACCGTGGCGCCCGTGCGCGGCCTGTTCAGCCTCAGCTTCGACGACTTTCCCGAGAGCGCCTGGAGCGTCGCCGGGCCGATCCTCGCCGACCACGGGGTTCTGGCGACCTACTATGTCTGCGGCGGGCTGGAGCGCGGCACCAACCTCGACCTGCCCCAGTTCACCACCGATCAGCTGCAGGCCCTGCATGCGGCGGGCCACGAGGTCGGCTGCCACACCTTTGGCCACGACAGCGTCTTGCGGCTGGACGGCCCGGCGCTGGCCGACAGTCTGGATCGCAACGCCCGCTGGGTGGCCGAACGGCTGGACGGCTATCGCATGCAGACCTTCGCCTGGCCCTTCGGCGATGCCTCTCTCGGTGCCAAGCGGATCCTGCGCAGCCGGTTCGATCTGTCGCGCGGGGTGCGCGAAGGGCTGAACCTCGGCCGCGAGGATCGGATGCTGATCAAGAGCTTCGGCATGGAGAGCCGCCGCCTGCCAGGCTACGACCTCGAGGCCATGATGGCCGAGGCGGCGGACAAGGGCGGCTGGCTGACTGCCTATGCCCACGACGTCTCCGACCACCCCACCCCCTACGGCTGCACCCCCGCCGATCTCGACCGGGTGCTGACGCTGGCGAAACAGGCCGGCCTGACGATTCTGCCCGTGGATCAGGCGTGGGGAGAGTGTGTGGGGCAGGGCCGCGCGTCGAAGGCGGCGTAAGAGATCGTCATTTCTGTTCCCTTCTCCCGGTGGGACCCGAAGGGCAGCGCGGAGCCTGAGAAGGTGGCGCGCGAGCGCCGGATGAGGGTCGGTGGCCGGGGTCGGCGACCGCCGTTGCAGGACCCGTGCGACGGCTCACGCCGAAGGACAGGGAGAGCCCCTCACCCCCTGCCCCCTCTCCCACGGGAGAGGGGAAAGCTAATTACGCCGCCTCAGCGACGCCCGCCGCCTTCCGCGCATCGGCCCAGCGGATCAGGGCGGGGCGGGGCCAGGCGACGATCCATGAGCGGGCCGTATATTTGCCCTCCTCGATCAGGGCCTTGCGGGTCGGCGAGCTGGTGGCGGCACGCTGGGTGTGGATCTCGCCCGGGCCCTGATGGACCATGAAGGCCCCGTGCTTCAGCGGATTGAGCCGCAGATAGGCCAGCCGCGGGCTGATCTGCTCCAGCGGCGGATCATAGAACCAGCTGGAGCCCAGCATGCCCGCCATCTCCGGGCGGGTCTTCAGGATTTCGGCGGCGGTGGCCCAGGCCCGGTCCCAGCCGGCCTCGTTGAAATCGGACAGTTCGCGGCTCTCGGTGTGCACCTCCAGCCACGGCTTCCACGCCTGGGCGGCGGCATAGGCGGGGATCACCGACCAGCCCCAGCCCTCGCGCGCGTGGCGCAGCACCTGGCCGGGTCCCAGGGGCGAACTGAGGTCGATCATCTGGGTGCGGGCGCCCGGCACGCTCAGCGCCAGCGACAGCCGCACGTCCTTGGCCCAGAAATCGCGGTCATAGGGGTCGGTGGCCTCGGTCAGGAAATCCGCCATCCGCCCGATCCACTCGGGGTAGAGCTCCAGACTGGCCTCGGGCAGGCGTTCTGCGGCGATCCGACCGGGCAGTTCCAGCGCAAAATGGGCGATCATGGCCCGGCGGTGATCGTCCGTCAGTTTGGTCCCGAACGCCGCGCACAAGGCCTCTTCCACCCGGTGGCCGGGCTGGTCGAAATCCCAGTGCGGGGCGGAGGCGACGGCCGCCTCGGCGGCGGCGGGCGCAAGGGCGGCCAACATCTCGCGGTCCCCGGCGGACACACGGTCCCGGACGGCGGTGAAGCGGGCGATCAGGTCGGGGCTGAGCGTTTTCATGGCGCAACCTTACGGGATCACCGGTTTGCGGGCCGTTAAGCGGCGCATACGCAAATGGCCCCGGCGCATGTCCGGGGCCATTCATCAAATCGACCGGGAGGGGTTTATTCCGGGGTCGTGGGCAGGGGGTCGTTCGGCTCCATCGCCTCATCGACCGGATCATCCGGCAGGGTCGGCGGCGTCGCCTCAACCGGCTCCGGCTGGACCGGCTGAGCCACGTCCTCGTCGCCCATCGCGGCCTGCGACGCGGCCGGATTCAGCACGGTATCGATGGCAAAGACCGTGCCGTTGGCGGTCTGGATATCGCCCTCGACCACCGTGGCGGCGTCAACGCGGATGGCGTCACCGGTGCCGTCGAACTGCACCTGGGCACCGGCTGCGGTCGGCACCCCACCGCGCGTGCCGAGGATCTGGTCGGACGCCACATCGGCCGCGATCACGTGATACAGCAGCAGTTCGCGCAGCTCGCCGACATTGGCAGGATCCATCAGACGGGCGCGGTCCGCTTCTGGCAGAGCGGCAAAGGCGTCATCCGTCGGGGCAAAGATTGAAACGGCGGCCTGGCTCTCCAGGACGCTCGTCAGCTCGGCCTGCTCCAGCGCGGCCAGCAGGGTGGTAAAGCGCCCGTCATTGCGGAGCACCTCGGTGACCGAGGGGGCCTCTGCCGCTTCCTGCGGCGTCATGGGCATCGTCTCGGCCGGAGGCGTGGTGGGCGGGGTGGCTTCCTGGGCCAGGGCGGGACCGGCGGCGACCAGGGCGACGGTGGCAACCGCCGACATCATGGCTGTCTTCAGCATGGTAAACTCCATTGTTCGGTTACGCCGGATCGGGGGGAGGGCCAGCGTGAGACTCCACAAGAGTGACCTCTCGAACATGACAATCCATTCATGTTCGATGGAGTTTCAGCTTGACCGCAAATGCCCAGAAATGACCCCGGACGGGGCCGGGATGTGGCGAAAATCAGCCCAGACGCGCTGGCCTGACCCACCAGTGGGGGTGTGCGGAGGTCAAAGCCTCGGCTGCGTGGGCCGCCGCAGCCGCATCGGTATACAGGCCGAACACCGTGGCGCCCGATCCCGACATCCGGACCAGCTGCGCATGCCCCTCGGCCCGCATGGCCTCCAGTGCCGTACCGATGGCGGGTGTGTTCAGCAGGGCTGGCGCTTCCAGATCATTCCTCTGTTCGGCCAGCCATCGGATGACGGCCTCGGCCTCCCAGTTGGCCGGGTCCGCCGGACAGTCCGCCTGACCCTTCCCCAGGGTGTCATAGGCCCCATAGACCGCCCCCGTCGGCGAGGGCACACCCGGATTGACCAGCACGGCATGCAGCGGGGGCAGGCGCGGCTCGGGCGTCAGAACCTCGCCCCGCCCCTCGGCCCGTGCCGGGGTCGCCGCCAGACACATGGGGCCGTCCGCGCCCAGACCCTCTGCCACCCCCACCAGCACCTCATCGTTCAGGTCCGGTGCCAGATACCGCCGCGCCAGCCTCAGGGCCGCGCCGGCATCGGCCGAGCCCCCGCCCAGCCCGGCGGCGACCGGCAGCCGCTTGTCCAGCGTCAGCGACAGGCCCGAGGTCTCCAGACCGGTCGCTGCGGTCAGCCCGGCAAGCGCGCGCAGCACCAGATTGTCGGCGGCCGTCCGGGGCTGTCCTGCCAGCGCGTGCGCGAAGGGTCCCGTCACCGTCAGCCCCGGCGGTCCGTCCGGATCGAGGGTCAGCATGTCTACGACATCGGCGAAGGCCACCAGACTGCACAGCGGGTGATAGCCGTCAGCCCCTACCGGCCCGACATGCAGGAACAGATTGATCTTGGCCGGAGCGGCCTCGTGCCACTGCATGACGACCGTCAGAAGGACCCGTCCGTCGACCCGGCGTCTTCGGACGGAAGCCCGCCCTCCAGCTTGCGCTCGACGGCGGCGCGCAGTTCGGCGTCGGGTTCAAGAGTCAGCACCCGGTTCCACTGGAACACCGCCTCGCGACGGCGTCCGACCTGCCAATAGGCGTCGCCCAGATGGTCATTGATCACGGCATTGGCGGGTTCGCCGTCCACCGCTCCTTCCAGAATGCCCACCGCCTGTTCATAGCGGCCCTGGCGATAGCGGGCCCAGCCCAGCGAGTCCTGGATATTGGCGTTGCCCGGATCGATTTCGGCGGCGCGCGCGATCAGTTCCGCGCCCTGATCGACCCGCCGACCGCTATCGACCCAGATATAGCCCAGATAGTTGAGAATCTCGGGATCGTCCGGCCGGGCCTGAAGGGCGGCCCACAGCTCGGCTTCGGCCTCGTCCAGCCGCCCCAGGGCGTCATAGATGCCCGCCCGAAGGTAGCGTACCGAGTGGTCCTGTGTCGCCGCATTCAGCAGAGGGCCTTCCACCAGCGCCAACGCCTCCTCATGGCGGCCCATGCCGGCCAACTGGCTGGCCAGAAGGAAGGCGATCCCGGCATCCGACGGACGGGCGGAGAAGGCCCTGTTCAACTCCGCGAGTGCCGCGTCCGGCATGCCTTCGCGGCCATAGCTGAGCGCCGCCTGAACCCGCGCCTCGACATAGACGCGGCCGGCTTCCGGTCCGATGCGCGCAAACGTATTGCGGGCCGCGACCTCCAGACTGGCCTCGGCCAGGCTGACGCCGACATTCAGCAGGGTCTCGGGATCGGGGGCCAGGGCATAGGCCAGCCGCAGATAGACGGCTGAAAACTCGTGTGCGCCTTCAATGCTGGCCTGCAGAGCCGCATTCTCGAGCGCCCTGGCCGCGCCTTCCCTCAGGGTCGGCAGGGCCGGCGGACGGCCCCGACCCGCCGCCCGGGCCCGCGCGGCCTGAAGCGAGGGATCCGTGCCAACCTCGGCCTGGGTCGCGTCATAGAGAGCCACCGCGTCGGCCCGACGTCCGCGCCGCTCCAGGAACTCGCCATAGGCCAGGGTGAACAGCTGGCGCCCCCCCCGGCTGGCGATCAGCTGCTGATACTCCGCCTCGGCCTGACCATGATCGCCCCGGATTTCCAGCAGCTGGGCCCGGTGCGACCGCTGGAAAAGGCTGTTGATGTCGCCGGGCCTGCCCTGCACGGGCGCAAGGGCTCGTTCCCAGTCTCCGGCGGCGGCGGCGAGGAAGGGGGCGACATAAGTGCCGGGGCGCGCATGGGGGCGTCCGATCGGCCGGTCCGCGACCACCCCCCAGGCGGCCGCCGCATCCCCGCGCACCAGATGCTGCACCGCCTCGACCAGGCGCCCGGCCTCGGCCAGCACCGGCGGCACCGCCTCGCCGTCCGGCGACAGCCGACCCGCATAGTCGAGGTCACCGCCGATCAGGGACGAGGTGAAGGCCTGAAGCTGCAGCGTCTCGACGTCCGGCGCCAGCACCTGTGCCCGACGCAGATACTCGGCCCCGATGCCGGCCTCGCCCTCGCTGGCCGCCAGCCGTCCGACCAGGAACAGGCCATAGACCGACCGTCCCTCGCTATCGACCGGCACCGGCTCCCAGATCTCGGGCATGCGCGCCGGCGGCGGCAGGGCTTCAGGACGCCCTGTCGGCAACGGCGGCATCTCCTGCGCCTGGGCAGGCGCGGACATCAGGGCGAGCCCGAGAGCAAGGACAGAACAGGTCGCGAGGGGAGAGAGACGCTTCATGGCTTCAAGCCTTCACGGTTTACCGACGGTCCGCAAGAGCCCCCTCGCCCCGCGCGACTCCTACATGTTCGGATAGTTCGGCCCCCCGCCCCCCTGCGGCGTCGTCCAGACGATGTTCTGCGACGGGTCCTTGATGTCGCAGGTTTTGCAGTGGACGCAGTTCTGGGCATTGATCTGGAAGCGCGGATTGGACTTGCCGTCCTCGTCGTACAGCACCTCATAAACCCCGGCCGGACAATACAGCCGCGCCGGCTCGCCATATTTGGGCAGATTGACCTGGATCGGCACTGCGGGGTCCAGCAGCTTCAGGTGCGACGGCTGGTCCTCGTCGTGGTTGGTATTCGAGATGAAGACCGAGCTCAGCTTGTCAAAGCTCAGCTTGCCGTCCGGCTTCGGATAGGCAATCGGCTTGTGCTTCGACGCCGGCTCGGTCGAGGCTGCATCCGTCTTGCCGTGCCCCAGGGTGCCGAAGGGCGACCAGCCCCGGAACAGGCTGGTGATCTGCATGTCGATCCCGCCCAGCAGGGTGCCGAAGAAGGCGCCATACTTCGACAGGAGCGGCTTGACGTTCCGCACCAGTTTCAACTCGCGGGCAATGTCCGAGACCTCATAGGCGGCCTGGTATTCGACCAGCTCATCGCCCGACCGCCCGGCCCTGAGCGCATTGAACGCCGCGTCAGCCGCCAGAATGCCCGACCGCACCGCATTGTGGCTGCCCTTGATGCGCGGCACGTTCACAAAGCCCGCCGAGCAGCCGATCAGCACCCCGCCGGGGAAGGCCAGCTTCGGCACCGACTGATAGCCGCCCTCGGTGATGGCCCGCGCGCCATAGGAGATTCGCTCGCCGCCCTCCAGATGCTCGGCGATCGCCGGGTGATGCTTGAAGCGCTGGAATTCGTCGAACGGCGACAGGAACGGGTTCCTGTAATTCAGGTGCACCACGAAGCCGACCGACACATACCGATCGCCAAAGTGGTACAGGAAGGACCCGCCGCCGGTCTTGTCGTCCAGCGGCCAGCCCAGGGTGTGCTGCACCAGCCCCGGCTGGTGCTTCTCGGCCGGCACTTGCCACAGCTCCTTGATGCCGATGCCGAACTTCTGGGGCTCGGCTGTGTCGCACAGGTTGTGACGGGCCATGATGGTCTTGGCCAGCGAACCGCGCACGCCTTCACCGATAAAGACATATTTGCCGCGCACCTCGATGCCGGGCTCGAAGTCGTCGGTCGGCTTGCCTGAGCGATCCAGGCCGAACACCCCGGCGATCACGCCTGCGACCCGGCCTGACGGCTCGTCCCAGACCACATGGCTGGCGGCCATGCCGGGATAGACCTCGACGCCCAGCGCCTCGGCCTGCTCGCCCATCCAGCGGGTCAGATTGGCCAGCGAGCCGACGTAGCAGCCGTGGTTCTTCATATAGGCCGGTTGCGGCAGCAGGGTGATGTCCAGCTGCCCCTGCGGCCCCAGCACCAGGAAGCGGTCCCTGGTCACGGGCGTGTCCAGCGGCGCGCCCCTTTCCTTCCAGTCAGGGAACAGTTCGCCGAGGCCCGCCGGATCGATCACGGCACCGGACAGGATGTGCGCGCCCACCTCCGAGCCCTTTTCCAGCACGGCGACCGAGACCTCATGACCTTCGGCGGCGGCCTTCTGCTTCAGACGGATAGCGGCGGCGAGACCGGCAGGACCGGCCCCGACGATGACGACATCATATTCCATGGCCTCGCGCTCGGCCCCGGTCAGGGCCTCCACCGCGGGCAGGCGGTCGATCACGGCTTCCTGCCAGGCGTTCTTCGCGCCGCCTTCGGTGGCATCCTTGGCCATATGGTTGGCTCCCCTTGCAAACTTTGTCCGAACCCGGTTCGGTCCGCGGTTGATCCCTTATCAGAAGGTGACGTGGGGGTGGTCAAGGCTTACACCCCGATCATCAACCCTGTGACCCGGCCTGCATGAACGCTTCTCCCGCCGCTTCGGATGCCCTGACCGCGCTTCTGGCCTTCTGGCACGATGCGGGCGTCGAGGACTGTTTCGGCGACGCGCCGGTGGATCGCACGCGCGAAACCGCTCCGCCCCCGCCCGCCAGGGCGACCCGCGCGCCTGGCCCGGCCCGGCCCGGCCCCGTTACACCGCTGCGCGCGGCACCCCCTCCGGGCAAGGTCTCCGCCGACACGGTGGCAGAAGCGGTGGCCCTGGCCCGAACCGTGGCAAGGGCGGCGGATTCGCTGGAGTCCCTGACCGAGGCGATTCGGGGCTTCGAGGCCTGCCCCCTCAGCACCCTGGGCGCGCGTCAGGCGGTGGTCTGGCGCGGAGAGGCCACGGCCCCGCTCATGATCATCGGTGAAGGCCCCGGTGCCGAGGAGGACGCCCAGGGTCTGCCCTTCGTCGGCAAGGCCGGCCGCCTTCTGGACCGGATGCTCAGGGTCGCCAACCTCGAGGATCAGGTGATCATCACCAACAGCGTCTTCTGGCGTCCGCCCGGCAACCGTACGCCCTCCCCCGAGGAGCAGGCGATCTGCGCGCCCTTCGTCGCGCGCGCCTTCGAACTGGTTAAGCCGAAGCTGGTGCTGACCGTCGGCGCCGCCGCCGCCCGCGCCATCCTGCACACCGAAGAGGGCATCACGCGGCTGCGCGGCAACTGGGGCGAATGGCACCTGCCGGAGGGCGGCGTTTCGGCACCCGTCATGCCGACCCTTCATCCCGCCTTCCTGCTACGCCAGCCCCAGGCCAAGGCCATGGTCTGGGCCGACCTGCTGACGGTCGCGGCCCGTCTGGGCGTTCCCCCTCGAGGGCCTGACTCAAAAACGCCCCATTGAGGCGACAGCTATGGCGCCTTCCGGGACGTCCGAGGGGCTGGCATCACCCTTGCGAACGACCCCTGATCCGGCGGGAACCTGATCGGATACGGGACAGACGGGGCAAGGCGACTCAAAGGGGCAGCATGATCCGACGGTTTTCAGACCTTGCGGCACGGAGCTTGTTTGCAGGCTTGTTCGCAGGCCTGGTTGCGATCCTGATGGCTGCTGCCCTGACGACCCCGGCGTCGGCCCAGCCGCGCGTGCTCAGCAACTCCGACCGGCTCAACTACACCACGGCCTATGATGCGCTGCGACGCGGCGACCTCGAGGCCGCCCGCGCCTCGGCCCGCCAGGCCGAAGACCGCGTCCTTCTGGGCCAGGTCGAATTCGCTCGACTGTTCCATCCCGACTACGTCTCCAGCTTTGAGGAACTCAGCGCCTGGCTGGAGGACTATGCCGACCTGCCCGAGGCTCCCCGCGTCTATGCCCTGGCGCTCCGTCGACGGCCTGACGGCGCGCCCGAGCCGCGTCGTCCGCGCCGCGTCGATGGCCGCACCTGGGAGAGCCTGACCGAGGCCGAGGGTGCCAAGGCCGCCCGCATCGCCTTCAACGCGGATGATCTCGGCCGCGCCCATGCCACCGGCATCGCGATCGGCGACTGGTGGGTGGTCGGCCTGTCCGCCTGGCGGATGGGCGATTTCCCCGGCGCCTTCACCGCCTTCGAGCGCGTCGCCTGGGATCCGACCGAGGATGCCTGGGTGCGGGCCGGGGCTGCCTTCTGGGCCGCCCGCTCTGCCGCCCGTTCCGGCCAGCTGGAGCAGATCGACACCCTGCTGCGCCTGTCGGCCTCCTGGCCCGCGACCTTCTATGGCCAGATCGCCCTCTATCAGCTGGACATCGAACCGACGCTCCGGAACTGGGGCCCCCAGCCCTATACCGCCGCCGAGGACGAGGGCCTGCGCGCCATCGCCTTTACTCCCGACATCCGCGTTGACGATCAAAGCCTGATCGCCTTCATCGACCGCGATCCCCAGGCCCGTCGCGTGGTCGCCTGGATCGAGGTGGGCCGGCTGGACGACGCCCGCCAGCAGTTCCGCACGGGCCTCCGTTCCGCCACGACCGAAGAGGACCGCAAGCTGTGGTCCGCCCTGGGCCGAGCCTTCTCTCGACAGCTGACGCCCCGCGCACGTGACGCCGAGGTGATCGACGCCATGCGCTATCCCATGCCGCTGCTCGAGCCCGAGGGCGGCTTCGTCATTGAGCCGTCGCTGGTCTATGCCATTGCCCGCAAGGAGACCGACTTCAATCCGCGCGTCCGCTCCGGTGCCGGTGCCTATGGCCTGATGCAGGTCATGCCGACCACAGCCGCCGAGCTCAGCGGGGACCGGGGCTTTATCTCGGACCCCGAGCGCCTCTACCAGCCGGCGGTCAACATGCGGCTGGGCCAGGCCTATGTGATCAAGATGCTGGGTCTGTCCGCCTTCAATGGCGACGTGCTGCGGGCCGTGGCATCCTACAACGCCGGACCCGGGCCGATGCTGGGTGCGCTGCGAAAACTGGGGCCGGACGCCGACCCCCTGTTGCTGATCGAGACCATCGATGTGCCCCAGGCCCGTGACTATGTCGAAAAGGTCGTGGCCGCCTACTGGATCTACCAGCGTTTGCAAGGACGGCCGCTGAACACACTCAAGGCCGTGGCCACAGGCCAGACCGGCATTTCCATCTATCTGGATTTCGTGCCCCCGCCGCCGATGCCGGAAGGTCCGCTTCCGATCGAATCCGGCCCCCTAAATCAGGCTGCTGAGCAGTAGGGCGCACAGGCTGCAGGCCACCACGATGCTGACGACCACGCTCACCCAGCCGGGCTGGTCGGCGTTTGCGGGTCCGGGGACAACAGGCGAGGACATCGGGGCTCTGGGGCTTGAGGGTGGCGTTCTTTGCCGAACGTGCCCATCCTGCCCCGGTTCCCCCTAAGAAGCGGTGTTTGGTGACGGTTAACCGTTCCCTTTCAGACCCAGCTCTTCGAGGCCCGCCTCGCTCCACTCCAGAAAATCCGGCTGGGACAGCAGGACCCGACAGTATTCGGCCGCCGTCCCGTCATCGCCATGCGCTTCCAGGTCGATGCGGAAGTGACGGAAGCGCGCCGCCACCGGCGTGAAAAAGGCGTCTGCGATCGACCAGTCGCCGAACAGATACGGGCCGCCCTCGCCGAACCGGCCCTTGGCATCCGCCCACATCGCGACCATCCGGCGGATGTCGGCAGACAGGGCCCCGGATGGCTGATGCGCCTCGTCCTGCACCACGCACATCGGATGATGGGGTGCCATGCCCAATTCATTTCGCAGGGTTCCGAACGCCGAATGCATCTCGCAGACCGCCGAGCGCGCCACCCATCGGGCGTGCGGATCGACCGGCCACAGCCGCGCGTGCGGATAGTGTTCCTCGGCCCACAGGGCGATGGCCAGACTGTCCCAGACGGTCACCCCTTCCACCTCCAGCGCCGGCACCTTGCCCGCCGGCGCGTGACGCGCGATCTGCGCGGCGGTATCCGGTCGGTTCAGGGCGACCATCACCTCCTCGAACCCGGCCCCGCAGCGCTTCAGGATCAGCCACGGCCTCAGCGACCATGTGGAATAGGCCTTGTCTCCGAGGATCAGCTTCATGACGGGCTCCCTTAGCTCCGGGCTTCAATGAACCCCGAGCGGATTCGCCGCAACCTTGACTCCCCCGCCTTGCCGACCGAAACGCCAGCCCATGATCACGCGCTATTCCCGCCCCGCCGCCACCGACATCTGGTCCCAGGAGACCAAATACCGGATCTGGTTCGAGATCGAGGCCCATGCCGCGACGAAGATGGCCGAGCTCGGCACCATTCCGGCCAGCGCGGCTGAAGCCATCTGGGCCAGGGGCAGGGACGTGACCTTCGACGCCGACCGCATCGACGAGATCGAGCGCACCACCAAGCACGACGTCATCGCCTTCCTGACCCATGTGGCCGAGATCGTCGGCGAGGAAGCCCGCTTCCTCCATCAGGGCATGACGTCCTCCGACGTGCTCGACACCTGTTTCTCGGTGCAGCTTGCGCGGTCCGCCGATCTGCTGATCGAGGGCGTCGACCGGGTGCTGGCGGCGCTGGAGACCCGCGCGAAGGAGCACAAGCTCACCCCCTGCGTCGGCCGCAGTCACGGCATCCACGCCGAGCCGGTCACCTTCGGCCTCAAGCTGGCCGGTTATCATGCCGAGTTCCAGCGCGCCCGCCGGCGGCTGGTCACCGCGCGCGAGGAAATCGCCACCTGCGCCATCTCCGGCGCGGTCGGCACCTTTGCCAATGTCGATCCCGCCGTCGAAGCCTATGTCGCTGACAGGATGGGCCTCACGGTCGAGCCGGTCTCGACCCAGGTCATCCCGCGCGACCGCCACGCAGCCTTCTTCGCCGCCCTCGGCGTCGTCGCCTCCTCGGTCGAGCGCCTCGCCGTCGAGATCCGCCACCTGCAGCGCACCGAGGTGCTGGAGGCCGAGGAGTTCTTCGACAAGGGGCAAAAGGGCTCGTCGGCCATGCCGCACAAGCGCAACCCGATCCTGACCGAGAACCTGACCGGTCTCGCCCGTCTGGTCCGCTCGGCCGTCACCCCGGCCATGGAAAATGTCGCCCTCTGGCACGAGCGCGATATCAGCCACTCCTCGGTCGAGCGCGGCATCGGCCCCGACGCCACCATCCACCTCGACTTTGCCCTGCACCGTCTGGCCGGCGTGGTCGAGCGGCTGAACATCTATCCGGCCAATATGGAAAAGAACCTCAACCTGCTGGGCGGGCTGGTTCATTCGCAGCGCGTCATGCTGGCCCTGACCCAGGCCGGTGTCAGCCGCGAGGACGCCTATGCGGCGGTTCAGGAGAACGCCATGAAGGTCTGGCGCGGCGAAGGGCAGTTCCTCGATTTCCTCAAGGCCGACACGCGCGTCATTCTGCCCGAGGCCGAGCTCGAGGCCCTGTTCGATCTCGGCTATCACACCAAGCACGTGGACACGATTTTCGCCCGTGTCTTCGGTTCCTGAGCCGGCCTGCGGGCGGCCGCATCCCGGATCACGAAACCGACAGGTGCGGTCACATGTCGCGCCGGAAAACGTGATCACCCCGCATCCTTTCAGCGGCTGGGCAGTATCTCCCCCGGTACCGCAATCCGCGGTTCGCCTCAGGAGAAGCGACAATGAAATTCACCCGTATCCGCGTCATGACGGCCGTCTCGGCCGTCGCCATCCTCGGCCTTGCCGCCTGCAACAGCGAGCCGGAAGTCCCCGCCACCGACACCATGGAGCCGGCGGCAACCGACACCATGGCCCCGGCTGCTGACGGCACGGTCGTGGCCGTGGCCCAGGGCAACCCCGACTTCTCGACCCTGGTCAGCGCGGTCCAGGCGGCCCAGTTGGTCGACACCCTGAACGGGGACGGCCCCTTCACCGTCTTCGCCCCGACCAACGCTGCCTTCGAGAAGATCCCGGCCGACACGCGCAATGGCCTGATGCAGCCCGCCCAGCGTGATGCCCTGACCGGCATCCTGACCTACCACGTGGTTCCGGGTCGTGTGGATGCCGCGACCCTGACCCGGCAGATCGAACAGGGCGGCGGCTCGGCCACCCTGACCACCGTCCAGGGCGGCACGCTGACGGCCCGCGTCGTCGACGGCACCGTCACCCTGACGGACGCGGCCGGCAACACCTCGCGCGTCGTCACCGCTGACGTCGCCGCCTCGAACGGCGTCATCCACGCCATCGATACCGTGGTCATGCCGAACTGATCGAGCGAGAGCTTCGTCTCCGCACAGTCCCATCCTTCCTCGCGCGGAGGCGGACCGGGTGATCCATGAAGTCACCCTAACGGAAATGGCCGCGTCCCTCCCGGGCGCGGCCATTCTTGTACGTCAGCACCCCAGAGACCTGGAGGCGATCAGCCCTCGTTGCGGACCTGGTCGCGGGCGATGGAGGCCAGTTCGTCCATCTTGCCGCGGATCTCGCCTTCCGAGACGGTCAGGCCGGCCCCCTTGAAGTCACCGGCGATCTTGCGGAACACGTCCTCCTCGCCCGGCTGTTCAAAGTCGGCACGGACCACGGCGGCGGCGTATTGTTCGGCGCTTTCGGCGGAGAGGCCCATCTTCTCGGCCGCCCACAGACCCAGCAGCTTGTTGCGCCGGGCGACGGCCTTGAACTCCTGCTCCTGATCGAGGGCGTATTTGGTCTCGAACCCTTTTTCCCGATCGTCGAAGGTGGTCATGGACGTCAAATGCTCCTGTCGCGGCCCCTTGATGGCACGCAGGGCGGTCTATACCCCGCCCGCACCCGAACGCAACAAAAGTCGTTGTCGCAGGCAGGCACACGCGGCCCCGGCCAAGGTTTGTCACCCGGCCTGGCTTCCGCTAAGGAGGGGCACCATCCCTTCCCCCTCAACGGCCTGACCTTGCCCCTGGTGTTTCGCTCCGGATCCTTCCGGCCCGAACGGCAATTCCGGCCCGTGAGTCCCCAAGTCCCGCCGGTATTCCGGCCTCGGAACGCACATGAACGCCAAGCGCAAGAAGCTCTACGAAGGCAAGGCCAAGATCCTCTACGAAGGCCCTGAGCCCGGCACCCTGATCCAGTATTTCAAGGACGATGCCACCGCCTTCAACGCCCAGAAGAAGGCCACGCTCGAGGGCAAGGGCGTGATCAACAACCGCATCAGCGAGTTCATCATGTCGCGCCTGAACGGCATCGGCGTGACCAACCACTTCATCAAGCGGCTGAACCTGCGCGAACAGCTGATCCGCGAGGTCGAGATCATCCCGCTCGAGGTCGTGTGCCGCAACGTCGTGGCCGGCTCGATGAGCCAGCGCCTCGGTATCGAGGAAGGCACCCCCCTGCCCCGCTCGATCATCGAATTCTACTACAAGAAGGATGAGCTCAACGACCCGATGGTCACCGAAGAGCACATCACGGCCTTCAACTGGGCCACGACCCAGGAGCTGGACGACATCCTGGCCATGACGGTGCGGGTCAATGACTATCTGTCGGGCATGTTCGGCGCGGTCGGCATCACCCTGATCGACTTCAAGATCGAGTTCGGCCGCATCTGGGAAAATGACTTCAGCCGCGTGATCCTGGCCGATGAGATCAGCCCCGACAGCTGCCGCCTGTGGGACTCCTCAACCGGCGAAAAGCTGGACAAGGACCGCTTCCGCCGCGACCTGGGCAATGTCATCGAAAGCTATACCGAGGTGGCCCGCCGCCTCGGCATCATGAAGGATATGCCGACCGTGATTCAGGGGGGACTGCACTGATGGCGAAAGTAAAGGTTCACATCTTCCTGAAGCCCGGCGTGCTGGACGTGCAGGGCAAGGCCGTCGAGGGCGCCCTCAACGGCCTCGGCTGGACCGGCGTCTCCAACGCCCGCGTCGGCAAGATGATCGAGTTCGACTTCGATGGCGACAATGCCGACGCCGAGGTCAGGAAGATGTGCGACACCCTGCTCGCCAACACCGTGATCGAAAGCTACCGCATCGAGGTGGAGTAGGGTTCTCGGGGAACCTCAGCGGCGACGCGCCATTGCCTGAAGAACGCCAGATGGACGGGAGTACCCCATGACCTTCACCCTCACCTCGAACGATCTCACCGACGGGGGCGTCCTGCCCGACGCCCAGGTACAGGCGAAGGGCAATACCTCGCCGCACCTCAAGTGGTCGGGCGCGCCCGCGGGCACAAAGTCCTTCGCCATCACCTGCTATGACCCCGACGCCCCGACCGGCTCGGGCTTCTGGCACTGGACGGTGGCCAACATCCCCGCCGACGTCACCGAAATCCCGGCGGGCGGTCCCCTGCCCTCCGGCGCGGTCGAGGGCCGCACCGACTTTGGTGAGCCCGGCTATGGCGGCGCGGCCCCGCCCCCCGGCCACGGCCCGCACCGCTACATCTTCACCGTCTTCGCCGTCGATACCGAGACGCTGGACGTCACGCCCGAGAATTCGGGCGCCGTGTTCGGCTTCAACCTGCATTTCCACACCCTGGCCCGGGCCTCGATCACGGGCATCTATGAGAACGTGGGTTAGGGACCTCAGCGGGACGGCGGTCGGGGGGCCTCTTGCGCCGCGGATTCCTCC
Organism: Brevundimonas sp.; assembly: GCF_016742135.1. Classification (GTDB taxonomy): domain Bacteria; phylum Pseudomonadota; class Alphaproteobacteria; order Caulobacterales; family Caulobacteraceae; genus Brevundimonas. The sequence continues at coordinate 212,088 of NZ_JACVCG010000004.1, read as the reverse complement.
GGGTTGGAGGCCGTGGTGATCAGCCACCACCGGGCATAGCCACCAACGCAATCGGTCAGCTGTGCCGAGCCGTTACGGCGTTCCAGGCAGGTGAATTCGCTGGATGTGGAGTTGGCGTAGACGGCACCCATCCTGACCTCCGCGTCCTTCTCGGGATGCGGAATGGTTTCAAGTCTGACCCGGAACGGTCGTCCGCAGATGTTTGTGAAACGCATACCGTATTTCCAGTACACACGGTCGGAACGGGTCGGCAGGGCCTCGGCGGTCACGCACGGTTGTCCCGACGGATCGAGGAAGGCGGCCGAAAAACCTGTCTCCGTTCCGATCGGGGACGAATTCGATCCCGACTCGCCCCCTGTCGGAACATAGGGCTCGATCGAACCGTAGATGCGTCCGCCCGTCGGTTCCAGGGGCCCGCTGGAATCTGTGGAGGCGCTTTGTGGACGGGCCGGACATTGCCGACGGTTCAGGGTGTACTCGTTGCAGCCCATTTCATAGCGCGACGTAACCGACGGGACCCAGTTGTCATAAGAGTAGGACGAAGGCTCCAGCGGCCCGCCATTCTCACTCATGAACCGCTCGGATCGCACCGACCCGTGCCAATAGCCGTCCACCATCGTGCCGGTCCAGCGTTCGACGATCAAATCACCCTCAACGGCAATCCGCGCCTCCAACACGCCGGCCCCGTTGATCGGCGTGCCGGGCTGGCAGGCACCTGACCAGGTGAAAGGAGGCGGTGCGCCAGCCGCCTCGCCATGATCAATGCCGGCCAAATAAAAGAGACACCCCTGTGTGGTTCGCTCTTCGATCCAGACGGGATCCTGAGCTGTTCCCGGGCTGCTGGCGAGGGCCGCGGCAGCGAGTGTTGATATGATCGACATGAATATTCCCCATCCCCCTTTGGCGTAACGTCTGTCTAAGACGGTCTGCGGCCCCCGCATCATGCAAATGCAATACGCGCAGCCGTCTCTTCCCCGTCGTCGTCCGCAATGGACGATTTTGGAAACCATCGATACCTTATCTGCGAGAGTGAGATGTGTCGCATGGCGGTTGACGGGTACGCTGCGATTGATCGGGCCCGCGTCCTTCTTCTGGAAGCCGCGCTGGACGGCACCCTTTGGCCCGAGGCCTTGAGCGCCGTGGCGGCGGCCTGTGGAGCCCGATCCGGACAACTGATCGACGTTCGAAGCGACGGCGGCGTCGGTGTCCACTGGCTGACCGAAGTCTCCGAGGGCTTCGTCGAGGAAGTCGAAGCCTTCGGGCTGGCCAATCCCGTGGTCAATCCCCGGATGCGGATCGGGGCTGGCGCGCCGCTCATGAAGGCGGTCGCCGATCAGGACTATGTCGACGCGGAAACCCGCGCGCGTCATCCGATCTATGCCGAACTGTTTGATGTCCACGACCTGTGGTTCAACTGCCAGGTCGTCGTGCGGCGCGACGGGGACCGTCTCACCCGCATGTCGGTCAGCCGCACCCGCCGCCAGGGCCCGATGGACGCCGAGGCCTTTCGCGCCTTCGACGCCCTGGCGCCCTACACCGAGGCTGCTGTCCGGTTTCAGTCGACCCTGGACGCGGCGCGCCTGGGGGCGGTGGTCATGGCCTTCGATGCCGTCTCCGCCGCCGCCTATCTTCTGGACGAAGCCGGCCGGGTGGTCGCCACCTCTGCCGGCGGCGAGAGCCTGGCGGCCTCGGCCGACATTGTGCGGCTACAGGGCCACGATCTCCTGCCTGCCCGCCCCGAGCATCACGCAGCCTTCATCGAGTGCATCGGTCGGGCGGGCGCCGCTGCCCGATCAGGCGTCGTCGCCCTCAATCCACCCCTGACGTTGTGGTCGGTGAACGGGGACCGCCAGATGGCCTTCGATATCCAGCCTCTGCCTCTGGCCCGCACCAGCCTGGCCCACGGTCCGGCAGTTCTCGTCCTGGCTCGCCCCAAACAGCAACCTGCGGTCGCCCCGGCTGACCTCCTGATCCAGCGATTCGCCCTCACCCCGGCAGAGGCCGCCGTTGCCCTGCACGTCGCCGAAGGCGACGCCCTGGCCGACATCGCCGAGGCTCGGGCAGTTTCGATGGGCACGGTCCGCAGCCAGCTTCAATCCATCTACGCGAAAATGGATCTGCACCGTCAAGCCGAACTCGTCCTGGCGATCCGCGCCCTGGTCTGACAGAAGGCCTCGATCACCGCGACCCAGGAAAACGCCGGTTGAAGCTCAGACCGCGCCGATGGCTGTCCTGACCTTCGCGGTCAGGGCCTCCAGTTCGTCAAGCAGCGCGGGTTCGACGGCCCTGAAGTTGAAGCAGGTCTTGCCCTGCCGCCGACGCGCCAACTCATCCGACAGGGCCTCCGCCAGCACCGGGTGGTCGTAAAGCGGCGGCAGGTGGAAGGCGACGTAGCTCTTGCGCATCGTCACCGTCCCGAACCAGCCGGGCTGGCCCTTGGCATCCAGGACGCGAGTCCGGACCACCAGATCGCCGGGCACATCCCGGGTTACGTCCAGCCCGTCGCCGTGACGCAGCATCAGCGCGCGCAGGGCGTCAAAGACTTCCTGCCGGTCGCTCATGCCCGGGCCCTCGCCCGCATGAAGCGGCTGTTGCGGAGCAGGATGGCGCTGACGACCGAGACCAGCAGCCCCACCGGGAAGATTTCCACAAAGGTCATGGGCAGGCGATACAGCGGCGACTGATAGGCCACGGCCATCTCTCGATAGCTGGCCTCCAGCTTGCGATAGGCTTCGCCCGAAAGGCCCTCGGCGCGGCGGGCCTCAAGCGTCGCGTTGATGTACTGCTCCATGAAGGCATGGTCGGTCATCGCCAGATAGACTTCCCACACCAGAACGTAGGCCAGAGACGCCACCAGGGCGATCGCCAAGCCCACGCCCAGCGCCGGAAGGAAGCGGATCACCCCGCCCCGCTCGCGGTCGCGATAGCGCTTCACGCCCATGAAGACCGCCGACATGCCCAGCAGCATGATCAGATAGCCCAGCCAGACATTGCCGTGCGGCTGGTCGCCCGCCAGCACGATCGTGCCGATGATGCCGGTGATGATGATCAGGCCGGCAACCAGCCCGTAGATGAAGATGATGCGCGCCATGACGGCCTCCCCGCTGATGTAACGCCTGCACCCTGCGCCTCCATCGACCGCTCGCCTATCACCCGTATGGGTGAATTCGACGGAGTCACCCGCTCAGGGGATCAGGCCGAGGTCGCGCGCCCGACCCACCGCCTCGGTGCGGGTGCCCGCCCCCAGCTTGGCGAACAGGTGGGCCAGATGCGTCTTGACCGTATTGGGCGACAGGCCCAGCGTCCGGGCAATCTCCTTGTTCGCACGGCCGGACGCCAGCTCCGCCAGCACCCGCATCTCCTGCCCCGTAAGCCCCAGTGAACGGATGGCGGCCTCATTGCGAACGAAGTCGGGTCCGTGCCGACGCGTCGCCACCTTCCAGCCCAGCCAGACTCCCCCGATGGCGAACAGCCCCGCCACCACCGCTACATAGGCATCCGGTGCAAACAGGCGCGTGGCCCTCTGCATCTCCAGCCAGGCCAGCAGGAAGGCCCCGAGCGCCAGGACCAGGCCTGCCGTGACCACCGTCCGGATCATGGCGGGATATCCTGCGAGAACCGTCAGCGGCAGGGGTAGCGTTCGACCATCCAGCTGCGCACAGCCTGGTTCAGGGTCTGGTTCTGGCGCGCGGCCGGAACCGCCTTCATGCGCGCCACGATTTCGTCGGGCGACAGGCGAATCCGTTCAGGCATGCAAAATGGAGGGGTGCGCCCCGCGCGTCGGGCCGCGGCCTCTTCGGCCCGCGCCGCTTCGAAGGCGCCCTGTATGGCGTTGGCGGCGCGCCGGACCGACGGCCTCAGGAACGCAGAAGCATCCCTCGGGGCATTGGCGGCGATCTGATTGAACTCGCGCACAGACATCTGCGCCTGGGCAAGGGCTGGCGTCGCGACCATCAGGGTCAGAACACTGATCAGGGCAAGGAGACGCATGTGACACTCGCATCCGGTTGAACAGGCAGACCGGGATAGAAGCAGGCTTCCGGCGCATCCGCCACGGCTTTTCTGCATCGGCCTGTCGCGCGCCCCGGCCCGGCTCCTGACAACACCCGCGAACCCTGCTACACGCCCGCGCCATGAGCGCAGCCGTCATCGTCTTCCCCGGGTCCAACTGTGATCGTGATTGCAAGGTCGCCGTCGAGCGATCGACCGGCGCGCGCGTCGACATGGTCTGGCATCAGGACACGACCCTGCCCGATGGCCTGGACCTGATCGTCATTCCCGGCGGTTTCTCCTATGGCGATTACCTGCGCTGCGGGGCCATGGCGGCCCTGTCGCCGGTGATGCAGGCCGTGAAAAAGGCCGCCGACGATGGCGTGGCCGTGGTCGGCATCTGCAACGGCTTCCAGATCCTGTGCGAAGCCGGAATGCTGCCCGGTGCCCTGCTACGGAACCGGGGCCTGAAATACGTCTGCAAACCCATCAGCCTGACGGTCGCCAACGGCCAGACCCGTTTCACCTCGGGCTATCAGGGACAGCGCGAGGTACTGATGACCCAGGGCAATGGCGACGGCAATTATTTCGCCGAGCCTGAGACGCTCGCCCGCATCGAGGGCCAGGGCCAGGTGGTGTTCCGCTATGTCGACAACCCCAATGGTTCGGTCAACGACATCGCCGGAATCCAGAACGCGCGCGGAAACGTGCTGGGCATGATGCCCCACCCCGACCGCGCCTTCGAGGCCGAGCTCGGCTCCGCCGACGGCGCCACCCTGTTCCGCAGCGTGCTGGACGCGGCATAGCGCCCCGCTATTGAACCTTTGCCGTTCCGGTGCGTAATGCCGTCATGCAAACGCCCGACGCCCTCTCGACCGCCCTCCTCCGCCGCCTGATCCTGCTGTCGGCGGTGATCTTCGCCATCGCCATCGGCTATTCCCAGACCGCCTTGGGCTGGGGCCAGAGCCCGGCGGAATTCGCCGCCGACAGCGACGAGACGCTCAAGGTCGCGGGCTATGCCTTTTCCATCTGGGGCCTGATCTATCTGGGACTGTTCGCCCATGCGGTGTTCCAGCTGCTGCCTCAGGGGCGCGACCGCCCCCTGACCGTGGCCCTGGGCTGGCCCGCCGTCGGCGCCCTGCTGGGCATCGGCTGGTGGGTCGTGGCCGCCGCGCTGGATGCCGAGACCACCACCATCATCCTGATCTTCGGCTCCCTGCTGGTGATCCTGATCCCGCTGCTGCTCAAGGCCCGCCAGATCCGCGCACTGGGGCGCAAGGATGCCGAGCTGTGGCTGACCGCCTGGCCGCTGATGCTGCTGGCCGGATGGCTGACGATTGCGGCTCCGGTCAATCTGATCACCGTCCTGACCGGCAACGACGCCCTGCCCGATATCCTGCCCCCGACCACCTGGGCCATTCTGGCGGTGGGGCTGGTGTCCCTGACCGCGCTGCTGGTTACCGCGCGCCTGCGCCAGATCGCCTATGCCCTGCCGATCGCCTGGGGCCTGCTGGCGGTGTTCGTGGCCGAGCAGCCGCGCAATGCCCTGCTGGCCTATGTGGCCCTGACCGCCGCCGTCGCCGTGCTGGTCGCCGCCATCATCCTCAGCTTCCGCCTCGCGCCCGTCAGAAATACACCGCCGGCCGATCCGCAAGGCTGACTCCGGTCCCGAACCTCGCTAGAAGCGCCAGCCATGAGCGCATCGAAATCCATGGCCGAACTGGCCGCCGAATACGGCCTGTCCCCCGCCGAGTATCAGGTTGTCCTCGACCGCCTGGGGCGAGAGCCCAATGACGTCGAACTCGGCGTCTTCTCGGTCATGTGGTCCGAGCACTGCTCCTACAAATCCTCGAAGATCCACCTCGGCAAATTCCCGACCAAGGGTCCACGCGTCATCTGCGGCCCGGGCGAGAACGCCGGGGTTATCGACATCGACGACGGCGATGCCTGCATCTTCAAGATGGAGAGCCACAACCACCCCAGCTTCATCGAGCCCTATCAGGGCGCGGCGACCGGCGTGGGCGGCATCATGCGCGACGTCTTCACCATGGGCGCCCGGCCTGTGGCCCTGCTGAACGCCCTGCGCTTTGGCGACGTGAACCATGAGAAGACCCGCCGTCTGGTCTCGGGCGTCGTCTCGGGCATCGGCGGCTATGGCAACTGCGTCGGCGTGCCGACCGTGGCGGGCGAGACCAATTTCCACGCCGGCTACAACGGCAACATCCTGGTCAACGCCATGTGCGTGGGCTTGGCGAAGGCCGACAGCATCTTCTACTCCGCCGCCCCCGGACCCGGCCTGTCGGTCGTCTATTTCGGCTCCAAGACCGGCCGCGACGGCATCCACGGCGCGACCATGTCCTCGGCCGAGTTCGACGATGAGTCCGAGTCCAAACGCCCCACCGTCCAGGTCGGCGACCCCTTTGCCGAAAAGCTGCTGATCGAGGCGACCCTCGAACTGATGGCCTCCGGCGCCGTCGCCGCCATTCAGGACATGGGCGCAGCCGGCCTGACCTCCTCCTCGGTCGAGATGGCCGGCAAGGGCGGCGTCGGCATCGAGCTGGACATGGACGCCGTGCCCCAGCGCGAAACGGGCATGACCCCCTATGAGATGATGCTGTCCGAAAGCCAGGAGCGGATGCTGGCCGTGCTCAAGCCGGGCCGCGAGGAAGACGGCTATCGCATCTTCAAAAAATGGGGCCTGGATGCCGCCGTCATCGGCCGCACCACCGACACCGGCCGTCTGGTCCTGAACCATCACGGCAAGGTCGTCTGCGACGTGCCGCTCGCGCCCCTGTTCGACGACGCCCCCCTCTATGACCGCCCCTGGGTCCAGCCCGAACTGCATCCCCGCATCGATCCCAAGGATGTGCCCGCGCCCGACAGCTGGCCCGACGCCGTCCTGAACGTGGTCTGCTGCCCCGACATGGCCTCCAAGCGCTGGCTATGGGAACAGTACGACCGTCACGTCATGGCCGACACCCTGCACGACTCGGCCACCGGCGCCGACGCCGGCGTGATCCGCGTCCACGGCACCGACAAGGGGCTGGCCGTGACCAGCGACTGCACCCCCCGCTATGTCCAGAACGACCCCTATGAAGGCGGCAAACAGTGCGTGGCCGAGGCCTGGCGCAACCTGACCGCCGTGGGCAGCCGCCCCATCGCCATCACCGACAATCTGAACTTCGGCAATCCGCAGCGGCCCGAGATCATGGGCCAGATCGTGCGCGCCATCGACGGCATGGCCGAGGCCTGCCGCATGCTCGACTTCCCGGTCGTGAGCGGCAATGTCAGCCTCTACAACGAGACCAATGGCGTCGCCATTCCCCCGACGCCCACCGTCGGCGCCGTCGGCCTCCTGCCCAACTACGACGTCGTCACCGGCTTTGGCGGCATGGCCGAGGGCGAGACCCTGGTCCTGATCGGCGAGACGCGCGGCGAGCTGGGCGCGTCCCTCTATCTCCGCGAAGTGCTGGGCCGCGAGGACGGTGCCCCCCCGCCGGTCGATCTGGCGCTGGAGCGTAAGACCGGCGACTTCGTGCGCGGGCGGATCGAGGCCGGGGCCCTGACCTGCGTCCACGACCTCTCGGACGGTGGCCTGATCGGCGCGGCGGCCGACATCGCGCTCGCCTCCGACTGCGGTATCGAGCTGGACGCCACCTCGCCCGAGCACGCCCACATCCTGCTGTTTGCCGAGGACCAGGCCCGCTATCTCGTCGCCGTCGCCGATCCCGCCACCCTGATCGCCGACGCCCAGGCCGCCGGCCTGCACGCCTCGGTCGTCGGCCGGGCAAAGGGCCGCGACTTCACATCGGGAGGACCGGGTGGCGACCTGTTCCGCATCCCCCTCGACCACCTCCGCGAAATGCACGAGAGCTGGATGCCCAACTGGATCGAAGGCCGCGCGTGATGCGCGTGCTGGCCCTCGCGATGGTGCTGACGGCCTGCAGCTCCGCTCCCATGAACGCGCTTGATACCTATGGCCGATGCACGCTCGTGGTTCGCTTCGCCAGCAAATGCTGCGGCATCGACCAGCAGACCCGGGGGCGCGTTGCCGATTTTCTGAGGTCGGATCCCCGAGTGGTTTCGGTCACCGAGCACTCTTGGGGCCGCGAGGGCGAAGTGGACGTCTGTGTTCAAACGCGCCTCGGGCTCGACTATCCGGAGTTCTCCACCTTCTACACGGCGCTTGGTGATCTGCTGCCCGAGAATGCAGAGGGCACCACCGGTCCGGTCTCATTGCTCCTAATCGGAGAGGACAACGAATGAGCGTGTCGCCCCATCGCCGTCGCCCGATGACGTTTCGCACGATGGCGGTTTCCGCCCTCGCCCTGGCCCTGGCCGCTTGCGACGGCGGCGGCGACCCGGTTCAGCAGGCCCTGCGCGATGCCTCCGCCGAACGGCATGCGGCGGCTCTGAAAACCACCGAGGAGCTTGAGCGCCAGACTCCGGTTTCCCGCACGACGGAAACCGCCGATGAAGCCAATGTCGCGCGATTGATCGCCGACCACGAAGCCGCCATCGCCACGGCCCGCCGGATGCTGGACCAGTCGCAGGACCCGGACCTCCGCCGCATCGCCCAGGCCACCCTCGACACCCGCACCACCGAACTCGCCGAACTGCGCGCCTGGCAGGCAGGGCGGTAGCCAGGCGTCGTGCCCTTCTCCCCTTGTGGGAGAAGGTGCCCCCCGAGAAGGGGGCGGATGAGGGGGCTGCGCTTAAAATACCGAGCCTCAAGACGCGTGCGCCTTCGCAACCGCTGAGAGAGACCCCTCATCCGAGCCGCTCACGCGGCCCACCTTCTCCCACAAGGGGAGAAGGATCGGGAACGCTGGGCTTGGGCATTCAACCATCAAATCCGCCCGCCAATTCCCCTGCCCTTTCAACGCCCCCACCGTTTCCCGCATTGTTCTCCGCGCCCTGGTCCCCGCCTCGCCCATACTGTCCGGTTGCCATAGACCCACCGACGGAGGCGCAGCCCTTTCAGACCATTCAGACGGTTCAGACGGTTCAGACGGTAAACTTCACCCCCTCTCCGATGGGAGAGGGGGCGGGGGGTGAGGGGTCTCCGTGTCCTTCGGCGTGAGCCGTCGCACCGGTCGTGCCACGGCTATCGCCGACGGAGAACACCGCCCCTCATCCGGCGCTCGCGCGCCACCTTCTCCCATCGGGAGAAGGGTCAAGGACAGCACCATTCAGACCATTCAGACGGTTCAGACGGTTCAGACGGTTCAGACGGTACTTTTCCACCCCCCCACCGTCTGAATTCCCGCCCTCCCCTTCCCCTCGCCCCGCATCAGCCGTCACAATCGGGCTCTAGCCTGAGCGCCCCACCCTTCCGGAGCCTTCCCATGCGCCTGCCCTCGCTGTCCCGTCGTCAGATGATGCTGTCCCTCGGCATGGGGGGCGTGGCGCTGTCGGGGGCGCGGCCGGCGGTCGCCGACCCGGTCTTCATCGACTATCCGTTCCAGCTGGGTATCGCCTCGGGCGACCCGCTGCCCGACGGCTTCGTCATCTGGACCCGGCTGGCCCCGCGCCCGCTCGAGATCGGGCACGGCATGCCCTCGGCTGCCGTCCCGGTGAAGTGGGAGGTCGCCACCGACACCGGCTTCTCCAGCCCGGTCCGCTCGGGTGAGGCCATGGCCCGCCCGGAACTGGGCCACGCCGTCCATGTCGAGGTCGAGGGTCTCCAGCCCGGTCGTCCCTATTTCTACCGCTTCGTCGCCGGGCGTGAGCGCAGCGCCACCGGCCGCGCCGTGACCGCACCCGCTGCCGGCGCCGCCGTCGACCGCGCCCGGTTCGGTGTGCTGGGCTGTCAGGCGTATGAGCAGGGTTTCTACACCGCCCATCGCCGCGCCGCCGAAGAGCAGCTCGACTTCATCTACTGCTACGGCGACTACATCTATGAGGGTCGGGCCAGCCGCCTCTACAACGGCTCGGGTGGCACCTTCGAGAACCCCCGCCAGCATCTGGGCGGCGAGGTCTACAGCCTCGACGACTACCGGCGGCGCTATGCCCAGTACAAGATGGACGCCGACCTTCAGGCCAGCCACGCCTCGACCGCCTGGTTCTGCACCTGGGACGACCACGAGATCGACAACAACTGGGTCTCGGCCCTCGACCAGGACGGCACCCCGCCCGAGGTTTTCATGCTGCGCCAGCAGGCCGCCATGCAGGCCTGGTACGAGAATATGCCGGTGCGCCGCTCGGCCTTCCCCCGGGGCGCGTCGCTGCAGCTTTACCGCCACGCCGGCTGGGGCAATCTGCTGGACCTCAATCTGCTGGATACCCGCCAGTATCGCTCGGACCAGCCCTGCGGCGACCGCTGGGCCACGACCTGCGCCGGGGTCGGCGACCGCAACGCCCAGGTACTGGGCGAGGCCCAGGAGCAGTGGCTGTACCGCAATCTCGACCGCTCACAGGCCCGCTGGAAGGTTCTGGCCCAGCAGATCATGGTCATGGACCTCGACCGCAAGGAAGGGCCCGACCTGGGCTTCAACCTCGACACCTGGGCGGGCTATGCCATCCCGCGTCGGCGGCTGCTGGAGCGGGTGCGCGACCGGCGGATCGACAACCTCGTGGTCCTGACCGGCGACGAGCATCAGAACTATGCCGGAGAACTGCACATCGACGGGCGTGACCCGTCGGGCCGGCCGGTGGCCACCGAATTCGTCACCACCTCGATCAGTTCCTCGGGCGACGGCACCGACCAGCGCGCCGACGGCCGCCGCTATCTGGCGGACAACCCCTTCCTGAAGTTCAACAATGCCCAGCGCGGCTATGCCGTCTGCGACGTCACGGCCGAGCGCTGGCAGACCGAGTTCAAGGTGCTGGACAAGGTGTCGGACCGGGCGGGCACCCTGTCGACCCGGGCGACCTTCGCCGTCGAGGCAGGCAATCCGCGGGTGGTGCCGGCCTAGAGGGTCAGGCCTTCGCCGCGCCGGCGCGCAGGCCCCGCTCGGCCAGGGCGACAATCGCCACCCCGCCCATGGTCAGAGCCGCCCCGGTCAGGATCTGGGGCGTCAGCACATCGCCCATCAGGCCCCAGCCGATCAGGATCGACACCACCGGCGTCGCCAGCAGATAGGGCGTCACCCGCCCGGCCTCGCGCCGCTGGACCAGCCAGAAGACCAGGGTGGTGGCCACAACCGACGAGGCCAGCCCGCCCCACAGCACCGAGGCCCAGGCGATCGGCGGAGCGCTCATCGCGGCCCCGATCTGGTCGCGCTCGAACGCGAACGAGGCCAGGGCCAGCACCGGCATGGTGACCGTGGCCAGCAGGCCCTGCATCTTGAGCGGCGGGATCGAGGTCGTGCGACGGGCGATCACCGTTGTCAGGGCCCAGGCCGCCGCAGCAGCAATGCCGACCAGGATGGCGTCCCAGTCCTGCAGAACATGGGGGTCCGCCGACATCCACACCACGCCGACAAAGGCGACCGCCAGCCCCGCCAGCGCCGGACCCTTCAGCCGCTCGCCCAGCAGCAGGAAGGCGAACAGCGCCGTGAAGGGGATCCACAGCTGCGACGCCACCGACACCGGACTGACGTCATCCGCCAGCCAGAAGGCCACATAGATCAGTCCGTAGTGCAGCGGCCCGCCCACCCCCACGATCAGCAGCAGGCTCTTCCAGTTCGGGAAGGGCGGGCGGATGAAGGCGAGAAGGCACAGGGCCGTCAGGGCGAACCGCAGCGAGCCCGTCATCAGCGGCGGCAGGGAGTCGGTCGCCACCTTGGCCGCGGCGTTGTTCACGCCCCAGATGACGATCACGGCGACGATGGCCGCGATCTCCAGCAGGCTCAGTGTGTGCGGAATCAGGGGGCGGTTCTGGGTCACGCGCCGCTCATGGCACAGTTCCACGCCGCCCGCCCGTCAACAGCGGTGACGGACGGTTTCAGGCCGGTGAGGTCCTAGAAGGGGATGTCGTCGTTGAGGTCGTAGCTCTCCTTCGGACCCGACGGGCGCGACTGGCCGCCCGAGGAGAAGCCCGAGCCGTAGTCGTCGTCCGAACGGCCGCCACCCCCTGACCCGCCGCCGTCACCGCGACCGCCCAGCATGGTCAGATTGCCATTGAAGCGCTGGATCACCACCTCGGTCGTGTACTTCTCGACGCCCTGCTGGTCCGTGTACTTGCGGGTGGTCAGCGAGCCCTCGACGTACACGGTCGACCCCTTCTTGAGGTAGTTCTCGCAGACCTTGACGATGTTCTCGTTGAAGATGACCACCTGGTGCCATTCGGTCTTCTCCTTGCGCTCGCCCGTGGCCTTGTCGCGCCAGGTTTCGGACGTGGCGATCCGCAGATTACAGACCCGGTCCCCGCTGTTGAGGGTGCGGATTTCGGGATCCTTGCCCAGATTGCCGATCAGAATGACCTTGTTGACGCTGCCCGCCATCTTCCAACTCCGCTTCTCAGGCCCTCTCGCGGGCCATTTGTTCTGTTAATGTTCTCAACCAACGGGTGCCCGGCGTCAAGCCACGCGGGATTATTGCGCGGGCGCGGTCGGGGGATTTTCGGCAACCGCCAAGGGCCTGCCGTCCTCATCGCGCACTATGGCGCCCGGAACGGCCAACCGCCCGTCGCCGGTGCGGGCCAGGGCGAAGAAGCGGGCACCGGTAAGGCTCCGGCCGAACTTCACGCCCTGCTGGTCGATGAAGATGAACTGCCCCTGATAGGCTCCGATGATCTCACGGTTCGAACCGCCCATCCGCAGGAACCGGACCCGCATCTCCTCCAGACGCGCGGCGCACAGTTCGATCTGCGGCTGGTCCCGCGCGACGACGTTCAGACGCGGTTCCTCGCCCCGGGTCTCGCTGGGCACCACATAGTAGCAGACGCCGGGGTCAAAGGGGGGCTCGAACTCCCGGGCGCAGCCGGAGAGGGCCACAGCCGCCAGAATCGCGACAGCGACGGCACCTCTCATCGACCCATCTCCGGGAAGGTGCAGGTGCGCCGGTCCTGTTCGGCCAGGGTGCGGAAGTTGGCATTGTCCGAGGACTGCTCGACCCGACCGGGCACCAGACGCAGGGTCAGATCGCCCCAACGGCCATAGCGGGCCTCGCCCGGCCGCACGCAGGTCCCGGAATAGAGAAGCTGAACACAGGCCTGCAGCCCCATCCCGCTCGACAGCGACCGCCAGTCCGATCCGGTGTGGCGCAGACAGGCGGCGACCGGACCGGACGGGGCCTCCGCGCGCTCGACCGGCGCTTCCACGATCGGCGGAACGGGCTCGACCTCGATCGGCGGCAGGGTCGGCGGCGGCGCCAGGGAGGCGGTGGGGGCCGCCACGAGCGCGCCGGTTTCGTCCAGACCGACATCCAGGGCCTCGGTCGCGAGGCCATTGCGCTGGGCGCACTGGTCCAGTGTCAGCATGCCCACGAACTGTCCTTCGACAAAGCAGCGCAGCTCGCGCGTCGGCTCCAGCGACTGCGCCTCGGCCACATCGACCTGGAGCTGCCCCTTGGGACCCTCCGGCGTCTCCCCGCCCCCGCCGCGTGTGAAGACCAGGGCCAGCACAATGGCCAGGATCACGGCCAGACCGGCACCGATCGCCAGGATGATGCGATTATCAGGAGGGGTGGCCATGCGGCGGAGCTCGACAGGAACTAGCGAAGGCGACCAATAACCCCGACCTCCCCCGTGGCGTCAACCGCCTTCGGCCGATCCGACGTCTCTCAGCCGCCCAGTCGCGCGAGGGCCGCCTGATAGTTTGCGAGCTGCGCCGTCAGATAGGCCGGCACCGGGCCGGAGGTCGCGTTCCGGGTCGTCGAGGGTGCCAGGGCCCGATAGGCGTCGCGCACGGCCTTCATGGCTGTCTGCAGGCGTTCACCCGAAGCGGTCCGGGCTTCCTGGGTCAACAGGCTCAAGGCCTGCGGCAGGTCCAGCCCGAAGGTCCTGGGGCCGTTGCCGGAGGCCGTCGGCCCGACGAATCCGGCCGACAGGCCCAGCCCGGCCAGAGCGTCACGCCCCGGCTCCCCGGACACCAGCACGGCGCCCTCGCGGCCGTCGCGGGCGGTGATCGACAGGCGCTGCACCCCGGCCAGGACGGCATTCAGCCCCTCGGGCGCATTCGCCGCCGTCGCACTCTCCGAAACCACGGTGACCTTCAGGCGGGCCCCTGACGCCAGTTCGATCTTGCGCGCCAGGGTTTGCAGGGTGTCGCGCGCCTCAATGGTCACCGCAACTGCCCGACCGCCGGAGGCCGGCACGACCGAGAACCGGTCCCCAACCCGCAGCGACGTGGCATCGACCAGCCTCTTTGACTCGCTCTGCACGATCTCTCCGGACGGCAGGCCCAGCCGATCCAGTATGCTGCTGCCCCCGGTGGCCACCGCCAGCGTCAGGGGCGCCGCCTGCTCATTCTGTCCGGCCCAGCTACGGCTCCATTCGACGGCCCCCGTCAGGGGATCGATCCGGCTGAGATACCCCTGTACCGGGTCCTCGTCCTTTGCCGACACGGCGCGGGCCGAGGTGCCGGTCATCCACAGCTTTCCATTCAGCAGCCTGACGTCCGAGACCGCGTCTTCGTCCTCGGTCCCGATATAGGTCAGGCGCTCGGCCCCGGAGGCCGCCAGATCTTCGGAGAGCACGGCGACGAAGGCATCGAGCCCGCCGTTGTGCGCCTGGTTGACCGCGCCGACATCCAGGGCGGCGTTGCGGGTGACCCCGGCCACGATGACCTGGCCCTGATCGACCTCGAGCCCCTTGATCGCCCCGTTCATGGCCCCGAGGTCGCGGGTCGACAACAGCTGCGGCTCGCCCCCGGGCGTCAGCTGGAAGCGACGGACGATCAGCCGGCCGTCCTCTTCACCCGCCGTGTAGAGACTGTCGCCGCTGATGGCGGTCGCCTGGACGGCATCGTCCCCTGTGGTGCCGAACTGGAGGGTGCCGTCCACGGTCGCGGTCCAGGGCGCGGTCGGATAGGGTTGGCTGCTGGTGAAGGCCTGCACATAGGAATCCCAACCCCCTATCCCGGCGGCGCCCGGCATGGCGGACTTCGCCCGGCCCGTGACGATCACCTGGCCGCCGGGCCCGAAGGCCACACTGGTCGCCTCGTCCGCGGCACGCGCCCCCCGACGCTGGGTCCACAGCTCCTGACCGTTTTCGTCGAACAGGGTGACAAAGCTGTCCGCCTCGCCGGCCACATCGCCGCTCTGGCCCGGGTTCAGGGCACCGGTGACCGAGCCCGCGACCGCGACCCGTCCCGCCCCATCGACCGCGATGGCGTAGCCCGAGGCCTGATCGGCCGCCCCGAGAGCCCGCATCGTCACCACGCGTCCCGCCGAATCGAGCTTGATCAGGGCGACGTCCGACTGGCCCTTGATGGGCAGATTTCCGGGCCCTTCCTTCATGTCGGCGACCAGCCACAGGGAGCCATCCGGTCCGGTGGCGCTGGCGCGAACGGTCTTGATACCGTCGGGCAGGGGCGTTTGTGACACGCGTCCGTCAACCCACTGGGTCTCGCCAATGCGTGCACTGGCCATGGTCGCGGCGGTGTCCGTATCCGCCTGAAACTTCAGAAGTTCGTGGGCCCCGTTCGTACCGGTTCCCTGAACCACATAGACGGCGTCCGACAGATCCGGCGCCGAGAAGGACACCGTCTCGGTCGAGACTCCCCGGATCGCCAGCGACCACAGATCCGGGCCCGCCGGAAGGGTCACGGTGCGGCCACCGACCTGCAGGGTACGGACCTCGGCCGCCTGGCGTTCGCGACCGACCCGCGTTTCAAGACCCGCCGCTTCAAGCTTTTCATTGATGTGGGCGGTCACGGCTCCCAGGGTGCGGGGCGTCGCGCCCATCTCGGACAGGTCGATGCGGATGGTATGGGTGTCGTTCAGGCGCTTGACCTGGATATCGAAGATCACATCCCCCGCGAACGCCGCCACCGGTGTGTCGATGTCTCCCTCGTGGATCGGCGAGGTGATGGATATGGCTGAATCCCGGCGCACCCCGGCGCTGGTCTTGCTGATCGACTCGGTGACCCCGGCGACCAGCCGCACGTCCTTGAAGGGGGCCGAGGCCACATAGCTGCTGATTTCCTTCAGCCCCTGATCGAACCGCTTGGTGATCAGGGGCAGTTCCGTCGTGCTGATCCCCTTCACACCCGCCCGGTTGGCCAGGGCAGTCAGGCTTTCCAGCCCCTGATAAAGGGCGAACAGGCGGCGGTAATCCTCGGACGCCGAGGCGACATCCAGCCGGGCCGCCGTCTCATCGATCAGGCGTCGTCCCCCTAGGGCGGACCGGACCAGGGCATCCGCTTTCGGCACGGCGGCACCGGACGACCAGGGCGGCGTCGGCTGGGCCTTCTTCGTGGCGAGCGCGGACGCGCCCGACAGCCTTCCCGAGGAAAAGGTCGATGTGCCCCCGTACAGGCCAAGAAGATAGCTGTTGTCGATCATGGCGCGCTCCTCGCCAGTCTGACGGCTGCGTCGGAATGAAGCGTTAACGTCCGTCCACGGAACCCCGAATC
Organism: Brevundimonas sp.; assembly: GCF_016742135.1. Classification (GTDB taxonomy): domain Bacteria; phylum Pseudomonadota; class Alphaproteobacteria; order Caulobacterales; family Caulobacteraceae; genus Brevundimonas. The sequence continues at coordinate 195,637 of NZ_JACVCG010000004.1, read as the reverse complement.
GACCTAAGGGTTAACGACAGGTTCGCTGAACGGCCCGATGGAGCTTACGCCCATGGTTGTGTTGAGTAGGCTGCTGATTTCCTTCCTGTCCCTGTACGGCCTCACCAGCCGGCCCGAGCGTCGGGGCCGACCGGCTCCGATCCTGATCGGGCGATCAGGGCTGCCCTGAAGGACGTTCAGCGGGGCACGCTGACCTAGCTGCGGAACAGCGACAGGATGACCTGCGGTGCCTGGTTGGCGATCGACAGGGCTTGTGCACCCAGCTGCTGCTGAACCTGCAGCGCCTGAAGGCGGGCGCTTTCCTTGGCCAGGTCGGCATCGACGAGGTTGCCGACACCCGATTCCAGCGTGTCCATCAGCTTGGTGACAAAGGTGTTATGCGCCTCGATCTGCTTGGCCTGCGCGCCAATTTCGCCGAGCGCCGAGTTCAGGGCCGTGATCGAATTATCGAGCGCCGTCAGGGCATTGGTCGCCCCGGTCAGGGTCAGAAGCGAATCCGACAGCGACAGACTGATGATCGATCCGTTGAGGCTCAGGTCCTTGCTGGACAGGGTGATTGACGAGCTGGCGTCGGCATTGGCCAGGAATTTGATGCCGTTCGACAGACTGCCGTTCAGGATATTGCCGCCGTCAAAGCTGGCGTTCTGCACCGACGACTGAAGGGCGCGCAGCAGGGCCTTGAAGTCTGCGTTCAGCAACTCGCGGGACTGGGTTTTCAGCGACTCGTCCTTGGCCGCGACGACCTTTTCCTTGAGCTGGTTCAGAAGATCCGAGACGGATTCACCGGCCGAGAGGGCGACGTCGGCGATCGAGGTGGCGCGGTCCAGGCTCTGCTTGACCGCCGAGAGCGCGCCGATGTCGGCCCGTTGCCCCTGGGCAATCGCCCAGATGGCGGCATTGTCCTTGGCCCCCTGAACCTTCAACCCGGTGCTGATCCGGTTCTGGACATCGCCCAGGCGGTCATTGGTTCGCGTCAGGTTCTGCAGGGCGATGGCCGCTGCGGTATTGGTGTGGACGCTGTTCGTCATCCGAATCGGGCCTCTCGCTGATGTGACGAGAGGCTAGGGGCGATTTCATTTGCACATGGTTAACGCGCACTAACCACGCCGTTTAACCACGCAGGGCTGCCCTGCATGGCATGGAAGTCTCGATTGTGGTCACCTCAGAGGGAGGTGTTGATCACCGTTCCGGGCGCGTAGCCCTTGTGGCTTCCCAGCCGCGCAACCTCTTCCCGGGGCAGTTGCCGAACGACTTCGCCGGTCTCACGGTCGAGCACCTTGTAGATGAAGACACCCTTTCGGGCGCTTTGCTCGATGACCAGTTTGTAGCGGGCGGCCCTTTCCGCCTCCTGAGAGGCGCGGGACTGATTGAAGTCGCCCCCCGTGGCAGATCCTGCCGGGGCGACGGTCGCGGTGATGGGTCTTATCCTGGCATGTGTATCCATATCTCCCTGCGTCGGGTTTGGACCGACGTCTCCGGTTCAGGGCTCGGACGACGGGGCGGAGGCGCGAACGCCCCCGCCCCTGAAATCGCTCCTTAGCGGAACAGTCCGAGCAGGATGGAAGTCGAAGAGTTGGCGATCGACAGAGCCTGCACACCCAGCTGTTGCTTGGTCTGCAACGCTTGCAGTCGGGCGCTTTCCTTGGCCAGATCGGCGTCGACCAGGTTGCCCACGCCGGTTTCCAGGCTGTCCTGCAGCTTGCTCACGAACTTCAGGTGAGTGCTGAGGGAGTTGGAGCCCGTGCCCAGACGGGCCAGAGCCGACGACACATTGTCGATCGAGGTGTTGATGACACCCAGGGCCGTAGTGGCCAGGGTCGAGGTGCCGATGGTCGCCGTGGCGGCCAGGGTCACGTTCGCGCCACCCAGCGACAGGTTTTCACCCGACACCTTGATGGTCGAACCCGTGGCGTTCGACAGGGCCTTGAAGCCGTTGGTTCCGGTCGAGTTGTCCAGCAGGTTGACGCCGTTGAACTTGGCATTCGTGACGACGGTCGTGATCTGGTCACGGATCGACTTGAAGTCCTCGTTCAGGGCCTTGCGGGCCGAGGTGGTCAGCGAGGTGTCGCTGGCGGCCAGGGCCTTTTCCTTCAGCTGAACGAGCAGCTCGGACACCGACTCGCCGGCGGCGATGGCCACATCGACGGCCGATTGGCCGCGTTGCAGGCTGTCCTTGACGGCGTTCAGGGCACCGATTTCCGAACGCTGGCCCTGGGCGATGGCCCAGATGGCACCGTTGTCCTTGGCGTTCGACACCTTCTTGCCGGTGTTGATCCGCGACTGGACGACGGAGAGTTCGTTGTTGGTGGATTGCAGGTTCTGCAGGGCGATCATGGCGCCCGTGTTCGTGTTGACGCTGTTCAGCGGCATACCGATAGTCCTTGTTTCAAGGTGTCCGACGCCGTTTTGGCTGCCGGGAGCATTTTGCTCGATCCACAGACAAGCAAGACCGACGCCAGACCCGGATTTTCGGGCCAGAACCCAAGCCCTTGTTTTTTATCCGTTAGATTGCCTTAACCACGCATTTTGCCCGGCAAATTCTGCCGGGTCGGACGCCTGAACGGCAGATTATGCCGGGTATCACGGCAATTTCTGCCGGACGGCCTGTTCCGCCGCCGCCCGCGCCGCCCGCTCGGCCATGAGGGTGATGAGAGCCAGTCGACGGGCCGCATCACAGGCCACCAAGGCCTCGCCGCGCGCCAGATAGGCGGCTTCCAGATCCGCAAGGGTGGGCGAGGGTCCGAGGGTCACGAGGCGGCACGGTCGCGTCGCCTCAATCGGCAGGCTCAACAGGACTGGCTCCGGCGCAGGTGGCGGGCGCGTGCCGGCACAGCTCGCGGTCATGATCATGAAGGCGACGCACCCGATCGGGCGCCAGGGGTATAGCGGCATCATCGGCCTCTCTTGCTTGCTGAATGGCCGCGGCGGTGGCGCGCCCGACCTCGATTTCGGTGTCACGGGCGGCCGCGACCTCGCGACTGACGATAAGGTCCCCGTCCCGCTCGGCCCGACGGGCATGGGCGTCGGCCTCGGCCCGTTCCGCGCGCGAGCGGGCCGCCGCCAGCCTGCGCTCCTGCAGGTTGAACGGATCCCAGCGCAGCCCCAGCCCATGCGCCGCCGCCAAGGCCAGCGCCACAGCGACCAGACCGACGACCACCCAACCCCATGATCGCAGGGCCCTCATGCCGGATAGGCCTTCCGGTCCAGTTCGAAGTGCGGCCCGTCGCGCAGGCGCGGCCAGTCGCCGCCCCAGACGATCTTCACGTCACGCGCCTGGGCGGCCTGCTTGAAGGCGGCGGCGATGCGCGGATACAGCGGCCAGTCCCAGCGGATTTGCCCCCCCACGACCGCCGCAACGTCGATGGCGTGCCCCGTCAGATGCCGCGAGTTCAGGGTGCGGCTGGCGCCCGCCTTGATCAGCGCCGCCTGCCGCGCGGGTGAGCGCAGACCCTCGGTCACCATGAAGTCGACGGGCGACATCGCCAGGGCCGCCTCGGCCACAGCCACCAGATCCGGATGAACGCCCTCCAGCGCGCGGCGGGATCGGACGGAAAAGCGAAAGCTCATGACCGCCCTCCCGCGCCGAGCCGGAAACGGGCGCTCATCGCCACCATTTGCTGGGCGGTGGGTGCCACCAGATACAGCAGGGTGATCAGGGCGATCAGCATCAGCAGCTGCTCGATAATCGCCGGCAGGGCCTCGACCGGCGCGCGCGCAACGGCGCGGTGCACCAGCGTCCACAGCACCAGACTGCTCAGAAACACGAACAGCCGTCGCCACAACCAGCGCCCCTCGGCCAGCGATACGTCGTATGTCTTCGTCGGATCTGCGTCTCTCAAAGTTCGCCCTCCCTCTCTTCTCGCTCCGGGCCACCAAAGTCGGCGGCGATCTCCTCCAGACAGGCCTCCAGCGACAGCCGGGCCGGAGCCTCCCACATCTCGGCGTCCAGCAGGGGCAGGCCGCGGGGCCCGCCCGTCCGGGTGTCCACGCGCCGTCTCATCCGACCGCCACCAGCAGGATCAGCCCGTCGGCCCCGGCCCCGCCCGCGCCGCCGGCCACAACGCCCGCGCCCCCACCCCCGCCGCCAGCGCCATAAAGACCGCCTGCGCCGCCCGCATGGCCGGACGTCATCGAGGCGCTGCCGCCGCCTCCGCCGCCGCCACCCGGCCCGTGCACCGGCTCACTGGCTGATGTTCCCGAACTTCCGGGAGCGTCGCTTCCGCCCGCGCCGCCCTCCGCCGGATGCAGCAGAACCGACCCGGCACCTCCACTCCCGGCCGCCAGGACGGCATCGGCTGCGGTCAAGCCGCCCCCCGCACCCCCGGTGCCGCACGAAACTGCCCAGAGGCCGAGCCCCGTGGTGCCGGCCTCACCGCCGACGCCGCCAGACGCACCGCCCTGCCCGCCCCCGGCGGCCAACAGTTGCACGCCCTCCGAAAGGATCCGGGTGGCCCCACCGTCCGCTCCGGGGGCACCGCCCGCACCCACAGCCAGGTCCAGCGCGCCTGGCAGGCCGTCTACGGCCCACACCGCGTGGCTTATTCCGCCTCCGCCACCGCCCCCGCCGCCCGGTCGTTCGGTGCCGCTCGCGCCCCAAGCCCCGGCACCGCCGCCTCCGCCGCCCCCCACGATCGTCGCCTCGACCCAGCGCGCCCAGTCGGGCGGAGACCAGGCAGCATCTTCAGGCATGACCGTGGCCTCACGCCGCGTCGCCCCGAGCGGAAAGCTCACCCGGGCGTTGGCCGGATTGACCTTCATCGCCTCGGTCCAGACCTCGCCGTCCGCGCTGACCTTCAGCCCAAAGGCATCCTCTCCGATCAGACCCAGTTCGGCCCGCCCCGACCAGCCGCTCTGCAGGATCAGCGACAGCACCCCCGAGGGGCCGACCTTGTTCAGCACCAGCCTCAGGTCACCGGTCCCGCCCTCGCCGGTCTCACGGGCGGTCCACAGGGCCGAGTTCAGCCGGGCGAGGAAGGGATTGGCCGCATCCGCCGTCGCCCCGATGCCCAGTCGCTCAAGGCTCTGGAGTTCGCCGAGGAAAGCCGCGAGCGGTATCCAGTCCCCTGCATGCCGCACCACAATCTCGCCCGTGTCGGCGATGACCGCGATCAGTCCCGCCGGAGCGGCCACCCGGGTCCACCCCCCGCCCTCGGCCCGCATCAGGCTGCCCGCCGGATGCAGCGACCAGGCCGCCCCCTCCGCCGCATCCGGCAGGATGTAGAGCGCGCCGTCCGGCGGCGCCTCCGGCTGGATCACCAGGCTGCGACTGCTGGCACAGCATTGCACCAGTCCGTCCAGCCGGGTCAGCGCCTCGTTCAGGGTCACATGTTTCTGCATCTGCCCGGCCGCCAGATAGGGCAGGCCCAGCCGTGCACTCGTATCGCTCATCACCGCATCTCCCGAAAAAACCTTCGGAAGCAGTGTGATCAACCTGGCGCCCCGGTCGGAAAGATCGCTACGCCAACCGACTGGGCCTTTGTTTTTGCGAGAGAATCAGGGCGCAGGACGCACATCCGACTGTCCCGGCCAGAGCCTTCGGCCTGGCGGACGCGACCTAAAGCGGCTGGAATTCGCCCTGGGCGACGACCGGTCCGTCCGGATGGTCCGGATTCGGTGTGTGTCCCGGCTGTTCCATCGACACGGCCACGGCAATGGCCTCGGTCGCCTGATTGACGATCACGCCCTCCAGGCTGTGGCGCGAGGTCTCATGCCCATCGATGGCCCCGACCAGCTGCACGCCAGCCCCGTCCGGCAGGACCAGCCACAGGTGCGGGATGCGGGTATCCCCCTCCATCTCGCGCGTCGGCGCCAGATAAAGCTCTCCGGTGGCACTGTCATAGGCCAGGGTCAGGGCGGTGACGCCATTGTCCAGCTTCAGCGTCGCCACCCGTGTGATGGACCCGGCGACCGGCGTGGTGGCCGGATCGGGCGCGGGCGCGGGCGTGGCGATCAGGACGGCGACGGCGGCGAGGCTGGCGGCCAGCAGACCCGTCGACCCGATGGCCCAGCGGCGCCAAAACACCACCGCGTTGTCATTGGCGGCCCCGCCCGTCGCCGCCAGGATACGCGGCCACAGGCTGGCCGGGGGTTGCACGGGTGCGACCTCGTCCGCCAGCCGGCCCAGCTGCTCGTTCCAGCGGTCGACCTCTGTGCCGAACGCCGGGTTTCGCGCGGCTTCGGCTCGAGCCTCGGCTTCCTCGGTCGGGTTCAACACTCTCAGGGCGTATTCGCCGGCGCGTGTGATGCGGTCCTCGTGATCCGAAGGAGTCATTGTTCCAGACAGCTCCTGAGCTTCAGAAGCCCCCGACGAATCCAGCTCTTCATCGTGCCGAGCGGCGTGTCTTCACGCTGGGCCAGCACCTCATAGGTCACGCCCTCGAAAAAGGCCGTGCGAATGACCCGACTGACCTTTTCATCCAGCTGGTCGAGGCAAACACCGAGACGCCCGGCGTCGTCCGCAATTTCAATATGATCCAGAGCCGAGGGCGCGTCGTCAGCCAGATCATAGGCCGCATCCACCGGCACACTGTTCCGCGCGATGCCACCGGCGCGCAGGCGGTCGATCGAGCGGTTCCGCGCGATCGTCACCAGCCAGGTGATGGGGCTGGCACGGCCGGGGTCAAAGGTAGCGGCCTTGTTCCACACCGTCAGATAGATGTCCTGCATAACGTCCTCGGCCAGCTGCCGGTCAGACAAGATACGCAGGCACACGCCCATCAGCTTCGCGGAGGTGGCGTCATAGACCCGGCGAAAGGCCGCACGGTCTCCCCGGCCGGTCTGTCCGAGCGCTTCGGACAGGGCATCACGATCGAATATGGCTGTCATCCGGTCTCCTGCCGACCCCAAGGGCGCCAATAGGCGGGGGCGACCCTGTTTCGTCAATCCCTTGGGGCGTCAAAGCCGGTCTCAGCCATCCAGATAGACGACACGCTTCAGCTTGCGGTCCTGCTTCATTTCCTCCCGGTGGGTGTCATAGAGACCCTGCTCGCGGGCCTCGCGCTCCGACATCTCGATCCAGTGCGTCGACTCGATGTGCTTTTGCAGCGCCTTGGCCGCCAGCAGGTGGCCGGGGAACAAGGCATCGATAGCATCGCCGGCAATCGGCACCGTCCCGGTCACCGTGTCGATGGTCAGATACCCCAGCATGCGGGCCAGGGTCCCCGGGCCCGCCTTGACGCGAAGCCCCAGGATGACCAGCCAGGCCCCCGCTCCGACGGTATAGATCGTTCCCAGACCGGGGATCCATGTCAGTATCGCGTCAAGCCCCATGCCGAAGGGTCCGAAGGCGACCACCCGGTCGGAAATCTTCTTGATCCGCTCGACACTGAGCCAGACGTCCTCGACGTCAGCGACCGATTTGACCATGGTGCCCTCCTGCCCCGATCCCCTAACGCGCTACGGAGACCGACGTTCATCATGTTGGCAAGACTCAAGGCCATATTTCTGATGCTCTGGCCCTGGGTCGTCTGCCTGATGCTGACGGGGCCATGGCTGATCCCGGCTGCGGCCCACATCAGTGGTCATGGCCATCGCTGGGTGGACATCCTGGCCCAGTTCACCGGTCCCGCCCTGGTCGGCTCGATCCTCGCCAGCCTTCTGGTCATGCTGATGAAGCGTCCGTCCCTGATGGTGATGGCTTTCGGCGCCCTTCTGCTCGCCGCCGGTGCCTTCCTGCCGCAAATTGCGCCGCCGCGCGGCACGCCCGAGCGCGGCGCGCCGGTGCTGACCGTCTATTCCGCCAACCTTCACGCAGAGAATGCCGACGTCGAGGCCGTCGGTGCCAGCATTCGCGCGGCGCGCCCGGATATCGTCATCCTGATCGAAGTCAGCCCCGCCGTCTTCGCGGCGCGCCAGCAGATCCTGGCGGACCACCCGTACCAGCGGGCGTCCGAAACCATAGTGCCTCCGGGATCGCGAGGCAGCGTCATCATCGCCTCGCGCTATCCCCTGTCTGCCGTCGACGCGCCGCAGGACCAGCTTTCGGCCCTGCACGCCCTGGCGGACACGCCCCTTGGCCCGCTGCATCTGGTCGGCGTGCACCTGACCCGTCCCTGGCCCTTCCAGTATCAGTGGGGCCAGATCCTGCAGGCTGAAATGCTGGCCAATCGCCTCGAGGGCGTGACCGAACCCATCCTCGTCGCCGGGGATTTCAACACCGTGTCCAGCGCCCGCATCGGCCGCCAGATCAAGGCGCAGACCGGCCTGACGCCCGCCCCAGCCTGGCCCGGCACCTGGCCGACCGGACTCCCCTCATGGCTGGGGATCAGCATCGACCACCAGTGGCGCTCGGACGAGCTGGTCTTCCTGTCGCGGCAGATCGGCAAACGGACGGGGTCAGATCACTATCCGGTGGTCACGCGCATCACCCGGGCCCGGCCTCACCCCCCGCGCTGATCCCTCAAAGCCGACAGCCGCTCAGCATGGCCGCTTTCCGGGAAATCCCTGGCGATCCAGTCGGCCTCGAAAGCCTTCAGCAGCGCCCCCGTCTCCGGGCCGGGGGCAATCCCCAGCGCCGCCACCTCGCGTCCGCCCACCGGCAAACGCGGCACCGGCCACGCGTCGGCCAGATCGACCAGCGCCTCATACCGGCTTCTCGACTCCGGCTTTTGCGACAGGGCCTGAACCAGCCGATCCTTCGCGGCCTGTTTCCCTTCGGCATAGACGAGCGCCCGCACCTGTCGGTCCTTCACCGCATCGAGGTCCAGCCGGGGCCCGATCAGGGCCTGTAGCCTCGACATCTCGCGATTGGACAGGCGCAGGCCCCTTGCCGCCGCATCCAGCGCGTCCGCCGACCCCGGCAGCAGGGACGACAACCGCAGCAAGGCATCGTCGGTAACGGCCGCCATTGCCCTGAAGGCCTCCAGCCTGCCGGCTTCCGGCAGCAGCCGGGCCAGAATCCCGGCGCGCGCCATGACCTCGACCGTCGGCACCGGATCCGGCGCGGCCAGCAGTTTCAGCAGTTCCTTCGACACCCGCTCGGCCGACAACTCTTCAAGGCCGTCCGCCTCCGCCACACAGGCCGCGAGACCCGCACCATCCGGGCTTCCCGCGCCGTACCAGGCATGAAACCGGAAAAAGCGCAGTATCCGCAGCCGATCCTCGCGGATGCGGCGTCCGGCATCACCGACAAACGCCACCCGCTGCGCCGCGATATCGGCCAACCCCTGACCGGTCGGATCGAAGATCTGCCCGCCTGAATCGGCATAGAGGGCATTGATATGGAAATCCCGCCGCCCCGCGTCCTCGGCCCAGTCGGTGGTGAAGGCGACGGTCGCGCGCCGCCCGTCTGTCGTCACGTCGCGCCGCAGGGTGGTGATCTCGAACGGCCGGCTGTCCGCCACCGCGGTCACCGTACCGTGCTCCAGCCCCGTCGGCACAGCTTTCAGCCCCGCCGCCTGCAGCGCCGACATGACCGCTTGCGGCTCCAGCCGCGTGGCGATGTCCACATCGTCGACCGGTCGGCCCATCAGGGTATTTCGGACACAGCCGCCGACGAAGCGCGCCACGTCCGGCCCGCCCGCCGTCTCGAGGGCCGCCATCACCTTGCGGGTGGCCACCGCCCTCAGCCACGGCGCATCGGCCAGCGCGGGGGGGCTCATGCCGCCGCCTCGCCTTCCCGGGCATCCATCCGGTCGTGCAGGGCGCGCAGGATGCCCGCCGTCACGCCCCAGATGTAGCGCTCGCCATAAGGCATGGCCCAGAAATAGCGGCGCGGCTGACCTTCCAGCTCATAGTGATCCTGGCGGTGATTGGCGGCGTTCATCAGGAAGGCCCACGGCACCTCGAACACCTCGGCCACCTCGTCGGGATTGGGCTCGGTCCGGGGCGAGTCCGTTGTCCAGGCGACAACGGGCGTGACCAGAAATCCGGTCCCGGTTTCATAGCGGTCGGCCAGCCCCAGAACATCGATACCCTCTACGGCAAGCGCGACTTCCTCGCGCGCCTCGCGCAGGGCGGCCTCGACAACCGTCTCGCCCGGATCCAGCCGCCCGCCCGGAAAGGCGATCTGACCTGTGTGGCTGGCCAGGCTGTCCGAGCGCCGCGTCATCAGCACGCGCGGCTCCTTCCCCTCGGCGATGATCAGGATCAGCACCGCCGCCGGTCGCAGCTGACGCGCCGGCCGCTCAGCCCCCGGGTTCAAATCAAAATCGGACCGCGCGGCAACCGCGCCAGCGGTCCCGTCGGCAGGGTCCAGCGCGCGCACCAGACGGGCCTTCAATCTCGCTGCGTCGGTCATTCCACCCCTGCCCCGACCGGCCCCAGTGCAAACACCGCATCGCCCGACCGCACCGACAGCCGGCCCTCGACCGGCGTGGCCCGCTCGACCAGTTCATAGAACAGCGACCGGCTGACCCGGGCCCAGAGATCAGCCCGGACAAGCAGGCGCGGCGCCGGTTCCTGAGTCACCGGATCCGTCTCGACGATTATCGGATGGTCCGCGCCCGCGATCACCGTGTCGCCCTGATCGGTTCCGAACACCAGATGCCCCTCGACGTCCTTCAGCGTGATGGCCCGGAACGGCAGGTCCTCGACCGTGATCTTCAGCTTCTCGACCGGCGTGACCAGATGATAGCCGTCCAGGTCCTTCCTCAGCACCGTCGAGAACAGCCGCGTCAGCTCCGGCCGGCCGATGGGCGTGCCCTCATGCATCCAGATGCCGTCGGCCTGGATGACGATGTCGATGTCGCCGCAATGCTCCGGGTGCCACAGATGCACCGGCGGCAGGCCGCGACCGCCCTGTTCAGTGGCCAGCTGCGCCAGCGCGTCCAGACCCTTTGTCGTCTTGTCCGTCATTCCCCAGACTTAGGACGTGGGGGCCCCGTCGCAAAGCCGCTTCAGGCGCTCGACACCGAACCGGCCACCGCTTCGACCCCGATCGGCAGCCACAACAGCCGCGCCGGATCGACCGGCCCGGGCATGTTCACCCCCCCGATCCGGGCAAAGCCGAACCGTCCGAAGTAGGGCGCATCGCCGACCAGCAATATGCCCGCCGCGCCGCTCGTTCGGGCGTGATCGATGCACGCCTGAACCATGGCCGCGCCTACGCCCTCGCTGCGCTCCGACCGCTCCACCGCGATGGGTCCCAGAAACAGACTGGGCGTCTCGCCCACCCGGACTCGCCATAGCCGCACACTGCCGATGACCCGCCCGTCCATACAGGCGACGAAGCCGACCTCGACCGCGGCCCCTTCGCGCAGTCGCTCGGCCGTCTTGGCAAAGCGGCCGGGACCAAAGGCCTGCAATACGATCCGCTCGACGGTCGCGGCATCCCCGGGCTGCTCGGCGCGCACGTCCGCGGCCCTCGAGAGGGGTGCGTCGTCCGGGGTCAGGGTGCGGGGCTCGGCCATAGGCGCGCGCTGCTACAGGGCACGGGCGCGCAGCGCAATCGCCGATTTGTCTCAGCCGAAATTCGGGGCGCGCTTTTGCGTGAAGGCCATAAAGGCCTCCATGGCCTCGGGGCTCCTCATCTGGCTGCCGAACGCCTCGCCCTCTCGCTGCATCAGCGACCACATGGCTTCGGCATCGCGCATCAGCGCCTTGGTCTTGCGGATCGAATTGGGGGCGCGAGCGGCCAGCTGCCGGGAGAGATCCAGCGCCGTCTCGTCGACCGCATCAGCCGCCACCGCGCGATTGGCCAGCCCCCAGGCCAGGGCCGTGCGGCCATCAACCGGCTGGCCCAGGGCGAACATCTCGAACGCCCTCTGATGGCCGATCACCCGGGGAAGCAGCAGGCTGGAGGCCGCCTCGGGCGCCAGCGCCAGATTGATGAAGGGCACCGACAGCAGGGCATCCTCGGCCACCACCACCATGTCACAGTGCAGTAGCAGGGTGGTCCCGATCCCGACCGCGCGGCCCTTGACCGCCGCAACCAGCGGCTTGTCGAGATCGGCCAGTGCCTTCAGGAAGCGGAACACCGCCATGTCAGCAGGAGACGACGCCTGCGATCCCAGGGCGATGAAGTCGGCAATGTCGTTGCCCGCCGAAAAGCTGTCGCCCTCTGCGCGGATCAGCATCACCCGGATCGCGTCATCGGTCCGACAGCGCTCGGTCGCCCCGGCCAAGGCCTCATACATGGCCTGGGTGATGGCGTTCTTCTTTTCGGGACGGGCCAGGGTCACGGTCAGGATGCCGTCGGACACGTCTGTCTGGATGCTGTCGGACACGACCATTATTCTCCGTTGTCGTCATTCGTTTCTGAAACCGGTGCGCCCGCGGCCTTCCACCAGTCGACGCCCTCGGCATCGCGATGGCGTGTCACCCGACCCTGGCGTTCCAGATGGTTCAGATGCGCCACCGCCTCGCCGGTCGCCATCCCGCGCAGGCCGTCTCCGACCGGGCGGGCGAACAGGCTGGCAAAGGTGTCGACGACCCGCATCGGGCTCTCGAGGCGGCGCTCCAGCCGCGCCAGCGCCTGACCGTGACCGCGCAACAATGCCGCCAGCCGCGTCTGCACGCCCCGGAACGGCTCACCGTGTGAGGGCAGAACCAACAGGTCCTCGGGCAGACGCCGTTGCAGGTCTTTCAACGAGCGCATCCAGTCGCCCAGAGGGTCCGACAGGGGCTCGGTCGGCCACACGGAGATGTTCGAGGAAATCTTCGGCAGGATCTGGTCGCCACCGAGGAACACGTCATCCGACCGGCGCCACAGACAGACATGTTCCGGACTGTGACCCTGACCGACCACCATGGTCCAGTCGTCTCCGCCGATGGACAGGACGTCGCCCTCGGTCAGGCGGTAATAGGCGTCGGGCATGGCGCTCACGACCCGTCCGAACGAGCCATAGTCACGGCCCCAGCCGGCCAGTTGTTCCTCGGTCCAGCCTGCCGCCTGATAGAAGCGTCGTCCCGACTCCGGTGCCGGACGACCGGTGTCCGCGACCAGCATCCGCCCCGTCACATACTCCAGCCGCGACATCAGCAGGGGGGCCCCGAACCGGTCGCACAGCCAACCCGCCATGCCAATGTGATCGGGGTGCATATGGGTGCAGATCACCCGATGGATCGGCCGCCCTTGCAGGGCCCCGGTCAGCAGGCTCTCCCAGATGTCGACCGAAGTGGGGGTGAACAGGCCGGTATCGACCAACGTCCAGCCGTCGCCGTCTTCGAGCGCGTAAAGATTGATGTGGTTCAGCGCCATCGGCAGTGGCAGCCGCAGCCAGACCACGCCCGGGGCGACCTCAATGCCCTCGCCGGCTTCGGGCACACGGGTAAACGGATAGGTCAGCCCCCGGGCTGTGTCCCCTTCCGCTTCGTCGCGTATCACGCCGTCGGCCAAAGTGCGTCTCCAATCGAAACCTTCGATAGACCATTTTGCGCGGGCCCGTCCACCGGCGGTGGCCCGCCACCTTCCTGCCTTGACCCTGTCACATCGGCACGCCAAGGATTGCGCGAGTGTAAGTTGTTCCAGGAGCCTCCTCCGTGTCCCACACCAAGATCGCCACCCTCGCGGGGTCGGCCCTCGCCCTTGCCCTTATGGCGACCACCCCGGCCCTCGCCCAGGACAACCGTGGCAATGATCGCAGCGAAGAGTCCTCGGAAGCGTCGGGCCAGGTCCAGGGCGAAGTTGTTCTGCCAGGCCGCATCGGTGGGGGCCGCGAGGACCGGAACCGCCAGCGGCAGCAAGCACGCCAGCCCGCGCCGCCCTCGGCCGAGGAAATCCAGGCCGCCGCCACTACTGTCGCCGCCGTCGTCGTCCCGACCTGTCAGGTGACCGAGTCTTCGCTGCTCGGCACACGTGAGGGAGGGGCCAAGCTGTACGAAGTCGCCTGCGCCACCGGCCCTGGGTACATCATTGAGGCCGCCGAGGGCGCGCCCACCGCCGCCGACTGCGTGCTCCAGTCCAGCCTCGCCTGGCAGCTTCGTCAGGAGAACCCCGAAGCCGATGTGGGCCTTCAGTGCACCCTGCCGGGCAACCAGAACCGCGTCCAGGTGATCAGCGGCTATGCCCAGCAGGCCGGCGTGTCCTGCAATGCCGACGAAGCCATCGCCTGGAACACGCGGGTCTATGAATTGGGCTGTGCCGGCACGGACGGCTGGCGCCTTGAGAAGGCCGAGGCCGGTACCTGGAGCGCCACGCCCTGCTGGCGTTATGCTCTCATTTCGACCGGCACCTGCCAACTGACCACCGCCGAAGAAAGCCGCACCGAATGGCCCAGGCTGGTGGCCAACACCGAGATTGCCGCCTGTAACATCGAGGACGTGTCCTGGATGGGCGACAACCCCCAGCGCGGCGCCTTCTATGAGCTGAAATGCTCGACGGGCGAGGGCGTCATCGTCCGCTTCCATGAAGGCGCGACCCAGCAGGTCTATTCCTGTGTCGACGCCGTCGCCATCTTCAGCAAGCCGTGCGAGCTGACGGCTACCCCGGCCTCCACCGAACCGGAAGCCGCACCCGCCGAGTAAGGCCCGCGATCAACGCCGATCACGGCCCGGGGCAGCCTTGCGGCGCTCCGGGCCTGTTCGTTTGTGGCCCTCGCCTCGCGCCGGAAATCGCACTAGCCTTGTGCCATGCGCATCGCCACCTGGAACGTCAATTCCGTCAATGCCCGCCTGGAAACCGTGCTCGCCTGGCTGGGTGAGCACCAGCCCGACGTCGTCTGTTTCCAGGAAATCAAATGCGTGGACGAGAAATTCCCGCGCGAGCCGTTTGAGTCGCTCGGCTATAATGTCGAGACCCACGGCCAGAAGAGCTACAATGGCGTCGCCCTGCTCTCGAAACTGCCGATGTCGGATGTCCGCAGGGGCCTGCCCGGCGACCCGTCCGACGAACAGGCCCGCTATATCGAGGCGGTCATCGAAGGCCCCCGGCCCGTGCGCGTCGGCGGCCTCTATCTGCCCAACGGCAATCCGATTGGCACCGAGAAATTCGCCTACAAGCTCGGCTGGTTCGACCGCCTGAATGCCCACGCGCGCGACCTGCTGGCGCTGGAAGAAGCCTTCGTCCTGTGCGGCGACTACAATGTTATCCCGACACCCGACGATGCCCGCAACCCCTCGGCCTGGGTCGATGACGCCCTCTTCCAGCCGGAAAGCCGCGCCGCCTTCCGGGCCCTGTGCAACCTCGGCCTGTCCGACAGCCACGTCCTGGGCCACGAGCCCCCGGGCACCTTCACCTTCTGGGACTATCAGGCCGGGGCCTGGCAACGCGACCATGGTATCCGCATCGACTTCCACCTGCTGTCCCCCCAGGCCGCCGACCGCTTCGCGGGCATCGAAACCCACCGGCAGGCGCGGGAGATGGACAAACCCAGCGATCACGTGCCCGTGGTCGTCACCCTGAAGGACTGACGATGGGCGAGGCCCTGCGGTTCCTGCTGCTGGTCGCCCTCGCCGCCGCGGCCCTGACCACCCTCATGCTGGCGCTGGCCTGGTGGATGGAAAGCGAGCGTCGGCTCCGGCGCACCCTCCTCAAGACCCTGGGCGTGGCCCCCGAGGTCGAGGCCTTCTCTCCCGCCGAGGGCAAGGCTGCGGGTCTCGACTTCGACGAAGGTCAGGTTGCCGTTCTCTGGGCTCGCGGCGGGCATGGCCTCGTCTATGGCTTTGAGGAGATCGAGGGCGCCGAGATCATTGTCGACGGGCACGTCGTCGCCCGGGTGCGGCGGGGCGAGCCGCGCAAGGCCCTCGACATCCTCGCGCCGGAGGCCGAACTGGTCGTGCTGCGCCTGATGTTCATGGACGCCCGCTATCCTGAGTTCGAACTGAACCTCTGGAACGCCACGGCCCCGACGCCCGAGGGCTCCCCGTCCGAGGCGTTGCGACTGGGACGGCGCTGGCTATCGCATCTGGACGCCCTGCTGCGCGCATAGGGCCTTCGCCCTGAACCGGGGCTTTGACCTTTGCGTTCCGTCCGGGGCGGGGCTAGAAGCCCGCCCATCCCTGTTTCGTCCTTCCCGAGGAGCGCCCGCCGTGGCCCGCCTGTTTGACGCCTATCTGATCGCCGACTGGACCGCCGCCGAGACGCGCAAGCTGGGCGACCAGTCGCTGTGGATCGGCGTGGCCAAGCGCGACGTGCGGTTCCGCCTCTATACCGAGACGCACAATGTCGCGACCCGGGCCGAGGGCGAGGCCCTGATCGCCTCCCTGCTGGCCGACCACAGAAAGCGGGGCGACCGGGTGCTGGTCGGCTTCGACTTCAACCTCGGCTATCCGGTCGGCACCGGCCAGCGGCTGGGCCTCAAGGACACCAGCTGGCGGGGCATCTGGGACTTCATCGCCTCGAACGTCGTCGACAAGCCCGACAACACCAACAACCGCTATCAGGTCGCGGCCAAAATGAACCGGCTGATGACCGACCATGCCTGGCCCTTCTGGGGCGCGCCCGCCAAACAGACCCAGCGCTGGCTGACCGCCACCAAGCCGCCCGAGGGTGCCGGCGCCGACATCCCCGAGTTCCGGGCCACCGAACGTGCCGCCCGCGAGGGCCGTCTCCAGCCGAAAAGCGTCTGGCAGATGCATGGGGCCGGCGCGGTCGGCGGCCAGACCCTGGTCGGCATCGCCGCGGTCAACCGCCTGCTCAAGAAGCTGGATCCGTCGGCCGCCGTCTGGCCGTTCGGCACCGGCTGGCGCGCGCTCGATGCTTCGGACCTTGAGCTCCTGTCCGCCCTGGTAGTCGAGGTCTGGCCGTCGCTGTTCAACGCCCGGCCGAACGCCGGCGAGTTCAAGGATCAGGCCCAGGTTCGCGTCACCGCCGAAGCCTTCGCCAATATGGACGAACGTGGCGAACTGGCCTCAGCCTTGGCCCCGCCCAGGGGTGCCTCCGACGATCTGATCCGTCAGGTCGAAACCGAGGAAGGCTGGATCCTCGGCGTCACCCGCCTGCCAGCCAACTAAGGCAAGTCGGGCCTAGCCGTCGCGCTCGCCGACAAAGTCCTGCGCGAATTCCGGGGCATCCTCGGTGTCCAGCAGGTCCAGATCGTCGTCGCCGTCCGAGGCCCGGCCCGGGTCAGGCACCTCAAAGCCTCTGGGCAGGGACATGTCCAGCAGGCCCGCAGCCTTCATCTCCTGCAGGCCCGGCATGTCGTTCAGGCTGGCCAGACCGAAATGCTCCAGGAATCGGTCGGCGGTGCCGTAGGTGACCGGTCTGCCCGGCGTCCGCCGTCGCCCGCGCAGCCTGACGAACCCCATCTCCAGCAACTGGTCCAGTGTCCCCTTGGACAGGGACACCCCGCGTACGCTCTCGATCTCCGCCCGGGTCACCGGCTGGTGATAGGCGACGATGGCCAGGGTCTCCAGCGCGGCCTTCGACAGGCGGCGCGGCTCCTCGCGCTCCTCGGTCATCAGGAACGACAGGTCCGCCGCCGTGCGGAAGCTCCAGCGATCGGCCACGACCTGCAGGGTCACCCCCCGGTCCCGGTACCGCTCGACCAGCCGCGACAGGGCCCGGCCCACATCGGCATCTTCGGGCAGGCGTCGCGCGATATCGGCCGCCGACAGCGGTCCTGCGGCCGCGAACAGCAGGGCCTCGACCCGGCGTTCGATCTCGGTATCGTCGGGCCGGAAGGTCAGCCCCGTCTTCGTTTCGGTCGTCTCTTCGCTCACGGCGTCAACTCCAGTGGCTGGCCGTACGCGCGTCGACGCAGATAGATGTCGGAAAAGGCCTCGGCCTGGGTCACGTCCAGCGCCCCTTCCTTGACCAGTTCCAGACTGGCCGACAGGGTCGAGGCCACATAGCTGGCCTGACTGGGCCCCTCCCGCTCATTCTCCGCGTCCGACGCCTCGGCCCGGGGCGCGACCGCGTCCAGCCTCGTCCAGTCCTCCATGGCGGGCAACCGCTCGCGCAGCCAGTCCCGCGCGGCCTCCAGCGGAAAGGCCTCGACCCTCAGGCCGGGGTTGTAGGCCCGCCGCTCGGCGCGCCTTCGCTGGTTCACATAGGCGCTCATCAGCTCATACAGGCTGGCGTCGATCTGGTCTGACGGCACGATCACCGTCGCCTCGGGATCGCCCCGGGTGAACACGTCGCGCTTCAGGATCGGCTGGCGCATCAGGGCCTCGCCCGCCGTGCGCATGGCCTCCAGCTTGCGCAGGCGAAACGCCAGCGCCGCCGCCATCTCCTCGGCCGGAATCTCGGCATCGGGTACCGTTTCCGTGCGCGGCAACAGCAGCCGCGACTTCAAATAGGCCAGCCAGGATGCCATCACGAGGTAGTCCGCCGCCAGGGCGAAATTCCGCCGGCGCGCCTCATGCACAAAGGCCAGATACTGTTCAGCCAGCCGCGTGATCGACAGCTTCAGCAGATCGACCTTCTGGTTTCGCGCCAGCGCCAGCAGCACATGCAGCGGCCCCTCATAGCCGTCCAGATCGACGACAAAGGTCTCTTCCGGCTCGACCGCCTCGACTGCGGCAAAGTTCAGATTGGGCTGGAACGGCCGGGTCACCCCTGCGCCTCCCCGACATCCGGTCCGGCCTTGGCCTCCAGATATGGCGTCATCAGCCGGTCAAACCGCGCGCGGGCCTCCACCACATCCATGGGCTCGGGCAGCCGCACGCGCCGCGCCATCGCCGCCTCGGCCCGCTTCCGCCGCCGGCCCTTCAAGGGCTTCGACCCGGCCAGCACCGCCTGCATCTCGGCCATATCGCCATTGCAGTGCAGGACCACATCGCAGCCCGCTTTCAGCGCCCTTTTGGCCCGCTGTTCCAGGTCGCCCTTCAACGCCTTCATCGACAGGTCGTCCGACAGGATCAGTCCCTGATAGCCCAGTTCGTCGCGGACCATGTCCAGTACGAGGCGTGAAGTCGTGGCCGGCTCCTCCGGGTCCAGCGCGGCGTAGACGACGTGGGCCGTCATCGCGATCGGCATGTCGGACAGGGCCTGGAACGGCATGAAGTCCCAGGCCTCCAGGTGAGCGCGGTCGGCATTGACCACCGGCAGATCGTGGTGGCTGTCGGCCAGCGCCCGCCCGTGCCCGGGGATATGTTTGATCACCGGCAGGACACCGCCCGCCATCAGCCCCTCGGCCGCTGCCCGACCCAGCACGGCGACCTGCTCCGGGTCGGCGGCATAGGCCCGGTCGCCGATGATGTCGTGCGCCCCCGGTATCGGCACATCGAGCACCGGCAGGCAGTCGACGTCGATCCCCACGGCGTGCAGGTCGTGCGCCATCAGCCGCGCCCCCAGCCGGGCCGTCTCGCGCGCTCCTGCCAGATCATTGCTGGACTTCAGATAGGCCGCGCCGGGCGGATAGCGGGTCCAATGCGGCGGGATCATCCGCTGAACCCGGCCGCCCTCCTGATCGATCAGCACCGGCGCGTCGTGCTCGACACAGGCCCGGAGCGCCGCGACCAGCTCAGCCAGCTGCGCCGGGTCCTCGACATTTCGCCGGAACAGGATGAAGCCGAACGGCTGGGCCTCGGCAAAGAATTCTGCCTCTGCCGGCGTCAGGCGGGGGCCGGAACAGCCCAGGATGATGGCGCGCGTCACCGGGCCTCAGCGCACGATGCAGTCGCCGCCCGAGGCCTTGATGGCGTCGCACAGCCCCTGGGCCTGGTCGCGGCTCAGACCGGAAACCGTCGTCCGGTACAGGGTCGAGCCGTTGGAGGAAGTCACCTCCTGCACCCGCTTGACCGCACCCTCGGTGTACTGGCTGTAGCGTCCGACGATGCGACCGTATTCGCTGTCGGCCAGTCCCGGCGTCGAGAAGGCCCCGATCTGCACCGACGAATTGCCGCCGGCCGCGACAGTCGGACGTTCGGCGGGCTGGGGCCGCGCCGGTGCCGGAGTTGCCGCCTCGGCCGGACGGGCATTGGGCTGGATCGCTTCGGGAGGCGGGACGTAAGTCGGGGCAGTGACGATGGGCTCGGCCTCGTCATAGACAGCGATCCCTTCGGCGGGGTCGATCGGCTGGGCCTCCTCGGCGGCCTCGACCTTCAGCTCGCCGACCGGCGTGCCGATCGCCGGCGGCGCATCCTCGGAGCCGCGCGGCCCGGCCCGGTAATAGAGCACCACGACGATGATCAGCAGCAGCAGCACGGCGGCGCTGATGATCAGGGTGACGGGCGGCCCGCCGACCCCGCTGCGGCGCGCATCATAGCCCCCGCCGCCTCGCCGGAACGGCAGGTCCTCATCGGTCGGCGGTGTATAGGCCCCCCGGTCACGACCGGCACCCGGATCCTGGCGATAGGGGTCTTCGTGCGACATGGAGGCCCTCGATGCATATGCGTCCGCGAATCGCGCGGCTGAGCGCATATCCTAGCGCTCCCGCCGCCTGCATTCGAATCACAGATCGAGCGCCAGATCGAGTGTGAACAGCTTTCTGTGTTCCTCGATCGCATAACGGTCGGTCATTCCGGCGATATAGTCACAGACCGCCCGCGCCCGGCGCGCGGGATCGCTGCTTGACGCCCGTTCCGCCCATTCGGGGGGCAGGATGTCGGGCTCGGCCAGGAACAGCTGGAACATCTCCGACAGGATTCTCCGTGCCTGGCTGCGCGTGCGGTTGACCCGATAATGGCGGTACATCCGCGTGAACAGGAACCGTCTCAGCGCCCCCAGGTCGGCCAGCATGTCCGGCGAAAACGCCACCAGCATCCGCCGCGCCGTCCGCACGTCCTCGACCGTCTCGATCCCGTCCGCCTTCAGACGTCGCTCCGTCTCGGCCAGCACATCCTCGATCATGGCCCCGATCATGCGCCGGACCGCCTCCAGCCGGATCATCCGCGCGTCCAGATCAGGCCAGTCGTCGCGCGTGCCCTTCAGGATCGGCCCGATCAGCGGCACCTCCATCAGGTCCTCCAGGGTAAACAGGCCCGCCTGCACCCCGTCGTCCACATCGTGATTGTTATAGGCAATGTCGTCGGCAATGGCCGCGACCTGAGCCTCCAGCGAGGCAAAGCTGTCCAGCCTCAGGTCCCAGTCCTTCGAGAATTCCGCGACCGGCTTCCACGACGGACGGTCCAGCATGCCGTCGACCGGGCCGTTGTGCTTGATGACGGCTTCCAGGGTCTCCCAGCTCAGGTTCAGGCCCAGAAACTCCGGATATCGCTCCTCCAGCCGGGTGATCACGCGAAACGTCTGGACGTTGTGATCGAACCCTCCCCAAGGCTCCATACAGGCCTGCAGTTCGTCCTCGCCCGCATGGCCAAACGGCGGATGGCCGAGGTCATGGGCCAGCGCGACGGCCTCGGCCAGATCGGTATCCAGCCGCAGCGCATGCGCCAGCGAGCGCGCAATCTGCGCCACCTCCAGACTGTGGGTCAGGCGGGTCCGATAGTGGTCGCCCTCATGCGCCACAAACACCTGGGTCTTTTCCTTCAGGCGGCGAAAGGCCGTCGAATGGATGATGCGGTCGCGGTCGCGGGCAAAGGCCGTACGCGTCCGACTGGCAGGCTCCGGCACCCGCCGTCCCAGCGTGTTTGCGGCGTCCAAGGCATAGAGGGCGAGGCGACGATCGGTCAGGGGCGTTGATCCCGATGGGGTGACAGGCATTGCAGTAGCCCGTGGCGGCCTCATATAGGGCGGTATGACCGAACGATCCACAGACTTCCGGGTCGAGACCACCGGCGATGCCGGCACCCGCGCTGCGGCCCACGGGCTGACCCTGTCGTCAGCGGCGGCGGCCCGTTTGCGGCATCTGTCCGAGGCGAAGGGCATGCCCCTGATGTTGCGGGTCGCGGTCGATGGCGGCGGCTGCTCGGGCTTTCAGTACCGGTTCGACCTGGTCGGGTCGGCCGATGACGACGACATCCGCATCACCACCGACGACCGAACCGCCCTGGTCGATCCCGTCTCCCTGCCCTTCCTCAGCGGCTCGGTGATCGATTTCGTCGACGACCTCGCGGGCGCCCAATTCGTCATCCGCAACCCGAACGCCGCCTCCAGCTGCGGCTGCGGCGTCAGCTTCTCGATTTAAGCCTGTGATCCTCCCCCGGGAACCGGGGGAAGGGGACCCCTTAGGGGTGGAGGGGGCGAAATCGGGCGGCTGCGTTTGACGCTCGCCCCCTCCACCATCCTTCGGACGGTCCCCCTCCCCCGCTGCGCTGGGGAGGATTGCATTTAGGGTTTTTCCTAATTAGGAAGATCCCATGAACACCCTGTTCAAGGCCCTGTCGCATCCCGTGCGGCGTCGGATCATCGAGATGCTGAGGAAAGGTCCCATGGCGTCCGGCGATATCGCGGCGGCCTTTGACATGACCTGGCCGACCGTCACTGGCCACCTGAACGCCCTGAAGGAAGCGGGGCTGGTCAACCCCGAGCGCGACGGCACCACCATCCGCTATCGCCTCGACATTTCCGCCGTGGAGGAGGCGTTGGCCTTCCTCCTGTCGATCACCGGGGCCCGCAGCCCCTCAGAGGAAGCACAGGACCGTGACTGACTCCCGCCCATCCGCCCCTGCCTCGGCCCTCGATGTGGCCACGCTCGGCATCTCGGCCCTCCTGCTGGGGCTCGGACTCTGGATCTTCTTCGCTGGCCCCACCGGCCTGATGCCCATTCACTTCAACGTCCATGGCGACGCCGATGACTGGGCCGGGCGCGAGACGGTCGGCGGCCTGATCCTGGGGCTGGGTCTTGCGACCCTCGCCCTCAGCGGTGGCCTGGGTCATTTCGCGCGCAAGGCCGGTGACCCGGGCCGCGCCCGTTCCCTGTGTTTTGCGCAACTGGTCACCCTCATCGCCCTGACCGGGGCTTCGCTGTTCGCCGCGGCCGTCAGCCTGTCCGGTGCCACCTCTATAGGCACCCTCGCCCCCATGGCGGCCCTCAGCGCCCTGATGATGGCAACCGGAGCCTTCCTCGGCCGGGTCGGGCCCAACCCGATCGTCGGGGTGCGCACGCCCTGGGCCTTCAAGAGCAAGCTGGCGTGGGAGCGCTCCAACCGCCTCGCCGGCCGCCTGCTGTTCCTGATCGGCCTGTTCGGCCTCGTCAGCGCACCCTTCATGCCCCAGCCGTTCGGCGTCATCGCGGTGGTCGTCGCCGTGCTGGTCGCGGCCGTCGCCTCGGCTGTCGAAAGCTGGCGCGTCTGGCGCGGCGACCCCGACCGCCAGCCCTTCTGATCCTGTTTCTCAAGACGGAGACACTCCCATGCTGTCCGCCCTGATCGCCGCCGCCGCCCTCACCCTGTCCGTTCAGGACCCGGGCACCGCCGTCACCCTTCAGACCGACGCCGGCCCCCTTCACGGCACCTGGCTGGCGCCGGCCGACGCGCCCCGCGCTGTCGGCGTCATCATCGCGGGGTCCGGCCCGACCGACCGCGACGGCAACAGCACCCAGGGCATCCGCGCCTCGACCTATCGCCTTCTCGCCGAGGGTCTGGCCGCCCAGGGCATCGCCACCGTCCGCTATGACAAGCGCGGTGTCGGCGAGAGCCTGTTCACCGGCATGTCCGAGCAGGACCTGCGCTTTTCCCATCTGGTCGATGATGCCGTCGGCTGGGCCGCGCAGGCCGCGGAGCAGGCCGGCCTGCCCTGCGCCTGGCTGATCGGCCACAGCGAGGGAGCGCTGATCGCCCTGGCCGCGACCGAGCGCGACACCTCCGCTATCTGCGGTCTGGTGCTGGTCGCCGGCGCCGGTCGCCCGGCCCGCATCGTGCTGGAGGAACAGCTGGGCCCGCAACTGCCCGAGCCGATGCGCACCCAGGCCTTCACCGCGCTGGCCGAGCTTGAGGCCGGGCGTGAGGTGGAGTCTGTCCCCGGCCTCGAGTCCCTGTTCCGCCCCTCGGTCCAGCCCTATCTGATCTCCTGGCTGGTGCTCGACCCGCGCGCGCTGATCGCGGACTATGATGGTCCGGTCCTCATCGCCCAGGGCCTGACCGACATCCAGACCACCGAAACCGACGCCCGCGCCATGGCGGACGCTCAGCCCGACGCCACCCTCGTGGTCTGGGAGGGCGTCAATCACGTGCTCAAGGAGGCGCCCGCCGAGCGCGCCGCCAACCTGCGCACCTATGGCGATCCGGCCCTGCCGCTGGCCGCGCCGGTCGTGCCCGACATCGCCGGCTTCATCCTGCAGCCGCGCTAGAGCAGCTCCACCGCTCCCTGCGAAGCAGGGTTCATCACGGCGACCACCGGTCTCACAGAGGACACAACGAGGTCGTGCGCGCCGCCCCCTTTGTGCCCTTCGTGCCGCCTTTGTGGCCTTTGTGATGAACCCCTTTCTTCCCCCTTCTCCCCATCGTGGGAGAAGGTGTCTGGCGGAGCCTGACGGATGAGGGGGGCGTCCGATCCGGAGCAGAACGCAACGCGGGAGCCCTGACCTCAACGGCCCCTCATCCGAGCCGCTCCGTGGCCCATCCGTCGGGCGTCGCCCTCCACCCAGAAGGGGAAAAGGAATGCTGAGCCGACGCCCTCAGCTCGGATATCCGCCGCCGAATTCCCCAACCCTTTCAACGCCCCTCCCGTTTCTCGCACCGTTCTTCCCGACCGGGTCGCGGGGTGTGCAACCCTCTGCCTGTCTCCGTCGCAGGAGAGGCGCCTCGGGACCCAGGCACTGAAGCGGCGGCGGAGGCCGGTCGAGCGGGATTGCCCGGGGCGAAACCCCGGGGTCCGGGGTGTTTCTGGACGCCTCGCCCGTCGCGGGCCGAGAGACTGGGACCTGCTGTCGAACCGGGACAGGCGAGGTCGGGACCGCAAGCTTTTGGGCGCCCCGACTCCCGGCTGAAGAGACAGTCCCCCCAGGCGCTCGCGTGAACCGACCGGGGCGGCGCCAGGCTATGGGGCCGAAAATCACACACGCTCCCTGACGGCGAAAGCACGGGAGCAACGGTTCCGGGCCCCCGGCCCGCGCGCCGCCCGCCTCTCCATCACCTCTGCCCCCCGGGCGAGAGGGGTTTGGGCGTGAGAAGATGCGCGCGGGGAGGAGATGAATGACGCCATCCCAAGCTTCAGCCCGCCGCCAGCGTCTCCTGAAAGCGCACCGGGCGGCCGTGGGCGCTGCCCTGCAGCTCGCCGTCGCGCATGACCACCCGGCCGCGCACGATCGTCGCCATCGGCAGGCCCTGGACCTCCATGCCGTCGAACGGGGTCCAGCCCGAGCGCGTGGCCATGTCCTCGTGCTTCAACACGGTCTTCGCCTTCAGGTCGACCAGCGTCAGGTCGGCGTCATAGCCCTCGGCCATCCGCCCCTTGCCGGCGATGTTGAAGATGCGTTGCGCCCCGGCCGAGGTCAGGTCGATGAACCGCTCCAGCGTCATCCGCCCCTCTGCCACATGGGTCAGCATGACCGGCACCAGCGTCTGGACCCCCGGCATGCCCGACGGCGACGCCGGATAGGGCCGCGCCTTTTCCTCGAGCGTATGCGGGGCGTGGTCCGAGCCCAGCACGTCGACGACCCCCTGGGCGATGCCGCGCCACAGCCCCTCGATATGCGGTCGATTGCGGATCGGCGGGTTCATCTGGGCCAAGGCCTTGAGCCGCTCGTAGGCCTCGTCCCCGTCCAGCGTCAGATGCTGGGGCGTCACCTCGACAGTGGCCACATCCCTAGCGCCCGCCAGAAACTCGATCTCCTCGGCGGTGGTCACGTGCAGCACGTGGATGCGCGCCCCACATTCGCGCGCCAGTCCCACCAGCCTGCGCGTACTGCGGATGGCGCTTTCGACATCGCGCACCTCCGGGTGGCTGGTCCAGTCCCCGGGCCGCGCCAGACCGCGCCGCTCGGCCAGCCGGTATTCGTCCTCGGAGTGGAAGGTCGCCCGGCGGTTCACCCGCTTCAGGATATCGCGCACTCCGTCGTCGTCGGCGACCAGCAGCGTGCCCGTCGAGGCCCCCATGAACACCTTGACCCCGCAACAGCCCGGCAGCCGCTCCAGCTCGTCCAGATACGCCGCATTCTCATGCGTGCCGCCGATGTAGAAGGCGTGGTCTGTCCACATCCGGTCCCGCGCCCGCGCCAGCTTGTCGGCCATGGCGTCGGCGTCGGTGGTGGTCGGCTCGGTGTTCGGCATTTCGAAGACGGCGGTCACCCCGCCCAGCGCCGCCGCCCGGCTGCCGGTCTCCAGGTCTTCCTTCCACTCCAGCCCCGGCTCGCGGAAATGGACCTGGGTGTCGATCACCCCCGGCAATACAGTCAGGCCCGCGGCATCCACCACCTCTCCGGCCGAGGCCTGCGACAGATCCCCGACGAAGGCGATCCGGCCGTCGCGCACGCCCACGTCGGCCGGTCCCCGTCCGGCGTGATTGGCGACCTCGCCGCCCCGCACGATCAGGTCATAGCTGTTGCCCATGGAGATACTCCTGCCGGTCAGGTCAGGCGGCATCGGTCGTCAGACGCCGCATGCAGGCTTTCAACACCCTCTCCGCCGGAAGGTCCATCATATGCTGCAGGGCCTGATTGAAATGCGGGTCCATGACGCGGAATTCCTCAAAGCTGCGTGGCCCGCGCAGGGTCTGGCCGCCCCAGGGCCCGCGCAGGGACTCGTCCGATGGCCCGAATACGGCCGTGACCGGCACGCCCGCGGCCACCGCCAGCTGGGTCCACAGCGAATCCCCGCCCAGATAGAAGTCCGCTCGCCCCAGGGCCGCGACCATCGCCAGCGGCGACAGCTTGCCCTGCGCCTCGATCACCCGCTCACGCCGCACGGCCAGCCGGATGGTGTGGGCTGCATCGCGGTCCCCCCCCCCGCCGACGATCAGCAGGCGCCCGCCCTCAAGCGGTCCGCCCTCGCCCAGCAGGGCCAGCGCCACCTTGGCATAGCGCTCGGCCGGCCACAGACGCCCGATCCAGTCCGCCCCCGGCCCGACGGCCAGCAGCGGTCCCTCTGCGGGTCCCAGCAGGGCCTCGGCGGCCTCCACATCCTCGGGCGTCGGGTGCAGCCTCGGTGCCGGGACCTCATCAAGTTGCAGAACCCGGGCCGCCGCCTCGACGGCATGCAGGCCGTCCGGCATTTCGCCCCGTACGGCCCGCTTCCTTCGTCTCAGCCAGCCCGACAGTCCCGTGCCGCGCATATCGACGACCAGACCCCAGTACGTGCTCCGCACCTGGTTCCACAGGCCGGTGAGCTCGGCCAGCCCCTCCCCTTTCAGGATCAGCGTCCGGTCCAGACGCGGCACCCCGGCAAACAGCGGCGCGCTGGCGGGCGAGCCCACCACGGTGAACCGCGCCTGCGGCAGGGCCTCGACCAGATGATCCAGCACGCCAGAACTCATCACCGCCATCTCTGGGTCGGCTTCCGCGATGTAAAGGACGGGAAAGGCCGTGCGCATGATCGCACCGTATACGGATTCTCGGGGACGGGCAGCCGCATCGCCCTCGCCAAGCCGCCGGGACCGCCCTATCTGTGGACCATGTCCACCCGCATCGCTTCCCTCCCAGATCGCGCCCTCGTCCGGGTCAGCGGCCCGGAGGCGCGGACCTTCCTCAACGTCCTGCTGACGCAGGCGGTCTTGACCCTCCAGCCCGGCGAGCTGCGCTTCGGCGCCCTGCTGTCCCCGCCGGGCCGTCTGCTGTTCGATCTGTTCCTGTTCGGCGAGGACGACGGCGTCCTTCTGGACGTCGCCGTCGACCGCAGGGACGCCCTGATACAGCGCCTGACCCTCTATCGCCTGCGCGCCGACGTCACGATCCAGCCCGCAGAGGGCACGGTTCAGGTCCTGTGGCCGGCCGCGTCCGACACGCCCGGCACCCCCGATCCGCGCCTGCCCGCGCTCGGTCACCGCCACTACGGTGCGCCCCTGCCCCCGACGGCCGAGGCCGCCGACTGGCACGACCACCGCCTGTCGCACGGCATTCCCGATCCGGCCCGCGATGGTGGCACCGACACCACCTATCCGATCGAGGCCGACTTCGACCTGCTCAACGGCATCGACTTTTCCAAGGGCTGTTTCATCGGTCAGGAGACCACCTCGCGCATGAAGCGGCGCGGTGCCATCCGCAACCGCATGCTGGCGCTTGAGGTCGAGGGCGACCTGCCCCCCTTCGGCACCGAGGTCCTGAACGGCGACCGCCGCGCGGGCCAGACCCTGTCCGGCCTCGGCAATCGCGTCATTGCCCTGCTGCGCCTCGACCGGCTGGACGGGCCACTGACGGTCGAGGGTCGATCCGCCCGCCCGGTCTGGCCCGACTGGCTGCCCCGGGACTAGCCGGGCAGCCTCCGGGCCTTGGCGTCCCAGCTGGAAGCGGCGATCCTCAGGGCCGTCGCCAGCCACCGCATCCGGGTCGCCGGATCCTGCGTCAGCCGCGCCACGCGGACCATTGGCGCCACCATCGACAGATGCCCCTGCCCCCGGAACTGCAGGATCGACAGCAACGCCGCCTCATAGGCGCGGATCGCGGCATCCGCCTGTCCCTCGCGCTCATAGACCTCCGCCAGCCACAGCTGCGACGCAATCAGGGCGTCGGGGCTGGTCTGGCCCAACTCGCCGACCACGCCCGGCGGCTGCACGACGGCCTTGCTGTCCTGCGCGCGCGCCTCACCCGCAAACACCAGGGCGAGGCCGAGCACGATCAGCGTGAGCAGGAATGGTATGCGAGTCACCCGTCCTCCTTGCCAGATCACACTCCGCCCGGCGTCTGACGGGACATGACTCTTGCGTCCAGAGGCCAGCCCGGCGACCCTGCAGCCATGACCGACTCGCCCGTGCCCGACACGACCGGCCGCTGTGGCTGGTGCGGCACCGACCCCCTCTATGTCGCCTATCACGACCAGGAGTGGGGCGTGCCCGAACGCGACCCGCGCGCCCTCTGGGAAAAGCTGGTGCTGGACGGCTTCCAGGCGGGGCTGTCGTGGATCACCATCCTGAAGAAGCGCGAGGCCTTTCGCGCCGCCTTCGACGATTTCGATCCGGAAAAGGTCGCCCGCTATGGCGAGGCCGACCGCCAGCGCCTGCTGAACGATGCCGGCATCGTCCGCTCGGCCGCCAAGATCGACGCCACCATTTTCGGTGCCCGCCGCTGGCTGGAGTTGCGGGATCAGGGCCGCGACATGTCGGACTGGCTGTGGTCCTTCGTCGACGGCCAACCCCTTCAGGGCAATCGCCAGACCCTGGCCGACATTCCGGCCCAGACCCCGCAGTCGGTCGCCATGGCCAAAGCCCTGAAGGCCGAGGGCTTCAAATTCTGCGGCCCCGTGATCGTCTATGCCTTCATGCAGGCGACCGGCATGGTCAACGATCACGTGACGACCTGCCCCCGTCACGCGCCGCTGTCGGCGGGACAGGGCTGATGCTTCCCCGTCCCGATCTGACGTTGGAACAGGAATGGGCCGCCCATGGCCTCGTCTGCGGCGTGGACGAGGCCGGTCGAGGCCCCTGGGCCGGGCCGGTCAGCGCGGCCGCCGTCATCCTTGATCCCGAGCATCTGCCGGACGGGCTGAACGACTCCAAGGCGATGTCAGAAGCCGCCCGCGAGGTAGCCGAGGCCGACATCAAGGCTCGTGCCCTGTGCTGGTCCGTGGCCTTTGCCACGGTCGAGGAAATCGATCGCCTGAACATCCTGCGCGCCACCGAACTGGCCATGCGCCGCGCGGTTCAGGGTCTGGCTCACTGCGCGGCTCTCGCCCTGATCGACGGCAATCATGCCCTGGACGTCGGCTGCCGCTCGGTTGCGGTCATCAAGGGCGATGCACGGTCGGCCTCCATCGCCGCCGCCTCCATCCTCGCCAAGACCACGCGCGACCGGCTGATGCACGAAATGGAGGACGAACATCCGGGCTACGGCTTTGCCCGGCACAAGGGCTACGGCGTGCCGGTGCACCGTCAGGCGCTCGACCGCCTCGGCCCCTGCGCCCAGCACCGCCGCTCCTTCGCGCCGATCCGCCTGATGATTGAAGAGCGACTAAGCGCCTAGAGCGCCATGGCCCCGCCCAGCAGGGCTCCCATCAGGGCCGCGAACAGGCCCCCGCCGACCAAAATCATCCAGTGCGGAATCTCTTCGTTCGCGGCTCTGGCATGCTCAACATTGGCAGCCATGAAGCGGTCGCGGCGGGGTTCCGGCGCGCGCCAGGCTACGGTCTGGAAGGCATCAACGGCCCGGTCCGACCGGACCAGTCCCCGGCCCGCAAATCTGGCCTCGCTGCCCATATCGCCCCCGTGGATGTCTCTGATCGTCTGCATAACCACCAAACGGCATCACTCCCCGGGAGTTCCCGCGAAGGAGTTGCCGCGGATCAAGCCGCCTGCGGCAGGACCACCGGCTCGGGGGTCACCACGAACAGCAGTTCGACATTCCGCAGGCGACCGACCGTGCCGACCTTTTCGCCCTTCGGATTATGGATGCCGATGCGCGCGCCGACATAGCGGGGATGGGCGATCTCGATCACCTGGACATGCCCGCGCGCCGACAGCATGCCGGTCAGCGCCTCCCGGTCCAGATAGCCCTCGTCATTGAACGACACGACCAGATTGGGGGCGCGCAGGCCTTCGATCACCGCCGCCAGCGCCGGCCCGATTCCCGGCCGGCTGTTGAAGGCGCTTTTCCGCGTCCTCACGTCGATCCGCTTGTTGGCGATGCCATAGGTCTCGGGCTTGTCCCACAGCACCAGACTCTCCCAGCAGTGATAGTTCCCCAGATAGGAATGCTGGTTATAGGGCGGGTCCAGATAGACCAGATCGGCCTCGATCTCGGGCGCGATCTCGACCGCATCGGCCTGCGTCGCCCGGCACGGTGCTCCCACCGACGGCAGCACATCCGGCATCCGCAGTTCGAGGGCTTTGAGCGCGCGCGGGGCCCATTGCTTCATATAGGCCATCTGCACCCCGGCCGTGGAATCGACCCGGTCGGCCGCCTCCATCAGGCTGACCAGCGCGATGGCCTTCAGCTCCGGTTCCAGATCCAGCGTCTCGATCCGCTCGCGCATGGCATCGATCCGCGCGCCATTGTCCGGATGGAAATAGCGGGCGTCCTCGCAGAAGGCCCGGGTGAACCAGCCGGCTTCGGGCTTCAGCGCGCGCAGCTCGGCCAGTACCGCCTCGGCCCGGTCCAGCCACCGCTCCCGGTCTGCCTGCACATAGGCGGTGGCCAGGGTGTGGGCATAGGCATTGTGGTCATTCGACCAGACCCGATAACCCGCCCGCTTCAGCGCATGCCCGACCCGTGCCGACCCGGAAAACAGATCGCAGACCGTCGTCCCCGGCCCCGCCAGCGCGCCGATCGCCGAGGTCAACTGCCCCAGCAAAGCCCGCTTCGAGCCGATATATTTGATCATCCGGGGCCGTCAGGTCTTCCGGGCGCGTTTCGCCTTCGACGGAGCATGCGCCAGCCGCAACAGATTCGCAGCCCCCGGCGCACCAAAGGGTGTCCCGGCCAGGATGAGGATCCTCTGCCCCGGCTGGGCCAGGCCATAGTCCATCGCCCCGTTGACCGCATCGTCGGTCACCTGCTCCAGCGAGTCCGGCTGGCGGCCCAGGCGCGGCTCCAGCCCCCAGACCAGCGCCAGCCGCCGCGCCGTGTCCGGATTGGGCGTCAGGGCCAGCACCGTATGCAGCGGCCGCTCGCGTGCCATCCGCCGGGCCGTGCCGCCCAGCGTCGTGAACACGACGATACAGGCCGTCGACTGGGCCTCGCCGGCCTTCCTCGCCGCCGCCACCAGCGCATCGGCGTCGATGTCGTCCATGCCCGCATGTTCGGCATCCATCAGGCTGGGCCAGACCGGATCCCGCTCCACCCGCTCCATGATGCGGTTCATGATCGTGACCGCCTCGACCGGATAGTCGCCCGAGGCCGTCTCGGCCGACAGCATCAGGGCATCGGCCCCCTCATAGACGGCATTGGCGACATCGCTGGCCTCCGCCCGGGTGGGCGCAGGTGCCCCCGTCATCGATTCCAGCATCTGGGTCGCCACGATCACCGGCACGCCTCTGTGCCGCGCCGCGCGGATGATGGCCTTTTGCGCGACCGGCACCTCCTCGGGGTCCAGCTCCACGCCCAGATCGCCGCGCGCCACCATCACCCCGTCGGAATAGTCGAGGATGGCCTCCAGATCGTTCAGCGCCTGGGGCTTTTCGATCTTGGCCAGACAGGCCGCCTTGCCGTTCACCAGCCGCTTCAGCTCGGCCATGTCCTCGGCCTTCTGCACAAAGCTGAGCGCCACCCAGTCCACGCCGATCCTGAGGGCAAAGGCCAGGTCTTCGCGGTCCTTGGGCGTCAGGGCTGAAACCGGAATCACCGCCTCCGGCACGGCGACGCCCTTGCGGTCCGACAGTTTCGAACCACTCTCGACCGTCACATCGGCCCAGTCGTCCGAGCGCTTGCCGACGCGCAGCCGCACCCGCCCGTCGTCCAGCAGCAGCAGCATGCCCTCGCGCAGGGCCTTGAAGATTTCCGGATGCGGCATCTGCACCCGCGTCTCGTCGCCGGGAGCGGGGTCCAGATCTAACCGCATCCTGTGACCCGGCTTGACGTCGATCTCGACGTCCCGGAACCGGCCCAGCCGCAGCTTGGGCCCCTGCAGGTCCGCCAGCACGCCCAGCGGCCGCTTCAGCGCCATCTCGGCCCCGCGCACGGCCTTCAGCGCCGCCGCATGGTCCTCGTGCGAGCCGTGGCTGAAGTTCAGGCGGAACACATCCACCCCGGCCTGGGCCAGGGCCTTGACCGTGCCGGGCGACCGGCTGGCCGGTCCCAGGGTCGCAACGATCCGGGCGTGTCGGGCTCTCTTCATCGAATATCCATGCCAACGGAGGGGTTTCCCCCTTGTGCCCACGAAAGCGCCTCGGGTTAAGGGCGCCCCCCACCCCGAAACACGAAGTGAGAACCGCTACCGGGACTGGTGCGAGCGGCGGGGGTCGAACCCGCATGACCGAAGTCGAGGGATTTTAAGTCCCTTGCGTCTACCAGTTTCGCCACGCTCGCCAGAGGGCTTATTGCGCCGCCCGTAAGGCCCGGAAGTCGATATCGGAGTTGGCCAGCAGCCAGAGGAAGGCGGCCCAGGCGGCGACATTCTGGTCCAGCGCCTTCGGGTCGATCCGGTCCAGAACGTCGTCGGCCGTATGGTGCCAGTTGAAATAGTCCATCCCGTTCTGGTTCAGGCGAAAAGCGGGCACACCGGCCTGCACCAGCGGCGTGGTGTCGGGCCCGCCCCCGGTGGCCGGAGCCGGATCGAACAGGATGCCCAGCGGGGTCAGCACCCGCATGGCAGCGCGGCGCAGATCGCTGTCGCCCGCTCCGGCCGGCAGGGCCAGACTGTAGATCCGGTCCGCGCCGAAATCGCTCTCGCTGGCGGCGATGTGCATATCCAGCACACCGGCCCGGCGGTCGGCATAGAAGCGCGCCCCGGCCAGACCCTGCGAGGGCGGCGGCTGGCTGACCTCTTCGGCGCCCCACCAGACCACGCGGATCGTGCGGCGTGGCTGGACCGGCAGGTCCTCGATCAGCTTCAGCGCGGCCGTAGTGATGGCAATGCCGGCCCCGTCGTCGATTGCGCCCGTCCCCAGATCCCAGCTGTCCAGATGGCCGCCGATGACGATCACCTGATCAGGAAACTCCCAGCCGACCACCTCGGCCACCACATTCTGCGAGTGGCTGTCGGCGACAAAGCCCGCGCCCGAGACCAGCCGCATGCGGATCGGCTCATCGGTCAGGCGTTGCGCCCGGCGCAGCTGGTCAGCGTCCGGCGGGCTGATGGCAAAGGCCGGGATCTGACCTTCGCCGACCCGGGTCGCCCCCGTATGGGCAAAGCGGTGATCGTGTGTCCCCAGCGAGCGCAGCACATAGCCGACCGCCCCGCGCTTCGCCGCCTCGAACGGCCCCTGCCCCCGGATGGGCGAGCTGGTGCCATAGCCGCGCCCGTCCTGGGCCGGCACCGTGTCCTGCAGCACCACCACGATCTTGCCGGTCAGCGAGCCCTCGGGCTGGTCCAGCAGCTCCTGATAGGTCTCGAAGATCACCGCCTCGGCTTCGATACCGCCTCGCGGTGTCGCAATCGTGCCCCCCAGCGCGGTTGCCACCAGCGCCTGGGGGAAGGGCGACAGGATCTCGACCCGCGTCTCGCCCCGCTCCCACAGCTTCAGCGGAAAGGACTCGATCTCGACATTGGCAAAGCCCATGCCGGTCATCAGCTCGGCACCCCACTGCGCCGACGCCTGTTCCGAGGCCGAACCCGCCGGACGCGCGCCGAACCGGGTGGTCAGTTCCTCGACAATCTCCCACGCCCCGCTGCCCTCAAGGGCGCGATCGCGCAGCTGTTCGGCGATGCGGATGTCCTCGGCGCTCTGGGCCATGGCGCCTTGCCCGCCGGCCAGAATCAGAAGGCCCAGGGCCCCCGCCAGTGTTTTTGCCGCCAGCCGCATGGCCGTCTCCCCCCAATCACAGACCCGCAGTCCTAACGGCTCCGGATCAGGGCGCAAAGCCTGTTCGGCCGGACGGCCTCAGACGTCCTGGAAATAGGGCTCGACCGTCCCCTGCAGCTTGACCGTCAGGGCCTTGCCGCGCCGGTCCACCCGGTTACCGACCGCCAGCCGCACCCAGCCTTCCGAGACGCAGTATTCCTCGACATTGGTCTTTTCCTCGCCCTTGAAGCGCACGCCCACGCCCCGGGCCAGCACGGCTTCATCGTGGAATTTGCTTTCGGGGTCGACGCACAGGCGATCAGGCGGGGTATCGGACATGCCGGGTCCTCAGGCGAGCAAGACGGAGAGCGCCGTCATAGGGCCTCCGCCGATCAAGGCAAGGGGCGCGGCCTATTGCACCGTCTGGCGAGCCGGGCTGCGGGCCGGGGTCTCGGCCGGAGACGACGCCCGCTCGGCCGGGGCTGCCTCGGCAGCGGGCGGCGGCGTCTGGCGGGCGGGCGGCGGGGCCTGGCGGGGCGTCTGGCGCGGCGGTGCCTCGCGCGCGGGCTGCGGGCGGGCGGCGGCAGGCTGCGTCGCAGCGGGAGTCGGCGTGTCGGCAGGCGCGGGCGGCGTCGCGGGCGCCGGGGTCCCCTGACTGGCGGCCCGGGCCCGGGCTTCCAGGTCGGGGCGTGTGTTGCGGTTGGCCAGCTTCTCGGTCAGCTCGCGCGCCTCGGCCGGGGGCATCTGGGCCAGGATTGCGGCGAGCGCCCGGGGCCGCATGGCCGCCGCGACCGGCAGCCGCACCTCGTCGTCCAGTGTGACAAACACCGCCGCCGCATCGCGCGGACGCATGGCGGAATAGACCTGGACCAGACGGTCGACCTCGGCCTGTTCCTTTTCGTCGAGCTGGCCCAGCATGCCCTCAACCTCGCCCTTAACGGCATTCAGCTCGGCGATACGGGCGTCCAGCTTCTGCTCGGCGGCGATCAGCAGCGGTAACAGGGTCGCCATCTCCTCTTCCCGCGCATCCAGTTCGACACGACGGCCGGACAGGGACTGGATGACCCTGAGCTCAGCCGGCGAAATTCCGGCCTGATCGGCCAGCTGCTCATCGGTCAGGGTGCAGACCCCGGTCACGGGCGGAGTGGGCGTCTGCGGCCCCTCGGCGGGCACGGCCTCCTCAGCCCAGGCCACGGCCCCCTGGAACAGGCCGGGCACCGAGCCCGCAGCACGCACGGCGATCACCCCGCCGATGGCGATGGCAACGAGAGGCAGAAGGCGGGGCAGCTTGGACATCAGGGACTTTCAGAAAGCGCGACAAACGGGGTCAGGCGGCAAACAGGTCTTCATCCAGACTGCGGCGGGCGCGGTTCAGGCTTTGTTTCGCGGCGTGGTTAGCGGCCAGGGCCTGCAGCACCGGGGCGAACCGTTCGGCGGCCTCGCCGGGCACATCCGGAGCGACGGCCAGGCTCTCCAGCTTGCCGTAAAGGTCGGTCGCGGGGTCCGCGCCCGGGGCCAGCGGGCGTTTCGGCTCTGGCGTAGCGACTGTGGCCGCCGCTGTCCGGACCTCGCGGCCCTCGCGCGCCAGCAGCCCCTCCAGCTCCTGCTTCAGGGCCCGTGCCTTGACGATCCGGTCGTGCAGCAGATCGGTTTCCTGTCCGGCCTCGCGCAGCGTTCTCAACGCGGACTCGGCCCGGCCCGCGGCGCTGTTCAGTTCGGAGATGGCACCGGCGAAGGCCGCCTGCCCTTCGCGGACGGCCTTCAGGCGACGATCCAGCCGCACCCCATAGGCGATGGCGCTGACCAGCAGCAGCATCAGAATGGCGTCCAGAACGGTTCCGATCATGACTGCGTCTTCCTCATGGCCTGTCACTCGCTCGGGCCAGTCGCCGGGCCACATCCACGCGCACCGGCGCCTCGACGCGCACGGCGATGTTCTGACCCTTGCGCCCCATCCGTCCGGTGGTCAGCGGAATGGTGCCGCTGCGGATCGATATTTCGGAATTGGGTGTGGCGTTCAGCATCAGGGTGTCGCCGACCTTGAGGTTCAGCACCCGCGACAGGGGAACCTGCTGTTCATCCAGTACCGCCCGCACCTCGGTGCCCGTGGTCCACAACTCGGTGGCCAGGTGGCCCTCCCAGATGTTGTCGCGGCCGAACTTCTCACCCATGAACTGCTGCAGCAGCATCTTGCGGATCGGCTCCAGCGTTCCGTAGGGCAGCAGCAGCTCGATGCGCCCCCCGCGGTCCTCCATGTCGATGCGCAGCTTGACCAGAATGGCCGCATTGGCCGGCCGGGCGATGGCGGCAAAGCGTGGATTGGTCTCCAGTCGGTCCAGGTTGAAATGCACCGGCGTCAACGGCTCGAACGCGGCCTTGGCGTCATTCAGCACGACCTCGACCATGCGCTGCACCAGCACCCGTTCGATGGTCGTATAGGGCCGCCCCTCGATCCGCAGAGCCGCCGTCCCGCGCCGTCCGCCCAGCAGCACATCGACGATCGAATAGATCAGGTTCGAATCGACCGTCAGCAGGCCATAGTTGTCCAGTTCCTCGGCCCGGAACACCGCCAGGATCGCCGGCAGGGGGATCGAATTCAGATAGTCCCCGAACCGGATCGACGAGATGTTGTCGAGGCTGACCTCGACGTTGTCCGAGGTAAAGTTGCGCAGCGAGGTCGTCATCAACCGCACCAGGCGGTCAAAGACGATCTCCAGCATCGGCAGGCGTTCATAGCTGACCAGCGCCGAGTTGATGATCGCCCGGATGCCCGAGCGCTCCTCGTCGTCGCCGCTCATGTCAAAGCCGAGCAGGCTGTCGATCTCTTCCTGGTTCAGCACCCGTTCCGGCATCAGACCCGGGCGTTCTCCGCCGTCGGTGGCTCCGAACGGATCGTCCTCGGTATCGGCGAGCGCGGCCTGGCTCATCCTAGTTCACCAGCATTTCTTCGATCAGCACGGCTTCCGCCTTGCCGGGTGCCAGGATCAGATTGACCCGACGCAGGATTTCCGCGCGCAGCTGGAAATTCCCCGCCGAGCCGTTCAGGTCCTCGGTACGCAGTTCGCGCAGGAAGCCCTGGAACATGTCCTGCAGGCGCGGCATCTCGGCCATCAACTGATCGGCCAGGTGCGGGTCTTTCAGTTCCAGCGTCAGCCGCAGTTTCAGATAAGCTGGCCGACCCTCCGCCGTCTGGATGTTCACCACCATGTCGGGCAGGGTGTAGAAGGTCACGCCGTCGGGCCCCTGGGTGATCTTGCCCAGTGCGGGATCGGCCTCGCCGCCTCCCTTGCCGCCGTGGCCGCCGCCCTTGCCGTCTTTCTTCTTGGCGCCGTGACCGTCGCTCTTGGGGGCCTCGTGCCCGTCGCCGCCTTCGGCATGCTCCGCCGCTGCGGGCTTGGGCGACAGCATGAAGAAGGCCCCGGCGCCACCGCCTCCCAGCACCAGCACGGCTGCGGGAATGATGATGAACAGCAGGGGCAGTTTTTTCTTGGCGGGCGGGGCGTCACCTTCGCCATCGCCGGTGCCCTCGGCCACGACGACCTCGGTCCCCTCGGCCTTTTTCTTCTTGCCAATTTTCAGCATGCGCTATGGCCCCACTCTGACGGGCCCAAAGAAGCGGGTTTTGGTTAACGGGGCGTTTAGAACCGGCATTTCCTGCCGGGTGGCATCGGTCCCGGAATAGCTAACATAATGATTTTTCGACGTTAACCTTGTTGGCATGGCCTTTGCGACGCCGTCGGCGAAGGAGTTCCGTCTTGGAAAACGTCGCCTACATCGGACTGTCCCGCCAGATGACGCTGCGCCGCGAGCTCGACATCGTGGCCAACAACATCGCCAATGCGAACACCACCGGCTTCAAGGTCGAGCAGCTGATGGTCGGCACCGAGATCGGCCAGGGTGCCCGCAACGATGCCGTGCGCCCGGGCGTCAGCTTCGTCCTCGACCGGGGCGTGGGTCGCGATTACGGCCAGGGGGCCCTGTCGCAGACCGGACGCACCCTGGACTTCGCCATCGAGGGAGAAGGGGCCTTCTTCACCGTCCAGAACGGCGACGGCGAGGCCTATACCCGGGATGGCGCCTTCACCATCAACCCCGAGGGCCTGTTGGTCACCGCCGCCGGGCTTCCGGTTCTGGGTGATGGCGGCGAAATCCGGCTCAACCCCGCGCGGGGCGCGCCCCAGGTGGCTGGCGACGGCACCATCAGCCAGGACGGCCAGGTCGTCGGACGCCTGACGGTGGTGCGTTTCGACACCCTGTCGGTGCTCGAAAAGACGGGTAATGGCCTCTACCGCAACACCTCCAACACCCAGCCGATGGATGCCCCCGACGCCCGCATCCATCAGGGCATGCTGGAAGGATCGAACGTCAATCCGATCCTGGAAATCACCAATCTGATCGAGATCAGCCGCAGCTATGAGCGCATCTCGAAGATGATCGAACAGAGCAACGAACTGAGCCGCAAATCCGTCGAGCGGCTGGGACGCGTCGGCTGATGACGGCCCCCATCGCCCTTCCGAGGAGAGTTATTTCATGAGAGCGCTACGCACCGCCGCCTCCGGCATGTCGGCCCAGCAGCTGAACGTCGAGGTCATCTCCAACAACATCGCCAACATGAACACGGTCGGCTTCAAGCGTCAGCGGGCCGAGTTCCAGGACCTGCTGTACCAGAACGTCGAGCGCATGGGTGGCAGCTCCTCGGCGCAGGGTACGGTGGTCCCGACCGGCATCCAGATCGGGGCCGGCGTGAAGGCCGGCAGCGTCTATCGCATCACCGATCAGGGCACACCGACCCAGACCGGCAACCGCCTGGACCTGGCCATCGACGGCAAGGGCTATTTCCAGATCACCCTGCCCTCGGGGGAAACCGCCTATACCCGCGCCGGCAACTTCTCGGTCAATGGCGAGGGTCAGGTCGTGACCGACGACGGTTACCCCCTCGAGCCCGCCATCAGCATCCCGCAGGACGCCATCGACGTCTTCATCTCC
Organism: Brevundimonas sp.; assembly: GCF_016742135.1. Taxonomy (GTDB): domain Bacteria; phylum Pseudomonadota; class Alphaproteobacteria; order Caulobacterales; family Caulobacteraceae; genus Brevundimonas. Next base: position 156,528 of record NZ_JACVCG010000004.1, on the reverse strand, counting down.
AAGGCGGGCGAGGTCCAGGTCATCCAGTCCGGACAGACCGAGCCGACCGTGGTCGGCCAGATCGAGATCGCGACCTTCTTCAATGAGGCGGGCCTCGAGGCCATCGGCGACAACCTGCTGCTGGAAACCGCCGCCTCGGGCCCCGCCACCCCCGGCGCCCCGGGCGAACCCGGCTTCGGCCAGTTGCTGCAGGGCTATACCGAGGCCTCGAACGTCGATGCCGTGTCCGAGATCAGCGCCCTGATCATCGCCCAGCGCGCCTATGAAATGAACTCCAAGGTCATCTCGACCGCCGACGAAATGATGTCGGTCTCGGCCCAGGTGAAGGGCTGATGGCCCGCTTCGCCCGCCGCTTTGCCCTCGGCGTCTGCCTCGCCCTTGCCGCCTCGGCGGCGCTGGCCACGGCGCCGGTCACCCTGCGCGACAACCCGGTCGACGACGACGGCCAGGTCACGCTGGGCGAACTGTTCGAGGGGGCCGGCGCCGCCTCGGGCATCGTCATCGCCCACCGGACCGGCCCGACCGTCGTCCTCGACGCCGGCATGGTCCAGTCGCGCGCCAGCCAGGCCGGTCTGGTCTGGACCAATCCGCGCGGCCTGCGGCGCGTGGTCGTCCGTCAGGGCAGCACAGCCCCGTACGCTCCATCGGCGGCCTCGACCGCGGCCCGCCCCGGCGAGACGGTCGAGGTCCTGACCTGGACGCGCAGCCTCGCCGCCGGCGACATCATCCGCCCCGAGGATCTGGCCTGGACCGAGGTTCAGGCCCACCGCGCGCCCGTCGGCGGCCCGGCTGACGCCGAAGAGGTCATCGGCCTGTCCGCGCGCCGCGCCCTGCGCTCCGGCACGCCCGTGCTCGGCCGCGACCTGGCCCAGCCGCAGGTCATCGCCCGCAACGACATGGTCCAGGTCGCCTATGTCGACCAGGGCCTGAGCCTGACCATCACCGGCCGGGCCACCCGGGACGCCGCCATCGGTGAGCCCGTGCCGATCCTGAACCTTCAGTCCGGCCGAACCATCGAGGCCATCGCCACCGCCCCCGGCCAGGCCATGGTCGGCCCCGCCGCCCACGCCTTCCGCGCCCAGTCCCGCTGACCCGTTCCGCTGAGAGGATCCCATGCGTATCGTCCTGACCCTGACCGCCCTCTCTGCCCTGTCGCTGGGGGCCTGCTCGACCGCCGTCGAGGCCGTGCGAGGCCCCGAACTGGCCCCGATCGGCTACCCCGCGGCGCTGGTTCCCGTCCAGCAGCAGTATCTGCCGGCGCCCGAGACCCGGCCCGCCAGCGCCAACAGCCTGTGGCGCAGCGGATCGCGCACCTTCTTTGGGGACCAGCGCGCCCGCCGCGTCGGCGACATCGTCACCGTCCGCATCAACATCGATGACCGGGCCCAGACCCAGAATTCGACCCAGCGGTCCCGCACCAATGACGCCTCCGGTGGCGTCACCAACTTCTTCGGGCTGGAGAACAGCCTCGGCCAGGCCTTTCCGGGCGGGTTCGACCCCGCCAACATGATCGGCGTCCAGGGCCAGGCCAACGCTGCCGGCTCGGGCAGCGTCAACCGCTCCGAGCGGGTCAATCTGACCATCGCCGCGGTCGTGACCGACGTCCTGCCCAACGGCAATCTGATCATCCAGGGCCGTCAGGAGGTCCGCACCAACCGCGAGGTGCGCGAACTGACGGTCGCCGGGATCGTGCGCCCCGAGGACATTTCCTCGGCCAACAGCATCGACCACACCCAGATCGCCGAGGCCCGCATCTCTTACGGCGGGCGCGGTGACATCAGCCGCATGCAGGCCACCCCGGCCGCCCAGTCGCTGGTCGAGCGCTTCAGCCCCTTCTGACCGGACGACCCCTCCGGAACGGCGCACCCGGCAATTTCTGCCGGGGGTGGAAGCGTGGCCGTGAACCGTTAACGGACGACGGCGTTCTTCTCGCCAGAGAGGTGTCGCATGTTCAAGAGTCTCATCCCCGCCGTCGCTGCCCTGGGCCTGGTCGCCCATGCGGCCCAAAGCTACACCGCCGAAGACGGCGCGCCCGTGTCCATGGCCGAACGCCTGGCCACGACGCCGGTTGAGATTGCGCCTGTTGCCCCCGCCCTTGGCTGGCATTTCCATACCGAGGGAGACACCGCCAAGCTGGCCTACGGCGTCGCCAATTCGGATCAGCTGGTGCTGATGCTGATGTGCAGGGACGGCGAGGATAAAGTGTCGGCGCTGGGCTCGGTCCGTGCGGATGCGGACACCGCCACGGCCCAGACCTCCTATCGCGACCCCATGACAGGCGGCATCCTACACGAGGCCGAGATCGACAAAGGTGACGCCGTCCTCGCTGATCTGGCTGCGACGGGCAAGATCACCGTCGTCAGCGACCAGGGCAAGGTTGCCATCGAATCCGCCCCCGGGTCGGCCTCCGCCGATCAGGAAGCCGTGAAGGCCTTCTTCGCCTCTTGCGGATCGGCCCCGGCCTGATCATCTCTTCTCCGTTCGGGAGGGGACACCATGGTTCTGACGCTGGCTGCGCTACTGGCTCTGCACACCGGACTGCCGCAGGCCGAGGGCTGGGTCTGGTCGCTCTATGAGGATTCCCGTCAGACCGTGCTCGCCCGGGAAATCCCGGACACCGACCGGCTGACCACCACCCTGGCCTGCGCGCCGGGCTCGGGACGGATCGTGGTCAGCTTCTACGACCTTCCGCCGCGCACGGGCTTTGCCAGCTTCCGCTCGGGCAACGCCAGCGGTACGGCCCAGCTGGCGGGAGGCGACGGCTCCGACCCCTTCTCCCTCACCATCCGTACCGACCACCCCGCCGTGGCCAACTTCACCGCCAGCGGCGCGCTTGAGGTCGTGGCCGGCGACCAGACCCGGACCATCGCCGTCTCGCGCCCGCATCTTGCCAAACTGCGCCGGTTCACGGAAATCTGCGCGGATTGAGCCGAACGGCTTGAGGGGACCCCATGCGCGCCACCACATTGCCGCTCCTGGTCGCTGTCCTGGCACTCGGGGCCTGCGCGTCGATGGAAGCCGCGCCCGCGACCCTCACCGCGACCGAGACCCCGGGCGCCCCCCGCCCAATCGCCGATCACGACTGGTCGTTCCTCGTCGAGGATGATCAGGCTTCCCTCGCCTATGGCCGGAACGAAAGCGACGACGTCTGGCTGTCGCTGGCCTGCGACAGGGGCACCCGGCGCCTGGACCTGTTCCGCCCCGCCGACGCCGACCGGCAGGCGGTCATCTATCTGGAGTCCGGCGGCGAGACCGAGCGCTTCACCGGCCGGATCGAGCCTTCCGAACTGTTCGAATATGGCGAGGTGTTCGCCGAGGCCGCCACCAGCGCCCCGGTCTTTCAGCGGTTTCGCCGCCTCGGCTGGCTGGGTCTGCACGATGCGGAGGGCCGGGCCCTGATGGTAGCTCATCCGGCCTCAACCGACGGCATAGAGCGCTTCTTCGCCTTCTGCGGCTGAGCCTCCGCTTGACGGGACGGTCCCCCTCGTCTCGACTGGTCGCTCGATCTCAGGGGGAATGGATCCATGAACAGACCGGCTCTGGCCACGGCGCTCGCAGCGCTCATGATCGGTGTCTCCGCCTGCGCCACGCCCGCTTCGGGCCCGGCGTCGCCGCCCACGACCACGGCCTCCTCCGCCAGTCAAGGCCTGGCCGCCGTCATCGCCGACTATGAAGCCTTTCTCAAACGCCACGACCCCTTCGGCGCCTCGCAGGAAGGCGACGAGGCCGCGAAATCCCGCCTGCCCGACCTGTCACGCGAAGGCGAACTGGCCCGTCGCCCCGAACTGGTCGCCCTGTCCGACCGGCTGGCCGCCATCGACGTCGCCGCCCTCAGCCCGGCCGAGGCCCAGAACCACGCCTTTGCCACATGGCTGATCACGCGGTCGATCGAGGGCATCGACCTCGATGTCTCGCGCATGGCCTTCAACTCCGAGGGCGGCTTTGGCCAGTCGGCGGCCTATATCGCCGGCTCGGCCCGCCTGACCGACCGCGACGACGTCGAGGCCTGGCTGACCCGGCTCGAGGGCATGGGCCCCCTCTTTGACGCCACCCTGGCCAATGCGCGGCGCGGCCTTGACACCGGCCTCCTGCAGTCGCGGTCCGTGGTCGAAAGCGCCCTGCTGCTGGCCGAGACTGATGCGGCCCTGACCGCCGCCACCGACCCCCTGCTGCGCCCCACCGCCAACCTTCCGGCCTCGCTCCCCGAGGGCGAACGCCGCGCGTATCAAGCCCGGGCCGAGGCCATCGTCCGAGACCACATCCAGCCGCGCCGTCTGGCCTGGCGGGACTTCCTCAGGGACGACTATCTGCCGGTCGCGCCCGAAACCCCCGGTCTGGTTCACCGCCCGGGCGGCCGCGACATCTATGCCTGGCTGGTCGTGGGCTACACCACCACCGACCTCACCCCCGATCAGGTCCACCAGATCGGCCTCGACGAAGTCGCTCGCATCCGCGCCCGCATGGAGGTCGAGATGCGCGCCGCCGGCTGGACCGGCGACTTCCCAGGCTTCCTGACCTTCCTGCGCACCGACCCGCAGTTCTACGCCACCACCCGCGAGGAGCTGCTGGAAAAGGCCTCGGAGATGTCCAAGCGCGCCGATGACGGCCTGCCCGCCCTGTTCGGTACCCTGCCCCGCCTGCCCTACGGGGTCCGGCCCGTGCCCGCCGAGATCGAGGCCAACTACACGACCGGCCGCTACTTCTCGGGCTCGATACGGAACGGCATCGCGGGCGGCTATATGGTCAACACCTCGAAGCTGGATCAGCGCCCGCTGTACGAGCTCCCGGCCCTGACCCTGCACGAGGCCGTGCCCGGCCACCATCTGCAGATCGCCCTGCAACAGGAAGCCGCCGACCAGCCCTATTTCCGGCGCGACGCCAATGTCACTGCCTTTACCGAGGGCTGGGGCCTCTATGCCGAATTCCTCGGCGAGGAGATGGGCTTTTACCGCACCCCCTACGAACGCTTCGGCCGTCTCAGCTATGAGATGTGGCGCGCCTGCCGCCTCGTGGCCGATACCGGCATGCACTGGATGGGCTGGTCCGTCGACCAGGCCCGCGCCTGCTTCGCCGAAAACTCGGCGCTGGCCCCCCACAATATCGAGACCGAACTGCAGCGCTACGTCGGCTGGCCCGGTCAAGCCACAGCCTACAAGATCGGCGAGATCCGCCTGCGCCAGATCCGCACCCGCGCCGAGGCAGCGCTTGGTGACCGCTTCGACGTCCGCGCCTTCCACGACGCCCTGCTGGTCCCCGGCCCTCTCCCCCTCGCCCTCCTCGACGCCCACATGGACCGCTGGATCGAAGCGCAGCGGGCGAAGCCGTAGTCATCCGCGACCCGAAGGGCGGCGGGGAGCCTGAAAGGGGGTTGAGGGTGAGGGATCACCCTGTTGGATCCCGAAGGGCATTCAAGACTATCGGTCGAGGACGGCGACGCGCTTCAGCCGCTTCAACTGAAGGCGCATGAAGGGGTTTGTCGGCGGATGTACGATAGTGCGGTCTTGATCACGGGCCCACGGATCAATGTCCAGAAATGCGACGGGCAGCACCGGAGACCGGCGCCACAGGATGCGGAGGGCTGAATGAAGCCGGGCGTGCAGGACCACAATGGCCGCCGTGGGGTCCGTCATCATGACGCGCCCGAGCGCCCTCGCCGCCTGTAGCCGACGCCCCGCCGACCAGTGGTTCCTTGCGGCTGCGACCAGTTCCAGCGCCCTGATCCAGCGATTCAGCCAGGGAGGCGGGACGAGGTGCGGGAAGGCCTGGGCGTGAAGCTGGCGGGCCAGGCGACGGGAAGCGGCCATGATGTCGACATCGCGGGACATGGCTCCCTCGCGTTTGCGATAGCCGACCAGGAACTGGCGGGTCGCGCACGCCGGGCCATGCCCGGTCAGCCCCAACTGCAACAGATAGTCCTCGCACCCCTGGCAACCCGCCGCGTGCAGCCTCACGTCATAGCCCCCGACGGCGTCGAAAGCGGACCGCGCCATGATCATGCCGCTGCCGTTGCCGACGAGATTGGAGAACAGCATCCGGTAGAAGACCGTGCCTTCCGCGCCGGCATTCAATCCGGACCCGATCACATTTGACCCGGAATCAATCAGGCGGCAGGGAGCATAGGCGAAGGCGGGCGGCTCCGGCGCCGCCTGCATGAGCTTGACGAGGGTTTCCACATACCGGGGGTGCCACAGGTCGTCTGCGTCTAAGGGCGCCAGAAGCGGTCCTGACGTCGAGGCGGCACCTGTGTTCCGGGCCACCGCCACGCCGCTGTGGGGGATCGAGATCACGCGTGCGCGGGCATCCGTCACGGCGAAATCGGCGGCAATCGCGGGCGTCCGATCGGTAGACCCGTCATCGACGACCACGATCTCGAGATTGGCATAGGTCTGGGCGCCCACGGACGCGAGCGTCTCGGACAGGGTGGCTTCGGCATTGCGGGCCGGTACGATGACCGACACGAGCGGCAGGGCGCGTGCCATCGGGGGCTCATCCGCCCCTTCTGTCGGAGCTCCCGGGGGGATGGGGCTCCTCGCTTGCAAGGGCCCGGCCGCGTACCTAGAAGGAATCATGCAGTCGCGCCAAAGGGTTCCCGCAGGGCGGATCGCCTTCCTCAGCAGCAACGACCAGTGGGGCGGCAGCGAGGAATTGTGGAGTCGTGCCGCGATCACGCTGGCCAAAGCTGGCGTCGAAGTGACGGCTTACAAGCGAAATCTCTATCAGGCCGGGGCGCCTGCCGAAGGCCTTGGGGCTGCGGGCTGCCGGACGGTCGACCTGCAGCCCTTTCGCGGGGTGCCGCGAAAGGTTCAAAAGTTCCTCGGCGCCGTCTGGCCTCACCGGCACCTGCATGACTTTCGCTTGACCCATGATTTCAGGCGGAAACAGCCCGACCTGGCCGTGATCTCGCAAGGCCTTAACTATGACGGTTGGCAGATGGCCGCAACCTGCCGTCGACTGGGCGTGCCTTACGTCCTGATCAGCCAGAAGGCCTCCGACCTGTACTGGCCCCCGGACAGTTGCCGCGAGGCGTTTCAGGCCGCCCATCGCGGCGCGCGGGCCACCCTGTTCGTCAGCCGGCACAATCAAACCCTGACGGAGGAGCAATTAGGTTTCCGGCTACCGCATGGCCGGGTGGTTCGCAATCCTTTCAACGCGGACTGGGACCGGCCGACGCCCTGGCCGGAAAAGGGCGGGGGCTACCGTCTCGCCTGCCTCGCCCGCCTCGACGTCAGGGAAAAGGGCCAGGACCTGATCCTGCGCGTGCTCGCCATGCCGAAATGGCGTCGGCGCGACCTTACGGTCGTTTTGTATGGCAGCGGGCACAATGAGCGTGCCCTCTCCGATCTGGCCGCGATGCTCGGGGTCGAGAAGGTCGAATTCGCCGGATTCTCCGCCACCCCGGCCGCCGTCTGGAGGGACGCCCATGGCCTGATCCTGCCTTCCCGCTGCGAGGGTCTGCCCCTGTCGCTGATCGAGGCGATGCTGCACGGACGGATGGCCATCGTCACCGACGTGGGCGGCAATGGCGAAGCCGTGGTGGACGGCGTAACCGGCTTCGTGGCCGGGGCACCGACCGAAGCGTCTCTCGACGCCGCGATGGAGAAGGCCTGGGCGCGCCGCCGGAACTGGCGGGCCATGGGGGCCACCGGCGCAAGACTCGCGCGGGAACTGGTCGAAGCCGACCCCGCCCGGACCCTCGCCGGATTAATCCTCGACCTTGCCGGTCGCAGTCCTGACGAGGCGAATTGAGTCGTCTACGGCCGGCGGAGATGTCCGCTCAGCCGACCGCCAGCTTCGCAACCGCCAGGCCGTCGGGCGCATTCACACCGGCAGACCGAAAGGCATCGACCAGGTTCGCGAACCCGTCGGCGATCCCGACCTCGGCCGTCCAGCCCAGCGCCTCCTGCGCCCGGCGCGGATCGCCGGTGAACCGGGCGACGTCATAGTTGCGCGGCGGTGCCCGCTCCTGTCGCACCCGGCCGTCGCCGGTCCGGATAGCGATGTCGGCGAGCTGGCTGAGGGTGGTTCCCTGGCCTGTCACGAAATGGATCGGGTCGAGGCGTTCGCCCGATGCCGTCGCGTTGACGAGCAGATGCAGGCCTCGCGCCACATCGGTGATGTGGGTGAAGTCGAACATATGGTCGGCGCCCTCGATGCGCATGACGCCGGCCGTGGCCGCCGCCCGCGCGAAAGCGGGCACCACCCGATCATGGTGGTCGTCGATGCAGCCATAGACGTTCGAGAAGCGGGCCACATTGGCGACCAGCCCCTCCGCTGCGGCCGCGCGGACCAGGGTCTCGCCCGCAACCTTGGAGCGCGCATAGACATTCAGGGGAGCCAGGGCTGCCGATTCCGCCACCGGAAGACTGGTCGGCTCGCCGTAGACTTCCCGGCTGCTCGCAAACACGATCCACGGGGGCGTCGGCATGGCGCGCGCCGCGGTCAGCAGACCTTCGAGCGCCTGGACGTTGGTGGTTCGCGTCTTCTCCGGATCCGCCTGGGCCCACACCACCCGCGACACGGCCGCCAGATGGATCACGCCTTCGACACCCTCCAGAGCCTCCGACAGCGCATGGAAGCTGCGAATGTCCTGGTCGAGATCATCGCGGATGTCGAACGTGCGGATGGCATGCCCGGCGGAATTCAGGCGCTTCGCGATGGCGCTGCCAATCAAACCCCGCGAACCCGTAACCAGAATCATCGAACCGAACGCCCCGCCAAATCCACGGCCCGAGCGGTACACATGAGCGAATAACCGCGCAACCGGAAAGACCGGAAGCGCCTCAATCCCTTGCGGTTTTCGTGGCGGATTCACCACGACCGCCGTCGAGGCCGGCGATGCTCAGGTCCGACGTCCGGGAGCAAGGCCCACTTTCTGCAATCCCGCCCGCAGAGCCTTGCGGGCCCTCGGGCGAAGCAGTCGCAGTTCGTCCGTCAGCGCCAGGACGCGCCCCGGAAACAGCGCCAGCTGGACCGGCACCAGCCAGAGTGCCGCCGGTGAAAGGACGGCATAGGCCCCCAGCAGGGAAAGCGGCAGGAGAAGGTCGTAGTAGAGGTGCCCGACAAGGAAATAGGCGCCGCCGGGCTGAACGACCGCTGGCCGGACCTCCAGCCATTTGATCCTGGCCCAGCACAGCAGCACATAGGCCCCGAGGCCGCCGATGACGACCGGACTGTCCAGCCGCCACATCAGAACGGCGAGGGCCATCAGCTCGACCGGGAACACTGCCCCGGCGCCCAGCCGGGCCGCGAACGCCGCCGAGTGGCGCTGCACGAAGGTCGCGACCCCGGATCGCTCGTCGTTCTCCGCATCCCCGATCTGGTGCCAGAGAATGCCTCGAATCCCATAGGCTAGAGACCAGAGGGCGATGGCGGCAAGCCAGACCGCACCCACAGGCCGCCCCGCCACATGGGCCACCAGCGCGGCACCGACCAGGGCGGGGAAAAGGTGCGCGCCGGCGGCGTCCGCCAGCAGACCCAACGCCCCCCGGGCTTTCAGTCGCACCGGCGGCAGTGAATAGAGTGAGAAGGCGGCCCAGGCCCCAAGGTAGCAGCCCACCAGCAGCGGATCATCCCGCCAGAGCCAGACGAAGGCCAGGCCCGCCGCCACCGGCAGGGCGATCAGGACGACCCTCTCCGCGCGACTCCTGTCGGCCATGCGGTTGGGCTTGCCGGCGGCCCGATCGTCGGCCAGATCGGTCAGATCATTGATGAGGCTGACATAGGCGGCACCGGGAACTATCGCCAGAAGCAGCTGGGCCAGCGCCCATCCCAGTTCGGAAACCGGCGCTTGCAGAACAACGGCGGTCGCGTAGAAGGCGGCGAGAATGGGAGCGAGCTTATAGTCCCACCACTGGCCGGCGCGCGCCAGGTGTCCCAGGCGCTCAAGCACCGTCCACAGTTTGCGCGGAGCGCCGGAGGCTCCTTGAGTCGACATCAGAGCCCCTTGCCGCGCCGCCGCTTTGTCTTCGTCAGCCATAACGCAGTCTGGGGCGGGAGCGAAGAGTTGTGGAGCGCCGCGGCGGCTGACCTGGCCGGACGCGGCCATGCGGTCGTCGCCGTCACCTTCCCGTCGTTCCACGATGCACAGCCGATCAAGCGTCTCAAGGCGGCCGGAGGCAGGGTCCATGCCCTGTACGGGTGGCTTCCGGCACGCGGACAGTCCGGGCCTCTGCGATCCCTGGCCGGTCGTCTGCAGCCCGTCTTGCTACGGTTACGCCTTGCGACCCTGCCTCGACCGGATCTGGTGATTATTTCGCAAGGCTCCAATTTCGGGGCCCATCCGCTGGCCCAGATGTGCGCGGCCGCCGGGCTGCCCTATGCCCTGATCACCCAGAAGGCCCAGGAAGCGGTGTGTGTGCCCGATGCCATGCTGGGCAGCGTCCGACGTGCCTATGCAGGGGCCCGATGGAGCTATTTTGTCTCCGCGCACAACCTGCGACTGACCGAGGAACAGCTGGGCCGGTCGCTTCGTCCAAGGGCCTCGGTCGTGCGCAACCCCTTCCTGACCTCGTGGGACGCGCCGCTGACCTGGCCCGAGGAATCGGAGGTGTTTCGACTGGCGTGTGTCGGTCGACTCTTTCCCTTCGACAAGGGCCAGGATCTGCTGCTTCGGGTGCTGGCGACGGTGAAATGGCGTGCCCGACCGCTTTCGGTCACCCTCTCTGGCGAGGGGCCCTACCGGCAGGGCCTGGAAGCCATGGCCCGGCACCTGGGCCTCACCCGCGTGCGTTTTGCCGGCTTCACCGCCGATGTCGACGCCGTCTGGGACAGCCATCACGGCCTCGTCCTGCCGTCGCGGGGAGAGGGGTTACCCCTGGTTCTGGTCGAGGCGATGCTGAGGGGCAGGGTCCCGATCGTGACCGACGTGGCGGGCAACGCCGAGGTGGTGACCGATAACGAGACCGGCTTCGTCGCCGCCGCGGCGACCGAGGGGGCGATCGACGAAGCGCTGGAACGCGCCTGGGCCCGACGGGCGGAGTGGCGCATGATCGGCCAGACCGCCGCCGCCGCGATCCGCAGCCTCGTACCGCAAGACCCGGCGGCGGTGTTTGCGGAGGACCTGCTGCGTCACACGGACTCCTGAGTCCGGACCGGCGGGCGCGGTGCGATATCGCCTCCCTTCAGTTGTTGCGCCGGGGACCGGCGCATGCCAGCGTCGTGCGACGGGAGCGAACTCCATGAGTGAAACGGTTGCGGTCGGTCATGCGACCGCGCTCGATGACGCAATCAGGCGAGCTGTCGATTTCCTTGCCGAACGGCAACTGCCGGACGGGGCCTTTGACGTGCTGATCAGCACCGATCCGGCGATGAGCGGCGACTGCACCTCTGACCCGTCGATCTTTCCGACTGCTTTGGCGGCCCAGGCCCTGGCCTTTGCTCCGGAAGCCGACCCCATCCGATCCAGGGCCCTGGCGTTTCTCGTCGACCAGATGGAGCCCGGCGGACTGTGGAAGCACTGGCCGAGGGGGCACCCGCATCAGCATACCCTGCCCCCGGATATGGATGACACCGCTTGCGCCTCCGCGGCGCTCCGCCTGGGGGGACTCAGCCTTCCCGACAACCGCCGGCTGATCCTGGCCAATCGGACCCGCAGCGGACTCTTCTACACCTGGTTCACGCTGCGGTGGGAGTGGAACGCCGCTCGCGGGCACCGGCGTATCGTCTGGGCTCAGCTCCGCCATCCGGCGGTGCTCTATATGTTTTTCACGCGCACCTCGGCGCGCCCCGGGGATGTCGATGCCGTGGTCAACGCCAACGCGGTCCACTATCTGGGCATCGGGCAGGACACCGCGCCCGTTGTCGAACATCTGCTCGAGATCCTGCGCAGTGGAACCGAGAGCGAGTCGGACAAATGGTATGAGAATCCTTTTGCCATCTGGTATTTCGTCGCCCGCGCGATCGGCGGAGCGATGCCGGAGGCGGCGGGTCTCCTGGAAGACAAGCTGACAGGCACGCGTCCAGCCCATGCGCTTGATGCCGCGCTTGCCGCCTGCGCCCTGATGTACTGTCACCGGTCGCCGGGACAGGCGGCGATCGAGGCGCTGCTCACCCTGCAGCAGGCGAACGGCGGCTGGCCACGCGGTGCGCTGTATTTCGGTGGACGGCTGCGGGGGAAGAAGGGTGCGTTCGATCCGCCGCATCCCGACACACCGCGCTGGGGGTCCGAGGAGCTGACCACCGCCTTCTGTCTGGAAGCGCTCGCCCGGTGGCGCACGCTTTACGGGAGCGGACGCGACGCGCGCCTCCCCGCATGTTCCAGGGGAGAGACGCACGCTTGAATCCGTTTTCGTTTTTTCGGCGTCCTCCGCTCGACCTCTCAGACCATCGGATTGCGCGGGACCCTTTTCCGCACTACGCGCGTCTTCGGCGCAAGCGGTCGGTTCAGTGGTTGCGGCATCACGGCGCGTGGATCGTGCTGGGCTATGATGACGTCAAGGCGGCCCTCGAGCAGCCGGAGGTGTTTTCGAACCGTCCCTATAGCGACATGGACGCCGTTCTGCTGGCCGCCGACCCGCCGAGGCATCGGCCGGTCCGGACTTTGATCTCCCGATATTTCTCGGCTTCAGAGTTGGCCCGACTGACGAAGGTCGCGGAAGACTCCGCGCGCGGAAGGCTGGGCGGCGAAATCGATATCGTGAAGGGCTATGGCTACGCCATCAGTCGCGATGTCGGGGCCGCCATCATCGGTTGGGATGATGCGGTGGTCTCGGAAATCGACCGTCTGGAGGAGGCGACGCCGCTGCCGACGGTGCTCGCCACGCTCGACCGGCTTGCGGATCGCTCGACCCTCATGGCGCAGTTGATCTCGGACGGCGGTGGCACGATCGGACCGGGCGAAGCGCGAAGTCTCGTGCGGCTTCTCTGGCTTGCCGCGACGACGACGACGGAGCGGGTCATCAGTCGGGGCATCCTGCGCCTTCTGGAAGAACCCCGGGTTCGCGAGGCGCTGATGGCCGATCGGACGGTGCTGCCTGCCTTCATCGAAGAGGTTCTGCGGCTTCATCCCCCCGAACACATATTGCCCCGTTCAACGACCGCCAGGGCTCGTCTGGGCAGCGTCGAGATTCCGGCCGGAAGCTCCGTCTATCTGTGCGTCGGTGCCGCCAATCGGGACCCGACGATCTATCCTTCGCCCGATGAGTTGCGGCTGGACAGGTCGGCACGCCGCCAACTGGCCTTCGGCGGGGGAATTCACAGCTGTGTGGGGGCCCCCCTGGCCCGTCGCGTGGTGGCGGCGGCGCTCAACACCCTTCTCGATCGGGCGCCCGCTTTCGAGGCCGCGGAGCCGCTCTCGGAGATCGACTACTTCCACACCATGACGGCCTTGTCTCCCAGAAGGCTGCGGGTGCGTACCTGAACGCCGCGCCCTTCGCCGGATTGCCCGAGGGCGCGGATGTATCTAACGGGAAGGGTCCGGATGTCGACCAGGCGCGGGATCGCGGGGTGTTTCCGGCAGGTCGAGCTCTGCCGTCGAAAGAGGTGAGCGGTGGACAGGGTGCAGAATTCGGGGCCGGGAGATCCCGTCGAAACCGCGCGGCATCTGATCCATGTCGGTTTTCCCAAGGCCGGATCGACCTTCCTGCAGCGCTGGTTCGCGGGGCACCCCGACGTGCGTTATGCCGAGGGGGGGCTCGCAGGGTTCCAGGACGTCTATGAGGTGATCCGCCACGCGGCGTCCGGCACCCCCGCACGCCCGTGGCGTGTCACGAGCGCCGAAGGATTCACGGCCCCGCGAAAGTGGTCAGGCGGTCGACCGAAGGACGTGGTGGTCGATTATGAGGGAGATGTGACTGAACGCCAGCGGCGCGCGTGCCACGCCCTGGCGGCGCTTTTTCCCGGCGCGACCATCCTGATCGTGACCCGGGGGTTTCGATCCATGATCCTCTCTTCCTGGTCCCAGTATGTTCGAACCGGTGGCATGGAGGGGCCAGAAAGCCTGTCACGGGAGATGCCCTGGGACTATGATGCGGTCATCGGTCTGTACCGGTCCGCCTTTGGCGCAGACCGGGTCATCGTCCTTCCCTATGAACTGCTCCGCGACGATCAGAGCCGGTTTCTCCGGAGTCTGGAGGCCCGGCTTGGCATCGGGCCGTTTGATGGCCCCATGGGGCGCGTCAATCCTTCGCTGAGCGAAGCCGAGCTGGCATGGTACCCCCGGATCGGCCGGCTTCTGCAGGCGCTGCCGCTGCCGCGTCGCCTCCGGGACAGGATATTCCGCAGCTATGTCCGGCAGATCTTTCACGGCCGCCTGGCGTGGGTGGCGCGGGGGCTGGACCGCTGGCATGGCCCATCGCCCGGCCTTGCCGCATGGGTTGATCCCGGCCTTCTGGAAAGATGTCGCGGCAGGGCGGACTGTCTTCGCACCCTCCCCGAGTACGGTCCCTATGCGGCGGACTATCTTCACCCGGAGCCGTGATCGGCCGGACCCGTCCCTGAAGCGGGAAGGCGCTGTTCCGGTGCCTTCGCCGTATCCCGGGAATTGCGGGCAGGCCGGCATTGCAGAGGGGCAGGGCGTAGGGCACACAGCGATCATGGCCCCGCCTCCATCGCAGCGAGAAATTGTCTACGACAGCCGATCGGCTTTCTCGCAACCGGGACGGTTCCTGCGAGACGCATGGGTCGATCTGACCGCAGCGCCCGCCACTGGGCTCCGGCTGTTCCAGAGCAGTATGAAGGTTCGCTTCCGCAAGTCCTGGCTGGGATATCTCTGGCTGTTGATCCCCGCGGCGGCCACCGCCCTCGTGTGCATCTATGTGCAGTCCAGGCGTATCATTGAGCTTCCCGATTCCGGACATCCCTACGGTGTCTTCGTCCTCCTCGGGGTGGTGCTGTGGCAGGTGTTCGTCGAGGCACTCAACGCCCCGCTGCAACAGCTGACCGCCAACCGGTACACCATGATCCGGAGCACCGCTCCGCATGAGGCGTTCATTTTCGCGGGCGTGCTGGAGGTGCTGTTGAACGCGTCCGTGCGACTCGCGGCGGTCGCGGTGGTGATGGCGATCTTTCAGGTCCCGGTGGGCCCGTCCCTGCTGTTCGTGCCTCTGGGCCTTCTCGGCCTGGTGGGCCTCGGTCTGTCTTTTGGCCTGATCATCGCCCCGCTGGGAATGCTGTATGATGACGTGGGCCGGATGCTGGCCGTAGTCACCCGGTTCGGGTTCTTCCTGACGCCGGTCGTATATGCCGCCCCGCGCGACAGCCTTCTGCAACTCAATCCGGTCACGCCGCTGCTCCAGACCACCCGCGGGTGGTTCTTTGGCGACGAGCCGTCCGCGGGCTTTCTGCCGGTGGCGCTGGTGGCCATGGGCGGGCTGGTGATTGCGGGCCTGCTCTATAGGGTTGCCCGCCCGCATGTATTTGGCCGGTTGGGATGAGCCAGAAAGACATATCCCGATCCCCTTGCCGCAGGCGGCTGGCGTGACGTCCGATGTCGTTCTTTCCGCAAGCTCGCTTGGGCGAAAGCATTGCCCCGATCTGGCGAGGGCACTGCGCTATGGCGTGCACGATATCGCCGGGGAGTTCGGGTTTCCCTCCCGCCGTGACCTGCGGCCCGGGGAATTCTGGGCCGTCGACGATGTGTCCTTCGAACTCCGGAAGGGCGAGGCGCTCGGCGTCATCGGACGGAACGGGGCCGGAAAGAGCACGCTGCTGCGGCTGCTTTCGGGTCTCCTCAGACCGGACCGGGGCGAGGTTCGTCGGCGCGGCCGGATGGGTGCCCTGATCGAACTGGGTGTCGGCTTCAACCCCGTGCTGACGGGGTACGAGAATATCGCGATCTCGGCGGTGCTGCAGGGCCTGACCCGGGCCGAGACAGCGCGGCTGGCGGACGAGGTGCTCGAGTTCAGCGAACTGGGCGCCTATATGGACGCGCCGCTCCAGTCCTACAGCACAGGTATGAAGGCCCGTCTTTCCTATGCGCTGGCCGCCAGCCTCAAGCCCGATGTCCTCCTGGTCGATGAGGTTCTGGCGGTCGGGGATCTGGGGTTTCAACGAAAGTGCATCGCGCACATGCAGTCCTATCTGCGGGGCGGCGGGGCATTGATGTTCGTCTCCCACAACGTCAATCACATACAGCTGCTCTGTCAGCGGGCCCTGCTTCTGGACAAGGGCCAATTGGTCGCGGCAGGCGATCCGGTCGAAATCCTGAACCAGATGCTGCAATCGCAAAAGATTGCCACCGCTGGATCCGTGCCCGCGTCCAGGGAGGGACCGGTGACGCTCCGCCGGATCGGACTTCGCCCCCTCGCGGGCCCTGTGCTGGAGACAGGGGGCGGTCTCGAGGTTTCCGTCGATTATGACTCTACGACGACGACCCGGATCTTCTGGGGCTTCACCATATGGACGGCGGATTTCGGAGTATGCATCACCGGAAACTATTCGCTCCTGCCCGTCGGCATCGAACCGGGCGAGGGTCGGCTGTCGTGCACTCTCCCCAGCCTGCCTCTGGTCGGAGGACAATATCTGATCCGCATCGGCCTGTTTGATCAACCCACCCGTCAGGCGCTGATCGACGGGGGCCAGACCTCGGCCACGGCGGTTCTCGAAGTCCGCGCACCGATGGATGAACTGTCCAATATCCGTATGGCGAGGAATCAGCTGGTAACGGTCGAGGTGGAATGGAACGCGCCGGGTCCGTGAAGCCTGCAGTATCCGTGGAGGGACGGCGACACCGGAGTGATGCGAGGCGCCCGGCGATGGCGGACAGAGAGGGATTCGAACCCTCGGTACGCTTTCACGTACACACGCTTTCCAAGCGTGCGCGATCGACCACTCCGCCACCTGTCCATTTCCACATCGCGGAAACGCGCGGGCAGTCGACCCGCGAGAGGCGAGGCTGATAGAACAGACTGGCCCTCTCGGCAAGCGGGGGGCGGCACCCCATATGCCTTGACTCCCCAGTTTTGATCGAGACCCGCCATGCTGACGCAAAAGACCCAGATGCCCACGGCCGAGACCGCCCTGCCTGGCCGCGCCGAACCCCTGCCCACCGATGAGCGGCATTTTGTCAGCGGCAATCCGCTCAAGGGGCCGTACCCCGAGGGGTTCGAGACAGCTGTGTTCGGCATGGGCTGTTTCTGGGGCGTCGAGCGCGTCTTCTGGCAACTGCCGGGGGTGTGGGTGACGGCGGTCGGCTATTCCGGCGGGATCACGCCCAATCCGACCTATGAGGAGACCTGCACCGGGCGCACCGGCCATGCCGAGGTGGTCAAGGTGGTGTTCGATCCGACGGTCATCTCGTACGGCGACCTGCTGAAGGCCTTCTGGGAGAACCACGACCCGACCCAGGGCATGCGCCAGGGCAATGACATCGGCACCACCTATCGGTCGGCCATCTATTACGGCGACGAGGGCCAGAAGGCGGAGGCGGCGCGGTCGCGGGAAGCCTATCAGGCGGCGCTGGCCAAGGCCGGTCGGGGAGAGATCACCACCGAGATCGAAGCCCTGGGCCCCTTCTATTACGCCGAGGACTATCATCAGGGATATCTGGCCAAGAACCCGGCGGGCTACTGCGGGATCGGGGGGACCGGCGTGGTCTGTCCTATCGGTATCGGCGTGGAGGCCTGATCGATGGACCGGGCGGGGATCGGCCGGGTCTGTCTGGCGCTGCCGGCGACGACGCTGGCCCATTCGTTCGGCGAGGATCACGACGTCTACAAGGTCGGCGGCAAGATGTTCGCCATCGTCGGCGGCGAGGGCGCGCTGAGCTTCAAGGTATCGGACATCGCCTATGAGGTGCTGACCGAGGCCGGCCATGCGGCACCCGCCCCCTATATGGCCAGGCGCCTCTCCTGCGACGGAGACAGGCAGAGGGTTGCACACCCCGCGACCCGGTCGGGAAGAACGGTGCGAGAAACGGTGGGGGCGTTGAAAGGGATAGGGAATTTCGGGGCAGGTTTTATAGTTGAGGGCGTCGACTCAGCGGTCCTTCTCCCCCGATGGGGAGAAGGGAAAAGAAAGAGGTTCATCACAGGGCAGCGCGGAGCCTGTGAAGGTGGCGCGTGAGCGCCGGAAGGGGGCCGGCGATATCGGCGTCAGCCGTGGCAAGACCGGTGCGACGGCTCACGCCGAACGGAGTAGCACTTCGCTCGTCCTGCTTTTGAGTGGCGATGATCCGTTTCCACAAACCCGGAGACGTGGCTTCGAAGCCCAACGTCAGCGGTCTTTGCGTGGGATGAAGGTCATGTCCCCGTTCCGCTCCAGATAGGCATCCTGGACCGAGTTCAGATGCTCGAGCCCGTGTGTTCGGAGGGCCATATGCAGGTCTCCGTCCCCTACCCCGGCCCTGTGCATGGCGGCCCTGTCGACCGCTCCTTCACGGACCAGCTGTACGCGTCCGCCCTTGACCAGATAGCTGAGCCAGCCCCAGCGCGCCGCCGCCCGGGCCAGGAAGGTATGAAGGACGACCAGTACCAGGGTGGCCGCGAGCGTCGGCAGGAAAGGCGCACTGCCGGTCATGGCGCGACTGAGGTTCGAGCCCACGATCACGGCGAAGATGATGTCCAGGGGGGTCCATTTGCCAAAGGCCCGCGAGGCCGCCACCCTTACCGCAAGTACCCCCACCGCGAAGATCAACGCGCCGCGGATCGACATCTGCCAGGCGTTGATCGACCCGTCTTCCGACCCGATGACGGCGTGCAGAAGTTCGCTGCCGGCGGAGATCATCTGATCCTGTCGTCCCTACCGAAGGGTGGGCTCGTCTGTATCCGCCAGGCCCTTGGAAGGGTCATCGCCCGCCGTGCCCGGGTCGATGCGGGCATTGCGCCTGGCCGCGCGACTGCGGGCCCACAGGGCCGCGAGCCCCAGAAGAATGGGGCCGCCAATGATGACAAAGGCCCAGAAAATGGTCGGGTCCATGAAGATCTCCTCAAGCAGATATTCCATTCCAACACCCCGCGGACCGCATTGGTTTCGCGAGGGACGGTCGCCGGATCGTCAAACAAGCTTTGCTTTATTGGCACGTGAATCCGGGGGCAGCGTCAGCCTCAGACTCTGTACATTGGAACGACCCCCTGTTTCGGGGATTTGCTGTATCTCAGCTTAATCCCGAGGGAGAATGCCATGTACAAGATACTTATACCCGTAGCCGCTGCGGGCGCCCTGCTCGCGGCGTGTGGAGAACAGGACCCGGTTAACGCGACCCAGGACGCGGTGTCCGTCCCCGTGGGGCAGACCTCGGCCATGACGCTGGGGGCCAATACGGTGGAGGGCTATGTCACCTCGGCCGCCATGGGCGACATGTACGAAATTCGCGCCGCCGAACTGGCGCTCGAACGCAGCCAGAATCCCCAGGTCCGCTCTCTGGCCCAGATGATCCTGAACGATCATACGGCCGCCAGCGAAGCCCTGAGAGGCGTCGTCCAGAGCCAGCAGATCGACGTACAGATCCCGACCGAGCTGGACCAGCGCCGCCAGGGTCTGCTGGATAACCTGCGGGATGCCGGGGCCAATTTCGATGAGGTCTTCATCGACCAGCAGATCGCCGCCCACCAGGAGGCGCTGACCCTGCATCAGGGCTTCGCCGACAACAGCGACGCTCCGCAGCTGGCGGCCCACGCAGCCAATGTCGTACCCCGACTGGAAGCGCATCTGGAACAGGCCCGGGCGCTGGACAACTAGGGCGGCGCGCCTCCCCCTTGGCATCAGGCCCGCATCTGCCGAATAGCGGATGCGGGCCGGGTGCGTTCGGCTATGCCGCGCCGGCGAACACCTTGATCATGCCGTCGCAGAAGGCGGGCAGATCGTCCGGATTGCGGGATGTGACCAGCTTGCCGTCGATGACGACCGTTTCATCCACCCATTCCGCGCCGGCGTTCTCCAGATCGACCCTGAGCGACGGCCAGGAGGTCATGCGACGCCCCTTGACCAGCCCGGCGTCAATCAGCGTCCAGGGGCCATGGCAGATGGCGGCAATCGGCTTGTCCGCGTCGGCAAGGGCGGCGATGAACCGGATGGCCTTTTCCTCGAGCCGGAGCGCATCGGGATTGATCACGCCTCCGGGCAGCACCAGGCCGTCGTAGTCACCGGCGGAGACAGCATCCAGCGTCTTGTCGACCGCGACCTTGTCACCCTTGTCATGATGCTCGAAGCCCTGAATCTCCCCAGCTTCCGGGGCCACGATATCGACGGTCGCGCCCGCCGCGCGCAACGCCTCGACCGGCTGGCTCAGTTCGACCTGTTCAAAACCGTCGGTGGCCAGAACGGCGATATGTTTTCCGGCAAGCGTCCGGGTCATGGTGATCTCCATTTCCTTGAGGGTGACACGATAATCCCGCGACCGATGACCCGTTCCTTTGTCGGCTGGCGGACATTGGAACCGGGATCGACCGCTGCGGCTTCAAGAGGGGCTGTCGCAGTGTTGATCGGACCCATCATGAAAATTGCCCAGGTTGCTCCCCTGTACGAAGCTGTGCCGCCCATGCTGTATGGCGGAACCGAGCGCGTGGTGGCGCACCTGACCGACGCGCTGGTCGACCTGGGCCATGAGGTCACCCTGTTCTCCTCCGCAGAGGCCCGGACGCGCGCACGGCTGGTGCCGGTCAGGGATCAGGCGATCCGGCTGGACCCCTCTCCGCTCAAGTCGGACCTCGCCGCCCACATGTCGATGCTGGCCGAGGTACGGCGGCGCGCGGACCAGTTCGACATCATCCATTTCCACACGGACATGCTGCATTTCCCGTTCTTCGAGGACCGGGCCGAGCGGACGGTGACGACCCTGCATGGCCGCCTGGACCTGAAGGATCTGGGCGGCGTCTATGAGCGGTGGCCCCGGTATCCGCTGGTCTCGATTTCCAATAATCAGCGCCAGCCCCTGCCCTGGGCCAACTGGTCGGCGACCGTCCAGCACGGCATGGATGCGGACCTGTATCGCTTCAACGCCAGACCCTCGGGCTATCTCGCCTTCCTGGGGCGGATCGCCCCCGAGAAGCGTCCTGATCGCGCGATCCAGATCGCCACGCGGCTCGGCATGCCGCTCAGGATCGCCGCCAAGGTCGATGCCGCCGACACCGTCTATTTCGAGACGAAAATCCGCCCGCTGCTGGACAATCCGCTGGTCGAGTTCGTCGGCGAGATCGGCGATGCGGCCAAGTCGGACTTCCTGGGCCAGGCGGATGCCTTCCTGTTCCCGATCGACTGGCCGGAGCCGTTCGGCCTGGTGATGATCGAGGCCATGGCGTGCGGCACGCCCGTGGTGGCGTATCGGTGCGGTGCCGCCCCGGAAGTGATCGAGGACGGGGTGACGGGCTATCTGGTCGATGACCTGGATGAAGCCGTGGCTGCCGTGCGCAAGGCCATTCAGCTGGACCGGTCAGCCATCCGGGCGCGGTTCGAGCTGCGCTTTTCCGCGACCGCGATGGCGCACCGCTATCTGGATATCTATCGCGAACTGCTGGCCCGCACGCCCTACGCCGCGCCGGATATGCCGTCCCTGCCCCCCTCGCTGAAGATTGTGCCGACGCCCGCGGTCGCCGTGGCCTGATCGTCTTCCCATGCGTTACAGGGTCTCACGCAGGAGACTCCCCCATGATTGACGCAGAGGCCTCGGTTGAGGTGCTGGGCCGGATACTGCCGCTCAAGGAGGGAGATGCCTTCCTCGTCGCCGATGCCTGGGGCGATCTGACCGGGGGGGCGGACGGCTTTTTTCTGCGCGATACACGCATGCTGTCCCGCCTTCGCCTTCTGGTGGGGGGTGCCCCGCCGTCGCGGCTGAGCACGGCCCTGTCGGACGACAATGTCTTCTTTATCTGCCAGGCGACCAATCGCCCCCTGCCCCCGATGGGCGGACGGTCGGCACCGGCCGGTATCATCCACGTCGAGCGGCGGCGCTTCCTGTGGCAGGAGCGGATGTATGAGCGCATCCGCCTGACCAACCACGGGATCGACGATGTCATCGTGCCCCTGATGATCGAATACGGGGCCGACTTTCGCGACATCTTCGAGGTGCGGGGCATGCACCGGGAGACGAGGGGACAGCTGGCGGACCCTGTCAGGGACGGCCGACAGATATGCTTTGCCTACGAGGGGCTGGACGGAGTGGCGCGGCAGACCTGCCTGTCGTTTTCCGAACCCCCGGCCCGCATGTCGGAGGGGCAGGCCAGCTTCCAGCTGTGCCTCAGCCGGGGCAGCCGGTACGATCTGTTCATCGAGGCGGGGGCCGAGCCCTGCGCGTGTCCGGACACGGCCCGCTGGCGGCTGGCGGCGGTTCAGGCGCGCCTGGCCATGCGGGCCAGGCGGCGGCGCGGCGGCGGTGTGCGGGGCCTGCGCAGTCCGCGCTTCAACCAGTGGCTGGACCAGTCACGGGCGGATGTCGCGCTCCTGACCACCGACCTGCCGACAGGCCCCTACCCCTATGCCGGGGTGCCGTGGTTCTCCACGCCGTTTGGCCGGGACGGCATCATCACCGCCTGGCAGATGCTGTGGCTGGATCCAGGTCTGGCGCGCGGGGTGCTGTCCTATCTCGCGGCGCGACAGGGGACGTCCACCGATCCGTTCCGGGATGTCGAGCCCGGCAAGATCATGCACGAAACGCGGGGCGGCGAGATGGCGGCCCTGAAGGAGGTGCCGTTCAGTCTCTACTACGGCGGGGTCGATACCACCTGTCTGTTCGTGGCGCTGGCGGGGGCCTATGCGCGGCGGACAGGTGAGCTGGGTTTCATCCGCGACCTCTGGCCCAATCTGCTGGCCGCCGCCGACTGGATGGACCGGCGGGGTCGCGCCAACGGCATGGGCCTGATCGACTATCAGCGGGGACGTGATACCGGGCTGGCCAATCAGGGCTGGAAGGACAGCGAGGACTCCATCTTTCACGCCGACGGGCGCTTTCCCAAGGGGCCGATCGCCCTGCTGGAGGTTCAGGGTTATGCCTATCAGGCGTGGCAGGCGATGGCCGAGATGGCCCGGGCGCTCGGACACGCCGACGCCGATCAATGGTCTGAGCGGGCCCTTCGCCTGAAGGCGGAGGTCGAGACCCGCTACTGGATGGAGGACGCGGGCTTCTACGCTCTTGCCCTGGACGGCGAGGGTCAGCCCTGTCGGGTGCTGGGATCGAACGCCGGCCATCTGCTGTTTTCCGGCCTGCCCGCTCCGGACCGGGCCGCGCGTGTCACCCGCACCCTGCTGTCGGCGCGCTTTCGCACGGGATGGGGCCTTCGGACCCTGGCCACGCAGCAGCCGCGCTACAATCCCATGTCCTATCACAACGGGTCGGTGTGGCCGCACGATACGGCGCTCTGCGTCGCGGGCATGGCCAACTATGGAGAGCGTGAGGCGGTCGCCCGGGTGCTCGACGACCTGTATGCCGCCGCGGTCAATTTCGACATGCGACTGCCGGAACTGTTCTGTGGCTTTACGCTGGAAACCGGCGAGCCGCCGGTTCCCTATCCGGTCGCCTGCATGCCCCAGGCCTGGGCGGCGGGATCCGTCTTCCTGCTGCTGCAGGCCAGTCTCGGGATACGGATCGATGCGTTGGAGGGTCGTATCCAGATCGACCGTCCGCGCCTGCCCAGCGGGATTGACCGACTGAGCGTCACCGGGCTGGAGGTCGGTGACAGCCGGTTCGATCTGGACTTCACCACCGTCGATGGCACGGCCACGGTTCGGCCGCGTCATCGTAGCGGGCCCCGACTGGACATCGCCCTGATGGTCTGACGCGCGTCAGACGTCCGGCAGGGTCTGACTGGCGAAGCCCCACCCCGACAGGGCCTTCTGGCCGGCCCGATCCAGCAGGGTGTCGACATCGGCGATGGAATACGGATGGGCGTTCTTCATGCCGTCCAGCTCGTCCCAGGTGATCGGCACGGCGACGGGGGCACCCGGCCGGGCGCGCGCCGAATAGGGCAGGACA
This sequence comes from Brevundimonas sp., assembly GCF_016742135.1. Lineage (GTDB taxonomy): Bacteria > Pseudomonadota > Alphaproteobacteria > Caulobacterales > Caulobacteraceae > Brevundimonas. Next base: position 132,689 of record NZ_JACVCG010000004.1, on the reverse strand, counting down.
GCCGTGCTGCCGCGCTGGTTCCGCAACCAGTCGATGAAGATCCGTCCCTTGCGTTTGGCCTTGCTCATGGTGTCGGTAAAGCGGTCAGGTTCCGCCATCGACAGAGCCCCCGCGAACCGGCGCGAGAAATCCTTGTGCGCGTCCCAGTCATGGCCGGGCGTCAGAGGCACGACCACATGCACCCCCTTGCCCCCGGACAGCATGGCGAAGCTGACCAGGCCGAGGTCCGACAGGCGGCGGCGGATATCGCGGGCCGCGCGGATCACATCGCCGAAATCCAGCCCCTCGTCCGGATCAAGGTCGAAGATCATGCGGTCGGGGGCCTCGACATCGTCTGTGCGGCAGGCCCAGCCGTGAAACTCGATGGTCCCCATCTGGACGCAGGCCGCGAGCCCGGCCGCGTCCTTGATGTACAGATAGTCCTCGGCCCCGCCGTCCTTCTCGCGGATCGGCACGGCGTGAACATGCGGGCCAAAGCTGCCGCTGTCGTGCTTCTGGAAAAAGCACTGGCGCGCCCGTCCCTGCGGACAGCGCACGAGGCTGATCGGGCGTCGCGCCGCGAACGGCAGCATCAGCGGCGCGACAGCGGCATAGTAGTCCGCCAGTTCGCCCTTGGTCTGACCGCTCTCCGGAAAGATCACCCGGTCGGCGTTTGTGACGCGAACCCCGGGCGAGGGCGGAGCCTTGGCCTTGACCGCCACCTCGGGCGTGACGGACGCAGCGGGCTTGTCCCCCCGCAGCCCCAGAAAGCTGCCGTGACGGACATTGCCATCCCCGGTGAATTCGCTGAAGGCCACCTCCGCCACCAGCTCGGGTCTCAGCCAGGTGACCCCGCGCGCCGACGCCCGGTCCACCTCGGCCGGCGGCGTCTTGCGCTCCAGCCGCTTCATGCGCCGGGCCAGATCCTCCATCGTATCCTGGGTGAAGCCGGTGCCGACATTGCCCTTGTAGATCCAGGTCTTGCCTTCCTTCTGGGCCAGCAGGAGGGAAGCAAAGGGGCGGCCCCGGGCGGCCGAGGCCTTCCAGCCGATGATGACGAATTCCTGCCGGAGCGTGCATTTGACCTTGAGCCAGTCACGGGTACGCCGGGACCGATAGGGGGCGTCGATACGCTTGGAGATGATGCCCTCCTGCCCTGCCTTGCAGAGGGACTCATACAGGGTCTCGCCCGCGCCGATAATATGGTCGGTGAGGTGGATCGGGGGGCCGGCGACGTGCAGCAGGGCTTCCAGCCGTTCCTTGCGCTCGATGTTCGACAGGGATGTCAGATCCTCGCCGTCCAGCGACAGGAGGTCAAAGGCGTGGAAGGCCAGGGCATCGTCCGGGGTCTGGCTGCCCTTACCCCGCTTGAGCACGGCCTGCAGCGAGGAGAAGTCGGGGTTGCCCTTCCTGTCATAGGCGACGATCTCACCGTCCATCAGGCAGGGGGGCAGATCCAGTCCCTGAATCACCTCCACCAGAGGGCCGAACTTGTCGGTCCAGTCCAGGCCCGTGCGGGTGAAAATCGTGACCTTGCCGCCCGCCGCCGACACCAGGGCACGATAGCCATCGAACTTGATCTCGTGCATCCAGCCGTTGCCGGCGGGCACGGCATCGACCAGCGTCGCCAGCTGGGGCGCGCGAAAGGCGGGAGGGCGCGAGACGACCGGTTTGCGCCGCTTGCGGGCCTTTTGGGTATGAGCGGCGGCCTCGGCCATGACCTCGGTGAAGGCCTTGCCGGTCTTGCCGGCCAGCGCATGTTTGCCGGTCTTGTCGGCGGCGATCTCGGCCATGGTGCGACCGGTCAGCACGCTGGTCAGCCCCCGTTCGATCAGGGTGTCGCCGGCCGCGGCATGGGCATCGTCGACCTTTCGCAGCAGCCAGTTTTCCCGCTTTTCGCCCTTGCGCGGCTTGAGCCGGATCAGGATCCACTCCCCCTTCATACGCTCGCCATGGACGACGAAGTGCAGGTGTCCCTTTTCGAGGTCGTCGGCTGACTTTCGCGCAACCGGTTCCCAACGTCCCTGATCCCACATCATGACGGTGCCGCCGCCGTATTCGCCCTTGGGGATGATCCCCTCGAAGCCGCCGTAGGACAGGGGGTGGTCCTCGGTACGGACCGCCAGCCGCTTGATGTCCGGATCGGCGGACGGCCCCCGGGTGACCGCCCAGCTTTTCAGAACCCCGTCCATCTCAAGCCGCAGGTCCCAGTGCAGGCGCGTGGCGTCGTGCTTCTGGACCAGGAAGCGGTCCCCGCCCGAGGTGTCGGCAGCCTCGCCCCGCGGCTCGGCGGTGCGGTCAAAGTCCCGCTTGCGGTTGTATTCCGCAAGCAGATCGTCCGCTCGGGATTTGGCCTTGCGCGCCATGGATCAGGCCCGCTTCCGCGCCCGCGGTTTGGCGGTGGGCGCCTTTTTGGGGGCCGGGGCTTTTTTCGTGGTGGTCTTTTTGGCGCCGCTGTCGCCGACCGACTTCTTCAGGGCTGCCATCAGATCGATGACATTGCCGCCGGTCGCTGCGGCGGGCTCCTCGACGTCCTCCAGCACCTTCTTGCCCTTGGCCCTGGCCTTCTTCTCGACCAGCTTTTTCAGGGCATCGACATAACGGTCATGGAATTCCGAGGCGTCGAAGGGGGCCGTCCGCTGTTCGATCAGCGAGCTGGCCAGGTCGATCAGGGCCTTCTCGGGCTTGTCCGTGCCTATGCCCTTGAAGAAGGACTGCCCCTGGCGCACCTCGTCGCCGTACCGCAGAGTTTCCAGCAGCAGACCCTTCCCGCAGGGCTTCAGGGCGACCAGCTTTTCATGGCCGCGAACCGACAGCTGGCCGAGGGCGATCTTCTTCGCGGCACGCAGGGCCTCGCGCAGGACGATGAAGGCCTCCTCCGCCAGATCATCGGCCGGCACGACGTAATAGGGCTTTTCGAAATAGAGGGGGTCGATCTCGTGCGCCTCGACGAACTGGACCAGGTCGAGGGTCTTCTTGCTTTCGATGCGGACGGCCTCGATCTCCTCATCGTCGAGCAGGACGTAGTTGCCCTTTGAGACCTCATAGCCCTTGACGATCTCGTCGCGGTCCACCGGCCCCAGACCGGACACGACCTTTTCATAGGAGATCGGCTTGCCCGACGGTTCATGGATCTGGCGGAAGCTGATCGAGGCGCCGGACTTCACCGCCGCATAGATCTCTACCGGTATGGACACCAGGGCCAGACGGATATTGCCCTGCCAGTAAGCGCGCGCTGCCATGGATGACTCCCTTTCGCGGAGTCAGAACACCCCAGAAGCCCCCGGGTTCGCGTGTTACGGCAGCGGCGCGATGATCCCTGACCTACTGCGGCACGCTGGGCGCGCCGAAGTCGAAGGCCGGCTCCTGGCGTCGCGGGCTGCTGCCAAAGGTATAGGTCAGGCCGATGTAATAGGTCGGCTCGCTGAACCTCACCCGGCTGCGGTCCTGGAAGGCGGGCGTGTCGGTGAAGGAGTCGATCTCGGCCGTGTCCAGAATGTTGGTGCCCGTCAGAACCAGACTGAAGTTATCGGTGAATTTGCGCCGGTAGCCGATGTTCAGCATGCCGAAGGCGCTGCGCTCGCTCTGGGCCTGGATCTGTTCGCCGACATAGAAGCCGTTCAGCTGGAAGAAGTCGGTGTCGGTCGGCGACCAGTTGATGGAGGCCCGCGCCGTGCCGCTGGTCCCGCTGCGCTCGATGCCGCCCGCGATGCCGGGAATGCTGATGTCCTGCTGATACAGGGTTCCCGAGGCGTTGTAGGTCACCTTGGGACCGAAGCGGCCATTGACGATAAACTCGACGCCGGTGCGCTGGCTTTCGCCCAGGTTCTCGCGGGTGGTCAGCACCACGCCGCCGCCGAGGTCCTGCGAGACATCGGTCACACCGCCACTGCTGTCCCGATAGAAGGCCGTCACCGCATAGAAGGTCGGCCCCCTGCGCAGTTGCCAGGTCAGCTCGAACGAGTCCGTGATCTCCGGGTCGAGATCGGGATTGCCGCGCCGCAGGTTCTGCGGGTCGATATAGATGGTGTAGGGGTTCAGATCCTGGGGCGACGGGCGGCTGATCCGGCGGCTGTAGCCCCCGCGCAGACGCTGGCTGTCCGTCAGCTGATAGCCGAAATTCAGCGTCGGATAGGCCTTCAGGTAATCGCGCTGGACGGTGATCGAATCCGTGATCTGGTCGAGGGTGAAGTCGACCTGTTCGATCCGCAGACCCGCCTGGACATCCAGATCGCCGAACGGCCGCTCATAGGTGACATAGGCGGCGTGGATCCACTCTTCATAGTCAAAGCGGTTGGTCAGGGCCGCGACCGGGGCAAGGCTGGCTTCGTCCGGGCCGCGCCAGCCGAACGAGTCGAACTCGTCCATGCCAAGATCGCCCTCATAGCCGATCTTGAGCAGGCGACGCTCACCCATGGGTCGGGTATAGTCGAGCTTGAAGCCATAGGCGTTGCGCTGGTTGTCCCCGCCGGTGCGCTGCACGAAATCGGGCTCGCTACCGATCTGGGTTGTCGAAAACAGGTCCAGGTCGCGCTCCGACCGGCTCGAATCCACCTCGAAATCGGCGGCCAGTTCGTGCTGATTGCCCTCAAGCTTGCGACGCCAGGACAGGCGACCGCCGACGTTGCTGTTGGCGAAGCTGCCGGTCTGGAGCCGTTCATAGCGGTCGCTGACCGTTCCGAGGCCATTCGCACGCTCAAAAATCTGCAGCCCGTCATTCTCGGCCTCAAAGGCGCGGTAGCTGAGCTCGCCGCTGATCCGGTCGCGCGCATTGAGGTCATAGTCGGCGCTGATACGGGCATTGCCGAAGGTATTGGTGTTCTCGCCCGTCGCCACGCTTTCCTCGAGGATGGTCGCGGCCGGAGACGCGCCGGGGCGCAGGCGGCTCGACTCGCTCTCGACGTCGCTGACGTTGTGGCGCAGACCGATGTCGCCCGACAGCGTCAGGCCGTCCTTGGTACGGCTGCCGCTCAGGGACAGGTTGCCGCGCTCACCGCCGTCCCATGAGGCGCGAACGCCGACAGAGGTGACCGACGGCTGGGCCGTCCGGGTCACCAGATTGATGATCCCGCCGCTGCCCTCGGGGCTGAAGGCCGCAGACGGGTTGGTGATCACTTCCACCCGCTCGATCTGGCTGCCCGACATGGCCTGCAGCACATCGGCGCGCGAGGCGCCGCGCAGCATGGCGGATGGACGTCCGTCCACCAGGATCGTGACATTACCGTCGCCGCGCAGGCTGACATTGCCCTGCAGATCAACCTCGACACCCGGGACATTGCGCAGGACGTCCGCGACCGAACCGGTCTGGGCCTGCACATCGTTGGAGACATTGTAGATCATCCGGTCGGCGGCCGTGATGATGTCGCTGCGGGTGGCCTGAACGAGGATTTCGTCGACCTCGGTGGACTCTTCATCCTCCTCCTCTTCGGCGGCAACCGGCGGATCCTGATTGGCGTCCTGGGCCAGGGCCGGGGCGGCGGACAGCAGGCACCCGAAGAAGAGCGCCGTCGTCAGAAGCAGTGTGCGGTTCGACATGTTCAGCCCGATTCAGAAATTCAGCCCCAGAGGCGTCAATTCGCCTTTGGCTACAGAGAGGTGTGGTGATCCGGGCGGTAGCACGCCGCTGCGGCCGGACAAGTTAAATCCGGGACAGGTTGAAGGCCTCGCGATGGCCACAATTACCCGAGGGGGCTGTCATTAATCTTCAAGGCCTACCCCCCCCTGGAACAAGATAACAATGTTCATTGACACGACCTGTGATTGTGACATCTTCTAATAGGTCGTCAGGGGGAATAAACATGTCAGAAGGCGGGACGCGCGACGGGGATATCCTGTACGAGTTGGTCAGCGATTGCGCCGGGCATATCCTCAAGGCGGACCGGCCCCACCTGACCCCCAGGGACTACCTTCCGATGGGAGAAGGCCCGGGGACCCACTCCTACGATGCCGCAACCCTGCAGTCCTTTATTGAAAGGCTGGTGCAGGATATCAACGTGAAGTTGAAGTCCTCCTACCGGCCCACCAAAGAATTTCTTGGCAAGCAAAAGGTCACCTCGACCTATGCCGCCGTAAAGATCGCCACCTGGGGATGGTTGTTCAAGAAGGTAAGCAAGGACGATGCAGTCCTCTCTCGTCTGAGGGCTCTGAAATGATCCGCAGGGCAGGAATTCTGACAGTCGCCCTTCTGGCTTTCGCAGCTATTGCCCATGCGGCCAATGCCCAGGCGGCGAGGGATCCCAAGCCTCCGATTCTACAAGGCTTGCCGTGCAGCCAGGACAGGATTGCGCATGAAGATGTCATCGCAGCTCTGGTTTTCGGGGCCGATGTTTCTCTGCGGGGCAGGGCGTTGGCAGCGATTGCATCCGACACACTTGGCGACCGGGTGGCCGAGTGGCGGAATGATCCCGACAGTCCACTTCTTGAACCCGCACGCACACTCGACGTTGCCGTGGACAATCTGCTGAACAATGAAGCCGGTACGCCGGGCTATGTGGTCATCTCGCCCGACGCGCCTGTCGGCGATCTGGGGCGGTTGTTCCTGAACCGCCAGGCGGAGCAGTGGATCCGGTTCCCCTGTGGGCCACGCCTGGCTGCGGCATCGGACTGGCGGGACACGCTGATCGTGACCAGCGTGGGCGACTCGGGCAAAGCCAAGAAGTTCGAGACCCGCCCCTTCGCCACACTGAGTTGGCTGGACAATCGCGAGAGCGGCGAGGAAACGACCGAGGTCGATATCTATGTCGGATTCTCGGCTCCTCTTTGGGGCCCCGTGAGCCCCTCCGTCGCCTATCAACGTCGCTCTGGCACCAAACCTGTCAATGACCTGACCTTTGCACTTGAAGGCGAGGTCGGATTTCTGTCCTGGAGCGCGGGGTACGAAACCGACGACGACTTCAACTCGGCCCTCTATCGCGCCCAGTTCGAGTTCGAACCCTTCGCCGGCAGCGATATCTGTGCCTCTGCCCTCAGCCGCGACGGTGAATACAATCCGGTGAGTGGCGGCAACTGCAGTCTCTGGTTTACCGGTGACTATGTCGATGTCGACGAGATCGGGGACAAGGCCGGTCTGGTGGACCGCCGCGAGTTCAGCCGGCTGGGAGCCCGACTTTCGGCCTCGTGGTGGATCCGCGCCGGCGACAGCGAAGCCTACTGGATGCTGTCAGGATCCTACGCCTTCTTCGAGACTGTGGGAGGCGATGAGGCGGACGCCGCCATGGCTCGTGTCTCGCTCAACTTCCTGCCTTCGAAGTACAGCCCCTACAGTGTGGGTCTGACCTATGAAAACGGGAATGATCTCACCAGCTTTACGCCGGTCGACCAGATCAAGGTCACCCTGGGCTTCCGCCGCTGACGCCCGAGGATCGCTCCTTCCGCAGGCCTGTATATAAACGCAATCTATCTTCAGCATCAGAAAATAGTCTTAGCCTATTGTCGAGGGTTTGATACCTTGGTCCGGTCACGTCCCCGGATTTGCACCGGGGCCCACATCACCCGGGAGATCAAGGCATGGACGGAAACGCAGGCGACCCCCTCAGCGACCCCAGGAAGCAGCGCGGCGCGCTTCGCTCGCTTCTGGGCCGCACCAATCGCGACTGGTGGCCGAACCATCTGGCGATCGACATCCTGCACCAGCAGGGCCGGACCGGCGACCCGATGGGCGACGACTTCAACTATGCCGAGGCCTTCAAGAAGCTGGACTATGCGGCGGTCAAGCGTGACCTGCATGCCCTGATGACCGATAGCCAGCCCTGGTGGCCGGCGGACTATGGCCATTATGGCCCCTTCTTCATCCGTATGGCGTGGCACTCGGCCGGCACCTATCGCACCGCCGATGGACGCGGCGGGGCCGGGGCCGGTCAGCAACGCTTTGCCCCCCTGAACAGCTGGCCCGACAACGGCAACCTCGACAAGGCCCGGCGCCTGCTTTGGCCGATCAAGCAGAAGTATGGTGCCAGCCTGTCGTGGGCCGATCTGATGATCCTGGCCGGCAATGTCGCCATTGAAAGCATGGGCGGGCCGGTGTTCGGTTTCGGTGGCGGTCGCGCCGACACCTGGGAGCCTGAAAAGGACGTCTACTGGGGCACCGAGGAAAAATGGGTCGGCGAAGAAGGCAATGAGACCCGCATCCAGCCCGACAAGGAGATGGCGCTGGAGGAACCGCTGGCCGCCATCCAGATGGGTCTGATCTATGTGAACCCGGAAGGCCCCGGCGGGGTCCCGGACGCCCTGCAGTCGGCCCGCGACATCCGCGAGACCTTCCGCCGGATGGGTATGAATGACGAGGAAACAGCGGCCCTGACCGCAGGGGGGCACACCTTCGGCAAGGCTCATGGCGCGGGCGACGCGAAGAAGGTGGGGATCAGCCCCGAGGGCGCCGACATCGCCCAGCAGGGTATGGGCTGGGTGTCCGGCCACGAGAGCGGCATGGGCGATCACACCATCACCTCGGGCATCGAAGGCTCCTGGACCCCGACCCCGATCACCTGGGACATGTCCTATTTCGACATGCTGCTGGACCACGACTATGAGCTGGTCCGCAGCCCGGCCGGGGCCAAGCAATGGCAGCCGGTCGGCAATCCGGACGACACCCTGGCCCCCGCCGCACACACGCCCGGCAAGCGGGTGCCGACGATGATGACGACCGCCGACATGGCGTTCAAATTCGACCCGGAATACCGCAAGGTCATGGAGAAATTCCGGGCCGATCCGGCCTATTTCGCCGACCAGTTCGCGCGCGCCTGGTTCAAGCTGTGCCACCGCGACATGGGCCCCAAGGCCCGCTACCTCGGCCCCGAGGTTCCGGCCGAAGACCTGATCTGGCAGGACCCGATCCCGGCCCACACGGGACCGACCCTCTCCGGGGCCGACATCCGCGATCTGAAGGATGCGATTGCCGCCTCGGACCTGTCGGTGGCGGACATGGTGCGCACGGCCTGGGCCTCGGCCTCGACCTATCGCGGCTCGGACCACCGCGGCGGTGCCAATGGCGGTCGCATCCGTCTCGCGCCGCAGAAGGACTGGGACGTCAATGAGCCGGAAAAACTGGCCCGCGTGCTCAAGGTCTATGAGGACATCAAGTCAAGCTCGGGCAAGAATGTCTCGATCGCGGACCTGATCGTGCTCGGCGGTTCCGTCGGTATCGAAAAGGCGGCCCGCGCCGCCGGTCACGACATCGAGGTGCCCTTCACCCCGGGACGCACCGATGCCTCGCAGGAGCAAACCGAGATCGACGGCTTCCATTGGCTGGAGCCCCGCGCTGACGGCTTCAGAAACTATCTGCAGGTGCGGTTCAACGTGCCTACGGAAGAGCTGCTGATCGACCGGTCGCAACTTCTGGGTCTGACGGCGCCGCAGATGACCGTGCTGGTCGGCGGTCTGCGGGTGCTTGGCATCAACCACAAGGGCTCGAAGGATGGCGTTTTCACGGACCGTCCCGGCCAGCTGACGAACGACTTCTTCGTCAATCTGCTGGACATGGGCACGGCCTGGAAACAGGTCGACGACAGTTCGGACGAGACCTTCGTGGGTACCTGCCGCAACTCGGGCGAGCAAAAGTGGACCGCCACCCGGACCGATCTGGTATTCGGCTCCAACTCGCAGCTGCGGGCGCTGGCAGAGGTGTATGCCTCGGCCGACGCCGGTCAGAAATTCGTGCGCGACTTTGTGAAGGCGTGGGTGCAGGTGATGAATGCGGACCGCTTCGACCTGAACTGATCTGGCGGCCCGAACCGACTGAAAGACACCCGGATGCAGAGGCCTGCGTCCGGGTGTTTTCTTATGCCCCGGCGACCGGCTTGAGCGCACCGGCGTGGACGGCGGCCTCGATCGCCGCACGCAGGTCCGCCTCAGGCACGAAGTCGAACTGGGCGATCATGTCCTCAAGAACAAATACCGATTGGGTCATGGCCCATTCCATGGCAACCGAGGCCGGGCCACGAACGACAGGCGGCATCAAGCCTGTCGGGCTGTATCGCGTCAGGGATATCCTCTCCGGCAAACAGTAGTCGGATGATCGCCCCATCAGGCGCTGCTGGGTCATGGCGATCTCCTGCACGAAAGCCGGGCTGGCCGCCAGCGCCGCCAACCGCTGCCCCAGATCAGCCAGCTGTGCCGCCAGTGGCCTGCCTTCGTCCCGCGTCGCCGGGGGCAGCCAGGCCCGGAATGCCGGATCCTGCATGGCCGCGGACTCGAGCAGGCGGAACAGAATACGTCCGTAGAGCGGAGTCACGGACAAGGTCACATGGAGCGAGGCCCCCTCGACGGCGAGTGCGTCATGGTACCAGCCACGCGGAATATAGAGGACGTCTCCGGGCCGCATCCGGACTTCCCGCATGACGGGTCCACAGGCCGAGGCCAGATAGCGACGGACCTCCTCGCCCTCTCCAGGATAGTCGACAGGATCGGACTCACGGTTGCGGTAAAGCCGCCAGAGCTTTTCGCCTTCGGTCTGCACGGCGAAGACATCATGGGTGTCATAGTGGGGTCCGAACCCCTGCACCCCCTTGAAAGAGCAATAGACATTGGCCGCCACCGAGGCGGCATAGGTGGTGCGCAGGGTGTCGCAGACCGAGCGCAGGGGGGGTGTCAGCGCCCCCACATCATTGGCGACGACCGTGGCTCCCATTGCCATCATCACCTGCATTTTGGCCGGGGATGGCCGAACGACGGGTCCGGACATGGTCTGGACTTCGGCGCAATAGGTCTCGGCCGGAAGCTGCCTGCCGCTGTGCACCAGTTGCAGGCTCGCATGGGTCCAGATCGAGCTCTGCGCCAGTAGGTCGTTGAAAGTGGCCCAGTCCAGCAGACCGCGACGCGCAGCCCCCGTCTCTCCCTCGGCCGGGATGTGCAAGGGTGCCCTGCCCTCGACCTCGGCACGAAAGCGATCAAGGGTTACGGGATGGATCAGATCGGCAAGACTTGGCATACCCGGACGCTAGCGCCACCGACCGTCCGTGTCGATCAATCCGACGCCCGGCTGCCGGATGCCCGCATGAAGAGGCCGTCGCCCATGAAACCCAATCCGCGCGCCCTGATCGAGCGGTCGCTGGCCGCCATAGAATTGGGCGATCACGATGTGCTCGAGGCCTGCCTGCACCCCGAGGTGATCTATCGCCGTCCGGGCCTGCCGGTCCTGTCCGGTCGGGAGGCGGTCATCGACTATTACCGTCGCCTTCGCAGCGCCAAGACATCGCAGATCCTGCTCGACGAGATCGTCTGCGAAGGCGACCGGGCTGTGGCCATGGGCCTGGTCGAGGGGCGTGGGCATGACGGTGCCCCGATCCACGAGCGCTTCGCTGACGCCTACCGGATCGAGGACGGCCTGATCCGCGAACGCACCACCTACTTCTTCCGCCAGGGCTTCTGAGGCGATTGCCACGGCCATGCGCCGCGGCCAGAGTGAGGTCTCAGCCTCGGGAGGACGAGACCCATGCGACTGTCATCCATGATCACCGCGACGCTTCTGGCAACCGGCATGCTGGCGCTGGCCACGCCCAGCCTGGCCCAGTCCGGCGCACCGCCGACCGCCCAGCAGGCCAGCGGCGGTGCCATAGGGCGCATGAGTACGGATGATCAGCTTCGCCGTCACGAAGGCAATGAATATCGCTCCCGGTTGGAAGCCGAACAGATGACGGCCGAGGAGGCTGAGGCCCGCTACGGTGCCGAGCGGGTCGCCCTTGCTGAACGAGTGCAGGCCCTGATGGACGCCGGCCAGTGCGAGGATGCGCGGCGCATGGCCTCCGAGGCCGGTGAGCGGTCTATGGCCATCCGCGTGCGCCAGACCTGCCGGCGGCGATAAATCCGGCAGCTGCAAATCCGGAGGAGAACGATCATGACCTATATCGACGGCTATGTGCTGGCGGTGAAGAAGGACCGGCTGGACGAGTATCGCAAGATCGCTGCCGACGCCGCCGAGGTCTGGCGCGAGTACGGCGCCCTGCGGACCGTCGAGGCGGTGGCAGATGACGTGCCCTATGGCGAGACGACATCCTTTCCCCGCGCGGTGCAGCAGGCAGAGGACGAGGTCGTGATCTTCTCGTGGATCGAATATCCGGACAAGGCGACGCGGGACGCCTGTAATGAGAAGGTCATGACCGACCCTCGCATGCAATGCGACATGAGCAACGGCCCGATGAACGGCAAGACCATGATCTACGGCGGCTTTACCCCGATCGTCGACAACGGTTAGATCGTTGGAACAGCCTGGCTCAGCCGGCCGCCGATACGGATCGGCTCGATCCGGACAGCCAGTCCCGTGCGGTCGTCGGTCTCAACATAGACGCCGCAGACGGTCGCCGGGCCCGACGCCGGCTGGTAGCGGCCACCGCTCAGCCGGGTGGTGAAGCGGCGCAGGGGTTCTTCCTTGTCGTTGCCGATCACGGAATCATAGTTGCAGCAGCCGCCGGCGTCGGTCTGATAGGCGGTGCCGCCGGGCAGGATCTGGGCATCGGCGGTCGGAACATGGGTGTGTGTGCCGACCACCAGGCTGGCGCGCCCGTCGCAGAAATGGCCCATGGCCATCTTCTCGCTGGTCGCCTCGCAGTGGATGTCGACGATTGCGGCATCCGCGACCACACCCAGCGGTGCGGCTTCCAGTTCGCGCTCGACCGCGCTGAACGGATCGTCCATCGGGTCCATATGCACCCGGCCCAGCACATTGATGACCAGCACCCGGCGGCCATCCGATGTCGTGAAGACGTCGGCCCCCCGGCCCGGCGCATCCATCAGGCGGGGATAGTTGACGGGCCGGATCAGACGGGGCTCGCGCACGATATAGGTCAGGGCCTCGCGCTGGTCCCAGCTGTGGTTGCCCAGCGTCAGGACATCGGCCCCGGCGTTGAACAGATCGCGGGCCGTGTTCTCGGTGATGCCGAAACCGCCCGCCGCGTTCTCGGCATTGATGACCACGAAGTCGAGCTTCAGGTCGCGCTTCAGGCCAGGCAGATGGTCGGACAGGCCGTCGCGGCCGGACTTTCCGACCACGTCGCCGAAAAATGCCAGCCTCATGCGGCCGACCGGGGGGAGGAGGTGCGCGTCATGGGAAGGCGGTATAGCCGGTCTCGGTCAGAACGCCATGCAGGGCGACGTCATGCGGCTCGAACGGCAGGGCCTCAAACTGTTGTCCGGCATAGGCCAGGCCGATCCGGACCGCGTCCGGCAAGGCGGCAAAGGTGCGGTCGTAATGGCCGCCCCCCTGCCCCAGCCTGCGCCCCTGATCATCAAAGGCGAGGAGTGGCGCAACGATCAGGTCAGGAACCACCTCACCCGCCAGCGGGAAGGGAGCGGGTACCCCGGCCAGATCGGCTTCCAGCGGATCACCCGGGTTCCAGCGCCGGAAGATCATCGGGGCATCCGACGCCAGGGTGACGGGCAAGCACAGATCCACGCAGCGCGCGATCAGAGCCTCGACCAGCGGCCCCGTGTCCACTTCAGAGCCGATGGGATGATAGACGGCGACACAAGCGACCTGTGGCAGGCGGTGCGCATGACCAGCGGCACGCGCAGCGGCGTCCGGACCGTCCTTCGCCAGGGCCATCCGTCGGGCCCGCATCTCGGAACGCAGCGCGCGCTTGTCGATCATAGCGTCCCCGGGAAGGTTCCGCCCTCAAGCAACGAGGCCCTGCGGGCCGAGCGATAGGGCAGGAAAGAGGTTGGCGGCGCCACAAGAACCGTGAGGAGCTTTCAATCCTCTCGACCTGGCTTACCAGGTGGGCGCCGTGTGCCCAGGCCCTCGGGCCCGAACAGGGACAGCTCCCTATGAGAGAATTAAGGTCGCAAGGATTAGTCGCCCTCGACGTGAGCCGCAGCAGGACCCGCCGGGGACCAAGATAGGCCTCGACCTGTGGCCGGACAATGGCCGGCAGGCGGCATGCCTGCAAAATGGATCAGGTGATCGACTGGGCGATCTTTTCGATGCGGGCGGCAACGGCGTTCAGGGCCTCGGCGACCCCGGCATCAGCAGGCGGCGGCTCGGCCGGACGAACAGGCGCCTCACCCGAGCGGGCCTCCTGCAGTTCGTCGGCCAGGATCAGTCCAGCCATCAGGAACAGCCGCAGTTCTCCGACATGGCCTACCTCGGCGGCGACGTTGCTGACGTGGCCGGCGAACTGGGCGGCCAGTTGCTTGACGCGATCCTCCTGTCCATCGGCGCATCCGACGGCATAGGGCCGACCGTTGATCTCGACGGTGACGGTGGCCATCAGGCGCTCCCCCCTGGCCCGTCGTCCGCCAGGATCGCACGGATGGCCTCGGCCGAGGCGGCCAGCGCGGCGCGGGCCTCACGCCCGGCGTCTTCCAGCCGGGCCAGACGCCCGGCATCGGCGCGCGGCGCAAACAGGTCATCATCGCCGATCGGGGGGGCGGAAGCCGGTCGGGCCTTCAGGTCCTGCATGCGGCGTTCCAGCAGGGCGAGGGCCTTGTCGATACGGGCTTTCGCAGCGGTGGTGGCGTCGGCCATCGGTGTCACTTCCTCCGGAATCCCTATAGAACCCGTCCGCGCGTCGGGGTAAAGCGGCCCCGCCCCCCTTTTTCTCCCCCGCGTCCCGAGAGGTAGCCCGTGGCCAAAGCCGATTCCACCCCGCCGAAGGCTACCCCCAAACAAATGGCCGACGCCATTCGCGTGCTGGCCATGGACGCCGTGCAGAAGGCCAACAGCGGCCACCCCGGCATGCCGATGGGCATGGCCGATGTCGCCACAGTGCTGTTCTCGAAGTTTCTCAAGTTCGATGCCAGCCGTCCCGACTGGGCCGACCGCGACCGTTTCATCCTGTCGGCCGGGCATGGCTCCATGCTGATCTACGCCCTGCTGCACCTGACCGGCTATGAGGCGGCGACCCGCGAGGAGTTGTCGAACTTCCGCCAGTGGGGATCGAGGACTGCGGGCCACCCCGAATACGGACACATGCCGGGCGTCGAGACGACCACCGGCCCGCTGGGTCAGGGCCTGGCCAATGCCGTCGGCTTTGCCATGGCCGAGCGCCATCTGGCCGCGCATTTCGGTGAGGATCTGGTCGACCACCGCACCTGGGTGATCGCCGGCGACGGCTGCCTGATGGAGGGCGTGTCGCAGGAGGCCATCACGCTGGCCGGGCGGTACCGGCTGAACAAACTGACCGTGCTGTGGGACGACAATGCCATCACCATCGACGGCGCGGTCAGCCTGTCCGATGCGACGGATCAGAAGGCCCGTTTCAAGGCCGCCGGCTGGGCGGTCAAAGCCATCGACGGCCACGACATGGCGGCCATCAAGTCCGCGCTGAAATGGGCCGAGCGTCAGACCAAGCCCACCTTGATCGCCTGCAAAACGAAGATCGGGCGCGGCGCCGCCACGATGGAAGGCAGCCACAAGACCCACGGCGCGGCGCTGGGCGAGGCCGAGATCGCGGCCACGCGGCTGGGTCTGGCCTGGGATCACGACCCGTTCGACATTCCGGAGCCGGTCGAAAAGGCCTGGCGCAAGGTCGGACGTCGCGGCGCGGAGGTCCGTCAGGCGTGGGAGGAGCGGCTGGAGGACTCGGAGTTCCACGATGATTTCGTGCGGGCCATGGCCGGGGGCCTGCCCGACGATGCCTTCAACGCCCTCGAGGCCGCCATCGCGAAAACCGTCGAGACCAGACCGGCCCAGGCCACACGCCAGTCGTCCGGCGCGGCGCTCGCCGCCCTGTTCGAGCCCATTCCGGAGCTGATCGGCGGCTCGGCCGACCTGACCGGCTCAAACAATACCCTCGTCGCGGGCACCGAGACCTTTGACGCCCCTGACTATGCCGGGCGCTACATCAACTGGGGCATCCGCGAGCACGGCATGGCTGCGGCCATGAACGGCATGGCGCTGCACGGGGGGATCATTCCCTACGGCGGCACCTTCATGGTGTTCTCGGACTACAGCCGACCGTCGATCCGGCTGGCCGCCCTGATGGGCATCCGCGTCATCCATGTGCTCACACACGACTCGATCGGTCTGGGCGAGGACGGCCCGACCCACCAGCCGGTCGAGCATCTGGCCGCGCTTCGCGCCATTCCGAACCTGCAGGTCTTCCGCCCTGCCGACACGGTCGAGGCCATGGAGTGCTGGCGTCTGGCGCTGGAAAAGGCCGACGGCCCCTCGGCGCTGGCCCTGTCGCGGCAAAAGACCCCGGCGGTCAGGACGGAAGCCGCCACCGAGAACCTTTCGGCCAGGGGCGCCTATGAGCTGCGAGCCGCCTCGGCCAAGGCCAGGGCCACCCTGTTCGCCACCGGCACCGAAGTGGCCATCGCGCTGAAGGCCGCCGACATGCTCGAGGCCGACGGCGTGCCGACCCGCGTGGTCTCGGTGCCGTCGTTCGAGCTCTTCAACCAGCAGCCCAAGGCCTATCAGGCCAAGATCGTCGCCAAGGGCACGGTCCGCGTCGCCATCGAGGCCGGCGTGCGTCAGGGCTGGGACCGCTTCATCGGCGAGGACGGCGGCTTCGTCGGCATGTCGGGCTTCGGTGCCTCAGCCCCGGCCGAAGTGCTCTACGAGAAGTTCGGCATCACGGCGGAGGCCGTCGTGGCCGAGGTCAGGGCGCGGCTGTAATTTGATCCTCCCCTGCATAGCGGGGGAGGGGGACCACGCGTAGCGTGGTGGAGAGGGCGACCTCACGTGCGGTGCCTGGGGCTTGCCCCCTCCACCGCTTCGCGGTCCCCCTCCCCCGTCGCGATGCGACAAGGGAGGAACACAATGAAACTCGGCACGCCCCTCTCCGACAGCGCGGTTCGCGTCATGCTTCTCGGAGCGGGTGAGCTGGGCAAGGAGGTGGCCATCGAGCTGCAGCGTCTCGGGGTCGAGGTGATCGCGGTCGACCGCTATGCCAACGCACCGGCCATGCAGGTCGCTCACCGCAGCCACGTCATCCCCATGACCGATCCGCAGGTGCTGAACGGCGTCATCCTGGCCGAGGCCCCGCACATCATCGTGCCCGAGATTGAAGCCATCGCCACCGAGGTGCTGGCCGACATTGAGGCGGCAGGGCTGGCGACCGTCATCCCCACGGCGCGGGCGACGCAGCTGACCATGAACCGCGAGGGCATCCGCCGGCTGGCTGCGGAAGAGCTGGGCCTGCCGACCAGCCCCTATGCCTTTGCCGGATCCGCCGCCGAACTGGCCGAGGCCGCGCATACCATCGGTCTGCCGGTGTTCGTCAAGCCGGTCATGTCGTCCTCGGGCAAGGGCCAGTCGATGATCGACGCCATTGAGGACGCGGCCAATGCCTGGGCCTGGGCCCAGTCAGGCGGGCGGGTCGAAACCACGCGGGTGATCGTCGAGGGGCGGATCGACTTTGACTATGAGATCACCCTGCTGACGGTGCGCTCGCTGCGAGACGGCAAGGTCGTCACCGACTTCTGCGCGCCCATCGGTCATCGCCAGGTCAAGGGCGACTATGTCGAGAGCTGGCAGCCGCAGGCCATGAGCGCGGCCGCGCTGGCCTCGGCGCAGGATATCGCGGGCAACATCACCGGTGCGCTGGGCGGTCTGGGCGTGTTCGGAGTCGAGCTGTTCGTGAAGGGCGATCAGGTCTGGTTCTCGGAGGTCTCGCCCCGGCCGCACGATACCGGTCTGGTCACCCTGGCCAGCCAGACGATGAGCGAGTTCGCCCTTCACGCCCGGGCCATCCTGGGGCTGCCGGTCGATGTCAGCTTGCGGGAGCCCGCCGCCAGCGCCGTCATCTATGGCGGTATGGAGGCTGAGGGGATTGCGTTTGAGGGCGTGGCCGAGGCCCTGTCGGTGCCCACCGCCGACCTGCGCCTGTTCGGCAAGCCGGAGGCGTTTGAGCGCAGGCGGATGGGCGTGGCGACCGCGCGCGGCGGCGACACCGATCAGGCCCGCGAGCGCGCCCGCGAAGCCGCTTCCCGCGTCAGGCCGGTTCACGGCTAATCGGTCGCTTCATCGGTCAGCAGGGCTGCAATGGCCGCGTCGAGCACCACATCCTCGCCGGCGCGGCGCTGGGCCAGCGTCGGGATGACCTCGATGTCAGGTGTCACGCCTTCGCCTTCCAGGGAATGCCGTTCGGCGGTCAGGATCACGAACAAGCTCAGGGACATGACGCCGCCATCGGGCAGTTCGATGTCGCGCGACCCGATCACGGCCCCCGCCGTCGTTTCGCCGACCACGCGCCCGCGCCCCGCATCCTGGACATGCGCTGCCAGCAGCTCTGACGCACTGGCCGAGCCGGGCCCGGTCAGCACGATCAACGGCCCCTCCCAGACGACCTCGCGCGGGGCGGTGACGAACCGGACGTCGATCAGCCGCCGCTTCTGGACCGCGAAACCCACACTGTCGCGATGGAGCAGGCCGACCACACTGGACAGCGCCGCCAGCTGGCCGCCGTCATTGTCCCGCACATCGAGAATTAAGGCCCGGGGCGGGTCTGCCTCGGCCTCGCGTAGCCGGGCCTCCAGCCATTCAACCGCCTCGGGATCGAATCTGTCGAACCTGAGGATCAGAATACCGTCGCGGCGCGTGGCCTCGTGAAAAGGCCGGGGCGGAAGGGCGATGGGGGCGATGGTGCGCTCGTGCCGTTGACCGGTCTCGTCCTCGAACACCAGGGGCGTGGGGTGACCCAGTCGCGGGGACACACCCGTGAAGTCGTTCAACCCGTCCACGCGCACCAGCCGCCAGCCCACCTGAATGCCCTCCGCGGCGGCCGGACCGTCCGGGCGTACCCGTGTGACGAACCAGTCGTCCCCCATGCGGGCGGCCGTCAGACCAAAGGACGGCCCGGCCTGGCCCTGGTTACTGGCATGTTCACGCGCCCGCACGGCCGGGGATGTCGCCGACAGATGGCGATCATTCATGAGGTCGAACAGATTGTTCAGCTGCCCGTAGAAGCCCGCCTCGGTCGGCTCGGCCAGGGCCGCCTCGCGCCGTCGCGCGGCCTCGTCCTTCCAGTCCACGCCCCGAAGGTCGCGGTCGTAATAGTGACCGGCGACATAGCCGACCGCCGCGTCCCAGACCCGCGCGTTCAGGGCCCGCCGCTCGGCCGACCCGTCCGCCACCACCACGGGCGGGGGCACCACGCCCCTTTCGGCATAGGGCAGGCTGGAACAGGCCGCGATCAGGGCGAGGGCACCGCCGAGGAGGCCGATCAGCAGGGGTCTGAGGGTCGGGCGTCGCATCATCATGGCCCGACGCTATGGGCGGATGCTCCCCCGGGCAAGGGCCCCGATGCCTGCCTCGACCCGGGCCCTTCCGGACCCGATCCGACACAATCCATCACGCCTTGTTACGCGCCGGGGGTTGATCCGCGCCGCGCCCGGTTCCATTGAAGCGCCAACCATAAACATCGCTTCAGGAGCCCCGCCCATGACCGTCCGCGTCGCCATCAATGGTTTCGGCCGTATCGGCCGTCTCGTCCTGCGCTCGATCGTCGAGCATGGCCGTCGCGACATCGAGGTGGTGGCGATCAACGATCTGGGGCCGGTGGCCACCAACGCCCACCTGCTGAAGTATGACTCGGTCCATGGCCGCTTCCCCGGCACAGTCGAGTCGGGCGACGACTGGATCGACGTGAGTCTGGGCCGGATCAAGGTGACGGCCGAGCGCGACCCCGCCAACCTGCCGCACAGGGATCTGGGCGTCGACATCGCCTTTGAGTGCACCGGCATCTTCGCCTCCAAGGACAAGGCCTCGGCCCACCTGACTGCGGGTGCCAGGCGCGTGCTGGTCTCGGCCCCCGCCGACAATGCCGACAAGACCATCGTCTACGGCGTCAACCACGACACCCTGACGTCCGAGGACGTCGTGGTCTCGAACGCCAGCTGCACGACCAACTGCCTGGCCCCCATCGCCAAGGTGCTGCACGACCTGGTCGGGATCGAGCGCGGCTATATGACGACCATCCACGCCTACACCGGCGACCAGCCGACGCTGGATACGATGCACAAGGACCTGTACCGCGCCCGCGCCGCCGGCCTTTCCATGATCCCGACCTCGACCGGCGCGGCCAAGGCCGTCGGCCTGGTCCTGCCGGAGCTGAAGGGCAAGCTGGACGGCTCGTCGATCCGCGTGCCGACCCCCAACGTCTCGGTCGTCGACCTCAAGATCGTCCCCGGCCGCGACACCTCGGTTGACGAGGTCAATACCGCGCTGAAGGCCGCCGCCGACGGCCCGATGAAGGGCGTTCTGGCCACCACCACCGACCCGGTCGTGTCCATGGATCTGAACCACATCGCCGCCAGCTCGACCGCCGCCCTGCCCCAGACCCAGGTCATCGAGGGCAAGCTGGTCCGCGTGCTCAGCTGGTACGACAACGAATGGGGCTTCGCGACCCGCATGAGCGACACGGCGCTGGTGATGAGCAAGCACTTCTAAGCACGTGCGCGTCTCCTCCCCGTCGCCCGGCGATGGGGAGGGGGACCACGAAGTGGTGGAGGAGTTCTTCTCCAACGCATCGAGTCCGGGGTGAGAGCCCCTCCGACACGGCGCAAGATGCGCCGCGCCACCTCCCCATCGCGCCGCGAGAGGGAGGAGACAGGGAATATGTCCATGACCTTCCGCACCCTCGACGACGCCAAGGACCTCGCTGGCAAGACCGCTCTCGTTCGCGTGGATTTCAACGTTCCGATGGAGGGGGGCAGGGTCACCGATGACACCCGGCTGCGCGCCGCCTTGCCGACCATCCAGCGGCTGCGCGATGCGGGGGCAAAGGTCGCGCTCCTGGCCCATTTCGACCGGCCGAAGGGCAAGCGGGTGCCCGAGATGAGCCTTCAACCCGTCGTCGATGATCTGGAGCGCCTGCTGGGCGCGCCGGTGCGGTTCGCCGATGACTGCGTAGGCGAAGAGGCCAAGGCCGCCATCGCGGACGTCGACCCGGGCGGGGTGATCCTGCTGGAGAATGTCCGCTTCCACGCGGGCGAGGAGAAGAACGATCCCGCCTTTGCCGCCCGACTGGCCGAGCTGGGGGACCTTTACGTCAACGACGCCTTTTCCGCCGCGCACCGGGCCCATGCCTCGACCGAAGGGCTGGCGCGCCTGCTGCCCGCCTATGCCGGCGAGGCGATGAAGCGCGAGCTTGAGGCGCTGGACGCGGCGTTGGGCAATCCGGTCAAGCCGGTGCTGGGCATCGTCGGCGGGGCCAAGGTCTCGACCAAGCTGGACCTGCTGAAGAATCTGGTCGGACGGCTGGACCGACTGGCCATCGGCGGCGGCATGGCCAACACCTTCCTGTTCGCCCAGGGGATAGACATCGGCGGCTCGCTGGCCGAGCGCGACATGGCCGACACTGCGCGCGAGATCATCGCCGAGGCCGAGGCCAAAGGCTGCGAACTGCTGCTGCCGATCGATGTGGTCGTGGCCACCGAGGTCAAGCCGGGGACCGAGACCCGCACCGTCCTCGCCCGTGAGGAGATCGGCGACGACGAGAAGATCCTGGATGCCGGACCGCTGACCATCGAGAAACTGGTCAAGGCCATGGCCCTGTCGCGCACCCTGATCTGGAACGGCCCGCTGGGCGTGTTCGAGGTGCCGCCCTTTGATGCCGCGACCGTCAAGGCGGCCCAGGCGGCGGGCCAGCTGGCGACCAGCGGCGCCATCACGGCTGTGGCCGGTGGTGGCGACACCGTCTCGGCCCTCAACCATGCCGGTGTGGTCGACCAGATGACCTTCGTCTCCACCGCCGGCGGTGCCTTCCTCGAGTGGATGGAGGGCAAGCCCCTGCCCGGCGTCGAGGCCCTGCGCGTCTGACGCCACACCGGGTGCCCGAGTGGATGATGCGCTGTAACACGGCGTGACTTCGGCGCGGTCCCGCGTTACATCCACGTCAAAAGAACAGGGCTCAGGAGACTACCCATGGCGCGCATCACGCTGCGACAACTGCTCGATCACGCGGCTGAGGAAGGCTACGGCCTGCCCGCGTACAACATCAACAATATGGAACAGGGTCTGGCGATCATGGAGGCGGCCGAGGCGGTCAACGCCCCCGTCATTATCCAGGCCAGCCGCGGGGCGCGCAGCTATGCCAACGATGTGGTGCTGGCCCGCCTGATCGACGCCCTCGTCGAGCTCTACCCCCACATCCCGGTCTGCATGCACCAGGACCACGGCAACGGCCCCGCCACCTGCGCCACCGCCATCCAGTACGGCTTTACCTCGGTGATGATGGACGGCTCGCTGGAAGAGGACGCCAAGACCCCCGCCAGCTACGAATACAATGTCGACGTCACCCGCCGCGTGACCCAGATGGCCCACAGCTGCGGCGTCTCGGTCGAGGGTGAGCTGGGCGTGCTGGGCAGCCTCGAGACCGGCATGGGCGAGGCCGAGGATGGCCACGGCTTTGAGGGCAAGCTCGACCATTCGGCCCTGCTGACCGACCCGGACCAAGCCGTTGATTTCGTCCGCGAGACCAAGGTCGATGCGCTGGCCATCGCCATGGGCACCAGCCACGGGGCCTACAAATTCAGCCGCAAGCCCGACGGGGCCGTGCTGGCCATGAATGTCATCGAGGAAATCCACCGCCGCCTGCCCGACACCCATCTGGTCATGCACGGCTCGTCCTCGGTGCCGCAGGACCTGCAGGACATCATCAACCAGTACGGCGGCCAGATGCCCCAGACCTGGGGGGTGCCCGTCGAGGAAATCCAGCGCGGCATCAAGCACGGCGTGCGCAAGATCAACATCGACACCGACAACCGGATGGCCATCACCGGCGCCATCCGCAAGGTGCTGGCCGAGAAGCCGGGCGAGTTCGATCCGCGCGCCTATCTGAAGCCGGCCAAGGAAGCCATGCGCAAGCTGTGCATCGAGCGCTACCAGCAGTTCGGCTGCGAGGGTCAGGCCTCGAAGATCAAGCCGCTGTCGACCGCCCAGATGGCCAAACGCTATGCCTCGGGTGAGCTGGACCCCCAGATCGGAGCCCCGGCCCGCGCGGCCTGATCACCAGCTGTAGCGGCCCTGGAAATAGTAGCGCACGTCACGCGCACGGCGTTCGGCATCATCCAGTTCGTCCTGGGCCCGCCGCCACTCGCGGATCGTGTCCTCGCGTTCGCGACGCAGTTCGCGGACGCGGGCCCGGGCGGCCTCGCGCGCTTCTTCGGACAGATCGCGGTCGCGGGCCTGACCTTCGAAATAGGCGATCTTCTCGTCGAGTTCCTCGGCCCGGGCGCCCAGGCTGTCGATCCGGCTACGGGCCTCGTTGAGCGCCTGTTCGGCCCGGTACAGTTCCTGCCCGTCACTGAAGGCCGCGAGGAACGCCCCCTCCATCGGTCCCCGGCAGACCCCGGCATAGCTGTTGCCCCGGACCGCCTCGGCAAAGCCCCGCTCGGGCACGCAATAGCCGCGTAGCCCGTCCTCGCGCGCCGAGAAATAGGCGCGGGAGTCCGGCACCACCCCGTATTTGGCGCAGGCCTCGGCATGGGCCTCCAGCCGGCTTTCGGGCAGTCCGGCATAGCCGTCCTTATAGCCTTGCTCGCCCCAGGCACCCGCCAGGCACTGCGCCTCGCTCATGGTCGCGCAACTGCCGAGCAACAGCAGCGCGGCCCCGCCCGCGCATGCCAGAAAAATGCGGCTCATCTCACCCTCCCCGGTTGGACGAGCGCCACCATGCCCAAGGTCAAGCTTCCCGGCAAATTCCACCCTGGCTATCGCGTGCCACGGCGCATGATAAGGTCGCCGGATTCATGCCCGCGCCCGTTCCTGACCTTGATGAAGACCTTGACGGGGCGACCGTGCTCGAGGTCCGGCTCGACGCCCGCCAGCCGCGGCTGGACAAGGCGCTCAGCGAGGCCCTGCCCGATGTCTCGCGCGCGCGACTTCAAGCCCTGATCGCGGCAGGGGCCGTAACCCTCGACGGCCGCATCGTTTCGTCCGGATCGCGATCCGCCGAGCCGGGGATCTACCGCGTCCTGATGCCCGCCCCGGTTGCTGCGGACCCGCTGCCCGAGGACCTGCCCCTCACCGTCCTGTTCGAGGACGAACACCTGATCGTGGTCGACAAACCTGCGGGCATGGCCACCCATCCCGCGCCGGGCAGCGAGACGGGCACCCTGGTCAACGCCCTGCTCCACCACTGCGGCGACAGCCTGTCGGGGATCGGCGGGGTCGCCCGTCCCGGCATTGTCCATCGACTCGACAAGGGCACCTCGGGCGTCATGGTCGCCGCCAAGCATGACCGGGC
The DNA here is from genome assembly GCF_016742135.1 of Brevundimonas sp. Lineage (GTDB taxonomy): Bacteria > Pseudomonadota > Alphaproteobacteria > Caulobacterales > Caulobacteraceae > Brevundimonas. Next base: position 108,588 of record NZ_JACVCG010000004.1, on the reverse strand, counting down.
CCATCAGGGCCTGACCGCCCTGTTCGCCGCCCACGACATTGAGCGCACCTATATCGCCCTGACGCGGGGGACGCTGACCCCCGAGCGCGGTCGGATCGAGAGCCGCCTCGGCCGCTCGACCCACGACCGCAAGAAGATGGCGGTCCTCAAGACCGGCGGCCGCGAGGCCGTGACAGACTACGTCGTCGAGCGCACCTTTGGTCACCCTGCAAAGGCGGGTGGTGCGCCGCTCGCTGCCCGCGTTGCCTGCACGCTTCACACCGGCCGCACCCATCAGATTCGGGTGCATATGGCATCGAAGGGCGCCCCGCTTCTCGGCGACCCTGTCTATGGGTCTGGTCCGCCCGCGCAGTCCGTCCGCGACGCGATCGCCGCGTCAGGCCTGGACCGCCAGGCCCTCCACGCAGCCGTGCTGGGCTTTGTTCACCCCGTGTCCGGTCAGGCTCTGCGGTTCCGGACTGAACCTCCCGCTGACATGCAGGGCCTTCAGGACCGCCTGGAGGCCCTGTAGCCGCCGCCCCCGGATGGAACGATCATAGTAGGTGGCGCCTTCCTTCAAAACCTGCCTCATCCCCCCAAGGTGCCCCATGACCGACACGATCCGCCATGATGCCCAGAACCAGCGCTATGAACTCGACCTCAAGGGCGAGACCGCCTTCATCGGCTACAGCCGCGCGGGCAATCAGCTGATTCTGAACACTACCCAGGTCCCGCCCCCGCTGGAGGGCCGGGGTATCGCTGCGCGCCTGACCGCCCATGTCCTGGAAGAAGCACGCCGCGAAGGCCTCAAGATCGTTCCTCTGTGCAGTTATTCCGCAGCCTACATACGCCGCCATCCCGATCAGGCAGACCTTCTGGCCTGACCGGGCTACGGGCCCCGGGATGATAGTCTTGAAAAAAAACGGACCCGGGACTATACTCCCGCCAGTTGATCGTGGCTTCGGTGCCACGGCCCCTCGCGGCTGTGACAATGCGCCCCTAGGCAAGGGGGCAACCGATCCCCACGTCAATTGTTGAGGGGTGAGGCGTCGGTGCACATTCTCGTGGCCGTCTCCGCAGGACCCGCTCGTTTCAGAGGTCGGAGGGACCATATGACTGCCAAGCCCAGCCTCGCGATCATGTCGCCTGAACAGGGACTGTCGCGCTATCTTTCGGAAATCCGCAAATTCCCGATGCTCAGCAAGGACGAAGAGTTCATGCTGGCCAAACGCTGGGGCGAACACCAGGACACCGAAGCCGCCCACAAGCTCGTCACCTCCCACCTGCGCCTCGTGGCCAAGATCGCCATGGGCTATCGCGGCTACGGCCTGCCGATCGGCGAGGTGATTTCCGAGGGCAATGTCGGCCTGATGCAGGCCGTCAAGAAATTCGATCCCGACAAGGGCTTCCGCCTGGCGACCTACGCCATGTGGTGGATTCGCGCCTCGATCCAGGAATACATCCTGCGCAGCTGGTCGCTCGTGAAGATGGGCACCACGGCGGCGCAAAAGAAGCTGTTCTTCAACCTTCGCAAGGCCAAGAGCCAGATCTCGGCCTTCGAGGATGGTGACCTGCATCCCGAGCATCTGTCGGCCATCGCCACCAAGCTGGGCGTGTCCGAGCAGGAAGTCACCGACATGAACCGTCGCCTGTCCGGCGATGCCTCTCTCAACGCGCCGCTTCGTGTTGACGGGGAAAGCGAGTGGCAGGACTGGTTGGCCGACGACACCGCCGTCAGTCAGGAGACTCAGCTGGCCGAGAGCGAGGAGCGCGACATCCGCGTCGGTCTCCTCCAGGAAGCCATGGAAGAGCTGACCGATCGCGAAAAGCACATCCTGACCGAACGCCGCCTCAAGGATGACCCGGTCACGCTCGAGGAACTGGCGGGCCAGTATGGCGTCTCGCGCGAGCGCGTGCGTCAGATCGAGGTCCGGGCCTTCGAAAAGCTGCAAAAGGCCATGCGCGCGGCCGCTACCGAGCGCAATCTGGTCGACGCCTGACCGGCACCACCGCCGCGCCTATCCCGTCTTCTTCAGGCCCTGGACCGGCTTCGGCAGGGCCAGAAGCTGGCCGATGGGCGCGGCGACGTTCGCCTTGGTCGTCCCGCCCTGGGCCAGGGTGACCTCCAGGGCACCGACGGCGACGACCAGCCGGCTGTCCGCGACCTTGAGCGCCAGTGCCTTCAGGGTCTCGGCCTGCTGGCGGATGGCGCGGATCGCCTGCGGGGGATCGTTGTCGAACTGATCGAGTGCCGCCGCCAGAATTTTCATGGCCTGGTCCCGCACGGCGATCGCCTCGGCCTCTGCCCCCTTGGCCCGGTCGCTCTGGCGCTTGGTCGGGCCGGCGTATTCTCCCGAGTTGAAACGTCGCCGGTCCGGCCCGACGTAGCTCACCCCCTCCACCCAGTCCCGGGGCTTCAGCGCGACGTTCTCGACCCGCTTCATCAGGTCGGCGCTGGTGAAGGGCTTTCTCAGAAACTCATGCACCCCGACATCGCGCGCGCCCTTGATGGTGGTCGCGGTGGCCTCGGCCGTCACCATGATGACCGGTACCCGCCGGCACGCCATATGGGACCGGCGCAGCGTCCGGGTAAAGCTTTCGCCATCCAGGCCCGGGCCGCCGCGTTCGATGAAAATCAGGCCCGGGTCCAGCGCCCCGGCCATCTGCAGACCCCTCGCCTCGGTCGCCTCGACCACGACCTCGCGCGCGCCCAGCCCTTTCATCAGGTCCGTGATCAGCCGCGCCGCATGCGCGTTCGGGTCCACGATCAGCACGCGGCTCACGGTGGGCTCCAGGCGCGCCAGAAGGCGTCGGTCGGTAATCAGCACGCAGGAACCTCGCGAAACGAACCCCCAACGCCTAGCTCAAACGCGTTAAAGTCCCATTGAAATGCGGGACTTGCCCTCAGCCGTGAAAGGGATCCTGCATCAGGATGGTGTCGTCCCGTTCGGGACTGGTCGACAGCAACGCCACGGGGGCCCCGATCAACTCCTCGATCCGGCGCACATATTTGATCGCCGCCGCCGGCAGGTCCTTCCAGGAGCGCGCGCCCTGGGTGCTTTCCGACCAACCCTCGACCTCTTCGTAGATCGGCTCGATCTCCGCCTGGGCCTTCAGCCCCGCCGGTAGATAATCCAGGGCCTCTCCTTTCACGCGATAGCCCACGCAGATCTTCAGCGTCTCAAAGCCATCCAGCACGTCCAGCTTGGTCAGGGCGATCCCGTGCATGCCGTTGATGGCGATCGACTGGCGCACCAGCACGGCATCGAACCAGCCACAGCGGCGCGGCCGTCCGGTCACCGTGCCGAACTCGCGGCCACGTTCGGCAATGCGCCGCCCGTGATCATCAAACAATTCGGTCGGGAACGGTCCCTCTCCGACCCGCGTCGTATAGGCCTTCACGATCCCCAGCACATAGCCGACCGACCGGGGGCCCAGGCCCGAGCCCGCCGCAGCCTGTCCCGCCACGGTGTTCGAGCTGGTCACATAGGGATAGGTGCCGTGATCCACGTCCAGCAGCGACCCTTGAGCGCCCTCGAACAGGATGCGCTTGCCGTCTCGGTGGGCCTTATCCAGTAGCCGCCACACCGGCTGGCCCGCATATTTCAACACGTCGGGCGCGATCACCAGAAGCTCGGCCTTCAGCGCGGGCACATTCACCTCGGGCAAATCCAGCCCCTTCCTCAAGGCGTTGTGGTGCGCCAGCAGACGGTCGATCTTGGCGTCCAGCGCCTCGGGATCGGTCAGGTCCCCCACGCGGATTGCCCGCCGCCCGACCTTGTCCTCATAGGCCGGACCGATCCCCCGCCCGGTCGTGCCGATCTTGGTCGTGCCCGCCTGCGCCTCGCGCGCCTGATCCAGATCCCGGTGCAGCGGCAGGATCAAGCAGGCGGTCTCGGCAATGGTCAGCAGTTCGGGCGTGATCCTGACACCCTGCGCCTCGATCCGCGCGATCTCGTCGCGCAAAGCCCACGGATCGATGACCACGCCATTGCCGATCACCGACGGCTTGCCCTGCACCACGCCCGACGGCAGCAGGCTCAGCTTGTAGGTGACATCGCCGACGACCAGGGTGTGACCGGCATTGTGACCCCCCTGGAACCGCACGACCCAGTCGGCCCGGTTCGACAGCCAGTCGACGATCTTGCCTTTGCCTTCGTCGCCCCACTGGGCTCCGACCACGGTCACATTCGCCAAGGGTCAATCTCCGCTTCCAACGCGGGCCGAGCCTATAGCCGGGGAATCGTCCGGTGTCGCCTCAAGTCCGGCGATTATTCAGCGATCGCCGTCGCAAATGCCCAGTCCAGCCACGGCGTCAAAGCCTCGATGTCGGCGGTGTCCACCGTGCAGCCGCACCAGACCCGCAGGCCCGCTGGCGCATTGCGGTGGCCCTCGACATCGAAGGCCGCGCCCTCGGCCTCCAGCAGAGCCTTCATGCGCGTAACCAGATCGCGACGGCTGTCCTCGCCCATGGCCACGACGCGTGGGTCGACGATCTTCAGGCAGACTGACGTCGTCGAACGCGTCCCCGGTTCCTCGGCCAGCCAGTCAATCCAGTCCGTCCGCTCGACCCAGGCGCCCAGCGCTGCCGCATTGGCCCCGGTTCGCGCGATCAGGGTCTTGAGCCCGCCCACGCGCTCGGCCCACTCAAGGGCGTCGATCCAGTCCTCCAGCGTCAGGACGGAAAAGGTGTTGATCATCGATCCGGTCGCCAGCGCCCGGTCAAAGCCCTGGTCGTTCCGAAGCCTCAGAACCTTGGGTACCGGCCGGGGCGGCGCATACCGGTCCAGTCGGGCAATGGCCCGGGGCGACAGCGCCGCCACCCCCAGCCCCGCCTCGCCGCCCAACGCCTTCTGGAAGCTGAAGGTGACGACATCCAGCCGCTCCCACGGCAGGGGCATGGCAAAGGCCGCCGAGGTCGCATCGCAGATCACCAGACCCTCACGGTCCGTCGCGATCCAGTCTGCACCGGGCGCGCACACGCCCGAGGTCGTGCCGTTCCACGGAAAGACCAGATCGGCCCCAGGGTCCACCCGGTTCACATCCGGGAACCGCCCCCACGCCGCGTCCAGGATCTCGGGCTCCAGCCCCAGATGATCGCGCACATCGGTGGCCCAGACCTTGCCGAAATTCTCGAACGCCATGACCTGCACCGGCCGCTCACCCAGCAGGTTCCACAGCGCCGCCTCGACCGCCCCCGTGTCCGATCCGGGCACATAGACCAGCGCCCAGTCGTGCGGCACCCCAAGAACCTTGCGGGTCAGGGCCAGGCCCTCAGCAAACCGCGCCACGACCTCGGGTGCGCGAATGCCCCGACCCAACAGGTCCGTCGGCAAGGCCTCGATCGACCACCCCGGCCGCTTGGCCGTCGGGCCCGACGAGAACCACGGTCGTGCCGGCCGCTCCGACGGCCGTTCCACACCCGTCACAGCGCGCGTTTCCGAAGGGTCTCGGCCGCCTTGATGAGCTCCGGCACATCCTCGCCCGGCAACTGGATCATCAGCCGCACCTTAAGGTCGCCGCGCCGCCCGGCGGCAAAGGCGCCCTTGCCCTTCAGCCGCATCGTCTGGCCCGAGTTCGACCCCTTCGGCACCGTCAGATTGACCACCCCGTCGGGCGTCCGCACGGCCACCTTTCCGCCCAGCACCGCATCCGCCAGCGGCACCGCCAGATCCATGGTCAGATCGGCCCCGTCGCGGTGGTACAGGGCATGCGGCGCGATCTTCAGTTCGATCAGGGCATCCCCGGCCGGCCCCCCACGCGGTGAGGCTACGCCCTGTCCCTTCAGCCGGATCACCTGACCGTCGTCGGCACCCTTCGGAATGGTCACATCCAGCGTGCGACCATCCGAAAACTGGATCCTGCGCGTCGAGCCCTGGATGGCGTCCTCGAGACTGATCTCCAGACTGGCCCGAACGTCCTGACCGCGCGCGGGGCCACGCGTGGCGCCTCCGCGAGGCCGCGCCCCTCCGCCGCCGAACATGCCGCCAAAAATGTCTTCCAGATCGATGTCGTCAAAGGTCGCGCGGGCGCCGCCCCCGAACCCGCCCTGCCCAAAGCCGCCCGGTCCGCGGCCGCCGCCACTGAAGCCCCGATATTGCTCGCGGCCATCGGCGTCGATTTCGCCGCGATCAAATTTCGCGCGCTTTTCCGCATCGCCCAGCAGGTCGAAAGCCGCTGTGATCCGCTTGAACCGGTCCTCGGCGGCCGCATCGCCCGGGTTCTTGTCGGGGTGAAAGTCCTTGGCCAGTTTGCGGAAGGCCTTCTTGATCTCGTCCGCGCTCGCGCCCCGGGACACACCCAGTTCCTGATAGGGATCGCCTGCCACGGTTGATCATCGCTCCTGATAGCTCAGGGCCATCAGTTAGGGCATGCCACCGCCTTCGCAAAGGGGTGCGACCGCCTCCGGCCCCCATATGCCGTGGATTGAGACCTGCGACACCGCAAAGCGCGCGGCCTCGTACCCGCCCGGGAAATCCGCCACCCGTTCCGCGCTGGAATACAGCCACTCTGTGCCCGTGACCTCAACCACGCGTCTCTCAATGTCACCGACCAGAATGCGCACCCGGAACCGCAACGGATCGACCGTCTCCGCCTCCCCATCCCAGCCGTCGCCACCCGTTCGCAAGCGCGCGATCCAGCTCAGCGCCAGGCCCCCGCCTTCCGGTCTCACCTTCAGATGCACCGGTCGCCACGGCCGCTCAGCCCGTCCCGTCAACACATGGGTCAGCTCGCTGACGAACGGACCCGAAGGCACCGCCCCACCCGCTCCTGCCCGCCACAACAGCGGCAGGCCCCATTCGTCCCGCATCGATCCCGGCCCGACCAGACTGTCATCCAGAAACACCACGGCGGCCCCGACCTCGGCGCCGGTCTCCGCCTCAGTCTCGCCCCCGCCCTGCCCGCGCAGCAGTCCGGTCAATCGCCACACGTCCCCACTGACCAGCGTCGCCACCCTGTACTGGATCACCTCCCAACCCGCCGGGGTCTCGACCGCCACCGCATTGGCCCCGGCCAGCACCGCCAGCTTCTCGCGGCTCTCGGGGGAACGCCCCTCGACCTGCACGGTCACGCTCGCCGTCTCATCCCATCGCCCGCACACGCCGGGCGTCAACGGTTCGGTCAACACGCCCACGGACGCCGGGCTTCGGGCTACGCCTCGCAGAGTCTGGCTCAAGGCGTCCGGTCCTGCCGTAACCGCATGCCGCGACCAGGGCTCGACCGCGACCGCTGCCACGACGCCGCCTTCCGACCGCCCGACCAGCGGGGGCAGCTCTAGGATCCGCATCCATGGTGCGCCCGACGGCCCCGACCGACTCGGCAGGCGCCACACCGGCGTTCCGTCCTCCCTCGTCACGATCGGCACGGGCACCAGAACCGCGCGCGCCTCTTCGTCGAGGGAGATGCGTTCGACGCGCCACAAATCGTCCTCTCCCGGCATCTTCACCCGATCCCCGGGCTCCAGCGTCAGCGCCTGCAGCGGGCCCAGCCTCAGCGTCCGGCGCTCGATCCCGTCCAGCCCCGCCGCCAGCCGCGCCGCGAACCGCCGTGCCTGTGCCTCATCGCAAACGGCGGGCAGGTCGACATCCAGTCCCGCGACTGTATCGCCCCCTTGATCCCGGCTCAGGGTCACCGATCCGATCTGATAGTCGTCCGCCAGATTCAGATAGCGCACCCGCACCCGGTCGGGGGCCTCGTCCACCGTACGGTCGCGAACTTCGGCTCCACCCTCATCGGGCAGGGCCAGCTCCTCGGGGTCGATCACCACCACCGGCCCGTCTCCGTCCGCCCTCAGTGTCAGCCGCCCGCCCGCTTCGCTGACCACCAGCCCCAAACCCGAGACCAGTGGCCCCAGCGCCTCACGCACGCTCATCGGCCGATCGATCACATAGCCCTCGATCCGGTCTCGCACGGGCCCGATCACCGGCAGTTCTTCCGGTCCGATCCGGCCCACCAGATCGGCCAGCAGACCCTCGGTCTCGCCCAGCAGCCGTCCGTTCAGCCAGTGACCGCTATGCCAGGCCGGGGCATCGGCCCACAGCTCCGGTCGGCCCGGGAATGCCGGCCACGGCCGCGCATCCCAGCACCAGGCATCGGCCCCCTCCAGCATCCGCCCGCCATAGACGCCAGACACCGGATTGGCCTCGCCATCCTCGAAATGGTCCAGCACCGCTTCCAGCGCCCGGCGCTGCATCCGGTCGTCACGCGCCCCGGTTGACCCCGGCGGAAGCGCACTCTCGGCGCTCTTCGGATCCTGAAACAGATTGGGGGCATTGCCGCCCCGGTCCACCGCCGCACAGCCGAACTCGGTCAGGCGGATCGGCTTCATGCCCGGAATCCAGGCGGTCGGGCTGGCCGACCTCACCCCACCGGGCCGATCATGGTGCGCATGGCTCCACCAGCCCTTCAGGTCCTTGGCCCGGAACACCCAGTCCTCGCCATGGGCCAGATCGGCAATCGGCGTCCGCACCTGCGCCGCCCGGTCCGCGCCGTCGGCGTAGAACCAGTCGAAATGCTCGCCGCCGGCCATCTGCATCGCCAGATAGGCGGGATCATCCGGCCCCTCATAGCTCGCGGCGTCCAGCCCACCGTTGCCCGCGCGCCAGTCGCCCAGCGGCGGGTACCAGTCGATCCCCACATAATCGAGGTCATCATCGGCCCACAGCGGGTCCAGATGGAACATCACATCGCCCGAGCCATCGTCCGGCCGGTGCCCCGAATACTCCGACCAGTCCGCCGCATAGGACAGGGCCACCCCCGGTCCCACGATGGCCCTACACTCAGCCAGCAGCGCACGAAAAGCCGCCACCGCCGGATAGCCGCCACCCGCATCGCGGCTGGTCGTCAGCCCCCGCATCTCCGACCCGATCAGCAGGCCGTCGGCCCCCGTCTCTGCCGCCAGCGCTGCATAATGGCGCGCCAGCCGCCTCAGGCCCCAGCCGTCCGCCGTGCCGAACATCGCCTCGACATCAGCCCCGGCCGTCATCGGATCGTCCGCCACGACCCGCCCGCGCCAGGGATAGGCCGCCTGCTCCGCTCCGCCATACGGATCGCTCAGCTCATTGCCCGGCGGTATGTCCATGAAGACGAACGGATACAGCGTCACCTCCAGCCCACGCGCCTTCAGCTCCGCCACTGCCTGTCGCACGCTGTTGTCCGACGGTGTCCCGCCATAGGCCGGCGCGCCCCCGACCGTGCTCACCAGATTCGCCGTCGCACGGTCCAACCCGGCCACCGACCAGTCCAGCGGCACCGTCGGCTTGTCACGTCGCTCCACTCCCGGCCGGATGGTGCAGTGACCGGCCCTCAGATCATCGCCGAACCAGCCGATCACCAGACTGACCCGCTTCAGGTTGGGACAGGCCGCCGTCAGTTGATCCAGTGACACGATCAGGTCGGGCCGCCCCTCGGCCGAGCTCACATTCTCGACCTCGGTCCGGGTCAGACCCGCGCGTCGCACCACAGGCTCGGTCGCCAGCACGAATTCCCCCGCACCGGGGATCAGACATACCCCTTGCAACCGGTCCTCCAGCGCGAGCGCGCCGCCCGCCGGCCTGCGAAACACCTCGAACGCCAGCTGCGGCACGCGATTGCCGAACGCCGCCAGCGGCAGATCCTCGAACACCACATAGGCCGTCCCGCGATAGGCTGGCGCCGCCCCCACCCCCTCGACCGCCTCGATCAGCGGGTCAGGCATCTGGTCTTCCGTGCCCCGGTGGATACGCAGGGTCACTCCAGCCCGGTCCAGCGGCTGCCCGTCGGCCCAGACCCGACCGATGCCGTCGATCGGCCCCTCACAGACCGCGACGGCAAAGCTCAGCGAATAGGTATAGGATTCCGTGCGCGGCCCGCCCTTGCCGCCGCCGTGCTCGTGCCGCCGTTCCAGAAATCGCGCGGCCCAGATGACCTGTCCCGTCACGCGCGCCCGACCGAGCACCAGCGCCATGGGCGTCCCCTCGGCAGTCGACTGCAGCCGGAGGGCCTCCAGCCTCGGCCCCACCTGACGCGCCGATCCGAGGCTTGCCACCAGCCGCTGGTCCAGCATGCCACCCAGCGCCCGGCCGATGGCCTGACCCACGCCGCCACCCAGCGCCTGACCCAGTCCTCCCAGTACGGCCTGTGCCATGCTGTCTCCTTACGTTTCTGATGTCGGGCCGGGCCAGGTAAAGGCCGCCGCCCGCTTTCGCAGCCACCAGTCGCCCATCCAGCTCTCGACCACCGACCGGCCCCAATAGGCATGGATCAGCCTCGGCTCGGGCGGACCCACCGCGCTCAGGATTCCGCAGTGCTTGATCGGCACATCGGCCCGCATGCGGAAAAGCAGCACATCGCCCGGCCGTGCCGCCTCCGGCTCGATCTCGATCAGCCAGCGCCGCGCCGCCATCAGCAGCGTCTCGGCCCCGCCCGCTTCGGCCCAGTCGGGCGAATAGGGCGGCAGGGTTTCCGGCTCCGGCCCGACCACCTCGCGCCACACCCCCCGGATCAAGCCCAGACAGTCTGCGCCCTCACCTTTCAGGCTGGCCTGATGGCGATAGGGCGTCCCGACCCAGCCTCGCGCGGCTACAAGCGCCGCTGTCCTCACCGGCGGCTCCGGCCGTCATGCCGCCCCCCGTCCACCGGATGCGCCGCGATGAAGTCGTCGCCCGGAATGTCGGGGAAGCCCCGGAAATTGACCCCGTTGGCGAATGTCCCGACGCAGGTTTCCCACCGCTTGTCGCAGCGCGCCCCGGGGTGAGCCTCCAGGTCCACCCCGCACGGGCCGTCGCCCAGGCGTGCCTCGCACAGCCGGCCATAGGTCCGCCCGATCCGTCGATCCAGCGCCGCCAGCGGCCCCTCCAGTTCGACCGTCAGCCGCCCGCCGTCGCGCTTCAGCGCGCGGATACGCCCCACCCACAGCCGCACCTTCAGGTCGGGCCGCACCCAGTCCACGCGCCACAGCTCGACGCGGGCCCGATCAAACAGCCCCGCACCGATGGCCGCCTCGGTCAGGGTGTCGTCACCCTCACCCAGATGGCCCGCCAGCGTCAGGCTGCCGGGCTCGAACCCCGCCTCGCCCTCGCGCGCCCCAGCCTCGAACCCCTCGACCGGCGAGCAGGGGGTGCCGTCCACCTCCAGCGTCCGGTCGTGATCGGTGAAGCCCAGCTGCATTCCGTCCGCCCGCGTGACCCGCCAGGCATGGCACAGCGTCGCCGCCCCGGACTCGATCCGGGCGGCCATCTCTTCGGGAATGTCGCGCATGGCTCAGACCCGGATCTCGATCAGCGGCATGGCCACCATCCGTCCGCTGCCAAAGCTCTCCAGCGTGATCTCCAGCCGGTCGGCATCGAACCGCACCGGCGTGTCGAACCGGTAGCCTGCGGTGATCTCCGCCCCCTCGTCAGGCGCGGTCGCGAACGTCACTTCACCCGTCGTGACATCGACGCTCCACCCTTCCAACGCTTCGGTGCCGTCCACGGCCACCCGCACCGACCCCTCGACCGGCTTGGCGATCCGCCGCGTCGTCCCGCCATAGGCCTTGGCCAGCGGAAACTGCGTCGTGACCCCGTCGCCGGTGCCGATCGCCTGATCGCCGGGGCCGGGCTCGTCCCCGGGCGCACAGGATTTGAAATCGGCAAAGTCCCGGAACCGAAACCCGTACAGTCGCCCCTGCCGCGCCTCGAAAAACGCGGTCAGCGCCGCCATGTCATCCAGAGACCGCAGTCCCGACCCGATCAGATAGCGCCGCCGACCACTGGCCCACGGCGTCGACCGCCGCTCATGACCAGACGCCAGGGTCACCACCTCGGTCCGCCGCTCCACCCCACCCGTCGATCCGAACGCCAGGCGTGCAGGCAGGCTCACTTCATGGAAACTCATCCCATACCCCCTCAGTACCGGCGCGCGCCCAGCGCCACCGCGCGGGCCAGCGCCTGGGCAATCTGCGTCTCGGAGCGCAACAGCCCCGGCGCCCCGCCCTCGACCTTCAGGTTCAGCACCAGGCCGGGCCCCTCAACGCCGCCGACAACGCCCGCCTGCGAGGGTCGGAACACCTCCGGCCCGCGTTCGCCGACCAGATAGGCCCCGCCCGGCATCACCGGTCCGCCTTCGGCCCGCGAACCGGAGAACAGCCCACCGACCGCGCTGGCCAAGGCCTCGCCCAGCCCGCCGCCGCCACCGCTCATCAAGGTCCCGACCGCGGAATTGGCCGCCGCCAGCACCGCCCGCGCCAGCTCCGCAAGCGTGATCTCTCCGTCCGCAGCCGCCCGCGTCAGCGAGGCCGCCAGACTCTCCCCCGCCCGGTCGAAGGCCTGTTCGATCGACCGCGCCGCGCGTTCGGCCGGTTCTTTCAGGCTCTCCAGCGCGGCCGCCGCCTCGGCCGCCTCCAGCGGCACCGTCTCCAGCCCGGACGGGCCAAATGTGTCCGTCATGCTCTCGCTCCCTCGTCAGGCCAGTCCCGGCTCAACCGGTCAAATTCGGCGCGGCTCAGCGGCGGGGCCTGCCCCGGCGTCCGCGTCAGCGACTGCCATTCCGCGATCGACAGGGCCCAGAAGGCCCCGGGCGTCAGGCCCAGCCGGACCGCCAGCCGCAGCCGCCCCGCCCAGGCCTCTGTCATCCCTCGCCCCCGCCCACGGCGGCAAAAGCCTGCGCCACAGCCTCGGCCGCGTCCTGGGGCGAGATCGACGCCTGCTCCAGCCGCTCCGCCAGCTCCCGCTCCCCGCCGCCATTCAGCAGCGCCGCCAGCACCGCCATCAGGTCCCGCGCGGTCGGCCGCCTCAGCCGCTCGACCAGCCCCTCGACCCCCGACACCGCCAGCGCCGTCTCGATCTCCGCCAGCGCCCCCAGCGTCAGGCACAGCCGTCGCGGCACGCCGTCCAGCTCGACCAGCACCTCGCCGCGCGCCCCATTGGCCATCCGCATCAGATGGCCTCGAACGTCAGTTCACCGGCGCTCGCGAGGCTCAGCGCAAAGCTCGCCTCGCCGTCATGCTCACCCGCATATTCCAGCTCCGAGACCACGAACCGCCCCTCCAGCCGGCCAAAGTCGGGCACGATCACCTGCCAGCGGTCCGTGCTCTGGGCGAAGAAGGCCTCGCGGATCCGCGCATCCGATGCCGCATCGCGGAATATCCCCTGACCGGCGATGGCCGCCGTGCGCACCCCCGCTCCGGCCAGCAGTTCGCGCCAGCGCCCGGCGCTGTCCGCATCGGTCACATCGACGGCGCGCGCATTCAGCGACACCGTCCGCGCCCTCAGGCCCGCCACCGTCAGAAAGGTGTCCGGGTCCGTCTCGATCTTCAGCAACAGGTCCTTGCCGCTCTGGGCTGCCATGGAACTCTCCTCGATTGTCTTGGGGTTGTCAGATGTCCTGCGTCACCGCGCGCACGCGGATCACGGCCCAGGTCGTCAGTCGGTCATCGGCGGCAAAGACGTCGCTCAACGGCACCTCCAGCTTCAGGCTGCGCACGCCGTCGGTCTCGATCACCGCCTCGCTCAGGCATAGCCGCACGGCCGCCGCCACCGCCCGCGCCTCCTCCGTCCCGCAGAACCGCGAGGCGACGATCAGCGTCAGCTGGTGCTCCATCGCTCCGTCGCCGCCTGCCACCGGCCGGCCTTGGCTGCGTCCCAGCTTCACATGGGGGTAGGTCGGGTCCGGCGGCACCGCGTCCCAGACCCGGCCGCCCACCAGCGCATCCAGCGTCGCATCCGCCTTCAGCCGCGCGAGGATGCCCTTCTGCAGGGCCAGCTCATGACTCATGCCAGCCGCTCCAGCTCAAGGTCGGTGTCCGCCGGACCGGTCGCGACCGCCAGGATGCGCCAGCGCACGCCCTCAAACTCCAGCACCCGGCCGGCGTTCAGCCGGGGGTCCCGCCCCGCCGTCACCCGTCGCGTGTCGATCCGCTGCAGGCCGTCCGGCCCGCTCCGGCGTCGCCCGCCGACCTTGCCGGGGTTCAGCCAGATCTGGCCCAGCAACTCCCAGGTCCGCGCCTGCCCGCCATACGGCGTCTCGGCCACGGTCACCGCATACAGGCCCGCCAGCACCCGCCGCGCGGCCGCGCTCACAGCCGCACCGTCCGGTAGGGCGCGATCCACGCCTCGACGGCCTGCGCCGTCATTTCCGCCAGCCCCCGCTCATGGGCGATCAGGGTCAGCATCATCACGGCCAGCCTCAGCGGCGCGGGGCTGTCGGCATCCAGCGGCTGATCCACCTCGCCCTCGACCCGCGCCTGCGCGGCCTCGATCAGGGTCTGGATCAGACTATCCTCGCCGTCATGCCCGACGCGCAGAAAGGCCTTCGCCTCGGCCAGGGTCACCGGTGCGGTCATTGGTTTCTCGCTTCGTTTGAAAGTGGCGAGTGCCGAGGAACGAGTGGCGAGTTCGCCTGCTCTCACTCCCGACAGCTCGTGTCTCACCCTTTCGGCCAGCGACGAGCGGCTCTCGCCACTCGTCACTCGCCACTCGTCACTCCGCGTCTACGACGCGGCGAACTTCATCACCTTGATGGCATCAAAGTTCTGCACGCCCCCGCCCACGCGCTTGGTCGTGTAGAACAGGACATAGGGCTTGGCCGAATAGGGGTCGCGCAGCACCCGCACCCCCGCCCGGTCGACGATCAGATAGCCGCGCTGAAAGTCCCCGAACGCAATCGCCGCCGCATTCGCGCCCATGTCCGGCATGGTCTCGATCTCGGTCACCGGATAGCCCAGCAGGCTGGCCGTATCCCCCGGCCGCTGCGCCGGCTGCCAGATATAGTTGCCGTCCCCATCCTTGAACTTGCGCACCGTCCCCACCGTCCGGCGGTTCATGACGAAGCGCGCGTTCGGCCGGTACAGCGCCTTGGGCGCATAGATCAGGTCGATCAGCCGGTCGGTCGGGTTCGACACGGGAAAGGCCCCGGCCGCCCCGCTGGCCACATAGCCGATCTCGCCCCACTCCTGATCGCCGTCCTCGACCAGATCATAGTCGAGGAAGCCGCGCGGTTTGTTCACGCCATCGCCATTGACGAAGGCCTCGGTCTCCTGGGCCGAGAACGCATCCTCCACCTCGGCGGCCAGCCATTCGTCCAGGTCGATCAGCGCATCATCCAGCAGGCTCTGGGTCGCAGCCGGGCAGGCGTACAGATCCGCCGACGGGAACTCCAGCAGCGCCAGGGTCGCCGGATCGGTCTCGGGCCGGGCGGCCGTTTCGGCCACCCACCCGGCCTCGACGCCTGCGGTCGAAACGGGCTTTCTGAACACGCCCGAGCCCACGGTGCGCACCGTCGCGATCTCCCGCATCGGCGAGCCCGCCATCAGCCGCCTCTCGATGGCCCGCTCCGTCTCCGGCGGCACCACATAGCCGCCCGAACTCGGCCCCGACGACAGCCCGGCCTTCAGCTCCAGCCCCAGCGTCGATCCGCCCGTCATATAGGCCGCAAACGCCTGCTTGACCTCAATTCCTCCCCCCTCGGGGGAGGGGGACCCTCCGAAGCCTTGGCGAAGGAGGGTGGAGGGGGCGGCCTCAAGCACCGGCCTCCGCGTCTCGCTCAGCGCCCGGTCCAGCCGCGCCTGGGCCGAGCCGACCGCCGCATCGATGCGCGCCACCGTCTCCTCCAGCAGCGTGTCGGCCGACGCCTTCTTCTCCAGCTCGGCCAGCCGCGCATCATTGGCGCCCTTGAAGGCTTCAAACGCAGCCATGACTTCATGCATGGCGGCGCGCGTCTCGGGGGTGCCCGAGACGGTCTTGGTCTCTTTCATGGTGTCTCCTTGATGGCGTCCGGCAGTCCGGAATACGCCTTCCCATCCGCCGCCCGGTGCGGCAGTCTCACCCCCCTGACGGAGGGAATTCTCATGCGTGCATCCACACTCGCCGCCGCGCTCATCCTGGCGCTGGCTTCACCGGTCGCGACTCTGGCCCAGACGGCGGCTCCGGCCACTGCCACGGCGCCCGCCGCCGACCCCGACGACGTCTCCTCGCCCGAGGCCCTGATCACGGCCGTCTATGACGTCATCTCCGGCGACGCCGGCGTGGCGCGCGACTGGGACCGTTTCCGCTCCCTCTTCCATCCCGCCGCCCGTCTGATCCCCTCCGGCGTCCGCCCGGACGGCACCATCGTGGCCAGCAGCCTGACGCCCGAGGACTACGTCACCCGCGCCGGGCCCCAGCTGGAACGCGACGGCTTCCACGAGATCGGGATCGCCTCAACGTCCGAACGCTTCGGCTCGGTCGTCCACGTCTTCTCGACCTATGAAGCGCGGCGCAGCCTCGATGACGCCGAACCCTTCCTGCGCGGCATCAACAGCTTCCAGCTGTTCTTCGACGGCACCCGCTGGTGGATCCTCACCATCTACTGGCGCGCCGAGGACGACAGCCTGCCTATCCCGGCCGAGTACTTGCCGTAAAATACTTCGTCATACTCGGGCTTGACCCGAGTATCGGTCCGGGCAGACGGTCAACCGGCCAGGGAGACACCGATCCCCGGATCAAGTCCGGAGATGACGGCTTTTGCCCTAGCCCTCCCGCGCGGCCCGGTCGAACAGGGCCGCCGCAATCAGCCAGCCGGTGACAAACACCACCGTGATCCTCGGCGGCAGATCCTGCGCCGTGGCATCGGCATAGAGGGCCAGACCGACCTGACCGGCGGCCACCGCCAGCATCACCAGGCTCAGCCCGCGCGGCCTGAACCGGGCGACGACCGCGCCCGCCACGCCAATGGCCAGCACCGCCCAGACCCAATCATTGGCCGGATTAGCCTCCGACCCGATCAGGCCCACGGCCAGATTGCCGACGCCCAGCACAAAGGTCGTGCCGATCGCGACCGCCGCCCCCAGCCGATACGTCAGACTGTCCGAGGCGCGCAGCACAAGCTCACCCGCCCCGCAGGCGATGGCCAGCAGCACCCCCATCAGGGCAAAATCAAACAGCGTCCACTGCACCTCGCTTGTGAACTGCATCGCCATCGCCGGGGCCAGCAACAGGGCCACCGCCCCGCCCCACATCCCCGTCCGCAACAGGCTCGTCTGCCCGCTCACCGTTTTCATTGTCTCGCCGCTCATGCCGCACTCTCCCAGGGCTGAAGTCGAGCCGTCACCCTGCCCGCCTCAAGCCTGAGCGTCCTGAGCGAACGGTGAGGGGATGGTGAAATCGTGAGTGCGATCTTGCGGTGAACGTCAGGGTATCACGATGCCGACGTGAAGGAGCGAGTGTAGCTTCACGTCTCGTCTGCCCGGTCCGATTAACGACCAAATCGGCGTTTCGGCTTTTTATTATCGTTGAAGTCGCGAGCCAGTTCCTCGAACTCATGGAAAAGCAGAGAGCGGCCCGTTCGTTTCCGCAGCTCAGTTATGTACGGAGCGGCTGCTTCCCATGCGTGCAAAACGGTAGATCGATTCCACCGTTTGAAAATCTTATAATCAATGATACCCCTCTGGATTCCAAGAGAAATGAGTTCGAAACTGTTGAGATACAGTCGTATCGCGCGGTTTTCGTCCGAGCTTTCGTGCTTCTTGGAAGCCCACTTCGCAAGGCCCCGTTCCTCGGTCGACAGCTCTAAAAACGTCTGCTTAGCGTCGAGGATGTCCTTATCCCGAGAATTTGCAGCGAGGTGTGCGATCGTGGCTTGGGCGCGGGCTGTTCGATGTTGAGAAATGATCGCCCAGAGCGCCACGATGACCGCCGCACTGGTAATCATTGCCCCGATGAAGCCGATTACTAGGGTGGCATGAGCTTCAGAATTCGAAACCGTCGATTGCCACGAGCCATAGGCCGATCCAGCGAAGAAGCTGACGACGGCCAAGAGCAAAATGAGGAAGAATGCGGAGTGCTTGTTCACCCCGCAATATTAAGTCAATCAGAGATAACGACGCAATCTAGAAATCGCCGAAGGCGAGAAGCGGCTTAATGCCACCCCTCGCGGTTGAAGCGAACTTCGGCTTTGTGCGTCATTGCGTTCATCATAATCGACCCTTCTGGCCTCCGTGGCCTGCAGTTGGCGTCATTGGAGAAACTCACGACTGACGCCGCATGTTCCCCATATGGTATTACTCGTCCGTTAGCACCAGGGTACCACAGGCGACGGCATAAGCCACAAACGGCTAAATTCCGCAAGTGACCGCATGTTCGAGAGAGGTAATCACTCCGCTCCCGTAGCCGCAACACTCTTCTACGCGATTCCGTATGAATGCGCCCGTGAATACTTGTTCAGCTCCTAACCAGTCACCATCCCCACCCTCGCCCCCGGCAGCATGGGAAAGGTCACCAGCGAGACCTCCCACAGGTCCACTTCCGCCAGTACCCTCAACCGACCGTCACGTCTGGCCCGGACCGCGCGAAAGCCGATCGACAGGCCGTCCAGCGCGCCGGCCCGCACCAGCGCCGCCGCCATTCGTCCCTCGGGCGTGATGTCCAGGATCCGTCCCTCGACCCTCAGGCCGCGGTCGTCCTCCTCGATCCGGGTCCAGACCCCGACCGGTGTGCGCTCGCCATGCTGGTACAGCATCCGCACCCCGCCCGGCCCGCGCCGCGCCACACTGGCGGCAAACGCCCCCGGCACCACCACATCCCCCGCCAGATCCGCCACTCCCCACAGCGAGGCATGGCCGGTGATCGCCAAAGCTCCTCCCCCGTGCACGGGGGAGGGGGACCCTCCGAAGCCTTGGCGAAGGAGGGTGGAGGGGGCGGACGCGGTCGAAACGCCCAAGGTCACACTCTTGTATTCCATGCCGACCGTCTGCCCGTGCTCGCCCCCTCCACCGCCGTTCCGGCGGTCCCCCTCCCCCGCTTCGCTGGGGAGGATCACGACCCGCCCTCCAGCTTGATCTCGATCCGCTCCACCGCCCGTCGCGTGGCCAGGCTCTGTTCTTCCAGTCGTGCCAGCCGTTCGGCCACCAGACGCTGCTCGCCCACCCGGGCCTCCAGCATCGCAATGCGCGCGGCCGCCCCTCCGGCCCAGATCAGGCCGCTGACCGTCTGCAGGACCAGCATGGCCCCCAGCGTCAGCGCCGCCTTCCGCAACTCACCACTCATTTCCCCACCCCCGCCATCTGCCGCCGCTCATCGTTGGTCAGGAAGGTCGCGGCATTCAGCCGGGCCCACAGCGCGTCGCGTTCAGGCGACAGCGCCGGCACCGCCTCCAGATCCGCATCGATCCGGCATCCGGGCAGGCGCGGCGACAGCCAGGCCGTCATCGCCCCGGCCGCCTTCCGCACCAGCGGCACCACCGTCTGCCGCCAGAAGGCGACATTGGCTTCGCGATAGTTGGCATAGGTGGCATCCCCCGGGATCCCCAGCAGCTGCGGCGGAATGCCGAACGCCAGGGCGATCTCGCGCGCCGCTGCGTGCTTGCCGGCGATAAAGTCCATCTCGGCCGGCGTCAGGCTCATGGGCTTCCAGTCCAGCCCCCCTTCCAGCAGCAGCGGCCGCCCGGCGTTCGTCGGTCCGGCATGGGCCTCGCCCAGCTCGGCCTTCAGCCGCTCGAACTGTTCGGTCGTCAGCCGCTCCCCATCCCGGCCGGCATAGACCAGCGCGCCGCTCGGCCGTGCCGCATTGTCCAGCAGCGCCTTGTTCCAGGCCCCCGAGGCATTGTGCACATCGATGGCAAAGGCCGCCGCCTCCAGCGGGGAAAAGCCGTAATGGTCGTCTGTCGGATGAAACAGCTTCAGATGCATCACCGGCATCCAGCCGTCGGCCTCGCGCCCGATCCGCATAGAGCGCCCGTCCAGCCCATAGTCATAGGCTTCGGGCCAGCCATGCCGTCCCGGCACCACCTTCACCCGGTCGGGCCGCAGCGACCACAGCTCCTCGGGCAGGCCGCCGCACCCTTCCCCGGCCGCCTCGACATAGGCATTGCCCGCCGTCTGCAACGCCCCATACAGCCCTTCCAGAAACTCCGGACCCGACTGCTCCGGATTGGGCCGCTCCAGCAGTTGCGCCAAGCCATGGTCCCGGCATCGCACCTCCCCGTCGAACACCACAAGCGGCACCGAGGCCGCCGCCTCGGCGATCATTCTTATGGCGCGATAGGCGACCGCATTCTTGCCGAACCCCTCCCGAGCCAGCTGGGCATAGTCGCGCGGCGTCCAGCGCGGCCGGCCGCCTCCGGTCAGGGCGATCAGCGGCCCGGTCCGGCCGTCCTTGGTTTCGGGCACGACCGTCGTGCCCCGGCGCGGGCGCCGGCGGAACCAGTCCATGGGTCTCTCCTTCAAAGGGGGTCAGTTGCTCAGCGACAGCAGGGTGGTATCGGGCTTTGCGACCGGCCTCAGCACCAGACGCTTCAGGCATCCGCCCAGCTGACCGGTGCCGTCGCTCGCGGCCCCCAGTGTCAACCGCGCCAGTACAGCCGGGGCCGTGCCCGACATATCCGCATCCGACAGGGTGCCGTTCCGCGCCAGGCGGAAATCGTGTGTCCGCGACCCCAGGGCGGCCCCCTGCGCCGCGCCACTGACCGCCGTTCCCGCCACCACGCAGCGCGCCTGTTCGATCCCGCCGGTCAGGACGCGCCCCCCGAGCGCCCCGTCCAGATTGCCGATCTCGACCCGATTGGCACTCGTGCCGTCATCCAGGCAGGCCACCCGCCGGCCATTCGCCAGAACCCCGCTGCCACCGCCATGGAACGCAAACTCTGCCGCGAGTGTCACCTCACCCATCGCCACCAGATCCGTCAGGCGGGCCAGGTCACCGCCCCGGCTGGCTGCGGACCCGGCGCTGACCATGGGGCTGGTCGCCAACCCTCCGGCCTCCAGCTGGAAGCCCGCGAACTTCAGCGCCCGCGTGGTCTGGCCGGCGTAGCGGATCACCCCGCTGTTCACCGACGGAGAGCCCCCCGTCACCGCCGTGGCCCAGACCCGCCAGACCTTGCCCGACAGGGCCTCCATCCCCGCCGCCCCGGTCACGATGGCCCCGCCCAGCAACAGGCAGAAATCGCCCGTCCCGCTCGTCGCTCCCACCACCGGCGGCGACCCGTCCGGGGTCTCGACCCACATCTGCATCGTATAGGTCGTGGCCGCCGCCAGCGTCACCGGCTGATAGGCATAGGCCGCCCCCCCGGCATTGTTGAGCGCCAGCCAGTTCAGACCCGCCATCGGCGGCGTCGCCGCTTCGGTCACCGTGGTGACATTGGCATTGCCGCCCAGCTGCGCCTGCGACGGCGCAAAGCGGGCAAACAGATTGGTCGAGGCCGGCTCGCTCCACAGGCCCATGTCGGTCCGGCGCGGCTCATGGGCGGCAAAGGGGACATAGGTCCCGTCCAGCCGCCGGGCCCACCCGGTCCCCGTCCGGCTGTAGGTCCAGCCGGGCAGGGCCGTCAGCCCCTCCAGCGGCGTCCCGTCCCAGACATGGCCGTCGGTCGCCAGGTTCAGATCCAGCCCGGCGACCGGCCCGGACGGCGCGACAACCGCCTGCCGCAACGCCAGTCCCCCCAGCGTCAGATCCATGCCCAGCCTCATTCCGACAGCGCCACAATGTCTTCGGCCGTGGTGCCGGTGGCCAGCACCCGCCGCGCCTGCACCGCCACATAGCCGACCGGATGGTTCTTCAGGGTCACGGCCTCGGCACCGCCCGCCGGGATCAGCGTCAGATCGCCCGCCGTGCCGACATAGAGGGCCTTGGCATATGGGCTCAGGTCCGTCTCATCGGCCGGCGTCACGGGCCAGGCCGCCCTCGCGGGGGTACCGGGCGTGGGCGCATGGGTGCGAAAGGCGTCGGGACTCGACGTCATGGTCTTCTCCTTTGTGTCGGATAGTCGGGTCAGAGGGGCCGCAGGCGCGGCGCGCTCCGGGTTTCCAGCAACAGATGCGTAATGGCCCACACCAGGGCGTCGGCGCGGTCGGGGCTTGGCCCGCCGTCCCCGCTGCCCAGGGCCATCATGTCTTCTTCCAGCGCGGGCAGGGCGGCGCAGTGCACCACCCGCCCCTGTTCATACAGCGCCGCGACCGGCTCGGCCCGCGCCCGCTTCGAGCGCGTCGCATGCACCGACCGCACGGGACACTCACAGCCCGCCTGCACCAGCAGGGTCCGCACCATGTCCCCGCCCTGGTTGACCTCGGCGATCACCGCTTCGGCCCCTTCGCGGCGAGCGACGCTCGCCACCACCCGGGCCCAGGCGGCGGGTGACAGGCCGCGCACCGTCTCATCGGCCAGCACATAGGCCGTCCGGTCCCGGCGGCCCGCGACCACAATCCCGCAGGCATCCCCATGGGCCGTCGCCGGCGGATCCACCGCCACCACCACCCGGTCCAGCTCGACCGGACGGCTTCCGCGGGCCCGCGTCAGGTCCTCGGCGCGGAACAGGGCCCCGTCGGTCTCGACGATCTGCCCCTCCAGCTCCTGCGCCTCCAGCCGGGTGCCGGCATAAAGCCGTCTCAGATGCCCCAGAAACCCCGGGGCCAGGTTCGCTGCATTCTCCGTCGTTGCGGCCCGCGTGACCTCGACGCCGGGCTCGGCCAGCAACCGCCTCAGCGCCCCCATCGGGCGGGGGGTGGTGGTCACCACCAGTCGCGGATCGGTCCCCCGTCTCAGCGCGAACCGCAGTGTGCTCAGCGTCCGTTCGGGATTTCGCCAGGCACAGAATTCGTCGACCCAGGCCGCATCGAACTGCGGCCCCCGCAGCGCGTCCGGGTCCTCGGCAGAATAGGCATAGGCCACCGAGTCATTCGGCCACCGCAACCGCCTGCGACTGGCTTCCCAGACGGGCCTGTAGCCCGCCTCCCCCATCGCCTTCAGGCCCGACGGTCCCTCGATCATCACCTCGCGCACATCGTGCAGCGCCGGCCCCACCAGCGCCAGCACCCGTCCATCCGTCCGCGCCTGCTCGCTCAGCCACCAGGCCCCGGCAAAGGTCTTGCCCGACCCCCGCCCGCCCAGCAGCACCCAGGTCGACCAGTCCGTTTCCTCGGCAATCTGATGATCGTGCAGGCGGGGCATCGCCGCGATCGCCGCACGTCTCTCCGCCGGAGACAATCCCTCTAGCCAGGCGCTTTCTTTCCAGCGCGGCCCTGTGGTGATCCATGCGGGACTGCAGTTCGGCCCGAAGTAATTCCTCTTCGGCGGGGTCTTCGATGTCACCGTTTGCGTCGCCCTCTTCCACGTCCTCGACCGGGGTTCGGGATCGGGCAGGCGCGCTCGCCAGCGCCACCACCGCCTTGCTGGCGCGCGCCACGTTCGTCACCAGCCGCGCAAAACGATCCAGCCCCGTCACATCGGCGGGATCCAGTTCGACCTGTGGCAGTATTTCCATCACGCGATCCGTCTGCGCGGCCAGCAGCTCGAACTGCTTGCGGCTCCAGCGCTCCGCCCCGTCATCCCTGTTCCCGGCCATGGATGAACTCTAGCCGACCAGCGTCCTCAGGCGCGCAAGTCGCTTCGAGAAATATATATCGCCTTGTTTCTAAACGGATTCATGCATCCAGGGCGCACATCTGGACGGCTCAGGCCCCGGTCCCGCGCTCGGCCATCCACTCCGGTGCCTCATGAGCCAGCGCATCCTCGGGCTCGTCCAGCTCCAGTTCCGAGATCGTCTGCCCCCGAATCGAAACCCCGGCCGTATGGACCGTTTCGGGGTCCCCCGACACCAGCGGATGCCAGTCCGCCAGCCCCCGTCCCTCGGCCAGCCGACGATAGGCGCATGACAGCGGCATCCACCCCAACTGCGCCACATTCCCGGGCGTCAGCTTGATGCAGTCGGGGACATGCTGTTCCCGCTCCACATAGTTGGAACAGGCACAGGTCGCCGGATCGAACAGTTTGCAGTGAACCTTCGTCGGCACCACCTCGCCCGTGTCCTCGTCCTCGAACCGCACCAGACAGCACAGCCCGCACCCGTCGCATAGCGCCTCCCATTCCCCGGGCGACATCTGTTCCAGGGTCTTCGTTTCCCAGAAGGGCTTCATCAGATCCTCCCCCGCGTAGCGGGGGAGGGGGACCACACAGTGGTGGAGGGGGCGAAAGCGTGCACTAAGTGATCCATGAGAGCCCCGGTTCTTACCCAGAAACGCGCGCGACGTCTCCGTCGGAAAATGTCTCTGCCTGAAGTTCTTCTGTGGCAGCGGCTCCGGGGACGTGGCTTTCGTCGTCAGCATCCTGTCGGCGCCTTCATTCTAGACTTCTATTGCGCCACGGCGTCGCCCGCGATCGAAGTGGATGGTCTCCAGCACGATTCCACAACCGTGCAGGACGCGAGGCGCGACACCTGGCTGCAGGAGCTCGGGATCAGGACGTTGCGCATTCCCGCATCAGATGTCCTGCGCGATCCCGATGCTGTGGCGGAACATATTCTTGGGCAGTTGGACGAAGACTAGGGTGGAAACTCCCGACCGAACCCCTTAAGTCAGCCCTCGTTTCCGCCCCCTCCACCACGCCTTGCGTGGTCCCCCTCCCCCGCTACGCTGGGGAGGATCCAGGTATCACCATGGCCGCGCGCCCTCCTCTTGTTGCCCTCAGGGACGTCCGTCTCCAGGACGGCCCCCGACCCCTGTTCGAGGGCGTCGACATCGCGATCGAGCCGCGCACGCGGGCGTGTCTGGTGGGGCGGAACGGCGCCGGCAAATCGACCCTGATGAAGATTATCATGGGCCAGGTCGAGCCGGACTCGGGCGAGCGTGCGGTTCAGTCCGGCATCCGCTTTGCCAATGTGCCCCAGGAACCCGTCATCACCGGCGACACCCTGCTGGACTATGCCACCTCCGGCGAGGCCGAGCCCTGGACCGCCGAATCCTGGCTCGCCACCTTCGGTCTCGATCCGTCGAAGCCCGCGGTCAATCTGTCAGGCGGAGAAATCCGCCGCGCCGCACTCGCCAGGGCCTTCGCCGAAGAGCCCGACCTCATGCTCCTCGACGAGCCGACCAACCACCTCGACATCCTCGCCATCGAACAGCTCGAGGAAGAACTGATCTCGGCCCGCTGTGCCATCCTCGTCGTCAGCCACGACCGCGCCTTCCTCAATCGCGTCACCCAGACCTGTCACTGGCTGGAGGGCCGCCGCGTCCGCAGCCTGAACAAGAGCTTTAATGACTTCGATGATTGGTCGGCCAAGGTCATCAAGGAAGAGGCCGAGGCCCTGCGCCGCCTGTCAAAGACGATCGAGCGCGAGACCGAGACCTTCTATCGCTCCATTACCGCCCGTCGCACCCGCAACGAGGGCCGTGCCCGGTCGCTGGCCGCCCTTCGCACCGAACGCGCCGAGCGGCTCAGGGACGTGCCGCGCGACCTGCAGCTCGGCGTCGATTCCGGCGCCCTGTCGGGCAAGCTGGTCGCCGACCTCAAGGGTGTCTCCAAGGTCTTCGGCGAGCGGACCGTCATCAAGCCCTTCACCACCCGCATCGTGCGCGGCGACCGGCTGGCCATTGTCGGCCCCAACGGCGCGGGCAAGACCACCCTGGTCAAGATCCTGCTCGGCGAACTGGCCCCCGACCAGGGCACGGTCAAGCTGGGCGCCAATCTCGAGCCGGTCTATCTCGACCAGTCCCGCGAGGGCCTGCGCAGCGACATGACCCTGTGGGACGCCCTCACCCCCGGCGGCGGCGACTCCCTTCTCGTGCGCGGCATGTCAAAGCACGTCGCCGCCTATGCCAAGGACTTCCTGTTCCAGGAGGGCCAGCTGCGCCAGCCGATCTCGACCCTGTCGGGCGGCGAGCGCAACCGCCTGTTGCTGGCCCGTGCCCTGGCCAAACCCGCCAATATGCTGGTGCTCGACGAGCCGACCAACGACCTCGACATGGACACCCTCGACAAGCTGGAAGAGCTGCTTGAGACCTATGACGGCACCCTGATCCTCGTCAGCCATGACCGCGATTTCGTCGATCGCCTCGCCACCTCGACCATTGCCATGAACGGCCGCGGCGACATCGTCGAGACCCCCGGCGGCTGGACCGACTTCATCCGCCAGAACCCCGGCTTCCTCAGTGGCGAGTCGCGGGTGACGAGTGCCGAGAAAGGCAGGCCTGCCCCCGCCCTCGATAGTCCCGCTTCACTCACCACTCGCCCCTCGCCACCCGCCACTCCGAAGAAGCTCTCCTACAAGGACGCCCGCCGCCTGGAGGAGATCGAGGGCCTGATGGAAACCCTGCCCGCCGACATCGCCCGCCACGACGCCACCCTGTCCGACCCCGACCTCTACGCCCGCGATCCCAAGGCCTTCGACCGCGCCATGAAGGCCGCCACCGCCGCCCGCGCGCAACTGGAAGCCATCGAGGCCGAATGGCTGGAGCTGGAAGAAAAGAAGGCCGCGCTCGGCGGCTGATCCGGAATCTGTGGACGGATCAATTCACGGATTCTGTGCGGGTTTTCGAAACGGCCCACAGCCTGTCCCCGACTTGTCCACCGGACGGAGCGGAAATCCCCACAGGGCGGGCATTTCGGGCGCTTGCCTGATAGCGGATTTCGTCGGAACGTCAACAGGCCGAGGGACACGGCAGCGCGGAAATCCGGGGAGACCCGGGGCTCAAGGCGAACCGGTCCGGCTCTCGGATCCAGGGTAACGGACGATCTCCGGATCGTAACGGACCCCGGACCGGATCAAGGCTTCGAGGCAGGGTTTCGGCCCATACCTCGGGGAACCGGATCGGGATCGGAAGACGGCGCAGGCCAGACCTGCGGTACGCGACCGGACCAGAGCCGCAGGATACAGCCGACCGTCACCGGGGTTCGCCCTGCTGACGCCGAGGCCAGGGTCCCGACCTCAATGGCCAAGTCCAACCCGGACTTGGCGAGGGCGCGAAACGCAACGGTTCGACCGGGCGGTTCGTGCCCTCGCTCAATTCCGGCTCCTTATTCCTCCCCATCGGGGGAGGGGGGACCTCGTAGCGGTGGACGGGCAGCAACTCCAGGCCTTGCCCGAAACCGCCCTTTCCTTCGCGGAAGTCAGGCCCTAAACCTTGGCCATGCGCCGCCCGCCTGTCCGCCTTGCTTGCCCTGATCGTCGAAGCCTGCTGACCGGTGCCGCGGCGCTGGGCCTGTCGGCGACGGCGGCGGCCTGCGGCTCTTCCGAACCCGCCGTGGACGAGAATGGACGCATCCGTCTGCGCCTCGCGGTCGACGAGCCGTCCAGCGCCGAACTGGGTGGCTTCTATCAGGCCCTGGCCACCGGCCTCTACGAAGCGCGCGGCCTGAACGTCCAGCTGATCCGGCCCGGCTTTGGTCAGGACGTGCCCCGTGCCCTGGCCTCGGGCAATGCCGAACTGGGCCTCGCCGCCGACAGTTTCACCCCCCTGCGGCTGGTCGGTGAGGGGGCCCCCGTCAAGGCCGTCGCCGCCTTCTTTCAGAAGTCCCCGCGCGCCCTGATCCGCCCGGCCGAGCCCACCCCCCGTACCGGTCAGGCCGCCCCGCTCGCCCCCGTGTCCGTGCAGGTGGCCGAGGCGGATCGCGACACCCTCTGGCCCTGGCTCAGAGCCCTCCGCCGCCTCAGCGACGCGCAGCTGGCCGACTATGACCTGGAGGCCTTCATCCGGGAGTCCGACACCCTCCTCCTGGGTCATGCGACGCGCGAGCCCCTGATGATTGCCGCTCAGGGCGGAACGCCCCCGACCGTGCGCCTCCTGTACGACGACGGCTATGCCGCCTACGGCGCCCTCGTGCTGGCCCCCAATGCCTTTGCCCGCGACAATGATCAGGCCCTGCGCGCCTTCATCACCGCCTCGGTCGAGGGCTGGACCGCCTATATCGAGGGGGATCCCGACCCGGCCCACGCCCTGATCCGCCGCGCCAATCGCGACATGACGCCGGACCAGCTGGATCAGGCCCGCGAGGTCCTGCGCAGCGCGGCCATCGTCACCGGCGATGCCCCGGCCTCCGCGCCGCTCGGCACCATGTCGGCTGACCGCTGGCGCGCCTTCTACGAGAGCACGTCCGGGGCCGGTGTCTTCCCGCCCGGTCTCGACTGGCGGCAGGCCTTCACCACCGACTATCTGTCGCCGGCCGCAGGTCCCGCCCCGGTCTCCTGAACAGGCCCGCTGCATTAAGTCTGATTGCCCCCGGCCGTTAGCGACGGGTTAAGTCTGGCCCCCTTAACCTTTGGTCGATCCCCCAGTTTCCGGAGGTGGGAATGCGATCCGACCCGTCCACATCGCTGACACCGAGCCGTCTGCTGCTCTGCGCCACGGCGGCGCTGGGGCTGGCGGCATTCGCGATGCCAGCCGTGGCCCAGGACGCCCCCGCCCTCCGCTATCTGGACTGGAACGGCCGGCCCGAGCCCGTGGGCATGGCCCGCGCCACCCCGGGCCCCCGGAGCGGGGCTCCCGCGCTCCGTCCCGCCGCCCCCGTCATCCCCCATGCGGGCAGCCAGTCCATGGCCACCGTCCCGCAATTGCGTCCCGCGACGCCCCTGCTGCCGGGCCGCAGCGTTGACGCCAACGGCAGGCCCGGCCTGACCCCGGCGGATGCCTTCTTCGCGCCGCCGCCGGCTCCGTCCCATCCCCAACCGGCACCGACAGCGGCGGTCCCGGTCCCCGCGCCTGTCCGGACCGTCGCCGCGCCGGTCGAGACACCGCCACCTCCCCCACCGCCGGCCCGCCCCATGCCCGAACCGCAACCGGCCCGCGTTCCGCCTGTGCCGCAGCCTGCGCCGCAGCCGCAACCCGCTCCCGCCCGTCCGGCGGAATGGGCCGATGACCCCATGGCTCCGCGGTCCGATGCCCTGATCTGGTCCGTCGGCCAGCCCCAGGCATCACAGCCCCAGGCCCAGACCCGTGCCCCGGCTCCAACCCCGGCTCCAACCCCGGCTCCGGCCCCGGCTCCGGCCCCCACGCCAGCCCCGGCTCAGGCTCAGACGCGCACAGAGGCCGCCGTCGGAGGCGCCCGCTACTATTCCGTTCACCGCCAGAACGGCCGTCAGCCCGACCGCGCCGTCCTGCCCGAACCGGTCTATCTGGACGCCCTCCCGGTCCAGATGGACCAGATACCGACCTCTCCCAATATGGCCGAACCGCCCGGACCGCCCCAGCTGGTCCGCAATCCCGACGGCACCGTGCGCCGCACCACCGGCGAGTCGGCCAGCAGCGCTGCCTCCCGCCAATGATCCAGCCTGCTCCAGAGACTGCGCCAGACACCGTCGCGGGCTCGCGCCTGCCCGACTTGATCGCCATGGCCCGGGAACCGTCCAGCGAGAAGCGTCGGGCCCTGCTGCGCGAACTGACGGACACCTTCTTCGGAACCGAGACCCACTCCGACACCGAGACCGACCTTTACGGCACCGTTCTCGCCGAGCTGTCGGTCGAGATGGAAACAGCTGTCCGGGCCGAGCTGGCCCGGCGGTTCGCCGACAGCCCCGCCGCCCCCCGCACCCTGATCCGCCGCCTCGCCCATGACGAGGCCGAGGTCGCCACCCCGGTCCTGGCCGCCTCACCCGTGCTGACGGACGCCGACCTGATCGAGGTCGCCCGCACCCGGGGTCAGGACCATCTGCGCGCCGTCTCCAGCCGCAAGGCCGTGTCCGAGGCCGTCTCCGACGCCATCGTCGCCCACGGCGACGACGAGACCCTGCACAGCCTTCTGTCGAATGAAGGTGCCCGCCTGTCGCGTGCGGCCAGCGAGAAGGCCGTCGAACGCGCCCGCGCCAATCCGGCCCTTCATGCCGCCACGGTCGAGCGCAAGGCCCTGCCGCCCGACCTGCTCAATGAGATGTATTTCATCGTCGAGGCCCGGCTGCGCCACACCATTCTCGAGCGCAACGCCCGCATGGACCCTGCCCTGCTGGAAAGCGCGCTCGAGGCCGGTCGCACGCGTCTCGCCACCCAGGACGGAGCCCTGCCCGCCGACTATTCCGAGAGCCTTGCCTATGTCGAGGAACTGCATGCCGCCGGCCAGCTGACGCCCCGGATGCTGGCCCGGTTCCTGCGCTCGGGGGGGCGGACCTGCTTCCTGATCGCGCTCGCCCGACTGGCGGACATCGACTTTCACACGGCCCGCCAGATCATCGAGCGCAAGGATCTGGATGCCTTGGCCGTGGTCTGTCGCTCCGCCGGTCTGGATCGCGCCCTGTTCCTGACCTACGCCGTCGTGCTGCTGAACGACGACGGCGATGCCATGGGCAAGGCCCACGCCTATGCCCGCATGTACCAGGAACTGGCCCCCGACGCCGCCCAGCGCACCCTGCGCTTCTGGCGCATGCGCCGCGAGGCCAGGGCCGCCTGAGCCGGACAGAAAAAGACCCGCCGGATCGCTCGGGCGGGTCGCTTCCCTCAGGCTTTCGCCGGATTACTTCTTGGCGCGGGTCGCGCGGGCCGGTTTGCGGCCGCCCTGCCCCAGACCCATCTGCTTGGCCAGTTCCGAACGGGCCCGCGCATAGTTGGGCGCGACCATCGGATAGTCCTTGGCCAGACCCCATTTGGCACGGTACTCCTCGGGGCTCATGTCGTATTTGGTTCGCAGGTGCCGCTTAAGAGACTTGAACTTGCGACCGTCTTCCAGACAGATCAGATAGTCGGGCGTGATCGATTTGCGGATCGGCACGGCCGGGTCCTTGACTTCGGGTTCCGGCTCGATGCCGTCACCCGACAGCTGCGACAGGGTCGAGTGGATCGACCCGATCAGCGCAGGAACAGCCTCGGGCGGCAGGATATTGTTGCTGACATAGGCGGAAATGATGTCCGCAGTCATTTCAAGCAGTACGGCTTTTTCTTCCATGGGTCGTCCAGACGTTTCCAGGGCGAGGCGAAACATCTTGCGGGAATCGCCCCTGATGTCGGGCTGATAGAACAAGCAGCGTCCCTGTGCAATCGAGATGCCGGATTTTCTGCATTGTCCCTGCAAGTATAGAGGACATCCGGTGCAGATGGGACAGACTTAATGGCCGAAGTCTTGCGCCAAAGCCATCATCGCTGCCCGCTCCGGGATGGAGTATTCATCCAGCCCGTCCGTTTCACCGTCGCGAATGGCCTGCAACAGGGCCGGCGTCATGGCCGAGGTCAACGACCAGTTCCAGTAGCGCAGCACCGTCTGGGCCCGGTCGACCGCCAGCATCTCGAAGGTCACCTGCACCCGCTCCCAGGTCGGATGGACGCGTCCGTCCGGCAGGCTCTCCGGCCGCTTCATCGACCGCCACAGCGCCGTCAGATACTCCCGGTCCAGCCCCGTCGCCTTGCACAGAATGGCCACCGGCTCGCCGCCCGGATCGCCCAGGATCTTGGCCCCGGTCAGCGGCTTGATCCCGGATAGATAGGCAATCTCGGCAACCGAATCCCGGCCCATGCCCTGCCGTGCGATCTCGGTGATGGCGTGTTCCAGACTGTCATAGGGGCTCTTGTCGATCGCCCCGCGATTCCTCTGGCGCCGCTCGATGAACTGCAGCGCCTTGCGCGACACCGGATCCTGCCAGCCTTCGGCGGCGGCCATGGCGAAGATGTCCTCCGACACCTCCTGCATGACCTCGCGCGACACGGCGAACCTTTGCAGAATGGTCCGGCGGTCATGTTCGTTCGACCACCAGAACATCACATACGCGCCCGAGGGCCTCAGCTCCGGACGCCGCAACAGATGCTCGCACAGGCGCGGCTGGACCCGGCTCAGCGCCACCGCCGTCTCGATTCCCGTCTGCGACAGCCGCGCCGTGGTGTTGCGCAGCAAGGTCTCGACCACATCCCCGTGCCCCGCCTCGATCAGGGCCTCCGACACCACTTCGGACACCCCGCGCCGGGCGGCGATGCACCGGTGATGGTCATGGCCCGTGTCCCGCACGCACGACAGCAGGTCCGCATCCGTCAGCCCCGCGCAGCCCTCGATCAGCACCCCGGCAATGGCCGGATCGTCCCGCAGCAGCAACCGCATCAGGCCGTTCGGCAACTCCGCCAGCGGCGCCAGCCGGTGCGCCATCTTCAGCCGGTCCCCGGGCGTCGCCAGCCGCGCCATCTCGACCAGCAGATCGCCGACCACCGACCGCTCAAAGGCATTGATGCGACTGGTCGGCAGCGACACCACATCGGCCAGCCGCCGCAACAGCGCATGCCGCGCCTTCCACGCCGGGGCCGGCCCGGCCTCTGGCGCATCCTCCTGCGAACTGGAAAGCGGCTGGGACATGTCGCGGCGATCCTCGCCCCGTTCGGTTAACCGCCGGTCAAGAGCCCGCGCGCCATCCCTCTTGCACCCCGCGCCACGCTGGGCTTTGAAGACCGGGGGAGCGCACCATGAATGATCGCGGACTGAACCACCTCAGCGAGGACGCCACCGGCTTCGGGCGGGCGGAATGGAACACGCTCCGCGACAGCCTCATCCGCCCGCGTCAGGTTCTCGAAGCCTATATGACAGGCGGCCCCGAAGGCGGCGGAGTCTACGCTCGCCCGCTGAAGCTCTACCTGGCCCTGTGCGGCCTCCTGATGCTGCAGTTGTTCCTGATGGGCGGCACGGCGCTCTGGATGAACATCCTTCCGCCGGAAACGCTGGAGCCCTTCATCGAACAGTCTGGCAAGAGTCGCGACGCTTTTCTGGCTCACGCCGACAACTGGATGTCCTTCGTTCTGGTGCCGATGAATGCGTTGTTTTACGCACTGGTCTCGGCCCCACTGCTGCGCTGGTGGGATCCCGAGAATCTGGGATGGCGCAGGGCCTTTCGCGCGACCTTTCACTACATGAATGTCTGGACCATACCGATCGTGCCCATCGGCTTTCTCGCCTACATGCCCGCGACGGCGTCCTGGATGGCCCTGTTGATGCTGGCCTTGGGCTTTGCCGCCTTCCTGCGCAGCGGCCGGGGACGATGGTATCAAACCACGACAGGGGGCATCCTCAAGGCTGCCGCCATCACGGTCGCCAGCTTTCTCGCAACCATGGTCGCCAACATACCGCTGGTGGCCATCGGTCTGGCGGGCGGGCTTCTCGGCTGAGCCTCACAGCCCCTCGAACAGGGCCGTCGACAGATAGCGTTCGGCAAAGCTGGGGATGATGGTGACGATGGTCTTGCCGGCATTCTCGTCCAGCGCCGCCTGACGGAAGGCCGCCACCAGCGCCGCGCCGGAGCTGATGCCCGCTGTCAGCCCCTCGGTCCGGGCCGCGCGACGAGCCATGTCAAAGGCCTCGTCGTTCGACACCCGCTCGACGGCATCGATAACTTCCCGATCGACGATCGAGGGGATGAAGCCCGCGCCGATGCCCTGGATCTTGTGCGGTCCCGGTTCGCCGCCCGACAGGACGGGCGAGTCGGTCGGCTCGACGGCCACCATCCGCACCGAGGGCTTCTTCGCCTTCAGCACCTGGCCCACGCCCGTGATGGTGCCGCCCGTGCCAACGCCGGCGACCACCATATCTACCGCGCCGGCCGTGTCGGCCCAGATTTCCTCGGCCGTCGAGACGCGGTGGATCTCGGGATTGGCCGGATTGTCGAACTGGGCCGGCGACACCGCCCCCGGTGTGCGCTCCAACAGCTCCTGCGCCTTGGCGATCGCGCCCTTCATTCCCTTCTCGGCCGGGGTCAGCACCAGTTCCGCCCCCAGCAGGGCCAGCATCTTGCGCCGCTCCATCGACATGCTCTCGGGCATGACAAGGATCAGCCGATAGCCCTTGGCCGCCGCCACGAACGCCAGGGCAATGCCGGTATTTCCGCTGGTCGGCTCGATCAGCACGGCACCCGGCGTCAGCTTGCCGGCCTGTTCCAGGCCCTCGATCATCGCCAGACCGATCCGATCCTTGACCGAGCTCAGCGGATTGAAGAACTCCAGCTTGGCCAGCACCCGGGCCTTGGGCTTCAGTTCCGCTGACAGGCGCGGCAACTCCACCAGTGGCGTGTTGCCGATGGTCTCGAGGATCGATCCATAGATCTTGCCCCGACCCGCGCGGGCGTGACGGGACAGGTCGGGCGAGGCAGGCGTGGTACCGGTCATGGGGGAGGTCTCCGGGTGGCTGTCAGCCTCTGAAGATCAGGTCGATCCGCGCGGGCGCAAGGGCCGGAGCCTGGAAAACGCTTCAGAGCCCGTTCCCGAAAATGGAACATTTCGCTTGTTCCCATTTTGGGAACGCGCTACAAGACGCCATGAACGTGGTTGCAAGGAAGACTCTTCAGGCCTTCTGGACCCTGCATCCTCCGGCCAAGGGGCCGCTGGTGGCTTGGTATAATCATGCGAAGGCCGCCGACTGGCGGTCCCCGCAAGACATAAAGAACGACTTTCGAACCGTCGATTTCGTCGGTGACAACAGGGTCATCTTCGACATCGGCGGCAACAACTACCGCCTCGTGGTTCGTGTCTCCTACACCTTCAGGCAAGTTCTGGTGAAGTTCGTCGGCACCCACAGGGACTACGACAAGATCAACCCCGAGACGATTTGAACGGGAGATACCGCGTGACTGACACTCTCCATATTCTTCGTAACGAAGCCGACTATCGCGCGGCCTTGGGGGCTTACGAGGCCTGTTTCGACAAGGAACCGGTGCCCGGTACGCCGGAGGCTGACCGTTTCGAGCTTCTGGGGCTCCTTCTCGCCAGGTATGAGGAGGAGCGCTTCCCCATGCCCACCTCGGATCCTGTAGAGGCCATACGCTTCGCCATGGATCGCCAGGGGCTGCAGCAGTCCGATCTGGCCGAACTTCTCGGCTCCCGGTCCCGGGCGTCGGAAATTCTCAACGGGCGGCGGGAATTGTCCCTTTCGCAGATCCGGCTGCTCGCGAAAGAATGGCGCATCCCCGCCGAGGCACTCCTCGGAGACATGCAACCCGCTTGACGGCCTCTGGCGAGGCACGGGACTGGAAAACCACACGACTCACGACACAGTGTTCGGTGAACCATCCGCAGGCCGGTTAAGCGGCTGTTAACCACGTTAACCGATCCCTGAGAGGCAGTTTCCGGGGCTTTCCTTGCATTCTCTTGTCGCCGCCGTTCAAGCCGTCGATCCCCTTGTCGTTACCGGCAAGGTCGCGGGGGTGAGCGGCCTGCTGATCGAGTCACGCGGCGGCCTGTCACGTCTGGCGGTCGGGGCCCGGGCCGAGATCGAGCGTCACGGCCGCCCGCCCCTGCCCGCCGAGGTGGTCGGCTTTCGCGAGGCCAAGGCTCTCTTGATGCCTTTCGGCCCGGTCGAGGGCGTGGCCCCCGGTGCCGATATCCGCATCGTTGAGGCCGCCGGCGTGGTGCGCCCCACCGCCGCCTGGCTGGGCCGCATCGTCAACGCCTTTGGCGAGCCCATCGACGGCAAGGGCCCGCTGCCCCGGGGACCCCGGGCCTATCCCCTCCGTGCCGCGCCACCGCCGGCCCATACCCGGGGCCGGGTGGGGGAACGCCTCGACACCGGCGTGCGCGCGCTCGACGTCTTTGCCACCACGTGCCGCGGCCAGCGGATGGGCATTTTCGCGGGCTCAGGCGTCGGCAAGTCGGTGCTGCTGTCCATGCTGGCCCGCCGGGCCGAGTGCGACGCCGTCGTCGTCGGCCTGATCGGCGAGCGGGGCCGCGAGGTCCGCGAGTTCATCGAGGAGACCCTGGGGCCCGAGGGTCTGGCCCGCGCCATCGTCGTGGTCGCCACCTCAGACGAGCCCGCCCTGACCCGCCGCCAGGCCGCCTATATGACCCTCGCCTGCGCCGAATATCTGCGCGATCAGGGCCAGCAGGTGCTGTGCCTGATGGACTCGGTCACCCGCTTTGCCATGGCCCAGCGCGAGATCGGCCTTGCCGCCGGTGAGCCGCCGACCACCAAGGGCTATACCCCCACCGTCTTTTCCGAACTGCCCAAGCTGCTGGAACGCGCTGGCCCCGGCCCCGTGCGTGCCGATGGCCGCCCCAGCGGGGCCATCACCGCCCTGTTCACCGTGCTGGTGGATGGCGGCGACCATGATGAGCCGATCGCCGACGCCGTGCGCGGGATCCTCGACGGTCACATCGTCATGGACCGCAAGATCGCCGAGCGCGGCCGCTTCCCCGCCATCGATGTGCTGAAGTCCGTCAGCCGGACCCTGCCCGGCTGCCAGACCCTGCCCGAGCGCGAGCTGAACCGGCGGGCCCGCCAGTGCCTCAGCGCCTATGCCAATATGGAAGAGCTGATCAGGATCGGCGCCTATCGCGCCGGCTCCGACCCGATCACCGACCGCGCCATCGCCCTCAACCCCGCGCTGGAAGGCTTCCTGTCTCAGACACCCGATGATGTGTGCGACATGGCGACGGCCTTTAGTCATCTGGAAAGCATTCTGAACCAAGGTCTCGCAGAGCGAGTGGAGTGACCTCATGACCACCTGGGCCCGGTCCCTGATCCGCATTTCGACCTATGAGGTCGAGACCCTGCAGAAACGTCTGGCCGAGATCGGCGCCCGCCGGGCCTCCGCCGAGATGCGCCTCGCTGTGCTGGACGCCGAGGTCGAGGTCGAGCGCGAGCGCGCCCGGGCCGATGCCGAGGCCGGCATGCTGCTGCAGGCCTATATGGCCGGCTGGAAACACCGCAAATCCACCGTCGAGGCCGACCTTTCCGAGCTCGAGGCCGAGGAAGAGGGCGCCCGCGACGCCCTGACCGGTGCCTTCGAGGAACTCAAGAAGTTCGAGCACGTCGCCGAGCTGTCCCGCCTGGAACGCCTCGCCGCCGCCGAACGTCGCGAGTCGGCAGCTTTCGATGCGCTTGGCCTCAGGCGGCGTGCCTGATTTTCACCTGACCCGCCGGCATCTGCTGGCCAGCCCGCTGGCGCTGGCGGCCTGCGGCAGTGCGCCCTCAACCCCGCCCCTCGGCCCGGTCCGCCCACTCAAGGATCTGACAACCGTGCCCGTCGGCGTGTGCGGCATGTCAGGCCAGTTCGGCGACGCCGGCTGGCGTCGGGTTGTCCTGACCCATTTCTCCCAGTTCACGCCCGAGTGGGAAATGAAGATGGAGGCGATCCTCAGGCCAGACCGCAGCCTCGACTTCACCCTCGCCGACCGCTGCGCCGACTTTGCCACCGACCACGGCCTGCGCCTGCATGGCCATGCCCTGATCTGGTATTCGCAAGGGGCCGAGGCCTTCGCCGGACTGGATCGCAAGACCTTCGCCGCCGACTACGACCGCTATGTCCGCGAGGTCACCGGTCACTACCGGGGCCGCGCGGTCGGCTGGGATGTCGTCAATGAGGCGGTGGCCGAGGACGGCAACGGCCTGCGCACCCACCACTGGTCCGAAACCCTGGGCGAGATCGACCATATCCGCCGGGCCTTTGACGTCGCGCACGACGCCGACCCCCAGGCCGTGCTGTTCCTCAATGACTACAATCTGGAAAACCTGCCGGGAAAGGGCGCGACCTTCCTGAACCTGGTCGAGAAGCTGCTGAGGGCCGGCACGCCGCTGGGCGGCATCGGCAGCCAGTCGCACCTCGACATCGAAATCCCGGAGGGCCAGATCACCGCCTTCATGCGCGACGCGGCAGGCTTCGGCCTGCCCATCCATGTGTCAGAGCTGGATGCCTCGCTCCGCTCCGACCGCCGCGTCGACCTGCGCAGCCCCGCCGAGCGTCAGGCCCAGCAGACCGCCCGCGTCACCGAACTGGCCGAGGCCTTTGCGGCCCTGCCCCCGGCCCAGCAATACGCCTTCACCGTCTGGGGCGCGCGCGATACCGACAGCTGGCTGCGGCGCGACGACCGCGATGACGGCCGCGACAGTCCGCTGCTGTTCGACGCCTCGGGCATGGCCACGCCCCTCTATGACGCGGTCGCCGGCCCTCTGGGATCAGCGCGCCTCGGCCAGTAGCTCGAACGTGCCTTCCAGTCCGCTCTCGGCGTTCGGGCCGATCCAGACGGTGAACCGCCCCGGCTCGACCGTCCACGTCAGTTCACGCCCGACGAACATCAGGTCCCGCCGCGTCAGGGTGAAGCGTACCCGGGCGCTCTGGCCGGGCTCCAGCCGCACGCGCTGAAAGCCCTTCAGCTGCCGGATCGGCCGGGTCACGCTGGCCGCGCGGTCGTGGATGTACAGCTGCGCCAGTTCCTCGGCGACGCGCTCGCCCCGGTTGGTAATTGTGGCCGACACCTCCAGCGCGCCGTCCCAGGCCAGCCGCCCGTCGCCCACGTCCAGCCCCTCATAGACCGGATCGCCATAGGTCAGGCCGTGCCCGAACGGCCAGGCCGCCGTGTTCAGCGTCTCCCGATAGCGGGCCTTGAACTCCTCGCCATGCTCCAGCGACAGCGGCGGACGCCCCGTGACCTTGCGATCATAGTGGAACGGCGACTGGCCCGTATGGTGGGGAAAGCTGACCGGCAGGCGACCGCTCGGCTCGTGCGCTCCGAACAGCACATCGGCGAGCGCATGGCCCGTCTCGACTCCCAGGAACCAGCCGACCACCAGCCCCGAGGCTTGTTTCGCGGTCTCGTCCAGAACCAGCGCCCGCCCGCATTTCAGCACCAGCACTACCGGCTTGCCGACCGCCGTCACCGCCGCAATCAGGTCGCGCTGCGGCTCGGGGATGCTGATGTCGACGCGCGACTGGGCCTCGCCCGACATGCGCTCGCCCTCGCCAACCACCATGACGACCACATCGGCGTCCCGCGCCGCGTCGACCGCCGCCTCGATCCCGCCCTCAAGCGGCGCCTCGGCCTCGCAGCCCCGCACGACCGTCAGTCGCGCCGGATCGTCCATCGCCACGCGGAAGCCCTCATCGACCGGCACCGCATAGGCCGGATCGCCAAACAGCACCCACGGCCCGTTCAGGTGCTCACGCCCCCCGGCGAACGGCCCGATCAGGGCAATCCGGTCCGAACGGTTGAGCGGCAGCACCCCACCCTCATTCTTCAGCAGCACGATCGACCGGCGCCCGGCCTCGCGCGCCAGGCCCCGATGCCGGGGCTCATCGTTCGCCTCGACCCGTTCCGGGGCCAGCCGCCCATAGGGATCGTCGAACAGGCCCAGTTGCGCCTTCAGCCCCAGCACCCGACGCACCGCCGCATCGACATCGGCCTCGGCAATCGCCCCCGACCGCACCAGATCGGGCAGGTGATGGGCATAAAGGTTGCTGCTCATGCTCATGTCGACGCCGCCCTGAAAGGCCAGCCGCGCCGCATCCCGCTCGTCCTCGGCCAGGCCGTGGGCGATCAGCTCGAAGTCGCCGGTGTAGTCCGAGACGACAAACCCCTCGAACCCCCATTCCCCGCGCAGCACGTCTTTCATCAGCCAGGAATTGGCATGGGCCGGCACCCCCGCCACGTCATTGAAGGCCGCCATGGTCGACAGGGCGCCCGCGTCGAAGGCCGCCTGAAACGGCGGGAAGTGGATTTCCCTCAGCGTCCGCTCGGACACGTCGACACTGTTGTAATCCAGCCCCCCGGCCCCGGCACCATAGCCCGCCAGATGCTTGGGCGTCGCCAGCATGGCTCCGGCGTCGGACAGACCGGCCTCGCCCTGGAAGCCCTCGACCCGGGCAACCGCGAGGGTGCAGCCCAGCAGCACATCCTCGCCGCCGCCCTCGACCCCCCGGCCCCAGCGGGCATCGCGCGAAATGTCGACCATGGGCGCGAAATTCCAGGCCAGCCCCACGGCCGTGGCCTCTTCCGCCGCCGCGCGCGCCGTCCGCCTGGCCAGATCGGCGTCAAAGGCGGCCGCCTCGGCCAGCGGCACCGGAAAGATGGTGCGGAAGCCGTGGATCACATCGGCCGCGAACAGCAGGGGAATGCCCAGCCGTGACTCCTCGACCGCCACCCTTTGCATGCGCCGGTGCCAGTCGGCCGAGTCCCCGTTGAACACGGCCCCCAGACGCCCCTCGCGCACGGCCTGGGCCTGTTCCTCAATCGAACCAGGCACGGCGGCCGGATTGGCGGCATTGGCCGGCGCGGGGGCCAGCGCCGCCGGCATGATGGTCAGCTGCCCGGCCTTTTCTTCCGGCGTCATGGCCGCGATCAGCGCCTCGATCCGCCCGGACGTCGTCGTCGCGCGGCCCGTCCCGTCAGGCCGCGCAGCCTCACCGGACAGGCGGGCTTCGGACGGTTTGGGCGCGGGGGAAGGCATCAGTCGGGCATCTCGCGTGTAATCGGTTACACCGTCATAGCCGAGACGGTCGCACACTCAAACCTTCCGGGCCACCCGCCCTGGGGAAAAGCAGACCCGCGCGGCGTCGGGACGACCACATCGCCCATGCAAAAACGCCCGCCGGTGTCCCGACGGGCGTCTTGATGGCGTTATGATCGATCCCGATCAGGCGGCGGCGCTGACCGAGCCGGTGCCTTCCTGCGGGTCGCGCAGCACATAGCCACGGCCCCAGACGGTTTCGATATAGTGCTTGCCGTTGGCCGCCGTCGCCAGCTTCTTGCGCAGCTTGCAGATAAAGACGTCGATGATCTTCAGCTCGGGCTCGTCCATGCCGCCGTACAGGTGGTTCAGGAACATTTCCTTGGTGAGCGTCGTGCCCTTGCGGAGCGAGAGCAGCTCCAGCATCTGATATTCCTTGCCGGTCAGGTGCACGCGGTGCCCGTCGACCTCGACCGTCTTGGCATCCAGGTTCACGGCGATCTCGCCGGTGTGGATGATGGCCTGGGCATGCCCCTTTGAGCGACGCACCACGGCGTGCACGCGGGCGACCAGTTCGTCCTTGTGGAAGGGCTTGGTCATATAGTCGTCGGCGCCGCCGCCGAACGTCTTGACCTTGGTCTCGATCTCGCTGGTTCCCGACAGGATCATGACCGGCGTATTGACCTTGCCGACGCGCAGCTGACGCAGCACCTCAATGCCGTTCATGTCGGGCAGGTTCAGGTCCAGAAGGATCAGGTCGTAGTCATAGATCTTGCCCAGATCGATGCCTTCCTCACCCAGATCGGTGGTGTAGACATTGAACCCCTCAGACTTGAGCATAAGCTCAATGCTCTGGGCTGTTGCGTGATCGTCTTCAATCAACAGGACGCGCATATGTGCCCCTCCGCGGCAAAGCTTGACTATGGCCCTGTCGCTGCACGCACAGGTAACCTTGTTCCCACGTTAACGGTTCAAAACCTTAAGAACAGTTAACGCCACTCCATTGAGGCGAATCGTAGGCTGATTTGCGAATCGCCGTCGAGAGTCCCTGAGTCAAGACGACGATATTTCTTTGCCGGCGCGATCAGAACGCCTGCTGCCGGGCCCTGTCGGCGGCCAGCCGGATGGCTCCGGGTCGCCAA
This sequence comes from Brevundimonas sp., assembly GCF_016742135.1. Lineage (GTDB taxonomy): Bacteria > Pseudomonadota > Alphaproteobacteria > Caulobacterales > Caulobacteraceae > Brevundimonas. The sequence continues at coordinate 67,667 of NZ_JACVCG010000004.1, read as the reverse complement.
TCGCGCAACAGCCGATCCCCGTCCTCATCGACCCCTACGTCCCATTCTGACGTTTAATAGGTATTAATTCCTATATCGACCGGGGCGCGGCCTCATCCTGCCGGTCTGTTCCCTGAGAGAAAGGATTTGCCATGACCCGCACCTACCGCGTTCCCGTGACGGAGGCCGACCGCATTCGCGCGGGACTGGCCCTCCACCTGATCGCCGCCTGCACCGGCGTCAGCGCCGAACAGATGGCCAGCTCCGATCGCCTGCCGCCTCCGGCCTGCCGGGCCCGCTGGCTGGCCTTCTATCTGGCTCACGTCGCCTATGGCTGGCCGCTGGAACGGGTCGGCCATGCTTACGGCGTCAACCGCGCCACCGTGGCCGGGGCCTGCCGCTGGGCCGAGGACGCGCGCGACCGCCCGGCCCTGGATGCCCTGCTGGACCGGCTCGAAGACTTCACCCGCACCCTGCTGGGCGACGCCCCGGTGGTCCTGCCGCGATGAGCCTTCGCACCGACCGCGCCCGCCGCCTGCTGCTCGACAAGGGCGGCTGGATCGAAGCCACCACGCCGGGGGTCTATGTCCTGCGTATCCTGCCCGACCGCCGCGCCCGGGTGGTTCTGCGGCTGGACGAGGCCGAGTTCACCGCTCTGGCCCGTGACCCGGGTCTGGCGATGCGAAAGGGGGGCGGCTTTCAGGCCCGCCGGGCTGCGGGGGCTGACCGCCCGGGTCAGGCTGGCGGAGCTCCCGGCCGCATCGACGCCATCGAAACCCGCACCCTGCCCGATGGCACCACCCTGCCGGTGCGGGTCAATCTGGGCGACAGCGCCATCGCCTGGCTGGCCCGGCGCAAGGATGCCGCCGGGCGTCCCTGGCTGACGCCCCTGGAGGTCGCAGCCGGACTGCGCCTGACCCGCGATGCCGAACTGGCCATGAAGGGCCCGTCCCTGACCCAGAGGTGGGACGCCCTGCCCCGCTCGGGGGCGGGTACGGCCGCCCGGGTCGAGCCGGGCGAGGCCGCGCTGGCTGCCGGTCGCCGCGTGGCCCGGGCGCTCGAGGCCGCCGGCCCGCGCCTCGCCGCCATGCTCGAGGCCGTGTGCATCCGGGGTTCGGCCCTTCAAGCCGCCGAGGGCCAGCTGGGCCTGCGCCGCCGCCAGGGCAAGACCGTCCTCAAACACGCCTTGCAGGCGCTGGCGGAGCACTATGGAACCGGGTGAGCCGCATGATGCCATTTCAGACGGTTCAGACGGTTCAGACGGTAGTTTTTCACTGTCTGAATTGGCCGGACAGTCCAAACCCGCCTCAGCCAGCCGGGGCCAGCGCGGCCTCGCGGATCCGGCCGACCATCTGGTTCAGCCCATTGGCGCGCTGGCGGGTCAGGGCCTGCGGCAGGCCCAGGGAGTCGAGCGCCGCCCGGGCGTCAAAGCCCAGAATTTCGTCCCGCGTCCGCCCGGAATAGAGGCCCAGCAACAGGGCGATATTGCCCTTGGAGATGGCGCTGTCGGAATCCGCCCGGAACCACAGCCGATCGTCGGCGTCCTCGACCGCCAGCCACACCCGGGCGGCGCAGCCCGGCACCAGATTGGCGTCGAGGCGGTCCGCCTCCGGCAGGGGCTCCAGCCCCTGGCCCAGTTCGATCACATAGGCCAGGCGCTCCTCCCAATCGCCCAGAAGGTCGAAGGACTCCTGCAACCCGGCCAGGGCTTCGTCCAGGGTCTCGGCGGGGGGGGTGCGCGTCGCGGCCATGCTGCCTCGAATAGGCATGACGACCGCCCGGGGCAATGCGACACCCCGGCGTTAATCGTTAACGGCCCGTCGCTCCCCAGTTTTCTGCGCCCGTCCCCTGTCGGCCAATCCCCTGACACGGGAGCGGCCTCGCAGGGAATCGCCCCGACCAGTAGGTTGGAAGCCCCAGCCTGTGACCACCGCCCCGTTTACCCAGTCGGAACCCTCTTGCCGCCTCCCGCCCCTCCCGTCCGGAACGGTCGCCATCCCGGCGATCTGCCCGCCCTGACCGCCTCGCACGCGGCCTGGGCGGTGGTGACGGCATTGGCGGCGCTGGCCCTGCGCGTGATCGAGCCGGGGCCAGGGCTCAGCGGACCCGCCTTCTTCGGCATGCTGGCCATGGCGGTTCCGGGTCTGGCCGGTCTGACCCTGCTGTGGCGGGACGGTGCCCGGGCCCGCCTCGGTGTGCTGGGCATCTGGTCGCTGGCCGCCGCGGTGACCGCTCTCCTCTCTGGCGGCGTGGGCGGCAGCCTGTCGGGCTATCTGCTGATGCCGGTCGTGGCGGGCCTTTTGCTGGGCGGCGGACGGCCGGGGGGGCTGAAGCTGGCCCTGCTGGGCACGGGCGCCTCGGCCCTCTCGGCCCTGATCGGCATGGGCGCGGTCCTTGTCGGCGACGCAGCGGCGATCACCCTGCCCTTTACAGCGGCCTTCTCGGCCGTGTCGGCGGCGGCGGCCACCGCCGTCGCCCTGCAACTGGCCTGGAGCCGACGCGAGCATGATCTGAGTGAGGCCCTGACCTCGGTCGCCCGGGTCGAAACCGTGCTGTCGGCCCAGCCCGGCCTGACCCTTGTTCTCGACGGCACCGGGCGGGTGCTGGCGGCCTACGGCGTCCCGCCCCAGCCCCTGCCGGTTGCCCCCCTGCTGGACGAAGGGCTGATGGCGGCCGTCCATGCGCCGGATCGCCAGATTCTGATGGCCGCACTCAATCGCGCGGGGGCGGGCGGCGAGGCCCAGATCCGCTTCACCCCGCGCAAGGCCCTGGATCGCCGCATCGCCCTTCTGGTCCGGCGCATGGACAATCCGGACGGCGAACCGCGCCTGATCGCCCAGGCCTTCGACGCTACCGATGCCTATGTCCGCGAGGTCGCCCTGGACACCGCCCGCGCCGAGGCCGAGGCCACCAGCCGCTCCAAGTCGCGCTTCCTCGCGACCATGAGCCACGAGCTGCGCACGCCCCTGAACGCCGTGCTGGGCTTTGCCGACATCATGCGCCAGAGCCTGTTCGGCCCCCTGCCGGATCGCTATGCCGACTATGCCGAGTCGATCCATTCGGCGGGCGGTCACCTGCTGGACCTGATCAATGACGTGCTCGACGTCTCCAAGATCGAGGCGGAACGCTATCAACTCAGCATCGAGCGGTTCGATGCGCGCGAGGTCCTGTCCGACGCCCTGGCCCTGGTGCGGCCCCAGGCCGATGAGTCCGGCGTCAATCTGTCGACCGTCCTGCCGTCCGAGCCCGTGACGGTCGAGGCCGACCGCCGCGCCCTCAAGCAGATCGCCCTCAACCTGCTGTCAAACGCGGTCAAATTCACCCCGGCCCAGGGCTCGGTCACGGTGACGGTCGAGGGCATCGGCCCCTATCTGGAGCTGATCGTCTCGGACACGGGAACCGGCATCGCGCCGGAAGATCTGAAGCGGCTCGGCAGGCCCTTCGAACAGGCCGGGGGCGAGGCCCAGCGCGCCCAGGGCACGGGGCTTGGCCTGTCGCTCGCCCGCGCCCTCAGCGAGCTGCACGGCGGGCGGCTGTCGATCGAGAGCACTCTCGGCGAAGGCACCGCCGTGACTGTGCGCCTGCCGGTCCACAAGCATCAGGTGGGTCCCGGCGAGCATCCGGGTGCCGAGATCATTACCTTCCCGCCGGCGGCCTCTGATACCTAGAGCGTGCCCATCTGCAGGAAGGCCCGGCCCGCCGAGACATCGCCGACCTCAAAGGCCGCCCGCGCCACACTGCCGTCGCGGAACAGGAATTCGACCCAGAATCCTTCGCGCGGATCCAGCCCCTCCAGCTGGCTGCCCAGGCTGGCGGGGAAGGTCCAGACCTCGCCGGCCCGGCGATCCGCAGCCAGCAGCATCCGCGTCGCCGGTGCCTGGGACATGGCCATCACCGCCCGGCGCGAGGGCGCGGGCGGCATCGCCCCGGCACGTCCCAGCCAGGGGCGCGCCATGACGCCCGTGTCCCGCATCACGACGCGGGCCGCATAGGGCCGCGGGGCCCCGACGAAGGACACCACCACCTTCATCTCGCCCCGGGCCGAGGTCTGGCCGAACCGCACCGGCGAGGCCCCGGTGTGCGACGCCTGGCTGAGTGCCCAGGTCTCCTGTGAATAGGCCCGCCGGTCCGCCAGCCAGGGCTGCTTCAGCCCGGGAAAGCTCAGTGAGGGAATGCGCCGCCAGCCGTCAAAGGCGGTCTCGACCCGGCCCGCCACCATGGCCAGTTCGGGGTCGTCGCAGGCGACTGCGGCCGCCCTCGCCTGCGCCCTTCGCGCCGTGGCGTTGACCTCGGCCGTCTCGGTTCCCGCCCGCAGCGCCGCGCTGCGCGCCTGCCGCGTGGATACCGTCAGAGCCGCGCCCAGATCGGCGCTGAACAGGCCGCACCGTTCATGCGCCGCCAGCACAAAGCTGCGTTCATAGAAGGGCACCGATCCTGCGGCCACCACAGGACCGGCGGCAGTCAGCAAGGCGACCGCCATGGCCATGGCAGACCCTGCACGACCAATCTGTGCTTTCCTCGACATGGGCGGCAGCCTAAGGCTCAGACCTTCCAGCCGGGTTTCAAAGCAGGGTTATCGAATTGCTTCTCGCCACCGATGTCTGGGTCGGGGCCCTGATCCGACGGGCCCAGTCGGGCGGGGCCTTCGCCACGGTTGCGCGCAAGGGCGACGAACGCGCGGGTGCCGTTCTGGTCAAGGTCTATGACAGCGCCAACCGCACCGCCCGCCTCTATTCCGAGGCGACCGGACCGGACGGCCAGCCCCTGTGGATGCGCCCCCTCGACACCGAAGTCGAGTCCGAGATCGACGCCTATATAGAGCGACAGGCCCGCTTCGACGGCGACCTCTGGGTGGTCGAGATCGAGGACCGCGAGGGCCGTCACTTCCTCACCGAGAAGGTCGCCTGACCGCGTTAGGCTGGTCGTAAATGCTTAACCGCGTTCGGGAACGGAACCTCAAACGCTGCCCGCTAGGGTGATCACAACGGGGCGATCATGACCCTGGTGATGGTGGGTGTGCCTATGCTGTTCCTTCTCAACGACGTTGTCTTCGATCTGGACGAGGCCTCGCCGGTCACGCCCGCCGACGCGCGCCGGTTCGAGAAGCTGGGCTTTGACTATCTGCTGGAGCTGGGGTGCGAACTGTTTGCCGAAGACCCGTTGCTGCATCGCAACGACCCGGCCCGGGCACGCCGTCTGGCCTGGCTGATCCACGACCGGGGTCCGGATATCACCGCCGCCCTGTTCGCTGCCCCTGCCGTCGGCTGTGACCCGGCGCTGGTCGAGCCGCAATTCTGCGCCCTGCCGGACGAGGTCCTCTCCCAGCTCCATGCCCGCGCCCGGGGCGGAAAGCCCGACGCCGCGGCCGTGGATCGCGCCGTCTGGGGCCGCCTCGCAGCCTGAGACGTAAACACCCAAGCTTGCCTCCCCCCTGTTTTCCCCTTTAGCCTGACGGTCTGTTCGGGGGAGCATCAGGTCATGAGCATCATCACACGTCTGGGCCTGGCCCTGTCCGCCGCGCTTCTGCTGGCCGTCGCCACCGGCGCGTCACCGGCGCGCGCCGACTGGCTGAAGGCCGAGACGCCCAATTTCATCATCTATTCCGAGGGTGGCGAACGCCCCTTGCGCGAATACGCCATGAAGCTTGAGGTGTTCGACCGCTTCCTGCGTATGCGCTTCGGCGTACCGATTGATCGCCCCGTGGCCCGCAAGCTGCCCATCTATCTGGTGCGACGCAGCGCCGACCTTCGCAAGGTTGCCCCCGGCATCTCCGGCTCGGTCGCAGGCTTCTACTACCCGGGGGAAGAGGACATCTTTGCCGTTGCCGTGACCGGCGACGGGGACTTCACCCTGCTGCACGAATATGCGCACCACTTCTTTTTCCAGCATTTCTCGACCTACTATCCCGGCTGGCTGGTCGAGGGCCTGGCCGAATACGTCATGACGGCCCGGGTCTGGCCCAACCGTATCCAGGTCGGTGCCCACAGCGAGGCGCGCGCCTCATGGCTGACGAATGTGCAATGGCTGCCGCTGGGCGTGCTGCTCAGCAAACGCTTCGGAGAGGTCGAACGCGACATCCACCGGGCCACCTATTACCCGGTCGCCTGGCTGCTGACCCACTGGTTCATGAGCGCCCCGGATCGCGTCGTGAAGCTGGAGGCCTATCTGGGCCTGATCCGGCAGGGGGTTGATCCGACAACCGCCATGCAGCAGGCGACCGGCCTGACGCTGGACCAGCTTCGCAATGTGCTTCGCGACCATCTGTACGGCCGGATCGAGCTGAACACATACAACATCGACCTGGACATCCAGATCGAAGTCAGCCGCCTGCCGCCCTCGGCCAATGATCTGCTGCTGCTGGGGCAGCGTCTCAAGATGCCGATGTCCGAGGAACACCGTGCCGCCGCGCTGGCAGAGTCCCGACGGATGGCCGCGCGCCATCCGGACGACCCGCTGGCGCTGCTGGTGCTGGGTCACGCCGAGCTGCACATGGGCGACCGGGCAGCCGGTGAGGCGGCCTTCACCCGGCTTCTGGAGCAGCAGCCCGACAACGTCGAAGCCCTGCAGTTCATGGCCATGGCCCGTATCGAGGATGCCGCCGAGCAGTCGGAAGACCCGACCGACCTCATGAACCTCGCGCGCGGCTATCTGGCCACCGCCTATCGTGCGGATCCAGACAACTATCTGACCCTGCTGCTTATCGCCCGCTCTCGCCAGGGCGCACCCGGCTATCCCAACGACAATGACCTGGCGACGTGGGAGATGGCCTTCATCGCCGCCCCGCAACTGTCGGGCATCCGTCTGGGGGCGGGGCACGCCTTCCTCGCGGCCGGGGACAAGGCCACTGCCATCGCCCTGCTGGAACCACTGGCCAACGCCCCCCATGGCGGCGAAGGGGCCGAGCAGGCGCAAAAGCTGATCGATCAGGCCAACGGGGTCGTCCGTGAGGACAACGCCCAGGCCGGGGCGGAGATCGAGGCCGCAGCGGAATGATCTCCCGCCTGTTCCCGGCGTGACTTCGCGCACGGGACAGGCTAACCCCCCGCGCCATGTCGCAAGCCTCCCTCGCCCAGGAAGCGTCCCGCCGCCGGACCTTCGCCATCATCGCCCACCCGGACGCGGGCAAGACCACCCTGACCGAGCACATCCTGCTGGCCGGTGGTGCCATCCGCGCGGCCGGGGCCGTGCGGGCGCGCGGCGAGAACCGCCGCACCCGGTCGGACTGGATGAAGATCGAAAAGGAGCGCGGCATCTCCGTCAGCGCGTCGGTCATGACGTTCGAGCATGACGGCAAGCGCTTCAACCTGCTGGACACCCCGGGCCACGAGGACTTTTCGGAAGACACCTATCGCACCCTGACCGCCGCCGACTGCGCCATCATGGTGCTGGACGCCGCCAAGGGCATCGAGCCGCAGACGCTCAAGCTGTTCGAGGTCTGCCGCCTGCGTGACATCCCGATCATCACCTTCATCAACAAGCTGGACCGCGAGGCCCAGGATCCCATGGCCCTGCTGGACGAGATCGCCAGCCGCCTGCAGCTGGATCCCGCCCCCATCTGGTGGCCGGCCGAAAGCGGCAATCGCCTGCGCGGCATGGTCGAGGTCGCGACCGGCACCTTCCAGCCCTATGCCCGCAAGGCCCCCGGCGCCGCCGAGGAGCCGGACCACCCCGAGGCCCTGCCGCTGGATCAGGCCGACCGCTATTTCGAGGGCGGCGAGCACGCGGATCTGAACGAGGCGCTGGAGCTGGTCCGCGAGGGCTATCCGACCTTTGACGTCAATGCCTTCCTCGAAGGCCATATGACGCCCGTGCTGTGGGGCTCGGCCCTGCGCCACTTCGGTATCGAGGCCTTGCTCAAGGCTATCGGCGACTGGGCCCCGTCGCCCAAGCCGTTGAAGGCCCAGAAGGCCGCGCCGCCCGACACCCGCAACGCCCCCCCGCCCGAGGACATCATCGTTCAGCCGGGAGAGGATCAGGTCACGGGCTTCGTCTTCAAGGTCCAGGCCAATATGGACCCCAATCACCGCGACCGGATCGCCATGTTCCGCATGGCCTCGGGCAGCTTCAAACGGGGCATGAAGCTGAAGGTGCAGAACACCGGCAAGTCGCTGTCCGTCAACGCGCCGATCATGTTCTTCGCCTCGGACCGCGAACTGGCCGAGGAAGCCCACGCCGGCGACGTCATGGGCATTCCCAACCACGGCGTCCTGCGCGTCGGCGACAGTCTTTCAGAGAGCGGCCTGGTCCGCTTTCAGGGCCTGCCGAACTTCGCGCCTGAAATCCTGCAGCGCGTACGGGTCAGGGATCCGCTCAAGGCCAAGCACCTCAAGAAGGCGCTGGAGGGTCTGGCCGAGGAAGGCGTCACCCAGCTGTTCCGGCCCGAGCTGGGTGCGGACTTCATCGTCGGTGCCGTCGGCCAGCTGCAGTTCGAGGTGATGGCCGACCGCCTGGGCGAGGAATACGGCCTCGACGTCATCTTCGAGCCCAGCCCTTACGCCGAGGCCCGCTGGATCGCCCCCGCCGAAGGCGCGACCAGGGCCGACCTAGAGGACTTCATGGGCAAATACCGCCCGCAGATGGCCGGTGACATCGACGCCGACCCCGTCTTCCTGGCCAAGAGCAGCTGGGAAACCGGCTATGTCAGCGAACGCTTCCCCAAGGTGCGGTTCCTGAAGACCAAGGAGCGGGGCTGAGCCCGTCAGCCTTCGTCATCTGGTCAGGCAGAGCCTGTTCTGTTTAAGCTGCTGACAGATCAAGGGAGAGGGATCATCATGCGTTACGTCATCGCGGCCATGCTGGCTGTCTTCAGCCTGGGGATGGCCGTGCCGGCCGAGGCCCAGAGCCGCCGGGGCACGGAAGAGGTCTACTTCGCCCTCACCCATGCCGATCTTCAGACCGTTCTGTCGCGTCAGGGCTATGACGAGCTGAAGCAGGTCGAGCCCGGCATCTTCAACATCACCGTCGAAGGCGGATTCAAGATGACGGTCGAGCAGCGGGTCTGCGACGAGGAGGGTCAGCCCGAAGGCTGCCTCGGCCTGTCGATCATGGCCAGCTGGGGCTATTCGCCCGAACAACGCCCGACCCTCGAGGAACTGGCCAACACCTTCAACGGCCAGTACAGCATCGCCAAGGTCATCGTCTTTGACGAAGCCATCGCCATTGAGCGCTACGTCATCACCGACGGAGGGGTGACCCTGGAGCATGTCTCGCGCGAACTGAATGAATTTCTGAACATATCCGACGTTCTGGTCGAGCGGATGATCGAGGCGCTCGGTCTGTGATGCCGGCGTCGTCCGGCCGGGGCGAACCGGACGGGCGGCACCGCGTTTGCTTCGTCAGGGTCTGTGGCGGGCGATACGTCCCGCGTCGGGACGATCGGAGCGTGGCCCATGTTCGAGTTCGGGCGAGATCTCAGGCGGCTTTTTGACGGCCCCCAGGCCGATCAGGATCTCGGCTGGCTTGAGGTCGTCGACGTCGATGTGCTGCGCGGCGAGGCCCGGCGTCAGACCATCGATGCGGGTCGGGCCACCTGTCCGCGCCCCGTTCAGGCCTGGCTGCTGGCCTCGGCGCTGTGGCGCGAGCACACCCGCCGGTCCGGTGCCGCCGACAGCCTGCAACACGCGCGGCTGACGGCTCTCGACGCCCGCAAGGCGGCGCGTACCAATGATGAACGGGCCGAGGCCGTCATGGCCCTGGCCGAAACCATGGTGCTAAGTTTCGACCTGTATGGCGGGCCCGAATCCCTCGGTCGCGCGTTGAGCCTGACCGACGGCCTGAAGGATCACGCCACACGGCCCGCGCTCAAGGCCCGGCTGACCGCCCTTCACGCCCGCATCAAGGCCCGACAGGCTCGCCTGTCGGAGGGCGACAGTCTGGAAGCCATGGCCTTTCTGGATCAGGCCGTCCACGAGCTGTCGCGTCGTCCCGGTCCGCTGCTGGACGCGCTAAAGCTGGACCGGGCGGCCCTGACCCTGATGTTCGGGATTCAGCAGCGCGACGCGCGTCTCCTCGACCAGGCCGGCCGGGAACTGCGCGATCTGGTCGAGACCTGTCCGTCGGATCGCAGGCCCCTGACCCGGGCCCGCGCCCTGGCCCTGTGCGGGGCGGGATTGTCGGCGCTGGCCACCCTCGCGGACAATGATGAGGCGGTGGAGCAGGGCCGCGCCCTGTTCGATGCCGCCTGCGACCAGTTCACGGCCGACCACAGCCCGATGGACTGGGCCGCCGTGACCCTCGCGCGGTCCGCCGCCCTGCCCGGGGCGGCCTGTCTGACCGGGGACGGCGGGCCATCGGCGATTCCGGCTGCGCTGATCAAGTCCCGCACGGTCCTGGGGTTGGCCCTCGCCGATACGGTGGTCGAGGCTGGCGTGATGCAGGCCGAAACTCAGGGCGACCTTCTGGCGCTCGACCGGCTGGCTGCCCGCTTGCGGTCCCGGCTGGCCATGGACGCCCCTCGTCCCCTTGCCTGGTCGGTCGATCAGATCGGGCTGGCCCGGATTGCACTGGCCAGGGCGCGCCTGCTGGACAAGCCCGCCGGCCCGGTCCGCCTGGTGCTGATCGAGGCCGCGAGCGCGGCGCGCGAGGAAGGCGCCGACCTGATCGCGGACCGGGCCGATCATCTGCTGCGTCAGGTTCGGGACTAACCTTAGCCGCCCATGGCCACGAACGGACCGTTCATGAACCCGGGTTTGCCATAGGCCAGCGGGCCGCCGTTCATGTCCATGACGCGACCGCCGGCGGCCTCCAGCACGGCCTGGCCGGCCGCCGTATCCCATTCCGAGGTCGGGCCGGTGCGGGGATAGACGTCGAACCGCCCTTCGGCGATCAGACAGAATTTCAGCGAGGAATCCATGCCGGTCCAACTGCCGCAGCCATAGCGGGCCGCCAGCTTGTCGGCTTCGTCGTCCTTCAGACTGTGGCTCAGCAGGGCGAGGGCCTGATCCGGGCGGTCCCGCACCCGGATCGGCTGCCAGGCCTCGCCGAAGCGGCGGCGGCGTGCACCGGAGGCATCGCCCGCCCAGGTCAGACCCGTCGCCGGAGCGGATACGACACCCGCCACCACTCTCTGCTGATCGACCAGGGCGATGTTGACGCTGAAGCTCTCGCCGCCCCGGACAAACCCCTTGGTGCCGTCCAGCGGATCGATCAGCCAGAAGCAGTCCGCAGCCTCGCCCGGCCGGCCGTCTGCCTCACACGCTTCTTCAGCCACTGCGGCCACGCCGGGATAGAGGGCCGTCAGCCGCTGCAGGATCAGGGCCTCGGCCTCACGGTCGGCCAGGGTGACGGGGCTGTCGTCGGCCTTGGTGATGACTTCGGTACCGGCCCGCCAGTAGGGCAGGATGATCGCGGAGGCTGCCTCGGCAAGGTCGGCCAGGATTTCGACCAGCGCGCCGCTTTCGAAATCGGACATCAGGGAATCGTGCATCCCGGCCTGATAGACGATCCCGGCGGTTTCCCGAACCGGCAAATCAGGTCAGCCTTGCGCCACGCTGTTGCCGGAGCCCTGCCCCCATGATGTCCCAAGCCTTTGCCCCTCAACCCGACGACGCGACGGGGGCGACCGCCGACCACGACGAGACGGAGCTGGCCACCCAGATCGTCGCCAAACTGTGCCACGACTTCATCAGCCCGGCCGGGGCCATGACCTCGGCACTGGACCTGATGACCGACCCGAACTCGGCCGACATGCACGCCGACGCGCTGGACCTGATGCAGCAAAGCGCCGCCAGGATGGTCGCCTTGGTCCGCTTTGCCCGGGTGGCCTATGGGGCCGCGACCTCCAACCAGAATTTCTCGAGCGACGAGCTGAGGACCACGGTCACCGACCTGCTGGGCGGGGGGCGTGCCTCCATCGACTGGCGGATTCCCGACGGCGACTATGCCAAGCCGCATGCCCGCATCCTGGTCAATCTGGCCTATGTCGCGCTGGGTGCCCTGCCGACCGGGGGGACCGCCACGCTCGACGCCCGACGCATGGACGGGGATCTGATCCTGACGACCGTATCGGAAGGCCCCCGCGCCCGCCTCAAGCCCGAGGCCGTTCAGGGACTGTCGGGGGCCCAGCTGACCGACGGCCTGCCCGGTCAGTGGATCCAGCCTCACTGGCTGTGGCGCTCGGTGCGCGGCCAGGGCGGCACGCTGCAGGTCTCGACGGACGAAAGTCGGGTCGAATTGATCGTCCGCCTGCCCCTGTCTTCCCACGGTTAAGATGTCTTAACAGCCCTTCCCAACGCCTCGTTAACCGGCAGTTTGCGATCATGGAGACCGCGAGGCCCCCTCTATCCGACCTGCACCCGAACGGAATTCGACCTTGAGCTCCAGACTTTGCCTGATCGTCGATGACAGTCGCATCATCCGCAAGGTCTCGCGTCGCATCGTCGAGGCCCTGGGATTTGACGTCGATGAAGCCGCGGACGGAGCCGAAGCCCTGACCTTCTGCACCGGGGCCATGCCGGATGTGATCCTGCTGGACTGGAACATGCCGGTCATGGACGGGCTGACCTTTCTGCGGCGGCTGCGGGCCCTTGCGGACGGCGACCGGCCCAAGGTGCTGTTCTGCACCATCGAAACGGCCGTCGACCGGATTACCGAGGCCCTGGCCGCCGGGGCCGACGACTATGTGATGAAGCCCTTCGACGGAGAAATCCTTCACGCCAAATTCGCCGAGGTCGGTGCCGTCTGACGGTGCCGATCCCAGACCTCCACCAGGCCACGCCATGAGCCCCGAAGACTTTGACAGACTGCAGGCCCTGGTCGCGACGCGCACGGGAAACCGGCTTCGGCGGGACCGGCTGAATCTGGCCGAACACCGGCTGGGCCCGGTCGCGCGGCGCGCCGGCTTCGACAGCGTCGAGGCCATGCTGGCGGCCCTGTGGAGCAAGCCGGTCGCCAGTCTGGCGTGGGAGATCATCGAGTGCCTGTTGAACGGCGAGACCTGGTTCCGCCGCGACCGCGCGGCCTTTCGCGTCATGACCGAGGAGCTGCTGCCCGCCCTGGCCCAGGCCCGCCGGGGACGCACCCTGCGCATCTGGTCGGCGGGATGTTCGACCGGCCAGGAAGCCTGGTCGCTGGCCATGGCCGCGCTCGATCTCAAGCTCGAGGTCGAAGTGCTGGGCAGCGACCTGAACCGCATGGCGCTCGAGCGGGCCCACCAGGCGGCCTATACCGGCTTTGAAATCCAGCGGGGCCTGTCGGCGGCCGCCATGGTGCGCTGGTTCCATCCGCAGGGCGATCTGTGGACGGCGGCCGACTCCCTGAAGCGGGTCGTGCGGTTCGAGCGTACCAATCTGGTCGACCCGACCGAGGCCGATCCTGACGATCGCTTCGACGTCATCTTCTGCCGCCATGTGCTGACCGACATGGAGCCCGCCGCCCGGGCCCTGGTGCTGGAAGGCCTGGAACGGCGACTGGTCGATGACGGCTGCCTGTTCCTCGGGCCGGACGAAAGCCTGAACGGCGACAGCCTGGCGTTCCGTCCCGTCAGCGGGCGGCGAGGCCTGCACGTCAAATCCCCCGGCTTCCTGCAGCGCGCCGCCTGAACCGCCTTACGCACCGCGACCGGCTGGGTTAGGGTCGGGCCATGGTCGATAAGGGGGTGACGATGTCGACAACCCGTCCGAAGCCGCGAGCGCGGAGCCCGAGGGGTCGCCCCGCGCTGGGCATTCTGCTGCTGGTGTCGCTTCTGATGGGGTTGGGGCTGGCCGCCCTGCTGACCCGCTCGCCCGCCCCGCGCCCCGCGGACGCCGAAGCCGCGCGCTTCTCGGCCGGGCGCGCCATGGTCGACGTCGAGCGGCTGGCGCGCGCGCCGCGTCCGCTGGGCACCCCCGAGCATGCCGAGGCCCGGGCGTATCTGCTGGACCGGATGCAGGCGCTGGGGCTCGACCCGGTCGTCATGGAGGGCCCCCTGTCGCCCGGCTCCATCCGGCGGATGGAGCGCTGGGACCTGTCGCCCGAGGCCGCCGGCTATCGGGTGCGCAATCTGGTCGGTCACCTGCCGGGGCGCGACCCGACCGCCGCCCCCGTGGTGCTGATGGCCCATTACGACAGCGTGCCCGGGTCGCCCGGCGCGGCCGACGATGCGACCGGCGTCGCCGCCATCCTCGAGAGCGTGCGTGCCATCCAGGCGCGGGGGCCGACCCAGCGCACCCTGATCGTCCTGATCACCGATGCCGAGGAACTGGGGCTGGACGGTGCCCGGGTCTTCTTCGGAGACTATCCCGACCGGGCGCGGATCGGGTTCGTCATCAACCTTGAGGCGCGGGGAGGCGGGGGCCGCGCCATGATGTTTGAGACCGGACCCGGCAACGCCGGCGCGGTCGGCCTGCTGGCGGAGGTCGCGCCCCATGTCGACGGCGGGGTGACCAGCAACTCCCTGGCCGTGGCCATCTATCGGATGATGCAGAACGACACGGACTTTTCCGTGCCGCGCGACCGGGGACTGGCCGGTCTGAACTTCGCCTTCATCGGCCGGGCGGAGCAATACCATCGGCCGTCCTCGACGCCGGAGGCGCTGGACAGGGGCAGCCTGCAGCACATCGGGTCGCAGGCGCTGGAGGTCACCGACCGGCTGCTGCGGGCCGAAAGCCTGCCCGAGGCCGGCCCTGACCGCGTCTATGCCGATGCGTTCGGCAGGGCGATGATCGTCATGGCGGCGCCCTGGGGCTGGGGACTGGTGGTCGTGTCGCTGGGCCTGCTGGCCTTTGCCGCCTTTCGCAGCCGCACCGCGCTGGCCAGCCTGCTGCGCGGGGCCGTCGACGGCGTCGCCTTTCTGGCCGGGGCCTTTGTACTGGCGCAGGCGGTGCGGCTGGCGGCGGGGCCGATGCTGCGGCGCGTCGAGTCGGCCGAGGTCTATTACCAGCTGCTGGAACGGCTGCCGCTGATGGAGGTGGCCACGGGGCTGGCCCTGTTCGGGGCGGCACTGGTGTTTCTGGCGGGCCTGGGCGGCCGGTTGCGTCTGGGGTGGATGGGGGTCGTCGCGGTCCTCGGGCTCATGGTCCAGCTGATCGGCGGCTGGGATCCGGTCAGCGCGGGCATGACGGGGCTGGCCCTCGTCGCCGCCATCGCGGTACCGCCCCCCGCCGCCAGTCCCTGGCCGCGCTGGCTGGGGCTGATCGCCCTGGTGCTGGCGATGGGCACCCTTACCCAGGCCCTGCTGCCGGAGGCCGCCTTCCTGTTCCTGTGGCCCGGATTGGTCGCGGCGGGCGCGGCCGCCCTGGTCGCCGGCATCGATCCGGAGTTGATGCGGGCGCGGATCGCTCTGGTGCCCCTGGTCGCGGCCGTTCTGGTCGGCGCCTGGTTGCTGGCCATGGCCCATCCGGTCTTCCTCGGCATCGGCATGGACCTGCCGGGCATACTGGCCCTGATCGCCCTCCTCTGGCTCAGCCTCGCGGCACCCTTGGCCCTCATGACCCCCAACAGCCCGGGTGCCGGGCCGTGGCGGGGGCTTGCGGTCGCGGGACTGGTGCTGATCGTGGCGGCCACCTCCGTCTCGGCCTCGGCCCCGATGGTCCTGCCGGGCTAGGTCAGCCCCCGTCGGTCCAGACGGTCTTGTACAGGTCAAAGCGGCGGTCGCGCAGGTTGCGGACCGTGCCCTGCGCCTTGGCCCAGGCGAGATCGGACAGGTCGAGGTCGGCGACCGTGATCGTCTCGACGTTCTCCGACGCCTCGGCCGCGATGCCGTCGCGGGCAAAGGGGAAGTCGCACGGCGTCAGGATGCAGGACTGGGCGTACTGGACGTCCATGTTCTCGACATTGGGAAGATTGCCGACATTGCCCGACAGGGCGACGTAGCACTGGTTCTCGATGGCGCGGGCCGCCGAGCAATAGCGCACGCGCAAATAGCCTTGCCGGTTGTCGGTACAGAAGGGCACGAACAGCAGGCGCGCCCCCTCGTCGACCAGCCGCCGGGCCAGTTCCGGGAATTCGGAATCGTAGCAGATCAGCACGCCGATGGGGCCGCAGTCGGTGTCGATGGCGTGGACCATGTCGCCGCCCTTGATGTTCCACCAGTGGCGCTCGTTCGGGGTCGGGTGGATCTTCTCCTGGGCGTGGACCGAGCCGTCGCGCAGGAAGACATAGGCGACGTTCTGGATGTCGCCGTCGTCGGTCTGGGTCGGGTGGGAACCGCCGATGATGTTGATGTTGTACTCGACCGCCATCTTGCGAAGCGCCTCGACGAAACGCGGCGTGTAGCGGGTCAGGGCCTCGATCGACTCCGCCGGCGTCAGCTTCTTCTTCTCCAGCGACAGTAGCTGCAGGGTGAACAGTTCGGGGAAGACGACAAAGTCGGTGCGGTAGTCGGCGGTCACATCGACGAAATATTCGATGTTGGCGATGAACTCCTCAAAGCTCGCCACCTTGCGGGCCTGCAGCTGGACGGTGGCGATGCGGACGTTCTCCTTGACCGCAAAGGCCGACCCCTTGCCCCGCTCTTCGACGTAATAGGGGTTGCGCCAGACCATGTGGGCGGCGTGACCCATCGAGGCGGTGTCCGACGCCAGATAGCCCTTGAGCACGCCGATCGGCTCAAAGCCGGTGCGCAGGTGAAAGCCGATCACCGGGTCATTGGCCTTGCGCGCCGAGACCGCATCCAGATAGGCCTCGGGCTCGGCATAGGTGGCCTTCTTGCGTGCCAGACCCGGCATGCGTCCGCCAAAGACGATGCCCTTCAGGTTCTTCGCCTCGCAGAAGTCGCGCCGGGCGTCATACAGGCGCTGGCCGATGCGCAGGCGCCGCCGGTCGGGGTCAACGCAGACCTCCATGCCATAGAACCATTCGCCGGTCGGATCGTGACGCGAGGCATAGCCGCCGCCGGTGATCTGCGACCAGGTGTGCTGGCTCATGGCGGTCTTCTCGTCGATGCGGAAGCCGGCGGCATAGCCGACGATGTCGCCTTCGTACTCGACCACGAACTGGCCGTCGGGGAAGGCCGAGATCTGGCCGCGCAGCATGCCGGTCGTATAGGGCGGCATGGATTTGTAGACCTTGGCCACCAAGGCCGAGATCGCCTCGACGTCGGAGGCACGGGCATTGCGGATGTTGAGGACGGCGGGCTTGTTGGTCTTTGTCATGCCGCTTCCAACGCAAAGCTTGGCCATTGGATCACCGGCCGGACAGATATTTCCGAAACCGGGGCTGTTGCAGGCTTGGGAAGCCCCGCCGGGGCGACCGCGCGGCGGAACGCGGCCTGCCGCGCGGCGTTGCGAGGTCATACCCGTCATCCGGAGGAGTTCCCCCCATGCTGAAATGGGCCGTCATATTCGCCATCATCGCCCTGGTTCTCGCCGTGCTCGGCTTCGGAGGCCTGGCCGGGGTGTTCGTCGACATCGCCGTCATCCTGTTCTGGCTGGCCGTCATCATCGCGGTCGCCGTCTTCGTGCTGGGGCTGACGGTCTACAAAAAGGTCAGATAGGCACGCGAAAGCCCCTCTCGCCCGGGGGGCAGAGGTGAGGGAGAGGCGGGCGGCGCGCGGGCCGGGGGCCCGGAACCGTATGCGCCCTGCTTTCGCGTTACGGGCGCTGTGTGAATTTTCGGCACCTGACCTATGCGCCGCCCCGGTCGGTTCACGCGAGCGGTCTGAAGCTCCGGTCTCTTCCGCCGGGACCGGGGGCGCCGACGAACTTGCGCACCCCGGCTCGTTTGACCCGGTTCGACCTCTTTCAGACGTCTCGGCCCGCGACGGGCGGGGTGTCCAGAAACACCCCGGGCCCCGGCGTTTACACCGGGCAATCCCGCTCGACCGGCCCCCGCCGCCGCTTCAGTGCCTGGGTCCCGAGGCGCCTCTCCTGCGACGGAGACAGGCAGAGGGTTGCACACCCCGCGACCCGGTCGGGAAGAACGGTGCGAGAAACGGTGGGGGCGTTGAAGGGGCTGGGGAATTGGGGGGCGGCTATCCTATCATCTGTCTCCTCCCTGTCGCAGATGGGGAGGTGGCGCGGCGCGTCAGCGCCGTGACGGAGGGGTTCTGGAGGCCGGAGCGCGCGGTCAAAAACCCCTCCACCACTTCGTGGTCCCCCTCCCCATCAAAGAGATGGGGAGGAGACGATGTATCGCGCTCGACACCGCTGTGGTCGCTGTGAATGCGCCGTGATCGCTGTGATGAACCCGATTGGCTACTACGCGCCGTCCTCCTGACGTTTGACGGCGGCGCTGTACCCATGGCCGAAGGGCCGGAAATCTGGTTTCCTTGAGGGATGAACCGCCTCTTCTTCCTCATGCTCCGGCTGAACGAGATCATAGGCGCCGTTGTGGGCGTCGGGGCGCTGATCGTTGCCGTTCTGGCCGCTCTGCGCGGCGACAGGGGGGACGCGCTGCTGGCCGGGGCCGGTGCCTTGGGTGCCGTGGGATTTCTGATCTGCCTCCGCTACATGCAGAAGCGCTTCAGGGAGCGCGCTGACTTCTTTCCGCCCGGCGCGCTCTAGGCACGCCAAGGGAGCGGCCGCCGCGCCTCGTAGGGGGCGCGCCATTTGCCCCCTACGTCAATCCCGGTCGCACCCCGGAAAAGAACATATTGGCAACCAGAACAAAACATGCACATATGCCGGTCACCGGGACGGGGCCGGGGGTGGATGTCCATCCCCGTGGCGGGTCTCTCCCGAAGTCGGATGGGAATCATGGCAAGGGAGACAAAGGCAATGGCACAGGCGGCTTTGAAACTGGTGGGCAAGGAAGACGGCGACAAGGCGCGGGCTCTGGAAGCGGCGCTGGCCCAGATTGACCGGGCGTTCGGCAAGGGCTCGGTGATGAAGCTGGGCAAGGGCGGGGTTGTGGCCGAGATAGCGAGCATCTCCACCGGCTCGCTGGGCCTGGACATGGCGCTGGGGATCGGCGGTCTGCCGTATGGCCGGGTGATCGAGATTTTTGGCCCGGAAAGCTCGGGCAAGACCACGCTGGCGCTGCACACGGTGGCGGAAATCCAGAAGGTCGGCGGTGTGGCCGCCTTCGTTGACGCCGAACATGCGCTGGACCCGGTCTATGCCCAGAAGCTGGGCGTGAACCTGGATGATCTGCTGGTCAGCCAGCCGGACAATGGCGAACAGGCGCTGGAAATCACCGACACCCTGGTGCGTTCGGGCGCGGTGGACATTGTGGTGGTCGACTCGGTCGCCGCCCTGACCCCCCGGGCCGAGATCGAGGGCGAGATGGGCGACAGCCTGCCCGGCCTTCAGGCCCGCTTGATGAGCCAGGCGCTGCGCAAGCTGACTGCCTCGATCTCGCGGACCAACTGCATCGTCATCTTCATCAACCAGATCCGGCACAAGATCGGTGTCATGTACGGCTCGCCCGAGACGACCACGGGCGGCAATGCGCTGAAGTTCTACGCCTCGGTGCGCCTCGATATCCGTCGCACCGGCGCCATCAAGAACCGCGACGAGGTGGTCGGCAACACCACCCGGGTCAAGGTGGTCAAGAACAAGGTGGCCCCGCCGTTCCGCGAGGTGATCTTCGACATCATGTATGGCGAGGGCATCTCCAAGCTGGGCGAGATCATTGACCTGGGCGTCAAGGCCGGGGTGATCGAAAAGGCCGGCAGCTGGTTCTCCTACGACAGCCAGCGCATCGGTCAGGGCCGCGAGAATGTGCGCGAATTCCTCAAGGCCAATCCGGATGTGGCCGACGCCATCGAAAAGGCGGTGCGTCAGTCGACCAGCAAGATCGACGACGAACTGCTGGGCTCGCCCGAGCCCGACGAGGGGCAGGACCTGGAGGGCTGATCGCCCTCCCCTTTCCCAGGCCTCGCTAAAGACTTCCCCGGTCGGGTTCCTCGCGACCCGCCACCGACCCCGCGACCCCGTCCGGGGAAAGAGGCCGCTCGACCCCCCGGTCGGGCGGCTTCGTCCGTTGTGGACGGGCCTGAAAGGGGTTCATCACAGAGGTCACAGAGGAGTCACAGAGACCACGGCAGGGGCGAGACTGACGAGAGGCTGAGCCAGGACCAGAGCCCCCCTGTGCCCTCCGTGTCGCCTCCGTGCTCTCTGTGATGAACCTGATCAGCCGCAGACGACAGGCAGGCGCCTTTGCAAGAGGGCCCCGCGCCGGTCCAGCCGCCGCATCACGCCGATCTCGCGGCGACACAGGGGACAGGCCCCGTCATACCAGACGACCACTTCGCGCATGGATGGACCCTATCCCGCCGGCGTCGCACCGTCGCCCGCCGCAGTGTCGCGCCTCCGATCCCTCCTCATCGATCACGGGCAGGTGATGCAATCGGACGCGATCCCCTATATGACGGCTGCCTCCCCTCTCCTCCCGCCTGACCGAGCCCGCGCCGTCCATGTCCAGCCTGAAGCAGATCCGTTCGACCTTCCTCGATTATTTCAAGGCGGACGGCCACATGCCGATCCATTCGGCGCCGCTGGTGCCGCAGAATGATCCGACGCTGTTGTTCGTCAACGCGGGCATGGTGCCGTTCAAGGACTATTTCACCGGCGCGGCCCGGCCGCCGGCGCCGCGGGCGACCTCGAGCCAGAAATGCGTGCGCGCGGGCGGCAAGCACAATGATCTGGACAATGTCGGCTATACGGCGCGGCACCTGACCTTCTTTGAAATGCTGGGGAATTTCTCGTTCGGCGACTATTTCAAGGACCACGCCATCGAGAAGGCCTGGCAGCTGGTGACCGGCGATTTCGGCCTGTCGCCTGACCGGCTGATGGTCACCGTCTATATCGATGACGACGAGGCCTGGAACATCTGGAAGAAGGTGACGGGCTTTCCGGACCACAAGATCGTGCGGATCGCGGGTTCGGACAATTTCTGGGCCATGGGCGACAACGGCCCCTGCGGCCCGTGCACCGAGATCTTCTACGACTATGGCGACCATGTTCCCGGCGGGCCTCCGGGCAGCCCCGACGAGGACGGCGACCGCTTCGTCGAGATCTGGAACAACGTCTTCATGCAGTTCGAGAAGGAGAACGACGCGATCGTTCGCGACCTGCCCAGGCCCTCGGTCGATACGGGCATGGGGCTGGAGCGGATCGCCTCGGTGCTGCAGGGCAAGAATTCGGTGTTCGACACCGACCTGTTCCAGACCCTGATCCGGGCCTCGGAAGAGCTGACCTCGACGCCGTCGGACGAGACGCGCGCCCCCTCGCACCGGGTGATCGCCGACCATCTGCGGTCGGCCTCCTTCCTGATCGCCGACGGGGTGACGCCGTCGAACGAGGGCCGGGGCTATGTGCTGCGCCGGATCATGCGCCGGGCCATGCGCCATGCCCACCTGCTGGGCGCGTCGGATCCGCTGATGCACCGGCTGGTGCCGACCCTGGTCGATGAGATGGGCGAGGCCTTCCCCGAACTGAAGCGGGCCCAGGCCTTTGTAGAGGATACGCTGAAGCAGGAAGAGATCCGCTTCCGCACCACCCTGTCGAAGGGGATGAGCCTGTTCGAGACGGCCACCGAAGGGTTCCGGGCCGGCGACATGCTGGACGGCCAGACGGCCTTTACCCTTTATGACACCTATGGATTCCCGCTGGACCTGACCCAGGACGAGGCCCGCCGGCGCGGGTTTTCGGTCAATGTCGACGGCTTCCAGCACGCCATGGCCGAGCAGCGCGCCCGCTCGCGCGAACACTGGAAGGGCTCGGGCCAGGTGGCCAATGCAGCCGAATGGATGTCGATCCGCGACCGGCTGGGGCCGACGGTCTTCACCGGCTATGAGGCCATCGACGGCTCGGGCGAGGTGCTGGTCATCATGAAGGAGGGCCAGTCGGCGGACAGCGCCACGGTCGGCGACATCGTCGAGGTCCTGTTCGACACCACCCCCTTCTATGGCGAGGGCGGCGGCCAGGCGGGCGACCACGGCGTGATCGAATGGCCCAATTCCGATGGATCACGCGGTTCGGCCGAGGTCATCGATGTGAAGAAGCAGGCCGGCGACCTGTATGTGCATGTCGCCGAGATCACTGCCGGCACGCTGGCGACCGGCACCCGCGCGGCCCTGTCGGTCGATGCGGACAAGCGCCGGACCACGCGCGCCAACCACTCGGCCGCCCACCTGCTGCACACGGCGCTGCGCAATGTGCTGGGCCCGCAGGTGGCGCAGAAGGGCCAGATGGTCGATGCCGAACGCGCGCGCTTTGACTTCAGCCACAATGCGCCCGTGACCGAGGCCGAGCTGGAAGCCATCGAGGCCGAGGTCAATGCCGTCATCCGCCAGAACATCCCGGCCGAGACGAAGCTGATGGCCCCCGAGGCGGCGATCGAGGCTGGCGCCATCGCCCTGTTCGGCGAGAAATACGGCGACGAAGTGCGGGTGCTGACGCTGGGCCACAGCCTGGTGGAGGACAAACCCTATTCGGTCGAGCTGTGTGGCGGCACCCATGTGGCGCGCACCGGCGACATCGCCCTGTTCAAGATCGTCTCCGAAAGCGGCATCGCCGCCGGCGTCCGCCGCATCGAGGCCCTGACCGGCGAGGCGGCCCGCCAGTATCTGGAAGGACAGGCCCGCGTGGCCCGGGGTCTGGCCCGCGACTTCAAGATCCAGCCGGCGGATGTGCCGGGGCGGGTCGAGGCCCTGCAGGGCTCGGTCAAGACGCTGGAGAAACAGGTCGCCGAGCTGAAGAAACAGGTCGCCCTGGGCGGCGGCGGGGGCAGCAATGCCGCCCCGGAAGAGGTCAACGGCATCAAGCTGATCGCGCGCGTGCTGGACGGCGTCGACGGCAAGGGCCTGCGCGGCGTGGCCGAGGATTTCCGGAAACAGGTCGGCTCGGGCGTCGTCGCCCTGATCGGCACGACCGACGGCAAGGCGGCTGTGACCGTGGCCGTGACCTCGGACGTCACCGACCGGATCAACGCCGCCGACCTGGCCCGCGCCGCGGTCCTGGCCATGGGCGGACAAGGCGCCGGCGGCAAGCCCGACTTCGCCCAGGGCGGCGCCCCGGACGGGGCAAAAGCCGAAGCCGGGCTTCAGGCCGTGCGGGATGCGCTGGGGGGCTGAGTCTGCCCAGACGTCCCTGATCGTGGTATTCGTGCTCCATGGGCAAGAACTCCTCCGTGACCCTCAGCGATCACTTTGGTGAGTTCGTCGACCGAGACGCACTCCGGGCCGCTCTCGCCGTTGGTGAGGCCAGCGGTCCGTCGACGGCTTTCGACTTTGAGGCCTTCATCGAAGGCAAGCGATGTTCCGTGAACCTGCCGCAAAGCGAGAGTTGTAGTTTGAACTCGAGCGCCTCGCCGAGGGCAAACTGAACTCACGTCAGGTGTTGGTGACGCTGATATCTGCCTTCCCGGCGAAGGCCGGGATCCAGATCACAGGGATGATGCCCATATCCTTGGGTGTAAGGATGAAACGCGGGCTCAAGGACGCAGTGTCGACCATCTGGACCCCGGCTTTCGCCGGGGAAACGGTTAGAACTTTTCAGGTCAACATCGAACGCACATTCAGGCAGGAGAGCCGGGCCAACCCTTCTTCCAGGATAAAGCCACAATGCTGAATTTCAGGGACGTCTCGTGGCTTTAGAGCAGTGGGATGAATCGCGAGGCAAATGGGTTCTTTACCGCAGCCAAGCTGAGGCTTCTGCAGATTGCGCTCGATACCCATACGCCGACATCCCACGCCGCATATTCCTTGATACGAATGTGCTCAACTTGCTGGTGCGCTACTCGTCCACCGTCTTTGAGCAAGCCCCATTGAGTATGCCTGTCGACGAGACCCGGGCCAACGACGTGGAAGCGCTGATGCACATCTTTCAAGTCGGGCAGCGAATGGGATGGCCGATCTACGCATCCGAAAAGTCACTCTACGAGCTCGACCAGACGCCGGACGCGGACCAGCGGGCGGAACTTTTGGCCTATGGCACCCAACTCGTCGACCCCGAGGGCGAGGACGTGCCCTTCGCCAATGATTTAGGACGCCGGCTTATCGACGCTCCGTTCACGGCCTCACTGCCTGATCCGGCAGATCGAGAGCTAATCGGCAACGCGATAGGCCTCGACTGCGACGTGTTCTGTACATGTGACCGGCGCACGATCGTAAAGAAGCGCGATCAGCTGCGCCAACTCCCCATTCGAATATTAACGCCCCCAGAATGGTGGTCCCAAGTGAAGCCTTGGGCTGGTTTGTGGCTTTAACGAGTGGGGACTGACCCTACGCGTCCGGCAGGTCGATTTCGACGAGGCGCCAGCCGAACAGGCCCTGGCGGTCCATGTTGAGGATCAGGGGCTGGTCGGGGCGGTCGGTTTTGGTCAGGCGCACCTCGACGCGGTTGGCGCCGCGATAGATCCAGGATTTGCGGACGTCGTCCCCGGTCTTGCCGGGGGTCGGCCGGGGGCGGTTGAGCACGTCCTGGGGCTCGGGCGCCTCGGCGGTGCGGACCATGGTGGCGACGCCCTGGGGGGTAATGACGGCATCGATGGCCCCCGAGACGATGGCCGGCCCCAGTAACATGCCGATCCCGGCCAGGGCGGGATCGAGGTCGGAGCCGCCATTCCGCATCTCGGCCAGCATGCGGGCGTTCACCTGATCCTTCAGGCTCTGTCGCACGGCGGGAAAGTCGACCAGCCGCTCCAGCGCGGCCTCATCGCCCTGTTCGGCCGCCCGGGTCAGGGCCTGCATGGCGAAGACGGGTGACAGGGCCCAGGCCCCGAGCAGCAGCACGATGGCCAGACCGGCCACGCCGGTCACAAGTTTACGCATGATCCCCTCACCTTACCTGACCGGTCACGGACCGGGCACTCCCGCCACCCCAACGCTTCCCGGGGATCAGGGTTGCCGTGAGTCGCCGCGTTCGGCCATCCGGTCAGCCGCCCTTGCGACCGCTCTGGCCGACGATGGGCAGGCGCTCTTCCGGAAGGCTGACGTGCACCAGATGCCAGCTGAAGAAGCCGGTCCGGGCAAAGGTGAAGACGGTGTCGTCGCCGCTGTTCCCGGTCACCGCCATGCGGGCGCGGTCCATGCCCCAGTAGACCGGGCGCGGCCACGGGCCGCCACGGGGCGGCTCGGCATCCGGACCCGTCGCCTCGGAGCGCAGGGCGGCGGCGCGTCCCTCGCCCCGGGTCAGGGCGCCCAGGGCCGCAGGCGTCAGGTAGGCGTCGGCCCTCGGTCCTTCGGCCACCGGCCCGCGCTGGAACTGGCGCTGAACGGCGCCGATGGGATCCTCGAGGATGGAGGGCGGCGGCGTCAGGGTGTCGACCCGCCCGGTCAGCTGCGGGCCCAGGGCCTTGCGCATGGCGCCATAGTCGACCAGCCGGTCCAGCTCGGCCACATCACCGCTGTCCGCCGCGCCGCGCAGCGCAAAAAAGGCGACACCGGGGGCCGCGAAGAAGCTGACGACCAGCAGAACCACCGCCGCCAGGATCAGATTGCCGATGATTTTCACGTGCCTCTCCGTGGCTGTGTCAGCCCCAGAATGCACGAACCCGGCCCGGCCACAAACAAAAGCCCCGCCGACGCGAGTCCAATCCTCCCCCATAAGCGCAGCGTATGGGGGAGGGGGACCCCGGAGGGGTGGAGGGGGCGAAATCGGGCGCGGCGGAGAGGCTTGCCCCCTCCACCGCTACGCGGTCCCCCTCCCCCGCTGCGCAGGGGAGGATTTCTAGGCCATCGCCTTGTCGAGGTTCTCGGCGACCTTGTCGAGGAAGCCTTCGGTGGTCAGCCAGGACTGCTGGTCGCCGACCAGAAGGGCCAGGTCCTTGGTCATGAAGCCCGACTCGACAGTGTCGACGACGACCTTTTCGAGCGTGTCGGCGAAGCGGTCCAGTTCGGCGTTGTTGTCCAGCTTGGCGCGGTGCTTGAAGCCGCGGGTCCAGGCGAAGATCGAGGCGATGGAGTTGGTCGAGGTGGCCTCGCCCTTCTGGTGCTGGCGATAGTGGCGGGTGACGGTGCCGTGGGCGGCCTCGGTCTCCATGACCTTGCCGTCCGGCGTCATCAGGACCGAGGTCATCAGGCCCAGCGAGCCGAAGCCCTGGGCGACGATGTCGGACTGGACGTCGCCGTCGTAGTTCTTGCACGCCCAGACGAAGCCGCCCGACCACTTGATGGCAGCAGCCACCATGTCGTCGATCAGGCGGTGCTCATAGGTCAGGCCGCGCTTCTTGAACTCCTCGGCGTAGTCGGCGTCGAACACCTCCTGGAAGATGTCCTTGAAGCGCCCGTCATAGGCCTTGAGGATGGTGTTCTTGGTCGACAGATAGACCGGATAGTTGCGCGCCAGGCCATAGCCGAACGAGGCATGGGCGAAGTCTCGGATCGAGGCATCGAGGTTGTACATGCCCATGGCGACGCCCGCGCCCGGCGACTTGAACACCTCGTGCTCGATCACCTGACCGTCGTCGCCGACGAATTTGATCGACAGTGTGCCGGCGCCCGGCATCAGGAAGTCGGTGGCCTTGTACTGGTCGCCGAAGGCGTGACGGCCGACCACGATCGGCTGGGTCCAGCCGGGCACCAGACGCGGCACGTTCGAGCAGATGATCGGCTCGCGGAAGACCACACCGCCCAGGATGTTGCGGATGGTGCCGTTCGGCGACTTCCACATCTTCTTCAGGCCGAACTCGGCCACGCGCGCCTCGTCCGGGGTGATGGTGGCGCACTTCACGCCGACGCCGTGCTTCTGGATGGCGTGGGCGGCGTCGATGGTCACCTGATCGTCGGTGGCGTCGCGGTGCTCCATGCCCAGATCGTAATAGTCGAGCTCGAGGTCGAGATAGGGGAAGACCAGCTTGTCCTTGATCATCTGCCAGATGATCCGGGTCATCTCGTCGCCGTCGATGTCCACGATGGGGTTGTCGACCTTGATCTTCGCCATGTGCGCTCTCTGTCTCTGGGGGAGGGAAAATGTGGGGGCGGTATAGCGAGCCGCGCGCCCGGGCGAAACCCCGCCCTTCTACGGCAGAGGGCAGGGGAGCAGGCTCCCCGGCGGGTCCCCTCACACCGGTATCAGATTCCGTCACGGCCTCCGGGTCCGGTCCCGGACTAGGGTCGGGTCATGGGAGGCTTGACCATGACCGCGATGCCGATGCGTTCCACCCGTTCCAGAGGGGCCGCGGCGCTGGCCGCCTGTGGCCTGCTGGTTTCGGCCTGCGCGACAGATGACCCGCTGTCCGATCCGCTGTTCTGGCACGGGGTGTCGCTTGCCGCCGATCTGGTGGCCCTTGCGCTGATCCTGGATTCGGACTGCTATACCCGGATCGACGCTTGGGGGTATCCGTATCAGATCTGCCCTGACGACCGGGACTACCGGCCCCGGCCGCATCCGCCGCACAGGCCGCACAAGCCCCGGCCCCGCTGACCCCTGAACCGAAGGAGCCCCGCGATG
Source organism: Brevundimonas sp. (assembly GCF_016742135.1). Taxonomy (GTDB): domain Bacteria; phylum Pseudomonadota; class Alphaproteobacteria; order Caulobacterales; family Caulobacteraceae; genus Brevundimonas. The sequence continues at coordinate 40,437 of NZ_JACVCG010000004.1, read as the reverse complement.
TCCCGATCCCACTTGTTGGCCGCCGCGCTGGTCGGCGCGCTCGGACTGTCCGGCTGCAACGACCCTGACCTGATGGAGGGCATTGCCATGGGGCTGAGCGAGGTGAACGCCCAGCTCGAGTGGGAAAACCGGAACTGCTATTACGCGCCGCCGCCCGGCAATCCCTATGGCTCGCAGCGCTACTGCCCCGGGGACTATGGCTATGTGCCGCCGGTCACCGTCTATCCGGGTTCCTGGCGGGATGACGACCGTCGCGACCGCCGGGACCGGCGGGACCGCCGCCGCGACCGCGATCGCGACCGCGACGACTGACCGGGTTCAGGCCTGCTGGCCGGCGACCCAGTCGGTGATCACCCGGTCCAGCACCGTCAGGGGCACGCCGCCGACCGCGAGGCCGGTGTCGTGGAAGCCCCGGATGTCGAAGCGGTCGCCCAGGGCAGCCATGGCCTCGGACCGCATCCGCACCCATTCGGTGTGGCCGATCTTGTAGGACGAGGCCTGACCCGGCCAGACGGCATAGCGTTCGACCTCGGTGGTCACCGCGCTTTCCTGATCGCCCAGGGTGTCGACCATGTAGCGGATGGCCTGTTCGCGGCTCCAGCGCTTGTGGTGCAGGCCTGAGTCGACGACCAGCCGGGTGGCCCGGAACATCAGCGACTGCAGATAGCCGATCTGACCCCAGGGATCGTCGGCATAGACGCCCATCTCATCGGCCAGCTGTTCGGCATAAAGGCCCCAGCCCTCGGAATAGGCCGAGAAGCCGAGGATCTTGAGCAGCAGTGGCGCCTCGTCGTTTTCCTGCTGCAGGGCGATCTGGTGGTGATGGCCGGGCGAGGCCTCGTGATAGGTCAGGGTCGGCAGGGTCCATTTCGGCCATTCCGCCGTGTCGCGCAGATTGATGTAGTAGGCGCCGGGGCGTGAGCCATCCAGCGCCGGTCCCTGATAATAGCCACCCGGCGCGCCCGCCTCGGTGAAGACCGGTACGCGGCGCACCTCGACCGGGCTTTTCGGAATGCGACCGAAATATTGGGGCAGGCGGGCCTGCATGTCCTGCATCTGCAGGTTCAGGTCGGCCAGCAGCTGTTCCTTGCCGGCATCAGTATTGGGATAGATGAAGCGCGGGTCCTTGCCCATGGCGGCGATGCGTTCACCGACCGTGCCCTGGGTCATGCCCTCGGCCCGCAGCAGGGCGTCGGCGCGCGCCGTCAGCTCGGCGACCTGTTCCAGGCCCATCTGGTGGACGTCGTCGCCGGTCATGGTGGTGGTGGTGGAATAGCGCAGGCCATAGCTGTACCAGGCCTCGCCGTCCGGCAGACGCCAGACGCCGGCGTCGTGCACCGCCTCGGCCCGACGGGCCTTCATGGCCTCGGCCTGACGGATCAGGGCGGGATAGATCTCGCCCTCAACGATCCGCTCGGCGCGGGCGGCCCAGTCGCCAGGGATGCCCTTTTCGGTCGCGCGTCGCTGGATCGAGGTGGTCATGATCGACTGATCCGCCGGGGTGTCGTGCAGATTGGCCAGCTGCAGCAGGGTCTTGTCGATGACGAAGTCGGGCGGCACGGCACCTGCGGCGAAATCGGCCCGCATGCGCTCGGTTTCCTGATCCAGGGCCGTCGGGAAGGCGGACAGGCGCGACAGATAGGCCTCGGCATCCTCGGCCGTCTCGATCTGATGCTGGCTGTCGAGGAAGTCGGGGATGTTGCTGTACGAGCCGCCCAGCTGATAGACGGTGTAGGGCGAGTTGCCGGTCCCGTAGTCAAAGCCCTGACCGATCTGGACGGTCTCTCCGAAGAATTTGACGGTGTCGTAATTGACCGCATCCCGTCCGCTCAGGGCCGCGCGGTCGATGGCGTTCAGCTCGTCCATGAAGGCGTTGAACTTGACCTCGTCGGCATCGATCTTGGCCTGCGAGCGGTCGTCCAGCTGACCCTTGGCGGCGGCCATCGGCCCCTTGTCAAAGCCCAGCGAGGTCAGGGCCTCGGGCGAGGTCATGACCAGCTCCTTGAAGACCCGGTCCATCCAGTCGTTGAGGGTGGCGACGGGGCTGGCCGAAGCAATCGTCCGGGCCAGGGCCGGCCCCGAGGCCGCAAGGCCCGCCCCTGCGGCGGCGGTCAGCAGAAGGCGGCGACGGTCGATCATGGCAGGCTCCCTTGGATGAGGTCGGCGCGCATAAGGGCACCGCATCCGCGATCCGGCAAGGGCCCGGTCGTCCTATCCGCCGTGCAGCTCCTGTTTGACCCGTTCGGCCAGGGTCTTGATGTCCAGCGGCTTGGGCAGGAAGGAGACGCCGACCTCGTCCTGCAGGAGGTCGGAAAAATCACTCTCCGCATAGCCGGAGATGAACATGACCGGGATGTCGCCCAGCCACGGCCGGGCCCGTTTCAGCATCTTGGGGCCGTCCAGACCGGGCATGATGACGTCGGAGATCAGCATGTCGATCTGGCCGGCGTGTTCCTCGGCAAGGGCCAGGGCTTCCTCGCCGTCGCCGGCCTCGATCACCTCATAGCCGCGCTGGCGCAGCAGGCGGGCGGCGATGCCCCGCACGGCGGCCTCGTCCTCGACGAACAGGATGCGCCCGGCGCCGGACAGGTCGCGCGGCGCCTTGACCTTGACCTCGACCGGGGCGACGGCTTCCAGCTCGGCGGCCGCGGCGGCGGGCAGGAAGATGCGGAACGCCGCGCCAGCTCCTTCGAGGTTCGTCACATTGATATGGCCGCCCGCCTGCTCGACGATGCCATAGACGGTGGCCAGACCCATGCCCGTGCCCTCATTGACCGCCTTGGTCGTGAAGAAGGGCTCGAAGATCTTGTCGAGGATTTCGGGGGGCACGCCGGGGCCCGTGTCCGACACCTCGATCATGGCCACGTCGAGGTCCGGCGCATCATGCCAGCCCATGTCGCGCGCGGCGTCAGGCGTCAGGCGGCGGGTCTTGATGGTGACCACACCCGCGCCCGGTTCGACCACGCCACGCATGGCGTCGCGGGCATTGACCGCCAGATTCATGACGGCGGTTTCCAGCTGGCTCTTGTCGGCCAGCACCACCGGCAGGTCCCGCCCGTGATCGGTTTCCAGCCGCACGTCTTCGCGCAGCAGCCGCCGCAGCAGCACCGCGAACTCGCCGACCAGCTCGCCCAGATCCAGACGCTCGCGCCGCACCGTCGACTTGCGCGAAAAGGCGAGGAGCTTGCGCACCAGATCGGCCGCGCGGATGGCCGTCTGGCGAATCTCGTTCAGGCCCTCATAGGAGGGATCGCCCACCGGGTGCCGTTCCAGCAGGCCTGACAGCTGCAGCTGTATGGCCGTCAGCAGATTGTTGAAATCGTGCGCCACCCCCCCGGCCAGCTGGCCGACGGCCTGCATCTTCTGGGCCTGCGACAGCTGCAGCTCCATCGACTTCTGGGCCGAGGCGTCGAACAGCCAGACCCGGCGAGCATCATCCTCGGGCGCGACATAGAGGTGCAGGATACGTTCGGGATGGGCACGGGCGACCAGCTCGATCGGACCGGCCGAACCGGCCGCCAGGCGAGCCCGCGCCTCGGTCACGCCCGCAGGATCGAACAGATGGCCAAAGGCGGCGTCGCGGGCCGACGCCGGGCCGGTCAGCAGGGCCAGTGCCGCATTCGGCTGTTCCACCCGCCCGGCAAACAGGTCATCATGGCGGATGATGGCCGAGCCGAACGGCGCACCGGCCGCCATGGCATGGCCTTCACGCAGGGTGCCGGTCGCGCGGGGACGCTGGGCCTCGGCGGGGACCACCTCGCGGCCCGGGGTCCCTGCCAGCACGGTTTCCGGGGCGGCCCGGACCAGAAACCGGCCCGGGCCGGCATGGCCGATCAAGGCCTCCACATCCTTGTTTCCCAGCGGGATCAGGGCGCGCCCCTGTTCTCCCGCCCGCGCCTGGGCAAAGGCGGCATAGAGGGCCTGGGCCGCCTTTCCCCCCCGTCTGGGCAAGCTGCCGGTGGCCCCCTCCGCCTCGGCCCACGCCGCATTGAAGGCCAGCACCCGGCCGTCGGACCAGACCAGGGCAGCAGGCTCGGCCAGGGCTTCCAGCATTTCGACCGCCGCGTCGCCGGTCGGCTTGCGGGACTCGCTGCGGGTGAAGATCATCAGACCGATCAGGGCCACGCCGCCCGCCGCTGCGATCAGGATCAGGCCCGGCGCGCTGAATGGATTGGTGCGAAACGCCGGATAGGCCAGGGCTCCGACCAGCAAGGCGCAGCCTATGGCCATGAGCACCAGCGTCAGATCAATCGGCGCCCCTCGGGGCAGCGGCCGGGCCGGGGTGGTCATCCCGCTCTCTCCTGCGAGGCGAATCGCCTGCCCTCTTATGCCATATCCGCCGGGTAGAGCCCGAATATCCCCCGCTCATCCCTGCGGAAGCAGGACCCAGTGATTTGGCCATCGTGCTCCGGGCTCAGGACTGGGCCCCACTTCCGTGGGGATGAGCGGATTGAGTTACCGCCGACGTTTCTTGAAGACGAAGCCGATCACCTGGGCGGCGGCTTCGAAATGCTCGCGCGGGATGGTCTGGTCGACATCGACCGAGGCGTAAAGGGCGCGGGCCAGCGGCACATTCTCGACGATCGGCACATTGTGCTCTTTCGCCACCTCGCGGATTTTCAGCGCCAGGGTGTCGACCCCCTTGGCCAGACATACGGGTGCCCCGTCGCCCTGATCCGGCTCGTAGCGGAGCGCCACGGAATAGTGGGTCGGGTTGGTGACGATGACGGTCGCCTTGGGCACATTCTGCATCATCCGCTGGCGACCGCGCTGGGCCCGGATCTGCTTCAGCCGGGCCTTGACGTGGGGGTCGCCCTCGGACTGCTTGTAGTCTTCCTTGAGCTCCTCGCGGGTCATCCGCATGCGTTTGGCAAAGCGCATCCGCTGCCAGAGATAGTCGGCCCCGGCCGTGACCGCGAGAAAGGCCAGGGTCGAGGCCATCAGCCAGACGGCGAGGTCGCGGGCGAAGGGCAGGATACTGGCCGGCGACATGGCGGCCATGTTCTCGAGCTCGCGCAGGTGCGGCCGCAGCACCATCCAGCAGACCGCGATCACGGCCAGCAGCTTGACGAAGGTCTTGACGAAATTCATCAGCCCGTCCGGGCCATAGATGCGCTTGACCCCCTCCAGTGGATTGATCTTGCTCCACTTGGGTTTCATCTTCTCGGCGCTGAAGATAAGCCCGGACTGGGCCAGGTTCCCCCCCACGCCCCCAAGGATCACCGCCAGCGCCAGTGCGCCGAGGAAGGGTGCCGCCGCCCACAGGGCCCGGGCCCCGATCTCGACCCCGGCCCCGGCATCCAGCGCGCCCATCATGGTGTGGGGCGAGGCGATGAACGGCAGCAGGCTTTCGGCCATCATGCCGGCGAACGGCCCGCCCGCCAGCAGCAGCACGGCGGCCGCGCCCAGCAGCGACAGGGCCGAGGCCACATCGGGCGACTTGGCGACATCGCCCTTCTTTCGCGCGTCCTCGAGTTTTCGCGGGGTGGCTTCTTCTGTTTTGGACTCGGGATCCTTGTCCTCAGCCACCTGCGCCTCCGGCGAAGATCTGCGCCAGGCTGCGGTAGCGGTCGATGAAGATCGTGCCTACTACCCCCAGCGACAGGGTGAAGATCGACAGGCCCAGCAGGATGCTGAGCGGCGCGGTGGCGAAGAACACCTGGAACTGCGGCATCACCCTCCCGACCAGACCGGACGCCAGGTTGAAGATGATGGCGAAGACGATCACCGGCGCGGCCAGCTGGATGCCCAGCATGAAGCTGTCGCCCAGCGTGCGCACGGCCAGGGTCACGAAGTCCGCGGTGATCAGCGGCTGCACCGGGGCGATCAGCTGATACGACCCGGCCAGCCCGGCGAGGAACAGATGGTGGGTGTTGGTCGCAAACAGCAGGGTCACCCCCAACAGCGTCAGGAAGGCCGAGAGGGTCGATCCCGGCTGGGCCTGCATCGGGTTGGTGCTCTGGGCAAAGCTGAGCGTGGTCTGGAGTGACACCACCTCGCCCGCCGTGGCGAGCGCCGTCATGAAGGCCCTGAGGATGGCACCGATCATCAGGCCGGTGGCGACCTCGCGGATCACCCAGCCGGCCATGCCCCCGACGCTGGCGGGCAGGGCCGGCAGGGAGGGCGCGGCGATCGGCCAGACGACCAGGGTGATCACCAGCGCCAGCGACAGGCGGATGCGCGGCGGCACATAGGTCTCGCCCAGACCCGGCAGCAGCATGAGGATGGCGCCTAGCCGCGCGAACACGAGGGCGGCACCCCAGACCTGATCGGCAGTGGCGTAGCCGTCCACCCGCCTACATGCCCGCGATGCGGGCGGCGATGGTCTGCATGAAGCTGCCCAGCAGGGCGCCCATCATGGGCAGGAACAGCAGCAGGGAAATAAAGATGGCCAGGATCTTGGGGGCATAGATCAGGGTCTGTTCCTGAATTTGGGTCAGAGCCTGGAACAGGCCGATGCCGACCCCGACCAGCAGGGCGACGATCAGGGCCGGCGCGCACAGCTGGATGGTCAGCCACAGGGCATCGCGCCCCACGTCCATGACCTCGGCACCATTCATTGCTCAGAACTCTCCAGACCGGCACGCGTACCCGGCAGAAACTGCCGGGAGTGTGGTTAACGCCCGCCTAACGATGCGCCGCTTTCGCTGGCCCGGACCTTGCGACCATGGGGGTCAGAGGAGCGCGGACCATGCCGGATCGCTGGATTTCGACCCGAAAAGAGACAACCGCCATCGCCCGGGGCGGCTGGCTGGACGCGATCCGTTTCATCGTGGCCTTCCTGATCATCCTGCATCACTTTCAGGCGGCGGGTCCGATCGCCCTGGCCGAAGGGCTGCACCCGGCGTTCGAGCACACCGGTTTTCTGCTGACCAATCTGTTCATCATCGACAGCGGCTATGTGCTGATGCGGCTGTATGCCCAGAATCTGACGACCGGCCGGGTCTCGCCCGCCGAGTTCCTGACGCGCCGGGTGCTGCGGGTCGTGCCCGCGCACCTGATGATGGGGCTGGCGCTGGTGGCGCTGGTGGTCGGCGGGGCGGCCATCGGGCTGGCGCCGCGTAATCCCGAATGGTTCGACTGGAGCCAGCTGCCGGCGCAACTGGGTCTGGTCCAGGCGTTTGGCGTGCCCGGCGGGCTGGGCTGGAATGCGCCGACCTGGTCGATCTCGGCCCTGATCGGCTGCTATCTGGCCTTTCCGTGGATCGTGCGCGGCTGTGCGCGCCTCGGCCCCTGGACCTGGCTGGTGCTGGGGATCGGCCTGTACCTGATCGCCAATGAGCTGGCCCGGACCCTGCTGGGCTATCCCGTCTATCAGATGCCGATGAAGTTCGGCTTCTTCCGGGCCCTGCCGCTGTTCTTCCTCGGCATGGCGCTGGCGGCCTTCGCGCACCGGGTCTGGATCAATCCCAAGCTGGCCCGCTGGGTCGGCGTGCTGGCGACCGTCGGCCTCATCACCCTGCAGTTCTACGGCAAGAATGCCCTGCCCAGCCTGGCAATGATCGCGCTGATCATCTTGGCGGCCGGGGCCATTCCGGTCCGGAGGCCCTCGCGCCTGATCGAGCGGGCGGCGCTGGTGTCGTTTTCGATGTTCATCAGCAATGAGGTGGTGCGGATCGCCTGGTTCGGCGTGGTCAATGTCGCCGTCATCCGCCTGAACCTGTCCGAACCGGTCCAGTGGGGGCTGTGGGCCACGGGAGTCGCCGCAGCGGTCGCCTTTGCCTTTGCCTTTCACCACACGGTCGACGGGCCGCTGCAGGACTGGCTCAAGGCCCGGACCCGCCACCGCGCTCCGGCCCCGAAGAAGGCCGTCAGATCGGCATACGCATGATTTCCTGATAGGCCTGGATCATCTGGTCGCGGACCGCCATGGCGGTTTCCAGAGAGGCCTCGGCCGAGCTGATGGCGGTCACCACATCGATCAGACTACCCTGCCCCTGAACCACCTGGGTCATCTGGGTCTCGGCGGCGCGGGTCTGGGTCGTGGCGCTGGCGATAACGTTCTGAACCACTTCGGCAAAGCCGGGGGCATCGGTCGGGCTGACCCCGCCGGGCGCGCCGGTGCCCTGAACGGCCTGATAGGCGCGGGCGGCGGCAATCGGATTCATGGCGACCTGTCCCCCTATTTCTTCAGGATCTCGAGCAGGCGGCTTTCCATGGCGCGCGCCGTCTCGATGATGTTGAGGTTGGCCTCATAGGCGCGCTGGGCCTCGCGCATGTCCATGGCCTCGACCAGGGTGTTGACGTTCGGACGCATCACATAGCCATTCTCGTCCGCGGCCGGGTGCGAGGGGTCGTAGTCCATGCGGAAGTCACCCCGGTCGGGTCGCACCTCAGCCAGCACCACGCCGGTCACGCCATCGACGGTGCGCGACTGGAACACCGGCACCTGACGGCGATAGGGCTCGCCCCCCGCGACCGGCGAGGTCGAATCGGCATTGGCGATGTTTTCGGCGATGACCCGCATGCGGGACTGCTGGGCCTTCATGGCGCCGGCGGCCACGGCCATGGCGGGATTTCTGGGCGGAACGGGATCGGGCATGGGTCAGGCTTCCTTCAACCGTGCTCATCGGCCCGGCGGCCGCGCGGCCATCCGCAGCATGGCCATGGATTTCTGGTAGAAGCCGATCGCCGCTTCATAGGCCATGCGGCTCTCGGTCATCTTCAGCATCTGCTCCTCGACCACCACGGAGTTGCCGTCCAGCGTGGTCTCGGAGTCCGGAGCCTCGACGGCAGCATAGCGGGCGGCTGGCGACGGCGGCGCGATATGGCCCGCCTGGGTGCGGGCCAGGGTCACCGGCCGGGCCGTCATGGCCGAGGCGAAATCCTTGGGCAGGGCCAGGTCGTGCGCCACATAGCCGGGCGTATCGGAGTTGGCCACGTTCTGGGCGATGACGCGCTGGCGCTCATCCAGCCAGGTCAGGCGACCCTTGATCTGGGTCAGCAGGGGCAGGTCGGCCACACCCATGTCAGCCTCCTTGGCGCGCGAGGACCCGCAACGGGCGGGCTGGGCATAAAATGCCGCCTCTATGGTTAATCACGGGTTATCTAAACGCGGCGTTAACCCTCACGGTTAACCTTTGGCCCGAACCCGCCCGTGCGGGCGCGTCGATTCGAGCCTGCCATGTCGAGCCTTCATGTCCTTTCTTGACCTTGCCCGGGCGATCTTCGGTCTGGCCTTCACGCTCGGCCTGATCGGTCTGGCGGCCTGGGTGGGTCGCCGCTATGCGCCGCAACTGCTGGCCCGCTTTGGAACCGAGCGGGGCGAGCGGCGGCTGAAGGTCGTGGAGACCCTGGTGCTGGACCCGGCCCGCCGTCTGGTGCTGGTCCGCATCGATCAGGAAGAGCGGTTGATCCTGCTGGGTGAAGGCCGCGAACTGATCGAGCCGCGCCAGTCGCTGGCCCCCCTGCCACCCGGGTCACAGCCATGAGCCGGGCCGGCACCCGCCCCGCCCTTTTCGCCCTGCCCACCCGCCAGGAGCTGAAGCGCGCGGCTACACTGTCGCTGCTGGTGACCCTGGTCTCGCTGATCTGGCCGGTGGCTGCACTCGCCCAGGAAGTGGCCTCGGGCAGCGCGATCAACATCGATCTGGGCACCGGTGCCGGCCTGACCGAGCGGGTCGTGCAACTGGTCGGACTGATGACCGTCCTGTCGCTGGCGCCGTCGATCGTCATCATGACGACCAGCTTCGTGCGGATCGTCGTGGTGCTGTCCCTGCTGCGCACCGCCCTGGGCATGCAGCAGTCGCCGCCCAATGCCGTTCTGGTGTCGCTGGCCCTGTTTCTGAGCGCCATCGTCATGGCCCCGACCTGGCAGGCGGCCTATGATTCGGGCATCCGGCCCCTGATGGATCAGGAGATGGAGCTGCCCCAGGCCTTCGATGCGGCCTCGGAACCGGTAAAAATTTTCATGCTCTCGCAGGTAGACCAGGACGACCTGGCGCTGTTTACCCGCCTGTCCAACATCGAGGCCCCCGAAACCGCCGTCGACCTGCCGATCCGGGTGGTCACCCCCGCCTTTATGATCAGTGAGCTGAAGCGCGCCTTCGAGATCGGATTTCTCCTTTTTGTTCCGTTCCTTGTGATCGATCTGGTGGTCGCCAGCGTGCTCATGTCCATGGGTATGATGATGCTGCCGCCGGTGGTGATTTCCCTGCCGTTCAAGCTGATCTTTTTCGTGCTGGTGGACGGCTGGCGACTGGTCGCGGGCAGCCTGGTCGAGAGCTTCCAGAGGGCGGCCGGCAGCGGCTGAAACCCTTTCATCCACAGGCGATCTGGGCCGACATGGCTTGCAATATCGCCGGAAACGCGCGTTGATCCGCTCGTCATCGCCCGCAGCGGGCGAAAAAATGGAAACGACCCAAATGACCACTCAAGCTGAACTGATTGCCGCCGTCGCCAAGGATGCCGGTGTTTCCCAGGCCGATGCCGGCCGCGTTCTGACGGCCATCGTCGAGAACATTCACAAGAGCCTGAAGAGCGGCGGCGACGTCCGCATCTCGAACCTCGGCGTCTTCGACACCGCCGCCCGCGCCGCCCGCGAAGGCCGCAACCCGGCCACCGGCGCCACCATCAAGATCCCGGCCTCCAAGGCGGTGCGCTTCCGCGTGTCCAAGCCGCTCAAGGATGCGGTCAACAGCTAAGTCTGACGTTCAGACCTGTTAACCGGCGGCGGCAGGGGCGACCCTGCCGCCGTCTTCGTTTCTGAAACGCCCCTTCACGCCCTCGACCCAACCGGTGAAGGTATCGGCACGGCCGGCCATGGCGGCGAAGTCGCGGACGCTGGCGGCATCCTCAAGCCCGTTCAGACCGGCCAGGGCGACCCGCAGCGCATCGGGGGCCCGCGCCCGGGCAACGAACGGTGTCCAGTTGCGTGACAGCCTCTGCAAGGCGGCCTCGTCCCTGGCCAGGGAATAGCCGACCGCGGCGCGCAGCAGGCGGTTTTCCTCGTCCCGGGTCAGCGGGGTGGCCGTGTCCGCGTGGCGATCGCCAAGCCCCTGTTCGTAAAGGACCGCGGCCTCGCCCCATTTTTCCTGTTTCCAGAACACCTCGGCGCGAGCGGCGCGGGCCTCGGGGCTGGTGTCGTTGCCCAGCACCTCGAGCGCATGGTCCAGACGCCCCAGGCCCAGCAAGGCACGCGCCTCCAGCACCCGCCGCTTTGACGCCAGCGCCGTGGGCAGCAGGGTCGTCCGTGTCGCCCACAGGACCTGAAGCGCGGCCTCGGGCTGGCGGTCCATCAGATAGACCGTGGCCAGATCGGCGGCGACCGAGGCCTGGGCCACGCCCTCCAGCCGGTTCTCGACCTGGTGCTTCAGCAGTTCGGCTGCCTGGTCCAGCAGGTCGACGTCGATCAGGCGCCGGGCCAGACGCCGCACCATTTCGTCGCCATCGGCCCCGACCGGAGTCAGCTCCCGGAAATCGTAGAACAGGCCCAGCGCCTGGATGGGGGGCATGCCGTCAGCCCCGCCTTCCAGGAACAGCGCCCGGAATACCCGCGCCAGATCCGCCTGCAGCGTCTCGGCCCCCGGCAGGCGCGACAGCCGCGTTCCGGCGCTGCGAAGCGCCGTCAGGGCCTCGCGGTACATGCCCTGGGACATGTAGAGTTCGCCGAGGGTGCGGATCACCTCCAGCTCGGTCATGTCGCCGCGCCAGCGCCAGCGCAGGCCTTCCAGAATCCGCGCCGCCTCGACCGGGGTGATCGCTCCGCGCGCAAGATCGATCCGGACCGCCGCCAGCCGGGCCGGAACCGCCACCTGGTCCAGCGGGGCCCGACCCACGGCCTGATAGACCGCCCGCGCCCGGTCGGTCTGGCCTTCCAGTTCGAACAGCCGGGCCTGGACCAGGCGCACCGCCAGCTGTTCGGCCGCGCTGATGTCCTGGCTGAGGCAGTAGGCGATCAGGGCCCTGGCCGCCTGGGTGTCGCCGGTTTCCAGCGCGGCCCGGGCATGGGCGGCCCCGAACCGGGCACGCCACACCGGCGGAAAATCATCAATGACGGCGGATGCGCGGGCGAAATTCTCGCGCGCGCCGGTCCAGTCCCCCTGCTGGGTGGCCAGATAGCCCTGCCAGGCCCGGGCGGAGGGATCGCCGGCCAGGGCCGCCCCGGCCAGGTCGGTCGCCGCCTCGTCATGGCGGCCGATGGCGATCCGGGCGGCGGCGCGCAGCCCCCGAACCTCGGCCTCGCCCAGCATGCCGGGGGCTGCGGCCACGATCGCGTTCAGGACGCCGATCGCCTCATAGTGAAGACCCGACCCGACCAGAAACCGCGCCAGCGCCAGACGGGCCTCGACCGGCGCGCGCGGATTGTCGCCGGCCTGCTGGGCCTCATCCGTGGCGGCCTCCTGCAGGCGGCGGTGCGCGGCGACAAAGCCGACATCGCCCGTGTCCGCCCAACGGCTCAGGATCAGCGCGGGATGGGCGGCCTTTTTCGGCGTATCGGCCGCCAGATCGGCGGTTTCCAGCGCGGCCGAGGGGGGAGACAGGGTCAACCCACCGGGCCGGCTGACCAGCACGCGATCACCGGCGGCCTGAATGGTCAGGTCATCGGTCGGGGTCTCGATTCCCAGCCCCTGCGCCGACGGCAGCAGGGTCAGATCGACGGTCTGGCGACGGCCGGAGAACCCCTTGCCCGGGGCCAGCGCCGTCACGGCGGCAAAGCGGTCGCCGACCAGGGGGTCGGTCAGCCACACGGCCTTGGTCGCCCCGGCCATGGTCACGACCAGGGACGCGCGGCCCTCTTCATCCCGACCGACGCGGACGCCGCCCGGCGGTACGGCCCGGCCGCCAAGGGTCACAGTCCAGACATTGCCCTGTCCGGAGGCGGCGACCTGCAGGTTGCGCGGGGCATCGATGCGAAGGGAGGTGTAGTCAGGGCCGCGCGCCCAGTGCGCCTCGCCCGCCGGGCCAAGATCGCCCGCGCCCTGCATGTCCAGCATCGCGGCCTGATCGAAGACAATCCAGACGGCCTCTCCCCGGCGGAACACGGCGGCCCCGACCGGACGGTCCCAGTTGAAGGTCAGGGTGACCGAGTCCGGAGACGGCGCGGCGCGAACGGCGACGGTCGTCGCGGCGCCGGCGGCTGCCGACGGCGGCGGGGTCTGGCCCGGTCGATAGAGATTGATCCAGACGGCCCCGTCGGCCTGGCCCCGGGTGACCGACGCCCCCTCGGCCAGGGTCAGCACCAGTTCGGTGCCGTTGGGCACAGCCCGGGTTTCGATGGCCGCGAGGCCCGGCGGAGGATCGACCTTGAGCCGCGAGACATCCGGGGCGGCCGTCGTGCCCAGCCGCACCACGACGGTGCGCCCGTCGACGGATACGCGTGAGCGCGCACCGACCACGCCGGCGAACTCGATCCGCGTATAGTCGGCCGTGGTCCCGATACGGATGGCCAGCGGCTCGGTTACGGCCGAGGCCGGAACCTCCTGGGCCAGGGTGAGCAAGGGCGCGAACGCGACCGACCCGGCCGCGGCCAGCGCCACGGTCGACCTCAGGACGCCCTTGCTGGCCTTGGTTCGGGACATGATGGCCGACCTTCGCAACAAGGCGTTGCTTCACGGTTAACGGTTCCTGACCCGCCCCTCTGCCAGACCGGTGTGCGACACTGCGCCGGACTTGTTCACGCGACTCCCGCGCCCCAGATGCAGAACAGACGAGGAAGGACTCCCCATGACACCGCCGGAACCCGGACCGGAGCCCACTGAAAAGCCCAGGGCCGATCTGTGGAAGGTCTCGCTGCGATGCCGTTGCCCGCGCTGTGGCGAGGGCCCCCTGCTGAAGGGATATCTGACGGTGCGCGAGGCCTGCCCCGCGTGCGGCCTGGACTACAGCTTTGCCGATCCGGCCGACGGCCCCGCCTTTTTCGTCATGTCGATCGTCGGGGTGATCGGCATGGCCGCCCTGATGGCGCTGGAGCTGGGGCTGCACCCGCCGTTCTGGGTGCACCTGCTGGTGACCCTGCCGCTGATTCTGGTGCTGTGCCTCGGCAGTCTCAGACCATTCAAGGCCTGGATGGTGGCCGAACAGTACGCCCGCAGCGCCGCGCCGCCCGAATTCTCCAGCATCGGCAAGCACGGCGAGGGCTCGCGCTGGCGCTGAGACGGTCTGGCGGTTCGGGAACCGCGATGGAGGCCTGACCCGGAATCGAACCGGGGTGCACGGATTTGCAGTCCGCTGCGTAACCACTCCGCCATCAGGCCATTGATCGCGAGCCGCGTTCGCTATCAGATCGCATTGTCCCCCGCAACGCACACTCCTATAAGCGGGCCAGCTTTTTCATTCTCCTCTCCCCAGGGATCGATCGACGCATGGACTTCCAGACGGCACGCAAGGTGATGGTGGACAGTCAGGTCCGCGTGAATGATGTCACGGATCGCGCCCTGCAGGCGGCCCTGCTGGCGGTGCCGCGCGAAGCGCTGTGCGCGCCGGAGCGCGCCTTTTCCGCCTATGCCGAGGTCGAGGTGCCGGTCACGGCGCGGCGCAGTCTGATGCTGCCCCGCGATCTGTCGAAGCTGTTGATGGCCGCCGCCCCGAAGGCGGGTGAGCGGGCGCTGGTCATGTCGGGTGCCTATGCCGCCGCCGTGCTGGCCGAGATGGGTCTTGCGGTCACCCTTCAGGACTCGGACGCCGAGGCCCTGGCGCTTGCCGCCCCGACCCTGGGCGCCGCCGGCGTGACCCTGGTTGAGGCACCGCTGGACCGTCCCGCCTCCGACGGCTGGGATCTGATCGTCTCCGAGCTGGCCGTGCCCGTCCGCCCCGACGCCTGGCTGGACAGCCTGAAGGTCGGCGGTCGCGCGGTGCTGGTGGAACGCAGCGGCCCGGTCGGCAAGGCGGGCCTGCACCTCCGCACACCCGAGGGCTGGTCGCGCCGGCAGTTGTTCGACGCCACTCCGCCGGTGCTGGACGAGTTGCGCCCCGAACCGGCCTTCAGCCTCTAGCATCAGGAACGGCGACGGAATGGCCCGTATGCCGCGTGAAAAAAACTTAACTGGCGTCGGGCACAACGATCTCGCACTACGCTCGTCACCGAGAATGAGATGACGCGGGCCGGCCGCGTCAGGCAGGATATGAAGATGCTCAATCGCACCCGTGCGCTGATTTCGCTTGCGGCCCTGGCCCTGGGTTCGGGTCTGGCCCTGCCGGCCTTCGCCCAGGACACCCTGCCCGACGCCCTCCGGATGGCCTACCGGACCAACCCGACCCTGCTGGGCCAGCGCGCCAACCAGCGGGCGCTGGACGAATCGATTGTCCAGGCGCGCTCGGGCCTGCGCCCCTCGATCGATGTCAGCGCCTCGGCCGGCTATACACAGACCCGCATCGCCGGCGGACCGCAGCAGGTCGACACCAACGGCGACGGTATCCCCGACACCACCGTCAATGTCCCTTCCAGCACCAGTGACGGCACCTCGGGCAGCGCCAGCATCGGCCTGTCCCAGACCCTCTATTCGGGGGGCCGCATTTCGCTGGGGATCACGGCCACCGAGGCCAACATCCTGGCGGGCCGCGAGGATCTGCGCTCGGTCGAACAACAGGTGCTGGCCACCGTCATCCAGGTCTATGCCGATGTGCTGCGCGATGAGGAGATCGTCCGGATCCGCGAGGAGAACCTGACCGTCCTGCAACGCCAACTGGATGAGGCCTCGGCCCGCTTCGAGGTCGGCGAGATCACCCGCACCGACGTGGCCCAAGCCGAAGCGCGTCTCGCCCAGTCCGAGGCCGATCTGGCCAATGCCCAGGCCCAGCTGTCGGTCAGCCGCGCCTCCTATGCCGCTATCGTCGGCCAGACCCCGGGCCGTCTGGCCCCCCTGCCCCCGCTGCCCGGTGTGCCGGACGACTTCGAGGTGGCCCTCGACATCGCCCTGGTCGAGAACCCCAATATCCGCGCCGCCGAATACGCCCTGGCCGCCGCCGAGGCCAATGTCGCCCTGGCGCGCGCCGAATACCTGCCGTCCGTGCGGGTCAGCGCCTCCTACGGCGGGTCGACCAATGACCTGTCCAGCTTTGACCTGGCCGACCGCACCACCTTCCAGGCCGGGGCCACCCTGTCGGTGCCGCTGTTCACCGGCGGCCTGAACCAGTCACGCGTGGCCCAGGCGCTGGAGCGGGCCAATGCCGCCCAGATCAGCATCGAGGGCCAGCGCCGCAGCGTGCTGCAATCCATCAGCTCGGCCTATGCCCAGCTGATCTCGGCCCGTTCGACCCTGCGCGCCGGTGAGGAAGCCGTCCGCGCCGCCACCGTCGCCGCCGAGGGAGTCCGTCAGGAAGCCCAGGTCGGCCTGCGTACGACCCTCGATGTGCTGAACGGCGAGCTGGAACTGCGTTCGGCCCAGGTCGCCCTGGCGTCCGCCCGCCGCAACGAATACGTCGCCATGGCCCAGCTGTTGCTGGCCATGGGCCGTCTGGACGTCACCGTGCTGGTGCCGGCCGAGGACCTTTATGATCCGGCCGTCAACTATGACCGCGTGCGCAACCGGGGCGGCCTGCCGTGGGACGGGGTAATCGAGGCCATCGACCGCATCGCCGCGCCGCCGATCCTGCCCGCCAACGATGCCGAGGACGCGCCGATCGACAGCCATCTCAAGGGCGACGTCATCCGGACCGCGCCGCGCAACTAGCCCGGGATTTAACCAAAGAGGCGAAAAAGGTCCGTTGATTCCGGGCCGCGTTGATGCGACGACAGGACACACGGGGCCGCATCGGTCCATTCCGATCCCGTCTGCGCGCGAGCGTAGCGACCATGCCAGGGGTTAAAACACATGACTGATCCGACCGCCCAGGAACCGACGATGGAGGAGATCCTGGCGTCGATCCGCCGGATCATCTCGGAAGACGACGCCCCGGCCGAGACGGCCCCGGCGGCGGCCGCGCCCCAGCCGGAACCGGAAGCCGAGCCGGAACCCGAGACCTATGCCGAGTCCGAGCCGGCCGAGGACGTGCTGGAATTGACCGAGCGCTATGAGGCCCCCGCCGAGGAAGCGGCCGAGGAACAGTTCGCCCCCGCGCAGGAGACCCTGGGCGATCTCGACATCGGCGCGGCCGATCCCTTCCCCGTCGATGAGGCCGCGCCGGAGCCCGAGCCGGAACCTGCCCCCGCCCCGCGCGCCGCGCCGTCGTCGGACGAGGCTCTGGTCAGCGATGCGACCGCCGCCTCGGCCGCCGGAGCCTTTGCCGGCCTCGCCGCCGCCCTGCGTCCGGCACCCGCCGCCCCGACCGGCACTACGGCGGGCAGCAGCGCCACCATCGACGAACTGGTCCGCGCCCTGCTCACCCCCATGCTGCGCGAGATGCTGAAGGATTGGCTCGACGCCAATCTGCAGGGCATCGTCGAGACCGAGGTCCGCAAGGAAGTCGACCGCGTATCGCGGCTGAACGGTGCGCCCCGCTAGCCTCTGACCCTGACTTCGTCCTAAAGACTGAGGGGGCGGCTCCGGCGGGGCCGCCCTCTTTCAATTCATCGAAATGACCTTGGCCGATCTGCTTACCACCATTGTCTATCTGCTTTTGATGTCCGTATTTCCTGCGATTGTCGGATGTCTTGGGCTGTGGTTCCCCCTGATGATCCGCAAACGCGGGCTCATGACTGTTGAAGAACGTGAGAGATTCGACCCGACCCTGAATCCGTCGGCCAGCCTGCAGTTTCTTTGGTATGAGAGCGACGCGATCCGCCATGACCTCGCCATGCGCCGCATGAGGCTTTGGCGAGCCATCCTCTTCTGCTGGCCCTTTGGCGTAGCGGTCACTGCCGCCGTGTATTTCAATTTCTTCCTCCCCCAAATTTCCTGACCGGCCAAAACCATGCTCGATAAGAATTTCGAACCGCAAAGCGCCGAGCCCCGTCTGTATCAGGCGTGGGAGGACAGCGGCCTGTTCGCCCCGAAAACGGACGGCGCGGCCGAGGCCTATTCCATCGTCATTCCGCCGCCGAATGTGACCGGATCGCTGCACATCGGCCATGCGCTGAACAATACGCTGCAGGATATCCTGGCCCGCTATCACCGGATGAAGGGCAAGGCGGTGCTGTGGCTGCCGGGCACGGACCATGCGGGGATAGCCACCCAGATGGTGGTCGAACGGCAACTGGCGGCCGCCGGCAATGTCGGGCGGCGCGACATGGGCCGCGAGGCCTTTATCGACAAGGTCTGGGAGTGGAAGGCTGAGTCGGGCGGCACCATCGTGCGCCAGCTGCGTCGGCTGGGGGCCTCGTGCGACTGGAGCCGTGAGCGCTTCACCCTGGACGAGGGCCTGAACGCGGCGGTACGCAAGGTGTTCGTCCAGTTGCACCGCGACGGCCTGATCTACCGCGACAAGCGGCTGGTGAACTGGGACCCGCACTTCCAGACGGCGATCTCGGACCTCGAGGTCGAGCAGAAGGAGGTCGACGGCGCCTATTGGCACTTCGCCTATCCGCTGGCCGACGGCGTGACCTATGAGCATCCGGTCGCCTTCGATGACGACGGCAAGGCCACGGAATGGGAGACCCGCGATTATATCGTCGTCGCCACCACCCGGCCCGAGACCATGCTGGGCGACACCGGCGTGGCCGTGCACCCGGAGGATGAACGCTATGCCGGGCTGGTGGGCAAGGCCGTGATCCTGCCGATCACCGGGCGACGCGTGCCGATCGTTGCCGACGACTATGCCGATCCGACCAAGGGCTCGGGCGCGGTGAAGATCACGCCGGCACACGACTTCAACGACTTCCAGGTCGGCAAGCGGGCCGGGCTGGCCACGCTCAACGTCATGGACTCTCTGGCCCGGATAACGGCCGCCGACTGCCCCGATGTGCCTGCCGACTATGAGGGCATGGACCGCTTTGCGGCGCGGAAGGCCATCGTCGCCCGCGCCGAGGAAGAGGGCTGGCTGAAGGCCATCGAGAAGACCAAGCATATGGTCCCGCACGGCGACCGCTCGGGTGTGGTCATCGAGCCGTGGCTGACGGACCAGTGGTACGTTGATGCCAAGACCCTGGCCCAGCCGGCCATTGCCGCGGTTGAGGACGGGCGAACGACCTTTGAGCCCGCCAGCTATGCCAAGATCTATTTCGAGTGGCTGCGCAACATCGAGCCCTGGTGCATCTCGCGCCAGCTGTGGTGGGGGCACCGGATCCCGGCCTGGTATGACGCCGACGGCAACATCTATGTCGCCGAAACCGAGGACGAGGCCCTGGCCGAGGCGGGCGGCAAGCCCCTGAAGCAGGACGAGGACGTCCTCGACACCTGGTTCTCCTCGGCCCTGTGGCCCTTTTCGACCATGGGCTGGCCGGAGAAGACGGAAGACCTCGCGCGCTTCTATCCGACCTCGGACCTCGTCACCGCCGCCGACATCATCTTCTTCTGGGTCGCCCGGATGATGATGATGGGCCTGCACTTCATGGACGAGGTGCCCTTCCACCGCGTCATCATCAATGGCCTCGTCCGCGACGAGAAGGGCCAGAAGATGAGCAAGTCCAAGGGCAATGTCATCGACCCGCTGGAGATCATCGATGATCTGGGCGCCGATCCGCTGCGCTTCACCATGGCGATCCTGTCGGGCACGCGCGACATCAAGCTGAGCCGCCAGCGGATCGAGGGCTATCGCAACTTCGGTACCAAGCTGTGGAATGCGGCGCGCTTCAGCCAGATGAACGGCTGCGCCCGGGTCGAAGGCTTTGATCCGGCCGCGGCGGAGCAGACCATCAACCGCTGGATCCGCGGCGAACTGGTCAAGGCCGAGCGTGAGGTGGCGTCGGCCATCGAGGGGGGCCGCTTCGACGATGCGGCGGGCGCGCTCTACCGCTTTGTCTGGAACGTGTTCTGCGACTGGTATCTGGAGCTGGCCAAGCCGGTCTTCCAGGGATCGGACGCGGCGGCGCGCGACGAGACGCGGGCCATGACCGCCTGGGTGCTGGACCAGACCATCAAGCTGATGCACCCGGTCATGCCCTTCATCACCGAGGAGCTGTGGGCCCAGACCGCCGACAATGGCGCAGCGCGCAGCGAGCCCCTGCTGATCGGTGCCGCCTGGCCCGATCTGGCCGACAGCCTGATCGACGCGGAGGCTGCGGCCGAGGTCAGCTGGCTGATCGAAACGGTGGAGGCGGTGCGTTCGCTGAAGGGCGAGATGAGCGTGGCCACGGCCCGCCCGCCGCTGAGCTTCATTGCGCCGGACGCGGCGACCACGGCCCGCATCGACCGCTATCGCGAGATCCTGATGATGCTGGCCCGGGTGTCCGAAGTGTCGGTCGCCGGGGCCGCACCCGAAGGCGCCGTGACCTTCGTCGCGGGGGGTGCCACCGCGGCCCTGACCCTGGCCGGTCTGGTCGACATCACCGCCGAACGCGCCCGCCTGAACAAGGAGATCGCGGCCTTTGACAGCGACATCGGCCATTTCGGCAAGAAGCTGAACAACCCGAACTTCGTCTCGCGCGCCGCCCCCGAGGTGGTTCAGGAACAGCGCGACAAGCTGGCCGAGGCCGAAGCCGGCAAGGCGCGGCTGGAGGAGGCTCTGGAGCGACTGAGCCGACTGGGGTGAGCGTCCGCCTGGACCAGCTGCTGATCACGCGCGGCCTGTTCGATAGCCGGGCCCAGGCGCGCGCGGCCATTGAGGCGGGCGGCGTGACGGTGGCGGGGCAGGTGGTCACGAAGCCTGCAGCCAGGGTCGCCGAGGATGCCCTGATCGAGGCCGAGGCCGCCCACCCGTTCGTCGGGCGCGGCGCGTTGAAACTGGATCATGCCCTGACCCTGTGGCCCATCGCGGTCGAGGGGCGGAGCGTGCTGGACGTCGGGGCTTCGACCGGCGGCTTTACCGAGGTCTGCCTGATCCGGGGGGCGGCCAAGGTCCACGCGGTCGATGTCGGCCACGGCCAGTTGCACGAGCGGATCGCGGCGGACCCGCGCGTGGTGGTTCTGGAGCGCACGGATGCCCGCGACCTGACGGCGGACCAGATCGATCCGGCACCCGCGCTGATCGTCTGCGACGCCAGCTTCATCAGCCTGTTGAAGGTGCTGCCCGTGCCCCTGTCGCTGGCGGCGCCCGGTGCCGATCTGGTCGCCCTGGTCAAACCCCAGTTCGAGGCGGACGGGCCCAGGGACGTCGGGCGCGGCGGGGTGGTGCGCGACCCTGAGGCGCGTCAGGCGGCGCTCGACCGCGTGTCCGCCGGACTGGAAGCGCTGGGCTGGACCATCAAGGCCTCAGCCGAAAGCCCGGTCACCGGCGGCGACGGCAATGTCGAATATCTGCTGTGGGCAAAGGGTTCCCCCAATTGAGGAGACGCCACCGGGGGATTGCTCCTCCGGCGGCGTCCCTCCACGTCGTCGACAGACAGGGGGGCTGAAATTAGTCGACGACGCGATACTGACCCCGGGCGTCGCGGCAGGCGCGGACGTAGCGCACCTCCTGACGGCCGTCGGGAAGGCGGATGATGCTTTCGCTCAGGCGGCAGTCCTGGCCGCGAGCGTCGTAGTCGTAGCCCCGGTCATCGTAACGACGGTCGTCGTAACGACGGTCATCGTAGCGGGGGTCGTAGCCGTAGGGCTGGCGGGGCTGGGGCTGCTGATAGCCGTAGCTGCGGTTGTCGTAGCCACGATCGTCATAGCCATAGCCCTGATGGGCATAGCCGCGCTGGTCATAGCCGGGCTGGCACTGCTGGGCGGAGCCTCCGCCGACGCCGGCGCCGACCACAGCGCCAAGCACGCCGCCGATGACGCTGCCTTCGGTGCGACGGCCCCGGGCGCTGACCTGGGATCCGGCGACGGCCCCAAGTACGGCGCCGAAGGTAGCACCGGCGGCCTGGCGTTGCTGGCGGTCGGATTGGCAATACGATTGCTGCGGGTAGGATTGGCCATAGCCTTGGCCGTAACCGTAGCCGCCATAGCTCTGGGCAGCGGTCGGGCTGGCGGCCATGAGGCCGGCGGCGGCCAGAGCCGAGGCAATGATACCGGCGCGGATCGTGGTCTTCTGCATGGTCGGCTCCTTGAAATCCCGGAGCCCTCTGGCCCCTGTCACCGTCCTTGTAGGGGACCGCGACTGAACGGGATTTGAGCGGGCCGTTCATCTTCGTTCAGGTTTCAGGCGTTTGCCCTGCCGCCAGAAAGCTGCTTGGAGGCGCCATGCGCGAACGGCTGACGATTTCCCATGTGGGCGCCCAGGGCGACGGGGTGGCCCCCGGTCCGGTGTTCGCCCCCCTGACCCTGGCGGGGGAGGTGATCGAGGCCGAGGTGCGCGACGGCCGCGCCGAGGGGCTGACGCTGGTCGCGCCTTCGCCCGAGCGACAGGTGCCGCCCTGTCCCCACTTCGGCACCTGCGGCGGCTGCGCCCTGCAGCACTGGCGGACCGAGCCCTATCTGGCGTGGAAGGGCGAGCAGGTGCGAATGGCGCTTGGCCGACAGGGGCTGGAGACCGACATCCGGCCGACCGTCGGCGTCCCGCCCGCCACGCGGCGTCGGCTGGCCCTGCATGCCCGGCGGGCCGCTGACGGCACCGTCAGCCTCGGCTTCAAGGGGCGACGGTCGTGGGCGCTGGTGCCGATCCAGACCTGCGTCATCGCCGATCCGCGCCTGGTCGCGGCCCTGCCCCGGCTGATCCCGGTGGCGGCGGCCTTTCTCGACCATCCGAAGTCGGCCCCGACCCTGCATGTGACCCTGACCGAGACCGGTCTGGACGTCGACGTCACCGGGGTCGAGCGGCGCTCGGGCGGCCTGCCCGCCGACCGCCGCCAGCAGGCCATCCGCGCCGCCGTGGCCGCCGATCTGGCGCGGCTGAGTCTGGCGGGCGAGGTGCTGGCCATGCGCCGGGCGCCGCGGGTTCGCTTCGGGGGCGCCGAGGTGACTCTTCCGCCCGGCGGCTTCCTGCAGGCCGTGCCCGAGGCCGAGGCCGCCATGGTCGCCCGGGTGCTCGACGGCGTGAAGGGGGCGAAGCGGATCGCCGACCTGTTCTGTGGCGCGGGCACCTTTACCTTTCCGCTGGCCTCGGTCGCGCCGGTGCTGGCCGCCGACGCCGCCGAGGGCGGCATTGCCGCGCTGAAGGCCGGGCGGGCGGGGCTGAAGGGCCTGTCGCCGATCGAGGCGGTAGCCCGCGACCTGTTCCGCCGGCCCCTGACACCGCATGACCTGAAGGGCATCGACACGGTGGTCTTCGACCCGCCCCGCGCCGGAGCCCAGGCCCAGGTCGAGCAGATCGCGGCCTCGGGCGCCTCGACCGTGGTCGGGGTGTCGTGCAACCCCGTGACCTTTGCCCGCGATGCCCGGCTGCTGGTCGACGCGGGCTTTGTGCTGGAGGCCGTCACCCCCGTGGACCAGTTCCTGTGGTCCGCCCACGTCGAACTGGTCGGCACCTTCCGACGCTAGGCCTCACGCCAGGTCGAACAGGTCCATCTGGGGTCGGAACTCGGGCGGGACGCGGAAGCGGGTGATGTCCAGCAGGGGGTGGGGCTGGTCGAGGCCATAGCGTCTGGCAGCCGCGCGATAGCGGGTGGCGATCAGCTGGGCGACCGGACCGGTGCCCTTCATCCGCTGGGACCAGTCGGCGTCATAGTCGCGGCCGCCCCGCGTCTGGCGGGCCAGCGACATGACCCGTTTCGCGCGGTCCGGCCGGGCATCCTCCAGCCACTCGCGGAACAGATCCTTGATCTCGAGCGGCAGGCGCAGGGTGACATACATGGCGCGGCTGGCCCCGGCCTTTGCCGCCGCCTTCAGCACATCCTCCAGCTCATGGTCGTTGAGGCCCGGGATGACGGGGGCAAAGCCGACGCCGACGGGCACGCCGGCATCGGACAGGCGTTTGATCGCCTCCAGCCGCCGCTCGGGGGTCGAGGCGCGCGGCTCCATCGCCCGGGCCAGCGAGCGGTCCAGCGTGGTGATCGAGATGAACACCTGGGCCAGGTTCTCGCGCCCCATGGGGCCGAGGATGTCGAGGTCGCGGGTGACCCGGAACGACTTGGTGATCAGGCTGAAGGGCTGATTGAAGCGCTGCATGACCTGCAATAGGCTGCGGGTTGTTTGCCGCTCGTCCTCGACCGGCTGATAGGGGTCGGTGTTGCCGCCGACGTGGATGCGTTTGCAGACGTATTTCGGATGGGCCAGCTCCTGCTCCAGCAGGTGGGCGGCGTCCGGCTTGACGAAGATCCGGCTCTCGAAATCCAGCCCCGGGGACAGGCCCATCCAGGCGTGAGAGGGTCGGGCATAGCAGTAGATACAGCCCTACGATCCTATTGCACGCACGGGAGCACGCAGCTTAAACTTCGCCCATGCGTGCTGTTATCTACATACGCTTTTCGACGCCCAAGCAGGAGAGGGGAGCCAGTCGCGACCGGCAACTGGAGCTCTGCCAACAATTCTGTGAGCAGCGGGGATGGCCTGTCGATGAGGTGATTGAGGACTTGGGACGGTCGGCATGGACAGGGGCGCACCTGTCCGCCGGAGAACTCGGCCTCTTTGCCAACCGCGTGCGTGACGGCAGCGTCGGAGCTGGAACGGTCCTGGTTGTCGAGAAGCTGGATCGGCTGTCTCGTCAGGAGACCCGGACGACCCTCCGCTGGATGGAGGACCTGTGTGCGGCGGGGCTGACCATCGCCACTGTCGATGGCGGCAAGGTCTTTGACGATGCGGGGCTTCGCGCCGACCTCATGGGCGTGTTCGAAATTCTGATGCGAGCCAAGCTGGCGAACGACGAGAGCCAGCAGAAGTCGGAACGTGTGCTCGACCGCATAGGCCGCAACATGGAACGGGCTCGGACCACGGGGCAGATCATCACCGCAAAGGCGCCCGGTTGGTTGATCGCCAAGGCCGACCGGAGCGGCTTCGAGATTATCGAGGATCGCGCGCAGATGGTCCGCGACGTCTATGAGATGGCGGCCCAGGGCAAGGGTGCGCGTTGGATCGCGAAGGAGCTGAATGAGCGGGGCATCCCCGCGTGGGGCAAATGGCGCAAGCCAGAGTCGACTCCGACGTGGGAAATCGGCTCGGTCAAGCTGATCCTCAGCCAGCCTTCGGTCGAAGGCGACTATGTGCCTGGCTTCTCCAACACTAGCGCCAAGCGGACCAAGTTCGACCAACGCATCGTCGGCTACTACCCCCGGATCGTCGATGCGGACCTTGTGGCGCGAGCTCGGGCTCAGGTGGAATCGCGAAAGACCGGCCCCCGGAAAGGGGGGCGCCACACCCGAAGCGTCGCCAATTTGTTCGCCGGCGTTGTCGTGTGCGAGTCCTGCGGCAACCGGATGCATCTTCGGTCCAGCGGACAGCCGAATGCCAACCGCTATTGGCAGTGCAACTTCGCGGCGCGCCGGCGCGGATGCTCGCAGAAGGCCATGTTCCGTTACGACCCATTCGAGCGCGCCGCGTTGGATGAAATCCTCCACCTCGCGCTCGATGATCGCTACTTCGCCGAGCCGGACCAGACCGCTTCCTCGGCGGCGGTTCTCGCCGACCTTGAGAAGGCGATCTCCAACCAGAAGGAGCAGGTCGATCGGTGGGTCGAGGCCCTTGGCCGGATTGGCGCCTCGGAGGCGATCGAAGCGAAGCTGGTCGATGCCGAACGATCCCTCCGCAATCTGATGGAGCAACGTGACGACGCCGCCAAGGCGCTGGAAGCGGCGAAGGGAGCTGTGAGCCCGGCCGAGCACCTGGAGCGGGTCCGGGACGTTCGCGACGCTCTTGACGACCCCGATCCGGCGACCCGCCAGGCGGCGCGGCTGCGCGTCCACAATGCGATCGTCGGACTGGGCTGCAAGGTCGTGTGCAGCGTCGATCCCGGCGATGGACGTCAGATCGGCCTGTTCCTGCCGGGAGGTGTCTTAGCCTGCCTGTTCGACAACAATGGGAAGGTCATCATGCGCTTCGATGGACTGGCATTCACGCAAGCGGTGTTTCCAGATTTGGACGCTCCGGCCTTGGCGGAGCGAGTGGAAACGACCCTCTCAAACTATCCGGTAGACGAGCAACCTTGGACCGGACCGGCCCCCGCGAACGCGGGCTGGTTGGCCACTTACATCCGGCGTCATCGCAAGGGAAACTGACTACGAATGCCGTTCCCACCTCGATGTCGAGGACGTCGCGATTCAAGCCGTGGATGATAAGACCGGCACGCCAAGGCTCTTTTGGAGTTGAGAGCACAATGCGCTAAGGGGAGATAGTTCCACGTCAGGAGACATCACGTTTGGCGCGCCTTCCCGCTCTCATCGAAGCCATCGCTCGGCATGACCGTCGGGGCCAGGCGACCATCGCTCATATCGCCCGGCAGGTCCGCGACGAGGGATTGATCCGGTCCTCGAAGCGGGGCGTCGGCGCGGCGATCATGACCGTCAAGGACGCCGCGACCCTGCTGCTGGCGACCTGTGGCGACAGCAGTCCCCAAGGCACCGTCGCCGCCGTCCATAACCTGCGATCCCTGGTTCCGCACCCCGACGATCCGAACCGGGACATGCAGCGCGAGGACATGCCGGCCTGGATGGATTTCCTGCGCGAGAAGGTCGGGTTCGCCGACGCCGTCGAACGGCTGATCGCCAACGCTCCGGCGATAGCCGAGTGGCACGAGGCCTATATGACGGACTGGGAACAACCGACGAGCGGCGTATCCGAGGCGGAGTTCTCAATGCAGTGGATGGTGGTCAAGTCGGCCGCCGCCGGCGGTTCGTTCCGCCCCGGTTACGCCCGCGCCCTGCGCGTCGTCAGCTATGTGCCCGGCCTCGCGGCTGAGATTCATCTGGGCCGCCCCTGGAAACGGCTGGAGGAGGTCGAGGCCTTCCACGAACATTACGCCCCCGCCGAGGCCTGGTCGGAACCTCCCAATGCCGGTGACGCATCCGCGCAGACCGACTGTCTGATCACCATCGAGGTCGGCCTGCCCACCCTTCTGGCGCTCCACGCGGCCGTCAACGACCTGCCGCCGCCCGAGTCCACCTCATAAAGACCTTGACTCACAATAGACCGTAGACCTAATAGGCGCTCCACTCACAATGAAGGAGCCGCCTGATGTCCTATGCCGATCCCATCCATGATGCGCCGTTCGAACCGGACGGCGCATCGGCCTTTCAACCCCGGCCGATCCACGGCGACGCCTCGTTCGGCTGCCTGCTCAGCCATCAGCGCCAGGCCCAGGCCGAACACCGCCTGAGCAACGGCCTCGATGATGAGACGGCCGAACTGCTGCCCCTGATGCTGTCGCTGGCGCGGATTACGGCCCGCGCCGAGGTCCTGGGAGGCGTCCAGTGACGGCCCCGGCGCGGGCCGCGCTCTACATGGCCGGAGGATCGACCCTGACGACCTGCGCCCGGCACGCCGAGCGCGCCGGTCTGCGGGTCGTGACCATGATCGACGAGGATCGCCCCGGTGTCGGGCTGGCGGGAGCCCGATTGAACGGCCTGGTCGATCGCCTCGGCGACGGGGAGTTCGAGGTCATCGTCGCCGACGCCGGCGCCGGCCGCGTCGTCACCATCGCCGCCGTCCCGCAAGATGACGGGCCGCAAGACGATGTTCCCGCCGCCGCCCCCGTTCCGGCCCCCAGCCCGGCTCACCGCTGCGCGATCTATCTGCGCTGCGCCAGCGCCTCTCGGGCGACGCCCTATCCGCTCGCCGACCAGTGGAACGCCTGCGAGGCCTATGCGGCCGAGCGGGGCTGGGAGACGGTCACGGTCTACAAGGACAACGCCGTCAGCGGCATGACGGGGTCCCGCCCCAGCCTCGATGCGATGATCGCGGAGGCCGGACGTGGCGCCTTCGACGTCGTGCTGGTCGAGGACGTGTCCCGCCTGAGCCGCGACGCCTCGCAGGTCCCTCGTCTGCTGGCGGAGCTGAAGACCCTGGGCGTCGCCGTCCACACCGTCGTCGGCGGCGTCGTCACCGATCTGGACGTGGCGTTCAGGAGCGTCATGACCGAGTCTCTCCGCCAGGAGCGTTCGCTCAGGGCGCGTTACGGCCACGCTGAGAAGAAGCGCCGGAAGGTCAAGTCGTGAGCGCCCCGCCGCCGCCCCGCGCACGCGTCGCCCTCTACGCCCGCTACTCCACCGACCGGCAGCCCCGGTGCCGGGCCTGTGCCGAGCAGGATGGCGGGGTCGAGGACCTGGACCGGCCCGACCACGGCGCCTTGGGCGCCCAGGCGTTGCTGGAGGCGATGGAGGCCATGGAGGAGATGGACATCGTCATCGAGGTCTTCGATGACAGCATCTTCGATGACGACGGGGTCGAGGAGGCCGGGTCTTGAGCGCCCTGCCGCCGTCGGGCACCCGCTACGCCGTCTACGCCCGCTATTCGACCGGCCACCAGACGTTCAAGTCGATCGAGGACCAGTTGACCCTCTGCCGCGCCTACGCCGAGCGCCAAGGCTGGGTCGAGGCCGGCGCCTATCACGACGCCGAGCGCAGCGGCACCACGGTGATCGGGCGCTCCGGCCTGTTCGCCATGCTGGCCGCCGCCGACCGGGGAGAGTTCACCGTCATCCTCGTCGAGGACCTGGACCGCCTCAGCCGCAGCGCCTCGGGCACCCACGGGATGCTGGAGGAAATGGAGGCCCTGGACATCGTCGTCTGCACCGTCTCCTCCGGCGTGGTCAGCGACATGGAGGTCGCCTTCAAGGCCGCCCAGAACGCCCGCTATGTGAAGGGGCAGGCCGAGAAGACCCGCCGAGGCCAGGAGGGCACCGTCAAGGACGGCCGCATCTCCGGGCAGCCCGCCTACGGCTATCGCATGGTCCTGGCGCTGAACGGCAAGAACGGCCAGCGCGAGCCCGATCCCGTCCAGGCCGCCGTCGTCCGCCGCATCATGACCGACTACGTCGCCGGCATGACCCCCCTGGAGATCGCCAAGGCCCTCAACGCCGAGGGCGTGCCCGGTCCCCGAGGCGGACCCTGGCTGCCCGGCGCCATCTACGGCAACCGCGACGTCGGCACCGGAATCCTGCGCAACAGGCTCTATGTCGGCGTCAACGAATGGGGCCGCACCGTCACCAAGCACAACCGCCACAAGGGCACCTCCAAGGCCAAGGTCACCCCCCAGGGCGAACGCCTGGTCATCCCCGTGCCCCACCTGCGCATCGTCGAGGACGAACTGTTCCAGGCCGTCCAGGATCGCATCGAGGCCCGCCGCGTCGCCCCCTCAAGTTTCCGGGGACGGCGTCGCCCCGACTATCTGCTCTCGGGTCTCATCCGCTGCGGCGTCTGCGGCAAGGCCTATGCGGTCGTCTCCGACAAGCTGAGCTGCATCGGCTCGGCCCGCGAGGGGACCTGCGACAACCGCCGCCGCGTGGCCCGCGAGGACCTGGAGGACCTGGTGCTATGGGGCCTCAAGGGCCGGCTGCTGAAGCCCGAACTGATTGAGCCCTACCTCGCCGAGTATCGCGCCGAGATCGAGCGCGCCAACGCCGAACTGGCCGCCCGCACCGAGGCCGGGGCCACCCATCTAAATGAGGTGGAGCGCCAGATCGCCAATATCATGGACACGGTCCGCGACGGCCGCGTCCAGGGCCTGGCGGGCGAGCTGATGATGAAGGAGCTGGACCGGCTGGAGGCCGAGCGCCAGCGCTTCGAGCGCCAGACCAAGGTCAAGCCGCGTCCCGCCCCCGCGCCCCTGGAGGCCGAGGCCGTGATCGCCCGCCTGGACGCCATGCTCGACGACCTGCGCTCCGCCCTCGCCGGCGACGACCGCGAAGCCGGCCGCGCCCGCGACACCCTGCGCGGCCTGATCGAGCGCGTCACCCTGACCCCCATCGAGCTGGAGCGCATCGACAAGCGCGGCCAGGGACCCGTGCGCGTCACCGTCGAAGGCCCGCTCTCGGCCCTGGTCGACCTGGCGGACGACGCTGGTGTCATCCTGCATTCTTCACATCCGGGAACAGTGCAGGACCCCGCGACTGTGCGGTTCCGCTATTATACTGATTACATTCCGGAAGATGACCGACTTGACGCCCAGACTTACGCCGACTTGCCCTTGGTGGCGCGGATGTTGGACGACACGGACGTTCCCCTGACCCGCCGTTCCATCATCGATGCCATCGTCAAGGCGGAGGGCTACGCGTCGGACTGGGAGCCCGACTATAGCCCGGCCGGATCACACGGGCGACGCGTCCTGAATGTACTCCGCTACCTCGACAGGGCTGGCGAAATTCGGAGCATCTCGTGCGGCCCGAAGCGCTCGGGCCATGTCTGGAACCACATCGAACGCTCCGACGAAGAGTGGAAACGCCTCGCGTTCGCCGAGCCCATCCCGTCGATGCACCTGCCGTTGCCGCCGATCCGCATTGGCGCTCCGGAAGCCTTCGTCGTCGTCATCGGACAGTTCGGCGTCCCCACGGAAGATGAATAGACATGGTGCCTGACTACGTTTTTCAACACGCGCACTGCTTCCGTAGCGGCCCGGTCCTGCGTCCGGGTCCGGGCGACATCGCACTGATCATGCAGTCAACGCTGACGGTCAAAATCCCGGGCCAAGGCTGGGTGGACCTGACGCCGGGTATCACGCTGTATTCGCATCACGTGGCCGATCTGCCCGGAACAATGAAATGTCATCTGGAAGGGAATAGCGACGGGTCCGACCTGCGGTTTGCCCTTGGCTTGGTTCTCATCGGTAGCGACCACGCCATCCGCGGTCTGGCGGACCAGTACCCAGGCTATGTTGAAGGCCACGTTGACGTCTGGCTCAACGAACACACGGCCTTCGCGGTCGGCACGCTGCCTGATCAGATGATGATCCGCGACACCAACGCGCCGCTCAATGGCGCCGTGGCCGCGTGGCGCGCGGGGGGAGGGTACCTGTAGTCCCGACGCCGCGAAGTGCTAGCGGATTAGACGACCGATGACCGGAACTGACTCATGGCCGACCTTCGACCCGTCCGCTTCAGGCCCGGCACTGGAGCTAAGACCCAGCACATCCGCGTCTCACTCGTAGCAGGCAACGGGAGCGATCGTTTCCCGTCGCCAGCAGTGCAAGGATTGCGACGCTGCAATAGCGCGCGCGACAACCTCCGGGTCGCAACCATCAGCTTTAAGAGGGTTGGAGGTCTAAACGAAAACCTTCATCGTCTTGGGGAAAGGATGACAGTCATGATCAAAGCTCTTTTCGTCGCCTCGGCGCTGCAGCTCACGCTCGCCGCATCGGTGAACGCGCAGGAGATAGGAATTGAGCCCATCTATGGTCGGGTGAGCTTGGCCGCAGGCGGGGAGCACGCCGTGGAGCTAAAGGCCGGCGGACTGGAGAACATCGACGTCACTGAACTGCTTCCAAGTTGCCGGGGCTTCGTGTCGCGAGGCCCTCACTTCGTGGTCGACTACACCGCTGGCGAAGCCCCCTTGGTGTTCTTGGTGCATTCGAAAGCGGACACGACCTTGTTGGTCAATTTTCCGAACGGGAGCTGGGCGTGTGACGACGACAGTGGCCTCAACGGCGGCGATCCTGGCTTGGTGATCTTTGCCGCGCCATCGGGCCAATACGACATCTGGGTCGGTGCAAAGGAAGAATGGGCGACGCCCGACGCCACCTTGCGCATCACAGATAGCGCAGTCGACTGACGCCATGTCTGAAGCACGCGGGGCCGGGAAAAATCGCGGTCTATGGCTCGCTTGAAAATTGGCGAGAAGAGAGAGGGGTAATGAGCCAGACGCGCAGAAACCTCTTGGCTGGGGGACTGGCCCTCGCGGCGACGTCGCCAACCTTTGCGCGGCAAGCTAACCCCGCCATCGACGCCGAGGCCGCGAGCTTCCTCGCCGCGACGCGCGCGCCGGGATTGCAGGTCGCGATGGCGCGCAACGGCACGCTCGGCTTCGTCGGGGCTTGGGGGAGGGCCGACCAGGCCGGCGCCCCGCTGACGCATGATCACCGGTTCCGCATCGCCAGCCTTTCCAAACCGATCACGGCGGCGGCCGTCATGCGGCTCATCGAAACGGGCCGACTGACCCTGGACTCCACGATCTTCGGACCGGGGTCCATTCTTGGCGATCGGTTCGGCCCGACCTCCGGGCCGCTCCGGGCGCTTCGTGTGCGTCACCTGCTCAACCACACGGCAGGAGGGTGGACCAACGACGGGCGTGATCCGGTCTTCGCCCACCCCGACCTCGATCAACGTCAGCTCATCGCCAGAACCCTGGCCGAGCGTCCGCTGGAAGCCGCGCCCGGCACACGGCAAAGCTATTCGAACTTCGCCTATCTCATCCTTGGCAGGGTCATCGAGCAGGTGACGGGGGAACCCTATGAGGGCTGGGTTCGTCGCGACGTCCTGTCCCGTTGCGGTGCGGGGGGCATGCGCGTCGGGGACCGCGCGCGGGGCGTCGGCGAGGTGGAGTATCGCGCGCTGACGATCTTCGATGATCCGACCGCGGTGGACGTGCGCCGCATGGACGCGAACGGCGGCTGGATCGCCAGCGCCAGGGAGTTGGTCGGATTCGTGACGGCCGTCGACGGGACGGAGGGCCCGGGACGAATCCTGCGTCCTGCCTCGGCGAGGTTGATGGCCACCGGGCCGTTCGCCGGCGCGGCCTACGGCCACGGATGGCAGATCAACCAGTGGGACAACTGGTGGCATACGGGCATCATCCACGGCACGGCCGCCTTCATGTGCAAGACGCGCTCGGGTTATGTGATGGCGGCACTGACCAACACCGGCGGCCCTGGCTCGGACGTCACCCTGAAGCTGGACCAGATGATGTGGCGCATGACGGCCGCGATCCCCGGGTGGCGGCCATGACTTGGGATCCGACTTTCTTGCCGCGCAAGCGCTTCGACGTTGCGGTGCTGGAATCTGATTTCCTCTTTCTCAACCTCCACGATCGAGGCGCTGCTGGATTCGGACTCCTCTACGAGGCTTGGATACCTGAATCGGGGGCCATCCAAGTATTCCACAAATGTCTGACTTAAGGAGAGTATCCTGCAAATGGCGCGACTACTGAAAGCCTTCTTCATCGTTTCGGCATCCACGGTTTTGTTGGGGTGTGAGACGATATTCCTGTCTCCCGAACCGGAAGTTCACAGCACCGAATGGGGGCAAATCACCGTTTGGCATTATCCCCCCGGCTACAACAGCTCGACCTACGGGTACCGAGAGCTCTGGGCGAAGAATACGTCGAACACCCCCTACTGCGTGGTGGTGGCTCGTGCGGGCGGCAAGCAGCTCGTGACGGCGCCGGCGAACACGGAAAAGCTGCTTCTCGGGCGCGGACAAGTACCGGAAGGCGCCAGCGTGGATTGGATGCCGGGATCCTGCGAGGCTTGGGGAACCTGAACGGGACCACAGGAATGCGGGCACCATCTCGCCCACTCAGCAATGCCTGTGATCATCGAGTCTGAAGCTTAATCAGCTCCGCTTCATATCGCTCGAGCGGCAGCCAGTCCCGGCTGCAAGCCTGGGCGTAAAGGCGCCCTTCGGCTCGACGCGCGAAGACGACGTGTTCGCGGTCGCGGTCGAACTGCATGCCGCAAAGGCTGCTGTCACCGGACTGGTGACGAACGGCGGTCCACGTTCCGACGTCGCCCTTGAGCGACCGTTCGATCCTGAAGACGGTCGCGCTGATCGGTCGGCCGCCAGCCTGGCCCACGCGAACGACGCGCTCGACCCTGCCGACGAAGATGACGTCGGCCTCGTCCACCTGGTCGGCGGGATCCGGGGGAAGGCAGGTGCATGCACAAGCTGGGCCGGCGGGGGCTGCAAGGCCCAGTGAGATCGCCAGCACCGCAGCCTGGAACATATGCGTCCGCGACATTTCCGTTCTCCGTGAGCAATCGGCCATTTAGCCGGACTGTCCGGCGGCGTGTCCCTTCGCCAACGCCACGCAGCCATGCCTTCGTGTCCGCATCGGACAACGGGGGCACCATTCACTCACGAGGCACCAAGGCTCCCTGCCGCGATAGACCGGAGCGATCGCATAGCAGAAGTCGCGGTGCTCGATCGGTGCAAGGGCGCAATCCTCGGTGAACGCCTTGCACAGCCAGTACCGATCTGTGTCGGCGAAGTTGCACCGCCTCTCGGTGAGCGCACGGCACTCCCAGTAGTCCGAGCGATCCGCGAAATTGCATTTGCGCTCGGAGATCGCCCTGCAGAACCAGTAGTGGCTGCGATCCGCCACGCCGCAGTTTCTCCGATCAAGCGCGTAGCAGAACCAGTAAAGGCTGTCGGTGAGCCGGCTGCAGTCGAGCCGCTGTTCCTGCGTCTCGGGGGCCTCCGCCGCAGGCGTCATCTGCGCGGCCCGCGCCGATGGAGCCGCTAGAGCCGTCACAAGGCAGAAGGCGAAGGTCCAAAACAGATTGCGCATCCTGGGCGACATCCTGGCGATCATGGGCTGGTTACGCGGGAGTGTTTATCTGCTGGCTGCGAGCGCCTGCTCGATGCACCGAAGAGCCGCGTCGCGCGTGCCGCCCGACACGTCGGGTCTGGGGTGATCGAAATCCCTGACGTAGATCGACCGGCGATAGCCTTCGCTGAGCGGACCTATGCACTCCATTCTCTGATAGGAGCCGCGCTCGCGCGTGTCGCCGAGGACGATGACCACCAACGGCGTTGCCGAGGCGCGCTCAGGAATGGCGGCCCGCACGCAGTCGCGGCGTTCGGTGGTGGGGTTCGGGTCTTCCGTCACGCAGTGTCGAAACACCTCGCCGTCGAAGGAAGGCCGGCCGTAAATGAGCCGGCCGTCGGCTTCGAGCGCCTCGATCAGTCGCACGGTCCGGTCGGCGACGGGGTCTCCGGGGCCGCCTGTGGCGAGCACGACGATCTCCGCCTCAGGAGCGCGGAGAGCGTCGGGCACGGGGGTCAGCGGGGCCTGGACGAGGACCAGGGCAAGAGCGGCACGGACCATCGCCTACTCCAGTTCCGGTTGGGGCCAAGCGACGGCGCCGATGAGCCGGTTGCCATGCCCTGTCCGCCACGCGCCGAGCCGCCGCATCGGTTGGCCCCGCTCGGTCATCTGAACATGGACGACGGTGGAGTCAGGAACGGGCGGAGTCGGAGGCGGCGGGGGAATCATGGGCACGCCCGGAGGGGGAGGCGGTGGCACGTAGGGAACCTCGCCGGGCCAGAAAGGTCCCGCCGCGGCGCGGCAAGGATCCTCGAGGCTCGCCTCGATCGCCTGCGCGTTCTGCGCCCGAAGGCGACCGCTCAAGGGTTTCCACCGCTCGGTGTCCGATGCGGCCGAGGGCGCGGAGCCGGGCTGGGGCGGCTGCTGGACGACCCGCGGGTCACGGTCCTGTTTCCAGAACCACCAGGAGCCGTCGCTCTCCTGCCAGACGGCCGTCCAGATCGTGTTGCCGTAGAGGCCGCCCGGCGGCGCGATCGTTCGAAACAGCACGCGGGCGTCGGGAGGCGGCGATCGCCATGGGCCATCGGGAATGACGAACTCAGCGAACAGCTCGTCCTCGTAAGCGAGGTTGCGAGCGCGGGCGTCGGCATAGGCGGGATCGGTGCGGACGGCTTCGAACCGCGCGATCTGCTCGGGAGACGCGACGCGGCACTCGGCCGGATCCTGAATGTGACCGGCCAGAGCCGGAGAAGTCGCGATGAACTCAAAGAACATTAGACACCTCGCCATCAGTGGTCGGATGGCCGCGGACCAAACCGAACGCTGCGCCGCCCACCGCTCCTGCGAATGCGGTCATCAGCAACAACACCCAGCCCGGCTCTCTGTGCTCGTCAGGGGTTCCGCCGCTGGACAACACGATCAATCCCGAGAGCAGACCGACGATCGCCCCTGCCAGAATGAACCAGGGCAGGCTGTCGCGGCGGGTCGCCTTGAGCAAAAGAAGTGAAGAGCCGCCTCCGACCACCGTCGCAGGAACGGTGAACAGGAGGCCGAAGAGTCCGATCATCAAGGTCCCGAAAACCCAAGACGTCGGGTCCGCGCCTGAGGACGCGCTGAGGGCGGCTCCGAGCGAAAGACTCGACGCAAGGGGAGCCGCTGCAAACGCCAAAATCGTACGATCCAGAGACATCGCTCACTCCTTGGAGATCGAAGTGAAGCTGGAGGCGGCATCCAGCGTCAAGGTCAGAAGGAGAGGACGTCAGGTTGCGTCATTCGCCTGCCGCCGAAGCGTTCTGCGCCGCACACGCCGGAGCCGGGGCCCAGCTTGATCTACCCTACGGTCGGGTCGCAGGAGCCGCGGTGATGTTCATCGAGTAAGCGCCCGTCTCCCGAAGGCCGCCGCTGGTCACCGCGATGAAATAACTCCCTGCTCTGGGGAGCAGCCCAGACGCGCGAAATTCTTGAGGATCAACCTCGCCCGACCCGGACGTGGAATCTAGTTCTACAATATACCCCCGCCGGCACGACGGGTCCCTGTAGACGTGCCCGACAGGGCTGAAATCCGCAGATCGGACATTCAGCATCACCTGCACCGGTCCGGCGACGGTGACCTCATAGCAGTCGAAATATCGCCCAGGCGCCAGGTTGGCATCAACCGGAGACAACTCGCCGGACACCTCACTGCCGACGGTCATCGTCAGGGGATCCGCGCGCAGGCGGGCGGCGTCGGGCGTGTCCGCCACAGCCAGCCCGATCATGTAGTCTCCGACGTCCCGTGAATCCGCGCTGCTGGCCCGGAACGACCAAGTGCCCCCTTGATCCAGCGTCGCCTCCAGATGCGCTGCTCGAAAGCCGAACCCGCCGTCGTCGTCGGCGTCCTCCCAGTCCCCCTGGCAGCCGGGTCCACGATGCAACGCGACCCAGGCATCCACGTCGATGGAGCGCATGACGATTTCGATCGACTGGCCTGCGACGCCCGCAAAATCATGACAATCGTAGTGTGCGTCCCTGTGATCCACCCGGTCCTCCGGAGCCAATGCTCCGAAAACTACCTGCCCGGGTACGATGGACTGAGCCAGGCAAGGCGCTACGCCGCAAGTTGTGGCGACGAGAACGGCGGCGCTTAGGAGGGATTTCATCAGTTATGGCTCCGGTTCGAGGAGAATGGAACGACTTGAGGCGATACTGGGACTGTAGGCAGTGGTTGGATGCGGAGCCAACCGCCGCTGCGATGGTGCTGTCAGTCTAACCCTAACCCGTCTCTACTGATATGCTGAAAAGTTCATGCAGGGCAGGGACTTATGGCGAAAATCAGCTTCAAGCGGCACCGGTTCGAAAGCGACGTCATCAAGCGCGCGGTCTGGCTCTACTACCGCTTCAATCTCAGCCTCCGGGACGTTGAGGAGATCCTCGCCGAACGCGGCATCGACGTCTCCTACGAGGCGATCCGCGACTGGTGCCGGAAGTTCGGACTGCAGATCGCCAGGAACCTCCGGCGACGCCGACCGGCGCCTTCGCCGCGCTGGCATCTGGACGAGATGGTGAGCTCGATCGGCGGGCGGTACATGTACGTCTGGCGCGCGGTCGACGACGAAGGGGAGGTGCTCGGTTCCACCGTCGAGCGCCGAAGGGATGCCGCGACCGCCGAAAGCTTCCTGAGAAAGCTGCTGCGGGATCAGCCAGTTGTGCCGGAGACGATCGTCACGGACGGCCTCGGCTCGTACAAGACCGCTCTGGATCGGCTGGGTCTCAGCGACCGCCATCACCCCGGCCGCCTCCGCGAGAACAACCGTGCTGAGAACTCGCATCTGCCGATCCGAAAGCGCGAGCGGCAGATGATCGGCTTCAAGAGCGCCGCCTCAGCGCAGCGGTTCCTGACGGTCCACGCCGCCGTCTACAACACCTTCTACACCCAGCGGCATTTGGTCAGCCGAAGCACGCTTCGGACGTTCCGGGCGCAGGCGCATGCTGCCTGGAATGCGGCTGTGGCGTCGTGATCGAAGCCGCTCAACTTGGCGATGCGTGGGAGTTAAGTTGACAGCACTCTCTGGCTCTGCGGTGATTGCGGACACTGACGTTGTCGAAAGCATCCAGTCTCTTAACGACAATATCGGGGGCGTAGACATGGAATCATATGGCTTCTACTACGCGTGCAAGCATTCGAGGGCCGCTCCGCCTCAATTCATCTGCATCAAGGCGGTCGCTGATGCTTGTGGTCCTGAAAAAGATGATCGCCTGCACGACGCCTGCTGCTACG
The DNA here is from genome assembly GCF_016742135.1 of Brevundimonas sp. GTDB lineage: Bacteria > Pseudomonadota > Alphaproteobacteria > Caulobacterales > Caulobacteraceae > Brevundimonas. The sequence goes on along the minus strand of NZ_JACVCG010000004.1, from coordinate 2,500 downwards.
CGAGCGCCGAAGTCGCCCGCCACTTCGTCACTCAGGAGTGGGAGTTTTCAAACTAGCCGCTCGTAGGTTTGCCGCTGACACCAGCACCTTGTTCTGTTCGACCGTCTATATCCCGGTGACCTGAACGTCCGCTCCCCAGCGATAGGTCAATGACCGCTTCTGGCGCATCGCAGACATACTCGCGCGGTCTACTCAAAAAGGTCCATCTGGCTTCTTGACCCGTGTGGAACGGTGAACCTCGTCGTATCCAGATCGTGGCGGGGTCCGTCCAGCCCATAGCGTTTGACGGCCGCCTTAAACCGAGCCCCGATCAGGTCGGCTACGGGGCCGGCGCCCTTCATCCGCTGGGCCCAGTCAGCGTTGTAGTCCTTGCCCCCGCGCGTTTGGCGAACCAGCGACATGACCCGGGCCGCACGGTCCGGTCGGGCGTCTGCCAGCCATTCGCGAAACAGGTCCTTGATCTCCAGCGGCAGGCGCAAGGTGACGTACATAGCGGTCACCGCACCGGCCTTGGCGGCCGCTTCCAAGACGGACTCTAACTCATGGTCGTTCAGTCCGGGAATGACAGGGGCAAAACCGACACCGACGGGCACGCCGGCGTCGGCCAGACGGGAAATCGCTACCAACCGTCTAGCGGGTGTCGAGGCCCGGGGCTCCATCGCGCGGGCCAGACCGCGATCCAGGGTCGTGATGGAGACAAATGCCGTCGCCAGCCGGTCGCACCCCATCGGGCCCAAGATGTCGAGGTCGCGCGTGATCAGGCTGGATTTAGTTATGACGCTGACAGGCTGGTTGAACCGAGCCGCCACCTCCAGCACGCTACGCGTGATCTTCAGTTCGCGCTCGTCCGGCTGATAGGGGTCTGTATTGCCGCCTATGTGGATGCGCTTGCAGACGTATTTCCTGGCGCTGAGTTCCTGTTCCAAGAGACGCGCGGCGTCGGGCTTGAAGAAGATGCGGCTCTCGAAATCCAGGCCCGGGGATAGGCCCAAGTAGGCATGGGACGGGCGCGCATAGCAGTAACTACATCCATGGGAGCAACCATTGTATGGGTTGATGGAACGCTCAAAGCCGATGTCGGGGCTCTGGTTCTTACTGATGATGGTTCGAGAGCGGAGTGGGGTTATCGTCGTCGGAATCTGGGTCGAAGCGGTGGCGTCTTCATCGGTCCACCCGTCGTCGAAAGCCTCGACCTGGGTGGCTTCGAAGCGGCCGCTGGCGTTCGATTTTGCGCCGCGCCCTCGAACGGATGACCTCAGTTTCACAGCCTCGGTCATGGGTGTGTAACAGAATAATAGGGCCAGCCGTGCTCGCAGCCCTTGTAGGGATTGATGGAGCGGTCAAAGCCGACATCCGGGCTGGTGTTCTTCGAGATGATGGTCTTCGGCCGCTCGATCAGCTGCTCGGTGCGCAGCGGGGCGACCTCGGCGTCGTCAGAGGTCCAGCCGTCGTCCATGGCCTCGGCCACATGGGCCTCATAGCGGCCGGTGGCATTGGAGCGCGCGCCCCTGCCCTTTGGCGCCTTGCGGGCTGTCGTCTGGACCATGTCGGCAATATGGGTCGGGCGTGAGAACAACTCAAGAACTTGCCTTTTGTCGAAACACCGTCTGAATGGTCTGAACCGTCTGAAATGCCGGCGATGGAGAGAGTCTGCGAAAACAGACTCCACTTTCTCCATAGGGCCCGCAAACCGTTGCAGGCTTTGGGGTTTGGGGCGGTGGCGGGTGTGGAGTCGGGTGGAGGGACTCCAGGTGGGACTCCATAAATTGCCGCCTGAACCGTCTGAACAGTCTGAATGGTCTGAAGTCCATTCCTCCCCATCGGGGGAGGGGGACCATCCGCAGGATGGTGGAGGGGTGTCGCCCGGATTGGAAGTGGAAACCCCTCCGTCTCGCCTCTGGCGAGCCACCTCCCCTTGCAGGGGAGGTTTTTTTATGGGCGGTGCGCTTCGACCGGGTCGTTGGGATCGGGCGTCTCACTCGACGAGACATGGTTGAGCGCGATCACCCAGCGGCCACCCACCTTGCGCATCAGCCGCGTGTTGATGCCATATTGCGGGCTTTCTGCCCGATCGAGATGGTAGCGGCTGATCAGCTGCGCCGCATCCGGGGCCAGCATCTCCACCCTGATGTCATAGAAATGCAGCGTCCCGCGCTTCTCCGGCGATCCGCCATAATCGCGGACATAATGGTCGAGCGTCCCCTGCCAGTCGCGCTGGAACTGCCCGCGCGAGACGAACACCACGCCGGGGTTCAGAAAGCCGCGCATATAGCCTTCGAAATCGCCTCGATTCCAGGCCGCTTCCATGTCGGCAATCACCGTGCGAATTTCGGCCTCGGGCGTCGGCGCTTCGGCGCGCGCAGGTATCGCGGCGATCACCGCCAAGGCAGCCAAACCCGTTCTCCGGCGAAAGCCGGAGCCCAGAGCGATCTTGTGCCCACCGCCCCTGGAATCCGGCTTTCGCCGGAAAACGAGCAGAATTGTGCCGACTGTCACCTTG
>NZ_JACVCG010000003.1 GCF_016742135.1 Brevundimonas sp. | reverse complement strand
CTTCCTTGATCTCGAACTCCCAGCCGTTGCCGGCCAGCGAATCCACGGCGTAAACGTCGTTGACCTTGTGCCAGCCCGCGTCAATCGCGCCATACCAGCCATTCGGCTCAGCCGAAGCCGCACCAGCACCCAGGGCGAGCGCCGCAGCGGCGCTGGACGCCAGGATAAAACTCTTAACACGCATCGGTGAATGCCCTCCGCAGCCTTCGTTGAAATATGCGACGGACACGCCGCCTCGCGGTTCTAATAACAGCGCCCGTCCTGAAGGTCGAGGCTCAACTGGCCCGGAAAGCGCCTAAACTGTGGCAGCGTGATACCGAAGATACAGCTTCAGGTCGCCGCAATGTCCGAATCCGCACACAGCCGGGCCTCGCAGGCCGCGAATTCGTCCGCCGTGTCGACATCCCAGCCCCGTTCGACGGGCATGACGTAACCCAGCGCGCCCTCCGGCCTGAAGGTGCGGTCGCGCGACAGTCGTTCGGGACGCGCCACATAGACGGCCCCATTGATGACAAAGGTGTCCTCGAGCGCCGGGGGCGGCCCCGCCAGGCTCCCGTCCCCCACCATCCGGACATGAAACCCCGCAGGCTTGGGCAGGGGCGACACGCTGATCACCGCCGGCGCCTGCCGCTCCTCGGCCAGGGCCACGGCGGCATCGATGTCGAGGGCCCGACGCAGCGGCGAAGTCGGCTGCAGCAGCACCACATAGTCCCAGACCCCGCCCACTTCGCCCAGGGCATGTTCGACCGCATCGATCACAGAGGCCTCTGGGCCCGACAGGGACGCCGGACGCGTGAAAGGGGCCGGGCAGCCCATCTCCGCCGCCAGGTCCAGCACCGCCGGATCGTCGCTGGACACGACAATGCGGTCCAGCACCCGGGAGGCCCGCGCCGCCGCCAGGGTCCAGCCGATCATGGGCCGCCCCGCCAGCATGCGGGTGTTCTTGCCAATCATGCGGCGGGAGCCTGCCCGCGCCGGAATGACCCCGATCACCCGCCTGTCGCCGATCATGGCACCCTCCGCCCTGCCCGTCCGGGGCCGTCCCATCTGAGGACGCGCCGGCTTATGGAGGGTTAACGGCGTGCGTCTTGCGTGGCCGACGCCACCGCCTATCCTGCCGCCATGTCCCTGACCCCGCCCGCGCCGGCCCACCCCCGGCAGACCGGTCCGCTCCGCCATCTGTCGATCGTGCGGGCCCTGATGCTGCGCGAACTGATCACCCGCTATGGCCGCGAGGGGCTGGGGTTTCTGTGGGTGATCGGCGAGCCCCTGGTCTTCTGCCTCGGCGTGGTGCTGATGTGGAACCTGATCCGGCCAGAGTATGAGCACGGCATCCGCCTCGGCCCCATGGTGATGACCGGCTATATGGCCCTGCTGCTGCTGCGCCATCAGATCAGCTTCAGCCTGTCGGCGCTTCAGGCCAACACCGGCCTGCTGCATCACCGGGCGATCGCGGTGCTGCACCTGTACGCCGCGAGGAACGCCCTCGAATTCCTCGGCACCACCGCCGCCTTCCTGGTGGTCTATCTGCTTCTGGGCTTTCTGGGCGAGGTCCCGGCGCCGGCGGACTGGGGCCTGATGTTTGCAGGCTGGCTGCTGCTGGCCCTTCTCGGCCTGGGGCTGGCCCTGATCTTCAGCGCCCTGGCCCAGCGGTTCGTGGTCATGGAGAGGATCGTGCCGCTCTTGACCTATGCCCTGATCCCCATGTCAGGGGCCTTCTTCATGGCCTCATGGGTGCCGCCCGCCTGGCGCGACGCCTATCTGCTCATTCCCCTGCCGCATGCGGTCGAGATGATCCGCGCCGGCGTGTTCGGTCCCTTTGTCGAGACCCACTATGACGGCCTCTATGCGCTCGGCTGGGGTCTGGTCCTCACCCTCCTGGGCCTGCTTCTGATCGCCGGGGCCCGCGACCGGATCGAGGCCGAGTGAGTCCGAGCATGCCCGGCGATAGCCTGTTGCGCCGTCACGGGTTATCAGTCGCGTCATGACCGATCCCGTGCCGGAATTCCCCCGTGACCGCCTGTCCTTCCGGCAGCGTCCGCGCCTGCCCGCCCTGCCCCCCTGGGCCCCGTCCTGGCCCTTCCTGATCTGTGTGATCCTGCCGACCCTGCTGGCCGCCGTCTATTTCCTCCTGATCGCCTCGCCCCGCTATGTCTCCGAGGCGCGTTTCATCGTCCGCCAGTCCGGACAGGTCCAGCCCGATGCCCTCGGCCTGACCCTGCAGGGGGTCGGGCTCAGCGCCACCCAGACCGATGCCTTCGCCGTCCATGACTATATGCGGTCGCGGGACGCGGTGGCCGAGCTGGACCGGTCGCTGGACCTGTCCCGCATGCTAGGCCCGCCCGGCGCCGACGTCTTTTCGCGCTGGCCCCGACCCTGGGAAAGCCGCAGCCGCGAGGGGCTCCACAAGGGCTATCAGCGCTTTGTCACCGTCGGCTATGACGCCACGACCGGCATCAGCATCCTCAGGGTCGAGGCCTATCGCCCCGAGGACGCCCGCCGTCTGGCCGAGGCCCTGCTGACGGGCGGCGAGGATCTGGTCAACCGGTTGAACGCCCGCTCGGTCGCCGATGCCGTCACCCAGGCCGAACGCTCCCGCGACGAGGCCCGCGAGCGGCTCAGCGAGGCCCAGCGCCGGCTGGTGGCCTTCCGCAACCGCGAGCGCTTCATCGACCCCTCCATGGTCGCCGCCGAAGGGGCCGGCCTGATCGGCGAACTGTCGGCCACCCTCGCCGGCCTGCGCGCCGAACGGGCCCAGCTGGCGGCCGAAGCCCCGCAAAGCCCGCAACTGCCCAGCCTCGACAACCGTATCACCGCCTATGAGCGCCAGATCTCGGCCGAGCGTTCCAAACTGGCCGGGGCCGCCACCTCCCTCGTGCCCGCCGTCAGCGCCTATGAGGATCTGGTGCGCGAGCGCGAACTGGCCGACCGGCAGCTGTCCGAGGCTACCGCCGCCCTGCTGGCCGCCGAACGGGACGCCCGGCGTCAGGCCCTCTATCTGCAGCGGGTGGTCAACCCCGGCCTGGCGGACGACGCCATCCTGCCCCGTCGCTGGAGGTCCATCCTGATCGTCCTGATCGGCAGCCTTCTTCTGTACGGGGTGGGCTGGCTGGTCTGGTCGGGCCTGCGCGAGCACCGGCAGCAGGGATGACGGCCGGGCCCGCCCCTGCTGTCGATCCGGGTCTTGTCGTCACCGGACTGGCCAAGGCCTGGGCGTCAGGCCGCGCGCCGGTCTTGGCCGATATCGATTTCAGCCTGTCCCGCACCGGGCGACTGGCGCTGCTGGGCCGCAACGGCCAGGGCAAGTCGACCCTGATCAAGGTGCTGGGCGGGGTGCTGCGCCCCACCCGGGGCCAGGTCCGCTGGCGCATGGCAGCCTCATGGCCGATCGGCTTCGGCGGCGGCTTTCAGGGCAGTCTGTCGGGCCTCGACAACATCCGCTTCCTCGCCCGTCTGTATGAGCGCGACTTCGACCATCTGCTGGCCCGTGTCGACGACTTCGCCGAGCTGGGCCAGGCCCTGAAACAGCCGGTCAAACACTATTCCTCCGGCATGCGGGCGCGCCTCGCCTTCGGCCTGTCGCTGGCCATCGAGTTCGACTGCTATCTGATCGACGAGGTGGTGGCCGTCGGCGATGCCCGCTTTCAGGAAAAATGCCGCGAGGAGCTGTTCGCGCGCCGCGCCGACCGCGCCTTCATCATGGCCTCACACGACACCCATCTGGTCGAGCGCGAGTGCGACCGCGCCCTGATTCTCGAGGGCGGCCGGGCGCGCCTCTATGACAATGTCCATGAGGCCGTCGAGGCCTACACCTTCCTGAGGGCGGCCTGATGGCGGATCTGAAGACCCTGCTGGCCCGCAGCCGGGCCGCCTTCACGCCGCCGACCGCGCTTCAGGCCCAGGTGCGCGCCGATGCCGCCCGCGACCGCCGCGACTGGGCTGCCGCCGCCCGCCACTATCGCCGGTCGCTGGACCTCGACCCCACCCGCGCCGCCATCTGGGTCCAGTACGGTCATGCCCTGAAGGAGTCGGGCCGCCGCGCCGAGGCCGAGACGGCCTATCGCAAGGCCACCACCCTCGCCCCCGACGACGCCGACGCCGCCCTGCAGTTGGGCCACATCCTGATGCTGCTCGACCGGCCGACGGAGGCCCTGCCCACCTTCGAACGCGCCCTCGTCCTGATGCCGACCCTACGTCCGGCCCGCGAGGCCCTGCGCGATCTGGCCCGGCGCGGCCATCGCTCGACCGATCCGGCCGTTGTCGAGGCCCTGCGCACGACACAGCCCCGCTTCCGCGCCCAGACCTCAGCCAGCGTCACAGGCTTGCCGGCGCATGAGGCCCGCTATGTCTTCGACGTCTCGGACCTGCTCGGCTATTTCCGCAATGCCCGCCTGCCGACCGGCATCCAGCGCGTCCAGATCGAGGTGATCTCCGCCCTGCTGGCCACCCCGGACCGGGCTGATCAGATCGCCGTCTGCGCCTTTGCCGAGGGGCGGGACGGCTGGGTGCCGGTGCCGTCCGATCTGTTCCTCGACCTCGCCGATGCCGCCCGCGCCGACGGATCGCTTGACGATCCCGACTGGCAGAAGCTGATGGACACCCTCCAGACCGAGCTGGAGCTGGCCCCGCCCCTGAGGTTCCGCACCGGCGCATGGCTGGTCAATCTGGGCACCTCCTGGTGGCTGCAGAACTATTTCCTCAGGGTGCGCGAGGCCCGGCGGCGTCACGGCATCCGCTATGTGCCCTTCGTCCACGACATGATCCCGGTGATGGCGCCCGAGCACTGCGTGCGTCCGCTGACCCAGGACTTCATCAGCTGGGTCATGGGCGTCTTCAGCCATGCCGACGGCTGGTTGACCAATTCTGAGGCCTCGGCGCGCGATCTTCACCGGGTGGCCGCGCGCCTCGGCCGCCGGGTTGATCCAGCGCAGGTCCATGTCGTGCCCCTCGATGCCGACTTCCGGCCCCCGTCAGAGCTCGGCCTCGACCCGGCCCTGCGCGACCGCCATGATACCGAGGTGCTGGCCCGCTTCGGCCTGGCCGCCGACCGCTATGTCCTGTTCGTCTCGACCATCGAGAGCCGCAAGAACCACCTTGAAGCCTTCCGGGCCTGGCGCGAGCTGATCGACCGCCATGGCGAGGACGCGGTGCCCACCCTGGTCTGCGTCGGCAACCACGGCTGGCTGAATGATGCCGTCTTCGCCCGGCTGGAAAGCGACCCCGTCCTGCAACGCAAGGTGCAGATGCGGCGCGGACTGGCAGATGCCGATCTGGCCGCCCTCTATCGTCAGGCGGCCTTTACCCTCTATCCCAGTCTGTACGAGGGCTGGGGCCTGCCGGTGACCGAATCCCTGTGCCACGGGACGCCCGTGCTGGCCTCAGACAGTTCCTCCCTGCCCGAAGCGGGCGGCGATCTGGCGGTCTATTACCGGGCGGGAGACACAGAGGGGCTGGTCGAGACGCTCGAGCGGCTCAGCCTGACCGACGGCTGGCGGCAGCGCCTCCGCGCCGACATCGCCCGCCGGTTCCGGCCCCGCGACTGGGCCGCGGTGGCCGATGACATGCTGAACCGCCTGTCCGGGTGGGACTCCGCCGGCGGCGCAGCCCTTCCCGATGCCCCGGTGCCCGCCCTGCCCCCCGGCCGCTATGTCTGGATGCGGCGCAGTCAGGAATTGGCGATCCGCCCCGGCCTGCTGCCGGCCGAGGCCTTCCGTCTCGGCGACACCTGGCTGCCGCCCGAGGACTGGGGCTGCCCGGCGCGGGCGGGTCAGGCCGTGCTGAAGATGACGCGGACGGCGAGCGGCGATCCCCTGCGTCTGTTCATCGGCCTGAAGGGCGCGCCACACGCGGGCTGCAGCTGGTGGATCGACTGTTCGGGCATGCCGGTCGATCAGGGCCACCTGGACCCGGACGCGGTATGCTGGCGCGCCATCGATCTCCCGGCACCAAGCTGGTCCAACCCGACCCTGATCCTTGGCCTGCACAGCCGTCCCGATCCGGGGGCGCCGCGCACGGACGCCCCCCCGCGGGGCGTGGGGGTGATCGGCTTCATGATCTGCCCGGTCGACGATGCCCGGGCGCGGGCCGACTTCCTCGAGGCCCTCAGGCTCGACGACCTGGCCGGTCTGGAACGCCGCCAGATCGCAGCCGTCGAACAGGCCGTCAGCCCTTCGACCTGAAACCAACCAGGGGCTGCCGCGTGTGCGACAGCCCCTGGTGTGCCTTTGGCCCTGTCCGCCCCGGGGTGGCCCGGGGCGGTCGGGTTATGCGTCTCAGGCGAAGCCCCACGGATCGTGCGGGGTCGGCCGTCCGAAGTCGTCGTCCAGCACGGTCACCTGCTTGCGGTCGTCGATCGGAAGGATGAACAGATCCAGATCCGTCCCGCGCAGGGCCTCGGGCAGATCGGCCAGCCCCCCGGGCAGACCGACCGGCCCGTCCTCGGCCTGCGGCAGCACCAGCGGGGTCGAGTCCAGCGACGCCTTGCTGAACAGGAAGTCGTCGTCGCCCAGCGCCGGCAGGATCTGCGGACCCGCATCATCCTTGATCACCGGCCCGGTCTCGGCCACCGGCAGGACCTGGGGCCCGGCCGCCTTCGACAGCACCACGAAGGCGTCGTCCTCCAGCCCCGGCAGGATCTGGGCGGCGTCGGCGTACGGGTTCACCGGCCCCTCTTCGGCGACCGGCAGCACCTGGGCCTCCCCGGCCTTGCCGGCATCGCCAGTCTTGCCGGCCTGCCCGGTGAGGTCCGGGCGGGCCGCGACCTCCGGCAGCACCAGACCGTCGTCCACACCCGACCCCGGCAGCACCTGCGGTCCGTCGTAATCGATCCTGGCGACCAGACCCGGCAGGGCGATGTCGTCGTCGGCCGGCGGCAGGACCTGCGGTCCCGCGTCGGCATCGTCGGGCGCGACCTCGGCCGCGGCAGGCGCGGGCGACGCCAGGGTCGGAATGCCCCCCACATAGAGCGGCAGGGTGATGGCCCGGTGCTCGGCCGATTCCGAGAATTCGAGCAGCATCTGGGCCCGGGTCAGGGTGCCGTTGGTCAGCGCCTCAATATAGACGGCCCGGCCCCCGGCATCGGCCGCGCGGTTCAGCACCGTCTGGTAAAGGGCATCGACGAACTGGGCGTTGGTCAGCCCGCCATAGATCTGTTGCCCCTCGGCCGAGTTGAGGAAGGTGGTGGCGATGGCCAGAAGGCTGGTGCCCCCGGCCAGGGCCCCGGTCCAGCTGATCAGGCCGTCCTCGTCCGGCAGGCGGTTATAGGCCGCGTCATACAGCCGGGCGATGGCGGCGGCATTGTCGTTGCCGACCCACAGCCCCTCGGCCAGGGTCGACCAGCTGATGGCGCGGTGCTCCGCCGACTCGGCAAAGATCAGCATCAGACCCGCGCGCGTGCCGCCGTTAGCCAGATAGACCAGCCAGCTGTTGATGCCGTCGGGGTCGCCGTCCCGGTTCAGCGCGTTCAGATACAGCCGGTCGATGAACTGACGGTCGGTCAGCGTGCCGTAATTGTTCACGAACTCGGCCGAGGCGATGAAGCGCGCAGCCATTTCCTGCATCGACACCCCGGCCTCCAGCGCATTCAGCTGGATTTCGAAGCCGAGCGCATCGGGCTCACGGCCAAAGGCCGCCGAATACAGCCGCATCAGCTGGGCCGCCTGGCTGTCGGCGTTGAAGGTCAGGGTGCCGTCGACGAACTCGGCCGCCTCCATGCCCGACAGGGTGTCGGTCCCGCCCTCGCGTCCGCCCGACACCGTGTCATACCGCGCCGTCGTATAGCCGCGGTAAGCCCCGGCATAGACCGCCACGTCATACCCGTCGCCGCCATTCAGCGTGTCATTGCCCGCCCCGCCCACAAGACGGTCATTGCCCGCACCGCCAATCAGGGTGTCGGGGCCTGCGCCACCGAACAGCTCATCGTCGCCCGTGCCGCCGTCCAGGGTCGAGCCCTGCAGGGTCACCGGCACCGGCGGGGCGCTGGGAATGGAGACGTGCAGCGTATAGGTGCCGCCCACGGGGGGTGCGCTGGTGGTCACGAACTCGCCGCTGCCGCTCGCCCACTGGGACACCTCGATATAATAGGTGCCCGGCTGGCCGAAGCTCATGGTCAGGCCGGAATCCGTGGTCTGGCCGTCCGGCGGGATGGCGTCGTCGTTCGTCGCCAGCACCACACCGCTTTGAGTCATTATCCGGATGACGGTGTCGAAACTGGCGTTGTCGATATCGAAGGTAACGCTCTCGCCCGCCACGACGGTAAAGGAATAATACTCCCGCCCGCCATGGCTGGTCGCCCTGACGGTCGAGTGCGGAATGGTGGTGGAATCCTTGATGTCGGGGTTTTCCATGAGATCGAAGGTGCCGGCCAGCGACACCGCATTGGCGGTGCTGTTGTTGGCCGTGCCCTGCGCCTTGATCACATCAGGGGCGGCAACCTCGGCCGGAGCCCCGGCATAGAGACGGTCGTTGCCGCCGCCGCCATTGATCACATCCACGCCGCCGCCCCCGCGGATCACATCATTGCCTGCGCCCCCGGTCAGAGTGTCCGAAAAGGCTGAGCCGATGATCTCCTCAATGCTGATCAGGGTGTCGTTGCCGGCCGCCCCGGTCACCACGCCCGTGCCCAGATTGGCGACGATCCCGCCGATGGCGGTCGAATAGTCCGCGATGTCATGGCCGTTGCCGCCGTTCAGCGTGTCATTGCCGAACCCGCCGATCAGGATGTCGTCGCCGTCTCCCCCGTTCAGGACGTCATTGCCGAAGCCCCCGTCCAGGATGTCATTGCCCGCCAGACCGTTGATGACGTCATCCCCGCCCAGACCCGCGATGGCGTCGCCGAAAGTCGTACCGTTGATGTTCTCATTGGTGATGTCGCCGGACACGACCAGGCCACCGGTCGGGGCCGCCGCGATGGTCTGGTCCGCGAACTGAAGCCACTCGACGTTGGTGATGGTATCGGTGCCATCCGGCCCGACCACAGTGCCGATCTGCCCGTTCCAGGTAATGGTGTACTGGCTGCGGTTGCCCGAGAAGACTACCGTGTCGATACCCAGGCCGCCGTCGATCTGGTCGTTTCCGCCATTGCCCCGCAGCACATTATTGCCCGAGTTGCCGCGGATCATATCATTGCCCGAGCCGCCGATGGCATTCTCGATCACCGCACCGAGCGCGATCGACACATTGCCGACCAGCCCGCCGACGTTCGAGAACGACGCCTGGCGCAGGTCGATGACCTGGTTCTGGCTGTAGCCCGAGAAGTCGAAGGTGTCGTTGCCCCCCGCGTCCCAGACGGCAAAGATCATATGGCCGTTGTGGTCAGGGGCGAACCAGGGCTGACCGGCGTTGGAGTTGAAGCCATAGACCGTATCGCCGGTGCGGGTCGTCATATTGGCCCCGTACAGCCGCTGGGCCGCCGCGATATCGTCCATCAACGGTACCGCCGAATACTGGAAGAACCCGGTGTTACCCACCCACCGGACGAAGTCCGCGCCCGTCTCGCGCTCGCTGAAATAACTCATCAGCGAATACTGGCGGGAATCCTCGAAATAGGTGGCGTGGGCCGCATAGGTGATGGTGACGCCGGCCCCGGCATTGTAATCGGCGGGGTGCAGCAGGCCGATGGCGTGGCCGATCTCGTGGGTCAGCACCTGATAGCCATAGGCGTTCAGCACCGGCGTGGCGTTATACCCCAGGCTGTTGTTGATCCAGACGTCGCCCGCATTGGCGTTGAAAGCGGTGCTGCCCGGCAGATAGGCGAAGGCTGCGGCACCCGAGGCACCCGTGGAATAGTTGCCGAACAGGATGGTGGCGTTGTTGGAATAGTCGCTGCCCGTGTCGGTGACCCGCTGGAAGGTGATGCCGGCCACGTCGGCCCAGGACTGCAGGGCCAGCAGGGTGGCCGTGATCTGGGCCTGGGTGAACTGCGAGAAGCCGCCGGTGCCGTTCGGCATGGTGCCCGGCTCGGTCGCCCGGAAGGCAAAGGTGACGGTCGTCGCCTGGCCCATGGTGCCGCCCCAGAACAGATTGGCGCGCGTCAACTGGATGCCCGCATCGATCGGTCCCAGCGAGGGCTTGCCGTTCTCGCCGAAACTGCCCCGGAAGTCCCCGTTCAGGATGGCCGACAGGTCGCCGGAGCCGCCCATGTCGATCGCGCCGTGGAACCGTCCGCAGCCGGCGCACAGCCCATAGCTGGAGATGTCGCCGAACATCGCATAGGTGTCGCGTTCGGTGCTGTCCTCGACGAAACGGCCCGAGCCGCCCGTGCCGCCGGTGTTGCCGTAGACCGAAAGTGCGGTCGCATGACGACCGGTGAACAGGGAGTCGAACATTGGGAAAGCCCCTCGCGTGAATATCCAGCAGGCACCCTACTGCAGGATTCCCCGACGACAAGCGTTACAGCAGCGGTGGCGGTCAACAGACGGTGAACCGGGGTATGCGGGCCACACGGCGTCCGCGAGCCTTGCCCCGCTTCCGTTTCGGGCCGATCCGATCTAGTGAGCCCGCACCATGGATGAGATCGAACGCCAATCCGAAGACCGCGCCTGGACCACGGCCAAGACCCTGGCCGAGGCCCTGCCCTACATCCAGAACTACGACCGCCAGACCGTCGTCATCAAATACGGCGGCCACGCCATGGGCGAGACCGCCGTCGCCAAACAGTTCGCCGCCGACATCGTGCTGCTGAAGCTGATGGGGGTGAACCCGGTCGTCGTGCACGGCGGAGGACCGCAGATCAGCGCCATGCTGGACAAGGCGGGCGTCAAGTCCAGCTTCGTGGACGGCCTGCGCGTCACCGACGCCGACACCATGCAGGTCGCCGAAATGGTCCTGTCCGGCGCGGTCAACAAGGAGATCGCCCACTGGATCACCGTCGCCGGCAAACAGGCCGATGTGCGCGGCGTCGGCCTGTCGGGCAAGGACGCCGGCCTGCTGACGGTCGAGCGCACCCGCCGCACCAAGCGCGATCCCGACAGCCTGATCGAGCAGGAGGTCGATCTCGGCTTCGTCGGTGAACCGACCCGCGTCGATGCCAAGCTGATCACCCGGCTGATCGAGTCCGACGCCGACTGGGTCCCGGTCGTCGCCCCGATCGGGGTGGCCGACGACGGCCTGACCTACAACGTCAATGCCGACACGGTCGCCGGTGCCCTCGCCGGGGCGCTGGGGGCCAAACGCATGCTGCTGCTGACCGACGTCGAGGGCGTCAGGGGCAGGGACGGCCAGATCATCCGCCAGATGACCCTGGCCGAGGCCGAGGGGCTGATCGCCGACGGCACGGCCACCGGCGGCATGATCCCCAAGCTCCAGACCGCCATGGCCGCCGTGCGCGCCGGGGTCGAGGCCGTGGTCATCCTCGACGGACGCCGCCCCCACGCCATGCTGGTCGAGCTGTTCACCGAGCACGGCGCCGGAACCCTGGTGCGCGCGACATGAGCGTCGAGCTCCACCGCGCCCGCGTCTGGATCTTCGACATGGACGACACCCTGTATCCCCGCGAACAGGGCGTCATGCGGCTGGTACAGGAGCGGATCAACGCCTTCATGATGGCCGCCGTCGGCCTGCCCCAGGAAGAGGCCCGCGTCCTGCAGAAGCAGTTCCTGAACGAGCACGGCACCACCCTGGCCGGCCTGATGGCCAACTATGCGATCGACCCCGAGGCCTTCCTGACCGAGGTCCACGACGTGCCGCTGGATTCGCTCGAGCCCAATCCCGACCTCGACGCGGCGCTGCGCCGCCTGCCCGGCCGCCGGTTCGTCCTGACCAATGGCGCCCGCTATCACGCCACCCGGGTGCTGGAGCGTATCGGCATCACCGGGGCCTTTGACGCCGTCCATGCCATCGAGGACATGGATCTGGTGCCCAAGCCCGCCCCCGCCACCTTCCGCCGCTTCCTCGCGGCCCACGCCATCGAGGCCGAGGGCGCCGTCTTCTTCGAGGACACGCCGCGCAACCTCGCCCCGGCCAAGGCGCTGGGCATGACCACCGTCCTGGTCGGCGACGGCCACGGCCATGAGATCGGCGACTGGGTCGATCACCACACCCCCGACCTGCTCCACTTCCTGACCCACACCGCGCCCAAGGAGGCCGCATGAGCGACCCCGCCCACTTCAAGTCCGTCATCGAACAGGCGTGGGAGGACCGCGCCTCGGTCTCTCCCGCCACGACCGGCGAGGTCCGCGATGCCGTCGACCATGCCCTGACGGGCCTCGACGACGGCTCCCTCCGCGTCGCCTCACGCGAGGCCGATGGCACCTGGACGACCCATCAGTGGCTGAAGAAGGCCGTGCTGCTGTCCTTCCGCCTCAACCCCAACGTCCGCATGGGGGCCGGTGAGGCCGCGCCCGGGCCTTGGTGGGACAAGGTGCCGGTCAAATGGGCAGGCTGGACCGATGCCCGGTTCGAGGCCGCAGGCTTCCGCGCCGTGCCGGGCGCCGTCGCGCGCCACGGGTCCTTCATCGACCGCGACGTCGTGTTGATGCCCAGCTTCGTCAACATCGGCGCCCGGGTCGAGGCGGGCACCATGGTCGACACCTGGGCCACGGTCGGCAGCTGCGCCCAGATCGGCCGGAATGTGCACCTGTCGGGCGGCGCCGGCATCGGCGGCGTGCTGGAGCCCCTGCAGGCCAATCCCACCATTATCGAGGACGGCTGCTTCATCGGCGCCCGGGCCGAGGTGGCCGAGGGCGTCATCGTTCGCGAGGGCGCGGTGCTGGCCATGGGCGTCTATCTGTCCGGCTCGACGAAGATCGTCGATCGCGCCACCGGCGAGGTCTTCCGCGGTGAAGTGCCCGCATACTCCGTCGTGGTGCCCGGCACCCTGCCCGACCCGAACGGCGGCCCCGGCCTCTACTGCGCCGTGATCGTCAAGCGGGTTGACGCGCAGACCCGGGCCAAGACCGGCGTCAACGAACTGTTGCGCGCCTGAGCCGTTCAGGGCCGCCTTCGGACTTGGGATCGCCGTCGCCTTGCTTTAGGGCAGTATCCGGCGGGCCCGGTCCGCGATTGCAGGAGTGTATATGTCGATGCGAGTTCTGGTTCTCGGGGGTGATGGTTTCTGCGGCTGGCCCACGGCCTTGCACCTGTCGGCCCGCGGCTGGGATGTGACGATCGTCGACAATCTGTCGCGCCGGAACATCGACAATGAGCTTGAGGTCACCTCCCTGACGCCGATCCGCTCCATGGGCGAGCGCATCGCCGCCTGGAAGGAGGTCTCGGGCCGGGACATCGGCTTCGTCAACATGACCGTCGGCAAGGAGTTCGACCGTCTGGTCGCCCTGATCCGCGACTTTGCCCCCGACAGCGTCGTCCACTTCGCCGAACAGCGCGCAGCCCCCTATTCGATGAAGTCGGCCCGGCACAAGCTCTACACCGTCGACAACAATCTGAACGCCACCAACCATCTGCTGGCCGCCATCGTCGAGAGCGGGCTGGACGTCCACCTCGCCCACCTCGGCACCATGGGGGTCTATGGCTACACCACCGCCGGCCTGCGCATTCCCGAGGGCTATCTCAAGGTCACCGTCGAGACCGACTTCGGCCCGGCCGAGCAGGAGATCCTGTTCCCGCCGAACCCCGGCTCCATCTACCACATGACCAAGACCCAGGACGCCCTGCTGTTCCAGTTCTACGCCAAGAACGACGGCCTCCGGATCACCGACCTGCACCAGGGCATCGTCTGGGGTGCCGAGACCGAGGAAACCCGCAAGGACGAGCGCCTGATCAACCGCTTCGACTATGACGGCGACTACGGCACGGTCCTCAACCGCTTCCTCATCCAGGCGGCCGTCGGCTATCCGCTGACCGTCCACGGATCGGGCGGCCAGACCCGCGCCTTCATCCACATCCAGGACACGGTCCGCTGCGTCGAACTGGCCCTCAAGAACCCGCCGAAGGCCGGGGACCGGGTCAAGATCCTCAATCAGATGACCGAGAGCCGCCGCGTGCGCGACCTGGCCGAACTGGTCGCGGGCATGACCGGGGCCGAGGTCCACAATGTCCCCAACCCGCGTCAGGAAGCCGACGAGAACGACCTGGTCGTCGCCAATGACCAGTTCCGCGAGCTGGGCCTTAAACCCATCACCCTGGCCGAGGGCCTCATGCAGGACGTGACCGAGATTGCCCGCCGCTATGCCGCCCGGGCCGACCGCTCCAAAATCCCCTGCGTCTCCAGCTGGAACGCCCGCCGGGCCGAGGCGCTCAAGACCGAGCCCGTGGTCTCGGCCACCGCCGCCGCCCATCTGCGCACGGCCTGATCCCGGTTCACCCGTGAGCCCGCCCCGATCCCCCCAGACCCCGTCGATCCTGATCTTCGGCGGCGGCTGGCTGGGACAGGCCATGGGCCGCGACGTGCGGGCGAACGGCGGCACCGCCTGGCTGACCTCGCGCTCGCCCGAGGCCCGCGCCGAACTTGCGGACGCCGGCTTTCAGGCCGTCGATCCGGCCGACCCCGGGGCGCTCAAGCACGCCGTATCGGCCGTCCGGACCCTGCTGGTCACCGCCCCGCCCGAGCCCTCCGGCTGTCCGGGGCTCAGGGCCCTGATCCCGGCCCTTTCGGCCTCGGGCGCCTGGCCCGACTGGATCGGCTACATCTCGTCCAGCGCCGTCTATGGCGACCGGGCCGGTGCCTGGGCCTTCGAGGATGAACCCCTTCATGCCTCCAGCCTGGCGGGGGCCCGCCGCGTCCGGGCCGAGGCCGAATGGCTTGAGGCCGGCCAGGGCATGGGTCTGACGGTTCAGCTCTTTCGCCTGCCCGCCCTCTATGGCCCGGGCCGGTCCGTCGTCGAGCGCCTGCGCGACGGCACCGCCCGGCTGGTCAGGAAGCCCGGTCAGGTGTTCAACCGCATCCATGTCGACGATGTCGTCTCGGGCCTCACGGCCTCCATGGCCCGCCCCCACCCCGGCCGCGCCTATACGCTGTGCGATGACCAGCCCTCGCCCGCCGACGAGGTCATCGAATGGGCCGCCCGCCGCATGGGCCTGCCCCTGCCGCCCGAGGTCGACTGGACCGACCCCTCCGTCTCCGAGGGCATGCGCCGCTTCTATCTCGACTCCAAACGCCTCTCGAACGCCCGCGCCAAGGCCGAACTCGGCTGGCGCCCCCGCTACCCGAGCTATCGCGAGGGGATAGAGGCGATCCTCAAGACCGAGGGCTGAGGCGCCCAACCCGCACATCTCCGCCAACAAACCCCCGCCTTTCCAAGGCCCTGCCCGTCCTGACCGTCATTCTCCCCGCCCTGGTCGACCAGCCCCGCCCACTGACCGGTTGAGACTGAGGGAGGACCCCATGGACCCGCACGACCCAAACCACACCGAAGACGGCTACTGGCCCAATGACTGGCCGGGACACGATCCCGACTACGACCCCGACCGCGCCTCGATCGACGACGAATGTGCCGGCATCTTCGCCGAACGTGAACCCCGCTCCCGCCCATCCGGTCGCTCCGGCCATCACCGCGCCTCGGACGAGACCTGGGCCCGCGCCCGGGCCGACTATCTGGCGGGGGAGTCCGCCTCCGTCGTCTGCGACCGCTACGGCATGCGCGTCTCGACGCTCCGGAACCGGGCCGCCGAAGAAGGCTGGCGTCGGCAGGATCAGCCCGCCCCCGAACCCGTCGACCTCGAGGCCGAGATGGAACAGGGCCTGCCCGACTATGCCGACATGGCCAACCACGCGCTCATCCGCCTGAACCGCGCCATCCTGAAGGGCCACGCCACCGAAGCCGGCCGCTGGATGCGCCTGCACCGCACCCTGCTGGACATAGCCCGGAAGCCGGCAGCAAAACCGGCCCCCCCGCCCGCGCCCAGGCCCGACCCCCTCATGGACGCCCTCGAAGCCCAGGTCGCCGAGATCCAGACCCTGGCCCGCTCGCTGGCCAGGGCGAATTCAGACGGTTCAGACGGTTCAGACGGTAAATTGCGGGAGGACGCAGCGTCTCCTCCCCACCTCGGGTGGGGAGGGGGACCACGAAGTGGTGGAGGGGATCTTCACCCCGCGCACAGCCCTCAGCCCTCGGCCCAGAACCCCTCCGTCACGGCGCAAGATGCGCCGCGCCACCTCCCCATTGCTCCGCAACAGGGAGGAGACCCTTCAGACCCTTCAGACGGTATTTCCCGCCCCTAGAACGGCAGCAGGTTCCGCTGGCGGCTGTAGGCCATGGTGCCGACGTTGGCACCGAGGCGCAGGCCGACGCCGGTGCGCACGGGGGCCAGGATGATGCCGTCAGCCTGCTGATAGTTCACGCCCAGCCCGCCGATCAGATAGGCCGAGCCCTCGACCCCCGGGTACCGCCGGTAAATCATGTCGGGATAGTAGAGCCCGTAGACCAGGGTGAAGACGCGGCTGGCGTTGCCGCCCACGTCCCAGCCGATGGAGATGCCTTGCCAGAAGACTTCCTGTGAAGCGCTGAGGTCCTTCATGTGCAGCGCGCCGCGTCCGTAGCGCACGCCGACACCGACCGCGCCCGCGCCCTCCTCGCCCGCGATATAGGCGGTCGGGCTGTCACCCTGATCGGCGAAGATGCGTTCGATGGCCCCGCCCATGGCCTCGGCGGCGATGCCCAGCTCGCGCGAGCCGGCGGCGATCAGCTCGTCCGCCGTATAGGCCGGGGCCTGCTGATCCGAGCGGATCGGATAGTTGGGGCCCGCCGGGCCCTGACCCGGCTGGGAAGTGGCACAGCCCGACAGCGAACCGGCCGCCAGCGGCGTGGCGGCGGCAAGGCCGGTCAGGATCAGCTTGCGACGGTCCATGGCAAATCTCCTCGGGCAGCGATGGGCGCACCCTGTCGCGGCCCACATTCTCGTGGCCCACATTCTCGCGGCATTGAGTCAGACTTGCGGCGGCAAGGTTAACGGCAGATTGCCGTCAGCACTCAGCCTCTATGCGACGGGGCGTCACGGAGGGGGTCATATAGACGAACTGGCTGGTCTCGCCCGGCGACAGCGAAAAGCTGCTGGTCAGGCCCGTGCTCCAGGTGACGGTCATGGTGGCGCTGCGCGAGCCGAGGTTGCGGACCCGGTAGTAGGTCTGGTTGTTGACCCGCCCGTATTCGCTGAAAGCCGGGCATTCGCCATCCATGCGATCCGAATGATGCTCGTCCGGCCACCAGGCACCGTTCTCGGCGTCCAGCTGATCGGAAAAGGCGGCCATGCCGGTCACCAATTCCGCGCAGCCTCCCAGAAGGGCGCACGCGGCGAGCCCCGCAACAACGCGTACTCTCATGAAAACACTCCCCTATTCCCCGAAACACTGTTCGAAAAACCGGAGATCGTCAATCAGATTTTGAAGCGCATACCTACTGGCGCAGGGTCGCACCCAGCTTTTCCGCCACCGCCACGATCCTGGCCGACAGGGCCTCGATCTCGGCCTCGGTCAGGGTCGCCTGATCGGGCTGGATCGTCACCTCCAGCGCTACCGACTTGTAACCTGGCTCGACGCCCTTGCCGCGATAGACATCAAAGACGACGACATCGGCGATCCGCGCCTTGTCCGCGCCCTGCACCGCCCGGATCAGATCCCCGGCCGGCACGCGGTCCTCGACCACAAAGGCAAAGTCGCGGCTGAGCGGCATCAGTGTCGAGAGCCTGGCCGGGCCGCGCGACTTGGTCTTCGCCCCGCGCGGTTCGGGCAGGGCCTCGAGGATCAGCTCAAAGCCCAGCATCGGGGGCTCGGCGTCCAGCATCTTCAGCGTCGCCGGATGCAGGGCACCGAACTGGGCGATGACCGCCTTCGGTCCCAGCTGAACCCGCGCCGAACGGCCCGGATGCCACCAGCTGTCCGTGGGGCTGCGCTCGGGGTCCTGAACCGTCTGCAGGCCCGCCGGGGCCCCCAGCAGGGTCAGGAGGCGCATCAGGTCGCCCTTCAGCTGGAACAGCGGGTCCTCTCCCGCCCCGCTCCAGTGGCGGGCCGCATGGGGGGCCACGACGACCGTGATGGCCGTCCGCTGACCGGTCGGGCTGTCGTCGCGATAGACCGGCCCGATCTCGAACAGGGCCACATCGGGGTGGCCCCGGGCGGCATTCCGCGCCGCCGCCTGGATCAGATTGGGCAGGATCGAGGGCCGCATGCAGTCGAGCCCCTGGGCGATCGGGTTCTCGACCACCAGCCGGTCGTCCCCGCCGCCAAAGGCCCGGGCAATGTCCTGGCTGGTGAAGGACCAGGTGACCGCCTCGGCATAGCCCAGGGCGGCCAGCGCCCGGCGGGCCCGGCGCACCCGGGCCTGCAGGGGCGACAGCAGGCCGGCGCTGGGCGCGCCCAGATCCGGCAGGGGGGTGGACGGCAGGGCGTCATAGCCGACGATCCGCGCCACCTCCTCGATCAGGTCGGCCGGGCCATGGGCGTCGGCGCGCCAGCTGGGCGGGGTCACCGTCCACGGCTGGCCGGTCTCGACGGCAAAGCCGAGCGCGGTCAGCACCTCGGCGGTGCGCTCCGGGCTGACGTCCAGCCCGGTCAGCCGCCCGACGCGGGCCGGGTCAAAGGCAAAGGCTTCGGGGGCCGCCGGGGCCTCGCCCGCGACCACGACCTCGGACGGCTCGCCGCCGCACAGGTCGAGGATCATCCGGGTGGCCAGCTCGATCCCGGGCACCACCGTGCCGGGGTCGACCCGGCGGGCAAAGCGGTACTGGGCGTCCGAGCTGATGCCCAGGGTCCGTCCGGTCTGGGCCGTCGCCAGCGGATCGAACCAGGCGCTCTCGAGGAAGACGTCGGTCGTGGCGTCCGAGCAGCCGGTCGTCTCGCCGCCCATGACGCCGCCAAGGCCGATGGCCCTCTGGCCGTCGTCGTCGGCGATGACACAGATGTCCGGGGCCGCCGCATAGGTCCTGCCGTCCAGCGCGGCCAGGGTCTCGCCCTCGGTCCCGCCCCGGGCGACCACAGTCTGGCCCTTCAGGCTGCCGAGGTCATAGACGTGCAGCGGCCGGGCCCGGTCGTAGGCGATCAGGTTCGTCACATCGACCAGCCGGTTGATGGACCGCAGGCCGATGGCCGCCAGCCGCCGCTGCAGCCACTCGGGCGAGGGGCCGTTGCTGACACCCCGGATCACCCGTCCGGCAAAGACGGGGCACAGGCCGGGGGCCTCCAGCCGGATCGACACCGGGCAGGCAAAGCGGCCCGGCACGGGGGCGATGGCGGGGGTCTTCAGCCGGCCCAGACCGGCGGCGGCCAGATCCCGGGCGATGCCGTCCACGCCCAGCCAGTCGGGGCGGTTGGGGGTGACCTCAAAGTCGATGACCGGCTCGGCCCCGAACACCTCGGCCGCCGGCGTGCCGACCGCGAGGTCCGCGGGCAGGTCGAGGATGCCGTCGCTGTCGCCGGGCAGTTCCAGCTCGGCCGCCGAGCACAGCATGCCGTTCGAGACCACGCCCCGCACGGGCTTCTCGACCAGGGTCACGCCGAGGCCCGGCACGAAGGCGCCGATGGGGGCGTAGACGGTGACCAGCCCCGCCCGGGCGTTCGGCGCGCCGCAGACGATTTCCTTCGGCCCATCCACGGTCTCGACCTGACAGACCTGCAACCGGTCGGCATCGGGGTGGCGCGCGGCCGAGACGATCCGGGCGACGGTGAAGGGGGAGAGGGCCGTCGTCGGATCGGTGACGTCCTCGACCTCCATCCCGGCCATGGTCATGGCCTCGGCCACGCCCGCCGCGTCCGTCGTCGTGTCCAGGTGATCCTTCAGCCAGGAGAGGGTGAACTTCACGAAGCCTTGCCCTCGGCCTCGGCCCGCGCCTGCGCCTCTGCCTGGGCCTTCTCGGCCACCGCTCGGGCGCTCGTCAGGCCCTGCGCCATCTCCTCGACGGCCGCAAGGTTGCCCGCGAAACCAACCATCATGAAGCGGCAGCGGACGAACCGGCAGTGGGCCACGCCCACCACGCCGATGGCCTTCGTGCCGTGCGGCACGAGGAACAGGGCCTTCACGTCCTGGGTCACGCCCATGTTGCAGCCCTCGAACTGCACGCCCTCGGCCATGCCCAGGACCGCCGGCCCCTCGATCAGGCAGTCCGTGAAGGTCTTGCCCTCGATCAGGAACGCCCCGGCATTCAGATGCTGCGCGGCCATGGCGGGCAGCCAGATCGCCTCGTTCTGGAAGGTGTCGCGTTCGACCAGTTCGCGTCCGGTCGGGTTGGTGATGGGGGCTTGGTTGGAGGGTTGGCTCATGGGACGGATCCTGGGTGTGGGGTCAGCTCAGCCCGGCAGCGGGGCTGGGCGCGGAAAAGGCGGAGAAGCCGTAGTGGGACAGCCAGCGGCTGTCGGCCTCGAACATGGGGCGAAGGTCGGGGATGCCGTACTTCAGCATGGCCAGCCGGTCGACGCCCATGCCGAAGGCAAAGCCCTGGTACTCATCGGGGTCGATCCCACAGGTGCGCAGCACATTCGGATGGACCATGCCGCAGCCGAGGATTTCCATCCAGCTATCGCCCTCGTTGAGCTTCAGCACGCCGCCGGAACGGTCGCAGCGGATGTCCATCTCGGCCGACGGCTCGGTGAAGGGGAAGTGGTGCGGTCGGAACCGCGCATCGATGCCCTCGACCTCGAAGAAGCGGGCGACGAAGGTCTCCAGCGTCCACTTGAGGTGACCCATGTGGATGTCCCGGTCGATCACCAGCCCCTCGACCTGATGGAACATCGGCGTGTGGGTGGCGTCCGAGTCCTTCCGAAAGGTGCGTCCCGGAGCGATGATCCGGATCGGCGGGGTCGTCGACATCATGGTGCGGATCTGCACCGGGCTCGTGTGGGTCCGCAGCACCTTGCGCTCCCCCGTCTCCGGGTCAGGCTTCAGGAAGAAGGTGTCGTGCATCTCCCGCGCCGGATGCTTGGGCGGAAAGTTCAGGGCGGTGAAGTTGTGGAAGTCGTCCTCGATGTCCGGACCTTCGGCGACCGCAAAGCCCATGTCGGCGAACAGGGCGACCATTTCGTCCATCACCTGCAGGGTTGGATGGACGCTGCCGGCGCGCGCGGGGCGGGGCGGCAGGGTCAGGTCCAGATGCTCCGACTTCAGCCGGGCTTCCAGCTCTGCGGTCTCCAGCTCGGCCTTGCGGGCAGCGAGTGCGCTCGCCACCCGGTCGCGCAGGCCGTTGATGCGCGGGCCCTCGGTTCGGCGCTCCTCCGGGCTCATCGCGCCAAGGCCCTTCAGCAGGCCGGAGATCGAGCCTGTCTTGCCGAGGGCGGAGACGCGGAGGTCCTCAAGGGCCTGCACGCCTTCAGCCGAGCCGATGGCGTTGATCAGGTCCAGTTCCAGTTGGTTCAGGTCTGTCATGACGCCCGTCGTCTAGCGAGACGAAGGCCGTTCGTCACCCCGAAAGGCTGCCGGAGCGCAAGGACCCGGGCCGGGCTTGCGCCGAAGCCTCAGTCCTTGAGGACGAAGGTGATCTTGAGATTGACCCGGTAATCGGTGATCTTGCCGCCCTCAACGACGACCTTCTGCTCCTGGACCCAGGCGCCGCGCACCTGATCGAGGGTTTCGTCGGCGCGGGCGATGCCTTTCTGAATGGCATCCTCGAAGCTGACACTGGAGGAAGCGGTGATTTCGGTAACGCGGGCAACGGACATGGGACACTCCTGTTTCGGTGCCCTTGTCCAACGATGCCGGGGCCGTCGGGTTGCCTCGCCGATCGCCTCATGAAAACGCCCGCCGTCCTGAAGGGAGGCGGGCGCTGTCAGATCGTCAGGGTTGACCGGTTCAGGCCAGGGCGGCGCGAACCTTGTCGGCCACGGCCTTGAAGCCGGCTTCGTCAGTGGCCATCGCGGCCAGGACCTTGCGGTCCATCTCGATGCCGGCCTTCGACAGGCCGTGCATGAACTGCGAGTAGGTGAAGCCTTCCAGACGGGCGGCGGCGTTGATGCGCTGGATCCAGAGGGCGCGGAAATTGCGTTTCTTGGTGCGGCGGTCGCGATAGGCATACTGCCCGGCGCGGTCTACGGCCGCCTTGGCGGCCCGGATGGTGTTCTTGCGCCGGCCGTAGAAACCCTTGGCCTGTTTCAGAACCTTCTTGTGCTTGGCGTGCGAAACGACGCCTCTTTTGACGCGAGCCATTATATATCTTCCTTCGGAAGGGCCCTAACGCGCGCGACGCGGTCGCTTGCTGCTTGAGGGCCGCTGTTCAAATTCGTTCGATGCGATGCGGTCAGTCGTGTGTGCGGCTACGCTCAGGCGTAGGGCATGTAGGACTTGATCTTGCGGGCGTCGGCATCGGACATCACCTGCGTGCCGCGGTTCTGCCGGATGTATTTCGAGTTGTGGCTGATCAGGCGGTGACGCTTGCCTGCCACGCCGGCCTTGACCTTGCCGCTCGCGGTGAATTTGAAGCGCTTCTTGGCGCCCGACTTCGTCTTCAGTTTCGGCATTTTCCATTCCTTTTTCGGCGACCGGTCCCTGGACCGGAAAGGCCCGGGGGGTGGAAGCGCTGGGTTCTGGAACCGCCCAGGCATGCCTGTTCGCCCGGCGGTTCGGTACGCGAAGGCGCGGGTCATACGGCAAGGCCCCGCCAAACGCAAGGGCAGGTTTCCGGCCCTGGCCCGTTCCCACGAACGCTTTGTTCATGTTATGTTCTGATGGCATGGCAGCAGATGATCAGAGCGAAGACGGGGCGGGACTGCGCTGGTTGTTTCTGGACCTGAACAGCTATTTCGCCAGCGTCGAGCAACAGTACCGACCGGAGTTGCAGGGACGGCCGGTGATCGTGCGACCGGCACCATCCGAATACACCTGTGCGATTGCCGCCAGTTATGAAGCCCGGCCCTTCGGAATCCGCACCGGGACCCGTGTGGCGGATGCCCGTAAACTGTGTCCCGGTCTGGCCGTGGTCGAGGCCCGACCGGATCTCTATGTGACGGTCCACAAGCAGATCATGGCCGAGATCGACAGGCACCTGCCGATCTGGAAGGTCTGTTCGATCGACGAGGCCGCCTGTGAACTGGTCGGGCCACAGCGGCTGGAAATCAATGCCGTTCCCCTGGCGC
The DNA here is from genome assembly GCF_016742135.1 of Brevundimonas sp. GTDB lineage: Bacteria > Pseudomonadota > Alphaproteobacteria > Caulobacterales > Caulobacteraceae > Brevundimonas. The sequence continues at coordinate 410,199 of NZ_JACVCG010000003.1, read as the reverse complement.
GCCGGATTCAGGCGGGCATCAAGGCGGCGGTGGGGGATTGTCTGCGCTCATCGGTTGGTCTGGCCCCCAGTCGCCTGCTGGCCAAGACCGCCTGCGGTATGCAGAAGCCGGACGGCTTGACGGTGTTGCGGGCCGATCAGTTGCCCGGACGTCTGCTGGACCTGCCCGTGTCGGACCTGCCGGGGGTAGGGCCGCGCATGACCCGCCGCCTGCGGGCCGCAGGAATCACCGACATGGCCGGACTGTGGGCGCTGGGGGCGGCCGAGGCCCGACGCCTGTGGAACAGTATTGAAGGGGAGCGCATCTGGCGAGGCCTTCACGGGCTGGACTGTACAGAGCCACCGGAGCGACCGCGCGCCTCCATCAGCCACAGCCACGTTCTGGCCCAGGCCATGCGGACCCCCGACGGATCCCGGGCCGTCGTCCGGCGGCTGACCGTCAAATGCGGTGCCCGTCTACGCCGGTTAAGGCTGACCGGCGCGTCCCTCACATTGATCGTGGACATGCCGGACGGCATGCCTCGAAGAGCCCGACGACGCGATGTGGCGTCGCTCAGCTGCAGGTTTCCGCCAACCTGCGACAGCTTTGTCCTGCTGAAGGCCGTGGATCGTCTGTGGGAAGGCGTTCGGGCTGAGGTCGAGCGCCGCCCGCCCAACTACGTGGGGGTGGCCGTTCATGACCTGCGTCCGATGGACAGCTTCGTGCCGGACCTGCTGGGCTGGTCGCCGGATCAGGCGGGGAAATCCCGGTCGCTGCGGCTGTCCAGGGCGCTGGACCAGCTGAACGCGCGCTTTGGCAAGGACACCGTCTCGATCGGCCCCCGCGCGGCCTTGCCCGATTATGTAGGGGCCAAGATCGCTTTCAACCGCATCCCCGAAGATGAGGAATTCCGGGAATAGGCCTCAGTCCGGCGGGTTGTGTTCCAGCAGGAAGGCTACGGTTTCCTCCAGCATCCGGCGGCGGGTTGGGCCAAAGGAAAGCCAGTGATCTTCTCCATCAAGGATGATGAGGCGCGACTCCTTGCCGGCTGCACGAAGCGCGCGGTGCATGATCTCGCTCTGGTTCAGGGGGACGACGGTATCGTTCCGGCCATGGATCAGGAGGATGGGGCCCTGGACAGCTCCGGCGCGGCGAGCGGGCGAAAGTTCGGCGAGGACGGAGTCGCGGCGGCTGTCCGCCCCCATGAAGCGGTTCCAGTATCGGATGACGGGATTGTTGTTGGTGCCGCCCCCGAGACGACCTTCCGCCTCGAGCATTTGGGGGAGGTCCGAGACACCGGCGAACGACACGCCGCAGCGATAGATGTCGGACTGGGTCGTCATGCCCTGCAGCACCGCGTAGCCGCCGTAGCTGGCCCCGACGATACAGACGCGTTCGGGATCGATCATGCCCTGCTGAACGAGATGCTCCACGCCATCCGAAAGGTCGGTCTGCATCTTGCGACCCCATTCACCGTAGCCGGCGCGGAGGTGGGCTTCACCAAAACCGTCCGACCCGCGGAACTGCGGCTGGAACACCGCATACCCGCGCGATGCCATGGCCTGGGCCCACCAGTCGAACTGCAGATAGTCCCGGGCCGCCGGCCCCCCGTGGGGCATGACGACCAGCGGAAGGTTAGTGGTATCGCGACCAGGCGGCAGGGTCAGATAGCCCATCAGCTCCATGCCGTCGGCGGCCTTGTACGGGATCACGAAGATGGCCCCCACCACGTCGGGTCCGATCACGGGATACGGACGGCCGACTACAGAAACCGAGCGCGCCGCACCGTCGTAAAGGAAATAGGTGCCCGAATCCGACACCCCTTCGCTGCGGACGACAAGGGTCTGGAAGTCGTCACTGAAGGAATGGAGCCGTAGCCGACGCCCCTGGAGGCCTTGGGTCATGACCTTCCACCCCTCTTCCAACCGGGGCTCGAAGAAGGTGTAGTGGGCATCATCGCCGTAGGTGGTCATGGCAACCAGCCGCCCCCGCCGGTCATAGAAGGGGCCGGACGGGTCATCCTCCATACGGGTGCGCCTGACCTCCTCGCCGGTGCCGAGGTTAATCTCGCTGAGATAGGCCTGACCGTCTTCAAGGGTCGAGATCATGACGTGGTCACGATCATGGCCAAAGCCCCAGACGGCCGGTCCGTCCAGCTGACTGACGACTTCATAGAGGGTGCGCCAGCCGCCCGAGCCGTCGGGGGCCGTCAGGCGGAAACGCGTGGCATCGTCCGAGCTGGCGATGCGGGCCGCGATACTGCCGTCCGGCCGGATCAGATAACCGCGCGTGTCGCGCTGCCCCGTGGCCACCCGGCGCCCGCGGCCGCTGTCGAGGTCGACGCGATAGATGTCGCGGGTCACGTGGCCGCCCTCGATCGTATAGGTCTGGACATGAATGACGGGTTCGCGACCGGCATCGACCCGGGTGACGCCATAGACGGCATTGATCACGCCGCCCCGATCCGTTGATCGCAGGGCCTGCGCCACGTTGCGGGTGCGGACGTTGACGATGTCGAGCTGGGGCACGTGGCTGCCTCCCGTCAACCGGTGCTCAAGCACGAGCGACCAGATTCCGACGTGGTCCGGCGACAGCCAGCGAAGCCCGCTGAATCGACGGTCGCTGACATCGATGGTGGTCAGGATTTCGCCGCCTGTGGTCTGAACGACGACGACCGACTGATCGCCCTCGCGCCGCACATAGGCCAGCCGGGTTCCATCATCGGACAGGGTGACGTCAGCGACCGCGGGCAGGGAGGCCCAGGCATCCAGCGGGACCTCGCGTAGCTGGACCTGGGCCTTTGCGGGGTCACCTCCGATAACGGACATGCCGACCGCCATGGCGACCAAGGCCATCAGAATTCCACGCATCACCGCCCCCAAGCTGTTTGCGTCCCCGGTGTTAACCCGGACGCGCAGGAATCGCCAGCCCGGCGCGGTGGCATCGGGCATCTGGTGATGCTTCGGAAAGCTAGCGCGGGGCCAGGATCATGATCATCTGGCGGCCTTCCATGCGCGGGGCATACTCGACCTTGGCGATTTCCTCGAAGTCGGCCTGGACCTTGTTGAGCAGTTTCATGCCCAGTTCGGGGTGGGCCATTTCGCGACCGCGGAAGCGAAGGGTCACCTTGACCTTGTCGCCCTCCTCGAAGAAGCGGTGCATGGCCTTGGCCTTCACATCATAGTCGTGGGTGTCGATGTTCGGCCGGAGCTTGATTTCCTTGAGCTCGACGATCTTCTGGCGCTTGCGCGCCTCGGCCTTCTTCTTCTGTTCCTGGAAGCGGAATTTGCCGTAGTCGAGGATCTTGCAGACGGGCGTCTCGGCGTTCGAGACGATCTGGACAAGGTCCATGCCGGCTTCTTCGGCGGCTTCCAGCGCGGCCGCCAGAGGCATCACGCCCTGCTTTTCACCGTTCTGGTCGATCAGGAGCACACGCGCGGCGCGGATATCCTGATTGATGGGCGGCCCATCCTTGACGGGCGGAGTTTGCATCGGACGGCGAATGGGCGTCGTTTCCTTATGTGGTCGAAAGAAGATCAGTAGATGTCATACGGAAACGCGCGGTGACCCGCCCCGTTTCCCGACGGTGCAATATGACCCTACGCGGCCCAATCTTCAAGGCGTGGGGCCCGGACGCCCCTCCGGCCAGGCCTCATACAGGTCAACCACGGCAGAAAAGACACGATCCACCGTCAGATCCTCGATCGGGGCGAACTGACCCCGCGTCTCGTTGGAGGCGACCGTGGCGGTGCGCGGGCCCCAGGGACCGTAAAGCCACCACTCGGTCGGTCCGAACAGGCCGAGCGTCGGCCGGCCCAGGGCGGCGGCCACGTGCATGAGGCCCGAGTCGTTGCCCACGAACAGGGTCGCCCGATCGATGGCCGCCGCCGAAGCCAGGATGTCGCCCTTGCCGACAAAGTCGATCCCCCTGGTCCCCGCCGCCTCCAGCGCCGGAGTCGCCGGCTGCCGGTCGCCGGGGCCGCCCACCGGCATGAAGCGCCAACCGTTGAAACGGGGATCGGCCATCAGCCGCTCGACCAGCTGGCCCCATCGGTCGGCGGGCCAGGACTTGCCCGGCTGATGGGCGATGGGGGCCAGGGCCATGATCGGACCGGGACCGGCCCCGGCCGCCAGCTGGGGATCGATGACGGCGGCGGCCTCCCGCTGCGCCGTCTCGTCGAGGAAGATTTCCGGATCCAGGGGGGCGTCGGCGCCCATCAGGCGCGAGACCATCTCGACCTTGCGGGTGCCGGTCTCCCAATTGCGGGTGTAGACGACACGTCGACGGGTGGGCACCAACCAGGCGAGGGCCGAGCCCCGGATGTCGATGACCAGATCCCAGCGCGTGCCGCGCACCTGACGCCACAGATTGAACCAGTGCCCCGACATCGGTGTCTTGTCGAGAATGATGACCCGTTCGACCCCGGGGGCGGCGCGGAAGAAGGGGGCCGGCGGTCGCCCGCACGCGACGGTGATCCGCGCGCCCGGCAACTGACGCCCGATCTCGCGGATCACACCCGAGGAGATCACGCAATCGCCGATGCGGTTTGAGGTGACGAACAGGACCTGGGGGGTGCGTGTCATGCGATTCCGTCTTCGCTTCCGGGGTCGGGTCTGGCTATCAGGGTCCGGGAGCCATGGCGAGAGGAGCCGGACATGACCGAATACCTGACCCGTCCCGACGGGGAACGCCTGGCCCTGAAGCAGGTCGAGGGCGAGGGGCCGACCATCCTGTGGGTCGGAGGGTTCCGCTCGGATATGGAGGGGACCAAGGCGCTGGCCCTGCACGCCGCCGCGCAAGAAAGAGGCTGGGCCTTTGTTCGATACGATCATTTCGCCCATGGCCAGTCCTCGGGCGCGTGGCGCGACGCCACCGTGGGCCGCTGGTGCGACGATGCCTGTGCGTTGGTCGATCATCTGGTCGGGACGGGTGGGCGACAGGTCGTGCCGGTCGGTTCGTCCATGGGCGGCTGGGTAGCGCTGAACCTTGCCCTGGCGCGACCCGGGACGATCAAGGGAATGGTGCTGATCAATCCGGCGCAGGATTTTACCGAACGGCTGATGTGGCCGGGTCTCGGCCCCGACCGTCAGGCCGAGATTCTGGAAACGGGCGAGACGCTGATGCCGGACGAAGGGCTCGGGCCCTATGTGCTGACCCGGAGGATGTTCGAGGATGCCCGCACCCGCATGCTGCCGGAGGGGCCCCTGCCGATCCGCTGTCCGGTCCACATTCTGCAGGGCCGAAGGGACACCGCCGTGCCCTGGCAGCATCAGCTGGCTCTGATCGCGCAGATGGAATCGGCCGATGTGCGGCTGGACCTGATCGCAGAGGGGGATCACCGACTGTCAGGGCCGGACGATCTGGCGCGCATGATCGCGGCGGTCGAGGCCTTACGATCCGTCTGAATGTCCGGAGGGACGAAGCCGCCCGGGATCAGGTGCCGACGCGGCGCAGGCCCCCGGCCGTGGTCGGGCGCTGTTCACCGCCGGACAGGATCACGCGATCAATGCGGGTTTTTTCCGCCCGGAAGGCGGCCAGATCGGCGCCGCCGAGGATGGTGCCTTCCTGGGTCTTAACCCCTGATGGATTGATCCGTCGACCGTTCTGCCAGATTTCGTAGTGGAGGTGCGGGCCGGTGGAGGCACCGGTCGAGCCGACATAGGCGACGACCTGACCCTGGCGAACCCGAACCCCGGCGCGGATGCCCGAGCCATAGCGCGACAAGTGGGCATAGCCGGTTTCCAGCCCGTTGGCGTGGCGGATGCGCAGCCAGTTGCCATAGCCCCCCCAGCGGCGTGCCTCGACGACCACGCCGTCGGCGGGGGCCAGCACCGGCGTGCCGGTCGGCGCGGCGAAGTCGATGCCCTGGTGCATGCGGCGATAGCCGGAGATCGGGTGCTGTCGGAAGCCGTAGGAGGAACTGACGCGGGCGCGGTCCAGCGGGGTGCGCATGAAGGTGGAGCGCATATTCTTGCCCGAGGCGTCGAAATACTGGGCCTCGGCCGAATTGGCCGGCTTGAAGCGATAGAAGACGTGGCCCTTGAGCTCGGCATAAAGCAGTTCGCCGGACTCGACGACACGACCGCTTTCGGTGACCGTCTGGCTGAAGACCAGCACAAATTCGTCCGACGCGCGGATGTCACGATCCAGGTCGAACTTGTGCGCAAACAGCTGGGTCGCCTTGCGGATCACCTGGGCATTGGCGCCCGACTGACGCGCAGTCGCAAAGATGGATCCCTTGACGGCGCTGCGCACCACGACGGTCTCATGCGTGACCTTTTCCTCGATCGCGCGCAGGCGCAGGGCCCCGTCGAAGGTGCGCGACACGGTCAGCTGGCTGGCCGGGCCGGTCCGCATGGTCAGGCCGATCAGGCGCGCCCCGCCCCGGCCGCCGCGCGGCTGGGCGATGGCGGTTTCAAACCGCAGGCCGGCACGAAGCTCGTTGACGTCATAGGCGTTGGCGATGGTCTGGGTGACGGCGCGGGCCTCTTCCGCCGGGATACCGGTGCGGCGTACGGCCTGCTCGAAGGTTTCGCCCTTGCGGATCTGGACCGGGATGGCCTCGGGCGCGTCCATGCCGACCGGCGTTCCGGCGGCGGCGATCGCCTGGGCTTCCAGTTCGGAGATATTCTCGGCGCTGACAGCGGCGACCGGAACCTCGGCCCTTACCGGTTGGTAAACCCGCCCTGCCAGCATGGCGACGGCCAGGGCCGCGCAGGCGGTAAAGATATGCGGCGCAAGGCGCATCGGTTGGCGGCGCGGATCAAATTGAGCCATCGTTTCCCGACATATCAACGACGCCGTCCGGCGCCCGATCTGATACCAGCAAGTTCCGCGCCGAAGACGCCCCTCCGGCACCGGAGGCTCGCTATAGCCCGTCAAAGGCCCAATGTGAAGCGGAAGTGTTACGAAGCCTTAACGGCAAAGGCTGTTTCCGTAGCAAAGCTAGACACAGGGAGAACAAACTCACCTGCTTCGAGTTATGCCCGTCGGTGACAATGAGTCTTGTTTTGATCTTCATGACCCTGTCGAAACATCTGCTCGCCCCTTCTTGTGTTCTTGAGGCAACTTTACAGTGGTCGTGAAGCAACACCCCGCACCCCCCGACCGGGGCACTGATCCAGAGCGGGAGCGGGTCGAAAGATGGGCGCGTCCCGTTCAGGGACAGGCTATGGCCCTCTCGTGAGCCCGCCGCCCTCCCCGCCTGAACCGACAGACGCCGCCCCTCGAATGGCCAGAAAGGGGTACGGGCGGACGTGGCCGCGCATTCTGACCGGCGTCATCGTCGGCCTGCTGATCCTGCTGGCGGCGCTTTACCTGAACCGGCGAATGGTGGCGCGCGAGGTGCTGGTCGGATGGCTGGACCGGCAGGGGATCGCCGCCGAGGTCGAGGTCGAGCGACTGGAGCTGAACGGCTTTGTCGGGCGCATTCGTATCGGCGACCCCGCCGATCCCGACTTTCTGGCCGAGCGGGTCGAGGTCGATTACAGCCTGACGAGCCCCTGGTCAGAGACCGGCTTCGGCGCCCGGCCGAGCCGAATCCGGCTGGTCGCACCGTCCTTGCGCGCCACCTGGACGGACGGAGGCTTCAGCTTCGGCAGGCTTGACCCGTTGATCGACCGGTTCACCGGGCGACCGGTGCAGCCCGAGGCCTCGTCCCCGCTCATCCTTGTCGAGCGGGGCGAATTGCGCCTGACCACCGCCTATGGGCCTGTGCGGGCGCTGGCCGATGCGCGAATCGAGGACAACCGTCTGGTGCGGCTGACCGCCCGCATGCCGGCCTCGAATCTGGCGCTGGACGACCAGTCCATTCGGGGTCTGGCCGCGAATCTGGACCTGGCGACGCAGGGGGATCGGACGACCGTTCGACTGACCGCCGGGGCGGACAGCCTGAGCGGCGCGGACGGCACGGCTGGCGAGGTGACGCTCGGTCTTGAGGCCGTGTTACCTTATCCGGAGGGAACGCCCCTGACACTGGACGGACCCGGGCAGGTCGCCCTGACCCTGACGGCCGCGACCTATGCGGGCGGCGATACGGCAGCCGAAGCACTGGCCGTGGAGTTGTCGGGCGAGGGCGTGCTCAGCGGTCTTCTGACCCGGCCCCGGTTCGAGGGTACGGCGCGGGGGGACGCTTCGGCCGCGCGGCTGAAAGGGCAGGGCTCGATCCTGGCCGAGGCGCGCGCCCTTCTGGGGCCTTCGGCCACGACCCTCGACCTGACGGAAGGGGCGCCCCGCTGGAGCCTCATCGGACCGGTGGGGGTACGGGCGGTCCGCATGGACAGCGAGGCCCTTGGCGGGCGGGATCTGGACCTGACGACGGCCCGGCTGGTTGCCGGGGGCCGCGAGGGCCGATTCGAGATCACAGGGCCGTGGCGGGTAACCGCGGGGCTGATGACCTCGGGCACGTTGCGGCTGGCGGGTGTGTCGGGTGGAGCCGACCTGGATTGGGTCTCGGACGGGGCCCTGACGATCCGCGGACAGATGACGGCTGAGCGGGGCAGTTGGCCGCTGCTGGGCACGCCCGCCCCGGACGATGTGCCGGAACTGGCGGCGATGAAGGGCGCGCTGGAGGGGTTCCGGCTGGACGCCCCCGGCTTCCTCTACCGGTCCGGGGTCGGAGGGGGGCGGCTGGACCTGACGCGGCCTCTCGCGATCCGGCCCCGGAACGGCGGACAGCTGACGATCCGGGAGGGGGATGCGCCCGTGCTGGTGCTGCGCGACGGCCAGGCCCCCGGGGGACAGATGCGCCTGACGGCAACGCGCGGCAGCGGCCTGCCCGAGGCCGAGATTGCCGTTCCGCGCTGGGCCCTGGTCTCCGGCGGGTTCGTGGCTGACTTCGAAGGCCGCGCGTCGCTCGACTTCGGGCTCGGGCGTGGATTGACCCTGGCCGGTCAGGGGCGTCTGCAGAACAGGGGCGGGGTGGTTACCGTCACCACCGCCGACTGTCTGGCGATGACCGCCGAATGGCTGGAACTGGGCGAGAACGACGTCACCGACATCAGGACCGGCCTGTGCCCCACCGGCCGCACACCCCTGGTCCGGATCGCCGACGGCGGCTGGCGGGTGGACGGGCGGCTCGAAGACGGGTCGGGGCGGGCCCCCTTCCTGGCGTTGGGGGTCGAGGATCTGGACGGGGCGCTTGAGGTCGTCGGCCGTCCGGAGGGCCTGGCCCTGGACCTGACCGTGGAGGGGGCGCGGGTCGAGGATGCGACCCGGCCCATCCGCTTTCATCCCCTGACCGGACGGGGCATTGCCCGCATGCGGGGTGCATCGTGGACCGGAGACTTTGTCCTGAGCCGGAACGGCATGGAGGTGGCGCAACTGGATCTGGTGCACGACGGCCTGACCGGGGACGGCGGCGTCGATATCACGACACGCGACCTGACCTTTGTCGAAGGGGGTCTGCAGCCCTCGACCCTGACGCCGCTGGCCGACGACCTGGTCGGGGAGCCCGTCACGGGCACGGCGCGCTTTGACGGGAGGATCGGCTGGACATCCGTGGACGGCACCAGCACCGGTCGATTGGCGCTTCGCGACCTGACGTTCTCCAGCCCCGCCGGACAGGTCAGGGGCCTTGAGGGCACGATCGACTTCACCAGTCTGGCCCCCTTGACCACGGCCCCGGACCAGTCGCTGACCGCCCGGTCGCTGGAGGTTGCGGGTGGCGTCTCTGATCTGGGTTTGACCTTCACCCTGGACAAGGCGGCACTGTCGGTCTCGGGTGCGGAGCTGGCGGTAGGAGCCGGGCGGGTGACTATCGAGCCGTTCGACATTCCGCTGGATCCGGCCGCGGCCTGGGGCGGGACGGTTCTGCTCGAGCGGGTGCAGCTGGGCGATCTGGTGGCGGGTGCGGGTTTTGGCGACAAGGTGCAGCTGGATGCCGTGGTCTCGGGCCGCATTCCCTTCGTTCGCAATCCGGATGGCCAGATCCGCATCTCGGGGGGCGCGCTCGAGGCCGTCCAGCCGGGGCGCCTGTCGATCCAGCGCGAGGTCCTGTCGGGTCTTGAAGCCGGAGGCGGAGGCGAGGAGATACCGCCGGGCGTGGTCGAGGACCTGGCCTATCAGGCGATGGAATACATGGCCTTTGACACCCTGACGGCCCGCGTTGACAGCCTGGACGGCGGCCGGCTGGGGGTGTTGTTCCGGATCATGGGCCGGCACGACCCGCCCGAGCGCCGGGAGCTGCGACTGGGCCTGCTCGACGTGATCCGGCGCGACTTCCTCGGCCAGCCGCTGGAGCTGCCGTCCGATACCGGCATCCGGTTGACGCTCGACACGACCTTCAATCTGGATCAGATCGTCTCCGACATCCTGGCGCTCAATCGGGCGCGGCGGGGCGAGGCCGATCCCGACGCCGCCTCCGAGCCCAAACCTGAATCCGATCCGCGCGTTCAGACCCTGTTCACCCCCGTTGGGGCTGTATGGCTCCGACACTGAAGGAGACTTCCGGACATGAGGCCCAGATTGCCCTACCGCAAAGCCCCCGCCCTGCTGGTCGCGGCGACCGTGCTGGCCCTGGGCGCGTGCACGCCGACCATTCGTCTGGAAGTCGCCCCGATCGAGATCTATGCCAAGCTCGACGCCGACGTGCGGGTCCGCCTTGATCGGGAGCTGCAACAGCTGCTGATCGAGAACCCCAACCTGTTCTGATGAACCGAGCCCTGAAGGGTACGACCATGACTTTCCGCAAACTCTTCGTCATCACCGCCGCCGTGGCCGCCCTCGGTGTGGCCGCCACCGGTGCGTTTGCCCAGTCGGCCGAACAGAAGGCGATGGTGGACCGCGCCAAGGCCGAGGGGATCGTCGGCGAGCAGGCCGATGGTTACCTGGGCTTCCGCGTCAGTTCCTCCGATGCGGCCCTGAACGACGCGGTGCAGGCCATCAACGCCGGACGCCGCCAGGCCTATGCCCGCAGCGCCGCCCAGGCCGGCACGACACCGGCGGTCGCGGGGGCCGTGATGTTCGAGAACCAGCTTCTGCCCCGCATCACCTCGGGCCAGTGGTACCGCACGACCGACGGTCGCTGGGTGCAACGCTAGGCCGGGACCTAAACCGGGGGCTAAACCCGGATATCCAGATAGCTTCCGGGGCGCAGGGGGCGATCCGCCGCCTGCGCTTCGCTGCGTGTGGGTTCCGTCGCGGGGGCGGCGGGCCGTGGCACGATCTGCTGACCCGTCTCGACCTGGGCCAACGCCTGCCTGAAAAAGGCGGCCTGCGCCCGACGCACGTCCGCCGCAGGTCCTGCGGGGGGCTGGACAGCCAGATTGACAGGCGTGAAGGGGCGAATGTCGCTCATCCCCAACAGGTTAACGAGCAGGGTTCAGAAATCGTTAACGCCGGGAGGGAAAGCTGTGGATCACGGTCGTTCGGCGGGTGCGTTGAGGGCGTCGACCAGACGGCGGACGTCGGCCGCGTCGGTCAGCGGGCCGGTGTGCTTGGCCACCACCCGGCCAAAGGCGTCGACCGCATAGGTTTCCGGCACGCCCGCTATGCCCAGATCAAGTCCGGCCAGGCCCTCGGCATCCACCAGTACCATCGAAAAGGGGTCCCCCAGCTCGTCCAGAAACGCGCGGGTGGCGGCGGGCTCGTCCTTGTAGGCGATGCCGACGATGGCGATGTCCTGACCCGCCAGCTCCATCAGGACGGGATGTTCGATCCGGCATGGCGCGCACCAGGAGGCGAACATATTGACCAGCATGGGCCGCCCCACGCCGGCGGTCCTGATATCCACCTGCCCCGGCCCGGCGACGGCACCGGTCAGCATGGGCAGGACGGTCTCGGGAACCGGCTGGCCGACCAGGGCGTCGGGCTTGTAGGCCGGGTCGCGGTTGAGCGCCCAGACGCCGAACAGGACCGCCAGCCCCAGCAGCACCACCAAGGGAAGGACAGCCAGCCAGCGCTTCATTGATCGTCGTCCTCAAGCCGCTCAAGCTCGCGTTTCCAGCGGCGCGACTGCGTCAGGCAGCGGGCCACCACGGCGACCAGCACACCGACCGTCACCGCCCATGCGGGCCAGACGAAGGCGCCATAGGTGCCCATATCCAGATCGATCATCCCTGAGCCTCCCTCGCGCGGCGCGCCCTGATCGCCAGCACCCGGCGGCGCACGACCTCGGTGCGGATCGCCGTCAGCCAGACGGCGAGGAACAGCAACAGCCATGCGGTCATCATGGTCAGCAGCGGCCACAGATAGGCGGGGTCCAGACTGGTCCCGCCTGCCCGCAACAGCGAGGCCGGCTGATGCAGGGTGTTCCACCAGTCGACCGAGAATTTCACGATCGGCAGATTGATCAGGCCGACCAGCCCCAGAACGGACGCGGCGCGGGCACCCCGACCCTCGTCGTCAAAGGCGCCGCGCAGGACGGCATAGGCGATGTAGAGCAGGAACAGCACCAGCATGGAGGTCAGGCGCGCGTCCCAGACCCACCAGGTGCCCCACATGGGCTGGCCCCACAGGGCGCCGGTGATAAGGGCCAGACCGGTAAAGGCCGCGCCGGGCAGGACCGCCGCCCGGGCCGCCGCATCCGCCAGCGAATGCCGGAATACCAGATAGAACAGGCAGCTGAGCCCCAGCGAGGCATAGACTGCCAGACCCAGACTGGCGGCCGGCACATGAATGAACAGGATTCGCACCGTGTCGCCCTGAAGCGCATCCTCGGGCACGCGAAAGGCCCAGACCGAGCCCACGGTCAGCAGCACCGCCGCGATGACCCACAGGGGGCCGACCAGCGGGCGGGTGACGCGCATGAACCTGTCGGGATTGGCCAGACCGAACATGGGCGCGGCTTACCCGTACGACCGGGGGGCGGCAAGCGGCCCGCATGTCGCGGCTTGCCGGGTCATGTGCGGCTGCCCCTGAGGCCGGCGGCCCCGGCCAGCACGCCGATCACCAAGGCCACCAGCGCACAGGCGAACAGCAGGGCGAGCGCCGGGGCGGGCGAGCGGCCCTCCGCCTGGGCGACCAGCGCCCCGGCCCCGAAGATGACAGGCGGCAGGAACAGCGGCAGGACGATCACCGCGATCAGCAGTCCGCCCTTGCGCGCGCCGATGGCCAACGCCGCCCCCAGCGCCCCGGTCGCGGAAAAGGCCAGAGCCCCGACAGCTGCCGTCAGGGCCAGCAAAGGCAGCTGGGCCGGGGCGAGACCGAGGCTGATCCCCACGGGCAGGGTCATGGCGGCTAGCGGCAGGCCGAGGGTCAGCCAGTGCGCCAGCGCCTTCACCGCAAACATGCCCTCGTCCGGCAGGGGCCCGAGCGCCAGGAGGTCGAGCGTGCCGTCCTCGAAGTCGCGTTCGAACAGCCGCTCCAGCGTCAACAAACTGGCCAGGGAAAGCGCCAACCACACCAGTCCCGGCGCCAAATTCGCCAACTGATCCAAGCGCGGACCGGCGCCCAGCGGCACGATGACCGCGAGGCTGAGCAGGAAGCCGCAGGCCAGCAACGGCCCGCCGCCGCCATTCCAGGACAGGGCCATTTCGCGCCGAAGCAGTAGCAGGGCCGCGCTCATGCGACCTCTCCCACGGCGAAGCTGCAGGCGGGGATCGGAAGGGGGTCGTGGACCGCCGCCAAAAGGATTCCGCCGCCGTCCAGATGCGCCTGCATCAGTTGGCCGAGCCGGGCTCGCCAGCGGGCGTCGAGCGGCGACAGGGGCTCGTCCAGCAGCCAGACCGGACGCGGCGCGGCCAGCAGACGGGCCAGGGCGAGGCGACGCCGCTGCCCGGCCGAGAGACGCCGGACCTCCAGATCCATGAGCCCCTCAAGCCCCAGCGCCTGCACGGCACCGGAGAGGGCCGCGGTATCGCCCCCGCACCATCCGACCTGAAAGGCTAGCTCGTCGCGCGCCGTGCGTCCCGACCGGAATCCGTCCTGATGGCCGATCAGGTGCAGGTGCCGGGTGCGGGCGACCTCGGGGTCGAGATTCTGCCCGTCCCTTTCGAACCGGACGATCCCGGCCTCAGGCGTCAGCAGGCCCGCGATGGCGCGCAGCAGGCTGCTTTTGCCCGCGCCATTGGCCCCCGTCAGGGCCACGGCCTCGCCGGGGCGGACGGTCAGGTCCAGCCCCTCGAACAGCCGCCGCTCGCCGCGCCACACCGACACGCCGTCAAGGACCAGGGTGATCACAGCCCCACCGCCGGTTTGCGAACCGCTCTCAATGTCCATGACGCCGGCAGGGACACGTGGACGCGCGCGCGGACGCGCTCTATATCCGCGATTGCCGCAGCAGGCTTTCGCCGCGCGCGCCGGGGACCTGTGTGCCCCTGCGTCTGCCGCGCGATCGCGCAACCGGATGTCCGGGCGGCCTTTGCCAGAGGAAGCTCTCCATGCCGTCAATCGACACTCACGCCACCCGCCGGGATCTCGCCGTCGGGCGTAAGAAGTATGCCTATTACAGCCTTGCCGCCGCAGAGGAAGCCGGTCTGACCGGGATTTCCCGCCTGCCCCGTTCGATGAAGGTGCTGCTCGAGAACCTGCTGCGCAACGAGGACGGCGTGTCGGTCACCGCCGAGGACCTGAAGGCCGTGGCCGCCTGGGTTGAGAACAAGGGCTCGGTCGAACACGAGATTGCCTTCCGTCCCGCGCGCGTGCTGATGCAGGATTTCACGGGCGTGCCCGCCGTCGTCGATCTGGCCGCCATGCGCGATGCCATGGCCAGGCTGGGAGCCGACCCCAAGAAGATCAATCCGCTCAACCCCGTCGATCTGGTCATCGACCACTCGGTCATGGTCGACCACTACGGCACCCCCGAAGCCTTCGAGGCCAACGTCGCCCGCGAGTACGAGCGCAATATCGAGCGCTACAAATTCCTGCGCTGGGGTTCATCCGCCTTCAACAACTTCCGCGTCGTGCCGCCGGGCACCGGCATCTGCCACCAGGTGAACCTGGAGCACCTGGCCCAGACCGTCTGGACCGCCGAGGAAGGCAAGAAGACCGTCGCCTATCCCGACACCGTGGTCGGCACGGATTCCCACACGACCATGATCAACGGCCTGTCGGTTCTGGGCTGGGGCGTGGGCGGCATCGAGGCCGAGGCGGCCATGCTGGGTCAGCCGATTCCGATGCTGATCCCCGAGGTGATCGGCTTCAAACTGACCGGAAAGCTGCCGGAAGGGGCCACGGCCACCGATCTGGTCCTGACCGTGACCCAGATGCTGCGCAAGAAGGGCGTGGTCGGCAAGTTCGTCGAATTCTTCGGCCCGGGCGTCAACGTCCTGACCATCGAGGATCAGGCCACCATCGCCAATATGGCTCCGGAATACGGCGCGACCTGCGGCTTCTTCCCGGTGTCGCAGGCGACCCTCGACTATCTGACGGCTACCGGCCGCGACAAGGCGCGCGTGGCGCTGGTCAAGGCCTATGCGGAGGCGCAAGGGCTCTGGATCGACGAAAGCTCCGAGGACCCGGTGTTCACCGACGTCCTGGAACTGGACATGGCCGAGGTCGTGCCGTCGCTGGCCGGGCCCAAGCGCCCCCAGGACCGGGTGGAGCTGACCAACGCCGCCCCCGCTTTCCACACCGCGCTGGGCGAGGTGTTCAACCGCGAGGCCGACGCGCCGCGCGTCGCGGTCGAGGGAGAGACGTTCGACCTCGGCGACGGCGATGTGGTGATCGCCGCCATCACCTCCTGCACCAATACCTCCAACCCGTCGGTGCTGATCGCCGCCGGTCTGGTGGCGCGCAAGGCCCGCAAGCTGGGTCTCACGGTCAAGCCGTGGGTGAAGACCTCGCTGGCCCCCGGCTCGCAGGTGGTCACCGACTATCTGACGGCGGCGGGCCTGCAGGACGACCTGAACGCCATGGGCTTCAACCTGGTCGGCTATGGCTGCACGACCTGTATCGGCAACTCGGGCCCGCTGGATCCGGCGATCTCCAAGGCCATCAATGACAACGGCCTGGTCGCGACCTCGGTGCTGTCGGGCAACCGCAATTTCGAAGGGCGGGTGAACCCCGATGTGCAGGCCAACTATCTGGCCAGCCCGCCGCTGGTGGTCGCCTATGCCCTGGCCGGCTCGATGCGCATCGACATCACCAGGGAGCCGATCGGCAAGGACAAGAAGGGCAAGGATGTCTTCCTCAAGGATATCTGGCCGACCAATCAGGAAATCGCCGACATCCAGAAGAAATGCGTCACCCCGGCCATGTTCGCCAAACGCTATGCCGACGTCTTCAAGGGCGACAAGCACTGGCAGGGTATCGAGACCGCCGGTGGCCAGACCTATGCCTGGGACGACACCTCGACCTATGTGCAGAACCCGCCCTATTTCGAGGGCATGACCATGGAGCCGGCGGCCGTCACCGATGTGGTCGAAGCCCGCATCCTCGGCATCTTCGGCGATTCGATCACCACCGACCACATCAGCCCGGCCGGGTCGATCAAGAAGAGCTCGCCCGCCGGGGCCTATCTGACCGAGCACGGCGTCGATGCGCTGGACTTCAACTCGTACGGGGCCCGTCGCGGGAACCATGAGGTGATGATGCGCGGCACCTTTGCCAACATCCGCATCCGCAACAAGATCACCCCCGATATCGAGGGGGGCGTGACCCGACACTTCCCGTCGGGCGACACCATGTCGATCTATAACGCGGCCATGCGCTATCAGTCCGAGGGCCGCCCGCTGGTGGTATTCGCCGGCAAGGAATACGGCACCGGCAGCTCGCGGGACTGGGCGGCCAAGGGTACGCGCCTGCTGGGCGTTCGCGCGGTCATCGCCGAAAGCTATGAGCGCATCCACCGGTCGAACCTGATCGGCATGGGCGTGGTGCCGCTGCAGTTCAAGCAGGACGGCTGGACCCGTCTGGGCCTGACCGGCGAGGAGATCGTCACCATCCGCGGCCTGTCGGACGCCAATGTCGGCAAGCTGAAGCCGCGTCAGGACCTCTGGGTCGAGCTGTTCCGCGCCGCCGACGGCAAGATGGCCCGCTTCCCTGTCCGCTGCCGCATCGATAATGCGACGGAACTGGACTATTTCCGGGCCGGCGGCGTCATGCCCTACGTCCTGCGGAACTTGGCCCGCGACTGACGGTCTCTGTCGGATCAGGGTGGGAAAGGCCGGGGTCTGTCCCGGCCTTTTTTCGTCTCAGCTCCCCGCAGCGAAGGCCTCGCGGCATAGCTGAGCACCAAGCGCCTCCCCAAGCGCCGAGCGTCGCTCGCCGAGATCGCCGGCCGGGCCGGGCATCTGCGCCGAAAGGGGATAGCGCCCGATGACCCGTCCGCGCGCGTCGATCAGGTCTACGCTGCCGGACAGGCGCGCCTGTCCCTGGTCATCCAGCAGGGTACCGCCCCGGTCAAGAGCATGGATAAAGACGACGGCCCGTACGGGAGACTGCCCCCGGGCGCAGGCGTCGGTCTGGCTCTGGAAAGCCGGGATGAAGGCTTCCGAGAAGGCATCCGGCGGGTCGTAGTAACTGCTGCGGATCTCGATTCGGTCGACCCGGAGCGCGGTCGCCTGCCCGGGGGGAAGGGCAATCCGCATTTCGGGGTCCATATCCCAGAAATCCGTCGAACAGCCCGCCAGCAGGGCGGCAGCAACAAGGCAGGAAAGCAGGGCGCGCATCAATTCGGGGTCGCGTTGTGCGGCCCCGGGCGGCGGGGATTGCGGGCAAAGGCGGCGTCGCACAGGGCGCGACCGAAGGCCTCGGCGACGATCATCTGGCGGTCGCCGAAGATGCCGGCGACGCGTCCGCCGGCGTCGACCTCGACTTCCAGCGGATAGCGACCGACCACCGTGCCCGAGCGCGGGTCGACCAGTTCGGCGACGCCGCGGGCATAGTGGCTGCCCCGACCCCGGACGGCCATGGTCAGTCGCCCCTCGCGATCCAGCTCCTCGATGTGCAGCCGCAGGTCGAGCGGCCAGGTGCCGTAGGCGCAGGTGCGCATCTCCTCGCCGATCTCCTCGATGAAGGTATCGCCCACATCGTCCTCGGCCCGCAACCAGCCGGTGGACAGGGTGATTGTGCCGATCGAGGCCGTCTCGACCAGACCGGGCGGCAGGGCGAGCGGCGGCCCGCCCTCGACCACCGGGGCACAGGCGGGCGTGATCGCAAGGGCCATGAGGGCGGCAGCGGCGGCAAGGGAGCGGTTCATGTCACGGATCGGGGTTATGGGGATGAGCTGATCCGTCCCATGCCCCGACTTTCGACGGCCCCCTAGTGTATTTTCAGCAATGAAGGGGGCGGCATCAGTCCAGCTTGAGGGCTTCGGCCAGCAGGCGGGCCTCGGCGGCGCGGCTGGAGCCGGTACGCCAGGCGACTACAATCTCGCGCCGGGGGGCATCGGCGCTAATCGGGCGCACGACGACGCCGGGATCGTCGGCGAGGCCGGCGCGCACGGCCATTTCGGGCAGGAAGCTGACCCCCAGCCCCGAGGAGACCATCTGCACCAGCGTATGCAGGGAGGTCGCGGCAAAGACGTCCTCGCCGCGGGGCGCCTCGATATCGAAGGCCGCCAGGGCCTGATCACGCAGACAGTGGCCGTCTTCCAGCAGGATCAGGTCATCGGCACGGAGCGATCCCGGCGGGATCGGCCCGGTGCCCGCCAGGCGGTGGCCGACGGGAGCGGCGGCCAGAATCTCGTCATCGCCGATGCGGGCATGATCGATCCCCGGGGCACCGTAAGGCAGGGCGATGACGGCGGCGTCCAGCTGTCCGGCTTTCAGACCGGCCACCAGCCGCGGGGTCAGATCCTCACGGATGAACAGGCGAAGCGCCGGATAGGCGGCCTTCAACCCCGGCAGCTTGGCCGGGAGCAGAAAGGGGGCGACCGTCGGGATCACCCCCAGGCGAAACCGTCCCGACAGAGGTTTGCCCGCATTGCGGGCCGCCTCGACCAGATCTTCGGTCCGGGCCAGAACATCCTCGGCCCGGCGCACGGCCTCGGCCCCCACGGCAGTCAGCTGCACCCGGCCCCGGGTGCGCTCGACGACGGCGGCCCCCAGAATACGCTCCAGCTCCTGCACGCCCGAGCTCAGCGCCGGCTGGCTGACATGGGCGGCCTCGGCCGCGCGGCTGAATGAGGCATGCTCGGCGAGGAGCTTCAGATACTGCAACTGGCGCAGGGTGGGCAGCACGCAGGGACCTCCGGCAATGGGGCCACCACCCTACCCCTTCGCATAAGCGAAATCTATTCGCGAATGCGAAAGGATTGATTTGACTTCCGGGGCGGAAACCCCCAAGTCCCGCCCATGCGGTCGGCTCCCCCCGGCACGCGATATATTCTTTCATCCCTGATCCCAAGGAGAGCCCATGCTCGGCGTCGGCGAAAAACTGCCTGCATTCAAAATCATCGGTGTGAAGCCCGGCTTCAACAGCCACGAAGAGAACGGCGTCTCGGCATTCGAGCCGATCACCGAGACCAGCTTTGAAGGCAAGTGGAAGGTCATCTTCTTCTATCCGAAGGACTTCACCTTCGTCTGCCCGACCGAAATCGCCGAGTTCGCCTCCCTGGCCCGCGATTTTGAGGACCGTGACACCGTCGTGCTCGGCGGCTCGACCGACAATGAGTTCGTCAAGCTGGCCTGGCGCCGCGACCACGCCGACCTGAACAAGCTGCCGATTTGGCAGTTTGCCGACAACGGCGGCAAGTTCGCCCGCGAGCTGGGCATTCTGAACGAGGAAGAAGGCGTCGCCCTGCGTGCCACCTTCGTCGTCGATCCGCACAACGTCGTCCAGCACGTCTATGTGACCAATCTGAACGTGGGCCGCGCCCCGGCCGACACCCTGCGTGTCGTCGACGCCCTGCAGACCGACGAACTGTGCGCCTGCAACCGCCCGGTCGGCGGCGAGACGCTGGCGGCGTAAGCAGTGACGTGTGGCGAGTGATGAGTGGCGAGACCTTCGTCGCCCATCACTCGTTGCGCCTTCCTACACACTCTCCCGTGGCTCAAGCAGCGAGCAACCGCGTTGCGAGCGTTAGCCACTTCCCGAAGGGAAACCTCAACAATGTCCCTCGACGCCCTGCGCGATCTGATCCCGGCCTATGCCAAGGATATCTCGCTGAACCTCAGCTCGCTGGCCAGCGAGACGGTGCTGAACGACCAGCAGAAGTGGGGCTGTTTCCTGGCCTCGGCCCATGCCGTGGGCACTGTGCCCGTCGTCCGCACCATCGAAGCGGCCGCAGCCGACAAGCTGTCGCCCGAGGCGCTCAATGCTGCGCGCGCGGCGGCGGCCATCATGGGGATGAACAACATCTACTACCGGTCCCTGCACCTGATGAAGAACAAGGAGTACGGGACCCTGCCGGCGCGCCTGCGGATGAACGTCATCGCCAATCCGGGCGTCGACAAGATGGACTTCGAGCTGTGGTGCACGGCGGTGTCGGCCATCAACGGCTGCGGGGCCTGTATCGATGCCCATGAGGGGCCCCTGCGCCAGCACGGCTTTACCGCCCCCCAGGTTCAGGCTGCCCTGCGCATTGGTGCTGTCGTGCATGCGGCCAGCCGCGTGGTCGCCTCCGCCGAGGCGCTGAACGCCTGATCAGAGAGCGGAGGCGCGGGCGTCCATATGGGCGGTCCAGCGTGTGAAGCCGCCGCCCATAACCCCGTCAACCGGATCGGCCATGGCCCCCACACCGGGCCCCTCCACCACAAAGGTCCAGGTCGTCCGCACGACACCGTTGACCAAGGCGTAGGTCACGACCAGATCGGCCCGTGTGGCCATGGCCCGCAGCGGACCGAAAGGCGCGTGAAGGCGGAGCTCACCCAAGGCCACCGACTCGACCCGGCCGTGGTCGAAGCGGGAGCCATCCGGCATGACCTCGCACCAGCAGCCGCCGGTTTCGAGAGCGAGGCTGAGGTTTGCCGCATCACCGGTGTAACTGTGCGCCGGGTCCCACCACTGTTCGACCTCCGAGAAGGCGTCTGCCACTTCGGTCGGGTCAAGGCGGGTCGTCCCCTCGAACTTCAGGGTGAAGGCATTCTCGCTCCGCGAAATGACCTCCGCCGCCACGGGAGACGTCACCAGCCCTGCAAGGGCGAGGGCGACGACAAAAATCAGAATACGCATGATCAGGCCTTCTCGAAGGTCAGGGGTTCACCCCAGAAGCGTTCGACCCGCTCGCTCTGGCCGCCGGGTGAGCCGGTGGTCAGGAAGCGCAACCGCCCCTGATCCCCCAGCGCATATTCGGGATGGCGGGTGAAATAGCGCTCCAGCGCATCGGCGACGGCGTCGGGCTGGCCGATGACCGGCGTGCCTTCTGGCAGGGCCTCGGCGAACAGATGGGCGACGATGCCGTAATGGGTGCAGCCCAGGATGACCTTGTCCGGCCAGCGCCCGATGCGGCGGCGCAGGGCCTCGACATGGTCGCGCACCGTGGTTCGCAGTTCATCCTCGTCGACACCCGTCTCGATCTGGCCGGCGAGGCCCGGGCAAGGTTCGGTGAAGACAGCCAGGTCCTCGCGCCGCTTGTCGATCTCGATCTCATAGACGCGGCTGTTGGCCGTGGCCTGGGTGCAGAACAGGCCCAGAACCTCGACCGCCGACTTGCGTTCGTCGCGGAACCGGTCGTCCGTTTCGCGGGCATAGGTCCAGGGCAGGCCGGTGGCGGCCTCTATGGTCGGAACGATGATGCCCAGCACATTGACCGACCGGCCAAAGGTGCGCGCGGCTTCGGGCACCCAGGTCTGCTGCAGGCGGCGAAGCGCGATGGCCGAGGCGGTGTTGCAGGCCAGCACGACCACCGAGGCCCCCTCGGCGAACAGCCGTTCACAGCCCGCCCGGGTCAAATCGACGATCTCTTCCCCCGCCCGGCCGCCGTAGGGGGCGTGCTTCTGATCGGCCAGATAGAGGAAATCCCGTCCGGGAAAGCGCCGCGTGAGCGTGCGGTGGATCGTCAGCCCCCCGACCCCGGAATCAAACACCCCTATGGCCATCCCGGCCCCTCTGTCCTGGCGATAACGGGCAGGCCCGCGGACGTT
Source organism: Brevundimonas sp. (assembly GCF_016742135.1). Lineage (GTDB taxonomy): Bacteria > Pseudomonadota > Alphaproteobacteria > Caulobacterales > Caulobacteraceae > Brevundimonas. The sequence continues at coordinate 388,314 of NZ_JACVCG010000003.1, read as the reverse complement.
CCTCTTGCCCCCGCCCCCGGACCTGATGCAAGTCTTTGTGCGGAAGACGACTTCGAAAGCCATTACACGGCGTTCATGTGACGCCGGGCCCGCGGTAGCCTAGGGTATCGCGACACAATTCAAGGGAGCCATTTCATGGACAGACGCCAGCTTCTCGTTGCCGGAGGCAGCCTTTTCGCCCTTTCCGGCTGTGCCGGTATGGGCATGGGTGGCGCAGCCGCCACCGGCCTGAGCCCCGAGGCCTTGGCCCGTGACGCCGCCATCGCACGCGCCGTCCTGCCGCAGCAGACTCCGCGTGCGGAACTGCTGCAGCCGTGGACCGGCCCCTATGAAGGCGTGCCGCCCTGGCCGTCCGTGACCGCCGAGAAGCTCAAGGCTGCCATCATCGAGGGCATCGAGCTGCAACGGGCCGAGATAAACGCCATTGCCGACAACCCCGAGCCGCCCACCTTCGCCAACACCATGGTGGCCATGCAGATGGCCGGAGAGCCGCTGGGCCGCGCGCTCAGCCTGTTCGGCGTCATGACCTCCAACATCGGCTCAGCCGACTATCAGGCCGTGCAGCGCGAGGTGTCGCCCCTGCTGTCGGCCGCCAGTGACGAAACCACCTTCAACGCCAAACTGTTCGCCCGCATCAAGGCCGTGGCCGACGGTGCCCGCGCCGCAGGCCTGAACGCCGAACAGACCCGACTGGCCGAGCGCAGCCGCGACAGCTTCGTCCGCAACGGGGCCGCGCTGGATGCTGCCGGCAAGGCCGAGCTGGGCCGCATCAACACGGCCCTGTCCAGCGCCTTCACCAGCTTTGGTCAGAAGGTTGTCGCCGATGAGAACACCTGGACGGTGCTGACCGACGAGTCCCAGACCGCAGGCCTTCCGGCGTCGAACAAGGCGGCGGCGGCGGCCGCCGCCCGCGAGCGGAACATCGCGGGCTGGGCGATCGTCAACACCCGCTCCAGCGTCGATCCCTATCTGAGCTTTGCCGATGACCGCGCCATGCGCGAGGTGGTCTGGCGGAAATTCGTCAACCGCGGGGACAATGGCGACGCCAACGACACCAACGCTACCATCGCCGAGATCGTGAAGCTGCGGGCCGAGCGCGCCCGCCTGCTGGGCTATGCCCACCATGCCGAGTGGCGCATGCAGGACACCATGGCCAAGACGCCCGAGGCGGCCATGGACCTGATGATGCGGGTCTGGGAGCCGGCCAAGGCGCGCGTCACCGAAGAGGTCGCCGACATGCGCGCCATCGCGGGTCACGACATCGAGCCCTGGGACTATCTCTACTATGCGGAGAAGGTCCGGAAGCAGAAGTACGACCTCGATCAGAACGAGCTGAAGCCCTATTTCGAACTGAACGCGGTCAAGCGTGGCGCCTTCTATATGGCCGAGCGCCTGTATGGTTACACCTTCACCCCGGTGCCCGCCGGATCGGTGCCGGTGTTCCATCCGGACGTCGAAGTGTTCGAGGTCAAGGACAAGGCTTCGGGCCGCCACATCGGCCTGTTCTATTCCGACGACTTTGCCCGCCCGGGCAAGCGGTCGGGGGCCTGGATGACCAGCTATCGTCTGGGCTGGGCCTATGACGGGGGCGGCAATCAGCTGGTCTCGAACAACAACAACTTCATCAAGGCCGAGGCCGGCCAGCCGCTGCTGATCTCGCTGGACGACGCGGAGACCCTGTTCCACGAGTTCGGCCACGCCCTGCACTATCTGTCCTACAAGGTGACCTATCCCTCGCTGGGCGGGACCCCGCGCGACTATGTGGAATATCCATCCCAGGTGCACGAGCACTGGGTGCTGTCGCGCCCGATCCTCGACGGCTTCATGAAGCATGTCGAAACGGGCCAACCCATGCCGCAGGAGCTGGTGGACAAGATCGAGGCGGCCGCCACCTTCAACCAGGGCTATGCCACGGTCAGCTATCTGTCGTCGGCCCTGGTCGACATGGACCTGCACACCCGCGCCACTCCGCCGACCGACATCGATGCCTTCGAGCGGGAAAGCCTGGCACGCTTTGGCATGCCGAAGGAGATCGTGATGCGGCACCGCCTGCCGCAGTTCAATCACCTGTTCACCTCGGACGCCTATTCGGCGGGCTATTACAGCTATCTGTGGTCGGAAGTGATGGACGCCGACACCTGGGCCTATTTCGAAGAGTCGGGAGATGTCTTCAATCCGGAGATCGCCAGCAAGTACAAGGCGATCATTCTGGCCGAGGGCAACACCACCGACCGGGGCGAGGCCTATCGCCGCTTCCGTGGTCGCGATCCGGATGTCGCCGCCCTGCTGCGCGTGCGCGGCTTCCCGGTCAACTAGGGACGCTAACGCTCGCCGCGCGGCGGCTCGCTGCTTGAGCGTGATGAGCGTGAAGATACGGGGCCGGGGGAGCGATCCTCCGGCCCCTTTTCTGTCAGCCGCTGTTCCGGAGGCCGGCCGCAATGCCGTTCAGGGCCACGAGGATGCCCTCGCGCACGGCGGGGTCGTCGTCACCGGCCCGGCGGCGGCGGATAAGCTCGACCTGCACATGGTTCAGCGGCTCGATATAGGGCAGGCGCAGCTGGATCAGACGGGCCAGTTCAGGCTGTCGCTCCAGCAGGCTGGTCTGGCCGGTCAGGCGCATGACGGCATCGTGGGTCAGCTGCCATTCGGCGGCGATCCGGCCATGGATGTCGTCGGCCAGCGCCCGGTCGGGCACCAGGCTGGCATAGCGGCGGGCCACGGCCATGTCCGACTTGGCCATGACCATCTCCATGTTCTGGATCAGGGTCGTGAGGAAGGGCCAGTCCCCGACCAGACCCTTCAGCGTATCGACCTCGGCGTCATCCAGAGTGGCCAGCGCCGAGCCAAAGCCGAACCAGCCGGGCAGCATCACGCGCGACTGGCTCCAGCTGAACACCCAGGGGATGGCGCGAAGATCCTCGATCCGCGTCGAGGCACTGCGCGATGCCGGGCGCGAGCCGATCTTGAGCTCGGACAGTTCGGAAATCGGTGTGGCGGCGCGGAAATAGTCGATGAAGCCGTCGGTCTCGTAGACGAGGGCGCGATAGGCCTGCATCGACGCCTCGCTGAGGCGCGAGATCAGCGCGCCGTGCCGCTCGGCCGGACCTTCGCCGCTTTCCCTGCGCAGTGAGGCCAGGATCACGCCGCTGGTCAGGGCATCCAGATTGCGGCGGGCGACGCCGGGCTCGCCGTATTTGTTGGCGATCACCTCGCCCTGTTCGGTGACGCGGATGCGGCCCTCGACCGTGCCGCGCGGCTGGGCCACGACCCCGGAGAAGCTGGATCCTCCGCCCCGACCGACCGCGCCGCCACGGCCGTGGAACAGCTGCAGGCCCACGCCCGCCTCGCGCGCCACGTCGCGCAGCGCCCGCGAGGCGTGGTTCAGCTCCCAGGTCGAGGTGAGGTAGGAGCCGTCCTTGTTGGAGTCGGAATAGCCGATCATCACCTCCTGCACACTCCGCGCGCGGGCCAGCGCCAACGGCGCGGGTTCGGCCATCAGGGCCCTGAGGGTGGCGGGGGCGGCCTGAAGGTCGGTGATGGTCTCGAACAGGGGCACGGCCTGGATCGGACAGGTTTCCGGCCTTTGCGGGTCGAACAGGCCGACCTCCTTCAGTACCAGATAGACCTCCAGCAGGTCGGACGGGCTTTCGGTCTTGGAAACGATGTAGGTGCGGATGGCGTCCGGGCCGAAGGTCCCGATCGCGTCGGCGGCCGCCATCAGGATGGCGCGCTCCTTGAGGGTCTCCTCGGCATAGTCGGGGGCCCCGGGGACGAACAGGGGGCGACGGCTGGCCAGTTCGGCGCGCAGCAGGGCCATGCGCCCGGCTTCGTCGCGCGTGTCATAGTCATCGGCGACGCCCGCCACCCGGAACAGATCGGCGACGACCCGCTCGTGCACATCGGCATTCTGGCGCATGTCGAGCACCGCCAGATGGAAGCCGAAGGCCTCGACCCGGTCGATCAGCCGCGACAGGGCATCGTCGGTAAAGGCCCTGGCATCGGTCGCCAGCAGGGAGTCGCGCAGGACCTTCAGGTCGGCGATGAAGGGCTCCGGGCGGCCGTAGGGCTCCGCCGCGAATCCGGCCGGCCGCGGGGGCGGCGATCCGACCTTGGACCGATAATCCGCCGCCAGCCTCGCATAGATGTGGCTCAACGCCCGGCGAAAGGGCTCGCCCTCGCGATGCGGCGAGGTATCACCCGAGGTGTCCGACAGGGCCATCAACGCCGGGCCGGGATCGATCAGGGCATCGGACAGGCTGAGTTCGGCACCCAGGGCGTGAACCGACTCGAGATAGGCCCCGAGCGCCGCCCGCGTCTGGGTGCGGAAGGCCGCCTCCATGACCGAGGCATCGACATTCGGATTGCCGTCGCGGTCGCCGCCCACCCAGCTGCCGACCGTAAGAAAGGGCTTGAGCTCCGGCGCGTTAAGCCGCGTCCGCCAGGCGTTCAGATGCTCGGGCACCGCCTCCAGAAACACCTGCTCCAGAAAGGAGACGACGGTGTCGATTTCGTCCTGGACCACCAGCCCTGAGGTGCGCACCAGTCGGGTGGCCCACAGCAGGAAGACCTGCCGCCTGAGCGCCGGGCCGGGCCCCTGCCCCTCACCCCGCCCGTCCAGCAGGGCCGACAGGGCGGCGATCCGGTCCAGCACGCTCTTGCGCCGGACCTCGGACGGATGGGCGGTCAGCACCGGCGAGATCAGCCCCCGGGCCAGGATGTCGATCACGGCCTTGCGGTCCGCGCCATCCCCGGACAGCCAGGCGAGGGCGGCTTCGGGCGTGTCCTGGCGGTCATCAGGGGCCGCCCTGTGCCCCTCAGCCTCGCGGGCACGCCTGCGGGCCTCACGGTCCTCGGCGACATTGGCCAGCAGGGAGAAAACGGCAAAGCCATGCGTCAGGCCGACCGCCTGCTCCGAGCTGAGCCCGGCCAGCAGGCGCTCCAGTTCCGAGGCGTCGCGCGTGTCGGCTCCATCACGGTGATAGGCAACCGATGCCCGGCGGACGGCTTCGATCCGGTCATACAGATCCTGTCCACCCGCCTCGCGGATGACGTCGCCCAGCACCGCGCCCAGCAGGCGAACCTCCTCGCGCAGGAGGTCCGGAGTTCCGGAATCGCGGGACTGGGCGTCGGTCATGGGCTCTCCTCGAAGATCGACGATAGGCGCGCCGGGTCCATGAAGGACAGGCGGCGCGTCACTGCGTAACGGAATTTGTGCGGTTCCGTGCCCTGTGGCCCTGCGGAAGGGGCCCCGACTTGCCCTTTTCCCGGTTTTCCGCCATACACCGCCGCTTCCGGCGCAAGTTGACCTCGCGCCCTCCACCCGGACGACCCCCGCAGGCTACGCGGGATGAGCCGGGAGAGGCCCCCAGCCGACGTGATCGTCCGCTGGGGTCGATCTCGTTTGGAGGCCCTGGGTCATGAACGCCATGACTTGAGGTTCTGATGTTCGAGGCTCTGAACGAGCGACTGACAGGCGTCTTTGACCGGATCACCGGTCGCGGCGCCCTGTCCGAAAAGGACATTGCCGAGGCGATGCGCGAAGTGCGCGTGGCCCTGCTGGAGGCAGACGTCGCCCTGCCGGTGGTCAAGGACTTCATCGCCTTCGCCAGCGAGAAGGCCAAGGGCGAAGAGGTCATCCGTTCGGTCAAACCGGCCGATCAGGTGGTCAAGATCGTCTATGACGGCCTGATCGAAATGCTGGGCGGAGAGGCGCCGGTCGGCATCAATCTGAACGCCACCCCGCCCGCCGTGATCCTGATGGCCGGCCTGCAGGGCTCGGGCAAGACCACCAGCTCGGCCAAGCTGGCGCTGCGTCTGACGAAATTTGATCGCAAGAAGGTCATGATGGCCTCGCTGGACACGCGACGTCCGGCGGCCATGGAACAGCTGGCCAAGCTGGGCGAACAGATCGAGGTCGCGACCCTGCCGATCGTGGTGGGCGAGAGCGCGGTCCAGATCACGCGGCGCGCGCTGCAATCGGCGAAGCTTCAGGGCTTTGACGTCCTGATCCTCGACACAGCCGGTCGCATCACCCTCGACGAGGGGCTGATGAATGAGGTGGCCGAGGTCGCGGCGGTGTCGAAGCCGGTCGAGACCCTGCTGGTCGCCGACAGCCTGACGGGTCAGGACGCGGTGCGCACGGCCAAGGCCTTCCACGAGCGGCTGCCGCTGACGGGTCTGGTGCTGACCCGCGCCGACGGCGACGGGCGCGGCGGGGCCATGCTGTCTATGCGGGCCGTGACCGGCCTGCCGATCAAATACATCGGCTCGGGCGAAAAGGTCGACGCGCTGGACGTGTTCGACGCCCGGCGCGTCGCCGGCCGCATCCTGGGCCAGGGCGATATCGTGGCCCTGGTCGAGAAGGCCAGTCAGGATCTCGATGCCGCCAAGGCCGAGGCCATGGCCAAGAAGCTGGCCAAGGGCAAGTTCGACCTCGACGACCTGGCGGCCCAGCTGCAGCAGATGAAGCAGATGGGCGGCCTTCAGGGCATTATGGGCATGCTGCCCGGTGTGGCGAAGATGAAGGCCCAGATGGCCGAGACCGGCGTCGACGACCGGATGATCGCGCGCCAGCAGGCCATCCTCAGCTCGATGACGAAAACCGAGCGCAAGAAGCCGGATCTGCTGAACGCCAGTCGCAAGAAACGCATCGCCGCCGGGGCCGGCGTCGAGGTGCAGGACATCAACCGCCTGCTGAAACAGCACCGCCAGATGGCCGATATGGTCAAATCGCTGGCGCGCGGCGGTCCGAAGAAGATGCAGCAGATGGCCGCCATGCTGGGGGGGCTCGGCGGCGGACCCGGCCAGCCCGACATGGCCCGGCTGAAGGCCATGGGGGGCGGGCGGATGCCCGAGCCCTCGGCTGACGAAATGAAGGCCATCCAGGACCGGCTGTCCGGTCTGGGTGGCGGCATGCCCCCTGGTGGACTGCCCGGCCTGCCCGGTCTGCCCACCAAGAAATCCTGACCCTTTTCCCTAAAGAAAGAGACTGAAAATGCTGAAGATTCGTCTGTCGCGTGGCGGCACCAAGAAGCGCCCCTACTATCACATCGTGGTCGCCGACAGCCACGCCCCGCGCGATGGCAAATTTATCGAGCGTGTCGGCACCTACAACCCGATGCTGCCCAAGGACGGCGACAAGCCGCGCGTCACCCTCAAGGCCGACCGCATCTCGGAATGGCTGGGCAAGGGCGCCCAGCCGACCGACCGCGTGGCCCGCTTCATCAGCCTGAGCCAGGACGAAGCCCTGGTCGGCAAGGTCAAGTGGACCCAGGGCAACAACCCCAAGAAGGGTGAGCCGGGCAAGAAGGCCCAGGAACGCGCCGCAGAGCGCGCCCAGCGCGAAGCCGACCGTCTGGAAGCTGAAGCCGCTGCCAAGGTCGAGGCTGCCGAAGCCGCCGCCCGCGCCAAGGAAGAGGCCGAAGCCGCCAGGAACGCTCCGGCGGAAGAAGCGCCCGCCGAGGAAGCTCCGGCTGCCGACGCCGCCGCTGAGGAGGCTCCCGCCGAGGAAGCCGCTGCAGAAGAGGCCCCCGCCGAGGACAAGGCCGAGGGCTGATCGAGGCACAGGGTTTGATCAGGGGGCGGTGTCCGGGTGGCACCGCCCCTTTTTCATGGCCGGCCGGCTAATGTAGAGGCTGAGGGATGACGACAGACAGACTGATCCTGGTCGCCCAGGTGGGCGGATCGTTCGGCGTGCGGGGCGAGGTGCGGATCACCACCTTCACCGCCGAGCCCATGGCCCTGCTCGACTACCGGACCCTGTTGCGGGCCGACGGCTCCACGGGCCTGACCCTGACCACCGCCCGGCCCGACAAGAAGGGCATCGTCGCCCGTGCGGAGCAGATCAGCACCAAGGAGGACGCCGACGCCCTGCGCGGCCTGAAACTGTTCATTCCGCGCGACCGCCTGCCCCCGCCCGAGGAAGACGAATTCTATCTGGCCGATCTGATCGGTCTCGAGGCCCGCGACGCGGCTGACGTCGTAATCGGCACGGTGCGCGCGGTGCTGAATTTCGGCGCCGACGACATGCTGGAGATCACCCCGGCCGGCGGCGGCCAGACCTGGTACCTGCCCTTCACCCGCGAAGCGGTGCCGGAGATCCACTCCGCCGACGGCTGGCTGCGGGCGCTGCGCCCCGCCGAGGTGGGCGAGCGCGAACCGGACTGAGGCCCCTACTCCTCGGCGTCGCCCAGACCCATCATGTGGAAGCCGGCGTCGACATGGACCACTTCGCCCGTGGTCGAAAAGCCGAGGTCGGAGCACAGCCACAGGGCGGCGCCGGCGACGCCTTCCATCGAGGTGTCTTCCTTCATGGCCGACATGGCGCGGCCCTGGGCGATCATGCCGCGACCGCCCGAGATCCCTGCCAGCGACAGGGTGCGCATGGCGCCCGCCGAGATAGCGTTGACGCGGATACCCTTGGGCCCCAGGTCACGGGCGATATAGCGGGTCGCGGCCTCAAGCCCGGCCTTGGCCACGCCCATGGTGTTGTAGTTGGGAATGGCCCGCTCGGCGCCGAGATAGGTCATGGTGACCATCGACCCGCCGTTCGGCATCAGTTTCGCGGCCCGGCGGGCCACATCGACGAAGCTGAACACCGAAATGTTCATGGCCAGCAGGAAGCTGTCGCGGGTGGTGTTGTCTACGAAGCTGCCCTGCAGCTCATTCTTGTTGGCGAAGGCGACCGAATGGACGACGAAGTCGATCGTGCCGAAGGTCTTTTCCAGCTCGGCGAAGGCGGCGTCCATGGAGGCATCGTCGGTGACGTCGGCCTGGACGATCAGTTTGGCACCGACGCTCTCGGCCAGCGGACGCACCCGGCGCTCCAGCCCATCCCCCAGATAGGTAAAGGCCAGCTCGGCACCCTGGGCGGCCAGTTGCTGGGCAATGCCCCAAGCGATGGAGTTGGCGTTGGCGACGCCGAGGATCAGGCCCTTCTTGCCCTTCATCAGGTCGCCGGTGGGGAAGGTCCAGCCGCTGTCGGAAGCCATGGTCATCTCCTCGGAAATCAGGCGGCGAGGGTTAGCAGGGCCTCTGCCGGGGGGGAAGTATCAGTTTCGGTCAGGGCGTCGTCGACGCGTCTGGGCTTATGGGTTTGGACGGCGAAACAATCCTGCCAGAATGAGGGCAGAGAAAGCGGAGTTCCGGGATGCGCCTCGTGATGCTTCTGTTCGCCTTGGCCGTCTTCGGTCTGGCTGGCCCCGACCTGGCCCGGAGCCAGACCGAAGCCGAGACGACCCCGACACGCCCCCGGATCGCCGTCACGGTCGTCACCCTCGACGCGGTGCGCCAGGTCCAGACGAGATATGGCCGTGCCACGCTCAGCCTCCTGGGGGACCCACGCTGGGGACGGTTCGATTGGGCGGAACCGCCCTTTCCGCCCGATACCTTTGCGTCCTGCGAGGATGACAGGGCGGGCGGTCTTCTGGACTACTGCATTCGCTTCTATCTGACCCGTGCGGACATTGCCGATGAGGCCTCACCCACCGTGGTGGTGGTCTTCGACGACCACGCCCCGGAACGTCCGGATGGTCTTGGCGGAGAGATGAGAGTGACCTGTTACGGTCGGGGCGTCCTGCCCGCCGACCCCGTGGCACAGGACACCTGGCTTTGGCCCACGGCGAGCCGTATGCACGGCACGCGCCACTGGGACCGCGACGTCGATGCCCTGGCCCGATGCATTGCCGCCGCCGCGTCCGAGACCTGGATCGGCCTTCGGCAACCCGACGTCAACTGACGTCAGACCTTCGACAGGATCAGGGTGCCGTTGGTTCCGCCGAATCCAAACGAATTGGACATGACGTGGGTCAGTTCGCCGTCGTGCCGCTGGCGCAGGATCGGCATGCCCTCGAACTCGGGATCCAGGTTTTCGATGTGGGCGCTCTCGGCGGCAAAGCCGTTCTGCATCATCAAAAGGCAGTAGATCGCCTCCTGCGCGCCCGCCGCACCGAGGCTGTGGCCTGTCAGGGACTTGGTCGAGGAGATCATTGGCAGACGATCCCCGAAGACGTTGCGGACCGCGCCCATTTCCTTGGAATCGCCCACCGGCGTCGAGGTGCCGTGCGGGTTCAGATAGTCGATCCGCGGGTTGCCGGCCATTTCGAGCGCGATCTTCATGCAGCGCTCAGCCCCCTCGCCCGACGGGGCGACCATGTCGTACCCGTCGGAATTGGCGCCATAGCCGGTGACCTCGGCGAGGATGGTCGCGCCGCGCGCCCTGGCCCGTTCATACGCCTCCAGCACGACGATGCCGGCGCCGCCGGCGATCACGAACCCGTCGCGCGCCACGTCATAGGCGCGTGAGGCGACCGAGGGCGTCTCATTGAAGTTGGACGACATGGCGCCCATGGCATCAAACAGGTTCGACATGGACCAGTGGATGTCCTCGCAGCCCCCGGCGAAAACCACGTCCTGCTTGCCCCAGGCGATCTGTTCGGCGGCGGCCCCGATGCAGTGGGCGCTGGTCGCGCAGGCCGAGCTGATCGAATAGTTGATGCCCTTCATCTGGAACCAGGTGGCCAGAACGGCCGACGGGCCGGAAGCCATGGCCTTGGGCACGGCGAACGGCCCGATCCGCTTGGGTGAACCCCTGTCGAGTGTGGTCTGGGCCGCCTCGAGGATCACGCGGGTGGAGGGGCCGCCCTCGCCGACGATCAGGCCGATGCGGTCGTCCCGGATTTCCTCTGCGGTCATCCCGCTGGAGGCGAGCGCCTCTTCAAAGGCGACGTGGGCCCAGGCCGTCCCGTCGGCCAGAAAGCGCGCCGCGCGGCGATCGACCAGTTCGGTCCAGTCGCCGATCTTCGGCGGGGCCCAGACCTGGCTGCGGAATCCATGGGCGGTGTGGTCCGGGGCGGCGACCACGCCCGAGCGGGCCTGTTTCAAGGAGTCGGTGACCGCAGCGGCGCCGGTCCCGATCGATGAAACGATCCCCAATCCTGTAACTACGACGCGCCGCATGCTGATTTCCTGATCCTGTCCGTTATTCCGCCGCGTAATCCGCGATCCTTCCGGGGTATTCTGTGGGGCTATGACCCCGACTATTCAGCCCTGGTGTCCTGGCCGCCGAACAGGCCAACCCGCATGTCCGTGGCCGTATAGATAGGGACGCCATCGGCTTCGAGAACCCCGTCGGCGATGCCCATGACCAGGCGGCGGTTGATGACCCGCTTCAGGTCGATCTTGTAAACGACCTTTTTGACGTCCGGCTGCACCTGGCCCGTGAATTTGACCTCACCCACGCCGAGCGCGCGTCCCTTTCCGGGACCACCGATCCAGCCGAGGTAGAAGCCGACCAGCTGCCACATGGCGTCCAGTCCCAGACATCCCGGCATGACGGGGTCGCCGATGAAGTGGCATTTGAAGAACCAGAGGTCGGGATGGACGTCCAGCTCGGCCTCGACATAGCCCTTTCCGTGCGCGCCGCCGTCATCGTTGATCCGGGTGATGCGGTCGAACATCAGCATGGGCGGGGCCGGCAGCTGGGCATTGCCCGGGCCGAAAAGCTCGCCCCGGCCCGAGGCGAGCAGGGCTTCATAGTCATAGGAAGACTGGCGTTCAAACTGACTCAAGACGGCCTCCTTGGGCTGAGCGGCGGGCGTGGCACGTGAAATCGCCCCGGTCAACCGGCAACGGCCCGACCGAGGCCGTCAGGGCCTGCGAGGCGCGGGCCCGGCGGGGCGGTTGGGTTCGCACAGGGGGGACGCCTGGGTGCCGAAGACGGCACCTTCGCGCACCCAGCCCCGTACCCGGCCCGAGCGGACCTCGCACCAGCCCTCGTCGCAGTCGGTGATGGGCACCAGGGCGTGGGGGGACAGGCGCGCGCGAATGCCCGCGTCATCGCGGCGCGCCGAACGGACCTCAATCGCCGTATCGCCCCGGTTTAGGACCGTGCGGCGGCCCGACGTGGTGCTGCGGTGAACCCAGACCAGTGACCCCTCGGGATCGCAGATCTTGCGCCACTCAAAGGTCTCGGCGACCACCTGGACCGGCAGGCCGGAGACGCGATAGGTCCACAGGATCTGGTGATCCAGCCCCGGGCCCTTGCGGGCGTGGACCTGGCTGGCCTTGAGGGTGATCCAGCGCGGCACGGGATAGCTGCTGGGGGTCGGCCGACCGTCCGGCCGCACGGCCTGTCCCGACAGCATCAGCGCGAGACCGAGAGCAGCGGCCGTGACACCGGCGAGCCGCATCCCCCTTTGGCCTGGGGTCCGGGGTTTGCTAGACACCCTTTCCATTCCGCCTTCGCCCTCCAGTTCCAAAGTCCCCGCCAATGTCGAGCCGCAGGCTTAAGGTCGTGTTAACCAGACGTCTGCCGGACGCTGTCGAAACGCGCATGCGCGAACTGTTCGACGCCGAACTGAACCTGACGGACCGGCCGTTCGACCGGGCGGCGCTGGAGGAGGCCGTCGGCCGGGCCGAGGTTCTGGTGCCGACCATCACCGACCAGATCGACGCGGATCTGCTGGGGAAGGCTGGTGAGCAGTTGAAAATGATCGCCAATTTCGGGGCGGGCGTCGACCACATCGACGTCGAGGCGGCGGTCGGGCGCGGCCTGATCGTCACCAATACGCCGGGGGTGCTGACCGAGGATACGGCCGATCTGGCCATGGGGCTGATCCTGGCGGTCAGCCGGAGACTGGTGGAAGGCGCAGGCGTTGTTCAGAAAGGGGAATTTTCCGGCTGGACGCCGACCTGGATGTGCGGGCGCAAGCTGTGGGGCAAGCGACTGGGCATCATCGGCATGGGGCGGATCGGCCAGGCCCTGGCCCGTCGGGCCCGCGCCTTCGGCATGCAGGTGCACTATCACAATCGCAAACCGCTGAGCCCGATGATCGTAGAGGATCTCCAGGCCACATACTGGGACGACCTCGACGCCATGCTGCACCGCATGGACATTATTTCCCTGAATTGTCCGGCGACACGCGACACGCACCATCTGATAGACGCGCGGCGGTTGGGCCTTCTGGCGCCGCACGCGATCCTGATCAACACGGCGCGGGGTGAGCTGATCGACGAGGCGGCGCTGGCCGAGGCGGTCGGCAGGCGTACGTTGGGCGGCGTGGGGCTGGATGTGTTCGAGCAGGAGCCGTTGGTGCACCCCGGTCTGCTGAACCGGCCCGAGGTGGTGCTGATGCCGCATCTGGGGTCGGCGACGATCGAGTCGCGTCAGGACATGGGCGACCGGGTGATCGCCAACATCATGACGTTCCAGAATGGCCACAGGCCCCCCGACCGCGTCATCCCGGCCATGCTGTAACGCTTGACGGGTCCCGGCCCGCGTGGTCGGTTTCCCTGAGTTGTTTCGGGGGGAAAATCGATGAAGTCCAAAGACGTGGCGACCCTTGCGGTCCTGTCGCGGCGTCGGCTGCTGGCAACCGCTGCGGGGTTGGGCGGCGCGAGCCTGCTGGGGCTGAGGCCCTCGATGGCGCGGGCCGCAGCCGGTCGGCAGACCCCCACCCCCTATCCGGTCGCCGCCTTCTTCACGCCCGCCCGCACACGCGCAGCGACCCTGTCGCCGGGCGGGACGCTAATTGCCGTACTGGACCAGCTGGGGACCGAGGACGAGCCACATGGCGTGATCGACGTGCTGGACGCGAACGATCCGGAAGGCGCGCGCAAGCGGATCGACCTGGGGCCCACCGAGGTCGAGAGCCTGGAATGGGCCAATGACGAACATCTGCTGGTGCGGGTAGCGGTCACGGTCAGGGTCGGCCCGCAGGCCGTGACGGGCTCGAACCGCCGGACCACCGCTCAGGAGGTTACCTCGAAGCGCCTGCTGTCGGTCAGCGCGGTGACAGGCGAAATGGCCGTCATGTTCCAGGACGACCGGCGCCGGCTGCGGGCCTCCCGGGACCTCGGCTATGTAGTGGACCTGCTGCGCAACGACCCCGGCCATGTGTTGATGGCCGCATGGGAGCGCGACGGCATGCTGGGCCTGCACAAGGTGAATGTCGCGACTGGATCGGCCACCCGGATCGAGCGCGGCAGTTCCGGCACAATCGGCTGGGAGACCCAGGGCGGGGTTCCGGTCATCCGCTATGACGTCAATCCGCGCGGGACGGTACTGACGGTATCAGGCCGGGCGCAGGGCTCCAGCGCCTGGCGACCGATCCGTCGCAACCGGATCGGCGACCTGCCCGAGTTCGAATGGGTGGGCGAGGGCGACACGCCCGGGACCATTCTGGTCACCGCGCGCGTGGAGGGCGAGGACACCATGGCGGTCCGTGAAATGGACCTGACGACGCTCGGCATGGGTGCGCCCATGGCCCGGCGGGAGGGTCGCGACGTGATGCATGGCGTGACCGACGCCGCGGGCCGCTATGTGGCGGCGGCCTTCTATGGCGAGCGTCTGGAGTACGATTTTGTCGATGCTTCGCTGGGCGCGCACCACCGGGCGCTCAACGCCTTCATGGACAATGACTGCGACGTCTATCTGAACGACCTCAGCCGCGACCATAACCGGATGGTGGTCGGCGTAACCGGCCCGCGCGAACCGGGGGCCTGGTATTTCTATGACCGGGAGGCCCGGGCCATCGTCAATCTGGGCGCCATTCGCCCGCTGGATTTCGAGCGGCTGGGCCTGACCGACACCCTGACGGTGACCACGCGCGACGGGGCCTCGATCGAGGCCTATCTGACCGCCCCGCCCGGGGGCCGGCCGGGCCCGCTGGTGGTTCTGCCCCATGGAGGGCCCGAGGTGCGCGATCTGCGCACATGGGATCGCCAGGTTCAGGTGCTGGCCGCCCAGGGCTGGTGGGTGCTGCGGCCCAATTTCCGGGGCTCGGGGGGCTACGGGATGGCCTTTGCCCGTGAAGGCTGGGGCCGTTGGGGCGACCGCATGCAGGAAGACGTCGAGGACGCCATCGATCACGCCATCGCCCTCAAGGGTCTGGATGCAGGCCGCGTGGCCATCATGGGCACCAGCTACGGCGGCTATGCGGCACTGATGGGGGCTGTGCGGCGACCCGACCTGTACAAGGCGGCCATCGCCATCTGTGGCGTGGCGGACCTGCTGGAGATGCTGGAATGGGAACGGCGGGAGGACGATACCGAGGGGCGGCTGGTCTATGATTTCTGGACCAAACGCATCGGCGATCCGGCGACCATGGCGACCGGGCTGGCCTCGGGCTCACCCCGCCGGCGGGCGGCCGAGATCGCCTGTCCGGTCCTGCTGGTGCACGGGGTAGACGACCCCGTCGTGCCGGTCATCGAATCGCGCCGGATGAAGGAGGCCCTGGACCGGGCGGGCAAGGCAGCCGAGCTGATTGAGGTGGAAGATGCCGGGCACGCCGACTGGCCGGCCGCGAAGGAGCAGGAATTGTTGGAACGCTATATCGCGCTGCTGAAACAGGCCTTCGCCTGATCCTCAGCCGCAGACGGGGCAGGCGGGGTCGGCCGCGATACGCACGGTGCGGGACTGTCCGCTCAGGGCGTCGTGGATCCAGAGGCGCCCGGTCAGCGGATCGCCCGCGCCGGTCAATCGCTTGATGGCTTCCAGCGCCGCCAGACTGCCGATCAGGCCGGCCAGGGCCCCGACCACGCCCACGCGGGCGCAGGTTTCCGCATCGGGCGGTATATCCGGCACGAGGCAGCGATAGCAGGGCCGACCCTCGAACACGGCGACCTGCCCGCTCCAGGCGCCCAGAGCGCCCGAGACCAGCGGCACCCGGGACGCGACGCAGGCGGCATTCACCGCCATCCGCGTTTCGAAATCGTCGGTCCCGTCGATGACCAGATCCCAGCCGACTACGCGCGCCTGGGCGGTCTCACGCGACAGGCGCTCGGCATAGGTCCGGACTTCGACATGCGGATTGAGAGCAGTCAGCCGCCGGGCCGAAACCCCGACCTTGGATCGGTCCACATCGCCCGTGTCGAACTGGATCTGGCGCTGCAGGTTCGAGAGAGAGACCGTGTCGTCATCCACAAGGCCCAGCGTACCGACCCCCGCCGCCGCGAGGTAAAGAGCGGCCGGACCGCCGACGCCGCCCATGCCGACGATGAGCACACGCGCCGCCTTGAGCCGCTGCTGGCCCGGCCCGCCGACATCGGCCAGCACCAGATGGCGGGCGTAGCGTTCGATCTCGTCTTCGGAAAAGGTCACGGCCCTGTTTAGGCCGCCGTGGGCACCGACGCGACCCGGATTGTGCACCTAGCCGTCGGTGCCGGTCCGCCCGGCATGGGTGTCATCGCCGCGGGCGCACTCGGCCAGAAGGGCTTCGGCCCGATCAACCGGCACATGGCCTTCCGACAGGGCCAGCAGGTCGAGGCCGGTGGACCAGGTTTCGAAATGGCAGTGGGCCATGGGCGCATAGAACAGACGGGCGGCGACCGGACGATCCGCGAGGATCGACAGATTTTTATGTCGTGGATCGGTCCTGAGACGGCCGAGCAGGCGATCAACATCCGCCCGCGCGCCCTCGATGACCTGGACGATGCGTCCCCGGTCCAGTGCAATGGCCCCGGTCAGGTGATCGCGACGGTTGTTGGCCTCGGACACACCCAGAACCTGGGCGACCGAAAGCAGACTGGTACCGAGCGAGCCCATGGCCTCGCTCACATAGGTGACGCGATGGAGCATTGTTCTTCCTGACCGGGGAGAATTGCGAAGACAAGGACGCTACACGGAATTGAATTCCAATGTAACGGGTTACATGGGCAATTTTGTGGCCGTCATTAGTCTGTTACATTTCAGAACCTTGAGCTTGCGCACGCTCAAACGCGGCCCCATTTGGGCGGCATGAGCCACGCAGACTCCCTCCTCCCCTCCCATTCCGGCCCGGGCTGGCACGGCACCACCATCCTGGCCGTGCGCAAGGGCGGCACGACGGTCATCGCCGGCGACGGCCAGGTCTCGATGGGGCCCACCATCGTCAAGGGGGCCGCGCGCAAGGTCCGGACCCTGGCGGGCGGGCGGGTCGTCGCGGGATTCGCGGGTGCGACCGCCGACGCCTTTACCCTGCTGGAACGGCTTGAGGCCAAGCTGGAACAGTATCCGGAGCAGCTGGCCCGCGCCTGTGTCGACCTAGCCAAGGATTGGCGCACCGACCGTTATCTGCGGCGGCTGGAGGCCATGCTGCTGGTCGCCGACAGGACCTCGATCTTTACGGTCACGGGGGTCGGCGATGTGCTGGAGCCCGAGCATGGAGCCGCCGCTGTCGGCTCCGGCGGCAATTTCGCCCTGTCGGCCGCCCGGGCGCTGATCGAGAACACGGACCTGGACGCCGAGGCAATCGCCCGAAAGGCCATGGCCATCGCCGCCGAGGTCTGTGTCTACACCAACGGCAATCTGACGGTGGAGCGGCTGGGAGGTGCCGAATGACCGACCTCTCTCCCCGCGAAATCGTCTCGGAGCTGGACCGCTTCATCGTCGGCCAGGCGGACGCCAAGCGCGCCGTGGCCCTGGCGCTGCGCAACCGCTGGCGGCGCAAGCGCGTGCCCGACGAGCTGCGCGACGAGGTAACACCCAAGAATATTCTGATGATTGGCCCCACCGGCGTCGGCAAGACCGAGATTGCCCGACGGCTGGCGAAGCTGACCGGGTCGCCGTTCCTGAAGGTCGAGGCCACCAAATTCACCGAGGTCGGCTATGTCGGCCGGGACGTCGACCAGATTCTGCGGGATCTGGTCGAGGCCGCGCTGATCCTGGTCCGCGACCGCCGCAGGGACGAGGTGCGCGCCCAGGCCGAGCGCGCGGCGGAGGACCGGATTCTGGATGCCCTGGTGGGGCCCGGCGCCCAGAAGGCCACGCGTGACGCGTTTCGCGCCCGACTGCGCAAGGGCGAGCTGGACGACAAGGAGATCGACCTGGCGCTGGCCGATACCGCCTCTCCCCTGCCGGGGCTGGACCTGCCGGGCATGAGCCCGGGCGGCAATGTCGGCATGATCAATCTGACCGAGATGCTGGGCAAGATGAGCGGCCCGCGCACGAAGACGGTGCGGCTGTCGGTCAAGGCGGCCCACGCGCCCCTGATCGCCGAGGAATCGGACAAGCTGCTCGACACCGACAGTCTGGCGCGCGAGGCGGTGCTTCTGGCAGAGACCGAGGGCATCGTCTTCATCGACGAGATCGACAAGGTCGCCGCGCGACAGGATCGAGGCGGCGCCGATGTCAGCCGCGAGGGCGTTCAACGGGACCTCTTGCCCCTGATCGAGGGGACGACGGTGACGACCCGTTATGGCCCGGTGAAATCCGACCATGTGCTGTTCGTGGCGTCGGGCGCGTTTCATGTTTCCAAGCCCAGCGACCTGTTGCCCGAGCTTCAGGGGCGGCTGCCGATCCGGGTCGAGTTGAAGGCCCTGACGCGCGACGACTTCAAGCGCATCCTGACCGAGCCCGAGGCCAATCTGATCCGCCAGAATCAGGCCCTGCTGGCGACCGAGGATGTGACGCTGGAGTTCACCGACGATGCCATCGAGGCGCTGGCCGACGCCGCCGTCGCGGCCAACGGGGCCATCGAGAACATCGGGGCGCGGCGCCTGATCACCGTGGTCGAGCGGGTTCTGGAAGAGACCAGCTACAAGGCTGCCGACCTGTCCGGCCAGACGATCCGCTTTGACGCCGACGCGGTGCGCGAGCGGCTGGGCAACCTGACCGGGGACAGCGATCTGAGCCGCTACATCCTTTAGGCCGTACGCCCGTTTCCTGTGGCGTAACTGCCGCAGGCGGGAGTCTTGTCGGTCGGGATGGAGAGGATTCAGGGTCCAGTCATTTCATCGTCCTAATGTCGGCCACAGTGACTGTCTCGATGCGTCTTCTGTAACGGCCTGAAGAAAGCACGGCCCATGACCCGGACACTGCCCGCCCTGATCCGCCGCCTGATGCAGCCCGATGAGCTGGACATGGCCGAGCACTATGAGACGCGGGGCGAGCGGCTGGCCGATCTGTGGGTGCATCTGATCGGCCTCGGTCTGGCCGGGATCGGCGGCATCGTGCTGGCAATCCTGTCATCGTTTTCGGAAGGCGGTGCGGGCCTGATCCTGGCGACCGCCGTCTATGCCCTGTGCCTGATCGCCATGCTGACGGCATCGACCGTCTATAATCTGACCCATCCCGGCCCGGCCCGGCCGCTGCTGAGGCGGCTGGATGAGGCCGCCATCTTCCTGATGATCGCCGGCAGCTATACGCCCTTTACCACCCAGAGGTTCGAGGGGGCCTGGTCGACGGGTTTCACCCTGCTGATCTGGACGCTGGCGCTGGCGGGCGTGGCCGCCAAGCTGGTGCTGCCGCGGCTGTCCGACGCGATCTGGAGCACGGTCTATGTGATCTTCGGCTGGCTGGCCGTGCTGGCGCTCAAACCCATGCTGGACACGGTACACCCCGCCGCCCTCACCCTGCTGGTGATCGGCGGGCTGGTCTATACCTCGGGCGTGTTCGTCTTCATCAGTCCCAAGGTGAAGTTCCGGCGGGCCATCTGGCATGGATTCGTGGTGGCCGGGGCCGGTGTGCACTGGGCCGCCGTCCTCGTCGGCGTGGTGCTGGTGCCGGCCGGCTGAGGCCCGGCGCTGAAGGCTGGCGTAAACCGCCGGACCGGGCGATAGTGGCTCCGGTTTCATGACAAGGACATCAGCGTGACGGATGCCAGGCCCGGTGGCGACACGGTCGTCATCAAGAAATATGCGAACCGGCGGCTCTACAATACCGCCACCTCCTCCTATGTGACGCTCGACGATCTGGCCGCCATGGTGCGCGAGGGGATCGACTTCGTCGTCTATGACGCCAAGACCAATGATGATCTGACCCGGACCATCCTGACCCAGATCATCTTTGAGGAAGAAAGCCGCGGCGAGGCCTTGTTGCCCGTGCAATTCCTGCGGCGGCTGATCGGTTTTTACGGCGGCCAGATGCAGGGTGTGCTGCCCAGCTATCTGGAAATGTCGCTGGATTCCTTCTCGAAGCAGCAGGAACAGTTCAGGGCCCAGTTGAACCGGGCGTTCGGCACGGGGGCGGGGGCGGGCCTTATGGAGGATGCCGTCCGCCAGAACATGCTGATGTTCCAGAAGGCCATGACCCTGTTCCCGGGCTTCAACAGCTTTGCGCGCGCCGGAACGACCGACGGGACCCCCGAGGCGTCCGAGCCTGCACCCCGGGCGACAGCGTCGGAGACCGCCCCGGGCAGCGACGCGGCACTGGACGAGATGCGCCGCCAGATGGACGAGATGCGCGCCCAGATCGACCGTCTGGCCCAGGGTGCGGGTCAGGGCGCCGGTCAGGGCGGCAAGGGCGGATCGGATCCGGCATGACCGGGCGCATCCCGCCCGTCGGTCCCACTCCGCCTGTCGCGGCCGTCGGGCAGGACCGGCGCGAGGGCCGGCGTCGCGGGGACGAACGTCGACAGGCGGATCGCCGGGCCGAAGGGCGCGCCCTGGTGCTCGGGGAAAGCCCTGCCGGGACCCCGGACGAAACTGCCGATCCCGCGGCAGCCCCTGCCGCTTCCCTGCCCCTGCCGCCGCTCGGGACGGGAACGTTTGAGGCCCAGATGCTGGGCCAGACCGGGGCCAGAAAAGGCCTGAGAGGCGGCCCACCGGTTCTGGAAGCCGCACGTTCAGCCTATCTGGGCAATGAATATTCCGGGTCGAACGACCGCCGCCCACCTCCGGGCAAGACGGGCAAGACCGAGGTCTGACGACCGGCCAGCGCTGCGGCATGACCCTTGCTGGAGGCGGGACCCCTGTCCCGTCCCGGAGCCCGGATCATGTCTCTGCCCAGTCTGTTTTCCTTCGCCGCCCGCACCGTCGACGTGCTGGTCGTGGCCCTGGTGTTCAGCGTGTTCGGCTGATCACGCGCCGCTGAAATCCAGATCCTTGCGGGCCGCGATGATCGTCACGATGAAGCCGGCCAGCACATCCAGCATGACCATTATGGTGATCAGGAAGAAGGTCGAGGTGGCAAAGCTGGGGATCAGCAGGAACTGCACCAGGCAGACCACGAACAGGATCATCGACAGGGCGTGATTGATGATCGCCACCTTCTGGCTGGAGGTCGATTTCAGCAGCTCGAAGAACAGGAAGATCAGGCCGAGAAAGAGGACCATGTCCCCCACGCCGACGCTCCAGCGCACGCCGGAGGCCATGGGCAGGGAAAAGACCGCCTGTCTAAGCGCGGGATCGGCGCCCAGCGTCGGATCACCCCCCATAAGGCCCGTCAGAACGACGACATTATAGAGCAGCCACGGCACGACCAGCAGCGGTACAGCAATCCACATGGCCTATCCCCTCATGCTCCGGCGCGGATCTCTGATCCAACTCTGACGCCGGTTAACCTTTACGGCAAGTCTAACCCTGTTCCGTCGGCTGCGCCATCACGCGCGGGCCGGGCGTCAGGCTTCGGTGATCTGGCCCGGGTTCCGGGCCCGCGATTTCAACCACATGACGCCCAGAAGGTCGGAGAGGCTGGCCATCAGCCTCTCCCAGTTGGTGTATTTTGACCGTCCGGAATCGCGCGCCCGGTGTGCGATGGGCAGATAGCGGTTCTGGTAGCCCTCGCGGATCATCAGGGCCGGCAGATAGCGGTGGATGTGATCGAAATAGGGAAGCCGCAGAAAGGCGTCGCGCCGGAACGCCTTCAGCCCACAGCCGGTATCGTCGGCGTCGTCACCCAGCAGGCGCTTGCGGATGCGGTTGGCCCAGCGCGACGCCCACAGCTTGGCGCCGGTGTCCTGACGCCGCTGGCGGACGCCGCCGACCAGGGCCACCTCGGGCGGGGCGGCCAGCAGGGCATCGACCAGTTTCGGCGCCTCGGACGGGGGGTTCTGGCCATCGCCGTCCAGGGTCACCACCACCTCTCCGCGCGCCGCGAGAATGCCCGTGCGCACGGCGCGGCTCTGGCCCGCATTGGCCCCGTGCGACAGGACGCGGAGCGCCGGAAAGCGCGTCTTGAGGTCCTCCAGGATAGCCAGCGTCTGATCGCGACTGGCGTCATTGACCAGCACCATCTCGTACGCCCGGCCGGAAAAGGCCTCGGCGATCTCGGTGACGAGGGCTTCGACCGCCCCCGCCTCGTCATGCACGGGAACCACTACGGAAATGCGGGGAAGCGCGGCTGTCATGGCCGTTGTCTAGCCCGTTTCGCGACCAAGGGGGAGGCCACGCGCTCACGGTCGCGCGAGACGGCTGACGCGATCCGAAACCGCGTGATAGAAGCGGCACCATGACCGGTTTCGATCTTGCTCATCGACTGCGCGGCTGGCGCGGCCTGGCTTTCGCGGCGCTCGTGGCATTAGTCGCGGGCCTGCCCAGCCTGATGCTGCTGCCGCCGCTGGATCGCGACGAGAGCCGTTACGCCCAAGCCACCTCGCAGATGCTCGAGACCGGCGACTATGTCGACATCCGCTTCCAGGACGAGCCGCGCTGGAAGAAGCCGATCGGTATCTACTGGATGCAGGCCGTCGCAGTGGCCGCAACCGGCAGTCTCGAGGCGCGCAACATCGTGCCCTATCGCCTGCCGTCCCTGTTGGGGGCCATGATCGCCGCCATCGCCTGTGCCTGGGTCGGGTCGGCCGTGTTCGGCACTCGCACAGGCGTGCTGGCCGGTGCGATCATGGGGGCCTGTTTCCTGCTGTCGACCGAGGCCGGAATCGCCAAGACCGACGCCGTGCTGGCGGCCTGTGTGACCGCCGCCATGGCCGCCCTGATGCGCATCTACCTGGCCGTTCGCGCCAATGACCCGCCCAACCGGGGCCACAAGCTGATCTTCTGGGCGGCGCTGGGCCTGTCGATTCTGGTCAAGGGGCCGATCGGCCTGATCGTCATCGTGCCCGCCATCCTCGCGCTGTCGCTCTGGGACCGGGACATTCGCTGGCTGCGGCCGCTGGGCTGGGGCTGGGGGCTGGCGCTGGTGGCGCTGATCGTCGGACCGTGGGCGCTGGCCATCACGGTCGCGACCGACGGGGCCTTCTGGCGCGAAGCCATCGCCGGCGATCTGGCGCCCAAGGTGGCGGGCGGCCACGAAAGCCACGGCGCGCCTCCGGGTCTTTACCTGTTGCTGCTGCCGTTGCTGTTCTTCCCGGCGACCCTGCTGCTGCCGGCCTCCGTGTCGACGGCCTGGCAGCGGCGCGCCGAACCGGCCGTCCGTTTCCTGATCTGCTGGCTGGTGCCGGCCTGGCTGATCTTCGAGCTGACCCCGACCAAGCTGGCCCACTATACCCTGCCGACATTCGGGGCGCTGGCCCTGTTGGCGGCGGTCGCGATGACGCGCCCCATCGGTCGGCTGTCCCGACGTCTCGGGGCGGTGCTCGGCCTGATTGCCGCCGGTCTGATCGTGGCCATCACCGTCTATGGCGTATCGAACTATGCCACCTCGACGGCCCAGACCTGGGCGGCCATCACCATGGTCACGGCCGTGGCGGCGGCGGCCATCGGCGGCTTCCTGCTGCTGAACAAGGCGCCCGTCGCGGGACTGGTCGCGGCGCTGGCGCTCGGCATCGTCAGCCATGCCGCCCTGTCCGGCACCATCCGTCAGCTGCGCCCCCTGGCCATCGCGCCCCAGCTGACCCGGGTGCTGGAGGAGGCCAATCTGCACCCGCGTCAGGGGCTGACCACCAGCCCGGTGGCCATCACCACCTTCCATGAACCCAGCTTCGTCTTCCTGACCGGGCGGGCGACCCAGCTGACCGATGCCGAGGGCGCGGCCCGGGCCCTGGCCGAGGGACGCCCGGCCATCGTCGAGGCGCGCGACGCAGAGGCCTTTGCCCAGGCCGCGGCCCGACGGGGCGTGACCGGGCGGGCCGTGGGCCAGGTGACGGGCTATAATTACTCGACCGGGGACGAGGTGGATCTGACCGTCTATGCCCCGCCCGGCCGCGAGGTCATTCCCGGACCGGCCCGATGAGCCGCCCCATCCAGATCGTCGAGGTCGGCCCCCGTGACGGCCTGCAGAACGAGAAGACCGTGCTTGAGCCCGCCGTGCGGGCCGAGCTGACCCGACGGCTGGAGACCGCCGGAGCCCGCCGGATCGAGGCGGTCAGCTTCGTCCACCCGAAATATGTGCCGCAGATGGCCGGGGCCGAGGAAGTCATGTCCGCCCTGGCCCCCGAGCCGGGCCGCAGCCGCATCGGTCTGGTGCTGAACGGGCGGGGCTATGACCGGGCCATCACCACGGCGGTCGATGAGGTCAATATATCGGTCGCCGCCACCGACGGGTTCGGCCTGAAGAATCAGGGGCTGGACCGGGCCGGGCAGCGCGCCATGGTCGAGGCCATCGTCGCCCGCCGCCACAATGCCGAACCGGGGGATGCGGCCCCCTCGCTGTCGGTGACCCTGTCGTGCGTCTGGGGCTGTCCCTTCGACGGCGAGGTCAGTGTCGATCAGGTCGCCGACATGGTCGGGGCCTATGCCGCCCTCGGCATCCGCGAGATCGCCCTGGCCGACACCATAGGCGCCGGCGACCCCTGGGCCGTGACGAAGAAGGTCGAGGCAGCGCGCAAGGCCGCGCCCGAGGCGACCCTGCGCCTGCATTTCCATGACACGCGCAACACGGGCCTGGCCAATGCCCATGCGGGGATCGAAGCCGGGGTCGACTTTCTTGATGCCTCGGTCGGCGGCATCGGGGGCTGTCCGTTCGCGCCCGGCGCCACCGGCAATATCGCCACCGAGGATCTGGTCTATATGCTGGAGCGCGCCGGGTTCGACACCGGCTATGACCTCGACGCCCTGATCGAAACCGCCCGCTGGATCGGGGAAAAGATCGGCCGCCCCGCCCCCAGCGCCCTCAGCCGCGCGGGGGGATGGCCGGGGTGAGGTTTGACACCCCGTCAGCACGGGCAGAGATTGCCGCCATGGGTGTTCAGGAAACCATTGCTGTCTGGACGGATCGCGAGCCGACGCTCGACGAGGAACTGACCGCGCTGGGAGAGGAGCCGGTCGAGATGGCCAATCTGCCGCCGGAATGGACGGGCGTTCTGGCCGTCATCTTCATCTCGACGGCCATGGGGCAGCACGGACCGCGCGTGAAGCTCTACCTCAAGCCGGGGCGCGGTCAGCCCAGTGCCTCCATTTCCATCAGTCCGAACCCGCGCGTGCTGGCCTCCAGCCTCGATGAGCGCGACCTCAGCCGACTGGCCCCGAAGGCCCTGGAATGGGTGGCACTGAACCACGAGGCCCTGACCACCTTCTGGTTCGAGGGCGAAAGCTGGATGGACGACCGGGTGACGGCGTTCAAACAGGGGCTGAAGCGGGTTTAGGGGGCTACGTCTTGAAAGCGCCGAGGGAGACCGCGCCCGTTTGCCACGAACGCGTCAGGAACCGGTTCTCCGAGATCATGCAAACGTCGAAGGGCCGACGGAGAACACGACTGCGCCCGATGACCTCGAATGTCTTCGGATCGAGCTGGAGGACGTCACGGCTGAAGGGTCGTGCAACGGCCAGGACGCTGCCCCAATCATAGTTTCCTATGAACTGTGCCGCATTGGGGGGCTTGGGCGGCTGCAGCACGGCAGAGGTCTGGATAAGGCCCCGCGTCGCGTCGACCAGACACATGGCGTCATAGTTCCTGGCGGCAAAAGTGGTGTCCGAAAGCCGCTTGAGGTTCCCGACACCGCCATGCCCCGGCAGCTGGATCTCGTCCAGCTTCTGACCCGTGTGCGTGTCGAGCGTCACAAGTGTGCTGCTACGGGCAACGGCGACGAGAACGACACCCACAGCGGGCATCGCCAGACACTCGGTCGGTCCCTGATAGCCGAAGTCGTAGTCACCTTCGAAGAACCAGTTGAGCTTGTGTCGGGTCACCGTTTGGGCCGGTCCGTCGACGATGATCAGATCCGTGTGATTCCGCTTGCCCTTCACGAGAAGCGGAAGGGGCTCGATCCACAAGGCGCTGTCGCCATCGAATCGCCAGTCGCCGTCCGCCGTCCAAAGACGGCTGAGCTCAACGTCTGGTTCGGCACACGCCCGGATAGATATGCCGCTGCTATCCACAACGCGCATCAGTCCTTCGCCGTGCTGCCAGACGCGCACCGATCCGCCGCCCGGGACGGAAATCCAGCGCTGTCGCCGCGCCTTCGTGTCCCACAGCCAGATCCCGGCGCCTTTCCCGAATCCCGTGCTGTCGAAGACCGTAGCAGTGGCAGGGTCGAGGAACATTGCCCTACAAATTCATCAGCGCCGGGTCGCCGCCCTGGGCGGCGATGTTGTTCGAGATGGCCTTTTCGGCGGCATAGCGGATCAGGCTGTTGGGGCCGCCGGCCTTGGGACCGGTTCCCGACAGGCCCTCGCCGCCGAACGGCTGGACGCCGACCACCGCGCCGGTCATCGAGCGGTTGATATAGACATTGCCGGCGGGGACCAGACGGATCACCTGATCGGCGAAGGCCTCGATGCGGCTGTGGACGCCCAGCGTCAGGCCATAGCCGCGCCCGGCCAGCCTTTCGGTGACCGACTTCAGCTCGTTCGGGCCATAGCGATAGATGTGCAGGATCGGGCCGAAGACCTCCTTCTCGAGGAAGTCGGGCGTCGGAATCTCGGCGATCACCGGGGCGAACAGATCGCCGCGCGCGGCCTCTTCCGGCAGATTGCCCCTGGCGAGGATTTTGCCCTCCTTTTCCAGCCGGGCAACGTGATCCTCAAGGATTTTGCGGCTTTCGGCGTCGATCACGGGGCCGACGTCGGTCGACGGATCGGCCGGGTCGCCGATGACCATGGCATCCAGCGCGCCCTTCAGCCCGTCGATCAGCACCTGGGCGCCGTCCTTCGGGACATAGAGGATCCGCAGGGCCGAGCAGCGCTGGCCGGCCGAGCCGAAGGCCGAGACCAGCACATCATCGATCACCTGCTCGCGCAGGGCGGTGGTGTCGACGAACATGGCATTCAGCCCGCCGGTTTCGGCGATAAAGGGCAGGATCGGGCCGGGGCGGGCGGCGATGGCCTTGTTGATCGCCCAGGCGGTTTCGGTGCCGCCGGTAAAGGCCACGCCGTCGATGCCCGGATGGGAGACCAGTTTCGCCCCCACCGTCTCGCCCCGACCCGGCAGCAGGGCCAGAAGGTTCGGGTCCAGCCCACAGCGGTGATAGAGGCGCACGGCCTCGGCGGCGATCAGGGGGGTCTGTTCGGCGGGCTTGGCCACCACGGCATTGCCGGCAGCCAGCGCCGCTGCAACCTGGCCGGTGAAGATGGCGAGCGGGAAGTTCCACGGACTGATACAGGCAAAGACGCCCCGGCCGTGCAGGACCAGCTTGTTGGTTTCGCCCGCCGGGCCGGTCAGGGCTTCCGGCCCGCCGAAGTCGCGCTCGGCCAGCATGGCGTAATAGCGACAGAAGTCGGCGGCCTCGCGCACCTCGGCCACGCCGTCGTTCAGCGTCTTGCCCGCCTCACGGCTCAGCAGGGCGACCAGACGGTCCAGGTCAGCCTCGAGGCCGTCGGCCATGGCGCGCAGCACATGGGCCCGGGCATGGCCGCCCTTGCGGTCCCAGGCAATCTGGGCGCGACCGGCGTTGGCGATAGCGGTGTCGATGTCCTCGGGCGAGGCCTCGGACACATGGCCCAGAATGTCGTCGCGCCGATAGGGGTTAGTTACGTCTTCGGGATTGATCCCGGCCTGCATCCGGCCATTGATGATCGGCCCGGAGGTCAGCTTTTCGCGGTCGACCAGCTCCAGCGCCTGGAGGTGGGCGTCGCGGTCTTCCTGGCGGGAATAGTCGCGTCCGGACGAGTTCAGGCGGTCACCGTACATGTCTCTGGGCACCGGGATCTTGGGGTGGCGGTCGGGCTGGGCCTCGACCAGGGAAATGGGATCGGTCGCAACGGTCGCGGCGGGCACACGCTCGTCCATCAACACATGGACGAAGGAGGAGTTGGCCCCGTTCTCGAGCAGACGCCGGACCAGATAGGGCAGCAGTTCCTCGTGGCCGCCCACGGGGGCATAGGCCCGGACCACCGGACGATCCGCCTTCCAGGCGGCTTCGGCGGCGTCGTACAGGGCTTCGCCCATGCCATGCAGGCGCTGGAACTCGACCCTGACGTCGGCGCGCCTGGCCATGCGATGCACGGCCGTCAGCGACACGGCATTGTGGGTGGCGAACTGGCCGTACAGATGCGGGGCCGCATCGATGATGGCCTGGGCGCAGACCAGATAGTTGAGGTCGGTCGCAGCCTTGGTCGTATAGACCGGGTAGTCGGGGCGTCCCATGACCTGGGCGCGCTTGATCTCGGTATCCCAATAGGCACCCTTGACCAGACGCACCATCAGGCGACGGCCCGAGGTCCGGGCCAGTTCGGCCACACGACCCACCACCTCGGGCGCCCGCTTCTGATAGGCCTGTACCGCCAGACCCAGCCCCTTCCAGGTGCCCAGATCGGGATCGTGCGCCAACCGGTCGAGCAGCTTCAGGGAAATAACCAGCCGATCCGCTTCCTCGGCGTCCATGCAGAAGTTGAGGTCGTATTCGGCGGCGATCAGGGCCAACCGCTTGACCCGGGGATACAGCTCCTCCCAGACGCGGGCGCTCTGCACCGCCTCATAACGGGGCGACAGGGCCGACAGCTTGACGGATACGCCGTGGCCGGTCTGGGGCCCCTTCGACTCCGGACGCTGGGCGCGGCCCTTGCCGACCGCGTGGATGGCGTCGGCATAGATTTTCTCATAGCGTTCGGCATCGGTCGTGGTGCGCGCGCCTTCGCCCAGCATGTCGAAGCTGCACAGCCACTTCTCGCGATTGGCGCGCTTGAGGGCACCGCCGATCGTGCGCCCGACGACGAACTGCTCGCCCATCATGCGGACGGCGGCGGCGACCGCCTGACGGATGACCGGTTCGCCGATCCGGCCCGCCACCCGCCGGAGGAAGCCGGGCAGGTCGCGACGCGCATCCTCATCGACCTCGACCAGCTTGCCCGTCAGCATCAGCCCCCAGGTCGAGGCGTTCACGAACAGGCTGTCGGACTGGCCCATATGGCTGGCCCAGTCGGCCGATCCGATCTTTTCCGCGATCAGCCGGTCGCGCGTATCCTCATCGGGGGTGCGCAGCAGGGCCTCTGCCAGACACATAAGGGCCAGACCCTCGCGCGTGCCCAGCGAGAACTCCTGCAGGAAGCTTTCGACCACGCCCTCCAGACGGTGATCGCGGCGGGCGGATTCGACCAGGGCGACGGCCTCGTCGACCACCGTCGAGCGCTCGTCCGTCGATAGCGGCACCCGGCCCAGAAGGTCGCGTACGGCGGTCGTCTCATCGACGTATTTGGCAGAGTCCAGCGCGTCCCAATTCTGGGACAGGAGGCTTTCGTCAAACGGGGAAAGGGGATCGCTCGCGGCCATCCGGCCCCCTTAGCGACTTCTTTCGGGAAACGGGAGAGGCGTAATGAAGTCTTTGCGGCCACCCCGGGCCACGATCCCGGCTCGCCTTCGACAACGCTTCGGGGTAAGTCTCGGTCCCTCACGGATATAAAGGCTGCAGCGGCCCTCCATGCGCATCATTCTGGCCACCGACGCCTGGGAGCCCCAGGTCAATGGCGTCGTCCGAACCCTGACCCGAACCGTGGCGGAATGCCGCGGCATGGGCCACGAGGTCGAGGTCATCGAACCCAGCCAGTTCAAGACCATTCCCTGCCCCACCTACCCCGAGATCCGGCTGGCGCTGGGCGCCGAGGAGGAAATCCGCGAGCGGCTGCGGGCGTTCGAGCCGGACGCGGTTCATATCGCCACCGAAGGGCCGATCGGCATCGCCACGCGGCGCATCTGCGTGGAGTGGAAACTGCCCTTCACCACCAGCTATCACACGAAATTCCCGGAATACATCTCGGCCCGTTTCCCCGTCCCGGTACAGGTCGGCTATGCCTATATGAAATGGTTCCACAAGCCGTCCGGCCGGCTGATGGTGGCGACCCCGACCCTGCGCGACGAACTGGTCGAGCACGGGTTCCGCAACGTCTCGCCCTGGTCGCGGGGCGTGGACACCGAACTGTTCAACCCCGATCTGCCGCGTATCTATGACGAACTGGGCGGCAAGGACTGGCCCCGTCCCTTCTGGCTGAATGTCGGCCGGGTGGCGGTCGAAAAGAACATCGAGACCTTCCTCGAACAGGACCTGCCCGGCACCAAGATCGTGGTCGGCGACGGCCCTGCGCGGGCCGAATTGGAACAGAAATACCCGGAGGCCAAATTCCTCGGGGCCCGCTTCGGCGAGGAACTCGCGCGGTGCTTCCGCGACGCCGATGTGTTCGTCTTCCCCAGCTGGACCGACACCTTCGGGCTGGTGATCCTGGAGGCCATGGCGACCGGCACGCCCGTGGCCGCCTTCCCCGCACATGGCCCGATCGACATCATCCCGGGATCGGGGGCCGGGGCCATCGATGACGATCTCAGGAAGGCCTGCATGGCCTGCCTCGATCTCGATCGGGCCGAGGTCCGCGCCTATGCAGAAAAGTTCAGCTGGCGGGCCTCGGCCGAACAGTTCGTCGAGAACCTCGAACCCTATCCCGAACCGGAGCGGGGCCGGTTCTGGCGTCGCCTGCGCCGCATAACCCGGCTGCGCCGCCGGTCGCAGGCCGCCTGACGGTATGCCCCGGGATAATGCCGCGCGGTTCTCGGCTGTGTATGAGCAGCGACTCTGGGGCTCACCGGAATCCGCTTCGGGCCCGGATCCGAACGCACCGCCCCGACGGTCCGCCACGCCCTCAACGTCCTGGACGCGGTGATCCGCGCGCACGACATCCGCTCCATGGCCGACATTCCCTGTGGCGATTTCAACTGGATGCCGGAGCTGCTGGCCGACCACCCGGGCCTGGTCTATGTGGGCTATGACGTTGTCCCGGCGCTGATCCACGACAACCGCCTGCGCCATCCCACGCACGACTTTCAGCCGCTGGACATCACAAAGGACGCCCCGGCGCGCGCCGATCTGGTTTTCAGCAAGGACATGCTGAACCACCTCGACGAAGCCGATGTCTGGGCCGCGCTGGCGAACATGGTCGCTTCGGGGGCCGACTGGCTGCTGGTCACCACGAATCGCGGCTTCGACAATGTCGATCTGGAGCCGACCCAGCCTCACGCCTCGCGGCATCTGAACCTCGAGGCCCCGCCCTACAGCCTGCCGGAGCCGGTGTCGGGCGATCACTATCTGCTGCTGTACCGGATGGCGGACGTCGCGCGGCGGCTGGCCGAACGCGCGACGTCCTGATCGGTCGGGCGCCCTATTCGGCGGGACGGGCCATCGGCGTGTGGGCGCGAGCGATCTTGCGCTGGGCAGCCAGCTCGGCTTCGGGCAGCGGCACCAGACCCCGGTCCTGCAGATACCCGCCGGGGCCAGACGCCGCGTCCGAGACGAATTCGGCGATGAACTGGTCCAGACCCGGCGTCACGCCGATATGGGCCTTCTTGACATAGATATACATCGACCGGCTGATCGGATACGCGCCCGATGAAATGGTCTCGAGCGTCGGATAGACGCCGTTGACGCTGGCCGCCTTCACCGATTCCGAATTCTGTTCGAGGAAGGAATAGCCGAAGACGCCGACCGAACCGGGCGTACGCGTCAGGGTCTGGACGATGGCGTTGTCATTCTCGCCCGCGTCAACCCAGACCTGGTCCTCGCGCAGGGTATGGGCGCGGGTATCGAACGCGCCCTTGTCGCTCTCCGACAGGGCCGCCAGCGTCGGATTGGCCATGGCCGCCGGCGTCATGCCCAGCTCCAGCCAGGAATCGCGCGTGCCCGAGGTGGGCGGCGGGCCATAGACCAGGATCCGGGTCGACGGCAGGCCCGGGCGGACCTGGTCCCAGCGGGTGTGGGGGTTGGCAATGAAGCCGTCACCGCCCGGCACATCCTTGGCCAGGGCCAGATACAGATCCGCGCCCTCGAAGGCGAAATCGGCCCCGGTACGTGCCGTGGCGATCACAAGGCCGTCAAAGCCGATCTTGATCTCGATGATCTCGGTGACGCCATTGGCGGCGCACATGTCGTACTCGGACGCCTTCATCTGGCGCGAGGCATTGGCGATGTCCGGCGTATGCGCACCGGTCCCCCGACAGAAGGCCTGAATGCCCCCGCCGGTGCCCAGGGCTTCCACCCGGGGCATGGCCCCGCCGGTATTGCGCGCGAAATTCTCGGCGACCCGGGTCGTGAAGGGGAAGACCGTCGAGGACCCGGCGGCCCAGATGCCGTCGCGGGTGGACGAGCCCCCCTGATCGCCGCAGGCGGCAAGGGCCAGCGCCGACAGGGCGGCGACGGCCAGAAAGCTGAGACGCATGAAACAACCTCGTATGCGGATGACAGGCTGACGCCCTTAAAGCAGACGTTTGCGCATGGCTTGTGACAGCATGTCGATCAGGGTCACCGCCACGATGATGATGATGGCGATGGTCGAGACCGTATTGTAGTCGAAGGCCTGCAGGCTTTCGAACAGCACCTGGCCGATGCCGCCCGCGCCGATCAGGCCCAGCACGGTGGCCGCGCGGCTGTTCGATTCGAAACGGTAGAGGGCAAAGCTGGTCCACAGGGGTGCCACCTGGGGGATCACGCCCCAGGCGATTTCATGCAGACGCCCGGCCCCGGTGGCCTTGACCCCGTCGATGGGGCCGGAGTCGATCGATTCCACCGCTTCCGAGAACAGCTTGGCCAGAACGCCCGCCGTATTCAGGCCGATAGCGAGCACCCCGGCCAGCGGCCCCAGACCCACGGCCACAATGAACAGGGTGGCGCTGACCAGATCGGGAATCGACCGCAAAAGGTCCATCAGACGCCGGACCGGCCAGACCAGCCAGGCGGGGGCCAGATTGCGCGACGCCATCAGGCTGAGCGGCACGGCGAGGAACACCGCGAGGAAGGTGCCCCAGAGGGCGATCTGGACCGTCAGCCACATCTGGCCGACCAGAATCTTCCAGTCCGAGAAATCAGGCGACAGGAAATCGCGGCCGTAGTTGCGCATGTTCTCGGTGTTGGAGAACAGATTGCCGAGGTTCGGCATGTCGACCCGGCCGAAGCTGGCGATCAGGATGATGGCCAGACCGCCCCATAGCAGGATGTCCAGCGACCAGGCGGCCGTCGATTTCTCGGGCGGCGGCGGCACCGTGGCCGGGTCCCGCGACACGGGCGCGGCCGGGCGACGCATATTGGCGAGCAGGGCGAAGACGATCAGCAGGCCGATCAGGCCGAACGGCCCCCACTGGCGCGCCATCTGGACCAGATTCACGGGCGCCGGCGGGGCCACCTCGGGGGGCGTACCCTCGCGGCGGGCCTGATCGGCCTTCATTTCGCGGATCGGGTTCAGATAGCTGTTATCGGCAGCCCGGAACTGGGAATAGTTCAGCCTCTGCATGACCCGACGCTGGCGATCGGCCTCGGGGCCGAACCCCTGACCATAGCCGGTGAAGAATTCGGCGATCTCGAGCTTGAGCCAGCGGGGCAGGTCACCTTTCACCAGAATGCCCGACTCCGGGATCGGCGGCGATTCCCAGATGACCTCGATCTGGGAAGCGATCTGCGGATTCTGACGATTCAGGAAGACGGTGTTGACCGAGTTGGAGGTCGCAACATCCACCTGGCCGTTGGCGATGGCGAAAGAATTGGCCTGGTGGTTGGCGGATCGGACCGTGGAAAAGCAGGTCCGGGGATCAATGCCGCGCGGGCTGAAGAAATAGGTCATCGGCGCCAGCGTGCCCGAGGTCGACTGGGCGTCACCGAGGCCGAAATTCAGCGAGCGATCGCACCGCTCGACGTCGGCAAGGGTGATGCCGGAACCCCGCCGCACGACCAGGGTAGAGACATAGGAGTCCTTGCCCTCGAGATCGACGGTCCGGGCGATGACCTCGGCCCCGGCGCGGTCGATGGCCTGGACCGCCGGCAGGGCCGAGAACCAGCCGATCTGGGTCTGGTTGGCGCTCATCGCCTCGACCAGCACCGAATAGTTGGAGCCGAAGCGGGCCTCGACCGGAATGCCCAGGGCCCGCTCCAGATCCTCCAGAAGGGGTGTCCACAGCGGCCCCGAGGACGCCTGGCCCTCGGCCGACAGGACCGAAAAGACCAGCTTCTTCGGCGCATCGGGTCGGGTGGGGGCAGTCTGGGCCTGAACGGGCAGGCTGAGCGAGAGGACAGCCACAGCCGCGGCGAGGGCCGGGACCACACGGGCGAGAAGCGCGCGGATCATACCTTGGTCTCCCAGAAGGCATCCTCGAACTCGGGGCCGTAGATCTCCACCAGCCGGTCGTGATCCAGACCGGTCGAGGGCCCGTCATAGACCAGCTTGCCGGCCTTGAGCGCGATGACCCGGTCGCAATAGCGCAGCGCATAGTCGACCTGGTGGAGGGTCACCAGCACCCCCATACCGTCGCCCTTGTTCAGCTCGACCAGCATTTCCATGACCTTGCGGGCCGAGACGGGGTCCAGCGAAGCCACCGGCTCGTCGGCCAGGATGGCGCGGGCCCCCTGGACGATGGCGCGGGCGATGGCACCGCGTTGCTGCTGGCCACCCGACAGGGTGTTGGCGCGCTGCGCGGCATAGTCAGCCACGCCGACGCGGTGGAGGGCCGCCATGGCGCGCGTGCGATCTTCCTGCGGCCACAGCCCTAGCAGACCCTTCCATGCCGGAATGCGGCCCAGCGCCCCCAGCATGACATTGCTGAACAGGCTCAGCCGCCCCACCAGATTGAACTGCTGAAAGATCATGCCCAGCCGCGAGCGGGCACGACGCACGGCCCCGGTCGTCCGGCCATTGACCTGGACCGTCTCGCCGAACACCTCGATCCGCCCCCCGGAATCGATGTTCACCAGCCCGGTAATCGAGCGCAGCAGCGTCGACTTGCCCGAGCCCGAGGGGCCGATAAGGGCGACCATCTCGCCCGGTTGAACCGACAGGGAGACGCCATCCAGCGCCTTGCGGGTGCCAAAGGTCTTGGACACGTCCCGCACGGACACAAAGCCGGTCGGGTCGGCGGAAGCAGCGGAGGAATTCATGAGCGGGCTGTTCGTGGTTAGACGGACGCCCGGGACGTGGCGCAGCCTGCGCACGGGCAGGCCTTAATGGCAGGCGACGGCCATGCCGTCCAGACCGGACCGGCCGGATCGGCCCTTTACCGCTTCGATCCGCGACCGCTCGTCGCGGGATCGGGCCATTTGAGCTTTTTTCCGGGTCAGCCCGCGCCAGTCTGCTCCGCCGAAACAGGCTGATCCGCCGGCGCCTCGGGCAGGGACAGGCTGACCTCGGCACCGCCTCCCGGCGCGCGGTCGATCGACAACCGGCCCCGGACCTGCCGTGCGAACGCATGGGCCTGGGCCAGGCCCAGACCCTGGGCCCCCGGCCTGGTGGTAAAGAAGGGCTCGACCGCGCGGGCCCGCGCCTCATCGGAAAAACCGGGGCCGCTGTCACGCACCGACAACAGCCAGCCGCCTTCCATCTTCGGCTCCAGACGGACAGCGACCGAGCCCTGCCCGTCGACCGCCTCGATGGCATTGGCCACCAGCGCCCGGACGGCGCCGTCGAACATTACGGGGTCCAGCCGCACCGGTGCCGGTTCGGCCGGAACCTCGACCATCAGATCGACGCCGGGGCCGACCTGGGTTCGCAATTTTGTTTCCAGCCCCCGCAGGAGCACCGCGACATCCATGATCTGAACAGGCGAGTCATCCTCACCCTCGCTGAAGGCCCCCAGGCGGCGGGTCAGGGTCTCGCCCCTTTGGCCGGCGGCCAGGGCCGCCTCACCCAGCCGACGAATCCGGGAGGGGTCGTCGGCCTGCTTCAGCATCATGTCGAGCGCGCTGGTCATCACCCCGATCAGGGCGTTGAGGTCGTGGACCAGTCCGCCGGTCAGGCGGCCGACGTCGGCCAGCCGCTGGCTACCCTCGCGCTCAAACCGGGCCTCGGCCTCAAGGCGGCGCAGGGCCTCGCGTTCGCCGTCCAGCTCGGCCCGCACAGCCACCAGTTCGGCCTCAAGTTCGGCCTGGCGCGCCGTCGCGGCATCCAGCTCCGCGGGATCGATCTGCGGCATGGCCCCGACCGGCTGCCCGGCCTCCGCTTCACGCCGCTCTCCCGCCAGCAGAAGGGCCTCGGCCCGGCCCTCTTCGTCGGTCAGAGGCAGCATCCGCCAGCGCACCTCGCCCGCCTCGATGACCGGGGCCTCTTCGGGAGAGACCCTGAGAGCCATGCGCATGGCCTGATGGGCCGCGCCGCGATCGGCCTCAGCGAGGAAGGCGTCGACAAACGGCCGACCGACCGGGGCCGCTGCATCCTGCACCAGGCTTTCCGCGACCGGGTTCGCTTCACGCACCTGACCGTCCGCATCGACGACGACGAGGGCGCTGGAGGCGGCCTCGAACACACGCCGCACATAGCCCGGATCCGCGACCGGCTCGGCCGCAGGTGTTTCGATCTGGGGCGTGGTCAGACCTTCGGTCTCGACGATGGCGGCCATGGAGCCGACCACCTGGCCGTACTCATTCTCGATCGGCATGGCGGTGACCGAGACCAGCATGGTCTTGCGGGTCGCCGGATTGGCCAGCAGGTGCTGGAAGCCCTTGACCGTCTGGCCCCTCAGCGCACGCGCGCTCGGCAGAAGGTCGGGCGGGACGGGCCGACCGTCGGGGAAGGTGATGCCCCAGGTGGCCGAATGGAACCGCAAGCCCAGCAGCTCGGCATCGCGCCGGCCCAGCAGCTGGTGGGCGGCCCGGTTGGCAAAGACGAACTTGCCCTGGTTGTCCGTCTCGACCAGTGCCACAGGCACGGCGTTCAGGGTTTCGAACAGGCGCTTGTCGGCGCTCTCGGCGGCCTTCTGCACCAGATCGAGCTCGGAGGAGGTCGAGACGTGGCGGACCCTGTGGGTCACGGCATGCCACGCACTGAACAGGGCCACACAGACCGAGACGCCGGTCACGGCCCACAGCACCAGGGTCCAGTTCACCTCACCTTCCAGAAACATCGACGGCCTTGATCCCGTTTTGAAGCAGTTGCGCGGTTCGGACACGACACCGTGCAAGAGGCGAACCGGTTCCGCGTCCGCTCCCCCGCAAGGCGACTAGACCGCCGCCGCGGCCGGGTCCAGCGACCCGTGGTCACGATCGGGCGAGTTCGCGGCGGGCTCGGAAAATCCCGGGTCCGGTCGGCGGGGGATCCTGGAGGTGCCGGCCTCTAGGTCCCGTCCTGTCCGGGATCGGTCGGCCGACTGATCCGCCAGTAGTAGAGGCCGATGCCGGCCGGGATCAGCCAGTAGGCGAAGCCGGGCAACCAGGGCATACGCGCCAGAAGCGGCAGTGCGGCCAGTCCGGCCGAAACCAGGCCCGTTGCTGCGCACAGGACCCAGATGTCGCGGGCGCGGACCAGCGCCATACGGGCGGCGGCATCGACCGCATCCGGCCGGGCCACATGATGCAACAGGGCATAGAGGCCGCTCAGAACCGCAAACCCCAGCCCATAGACGACATAGATGCCCCGAAGGTCTCCGAGCGTTGAAATCCGGTCGCGCCCGGGGATCAGCCCGCCCGTGGCCCAGCTGGCGCCGGTTTCCGCCAGCAGGCGTAGCGGAAAGACATAAATCAGCACCGTGAAGACGATCATCAGGCTGATGAGGGTGATGGCACCGTCGCGCGCGGCGGTCATGCGCCCGAAGCGCCGGTGAGCCGACCAGAACAGGGCCAGCAGGGCAAAGCCCACGGCAAAGGCTGGAATCCGGCCCAGTGCCGCGCCCATGTCTGCATAGCTGCCGAGCGGTTCGGAACCGGAAATGACCAGAAGGGTGAGGGCAAAGGCGAAAGACGCGTCCACGAAGGCGTCCAGACGGCGCGCCGCGACCTCATGCAAGGATTCAGACATGCCGGCCCCTCCCCGGCAGGGAGGGTGTTCCGCAATGCTCCGGGGATCAAGAGGCTGCGGACAGCCGTCGGGTGGCCGAAACGAAAAAAGCCCGGCGCGGGCCGGGCCTCTTCCGATCTGCGACTGGAGCGGGCGAGGCGATTCGAACGCCCGACCCTCACCTTGGCAAGGTGATGCTCTACCCCTGAGCTACGCCCGCGCTTCAGTCGAGGCCGGGCGTATAGCCGAGCACGGGCGGTGGCCGCAAGAGGGAGAACGCAAATTGCTACGATCCCGCGCTCAGGCAGCGAGCGTTCGCGACGCGAGCGGTAGCGCGCTTATCTCGGCGCCAGCCGAATAGCGCCGTCGAGCCGGATGCACTCGCCGTTGATATAGACGTTCTCGGCCAGATGCAGGGCCAGGGCAGCGTAGTCGGCCGGGGTGCCGAGGCGGCTGGGGAAGGGGATGGCCGCGGCCAGGGCGTCCTGGATCTTCTGGTCCATGCCGGCCATCATCGGCGTCCACATGATGCCGGGCAGGATGGTGTTCACCCGCACCCCCTCCTGGGCCAGATCGCGGGCCACCGGCAGGGTCATGGCATAGACGCCGCCCTTGGAGGCTGAATAGGCCGCCTGGCCGATCTGGCCGTCCTGGGCCGCAACCGAGGCGGTGTTGATGATCAGGCCGCGCTCGCCGTCGGCCATGGGCTCGGCGGCGACCATGCCCAGCGCCGACTGGCTGAGCACGCGGAAGGTCCCGAACAGATTGATGCGGACAGTGCGCTCGAAGCTGTCCATGTCATGGGCGCGCAGTTCGCCCGTGTCGCGCTTGCGGCTGACGGTCTTCTGGCCGGTGGCAATGCCGGCGCAGTTGACGGTCAGGCGTTCCTGACCGTGGGCGGCGCGGGCCTTCTCGAAGCCGGCCGCGACATCGGCGTCCGAGGTGACGTCGACCTTGCAGAAGACCCCGCCGATCTCGGCCGCGATCGTCTCGCCCGCCTCTTCGTTCAGGTCGAACAGGGCGACCCGCACCCCTTTCGCCGCCAGCGCCCGGGCCGTGCCCTCGCCGAGGCCGGAGGCGCCGCCGGTCACGACAGCGGCGATGGAGGAGTCGAGTTTCATGGGGAATCCTTTGTCAGATCGGGATTGAACCGGAGGGGGTCTGCGACGATTTAGGGGGCATGGTCCGTCCTGCCAAATCCTCATCGTCCGAAATCGCCCGGGGCATGGCCCTGATCCCCCGCATTGACAAGGTGGATGAGGTCCGCGTCGAACGCCGGTTCTGGCCCCGGCTGCGGCGTAACCTGGCGCGGATCCCCTTCGCCGACCAGTTGCTGAGCGTCTATTTCGCCGCGCGCGACCCCGAGACCCCGACCCGCGCGAAGGGCATGATGCTGGCCGCCCTGGCCTATTTCGTGCTGCCGGCCGATGCCATCCCGGACGTTCTGGTCGGCATCGGCTTTACCGACGACGCGGCCGTGATCGCGGCGGTGATCGCCATACTGTCGGCCCATATCCGCTCCCGCCACCGTGAGGCCGCCCGTCTGGCGCTGGCCGAAATGGCCCGCAGCCGGGACTAACCGCCTGGCGGGCGCGTCCGCCACCAGCCGGTGATGGAATAGCGCGGCGCGCCGGCGAACGGAGCCACCATGGAGACGGCATGGTCCTGGGGAACCCGGAACAGGTTCAGCGTGCCGAATGACGGAGTGAAGGTCTCGGTCACGGCCCCCTCCCCGTCGAGGAACATCAAGAGGCCGCCCCATTCCGCCCGCCAGCGCGGTGACAGGTTCAGCACATAGGCATAGAGCCGCCCGGCATCCTCATGCGAGTCTGTGTGGCCGTTGAGGAAATGCCCCGGCAGGTAGCGCGTCGGCTGGGCATCGACGTAGGTGATCCGGTCGTCGCCGGTCAGGTGGCGGGCCATGGCGAGGAAGGCCTCGCTGTTGAACAGGTCGTGCAGCTCGAACAGGACCGGTGGCAGCGGCAGGCCCATGGCCCGGGCCTGGCCCAGCTTGATCCGGTCGAAGATGAACTGGAAGCCTTCGGTCGCCTCCTCATGAGCCATACCGTAAAGCCGGGCCTGCTCGGCCAGCGGCTCGGCTTCAAATACGGCGACCGGCACATCGGCGTTGTAGGGGTTCTGGATGGCGCGGTTCCAGACCATGTCGGGCCCGGTCAGGGCCTCGTGCAGGACTCCCGCCCCCTCACCCAGCAGGCCGGGGACCCGGGCGCGGCCGGTGGCGGCCAGCCGCGCGGCCGCACTCGTCAGGTCAAGGTCCGGGGCGAGGGCAAGGGTCACGGCCCGACCGTCACCACGATCTTGCCCATGGCCGAGCGGTCGCCCAGGGCCTGAATGGCCTCATGCGCC
This sequence comes from Brevundimonas sp., assembly GCF_016742135.1. Classification (GTDB taxonomy): domain Bacteria; phylum Pseudomonadota; class Alphaproteobacteria; order Caulobacterales; family Caulobacteraceae; genus Brevundimonas. Next base: position 348,255 of record NZ_JACVCG010000003.1, on the reverse strand, counting down.
TTGTGCAGGGGGAAGGTGCGGCTGACGCGCGGGCGGATCCTGCCCTCGCTCCACAGCGTCATCAGGTCGGCCATATTGGAGGCGTGGCCCTTGGGGTCGCGCATGACGGCGGCGCCCCAGAAGACGCCGATCACGGCCACTGACTTCAGCAAGGTCAGATTGAGCGGCAGGGACGGAATGCCGGCGGGGAAGCCCACCACGAGGTATCGCCCGCACCAGTCCATGGCCCGGAGCGCCGGTTCGGCATAGTCGCCGCCGACCGCGTCATAGATGACATCGGCGCCGTCGCGCCCGGTAGCCAGTTTCAGCTCGCCCGACAGCTGCTTCTGCGCCGCCTTGTCCATGGGGCCGGAGGGATAGATCAGGCCGTTGTCGGCCCCCAACTCGAGCGCGAACTGGACCTTGTCGTTGGTGGAGGCGGCGGCCACCACGCGCGCGCCCATGGCCTTGCCCAGCTCGACGGCGGCAGCGCCCACGCCGCCGGCCGCGCCCAGCACCAGCAGGGTCTCGCCCGCCTGCAGCTTCGCGCGGTCCTTCAGCGCATAGTAGCTGGTGCCATAGGTCATGATCAGGGCGGCGGCCGTCTCGAAGTCCATCTCCTTCGGAATGGGGATGACGCTGGCGGCGGGCACGGCGATCCGCTCGACCAGTCCGCCCCAGCCGGGCACGGCGATGACCCGGTCGCCCTTGTGGATGCCCTTGACGCCGTCGCCGATCGCCTCGACCACGCCCGCCACCTCGGCGCCGGGGGCGAAGGGCCGCTCGGGCCGGAACTGGTATTTGTCCTCGATGATCAGGGTGTCAGGGAAGTTGATGCCCACGGCCTTGACCTCGATGACCACCTCGCCGGCCTTGGGCGTCGGGTCCGACACCTCCTCGACCACCAGGGTTTCCGGGCCACCGGGGGCCTTGGACAGGACTGCGCGCATGAAGAACCTTTCGGCGTGGGAGAGGGCGGGCAGGGTGACGGCTTGCCACCCCGGTCCCCGGGACGGTAACGCTCCGGCCCCGAACTGGAAAGACAGGAACCGGCCCGACCGGTCCGCGGAGACCCCGAGATGATCCGACCCGCCCTGATCCTGCACGGAGGCGCCGGTGCCCGGCGCAGCCGCGACTATGCCGCCGAGCGGGCCGACATGGCCGAGGTGGTGCGCGCCATGCAGGCCCGGCTGGAGGCGGGCGAGGCCGCACTGGACGTCGCCGTCGAGGCGGTCTGCCTGCTGGAGGACTCGGGCCTCTATGTCGCCGGGCGGGGTGCCTCGCCCAATCTGGACGGGGACTATGAGCTGGACGCCAGCCTGATGGACGGGGCCACGGGCCGCGCGGGGGGCATCGCCGCCCTGCAGGGCTTTCGCAATCCGGTCAGGGCCGCGCGCGCCGTCATGGACCATACCCCGCACGTCCTGCTGGTCGGCGAGGGCGCGCGCCGCTTCTGCGAGGGCCAGAAGCTGGAGCCGGTTCCGGGCGGCGATGACTGGTTCACCCGGGCCGGACAGGGCGAGGACAACCATCCGCCCGGGACACTGGCGCACGGCACGGTCGGCTGCTGCGTGCTGGACACAAAGGGGCGGCTGGCGGCGGCGACCTCGACCGCCGGGGTGTTCGGCAAGCTGCCGGGCCGGGTCGGCGACACCCCCCTGCCCGCCAGCGGCACCTGGGCGGACGGCCATGCCGCCATCTCCTCGACCGGTCAGGGCGAATACTTCATCCGCACGGCGGCGGCGGCCCAGGTCGCCTGGCGCGTCGCCTCGGGCCAGACGGTGGCCGAGGCCGGGCAGGCCGTGATCGACGCCATCGGCACCCTGGGCGGGGACGGCGGTCTGATCGCGCTCGACCGCGAGGGGCACCACGCCGACCCCTATAACAGCCAGGGCATGAAGCGGGCCTGGCTGACCCCCGGCGGCGAGATCGGCGTCGCCGTCTTCGACGACTGAGATCAGGCCGGCAGGCAGACCACCTGGGCGACGCGCAGGTCGCGGCGGAGGGCGTCGGCGACCCGGCCGTAGTTGACCAGGGTGACAGGCTCCGGGAGGGGCCGGGCATCCCGGTCGGGCATGCCCCGGATGGCGGGCCCGAAGGTGTCGGGGGCGGTGGTGTAGACCCGGCCCCGGCGCGGCGCCTCGGCGATGGTCACGCCCAGCACCCGGCCCTGACGATCCAGCACCGGCGCGCCGGAGAGGCCCGACAGGGTGCCCTTCAGCCCCGCCGTCCGACCGACCTCGGCCCAGGCCAGCACGGGCTCGTCGCGCTCGCCCCGGCCGCGCACCCGGAAGGTCTCGCGGCCCAGCAGGCGCGAGGTGACCTCACCGGCCCGGCCCTGGGGATAGCCGGGGTGGAAGCCACGCTGGCCCTTGCGGAGCTGCGGGTTCTCGACCACCGCCAGCGGATCCGGCCCGCCCTCGGTGATCAGAACGGCGATGTCGGCCCGGGGCGCGAGGCGCAGGCTGGCTGCCACGGCACGCCCCCCGCCGACCATCAGCGCCGGCTTGCGGCAACCCTCGACCACGTGGCGGGCCGTGACCCACCGGCCCTTGCCCGCGATCGAGAAGGCGGTGCCCGAGGCGGGCTGGAAGGGAATGTCCGGCGCATTCAGGGTGATCGCCGGATCGAAGGGGGTGATGGGCCCCAGAAGCGCGCCCTCGACCCTGTCCGGGGCGGGCGGCGGCGGCGGGGTATAGACTTCCTCGCGGCGGTCCAGGGCCCAGATCAGGATCGCTATCGACAGGAGACCGTAGAAGGCCCAGTCGGTCAGTCGGCCCATGCGCGCCCCCTAGCCCGCGAGGGCCGCGCCGAGGATCAGGGCGGTCGCCAGCTTGGCCCCGACCAGCAGCACGGCGGCCGAGACCTCGCCGTCGCGAATGCGCTGCGGTAGGCCGGTCAGCAGCATGTCGACCAGGCGGAAGACGAACAGCTGCAGCACCACGGTCGCCACGCCCCAGATGACGATGTCCCGGATCGAGGTCGAGACCGACAGGCTGATGGCCAGCGGAATGGCGAGGCCTGTCAGCACCCCGGCAAAGGCCACGGCGGCGGCGGAGTTCCCCTCGCGGATCAGGGCGACCTCCTTCCAGGGGGTCAGCAGGGCATAGAGGGTGGCCCCGACCACCAGCAGGGCGATGGTCACCGCCAGATGGATGATCAGCACCGGAAAGCCCCGGGCAAAGGCCTGGACTTCGGGACTGGTCAGGACGCTGGAGAGGGACGAGGAGTCCATGGAAGGGGTATGCGGGGCCTGTGGATCACGGAGGAAAAACCGTCCCCCGTCCTTGCCCCAATCCAGCCCCAATCCGCAAGCGCCGCGGGGCCACAGTCTGTGACGAAAGGTTACGGTCTGAACCGTCTGAACCGTCTGAATTCGGGAAAAGACCGTCTGAATGGTCTGAATGGTCTGAATCGTCTGAAATGGCGCTCCTCATCACCTCTCCGCTTTGCGGGGAGGTGGCGCGGCGCGGCAGCGCCGTGACGGAGGGGGCGGCGTGGAGGCTGACGATTGTGCGCGCTCCTGTGTTCTGACGGCGGCGGCGCCCCCTCCACCCTCCTTCGCCCTTCGGGCTTCGGACGGTCCCCCTCCCCACCTTCGGTGGAGAGGTGATGTGCGGAAGCGCCTCTCGCCCGGGGGGCAGAGGATGGAGGGCAGGCGGAGCGCCGGGCCTTCGCCCGGAGTGACTGAATAAATACCGTTTCGACGAAGACAGACGCCCCGCGCAGACGGTTTTCCAGGAGCTTGCGTCGGGTGGCGGTGTTATCGCCTTACCGCAGCGCCCCCGGCGGGCAGGGGTGTCCTGCGACACCTCCCGGGCGATCGAGTATCCCCCTCGACCCAGTGTTTTGGGGCCTACCGTTCGCGCCGCGGGCGCTCACTGCTTGAGGCCCGAGGTCTGATCGGCGGTGTCCCGGCAACCCCGCTCCATCCGCTCCCGCCGCCATAAGGTCGCAGGCCTTACGAGCCCTCCGCGCGACGGGACGCTCTGAGGATTGCACAGCTCGCGACCTGGTCGGGAAGAACGATGCGAGACACGGAAGGGGCGTTGAAAGGGTGGGGGAATTTGTGGGCGGCTATCATAGTTGCTGCCTTCGACCCATCGTCATCCTCCGACTTGATCGGAGGATCGGTCCGGGCAGGCGACCAGCCGTTGCGGGTGACACCGATCCTCGGGTCAAGCCCGAGGATGACGAGGATTCCGTCTCCTCCCTGACGAAGTCGGGGAGGTGGCGCGGCGGCAAAGCCGACGTGACGGAGGGGGTCTTGAGGGCGTGCGCGCGGTGAAGAACCCCTCCACCCTCCTTCGCCCTTCGGGCTACGGACGGTCCCCCTCCCCACCTGCGGTAGGGAGGAGACAGGCGCGGACTGCCCCAGGGCGTTAGTCCGGCGGGGACCGGGGCGGCTTGGCCGCGAGGGCGGCGCTTTCCTTCTTGAGGGGGCGCGAGACGGGGCAGACCTCCTGCACATAGCCGTTCAGGGTGTTGGCGAGCGCGTCGGCCACCAGCCGGTAGTGGACGAACTGACCCTTCTTCTCGCTGGTGACCAGCCCGGCATTCTCGAGCACCGACAGGTGCTGGGACACGGCCGGTTTGGAGATTTCGAACCGGCCCGCGATCTCGCCCGCCGTCAGGTCGGCATGAGCCAGATAGGCCAGAATCTTGCGCCGCACGGGGCTGGAGAGGGCTTCGAACACACGTTGCATCCCTGAGTATTTAAGCGATTTGCTAAGGGCTTGCCAGCGGCATTCGTGTGTGTAAGCTATTACTTAATTACCAAAGGGCGAGAGCATGAAGCGAACCACCTCAATTCCTGTCTGGCCGCTCATTGCCGCGTACGCGGCCGCGATCCTCGTCAGTGCGGCAACAGGCTCGGGTTTCGCCCCTCGGGTCTTGCCGATTGCGATCATCTTCACGGCGATTCTGGCTTCGATTTTCGGGATACCTGCCTATTTCGCCTTCCGCTCGCGTTTGCCCGCCGCCTGGTGGGCGCCACCCATCGTGGGTTTTGCGATCGGCGCGGTGCCGGCCTTTCTCCTGGCCGTTGCTGGAACACCCGACTTCGCTTCTTCCGGTGGCGTCGTCACGGTTCAGGACGGAGCGCTTACCCCGGCCGGCTGGGAGCAGGCCATGACTTTCAGCCTCATGGCCGGATTGCCCGGCGGGGCAGGCGGATTGGCCTTCTGGGCCGTGCTGAAGGCCTCCGGTGCTCTTGACGAACCGGCCTCCAAAACGTGGAGGCGCCATTTGGCAACCGTCGTTCTTGGGTTTGCTGCAATCGGAACCGTGGCAGCCTTCATGACGCCCACGCTGATTATGGATCGCTCCTGCCACAACCCCATGCGAGACGGCCGAACATCTCTCAGGCCCGAACTCTCGGCTGCGCTTGATGTTGGCCCTTCGGAATGGCCAATCGTCGAAGCTGTTATGGAAGCGTTCGCCAAGGAACACGACTGGTCATTTCGGAAGCACATCTCCGGAAATGTAGACACCTACGCCGCGTTCCAGATGTCGGCCTGCAGCGAAGACGGAACCTACTTCATGGTCTTGCAGCACCACGCCAACCCCGACGCATTTCCTCGTCGAGAGGCGGAGGCGGGGCCTGACACCCGGTTCAACTATCCCATGAGGGTTTCGATCAATCAGCCGCAAGGCGGGAACAGCTGGCGAGGGCCGGCCCACAACCTCCTTGATCGATTGGAGGAGCGTTTTGGCGATCGGATAACCTACTCTGACGGCAAAGGTCGGACCGTGCCGCGCGAAGAGGCTGAACGCGGAGCAGAATAGGGGGCGTCAGGCCGCGTCCTGCTCCGCCTTTCGAAGCGTAGACGCCCGGACCTTTTCGCTTTCGGACTTGAGCTGGCCGCAGGCGGCGAGGATGTCGCGGCCGCGGGGGGTGCGGATGGGGCTGGCGTAGCCGGCCTTGTTCAGGATGGCGGCGAAGCGTTCGATCGTCTTCCAGTCCGAGCATTCATAGTCAGTGCCGGGCCAGGGATTGAACGGGATCAGATTGATCTTGGCCGGAATGCCCTTGATCAGATTGAGCAGGGCGCGGGCCTCCTCGGGGCTGTCGTTGACGCCCTTCAGCATGACGTATTCGAAGGTCACGCGGCGGGCATTCGACAGGCCGGGATAGGCGCGGATGCCGGCCATCAGCTGGTTGAGATCATACTTCTTGTTCAGCGGGACGAGCACGTCGCGCAGGGGGTCGTTGGTGGCGTGCAGGCTGATGGCCAGCATGGCCTGGGTGCGCTCGCCCAGGGCCTGCAGCTGGGGCACCACGCCCGAGGTCGAGACGGTGATGCGGCGCCGCGAGAGGGCGATGCCCTCATTGTCCGAAATGATGTCGATGGCGTCGGCGACGTGGTCGAGATTGTAGAGCGGCTCGCCCATGCCCATGAAGACGATGTTCGACAGGCGGCGGTCTTCCTTGGGCGAGGGCCATTCGCCGAGGTCGTCCCGGGCGACCTGGACCTGGGCCACGATCTCGGCCGCGGTCAGGTTGCGGACCAGCTTTTGCGTGCCCGTGTGGCAGAAGGTGCAGTTCAGGGTGCAGCCGACCTGTGAGGACACGCACAGGGCGCCGGCCCGGCCCACATCGGGAATATAGACCGCCTCGATCTCGATGCCCGGAGCGGTGCGGATCAGCCATTTGCGGGTGCCGTCGTTCGACACCTGGCGCTCGACGATCTCGGGCCGGGCGAGGGTGAAGGCGGCGGCCAGTCTGGCCTGCACATCCTTGCCGATGTTGGTCATCAGCGAGAAGTCGGTGACACCGTAGTGATGGATCCAGCCCCAGAGCTGGCTGGCGCGCATCTTCGCCTTTTCCGGCGGGCAGATGTCGGCGTCGATCAGGGCCTGACGCAGGCCCTCGCGCGTCAGCCCCGAGAGGTTGACGGGCGCTGTGGCTTGCGGCCGGGCGCGGGAAAGATCGAGCGTGATGCTCACGGGAGCAATCCTGTCGAAGGGGGCGGGACGGGCGGAAAGGCGGGGCTTATACCACAGAACCCGTCACGATTAAGGCCCCGGGGCCCCACCGGGGCCAGAGCCCTACAGCAGGGCCGAGATGGCCTCTCGCGCCGCCTCGCCGAGGTCGGGGCGTTTCAGGGCCAGGGCGACATTGGCGCGCAGCAGGCCGATCTTGTCGCCACAGTCGTGGGTCACGCCCTCATACTCATAGGCGGTGAAGGCCTGGTCCTGCATCAGGCGGGCCATGGCGTCGGTCAGCTGGATCTCGCCGCCGGCCCCGCGACCCTGCGTGGCCAGCAGGTCGAAGATCTGCGGCTGGAGGATGTAGCGCCCCGAGATCGACAGATTGGAGGGGGCCTCGCCGCGCGGGGGCTTCTCGACCATGCCCTTCATCGAGATGCGGCGGCCATGGCGCTCGGCCGGATCGACGATGCCGTATTTGTGGGTGTCGGCCTCGGGCACCTGTTCGACGCCGATGACATTGCCGCCGACCTCGGCATAGACGTCGGCCAGCTGTTTCAGGGCACCGGGCTGACTGTCGACGATGACGTCGGGCAGGATGACGGCAAAGGGTTCGTCGCCGATGATGTCGCGGGCGCACCAGACAGCGTGGCCGAGACCCTTGGGCTGCATCTGGCGGGTGAAGCTCATCTCGCCGGCCTGGGCCAGTTCGGCATTCATCATCTCGAGGATGTCGGTCTTGCCCTTGGCCTCCAGCTGGGCCTCCAGCTCGATCTGGTGGTCGAAATAGTCCTCGATGGCCTGTTTGGCGCGGCCGGTGACGAAGACGATGTGCTCGATCCCCGCCTCGCGCGCTTCCTCGACGATATAGCTGAGGATCGGCCGGTCGACGACGTTCAGCAGCTCCTTGGGCGTGGTCTTGGTGCCGGGCAGCACCCGGGTGCCGAGGCCGGCGACGGGGAGGACGGCCTTGCGCAGGCGGGCGGGGGTGGCGGTCATGGACGGCTCCTGGACGGGATCATTCAACCGTGACGGACTTGGCAAGGTTCCGGGGCTGGTCGACGTCGGTGCCCTTATGGACGGCGGTGAAATAGGCCAGCATCTGGACCGGGATGGCATAGACCAGCGGCGCGATCAGCGGATGACAGTCCGGTGCCTCGATGCGGGTGATGCCGGTGCCGTGCGGCGTGGGGGCCTTGAGCGGCGCGACCATGACCACCGGGCCGCCGCGCGCGGCCACCTCCTGAAGGTTGGAGGCGGTCTTCTCGAACATCTCGTCCAGGGGGGCGAGGGCGACGGTGGGGGTTTCCTCGTCGATCAGGGCGATGGGGCCGTGCTTGAGCTCGCCGGCGGCATAGCCCTCGGCGTGGATATAGCTGATTTCCTTGAGCTTGAGCGCGCCTTCCATGGCCAGGGGGAACATGGGGCCACGACCGAGGAACAGCACGTCGGTGGCGCGGGACAGCTCGTGGGCCACCTCGCGCATGCGGTCTTCCATCTGCAGCGCCTCGGCGATCAGGCGCGGCGATTCGAACAGGGCCTGGACCAGCCGGGCCTCCTCGTCTGCGCCGATCCGGCCGCGCGCGACACCGGCGGTGACGGCCAGCGCCAGCAGGGCGGCGACCTGGGCGGTGAAGGCCTTGGTCGAGGCGACGCCGATCTCGGGACCGGCATGGGTGGGCCACAGGTACCGGGCCTCCCGCGCCATGGACGAGGTGTGCACATTGACGAGCGCCGCCGTCGGCAGGCCCAGACCCTTGCACCAGGTCAGGCAGGCCAGGGTGTCGGCGGTCTCGCCCGACTGGCTGACGGCCACGGCGAGGGTGTCGGGCATCAGGGCCGGCGAGCGATAGCGGAACTCGGACGCGATCTCGACGTCGCAGGGCAGGCCGGCCAGTTTTTCAAAGGCATAGCGGCCGATCTGGGCGGCATAGAAGGCGGTGCCGCAGGCCACGACCTGGATCCGGGTGATCGCCTTGAAATCGACGTCCTGCTTCAGGGCCCGGCCGTTGACGAAATCCAGATAGGCCGAGAGCGTGCGCTGGACGCTGTCGGGCTGTTCGTGGATCTCCTTTTCCATGAAGTGGCGGTATTCGCCCTTCTCGACCTGGGCGGCGGAAGCGGAGACGGTGACCACCGGGCGCTCCACCGGGGCCCCATCGACGTCGAACATGCGCGCGCCGGTACGGTCGAGGGCCACATAGTCCCCCTCTTCCAGATAGCTGATCTTCTGGGTGAAGGGGCCGACGGCCAGGGCGTCGGAGCCCAGATACATTTCGCCCTCGCCCCAGCCGACGACCAGCGGGCTGCCACGCCGCGCGCCCAGGATCATGCCGTCCTCGCCCTCGATCAGCACGGCCAGGGCATAGGCACCCGTCAGCCGGTCCAGCACGGATTTGAAGGCGACCACAGGGTCATTGCCGTCCGAGAGGGCACGGTCCAGGAGGTGGGCCACGACCTCGGTGTCGGTCTGGCTCTCGAAGGTGTTGCCGAACGCCTCGAGTTCGGCCTTGAGGTCAGCGAAATTTTCGATGATGCCGTTGTGGACCAGGGTCACGCGGCCCGCCTTGTGCGGGTGGGCGTTCACCGTCGTGGGCGCTCCGTGAGTGGCCCAGCGGGTATGGCCGATGCCGACGGTGGAGGACAGGGGCTCGGCGTGGAGCACGGCCTCGAGCGCCGCGATCTTGCCCTTGGCCCGGCGACGCTCGATACGCCCGTCGACCAGGGCGGCGACGCCCGCCGAGTCATAGCCGCGATACTCCAGCCGCTTCAGGCTTTCGATCAGCCGGGGCACGGCCGGACCGGTGCCGGTGACGCCAATGATGCCGCACATAGGTTCGTCCCCTATCCAGGATCGTCAGAAAACCATGGCTTTACGCACGGCCCTGTGACGGTCTAAGCCCACTCCGCCCTCGGGGGGCGGCTCCCCCCTAGGCCAGGATGACGGGGCCTGACATCTAAATTGCGGTTTCGCAAGGTTTCTGTCTCTGATGTCACAACGCCGGGGGGCCAGGAGTGAGGGATATTCATGGCTGAGAGACGCTATTTCGGAACCGACGGAATCCGCGGGCGGGCCAACACCCACCCGATGACGCCGGAGGTCGCGCTCAGGGTCGGGCTGGCCGCCGGACGGATGTTCATGTCCGAGGACGACCGGCGCCACACGGTGGTGATCGGCAAGGACACCCGCCTGTCGGGCTATATGATCGAGCCCGCCCTGGTCGCCGGTTTCGCCAGCGCCGGCATGGATGTGATCACCTTTGGCCCCCTGCCGACGCCGGGCGTGGCCATGATGACCCGGTCGATGCGCGCCGATCTGGGCGTGATGATCTCGGCCTCGCACAACGGCTTCATGGACAACGGGATCAAGCTGTTCGGGCCGGACGGCTACAAGCTGTCGGACTCGGTCGAGCTGAAGATCGAGGCGATGATGGACGCCGATCTGAATGTGGACCTGGCGCCTGCCGACCAGCTGGGACGGGTGCGACGGATCGACGACAGCCAGGCGCGCTATATCGAGGTGGCCAAGGCGACCTTCCCCAAGGCGTTGAGCCTGAAGGGGCTGAGGGTGGTGATCGACTGCGCCAACGGGGCCGGATACCGGGTCGCGCCCACGACGCTGTACGAGCTGGGCGCCGAAGTCTTCCCGCTGGGGGTCGAGCCGAACGGACTGAACATCAACGCGGATTGCGGCTCGACCTATCCGCAGGCGCTCAGCGCCGCCGTCAACCTGCACCGGGCCGACATCGGCATTGCCTTGGATGGGGACGCCGACCGGGTGATCATCTGCGACGAGAAGGGCCAGGTCGTGGACGGCGACCAGATCATGGCCCTTGTGGCGCGGGACTGGGCCGGCCAGGGGCTGCTGATGGGCGGCGGGGTGGTCGCCACCGTCATGTCCAATCTGGGGCTGGAGCGCGCCCTGCTGGCGGACGGCCTGACGCTGGAGCGGACAAAGGTCGGCGACCGCTATGTCATGGAGCGGATGCGCGAGGGCGGCTTCAACCTGGGCGGTGAGCAGTCGGGCCATATCATCCTGCGCGATCATGCAACCACCGGTGACGGCCTGATCTCGGCGTTGCAGGTGCTGGCCGTGCTGGTCAAGAGCGGCCGCAGGATGAGCGATCTGGCCCGCCAGTTCGATCCGGTGCCGCAGATCCTCGAGAACGTCCGCTATGCTGCCGGCAAGCCGATGGAGGCGGCCAGCGTCAAGGCCGCCATCGCCGAGGGCGAGGTGCGACTGAAGGGTCAGGGCCGGGTTCTGGTGCGCAAGTCCGGCACGGAGAAGCTGATCCGCGTCATGGCCGAGGGCGACGACGAGGCGCTGGTCCGGTCGGTCGTGGACGACATCTGCGCGGCGGTGAAGGCCGCAGGCTAGACCGCAGCGAGGGCCTGTTCGAGGTCGACCCACAGGTCCTCGACGTTTTCGACGCCGACCGACAGGCGGATCAGGTCATCGCCGATGCCGCAGCGGACCTTGGCCTCGGTCGAATAGTCCGAATGGGTCATACTGGACGGGTGTGAGGCCAGGCTTTCCGAGCCGCCGAGACTGACCGCCAGCTTGAACAACCTCAGGGCATTCAGCATGCGGAAAGCCTCGGCCTCGCCTCCGTTCACGCGGATGGAGAAGGTCGAGCCGGGGCCCTGACACTGGGCCTCGAAGATGGCGCGCTGCTCGCCCGCGCCGCCCCCGGCGACGAGCACATCGGCGACCTTGTCATGCAGGCGCAGGCGCTCGGCCAGAATGCGGGCATTGTCCTGGGACCGCTCCATGCGCAGATGCAGGGTTTCCAGACTGCGGCTGAGTAGCCAGGCCGTATGGGGATCGGTCGCCGTGCCACAGATGGTGCGCATCTCGGCAATGCGGGCCATCACGTCCGCAGTGCCCAGACACCCCCCCGCGATCAGGTCGGAGTGGCCGCCGACATATTTGGTCAGGGAGTAGAGCGACAGGTCGGCGCCCAGTTCCAGCGGGCGCTGCCACAGCGGGCCAAGGAAGGTGTTGTCGACCGCGACGATGGGGCGCTCGGCCTGATCCAGCGCCCTGGCCTCGGCCACGGCGGCAGCGATGTCCACGACCTGATTGGTCGGATTGGACGGGGTTTCCAGATAGACGACGGCCAGACGTCCGCCCCCTTCGGCTGCCTGGGCCGCCGCATCGCGAATGGCCTGTTTCAGGACCTCGGTGCCACCCATGGCCAGCACCTGGACCACCTTGACGCCATAGCGGGGCAGGATGCGGTCGAACAGATATTCGGTGCCGCCATAGGCCGGAGCGGCATAGAGGACCGTGTCACCCGGGCGCGTCAGGGCCAGCATGGCCGTGGAGATGGCCGCCATGCCGCTGGAGAAGACCAGCGCCCGGTCGGCCTTGTCCCAGACGGCCAGCCGGTCCTCGAGGATTTCGAGATTGGGGTTGTTGATCCGTGAATAGATCAGGCCCAGCGCCTCGTCCGGCTCCCTTTCGCGCAGGCCATAGGCGACCTCGAAGAAGCGTTTGCCGTCCTCGGCGGACTTGAAGACGAAGGTCGAGGCCTGGAACAGGGGCGCCTTGATCGCCCCCTCGGACAGGGCGGGGTCATAGCCGAAGCCCATCATCAGGGTTTCAGGCGCGAGATCGCGCCCGCCGAGGGTGCGGGACTTGTGGTGGGTCATGAGGTACTCCTTACTCAGCCAATGCCTCCGCCAGGGCCTCGATCCGCTTGCGGATGTCGGGGACGGCGACGGTTTCCCAGAAGGTGGCGCGGGCGGGGGGCCCGAGCACCATGAGGGTGGGGTCGGGGGTGCCATCGGCCCCGAGCACCCGGCCCGCCTCATCCAGATCAAGGCCCAGACCGAGCGGATCCAGCCGGGCGCGACCCGACGCCAGCAGTGGCGCGGTCAGGGGATCGCGAGCGGGGTCGTGGCCCGGGCCGGAGCAGTCGATGACCCGGTCGGCCAGGACGGTGCAGGGCACGATCCGGCCCTTTGGATCGAAGGTGACGGCGACCTTGTCACCCTCGGGCACAATCGCCCGGATGCGGGCGGCAGAGAGGGTCAGGCGGTCAGCGGCGATCAGGGCATCGAGGCGGGCGGCGATGCCGGGGGCGATGCGGTGACGGTGCACGTCCCACCAAGGGCGCAGGTGGCGCACCCAACGGGCGCGCGTCGGCACGTCGGCGGCGCGCCAGATCTGGTCGGTGAGGGGGCGCAGCCCCTCCATGACGCCCCGCCAGTCGCCGGCGCGGACGGCCATGCGGGCCGCCTTCAATCGGGCCGAAGCCGGGCCATCCAGCAGTTGCGGATCCGGCGGGATCGCCCCATCCGGGCGCTCTCCGTGTGCGCGGGGTCGAAGGCCACGGCGGGACAGGGCCAGCATCTTTCCCCGCCAGCCCCGGTCGTCCAGCCACAGGGCCATGTCCACCATGGTCAGGCCGGTGCCGATGACCAGCACCAGATCGTCCGACCCGATCGCCGCCAGCGCTCCCTCCGCCCACGGATCGGACAGGATGCGTGGGTCGCCGGACGCGGTCCTCGGCGGGGGGTTGCCGGTGGCCAGAACCACGGCGCGACCGGAGATGCGGCGGCCATCGCCCAGCACAACATCCGTCCCTTCGATCGACGCGGCGCGCGCGTGGAGGCGGGTGATCAGGCCGGGGTGCTCGGTCTCGACCGCCCTCAGCCGGTCCTGAACATAGAGGCCATAGAGCCTGCGGGGCGCGAAGCCTTCGGGATCGGCGCGGTCAGTGTGGTTGCGGCCCAGCCAGTCGACGAAGTCGTCCGGGCGGCCCTCGACCGCGCTCATCCGGTTGGCGCGCACATTCAGCAGATGACCGTCGAAGAGAGTGGCATAGGCGACGCCAAGGCCGAAATCCCCGCCCGCATCGATCAGGGTCGAGGTTACGCCCCGTTCGGCCAGACGCGCGGCCGCCATGGCGCCGGAAAATCCGCCGCCGATGATGACGATCTGGTCGCTTGAGCTGGTCACCCGTCCTCCCGGTCGAGGGCCTAATGGACCGCTGCGCCGATGCGGTCAAACTTCCTGATTGTAGTCCCCGACTTCGGGATAGGCGGCCAGTCGCGGCTTTACCTCCTCATGGAAAAGCCCCCGCATGTCGGCCTCTGACGTCAGGCTTTCGACCACCACGACCAGTTCCGGCTTGTTGGACGAGGCGCGAACCAGAAGCCAGCCGCCGTCCTCCAGCTCGACCCGGATGCCGTTGACGGTGACCAGATCGCGGATACGGCGACCGAGAATGGTGCCGCCCGCCTCGGCGAGCGCGCGATAGGCTTCGCTGACCCGGTCGACCACGGTGTATTTCTGCGTGTCCGGACAATGGGCGCTCATGGTCAGGGAGGTGAAGGCGGGCGGAAGGTCCGCTTCCAGTTCCGACAGGCGGCGCCCACCCGCCCGGTCCAGCAGGCGCAGGATTTCGCGCGCGAACACAAGGGCGTCGTCATAGCCCCGGCCCAGCGGCGGGGCGAAGAAGACGTGACCGGACTTTTCAAAGCCGACGAGGGCGCGCTCGGCCGCGACCGCCCGCTTCATATGGCTGTGGCCCGTCATGCCATAGACGACGCGTGCCCCGGCCTCCGCCAGCACAGGATCGGTCCGGTAGAGGCCGGTCGACTTCACATCGACGACGAAGGTCGCCCCCGGATGGGCGGCGACCAGATCGCGGGCCAGCATCAGCCCCATGCGGTCGGCGAAGATCTCGTGCCCCCGATCGTCGACCACGCCACACCGGTCGCCGTCGCCGTCAAAGCCGAGGGCCAGATCGGCCCCCGTCTCGCGCACCCGCTCGGCCATGGCGTCCAGCATGACGCGGTCTTCGGGGTTGGGATTATAGCGGGGGAAGGACCAGTCGAGGTCGGTGTCCATTTCGATCACCTCGGCCCCCATGCGGCGCAGGGCCTCGGGCACGAAGGCCCCCGCCGTGCCGTTGCCGCAGGCGGCGACCACCCGGATGGGCCGGGACAGCCCGGGACCTGACGCGACCTCGACCTGGTAGCGGTTGGCAAAATCCTGAACCGTGACGACGCGCCCGCCGGTGCGCTCGATCCGTCCGCCCTCCAGCGCCCGAGCCTTGAGCCGTGCCATCTCATCCGGGCCGAAGGTGAAGGGCGGATGGGCCCCCATTTTCACCCCCGTCCAGCCGTTTTCGTTGTGGCTGGCGGTGACCATGGCGACGGCGGGAACGCCCAGCGCCTCGCGGGCAAAATAGGCCATGGGGGTCAGACACAGGCCGATGTCGTGGACCTCGGCCCCGCCGGCGACCAGACCCCGGATCAGGGCGGCCTTCACGTCTTCGGAATAGCTGCGGTAGTCGTGCCCGGTGACCAGTCGCGGGCTGCCCAGCTCGTGCAGAAGCGTGGCCAGCGCCAGCCCCAGGGTCTCGACGCCCTGCAGGTCCAGATCGGGGCCCAGAACCCAACGGGCGTCGTATTCGCGAAAGCCGGTCGGAGCGATCAGGCCGGGCATCAGACACCTCTGGGCAGCAGGGAACAGCGGAGGGCTATAGGAGAAAAGGGGCGGGCCGATCAAACGCCCCATGCCCCCAGCCCGGCTTGACCCCTGCCCGGGGGACGCCTAGGCGAAAACCCTGTCATCCGGAGATCTGCATGCCCCGCCTCGTCCTTCTGCGTCACGGCCAGAGCCAGTGGAACCTCGAGAACCGCTTCACCGGCTGGGTCGATGTCGATCTGACCGATCAGGGCGAGGCCGAGGCGAGGAAGGGCGGCGCGCTGATCGCGGAGGCCGGCTTTGCCCCCGCCGTCATGTTCACCTCGGTGCTGAAGCGGGCCCGGCGGACCGGGGATCTGGCGCTGGCTGCGGCGGGCCTCAAGGACGTGCCGATCGTGCGCGACTGGCACCTGAACGAGCGGCACTATGGCGGGCTGACGGGCCTCAACAAGGCCGAAACCACCGAAAAGCACGGTGAGGACCAGGTCCGCATCTGGCGACGCAGCTATGATGTGCCGCCGCCGCCGATGGAGGCCGATCATGCGCACAGCTTTGCCGGGGACCCCCTGTATGAGGGCCAGACCATCCCCGACACCGAAAGTCTGAAGACCACGCTGGACCGGGTGCTGCCCTATTGGGATGCCGAGATCGCGCCGCGCCTTTCGGCCGGAGAGG
Organism: Brevundimonas sp.; assembly: GCF_016742135.1. Lineage (GTDB taxonomy): Bacteria > Pseudomonadota > Alphaproteobacteria > Caulobacterales > Caulobacteraceae > Brevundimonas. The sequence goes on along the minus strand of NZ_JACVCG010000003.1, from coordinate 332,228 downwards.
ATGTGCTGATCGTCGCTCACGGCAATTCGCTGCGGGCCATCGTCAAGCACCTGTTCGCCGTGCCGGACGACAAGATCGTCGGCGTCGAGATTCCGACCGGCAATCCGCTGGAGATCGATCTGGACAGCGATCTGGTGCCGACATCCGCCAGATACCTGGACACAGGCCGTGCCGCAGACCTTCCGCCGCTGCCGGAGACGCAGGCGTGAGCGCGCCCGCCGACGATGCCCGCCACATGGCCCGCGCCATAGAGCTGGCGCTCGCGCGGATGGGCGAGACCTGGCCCAATCCGGCGGTCGGCTGTGTGCTGGTGAACGGGGGAGAGGTGGTCGCCGAGGCCGCCACGGCCAGGGGCGGTCGCCCCCACGCCGAGGAACAGGCCGTTCCCGCCGCCGGCGACAGGGCGAAGGGCGCCACCGCCTATGTGACGCTGGAGCCGTGCGGCGCGCGGTCGTCCGGCCGCAAGTCGTGCGCCCACTTCCTGGCCGAGGCCGGGGTGACGCGGGTGGTGATCGCAGCCCTCGATCCCTCGCCGTTCGCTTCGGGCCGGGGGACGGAGCGGCTGCGCCAGGCGGGGCTGGAGGTCGAGACCGGCCTGATGGCCGAGGAGGCCATGGCGCTGTGCGAAGGCTTTCTGCACCGGCTGGAGACCGGCCGGCCGCTGGTCCGGATCAGCGAAACGGGCGAGGGCTTTGATGCCCGTTTCACCGCCTCGCCGCGTGCTGATCTGATGGCCGAGCTGAACCGCCTGGGCGAGGCCGGCTATACGCGGCTGTGGGTCTCGGCCGGGGAGCTGGCCGACAGTCTGAGGGAGCAGGGCCTGCTAAAGGTCTGAGGCCGGACGGCAAACCTTCCTTAAGCGTAATCGTGTCAGCCTGCGGCCATGGCCCAGGCTGCTGAACCTGTCGCACGGCGACGGCTGACCCAGAGCGAGGTGGACGCGATCTGCGCCCGCCACGATCGCCTGTGGCAGGCCCGGCTCGGCGGGGCGCGGGCGGTGTTCGCCTGGATGGACCTGAGCGGGCTGGACCTGAAGGGCCGCAATCTGGCCGATGCCGATTTTTCCGCGGCCGATCTGACGGGCTGTGACCTGTCGGGGGCCCGTCTGGACAATGCCACCTTTTTCGGCGCCGACATGCAGGATGTGGTCCTGGCCGAAGCGTCCATGCGGCGCGCGGACCTGCGCGGGGCCTGTCTGCGGGGGGCCGATCTGACCGGGGCCGACCTGTTCGAGGCCGACCTGCGGGAAGGGACCATCGCCGCCGCCGATGCCCGGATGGGCTTTCGCGTGATCGAGGCACGCGCCCGTCATGAGACCCAGGCCAATGGCGCCTGCCTGGCCGGCGCCAATCTGGAGCGGTCGCGCCTGACCGGAGTGGTCGCGGTCGCCGCCGACTTTACTGATGCGGTGATGAAGGACTGCCGGCTGGTGCGGGCCAATCTGAAGCAGGCGAGCTTCAAGGGCGCGGACCTGGCCGGAGCGGACCTGTCCGGCGCGGACCTGTCCGGGGCCGATCTGCGCGATGCGGTGCTGGTCGGGGTCAAATCGCAATCCTGGCGCACGGACGGCGCACGGATGGACGGCGCCCTGACCGATGATCGCTCTTCGGGCGATCCGGTCTCGCGCCTGCCGGCCGCCGACATGCTGCGCGCGCATGCCCTGTGGTGCGAGACCGGCGGGGTGGAGGGCAAGCCCTCGGTCTTCGACAGCGTCGACCTGAGGTCCCTGAAGTCGATCCGGGGCCTGAACCTGACGGCGCTGTCTGCGCGCGGGGCGATCTTCTACGGCCTCGACATGGAGGGGGTGCAGATGCAGGGGGCCCATCTGGAGGGGGCCGATCTGCGGGCCTGCAATCTCAGAGGCGCCGATCTGCGCGGGGCGCGGCTGGCCGGAGCGCGCCTGAACGGGGCGGACCTGCGTCAGGCCCAGCTGGGGCCGCTGCTCCTGTCCGCAGAGCGTATTCTTCCCGCAGATCTGACCGGCGCCATCCTGCGCGGGGCGGACCTGTCGGGCGCGGACCTCAGAAACGGTCGGCTGGCCGGGGCCGATCTCAGCCGGGCGCGCCTGCACGGGTGCCAGATGCGGCTGACCGATCTGTCCGGGGCGGTCCTGGCCGGGGCCCTGGGCCTGAATGCCGAAGGAATGCCTGCATGAGCTTTACGCGCCGCGCCCTCGGACAGGGGGATGTCGATCTGCTGATCATGGCCCATGAGCGCTTCGTCGAAGGCCGCGCGGGCGGGCGGCGGCTGGCGCTGAAATTCATGGCGCTGGACGGGCTGGATCTGACGGGACGCAACCTCGAGGAGGCGGATTTCACCGGCTGTTCGCTGCGCGGGACCCGTCTGTCAGGCGCGCGGCTGAACCGGGCCGTCCTGTTTTGCTGCGATATGCGCGAGGCCGACCTGAGCAGCGCCCAGCTTGTGCGGGCCGATCTGCGGGGCGCCTGTCTGCGCGGCGCGGATCTGGCGCGGGCGGACCTGACCCAGGCGGATTTCCGCGAAGGGGTGATCGCCGTCCCGCACGCGACCAAGGGCCTGTCCTCGGTCAAGCACGAGACCCATCAGGGCAATGCCGACGGGGCAAGCTTCAGCGGTGCCACGCTGAACGGCGCGACGCTGGAAGGCTTCAGTGCCTTCAAGGTCGACTTTACCGATTGCGCCATGAAGGACACCCGCCTGACGCGCGCCAACCTCAAGGATGCCGACCTGTCGGGGGCCATGATGGAAGGGGCCGACATCGGGGGGGCCAATCTGTCGGGAGCCCGCATGATCGGGGCGGTCCTGACCCATGTCGCCCTGGATACGGCCCGCATGGAACGGACCGACATGACCGGCTGTCTTCGCGAGCCGACGCTGGAGGCCATCGCCGGGGCCGATGCCCTGCTGGAACAGGCACTGGATGCCAATGCCTGGGCCGAAAGCGGCGGGGTTCTGGGCGCGCCGGCCAATTTCGACGGCAAGGATCTTCGCCCCCTTGGGGACCGCCTGAAAGGGCTGAAGCTGCCCGCTCTAAACGCCAGGGGGGCCTGTCTGGTCGGGATGGATCTGTCGGGCATGGCCCTGCAGGGCGCCAATCTGGAAGGTGCGGATCTGCGCGGCTGCAACCTGAGGGGCGCGGATCTGCGCGGTGCCAGGATGATGCGGGTCCTTCTCAGCCACGCCGATCTGGACGGGGCCCTTCTGTCCAGCCTGCCCCTTGGGGGAGGCCGGTCGATGCCGACCAACCTGAGCGAAGCGGGCCTCAGATACGCCCGTCTGGTGGCGACCGATTTCACCGGGGCCGTGATGGACCGGGCCGATCTGACCGGGGCCCGCATGGAGGATGCCGTGCTGAGCGACATCCAGCGCGCCAGCCTGGCGACCCGCCGCGCCGCCGCCTGAAGCGCCGCAGGTCATGCCCGGGGTCTTGCTCCGGAGAGGGGGGCGGCCTATCCCGGGGCCATGAGCGCGCCGCTGATCTGTCCATCCATACTGGCCTCAGACTTTGCCCGGCTGGGCGAAGAGGTCGCCGCCCTTGAGGCCGCCGGGGCCGATTGGGTGCATGTCGATGTCATGGACGGCCATTTCGTGCCCAATCTGACGATTGGCCCGGATGTGGTGAAGGCGCTCCGCCCCCACACCCGCCTGCCGTTCGACGTGCATCTGATGGTGGCCCCGGTCGATCCCTGGCTGGAAGCCTATCGCCACGCCGGGGCCGATGTGTTGAGTGTTCACCCGGAATCCGGACCGCATCTGCACCGGACTCTCGGACGCATCCGGGATCTGGGAGCCCGGGCGGGGGTGGTGCTGAACCCGGGCACGCCCGTCGCCATCCTCGACGAGGTCATGGATCTGGTCGATCTGGTGCTGATCATGTCGGTCAATCCCGGCTTTGGCGGCCAGAAATTCATCCCGGCCGCGCTAGACAAGATCGCGCGGGTCCGCCAGCGGCTGGATGCCGCCGGATCGAAGGCGACCCTGCAGGTCGATGGCGGGGTGACGGCTGACAACGCCGCCGATTGTGTGGCGGCCGGGGCCGATGCCCTGGTGGCGGGCACGGCCGTGTTTCGAGGTGGGCCGTCCGCCTATGCCGACAATATCGCCGCGCTGAAGGGTCGCTGATGGCGGGGATCGGCCCGTTCGCCAAACCCGAGGCCTCGGTCCCCGAAGGCCAGATTCCCGGCCTGCGGGGTGCCCCGCCCCGCACACCGGTCAGGCCATCCGGCGCGCGGCCCGGGGTGCGGGTGTGGCCGCTGGTGATGGGTCGCCTGATGACCCGCCAGATCTGGATCGAGCTGTACGGCCTGCCCGGCTACGGCCAGACCCTGAAAGGCAGGCCGTGGGGGCTGAAACCGTCCGCCTTTGCCGCCACGCCCCGGGACTTTCGGCCACTCGAGGCCCCCGGGGCCGGCAAGCCCATCCTGCAGGGGCGCTTCACCCTGGCGGGGATCAGTCTGGATGTGCCCGCCCCTCTGGATCCCTGGGATCGGCCCAGTCCGTCGCGCGGCTTTGCCGAGGCCCTGCACGGTTTCGACTGGCTGCCCGCCCTGATGCAGGAGGGTGAGGCCGGCGCGCGCGAGGCGCTGCGGCTGACGCTGGGCTGGGGTCGGGTGTTTCACCGGTGGGCCCCCTTTGCCTGGGACCCGGACCGGATGGCCCGGCGGCTGCTGCATCTGGCGCCGGCCCTCAGGCGCATGGGGGCCGTGGCCGACGACCCGCAGCGGGGCCAGCTGGCCGTTCTGGTCGCCCGGCAGGCTCGCCAGCTGTTGCGCCCGCCGGGACCGGCGGCGGGGGCGGCCACACGGGCCGTGGCTGTCGCGGTCACCGGATGCGCCCTGGCCGGTCCGTCGGGCGCGCGCCTGCGCAAACGGGGTCTGAAGCGGCTGTCCCGGGCCCTGCCGCGCACGCTGCGTCCCGACGGGGCGCACATGTCCCGAAGCCCCGAGGCGGGGCTGGAGCTGTTGTTCGATCTCCTGATGCTCAAGGACGGGCTGGCGCAATTGTCCGAGCCGGTGCCGGAGGGTGTGGACGCCGCGCTTCAGAAACTGGCGGTCGCGACCCGGTCGCTGACGATGCCCGACGGGCGTCTGCCGGGGGTCCACGGGGGCGGGGTTTCGACCCCCGCGCGGGTGTCCGCCGCCCTCGCGGCCGCGGGACTGGAGCCGATCCCCGACGGCGCCGCCGCCCAGACGCAGCCGCCGGTTGGGGGGCTGGCCCGGATGCGCAGTCCGCTTCTCAGCCTCATGATCGACGTCGAGGCGCCGCCGCGCGGGGCCTGGACCGAGGCGGCATGCGCCCAGCCGCTGGCGCTGGAGATCGTCTGTGGGCGGGACCGTCTGATCACCGGCTGTGGCTGGACGCCGCGCGCCCATGAACGCCAGGGACTGAGGCTGACGCCCGGTCATTCGACCCTGACGCTCAGCGAGACCTCGCTGGGTGAGCCTCTGGGAGGCTGGCAGGCGGAGCTACTGGGGCCGCGTCTGCTGACCCGGCCCTATGGGGTGCGCCACGAGGCGCGGCAGGGGGACGGGGCCCTGTGGCTGGAAGCCCAGCACGACGGCTGGGCGCCGCTGACGGGCCTCGCTCACCAGCGCCGCCTGTATCTGGATCAACGGCTGGACGAGTTGCGCGCCGAGGAGCGGCTGTTTCCGGCCGACCATGCGCCCAGTCCGCCGCCGGTGCTGGCCGCCCCCTATGCCGTCCGGTTTCAGCTGGAGCCCGGCGTGCAGGCGTCCTTGGCGCGGGACCGCCGCTCGATACTGTTGCGCGGCCATTCCGGCCGGGGCTGGTGGTTCCGCACGGACGGGCCGGACGTGGCGATCGAGCCCTCGGTGCACAGCGTCGACGGCCAGACGCGACGTGCGCTGCAGATCGTGGTGCGGGGCTCGGCCCGCACGGACGCCGAAACGCGCATCCGCTGGAAGTTGAACCCTGCGGGCGCGTCTGGCGATCCTGTGGTCGATTAGGGCGCGACCTCAGCGGTGACGCGAAGTGCGGCTCTTTTCCGTGAAGGCCGCCGCCACCATGGTGGCCAGCGCCGGATTGCGCAGGAAGATGAATCCGCCCGCCAGGGTCGCGACCGAGGCCAGGATGGGGCGGTTGCGGAACAGCTGGAAGGCACGGCCCGCCAGCCCGTCGCTGAGCGAGCCGTCATCCTCATCGACGACATCGGCCTTCTTCAGGAAGACCATGACCACGGCCAGGGCCGCCAGGGCGAACAGCAGGAATGTCACGGCGGCCGCGGCCAGCGGCACGATGACGAGGGACAGGGCAAAGAACACCACTGCCCCGAAACACAGCACGGCAACGAAGGCGGCGGCGGCCGCCACCGCGACGGCGACGGCCTTTTTGACGAGTCCGCGTCCCAGCATCAGTGGCGGCGACCGGCGATGAGCATGCCGATCACGACGCCGATCCCAAGGGCGATGCCGGTCGACTGCATCGGGCGTTCCTGCACCCGCTCGACCAGATAGCGCTGGGCCTCGTCGAAGCGCTCGGCGGCATCGTCATAATATTCGCGGCCGCGCACGCGGGCCTGCTCATAATAGGCCTCGGCCTGGGTGCGGACCTCGTCGGCCTTTTCGCGCAGACGGGCCTCGGCGGCCTCGGCGCGCGCGCGCAGGCGCTCGCCTTCCTCGCGGGCCCCCACCTTGAGGTCTTCCTTGAGGGTTTTCAGGTCGTTCTTGATGTCTTCGCGAGCCTTGGTGGTGGCCATGGTGACGCTCCCGGTCTGTAAGCTTGACGATAGTATGAGATATAAGGAGGCAACGCCACCGACGCCAGCGGGTTCCCGCATTGCAGCATGAAACGGGGTCATGTGGGGGCTCAAACGCGTTGCGGAGGTCAGACCGCGGGCCTAAGCGTGACGTCATGACCCAGTGGCTGATCCCTCCGCCCGAGATCCCGTCCTTGCCGGTTGTCGGCGAGCGCCGCCGCTATGGCGTGCGCCGCATACTGTGCGTGGGCCAGAACTATGCCGATCATGCGCGCGAGATGGGGGCCGATCCGGCCCGTCCAGCCCCCTTCTTCTTCTCCAAGCCGGCCATGGCGCTGGTGACCGACGGGGACGACCCGGCCTTTCCCTCCCTGACCGGAAACCTCCACCATGAGGTCGAGCTGGTGCTGGCGCTCGGCGAGGGGGCCGAAATCCTGGGCTGGGCGGTCGGATGCGACCTGACCCGTCGCGATCTGCAGGCCGAGGCCAAGGCGAAGGGCCGCCCCTGGGATGCCGCCAAGGGATTTGATCAGTCAGCGCCGTGCGGGGCCCTGACCCTCGGGTCCGGGCCGGAGCCGTCCTCGGCCATCCGGCTGGCCGTCAATGGTGAGCAGAGGCAATCGGCGCGCCTGTCCGACATGATCTGGGCGCCCCATGAGATCGTGGAACAGGCCGCGCGCCTGTGGGATCTCGGCCCGGGCGACCTGATCTTTACCGGCACGCCGGCCGGGGTCGGGCCGGTTCAGACCGGCGACGGCGTCGAGGCTGTGATAGAAGGCCTTTCGCCCCTGTCCTTCATCCTGGGGCCGCCCCGGAGCTGAGGTTTTCATGATCCTGCATGGCTATTTCCGGTCGGGCACCAGCTACCGGACCCGCATTGCCCTGAACCTCAAGGGGCTCAGCTATGAGACGCGCGGCATCGACCTGCGAACGGGGGCGCAGACGTCAGACGCCTATCTGGCGCTGAACCCGCAGGGGCTGGTCCCGGCGCTGGAAACGACCGGGGGCGTGCTGACCCAGAGCCCGGCCATTCTGGAATGGCTGGAAGAGCGCCACCCCCGGCCACCGCTGCTGCCGGACACGGCCCAGGACCGGGCAACGGTGCGCGCCATGGCGGCCATCATCGGCTGCGACATTCACCCGCTCAATAATCTGAGGGTGCTGAAGGCCCTGCGCAGCCAGTTCGAGGCGGACCAGACGGCGGTGGATGCCTGGGCCGGGCGCTGGATCGCGGCGGGCTTTGAGGCCCTGGAGACACTGGTGGAGCGGCACGGGCGGGGCTGGAGCTTTGGCGACACGCCCGGTCTGGCCGACTGCTATCTGATCCCGCAGATCTATTCGGCGCGCCGGTTCAATGTGCCGCTGGAGGCCTTTCCGCGCCTGCTGGCGATCGAGACGGTAGCCGCCGGACACCCCGCCTTCATCGCCGCCCATCCGGACCGCCAGCCGGACGCTGACTGACCGGAAAACACCGTGAGGTAAGGTTCTGGCAAACTCTCGGTGAGGCGACCTTAAGCATTGGGCGTCAGGATCGTCCGGTGAGTTCAGAAATGTCCGCCCTTCCCGCCGCCCAGCTGGCGCTCGCCGTGGTTCCCGCCCCCCCGCGCGAGGCCGTGGGCAGCGCTGTGGGTGGGGCGTTGTCGCGCGAGGCCGGTCTGGCCCAGTTGCTGCAGACCGCCGCCGACGGGGGCATTCGCCGGATTCTGACGCGGCCGGAGGGCGATGACGAGCGCAGCCTGTGCCAGGCCTGGCCCTTCCCCTCCCCGTTTCAGGTATCGGTGACCACGCTGGACGCCGGAGAAGGCCCCGACCGGATCGAGGCCCGGGCCCGTCGGTCGCTGGAGCGTCTGGGCCTGCCGCGCGGCGATGTGCTGCTGGTGCGGGACGTTCGCGATCTGGCCGGAGCCGAGGGCCGGACCCTGTGGGAGCGTCTGATCGCCCTGAAGGATCGTGGCCTGTTCCGGCGCATCGGCATTCGCACCCGGCTGGAGGACAGCCCGGTGCTGGTGGCCCGGCGGTTCCAGCCCGATCTGATCCAGCTGCCGCTCAATATTCTGGACCAGCGCGCGCGTCGCGACGGGGTGCTGGCGGCGCTCGCCGAACAGGGTGTGGCGGTGCAGCTGGCCTCGGTGCTGGCCAATGGCCTGCTGTTTTCCGGATCCGACGAAATGATCGGGGCCTCGGCCGCCGACATCGTGTTGTTGTCACGCCTTCGCAGACGTCTGGCCGAGGCGCGTCTGGACCCCATGCAGGCGGCGCTGGCCTATGCCGCCGACAGCCTGACCGGCATGGCCGAGGGCTCGAGCCTTCTGGCCTGTGTCACTTCGGCGGCCGAAACCCGCGCCTTGCTGGCGGCCGTCAATGCGCCCCGCCCCACCCTGGACTGGACGACGTTCGACCAGGGCGGACGGCTGGCGGCGACCGGCGATACGGCCGCCGCCTTTTCCGGCGTCAGTAGCGCAGCCTGACGCCCAGGGCGACGGTGCGCCCCGGCTCGCCATAGCCCAGCAATGACTGCCAGCGTTCGTCTGACAGATTGTCGACCCGGGCGGTCAGCTCGACCTGATCCGTCAGGGTGTAGCCGAGGTGCAGATCGGCGGTGACAAAGCCCTCACGCGTGCCGCCTGAGTCCGGCATGTCGCCCTCGGCCCGGACAGTCAGGCGTCCGCTCAGCCGCTTGCCGCTGTAGCCGAGACCGACCGTGCCGGAGTGCTTGGGCACCCGCAGCAGGGGGGATCCGTCGCTCTCGTCGCGGGCATCCGTCCAGGCATAGCCGAGGCTGAGATCAAACCCGGCCCCCAGCACGAGCTGGCTCTCCAGTTCGACACCATCGGTCCTGGTGCGGTCCAGATTGATATAGACGCTGTCGAAGGTCAGCGGGTCGAAGCGGTAGATGATCTGGTCCTCGATCGTCAGGCGATAGACTGTCACCCGCCCGGTGAGGCCGCCCCCGGGGCTCTGCCAGCCCAGCGCCAGCTCGGCCCCCTCGGCGTGTTCGGGCCGCAGGGTCGGGAAGGGATCGGCGGAGAAGCAGAAGTCACAGACCGACTGGCTGACGGTCGGAGCCTTGAACCCCGTGCCGACGGCGCCGGACAGGCCGAACCCTGCGCCGAGATCGACATGGGCGGTCAGCCGGCCCGTGGTCGCGGTGCCGAAGTCATCGGTGTCGTCATGGCGAAGCGCCGCGCCGACCGTCACCCGCGAGGTCAGGGGGACCAGGACGGTGCCGTAGACGGAACTGGTGCCCAGATCATCGGACAGGCCGCTGTCGAGATTGGCGGATTCGGTGCGACGCTCCAGCCCTGCGGCCCAGCTGAGGCGGCCCTCGCCGCCCGTGCCGTCCATGTCCCAGCGCCAGACCTGGCGGTCAGCGTCGAACCGGTTTGAATAGGCCGACCGGGTCTCGCGCTCGATATCCGAGGCGGCCAGCGTCAGGCGGTGGTGCACCCCGCCGGTCTGGACGCTCAGCCGCCCATGACCCGACCAGCTCTCGCTTTTCGACACATCGTCGGTGTCGCCCAGCACAAAGGCGGGGGCGGGATAGCCGTCGATCGCGACGCGGCTCCTGGTCCAGCGCAGGCCGCCGTCCAGCTCGACTCCGGCGCGCGGGATGATCCGGCCCTTGAGGCCCGCCGTCAGGGTCTCAAACCCGTCATCCTCGGTGCCGGCGGCGGCGGCCGAGACCCCGTCGGTGCGGAAGCCGGCGACGCTGAGCCCCAGCGCCCCCCGCTCTCCGGCCCGGCCCACGGACAGCGCGCCGCGCCGGGTGTTCAGGGAGCCTGCCTCGAGATCCGCGCGGAAGCCGCTGGTCTCGCGCGTGGTCAGGGCCACGACCCCACCGATGGCATCCGAGCCCCACAGCGAGGACTGGGGGCCCGACAGGACCTCCATCTGCGCAATGTCCGCAAGGCTGAGGCTGGAGAAGTCATAGGCCCCGTTGATCTCGGCCGGATCATTGACCGGCACGCCGTCGATCAGCACCAGGGTCTTGCCGGGGCTGGCCCCGCGCAGACGCAGCTGGGTCAGGCCGCCGAACGGTCCGGTGCGGGCCAGCGCCGCGCCCGGCACCTCGGCCAGCAGGTCGGCGGCAAAGATCGCGCCGCGCGCCTCGATATCCGCCTCGGTGAACACGCGGGCACCGGGGGTCTCGGTGACCGGCCGGGGCAGGCGGGTGGCGGTGACGATCACCTCCTCCAGCCGGATCGGATCGCCGGGATCGCCGGGGTCGCCGGGGTCGGGCACATGGGCAAGGGCGGGTGTGCTCACGCACAGGCACAGCACCGCAAGCGATGCCGTCGTCATCAGAGGTCTCATCGGACAGTCTCCGTCAGCCCGGCGGCAGCGCGCGACGGGCACAGGGATGCGACCGATCCCGGCCCCCGTGAGGGGAGCCGGCGCTGGGATCGGGTCGCTTCGACGGAAGTCCCGCGCCCCTGTCTGGTCCCGGACAGAAGACGAGCGACGTCGGCGGCCAGGTCTCCTGGCTTGCGGATCAACAGCCACCGCCCTCGCCTTCCCGAACCGTTCGAAAACCGCTCAGTGACGCCGGGATTGCTCCCGGACCGGACGACGGCCTGGCCGCCTACAGTTGCGGGCACAGCCGCGGTTTTGGACCGCGTTCCCTTAACCGCCTGCCCCGCTTGTCGCAGCGACGGCCCGGGCGTGCAAGACGCTTGAGGCGGAGCGCGCGATCCGTCACCCTGTGGCGAAGCATGAACCGTCCGCTTGACCCACCCCCCGTCGCCGAACATCCGGTGCGCTCGACAGAAGGCGCGACGCCGGTCATGGCCCAATTCCTCGAGGCCAAGGCCGCCCAGCCGGATGCCCTGCTGTTCTTTCGCATGGGCGATTTCTACGAGCTGTTCTTTGAGGATGCCGAGGTGGCGGCGGCGGCGCTGGGGCTGGCCCTGACCAGGCGGGGCAAGCATCTGGGCGAGGACATCGCCATGGCGGGGGTGCCCGCGCACGCCATGGAAGGCTATCTGGCCCGGCTGATCCGGCAGGGGCACCGGGTGGCCATCTGTGACCAGACCGAGGACCCGGCCGAGGCGAAGAAACGCGGGTCGAAGGCTGTGGTCCGGCGCGAGATCGTGCGGGTCGTCACGCCCGGGACCCTGACGGAGGACAGTCTGCTGGATGCGCGCGGGGCCAACCGGCTGGTGGCCGTGACCCTGCGCAGCGGCCGGGCCGCGGTGGCCGCCGTCGAACTGTCGTCCGGCGCGGTGGAGACCGCCGTCTGTGATGCCCGCGATCTGGCCTCGACCCTCGTCGCCTTTGCCCCGTCCGAAATTCTGGTGCCCGACCGGCTGTTCGGCGATGCCGATCTGGATCAGGCGCTGGCCACCGCCGATGCTCCCGTTCAGCCGCTGGCGCAGGCGCTGGCCGAGCCCAGGGCCGCCGCCGAACGGGTCGCGCGCCTGTATGGGGTGGCGACGCTGGATGCCTTTGGCACCTTTGAGCCGGTCGAGATTTCGGCGCTGGGCCTGATCGCCGCCTATCTGGAGACCACGCAGGTGGGGGCCGTGCCGGTGCTGTCGCCGCCGCGCCGCTCGGCCGAGGGTCAGCATCTGGCCATCGATCCGGCCACCCGGCTGAGTCTCGAGATCGACCGGACCCAGAGGGGCGAGCGGGCAGGTTCGCTGCTGGATACGCTGGACCGCACCGTAACGGCTGGTGGTGCCCGGGCGCTGGCCGAACGGCTGGCCCGGCCGGGGCGTGACCCGGACCGCATCAACCGGGCGCTGGATGCCGTCGGCTGGCTGGTCGAGCACCGCAGTCTGAGAGGCGAGGTGCGCGACCTGCTGAAGGGGTCGTCGGATACGGCCCGCGCCCTGACCCGGCTGGTTCTGGGACGCGGCGGGCCGCGCGATCTGGCGGCGATCCGGGCCGGGACGCGGACAGCCCAGGCACTGACCGCCCTGTTCGCTCGCCGGTCAGACCGGCTGGACCCGACCCTGCCCCATGATCTGGAGCGGGCGCTGGCGGCTCTGACGCCGGATGCGGCGCTTCAGGCCCTGCTGGCCGAGCTGGAAGAGGGACTGGTCGAGGACCCGCCGCATCTGGCGCGCGACGGCGGTCTGGTGCGAGCCGGTCACCGCCCCGAGCTGGATCAGGCGCGGACACTGCGCGACGACAGCCGCCGGGTGATCGCCGAACTGGAGGCCCGCGCCGTGGCCGACAGCGGCATCCCCTTCAAGGTCCGCCACAACGCCGTGCTGGGCTATTTCCTCGAGGTCACCGCCAAACAGGCCGAGCCGCTGATGCAGCGGGGCGCCGAAAGCCCCTTCATCCATCGCCAGACCCTGGCCAATCAGGTGCGGTTCACCACTGTCGAACTGTCCGATCTGGATGCCCGCATTACCCAGGCCGGGCACCGGGTGACGGCCATGGAGGTCGAGGCCTTCGAAGGCTGGCGCGTTCGGGTGCGCGAACTGGCCGCCTCCGTTCAGGCGCTGGCCGATGCGCTGGGCTGGCTGGATGCCACAGCGGCCCTGGCCGAATGGGCCGAGGAGGTCGGCGCGGTCCGGCCCGAGGTCGATGACGGGCTGGAACTGTGCATCGAGGGCGGCCGCCACCCGGTCGTCGAGGCGGCGGTTCGCGCCGAGGGCAAGCCCTATACGCCCAATGACTGCCGGCTGGACGGGACGGGCGCCGGGGGGTGTCCGCGTCTGGCGCTGGTCACCGGGCCCAATATGGCGGGCAAGTCGACCTTCCTGAGACAGGCCGCCCTTCTGGTGGTTCTGGCCCAGTCCGGGGCGTTCGTGCCGGCGCGCGCCATGCGGCTGGGTGTGGTCGATCGCCTGTTCAGCCGGGTGGGCGCGGGAGACGATCTGGCCCGGGGCCGGTCGACCTTCATGACCGAAATGGTCGAGACCGCCGCCATCCTCAATCAGGCCACCGACCGCAGCTTTGTCGTGCTGGACGAGATCGGGCGGGGCACGGCCACCTATGACGGGCTGGCCATTGCCTGGGCGGTGACCGAGGCCCTGCACGAGGCCAACCGCTGTCGCGCCCTGTTCGCCACCCACTATCACGAGCTGGCGCAGCTGGAGGGGCGGCTGGACCATCTGGCCAATCTGTCGCTCCGGGCCCGCGAGTGGAACGGCGATCTGGTGTTCCTGCACGAGGCGGTCGCGGGCCCGGCGGACCGCAGCTATGGCGTGCAGGTGGCGAAGCTTGCCGGTGTGCCACCCGGCGTGGTCGCGCGCGCCCGGGCCGTCCTGGACCAGCTGGAGGCGACCGGCGAGGCCGACCGCCGCCTGGATGACCTGCCTCTGTTCGCCATGGCCGAGCCCCCGGCCCCTGCGCCGGTCGCCCCGCCCGCCGTCGTGGAGGCGCTGTCGGAGTTGGAGCCCGATGACCTGACCCCCCGCGAGGCGCTGGAGGCGCTTTATCGCCTGAAGGCTCTGTCGCGCGGCACCGGTCCGGCTCGGCGCTGATCGGGATGGCACCCGACCTGGACCCCGACGCCCTAGCCGCCCTTCAGGCCGCGGCCGGGGCTGCCAATCCGCGCGCGGCCCTGACCCCGATCCTTGCCGAGATCCTGTCGAACGGACGGGCGAAGGCAGCCCAGCGTCTGGTGCAGGGCGCGGGCGGGGTCGAGGTGGCGCGCCTCTATGCCCGGGCGGCAGACCGGATGGTTCAGGCCCTGGGGTGGGTCGCGACCGACCATCTGTTTCCCGCCCCCAATCCCACCGATGCCGAACGTCTGGCCCTGCTGGCCGTCGGGGGGTATGGCCGGGGCGTTCTGGCACCCCACTCGGACCTCGACCTGATGTTCCTCAGGCCCTGGAAGTCCACCTCGCGCACCGAGCAGGTCACCGAGTTCGTCCTTTATGTGCTGTGGGATCTCGGGCTGAAGATCGGCAGCTCGGCGCGGTCGATGGACGAGGCCCTGTCGGTCGGCAAGGCGGACATGACGGTGCGCACCGCCCTGCTGGAAGCCCGTCCGCTGGCCGGAGATGCGGGTCTGGCCGAAACCTTCCTGACCCGGTTTCGCCAGCAGGTGGAAAAGGCCGATGCCCGCCCCTTCATCGCCGCCAAACTGGCCGAGCGGGAGGCGCGGCATCAGAAGGTCGGTGCCGTGCGGTATCGCGTCGAGCCCAACGTCAAGGACGGCAAGGGGGGGCTGCGCGATCTCAACTGCCTGTTCTGGATCGCCCGGGGGCTGGCACCCGAGAGCCCGCTGGGCGAGGCGGCGCTGGAGGACCTGCTGACCCGGCGCGAGCGGCGGCTGTTCGCTGAAGCCTTCGACTTCCTGTGGCAGGTGCGGATCCACATGCACCGTATCGCGGACCGGCCGGTCGAGGCCTTGACCTTTGACCTTCAGCCCGAGGTCGCGCGGCGCATGGGCTGGCGCGGACGCGGGGATGAGCCCGCCGTGGAACGGTTCATGCGGCGATACTTCCTCGTTGCACGGGATGTCGGGGCCCTGACCCGCGCCATGAGTGCCCAGCTGGAGGCCCGCCAGCAGAAGAAGGCGGGCGGTCTGGTGCGGGGCCTGTCCGCCCTGTGGCCCGGGCGCGGCAAGCCACTGGAGACGCCCGGGTTTCTGATCGACAGGGGGCGGCTGAGCGTCACCGGCCCCGAGGTGTTCGACGAGGACCCCGTGCGGCTGCTGACCCTGTTCGTCGAGGCCGACCGGCTGGATCTGGACCTGCACCCCGACGCCTTTGCCGCCGTGACCCGGTCCCTGCCCCGGGTGAGCCCGCGCCTGCGCCGCGACCCTGCGGCCAGCCGCGCCTTTCTGACGGTGCTGGCCCATGGCCAGAGGCCTTACCGGGTCCTCAGCATCATGAACGAGACGGGACTGCTGGGACGATTCCTGCCCGAATGGGGGCGGATCGTCGGCCAGACCCAGTTCAACATGTACCACGCCTATACGGTCGATGAGCACACCCTGCAGGCCGTCGGCATCCTCAATGACATCAAGCGGGGCAAGCTGAAGGATGACCATCCCTTGGCTTCGGAGATCATCCACCGGATCACCGACCCTGAGGTCCTGATGCTGGCCATGCTGCTGCATGATGTCGGCAAGGGCGGTGACCGGGGGCAGTTGGAGGACGGGGCGATCGCCGCCCGGCGGGCGTGCGAGCGGCTGGGCATCGACAGCCGCCGGATCGAACTGGTCAGCTGGCTGGTGCGCCATCATCTGGCCCTGTCGGATTTCGCCCAGAAGCGCGACGTGACCGATCCCGACACGGTCAGGGCGTGCGCCGATCTGGTCGGCGATCCCGAGCGGCTGCGCATGCTGCTGGTGCTGACCGGTGCCGATATCCGCGCGGTGGGACCCGGCGTCTGGAACAATTGGAAAGGCCAGCTTCTGCGCGACCTGTATCGGCGGGTTCTGGCCGTGTTCAAGGGCGAGCAACTCGACGAACCCGATCCGCTGGCAGCCTATCCCGAATTGGTGGCGCGCGCCCGCGAGACCGGGGCTGCCGCCGATGTGCTGGTCGACTGGGCCGCCGATCCGGCAGCGGAGCGACACCCCCGCGCGGTCGGGCGGGCCACGACCCGGGTGGCGGTTGCCGCCGCCGACCGTCCCGGCCTTTTTGCGGCCCTGGCGCAGGCCCTGTCGCGGGCCGGAGCGGATATCGTCGGGGCGCGGGTCGTTACGGCTCCCGAGGGCCTGGCGCTGGATGTATTCGAAGTGCAGGACGGCGCGGGCCTGCCCTATGGCCAGGCCGAGCCCCGCAGGCTGGAGCGCCTCATCCGGACGCTGGAGGCCGCCGCCCGCGCCGTGCCGGAGGGGACACCTGACATCCCGGAAGACGAAACCGTGATGACCGCCGTCAGCGCGAGGCGGGCGGCCTTTGACGTCAGGCCCGTGGTGATGATCGACACCGCCGCCGCAAGCCATGCGGTCGTCATCGAGGTCTCGGGCGCCGACCGGCCGGGCCTGCTGGCCGAGCTGGCCACCGCCATCGCCGCCGAAGGCCTGTCGCTGCGGTCGGCCCACATCGCCAATTTCGGCGAGCGGGCGGTCGATGCCTTCTACGTCACCGATGCCGCGGGCCGGAAGCCGACCCGACGGGCGAAACTGGACCGGCTGGCGGCGACCCTGGAGGCCGTTCTGGACCGGGCCCGCCTGCCCGATCCATCACCGGGTCAGCGCCCCATTACCCCGGTGCGGGCCAGTATGCGTGATGTCTCGGACCTCGGCACATTCAGCGCCCGACCGCCTGACGCTGCAAGGCGAACAGCGTTTCGCAGCCGCCGTGCGCGAGCGCGAACAGACGATCAAACTCCGCGCGGCTGAAGCCCCGCCTTTCGCCGGTCGCCTGGATTTCGACGATGCCGCCCGACCCGGTCAGGACGAAGTTGGAATCGGCCTCGGCGCTGGAATCCTCTTCGTAGTCGAGGTCGAGAACCGGGGTGTCGTTGAACACGCCACACGAGATGGCCGCCACCTGATCGGTCAGGGGGTCGGTTTTCAGCACCCCTTCCTCGCGCAGATAGTCGAGCGCCGAGGCGAGCGCGACCCAGGCCCCCGTGATGGCCGCCGTGCGGGTGCCGCCGTCGGCCTGGATGACGTCGCAGTCCAGGGTCACCTGACGCTCACCGAGCGCCTTGAGGTCGACGACAGCGCGAAGGCTGCGGCCGATCAGCCGCTGGATTTCCTGGGTCCGGCCTGATTGTTTGCCCGAGGCGGCCTCACGCCGGCCGCGGGTGTGAGTGGCGCGCGGCAGCATGCCGTATTCCGCCGTCACCCAGCCCTGACCCTTGCCGCGCAGCCACGGCGGCAGGTGCTCCTCGACCGAGGCGGTGACCAGCACCTTCGTCTGGCCGAACGCCACCAGACATGAGCCTTCGGCATAGCGATTGACTCCGGTTTCGAGAGTCACGGGGCGAAGCTGGTCGGGCGAACGATCGGACGGGCGCATGAAGGCTCTTTTGCATATTGGATGGGGTCGCGGGCGTGCTTATCCTGAAACCGTGACCCTGTCCCCCTTCCCGTCTCCGGAAACCCTGCGGCTGCGTCCTGCCACGCCGGCCGATGCCGATCTGCTGCGCGCCTGGGACCGAGAGCCCCATGTGATCCGGGCCGTTACCGATACCTCCGAGGCCACGACGGCCTTTGCCGATGTGGACTGGGACGCGGAACTGGCCGACCCCTCACCCGTGAGCTTCTATCTGATCGCCGAGGTCGACGGGCGCCCCGTCGGGGCCATGCAGGTGATCGACCCGCACCTTGAGCCCACCCACTACTGGGGGGATATTGAGCCGGGGCTTCGGGCACTGGATATCTGGATCGGGCCCTCCGACGCGCTGGGTCGGGGGTTCGGCACGCGGATGATGCATCAGGCGCTGGACCTGTGCTTCGCGGATCCGGCGGTGCGTGCCGTGGTGATCGATCCGCTGAACTCCAATGCCGATGCGCACCGATTTTATCAGCGGCTGGGATTTGTGCCGGTGGGGCGGCGCCTGTTCAACGATGAGGATGACTGTCTGGTCCATCGGATCGAGCGCCCGGTCTGGGAGGCACGTCGATGAGCACCATGCCGTTCCATCCCTCCCCGTCGCTGAGCGCTCTGGATGCCCGCGCCCGCGACATCTTTCGCAGCATCGTCGAGACCTATCTGGAGACGGGCGAGCCGGTCGGGTCGCGCACCCTGTCGCGGGGCCCTATCGCCCTGTCGCCCGCCTCGATCCGCAACACCATGCAGGATCTGACGCTGGCGGGCCTTCTGGCCTCGCCGCACACCTCGTCCGGGCGGGTGCCGACCCATGCGGGGCTGAGGCTGTTCGTCGATGGACTGCTGGAGATCGGCGACGTGGGAGCCGAGGAGCGGCGCGAGATCGACGCGCGGCTGGCGGCCCTGGGACGACCGGGTGGCCGCGTGGACTTCGATCAGGCCCTGAACGAGGCATCGTCCCTGCTGTCAGGGCTGGCTGGCGGGGCCGGGATTGTCGCCAGCCCCGTGCGTGACACGGGGATCAAGCACGTCGAATTCGTGGCCCTGGGCCATGATCAGGCGCTGGCCATTCTGGTGGCCGAGGACGGGCAGATTGAAAACCGGCTGATGTCGCTGGGGCCCGGTATGACCCCATCCACCTTGCAGGAGGCCTCGAACTTTCTGAATGCCCGGCTGAAGGGACGCTCCCTGACCGAAGCCCGCGGGGAGATGGGCGAAGAGCTGAAGGCGGCCCGTCAGGCGCTGGATGCCGCCGCCGCCCGCCTGGTCGAGGACGGCATGGCGGCCTGGTCCGGGGCGGCGGGGCCGCGGTCGCTGATCGTGCGGGGCCGGGCCAATCTGCTGCAGGACCGCGAGGCGCTGGAGGATCTGGACCGGGTGCGGGTGCTGTTCGACGACCTGGAGCAGAAGGAACAGCTGATCGGCCTGCTGGACGATGTGTCGGAGGCCCAGGGCGTGCGGATTTTTATCGGCGCCGAGACGCGCCTGTTTTCACTTTCGGGTTCCTCTGTGATCGCCGCGCCCTATATGACGGGACGCCAGAGGGTGCTGGGCGCGGTCGGCGTGATCGGCCCCACCCGACTGAACTATGCCCGGATCATTCCGTTGGTGGACTATACCGCCCGCGTACTGAGCCGACTGTTTGACGGACAAGAGCCTTGAACGACACACCGCAAGACCCTGACTTTGAAGACCTGAACGGCATCAATCCGGCCGATGAGGCCGACGCCGAGGCGGGCCTGAATTCCGATCCTGCCCATACAGGTGTGGGCATGGACAACCTCGACGCCATCCTCGACGAGCGGGACCAGTGGAAGGACCGGGCGCTGCGCGCCGTGGCCGAGGTCGAGAATATCAAGCGGCGGGCCGAGACCCAGAACAATGACGCCCGCGCCTATGCCATCCAGCGCTTTGCCCGCGACCTGCTGGGCGTAGCCGACAATCTGGAGCGGGCCCTGCAGGCCGCGCCCAAGGACGCGGAAGGCGCCGCCGCCGGTCTGGTGACCGGACTGGAACTGACCCAGAAGTCGCTGCTGTCGGCCTTTGCCAGCAACAATCTGGTGCGCGTGGCCCCCGAGGCGGGCGAGGCCTTTGATCCGCATCTGCATCAGGCCATGATGGAACAGCCGTCCGAGACGGTGCCCGGCGGGTCGGTGATCCAGACACTGCAGGCGGGCTATGCCCTGTTCGGACGGACTGTGCGGCCGGCCATGGTGGTCGTGGCCGCCAGGGGGTCCGGCCCCGCGCCCGGCACCTCGGCGTCCGAGGCAGCTCATGCCTATGAGGCCACGGCCACGGCCACGGGCGGTGCCCATGACTCGAAAGCCTGATCCTCAGCCTTTCAGGCGTTCGTCGAACAGGGCCAGCAGCTTGGCCCAGCCGTCGGCGGCGGCATCGGCCTTGTAACTGGCGCGGTAGTCGGCGTGGAAGCCATGCTGGGCCCCCTCATAGACGTCGATCCGGCTGTCGGTGCGCCCGGCCCGCTGCAGGGCCTGACGCATGACCTCGACGCTGGCCAGCGGGATGCCGCGATCCATCTCGCCATACAGGCCCAGCACCGGCGCCTTGAGATCGTCCGCGAGATCGACGGGCCAGGGCCGCCCGGCGGCGATCTGTTCGGGGGTCGCATCGCCGGCGGGGGCCAGACGCCCGTACCAGGCGACCCCGGCGTCGATCACGGCAAAGCGGGCGCAGGCCTGCCAGACCACCTTGCCGCCCCAGCAGAAGCCGGTGATGCCGACCCTGTCGGCCCTCGCCCACAGCTGGCGCGACAGCCATTCCATACCGGCGGAGATGTCGCCCATCACCTGCTCGTAGCCGGCCTGACCGACGATCTCCTGGATGCGACCGAAATCGGTCAGGGGAGCCGGATCCTCGACCCGCACGAAGAAGGCCGGGGCCATGGCCGCATAGCCCGCCCTGGCCAGGCGGCGGCAGACGTCGCGGATATAGTCGTGGACGCCGAAGATTTCCGAGACGACGATCACCACCGGGAAGGGTCCATCGCCCACGGGGCGCGCGATATAGGCCGGCAGGTCGAAGCCGTCCGGCGCCGGATAGGTGACGGTTTCGGTGACCAGACCCTCGCTGTCGGTGACGATGGGGGTGGCCTCCTGGGCAAGCGCTGCGGGCGCATAGCCCGCGAACATCAGGCCGGTCAGCCCGCCCGTGGCCAGCGCGCGCCTGCTGAAACGGAAATCCTGAGCGGTCGGGCCTTCGGGGCGGGTCAGTCGCATCGGGCGGTCTCCTCAAGGTCAGGCGGCAAACCTGCGGCCTGAACCCCGGAACGTCCAGTCACGATCATTCCAGCAGCCCGGATCAGCGGGTGAAATAATAGTCCGCGATGCGGCAGACATTGACGCCCACCCGCTCCAGCCGCTCGCCGTTCGAGAACTCGGCCCGCAGAACATAGACGCAGGTCCCGGCACCATTGTCGACGTCGATGACGGCGCTGTCGCCGGTGGCCAAGGCCTCCGGAACCAGAAGATCCCCCCGCCAGTCGGTTCGCGCGGGATCCGCGGCATAGAGGCTGACGATGGTCCAGCCGGTCTGGTTGTGCACCCGGACCCGGCGATTCTGTCCGTCGTTGGACGACTGGGCCCCCCGCGTCGTTCCGCGTGACTGATCCGCGGACTGGGTCCAGCCGGGCACAGGCGTAACCAGCAGCGACAGCGACAGGGCCAGAACGCCGATCACACCGACAATGCGGGAAAGCCGCGCGGCGGAAGACATGAACATAAGGGCGGCATCCTGTATCGAGCTGCGTCCGGAAATCACCATTTCCGGCGGTGTGATCTGTCTAGGCGACCCCCATACTGGCGTCCACCCGGGGCGATGACACCTGACGGGGCCTGATTATCGTCTTCCGTGAGCCCGGATGGCGACCCCGGGCCCTTCCCGCAGCCTCATGGATGCACGAAAGGGCTTGCGGGTGCCCCTGCGCTTCCCATATCGGCATCAGCCGGTGCAAAGCCCCTTGTCTCTCTGGGGATTTGGCCGAACCGCACACCAACCCCCCGGGGGTGGCTGACAGGGGCGCTCGGACGAGGCCCGGAGCCACTCGCCGAACAGGAGCAAGACGTAGAGTCCATGAGCAAGATCATCGGCATTGACCTCGGTACGACCAATTCCTGCGTGGCCGTCATGGACGGCAAGAATCCGAAGGTGATCGAAAACGCCGAGGGTAACCGCACCACCCCCTCGGTGGTGGCGATCCAGGACAGCGGCGAAGTGCTGGTCGGCCAGCCCGCCCGCCGTCAGGCCGTGACCAATCCGGCCAACACCCTGTTCGCCATCAAGCGCCTGATCGGCCGGAATTTCGACGATCCGGTGGTGGCCAAGGACAAGGGCATGGTGCCCTATGAGATCGTCAAGGGCCCGAACGGCGACGCCTGGGTGCGCGCCCACGGCAAGGATTATTCCCCGCAGCAGATCTCGGCCTATACGCTCCAGAAGATGAAGGAGGCCGCCGAGGCCTATCTGGGCGAGAAGGTCGAAAAGGCGGTCATCACCGTCCCGGCCTATTTCAACGACAGCCAGCGTCAGGCCACCAAGGACGCCGGCAAGATCGCCGGGCTTGAAGTCCTGCGCATCATCAACGAGCCGACGGCGGCCGCCCTGGCCTATGGCCTTGAGAAGAACGACGGCCAGAAGATCGCCGTCTATGACCTCGGCGGCGGCACCTTTGATGTTTCGATCCTCGAGATCGGCGACGGTGTCTTCGAGGTGAAGTCGACCAATGGCGACACCTTCCTCGGCGGCGAGGACTTTGACCTGCGGCTGGTCGATTATCTGGCCGATGAGTTCAAGAAGGACCAGGGCGTCGACCTGCGCCAGGACAAGCTGGCCCTGCAGCGCCTGAAGGAAGAGGCCGAAAAGGCCAAGAAGGAGCTCAGCTCGACGACCCAGTACGAGGTCAATCTGCCGTTCATCACCATGAACGCCTCGGGCCCGCTGCACCTCAACATCAAGCTCAGCCGCTCCAAGCTGGAGGCGCTGGTCGAGGACCTGGTCCAGCGCACCATCGCGCCCTGCGAAAAGGCGCTGAAGGATGCCGGTCTGAAGGCCTCGGACATCGATGAAGTGGTGCTGGTCGGCGGCATGACCCGCATGCCCATGGTCCAGGAAGCCGTGAAGAAATTCTTCGGCAAGGAGCCGCACAAGGGGGTCAACCCCGATGAGGTCGTGGCGCTGGGTGCCGCCGTTCAGGCGGGCGTGCTGCAGGGCGACGTCAAGGATGTGCTGCTGCTGGACGTGACCCCGCTGACGCTGGGCATCGAGACCCTGGGCGGCGTCTTCACCCCGCTGATCGAACGCAACACCACCATCCCGACCAAGAAGAGCCAGACCTTCTCGACCGCCGAGGACAACCAGTCGGCCGTGACCATCCGGGTCTTCCAGGGTGAGCGTCCAATGGCGGCGGACAACAAGCTGCTGGGTCAGTTCGACCTGATGGGGATTCCGCCCGCGCCGCGCGGCATGCCGCAGGTCGAGGTGACGTTCGACATCGACGCCAACGGCATCGTCCATGTCTCGGCCAAGGACAAGGCGACCAACAAGGAACAGTCGATCCGCATCCAGGCCAACGGCGGTCTGTCGGACGAGGACATCGAGAAGATGGTCAAGGAGGCCGAGGCCAATGCCGCGGCCGACAAGCAGCGCAAGGAGATGGTCGAGGCCCAGAATTCGGCCGACAGCCTGATCCATTCGACGGAAAAGGCTCTGTCCGAACACGGGGACAAGGTGGCCGAGGCCGACAAGTCGGCCATCCAGACCGCCGTGGACGCGCTCAAGGCCGCCCGCGAAGGCAGCGATGTCGAGGATCTGCGGGCCAAGACCACCGCCCTGGCCCAGGCCTCGATGAAGCTGGGCGAGGCCATGTATGCAGCCCAGCAGGGCGCGGCCAGCGACGGTGACGATGGCGCGGCCCCCGCCGACGACGGTGTGGTCGATGCCGAGTTCGAGGAAGTCTCGGGCGACGAGGCGGACAGGAAGGCCGACTGACGGTCGTGCCTTCCCCCGCCCTTCGGGAAGGCCAGACGCATCCGGCCCCGCTTGTCAGACGACAGGCGGGGCCGTTTCATGAAACTTGCATCATGGGACCCGACACCCATGTCTGTCGGGGTATCGGTTTCCGGTCCGCCTCCGCCCAAGAGAGGCGACCGGATCGAAACGGGATAATGAGGATCACGGCCTGATGGCGCAGCGCGATTATTACGAAATCCTGGGGGTTGAGCGCACGGTCGATGCCGCGGGGCTGAAAGCCGCCTATCGCAAGCTGGCCATGCAGCACCACCCGGACCGCAACGGCGGCTGCGAGGAGTCAGCCGCCCGCTTCAAGGAGGTGTCCGAGGCCTATGCCGTCCTGTCGGATGCCCAGAAGCGCGCCGCCTATGACCGGTTCGGCCATGAAGGCGTGGGCGGCGGCGGTCAGGGGCCGTTCGGGCGCGGCGGGGCCGGGTTTCACGACGTCAATGATATCTTCGAGCAGGTGTTCGGCGACGCCTTTGGCGATGTGTTCGGCGGGCGCGGCGCCCGGAGCGGCGGACCCCGACGGGGTTCGGACCTGCGGTATGATCTCGAGATCACCCTTGAGGACGCCTATCGCGGCACGGAGGTCGAGATTTCCTTTCCGACCACGACGACCTGCGAGCCCTGCGAGGGCACCGGCGCGAAACCGGGGACCCAGCCGGTCACCTGCGCGACCTGCCAGGGTGCGGGCCGCGTGCGTCAGGCGAACGGCTTTTTCCAGGTCGAGCGCACCTGTCCGCACTGCGGCGGGGCCGGCAAGCGGGTGGCCGAGGCGTGTGGAACCTGCCGCGGTCAGGGCCAGGTGCGTCGCTCGCGGACCCTGTCGCTGAAGGTGCCGGCCGGGGTCGACGACGGCTCGCGTATCCGCCTGACGGGCGAGGGCGACGCCGGAATGCGGGGCGGACCGCGCGGCGACCTCTATGTGTTTCTGTCGGTCAAGCCGCATGAACTGTTCGAGCGGGACAATCTGGATCTGCTGGTGACGGTGCCTGTGCCGATGACGGTGGCCGCGCTGGGTGGAGCGATCGACGCGCCGTGTCTGGTGTCCGAGGCCTGCGACGGGCGCTGCAAGGCCCCGGTCCAGGTGCCCGCAGGCGCCCAGACCGGCAAGACCATCCGCATCAAGGGCAAGGGCATGCCCCATCTGAACGGCAAGCAGCGCGGCGATCTGGTCGTCGAACTGTTCGTCGAGACGCCGTCCGACCTGACCCCCCGTCAGAAGGAGCTGATGCAGGAACTGGCCCTGTCGTTCGGCGAGGACCAGAATCCGCGCAACTCCAGCTTCACCGGGAAGGCCAAACGCTTCTGGGCCGATATTCTGGGCGGCGACGGCGACGGGGGCTCGTCCTCGCGGGAGTCCGCCGCGTGAACGCCCTGTTCCACGCCGGGATTTCCGGCGCGCGCGGGCGGATGGGACGGGCGGTCAGCCAGGTTCTGGACGCGAGGAAGGATGTGGTCGTCGCCGCCCGCTTTGACCGGGGGGAAATGCCCGATCTGTCGCTCTGCGACGTGATCATCGATTTCTCGACCCCCGAAGCCTCGGTCGAGCTGGCCGAACGCTGCGCCGAGGCCGGGGGACCGGCGCTGGTGATCGGCTCGACCGGGCTTTCGCCCGAGGAAGAGGCCCGCATCGAGGCGGCCGCCGAAAAGGTCGCCATCGTCCGCAGCGGCAATTTCTCGCTGGGCGTCAATATTTTGATCGGTCTGGTCGAGCATGCCGCCCAGCGGCTGGATGCGCGCGACTGGGATATTGAGGTGCTGGAATCGCACCACCGCAGGAAGGTCGATGCCCCCTCGGGCACGGCACTGATGCTGGGCGAGGCCGCCGCCAGCGGTCGCAATGTCGATCTGGACGATGTCCGGGCCGCCCCGCGCAACGGCGTGGGCGAACCTCGCGCCGAGGGCGAGATCGGCTTTGCCGCCCTGAGGGCGGGCGGGATCATCGGCGAGCATTCCGTGGTCTTTGCCTCGGACGACGAGGTCCTGACCCTCAGCCATTCGGCCATCGACCGGTCGCTGTTCGCCAAGGGGGCGGTGGCCGCTGCGGCCTGGGTACGGAATCGCCGCCCCGGCCTTTACGACATGCAGGACGTGCTGGGCTTTCGTCAGGCCTGACGGCGCGGAGAGCGCAGAACCCCGTCCGGTGCCCCCGTCCGGTGCCCCAGTCCGGTGCCCTCAGTGAGCGTGGGCGTGCCGCCGTCCGAACACCAGGCTCTTCAGGAAGAAGAACAGGGCGATGACGATCGCATAGCCGAGGAACAGGGCGAACAGCGCCATCCAGAAGCCGAGGCTCAGAATGTCCGGCAGGGCAAAGGCCCCCCCGTCCAGCACCGGGCGCACGACGGTGATGATCACATGGATGAAGGCCGCGGCCAGCGCCGAGGGGAACAGTCGCCTCCAGCTGGTCATCAGCACGGCGGCCACGGCCGCGATGATCAGGCCGAGCACCTGATTGACCCCGTCAAAGCCCCCTTCGGCCAGGGCGAAAATGCCCCTGAGCAGTTGTCCGAACTGATCCAGCAGGCCTTCCATGCCGGTCCTCCACCTTGCTGCGCCCCCAGACGGGGCCGGATACCGTCAAGGTTAACACCGTTCTGCGGAATTGGCTCCTCAGCGACCGGTCGAGCCGAATCCGCCGGCGCCGCGCCCGGTCTCGTCCAGGGTGTCGACGACCGACCATTCCGCGCGTTCATGGGCGGCGATGACCATCTGGGCGATGCGCTCGCCCCGTCGGATGACGAAGGCCTCCCCGCCCAGATTGGCGAGGATCACCCCCACTTCGCCGCGATAGTCGCTGTCGATGGTACCGGGGCTGTTCAGGCAGGTGATGCCGGCCTTCAGCGCCAGACCCGAGCGGGGCCGCACCTGGGCCTCATAGCCCCGGGGCACGGCAATCTTCAGACCGGTCGGCACCAGGGCCCGGGCACCGGGTTCCAGCAGCATGGGCTGGTCCTCGGGAACGGCGGCGCGCAGATCCATGCCGGCCGCACCCTCGGTCTCATAGGCCGGCAGGGGCAGGCCTTCGGCGTGGGGCAGTTGCACCAGGGCGATGCGGGTCATGGGGCCTCTTTCGAAAAACGGTCAGCAACGGCACGCACCAGACGGTCGGCCACGGCGGTCTTGGTGGTCTCGGGCCAGGGCTCGGGCGCCTCGCCCTTGCGGAACAGCACGACGCGGGTCTCGTCGCGCCCGAACACGCCTTCGGACACATCATTGCCGACGATCCAGTCGCACCCCTTTGCCTCGAGCTTGGCGGCGGCGCGGGCCTCCAGTTGGCCGGTTTCGGCGGCAAAGCCGATGACCAGCCGCGGGCGGCCCTGTGTCCGGGTGGACAGGGTCTTCAGGATGTCCGGATTCTCGACCAGGGTCAGGGTGGGCGGCCCCTCCCCCGTCTGCTTCTTGATCTTGGTGTCGGCGGCTCCCTCGACGCGCCAGTCCGAAACCGCGGCCGTCAGGACAGCCAGGTCGGCGGGCAGGGCCTGTTCCACCGCCACCCGCATCTGCTCCGCCGTTTCGACGGACATCCGGTCGACGCCGGCGGGCGGCTCCAGCGCCACCGGCCCCGAGACCAGCGTCACCCTTGCGCCCGCCCGGGCAAGGGCCCCGGCGATGGCATAGCCCTGTTTGCCGCTGGACCGGTTGGTCAGGCCGCGAACGGGATCGATCGGCTCAAAGGTGGGGCCCGCGGTGACCAGGGCATGTCGTCCGGCGAGCGGGCGGTTGGCCGTTCCGGCCTTTCCGTCATGAGCGAGGATGGCTTTCAGAATCGCCGCCGGCTCGGCCATGCGCCCCGGGCCGTATTCGCCGCAGGCCATTTCGCCGTCATCCGGACCGACCACCGTATAGCGGGGCTCGGCAAAGGCCTTCAGAGTCGCCAGATTGGCCTGGACCGCCGGGTGCAGCCACATGCGGACATTCATGGCCGGGGCCAGCAGAACCGGGGCGTCGGTGGCCAGAAGCGTGGTCGAGGCCAGATCGTCGGCGGCCCCCGTCGCGGCCTTGGCCATGAGACCCGCCGTGGCCGGCGCCACGACGATCAGATCGGCCCAGCGGGACAGTTCTATATGGCCCATGGTGGTCTCGTCTTCCGACGAGAACAGGTCCTGCCGCACGGCGCTCCCCGTCAGGGCCGCCAGCGACAGCGGGGTGACGAACTCGGCCCCGGCCCGGGTCAGGATGGCGCGCACCTCCAGCCCGGCCTTGCGCATCAGCCGCACCAGCTCCAGCGCCTTATAGGCGGCGATGCCGCCCCCGACGATCAGCAGGACGCGGCGCACGGCAGGGCGGGCGGGAGGATTTTCGACCATAAGTTTCCTTAGCCGCCCCTCCCCGCTCCGTCGAGCAGCGGCGGGTCCGGGGATTTCGGTTCGCTGAACAGGAACATTGCAAGAACATTAATCTTGTGCTTTTGTCCCCTCCGGCGGGTTCCTTGAGGGAGGGTTTGATGCGCCTGAAATGTTCATTTGTGGTCCTGGCCGGGGTGGCGGCGCTGGGCCTTTCGGCCTGTGATAATGGGGCGTCGGCGGTCGAGACGCGCGACCGGACGGCGGTTCTGGAAGATGCCAAGCCGGAGAGCGGCGTCCCGGACGGCGAGGTAGCCAAGAGCACCCCGGCCGAGGCCAAACCGGCCCTGACCGCCAACCGGCGTGAGACGGTGGATGCCAAGATCCAGCGGCTGTTCGAGCGGAACGGGGCCGATTTCGGCACGACGACGCCCGAAGCCTATCTGACGGCCGTGACGGCCTTTACGAAGACGCCGCCCGCTGACGCCGAGACGGTGCGACGGGCCAATGGCGATGTGCTGATCTATCAGGCCTCGACCAACACCTTTGCGGTGGTCGATGCCAACGGGGTGCCGCGCACCATGTTCAAGCCTGATGATGGCGCGGCCTATTGGGCCAAGGAGAAGGCCGCGGCGCCGACCTTTGGCCAGCGTCGTCGGTCCGGCGAGAGCCGCTAGTCGACCGGTTCGGTTTCGGGCGCGTCCAGCATTTCGCGGATCAGATCGAGCGCCAGGCGCTGACGTCTGGCCGACAGACGGGGGGCCAGACGGGCGATCTCGATCGTCTGGCGGGTGGCGGGAAAGTCGTGCTCGAAGTCCGCGCCTTCATCGGCCACGCCCCCCGCGCCTTCGGCCAGGCCTTCGAAGAAGTAGCCGACGTCGACCTTGAAGAAGCGGGAGATGTCGAACAGCTTTGACGCCGAGATGCGGTTGACGCCCTTCTCGTACTTCTGGATCTGCTGGAAAGTCAGGCCCAGGGCGCGGCCCAGATCGCTCTGGTTATAGCCCAGGCTGATACGCTTTTCGCATACGCGACGCCCGACGTGCCGGTCTACCGGGTGGGGGCCGTCGACGCCCTTGCCTCTCGCCATTGTCTCTTGTCCTGTTCCGCGCCCTGTCGCAGGGCGCTTCTGCCGTCATGCGCCCGTCAAAAGCCCGTGTCACCTAAAAATCAAGATAGGTACGCGGCCAAATACGGCCCGGATGCCCCCCGGCCCCCTTTCCGGCCTCTGTCCGGTACCGGACAATCCCTCAGCGCCGGATGCGGCGCGCGAGCACCCCGAACCGGTCCCCGATCGCGACCAGCAGTGCCCCCAGTGTCAGCAGCCAGAATCCGAGATCGCCGATCCGGCCGAACAGGGTCGGGGCCAGGGCAGCCGGCAGGCGGGTATCGATCACCCCGCTTTCGCCCGGATCCAGGCGGGCGCGGGGGTCGACCCGACCCCAGGGGTCGATCAGGGCCGAAATTCCCGTCGGCGTGGCCCGCACCACCGGAAGCCCCGTCTCGATGGCGCGATAGGCGGCAAGGTTCAGGTGCTGGACCGGTCCGGACGTGCGACCGAACCAGGCGTCGTTCGACACATTGGCGATCCACAGCGGGCGGTCCGCCCCCGCCCCCCGGGTGAAGCCGGGATAGAGGCTTTCGTAGCAGATCAACGGCTGCAAATCGGGAAGGCCGTCCAGTTTCAGGGGAGCGGGACGGGGCCCCGGGCTGAAGTCGGCGGCCACGTGAACAAGGCTGCGCACACCGATCCGGCTCATCAGCGCACCGGCCGGGAGATATTCGCCGAACGGCACAAGGCGGTGCTTGTCATAGAGGCCGGTGACCTCCAGCCCGCTCTCGCCGTCCCGGCGGACGGCCAGCAGACTGTTGTAGAAGCGGGCCCCGACTTCGGTCGATGCGTCGGGCTCGGCGCGGCTCATCCCCATCAGCAGGATCTGGCCCGGCTGCAGCACATTGCGGAGCGCGGCCGCCTCCCAGGCCTCGGGGGCGAGGACGGCGTTGGCGGTATTGGGCAGGGCCCCCTCGGGCCAGATGATTACGTCCGGAACGCGCGCGCCGGGTCGTCCGGTCAGATTGACATAGCGGTCAACGATGGAGCGATAGGCGTCGGGCGTCCACTTCGACTGTTGATCGACATCGGCCTGAACGATGCGGATGACGGTCGGGGTCATCTCGACCTGGGCCCCGGTCAGCCGGAAGCCGCCCCAGACATAGAGGGCGAGGATCAGCACCACCCCCAGGGCCGCCTTGCCGGCCCGGGCCTTGCGGTTGCCTGGCATGATCAGCGGCGCGAGCGAGGCAAAACCCGCCACCGTCAGGAAGCCGAGGCCATAGACACCGACCAGGGCCGCGACCTGGGACGGGGCCGACCCGGCCTGCCAGCTGGCGCCCGCCGGGTTCCAGGGAAAGCCGGTCAGCACATGGCCACGCAGCCATTCGACGAGGGCGAACAGGGCCGCAAAGGCGAGGACGCGGCGCACCCCCCTGACCTCGAGATGGCGGTAGGCGGCCAAAGCCAGTCCCCAGAACAGCCCCATCCCCATGGGCAGCAGGGCCGCAGCAAACGGCGCCATCCAGGCCTGGGCCGGGTTGACGAGGAAGGCCTCGGCCACCCACCAGCAGCCGATGAGGAAATAGGCGAAGCCGGCCAGCCAGCCCATCCAGAAGGCAGCGCGGCGATTGGGCGATCCATCGGCCAGCACGAGCAGCAGGGCGTATCCCACTAGGCCCGGCAGGATGCCGAAGGGTGGGTGGGCCAGCGCCGTCCCGACGCCCGCCAGCAAGGCCAGGATCAGGCGCAGGGCCCGCCAGCGCCGCCCCAGGCGAAGGGTTGGGTTAACGGTCGCGTCGGTCATGGCTCGCGATCCAGAATGGCACGATAGGGATCATCGATCCCGAGACCTGCAAGAAGCGTGCGTTCGCGCGCCTCCATCACCTCGGCTTCGTCGTCTGTCTGATGGTCGTGGCCCTGAAGGTGCAACAGGCCATGGATGACCAGATGCGACAGGTGATGGGCCAGAGGCTTCCCCTGATCGACCGCCTCGCGGCTACAGACCCCGAAGGCCAGGATGATGTCGCCCAGATAGGGGTCCTGGTCCTGCGTTCCGGGCACGGTCGTCGCCGGAAAGCTCAGCACATTGGTGGGGGCGTCACGGTCGCGGAACCGGGCGTTCAGCGCCTGAACGGCCCCATCGCCGTCCAGCTGCACGGTCGCAAGCGGCGGATCTTCCCCCGTCGGAGCGTCGCCGAGCACGGCCAGCGCCGCCCGCGTCACCACCGCCTCGACATCCGGCAGGGCCTCGCGCCAGGCCGGATCCTCGACCTGGACCTCGATCATGTGCCGCCGCGCGCGCCATCGGCGTCATAGGCCCGCACGATGCGCTCGACCAGCGGGTGGCGGATGACGTCCTCGGCCGCGAACTCGACCACGCCGACCCCCTCGACGCCCTCCAGAATCCGAAGGGCATGCGGCAGGCCCGAGTCGCGCGGGTTGAGCAGATCGATCTGGGTCGGGTCGCCGGTCACCACCATGCGGGAGTTCTCGCCGAGACGGGTCAGCACCATCTTCATCTGCATGCGTGAGGTGTTCTGGGCCTCATCGACGATGACGAAGGCGTTCTTGAGCGTGCGGCCGCGCATGAAGGCGATGGGCGCGGTCTCGATCTCGCGCCGGTCGCGGTGGGCCTGCACCTGTTCGGGGCCCAGAACTTCGTTCAGGGCCTCCCAGATGGGGGCCAGATAGGGGTCGACCTTTTCGTTCAGATCCCCCGGCAGAAAGCCCAGCTTTTCCCCGGCATCCACAGCCGGGCGGGTGACGACCAGCCGGCTGACGCTTTTGGCCCTGAGCAAGGATGCCCCGTAGGCCGCCGCCAGAAAGGTCTTGCCCGTGCCCGCCGGGCCCACGCCGAAGCTGAGCGGACAATGGGTCATCATGTCGACATAGCGGCTCTGGGCCAGACCCGTCGGCGTGATGGCGCCCTTGCGTCCGAAGGCCAGCACCCCGCCGGTCGCGGCCGCGCCCCTCCGGTCCTGACGCAGGATGGCGATGACCAGATCATCGGTGATCTCCACGCCCTGTTCGACCTTGGCCGACAGGCTTTCGATCATGCGGCGCGCATCGGCCCGGTCGCGGGGCGAGCCGTTGATGCGGATGCCCCCGCCGGGCGCGTCGAGATCGACGTCATAGGCGGACTCCATCCGGGCCAGATGGCGGCTGTTCGGCCCGACCACCTGACGCAGGACGCCGTCTTCCAGGGTGATGAATTCGCTGCCTCTTGCCATTCAGGCCGCCTGTTCCGAGCGGGAAATCAGCCGCCCCTTGAGACTGTTCTGCTGGCCCGCCGTGATCTCGACCTCGACGATCCGGCCGATCAGGTCGCGCGCGTCCTCGACATGGACCGACTGCAGATAGGGGGAGCGGCCGATGGCCTGGGCCCCGTGCCGTCCGGGCTTTTCGAACAGGACGGGCAGCACCCGCCCGGCCTGCGACGCATTGAACGCCACCTGCTGTTCCAGCAGCAGGGCCTGGAGCCGGTGCAGGCGCTCGCGCGAGACCTCTGCGGGCACCTGGGCCCCCATGGTGGCGGCGGGCGTCCCGGGACGGGGGGAGTACATGAAGGAGAAGGCCGAGGCGTAGTTGACCGCGCGCACCAGATCGAGCGTCTGTTCGAAATCGGCCTCGGTCTCGCCGGGGAAGCCGACGATGAAGTCGCCGGACAGGGCAAGGTCAGGACGGACCGCACGCAGCCGCTCGACCAGATCCAGATATTTCGCCCGGCCATGCTTGCGGTTCATCAGGCGCAGGATCCGATCCGAGCCGGACTGCACCGGCAGATGCAGATAGGGCATCAGGGCCTCGACCTCGCCGTGGGCGGCGATCAGATCCCCGGACATGTCATTGGGATGGCTGGTCGTATAGCGGATGCGATCCAGCCCGGGGATCTCCGCCAGGGCCCTGACCAAACGCGCCAAGGTCGAGCGGCCGGAATCGCCAGGATCGTCAACACCGTCATAGGCGTTGACGTTCTGGCCCAGCAGGGTGATTTCGCGCACCCCCTGATCGGCGAGCGCCCGGGCTTCGTCCAGAATGGCGGAAACCGGCCGCGACCATTCGGCCCCCCGGGTATAGGGCACCACACAGAAGGTGCAGAATTTGTCGCAGCCCTCCTGAACGGTCAGGAAGGCGGTGACGCCCTGGACGCCGCGCGCCTTCGGAAGGGCGTCGAATTTGTCGACAGGGGCGAAGTCGGCACCGATCCGCTCGCCGCGCGCCCGGGCGGTGCGGGTCAACAGCTCGGGCAGCTGGTGATAGGCCTGGGGCCCGACCACGAGGTCCACGGCCGGCTGGCGGCGCACGATCTCCTCGCCCTCGGCCTGGGCGACGCAGCCGGCGACCGCGATGGTCATGCCTCCGGCCTTTTCTTCCTTGAGAATCCGCAGCTTGCCCAGTTCGGAATAGACCTTCTCGGCGGCCTTCTCGCGGATGTGGCAGGTGTTGAGGATGACAAAGTCCGCGTCCTCGACCGTTTCGGTCGGCGCATAGCCCAGCGGGCGCAGGACATCGGCCATGCGCTCGGAGTCATAGACATTCATCTGGCAGCCATAGGTCTTGATGAACAGGCGCTTCGGCGCGCCCGCTCCGACCTTGGGCAGGGTCTCGGTTTCGGTCATGGCACGCTTATGAGGGCAGGGCGTGGCGCCCGCAAGGCAGTGTTCCGGACCAGGGCGACAGGGTCAGGCCTGTTCGGGATCGCGCTGGCTATGGCGTTTGTAGATCAACCCTTCGCGGTCCGAGGGTTCGGCGCCGGGGATGGGTTTGCCATACAGTTCCAGCTTGTGGCCGATGAGGTCAAAGCCGAGGCGCTTGGCGATCTCGGTCTTCAGCCGCTCGATCTCGGCGTCATAGAATTCGATGACCTCGCCCGTTTTCGTGTCGATCAGGTGGTCGTGATGGTCGTCGCCCGCCTCTTCATAGCGGCTGCGACCATCACCGAAGTCATGCTTTTCCACCACGCCCGCCTCTTCGAACAGGCGCACGGTGCGATAGACGGTGGCGATCGAAATGTGCGGATCGACCGCCGACGCCCGGCGATACAGTTCCTCGACATCGGGGTGATCCTCGGCCGCAGACAGCACGCGGGCGATCACGCGCCGCTGCTCGGTCATGCGCATGCCGCGGTCGGCGCAAAGCTTCTCGATCCGGTCCATCGGTAAAGAATAGGGCCTTGCCCGCCTCTAGGGAAGCGCCGGGCCCAAGTTGAGAGTGAGAATCAGGGCATCGACCGCCGGACCATCGCCGCGGGCATAGTAGCCGCGCCGGTGCCCGGTCTCGATCATGCCCACAGCGTGGTAGAGCGCCTGGGCAGCCTCATTATCGGCCGCGACCTCAAGAAACACCTGCTGAACGCCCCGGGCGCGGCAGGCGGCCAGAGCCGTCTGCATCAAGGCGAGGCCCCGACCGCGCCGCCGGGCGTCGGGCAGGACGGCCAAGGTCAGGACCTCGGCCTCGTCGCCGGCCTGACGCATGAGGATGAAGCCATCGGTATCCACTTCGGCCCAGACGCCGGGCTGATCCAGCAGGTCGCGGAAAGCCTGTTCGGTCCATGCGGGGCTGATCGCCCGGTCGTGGATCGCCGCCAGATGGGCCGGATCGACCCTCACAGCCGGTCCGGTCGGGGCTGACCCGGCAGGCGCGTCGGCGGGGTCGCATCGGGCGTGCGCAGATAGAGGGGCTCAAGCCCGACGCTGTCCGTCCGGTCGCCCTGGATGGTCGCGAGTTGAACCAGGGCCTCCGGATCCGGGCCATCGGCCCCCCACGCCTCCTGCCACCCGTGGCCGACGAGGAGCGCACCGCTGCCGATCACCCGGCCGGGAGGGCGGGAGGCATTCAGCAGGGTGGCCGCGTCCCCGATCGTCATGGCCCCGGCCGCGTGCAAGAGGGAGCGCTCAAGGGCCGGGTCGACATCGCCGCCGATCCCGCGAGGCCCCCACAACGCCAGATAGACCTGTCCCCGACGGGCATCCATCACCGCCGCAATGGGCGCGGGATCATCGGGCCGCGCCAGACGGGCCTGAACCGCCAGGGCGTCGAGCGAAGACAGGCCGATCGGGCGGGCACCGGTCGCGGCGGCCAGTCCCTGGGCAAAGGCCAGTCCGACACGGAGGCCGGTGAACGACCCCGGCCCCCGGGTGGCGGCGACGACCGCGAGGTCGGATGCGGGAAGGCCGGCCTCGGTCAGCACCGCCTTGACCAGAACCGGCAGCCGTTCCTGGTGGCCCCGGGTCATGGGCTCGGAGCGGGACGCGATCACGCGGCCTTCGCGCCCCAGCGCCACGCTGCACAGGCCCTGCGCCGTATCCAGGACCAGAAGGGTCATATGACCCCTCCCGTCAGGACGAGGGTGCATCCGGGGGCGCGGCGAGTGCTTCGGCCAGGATGACGAGCGCCTGACGGGCCTTGCGCTGCGGAATGCGGGAAAAGGCCTCGGCCAGCCGCCCGCCGGGGGTCAGGGATCTCCGATCCAGGGACAGCGGCAGGTCCGTCGGAGCCGGGGCCGGGGCGGTCGATCGGGGAAAGAAACTGCCCGGTTCGGCCCCCAGCGCCAGGGCGATCTGGTGCAGACGCGAGGCGGAGATGCGATTGATGCCGGTTTCGTACTTCTGAATCTGTTGAAAGCTGACGCCCACCCGCTCCGCGAGGGACGTCTGCGACAGCCCCAGCGCCTGTCGCAGCCCGGCGATCCGGGCACCCACCCAGATATCGACCGGCGTACCTTCGCGGCTGGTGTAACGTCTGGGCGTGCCCACAGTGAAGTCCAGATGAAAACGTTTCGACAACGCTAAAACGTTTCATAGGCGCACCCGAAATGAAATGCAAGTGTTTCATGTTTCGTTTCGAGCGACGACCGTGGCCAGCGACAGGACGTCAGCCCGGGCGACGCGCTCGGCCTGATCCAGTCCACCGGCTCCACCCTTCAGCAGCAGCCAGTCCCGATCCGCGCCGTCGAACCGCCGCACCCGCCGCTCGCCGTCGCGGGTCTCGACCACACAGCCCTGCCCGCGCCGGGGCCAGCGCCCCGCATCGCACACCAGAACCACCCCGCTGGAGGCCCAGGGCCAGACATCTTCCGTCTGGACCAGAAACGTGAAGGTTTCATCCTCCCGGGGGGCCGTCAGGCCGGGTCCGCTGAAGGCGGCGGACCGCGCCTCCATGCCGCGTACGCCCTCCCCTTCCCCGCCGCCGGACGCGGGCGGAGATCCGCGCCCCAGCAAGAGCGCTTCGGGTGTCGTTCCAAGGGCGGAGGTCAGGCGGGTCTGGATATCGGGCCGGAACAGGCCGGCGCGCTTGCCGGCCTCATAGAGGCCCCAGCCCTGGCCCGTCATGCCGACCCGTTCGCCAGCCTCGGCCTGACTGAGCCCACTGGCGCGTCGCAGCCCGGCCAGGGCCTCGCCCAGGGCGGCCAGCTCGGCCTGCATGCGGGCCTTGACCTCATCGGAAGACGCAGAGAGTCGCATGACCCTGATGTATCACGCCCCCGCAGACCGGCGACGAAAAAGTTGGATACTGTCAGAGGGTCTGTTCGACGCGGGTCACTTCGGGGATGTAGTGGCGCATCATCTGTTCCACCCCGGCCTTGAGCGTGGCCGACGAGGATGGACAGCCCGCGCAGGCCCCGCGCATCCGCAGGGTCAGAAGCCCCGTGGCCTCATCGAAGGCGTCGAACAGGATATCCCCGCCGTCCTGGGCCACGGCGGGCCGGATGCGACTGTCGAGCAGGGCCTTGATCTCCTGCACGATCTCGCTGTCATCGCCGGCGCCTGACGGGTCCGAGTCGGTGGCTTCGGCATTCAGCACCGGGCGACCCGAAACATAGTGATCCATGATGGCGGCCAGGATCGGGGCCTTCATCTCT
Organism: Brevundimonas sp.; assembly: GCF_016742135.1. Lineage (GTDB taxonomy): Bacteria > Pseudomonadota > Alphaproteobacteria > Caulobacterales > Caulobacteraceae > Brevundimonas. The sequence goes on along the minus strand of NZ_JACVCG010000003.1, from coordinate 295,390 downwards.
GACCAGTCCGGGCCCTCGGGCCCGCGTGTGACCGCTATGTGGTCGGCGGCCAGCATGACGCCCACGACGTTCTCGAGTTCGAACAGGGATTCGGCCAGGGGCGAGACCCCGGCCTCGTCGATGGTGCGGAATTCCAGGGTGCGGTCGGGGGAGACGTCGCGGCCAGGGAGGAATTTCAGGGCCCGGGGATTGGGCGTGGTTTCGGTCTGGATGAACATGGCCCTGACATGCGCCCGTCGTCCGACGCATTCAAGGGCCGCGCTCAAGCAGCAGGACCCCGCGCGTCGAGCGACAGCGCTCCAACTCCTATGCCAGGTCCTCGACCTCGCTGTCGCTCAGCTCGCCGGGAACGATGGTGACCGGCAGCTTGCGGCCGCCCGGGGACCCCTGCTTCACAATGGCGCTGATGAGGGGACCGGGCCCCCGGGCCCCGCTGCCGGAGGCCAGGATCAGAATCTTGATGTCGGGATCGTCGTCGACCACCTTGCGGATCGCCGCCAGCGGATCGCCTTCCTCGATGAGGAACAGCGGGGGGGCCCCCGAACGATCGGCTGCCTCCTCGCCCAGCCGCATGAGCAGCGCCTCGGCCTCCTCGCGCAGCTGGCGGTCGATCTCGTCGCGGACCCCCGACCAGTGGGCATCCGACCCATGGCCGATGACGCGCAGCAGGGCCACGCGGCCGCCGGTCGAGCGGGCCCGGCGCGCGGCATAGCGCAGGGCCGTCCCGAACTCGGGGCTGTCATCGACAACCACCAGGAATTTGCGCGGCATGACGTCCCTCCCCTTGTGCCGTCGGCCGGACTAGCCCGCCGAGGCGGCCACCTCGCGGACCGTGGCATTGGCGATGGTCAGTTTGGCAAAGGTCCAGCCCTGGCCCGACTGCTCGATCTCGTCGACGGAGGCGCGCATGGCCTCGACGACCTCCAGCCGGTGACCGATCCAGGCATCGACTGCGGCCTCCGCGGCTTCCTCGCTACGGCCGACCTCGGGGTCCGAGGCCCTGGCCACCGCCCGCGTCAGGACCATCTGCTCGACCATGAAGTCCTGGATCAGGCGGCGCACGGCCAGCCGGTCGAAGTGATCGACCGAGGGCACCTGGCCGGCGGCAAACCGCAGCCGGTCGAGGTCGAAGGCGGCCCCGACCTGGTGATACAGGCGGGCCATGCAGGGCACCGGCCAGTCGGCCTCGCGGGCCAGATCGCCGATGTCGGCGACCGCGACCTGGGGCCGCAGCAGTCCGACCTTCCGGGCTATGTCCTCGGGAATGCCCTGGGCGATGAAGCCGCGCACCCGTTCGTCCAGACGCCCCTGTTCGAAGCGCGACAGGACCTCCCCCTCCTTGGACAGCAGGGCGTCGGCCACGGGACGATAGGTATCGATCAGGGTATCGACCGTGACCCCCGCCAGCGGCGCGCGGCGTGACAGCCAGAAGGTCTGACGGCGCAGGACGGCGGATATCTCGCGATAGAGGGCGATCTGGGCGGGCGAGGAAATCCTGAGATCGAGCGCGGACACGGCGTCCCAGGCCTCGTCCAGGCGGAAGATACGGCGCGCGGCGGCAAAGGCCACGACCAGAGACCCGGCCCCGACCTCGGCGCTGCGCTTGAGGCGCTCGGGGAAGGTTGCCCCCGTCATATTGACGATCTGGTTGCTGAGCACGGTGGCGATGATCTCGCGCCGCAGGCGGTGGGCCTGCATCTCGTCGGAGAAGCGCGCGAGCGGTTCGGGGAAGTACCGGACCAGGGTCTCGCGGAAGAAGGGATCGTCCGGCGCGGTCGAGGCGACGATTTCATCGAACAGCTCGATCTTGGCGTAGGCAGTCAGAACGGCGATCTCGGGCCGGGTCAGGGCCTGACCGGTGGCCTTCATCTCGGCGATGCGCGGATCGTCCGGAAGACCTTCGACCCGACGGTCCAGACGGCCGCGACCGCCCAGCACCTGCATGAAGCCCTGCTGGGAATCCAGGGCGCGCGCGCCCTCATCGGCCTGCAACGTCAGGGCAAGCGTCTGGTCATAGTTGTGGGCCAGTACCTTGTGCCCGACCTCCTCGGTCATTTCGGCCAGCAGGGGGTTTCGGTCCCCGGACTTGAGCGCGCCCGACAGGATGGCCGACCCCAGCAGGATCTTGATGTTGACCTCATGGTCGGAGGTGTCGACCCCGGCCGAGTTGTCGATGGCGTCCGTGTTGATACGGCCCCCGCCCTCGTCGCGGCCCTTCTGGGCAAAGGCGATCCGGGCCGCCTGGGTCAGGCCCAGATTGGCCCCCTCGCCCACCACCTTGACCCTGAGGTCCTCCGCATTGACGCGCAGGGGGTCGTTGGTCTTGTCGCCGACCTGGGCGTCGGTTTCCTGCGCCGATTTCACATAGGTGCCGATGCCGCCGAGATAGAGCAGTTCGGCCGGGGCCTTCAGGATCGCCCGGATCAGGCCTTGCGGATCGAGCGCCTCATCCTCGACGTCCAGAATGGCGCGGACCTCGGGCGAGAGCGGGATGGACTTTTCGCTGCGGGAAAAGACCCCGCCGCCCTTTGAAATCTTCGCCGCATCATAGTCCTGCCAAGACGAGCGGGGCAGGTCGAACAACCGTTTGCGCTCGGCCCAGCTGGTGGCGGGATCGGGATCGGGATCGAGGAAGATGTCGCGGTGGTCGAAGGCCGCCAGCAGCCGCGTCTGCTTCGACAGCAGCATGCCGTTGCCGAATACATCGCCCGACATGTCCCCCACACCGACCGCCGTGAAGGGCTGGGTCTGGATGTCGCGGCCCATTTCGCGGAAGTGGCGCTTGACCGCTTCCCAGGCGCCGCGCGCGGTGATGCCCATGGCCTTGTGGTCATAGCCGACCGAGCCGCCCGAGGCGAAGGCATCGTCCAGCCAGAAACCGTAGTCCGCCGACACGCTATTGGCGATGTCCGAGAAGGTTGCCGTTCCCTTGTCGGCCGCCACGACCAGATAGGGATCCTCTCCCTCCCAGCGCACGACGCCGGCGGGCGTCACCACCGAGCCGTCGGAATCAACGGTGTCGGTGATGTCCAGCATGCCGGACAGGAAGGTCTTGTAGGCGCGGATGGCCTCGGCCTGCTGGGCGTCGCGGTCACCGCCGGCGCGCACGATCTGGGGCAGGTTCCTGGGATAGAAGCAGCCCTTGGAGCCGACCGGCACGATGACGGCGTTCTTGACCTGCTGGGCCTTGACCAGACCCAGCACCTCGGTGCGGAAGTCCTCGCGACGATCCGACCAGCGCAGACCGCCCCGGGCGACAGGGCCGAACCGCAGGTGGACGCCCTCGACATGGGGAGCCCAGACGAAGATCTCGCGATAGGGCTTCGGCAGCGGCAGGTCGTCCAGCTCCCGCGAGGCGATCTTGATGGAAATGTGGGGCCGGGGCCGACCCTCGGCGTCGCGGATATAATAGTTGGTCCGCATGGTCGCCCGGACCAGATTGATCAGGCGGCGGAGGGCGCGGTCATGATCCAGGCTCCTGACCGCCTGCAGTTGTTCATCCAGCTGCGTATTCAGGGTCGAGACCTGGTCGAAGCGCCCGTCACCCTCGGCCGCGTCGGGATCGAATTTGAGCCGGAACAGATCCAGCAGGCCGCGGGCCACGTCCGGATAGAGCGTCAGGGCCTCTTCCTGGACCGCCTGGCTGGGGTCCATGCCGGTCTGCTGCCGGTAGCGGGCCAGGGTGCGGACCAGGGCGGCCTCGCGCCAGCCGATGCCCAGTTCGATCACCAGACGGTTGAGTCCGTCGCTTTCCGTGAGCCCTGACCACACCGCGGCGACGGCCGCCTCGAACGGAGCCTTGATGGACTCGAAGCTCAGCTTCTCGCCGCGCGGATCTTCCAGCAGGAACTCGTGAATGTGGATGGGGGTGTCGCCCTGGGGCCGGACCGCGTGGCCCCATTCCTCAAGCGTCTTGAGCCCCATGTCCGCGAGGATCGGCAGGACATCCGACAGGGGAACGGCATCACCCCGGTGATAGAGTTTGAAGCGGAACTGCAGGGGGGTGTCCGCCTCGGTGCGGAAGGCGCGCACCGCGATGGGGTCGCCCACATTCCGGTCGCCCGTCTCATTCAGCTGATCGAACCGTTCCAGATCGGTGACCGCTTCGGTGGCCGTATAGCGGTCGCGATAGGAGGTGCCGAACGCCTCGGCCCAGCGCGCGCTGAGCGGTCCGACCGCGACGTCATCGACCCCCGCTGCCCGAAGGGCGGCCTCGAACCGTTCGGGCCAGCCCCGCCCGGCCTCGGCGACCTCGGCCTCCAGCGCCACGGGGTCGGGCGTGGGATGCGCGCCGGGGGTCACGCCGATGATGTAATGGATGCGGACCAGCGGGGCGTCCGACAGCTGCGGATACCAGGCGGACAGACGTCCGCCCCAGGCGCGCGCCAGTATCCGTCCGATCTGCTCGCGCAGGGAGGCGTGGAACCGTTCGCGCGGGATGAAGGCGAGGATCGAGACAAACCGGTCGAACGGGTCGATGCGCGTGAACAGCCGGATGCGAGGGCGGTCATAGAGATGCAGTATGCCGAGCGCGATCGGCAGGAGCTCGTCCTCGCTGATCTGGAACAGCTCGTCGCGCGGGTAATTCTCGAGGATGTTCTTCAGCCGCTTGTGGCTGTGGCCACTGCCCGCCTTGCCGGCCCGCTTCAGCGCATTGTGGACCTTGCGCCGGACCAGCGGCACCTGTGAGGACACCCGGTCATAGGCTTCGGCCGTGAACAGTCCGACGAACCGGGTCTCGCCCGAGGGTCGACCGTCCGGCCCGAACCGCTTGATGCCGATATAGTCCATATAGGCCCGCCGGTGCACGCGCGATCGGGCATTGGCCTTGGCGACGGTGACAGGGTCCGACAGGTTCAGCTGTCGCTTCATCTGACGGGTCAGGACGGCCGGCTCATTGGCGCGCCGCAGAACCGTACGTTCGGGATCGCGCAGTACGCCCAGACCCTCGCCCGACTGGGACAGGGGGGCTTCGGCCTCATATCCCCCGTCCGCCGTGCGCGGATAATCATAGTCGCGCGCGCCGAGAAAGACGAAATGGTCGTCGTTCAGCCAGTTCAGGAAGGCCACGGTCTCGGCCACCACCTCGGGGTCGATGCCGGAAGGGTGCGCCTCGAGATGGGCTACGGACCGCGCCATCAGGTCACGCATGGCCCCGTGGTCGGCGGTGGCCGCCGCGACATCCGACAGGGTGAGCGCAAGCCCTTCGCCCAGGCTGTCGCGGCGCTCCTGCGGCAAGGGGTCCATGACGACAAGGATGACCGACTCGCGCGTCTGACCGGCCCCGGGCTTGCGCTGTCCGGCATCGTCGCGCGTCACATCGGCGATCGGGTGGAACATGGCGCGCACGGACACGCCCGTCTCGGCCAGCTCGCCCATGACGCTGTCGACCAGGAAGGGACGGTCGTCCTGAACGATCAGGATCCGGTCATAGGCGGTCGTGCGGCCGTCCGCGCCGTGCAGGGGGCCCACCTGGATGCGGGCGGGCTCGCCGGCCTTTCGGACAGCGGCGGTGGTCCAGGCCTCGGCCAGCAGGGCCGCGAGGTCCTCCAGCGCGATCTCGGGTGTCTCGTCGGCGTCGTAGTCTTCCAGAGCCTGGGCCAGAAAACCTCTGACCAGGGCATCGGCCTTGGCGCCCGCAGCCTTTTCAAATCCCCTGCACAGAATCTCGAGGGAGGGGGCGGTGGAGGACGGGGCGTCGCGGGACATGCGAATAGGGTCTCGATGGCGCGGCGCATCGCCGCCTGGATGACCCTGATGACTAGATCGGCGCGCGGCAAAGGGAAAGCCCGGAAACCGAGCGGGCGGGGCGGCCCTGACGCAGCAAGGCCGGACCCGCCTGCGCGAGCCCGGCCTTTTCGGGATTTCCCGGGGATCCGCTCTAGAAGCGGACGTTCATGCCCAGACGGAAGCCGTGGTAGTTGAAGTCACCATTGCTGCGGGCGATGTCTGTCCCGGCCGTGTTGGGGGGCAGGATGAAGGGGTTGGTCGCGCCCGCCGTGCCCGGCCCGGCGCGCACGACATAGTCGCCCGCTTCCAGGCTGGTGTAGAGGTATTCGGTGACCAGTGACAGGTTGGGTGCCAGTTTCCATTCCATGCCGGCCCCGAACTGATAGCCATCGGCATCGTCCTCGCTGGTCTGCTCGGTGAAGCTGTTGGCCCCGTTGGTGGTGAAGAATCGGTTCTGAATCTTGCCATAGGCCACACCCCCGGTCCCATAGACCAGCACCGGTCCCATGCCGTACCCGATACGGGCGCGCAGCGCCGCCGTGTGTTCCAGATCCCGGGTCATGATGTAGGAGGCGGGGGTGGTGCTGAACGAGGTCACGCTGTCCTTGGCATCCGTCGCGGAGAGCTCACCGACCGCGCCGACCACCCAGTTGCCGAACTGCATGTCATAGCCGAGGCGCACCCCGCCCTCGACGCCACCGCCATCCTTCGAGCAGCGCTCGGGGGGCGTGGATCCAAGGGCGGAGCCGGCGCAGGATCCCGGGCTGAAGGCGTTGGCACCGGTGCCGCTGAGGATGACGGTGTCGTCGAACTCGCCGTCAAAATCCCGGTCGAAAATCAGGCTCTCGTTCTTGTCGTCGCGGGTTTCGAGATAGCTGCCGTAAATGCCGATATAAGGACCGCTCCAGTCGTTTGGCGCGGACTGGGCCAGGGCAGGCGTGGCCAGACCGGCGGTCAGGAGCGCGGCCAGGGCCGCGCAGGTGTGCAGGGAGATTTTCATCCCGTTGTATCCTCTCGTTTAACCGGATGTCCTCACCCGGATGTGATCATGTCTCCCTCCCGGCAGACACAACGGAGGGGCATCTGCGCCGTTCCCGATCCGGCGGACAGCGACATGAGGTGTGGGACATCGGCAACACAAACGACTAAGGCCGCCGGGCTTTCACCCGACGGCCTGTGTCTGGACGAGCCCGGGAGGGGGAGGGGTCGTCCGTGCGCGCCGCGACCGGGGGGAGGGGAGGGAGGCCGCGGCGGTAGACGGGAGGTGGTTTCCGACCATCCACCTTTCAAGCCATCAGGAGCCCGAAACGTCCCCGGGCACCTGTGGCGCGTTGACGCGGGGGGAGGGCCGCTTGCGCGCTGCCGTCTCCTCACCGTCCGGATAGGGCTCGCCGTCGCCGGACATGAGAATGGCCATCCAGCGGCTGCCCTTGAACTCGGCCAGGATCGCCATGGCCAGCACCGCCAGAGGGGTCGACAGAAACATGCCGATCACGCCCCACAGCTTGCCCCAAAGGGCCAGCGACAGCAGCACCACGATCGGGTCGATATTCTGGTTGTCACCCTGCATGCGCGGCTGGATCCAGTTACCGACGATGAACAGCACGGCCTGCAGACCGATCAGCAGGATCAGGGCGGGCCAGTAGCTTTCGAACTGGACCAGGGCAAACAAGGGCGGGGCCAGACCCGCGATCGCGCCACCCAGGATCGGGATGAAGCCGACCACGAAGATCACAAAGGTCCAGAACTCGGCATTCTGCAGGCCTACCGCCCGCATCAGCATCCAGGCGACGGCACAGATCATCACCCCGGTGACGGCCTGGACCCACAGATAGCCCTCGACCCCCGAGCGGATCCGCTGAAAGACGGCGCGGGCCTCGTGCCGGGTTTCGCGCACCGGAAACATGCCGACGATCTTGCGCTGGAAGCCGGACTGGGCGGCGATCAGGAAGCCAAGATAGACGAGGACGAAAAAGGCCCCGCTGGCGACGTTCTGAACCTGCATGGCGAAGTCGGCCACATAGCTGCGCAGATCGACATCCCCGATCAGGTCCATGGCCGTAGGCGGGCTGTCGACACCGAACAGGGTCGCCAGATCTCGGATCACCTGGTCGATCCGCGGGCCCAGACGGGTGGACACGCCCGAGGCCTCGCCGAAAAACCCCGCGGCCCCGTTCACGATGATGGCGATCGAGGCGAAGAAGCCGAGGATGACGAGCACCAGCGCGGCCACCCCGGCCATGCGGTCGTTCAGCAGCGTATGGTCCGCCACGAACCGCTTGATGCCGTCGATCATGATCAGCAGGAAGATGGCCATGGCCAGCGGGGTCAGGATGTCCCGAAGCCAATAGAGGGCCGCGCCTCCGGCCACGGCGGCCAGCAGCACCAGCGCATTGCGCGATACAGTCGAGGTCGGAATGGCCATGGCGGGCTTCATCAGCCGGTTGTCCGGCTTCCGGGCGTTCCCGTCAATCACGGTCTGGTCTATGTCTCGTGACAGGTATTGGCGGGGTCAGGCATGAGCGCGACGAACGGGCTGTTTCTGGGGTGGACGGACGACGACGGCGACAGTCCGCCCCGCTATCTGCGGTTTGATCGCGCCAATCGCCACGGGGTGATTGCGGGTGCCACCGGAACGGGCAAGACCGTCACCCTGCAGATCCTGGCGCAGGGGTTTTCCGACGCAGGGGTCCCGGTGTTCTGCGCCGATGTGAAGGGCGACCTGTCGGGCATAGCGGTGGCCGGCACCCCCAATGAGAAGCTGGTCGCCCGGGCCGAGGGTATGCAGCTGACCCTGACGCCGCGCGCAGCGCCGACGGTCTTCTGGGACCTGTATGGCGAGGCGGGCCATCCGGTGCGCACCACGGTCAGCGAGATCGGCCCGGTGCTGATGGCCCGCATGCTGGGACTGAACGAGGTTCAGGAGGGCGTGCTGTCGGTCGTCTTCCATGTCGCGGACGCCGAGGGCCTGCTGCTGCTCGACCTCGACGACTTGCGGGCCCTGCTGGTGCATGTGGGCGAGAATGCCGAGCGCATCGGGCGCGAGGTCGGCCATGTGGCCCCCGCCTCGATCGCCGCCATCCAGCGGTCGCTGCTGCAACTGGAACAGGAGGGGGGCAAGGCCTTTTTCGGCGAGCCGGCGCTCAGGCTCGAGGACCTGATCCGCACCAGTCTGGACGGGCGGGGACAGGTCAATGTGCTGCACGCCGCCCGGCTGATGAACAGTCCAAGGCTGTATTCCGCCTTCCTGCTGTGGCTGCTGTCGGAGCTGTTCGAGCAGCTGCCCGAGATCGGCGACCCGGAAAAGCCGCGTCTGGTGTTCTTCTTCGACGAGGCTCACCTGCTGTTCGACGACACGCCCAAAGCCCTGGTCGACAAGGTGGAGCAGGTGGTGCGCCTGATCCGCTCCAAGGGGGTGGGGGTCTATTTCGTCACCCAGAACCCGGCGGATATTCCCGACAGTGTGCTCAGCCAACTGGGCAACCGGATCCAGCACGCGCTGAGGGCCTATACGCCGTCCGAGCAGAAGGGCTTGCGGGCCGCAGCGGGCAGTTTCCGGCCCAATCCGGCCTTTGACACCACCGAAGCCATTCCGGCGCTGGGCGTGGGTGAGGCGGTGGTTTCGACCCTCGACGAAAAGGGCGCGCCCTCGATGGTGGCCCGCACGAAGATCCGCCCGCCCGACAGTCGCCTCGGCCCGGCGACCGACGCCGAACGCGCTGCCGTCATGGCCGCCAGTCCGGTGCGGGGCGTCTATGACACTCCGGTGGACCGGGAGTCGGCCCATGAAATCCTGACCGCCCGGCGGGGGGAGGCGGATGCCGCCGAAGCCGAGGCGAAAGCCGCTGCGGACAAGGCCAGGGCCGATGCGCTGGCAGCGAAGGAGGCGGAAAGGGCCCGCATCGCCCGCGAGAAGGAAGAAACCCGCATCCGCCGCGAGGCCGAGCGCGAGGCCCGGGCTCGCACCCCGGCCCGCCGCTCGACCCGGGAAACCCCGCTGGAAGCCGCGACCAAATCCGTCCTGCGCACCGCCGGCTCAACCCTCACCCGCGAAATCCTGCGCGGCGTACTGGGCGGGATGCGGCGGCGGTGATCGAGGATTTCGTCGACCAGCACGCTGCTATTATCGTCGCATTCCCCATTGTGTGGATTGGGGCCATCGTAACGGCATCCGTTGTTTACCGCAGGCAGGGCGGCAAAAGGATATTCCCGACGACTCCGCCCGACTGCGTGTTCGAGGAGAACCGCACATCGGGGCGTGAACTGGGAGGCCTCCGCGCGCTTGGCGGAGCATCCAACGTGCTCAAGGTCTGCGTCACCCGGGATACATTGTTCGTTATGCCGTGTTTCCCGTTCTCCTTGATGTTCATGCCCGAGATCTGGGGGCTAGAGCATGAGATCAAGCTGCGCCGGATACAGACTTTAGAGGAGCGATCAGGGCTGTTCGGCCGCTCACTGGTTGTGCATCTCGCCGATGACAAACGGATCGAGCTTCGACTGCGTGACCCCGATGGCTTCCGGCACGCCATCCAGAGCGCAAAGCAGAGTTAGAACCTCGGCACCAGCCGCCACATCCTGAGGGGATGGCGAACCGCGCCCGCTTCGGCGCCCGCCGCATCGCCCCGGCCCATATAGAGGTCGGCGCGGACCGGGCCGCGGATTGCCGAGCCGGTGTCGAGCGCCATGACCAGACCGCGATAGCTGGCGCGGGCGCCGATCAGATTGCCGCCGTCGGCCTCGATCCAGACCGGCTCGCCATAGGTCCAGTGGGCGGGGTCAACGGCAATGGCGCGGCGTTCGGGCAGGGGAATGCCCGCGGCCCCGGCCGGGTGGCCGCTGTCGTCGGGGTCCATGCGGAAAAAGATGTAGCGGGGGTTGAGGGCCATCACTGCGCGGGCCTCGGGCCCCCGGTGGGCGGCCAGCCAGGCGCGGATGGCGTCGCCCGAGGTGCCGTTGGGGGGCAGCAGGCCCCGGTCCGCCATGGGCCGGGCGATACCGACGAAGGGATGGCCATTGTCGGCGGCATAGGCGGCGCGGGCGCGCGATCCGTCGGCAAAGGTCAGATAGCCCGAGCCCTGGATCTGCAGGAAGAAGAGGTCCTCGGCCCGCATCCAGCCGAGGACCGGATAGGAGGCGGGGTCGGCCTCGATCGCCGCCCGGTCCGGGAGCCGGTCTCCGCGACGCCAGCCGGGCGGCGGGGCCAGCACCGGCGCGTCAAAATTGGCATCGGGCGTGCGGCGCGCCTCATATTCCGGCGCGAAATAAGCGGTCAGCAGGGCGCGCGGGGGTTCGGGGGCGACGGCCTCGACCGCGACGAACCGGCCTTCGAGAAAGGCGCGCGCCTCGCTGGGCGTGACCCGGCCCCGGGCAAGAAGCGTGCGCGCATCGGCACAGGTACGCCGGGCCGCCGGGCTGCGATCGACCCCACAGCCGGCGCCATAGGCGGTCAGCGCCGTCAGATGATCTTCCTGATCCCAGCCGGGCAGGGCGGTGAGCGCCATGGCGCCAACTGCCGGCGGCGGTGGCGGGGGAGTGGGTTGGGTGACCGGAGGCGGCGGCTCCGGCTGCGGCGGGGTGACCGGGCCGGGCGCGCTGGCACAGGCGGATAAAAGGGCGGCCAGCCATAGCGCCGCGCCCCTCCTTGCCCGGCCTGCCCCGGGCGTCATGCGGAGGCAGGCTCCACCCGGGCGAGCACCCAGTTGGGATCGCTGGCGTTCAGCGGCCGCTCGAAGGTCCAGATCTCGGCGGTGCGGCGCTCCTCGACCCGGGGCTCCTGGTTGGCGGCGCTGATGGTCTGCTTCAGTTCCGACAGGAAGCGCACCCGGGCCACGGCCTTCTCGCCCTCGACCGTCGCCAGCTCCAGATCGGCGCGAGGCGGATGCGGGAATTCAACCCGCTCCTGCACGCCGTGGGCCTCGCGGTCGGCCATGCCGGCCTCGAACGAGGTCATGACGACGGGGGTCAGGAGCGGTTTCAGGGCCTCCCGGTCCCCCTCGGCATAGCCGCGCACGATGGTCTCATGCGCCTGCCGCGCGCCGTCCATGAAGCGGTTGGGGTCGAAATTCGGGTCGCGGGCCTTCAGGCCGGCAATGGCCGCGAGTGTATGGGCATCCAGCGCCGGTCCGGATGTCGCGGGCGAGGCGGGGCCCGCGTCGCCCGCACCCGGGGGCTGGGGCCGGGCGCGGGCATCCTCCTCGGGCTGGCGGCCGACCTTCTTGCCCAGCACATTATACAGCTGGAACAGCACCACGGCCGCGATAACGGCAAACAGGATGATCTGGAATTGAGGGTTCACGACGGGTCCGGGTCTGGCGCCACCGGAGGTGCGGCGCTTGACCCTGAGGATTAGGGATTGCCGGGGCCCCATGCAAGGCGGCCCGGGCCGCGAGGACCACCCCGGGGTGCGCGACATTGCCGCCCCGCCCCCGTCATGCTAGTCGCCCCGCCTTCGGTGCCGCCCTGTGGCCCGCGACATCATCGACCAGGAAGACCTGCCCGCGCATGACCGACTCCACGCCTCCCGCCCCGACCGGCGACACCCCCAACGGCTCGACCGAAACGCCGGTGCAGCCGGGCCAGCCCGCCCTGCCGGGCTTTCGCATCATGGCCCAGTATGTGCGCGACTTCTCGTTCGAGAACCCGCGCGCGCCGGAGAGCCTGAAGGTCGAGGGACGCCCCAATATCGATCTCGGCGTCGAGATGAACGCCCAGGGGCGTCAGGACGGCCTGTTCGAGGTGGAGCTGAAGCTGTCGGTCAAGGCGACCAGCGAGGACAAGCCGGTGTTCCAGGTCGAACTGGTCTATGGCGGCCTGTTCCAGTTGATGAATGTCGCGGAAAAGGACATTGAGCCGCTGCTGCTGATCGAATGCCCGCGCTATCTGTTCCCGTTCGCGCGCGAGACCATCGCCAAGGCCACGTCGGACGGTGGCTTCTATCCGCCCTTCCTGATGGAGCCCATCGACTTCGCCGCCATCTACACCCAGCGTCAGGCCCAGATCGCGCGCGGCGCCTCGACCCCTCCCGGTCAGGCCTGAGCCCTCGAAGGCGGGACGATCAGGCCTTCAGCCAGAGGGCCTGTTCGCCCAGTTCTGCGGCGACAAAGGCCGCATGCGCCTGAAGCTCGGTCTCTGTCAGGCGAGGCGAGAGCGGTATGGGCCGTGCCCCATAGCGCCGCGGCCCGTCCTGCCCCGCGGCGTGGCCCGACAGGGTGACCAGTTCCAGCGACCGGGCCTTGCCGCCCTTCAGTTCCAGATAGACGTCGGACAGCAGGCGCGCGTCGATCAATGCTCCGTGCAGGCTGCGCTCGGTCAGGGATATCTTGAACCGGCGACACAGGGCATCCAGCGAATTGGCCATGCCGGGAAAGCGCATCTGTGCCATCTGCAGGGTGTCGATCCAGCGTACCTCCTCGATCAGCAGCTGGCCGCACAGCCCCAGTTCATGATTGAGGAAGGCCCGGTCGAAGCTGGCATTATGGGCGATCACCGGGGCATCGCCGATGAATTCCAGCAGATCGACGGCGATCTCGGCGAATTTGGGCGCGTCGCGCACCTTGTCATTGGTGATGCCGTGGACGGCGATGGCGCCGGCCGGAATGTCGCGCTCGGGGTTGATCAGCCGGTGAAAGGTGCGGCCGGTCGGCAGAAGGTCGTCGATCTCTATACAGCCGACCTCGATCATCCGGTCGCCGGTCCGGGGGTCAAAGCCGGTGGTTTCGGTATCCAGAACGATCTCGCGGGCCATGCCCCCTGATGCCGCGCTTCGCCCCGGGCTTCAATCCGTCGGCGTCTATGTCAGGCGTTCCATCAACAGGCGCACCTGCTCGCGGGCGTGCGGGACGCCCCGGCCGGTGTCGATGACCGCATCGGCGCGGGCACGCTTCTCGGCATCCGGCACCTGCCGCGACAGGATCTGGCGGAAACGGGCCTCGGTCATGCCCGGTCTGGACAGGACCCGTCGCCGCTGCTCGGCCGGGGGCGCGCTGACGACCACGACGGCGGTGACACCGGTCCGGTCCGCCCCCGTTTCGAACCACAGGGGGATGTCCAGAACCACCACGGGCCGGCCCTCCTCGCGCGCCCGGTCGATGAAGGCCTCGCGGTCGGCCCGCACCAGAGGATGGACGATGGCCTCCAGCGTCCGGAAGCCATCGGGCTCCCGCTGAAGTCGCTCCGACAGCCGGGCCCGGTCGACCGCGCCGTCGACGACTACGCCCGGGAAGGCCGCTTCGACCGCGGCCACGGCCGCGCCCCCTTTCCGGTAGAGGGCATGGACGGCTGCATCCGCATCCCAGATCGCGGCCCCCGCTTCCTCGAACAGGCGGGCGGTCGTGCTCTTGCCCATGCCGATCGAGCCGGTCAGGACCAGGACGATCATGGCCTCTCTCCCAGCCCTCGCAGGGCCTCGGCCCGGACGTCGACGTCCGGCGGGGCCACCCTGAACAGGGTCTCGAACGACGGCCGGGCCTGACCGATCAGCATGGCCAGTCCGTCGACCGTCGTATGGCCCCGATCTGCGCCGGCCCGCAGAAAGTCGGTTATGAGGGGGCGATAGGTCATGTCCATCAGCACGGCATCGGGCGAGAGCATCGTCATGTCCACCTCGGGCGGGACGCTCAGGGCGTTGACGACGAGGGCGGCATCGGAAACAGCCTGCCCGCGAACCAGCCGGGCAGGCGTATGGGGCTGGACGGCGGCGATCAGCGCCTCGGCCCGTGCGGGCGTTCGGTTGACGATCCGCACCTCGGCAAAGACCTGCCCCAGGGCATGGACGGCCGCGCGGGCAGCCCCGCCCGCACCGAGAACGACGGCGGCCCGGCCTGCCCGGTGCAGAGACGGCGCCTGTTCTCCAAGCGCCCCCATCAGGCCGTGGCCGTCTGTGCTGTCCGCCCTGAGGACACCTTCGTCCAGCCAAAGCAGATTGGCCGAGCCGCAGGCCCGTGCGGTGTCACTCGCTTCATCCGCCAGCGCGAGGGCGACTTCCTTCCAGGGGGCGGTGACATTGAGCCCGCAAAGGGTGCCGAGTCGAACTTGTCCAATCAGGTCTCGGAACTGCGTTTCGGTCTGGGGTCCAAAGGCCGTGTAGTCGGCATCAAGACCGGCGGCCCGCATCCAGGCCCCGTGGATCACGGGACTGAGCGAATGGGCGATCGGCCAGCCCGCGACCCCGGCCCGGATAGTCATCGGTCGATCACACCCTGATCCCGCAGGGCTTCCAGCACCGCCCAGAGCGGCAGACCGAGGATGGTGAAATAGTCGCCGTCGATGCGGGAGAACAGCTGGGCCCCGGGGCCTTCCAGCCGGTAACCCCCGACCACGCCGGTCAGGGCCGCTCCTTCGGCCTCGAGATAGGCGGCGAGCCAGGCCTCCGAGAAGTCCCGCACGGTCAGGGCCGCGGTGTCGACATGACGCCAGACGACCGCGCCATCGCGAGCCAGCGCCGCCCCCGAATGCAGATGGTGGGTCCTGCCCCGAAACCCCCGGAGACGCGCCGCTACGTCCGCCAGGGTCTCCGCCTTGGAGACAATGGCCCCGTCGTCCTCGAGGATCTGATCGCCCCCCAGCACCAGTACCCCCGGGCGCATCCGGCTGACCGCGACAGCCTTGGTCTCGGCCAGACACACGGCCATGTCGGCCGGCTTGAGGTCGGGGTTGGCCTGCCGAAGACCCTCCTCGTCCAGATCGGCTGGCTGGAGTTCGACCGACAGGCCCACCCCGGCCATCAGGGCGCGCCGGGCCGCGCTGGCAGAGGCCAGCACCAGGGGCTGGCGCTGGAATGCGGGGCTCATGACGGCATGCCCGGGGTCAGGCCCGCCTTGCCCGAGCGGCGCTCGCTCAGCAGATTGACGATGGCGGCGGCCGTTTCCTCGACCGAGCGCCGGGTCACGTCGATGACCGGCCAGCCCCGACGCTCAAAGGCCCGGCGCGCCTTGATCGTCTCGTCGCGCACCGCGTCGTGGTCGATATAGGAGGAGCTGCGGCCGGCGTTCAGACCGTCGAGGCGATTGCGCCGGATCTGCACCAGCCGGTCGGGCGAGACCGTCAGGCCCACGATCAACGGCCCCTTCAGCTGTGTAAGGCGCTCGCCGTCTTCCTGACCCGGAACCAGCGGCACATTGGCCGCGCGGATACCCCGGTGCGCCAGATAGATGCAGGTCGGGGTCTTGGACGTGCGGCTGACCCCGCACAGGACCACATCGGCCGCCTCCAGCTGTTCAGTCGTGCCCTGGCCGTCGTCATGGGCCATGGCAAAGTCCAGCGCCCCGATCCGGTTGAAATAGTCGGTATCGAGCGCATGCTGGGCCCCGACCCGGGTCGACAGCGCCGCCCCCAGATAGTGGGACAGCGCCCCCACGAGCGGATCCAGGGCCCCGATCTGGGGCATGTCCAGCGCGCGGCAGCCGTCCTCGAGCTGCAGCCGCAGGCCCTTGTCGACCAGGGTGTGCAGAACTACGCCCGGCGCTGCGGCCACTTCCTCCAGAACCCGCTCCATCTGTTTGGGCGACCGCACCAGGGCATAGATGTGTTCGATCGGGATCACGCCGTCAAAACGCGCCGTGACCGCCTTGGCCATGGCGTTCAGGGTCTCCCCGGTCGAATCAGAGACCAGATGGACGTGGAAGTAGGTGGCCAGCCGGCCGGAGCCTGAGCGCATCGGGGTCATGCCCTGTCATCGTCCGAAGCGGCGCAGGCGTCAAACCTGTTCGACGCGGGCCAGACTCCTGCGGAGCGAATCCGGGATTCCTGTGGATGAGGGGCCTCGTCAGACGGGGATCAATCGTCCCCTCATGCGGGCAGAATCCCGCATGAGGGGCGTGGGGCTCAGGCATCGGGGATGAATGTGAAGATCCGGCGACAATTCGGAGCCATCTGTCCAAAGGGAGGAACCGGCCGCCGAATGCCTTGGGGAAAGGTTAATGAGACGTTAATCCGTAAACAGATCATCCCCTGACGGACGTCGGCGTCCGGGCCTGCGTGTTAAGGTTTGATTAAGGATTATCCCCGGTTTCTACAGGCATGACCCGCGCCCTCGATCGTCGCCACCCATTCCTGTGAAAAGGTCCCGTTCAGGCGCCGGCCTCGTGCCAACTGTCCCCGTCGTCCCCCGCCCTGTCTGCTATTTTCATTTTCAAGATCTCTATCGAGAGGAGGAGAAGCAGAGCGAGGCATTTCGCCCGCTTGAGGTCTTCGCCCGCCAGGCCTAAAGCCGCTTCATGACGGATACGCGCTTGCTCAAGGCCCTGAGGGGCGAGGTCACCGACCGGCCCCCGGTCTGGTTCATGCGGCAGGCGGGGCGCTATCTGCCCGAGTATCGTGCGCTGAGGGCCACGACGCCGGGCTTTATCGAATTCTGCCTCGATCCGGAGAAGGCGGCGGAGGCCACGCTCCAGCCCATGCGGCGGTTCGGGTTTGATGCGGCCATCGTCTTTGCCGACATCCTGCTGATTCCCCGGGCGCTGGGCCAGGCGGTCTGGTTCGAGGCAGGAGAGGGACCGCGCCTCGGGGCCTTGCCCGATCTGGCCTCGATGGAGGCGCTGACGGCCGGCGCGGGAGAGGCCCTGTCGCCCGTCGGGGAGACCCTCAGCCGGGTGCGGGCCGCACTGGACCCCGAGCGGACCCTGATCGGCTTTGCCGGGGCCCCCTGGACGGTTGCCACCTATATGCTGGACGGCGAGAGCCGTTCGATCGGCAAGGGCGAGCGCGCTCAGGCACGAACCTTCTATTACCGGGAGCCGGAGAAGGTTCTGGCCCTGCTGGATATTCTGGTTGAGGCCACCGCCCATTATCTGAAGATGCAGGCGGATGCCGGGGCCCAGGTGCTCAAGATCTTCGAGAGTTGGGCCGAGGGCCTGCCCGACGATCTGTTTGAGATCCTTGTCCTCGGACCTCATCAAAAGCTGGTCGCGCGCGTACGGGAGCTGGGCGTGACCGTCCCCCTGATCGGTTTCCCGCGCGGATCGGCAGCGTTGGCCGAACGCTATGCCCAGGAGTGCGATGTTCAGGCCGTGGCGCTGGACACGGCCTGCCCGCTGGCGGTCGGCCGGCGGGTACAGGCCATCAAGCCCATTCAGGGCGCGCTTGACCCTCTGCTGCTCAGGGCCGGCGGTCCTGCACTGGACCGGCGTGTGGACCAGTTGCTGGAGGCCTGGGACGAGGGGCCGTGGATCTTCAATCTGGGCCACGGAATTCTGCCCGATGTCCCGATCGCTCACGTCGAGCAGGTGCTGAAAAGGATCGGCGCCCAATGAGCCTGCCGCGGGACAGTCGGGGCCGCCGGATCGCAGTGGTCCTGTTCAATCTGGGCGGGCCCGACGGGCCGGACTCGGTGCGGCCCTTCCTGTTCAACCTGTTCAATGACCCGGCCATCATCGGCCTGCCGGGGGTGTTGCGGACGCCGCTTGCCCGGCTGATCTCCAGCCGCCGCGAGACGAGCGCCCAGGCCAACTATGCCCTTATGGGCGGAGGGTCGCCCCTCCTGCCCGGAACGCGGGCCCAGGCCACGGCGCTGGAACAGGCCCTGTCCGACCGCCTGCCGGCGGATGACGTCCGGACCTTCGTGTGCATGCGATACTGGCACCCCATGACCGGGGCGGTGGCGGCCGAGGTCGAGGCCTGGGCTCCGGACCAGATCGTGCTCCTGCCCCTCTATCCGCAGTTTTCAACCACGACGACGGCGTCGTCGCTGAAGCTCTGGCAGGAGACCTATCGCGGGCCAGGGATCAGCCGGACGATCTGCTGCTATCCACGCCCGGAGGGCTGGATCGAGGCGCAGGCCGGGCTCATCGGCGAGGCCCTGAAGGCGGCGGGGGATCAGCCGGTCCGGGTTCTGTTCTCGGCCCATGGCATCCCTGAGTCGCTGGTGACCCGAAAGGGCGATCCCTACGCCGAACAGGTCGAGGCCGGGTGCCGCGCCGTCGCCGAACGGCTCGGCCTGACCGACTGGGGCCTGTGCTACCAGAGCCGGGTGGGGCCGATGAAATGGCTGGGACCGTCGACGCCCGAGGCGCTGGAACAAGCTGGCGGCGATGGCGTGGGAGTCATCCTGGTGCCGATCGCCTTTGTGTCCGAGCATATAGAGACGCTCGTGGAGCTCGACATCGAATACCGCGAGCTGGCCGAGGAACGCGGCATCCATCCCTATATCCGGGTGCCCACCGTCAGTGTGACCCCCGCCTTCATCTCTGGCCTGGCCGAAGGGGTGATCGCGGCGCTGGATCGGGCGGGCACGTCGCCGTTCGGCCCGGGCTGCCAGGCCGACTGGAAGGCATGCCCGTGTCAGGCGGAGCGCAGAGGGGGGGCAGCCGCGTGAACCTGTATGATCTCGCCCGGGCCCTGCACATTCTGGCGGTGATCGCCTGGATGGCGGGCTTGCTGTTCCTGCCGCGCCTCTATGCCTATGACGCCGAACTGGCCGACCGGCCCGAACCCCTGCGCGGCGAGATGCGCGGCCTGCTGCGGACCTGGCAGCGGCGCCTGCTGAAGATCATCCTCAACCCGGCCATGGCGGCCGCCTGGGCCTTCGGCCTGTGGCTGTTCTGGTTGCGCAGTGGCGGGGGCGCGGACTGGAGCTTTGCCCATCAGCCGTGGATGCTGGCCAAGATCGCGGGCGTCTTCGCGCTCAGCGGCTGGCACGGCTATCTGTCGGCCGAGTTCCGCCGCATCCAGGCGGGCACCTCGGTCCGGACCGGGCGCTTCTGGCGCATGACCAATGAGGTGCCGTTTCTGATCGCCATTGTCATGGTGCTGTCCGTGACCCTGGAGTGGGGGACGCGCTGACGTCGCGATGGCGACGGGCTTGACCCGGTGCATCGGGCGTGGTTTCCGTGGCCCTGAGCCGTCCTGCGGGGCGGTGCCCTTCTCTTCTCCCCATTTGCCCAGTCCCCGTCGCGTGAGCGACCCAGCAGATGGTGGAGCCTTCCGGATGGCCGCAAGGCCTTGAAATTCTTGGCGATTTTCTCCTGCGAGGTGTTGTTGCAGGAGGCAGCCCCTGTGTGAGTTCCCATGAGCGACACCCCAGACACCCCAGAATCGCCCGAAACCGACGTCCTGCCCGCAGAGGACGCGCATGCCGACACGCCGACGACCGAGATCGACACGACCGAGGACGATGAGGAAGACGGCGAGGCCATCGTCCCGTCCGGCCGCATCACCCTCGCCGAGCTGAACGAAAAGACCCCGGCCGATCTGGTCGCCTTCGCCGAACAGCTCGAGGTCGAGAACGCCTCCAACCTGCGCAAGCAGGATCTTTTGTTCGCCATCCTCAAGGCCCTGGCCGAGGAAGAGGTCGAGATCATCGCTGACGGGGTGCTGGAAATCCTGCCCGACGGCTTCGGTTTCCTGCGCAGCCCGGACGCCAACTATCTGCCCGGGCCCGATGACATCTATGTCTCGCCCTCGCAGATCCGCCGTTTCGGCCTGCGGTCCGGCGACACGATCCACGGGGCCGTCCGTGGCCCGCGGGAAGGCGAGCGCTATTTCGCCCTGCTCAAGGTCGACACGATCAATCTGGAAGACCCGGAACTGGTCAAGACCAAGGTCCTGTTCGACAATCTGACCCCGCTCTATCCGGAAGAGCGGCTGCACATGGAAATCCAGGACCCGACGCTGAAGGACCGCTCGGGCCGGGTCATCGACATCGTTGCGCCGCTCGGCAAGGGCCAGCGCTGTTTGATTGTCGCCCCGCCGCGGGTCGGCAAGACGGTCATGCTGCAGAACATCGCCAAGTCGATCGAGGCCAATCACCCCGAGGTCTTCCTGATCGTGCTGCTGATTGATGAGCGGCCTGAGGAAGTGACAGACATGCAGCGCACGGTGAAGGGCGAGGTGGTCGCCTCGACCTTTGACGAGCCGGCGTCGCGCCACGTGGCGGTGGCCGAGATGGTGATCGAAAAGGCCAAGCGTCTGGTCGAGCACAAGAAGGATGTGGTGATCCTGCTCGACTCCATCACCCGCCTGGGCCGGGCCTATAATGCGACCGTGCCGTCGTCGGGCAAGGTTCTGACCGGCGGTGTGGACGCCAACGCCCTGCAGCGGCCCAAGCGCTTCTTCGGCGCGGCGCGCAATGTGGAGCAGGGCGGGTCGCTGACGATCATCGCCACCGCCCTGATCGATACCGGCAGCCGCATGGATGAGGTGATCTTCGAAGAGTTCAAGGGCACCGGCAACTCGGAGATCGTGCTGGACCGCAAGGTCGCCGACAAGCGCATCTTCCCGGCGATCGATGTGCTCAAGTCGGGCACTCGCAAGGAAGACCTGATCACGCCGCGGGACCAGCTGGCCAAGACCTATGTCCTGCGCCGAATCCTCAATCCCATGGGCCCGCAGGACGCGATCGAATTCCTGCTCGACAAGCTTCGCCAGTCCAAGAACAACGCGGACTTCTTCCAGTCGATGAACACCTAATCTGGCCCTATCGCCTCGCAGGCGGTGCGAGGCTGCTTGAGGGCGTGTTTCACGTGAAACGTCCTCAAGCAGCGAGGTTCCGCGAACCGAGCGTTAGGACGAAGGAGACTTCATGAAGGTCAATGTCGAGATCGATTGCACTCCGGCCGAGGCGCGTGCCTTTCTGGGTCTGCCGGATGTGGCGCCCCTCAACGACGCCATGGTCGCCGAAATGCAGAAGCGCATGGCTGAGAATATGGCGGCCATGCAGCCGGAAGAGCTGATGAAGACCTGGACCGGCTTTGGCCTCCAGGCCCAGGAGCAGTTCCGGCGCATGATGGAAGCCGCCACAAAATGAGGCCCCGGTGACGGACACGCTCTTTGCCCTGGCCACGCCGCCGGGCCGGGGGGCGGTGGCCGTTATCCGTCTGTCGGGTCCGGACTGCGACCGTGTGCTGAAGGGGCTTGGCGTGGGCCTGCCGGCTCCGAGACAGGCGGTCGTCCGCATCCTCCGCTATCAGGGGGAGACGCTGGATCAGGCGCTCGTCCTGCGGTTCAAGGCACCCGCCAGTTATACGGGCGAGGATGCGGCCGAGCTCCATCTCCATGGCGGGCGGGCGGTGGTGGAAGGCGTCAGCAAGGCCCTGGTCGACTTGGGCGTGCGACCGGCCGAGCCGGGAGAGTTCACCCGTCGCGCCTTCGAGAATGGCAAGCTGGATCTGACGCAGGCCGAGGCGATCGCCGATCTGATCGATGCCGAAACGACAGAGCAATCCGCGCAGGCCCTCGGGCAGCTTGGGGGTGCCCTCGCCGAAGCCTATGCGGGCTTCCGTCGGGATCTCCTGACCGCCCTGTCGCTGGTCGAGGCGGAGATCGACTTTCCCGACGAAGATATTCCGGAGGCGCTCGCGAGCCGGGCAGGACCGGTGCTTGACGGCCTGGTCACGGATCTGGAGCGGGCTCTGGCGAACGGACGGCGGGGAGAACGAATCCGGGAGGGCTATCGGATCGTGCTGATCGGCGAGACCAATGCCGGCAAGTCCTCCCTGTTCAATGCCCTCGTCGAACGGGAGGCCGCGATCGTCACGCCGATCGCCGGAACCACTCGGGATGTGCTGGATGCAACCCTCGTGATCGGCGGCTATGCGGTGACCTTGTCCGATACGGCCGGACTGCGCGACAGCGACGACCCGGTCGAGGCCGAGGGGGTGCGCCGGGCCCGGGCCCGGGCCGAGGCCGCCGATCTGCGGCTCTGGGTGGTGGCACCCGGCGATCCGGTCTATCCCGCAGGTTCCCTGGTCCGTTCCAGTGACCTCTGCGTGCGGACCAAGGCGGATCTGGAGCGAACCGACTGGCCGGGTGCTGTGGACGGTATGGCGACGCTGGTCGTTTCACCCACGTCGGGTCAGGGGCTGGAGGCGCTGACCAACTGGCTGGCGGCGCGTCTTGCGCGGGACCTCAGCGGCGGGGATTTCCCGGCCCTGACACGGGAACGGCATCGGCTCAGGCTGGAAGAGGCGCTGGGTTCTGTCCGATCCGCACGGCAGGCCCTGACACGCTCGCCCGAGATGGCCGGAGAGGATCTGCGTCGGGCGGCGGCCAGCCTCGCCCGTATCACCGGAGAGGTGGGGGTGGAGGATATCCTCGGCGAGGTGTTCGCCAGCTTCTGCATCGGCAAATAGTTTCACGTGAAACAACCCGGCCACGGTGGCGAATGAGCTGGTTTTCCCCTATGTCCCGGCCATGAACACATTCGACGTCATCGTCATCGGGGGCGGGCACGCCGGCTGTGAAGCGGCGGCGGCCTCGGCGCGCGCCGGGGCCCGAACGGTCCTGCTGACCCAGCGGCTCGACACCATCGGCGAGATGAGCTGCAATCCGGCCATCGGTGGCCTGGGCAAAGGGCATCTGGTCCGTGAGATCGATGCCCTGGACGGCATCATGGGGCGCCTGGCCGATGTGTCGGGCATCCAGTTCCGCATGCTGAACCGATCCAAGGGCGCGGCTGTTCAGGGCCCGCGCTCCCAGATCGACCGGCGTCTCTATCGGGAGGCCATGCAGGCCGAACTGTCCGCAACCCCGAACCTGACCCTGATGGCGGGAACGGCGGAGCGATTGATCGTCAACGAAAACCGGGTAGTCGGGGTTGAGACCGAGGCGGGCGAGACTCTGCGCGCCGGGGCTGTGGTGCTGACAACCGGCACCTTCCTGAACGGCGTCATTCACCGGGGCGATCTGCGTATTCCGGCAGGCCGCCATGGCGAGGCGCCGTCGACGGGTCTGGCGGCCGATCTGCATGCTGCAGGCCTCGCTCTGGGTCGACTCAAGACCGGGACGCCCGCACGGCTGGATGGGCGCACCATCGCCTGGGACCGGCTGGAAATGCAGCAGGCCGACGCCGAGCCCGTGCCCTTCAGCTTCCTGACCGACCGGATCACCGTACCGCAGATCGCCTGCGGCATTACCCACACCACCGAAGAGACCCACCGGATCATCGCCAAGAATCTTGGCGAAAGCGCCGTCTATGGCGGGTATCTGTCCGGCCGGGGGCCGCGCTACTGTCCGTCGATCGAGGACAAGGTGGTCCGCTTCGCCGACAAGACCAGCCATCAGATTTTTCTCGAGCCCGAGGGTCTGGACGATCCGACCGTCTATCCGAACGGCATTTCGACGTCGGTCTCCGAAGCCACCCAGGACTCCTTCCTGCGCACCATTCCGGGGCTCGAGGGGGTGGAGGTGTTCCGCTACGGCTATGCGATCGAATATGACTATGTCGACCCGCGTGAGCTGTTGCCGACGCTGGAAGTCAAGGCGCGCCCGGGGCTTTATCTGGCCGGCCAGATCAACGGCACGACCGGCTATGAGGAGGCGGCGGCTCAAGGGTTGATGGCCGGGCTGAACGCCGCCCGCGCGGTGGGCGGACAAGACGCGGTGATCCTGCGACGCGACCAGGCCTATATCGGCGTGATGATCGACGATCTGGTCACACGGGGTGTGACCGAGCCCTACCGCATGTTCACCAGCCGCGCCGAATATCGGCTGAGCCTCAGGGCCGATAATGCCGACCGCCGTCTCACGCCGCTCGCGATCGAGCTGGGACTGGCCGGTGCAGAGCGCGCGCGAGCGTTCACCGCAAAACAGGCCGAGCTGGACGATGTTCTGGCCTGGGCCAATGAGACCCGCTTTACACCCGGGGAGGCGAAACGTCTCGGCATTCATGTGAACGCCGATGGCCAGCGTCGGTCCGTGCGCGATCTCTTGGCCCATTCCGGCGTGACCCTCGATCAGTTTCTGCCGATCCGGCCGGACCTCGCGGAGCGCAGCCCTGCGGTGCGCGACCAGCTGGTGATCGAAGCTGCCTATGCCGGCTATCTGGACCGCCAGTCGGCGGACGCCGAGGCTCTGCGGCGTGAGGAAGGGCTGCGCCTGCCGACCGACCTCGACTATGGCGCCATGGGCGGACTGTCGGCCGAAGTTCGGGAGAAACTCGCCAGGATTCGCCCCGTGACCCTGGGTCAGGCCTCCCGGATCGAAGGCATGACGCCCGGCGCCCTGACCGCCCTGCTGGCCCACGTGAAAAAGGCGCGTGTGGCGGCGTGAGCGTTCGGATCGCTGCAGACTTTCAGGACCGCACCGGGGCATCGGACGCGCGCATGGGCGAGCTGGAGCGCTTCCGCGCGATGCTGGAAGAGACCAATGCCGTCATGAATCTGGTGGGGCCTGACACCCTCCCGGACTTCTGGTTGCGGCATGCCTGGGACAGCGCCCAGCTTCTGGAGGTCGAGCCCCGGGCGCTCACCTGGGCCGATCTGGGAGCCGGGGCCGGGTTCCCGGGTCTGGTTCTGGCCATACTTCTCAAGGATCGGCCCGGGGCCCACGTCTGGCTGATCGACAGTCTGGGGAAACGCTGCCGTTTCCTGACCAAGGTCGTTGAAACGCTGGGATTGCCGGCAACCGTGGTTCATGGTCGTGCGGAAGAGCAGAAGATTTCGGTCGAGCGGGTCACCGCTCGGGCGGTTGCGCCGATGGAACGGCTGCTCGGTTATGCACAGCCCTATATGCAACGCGGTGCACAAGCCGTGTTTCTCAAGGGGGAACGGGCGGAGGAGGAGTTGCGCGAAGCGCGGAAATCCTGGCAATTCTCCCATGAACTCCGGCCGTCGCAAAGCGATCCCCGCGGCCGTATCGTCTGTATCGGGAGTCTGCGTCGTGTCCGTACCGCCTGAGACCAAGCCCGGACCGCGCGTACTGGCCGTGTCGAACCAGAAAGGCGGGGTGGGGAAGACCACCACGGCCATCAATCTGGGCACGGCCCTGGCCGCCATCGGCGAAAAGGTGCTGATCGTCGATATGGACCCCCAGGGCAATGCCTCGACGGGCCTGGGTGTTTCACGTGAAACACGGCGCGTCACCATCTATGACGTCGTGACCGATGGTAGGGCCGTGGCCGAGGCGGCGGTCGAAACGGCCGTTCCCGGGCTCCACATTATCCCGTCAGACCCCGATATGTCGGGGGTTGAAATCGAGCTCAGCCAGGCCGATCGGCGCTCCTTCCGCCTGCGCGATGCGCTGCTGGCGCACGCACGCGAAGGTCAGACCCGGTACGACTATGTTCTGATCGACTGCCCCCCTTCTCTGAACCTGTTGACCCTCAACGCCATGGCGGCTGCCGATGCTGTACTGGTGCCTTTGCAGTGCGAATTCTTCGCCTTGGAGGGGCTGACGCAGCTGATGAAGACCATCGACATGGTCCGCCAGAGCCTCAATCCCCGTCTGGAAATCCAGGGGCTGGTGCTGACCATGTATGACAAGCGGAATGCCCTGTCGGGTCAGGTGGCCAATGATGTACGGGCCCACTTCGGCGACAAGGTCTATGACGCCGTCATCCCGCGGAATGTCCGGGTGTCGGAGGCCCCATCGTTCGGAAAGCCGGCCCTGATCTATGATCTGAAATGCGCGGGCAGTCAGGCCTATCTGAAGCTGGCGCGCGAAGTGGTCAAACGCGAGCGCTCCCGCCGGCTGGCCGTGGCCTGAATTCCAGAGCAGAAAGAAGCACAAGTGTCTGAACGTCAAAGAGGTCTGGGGCGCGGTCTGTCGGCCCTGCTGGGCGAAAGCGTCGGGGAACAGCCGGTGGCCGTGTCCGGCGAGGGCGCGCCTGCGGGCGTGCGCATGCTGCCGATCGAGCTGCTGAGGCCCAATCCGGATCAGCCGCGCAAACAGTTCACCCCGGCCGATCTCGAGGAACTGACCGTCTCGATCCGCGATCGCGGTGTGCTGCAGCCCATTCTGGTCCGGGCCTGGCCGGGCGAGACGGACCGCTGGCAGATCATTGCCGGTGAACGGCGCTGGCGTGCGGCCCAGGCCGCCCGCCTGACCACCGTGCCGGTGATCGAGCGCCAGATGGACGATGTCGAGGTGCTCGAGATCGCCATCATCGAGAACGTCCAGCGGGCAGACCTCAACCCCATGGAAGAGGCGAATGCCTATGCCCAGCTGATGGAACGGTTCGGTCGCACCCAGGACGCGGTCGCCGGTGTGGTCGGCAAGAGCCGCAGCCATGTGGCCAACACCCTGCGCCTGCTGCAACTGCCTGTGCCGGTGCGCGAGCACGTCATGGCCGGTCGCCTCAGCGCCGGACACGCGCGAGCCCTGATTACCGCTCGGGACCCGGTGGCCCTCGCGGAAGAGGTGCTGGCCAAGGGGTTGAACGTCCGCCAGACCGAAATCCTGGCGCGTCAGGCGACAGAGGGCACCCGGCCGGTGCGGCCCTCGCAGCGGGGGGGTGCCGGCCCCAGCGAAGCCTCGGCCGACATCGAGGCCCTGCAGCAGGATCTGGCCGACGCCCTGGGCATGAAGGTCGAGCTGGCGGATCGGGGGGGGAAGGGCGAGCTGACCCTTCGCTACGCCAGCCTGGAACAGCTGGACGAGCTGTGCCGTCGATTGATGCGCCTTTGATCCGGGGTCGTGCTAGGGTGCGCGCATGACCGACGCGCCCCACAATCCCGGCAAGAGCAACCCGACCGCTGATGCCATGAAACGGGCCCTGGCGGCCAAGAAGGCCGGTAGCCGTGGTGCGGCCACGTCCGGGGGCTTCAAGCCGGGCCAGCACGAAGAGAAGACGGTCGCCCGCCAGAGCGCTGCGGCCAATAAGCCAGCCTTCCGCAAGGCGTCGAAGCGCGGTTAAACCCCTAAATTAACAGGATATTTCAGCTAGAGACCCAGCCTGCGGGCCCGGGCGGAGATCTCCAGAAACAGGCGCTCGGTGATCAGCCGGTCGGGCAGGCCGGTGGTCTTGGTTCGAACCTCGGCCAGCGCCACGGCCTCGGTGACCTCCTGCAGGTCACGCGGGGACCAGACCTTCACCTGCCGCAGGATCTCGGCTTCCTGTTTCCAGAAGACGCCGGCCGCCTTGGCGGCCTCGCGCGCGCCCTGACCCGAGGCGATGGACGCCGATATCCGTCGCAGCCGCCCCAGGTGCTGGCCCGCCGCGCGCACGGCTGCGACTGCCGCCTCGCCCTCGGCAAAGGCCCGGCGCAGGCCGGCCTGGCAGGCCGCCGCCTTGCCGCCAAAGGCCTGCTGGGCCGCGTCCTGAAACGAGGCCTGCGGTTCGACGCCCAGATGGGCCTCAAGCTCCGCCTCGTCGATCTGACGGCCCGATCCGGGCCCGATGTAGAGGATCAGCCGCTCCAGTTCCTGACGCATCAGGCCGCGTTCGCGTGGCAGGCGCGCGACGAACCGGTCCAGCGCCTCCCGCGTCAGGCTGACATTGTCGGCCTGCAGGGCTTCCCGCGTCATCCGCGCGACATCGCCGGTCTCATCCTCATAGCAGACGATGCCGACGGCGCCTGACTGGCTCTCGGCCGCGCGACG
The DNA here is from genome assembly GCF_016742135.1 of Brevundimonas sp. Classification (GTDB taxonomy): domain Bacteria; phylum Pseudomonadota; class Alphaproteobacteria; order Caulobacterales; family Caulobacteraceae; genus Brevundimonas. The sequence continues at coordinate 267,409 of NZ_JACVCG010000003.1, read as the reverse complement.
CAGTGCCGACTCCCGCCCCAGGTTGCCCGCCTCGATCACCCAGACGGCATCGGGGTTGTACTGGCCCTCGGCGTGGCCCTTCAGAACGGCGGTGAGCGCCTTTTCCTGCGGCACCCGCTCGCCGCCGAGGCGCAGTCGCACCAGCCGCCGCCCGCCCATCATCGACAGGGCCGACAGGGCGTCCTCCAGCCGTCCGTCATCGGCCTCGACGTCCGTCTCCGTCAGCAGGGAGACGTTGAAGGGGTCATTGAGGTCCGGCGTGACGGTCTTGCACAACCGTTCGGCCCGCTCGCCCACACCCGAGCGGTCGCGCCCGTGGATGAGGATGACGCGGACGGAAGGATCGGGGGCCTTCAGGAAGCGCTCGATCTCCGGAGCCTTGGAGAGCTGCATGGGCCCGGATCAGGGGCGGGCCGGGGCGGTCGGGCCCACGGCATGGATCAGGGCCAGACGGATTCGCTGGGCCAGGGTCTCTGCCGCACGCCCTTCGGCATCCTCCTGCGCGGCGATGGCGGCATAGGGCTGGTCGGACGCGGCATAGCTCACGGTTACGGTTTCGCGCCCCGCCCGGACTTCGCCTCCCGACAGCGGGGTCAGGGTCCACTGGCCGACGAGGGTCATCTCATAGCGAGCGGCCGTGTCGTCAATCCGTCGGCCCAGTGGTCTCCGGGACATTTCCAGCGCGACGTCCAGCCGCCAGTCAGGTGTGACGGCCCGATCATACAGAAGGGCATCTTCCAGCCGCTCGCGAAGGCGATAGCCCAGTCGGGTGTCGGGTGTTTCCACCGCAACGCGCGACAGGCCAGGCGCGGTCGCCTCGCCATACAGGGGCGTAAAGCCACAGGCCGACAGGGCCACGGACAGGGCCGCAGCCGCCGCCAACCCGAGGTCGCGCCGACCGCGGATCATCCGGCCACCAGGTTGACGATACGATCGGGCACGACGATCACCTTCCTGACCGAGAGATTGTTCGTCTCAAGGTAGGCGCGGACGGCCGGATTGGCCAGCGCCTCCGCTTCCACGGCTTTCGGATCGGCCCCGCGCGGCATGACGATCTCGCCGCGCTTCTTGCCGCCGATCTGGACGGGCAGGGTCAGTTCGTCATCGGCCGCCAGCGCCGGGTCCCATTCGGGCCAGGGGGCGTCCAGAACCATGCCGTCCTCTCCGAGCGCGCTCCAGCATTCCTCGGCCAGGTGGGGGGTGAAGGGGGCGATCAGGCGGGCAAAGGCTGACAGGGCCTCACGCCGGGCGATTCCTCCGGCTCCCGCATGGGCGCGCAGGGTCGACAGAAAGCCATACAGCTTCGCGATGGCCGAGTTGAAGCGGAAGCCCTCAACCCCCTCGGTCACCGCCTTGATGGCCTTGTGGGTTTCCCGGCGCAGGGCCAGATCGGTGTCCGCCTGATCGGGGGCCGTCCCGTCAAAGCCGTCAAACTCGGCCCAGACGCGCTGGACGAAGCGACCCGCGCCTTCCAGCCCGCCGGTGGTCCACTGGACATCGCGCTCGGGCGGGCTGTCGGACAGGACGAACAGACGCCCCGCGTCGACACCGTGGCTGTCGAGGATTTCCTGCGGTGCCACGACGTTCTTCTTGGATTTCGACATCTTTTCGATGTCGCCGATGGTCAGTGGCTCGCCGGTCGACAGGCGGGTCGCGACGCGCCGGCCGTCCACGGTCTCGAGGCGGACATCGGTCGGCTCGACCCAGGCCCCGGCCTCTGTGCGATAGGTCTCGTGGACCACCATCCCTTGGGTGAACAGGCCGGCGAACGGTTCCTTGACCGACATCATGCCGGCATCCGACAGGGCCCGGCTGATGAAGCGGGCATACAGCAGGTGCAGGACCGCATGCTCGACCCCGCCGATGTACTGATCGACGGGCAGCCAGTGGTCGGCGGCCGCCTTGTTGATCGCCGTCTCGGCCTTCGGGTCGGTGAAGCGGGCGAAATACCAGCTGGAATCGACAAAGGTGTCGAGCGTATCGGTCTCGCGGACCGCCTCGCCATCGCAGGACGGGCAGCGGACGTGCTTCCAGGTCGGGTGCCGGTCCAGCGGATTGCCCGGCGTGTCGAACGTCACGTCCTCGGGCAGCACGACCGGCAACTGGTCATCCGGCACCGGCAACGCGCCACAGGACGCGCAGTGGATGACCGGGATCGGACAGCCCCAGTAGCGCTGGCGGCTGACGCCCCAGTCGCGCAGGCGATAGAGCGTCTTGCCCTCGCCCGTACCGGCGGCCTCAACCCGGGCAATCACCTCGGCCTTGGCGTCGGCGATGGTCATGCTGTTCAGGAAGTCGGAGTTGAAGAGGGTGCCGGGCCCCGTCCAGGCCTCGTCGCCGACGGTGAAGTCGTCACCCGCGCCCTCGAGGCGGACCACGGGCAGCACGGGCAGGTCGTATTTGCGCGCAAACTCCAGATCCCGCTGGTCGTGGGCCGGACAGGCAAAAATCGCCCCCGTTCCGTATTCCGACAGGATGAAGTTGGCGATCCAGACCGGGATGTCCTTGCCGGTAAAGGGATGGCGGACGGTCAGACCGGTATCGCGCCCGATCTTCTCCGCCTGTTCGATCTCGGCCTCGGACGTGCCACCGCGACGGCACTCGGCGACGAATTCCGCGATCTCCGGGTCCGCCTCGGCCAGTTGCTTCGACAGCGGGTGGTCGGGTGCCAGGCCCAGAAAGGACGCCCCGAACAGGGTGTCCGGGCGGGTGGTGTAGATCTCGAGGCCGTCCTCGAATCCCGCCGGAGCCTCTCCGGAAAAGGCCCAAGTCATTTGCAGGCCGCTGGACCGACCGATCCAGTTCTCCTGCATGGTCCGCACCTTGTCGGGCCAGCGGTCCAGTGTCTTCAGCCCGTCGATCAGGTCGTCGGCATAGTCGGTGATCCGCAGAAACCACTGGTTCAGCTTGCGTTTCTCGACGACGGCTCCCGAGCGCCACCCGCGTCCGTCGATGACCTGCTCATTGGCGAGCACGGTGTTGTCGACCGGATCCCAGTTCACGACCGAGTCCTTGCGATAGACCAGGCCGCGTTCCAGCAGCTTCAGAAACCAGGCCTGCTGCCGGCCGTAATAGGCCGGATCACATGTGGCGAACTCACGCGACCAGTCCAGTGACAGACCCAGCAGCTTCAGCTGGTCCCGCATGGTGGCGATGTTGGACCAGGTCCACTCGCCAGGATGCACGCCGCGCTCCATGGCGGCGTTCTCCGCCGGCATGCCGAACGCGTCCCAGCCCATGGGATGCAGCACCTCAAACCCCCGGGCCCGTTTGAACCGGGCCACCACATCGCCCATCACATAGTTGCGCGCATGACCCATGTGGATGTTGCCCGACGGATAGGGAAACATCTCCAGCACATAATATTTGGGCTTGCCGGTCGGCGTGACCGGTGTGGTGAAGGCGTCAGCCGCGCGCCAGCGCTCCTGCTGGCGGGGCTCGGCGGTCTTGGGGTCGTAACGGGCCACGCGAAAGAGGGCTCCTTCAACGAGCCCGGCGCGGGCCGGGCCCGGATGCGTCGGTCGGGAGACGAGGCCCGACTGGGGGGCCCGTCCGGTCGGGGAGAAATGAGGCGCCGAGGATCAGCGGGCGTCGGACAGGTTGAGCTGGCGCGCGCGCGTCAGGATCGCGTTCTCGAGGTCGGTTTCGGTCTGGGGATCGACCGGAGCGGCGGTCCACTGGCCATCGGCACCCCGGACCTGCTTGACCACGGACACGTTCAGGGCATCAGCGCGAAGCCGCGTGTCGAGGATGAAGACCGTGGCCTTGAACCGCTCATTCGGAGCGGCCGGGTCGGAATACCAGTCGTAATTGATCACGCCCCCCCAGGGATCGGCGCTGGAAAGCGGCATGAAGCTGAGCGTATCCAGCGAGGCGCGCCACAGATAGGCGTTGACGCCGATGCCGACGGACGCCGCGCTGGAACTCGCGTTGTCGCGCGAACCGCCGATGATCGGTACCGAACTGCAACCCGCCAGGGCCAGGCTCGATGCCATCAGGACCAATGCTGCGCCGCGAACCACAGCCGACTGGGTGGCCATTCAGAACTCTCCGTTCAGATTCAACCTCATCGCTCCCGGACAGAAGCGCATGCGTCGCCCCGGATCACCCGGACCCGGAGCCACCCGTCCTATAGCACGGGGAAAAGGGGCAAAGACAAGGCAAAGCCGCATCTGTGGGCCGTGCGTCGGAACTCGCCCGTCCGGCGACGCCCGGGAACGGGGAATTCCCGTGACGCTTGCGCCACAGGCGATGACGGAGTCGCAGGCCGCGCAACCCTTGCCGCCGGTTTGCATTGACCGTCCATGCGGCCAGTGTCTTAGGTTTGAACCACAGAAGCGTCCGCAGGGACGTCAACCCGGGTCGAAGGCTCAAAGGGCAGGACATGCGCCAGACGCGCAACGGACAGGCGGGACGACAGCAGGCGCTCATGGGCGTGGCTGCCAGCCTGTCGCTGTCCCTGGCGGCGGCGGGACTGGCGCTTACCCTCGCTCCCGAAAGCGCGCAGGCCCAGGCGCGGACCACCCCCCGGGCCCAGGCACCGTCCGCCCAGACCCCGTCCGTGTCGCTCAGCGACGCGGATCGCGCGGCGCGCGCCGGCCAGCGCCGGGGCCTGCGCCTGAACGAGAGCGGACGCTGGGGCCTGGATTTCAACCTCAGCCAGCCGGTCGGCCGTGAGGCCGAATGGGGGGATGTGGAAGCGGGCGCCTATTACCGCGTCAATCCCAGCCTGCGGGTCGGGGCCTCGGCCGGACTGGCGGTTGCCGATCCCGACCCGGCCCGGGTCGAATCCGACACGCGGGCCCAGCCGCGCGTGCGTCTCGAAAGCATTTTCCGCTTCTGAGAATGAAGCGTTCAGTCCGCGCCAAACGCCTGCAGCACCCCGTCAATCGCCGCCAGGCCGCATAATCCGGTGCCGATCAGGGCGGGTGCCGTCTGCTCCGTAATGCCCCCCAACCCATAGGCAGGTACCGTCAGGCCCGCCACATGGCGGGTGACGACGCCAGTTCCCAGAGGAGGGCGGCCGGCACTCGCGCCACCCGCGCGAAAGACCGGCGACAGGACGACGGCGTTCAGGGCCTCGATCCCCGGTACGGCGGCCTCCCCATGCAAGGCCCCGGTGATCAGCCAGTCCGGATGGCGGGCCCTGAGCGCTGCGGCCTGATCCAGATCCCGCTCGGGCAGGTGCAGACCGTCGGCCGCGACCGCCCCGGCCAGATCGACATCCTGACCGATCAACAACCGCACGCCCCGCTCAATCGTCACGCGCCGCAGGCGGCGGGCCTCCACCTCGCGTTCGGAGCGACCGAAGCCCCGATAGACCACCCCGGCCCCGCGGGGTAGTCGCGCCGCGACCTCCCAGGGCCGGGTCGTGCGGACTGGATCGGTGAAGAACAGAAGGGGCGGCAGCACGGCCACAGCCGGGCTGACAGCCGCCGCCGCCCGGTTTAGAGCCTGTGCCGTCTGCCAGAGCTGGTTTTCGCCCGGATCGCCCGTCATGTCCTCCTCATCGCCTGTCTCCGCGCCTCCGTCCATTGCCGAGCGTCTGGCCGGGGCGCGAGCGCGGATCGGGGCTGCGGGCCGCGAAGCCGGACGAAATCCGGCGGATGTGACCCTCGTGGCCGTGACCAAGACCCAGCCCTGGGAGCGGGTGAAGGCCATGCTTGAGGCAGGCCAGGCGGTATTCGGCGAAAACCGGGTGCAGGAGGCCGACAGCCGCTGGGGCGCGCCCGAGGCCTCGGCCCACCCTGTGGAGCTGCGCCTGATCGGCCCGCTGCAGACCAATAAGGTCGAGGCGGCGCTGGCCCGTTTCGATGTCATTGAGACCCTCGACCGCGAGCGTCTGGCCGAGGCGCTGGCCCGGGCCGCCGACAAGCTGGGCAAGCGCCCGCGGGTGCTTATTCAGGTCAATACCGGCGAGGAGCCCCAGAAGGCCGGCATCGCGCCGCGCGATGCCGATGCCTTCATCGCCCGGGCACGGGACGTTCACGGCCTCATCGTCGAGGGTTTGATGGCCATTCCCCCGGTCGAGGAGGCCGCCGGGCCGCACTTCGCCCTGCTGGCCAAGATCGCGCGCCGGAATGATCTCAAGGTCCTGTCCATGGGCATGAGCGGCGATTTCGAGACCGCAATCCGCTTCGGGGCCACCCATGTGCGGCTGGGGACGGCCCTGTTCGGGCCCCGCGATGCGGACTGAACGACGGGAAAACGCGGGCGCGCCCTTGGCGTAAGGCGCGACGCTCGCCATTGTCATGCCATGCCCACGTCCAAGACCCTTCTGATCATCGACGACGACGACGACCTGCGCGAGGCGCTGGCCGAACAACTGGCCCTGCATGAAGAGTTCCTGCCCCGTCAGGCGGCCAATGCCACCGACGGCATCCGCATGGGCCGGGATTCGCGTATCGACCTGATCCTGCTGGATGTTGACCTGCCGGACATGGACGGGCGCGAGGCCTGCCGCCTGCTGCGAAAGGCCGGGGTCTCGACCCCGATCATCATGCTGACCGGCCAGACCTCGGATTCGGATACGGTGCTCGGTCTCGATGCCGGGGCCAATGACTATGTCGCCAAGCCGTTCCGCTTTGCCGTGCTGCTGGCCCGCATCCGCGCCCATCTGCGCAGTCACGAACAGTCCGAGGACGCCGTGTTCCGCATCGGCCCCTACGAATTCCGTCCGGCGGGCAAGATGCTGTCAGCCCCCGAAGGCCGGAAGATCCGGCTGACGGAAAAGGAAACCAATATCCTGAAGTATCTCTATCGCGCCGGAGCCAAGGCCGTGTCGCGCGAGGAGCTGCTGACCGAGGTGTGGGGCTATAACGCCGGGGTCACCACCCACACGCTCGAAACCCACATCTATCGCCTGCGCCAGAAGATCGAGCCCGAACCCGGGCAGGCCCGCATTCTGGTCACCGACCAAGGCGGATACCGCCTCCAGCCCTGAGACTTTCAGCGTCAGGGTTTGTCATCCCGGAAACGCCGAAGGCGTTATCAGGGACGCCACTCGCTGAGGACCGAGCCGGAGCTGCCATCCTCAAAGGCCACACGGTCCAGCTGGACGGCGGCGATACAGACCGGACGCTGATCGATGCCGGCGGCGCGGCACCGGATGGCGCGGCCGTCGGGGAAGCTGGCGAACCGTCCCTCCAGAACAACCCGATAGCCCATGGGTGAGGGGGCAGGGGCGCGACCGTCCTCGCCCCTTACGGTAAAGCGGTAGGCCTGGCCGTCGCGACGACCGAGGCGGGAGCTGTTGGTTTCATGGACCGAGGCCAGACCCACGGTCTGGGGGTCGGCCTGAGCGGCGCCGCCCATCAGGGGATCGCGCGCGATCGTCGGGCAGGCCTCGCTGCCCAGCCAGGGACGGGTAACCCAGAAACCCTCGACGGCTTCCCAGCGGTTCGCCGCCCCCGAGCCGATGATCAGGGCACTGTCGGACCAGTTCTCGGGGGTCAGCGACAGGACAAGCGTCCGGTTCTCCGGCCCCCAGGTCACGGTCGGCAGCCCGGCGTCGGCGACGCCCCGGTCGCTGTCGGCGGTCACGGCCGGGGCCGGTCGGTCGCAACCGAACGGCAGGCGAATGGCAAAGGTTCGACCGACGAGGGGGTCGGTACCGGAGGGTGCGACGCCCGTGGCATAGGTCGATCCGGCCCGCGAAATGGCGCCCAGAAACGCTGTCCGGTCGAGCGTGGTCGGGGGCGCAATATCCGGCTCGGGCACCGGCGTCTCGATGATCGGTTCGGCGTCGACGGGCTGTTCGCGGGGTTCGCGATCACACTGTGTCAGTCCCAGGGCCAGGACGGACGCCATCGCCAGTCGCGCGACAGGTGTCCACCGGATCGATTTCATCGGCTCATTTCCAACCATCCCAAGGCTTTAGCACAGTCCGCCCTCAAGACGAATTTTCGCCCCTGTATTGACGGCGGCCTCATGGGCGCGTCTTCAGGGACGGATGACCCTGGATCAGATCATAGCGCTCGGCGTCCTGGTGACCGTGGTCGGCGTGCTCATCCACGGGCGGGTGCGCGCGGATGTGGTAGCCTTGGCCGGGGCGGCCGTGCTGCTGCTGCTGGGCGTCGTGCGACCGGTCGAGGTGCAGGCCGCCTTTGCCAGCCCGGCGGTGATCGCCCTCGCCGGCCTGTTCGTCATCGCCTACGCCATCGAGCTCTCGGGCCTGCTGGGCCTGATGATCCGGCGGGCGACGCGCTGGGCCTCGCGGGTCGGCGCGGTGGGAATCTGGGTCGTGATCGGCATGTGCGGCTCGCTGGGCGGCTTCCTCAACAATACCCCGGTGGTGGTCCTGGCCGCGCCGGTGATCCGCGACGTGGCCCAGACGCTGAAGCTGTCGCCCAAGCGGTTCCTGATGCCCCTCAGTCACGTCACCGTGATGGGCGGTCTGCTGACCCTGATCGGCACCTCGACCAACCTGCTGGTCAACGACATGGCGCGCAATGCGGGGCAGCCCGTCTTCACCCTGTTCGAGATCACCCCGGTCGGCCTGTGTATCGCGGTCACCGGAGGCCTGTGGCTGTATTTCGTCGGCGCCCGGCAACTGGGCCGGACGGTGGCGGCGGACGAGGCCGAACAGGCCCGGCTGGCGGAGCTGGAGGAAAGCCGGCGCAAGGCCGAGGCCGAGGCGGCGGCGAAGCGCCGACGGATCCTGCCCTTCGGCCTGCCCCGGTTCGGAGAGGCCCGGGCCCACGAGGATGGCTCGGGCGACGCCCATCTGGGCGACGTGTCGCTGTTCGGCGCGGCCGACCGGCCCTTCGACCTGCGCCGGTCGCTGATCGCCTTCGGGGTCTTCGTCGCCGTCGTGGCCGCGGCCGGCCTCGGCTGGGCCCCGATCGCGGCCTCGGCCTTCGCCGGCGCCGTGGCCCTGATCCTGCTGCGGGTGATCACCCCCGAGGAAGCCTATGCCGGCCTGAGGCCGGAAATCCTGCTGCTCATCGCCGGCATGGTGGTGATCGGCATCGCCATCGAGGTCACCGGCCTGGCGGCGGCTGGGGCGGGGCTGCTGATCGAGGTGCTGCGGCCGTTCGGCCCCCTGGTCGGGCTGATCATCCTGTACGGGGTGACCCTGTTCGCGACCGAACTGCTGTCCAACGCCACGGTCGCGGTGCTGATCACACCCATCGCCGTGGCCCTGGCCGAGAGTTTCGGGGTCGATCCGCGCCCCTTCCTGGTCGGGGTGATGATGGCCGCCTCGGCCGCCTTCGCCACGCCGTTCGGCTATCAGACCAATGTGCTGGTCTACCAGATGGGCGGCTACAGCTACATGGACTTCGTCCGCGTCGGCCTGCCGCTCAACCTGGTCACCTGGGTCGCGGCCATGATCGCCATTCCGATCTTCTTCCCCTTCTGAGCCGTCAGACGTCCAGATCGACGCTGACCGGCGCATGGTCGCTGGGCCGCTCCCAGGCGCGCACCGGCTCGTGGATGCGGGCAGAGCCGGGCACGACGGCGGGGGTCAGCCCCGGCGAGGTCCAGATGTGGTCCAGTCTCAGCCCCCGGTTCGACTTGCGGAAGTCCTGGGCCCGATAGCTCCACCAGCTGGCCAGCTTTTCCGGTTCGGGAAAGGCGTCCCGGATCACGTCGCTGAAGCGCCCGGCTTGCTGCAGCCGGGTCAGGGTCTCGATCTCGACCGGCGTATGGCTGACGACCTTCAGCATGAAGCGATGGTTCCAGACGTCGAACTCGCCGGGGGCGATGTTGAAATCCCCGGCCAGCAGCAGCGGCGCATTCGGATCACGCCGCGCCACCTCGGCGGTCAGCCGTTCGTAGAAGTCCATCTTGTGATCGAATTTTGGATTGAGCACCCGGTCGGGCAGGTCGCCGCCCGCTGGAATATAGAAATTCTGGATCTCGACGCCCCGGACGGACGCCGAGACGCAGCGCGCATGGCCCTCGCGGCACAGGCCCAGGCTCGGGGCCTCATCCAGCGGCAGGCGGCTGGCGATGGCCACGCCATGCCAGCCCTTCTGACCGCCGATCTTCAGGTGCGGCAGGCCCATCTCCTCAAAGGCGCGCACCGGAAACTGGTCGTCGGTGCATTTGATTTCCTGCAGAAGCAGGACGTCCGTGGCGCTCTCGGCCACATAGCGGGCGACCTGGTCTATGCGCAGGCGGACCGAATTGATGTTCCAGGTGGTCAGGCGAAGGGTCATGCGCCCGCCTTAGCAGGGGATTGTGAGCCGGCGCAAAAAAACGCCCGGCCATCAGACCGGGCGCTTTCAGAGGTGTCTCTGCCGCAGGGAGGGGGATGACATCCGTAGCGGTCAATGGCTGCTCTCAGCCTGTGCTCATTCTGCAACGTCAAACTGAAAAAGTCAAATCCCAAAATGACACCGCCCTGCTGTGATTATTTCGCCACGATTCTCCGGTGCGTTGCATGCGTCAACGATTGCGTCCCGGGCGGCGGGTCGGATCGCGCAGCTGGAACAGGCTGTTCGACAGATTGCCCGCAGGCCTGAGGGTGGTCAGCTGGGTGCGGGTACGCGCGCCCTGGGCGTCGATCACCGTCCATTCCTGGAGACGCAGGGGGTCACCGGCAAAGGCCAGGGTCACGGAGCCGTCGTTCGGGCGACGGGAATCCCGCGCCACCAGGGCAAAGGCCCCCGACTCCCGGCGTACGACCCGATCGATACGCACGCCCTGGTCCAGCCGGACCTCGCGCGAGAGGAAGGTCGACAGCGGCGTCTCGCTGAGCGGAACTTGGCGGAACACCTCGAGCCGCGGGTCATAACGCATGACGTTGCTGCCGTCCGACACGACCAGCAGGCCCGCCGGATTGGTGTATTCAAAGCGCATCTTGCCGGGGCGCTGCAGCCAGAACCGGCCCGTCCGGCGCTGACCGCCCGCGCCCGTCTCGACAAATTCGCCCTGGGCCGAGGTCAGGCCGCGCAGATAGGCCTGGGCGCGGGCCACGACCGCCTGGTCCTCGGCCGACAGGCCCGCCTGGGCCATGACCGAGGGCGCGCCGACCAGCAGGCCGGTCACGCCGAGGGCGGCGCCCAGGCCAAAGTCGCGGCGGGACAGGATGTGAGGCGTCGTCATGAAATCCATCCTTGATAGTGAAGCGGATCGAGGCTCGAACATCCCCCGTCCGCAAGGCGCGGTCATGGCTCCAGCCTGACCATATTCCGGCGCTGCGATGAAGCCCCGTTCATCGAAATCGGGAGGCCCGCGCACCGACGACCCCGATCAACGCCCTTCCGGCGCGCAGGTTCACGCCCTCAAGCAGCGAGCGACCGCGTCGCGAGCGTCAGGGCGAAGAACCCTGCCCTCAAGCAGCGAGCCGCCGCGCGGCGAGCGTCAGGGCGAAGAACCCTGCCCTCAAGCAGCGAGGCTCCGCGAGCCGAGCGTCAGGGCAAAGAACCTGCCCTCAAGCAGCGAGCCGCCGCGCGGCGAGCGTCAGGGCCACTTACAACGGCGGCGGTCCGGCCAGCACGTCGCGCTTGCCGGCATGGTTGGCGGGACTGACCACGCCCTCCTGCTCCATCCGTTCGATCAGCGAGGCCGCACGGTTATAGCCGATTTGCAGCCGCCGCTGGACATAGGAGGTCGAAGCCTTGCGGTCGCGCGTGACCACGGCCACGGCGCGGTCGTACAGGTCATCGCCGGTGCCGCCGGCATCGCCGCCGTCGTCCCCGCCCTCGTCGTCAGGTTCGTCGGTGATCAGGTCCAGATAATCGGGCGCCCCTTGCGCCCGCAGATGGGCACAGACCTCCTCAACCTCGCGGTCGGTCACGAACGGGCCGTGCAGGCGGGTGATGCGGCCGCCGCCGGCCATATAGAGCATGTCGCCCTGGCCCAGCAGCTGCTCGCCGCCCTGTTCGCCCAGGATGGTCCGACTGTCGATCTTGGAGGTCACCTGGAAGGATATCCGGGTCGGGAAATTGGCCTTGATCGTGCCGGTGATCACATCGACCGACGGCCGCTGGGTCGCCATGATCAGGTGGATGCCGGCCGCGCGCGCCATCTGGGCCAGACGCTGGACCGCGCCCTCGACGTCCTTGCCGGCCACCAGCATCAGGTCGGCCATCTCGTCCATGACCACGACCAGATAGGGCATGGGCTCGGGCCGGATCTTCTCGGATTCATAGACCGGGCGGCCCTGCTCGTCGAAGCCGGTCTGGACGGTACGTTCGAAATGCTCGCCCTTCTCCTGGGCCTCCTTCGCCCGGGCATTGTAGCCGGCGATGTTGCGCACCCCCAGCTTGGACATGCGGCGATAGCGGTCCTCCATCTCGCGCACCGTCCACTTCAGCGCCACGACGGCCTTCTTCGGGTCGGTCACCACCGGGCTGAGCAGATGCGGGATGCCGTCATAGACGCTGAGCTCCAGCATCTTGGGGTCGATCATGATGAAGCGGCATTCGTCGGGGCTGAGGCGGTACAGGATCGACAGGATCATGGCATTGACCCCGACCGACTTGCCCGAACCGGTGGTGCCCGCGATCAACAGGTGCGGCATCCGCGCCAGATCGGCGACATAGGGCTCGCCGCCGATGGTCTCGCCCAGCGCCAGCGGCAACAGATGGGCAGGCTTGTCATATTCGCCCGAGGCCAGCAGATCGCGCAGATAGACGGTCTCGCGCCGGGCGTTGGGCAGTTCGATGCCGATGGCGTTCCGGCCCTGCACCACACTGATGCGACAGGCGCGGGCCGACATGGAGCGGGCAATATCGTCGGCCAGGGCCACGACGCGCCCGTGCTTCACGCCCGGGGCAGGCACCAGTTCGTAGAGCGTCACGACCGGACCGGGCCGGATCTGGTCGATCGAGCCGCGCACACCGAACTCCTGCAGCACCTCCTCCAGCAGGCGGGCATTCTGTTTCAGGGCGGTTTCGTCGACCGCGCCGACACGCTTCTCCGGCTTGGCCAGGGTCGCCAGCGACGGCAGGTCAAAGGCGCCGGGCGGTCGTACGAAATCAAAGGTCCGCTGGTCGACATCGGCGTCCTTGCGGGGGGTGCGGGCGGCCTTGGTCGGAGCGACGCGCGGCCCGGACACGTCCGGTGCGCGGGCAGCGGCGGGCGCGGCCTCCGGCACGGGTGGCGTTTCCGGATCGACGGGTCGGGGACGGGGTGGCGCGCGGCGCGCCGGGCGAGCGCGGGGCGTTTCCGAAGACGCGACCGGTCGGGGACGACGGCCCCGGCCCCGGATCCAGTCCAGTCCGTCGGTCAGATCGGCAGGCCGCAGACCCAGCGCATGGCCCAGCGCCGTCAGGGCCCCCGCCAGGAACATCAGGCCGATCGCCACGCTGACGATGACGCTGTTACCCGGCAGGCCCAGGGCATTCAGCCCTGCCACGATCACCCCGCTGAACCCATCGCCCGACAGGCCGCCCATGCCTGTGACCAGCGGCCAGATGGCGGGCGGGGTTGGTGTCGACAAGGCGGCGGCCAGGGCCAGCACGCCCAACGTTGCGGTCAGGCTGCGCATCGGGGTCACGATCAGCCGATGACGCAGGGTGTCGCCCACGGCGATGGCCAGGCCAAAGGCCAGCAGCAGCAGGGCCGCGGGCCAGGCCGCCAGCCCCAGCCCCTGCATGAACAGATCGGCGACCACCGCCCCCTGCGCTCCCAGCCAGTTGGTCGGGGCGTGGGTCGAGGAGGCGTTCCAGCTGGGATCGTTTCGATTCCACGAGATCAGGGCGATCAGCAGCAGCACTGACAGAAGCGCCTGCAGCATGCCGCGAAATCGCACGATCGCCGGCGCCTGCCAGACGATGCGGGCGCTCAGCCAGAGCCGATGACTGATGGCGAGGGCAGCGGACATGGGCGGACAAACCCCTTGCGGACGAAACGGCGACGAGACACCGACAGGGTGGCAGAGGGAGGGTTAAGGGGCTGTTTACCTCGCCGCAGACGCGGCCCTCTTTCGGGGGCCTTTCGCCGCACTGGACGCCGGGCCGTCACGGCGCGACAAGGGACCATGAGCGAGATTGCCGACACCGATGTCCTGATCGCCGGCGCGGGCCTCGCCGGGGCCAGTCTGGCGCTGGCGCTGGCGCGCGATGGGTTCGACGTGACCCTGGTCGATCCCCAGCCGTTCGAGGCCCAGCTGGCCCCGACCTTTGACGGCCGCTCGACTGCCATTGCCTTTGCCACCTACCGGATGCTTCACACCCTGGGGCTGGGCGAGGATCTGGCGCCCCATGCCTGCCGCATGGACCGCATTCTGGTGACCGACGGACGCCGGCCCGGGGCCTCGGCCAGGGCGCCTGATCCGGCCTATCTGCGCTTTGACGCGGATGAGATCGGTGACGCCACCGGCGGCGAACCGCTGGGCTATATGGTCGAGAACCGCCGCCTGCGGGTGGCCCAGGCCCGGGCTCTGGCTCAGACCGATGTGACCATCCGGGCCCCCGTCGGGGTAAGGGCGGTCGAAACGGGGCTGGGTCGTTCCCTTGTCACCCTCAGCGACGGATCACAGGTGCGGGCCGCTTTGGTGGTCGGAGCCGAGGGCCGCCGGTCGGTGGTGCGCGACGCAGCCGGCATCGGCGTGATCCGGCAGCCCTATGGCCAGAGCGGCGTGGTCGCCACCGTCCGCATGGCCGAACCCCACGGCAATGTGGCCCATGAATATTTCCTGCCGGGCGGCCCCTTCGCCATCCTGCCCCTGACCGATCAGCGCGCCAGTCTGGTCTGGACCGAGCCGACGCGGGCGGCCGAGGCCCTGCGCGGCGCGTCCGACGCCGCCTTTCTGTCCCACCTGAACCGGCGCTTCGGGGATTTCCTCGGGACAGCCCGGCCCGAGGGCCCGCGCTTCGTCTATCCGCTCGAGCTGAGCCTGGCGACCGCCATGGTCGCGCCGCAGATCGCCTTGATCGGCGATGCCGCCCACGGGGTGCATCCGGTCGCGGGGCAGGGACTGAACATGGGGCTGAAGGACGTGGCCGCCCTGACCGAGGTGCTCGCCGACGCCCGCACGCTGGGCGAGGACATCGGCGCCGAGCCGGTGCTGGAGCGATATGCCCAATGGCGGCGGTTCGACACGGTCGCCCTGACGCTGGCCTTTGATGCCTTTGTGCGGCTGTTCTCGAACGATATCGCCCCGGTCCGCGCGGTGCGTGACCTCGGCATGGCCGCCGTCAACCGCATTGCCCCCCTGCGCCGGGCCTTCATGCATGAAGCGGGCGGCGCCACAGGCGACCTGCCAAAACTCCTGCGGGGAGAGGCGGTCTAGTCCAGCGCCCGCGCTTCGCCGACCAGAAGGATCGGCACGCCGTCGCGGATCGGAAAGGCCAGTTTTGCCCCCTTCGACACCAGCTCCTGACGGGCCCGGTCATAGGCGAGCGTGCCGCGTGTCACGGGACAGACCAGCACCTCCAGCAGGCGCGGATCCACGGTCGAGGGGGTGTTGAAACTGTCGCTCATCCCGCGATCATAGAAGTGGCAGCGGCCGCGTCCAGACGGATGCGACCTATTGCAGCGAGGGCGGCGTATCCTCACCGCTGTCCGCCGCATTGATGCTCAGCAGGGTGGTCAGGGCCCTGGCCCGGGCGGTCAGATCCGCAGCCTCGACCAGCGCCTGTTTCTCGGCCACCTCGAACGGCAGGGCCATGCACAGGCTGTTGACCAGGGCCTCGGCGGGGGCGTCGCGCGCCGCATCCCAGTCGATCTCCAGCCCCCGGTGTTCCAGAAACAGGCGGAGCGACTCCAGCAGAGCCGGGCGGCCAATCGCGGCGCTCGACGGGGCCGGGATCAGGTCGGTGGCATAGGGCTGAAAGTCCGCCCGCACCTGTCGGTAAGGGGATCGGGCGGGAATTTCCTCGGCGATACGAAACCGGCAGATGCCCGTCAGGGTGATCATATACCGTCCGTCCGGGGTCTCGGCGAAATTGGTGATGCGCCCGACGCAGCCGACCGGGGCCAGGGCCGGGTTGTCCGCCGGCCCACCGGTGGTCTGCACCATGCCGACCAGGCGGTCGCCGGCCATGGCGTCATCGATCATGTTCAGATAGCGCGGCTCAAAGATGTTGAGCGGCAGCTGCCCCCGGGCCAGCAGCACCGCCCCGTCCAGCGGAAAGACGGGAATGACCTGAGGCAGGTCGCCAGCCTTGACTATGCCCTGGGCCAATGCGCCATCCCTATGAGAACAACAGCGACGACAGGCGCCGCCGTCCGTCCCTGGCCACGTCGGAATTCTGCCCCGCCGCCTCGAACACGGTCAGCAGTTGCTTGCGCGCCGCCTGATCGTTCCATTCCCGGTCGGCCTTGACGATATCCAGCAGCTGATCGACCGCTCCGGCCAGGTCGCCCCGGGCGGCCAGCACGCCGGCCAGATCAAAGCGCGCCTGATGGTCCGCGCGGTCGGCGGCAATCTTCGCCTTCAGGGCCTCGACCTCGCTGTCGTCGGCCACCTGGGCCCCCAGCGACAGCTGCGCGCGGACGCTCTGGATATCGGGATCGGTCGAATTCGGGCCCGCCATGGCCAGGGTCTGAAGCGCCTGCTCGCGGTCTCCGTCGGCCAGATAAACCCGCGCCATCCCGGCGATAGCCTTGGCATTGTCGGGCTCCAGCGTCAGCACCTGGGCAAAGGCCTGGGCCGCCCCGCCCAGATCGTCGAGCGACAGGGATTCCGCCCCCAGCGCCAGCAGTTGATCGACGTCGGAATTGCCGCTCTTGCCGCCGGTCAGCTTGTCGATGAAGGCCTTCAGCTGGCTCTCGGGCACCGCGCCCTGGAAGCCGTCGACCGGCTTGCCGTCGACAAAGGCATAGACGGTCGGGATTGATTGCACGCGCAGCTGGCCCGCATAGGCCGGGTTCTTGTCGACATCGATCTTGACCAGGGCGACGGCGCCACCGGCGGCGCGCACGGCCTTTTCCAGCATCGGCGTCAGCTGGCGGCACGGCCCGCACCAGGTCGCCCAGAAGTCGACGATGACCGGCCGGCTTCTCGACGCCTCGACCACCTGCTTCATGAAGCCCGCGTCCGAGCCTTCGACGATCAGATCGTCGGTGCTGGAGTGGCCGTTCGACTGTGCGGGATCGATCAGGGACATTCAGGCTTCCTCGGCAGGGGACAGGGCTTTATCCGCCACATGGTCATGGGGCACGGGATCGGCAACCGGGTCAACGATGCGCGGTCCCTCTTCACCAGTGAAATCGATGATCAGGGGCGTCCGTTCCAGCCGATCGAGGAAACGCCGGAAATCCGTCTGGTCCAGCGCCGTCGTCGCCGTATTGGTCAGGGGGTGAAAATTGACCACATCGGCCGTCCACAGGGCCCGGTCCAGCACGAACTGCACCCGCCCCTCTGTGTCATTGACCAGACCCAGCGCCGTCACCGACCCCGGTGTCACGCCCAGCGTCTCGACCATGGCCTCCTCCGGGGCGAACGACAGCCGGTCCGAGCCCAGCAGCTTCGCCAGCCGCTTCAGGTCGATGGTCGTGTCCTGACGCGCACTGACCAGCCACAGCTGACCGCCCCGGCCCTTCAGAAACAGGTTCTTGGTGTGGGTCCCGGGCAGAGCGGCTTTGATCGCATGGCCCTGATCCACCCGGAACACCGCCGGATGATCATGGGTGCGGGGGGCCAGACCCGCCTCGGCCATCCAGTCCAGCAGGCGGTCACGGTCAAAGGGGGCAGCAAGGCTCATTCCGCCATCATAGGTTTTGACCGCGTGCGGGGCCACCGGATAGGAGAGGGGCTGAGCCAATCTGAACCGGAGGTCCAAGGTGGAACTGGAGTGCTATCCGATGACGGCGCGGCCGCCGGACATGGTGCCGGGGCGACAGTCGCGCGCCTGGATGGACGCCTTTGCCAGCCGCCACCCCTATCGCTGCCTGCCGCTCAACATGGCCAACACCACGGGCTGGGAGATCCTGTGCCCGGTCGGCTTCACCGCCGAGTGGAACGGCGGCCCGCGTCAGGAAGACATCCGCATCACGCCCGAGCGGGTCAATTCCGACCTCAGCCACTTCGTCACCTCGCATTTCTCGCGCGGCGTGCTGACCATGCATCCCCAGTATATGTTCCGCACCCCGCCGGGCTGGCAGATGATGGCCACCGGCGCGCCCAATCACGTCAAGGACGGCATCCAGGCCCTGACCGGCCTGATCGAGACCGACTGGCTGCCCTTCCCCTTCACCATGAACTGGATCTTCACCCGCCCGGGCAAGATCACCTTCGAGCGGGGTGAGCCGTTCTGCTTCATCACCCTGATCGAGGCGCGCAAGGTCGAGGACTTCCAGCCCGTCATCCGCTCGCTGGAGTCCAACCCCGGCATGAAGGACCAGTTCGAGGCCTGGAACCGCCAGCGGACCGACTTCAACCAGCGCCTGGCCAGGGGCGACCCCGAGGCCGCCAAGGAGGCCTGGCAGCGCTACTACTTCAAGGGTGAAATCCCCGAGGCGCTGGGCAATGCGCCCGACACCCACGCCAACAAGCGGCGCCTGAAGACACCCCGACTGGGCTGACCCGGCCGGGGCGCTCCGGTCGTTCTAGCGCGTCACGCGCGGGGCCAGGTTCGAGATCACATCGCGCGCGTCAAAGGCGTTGGGGTCGCCGGCGGGCTTGGGTCCCCGGCCCATGATGATTTCCGAGGTCGCCTCGAAGCGGTCGATCTGGCGGACATTGATGTCGTTCCAGTACGGGTCGTACCGGCTCCAGGCCCCGCCGCGATAGAAGCGCCAGTAGGGGCTCCAGCCCCGGTAATAGGGATCATAGAAGGGGTCGCGCGTGCCGACATAGCGGGTGTCGCGGTCCGTGGTCCGCTCGACCGTGGCGAACCAGTCATAGCCCTCCTGCACCGTCAGCTCGGCGGCGCGCAGCAGCAGCGCCATCTCGACCTGCTCGCGCGAGGTCACGGAGTTGCCGGCAAAGGCCACGCGGAAGCGGTTGGCCTCCAGGCGCTGCTCGGCATAGCCGCCGGCGCGTCCGGGCTGCATGGGGCCATAGGGGGTCGGCGTGGCACAGGCCGCGACCGCGAGCGCCAGGGCGCTGGTGGCCACCACCAACAGGGCGGGTCGGCGAATGTTCGAGCGAGGCATGATGTCCATCTCCGAAAGCGAGGGCGTCCGCATAACAGGTGCGCGCACCCGTCATCCAAAACAAGGGGTTGGCTGTGGCCCAGCCAGGCACTTTCCACCTGAACGACGCCTGAACGGCCCCGGTTCCGCCTCCCGGCCCTACAGCCGCCCCTAAAGCCTTAGCCCGATCAGCACCGCCGCCGCCAGCAACAGCACTCCGACCCCGGCATCAAACCCGCGCCGGAACCCCGGCGCCGTCATCCGCCGCGCCAGCGCCGCCCCGCCCAGGCCATAGGCATTCATGGTGATCATATCCATGCCGACGGTCGCCAGCGCGAACAGCGCCAGCTGCGGCCCCAGCGGCCGCCCCACATCCACAAACGGCGGCAGCACGGCGGTAAAGAACAGCACCGCCTTGGGATTGGCCAGCTGCACCATGAAGCCGTCAAAGAAGGCACTGCGCCCCAGCGTCAGGCTCGGCCGCTCGGGCTTCCCCGGCGCCGCGCCCCGCACAGCCCCCCACAGGGCCTTGCTCCCCAGCCAGGCCACATACAGGGCCCCGCCCACGGCGATCACCCGGAACGCCGCCGGAAAGGCCAGCACCAGCGCCCCCAGCCCCAGCGCCGCCGCCGTGAACCACACCAGGGTCGCCAGACTCATGCCCAGCACCCCGACCACCACGGCCCGCCGCCCGCGCGCCATGCCATTGGCGATCGAGAACAGATTGGCCGGCCCCGGTGTGATCGCCAGCACCGCCATCACCCCCAGAAAGGCCGCATACCGCTCAGGATCGACGGGCAAGGCATAGGTCATGCCGCCCGATGGATGAGGGGGAGGGAGCGGTCAATACGCTCCATCACCTTTTATGACGACCCCAAATGTTCGGATCAGAATGCCAATGTCCAGAGCGACACTTCGGCGGTTTACGTATCGATGGTCGAGGCGCCCCATCATCTTGATAGGGAGATTGCTGCGTCCCGAAACCTGCCAAAGACCAGTCATCCCGGGCTTGAGGGTGCGACGTGCCGCGCGGTCTGCTGGCGACATACAATTCACCATGACCGTGGGCATGGGGCGAGGACCAATCAGGTTCATTTCCCCCTTCGCGACGTTTAGGAGCTGCGGTAGTTCATCGATGCTGAAGCGACGAGCGATCTGAGCGGCGGGGCCGGCGATTCGAGGATCATTAGTAACGAAGCCGTACCTTCGCCAGTGTTCCTCGGCTCCATCTGCCTTTTCAAGCAAGGAAATCAGGTTATATTCTGCATTCGGAATCATAGTGCGCAGTTTAAGCATTTTGAACTCAGCACCACCGCGCCCTTCGCGAACGGATGCATGAAGGAGGGGGCCGGGAGAGCGGATTTGAACTAGTATTGTGAAGGGCAAGGCGATCAGTATAGCCGGAGCCATAAGGAGAACAGCGAGGGGACGCTGAAAGACCTCCCAACCCTTTAATATGAGACCTGTCACGTTCAGACTCGTACGAGCCTAAGTATCCGGAATCGCTCGGCATAATCGACCCCGGCCTCCATGCCCCTCAAAGCGGCCAAGCGTTTCGATGCCTCGATCGACGTAGGGTGTGGATACTCACGTATTTGGGTCTCGTACGCCGATAGCGCGGCAAGTTTTACGTCGATTGTCGCGCTGATGTTTACAAGGAAGTCGCCCCCCGCGCCCATTGGGGATTGCCACCCCGGACGAGTGCCCTCGTACGTTGCGATCAATGAGGGAGTGTTGTTTGAGCCAAGCCTAAAGGCACCCAATGCGGCCTGATGGGTGAGGGTATGGTCCAGATTGTGGCTTGGCTCAGGGATGTAGCATTCGTCGTAGGCCTGCTCGGACAGCACCTCGTCTAGCGCCGAAACAAGATGAAGCATTGGTAGTGCTTCCAAGTGGATTTCGAGCCCTGGGAACAGCACCCTTGTACCGCAGACGCCCAGAATCTTCGATGCCGCATGTATCTCTTCAAGGCGTTGATCCAGTGAAGCCTCAACAGCCAAATGATAGTTGTGAACGCCGCCAGCGGCCATGATTATGATCGTGACAAGCGCCCCTTCAGCGCCGGCCCGCGCCACCATGCCACCGCAACCTAGAACCTCGTCATCGCCGTGAGGGGCAATGACGAGAACTTTTTTGCGACTCGATTCACGGATGCTCGCCATCATTGCCCCCGCCACTCATGACGTTCGTCGTGATTACCCATTCAAAAGGCCCCCTCAAAACTTGGTGGTGATGACCGGGGGCGCTGGCCAAGAGTTGGGCCTGTCTTAGGGATAGGATGCTGAATGGAATCCCGAGGCCCTTGAACCATACCCACCTGATCCAGTTGCGAACGTGATGCCGCGGAACGGTAGCCACTACTTTTCTTAGCGAGCGCTCCCGCAAGCGCCTGAAAGCGTCGATGGGGGAGAGGGCATAGTCGAGAAGGCCGATTGCGAGAACCGTTTCAAACTTGGTGGCACCGTCAAGTGAATCCCCGCAAATGGGCCTCACTTCATCGGCCCTGCCTGAAAGCACTTGAGAAGCCATGTCTGTTGACCATGCACAAATATCCTCAAGCTGAATCAGGCGCGGCCGTCCTGCGACAAGAGATGACAGCACGACGCCATCCCCGCATCCGGCATCCAAAACTGTGGACTTGTCTAGGTCCCCGACAACGCTGCGCAGAATTCGTATACGCTCCTTATCGGCATGTCGAAAAATTAGAGAACCTAACCGCGATGCGCGGTCGGGGTAAAAGCGACTGAAGTATCGCTCTCTTCGTATCGAGAGCATTCTCGTCTTCTCTTGGGTCAATGAACTGTAGATCGAAAGGATCTGGGGGACGGTGACGCGCTGGTCGAAAAGTCGGAGCGCACGTGTTCGGCCCGCTAGGCCGTATGCTGCGCGCAGTTCTCGAGAGCGAATGAGCTTGCCCAATGCATCGGCAATCTCGTTCACGGAGCCGGGCTTGACGAGCAGCCCATTCACCCCATGCTCGACGACGTCCCGGCATCCGGGAGCGTCCGTCGTCACGATGCACCGGCCCGCCGCTGCCGCCTCTGTCAGGGCCTTCGGCAAACCCTCGGCGTGGCTGGGTACGCAGACAATGTGACATTCGGAAAGAAGGGTCGCGACATCGGTGCGATGACCTAGCCATTGAACGGTGCCCTCCGTTTGCCACCGGACTAGCTCGTCCTGGGTGACTGCTGCCGCACTTCCCTCATCCAGCCCTCCTGCTATCAGGAACCGCGCGTCGGGGAACTCTAACCTCAGCAGTCGGGCGGCGCAGACGTACTCGACAATTCCCTTGCTCCGGAGAAGCCGGCCGAGAAACAAGACTTTTATAGGCCCTTCGGGCTCCGGGGTCGGACTGAAGAGATCGCAATCGACACCGGCGCCAGCCACAATCTGTGAGCGGTCCCTGTGCCGCTTGAAAATAAGGCAGTTTCGACGCTCATCATCGTTCTGGGCTATCAGAACCGCCTTTTCCGAAAGGCTAAGCGCTATGCCCCAGCGGATAACGTGACGAGCAATGCGGTTTTTCAGCCCCGACATTGTCTCGGGCGCCCCGATACCGCCCCTTGCCAGAACTGTTGGAATCCCGAGAACGCGCCCCGTCAGACCGCCCAGAACACAGGCCTTCGGGCCCAAGGTATGAATCAAGGTTGGTCGCAGTCGCCTGCACAGCCTGAAAAGTGCAGCCAGACTTGCAATTTCCCGGACGGGGTGCCCGATGGTTCGCACCAGATCGACGCGGTGCACGGTTATTCCGGGGTGGTCGATTGCATCCTGATCGAGGCCAATGGGCGCTGCGACGTGCACCTCCCAGCCCTCTGCCATAGCTGATCGGGCGAGCGGCAGCCTATGACTGATGAAGTAGCGACCCGGAACAACGACGAAAAGGATTCGTCCGAGTTTGGAGTGTGTCGTTGATTTCAGGTTTCCCTCTCCCTGCCTCAATCAACTATATACAAACTTCACCGCAGGACGAGTTCAGGCGCGCTGGCTATCCTACGCCGCCCGCAATGGCACAATCTTCGCCAACTCATCCCGCGCCGCGATCGCCGCCTTTGACAGGTCGTGCTGGGTCTGGAGGTTCATCCAGAACTCGGCCGTGGTGCCGAACACCCGCGCGAGGCGCAGGGCGGTGTCCGAGGTGACCGGCTGTTGCTCGCGCACCAGCCGCTCGATCCGCGTGCGGTCCTTCAGCCCCATGGCGCGGGCCAGGGCGCCGGGCGTCAGGCCATAGTCGGGCAGGAAGTCCTCGCGCAGATGCTCGCCCGGATGGGCCAGGGGCTCGGCGAAGGCGGTATAGTCGTGAGCGGGCTCGGGCGCGGTCATGCCGGTGTCCTCAGTGATAGTCCACGAACTCGACCTGCTCCGGGCCGTGGTCGCCCCAGACGAAGCAGATCCGGAACTGGTCGTTGACGCTGATCGACCACTGTCCGGCGCGGTCGGCGCCCAGTCTGTGCAGCCGGTGGCCCGGCGGCACGCGCAGGTCCTCGACGGTGGCCGCGGCGTCCAGCCGCTCCAGACGCCGCCGCGTCGCCCGGACCAGATCGGCCGGAAACCCCTTGGGCGCACGGCCTTCGAAGACCAGCCGTGCGTCGCGGGATTTCCAACTCCGGATCATAGCATGGTGTAGCGCGACGCGCTACGCTTTCTGGCGGATGGGCCCATAACGAACAAAACAGGAACACAGATACGCGAACCGGGCAACGAAAAAAGCGCCCCGGTCTCCCGGAGCGCCTCTTCTGTCTCAGCGATGAACCGCCGGACGTCCCGGCTCGGCCTCGGGAGGCGCTGAGGTGCCCCCCTCGTTGGC
This sequence comes from Brevundimonas sp., assembly GCF_016742135.1. Taxonomy (GTDB): domain Bacteria; phylum Pseudomonadota; class Alphaproteobacteria; order Caulobacterales; family Caulobacteraceae; genus Brevundimonas. The sequence goes on along the minus strand of NZ_JACVCG010000003.1, from coordinate 243,627 downwards.
CGGGATGACGGACTTAAAAGTCCATGCCGCCCATGCCGCCCATGCCGCCCATGTCGGGGGCGCCGCCGGCCGAGGCCTTCTTGGGGGCGTCCGCCACGGCGGCTTCGGTGGTGATCAGGATGCCGGCGACCGAGGCCGCGTCCTGCAGGGCGGTGCGGACCACCTTGGCGGGGTCGATGACGCCCATCTTCACCAGGTCACCATATTCCTCGGTCTGGGCGTTGAAGCCGAACGAGGCGTCCTTGTTCTCCAGCACCTTGCCGACCACGATCGAGCCCTCGACCCCGGCGTTTTCCGAGATCTGACGGATCGGGGCCTGGATGGCGCGGCGGATGATGGCGATGCCGGCGGTCTGGTCGGCGTTGTCGCCGGTCAGGCCTTCCAGCGCCTTGGTGGCCTTCAGCAGGGCGATGCCGCCGCCGGGCACGATGCCTTCTTCCACCGCGGCGCGGGTGGCGTTCAGGGCGTCGTCGACGCGGTCCTTCTTCTCCTTGACCTCGACCTCGGTCGAGCCGCCGACGCGGATGACCGCGACGCCGCCGGCCAGCTTGGCCAGACGTTCCTGCAGCTTCTCCTTGTCGTAGTCCGAGGTGGTGTCCTCGATCTGGCGCTTGATCTGGGCGATGCGGGCCTCGATGGCGGCCTTCTCACCCACGCCGTCGACGATGGTGGTGTCGTCCTTGGTGATGGTGACCTTCTTGGCGCGGCCCAGCATGTCCAGGGTGACGTTTTCCAGCTTGATGCCCAGGTCTTCCGAGATCACCTGGCCGCCGGTCAGGACGGCGATGTCCTCCAGCATGGCCTTGCGGCGATCGCCGAAGCCCGGCGCCTTGACGGCGGCGACGCGCAGGCCGCCACGCAGCTTGTTGACCACCAGGGTGGCCAGGGCCTCGCCCTCGATGTCCTCGGCGATGATGACCAGCGGACGGCCCGACTGCACCACGGCTTCCAGGATCGGCAGCATGGCCTGCAGGCTGGAGAGCTTCTTCTCGTGGAGCAGGATCAGCGGCTCCTCGAGGTCGGCCTCCATCTTGTCGGCGTTGGTGATGAAGTAGGGCGACAGGTAGCCGCGGTCGAACTGCATGCCTTCGACGACGTCCAGCTCGGTCTCGGCGGTCTTGGCCTCCTCGACCGTGATGACGCCTTCATTGCCGACCTTGTCCATGGCGCGGGCGATCATTTCACCAACTTCGACATCGCCATTGGCGGAAATGGTGCCGACCTGGGCGATCTCCGAATTGGCCGAGACCTTCTTGGCGTTGGCCTTGACCTCGGCCAGCACGGCGGCGACGGCCTTGTCGATGCCGCGCTTCAGATCCATCGGGTTCATGCCGGCGGCGACCGACTTCAGGCCTTCCTGGACGATCGACTGGGCCAGCACCGTGGCGGTGGTGGTGCCGTCACCGGCCTTGTCGTTGGTCTTGGAGGCGACCTCGCGGATCATCTGGGCGCCCATGTTCTCGAAGGCGTCTTCCAGCTCGATTTCCTTGGCGACCGAGACGCCGTCCTTGGTCGAGCGCGGGGCGCCGAACGATTTCTGGATGACGACATTGCGGCCCTTGGGCCCCAGGGTGACCTTCACCGCATTGGCGAGGATGTTGACGCCGCGCAGCATCTTGTCGCGCGCATCGGTGTTGAACTGTACGATCTTGGCAGCCATGGAGGCAGCTCCTGTGTGTTGATTTCGTTGAAGAAGGGGGGTCGACGCGAGTGCTTAGGACAGCACGCCCAGAACGTCGGATTCCTTCATGATGATCAGGTCTTCGCCGTCGATCTTGACCTCGGTGCCCGACCATTTGCCGAACAGGATGCGGTCGCCGGCCTTCAGCTCGAGCGCATTGACCTTGCCGCTGTCGTCACGGGCGCCGGGGCCGACGGAGACGACTTCGCCTTCCTGGGGCTTTTCCTTGGCGGTGTCGGGGATGATGATCCCGCCCTTGGTCTTGGATTCTTCTTCCACGCGCTTGACCAGCACGCGGTCGCCGAGAGGACGAAACGCCATCTGTGGTATCTCCCTTTGGAATGGTCTCCCGACCGGCGCTTTGGCAGCCGCAGGGCGAGAGTGCTAATGCGGCCTGCAGGTAGGGGGGCAGCCCCCGGCCCGTCAAGGGGCGCGGCGCGGCACGCGGCAGAAATTTCTAGCGCGCGGCGGTGTCGGCCAGCTGATCCGCCCGGTCCCAGCTGGCCCGGACCTGCTGGGCGAACAGCGGCGCGGCCCGGCGCAGGGGGTCGCCGCCCTCAAGCCCAAGGCCGCTCCGCGCGAACAGGTCCCGCCGCGCCGGACGGATGACGGCCAGCGCCTCGCCCGGGCGGTCCCGGTCCGACAGGAAGTCCGCCATGCTTTCCGCCAGCCTCACGGCCTCGGGATGGCCGGGGGCCAGCCGCGCCGCGACGATCGCCTGGGCCCGCCGGTAGAGGACCTCGGCCTCGGCATGATCCCCGGTCTCCGCCAGCGCCCACGCCCGCTCTTCCAGGGTGGTGACCAGGTCCGGGCTGTCGGCACCCAGTCCCTGTTCCAGCACGGCCAGGGCCTCGGCAAACAGCGGCAGGGCCTCGGCATGCCGCCCCTGTCCAGACAGGGTGATGGCCAGATTGGCGCGCGCGATGCCGGTGAAGGGATGCTCGGGCCCGGCCAGCTCGACCGCCATGGCCAGCGCCCGCTCGAACACGGGCTGGGCCTCCACGTCCCGGTCCGCCAGATGCAGGTACCAGCCGTAGTTGTTCAGCAGCTGGGCCAGCAGGAAGGGGTCTCCCACGCCCTCCGCGATGCCGACCGCCCTGGCATAAGCAGCCCCCGCCTGATCCATCCGCCCGGTGCGCCGCAGCACATTGCCCAGATTGCTGAGCACCAGCGCCACCGTGTCGCTGTCCCGGCCATAGGCGACCTCATAGATGCCCAGCGCCCGGCGAAAGATCGGCTCGGCCTCGGCGAACCGGCCCTGGGCCATCAGGGCATTGGCCAGCTGGTTCATGGTGTCGGCGGTCAGCGGGTCGTCCGGCCCCAGCAGGTCCAGTCGCAGGCCCAGGCCGATCCGCGCGGCGCTTTCGGCCTCGGCGAAGCGGCCCAGCGCGTCCAGCGCCCGGCCTTCCTCGAAAAGCAGTTCGGCGATGGTGGCCGTGTCGGCCCGGTCCGCCAGCAGGGCCCGGGCCCGCGCGATATTGACCAGCGCCGCCTCATACCGTCCCTGGATGTAATACAGCCGCCCCTGGATCTGCAGCGGCTTGACGAGGGCGGGGTCGGCAGGACCCCGGGCCTGTTCGATCACGCTGACGGCCCGGAGCAGGGCCTGCTCCGCCTCGGCCGCGCGGTCGGTGGCCAGACGCAGGCGCGCCGTCTCGATCCAGGCGTCAGAGGCCTCGACCGGCCGGCCCAGCGCCGAAAAAGCCTCGGCCGCCTCGACAAAGCCCGCTTCCGCGACGGCCAGGTCACCGGCGTCGCGGGCCGCGACCGCCCGCTCAAGACGCTCCCGTGCCAGCGCGTCAGGCGCGGAGACCCGTATGTCGGTGCGCTCATCCACCGGGGGCGGCGGGGGCGGTGGCGGCGGGGGCGGGGCCTCCTGCGCCAGGGCCGTCTGCGCCAGCGCCATGGCGGCGATCATGACCCCGCCCGCCAGCAGGGCCTGTCCGAGGCGACGACGAAGGAACCGGATCGGGGACAGCATGGCCCGCCAAGGTGCGCCGAACGGCGTTCCGAGACAAGCCCGCCGCCGACCTCCCGGCAGATGAACACCGGATGAACGGACCCCTCCCGGCACGTTCAGGCGCAAAGGGGCATGCTCAGGCCACGAACCATATCCGATCCATCAGGAAAGGCTGATTTCATGACCCGCACCCTTGCTCTCCCGACCGACCCCGCCCGCCGCACCGCCACAGCCGGTGCCCTGACCGCCGGGCTTCTGGCGCTGGGCCTGATGGTGGCCAGCCCGGCCTCGGCCCAGAGCTATCGCTACGACCGCCATCCGGACCGCGACCGGTCCTCCAGTGGCCAGGACGCCCTGCTGGGGGCCGCCGTCGGCGCCGTGGCCGGTGCCATCATCGGCAACGGCGAGGGCGAATATATTCTCGGCGGAGCGCTCGCCGGGGCCGCCATCGGGGCCACCGCCAACCGCGGCAATGACTGCAACTACTATCGCGGGGGCCGCTGCTACCGGAACCAGGGCCACTGGGAACGCGAACACGGGATCAACAGTCGTGACCCGCGCTACTATGGCAATGACCGTCGCGACCAGCGCTACGACCGTCGCTATGATCGCCGGAATGACCGTCGCGACTACCGCTACGATCGCCGCTGGTAAGCGTCAGACCAGTCGCTCAAATAACGACCGCGTGGACGGGTCCCAGGTCTCTGGGGCCCGTTTTTCGTGGGCCGCGCCCAGCACCCGTTTGGCCAGCACCTTGCCCAGCTCCACCCCCCACTGGTCAAAGCTGTTGATGTCCCAGATCACGCCCTCGACGAAGGTCTTGTGCTCATAAAGGGCCAGCAGGGCGCCCAGCGCCTGCGGCGTCAGCCGGTCGATTAGCAGGGTCGTCGAGGGGCGGTTGCCCGGAAACGCCCGGTGCGATGCCAGCCGCTCAGCCGCGTCCCGGTCCATTCCCTGATCGATCATGTCGGCGAGGGCGGCCTCGGCCGACCGCCCGCGCATCAGGGCTTCGGCCTGGGCGACCGCATTGGACCACAGGGGCGCGCCGTCCCGGCCCTCCATCGTCTGTCGCACCACGACGAATTCGGCGGGGACGATCTCCAGACCCTGATGCAGTTGCTGGAAAAAGGCATGCTGACCATTGGTACCGGGCTCACCGAATACCACCGGCCCGGTGCCGCGTGTCGCCGGCGACCCATCACGGGTCACGCCCTTGCCGTTCGACTCCATCTCCAGCTGCTGCAGAAAGGCCGGCAGCCGTCTCAGCCCGTGGGCATAGGGGGCCACCGTCCGCGCCCGCCGCTTCAACCCCTCGGCATTATAGACCTGGGCCAGCGCCATCAGCACGGGCGCATTGTAGGCCAGCGGGGCCTCGAGGAAGTGCCGGTCCATCTCGCTCGCCCCGGCCAGCAGGCCGCGAAACGCCTCGCCGCCCAGCCCGATCACACAGGACAGGCTGACCGCCGACCACAGGGAATATCGCCCGCCGACCCAGTCCGAGAATCCGAACACCCGGCCGCAACCGAAGGCCTCGGCCTTGTCGGGCGCCGCCGACACCCCGACCAGATGCCGCCGCAGGCCGTCTTCCGGCAGGGCGGCGGCCAGCCAGTCACGCGCCAGCGTGGCATTGGCCAGCGTCTCCTGGGTCGTGAAGGTCTTCGACACCACGATCACCAGCGTCGAGGCGGGGTCCAGCCCGATCAGGGCTTCGGCCATCTCCCGCGGGTCGATATTGGCGACGAACCGCACCTCGATGGCGGGATCCAGCGGCCTCAAAGCATCCCATACCAGACGCGGCCCCAGATCCGACCCGCCGATGCCGATATGGACCACCGCCCGGAACCGTTCGCCTGTCGCGCCGGCCTCTTCACCGGCCCGGATCGCCTCGGCATACGCCACCATCTGGTCGCGCACCTGTTCCACCTGGCGCGAGATCGGCGTGCCCAGCGCCTCGAAATGCGCCCCGTCGGGGGCGCGTAGCGCCGGATGCAGCACCGCCCGGCCCTCGGTGGCATTGACCGCCGCCCCGTTGAACAGGGCCCGCTTCCAGTCGCCCACATCACAGGCCTCGGCCAGCGCCAGACAGGCGTCCAGCCCGTCTGTGGTAAAGGCCTGTTTCGACAGGTCGAGCGTCAGGCCCGCCACCTCCAGCGTCAGTCGCTCCACCCGCCCGGCCTCATGATCGAACAGGGTCTCGATCCGGGCGGCCCCGTCCCGCGCGGCGACGGCCTCGAACCGGGACCAGGCCTCGGCCCGGCGTTTCGGGTCGGTAACGGGCAGGGCGATAGACATGGGCGACTCCGGATCAGGGGGTAGGCGTCAAGGGCTCGTTTACGGCTGGGGCGTAAACCGGTGCAATCCCCAAGGTCGCCCCGATTCGGGCGGCGGCCTGACGATTGATGTCACTGAAGGGCGTTCTGGCGCCCGGAAAGGTTCCCATGTCCTGCGGACTGGCCCTCGCGACCGCCCTCCTGCTCACCAACCCTGACGTGGCCCTGGCGGCCTCGGTCGACCCGGCTACCGTGCCCGCCGACCTGACCGGTCTGGCGTCCGAGCCCCTGTTCATCGACATCGTCTCCCGGTCCGGCCGGCTCAAGAGCGTGGCCGAGGGCTGGGCCGCAACCGGCGCCATCCATACGCCCGGCTTCCTGGGCGGCAGCGAATGGCTGAACTTCCGCACCGAGGCCACCGCCCTGGGTGAGCTCAATATGCAGGGTCATCTGATCCTCAAGTCGCGCGAGAGCGAGGGCGACATGACCTGCATCCTGCGTGGCCTGTCCGAGGACCTGCCGGTCCGTCTGGCCGATATGGAGGCCGCCGACACCGCCGGTGCCCGCGACCTCGCCCTGGCCGAACTGGTGCATCTGTTCGACGACAACATCGCCGTCATCACCAGCCCGGCCCAGACCTTTCCCGAGTAGTGGCCCTCCCGGGATAGGGGCCGTTACGCCCCTTCCAGCTCGTCCGCATATTTGATCGAGCATCCATAGGGCGTGGCGAACGGTGTCGCGACCGGACGGCCCGCCTCCATGTCCGTCAGGGCGGCGCGGACATAGTTGTTGGCCCCTTCCAGATCCTCGATCTTGTTGGTCGGGCGATCATCGATCCCGCCGACGAACAGCAGCCGCCCTTCCGGATCGATGACCCGCATGTCCGGGGTGGTCTTCGCATCATAAAGGCGGCCGACCGTGCCTTCCGGGTCCAGCAGCAGATGGGTGGCGGCAGCGTTGTTGCGCGATTGCCATTCCCGCGCCGCATCCCCCTCGACATAGCCCTGCTGACCGGGGGCCGAAGAAATGATGGTCAGCCACACCACGCCATCGCCCGTTGCCTCGCGTTGCAGGGCCTGCATGGCACCCGACTCATAGTGCTTCTGGACATAGGGACAGCCCTCATTGGTCCACTCCAGAACGACCGTCCTGCCGCGGAAATCGGCCAGGCTGCGTTCCACCCCCTCGGCATCGACCAGGGTAAAGGCCGGGGCCATGTCGGCGGCCGATGCCTCGGCCGTCTCCGTCGACCCGGTCTCGGGGGCTTCGGTCGCGGGGCTACAGGCGGCCAGAAGGGCCAGGGCGGCACCGGTGGCCAGCAGTCGGATGATCATCGCAGTCTCTCCGTCAGGGTGGGCAGGAAGTCAGAACCTCATGAACCGGCCTCGCGGATCGCTTCCGCGACCAGTCCCGGCGTCAACAGTTGCGGCAAAACACGGGGGGCCTCCGTGCCCGGCGCATACAGCAGATACAGCGGAACGCCCGACCGACCGTGACGCTCCAGTTCGCGCGTAATGGCGGGGTCACGCACCGTCCAGTCGCCGACCAGATAGAGGGCGTTCGCCGCGTCCAGTGCCGCCCGGACCTGACCGGACGACAGCGCCACCCGCTCATTGATCTTGCAGGTCACGCACCAGTCGGCGGTGAAATTCACCAGCACGGGGCGTCCATCGGCCCGCGCCGCCGCGACCGCCTCCTCCGACCAGATGCCGGCCTCGGGGCCCGCCTCGACCGATGCCGGGGCCACCGTCGGTGCCGTAGGCTCCATCCGGCTGACAAGCACCAGAGCCGCAAGGCTTCCGACCAGCGACAGGGCCGCGAGGACCAGGGCCCAGCGCCCGGCCCCCGCCTGCCGCGTGCCCCACAGCCACAGGGCGAAGGCCAGCATCAGCCCGGCGATCAGGCCCAGCGCCAGCACCTCACTGCCTGCCTGCCGCGCCGCCACCCACGCCAGCCACAGGGCGGTCGCATACATGGGAAAGGCCAGTAGGCCCTTCATCCGGTCCATCCACGGCCCCGGGCGGGGCAGGCGCGCCAGCAGCGCCGGGCTGAACGCCACGACCACGAACGGCAGGGCCAGGCCCAGCCCCAGCATCAGGAACACGATCAGGGCCGCCCCCCACGGCATGATCAGGGCCGCCCCCAGCGCTGCGGCCATAAACGGGGCGGTGCACGGCGCGGCCACGGCCACGGCCAGCACGCCGGTGAAAAAGGCGCCCGTGCCGCCGGGCAGGCGCGACAGCCGCGCTTCGCCCACGGTCTGAAGGGACTGGCCGACATGATAGACGCCGGACAGGTTCAGCCCGACCGCCAGCGTCAGCAGCGACAGCCCCACCACCACGACCGGGCTCTGCAGCTGAAAGCCCCAGCCGACCGCCTCGCCCGCCGCCCGCAGCCCCAGCATCAGCCCGGCCAGCAGCAGGAAGGTCACCAGCACCCCGGCCAGGAACATCAAACCGTCCCGACGCGCCTCATGCGGGGCGTGCGCCGCCCGGGCCAGCGCCGCTGCCTTCATCGCCAGAATGGGAAACACACAGGGCATCAGGTTCAGGATCAGGCCGCCGACCAGCGCCAGAAGGGCGGCCTGGATCAGGGTGGCGACCTCGAACGGCCTCGCGGAATCGCCATTTGTGGCCGCCAGTGTGCCGCTTCCGCTGATTCCGCCCGGCAGGGGCCCTGGCTCGGCGATGATCTCGAACGCGCCCCGTCCGGTGGTTATGACCCCCCCGACTGGCCCGGCGAGCCCGCCTGCGCGAACCTTGCCGCCGGGTGCGAGGGTCAGGCTCAGCCCCTCCGGGCCCCAGGTGCCGGGCTGGGGCGCGGCATGGTCGATGATTCCGCCCTCAAACGGAAAGAAATAGACCGGCCCGGGACCCTCCGGCCCCCGAACGGCGTCGCCGGTCACGGCCAGCGTCAGGCCGCCGTCGTCGCCACGCACGATCCGCGCGCTCAGCCCGGCGGGCCGGGGCGAGGACTCCAGCACCGCCTGGATGGCGCTGGCATGGCGGGTCTCCAGCGGGGTCTGGTCCGCGGCCCCGACCGGCAGGCGCAGGCCCAGCGTCAGCTCATCCGGCACGCACATCTCGGCGCTGCACACCAGAAACAGGGCGGTCACCGACAGGTCCAGCGTCCGGCCCGGCTCGGCATCCGCCGGAACCGTGATCGGCACCGGCAGATAGACGACGTCCGAATAGCCGTAGTTCATCAGCCCCGACAGCGGCTGGCGCTCCGGCAGGGGCCAGACGATCTCGCCCGCTTCCCAGCCTTCCGGCAGGCGCCAGTCGAGCGTGGTCGCCCCGCCCGAATCCCCGGGGTTTCGCCAATAGGTGTGCCAGCCGGGCTCGATGTCCTGACGCACGGCCAGGATCAGCGTCGATCCCGGCGTCGCGCTCGCGGTCATCGACACCAGTTCGGCCGTGATCCGTTCGGTCGCGGCGGGTCCCGTGGACGAGGGGGCTTCCTGCGCGGGCGCGCTGACCGCCGCGAGCGTCAACCAGCCACCCATGAGGAGGGCCAGCAGGGCCCCGGACAGGGATTGTGATCGGCGCAGACTCTTCACCCGGTTCCTCGTCATCAGTCGGAGAAGGCGCACCCTAGACGGCGAGGACCCGCCGGGTCACGCCCCCCGGGTCCGGTCTGCGACCTCGGGTCGCGGCTATCGGCGCGGCACGGCCTCGACGATGACCTCGGTCCGGCGGCGCAGCGGCTCGGACCGGCCGTCGGCGGTCACCGCTCCGGAATCGCCCACCACCGCGATCTCGAACGCCGGCAGGGGCCAGCCTTCAGCCTCAAGCGCCGCGGTCACGGCGATCGCGCGCCGCTCCGACAGGGTCTGGTTGGCGGGCGATGATCCGGTGGCCGAGGCCAGGCCGATCACCTGCACCTTGCGGATATCGCAGTCCTTCAACTGGTCGGCGGTCAGACGGATCGCCTGGCGCGCCGGCTCCGTCAGCTGCGCCTGTCCCTCACCGAAATAGATGTCGAACCGCTTGGCGGTACAGGTCGTGGGCGCGGCGACCAGTTCGCTCCGGTCCCGGAACACACCCGACCCTTCGCACCCCGCCAGAGCAAGGGCCGCGGCCCCCGCGACGGCCATGAAACCCGGTCTCGACATCGATGACATGATCAGCTCCCACCCAACAGGCTCCCACCCTAACAGAAAAAGGCGGCCTTCCCGCATGGAAAGACCGCCTCTTGCTTCAGATTTTCAGTCCGCGATCCTTACCGCGGCGGGTTCCGGCGCGTGCCGTTTTCCCAATAGCAGTCGCCTTCCGGGTAGCAGTAGTAATACGCACCGCGCTGCTGGTCGTAGGCGCGACGCTGGTTGGCGCGGTCCTCGGCGGAACCGCGAATGGCCCCGGCCGCGCCGCCGACCACGGCACCAATGGCCGCACCGCGACCGGCATTGCCGTCGCCGACATTGTTGCCGATCACCGCACCGGCCACGGCACCGATGGCCGCGCCGGCCGCGCCCTGCCGGACGGTCTGGTTCGGATTGCCATACGGATCACTGGCACAGGCGGCGGTCAGCAGGCCCGCGGCCGCAATGGCGAAAATTGCCTTCTTCATCGTCAATCCCTTTTCCCTTCAGTTCGCCCCCGGGGTGAGAACGCTGGAATACTGCCCCGGTTCCTCGACTATATATCGCATTAAGACTGTATTAAGGTCCGGGAAGACGGCGGTCGGGGGGATGTTTGTGCCGCCGACGCTCTCGAACGTAGGGGGTTTTAGCGTATGCGGTTCAATCAGATCACTCGTATGTCGGAGGGGGATGCTGGCCCGGTCTGGGCCCGCAAGAAGCGCCGGTCCGGTGCCGGTCTCTCGGGCCTTATCGGCTTCATCATCACGCTTCTTGCCGTGTTTGGAGCCCTGACGATCGCGCTCGGCATCAAGGAACAGTCCCTTGCCGGGGGCGGGGCCGTGCTCGATGGCTGGATCACCCGGGGCGTCGACGGCGCAAGGGGTCTGGTCGGTCAGACCCCGGAGGCGGCGGAGACCGTCGCGGACGAAGCCGGAAATCTGGCCGAAAAGACGGGTGAGGCCCTCGAGACCGGTGCCGAAACGACGGCGGACGCGTTGCGCAACCCCTGAAGGCCCGCGCCTGCGGTGGAACGCCATGGCGGGTCGGCACGTTGACCGGCCATGGCTGAAACCTTGACCGTAGACGAGTCATCGCCTGCGCGGATGCTGACGACCGCCGTGCCGCTGGACTCCATCGTGGTCCTGGTCAATCCGCTGTCGGGCGGGGTCGGGGCCACCGCCGTGGCCGAGGTCGAGGCGATCCTCGCCGATTATCCCCTCCGCGCCACGATCATCGCCCTGGAACCCGACCGGTTCGAAGCCCAGGTGGATGAGGCCTTTTCCACCGGCGCCGACGCCCTGTTCGTTCTGGCCGGCGACGGGACGGCCGGTACCATCGCGGCGCGCGCGGGGCCAGACGGCCCCCTGGTCGCGCCCCTGCCCGGCGGCACCATGAACATGCTGCCCAAGGCGCTGTACGGTACCGGCGACTGGAAGGAAGCCCTGCGTCGCGCCCTGGAAACCGGCATCGAAGTCCCCGTCGCCGGGGGCCGCGTGGTCGATGCGGCCGACTCTCGCCCCTTCTTCTGCGCCGCCATTCTGGGGGCGCCCGCCTTGTGGGCTCCGGCGCGCGAGGCGGTTCGCACCGGACGGCTCCGGCTGGCCTGGCTTTACGGACAGAGGGCCCTGCGCCGGGCCTTCAGCGGACGGCTGCGCTATACCTTGGTGGGACATCACCCCTCGCGTGCCGAGGCCCTGGTTCTGATCAGCCCCACCATCTCGCGGGCGGTCGATGCCGCAGAAGGTCTGGAGGCCGCCGCCATGAATACCGCCGGGGCGGCCGAAGCCTTTCGCCTGGCGGCCCACGCCCTGTTTGATGACTGGCGGCGAGACCCGGCGGTCCGCACCCGCACAACCCGCTATGCCAGCGTCTCGGCCCGTTCGCGCATCCCCGCCGTGATTGACGGCGAGCCGACCCTGCTGGACGCCGAGGCCGAGGTGATCTTTGACGCCGTCGCCTTCCGCGCCCTTGCCCCCGCCCCCGAACCGGAAGCAAATCCGGAGGGCGAGGTCTGATGGGACGGCTCATCCAGATATCGGACATTCATTTCGGCTGTGAGATTCCGGACGCGGTCGCGGCGACTCATGCCCTGCTGCATGACACGCGGCCGGATCTGACCCTGATCACCGGCGACATCACCCAGGTCGGGGCCCGGTCCGAATTCGTCGCCGCCGCCCGCTGGATCGAAAGCCTGCCGACGCCGGTGTTCGTCACCGTCGGCAATCACGACGTGCCCTATTGGGACCTGATCGCCCGCGTCTTTCACCCCTGGACGGCGTTCGAGGCGGCGGTGGGTCATCCGGCCCATGACCACCAGTTCAGCGCCCGTCTGAGCCACACGGCCCTGATGGTGCGCGGCATCACCACGGCGCGCGGCTGGCAGGCCCGTCTGAACTGGTCCAAGGGCGTCATCGATCTGGACCAGACGGCCCGCGCCGCGGACGCCCTGACGCGGGCTCCGGCGGGGGCGCTCCGGATCGTGGCCGTCCATCACCCCTTGATCGAGATGGAGGGAGCGCCCGTCACCGGTGATGTGAAGCGGGGACGCAAGGCGGCCCAGCTGTTCGCCGACGCCGGCGTCGATCTGGTCCTGAGCGGTCACGTCCATGTGCCCTTCGCCCTGCCGATCCAGCTGGGCGACCACAGGTCCTATGCAGTCGGCTGTGGAACCCTGTCGCACCGGCTGCGGGGCGTACCCCCCAGCATCAACCGTATCGAGTGGGACGACGAGACCATCACCGTCACGGTTCTGGCGTTCGATGGACAGGCCTTTGTCGAGGACAAGACCTGGACGCTGTCGCGCCGTCAGGATACGCGCCGCGCCGAGACCGCCCCCCGGCCCGAAGCGATTGCCGAGGAAGTCCGACAGCTGGTCGAGCAGGATCCGGGCTGAGCGGACGGGCCGGTTTTGCGCGGGCGTCCGGGCGGTGCTAGACGCGCGGCCAGTCCCGCCCTCCCCGCGCCTTTCCAGACCGAGCCCCGCCATGCCCGCTGCTCCCGACTTTCCGCCCGCCCCCGATGCCGTACGCCCGGTCCGCGCCCTGATCTCCCTGTCCGACAAGGCGGGGCTGGAAGACGTCGCCCGGGCCCTCCACGACCTTGGGGTGGAGCTGGTATCCACGGGCGGCACCCGCGCCGCGATCGACAAGGCCGGCCTGCCGGTGCGCGATGTGACCGACCTGACGGACTTTCCGGAAATGATGGACGGCCGGGTCAAGACGCTGCACCCGGTGGTGCACGGCGGCCTGCTGGGCGTCCGCAACGCCCCGACCCATGCCGAGGCCATGGATCAACACGGCATCGGTCCGATCGACATCGCCTGGATCGATCTCTATCCCTTTGAATCCACCGTTGAGTCAGGCGCGGGTTTCGAGGCCTGTATCGAGAACATCGACATCGGCGGCCCGGCCATGATCCGCTCGGCGGCCAAGAACCACGGCCATGTCGCCGTCTGCGTTGACCGCGAGGCCATGGATCAGGTCATTGCGGCCCTGACGGCCGACGGCGCGACCTCTCTGGCCTTGCGGAAACAGCTGGCCGCCCGCGCCTTTGCCCGCACCGCCGCCTATGACGCCGCCGTCAGTGGCTGGTTCGCCGACCGGGTCGAGGATGCGGCGCCGGTCCGAAAGTCCATCGCCGGCACCCTGGCCCAGACCCTGCGCTATGGCGAAAACCCGCACCAGACGGGCGCCTTCTACCGCACGGCCGACCGCCGGCCCGGCGTCGCCAATGCCCGTCAGCTGCAGGGCAAGGAACTGGGCTACAACAACATCGCCGATGCCGACGCCGCCTATGAGTTGGTGGCTGAGTTCGCTGAGCCGGCCTGTGTGATCGTCAAGCATGCCAACCCGTGTGGCGTGGCGGTCGGGGCAGACCTGTCGAGCGCCTATCAGCGGGCCCTGGCCTGCGATTCCGTGTCGGCCTTCGGCGGGGTGGTCGCGGTCAACCGGCCTCTGGCCGAGGCGGACGCGCGGCTGATCACCGACATCTTCACCGAGGTGGTCATCGCCCCCGGCGCCGATGAAGCGGCGCTGGCCGTCTTTGCGGGCAAGAAGAACCTGCGCCTGATGCTGACCGACGGCCTGCCCGATCCGATGCAGGCGGGATCGGTGTTCCGCTCGGTGGCCGGAGGCTTCCTCGTCCAGTCGCGCGATCTGGCGCGCATCACGCCGGCCGACCTGACCATCGTCACCAGGCGCCAGCCCAGCGACGAGGAGGTGCGGGACATGCTGTTCGCCTTCACCGTGGCCAAGCACGTCAAGTCCAACGCCATCGTCTATGCGAAGGACGGCCAGACGGCGGGGATCGGCGCGGGCCAGATGAACCGCCGCGACAGCGCCCGCATCGCCGCCATCCGCGCCCGCGAGGCGGGAGAGGCCCAGGGTCTGCCCTCGCTGGCCGAGGGCTCGGCCTGTGCGTCGGAGGCCTTCTTCCCCTTCGCCGATGGTCTGCTGGAGGCGGTCGCCGCCGGGGCCACCTCGGTCATCCAGCCCGGCGGCTCGATCCGCGACGCCGAGGTGATCGCCGCCGCCGACGAGAAGGGCATCGCCATGGCCTTTACGGGGGTCCGTGTCTTCCGGCACTGATCGAGGGGCGCTAACGCTCGCAACGCGGTTGCTCGCGGCTTGAGGGCGACAGGGGGTGAACATGGACACGCTTGCGGAACGCTGGGCCCGGCTGGAGCCGCATGTGACGGCGGTCGGGCCGGACGACGGCCGGCCGCGTCCGGCGGTTTTGCTGTTCCATGGGTGCGGCGGGATTCGGGACCATCTGCCCCTCTATGCCGAAGCGGCGAAGGCGGCGGGCTGGCGGGCGTACATCATTGATTCCTTCGCGCCGAGGGGGTGGAGCCGCGCCTTCGCCATGGCCACGGTCTGCACCGGGCTGCATTTCCGCGGGCACGCCCGGGGTGGGGATGTGCTGGCCACGATCGACGGCCTGTCCCGCCGGCCCGAGGTCGATGCCGATCGCCTGTGCCTGGCCGGATGGAGCCACGGCGGCTGGGGGATCATGGAGGCCATGAGCGCCGACCCCCGGCCCGGGGCGCTGGGTCTCGCCGACCCCGCCGCCTGCGACCTCGCGGGGGTGAAGGGGGCCTGGCTGGCCTATCCCTACGTCGGCCTTCTGGCGGCCAACCGGATGAAGCCCTGGCGGCACTGTCCCCGGACCATCGGCGTGATCGCCCGCACCGACCACCTGACCACGGTCCGCAATGCCGAACGGGTCCATGCCATGGTCCGAAACTGTGGCGTCGAGGTCGAGACCTGGATCGCCGAGGGCACGCATTCCTTCGATGAGCCGATGAGCGCCCCGCCCATGCGCCACGACCCCGAGCTGACTCGCGAGGCGATCCAGCGCTTCACCGCCCTGCTGACGGATCTGGCGCCGGCGCTCTAGACCGGCTCGACGACCACCTCGCCCCGGATGGAATTGGCGAGATAGCAGGCCTCGTGCGCCCGGTGGTGCAGGTCGTCCAGCACCCCGGCCGGGGGAGTCTCGCCGCCCCAGCGGATGTCGGGGCGCAGGGTCACGCGCGTGATCGACACCTTGCCCCGGTCGTCCCGGCCCATCTCGGCCACGGCCGCGTCCGTATAGCGGTCAACCGTCAGGCCGGCCTTGGCCGCAAAGGCCAGAAAGAACAGCATATGGCAGGCGGAAACGGCCGCCACCAGCGCCTCTTCCGGATCGACGGCCGACGGGTCAGAGCCCGGCACCGGCGGCGCGGACGAGCCGCGCACCACGGCACCCCCGTCGAACCGCCACGCGTGGCCCCGGGAATAGACCCCGTCGGTGAACGATTGATCGCCCCTCGACCAGTCGACGGTTGCGGTATGGGTGCTCATCCTAGGCCCTCCAGAAGCCCACGATCCGCTTGACCTCATCGACCACGGGGTCGGCGACGGCGGCGGCGCGTTCGGCACCGTCAGCCAGCACGCGGTCGATCTCGGCCGGGTCGGCCATCAGGCGGCGCATCTCGGTCGTGACCGGGGCCATGGCGGCGACCGCCACCTCGGCCAGTTTCGGCTTGAAGGCGCCAAAGCCCTGCCCGGCGAACTCGGCCAGCACGGCCTCCTTCGTCTGGTCCGACAGGGCGGCATACAGGGTGACGAGGTTCTTCGCCTCGGGCCGGCCTTCCAGCCCCTCCATCGTATCGGGCAGGGGCTCGGGGTCGGTCTTGGCCTTTCGCACCTTGGCGGCGATGATGTCGGCATCGTCGGTCAGATTGATGCGCGACAGGTCGGACGGGTCCGACTTGGACATCTTGGCCTGACCGTCCCTGAGACTCATCACGCGCGGGGCCGGGCCCTGGATGACCGGGTCGGGGATCGGGAAGAAGCCCGGCACGCCAAAGTCATTGTTGAACTTCTGGGCGATATCGCGGGTCAGCTCGAGGTGCTGCTTCTGGTCTTCGCCGGTCGGGACCTCGGTGGCCTTGTAGACCAGGATGTCGGCGGCCTGCAGCACCGGATAGGTATAGAGGCCGACCGAGGCGCGTTCCTTGTGCTTGCCCGACTTCTCCTTGAACTGGGTCATGCGGTCCAGCCAGCCGAGGCGGGCGACGCAGTTGAACACCCAGGCCAGCTCCGCATGGGCGCGCACGGCCGACTGGGGGAAGATCACCGAGCGCGCCGGATCGAGGCCCGAGGCCAGATAGGCGGCGGCGATCTCGCGCGTCTGGGCGGCCAGCTTTTCGGGTTCCTGCCAGACGGTGATGGCGTGCAGGTCGGCGACGAACAGGAAACAGGGGGCGCCCGCCTCCTGCAGCTGGGTGAAGCGTTTGAGCGCGCCCAGATAGTTGCCGAGGTGCAAGGCACCCGAGGCCTGGATGCCGGAAAGGATGCGGCGCGGACCGGAATAGACGGGAGGCGTATCAGTCATGGTCAGGGCCATGCCCCAGCAGGGGCGGGAGGGCAAGAGCGGGCATCAGGCCCTGGCTCCATTGCCGCGCTGGACCAGCGCCTTCAGCTCGGAAATGCGCACCGCCCGGGTGGCGAGGGCGAGGACGGCATAGGCCAGGCCGCCGAGGGCGGTGACCAGCAGGACCGAGAGCTCCTTGGCGCCGTGGTCAAGACCGAGACCCGACAGGGCCTGTCCGACCGACGGCTCATAATACGGCCGCCCCCAGGTGGCGACGGCGACCAGCGCGCCCATACCGGCGGCGGCGAAGGCGATGCGGATCAGGCGCGAGACCAGCGCCGGGCCGGGCCGGTAATGGTCGCGCCGCCACAGCGTGAGCCCCAGCAGGCCGGCATTCGACCAGGCGGCGGCACTGACGGCGGCGGCGATGCCGGGCACGCCCATGCCCGAATAGAACAGCCCCACGGCCACCACGGCATTGACGGCCACCGACACCAGGGCAAATCGCATCGGCGAGCGGGTGTCGCCGCGCGCGAAGAAGGCCGGGGCGAGGATGCGGATCAGCACAAAGGCCGGCACGCCCCAGCCGAACTGGAACAGGGCCTCGGCCGTGGCGCGGGCGTCGACGTCGAGGAAGGCGCCGCGCGTGAACAGGGCGTCGATCAGGAAATAGGGCATGCCCATCAGGGCGGCGGCGGCGGGCAGGGTCAGGGCCATGGACAGCAGCACGGCCTGATCCATCGAGGCCTTCTGCCGCTCATGGTCGTTGGAGGCCACGGCCGCCGACAGGCGCGGCAGAAGGGCGATGCCGATCGCCACCCCCACCAGACCCAGCGGCAGCTGGTACAGCCGGTCCGCAGTCGCCAGCCAGCTGCGGCCGCCCTCGACGAAACTGGCCAGATTGCCCGAGATGAAGACATTCACCTGGGTGGCCGAATTGCCGATGGCGGCGGGGATGGCGGTGATGATGATGGCCTTGACCGCTGGCGTCAGGCGCGGGATCGCCAGGCGGATGTTGGCCCCGGCCCGGCGCACCGCCCACCAGCACAGGCCGGCCTGGGCCACGCCCGCCGCCAGCACCGCCCAGGACGCCGCATAGGCCGCGCCGACCTGTCCGCCCGTCGCCGGAATGACGGCGGCCAGCATGATCAGGTTCAGCAGGATCGGGTAGGCGCCCGAGACGATGAACCGGCCCCGCGCGTTCAGAACGCCGGACAGCAGGGCGGCGACCGCCATGCACGGCAGATAGGGCATGGTGATCTGGGTCAGGACCACGGCCAGCTTGAACCGCGCCGGATCGTTCAGGAATCCGACGTTGATGACCGTCATGATCCACGGCATGGCCAGCTGGGCGATGATCGTCAGGACCACGGTGACCATGGCGACCATGGCCAGGGCCTGCGTCGCAACCCGGTCGGCGGCCTCGGGGCCCTCGGTCTCGAGCGTGCGGGCATAGGCGGGTACGAAGGCCGCGGCGAACGCCCCCTCGGCAAAGATGCGCCGGAACAGGTTTGGGAAGCTGAGGGCGGTATTATAGGCGTCGGCGGCAGGTCCGGCCGAGGCGCCAAGCGCGGCCGAGATGACCACATCGCGCGCGAATCCCGCGCCGCGACTGATCAGGGTCAGGCCGCTAAAAATGGCCGAGGACCGCACCATGCCGCCTTCACGCCGGGTGGGCGGGGCGGAGGTGGCCGTCGCCTCGGGCGTCGGAACGGTCTCGGGGGGCAGGCTCACCGGCGGGCTCGGATCAGGACAGGAAGACCATCAGCCATAGGCCGATTTCAGATGCGTTGCACTCATCGAAAACACCGTCTGAATAGTCTGAATCCATTCCTCCCCCTTGGGGGAGGGGGACCATCCGAAGGATGGTGGAGGGGGCTCAAGTCAGCAGACATCGGGATGCCTTCGTCGGCAGGCGGCCTGCCCCCACCACCCCGGCGCTGCGCGCCGCGGTCCCCCTCCCCCGACGGGGGAGGAATTAAACACCGTCTGAACCGTCTGAACCGTCTGAACCGTCTGGAATGGCTACGCCTCCCTCGGCGGCGGCATTGGCAACCGGACAGTATGGGGTCTGCGGTGGCCAGGGCGGGCAGAACGGTGCGGGAATCTGCGGGGTGTTGAAACGGCGAGGGAATTCGGCTCGGGCCATCGTGATCGACGGCCCGAGCCCAGCAGTATCGGCCCTTCTCCCCTTGCGGGAGAAGGATGTTCGTCCTTGGCCCCACGAAAAAGGCCCCGGCGTTTCCGACGGGGCCTTTTCCTCAATCGTTGATCAGCGATCAGTCGCGGCGACGGCCGCGGCTGCGGTCGCGATCACCGCCGCCTTCCCGCTTGGGACGGCCGCCCGTGTCGTCCGACAGCGGCGGCTCGCCGCGTTCGGCGCGTTCGGCGTTGATCTTGTCGGTGATGTCCTCACCGGTTTCCTGATCGACGACCTTCATGCTGAGCTTGGTCTTGCCGCGATCGTCGAAGCCCAGGAATTTGACCTTGACCTCCTGGCCTTCCGACAGGACGTCGGCCGGGTTGGCGACGCGCTCCAGCGAGATCTGCGACACGTGGACCAGACCGTCCTTGGCACCGAAGAAGTTCACGAAAGCGCCGAAGTCGACGACCTTCACGACCTTGCCGGAATAGATCATGCCGGGCTCGGGCTCGGAGGTGATCGATTTGATCCACTCCTTGGCGGCGTCGATCTTGTCCTGTTCCGAGGCGGCGATCTTGACGGTGCCGTCGTCCTCGATGTTGACCTTGGCGCCGGTCTTCTCGACGATTTCGCGGATGATCTTGCCGCCGGTGCCGATCACGTCGCGGATCTTGTCGACCGGAATCTTGATCTGCTCGATCTTGGGCGCGAACTCGCCCAGCTCGGTGCGGGCCCCGTCGATGGCCTTGTCCATTTCATCGAGGATGTGCAGACGGCCGGCCGACGCCTGGGCGATGGCCTTCTTCATGATCTCCTCGGTGATGCCGGCGACCTTGATGTCCATCTGCAGGCTGGTGATGCCGTCACGGGTGCCGGCCACCTTGAAGTCCATGTCGCCGAGGTGGTCCTCGTCGCCCAGGATGTCGGACAGGATGGCGAACTCGCCCGAGGGCTCCAGGATCAGGCCCATGGCAATGCCCGAGACCGGCTTCTTGAGCGGCACACCGGCATCCATCAGGGCCAGCGACGAACCGCAGACCGTGGCCATGGAGGACGAGCCGTTCGACTCGGTGATCTCCGACACCAGACGGATGGTGTAGGGGAACTCCTCCGATGACGGCAGCATCGGGCGAATGGCGCGCCAGGCCAGCTTGCCGTGGCCGATCTCGCGACGGCCGGCGCCGCCCATGCGGCCCGTTTCCCCGACCGAATAGGGGGGGAAGTTGTAGTGCAGGAGGAACTTCTCCTTATAGGTCCCGGTCAGGGCGTCGATGTACTGTTCGTCCTCGCCGGTGCCGAGGGTGGCGACGACGATGGCCTGGGTTTCACCGCGGGTGAACAGGGCCGAACCGTGGGTGCGCGGGAAGACGCCGACCTCCGAAACGATCGGACGGACCTTGTCGAGGGCGCGACCGTCGACGCGGTGGCCGTTCTCGATGATGTCGCGACGCAGGACCTCGGCCTCGCATTCCTTGAAGGCGGCGGCGAATTTGGCCGGCTCGACGCCGTCCGGGTTCTCGTCGGTCTTGACCAGGGCTTCGGCGGCCTTCTTCTTGGCCACGTCGACGCCGGTGCGGCGCTCATACTTGCCGGCATGGGCATAGGCGGCCTTGATGTCCTCGCCGACCAGACCCTTGATCGAGGCGACCACGTCCGAGTGATCCTCGGGCTGGAAGTCGAACGGCTCCTTGGCGGCGTGCTCGGCCAGGTCGATGATGGCATCGATGACCGGCTGCATGCCCTTGTGGGCGAACATCAGGGCATCGAGGAAGGTGTCTTCCGACAGCTCCTTCGCTTCGGACTCGACCATCATCAGGGCGTCCTGGGTGCCGGCGACCACCAGATCCAGATCCGAGTCGGGCATCTGGTCGAGGGTCGGGTTCAGGACCAGCTCGCCGTTGACATAGCCGACGCGGGCCGCGGCGATCGGGCCCATGAAGGGCACGCCGGAGATCGTCAGGGCGGCCGAGGCCGCGACCATGCCGACCACGTCCGGATCATTCTCCAGATCGTGCTGCAGGACGGTGACGATCACCTGGGTCTCGTTCTTGAAACCCTTGACGAACAGGGGGCGGATCGGGCGGTCGATCAGGCGGGAAACCAGGGTTTCCTTTTCGGTCGGGCGGCCTTCACGCTTGAAATAGCCGCCGGGGATGCGACCCGAGGCAAAGGTCTTTTCCTGATAATTGACCGTCAGGGGGAAGAAATCGAGGCCGGGCTTGGGCGCGCGGCCATAGACGACGGTGGCCAGCACCACGGTCTCGCCATAGGTGGCCAGAACCGCGCCGTCCGCCTGACGGGCGATGCGGCCCGTTTCCAGCGTCAGCGGGCGACCGGCCCACTCGATGGTCTTGCGTTTGATATCGAACATATTTTCTCTTTCGTATCCCATGGCCGGATTGCCGATGGGGGCGGACAGTCAGGGCTATTCTCAGTCCTTCGGGCCCAGGAACCCGGATACGCCGTCGCATCCGGGCGGGGGTGGAAGAGGACCGGCGTGGCCCTCGCGTCGTGGAGGCGTCTGCCTCCGGTCCGCCGATGGCGGATAAGAGAAAGGGCCCGTCTCGCGGGCCCTTCCCGTCACCTGGCCCTAGCGGCGCAGGCCCAGTTTTTCGATGAGGGCGGCATAGCGGCCTTCGTCGACTTTCTTGAGGTGGTCCAGAAGGCCCCGGCGTTGCGACACCAGCTTGAGCAGGCCGCGACGGCTGTGGTTGTCCTTCTTGTGGGTCTTGAAGTGCTCGGTCAGGTTGGCGATCCGTTCGGTCAGGATGGCCACCTGCACCTCGGCGGAACCGGTGTCGCCGGCGCCGCGCGCATTCTCGGTGATGACTTCAGCCTTGCGTTGAGGCGTAATCGACATCGTTTAACTCCATAAAGTGGCCCTGACGCTCGCCACGCGGTGGCTCGCTGCTTGAGGGCCGTCCCTGGCTTTTTGGCGTCAGGACAGGTTGAAAACGCGGTCGGGTTCAAGCCGACCGGCCCGCATCTGACAAAGGGCGACCAGGGTTCCGTCCTCGAAGGCCGAAACGGTCCGCGAGCCGGGCAAAAGCCGGGCCTTCAGGGTTTCGATCTGTCGGGGAAGCAGAAGGATCGGCCGTCCCTGCCGAAGCGAGAAGGCATCCGTCGCGGTCACGGCCAGATCCGGGATGTCGTCCAGAGCGGTCGCGACCGGAAGAAGACCTTCCGAGGCGGCGCCCCTATGCACCATTTCCCGCAGAATATCCAGTGTGACCGCATTATCGGTCGAAAACGGCCCCACCCGCTCGCGCCGGAGCGCCGTCACATGCCCCTCGGCGCCCAGCATGACCGCCAGATCGCGCGCCAGCGAGCGGATATAGACGCCCTTGCCGGTCCGCACCCGGATCTCGACGCTGTCCGTGTCCGAGGCGGTGATCGCGGCCTCATGGATGGTCACGGGCCGGGCTTTCAGCTCGAAGGCCTCGCCCTCGCGGGCCAGGTCATAGGCGCGCTGGCCGTCGACCTTGATGGCGGAAAACCGCGGCGGCACCTGCTCGATCTCACCTACGAAGGTCGGCAGGGCGGCCTCGACCGCCTCCCGCGGGGGGCGGGCGTCCGAGCGGGCGATCTCCGTGCCTTCGGCGTCGACGCTGTCGGTCGAGACGCCCCAGGTGATGGTGAAGCGAT
The DNA here is from genome assembly GCF_016742135.1 of Brevundimonas sp. Classification (GTDB taxonomy): domain Bacteria; phylum Pseudomonadota; class Alphaproteobacteria; order Caulobacterales; family Caulobacteraceae; genus Brevundimonas. Next base: position 220,989 of record NZ_JACVCG010000003.1, on the reverse strand, counting down.
AGACCTTTTCGGCGTCCATCATGAACGGCACCGTCTTGGTCGCTTCGCCCAGGGCAATCGGCAGGATGCCGGTGGCCAGAGGATCCAGCGTGCCAGCATGGCCCGCTTTCTGCGCATCGAACAGGCGCCGCACGATCGACACGGCCTCGGTCGAGCCCAGCGCCAGCGGCTTGTCGAGGCAGACCCAGCCGTTGACGGCCTGACCGCGCTTGCGGCGGGCCATCAGCGGATCCTCCCCACTCGCATAGCGAAGGGGGGAGGGGGACCAGCGAAGCTGGTGGAGGGGGCGAAATCAAGCGGTGCGCCGGCCGTCGCCCCCTCCACCCCTTCGGGGTCCCCCTCCCCCGCAAAGCGGCGGGGGAGGATCATTCTTCGTCCCCGTCGTCCTGCAGGTCGGCCTGAACGCGCGGGTCGGCCAGCAGGGCGTCCATGCGGGCCGCGACCTCAAAACTCTCGTCGTGGCGGAAGCGCAGGTCGGGGGTGAACTTCATGTCGATGCGGCGTCCCAGCACGCCTCGCAGGAATTTGGCGTGGGCGTTCAGGGCCTTGACGATCTCGCTTTCATGGCCGGCGACGGGGGCGGTCTCGATTCCGGCGCCCAGCGGCTCGACGAAACAGGTGGCGTGCTTGAGGTCGGGCGACAGGCGCACCTCGGTCACCGTTACCGAGACGCCGGACAGGGCCTCGTCGTGGATGTCTTCCTCGCGCAGGATGTCGACCAGGGCGTGGCGGACCAGTTCGGCGGCGCGCAGCTGGCGCTGGCTGGGGCCGTGGCCGGCCGTGTCGCTGTGTTTGCGTCGGCTCATGGCGGTTTTTCTCGCTCTATGGCGGCCGGCGAGGGGGCCGGCGCACAAGGGGGCGCGGTTTAGTCGCCCGCGCCCAACCTGTCCAGCGGCACGGCGGAGCGGGCATCGGCCAGCACGGCTCCGGCCACGACCGTCCGCCCGGGATGGACGGTCAGGCCTGCGGCCGCCAGCACCTCGGCCGTCCAGCGATTGCACATCCGCCCGATCCAGAAAGTCTCTGCCGAGGCATAGAAGCGGGTGCGCCCGTCCGGCCCCGTGGCGCTGAGCCGGGGCGCACCCCCCGGCAGGTCCAGCGATGCCTCGATCCGGGCGGCCAGGGCCTCAAAGGCGTCGGGCGACAGGGTCAGTTTCACCTGGCGCTCTGGATCGCGCACCGGGGTCAGTCGATCAACCGGGCTGAGCATGACGACCGAGGGATTGCCGGGCGCGAACAGGGCCCGGACCCCGTCGGGCAGGCGCGCGGTGACCGGGCTCTGATCGACGTAGAAGCGGGCATCGCCCCAGCCGATGCGTACGGCCTCGCCCGGGCCGAGGCCTGCGACCAGTTCGGCCAGTGGCCCGCCCCGCGCGATCAGGGGCGCGCGGTCCATGACCAGATCGGTGTGAAAGCCGTTGCTGTCGATCCGCACCGGCACGGCGTCAGACCCGCCGCGCGGCAGGTCCGGTCCGGACACGGACCAGCTGATCAACCCCAGGATCGCCCCGGCCAGTCCGGCCATCAGGATGCGGATCGCCCCGCTCATGTCCGTCTCCGCACTGCCGGTCGTCAGGGAATATCGAAGGCCAGATCGGCGCAAGCCCGGGCATCACCTTCGGGCCGGTCGGCGAAGGCCATCAGGCGCAGGGTCCGCCCCTGACCCGCCAGCGCCAGATAGCGGGGCGCGTCAGGGGCGCACAGGGGCCGGCCCCGCTCGGCGGGGATCATGTCGACGATCTCGCGCAGCTCAACCTGTTGCCCGGGTGTGAGGCCCGCCGAGGCAAAGGGCGGCTCCGATCCCGAAGCGATGCGGTGGGGCCGCGTCCGCAGGGCCCCCAGTCCGGAAATCTCCAGCCGGGCCCCGTCGGCCAGCAGCGCGGGCCAGGGCGAGGCCTCGCCCGAGGCGGCGAACGCGCCGCGCAGCGCATGATCCGCCGCCCGGGTCGGCACGGAAGAGGCCGCCGGCGTCGAGGGGGACACGCGGGCCCATATGTCGGTCAATTCGGCGCGGACACGGGTGACCGTCTGTTCCGCGCCGCGTTCGTCAAAGGCCGACAGCAGCAGGACCAGACCCAGCACCCCGAGCAGGTCGAAAAGGCGTCTCATGCGGCGCTCGGGCGGGACGGATCGGGACACATGGATCGACGCTAACAGCCATCCATGACGGTTCGAAAGCCTTATCGCGCCGAGGGGGAGGTTTCGTCAGGCTGGGGCACGGCGCCCTCGGGTAGGGTCCACTCGCCGCGATAGGAATAGCTGAGCGTCACACAGTGGCGATAGGCGCCGTCGGCCCAGCGACCTACGGCGTGCAGGGTTATGGGATCGCCCTGGCGGATGCGCCCGGTCAGCAGCCAGGCGTCGTCGGCACCGGGACACAGCGCCCGGACCAGACCCCGACCGTCGCCCTCCTTGACGATGCCATAGATGTCATTGGCGCGAATGCCGGCCGGCAGGGCCGCGCGGGTGGCGGCGGGACCGCCCCGGCGGATTTCGGCCGAGCCGCGTGCGGTGGTCGAGAACAGGCGCTGGACACTGACGGCACCAAAGAAATTCCGCCGGATTTCGATGGTGATGCCGCGCGTCAGGGCCTGGGTGACGCGGTCGGCCGCGTCATAGGCCCAGAAGCGGGTTTCGGCCGCCGCCGGGCCGGCCATGAGGGCGAGCAACAGAAGGCCTGTGGCAAGACGTTTCATGACCGGTCTCCGGTGGGGGGTGATGATCAGGCGCGTCTACAGTTCGCGCTTGATCTCCTCGACGGTGAAGCACTCGATGAGGTCGCCTTCCTTGATGTCCTGGAAGCCCTGGAACTGCATGCCGCATTCCTGGCCCGAGGGCACTTCATTGACCTCATCCTTGAAGCGCTTGAGCGTGTTGAGCGTGCCCAGTTCCAGCACGACGATGTCGTCGCGCACGATCCGGACGCGGGCACCCTTGCGGACCACGCCCTCGCTGACCCGGCAGCCGGCGATCTTGCCGACCTTCGAGATGTCGAACACCTGCAGCACCTTGGCATTGCCCAGCCAGGTCTCGCGCTGGATCGGCGCCAGCATGCCCGACAGCACGCCCTTCATGTCGTCGAGCAGGTCGTAGATGATCGAATAGTAGCGGATCTCCACCCCTTCCCGATCGGCCAGCTCGCGCGCCTGCTTCGAGGCCCGGACGTTGAAGCCCAGGATGGGGGCCCCCGCCGTCTTGGCCAGGTTGACGTCGCTTTCGGTGATGCCGCCGGCACCCTGGAAGACGACCCGGGCGCGGACCTCGTCATTGCCCATGGCCTGCAGCGATCCGGCGATGGCCTCGCTCGAGCCCTGCACATCGGCCTTGATGACCACGGGCAGTTCCGAGATCTTCTTCGAGCCCAGCTTGGCCATCATGTCGGCCAGCGACACGGGGTTGGCGGCGGTCGCCTTTTCACGCTGCTTGCGCTCGCGGAAGTCGGTCAGCTCGCGGGCGCGGGCCTCGGTCTCGACCACGGCGAACACCTCACCGGGCGAGGGCGGCTCGTCCAGGCCCAGAATCTCGACCGGAACCGAGGGTCCGGCCTCTTCCAGCTGGGCGTTGCGTTCGTCCAGCAGGGCACGAACCTTGCCCCAGGCGGAGCCGGCCACGACGATGTCGCCACGACGCAGGGTGCCGCGCTTGACCAGCACGGTGCCCACGGGGCCGCGGCCCTTGTCCAGCTTGGATTCGATCACCACACCCTCGGCCGAGCGGTCGGGGTTGGCGCGCAGGTCCATGACCTCGGCCTGCACCAGAATGGCCTCGATCAGGGCGTCGAGATTGGTGCGTTCCTTGGCCGAGACCTCGATCATCTGGGTGTCGCCACCCAGGGTTTCGGCGATCACCTCGTGCTGCAGCAGCTCGTTGATGACCTTCTGCGGATTGGCCCCGGGCTTGTCGATCTTGTTGATCGCCACGATCAGGGGAGCGTCGGCCGCCCTGGCGTGCTGGATGGCCTCGATCGTCTGGGGCATGACGCCGTCGTCCGCCGCCACCACCAGGATGACGATGTCGGTGACATTGGCGCCGCGCGCCCGCATGGCCGAGAAGGCCGCGTGGCCGGGCGTGTCCAGGAAGGTGATGCGCTGGTCATCCTTCAGGCGCACCTGATAGGCACCGATGTGCTGGGTGATGCCGCCGGCCTCTCCGGTCGCCACATCAGTGGTGCGCAGGGCATCCAGCAGGCTGGTCTTGCCGTGGTCGACGTGACCCATGACGGCGACGACGGGGAAGCGCGGCGTGGTGGCGTCGGCGTCGTCCGCCTCGGCCAGGAAGCCTTCCTCGACGTCGGACTCGGATACGCGCTTGACCGTCATGCCGTATTCGTCGGCCACCAGTTCGGCGGTGTCGGAATCGATCACGTCGTTGATCTTCATCATCATGCCCTGACGCATCAGGAATTTGACGATGTCCACGCCGCGCACGGCCATCCGGTTGGCCAGATCGCCGACGGTGATGACGTCCGGAATGACCACTTCACGCGGACGGTTCGGCACTTCCGAGGTGCCGCCCTTGCGCTTTTCCTTCTCGCGTTCGCGGGCCCGGCGCACCGAGGCCAGCGAGCGCATCCGTTCGGCGGCGTCCTCGTCACCCCCGGCCAGGGCCTGGATGGTCAGACGGCCTTCGCGGCGCTTGGGCTCGCCGCGCGTGCGGCTGATGGCCTTGCCCGGACCGGCATCCGAGAAACGGCGATCCCGATCATCCTCGGGACGACCGGCGCGCCCGGCAAAACCACCGGCGGAACGGGCGGGACGCGAAACTTCGGGCGTGGCCGGGGCAGCGGCGGGCGCGCCGCGACCGGCGGGTGCTCCCCGACCGCCGGGCGCTCCACCCGGCGCGGGGCGCGGGGCATTGGCGGAATAGCGCACCGGCTCGCTGGGCACGCGGGGGCGACCGGCGGCACCGCCGGGCGGTCCGCTGAGCGCGACCTCGCGCGCCGACCGCCCCCCAAAGGCGGGGCGTTCGGGGGGCGCGCGGCGCGGCTGGCCGGGCTTGGGCACGCGCTGGCCGAAATTGACGGCGGGCCGCGCCGGACGGGCCGGGGCCTCGGGCGCGGAAGGGGTCGTCGGGGCGGGCGCGGGCTTTTCGGCGATCGGCTCGGCCCTGGGGGCCTCGGTCTTGGCCGGCGCGGCCGGCCTGGGTGCGGTCGCGCCCAGCTTGGCGGCTTCGGCCCGGGCGGCTTCGGCCGCGGCCCTCGCGGCGGCGGCTTCGCTCTGGGCGGTTTCGGCCAGCTTGCGCGTGGCTTCCTCGCGCTTGGCGCGCTCGGCGGCGGCGGCCTTTTCGCGGGCGGCGCGCTCGGCCTGGGCGGCCTCGATGGCGCGGCGGCGGGCTTCCTGTTCCTCGGAGGACAGGCCGCCGGCATCCGTCGGGCGCGGCGCGGGGGCCTCGGCACGCGGCGGCGCGGGCCGGCGTCCGGCGACGTCAAAGCCCTGGGTGCGCGGCTGCACCGGCGCTCCGGCACGGCGCTTGGTCTCAACCACGACCGTCTTGGTGCGGCCGTGGCTGAAGCTCTGGCGGACCGTGCCGGTCGAGACGGAGCCCGTCGCGCGCGGCTTCAGGCTCAGCGGCGCGCGCGGTCCCGTCTGCGGGGTCGCGGCACCCGTGCCCGTGGCGCTGGAGGTCTCGGTCTTCTTGCCGTCCTGGGTCTTGTCGTTCTCGTCGGTCATCCGGTCGCTTCGTCTGGACGCCGGGACAATCCCGACGCCACGTATCAAACACAAAAGGGCGAGCGCGCCCCGCCTCCCCTTCAGGAGTCGGAACCCCGCCCGTCCACAGCCTGCCCGGGCCCGCCAAGGAGCCCATCGTCACAAGGGTCGTTCGGTCCGTCCCCGGAGGTGTGGCCGGGCCCGGCCCGATCCCACTCCCGCGGATGAAGCGGACGAAAACCCGCCAATCTGTTGACCTCAAGGGTCCAGCGATCCGCGCGTCCGCCTGCAAGCAGCACGCTGTGTATCGCATTTTCCAGCCCCAGGGCCAAACTCAATTCTTCCGCCCCGAATGCGCCGCACAGGCCGACGGGTCGGGCGGCGTGCCGCATGAGGGCCATCAGGCGCTGGCGCCCGTCGCGCGCGCCGTCCGCGGCCTCGATCAGCCAGGCGGCCCGACCGCCCTTGATCGCGGCCGCTGATTTCTCGAAGCCGGAGATAAGCACGCCTTCGCGGCGGGCAAGCCCCAGCTGCTCCAGACAGCGACGGACCAGCAGGCTTTCGACCTGATCGGCCAGATCGGGGGCGGCCTGGACCGGGGCCTTCGCGGCTCGCGAAAACAGACCCCTGGCAGCCGCCGTGACCGAGGCGCGGTCGGCGGCGACCCACAGGCCCCGACCCGGCAGTTTGCGCGCCAGATCGGGCACGACCTGACCGTCCGGGGCCACGACGAAGCGGATCAGGGCAGACTCGTCCATGACCTGGCGCGTGACCAGATCGCGGCGTTCCCGTTCAGCCTGTGCTTCGGCGAGCCCCATGGACGGTCCGGTCTCCCATCACGCGTCGCGGTCGTCGAGGTCGGCGTCGACGGTGTCGAGGGTCTCGCCCTCGACATCCTCTACCGTTTCATCGTCGCCGCTCTGGCCCGAGAAGACGGCGTCGGCGTCATAGGAATCCTCGCCTTCCTCCGCCTCATATTCGGGCTCGGGCTCCGGCTGCGGCAGTTCCGAGGCGTCGATCCAGCCGGCAGCCACGCGGGCCTGCAGGATCAGCAGTTCGGCATCTTCCTGGGCCAGGTTGAAGCTCTCCAGCACGCCGGGCACCTTGACCCGCTCGCCGTTCTTCATCTCATAGCCGCCGCGGATTTCGTCGGTGGCCAGATCGGCCAGGTCCTCGACCGTCTTCACGCCGGCCTCGCCGAGGGCCACCGCCATCTGCAGGGTCACGCCCGGAACCTCCAGCACGCCGTCCTCGACGCCCAGGTCCTTGCGCTTCGCGTCCAGCTCGGCGGCCTGACGGTCCAGGAAGTCACGGGCGCGGGCCTGCAGCTCCTCGGCGGTTTCCTCGTCGAAGCCCTCGATGTCCGAGATTTCATAGGGCTCGACAAAGGCCAGATCCTCGACCGTGGCAAAGCCTTCCGTGACCAGCAGCTGGGCGATCACCTCGTCCACGTCCAGCGCTTCCTGGAACAGGGTGGTGCGTTCGGCGAACTCGCGCTGGCGACGCTCGCTGTCCTGGGTCTCGGTGATGATGTCGATCTGCCAGCCGGTCAGCTGCGAGGCCAGGCGGACGTTCTGGCCGCGACGGCCGATGGCCAGCGACAGCTGTTCGTCGGGCACCACCACCTCGACGCGGTCGGCCTCTTCATCGAGCACGACCTTGGACACCTCGGCCGGGGCCAGGGCGTTAACGATGAAGGTGGGCTCGTCCGGGTTCCACTGGATGATGTCGATCTTCTCGCCCTGCAGCTCGGCCACCACCGCCTGCACCCGCGACCCGCGCATGCCGACGCAGGCCCCGACCGGGTCGATGGAGCTGTCGTTCGACACGACGGCCATCTTGGCGCGCGAGCCGGCATCGCGGGCGGCGGCGCGGATCTCGATCACGCCGTCATAGACCTCGGGCACTTCCTGGGCGAACAGCTTGGCCATGAAGCCGGGGTGGGCGCGCGACAGCATGACCTGCGGGCCCTTGGCCTCGGGCCGGACGTCATAGATGTACGTGCGGATGCGGTCGCCCACGTTGAACAGTTCGCGCGGGATCGAGTCGTTGCGGCGCATGATGCCCTCGCCCCGGCCCAGGTCGACAATGGTGTTGCCGTATTCGACGCGCTTGACCGTGCCGTTGACGATCTCGCCGACGCGGTCCTTGAACTCCTCGTACTGGTTGGCGCGCTCGGCCTCGCGGACCTTTCCGGTGACGACCTGACGGGCCATCTGGGTCTGGACGCGACCGAATTCGAACGGCGGCAGTTCCTCGACATATTCCTTGCCGACCACGGCGTCCGGATCGCGCTTCAGCGCATCGCGGAGACGGACCATGGCCGAGTCGTTGAACTCTTCCAGCTCGTCCTCGGGCTGCCAGTCGTCCTCGACGATGGTGACGTGGCGGGTCAGGGACAGTTCGCCCGTCTTGGGATCCAGGCTGGCCCGGATGTCGTGGTGAGCACCGTAACGCGACTTGGCACCCTTCTGGATGGCCTCCTCGATCGCCTCGATGACGATCTCGCGGTCGATGTTCTTCTCCTGCGCCACCGCATTGGCGATCTGGAGCAGTTCGAGACGGTTCGCGGAAACGCCGGTCACGGCCATGGGTCAGTCCTCGGAGTCGGTAGAATGGGTGTCGATGTCGGAAGCGGTACGGGCGGCGCGCCTTTCGGCCCCCGCCTTCATCAGGTCGTCGGTCAGGACCAGCTTGGCGTCGACCAGCCAGTCAAACGGGATCAGGGCGGTGTCCTCCTCGCCCTCGAGGTCGATGCAGACATGGCCTTCGTCGGTCCCCGCCAGGGTGCCCTTGAAGCGCTTGCGGCCCTCGATCATGCGATCGGTTTCCAGTCGCGCCTCATAGCCCTGGAACAGGTCGAAGTCAGACAGCCGGGTCAGCGGCCGGTCGATCCCGGGCGAGGAGACCTCCAGCCGATATTCGCCGGCGATCGGATCGGCGGCGTCGAAGACTTCCGAGATGGCGCGGCTCAGACGGGCGCACTCCTCAACCGAGATGTCGTTGTCCGAGGGGCGCTCGGCCATGACCTGCAGGCGACGACGCTGGGTACCCCCCATCAGCCGCACGCGCACCACCGCCAGGCCGAGAGTCTCGGCTATGGGGTCGATCATCTCGATCAGGGCGCGGTCTTCGGCGGTCCTGGCGCGCACGCGGGCTGTACTCCAACAAAAAAGCGGCCGACCGTCTCAGGGCCGCCGCTTGATCACGACGCCGTTTGACGCCGGTCCAACGATGTGGCCCGCCCTATAGCGCCCCCGGCGCGGCTTGTCAGCCCCCTTGCCGCGTATCGGGCTTTGCAAGCCCCGTTTCCTCGCCTAGAGGCCCTTCCATGGAGATTCACTGGATACCGCAGGACACGCGCGGCAGCCTCGGCGTGTCGCGCCGGCCGCCCGGCGGTGAGGCGATGGAGGCCGTGCTGGTGGCCCAGCTGGGCTATGTCGACCGGGTCGTGACCCTGCTGGAGGCGGACGAGGCCGAGCGGCTGGAGATCGCTGACGAGGCCCGGGTCTGCAAGGCGCACGGCGTCGCCTTCGACAATCTTCCGGTGCCGGACCACGACATCCCCCCCGACGTTGCGGCCTTCGATCGTCTGGTGAAGCGGCTGCGCAAGCGTCTGGAAGCGGGCGAGCGGATGGTCATTCACTGCAATGCCGGCCTGGGCCGGGCGCCGACGCTTGCCTGCTGCCTGCTGGTGGCCGGGGGCCTGCACCCGGATGAGGCGGTGCTCCGGGTCGGGGCCGCGCGCGGTCGCACCGTGCCCGAAATGGACAGTCAGTACGCCTTTATCCACGCCTTCGCCGAACGTCAGGCCGCGACAGCGTCCCGTCGGCGTTCGAAGAGCAAATAGACCGGCTCGGTATCGCCCAGCCGCTTTTCCTCGTAGCGGGTGCGGATGTGGTCGGGGGGCGCGATCCGCCAGTCGTCGGCGCTTTCGGCCATCCAGACCAGGCCGGGCGTTTCCAGAAACCGCGCCAGCGCCCAGTCGGCATAGGCCTTCCAGTCGGTGACAAAGCGCAGGCGGCCGCCCGGCTTCAGGATGCGGGCCAGCTCTGCGGCGACATCGGTCTGGACCAGACGCCGCTTGGCGTGGCGCGCCTTGGGCCAGGGGTCGGGGAACAGGATCAGCACATGGTCGACCGAGGCATCCGGCAGGGCGGCCAGCACCGCGCGGGCGTCATCGGCGTGAATGCGGACATTCTTCAGCCCGCCCTCCTCGATGTGACGCAGGGCCGAGCCGACGCCGTTCAGGAAGGGCTCGCAGCCGATCATCAGCGTGTCGGGGTGGCGCGCCGCCTGCCCCGCCAGATGCTCGCCGCCGCCAAAGCCGATCTCCAGCCACACCTGTCTCGCGCCGGGCATGAGCGCCTGCGGGTCCAGCGGGCCCTCGTCCGGGTCCGGCAGGGCGACCGCCGGCAGCAGGGTGTCGAACAGGGCCGCCTGGCGCGGCTTCAGCGCGCGCGATTTGATGCGGCCAAAGCTGCGGATCGGGCCGTAGGAGGAGGGGTCGGACATGGGTTTCGAGTGGCGAGTGGCGAGTGGCGAGGAAGGCGCTGCGGTTCCGAACCGGGGTACGGCTCAGCAGGCCTGCCAGCCATAGGGCGTCACCGGGTGGGTTGAAAGGGTCTCGCCACTCGTCACTCGCTACTCGCCGCTCTCTTTCAAGCCAGCGCCTTCAGCCGGTCGACCAGATCGGTCCTCTCCCAGCTGAAGCCGCCGTCGGCTTCTGGCTCGCGACCGAAATGGCCATAGGCAGCGGTGCGGGCATAGATGGGCTTGTTGAGGCCCAGATGCCTGCGGATGGCGCGCGGGGTGGCCCCGCCGATCAGCGCCGGCAGCTCGCGCTCCAGCACCTCTTCGGAAATCCGGCCCGTGCCGTGCAGGTCGACGTGAATCGACTGGGGCTCGGCCACGCCGATGGCATAGCTGAGCTGGATGGTGCAGCGGTCGGCCAGACCCGCAGCCACGACATTCTTGGCCAGATAGCGACAGGCATAGGCCGCCGAGCGGTCGACCTTGGTCGGATCCTTGCCGGAAAAGGCCCCGCCGCCGTGCGGGGCCGCCCCGCCATAGGTGTCGACGATGATCTTTCGCCCGGTCAGGCCCGAGTCGCCATCGGGACCGCCGATCTCGAAGACGCCGGTCGGATTGATGTGCCAGACCGTTTCAGGGGTGATGAAGCCCTCGGGCAGGATATCCTCGACCACGGGTTTCACCAGCGCCGTGACGTCGGCCTGGGACAAGCCCTTCGCGTGCTGGGTCGAGACCACGATCGAGGTGGCGCGCACCGGGCGGCCGTTCTCATAGAACAGGGTGACCTGGCTCTTGGCATCCGGCTCAAGTCGCTTTTCCCCGCCGTGGCGCAGCTCGGCCAGACGACGCAGGATGCGGTGGCTGTAGGCCAGGGTGGCCGGCATCAGCTCGGGTGTCTCATTCGAGGCATAGCCGAACATGATGCCCTGATCCCCCGCGCCCTCGTCCTTGGTCTCCGTGGCATCGACCCCGACGGCGATGTCGGCCGACTGGCCGTGCAGATAGTTGGAAAAGGTCAGCCTCTCCCAGTGGAAGCCGTCCTGCTCATAGCCGATGTCGCGCACGGCCGCGCGCACCACCTTTTCGATCTCGGCCTCGATCCCCGGGGCCCAGCCGCCGTTCTCCCAGATGCCCTTGCCGCGGATTTCCCCGGCCAGCACGACCCGGTTGGTGGTCGTCAGGGTCTCGCACGCCACGCGCGCCTCGGGGTCCTTCGACAGGAACAGGTCGACGATGGTGTCCGAGATGCGGTCCGAGACCTTGTCGGGGTGCCCCTCGGAAACGCTCTCCGAGGTGAAATGGAAGGAGGTACGGGACAAGGGCGAACTCCGCGCGGCCATGGACGCCAGGGATGGGCCGCCAGACATATAAAGATATGCTTATATGTTCAAGCGCTGTCGCAGGCACAGCAGGACCGGCGCCGCGACGGCGACGATCACCGACTTGACCGCCATGCCCCACAGGAAGGGCCAAACGCCCGCCGACAGGGCCCCTCCCGGGCCCAGCCGCAGGGCCAGCCCGGACCAGCCGAGCGCCAGAATGATGGCGTGGCCCGCCAGCGCCAGGCCGAGGGCGGTGACGATCTGTCGCCCCCATGGCCGGTCCATCAGATCACCGCTCAGGCCCCCCACGAGGCCAGCAGCCAGCACAAAGCCCGCCAGATAGCCGGCGGTCGGCCCCGTCAAGGCGGATAAGCCCGAGCCCCCGCCCGCGAACACCGGCAGCCCCACGGCCCCCGCAGCCAGATAAAGCAAACCCGCCGCCAGTCCCCGGCGCGGCCCCAGCGCCAGTCCCGCGGCCAGTACCGCCAGGGTCTGCAACGACTGCGGCACCGGCGACCCCGGCACCGCCATATCCACCCGCGCGCCCAGCGCGATCAGCCCGACGAAGGCCAGGGTGGCGACGAGGCCCGGAAGATGACGAACAAGGGGGGATGGGGTCATGGAAGGAAGTGGTGCCGCCTAGGTGACTCGAACACCTGACCCCCGCATTACGAATGCGATGCTCTACCGGCTGAGCTAAGGCGGCCCACATCGGCGGGCCTGACCGGCCCGGCGCGAGGGCGGTGTTTATACGGGGCCGGGCGGCTTGCCAAGCGTCTCCGGGCGAAGCGTGTCGAGAAGGGCGTCCTCGTCCGGCCGGTCGGCGATGCGAACCTCGGCAAAGCCCAGGGCCTGCAAGGGTTCGGCCACGGCTTCGGACAGGGCAAAGGCCCAGCGTCCCGGGGCCGAGGCGGCGTGGCGGCGGGCAAAGGCGGAGGCTGCGCGCGCCGAATGGAACAGGATGCCGTCGACGGGGGCGGGGGCCGCGATATCTGTCTCGACCGTCTCATAGACCGCACGCGGCATGACGCACACCTCAGGGCCGACGAGGGCGGCAAGGTCGGCGGCGGGCCGGGCCGGGCCGGGCACCAGAACGGGGCCTGGGGCCGCCTTCCGGATCAGGGCGGCGAGGGCGCGGGCATCGCCGGAGGCAGAGCGTACATCGGTGAAGCCGGCGGCCCGGGCGGCGTCCGCCGTGGCGTCGCCGACGCAGAACACCGGCAGGGGGCGGTGGGGGCTTAGCCCGGCCCAGACGGCCACGGCATTGCGACTGGTGAAGGCCAGCGCCGCGTGGGCGGGGACGGGGCTCTCACCCGCAAGGACGCGGACGGCCAGCAGCGGCGCGATAACCGGGTCATGACCCAGTGCCGCCAGCCGGTCTGCCGTATCGCGGGCGGCGGGCCGGGTGCGGGTGATCCACAGGCGCATGGCCCTAGTTCTCGAAGGGCTCGCCGTCGGCGAGGGCGCGGTTCTGGACGGTCTGGCCAAGGGCCTCGGCCGCCGCCTCGACGTCGGAGGAGAGCGGAATCCGGGCCATCTCGCGCCAGCGGCGGGTGCCGTCCGGGCGCAGGCGCTCGGCGATCAGCACCAGATCCTCGCCCTCCAGCCAGGCATGGGCACCGACGGCGGTGCGGCAGGAGCCCTCGAGCGCCCGCATGGCGGCCCGCTCGGCCATGATGGCCAGTGCCGTGGCAGGGTGGTTGAGCGCCGGGCCCCAATGCTCGAGGCCGGGCGCGCCCTCCTCGCGCGTCTGCAGCGCCAGGGCCCCCTGACCGGGCGCGGGGACGAAATCCTCGACCGGCAGCAGCGCGCGGATGCGGTCGCCCCGACCCAGCCGGTTGAGGCCCGAGGCCGCCAGCAGGATGGCCTCGAACTCGCCGTCGGCGACGCGCTTCAGCCGGGTGTCGACATTGCCCCGCAGCAGCTCGATGCGGAGGTCGGGGCGCAGGGCCAGCAGCTGCGCCTGACGTCTCAGGCTGGCGGTGCCGACGCGGGCCCCCTCGGGCAGGTCCAGGACGCTGTCGAACCGTTCGCTGACGAAGGCGTCGCGCGGGTCCTCCCGCACGGGAATGGCGGCCAGTTTCAGGCCGGGCGGCGGCTCGACCGGCACATCCTTGAGCGAATGAACCGCCAGATCGCAGCGCCCGTCGATCAGGGCAGCCTCAATCTCCTTGGTGAACAGGGCCTTGCCGCCGACCTCGAGCAGGCGCCGGTCCTGAATCCGGTCGCCGGTGGTGACGATGGGTACCAGCGGCAGGCGCGCGTCCATCTCGGCCGCCTCCACGCCCAGCGCCTCGGCCAGAGCGTCACGAACGTGACCGGTCTGGGTCATCGCCAGGGTCGAGCGGCGCGTGCCGATGCGGAGGGTGAGCGTCATGGTGGAATCGTCGCCGTTGCGTCGCGGGTTGCGGGCCGCTACCTCGACCCGGTGAACAGGATTGTGGCCACCCCGATGAGCATGGACACCAGAGCCGCGCCCTATAGCACGGGGCCGGGCACGGCAACCGGGCCGCTTGTCCTGCTGGGGATTGAGACCAGCTGCGACGAGACGGCAGCCTCGGTGGTGCGTCAGGCCGCAGACGGCACGGTCGAGGTGCTGTCTTCGGTGGTCCACAGCCAGATCGACGACCATGCGGCCTATGGCGGGGTGGTGCCCGAGATCGCGGCGCGCAGCCATGTCGAGACCATCGACGGGGTGGTCAAGCGCGCGCTGGAGGAGGCCGGCTGTGACTGGAGCGATCTGGATGGCGTGGCGGCGACCGCCGGGCCCGGGCTGGTCGGCGGGGTCATGGTGGGCCTCAGCTATGCCAAGGGCGTGGCGCTGGGGCGCGGCCTGCCGCTGGTGGCGGTCAACCATCTGGAGGGGCATGCGGTCTCGGCGCGGCTGGGCCGGCCGGTGGCCTGGCCCTTCCTGTTGCTGCTGGTCTCGGGCGGGCATTGCCAGCTGCTGGAGGTGCGCGGCATCGGCGACATGAGCCGGCTGGGCACCACGCTGGACGATGCGGCGGGCGAGGCCTTTGACAAGATCGCCAAGGCCATGGGGCTGGGCTATCCGGGCGGCCCGGCGCTGGAACGGCTGGCGGCCACCGGCACGGATGAGGGGGCTGAGCGGTTCGACCTGCCCCGGTCGCTGCTGGGACGCCGCGATTGCGACTTTTCCTTCTCCGGCCTGAAGACCGCCGCCGCGCGCCTGTCGCAGGGGCTTGAGACCGAGGCCGACAAGGCCGATCTGGCCCGCGCGGTGCAAAACGTCATCGCCCGCCAGCTGGCCGAGCGTTCGGTGCGGGCGCTGGACCTGTTTTCCGAAAGCCATCCGGATATCGACCGGCCCGCCTTTGTCGTCGCCGGCGGGGTAGCGGCCAATGCCACGGTGCGCGCCCGCCTGACCGCAGTGGCTGAGGCGCGCGGATTCGACTTTGTCGCCCCGCCCATGGCCTATTGCACCGACAATGCCGCCATGATCGCCCTGGCGGGCGCGGAACGGCTGCGGCTCGGTTTGACCAGTGATCTGGCCGTGGCGGCGCGCCCCCGCTGGCCGCTGGACGAGGCCCGGGCGCTGAGCGACCCTACCCACGCGCCGGGCCGCAAGGGCGCCAAGTCATGAGCTGTCAAACCGGAGCAGACCGATGCAGATGAAGACGGCAGGCGTGATCGGGGGCGGCGCCTGGGGCACGGCCCTGGCCCAGGTGGTGGCGAGGGCGGGCTTTTCGGTCACCCTGCAGGCGCGCGAGACCGAGGTGGTCGACAGCATCACCCGCGACCGGGTCAATGCCGCCTTCCTGCCGGGGATCGAACTGGATCCGGCCATTCGCGCGACCACCGACATGGCCGATCTGTCTGACTGCGATGTGGTGCTGGCGGTGCCCCCGGCCCAGCACCTGCGAGACACGCTGGCGGCCTTTCGCCCGCATTTCCGCCCGGGCACGCCGGTCATCCTGTGCTCCAAGGGTATCGAGCGCGGCACGCTGAAGCTGATGACCGATGTGCTGGCCGAGACCCTGCCCGAGGCCATACCCGCCGTCCTCTCGGGGCCCAGTTTCGCGGCAGAGATGGCGCGCGGCCTGCCCTCGGCCGTGACCCTGGCGGTCGCCGATGCCGAGCTGGGCGAGGCCTTGATGGCACGTCTGTCGCCGCCCGGGTTCCGCCTGTACCTGACCGACGACCTGATCGGGGCCGAGGCGGGCGGGGCGCTCAAGAATGTGCTGGCCATCGCCTGTGGCATCGTCGAGGGCCGTCAGCTGGGCCGCAGCGCCCACGCCGCCCTGATCACCCGGGGCTTTGCCGAAATGACCCGCCTGTGCGTGGCCCTGGGCGGCCGGGCCGAGACCGTCGCCGGCCTGTGTGGCCTCGGTGATCTGGTGCTGACCTGCTCCAGCCCGCAATCGCGCAATATGAGCCTCGGCATGGCGCTGGGCCAGGGCCAGACGGTCGAGCAGGCGCTGGCCGGAAAGCGGTCCGTGGCCGAGGGGTATCAGAGCGCGCCGGCCGTCCGCGACCTGGGCCTCAAACTGGGCCTCGATATGCCGATCGCCTATGGGGTCGCGGCCCTGCTGGCCGGGGACGCAACCGTTGATCAGGTGATAGAAAGCCTGCTGTCGCGTCCCCTGCGCGCCGAGACGGACGGATGACCGGGGAGGCCGAGCCCGGGGCCCCCGACCTTGAGCGCAAACGCGTCTGGAAGACCCCGGCGGGTGTCGCCCTCTGTGCACTGGACGACATCGCCGAGCCCGGTTCGCGCGGCTTTGTTCTGCAGATCGGCGAGGCGTATTTTCATGGGTTCGTGGTGCGCAAGGACGGTCAGGTCGCGGGGTGGGTCGACCGTTGCCCGCATCAGGGCTTTCCCATGGCTATCGAGCTGGACCGCTATCTGACCCCCGACGGATCGCTGATCCTGTGTGGCTGGCACGGGGCGGTGTTCGAACCACTGGACGGCGCCTGCGTCGGCGGCCCGTGCGCCGGTGCGCGCCTGACGCCTTGGCCGGTCGAGGCCTCGGGCGGTGTGATCCGGACAGCTTAACGCTTCAGCCGATCGGCATTGGCGATGGTCGCCCGGTGAAAGGGCCTCAGCGCGTCCTGTCCCGCCGTCTCCATCCTCCGGGACAGCGCAAGGCCGGTCTCGGCGGCTCGGTACCAGAGGCCCAGCATCCAGGCGGTTTGCAGCGACGCGACGGTCAGGGGATTGCCCGCCGTCAGGACCGCGCGGGCCGTCCGAGCGGCTTCACCGGCCTCGCGCGAGGCGGCCTCTGACATCTGACCGGCAATATGATGCAAGTGTCGGCTGGTGGCTGCCGCCGAGGCTGACAGGGCCTCTACCTTCTCGCTGGCCATCAGCCGCATTTCGGTGTGATCGGCGTTCAGGGGGTCCGCCAGACCCTCGGCCATCAGGCGCAGGCGGGCGGCGATGACCTCGGGCGCCCGGGCCAGAAGTTCCGGTCCGTGCTGACCGGACTTCGCCCGCCTGCGGCCCGTCATTCCGGCGCGACCTCGGCGGAAAAGGCCGCCACATCCTTGATCAGGGCCGGCACGGCGGCGTCGATGATCTGCTGGCCCTTTTCCGGACTGGCCTGGGCGGGGTCCGAGCCGATCCGCCCGTCGGGGAAGCGGGCGCGGTAGTCCAGCGCATCGCGGATCGGGCCGACCGGCGCGATCTTCGGCGCATAGTCGGCGGTCTTGATCCGGTCGGGATAGGCCGCCTGGGTCACGGCGATTTCCGACGGGGTGGCGTGCATGCCGTGGCCGGTCGGGAAGATCGAGCTGCAGAGGGCGTGAATGCCCGGCAGGTCCCACCAGTTGGTCAGCTTCAGAGCGAACGGCGCGCGTTCCTCGAGGAAGCTCCACTCGGCATAGATTTCGGCGAAGGTCGCCTCGATGGTCGCGACATTGCCGCCGTGGCCATTGAGGAAATAGATGCGCTCGAAGCCGTGTCGCGTCAGCGAGCTGACCCAGTCGGAAATGGCGGCCATGAAGGTCGAGGGCCGGAACGAAATCGTTCCTGGGAAGGCCAGATGGTGCTGGGCCATGCCGATGTTGAAGGTCGGGGCGATGACCAGGCTGTCGTCCTGCCTTTCGGCGGCGTGGGCGATGATTTCGGGGCACAGCCAGTCGGTGCCCAAAAGGCCGGTCGGGCCATGCTGTTCGTTCGAGCCGATCGGCACGATGACCGTCTTCGTGGTCTTCAGCCGGGCCTCGATCTCGGGCCAGGACGACAGATGGATCAGCATGACAAACTCCGCAACTCAGATACAGGAACAGCGCCCCCCCATGGGCCGGACCCGCATACGCCGATTGGTCGCAGCCGACAAATGGCGACTTGGCCCGCACGCCCCGGGCTGGCAGGAACAGGGTTCGAGGGAGGCGGCTCTGGCCCGGACGACGGTGAAGACCAAAGTTAAGGCAGTAACCGGCAGGGCCCGGGGCGCGCGCGGCTGGCCGCCCGATCCCGCACGCGTCGAGGCCATTTTCGCCCTGCTGGCGGCGGTCATGCCCGAGCCGAAGACCGAGCTGAATTTCACCAGCCCCTATACACTGGTGGTCGCCGTCGCCCTGTCGGCCCAGGCGACGGACGTCTCGGTCAACAAGGCTACCGACCGGCTGTTTGCCGTCGCTGACACCCCGGAGAAGATGCTGGCGCTGGGGGAAGAAGGCCTGATCTCCTACATCGCCTCGATCGGCCTCTACCGGAACAAGGCGAAGAACGTCATCGCCCTCAGCCGCATGGTGCTGGAGCAGCACGGGGGCAAGGTGCCCCTGACGCGCGAGGGCCTGCAGGCCCTGCCGGGCGTCGGCCGCAAGACCGCCAGCGTGGTGCTGAACGAGCTGGAGATCGAACCCGCCATCGCCGTCGACACCCATGTGTTCCGCGTGTCCCACCGACTGGCGCTGGCCAATGCCGCGACCCCCGACAAGGTCGAGGCCCAGCTGCACCAGATCGTGCCTGCGGGATGGCTGCCGAAAGCCCACCACTGGCTGATCCTGCACGGCCGCTACACCTGCGTGGCGCGAAAGCCGAAATGCGAGGTCTGCGTGATCCGCGACCTCTGCCCATCGGTCTCCGACTTGGAGCTGCTCGGCAGGAGGGTTTAGGGTCGTGAACGATCACGGGAGGCTCCCTTGCGTCGCTATCCGTCCCCATTGACCCTGTCCGCCGGCGGTATGGCCATCGTCCTTGTGGCGACGATCGGCGTCGTCTGGAGCGCCATGAGCCAAGGCAGCGACGTCAGCGAGACCCTCCCTGCCATCATGGCCACAGTCTATTTGGATGAGCTACTTCCCAGGCTGGCGGTGGCTGTGTTCTTCGTTCTGGGCGGATATCTGCTGACCCGGTCGGGGCCTCAGCCGAATCTTCCGGTCGTCGCTGCCGCCTGCGCGCTCACAGGGATTCTGGCGTGTCTGTACCTGATCATTCGCGCTGAACTCGCGTTTGCGGAGGCCTATCCGGACGGGAGCATTTCAGCCGGCTGGCCGCCCGGCGAGGCGCGGGCAGAGTTACTGCCGATTCCCTACCTGGCCGCTCTTGTGCAGGCGCTTATCGGGCTTGTCGCCAGCACCATCCTGCTGACAGCCATGGCCGTCAAACGCTCGCAGGCCTGAGCCTCAGGTTTTCGCCGGTCGTCAACGATTGAGGCGCTCGGCGACGGCGGTGACGAAGGCCTGACCGCCGTCCGGTGCATGATTGAGATAGAAGTCCGGCTCGATCAGCTCGGCCTCCATCAGCAGCCACTCGCCCTTAGCCCCGCGCGCCAGGTCGATGCGGGCATACAGCAGCTCTTCCCCGACCGTGGCCAGCACGCGTTCGGCCAGCGCGAGGGCCACAGGGTGGGGGTCGGCCTCGGCCCCATAGAGGCCGCCGAACTGCTGCTGGATGCGGAACTCGCCGGCGCGGGGGCGTTTTCGCACCGCATGGCTGAAACGACCGCCGAAGAATAACAGGGACAGCTCGCCCTCGGTCTCCAGCGCGGCGATGAAGGGCTGGATCAGGGCCGGGCAGTCGGGCGCCTCGGTCAGGGCCTCGCCGCGCGCCAGACGCGTGGTCTGCCAGCCTCCGCCGGAGACACGCGGTTTGACCACCAGTTCGTCTGTGCCGAGGGCGTCAAAGGCCGACGCGACCTGATCCGGCGTGATTTGCTCACTCCAGATCGTCGCCGGGATGGGGACGCCCGCCGCGCCCAGCCGCTCCAGATAGGATTTGTCGGAGTTCCAGCCCAGCACGGACGGCGGGTTCAGCATGCGCACGCCCGCCGCCTGCCAGGTCGTACAGGCCTTCATCCAGCGGGCGTGATCGCGGTGATAGCCCCAAGCTACCAGTGGCAAAACCAGATCCGCCCCCGCCAGACCCTCCGCCCGGTCGACATGGTCGGTCCAGGCCTCGGACCGGGCCGTGAGACCGCCTGCGGCAAGGGCGCTGACCAGCCGGTCGCGCACCTGCGGCCACTGCCCCGCAAAGGACGGGTCGTCGGGATTGGGGGTCAGGATCACAATGTCGGTCATTGGCGCCTCATAGCGGAAATTGCCGCACCGGGAAGCCGCGTTCCTGCGCCCCCACTGGCCATCGCCGACCGGGCGGGCTAAGCGGCGCCCATGACCCACTCCGCCCCCGCCCATGATGTCTGCGCTGTCGGCAATGCCATCGTCGATGTGCTGAGCCCCTGCACCCCCGAATTCCTGAGCGACAAGGGGCTGGAGCCCGGCTCGATGCGACTGGTCGACGAGAGCGAAAGCGCGACGCTCTATGCGGCCATGGCGGCCGGGGTCGAGGCCTCGGGCGGTTCGGCGGGCAATACGGTGGCCGGCATCGGCAGCCTCGGCGGGCGCGCGGCCTATATCGGCAAGATCGCCGACGACCAGCTGGGTAGTGTCTTCGCCCACGACATCCGCGCGGCGGGCGTGACCTTTGACACACCGGCGCTGACCGGCGGCGCGGGCACGGGCCGCTGCCTGATCAATGTCACGCCCGACGGCCAGCGCACCATGTGCACCTTCCTCGGCGCCGCCAACCAGCTGGCTCCCGAAGACGTCGATCTGGCCCGGGTGGCCGACAGCGCCATCGTCTATCTGGAAGGCTATCTGTTCGACCCGGCCCCGGCCCGCGCCGCGTTCGAGGCGGCGGCCGAGGCGGCGCACAAGGCCGGCCGCAAGGTCGCCATCACCCTGTCCGATACCTTCGTCGTCGCCCGCTGGCGCGCCGAGCTGCTGGCCTTCCTCGACGGCTCGACCGACATCGTCTTCGCCAATGAGGCCGAGGCCCGGGCCCTGTTCGAGACCGACGACGTTGAGGCGGCGACCGCGGCGCTTGCCGAAAAGGTCGAGGTGGTCGCCGTGACGCATGGGGCCAAGGGCTCGGTGCTGGTGCGCGGCGATGAGCGCGCCGAGATCGCCGCCGAGCCGGTCGGCATGGTCGTCGATACGACCGGGGCGGGCGATCAATATGCCGCCGGGGTGCTGTTCGGTCTGGCGCGCGGCCTGCCGCTGGAAACCTGCGGCCGGCTGGGTGCGATCGCCGCCGCCGAGGTCATCTCGCACTGGGGCCCGCGCCCCATGACCTCGCTGAGGGACCTCGCCGGGGTGGCGGGTATCCGGCTTTAGTCCACCCGCTCCAGGGCGGCGACGAAGAAGCCGTCCAGCCCGCCCTTATCCGCCCACTGGCCGGGCAGGATGCGCAGCCAGCCCTCGAGCGTCAGGGCCTCGAGCGGGGCACCCACGGCCGCCGGATCGGCCACCACGGTGCGGAACGCCTCATTGCGGCGCAGGAAGGCGGTGATCTGGGTCTCCCCTTCCTCGCGTTCCAGCGAACAGGTGCAATAGACCAGCCGCCCGCCGGGCGCGACGCGGGCAGCGGCGGCATCCAGCAGCCGGTGCTGCACATCGGCCAGATTGCCGATGTCGGCAGGTCGGGTGGCGCGCAGGGCCTCGGGATTGCGCCGGAAGGTGCCGGTTGCCGAACAGGGCGCATCCAGCAGCACCCGGTCGAAGGTGCGCGGATCCTCCCATGCCTCGGCCGGGGTGGCGATCACCTCGGCTGTGAGCCCCGTGCGCGCCAGATTGTCCCGCAGGCGGTCCAGTCGCTTGTCCGAGCGGTCCAGCGCGGTGACGGTTGCGCCCGTCGCTGCCAGTTGCAGCGTCTTGCCGCCCGGGGCCGCGCACAGGTCCAGCACCGTATGGTCGGCGCTCACCTCCAGCAGGCGGGCGGGAACGGCGGCGGCGGCGTCCTGCACCCACCACAGACCGTCCCCGAACCCCGGCCAGTCACGCAGGTCTCCCCGGCGATCGGTGCGCAGGGTGTCGGGGGCGAGGACGCGGGCCTCCAGCGCTTCGGCCAGAGCCCCGGTGTCCGCCTCGGGCTTGAGACTGAGATCGGTCGTCGGCTCGAGGCTGGCGGCCTTCGCCATGGCCTGCAGCGCGGCCTCACCGTACGTCTGGCGCCAGCGGGCGGCCAGCCAGTCCGGAAAATTGGTGACCGGATCGGTCGGCCCCGGCCCGTCGCGATCTATCCCGCGCAGCACGGCATTGATCAGGGCCTTGTAGGGCCGGGTCGCCGGATCGCGCTCGGCCAGCTTGACCGCGCTGGAGACGGCGGCAAAGGCCGGCGTGCCCAGCGTCAGCGTCTGGGCCAAGGCGGTGCGCATCAGGGTGCGGACCGCCAGCGGCGGTGACCGCTTCAGCCGTCGGTCGAGGATGGCGTCGATCTCGCCCAGCCGCCTGAGCGCGGCCATGGCCACGGCCCGGGCAAAGGCCCGGTCCTGCGGCTCCAGCGCCGACACCGGCGGTTTCGACAAGGCCTCGTCAAGGCCGTTCCGTCGCTCCAACGCGGCGTTCAGCAGCAGGCCTGCGGCGTGACGGGCCTGAATTCCGGGGTCCTCGGCCATCCTAGACCGACACCTGGGTGCCCAGCTCGACCACGCGGCCGGGCGGGATGTGGAAGAAGTCGGTCGGATTGGCGGCGTTGCGCATCAGGAAGATATAGAGCCGGTCCTGCCAAAGGGGCATGCCCTGGGTGGATGAGGGCACGACCGACCGCCGACCAAGGAAGAAGCTGGTCGACATGATGTCGAACTTCAGCCCCTGTTTCCGGCACAGGCCCAGCGCCTTGGGCACATTGGGCTGTTCCATGAAGCCATAGGACAGCACCACCCGCTTGAAGTCCTCATTGATGGGCTCGATGGCGATGCGGTTGTCATCGCGCACCCGGGGCCGGTCGACGGTTTTGACCGTCAGGATGATGTTCTTCTCGTGCAGCACCTTGTTGTGCTTGAGGTTGTGCATCAGGGCGACCGGGGCGACGCCGGGGTCCGAGGTCAGGAAGATGGCCGTTCCGGGCGTGCGGTGCGGCGGTCGGGCGGACAGCATCTCGATCAGGTCGGACAGGGGCAGGCTGTCGCGCCGCGTCTTGGCCGTCAGGATCTGTGTGCCGCGCACCCAGGTCCACATGATCAGGACAATGCCGCCTCCCAACAGCAGCGGTGCCCAGGCCCCGTCCGGGACCTTCATCAGATTGGAGCCGAAGAAGGCGAGGTCGATGATCAGGAAGGGGGTGATGGCGGTGATGCTGAGCGGCAGGCTCCACTTCCACAGCCGTCGGACGATGAACCAGGCCAGCAGGCTGTCGACCAGCATCGCCCCTGTGACCGAGACCCCATAGGCGCCGGCCAGCTGGGACGATGTCGGGAACATGACCAGCAGCAACAGAACCCCGACCAGCATGATGCCGTTGATCGCGGGGATGTAGATCTGGCCGGCCTGGGTCTCGCTCGTCTGCAGGATGCTGATGCGCGGCAACAGGCCCAGCTGCACTGCCTGCTGCGTCAGGGAAAAGGCCCCGGTGATGACCGCCTGGCTGGCGATGATTGTGGCCAGCGTCGCCATGATCAGCACCGGCCAGTAGATCGGCGCGGGGATCATCTCCCAGAAGGGATTGGCGGCCGCCGAGCGGTCGCTGAGAACCAGCGCCCCCTGGCCCAGATAGTTGAGCATCAGACAGGGCAGAACGAACCACAGCCAGCCGGCGCGAATCGGCGCTTTTCCAAAGTGACCCATGTCGGTGTAGAGCGCCTCGGCACCGGTGACGGCGAGGAAGACGCTGCCCAGCAGAATGAAGCCCAGCACGCCGTTGTCGATCAGGAACATCACCCCGTAGTGGGGCGACAGGGCTCTCAGGATCGAAACATCGTCGAAGATGTGAAACACGCCGAGACTGGCCAGAATCAGAAACCAGACCGTGGTGATGGGACCAAAGGCGCGGGCCATGCTGGCCGTGCCGCGCGACTGCACCATGAACAGACTGACCAGAATGCCGGCCGCGATGGGCACGACGAAGGGCATCAGGCTGTCGCCGACGCGGGGGGCCTGGCCCAACCCTTCGACGGCGGACAGCACGGAAACTGCGGGGGTCAACACCCCGTCGCCATAGAACATGGCCGCACCGCAGATACCGAGGAAGAAGACGACGGCCGAACGCTTGCCGATCGCGTGCTGGGCCAGCGCCATGAGGGCCAGGGTGCCGCCCTCGCCCTTGTTGTCGGCCCGCATCAGGAAGACCACGTATTTGACGGTCACGACCAGGATCAGGGCCCAGAAGACCAGCGACACCGTGCCCAGCACCGCCAGTTCGGCCTCGCCCCCCGAGCGACTGTGGCTGAGGGCTTCACGCATGGCATAGAGGGGGCTGGTGCCGATATCGCCGAACACCACGCCGATGGCCCCGATCACCAGACCCAGCTTGCCCCTGGCCGCCAGTCCGTGCCCACCATGACCGTCGCCGTGCCCATCGCGGGGCGCGGTCGCATCCGGGGCGGGCCGGGGCGCGGCGGAGCCGGACGTCTCACCCGGTGGCGGTGCGTCGGGCCTGGGGGTGTCCCCGGTCATGCCTGGTCTCCGGGAGCCGTGGGAGGACGGCCCCTTCCATGAAGCCGCGGGGCTTTAGACCCTTTCTACGGACGGTTCAATCGTGGCCCCGGCGCGGCCTGCGGGCCTGCGGTTTGTGATTCCTCCGACAAAGGCCTAAATCCGCATACGGAAACCCATATCATGTCCGACAGCCAAAGATTCCCCGTCGCGGCCCACGCCCTGGCCTATCTGGCCCACAAGGGGGCCTATGGGCCTGCGCAGGCGGTGCCCAGCGCCATTCTGGCGGCGTCCGTGCCGACCAATCCGGTGGTCATCCGCCGCGTGACCGGTCTTCTGGCGCGCGCCGGCCTGATCGAGACCCGCTCGGGGGCCAATGGCGGGGCCTGGCTGCTGCGGCAGCCCGAGAGCATTCGTCTGGATGAAGTGCTGATGGCCGTGCACGGCTGTGCCCATCTGGGCTCGCCACCGGCGGGGGCCAAGGGGTGCCCTGTCGGCGAACATATCCCGCGACAGGTGGCCCGGGCGCTGGTTGCCGCCGACCGGGCGGCGGGCGAGGCCCTGTCGCGCATCACCATCGCCGACCTGCTGGCGGAAAATCCGCCGTCGCTGGCGGGTTTCGCCCTGCCGGTCGCGGCCGCCAGATGATCCGCAGGCGGGCGTTGGTCACGGGCGCATCGGCCGGGATCGGCCGGGCGCTGGCCGCCGTCTATGCCGCCGAGGGCTGGGACCTGATCCTGACCGCCCGTCGCAAGGCCCCGCTGGATGCTCTGGCCGCAGAGCTCAGGCCCGCGCATGGCTGTGACGCCCGGGTGATCCTCGCCGATCTGGGAGTGGACGGCGCAGCCGCACAGCTGGTGGCTGATATCGAAGCGCAAGGCCTGACGGTCGACGGCTTGGTCAACAATGCCGGCTTCAGCCGCACCGAAGGGTTTATGAACACCCCGCCGGCCGATCAGGCGGCCATGATCCGCGTCATGCTGACCGTGCCGGTCCAGCTCAGCCGCGCGCTGGTGCCCGGCATGGTCGAGCGCGGCTTTGGCCGGGTGCTGAATGTCGCCTCGCTGGCCGGACGCATGCCCGCGACCGGCGGCGACACCCTGTATGGGCCGATCAAGAGCTTCATGATCAAGGCGTCCCAGGGTCTGTGGCTGGAGATGCACGGCACGGGGGTGCACGTCACCGCCCTCTGCCCCGGCTATACCCTGACCGAATTCCACGATGTGAACGGCACGCGCGAGGAGGTCTCGGCCGCCTATCCCGCATGGATGTGGCAGACCGCCGACCATGTGGCCCGCGTCGGCTGGCGCGCCTGCGAGGCCAATCGCCCGCAGGTGACGCCGGGCGTCATGAATAACGTCATGGCCGGTCTGGCCAAACACCTGCCCGACCGCATGGCGCTCGCCATGGTCGGCGGCCACGCGAAACGGCTGAAGCGAATTTAGTGCCCGCCTGAGGGGTAGGGCGTCGTGGCGATCGAGCTGAACATGCCGGGTATGGCCTCGGACAGGCCCGCCAGGATGAACTGGATGGCGAGCGCGCACAGGATCAGGCCCAGCACCCGCACGACAATGGCCATGCCGACCTCGCCCAGCAGGCGGCTGATCGGCCCCGTCATGGCGAAACAGATGAAGGTGGCCAGACCGGCGGCCACGATGGCGGCCACGCCTGCGACCTGACCGGACGGGCCGATCTTGGTCGCCTCGCCCGCCTGGATGATGATGGTCGAAATGGCGCCCGGGCCGATCAGCAGCGGCATGGCGAAGGGCACGATCAGCCGCTGGAAGCGGCGACGGGCATAGCCGCGCACATCGGCCAGATCCGACTGGGCGTCGGCATCGGCGAACAGCTTGAGGAAGTCCTCGCGGGCCATGTCGAGACCCAGCAGCAGCAGCAGGATACCGCCGGCGATGCGGAAGGCCGCCAGCGAAATGCCGAAGAACTCCAGCAGCGCCAGACCGGTGAAAAAGAAGAAGACCAGAAAGGCGACGATGAACAGGCAGATCAACGCCGAGACCGACATCCGCTGGCTGAGCGTCGCGCCCGCCGTGGCGGCCGCGAAGATCGGGATATTGCCGATCGGATCGACCAGGGCGAACAGGGCCACGAACAGGTTGACGCCAAGATCGACCGCGCCCATGGCTGAAAGTCCCCTGTAGAAATCCGTCCGGTGAGGTGAGGCGCGCCCCGGCGCACCGCTGTTCTCCCCATAGCCGCTTGTTTGGAGCCCGTCGATGACCTCTCCCGTTCTTGCCGACCCGCGCCTGATCGTCGGGCTGGACCTGCCGTCGGTCGAGGCGGCCGAAGCGCTGGTGGACCGGATCGGGGACGGGGTTCTGGCCTATAAGGTCGGGCTGACCCTGCTGGCCCGGCCGGGCGGGGTGGCCTTTGCGCACAAGCTTCGGGCGCGCGGCAAGTCGGTCTTTCAGGACTGGAAGCTGCACGACATCGGCGCCCAGGTGGAGGGCGCGGCGCGCGCCGTGGCGGAGGGCGGCTGTGACCTGCTGACCGTCCATGCCGAGCCCCAGGTGATGGCCGCCGCCATCCGGGGGCGCGATGCGGCGGGGACCGGGACGAAACTTCTGGGCGTGACCGTGATGACCAGCCTGTCCGACGCGGACCTCGTCGAGATCGGCTATGGCCAGTCGGCCCCGGATCTTGTCGAGCGGCGGGTGCGTCAGGCCCTGGATCTGGGCATGGACGGCGTGGTCGCAAGCCCGCTGGAAGCCGCCCGCGTGCGAGACCTGGCGCAGGCAGCGGGGCGTCCGGACTTCCTGATCGTCACCCCGGGCGTGCGGCCTGCGGGGGCCGACAAGGGCGATCAGCAGCGGGTGGCCACACCGTCAGAGGCGCTCAGGGCCGGAGCAACCCACCTGGTCGTGGCCCGACCGGTCGTTGCCGCGGACAGCCCCGCAATGGCTGCCGCCCGGATCGCGGCCGAAATGCTCGAAGCCGCCTAGCGGTCGTACATATAGACGTCGGCGCAGTCGCAGCCCCGGCGGCGGACCTCGCGATATTCATACCGGTCGGAGCGACGGGATCGAACGGTGCGCGGCCGGTCGTCCTGATAGCCGTATTCGTCGCGATAGCCCTGATAGGGACTGTAGCCGTAACGCCCGCCCCGGTCATAACCCCGGTCGTAACCGTCATGCCGCTGGCGATAGCGGTAGGAAAAGCCGTCATGCGGGCGGGGCGGCTGATAATAGCCGCCACCGTAGCCGTAGTCGGCATAGCCGTATCCGTCCCGACCCGTGGCGGCGGCCCCGGTCGCGGCATAGACCCGCGTTTCGCCTTCATAGACGGCGGCCCCGACACCCGCCCGACCATAGCTGTAGCCATAGTCATAGGGAGAGGGCTGGCCATAGGTGACCACCACGCGGCTGTCCGCCCGGCCCCAGGCCTGCCCATAGCTTCCATGGGGCGCATAGGCCGGTGCCGGCGGATGATAGGACCCGCGATACTGGGCGGCGGCGGGCGCGGCGGCCGCAAGCATCAAGGCCGCGAGGCCGATGCCCAGGGTCAGGGTGCCAGGCGTCGGGGCGCGAACGGGGCGGGAGGTCGACATCGCCTTTTCCTCGAAATCGCCGGAGCGGCGGGCTGGGATGAAAAGGTTAACGCCATGCGCGCCGGATCGTTCGCTTTTCCCCCGACAGGCGACGGATTCGCCCGGAGCCCGACCTAGATCATGCTCTAGAAGTCGACGGCCAGTCCCTTGCGCTCCCAGTCGCCATAGCGGGTCGGCTCCGGGCCGCGCGGCCCGCCGACCTCCTCGCCAGACGTCTCCGCCGCCCGCGTGGCCGCCTGGCGGGCCGCCGCCTCCTCCAGAGCGCGCCGTTCGATGGCCGTCAGGGGGCGGTTCGGTGTCGCACCCGGCAGGTCGGTGTTGTGAACCGGGGCTTCGGCCGGGGGGGTGGGCGCTTCGGTCACAGGCGGGTCCTCTTGAGGCGGAAAAGGGCTGAGGACACATAGGAGGCCGGTGACGCGACGGCCAGCCCGTCCGCCACCCGACCACAGTCAGAGTTCCGTCCGGTTATGAACCACGCCAAGACCTTCATCCTGCTGGCCGCCCTGACGGCCCTGTTCGTCGGCATCGGCTATCTGATCGGCGGTGCCATGGGCATGGTCATCGCCCTCGTGCTGGCGGCGACCCTCAACCTCGTCAGCTACTGGAACGCCGACAAGATCGTCATGCGGATGTACCGGGCCCAGCCGGTCGATGAGACCCACCCCAATGCCGTGGTGCGCGCCTATGTCGCCGATGTGCTCCAGATGGCCGAGGGGGCCGGCCTGCCCCGCCCCGTCGTGGCCATCATCCCGAACGACCAGCCCAATGCCTTTGCCACCGGCCGCAATCCCGAGAACGCCGCCGTCTGCGCCACCTCGGGCCTGCTGGACCTGCTGACGCGCGATGAGGTGCGCGGCGTGATGGCCCACGAACTGGCCCATGTGAAGAACCGCGACACCCTGGTGATGACGGTCACGGCGACGGTGGCGGGGGCCATTTCGGCGCTGGCCAATTTCGCCCTGTTCTTCGGCGGTGACCGCGAGCGCACCGGCGGGTTGATCGGCACCCTGGCCCTGATGCTGCTGGCCCCGCTGGCGGCCGGTCTGGTGCAG
Organism: Brevundimonas sp.; assembly: GCF_016742135.1. Classification (GTDB taxonomy): domain Bacteria; phylum Pseudomonadota; class Alphaproteobacteria; order Caulobacterales; family Caulobacteraceae; genus Brevundimonas. The sequence goes on along the minus strand of NZ_JACVCG010000003.1, from coordinate 192,032 downwards.
ATGGCCATCAGCCGCACGCGTGAGTATCAGGCCGACCGCATCGGCGCCGAGATCGCGGGCGATCCGCATGCCCTCGCCTCGGCCCTCGGGAAGATCGAGGCCTATGCCCGGCGCATCCACAATCCGGTGGCCGAGCGTAATCCGGCCTCGGGCCAGCTGTTCATCATCAACCCGCTGGCGGGCAAGGGGGCCGACAATCTGTTCTCGACCCACCCGGCCACGGGCAACCGGGTCAAGGCCCTGATGGCGCTGGCTGTTTCCACGGGCGCCGCCCCGCCTCGCCCCCGCCCGGTGATCAATGAGGCGCGCGCCACGACTGTGCCGACCACCCCCACCACGCCCCGCGGCCCCTGGGGCTAGGCCCGCAACCACAAGGCGGGGCTTGCGCTTCCGGGCGTCAGGTTCTTTAAGCGCGGCCATCGTTCCGTGCGCCTCCCCGCGCCCCGACCCCGAGGTTCCCCACCATGTCCGACTTCAAGCCCAAGAAGGTCGTCCTCGCCTACTCCGGCGGGCTCGACACCTCCATCATCCTGAAGTGGCTCGAGACGGAGTACGGCGCCGAGGTCGTGACCTTCACCGCCGACCTGGGCCAGGGCGAGGAGCTGGAGCCTGCGCGCGAGAAGGCGCTCCGCATGGGCATCAAGCCCGAGAACATCTTCATCGACGACCTGCGCGAGGAATTCGTCCGGGACTTCGTCTTCCCCATGTTCCGCGCCAATGCCCTCTATGAAGGCCAGTATCTGCTGGGCACCTCCATTGCCCGGCCCCTGATCGCCAAGCGCCAGATCGAGATCGCCCGCATGGTCGGTGCCGACGCCGTCTGTCATGGCGCGACCGGCAAGGGCAATGATCAGGTCCGGTTCGAGCTGGGCTATTATGCGCTGGAGCCCGACATCCGCGTCATCGCCCCCTGGCGCGAATGGGACTTCAAGTCCCGCGAGGCCCTGCTGGACTTTGCCGAAAAGCACCAGATCCCGATCGCCAAGGACAAGCGCGGCGAGGCCCCCTTCTCGGTCGACGCCAATCTTCTGCACAGCTCGTCAGAGGGCAAGGTTCTGGAAGACCCGGCGGTCGAGGCGCCCGAGTTCGTCTATCAGCGCACCATTGCGCCCGAGGACGCACCGGATCAGGCCACCGTCATCACCATCGGCTTCGAACGCGGCGACGCGGTCTCGATCAATGGCGAGGCCCTGTCGCCTGCCACCCTGCTGGCCCGCCTGAACGATCTGGGCCGCGACAACGGCATCGGCCGTCTGGATCTGGTCGAGGGCCGGTTCGTCGGCATGAAGTCGCGCGGCGTTTATGAAACGCCGGGCGGCACCATCCTGCTGGCTGCCCACCGGGGCATGGAGTCGATCACCCTCGACCGCGGCGCCATGCACCTGAAGGACGAACTGGCCGTCCGTTACGCCCAGATGATCTACAACGGCTTCTGGTTCGCACCCGAGCGCGAAATGCTGCAGGCCGCCATCGACAAGAGCCAGGAACAGGTCACCGGCACGGTCCGCGTCAAGCTGTACAAGGGCAATGCTACCGTCATCGGTCGCGAAAGCCCCTTCAGCCTGTATGATCAGGACCTGGTGACCTTCGAGGAGGGCGTCCAGGCCTATGACCACCGCGACGCGGCCGGCTTCATCAAGCTGAACGCCCTGCGCCTGCGGGTGCTGGAGCGGCGGAATCGCCGGACGCGCGGCGATAATTCGCCGGCCTGATGCCGCCTTACCGCGATTTCACTTGAAGATTGCGAGTATTGGGTGAAGGCTTGGGGCAACATTCCTCCACGCCCAAAGGCACTCCCCATGCGTCGTCTGATCGTCTCCGCCGTTGCCGTCTCCGCCCTCGGCCTGTCGGCCCTCGCCCTGCCCGCCGTGGCGTCGCCTGTCGCCGCAGTCGTCGTCGCCCAGGATCCCGTCACCGAGGAAGAACTGGAAGCGCGCGCCGAAGCCTTCGAGGCCGTGCTTGAGGCCCTGGTCGTCGAGATCGAGACCATCCGCGCCGATACCAGCCTGACCGAGGCCGACCGCCAGGCCCGCATGCAGGCCGCCATCGACCGCAAGAAGCCCGAAATCGATGGCTTTGTCGCCATGCTGTCGGGCTTCGTCCGCCAACAGACCCTCGATGAGGGCGGCACCGCCGAAGACGCGGAAATGGCCGCCGGCATGATCGAGGACATGTTCCTTGAAATGCTGATCCCCGGCCTGCTGTCCGGCGAACTGGCCGCCGCCATGGCCGCCGAAGGCGAATAAGCCACCCCTACCCCTTGGCTCAGGAGAGCTGACCATGATCCGTGCCCTGTCGCTTGCCGCCGCCCTGGCCCTGCTGCCGGCCTCCATGGCCATGGCCCAGTCGTCCGAACCGGAGTCCGCCGAGGCGGTGCTGGAGGCCGCCGCCGAGGCCTTTGAGAGCCGCATGGACGAGTTCGCCGACCGCGCCGAGGCCATCGCGGAAGACGACAGCCTGACCGAGGACCAGAAGGAAGCCGCCGTCATGGCGCTGTGGGCCGAGTACCAGCCCGACGTCATGACCTTTACCCAGACGGTGTCGGGGTCTGTTTCGGGCATCGTCGCCGAGGCCCTGGCCGAGGTCGACATCGAGGCCGTGGTCGCCGAGGCCCTGGCCGACGTGGATATCGAGGCCGTGGTCGCCGAGGCGGTCGCGGTCGGCCAGGGCGTTATGACCAACGGGGCCTGGGCCAGCAATGATCCCGAGCATCAGGCGACCTACGGGCTGATGGCCGACTATGCCGTCGGCATGGCCATGGACGAGCTCGACGCCGGGTTCGGCGACGAGGTCGAGGCCGACCCCGAACACTGAAACCGGCACCCCCCTCCCACCGTCATCCTCCGACTTGACCGGGGGATCGGTCCGGGCAGGCGCTCGCCGGGCGATCTGGGCTGACGGGAGGTTGAGGCCCCCAGCAAGGATGGCCGCCGCCGGAATTCCTATCCTTTACAAGGGGGCTGTCGTTTCCCGGACCGTTCTTCCCGCCCTGGGTGCCGCATCGCCTATCCTGTCCGGTTGCCAGAGCCCGGGACAGCGGAGGTGCGAATTCAGACGATTCAGACGATTCAGACGGTTTATTCCTCCCCCGAGGGGAGGAATGGATTTCAGACCATTCAGACCATTCAGACGGTAATTTTGCGGACCGATCGCGCCAGTTGAACGGCCCGACCGATGTGGCCCTCCAGACCGTCCCAGTCGGCCTCGTCGACCAGCTTGTCGGGGATCAGGCGCGAGCCCATGCCGGCGGCGATGATGCCGGCGTCGAACCAGGCCTTGAGCGAGGCCTCCTCGGGTTCGACCCCGCCGGTGGGCATGATCTTCGTCCAGGGCATGGGGCCCATGACCGCCTTGACGAAGGCCGGGCCGCCGACCTGGGCGCCGGGGAACAGTTTGACGACGTCACAGCCCCATTCCTGGGCCTGGCTGATCTCGGTGACCGAGCCGCAACCGGGCATATAGGCCACGCGCTTGCGGTTACAGAGTTTGGCCACCGCCTCCACGCCGCAGGGGCTGACGACGAAGCGGGCGCCGCGCGACAGATAAAGCGCCGCCGTGCCCGGATCGACGATCGAGCCGATGCCGAGGATCACCTCCGGGTCGGTGCGGGCGAGCGTCTTCGTCAGCTCGGCGAACAGGTCGGCGGCGTGGTCGCCCCGGTCGGTGAACTCGATCACCCGGGCCCCGGCGCGGGCCGCCGACCGGATGACCCCGAGACAGGCGACGGGATCGGGGTGGTAGAAGACCGGGCAGATACCCTGCGCCTCCAGCGCGGCCACGACGGTCAGGCGGTCGGCGGGATAGGCGGGCATGAGGCAGGCTCCGGAGGCTGGGTCAGTCCGAGGGGTGCGACCAACCGGGCCGCGCGTCAAGCCGGGGCGGCTTCACGCTTGGTGTCGTGCGCCAGTTCCACCAGCCGCGCGACCTCCGGGCTGTCGGCCTCGAACAGCGGGTCCAGCACGGTGAAGTGGTTCAGCCCGGCCAGTTCAACGACCCGGGTGTCGGCTCCCGCCGCGCCCCAGCGGTCGGCCATGGCCTGCGACTGGCGGCGGAACTCGGCGCTCTCCCCGGCCCCGACCCAGCAGTCCAGCGTCGTGCCGCCGGGGCTGGATCCGTCCGGCACCGGCCAGTGGATCGGTGACAGGGCGTTGGCCATCAGCGGGTCGAGCCGCAGCGCCTCATTGAGGCTGGTCTTGAGCAGGGGGGCGAGGTCGAACACCCCCGAGATCGCCACCGCCGCCCCGGCCCGGCCCTCGGACAGCAGGGCCGCCGCCATATGGCCGCCCGCCGAATGGCCGAACACCAGCGGGCGGTATCCGGCGCGCGCGCGGATCAGCTCGGTCGCGGTCCTGACCTGCCGCAGGATCTGGCCGAGGCTCACCGACGGCGCGAGGTCATAGGTGGGGAGGGCGACCGCGACCCCGTGGCCCAGCAGCGCCGGGGCGATCCCGTGAAAGGCCGCCCCGTCCAGCGCCTGCCAATAGCCGCCGTGGAGGAAGATCGCGACCGGCGCGTCCGCCCGACCCTCCGGCGTGAACAGGTCGATGACCTCGCGCGGCCCGGGGCCATAGGCGATCCGCTCGTGCGGATGGTCGGCCCGCGCCGCCTCGGCCCGTTCGGCCCACATCGCCATGACGGCCCCGTGGCCGGGCACCCGGCCGCGATTGTTGTACTCGGCTTCGAGGTCCAGGCCCTTACTCCGTCCGTTCGCATCCGCTACAGACCTCCGACCGACCGGAGGGACCGCCCATGATGACCGCCATCTTCGTCTTCATCAAATGCGAGCTGGGGCACGCCAACGACGTCGCCGCCGACATCGTCGACAACGTCGAGCGCGTCTCCGAAGTCTATTCGACCTCGGGCCAGTACGACCTGCTGGCCAAGTTCCAGCTGCCGAAGGAGATGGACATCGGCACCTTCGTCACCAGGCAGGTCCAGACCCGGCCCCACATCCGCGACACCTTTACCGTCATCACCTTCTCGCCCTTCCTGCCGGGCAGCTGACGCCCCCTAGCGCGTGGGATAGGCGGGGGGACGGGCCCCCTCGCCCCCGCCGAGATAGCGGTCGCGCAGCAGGAATGCCCGGCTCTCCAGCGACTGCTCGACGCCGTTGATGAAGAGGGCCACGGGCTGGCTCAGCGGCTCCAGCGGATCGCCGGTCCAGATGACCACATCGGCGGCCGCGCCTGCGCGCAGTTCCCCGAACTGGCCGTCCATGCCGAAGATGCGCGCCGGATTGACCGTGATGGCCGCGACAGCCGCTTCGTACGGCAGGCCGTGCGAGACGGCGTTTCCGGCATTGTAGCGGGTCTCGCGCGCGCGGTGGATCGAGCCCTCATTGCCCTTGATGGCGATGACGACGCCCGCGGCATTCAGGGCGGCGGCATTCTGCATCCGCGCGGCCCGCCGCTCGAAATTCCCGGGCAGGTTGGAGAGGGGGTTGAGCAGAACGGGCACGCCTGCGGCCGCGATCTGGTCAGCGACCAGCCAGCCTTCCTCGGCACCGTCCAGAATGACCTTCAGGCCTTCCTCTTGCGCAAGCCGGAGGACCTGCAGGATGTCGGCTGCGCGCGACACGGTGATGATCAGGGGCATGCGCCCTTCCGCCACCGGGATCAGGGCTTCCAGATCGGCGCGCGACAGCGACAGGGGCCTGAGGTCATCGCGCTGATAGGCGGCCTTGTTGCGGGCATAGAGCCGCACCTCGGCTAGGGTCTCGCGGAACAGCACCATGGCCCCGCCGCGTGAGCCGCCGGCGACACCGGCCCCGGCCTCGCCGAAGGGGGCAACCATGGCCACGCGCGGACGGACCAGGATGTCGGTTCCGGCTGCCAGATGAATCACGGCGGCCTGACCGGCGAACAGGCCAGGCGAGTGATAGCCCCCGGCGCCGGCCCCGGCGGTGTCTTCCTCGTGATAGTGTCCGCCGGACGAACCGGGGTGGTTCGGTACCACAATGGCGCGCGTCACCCCGCCCAGCCGCGCGACCGGCAGGGTAATGGACCACGGGTCCAGCCCGTAGGAGACGTCAAAGGCCGCGCTCAGCGTATTGGAGGCGTTGCGGAGGTCATTGGTGCCGCCGACCGACGAGACTTCGGTCGCGCCGAGGCCCGAGTCGACCGCGACGAAGCCGGGGGCGACAACCCGGCCCGTGGCATCGATCACCCGGGCTCCGGCCGGAGCCGCGCCCGTGCCGACCGAAACGATCCGGCCGCCGCGCATGACGACGGTGCCGTTCTCGATGACCGAGGTGCCAGTCAGAACCCGGCCGCCGGTCACAGCGACCGTGTCCTGCGCGAGAGCCGGGGTGGCCAGGAGGCCAGCCGCAGCGACCGCACCAACGACCAGCGACTTGAGGGGAGAAAGATGACGGATCATATCAGCGGGCTCCCTGGCGGACACCGGCGGCCGGCAGGCCATAGCCCGGCTGGCCCAGTTCAAAGTCGGACACCGGCTGATAGGCCGGGTCGAACCGGTCAAAGGCCAGCCCTCCATCGACGAACACCTGATCGGCCCGCGCATAGATGGAGAAGGGGTTGGCGCTCCAGATCACGACATCGGCGCGCTTGCCGGGGGCCAGCGATCCCGTCTCGTCGTCGATGCCGATGGCGCGTGCCGCGTTCAGGGTGATCCAGCCGATGGCGTGTTCCTCGGTGAGGTTCAGGCCCGCCCGGCGACCCGCGGCCAAGGCGGCCGCGGCTTCCTGGTTGAGCCGCTGGATCAGTTCCGCGTCATCCGAGTGGACCACGGCGCAGGAGCCCTCTGGCGCGTCGACCAGGGCGACGTTCTCCTCGATCGCGTCGAGGCTCTCCATCTTGAAGCCCCACCAGCCCGTCCACATGGCCGCGCAGATGCCCTCGCGCGCCAGCAGGGGCGCCACCTTGTAGGCCTCGGTCGCGTGATGGAAGGTGGTGATGCGATAGCCGAACTCCCTCGACATATCGATCATCAGGGCCATTTCGTCCCCGCGATAGCAGTGGTTCTGGATCAGGATCGAGCCGTCCAGCACGCCGACCAGGGTCTCATGCTGCAGGTTGCGGGTGGGCGGCGTACCCTCGCCCGTCTCGCGCCACCTGTCCCATTTCTGCTTGTAGTCCTGGGCCGCGATGAAGGCGGCCCGATAGCCGGCCATATTGCCCATGCCGGTCGCGGGCGAACGGCCCCGACCGCCATAGACCCGGCTGGGGTTCTCGCCGCACGCCATCTTGACCGTATAGGGAGCGCCCGGGAACTTCATGCCCTGCATGGTGACCGAGGGCACATTGCGGAGCGTCACGCCGCGCCCGCCGAACAGATTGGCGGAACCGGGCAGGATGTGAAGGGTGGTGACTCCGCCGGCGCGGGCGGTGTTGAAGCCCGGGTCCTGCGGCCAGATCGAATGCTCGGCCCAGACCTCGGCGGTGTTGGGGTTGGTCGCCTCATTGCCGTCGCTCATCCCCTGAACGCCGGGGGACGGATAGACGCCGAGGTGGCTGTGCACATCGATGATGCCGGGGGTCACAAAACGCCCCTCGGCATCGATCACCCGGTGTCCGGCCGGAACCGCTGTCGACGAACCGCCGACGGCGGCGACCTTGCCGTCCGTCAGAATGACGGTGCCGTTCTCGATCTTGCGCCCGTCACCGGTGAATACGGTCGCGCCGACAATGGCCAGATTCTCGCGCGGCAGGCCCCGATAGGTCGAGGGATAGGGATCCGGATTGCTGGCGGCGTCCATGCCGGCGGGGAGGGCCCGCGCCTGCCGCGCCGGTGCGGCATCGCCGTTTCCGCCAGAGGAGGCGCCTTTACCCGTTGTGGCGCAGGCCGCCAGGCCGAGCGTGGCCGCAAGAATGACGGCGAGCGGTCCCGAGGCGGACCCCCGCAGGCGTGATGTGATCATGGTGGTCAGCTCCCCCGTCAACCGGATTGCCGCGGGCCCCGGCGGAGCACGCGAAGCAGGGATTACAAAAGGGTTCCGTCCACCCCGTCAAAGCCCGATTCATTACAAAGCTGTAAGGCGAGCGTGGACCTCGGCCTCTCTCAGGCCGGTAATCTGCAGGCGTTTGATGCGGCCGCGGTCGCCGTGAACGAGAGAAACGGCGCTGCGCGGCAGGCCGAGGGTGTCGGCCACCAGACGGACAAGCGCTTCATTGGCCTTCCCCTCGATCGGCCGGGCGCGGACCCGCACCTTGAGAACGGGTCGGCCGTTCGGATCCGTGCCCCAGCCCTCCACCTGGTCCTGCGCCGCCCCGGGTGTCAGCCGAACGGACAGGCGGGCCCTCATGCCAGGGTCAGGATCACCGGGCCTCGCCGGGTCGCCACCAGGGTGTGCTCATACTGGACCGTGGGTTCATGCATCGGCGGATAGAGCGTCCAGCCATCGTCGCGTTCGTCGACCCAGTCGGCACCCAGCGACAGGAAGGGTTCGATGGTGAAGACCAGACCTTCAGGGATCACACGACGATCCTCCGGCGCGTACCAGGTGGCGATCTCGGCCGGGTCATCGTGCAAGGATCGCCCGATGCCGTGACTGAAGAGATTGCGGACCAGGCTGTAGCCGTTCCGGACGGCAAAGGTCTGGATGGCGCGGCCGACGGCATTCAGTCGACCCCCCGGCTTGACGGCCCGGATGCCTGTCCACATGGCCCGGCGACCATCCCGACACAGGCGTTCGATGCGCGGCCTGACCGGCGGCACCGCGAAGCTGGCACCTGTGTCACCGAAGAAACCATCCAGCTCGGCCGAGACGTCGATGTTGACCAGATCGCCTGCCCTCACCGGTGTGTCATCCGGAATGCCGTGCGCGCAGTCGGGTCCGACCGAGATGCAGGTCGCGCCCGGAAATCCGTAGGTCAGCTCCGGCGCGGAGCGGGCCCCTTCGGCCTCCAGCAGGGCCCGGCCCAGGTCGTCCAGTTCGCGCGTCGTCATGCCCGGCTCCAGCGCCTTGCCCATGGCCGCCAGCGTCCGGGCGACCAGCCCGCCGACCGCGCGCAGCTTGACCAGTTGCTCTTCGCTCTCAATGGTCATCCCACGCTCCTGCCCTTCAACGAAAAAGGGGCGCGGGCCACTGGCACCGCGCCCCTGCTTGCAACCTTCAGCCAGGCCTATCCCAGCGCCGTCATCAGCTCCGGCACGGCAGTCTTGTAGTCGGCGACCAGTCCATAGTCCGCGACCTGAAAGATCGGGGCGTCCGGATCCTTGTTGATCGCGACGATGACCTTGGAGTCCTTCATGCCGGCCAGATGCTGGATAGCGCCCGAGATACCGATGGCGATGTAGAGCTCGGGGGCGACCACCTTGCCGGTCTGGCCGACCTGATAGTCGTTGGGCGCATAGCCGGCGTCGACCGCGGCGCGTGAGGCCCCGACCGCGGCGCCCAGCTTGTCCGCCAGCGGGTCCATGACGGCATGGAATTCCTCGGACGATCCGAGAGCGCGGCCCCCCGAGACGACGATCTTCGCCGCGCCCAGTTCGGGCCGGTCGGACTTGACCTTTTCCTCGGAGACGAAGGTGGTCTTCGGCGCGTCGCCGCCCGTCACGGATTCAACCGGGGCCGAGCCGCCCTCTTCCGCCGCATCAAAGCCGGTGGGGCGGACGGTGATGACCTTCCTGGCATCGGACGACTGGACGGTTTCCAGCGCGTTGCCCGCATAGATGGGGCGCACGAAGGTATCGGCCGACACCACTTCGATAATGTCCGAGATCGGGGCGACATCCAGTTTCGCGGCGATCCGCGGGGCGAAATTCTTGCCGTCCGTGGTGGCCGGGGCGAGGATGGCGTCATAGCTGTCGGCCAGCGGCAGGACGGTGGCCTCGACAGCCTCGGCCAGCACCTTTCCCAGACCGGCGCTCTCGGCCAGCAGCACCTTGCGCACGCCCTTGATCCTGGCGGCAGCCTCGGCGGCGGCCTTGGCACCTTCGCCGACGACCAGAATGTCGATGTCGCCGCCGATCTTCGAGGCGGCGGTCACGGTCTTGTGCGTGGTGTCACGGACGGTCGCACCGTCGTGGTCCGCAATAACGAGGACGGCCATCAGAGAACTCCCTTGGACTTGAGCTTGGCAACCAGTTCGGCGGCGTCGGCCACCTTTTCACCGGCCTCACGTTTCGCGGGCTCGGTGACCTTGACCACCTTGAGACGCGGCGCGGTATCGGTGCCGTAGTCGGCAACCGCCTTCGTCGCGATCTCCTTCTTCTTGGCCTTCATGATGTTGGGGAGGGAGGCATAGCGCGGCGTGTTGAGGCGCAGGTCGACGGTGATGACCGCCGGCAGGGCGACCTCAAGGGTCTGCAGGCCACCGTCGATCTCGCGCGTGACCTGGGCCGTGCCGTCCCTGATCTCGACCTTTGAGGCAAAGGTCGCCTGCGGCCAGTCCAGCAGGGCCGCCAGCATCTGGCCCACGGCGTTGTTGTCGCCGTCGATGGCCTGTTTGCCCATCAGTACCAGATCGGGCTTCTCCTCATCGACCACGGCCTTGAGCACCTTGGCCACGGCCAGAGGCTCGAGGTCCGTGTCGGACTGGACCAGGATGCCGCGGTCGGCGCCGATGGCCAGGGCGTTGCGGATGGTCTCCTGGGCCTGGGCGACACCGATCGAAACCGCGACGATTTCCCCGGCCGTATCGGCGGCATGATGACCCTTGCCTTCCTTGAGCCGAACGGCCTCCTCGACGGCGATTTCGTCGAAGGGGTTCATGCTCATCTTGACATTGGCGAGGTCGACCCCGCTCTGGTCGGCCTTGACCCTGGCCTTGACGTTATAGTCGATCACCCGTTTGACAGGGACGAGAACCTTCATGAGCCTATCCATTAAAGCGCCGGAATGCGTGGCGTTGGACATGGAACGGTCAAACCGGCCTGTCAATGTAACGCCGGGTCAAGCTAACTGCGGCAAAGCCACGCCGCGCCCGGCCAAAGGAGCCCCGGACCGACCATGCACCGCTTTCTGAGCTTTCGGCGACTGGGCATCGTTTTCCTGGGCGTGTTCGGCATGATCGTCGCGGGACTGCTGGTCTATCAGCAGGTCTGGGTCAGTCCGGGCGAGCGTTGCGAGGCCGCAGGCAACTGGTACGACATCACTACCCGCACCTGTGCCACGCCGATCTTCATTCCCGACATCACCGGGCGTCCCATAGGGGTCAGCCGGCTTGAGGCCTCCAGGGCGAAGAACGCCGAACTGCTCGTGCTGGAGCGTCAGGTCGCGGCCCAGAAGAAGGCAAGGCAAGACGCGGTCAACGCCGAGCGGGCCCGGCTGCGGGCCCAGCAAGGCCGGTGATCCGTAACCGCTAGCGGGTGGCCCCGGGCCGCCATTTCACATCATCGGCGCCGTGATGGTTGGCCCTGCGCCCCGCCACGAACAGATGGTCGGACAGCCGGTTCAGATAGCGCAACGCCGCGGGCGTGACGGCCACGCCGGCCTCGGCCAGACGGACGGCGCAGCGTTCGGCCCGCCGGCAGACGGTGCGGGCCAGATGCAGATGGGTCGACAGCGGCGACCCGCCGGGCAGGATGAAGCTGTCGAGCGGCTTCTGGCTCTCGTTCATCCAGTCGATTTCCTGCTCCAGACGCTCGACCTGGCTGTCGATGATGCGCAGGGCCTCCCATTCCGGGGGCGGGTCGAGCGGCGTGGCCAGATCGGCGCCCAGATCGAACAGTTCATTCTGGATGCGCGCCAGCATGGCATCGATCCGGTCGTTCTGGCCGGAATTCAGCCGGGCCAGGCCGATCACGGCATTCAACTCATCGACCGCGCCATAGGCTTCGACCCTAAGGTCCGTCTTGGACACCGGAGCACCGTTGGCGAGGCGGGTCCGCCCCTCGTCCCCGGTGCGGGTGTAGATCTTGTTCAGAAGGACCATGGCCTAGCTTCCCTGGGTGGATTTCCACCACATGGCGACGACCAGCAGCACCACGGCGACGGCCTGCAGTCCGACGCGCAGGCGCATCAGATGGTTGGACTGGGTCCGGGCGGCATCACCCGGCGTGAACAGGGCCTTCAGCCCGAACCCGAGGGTGATAGCGACCGCGGCGATGGCGATCAGGATCAGGATGTCGACGATGTTGCCCATGCGGGCAGACTAGGCCGCGTGCCCCCGCCTGACCAGAGGGTGGGGCGGGGTGCGGCATCGATCCCGATCAGTAACGATAGTGGTCGGGCTTGAACGGGCCTTCGACCGGGACCGAGATATAGTCGGATTGTTCCTTGCTGAGCCGGGTCAGTTTGGCGCCCAGCTTGTCGAGGTGCAGGGCGGCGACCTTTTCGTCCAGATGCTTGGGCAGGACGTAGACCTTGTTCTCGTACTTCGACTTGTTGGTCCACAGCTCGATCTGGGCCAGCGTCTGGTTGGTGAAGGACGCCGACATCACGAAGCTGGGGTGGCCCGTGGCGTTGCCCAGGTTCACCAGACGGCCCTTCGACAGCAGGATGATCTTCTTGCCGTCCGGGAATTCGACGTGGTCGACCTGCGGCTTGATCTCGTCCCACTTCATGTTCTTCAGGCCCGCGACCTGAATTTCGCTGTCGAAGTGGCCGATGTTGCAGACGATGGCGTTGTGCCGCATCGCGCGCATGTGGTCGACGGTGATGACGTCCTTGTTGCCCGTCGCGGTGACGAAGATGTCAGCCTTGTCGGCCACGTCGTCCAGGGTCTGGACCTCATAGCCTTCCATGGCGGCCTGCAGGGCGCAGATCGGGTCGATCTCGGTGACGATCACGCGGGCGCCGCCCTGACGCAGCGAGGCGGCCGAGCCCTTGCCGACATCGCCGTAACCGCAGACCACCGCGACCTTGCCCGACAGCATGACGTCGGTGCCCCGGCGAATGGCGTCGACCAGCGATTCCCGGCAGCCGTACAGATTGTCGAACTTGGACTTGGTGACGCTGTCGTTGACGTTGATGGCGGGGAAGGGCAGCTCGCCGCGCTCGGCCATCTGGTACAGGCGGTGGACGCCGGTGGTGGTCTCTTCCGACACGCCGCCGATGGCGTCGCGGATGGCCGAATAGAAGCCCGGCTTTTCCTTCAGATACCGCTTCATGACCGAGAAGAGGGCCTCCTCTTCCTCGTTCTGCGGGTCGTTCAGGACAGAGATATCCTTCTCGGCCTTGGGCCCCAGCACGCACAGCAGGGTGGCGTCGCCGCCGTCGTCGAGGATCAGGTTGGGGTAGCCGCCATCAGCCCATTCGAAGATCTTGTGCGCGTAGTCCCAGTATTCTTCCAGCGTCTCGCCCTTGGTGGCGAACACCGGCGTGCCGTTGGCGGCGATGGCCGCGGCGGCGTGATCCTGGGTCGAATAGATGTTGCACGAGGCCCAGCGGACCTCGGCGCCCAGCGCTTCCAGCGTCTGGATCAGCACGGCGGTCTGGATGGTCATGTGCAGGCTGCCGGCGATGCGGGCCCCCTTCAGCGGCTGCGCCTTGCCGAACTCCTCGCGCAGCGCCATCAGGCCGGGCATTTCAGTTTCGGCGATGGCGATTTCCTTGTTCCCGTACGGGGCAAGCGAGATGTCGCGGACGATGAAGTCGGTCATGGGGGAGCGCTCTTTCGCGGCAGGGGCCATCAAGGCCGGTCACGGGTATGGCCGCCGCTATAGACCGCAAGGGTCGTCGGGGCAACAAACATATAAGGATATCCTTATATCCCGCCCTCATATCCCGCCCCTCGCCTCCAGGCGCATCCTGTGCCAGCCTCCTCTCGGACACCGCTTTGGGAGGAGCGATCCGTCATGGACAGGGCCGGGCTGTCACGTCGCCGGGTGCTGGCGGGGCCTGCGGGTCTCGTCCTCTCCGGACATGCCCTGGCCCAGGACCCCGTGCCTGCCGCTCCGGATCACTCCGGGCGGGGCGTGGTGGATGTGGAAATCGACGGTCGGCCGGGTCTGCGCTTCGCCCTGGATACGGCGGCCAGCGCCTCGGTTCTCGCGTCCGACCTTGTGGCCCGCCTGGGCCTGACCCTGGGCGGCGAGATCGACATGCATACGGTGATCGGGGTCGAGCGGGTACCCTGGGTCAGGGCCGGGCAGATCCGCAGCGGGGCCCTGCACCGGCGCGATACGCGGCTGGCCATCGGGGACCGGCGCGGTCTTCTGGGGCTGGACGGCCTGTTGGGACTCGACCTGCTGGCCGGTCACCGGCTGGAGTTCCGCTTTCGCGGGCGGCACAGGGCCTCGATCGGACGCCCGCGCATTGAGGAACGGGGCTTCCTCGCGGCCGAGAGGCCCCGGGTGCGCTTCGCTCCCCCCGTTGTGCGCGAACCGGATGGCGTGGCGGAACGGCTCATGGTCGTCGATGCCTGGGTAAGGGGCATCCGTGTTCCGGCCGTCATCGACACCGGGGCCGAGGTCAGCCTGATCAACGCCTTGCTGGCCGAAGCCGTCGGGGCCCGGGACCTGATGCTGCGCGGGACCGATACCGCGCAGGCCGTCCAGTCCCCGACAGGCCGCGCAGCTGTCGCCCGTCCCATGATGGTCAATGCCGTACGGCTCGGCGACATGATGCTGGACCGGTTGGGGGTGCTGATGGGCGACTTCCACATCTTTCGTCACCTCGGACTGGGTGAGCAACCGGCCATGCTGCTGGGGGTCGATGTGCTGGGCGTCTTCAACCGGGTGGTGATCGACCTGAGGCGGGGCGAACTGCTGATGGAGATCTGAGGACAGGGCTTGCCCCCGGGCGACGGTCATCGCATCAAGCGCCCATGACCCGTGATCTCGCGACCCCCCGCCATGACTGGACCCTTGAAGAGATCGAGGCCCTGTTCGCACAGCCGTTCATGGAACTGGTGTTCAGCGCCGCCGAAGTGCACCGCCAGACCTTTGACCCCTCCGAGGTGCAGCTCAGCCGCCTCCTGTCGATCAAGACCGGGGGATGCGCCGAGAACTGTGGCTACTGCTCCCAGTCGGCCAGCTTCGATACAGGGCTCAAGGCCGAAAAGCTGATGGACACCCAGGCCGTGCTGGCCGAGGCCATGGCGGCAAAGGCAGGCGGCGCCGACCGGTTCTGCATGGGAGCCGCCTGGCGCGAGTTGAAGGATCGCGACACGCCGAAACTGGCGGCCATGATTTCGGGTGTTAAGGCCCTGGGCCTCGAGACCTGCGCGACGCTCGGCATGCTGACCGCCGAACAGGCCCGCCAGCTCAAGGCGGCCGGGCTCGACTATTACAACCACAACCTGGACACCGGGCCCGACTATTACGCCGATGTCGTCACCACCCGGACGTATCAGGACCGGCTGGATACGCTGAAGCACGTCCGCGATGCGGGCCTCAGCACCTGCTGCGGCGGCATCGTCGGCATGGGCGAAAGCCGCCGGGACCGCGCCGGCCTGCTGCACGCCCTGGCCACCCTGCCGGTCCATCCCGACAGCCTGCCGGTCAATGCCCTGGTGCCGGTGGCGGGCACGCCGCTGGGCGATCAGGTCAAGCGGGAGGGAGAGATCGATCCCATCGAATTCGTCCGCACCGTCGCCGTCGCCCGCATCGTCTGCCCCCGGTCGATGGTGCGCCTGTCGGCAGGCCGCGAGGCCATGAGCCCCGAGATGCAGGCCCTGTGCTTCCTCGCCGGGGCCAACTCCATCTTCGTCGGCGACCGCCTGCTGACCACGGCCAACCCCGATGCCGACGCCGACAGCCGCCTGTTCGCCAAACTGGACCTCAGGCCCATGGTCACGGACCGTCCGCAGGTGATCGACAGCGCGGCGTAACCGACCCTTAAGCCCGGTGTGCCAGGACTGCCCCGGAAGCAGTTTCACGAGGGGCTCATGACCGGTGGCGGCGGCGGCGGGGGATCGCGCCCGACCTATATTGCGATCGGCACCTCGACGGCGAATTTCAGCGGCACGGGGGGACGACGCGGCGTTCTGACGGTTGAAACCGGGCTGGATGTGGCCGATGCGGCCCTGCATACCCGGGCAAGCCAGTCCGCGCCCCGTCTGAGAGCGGCCTATAATCAGGTGATCGCCCGCGTGGCCGCCGGCCTGCGCGGTGATGCCCCGCCCGACGTCGAACGGCTGGCGCGCGAACTGCAGGCGGCCACCGATCAGGCCCTTGGTCGGTCCGGGGCCCGGCTGCTGCTCGGCACCGTCATGGCCTTCTGACGACTTTCAGTCCCGCGTCGGGTCGCCCTGCGCCTGATCTCCGTAGGTCAGGGCCAGGAAGACGTCTTCCAGATCCGGGTCCTCGGTAGAGATGTCGGCAATCGTGACGCCTGCCGCGCGCACCGCAGCCAGCACCTGCTCCACCGAGGACCGGCCCTTGCGATAGGTAACGGCAAAGCCGCCGCCCGGTCGGGACGCGACCTCGAACCCGTCCAGCACCGGCGGGGTGGTCAGCGGAGTCTCGGGCACGACCACCACATTGCGGGTATCCAGCCGCCGCAGCAGCTGGGGCGTCGGCTCGCAGGCTACCACCTGACCCCGGTTGACGATGGCGATGGTGTCGCAGAGCTCCTGCGCCTCTTCCAGATAGTGGGTGGTCAGAAGGATGGTGACCCCCTCGGCGTTCAGGCGGCGCACATACTCCCACAGCTGGCGGCGCAGCTCGACGTCCACGCCGGCCGTCGGCTCGTCGAGGATCAGGACCGGCGGGGCGTGGACCAGCGCCTTGGCCACCATCAGCCGCCGCTTCATGCCCCCCGACAGGGCGCGGACATAGGCATTGGCCTTGTCCGACAGGCCCAATGCGGCCAGCAGCGCGTCGGAGCGGCGTTCATCCGCCGGCACGCCGTAGAAGCCGGCCTGGACCTCCAGCGACTCGCGCGGCGTGAAAAAGACGTCCGCGACGATCTCCTGCGGCACCACGCCCAGGGCGGCCCGGGCATCGCGCGGCTCGGTGTCGATGTCGCGGCCCCAGATCGACACCTCGCCCGAGGTCTTCTTCACCACGCCCGCCAGAATATTGATCAGGGTCGACTTGCCCGCTCCGTTCGGGCCCAGCAGGCCGAACATGGCGCCCCGGGGGATGTCCAGATCGATACCCTTCAGCGCCTCCTTGGGCGGGGCCTTCTTCGAGCCCGCATAGGTCTTGGTCAGGCCACGGATGCGAATGGCGGAGTCGGGCAGCGGGGAGACAGCGGTCATGGGAGTCCGGAATGAGGGATCAGGCGTTTGACGCCGGTGGGCGCGCCGCATAGGTATGCCTCGCCCGCCTCCGCGCCAAGCTCAGGGTTCAGAAATGCCGCCCCGTCATCCCGTTCCTGCCCCCGGTTCCGCCGAATTGGTCCCCGAGGAGATCGCCGTCACCCGGCACCGTGTCGCCTGCGACGGCGGCGGCGGGGCTCTGGGTCATCCGCTGGTCTATATGGAAATCGGCGACGGTGGCTTCGTCGACTGCGGCTATTGCGACCGCCGCTTCGTGCTGGTGGCTGACCGGCTGCAGGACAACGAATACCGCGACCCGGCGCCCCGCCACGACGCTCACTGAGCCGGGAGCGTCCACCTCTTACGCAAATTGATTCTGCGGCCAGGCCCTGAGCGGCTAGACCACCGCCTTCCTGTTCCCTCTCCCCGAACCGGCCAGACGTCATGCGTTATCTGCACACCATGGTCCGGGTTTCCGACCTGGACGCCTCACTCCGCTTCTACTGTGACCATCTCGGCCTGACCGAGGTGCGGCGAATGGACCATGAAACGGGCCGGTTCACCCTGGTCTTCCTCGCGGCGCCCCGGGACGAAGCTCGCTCGGCGGCGGAGCGCTCGCCCGAGCTTGAACTGACGTACAACTGGGATCCGGAGACCTATAGCGGCGGGCGCAATTTCGGACACCTCGCCTATAAGGTCGATGACATCCACGCGACCTGTCAGCGGCTGATGGACGCGGGGATCACCATCAACCGCCCGCCCCGTGACGGGCGGATGGCCTTTGTCCGCTCGCCGGACGGCATCTCCATCGAACTTCTGCAGGAGGGCGAGGCCCTGACCCCGTGCGAACCCTGGATCTCCATGCCGAACGAGGGCAGCTGGTGAGGGGCGCGATTTGCACCGGTCTGCTGGCGCTGACCCTGGCGGCCTGTGCCTCGACGACCGAGACCAATCCCGGGCGTACCGCGACGGAGCAGCTGCTGGTGGCCCGCGCCACCGATGCCGCCGTGGACGGGCTGCGCCTGCCGGTGCCGCCGGGGACCCGCATCTTCGTTGATGACACCTATTTCCGGGCCGAGAGCGCGCCCTATGCCGTCAGTGCCATTCGCGGCGCGGTGCTGCAGGGGGGCTATCCCCTGGCCCGCACCCGGGACGAGGCGGATGCCATCTTCGAGATTCGCGCCGGGGCCCTGTCGTTGGAGCAGATGCGGCGGGTGTTCGGCATCCCCGCCGTGCGCGTGCCCATCAACGATACCTTCAATGTGGTGTCCCTGCCCGAGCTGTCGGTCTACAGCCGACGGGACCGGGTGGGCGTGGCCGAGTTCTCGGGCTTTATCTACGACGCCAAGACCGGCCAGGCGCTGGGGGCCATCGTGCCCATGACCGGCCAGTTCCGCATCCGCAGCCACCAGATGCTGATGATCTTCGCCTGGGGCCAGCAGCGGCTGGATCCGGGTGATCGGGAACCGGGCGACAGCTGGTTCCAGTTCTGACGGCGGATACGGTGCTTCGCGGCTGACGGACGCCCCGGACCTCTCTATGGTCGTGTCATGAGCCCGTCCGACACCCCAGACCCGAGCGGTCCGCTGCGCCTTTGGCTGATCGATGCCTCGGCCTACATTTTTCGCGCCTACCACGCCCTGCCGCCCCTGACGCGCAAGTCGGACGGCCTGCCCGTCGGGGCCGTCCAGGGGTATTGCAACATGCTGTGGAAGCTGTTGCGCGAGATGAAGGGCGACGGCGGTCCGACCCACCTGGCCGCCATTTTCGACCATTCGGAAAGGACGTTTCGCAACGACCTCTATCCCGCTTACAAGGCCCACCGCCCCCCGGCACCCGAGGATCTGGTGCCCCAGTTCGCCCTGGTGAGAGAGGCGACGGCGGCGTTCGGTGTGCACTGTGTCGAACTGCCCGGTTATGAGGCCGACGACCTGATCGCCACCTATGCCTGCAAGGCCCGCGATGCCGGGGGCGAGGCCGTCATCGTCTCGTCCGACAAGGACCTCATGCAGCTGGTCGGCGGCGGCGTCGTCATGTGGGACCCGATGAAGGACCGGGTGCTGGCCGAGGACGCGGTCATGGAAAAGTTCGGTGTCACGCCGGACAAGGTGATCGAGGTCCAGGCGCTGATCGGCGACAGCTCCGACAATGTTCCGGGTGCCCCGGGTATCGGCCCCAAGACCGCGGCCCAGCTGCTGGCCGAATTCGGCGACCTCGATACCCTGCTGGCCCGCGCGGGCGAAATCAAACAGCCCAAGCGGCGCGAGACCTTGCTCACCCACGCCGACCAGATCCGGTTGAGCCGACAGCTCGTGACCCTCAGCTGCGACGCGCCGGCGCCCGAGCCGATCGCCGACTTTGCCGTCCGGGATCCGCATTCGGAAACCCTGTCAGCCTTTCTGGAGAAGATGGAGTTCCGCTCGCTGGCCCGCCGGGTGGGTGACGGCAAGGCCACGCCGCTTGAGCCCGCGCCCAATGGACGCCCCAAGGCCCTGAACGCCCCGGTCGCCGCGCCCCGCCATGCGCCCAAGCCGGCCACCGAGCTGGCGACGCCCGAGGCTTTCGATACATCGACCTATGTCTGCGTAAGGACGATTGCCGACCTTCAGAACTGGATCGCCCGGGCGACCGACGTGGGCGTCGTGGCCTTCGACACCGAGACCGATGCCCTGTCCTCCAGCCATGCGGGCCTGTGTGGCCTGTCCCTGGCGGTGGAGCCGGGCGAGGCCTGCTATGTGCCCCTGACCCATGAAGCCGAGCCGAAAGCGCAGTCGGGCGGGCTGGACTTCGACGGCGAGGCCCCGCCCGAAGCCATCGACCAGATTCCTCTGGATCAGGCGCTGGCCCTGCTGAAGCCGCTGCTTGAGAACCCGGCGGTCCTCAAGGTCGGCCAGAACATCAAATACGATCTGGCGGTCATGGCCCGTCACGGCATCGCGGTCGGTCCGATCGACGACACCATGCTGATCTCCTATGTGCTGGAGGGCGGCGTCCACGGCCACGGCATGGACGAACTGTCGCGCCTGCACCTGGGGCATGAGCCCATCCCGTTCAAATCCGTATGCGGGACCGGCAAGTCGCAGAAGAGCTTCCGCCACGTGCCGCTCGAGGCCGCGACCTGCTATGCGGCCGAGGATGCCGATGTCACCCTGCGCCTGTGGCGGCTGCTGAAGCCGCGACTGGCCGAAGAACGGCTGGTCACCGTCTATGAGACGCTGGAACGCGGCATGCCCGCTGTGCTGGCGCAGATGGAACTGGCCGGCATCCGCGTGGATCCCGACCGGCTGAGGCGGCTGTCGTCCGAGTTCGGACTGAAGATGGCCGAGCTGGAAACCCGCGCCCATGCGGTGGCGGGCAGGCCCTTCAACATCGCCAGCCCGCGCCAGATCGGCGAAATCCTGTTCGGCGAGATGGACCTGCCGGGCGGCAAGAAGACCGCCTCCGGACAATGGGGTACCGATGCCGCCATGCTGGAGACCCTGGCCGAAACCCATGAGCTGCCGCGCGTGATCCTGGACTGGCGTCAGCTGGCCAAGCTGAAAGGCACCTATACCGACGCCCTGACCGAGGCGGCCGATCCGGCCACCCACCGCGTGCATACGGCCTATCAGCTGGCCGCAGCCTCGACCGGACGGCTGGCCAGCTCCGACCCGAACCTGCAGAACATTCCGATCCGCACCGAGACGGGCCGCCAGATTCGCCAGGCCTTCATCGCCTCGCCCGGCCATGTGCTGATCAGCGCCGACTACAGCCAGATCGAGCTGCGCATCCTGGCCCACATCGGCGACATCCCGGAGCTGAAGGCCGCCTTCAAGGCCGGTCTCGATATCCACGCGGCAACCGCGTCCGAGATGTTCGGCGTGCCGATCGAGGGCATGTCGTCCGAGACCCGGCGACGCGCCAAGGCCATCAATTTCGGCATCATCTACGGCATCTCGGCCTTTGGTCTGGCGGCCCAGCTCGGGATCGATAACGGCGAGGCCGGGGCCTATATCAAGACCTATTTCGAGCGCTTTCCCGGCATCCGCACCTATATGGACCGCATCCGGGGAGAGGTGAAACAGGCGGGCTTCGTCACCACCCTGTTCGGGCGCAGGGTTCACATCCCGGCGATCCATTCCAAATCCGGTGCCGAGCGTCAGTTCGGCGAGCGGGCAGCGATCAACGCCCCGATCCAGGGCACGGCCGCCGACATCATCCGGCGCGCCATGATAAGAATGCCCGGGGCATTAAGAGACAGTGGGCTGCATACTCGCATGCTGCTGCAGGTCCATGACGAACTGGTGTTCGAAGCGCCCGAGGCCGAGGCGGAGCGCGCCATTGCCGTCATCCGCCGCATCATGGAGAGTGCCGCCGAGCCCGCCGTCTCCCTGAGTGTGCCTCTGGTGGTCGATGCCCGGGCGGCCCCGAACTGGGATGACGCCCACTAAAGCATGATCGTTTGAGACAGAACCACTTCGTGCTTCAGTAGAGGTCGCGCGCCAGCCAGGCGATGTAGCCGCCATAGGCCACCAGCAGGGCCAGACCCTCAAGGCGCACGATCCGCATGCCGGTGCGCACAAACAGGACGACCAGGGCGGTGGCGGCCACCATCACCCAGATGTCCAGCCGGATGATCTCGGGCGGCACGCGGACCGGAGCGACCAGGGCCGTGATCCCGAGGATGCCCAGCACATTATAGATGTTGGAGCCGATGATATTGCCGAGCGCCACGTCGGAATGCCGCCGGAACGCCGCGACGGCGGACGTCACCAACTCCGGCAGCGAGGTCCCGACCGCGACAACCGTCAGGCCGATGACCGTATCCGACACGCCCACGTCCCGCGCGACGATGACGGCGTTGTCGACCAGCAACCGCGCGCCCCCAATCGTCAGGGCAATACCAACGAGGGCGAGGCCCAGACCGGACCAGATGCCGCCGCGGACGACAGGGACATCCTCGGTCAGGTGCTCGAACTTGCGGGCTTCGCGGTCGGGGCTCCGGCGCTCGCCCATCCAGGCCCAGACCAGATAGGCCGCAAGCCCCGCCAGCATGACGAGGCCCCAGACATAGGTCACGGTTCCGGCCAGTACGGCGGCGACGCAAACCACCGTCGAGGCGACCAGCATCCAGCCATCCCGGCGAAAGGCACCCCGGTCCACGATGATCGGCGAGATCAGGGCGGCCAGCCCGAGAATGAGCAGGATATTGGCCGTATTCGATCCCACTACATTGCCCAGGGCGATGCCCGGTGATCCCGCCAGCACGGCCGTGAGACTGGTCACCAGTTCCGGGGCCGAAGTGCCCATGCCGACCAGGGTCAGACCGATCAGCAGCGGCGAGACGCCGAGGCTCCGCGCAACCGTCGTCGCCCCTCGCACCAGCGTCTCGCCCCCGGCGATCAGCAGCACAAGGCCGACCGCCAGCAGGCCATAGGTCATGGTCATTAGTGAAGCCTCCCGCTAGAACCGCCCTCTCACAAACCGGCGGGCCAGACAACGGCGCTCGCAAAGGATGGATGCGACATCTTGGCGACCACCGACATCGATGTGCTGATCGTCGGAGCGGGGGCGGCCGGGATGATGGCCGCCATCGAGGCCGGGCGTCGGGGACGTCGGGTCCGCATCGTCGATCACGCCCGGGCCCCGGGCGAGAAGATCCGCATTTCCGGCGGCGGGCGCTGCAATTTCACGAACCTCGGATGCGGTCCCCATGCCTTCCTTGGCGAGAACCCTCGCTTTGCCACCTCCGCCTTGAAGCGCTTCACCCAACAGGACTTCATCAGGCGGGTCGATCAGGCCGGGATCGCCTGGCATGAGAAGACGCTCGGCCAGCTGTTCTGCGACGACAGTGCCCGGCAGATCATCCGTATGCTGACGGATCAGATGCGCGAAGCCGGGGTCATCCTTTCGCTGGGCGTGTCGGTGGATGGGGTAACGCGCGCCGGGCCAGGGTTTGAGGTCGCGTTGTCCGACGGCGGCCAGCTGCGCTGCGCCTCCCTGATCCTCGCCACCGGCGGCAAGTCGATCCCGAAAATGGGCGCGACCGGCTGGGCCTATGAGACGGCGCGGGCCCTCGGCCTGCGGGTCACCGACACCCGCCCGGCGCTGGTGCCCCTGACCTTCGAGCCTGGCTTCCTCGAAACCTGGAGCGATCTGTCCGGCGTGGCCGTGGAGGCAGATGTCAGCCATCAGGCACCGGGAGACGCACGACGCACAGGGCGTCCGCGGGGGACCACCCGCTTCCGGGAGGGGCTGCTGTTCACCCACCGGGGGCTGAGTGGTCCGTCCATCCTCCAGATCAGTTCCTACTGGCGCGAGGGCGAGGCCATAACCGTGGACCTGATGCCCGGCACAGCCGCGCTGGACTGGCTGAAGGGGCTGAGGCCCACGGACGGGCGACGAAACGTCACCACTGTCCTGTCCCGCGCCCTGCCCCAGCGGGTCGCCGAGCGCGTGGTCCGGAACACCGGCCTGACGGGCAAACTGGCCGATCTGTCCGACAGGACCCTCGGGCAATTGGCCGATCAGTTGAACCGATGGGCGATCACTCCGGTCGGCAGCGAGGGCTATCGCACGGCCGAGGTCACCCTGGGCGGAGTCGATACCGCGGAACTGGACCAGTCCACGATGGCGGCACGGCGGGTGCCGGGCCTTTATGTGATTGGCGAAGCGGTCGACATCACCGGCTGGCTGGGCGGCTATAATTTCCAGTGGGCCTGGAGCTCAGGCTGGGCCGCCGGACAGGTCGCTTAAGCGTGCGCGGCACGATAACGGCGTTCTGACGCAACTGTGACCACCTGTCGCCTTGTTCAGGGGGCGGCCTTGCGTACAGTTGTGCTGCGGGACGGGCCCCTCTGGCACGCCCCGGGGCCCCCCTCGTCCTCCGCCCCGGAGCGTGTGATGTCGGACCGCTTCGGGTGCGCCCGGTGTCGGTCCGGGCCCAATTCGGACAAAAGCCGGCGCCGGGCGCATTCACCTTTATCGGACCGCAGGACCTGACCCGGTCGTGCGGCCTTGCGCGTGGAGTGACGATGCCCCTTCTGATGTGCCCCAATGACAATGCCGCCATGCAGACGCTGGAACGGTCCGGCGTGCAGTTCGACATGTGCCCGAGTTGCCGCGGAGTATGGCTGGACCGCGGGGAGCTGGAGAAGCTGATGGCCGCCGCCGTGGATGAAGGCCGCTCTGCCGCGTCTGCCGCTCCGTCACAGCACCCGCCCCAGGCGTGGTCCGCCCCGCCCCGCCCGGAGCCTTACCGGGACGAGCGCTACCGCGACGACCGCCGCTTTGACGACCGCGGACACGCTCGCAAAAAGAAGCGCGACAGCATTTTCGATATCTTCGATTTCGACTGACCGGGCTTCAGGCCGCCAGACCGACCGTGCGCATCAGCTCGCGAATCGGTTCCAGCGCGGCGGGGGTTGATCCCAGCTCGGCCCTCACCTTGGGGTGACGCAGCAGCTTCAGCGCCTCGGCCCGGGCGCGCTCCGTCACCGGCCCCCGGGGTCCGGTTTCCCCCGCAGCCAGCCGCAGCAGAACCTGCAGCTTGTGCGGTACCGGCACCGGTGCGCGCACCATCTGGTCGATCAGCCGGGCAGAGGTTTCAACGGCCGAGCCGACCTTGCCCAGGGCCTCGCAGATCTGGGCTTCATCCGACGCGGCCAGTTCGACCTTTCCGGCCGCCCGCTGCAGGCCCGCCAGCGTCGCCAGAACCTGTCCGGGCGGGAGTTCGGAGCGGCGCATTTCCGTCTCGAATCTGAGCGAGCTGAGGCAGGCATGAAGCCAGCGCGCGGCGGACCGCTTGTTGGCGGCGCCCGTGACGTTCTCGCACAGCCGCATGAGGTGTTCGGCCTCGCACATGACCGTCCGGCAGGGCTTGACGAAGGCGGCGACGAAATCAGCCGTGATCAGGCTCTTGGAGCGCTCGGTGAAGGCATCCTGTACCTCTTCCAGGGTCAGCAGCCGGCCGGCTGTCGCCGTCAGGGTCATGGCCAGGGCCCTGAGAATGTCGATCTCGCCTTCGGGATCGGCCGGTCGCAACCGGCGCGGGGATCGCAGCTCGCGCAAAACCATACGGGCCAGAACTGCGGACAGCAGCGGATACTCCCCGCCCTGCAGCCGTTCCCCCAGCCGCCGGGCTGGCCCCTCGATCGTCGGCACAAGCAGCCGAAGCCTGTGGTCCTGGGCGATGAGGGCCTCGATCTCGGCCGGAGCGACCATGCGCACCACGGCCGCCAGGCTGGCGCCCTGATCCAGCGAGGGGCCGAGGATGTCGGCCAGACTGGTCCTCTGGGCCATCATTTCGCACAGGATCTGCTCGATGGCGACCATGACCAGGGCCCGCGGCGGGCCGTCCATCGGTGCCGCCTCCGCCAGATCCATCAGCCGGTCCAGCCGGGCCCTGGGGGTCTTCAGCCCCTTCAGCTGACCGGAAACCACGCCCCCCATGATGAAGGCCCGGTCGGACGTCCCCGCCAGTCGATGGGCCAGATCCGCCAGCGATCGACCCTCCAGCGTCGGAAACTTCTGGGCCCGTCCCGCCGCGACCAGCCGTTCGATCGCCCCATCGGCCAGCTTCTGATAGTGGCGGATCAACTCATGCACGGGCTGCCCGACGGCCTGGCTTTCCGGCACGGCGACCTTTTGCACGGCGTGCTGCAATTCGACGCCCGAGGCCTCCAGAACCTCGGCCAGATCGGGCCGGTGCAGAAGCTCAAAGGCCGTGACGCCGCGGCGGGTCAGCCAGTCCTCCAGCACCCGGCCGATCAGGTCGCGGGCATGCGGCGCATAAAAGTCCTGGATGCCGCTGCATCGCGGCCCGGTTTCGTCATCCGGAATGACCCGCTTCTGCCGAACCTCGGGCGCGCCCCGGGTCAGCACCGTCAGGCTGGAGAACTCCATTGTTTCCGCATCGAGGGTTTCCTTGGTGACCCGGACCGCCGCCGCGCGGTTGTCGTTGAGGATATCCTCGGCCGTCTCGATGGCGTGGCCACGGTTCTCCGTCGCCATCAGCAGGGTCCATGGCGCGGGGGCGGTCTTTCGGATGAAGACTTCGTAGTGGACGGGGCCGGCCATGATACACCTGAGGAACGCTACAAGCCCCGATCATGCCCCACGAGGGCTTAAGGCCGGGTTTCGCCCTGCGGCCCCCTCGGAAACGATCAGCCTCTAGCCGCCCGGCCCGGCGCGCCCTAATGTCACCCCGATTGAATCCGAACGGTTACGCTTCAGACGCGTTAGTCCGTGTCGACGGCGCGATGCGTCGAAGCCTCTGAGGAGTAAACCTTGGCCAACATCACCCTGGTCGACGACGACGAGAACATTGTCGCCTCCGTGTCGCTGGCGCTGGAAAGCCATGGGCACAAGATCACGGCCTACCACGACGGGGCCTCGGGTCTTGAGGCCCTTCTGGCGTCACCGCCGGATCTGGTCATCCTGGATGTGAAGATGCCGCGCATGGACGGCATGGAGGTGCTGCGCAAGCTGCGGCAGACCTCGCAGATTCCGGTCATCATGCTGACCTCCAAGGACGAGGAAATCGACGAGATTCTCGGCTTCAACCTCGGGGCTGACGACTACATCCACAAGCCGTTCAGCCAGCGCCTGCTGCTGGAGCGCGTCAAGGCGCTGTTGCGGCGCGTCGGCATCGGCACCGGCGACGGCGAGGCCCAGGGCGGGGAGGCGGCCCGTGCCATCCGCCGGGGCAAGTTGACCATGGATCCGGCCCGTCACGAGAGCACCTGGGACGGCAAGCCGGTCAAGCTGACGGTCACCGAATTCCTGCTGCTGCAGGCGCTTGCCCAGCGCCCGGGCTTTGTGAAAAGCCGAGACAACCTGATGGACGCCGCCTACGACGATCAGGTCTATGTCGACGACCGCACGATCGACAGCCACGTGAAACGCATGCGCAAGAAGTTCCGGGTCGTCGATCCGGAATTCGATGCCATCGAGACCCTGTACGGCGTTGGCTACAGATACCGCGAAAGCTGAACCGGAAGACACCCGCCAGACCCGGCCGCGTCGGCGCTTCCGACCGGTGGGATCGCGTCTCGGCGCGCTGATTCTGGCGCTGAACCTGCTCAGCCTGCTGATCCTGTTCGTCGGGGCCCTGGCCCTGAATGAGTGGCGGAGAGGCCTGATCGAGGCACGTCAGGAGTCGCTGATGGCCCAGGCCGAGCTGATGTCCAATGTTCTGGGCGAACTGGGCATCACCACGGGCGTGCCCGCCCCGGCCCTCGACGAATATGCGACCGCCCGATGGCTCCGCGACAATTTCGTGCCGGTCGGTCAGCGGGCGCGGGTGTTTGATCGCGACGGCCTGCCGGTGGCGGACAGCTATATGGTGACCGAGGCCATTCCCGGCGACCCGCTCCGGCCCGCCCTGCCCGCGGGCACGGCCGCACCCGAGCCCGACCTCAGGGCCGAGATCGAGGAAGACCGCCGTCTGGAGCAGGCCCGGCTGGAGTTGGCGACCGAAATCGAGACCGCCCTCACCGAGGGCCCCCAGGCGACCGTCCGCCGCGACGAGAGCGGCAAGCGTGTCATCTCCGTCTCCCTGCCGATCCGGCATGTGCGTCAGGAACTGGGCGTTCTGACGCTCGAGACCGCCGACGTCGATGCAATCCTGGCCGCCCAGCGCGCCGCCCTGATGCCGTTTGCCATCGTGGCCCTGGTGGTATCGCTGTTCTCGTCTCTGTTGCTGCATCTGTTCGTGGCGCGACCGGTCATGCGCCTGTCGGCCGCCGCCGACAGCGTGCGCCTTCAGCAGACCCGGGCCATCTCCATGCCCGATCTCGAGGAACGCCGCGACGAGATCGGCGATCTGGCCCGGTCGCTTGAGACCATGACCCGTGCCCTGTCCGACAGGATGGAGGCGATCGAACGGTTCGCGGCCGATGTCTCGCACGAGATCAAGAACCCGCTGACCTCCATCCGTTCGGCGCTGGAAACCCTGCCGCTGGTCAAGGCAGAGGCGCAGCGGGAAAAGCTGACCGCCCTGTTGCAGCAGGACGTTCGCAGACTCGATCGCCTGATCACCGACATCTCAAACGCTTCACGGCTGGATGCGGAACTGGCCCGGGACCGGCCCCGCACGCTGGATCTGGCCGCGCTGCTGACCGATATTGTCGAGGTTTATCAGACCTCGCCCAAACGGGGGGATGTGCCACTGCATCTGTCGATCAACACCCCGGGGCCGACCCGGATCGTGGGTCGCGACGGTCCGCTGGGACAGGTGATCCGCAATCTGATCGACAATGCCCGCTCGTTCAGCCCGCCGGACGGATCGGTGCGGCTCATCCTGGACCGCGCGCCCGACGGGTCGCAGGATATCCGTATCCGGGTCGAGGATGACGGACCCGGCATCCCGGCCGAGAATCTGGAAACCGTCTTCGAACGTTTCTACACCTCGCGACCCAAGGGCACCCAGTTCGGCACCAACTCCGGGCTGGGCCTGTCGATTGTCCGCCAGATCATTGAGGCTCACGGGGGCCGGGTCTGGGCCGAGAACATCATGGATCCGGACGATCCGGAGCGCATAGGCGGGGCCCGGTTTGTCATCACCCTGACGCCCTTCCGGCCATGACCGGCCCGACGCAGGTTCAGGCCACGGTCGTCGCCAGGCGTCAGGGCGAGGGCTGGGTCGGCGTCGCCCTGACCGGGCCGTCAGGCGTCGGGAAAACCGCTCTGGCGCTCAATCTGCTGGCGCAGGGCTGGCAATTGGTGGCCGATGACGCGGCGCTGATCTGGACCAGCGGTGGCCGGCTGTGGGCCCGGCCGCCCCGGTCGATCGCCGGGCGGGTGGAGGCCCGCGGACTGGGGCTGGTCTCCGTACCGTACCGGGACGTCTGCCGGCTTGCCCTGTCTGTGCGGCTGGGGCGGGACGAGCCCGAGCGCATGCCGGACCCGACGTTCGAGCCCTGGCTGGGCGTGCCGCTCAGGACCATCGCGGTCCAGGGCCGCGCCGCGGCGGCGCCGCGCATCGTGGCCCTGGCCCTGGCCGAGGCCCTGCGACGCCCCGTGTCACCTTGACGCTTTAATCCGGCGCCGGTTTGGCCTATCAAGCGCGGCTCACGGTCCGGGTCACGACCCCGGCCAGCGACTGACGCCGGGGATGGGTCCTGTCTTGGTGAAGCCTTCATGATCGGACTGGTGATCGTAACCCACGGCGGCCTGGCCTCGGAATTCCTCGCGGCCATGGAACACGTCGTCGGCCCCCAGCGCGGGGTGGCCGCCATCTGCATCGGCCCGGACGACGACATGGAGCGGCGCCGCCGCGATATCGTTGATGCCGCAGGGGCGGTGAACGACGGCGACGGCGTCATCCTGCTGACCGACATGTTCGGGGGCACGCCTTCCAACCTTGCCATTTCGGTCATGGAGGAAACCCGTGCCGAGGTGATCGCCGGGTTGAACCTGCCGATGCTGATCAAGCTGGCCAGCGTCCGTGCGCGCGAGCCGATGGAGGCCTGCGTCGCCCATGCGCAGGACGCGGGCCGCAAATATATCTCGGTCGCGTCGTGGGTCCTGTCGGGGGAAAAATGAGCGACGGTGATACACCCGCGACGGCCTCGACGGTCGTCGACATCTGCAACTCGCGCGGGCTGCATGCGCGCGCCTCGGCCAAGTTCGTCAAGCTGGCGTCCGAGTTCGAGTCGGACATCCGCGTGACCCGCGACGGTGTCACCGTCAACGCCCTGTCGATCATGGGCCTGCTGA
Organism: Brevundimonas sp.; assembly: GCF_016742135.1. Taxonomy (GTDB): domain Bacteria; phylum Pseudomonadota; class Alphaproteobacteria; order Caulobacterales; family Caulobacteraceae; genus Brevundimonas. Next base: position 162,282 of record NZ_JACVCG010000003.1, on the reverse strand, counting down.
CGCTGGGCGCCGGCAATGGCTGTGGTGTCACGATCGAAGCCGAGGGTCCGGACGCCGAAGCCGCGGTCGCCGCCCTCCGGGATCTGGTGGCCCGACGCTTTGACGAGGACCAATAGGCCGGCAACATCCCTGACCCGCCAGCTGGGCCTGCCCGGTGCGGTGGGCCTCGGCCTCGGCTCCATCCTGGGAACCGGCGTCTTCGTCAGCCTGGCGCTGGTGGCCGAGATCAGCGGCGCCCTGGTCCTGCCCGCCATCCTGCTGGCGGCGCTGCTGGCCCTGTTCAACGCCCTCGCCAGCGCGGAACTGGCCGCCGCTCACCCGGTCAGCGGGGGTGCCTATGAATACGGTCACGTCTGGCTGACCCCGTCGCTGGGCTTCGTCGCCGGATGGGTCTTCCTGCTGGCCAAGTCCGCTTCGGCGGCCACGGCGGCGCTCGGCGTCTCGGCCTATGTACGCCACCTGACCGAAGGAGAGGCCGACGGCCTGGCCGTGCCCCTGGCCGTCCTGACCAGCGTCGGTGTCACCGCCCTCGTGATTTCGGGTCTGCGGCGATCCAGCGCCGTCAACATGGCCATTGTGTCCGTGACGGGGCTTGCCCTGATCGCGCTGATCGCGGCCAGCATGGTGCGCACAGACCCGCCCGTGATCGGCATCACCGGCGCGGGGCTCGATCCCGACTGGAGCCTTCTCGCCTCCGCCACGGCCCTGATGTTTGTCGCCTACACCGGCTATGGACGGATCGCCACGCTCGCTGAGGAGGTACGGGACCCCGTGCGGGTCATCCCCCTCGCCATCCTGCTGACGCTGGTGATCTCGGCGGCCCTCTACCTCGGCGTCGGCTGGGCGGTGGTCCGGGCGGCGGGGGCGGGCGTGGTGCTTGATGCCGCCGGTGGGGCCCCGCTCGAGGCCGTGGCCCGGGCGCTTCAGCGTCCCGGCCTCGCTACGCTGGTCGCCATGGGAGCCGTGACGGCCATGCTGGGGGTGCTGCTCAATCTGGTCCTCGGCCTGTCCCGGATCGTGCTGGCCATGGGGCGCAGGGGTGACCTCCCCCCCCGCTTCGCCCATGTCGATGCGCGCGGCGTGCCGACCGCCGCTGTGCTGCTGGTCGGCGCGGGCATCACCGGCCTTGTCCTGATCGGCGACATCCGTCTGGCCTGGAGCTTCAGCGCCTTCACCGTGCTGATCTACTACGCCATCAACAATCTGGCCGCCCTGCGCCTGTCGCGGGCGCAGAGGCTTTACCCGCGTCTCGTGCCCGCGCTCGGCCTGGCGGGGTGCGTCCTTCTGGCGTTTCAGGTGCCATGGCCGGTCTGGACCACGGGCCTCGCCCTGATCGTCGGCGCCCTTGTCCTTCGCGCCGCGCTCAGCCGCCCACGATCTGGCCGTCTTCCTTGACGAAGCGCGACGGCGGCTGGTCCATCAGGTCCAGCACCCGCTCCGACGGGCGGCACAGGGCGGCCCCCTTCGGCGTCACCACGATGGGGCGATTGACCAGCACCGGGTCCTCGACCATGGCCGCCAGCAGGGCCGCGTCGCTGACATCATCGGCGGTCAGGCCGCGCTCCTCGGCCGTGGTGCCGCGCTCGCGCAGCAGGCCTTTCAGACCTTCGCCGGTCCGGGCCGCCAGATCGGTCAGCTGATCCGCCGTCCAGCCGGTCTTCAGATATTCGACCACCTCCGGCTCGACGCCCGAGGCCCGGACCATTTCCAGCACATTACGGGAGGTGCCGCACTTCGGGTTGTGATAGATGGTGACGGTCATGCGGGCCCTTCTGTCAGGGTCTTTCCGGGCGGACGCCTGGTGGAGCCGAGGGGAGTCGAACCCCTGACCTCGTCATTGCGAACGACGCGCTCTACCAACTGAGCTACGGCCCCGATGCATGCTCGGGCACAGGCGAGCGCGGGACATAGGCGGGCGGGGCTTGTGGTGTCAATGGCGTCGTGCGTCAGCTGGCCCTTGGACGCCGGGAGCGGCTCAGGCTAGAAGCGGTCAACGACACCCCGCCATTTCCGAAAAGGATCGACATGGGCCCCGCCATCGCCGGCTTTATCTGTTTTCTGGTCGACTCGATCTTCCTGCTGTTGTGGCTGGCGATCATCGTCTCGGCGGTCATGAGCTGGCTGTTCGCCTTCGATGTGATCAACTATCGCAACCGCTTCGTGGCCCAGCTGGCCCACTTTCTGGACAGCATCACCGCCCCGATCCTGGCGCCTCTGCGCAGCGTGATCCCGTCACTGGGCGGGATCGACATCACCCCGATCATCGCGCTCCTGATCATTTCGGGCATACGCTCCTACATCCTGCCGGCCAGCTGCCGGGCCCTGTATCAACTGCTGGGCGGATTCTGATGCAGCAGGGCCACGCGCAGGTGCTTTCACCCTCCGGCCCGAGCGCCTAAGGTGGATGTTCCCCGGCGCCCCGGCGCCCTTGAATTTCGAAGGTCATGACCACGATCAGGACGGTCGCCATCATCGGCGCGGGACAGATGGGATCGGGTATCGCCCAGGCGGTGGCCACCGGCGGCTATGCGGTTCGCCTGTATGACGCCGACCCCTCGCGGCTGCCGCTGGCCCGGGCCACCATCGCCAACAGCCTCGCCCGCCGCGTCGAGCGCGAGAGCCTGGGCGCGGACGAGGCCCAGGCCATCCTGGGTCGGATCACCGATGCTGCCGATCTGGCCGCCGTCGGCGCGACCGATCTTGTGATTGAGGCCGCCGTCGAGGATGAGGCCGTCAAGACCGACATCCTGAAATCGCTGACGCCTCACCTTGGGCCCGACACCCTGGTCGCGTCCAACACCTCCTCCATCTCGATCACCCGCCTGGCTTCGGCCACCGACCGGCCCGACCGCTTCATCGGCCTGCATTTCATGAAGCCGGCCCCGGCCATGCGGCTGGTCGAGATCGTCCGGGGCATCGCCACCTCGACCGCCACCTACGACGCCGCGGTCGCCTTTGCCCAGAGCCTCGGCAAGACCACCACCAATGCCGAGGACTTCCCCGCCTTCATCGTCAACCGCATTCTGGTGCCGATGGTGAATGAGGCCATCTTCACCCTCTATGAGGGGGTCGGCGACGTCGCCTCGATCGACAAGGCGCTGAAGCTGGGGGCCAACCACCCGATGGGCCCGCTGGAACTGGCGGACTTCATGGGGCTGGATGTCGTTCTGGCGATCATGAATGTTCTCTACGACGGTCTGGCCGACAGCAAATACCGCCCCTGTCCCCTGCTGGTGAAATATGTCGAGGCCGGCTGGCTGGGTCGCAAGACCGGGCGGGGCTTCTATGACTATTCCGGCGACGTTCCGGTGCCGACGCGATGAAGACCCGTTTCGAAACCCTCGAGGATCTGCCGGGCCAGCGTCGGGTGACCTGGCGATCCGGCGGCTGGGTGGCGCTTGCGGCCCTGCTGGGCATCGCCTGGCCGCCCCTGATCATCACCTTCCTCGTCTGGCCGCCCGAGAACTGGCTGGCCGGGCTCAGCACCGACTGGCGCGTGCTGGTACTGGCGGTGGGGGTGCTCGCGGTGCCCCTGTGCCTGTGGCTGCTCAACCAGGAACGTCAGCGCACGGGCCGGCCGGGCACGCGCCTGGGCATCGTCTGGCGGTTCATGTTCTATGGCGGTCTTCTGGCGGCCGCCCTGCAGGGATTCAACGCCCTTGTCCTTTCGGGTATCGGGGCCGCGGGCGCGGCCGATGTCGGCCAGGCGCTGGGTTATGCCGAGACCGCCCTGCTGATCTTTGGCGTGGGCGGGGTCCCGCTGGCGATCCTGGTGGGCATTAGCTACGCCCTCTGGGCGGGCCTGTGCGCGGCCTTTCTCGCCTTCATGCCCCGTCCGGCACCGGTTCGCGACCGGCTGGGTCTGAGCGGTCGCGACAGCTTCGCGCCCGACTGACCGACGTTACAGGAAATTTACTTTCCTTCCGCCCGGCGCGCTGCGACCCTCCCGGCCTGACATCAGGTGATCGCCGGGGGGACATCACACCATGACATCCACAGACCTGCATACCGAACCGGCCAGCGCCCGGCTCTCGCCCGTCGCGCCCAAGGACCGGATTTTCAATCTGGACATGCTGCGGGGCTGGGCGATCCTCGGCATCCTGGCGGTCAATGCCATCGCCTTCGCCTGGCCCTCCCTGCTGATGATGGCCGAGGCCCCGCCTCCGGTGAACGCGACACAGGCCGATGTCATCGGCGTCTGGGTCATCGATGTCTTCTTCTCCGACAAGATGCGCACCCTGTTCACCCTGCTGTTCGGGGTGTCGGTCTTCCTCGTCGGCGGGGAACGCAGCGACCTCGACCGGGGTGCCCTGCTGCGGCGGCGGTTGTGGTGGCTGTTGCTGATCGGGGCCATCCACGGGGCGGCCCTGTGGTTCGGCGACATCCTGTTCCTGTATGCGGTTTCGGGTTTCATCTTCCTGATGTTCCGCTCGTGGTCGGCGCGGCGGCTGTTGTGGGTCGGGGGGCTGATCACCCTGTTCTGGGCCCTGGTCGCGACCGGCTTCTACTGGGGCATGGCCAATTTGCCGGCCGAGGTCGCCGGCAAGGTCGCCCAGAACATGCCGACGGCCACGCCCGAGGCCATCCAGGCGGTGGTCGACACCTATCGCTCCGGCTGGCCTGCGGGCTGGCTGGCCAATCTGACCACCTGGGCGACCTTCCTCGTCGCCATCCTGATCATGGTGCCGGTCACGGTGCCGTTGATGATGCTGGGCCTCGGCCTCTACAAGTCCGGCTATCTGACGGGTGCCGCCCCCAAGGGCGCCTATCTGACGGTGCTGGTCCTCGGCGGCGCCAACCTGGCCCTGTCGGCCTGGTGGGGCTGGCAGAAGGCGATGGCCCCGGACGGCGTCGATCCGACCGCAGGGCTCGCGGCAGCCTCGACCGGGGCGGCTCCGCTGGTCACCCTTTTCTATGCCACGGTCCTGATCCTGCTGACGAAGTTCGGGCTCAGGATCATCACCCGGGTGCTGGTGCCGGTCGGTCGCATGGCCTTCACCAACTACCTCAGCCAGACCCTGATCATGATGACCCTCTACTATGCGCCCTGGGGGCCCATGTGGTTCGGCACCCACAGCACCTCGCAGATGTGGATGGTGGTCGGGGGCGTCTGGCTGGCCCAGCTGGTCTGGTCGCCGCTCTGGCTGTCGGCCTTCCGCATGGGGCCGCTGGAGTGGGCCTGGCGCTGCCTGACCTATGGCCGGATGGTGCCGATCCGCAAGGGCGCGGACTGAGCCCACGGTCGCATTGCGGGATGGGGGGTGATGGCGTAATCGCCCCCCATGACCACTGAAGCCCCCTCCGATGCCCCGACCGCAGAAGCCCCCCGCCCGGAAGCGAGAGGCCCGCGCGGCTTTCAGGACCGGCGCGGTCCCGATCTGATCGCCGAGCGCCGCATCGTCGAGCGCGTCTCGGCCGTCTATGAGCGCTGGGGCTTTGAGCCGCTGCAAACCTCGGCCTTCGAATATGCCGATGCGCTCGGCAAATTCCTGCCAGATGCCGACCGCCCGAACGAGGGCGTCTTTGCCTTGCAGGACGACGACGACCAGTGGATGGCGTTGCGTTATGACCTGACGGCACCGCTGGCCCGCTATGCCGCCCAGAGCTGGGAGACCCTGCCGAAGCCTTTCCGCCGCTATGCCTTTGGTCCGGTCTGGCGCAATGAAAAGCCGGGGCCGGGGCGCTTTCGCGAGTTCATCCAGTGCGACGCCGACACCGTGGGATCCGACCGGCCCGAGGCGGATGCCGAGATCGTCGCCATGGCTTGCGAGGGACTACGATCGGCTGGCCTCGACGCTGATCAGGCGATCATCAAGATCAACAATCGAAAGCTCCTCAACGCGCTGCTCTCTACCCTCAACATCCATGATCCATGGACACGCCTGGCTGTCCTACGATCAATCGACAAGCTCGATCGGCTCGGAATTGAGGGCGTGGAACTGTTGCTGGGCGTGCACGGACGGGTCGACGAATCTGGCGACAAGACCGAGGGCGCAGGGCTGAACGACGCTGCCGTCAAACGCGTGCTCGAGTTTGTCAGTGCCGGCGGCGCCGACCGGATGTCCACCACGAACAACCTCGCGAATGTCATAGGAGCCTCGAAAGAGGGCGACGATGCTTTGCTTGAGATGTTCAAGATCGACGCCGCTCTGTCGAGCATGAATGTCCCCGCTTCACGGGCAACCTTCGATCCCACCGTCGTGCGCGGGCTGGAGTATTACACCGGCGTGGTGTTCGAGGCCGAACTGCTGCTGCCGACCACCGATGAACGGGGCCGTCCGGTCCGCTTCGGCTCGATCGGTGGCGGCGGGCGTTATGACGATCTGGTCGCGCGCTTCACCGGCCAGAGCGTGCCCGCGACCGGCTTTTCGTTCGGCGTCTCGCGTCTGGCGGCCGCCCTCCGGGCCAGTGGACGCGATCCGGCGGGCGAGGTGCGCGGGCCGGTCGTGGTGATCGCCTTTTCCGACGCCGACATGGCCCACTATCTGGGTGCCGTCGCCGAACTCAGGACCGCCGGCATCGCCGCCGAACTCTATCTGGGTCGCGCGGGCATGAAGGCCCAGATGAAATACGCCGACCGCCGCGGGGCTCCGGTCGCCGTGATGCTGGGTGGGGACGAAATCGCGGCCGGTACCGTCACCCTCAAGGACCTCGACGCGGGCCGCCGACTGTCTCAGGCCGTCGCGGACAATGCCGAATGGAAACAGGCACGTCCGGGCCAGCAGACCCTGCCGCGCGATCAGATGGTCGGTGCCATTCGCTCGATTCTCGAAGGAGTATCAACAACGGGCTGACCGCACCGCTGACTTATCGACGATCAGTCAAGAAAACGCCGGATTTCGCCTTCGCTTTGATTGACTTGTCGGGCCCGGATCGTATGAATGGGGCTCTCGAAGCGCGCGACGCGATGCGACGCGCTCCCTTCGTAGGCGTTTCGGGGAGGAAACGTCCGCTCCTAGACGAGCGAAAGAAGCCCGCCGCGATGTATCCCCCGCGGCGGGCTTTTTCGTGTCTGACGCTCACGCTCACCGCTCTCCCCGCCCAAGAGAAAGGGGCCGCCCTTTCGAGCGACCCCTCCTTCATTTCATCCAGACGCTGCCTACCAGAGGCGGACGCGTTCTTCCGGGGTCAGATAGTATTTCTGGCCGGGCTGGACGTCGAAGGCCTCGTACCAGGCGTCCAGGTTGCGGATCGGCCCCACCACGCGGAACTCGGCGGGCGAGTGCGGACCGGTGGCGATCTGGTTCCGCAGGGCTTCGTCGCGGTATTTGGTGTTCCAGACCTGGGCCCAGCCGAGGAAGACCCGCTGGACACCGGTGGTGCCGTCCAGAATCGGCGCCTCCGCGCCATCCAGTGACGCCAGATAGCCTTCCAGCCCGAGGGTGACACCGGCCAGATCGCCGATGTTCTCGCCCATGCTCAGCGCCGGACGGATCGGATAGCCCGGCAGGGGCTCATAGGTCGCATACTGGCGGCCCAGCATGTCGGCCCGGGCCTCGAAGCGGGCCGCGTCCTCGGCCGTCCACCAGTCGCGCAGCACGCCGTCGCCGTCGGACTTGCGGCCCTGGTCGTCGAAGCCGTGGCCGATCTCGTGGCCGATCACGCCGCCGATAGCCCCATAGTTGACCGCCGGGTCCGCCGTCGGATCGAAGAAGGGCGGCTGCAGGATTGCGGCCGGGAAGACGATCTCGTTCTTGGTCGAGTTGTAATAGGCGTTGACCGTCTGCGGGGTCATGCCCCACTCGTCGCGATCCACCGGACCGTCCATGCGGCCCAGCTGGTATTGCCAGCGGAAGATGCCCGCCCGTTCGACATTGCCGACCAGATCATCGGCCCGCACCTCAAGCGCGGAATAGTCGCGCCACTTGTCCGGATAGCCGATCTTCACCGTGAAATTGTCGAGCTTGTAGAGCGCCTGTTCCTTGGTCTCCTCGCCCATCCAGTCCAGCTGGCGGATGCGGGCGGCCAGGGCGACGCGCAGGTTGGCGACCAGCTCTTCCATCATGGCCTTGGATTCGGCGGGGAAGTATTCGGCCACATACAGGCGGCCGAAGGCCTCGCCCATCACGCCTTCCGCGAAGCTGACGGCGCGCTTGTCGCGGGCCCGCTGTTCCGGCTGGCCCGCCAGGTCACGACCCCGGAACTCCCACTGGGCGTCCGCGAAGCGCTGCGACATATAGGGGGCCATGTTGTCGGCCGTGTGGAAGGCCTGCCAGGCCTGCAGCAGCGGCAGGGGCGTGTCGGCAAAGATGGCGGCGATCTTGGGCAGGGCCGTGTCCTGGCGCACGACGATCGTCGGGATGCCGCCCAGGCTCATGGCGTCCAGATAGGCCGACCAGTTGAAGCCCGGGGCCTGGGCCGCCAGCTCGGCCGGGGTGTAGGGGTTGTAGGTCCGGTCGCGGTTGCGGTTCTCCTCCGGGGTCCAGTGAGCCTCGGCGATCCGGGTCTCCAGCGCCACGATCTCGGCCGCCGTCTCCGCCGGATTCTCCCAGCCGATCATGGTCAGCATGCGCTCGACATAGGCCAGATAGAGGGCCTTCTTGTCGGCCAGACGCTCTTCCAGATAATAGCCGCGGTTCGGCAGACCGAGCCCGCTCTGGCTGGCATAGGTGATGTAGCGTTCGGGGTTGCGGGCGTCGTCGCCGATTCCCACGCCAAAGAAGGATGATCCGAACCGGCCCTGGGTGCCGCCCATATAGGCCGCCATGGCGTCATGGCTGTCGATGGCGCGGATCGCGGCCAGATAGGGCTGCAGCGGCTGGTCATCCAGTGCCTCGATCCGGTCGGTGTCCATATAGGCGCGGTACAGGTCGGCGATCTTGCGCTCATCCGTGCCCGCCGCCAGGTCGGAAGATCCGACCAATTCGTCAACCATGACCTTCAGGCGGTTGTCCGACAGTTCGCGCAGGATGGCGAACGACCCGTAGGACGTCCGGTCCGACGGGATCACCAGCCGGTCAAAGGCCAGGCCGTTGGCATAGCGGAAGAAGTCATCGCCTGGCGCGACCGACAGGTCCCGCCCCGCCAGATCAAAGCCCCAGGTCCCGAACTTGGGGGCTTCGGTGCCCTGCCAGCCCGAACCGACCGGATCCTGCCCGGCCCCCGCGAACAGCGAGAAGACTGTGCAGGACTCGTTCAGGCACTCATGCTCGTGACCGTCGTCAAAGGTGTGCATCTGCTGGGCAAAGGTCGCCGTGGCGGGCAGCATCAGGGCACCGACAGCGGCGCCGATCAGAAGGCGTTTCATTTTCGAACCTCTTGTGGACTGACGCGACAGGGCCGCGTCCGGACGTTTCCAGTTACGGACCCTAGTCGGCCACGGCGCGCAATTCTCTTAAAAAAAGTTCATGATTGGTGCCGTCCGGCGTTGCCTTTGTCCTTGATCGGCCGCCGCGCTGTCGTATGCACAGGCATGGCGACCCCGCACGGCGACGGTTCGGAATACAAGGACCTGCTGGTCTTTCTGGCGGCCGCCGGGGTGGTCGTGCCCCTGTTCAGCCGCATCCGGATCAGCCCGATACTGGGCTTTCTGGCCGCCGGTGTGCTGCTGGGGCCCGACGGCGTGGGCCGCTTCGCAGATAGCGCCCCCTGGCTGGCCTGGCTGGGTTGGCTGACGCTCGACGACCGCGACCAGATCGCCCAGCTGTCCGAGCTCGGCGTCGCCTTCCTGCTGTTCATGATCGGGCTGGAGCTGTCGTGGGAGCGGCTCAAGTCCATGCGCCGGCTGGTGTTCGGGCTGGGGCTAAGCCAGATCGCGCTCGCCACCGCCGTGATCGCCGCAGGGTTCATACTAACCGGCCAGACCTTCGTCTCGGCCATGGTGCTGGGCATGGCGCTGGCCCTGTCCTCGACGGCGGTCGTCATGCCGGTGCTGGCGGAGAGCAAACGCTTGCAGGGCACGGCGGGCCGGGCGACCTTTTCCATCCTGCTGGCCCAGGACATGGCCGTGGCGCCCATCCTGATCACCGTCACCGTGCTGGCCACCCTGGCGCAGAGCGGTGGCGACATGAACCCGACCGTGCTGGGGGCGGCGCTGCTGACCCTCGCCCCCGCCGCCATCGGGCTGGCGGCCCTGATCCTGCTGGGACGGCTGGTCCTTCGCCCCCTGTTCCGTTCGGTCGCCCGGGCAAGGGCCCGGGGTCAGGGGCAGGAGATGTTCGTCGCCGCCAGCCTGCTGGTCGTGGTCGCCGCAGGCCTCGGCGCCCAAGCGGTCGGCCTGTCGATGAGTCTGGGCGCATTCATCGCCGGTGTCCTTCTGGCCGAGACCGAGTTCCGCGCGAGGTCGAGATCTCCATCGATCCGTTCAAGGGCCTGCTGCTGGGCGTCTTCTTCATCGGCGTCGGCAGCGGTCTGGATCTGGATGCCGTCGCCGCCGACCCCCTGGGCGTCGTCGCCCTCGCGGTCGCCCTCACCGTCGTCAAGATCGGCCTGATCTTTACCCTGGCCCGCCGTTGGGGCCTCGGCCCCCTCGCCGCGCTCGAGACCGCCCTGGTGCTCGGACCGGCCGGCGAGTTCGCCTTTGTCATCCTGACGGCCGGCATGGCCGGAGGGGTGGTCCCGTCGGGCATCGTCCAGTCGGTGATGGTGTCCGCGACGCTCAGCCTGTTCGCCATCCCTTTCCTCGGCCTGCTGGGCCAGAAGCTGGCCGCCCGCCGCATCGAAACCCGGGTCGACCTGCCCGCCGCCGCCCTGCAGCCGCCCGATTCCGGCGGCCAGGTGCTTCTGGTCGGCTTCGGTTGCGTCGGGCGTCTGGTCGGAGAGATGCTGGCCGAGCACGACCAGTCCTTCGTCGCCCTCGATACCGATCCGGGCATCGTCGCCGGCGCCCGGCGCGAGGGGCTGAATGTCCACTATGGCGACGCGGGCCGCCGCGAGATGCTTGAGCTCTGCAATGTCGCCACCGCCCGGGCCCTGGTCGTGACCATGGATGCTCCGGGCAAGGTCGATGAGGTGGTCCAGGCCGCCCGGGCGCTCCGAAAGGACCTGATCATCATCGCCCGCGCCCGCGACGACCGCCACGCCGTCCGCCTCTACGGCTATGGCGTCACCGATGCCGTCCCCGAAACGACGGAAGCCAGCCTGCAACTGGCCGAGAACACCCTCGTCGATCTGGGCGTGCCCATGGGTCTGGTGCTGGCCTCGATCCACGCGGGCGCGATCGCTACCGCGACCTGTTCCAGGCGGCCCAGCCCGAAACGTCCGACCGCCCCAACCGGGCCCTGCGCCGTCGCCTGTCGGCCGCGACCACCGGCCGCACCGATCCGGAGACCCCGGACACGGTTTAAGGGCGTCTGTTCGCATTTTGGTCATGGTTCGGTGTTGAAAGCGCCGTTTCCGTCCTCCCCGACGACAGCAACCTGTATGCCCATCGGTCGTTCCCCGAACACCTCGATCCGGCTGATCGTCAACGACACCCCTGTGAGTACCCCTTTACATGCGTGATATCGTTCTGAACCCGCCCGTCGATGCTCCCGAAGCCCATGGCCCGGAAACGGGTGCCCGTCCGCTGAACCGCCGCCAGGTGGCCAAGCAGCGCACGCGCGGCAAGGTGATCGAGGCCGCCCGCAACCTGTTCGCCCAGCGCGGCTATGACGCCGCCACCATCCGCGACATCGCGCGCGAGGCCGGCATGTCGACCGGGGCGGTCTTCGCCAACTTCCAGGACAAGTCGGAACTGTTCGACACCGTGCTGGCCGAGGATCTGGCCCGCCTGGCCGAGGCCCTGAACCGCGGCATCAAGACCGGCACCGACCTCAAGTCGCGCCTGCTGAACGGCTTTGTCGCCGGCTATGAGGCGACCCTCGAACAGCTTCCCCTCGTCCAGGCCGTCGTCGCCCGCGCCTGGCACCAGCCCCTCGACGAAGCCCAAAAGGGCCGCGCGCTGATCGCCCCGGTCATCGAAGGCCTCGAAAGCCTCGTCACCGACGCCATCAAGGCCGGCGAGCTCAAGCCCGCCACCGACGCCGCCCTCGTCACCGAACTGGTCTGGATGGCCTGGCTCTCGAACTACCGCCGCGCGGCCTACGACAGCTGGACGATCGAGACTCTCAAGGCGCATCTCGAGGCCCAGATCGACCTCATCCTGTCCGGCCAGCTCAGCCGCTAGCCGGGCCGCACCCCCGACGAACCCCCTGAAAGGCCGCGACCCCCGTCGCGGCCTTTTCGCTGTGGCGTGAGGGCAGGGGATCATCACGGGCTTCGCCGGCCTTGAGAATGAAGACCCCGCCGCAATCCTGGCCGTGATCGGGCCGGTGTTCGGCACTCTGCCATCCTGCTGCTTGTGAACCCCGGCTTCCTGCTCTGGGTCGGCCTGACGGAGGGCAAGCCGGGGACCAACCAATACGGCCCGAACCCCAAGGGGCTCTGAACCCGCCGACTTTACGAGAGGCAGCGCCGCCACACCGGCGGCTGCGGGTCGATGGCCATTGATAGCCCGGGACGCTGTTGATAGCGTCAGTGCCTTCAGGGATTGCCGGGACGAATGACCGATGATTGAGGCTCTGCTCTTCGCCGGTGGTCTGGCCTTGAATCCGGGGCCGGACGAGTGTGCGCCGCGCGTGGAAAACGCGGTCGCGATCTGGTGGTTTCGGCCGCTTGAACTCGCCCCGGGGGCGTCCGTCAGTCTGGAAGCCTACTGGACGGACCGGCCCCATTCCCTTGAACGGGCGCCGCGCCATTGCGTCACCGACATCGCGGCCTCACCCGAAGGCATCGTGCAGTTCGACGCTGACAGCCTCTCTGTACGGGTCGCCGACGACGCTCCCGCCTCCGCCCTGGTCACCATAACCGGGCGCCTTGGGGACCAGCATCTGGAAGCGCAGATACGGGTCGTGCGCCCGGAGGAAGCCCCGCTCAGGGGCACCTGGCGACAGGCCGATGCCACATGCCCGGATGGTGTGACGCCGACGCCAATCGAGGAGCTGGTCCTCGATGCCTCGCAGCGATTTTCTGTCACCTGGACTCCGTTCGAGGCCTACAGGGACTATTGGGGCACCTACCGGTTTGACGCCGCCGACCAGTCCTTCAGCGCCGAGGTCGAGGGCGACAACCAGCGCCCCGCAAACCTCGATCTTTCCGGCACAGCGTCCGTCACAGGTGATGAGTTGAGTCTGGAAGAGGTATGGCTCGGTGATCCCTCGCGAATGACCGCAGCCGCCAGCCGCTGCTCCTACCGGTTCGTCCGCTCCGGCTCGCCGGATTGACGGGAGATCACGGTCTGTCTGCCAGACGCTGCAGACCGGTTACCTCCGGGGGTATCGGGCGTGAGAAGCGCGGCCCCCCTCAGCTCTTCCACCTCAGCGTTTCCGGTTTGACCGGGTTCTGGAACGCCCGCTCCTCGGCGCGGCTGCCCGCCCATTCGCGTTTCAGCTGCTGGTACCATTTGGCCTGACGGTCGGCGTCGTCGATCCACAGCATGGCGGGGTCGAAGTCGAGGCCCATGTTCTGCAGGTTCACCATGTCGCCGTCCTGTTTCAGGAAGGCGCGCACCCCCTGGCGCAGCAGCGGCCGGGCCAGGGCAAAGATCCAGTGATCGGACCAGAACAGCTGGGTGATACGGGTGCGGTTGGCGGTCTCGGGCGTCAGGCACGTCAGGCCCAGCACCTGTTTGTCGCCGACCTGGATATGCTCCCAGCGATAGCCGGGCAGGCGAAAGGTGATCTCGGTCGCGGGCGCGCCGCCCAGCAGCTTATAGGCGCGGCTGTTGGACGAGGGGCGGTGGCGCACCATGGCAAAGCCCTGCTCGCGCGGCTCGAACGCCTTTTGCTTGTCGTGCATGGAGTGGCGCGAGCGCCACCACCATTGCTGATGGACATAGGGCCCGTGGGCCGGGTCCATCAGGCCGACCACCGCATGGTCGATATGGCTGTCGAAGACCATGGCCTCGACCAGACGCGGCGCGGGGCCGTCGGCCCCCGGAAAGACCGGCGGGGGATGGTCGGGCTCGGCCGGGCGGCGCGGGTCGGAAGCGATCCAGACGAACACCATCCCTTGGCTTTCGATGACCGGATAGGCGCGCACGCGGATGCGGTCGACCTCGAATTCCGAGTCATCGGTGAGGGACGGGATAGCCGCGCACTGGCCGTTCAGCCGGAACCGCCAGCCGTGATAGGGGCATTCGATCGTCTCGCCCTCGCCCGCGTGCTCGACCTGTCGGCCGGCCGAAAGGGGGGCGGCCCGGTGCGGGCAGATGTCGCGCAGGGCATAGACCTGGCCCGAGCGGGTGCGGCCCACCAGAACCGGCTCGTCCAGCAACATATAGCGGGCCTGCTGGCCGGGCTTCATCGCCTGGGCGGTCGTGACGAAATACCAGGTGTCCTTGAGGAAACCGCGCCCGAACGGCAGGGGGGCGGCCTTCGCGCGGGGCTCTGTCGGGGAGGAGGTCTCAACGGCCGTCATGTCGGCTAGTGTTAGGACCAGAGCCGCCGCAACGCCAGCCTCTGCCACAGCATGGCAGGGGTTGCATAGCGAAAGCACTTTGCATTATAAAGCGACTGTCTCACGCTCGCAGGATGTCCCGCATGAAAACCCTTCTTCTCGCCGCCGCCCTCGCCCTGATGCCGGTCGCGGCCTGTGCCCAGAGCCCGGTGTCGGTGCCTGGCGATCACGGTCACGCCCATTCCGCCTTCCAGTCGGGCCGCTTCCATGTCCGGGTTGAGGGCGAGGGGCGCGACATCATCCTTATCCCCGGCCTGTCCTCGCACCCGGATGTCTGGGAACCGCTGGTCGCGCGGCTGGAAGGCGACTGGCGCGTCCATATGATCCATGTTCAGGGCTTCGCCGGCGCGCCGGCCATGGACAACATCGACGGCCCCGTCGCCGCGCCCGTCGCCGAGGACATCGCTCGCTACATCCATGAGCAGGGCCTGGAAGCCCCTGTTGTGATTGGCCATTCCATGGGCGGCACCATCGCCATGATGCTGGCCGCCCGCCACCCCGACCTCGTCGACCGCCTCGTCGTCATCGACATGATCCCCTTCATGGGCAATGTCTTCGGCGGCGCCGCCGCCACCCCCGCCTCCGTCACCCCCCTCGCCGACCAGATCGGCGCCGCCATGGCGACCTCCACCCCCGAGCAATGGCGCGCCTCGGCGACCGCCAGCATCGTCGGCATGATCCAGACCGAGAGCCTGCGTGCCGGCCCCATCGAGCACAGCGTCACCAGCGACCCCGGCGTGGCGGGACGGGCCATGCGCGAGCTGATCGTCACCGACCTGCGCCCCGAGCTGGCGGCGGTCACCGCCCCGACCCAGGTCATCTATGTGGCATTCAACAACCCCGGCATGACGCCCGAGATCACCGACAGCATCTATGCCGCCTCCTTCGCCAATCTGCAGGGTGTGGTCCTGAAGCGGATCGATGACAGCGCCCACTTCATCATGCTGGACCAACCCGACGCCCTGGCTGACGCGGTTAACGGCTTTTTGGACTGATCGGCGTCATCGTCATGGTTTGGACGGAAATCCCCCGGAAGGTGCCTTGCAAGGTTTCCGGGGTGATTTCCGTTATGGCCATTCGGCGCTAGAAGCGCTGTGGGGCACTGAACGGCCGAGAGGGTGACGATGGCGGGCAACGCCTTTCTGGATCGACTGAAGCGCGGCCCCGGGGGCCCGGGCCAACGCAGTCCATTGCAGCGGATCCTGTACTGGAGCGTTGTGGCCGGCGTCTGGGGCCTGATCTTCCTCGTTGTATTCTTCGCCGTCTTCGCCCGGGACCTGCCGGACACCTCGGCCCTCTACGACATCGATCGCCAGCCTTCGGTGACCTATCTGGACCGTAATGGGGCGTTGATCGCTGTGCGGGGCAGCCAGCAGGCCCCGCCCGCCGACCTTGAGGCCCTGCCCGACTATGTGCCGGCGGCCTTCATCGCCATCGAGGACCAGCGGTTCCGCTGGCACCCCGGCTTTGACCCGGTGGGCATGGTCCGCGCCATGGTCGCCAACATGAGGGCCGGGCGGGTGGTCCAGGGCGGATCGACCATCACCCAGCAGCTGGCCAAGAACCTGTTCCTGACGCCGGACCAGACCCTGCGCCGCAAGGGCCAGGAGCTGATGCTGGCCATCTGGCTGGAGATGAAATTCTCCAAGGATGAGATCCTCGCCCTCTATCTGAACCGGGTCTACTTCGGAGCGGGGGCCTATGGCATCGAGGCGGCGGCCCAGCGCTATTTCGACAAGTCGGCCAAGGATCTGACGGTCGGAGAGGCGGCGCTGCTGGCCGGCCTGCTGAAGGCCCCGTCTCGCTATTCGCCGGTGTCCGAGAGCGAACGGGCGGCCGCGCGGGCCACCGTCGTCCTCGACGAGATGGAAGAGAGCGGCGTCATCACGCCCGAGCAGCGGGCCGCCGCCGTGCTGGAACCGGTGCGGGTGTCGCGGACGCTGGCAACCCAGCACGCCCAGTACTTCGTGGACTGGCTGGACAAGGAGATCCGCGGCCTGGTCGGCGAACCGACCGAGGATCTGATTGTCGAGACGACCCTCGACCTGACCCTGCAGACCGCCGCCGAACGGGCCGTCAGCGGCGTGCTGCGCGAGAACGCCTCGCGCGGGGTCGAGCAGGCGGCGCTCGTGGCGCTGGACGGCGACGGGCGGGTGCGGGCCATGATCGGCGGTGCCTCCTATGCCGATAGCCAGTTCAACCGGGCCGTCGATGCGCGGCGTCAGGCAGGCTCAGCCTTCAAGCCCTTCGTCTACCTGACCGCCGTCGAGGCCGGCTACACGCCCCAGACCCCGGTGGTCGACGAGCCGATCCGCATCGGCTCGTGGGAGCCGCGCAACTACTCCGGCCGGTTCATCGGGCGGACGACCCTGTCGAACGCGGTGGCCCAGTCGACCAACACCGTCGCGGTCTCGCTTGCCGACAGCCTGGGCCGGGACAATGTGGCCCGCACGGCGCGACGGTTGGGGATCACCAGCCGCATCGGCCTTGAGCCCGCCATGGCCCTGGGGGCGGTCGAGGTCTCGCCCGTCGAGATGGCCCAGGCCTATGACGCCTTCGCCAACGGCGGCAAGCGCGTCACCGCCTACGGCATCAGCCGCATCCGCACCCGCGAGGGCCGGGTGATCTATCAGCGCTCGGCCCGCGAGAGCCGACCGATCCAGGCCATCGCCAACCCGCCGCTGCTGTACATGAACGAGATGCTGCGCGGGGTGATCACCTCGGGCACGGCGCGATCGGTGGCCATCTCCGGGCGCGACCTGGCCGGCAAGACGGGCACGACCTCGGACTACAAGGACGCCTGGTTCGTGGGCTACACCGGCGGCTTCGTCACGGCGGTCTGGGTCGGCAAGGACGACAATACCGCCATGCGCGGCGTGACGGGTGGACAGGCCCCGGCGGCCATCTGGCGCGCCTTCATGACCGCCGCCCTGCCCCGGCTGGATGCGCCCCGGATTCCCGACGGCCCGCCCCTGCCCGAGGGCTGGCAGCCGCCGGATCCGGTCGGCGAGCTGATCGGCTCGATGGACGACCCCTATGTCGATGAGATCGAGCGCGGCATCCAGCCCACGCCGGAACGGCGGGAGCCCGAGCGGCCCTCGCCAGACCAGCCGGTGATCCGGCCGACCACGCCCCAGCCCGAGCGGCGCGATCCGGAGGTGCAGCGGCCCGAGCCGGGCCTGCCGCCCGAAAAGAAGGCCGATCCGCTGTTCTTCTAGGCCCCTCTTCTTCTAGACGCTGAGGGCGTGAAGCCCCGCGCCGTGCTGCCTCAGCCAGGCGCGGTGCGGTGCCGGATCGCCGATCAGCTGGCTGACCACGGCCCAGAAGCGGGGGCTGTGGTCGCCGTGGATCAGGTGCGCGACCTCGTGCGCGGCCAGATAGTCCAGCA
Organism: Brevundimonas sp.; assembly: GCF_016742135.1. Taxonomy (GTDB): domain Bacteria; phylum Pseudomonadota; class Alphaproteobacteria; order Caulobacterales; family Caulobacteraceae; genus Brevundimonas. The sequence continues at coordinate 144,458 of NZ_JACVCG010000003.1, read as the reverse complement.
CGGCGGGAGGGGCGAGGATCACCCGCCAGGAGTAGCGGATCGTGCCCCGACCGGGGGTGCAGGAGCCCCAGCGCGAGCGGGGGTCATTGATCGACACCTTCGGCAGAGGCAGGCCCAGCGCCCGGCAATGGGCCTCGGTCCGGGCCATCAACACCTCGCGCGCCCGGCGCTTGAGGAAGGTCAGGATGCGGCGGCTCCAGGCCGCGCCCTCGCCGCCCGCGGCCAGAACCGGGCCGTCCGGCGTATCCGTCAGCCGGGCGGCGCTTGCCCCTGGCAGGGCCGCGAGCGTGATGTCCTCGCCCTCCACCGACAGGCGCTGCCCGGGCGCAAGGCCGACGGGCGTGGGCCGGTCGGCCAGCCGCTCGCGGATCCAGTCCGTGCGGGTGCGGGCGAAGGCTATGGCATCCCCAAGCCTGCGCTCGCTGGGTGCCACCAGCACAGCCTCGCCCGCCCGGGCGTCGATGCGGATCGACACGCGCCGGGCCCGCCGGTTGACCGACAGGCGCAGCGGCGCGCCACCCGCCTCGAGGCTAAGCCGCTGCCCGTCGCGATACGCCACCGGCGGCCTCGTTGCGGGCGATGAAGTCGCGCACGCGGGGATAGATGTCGTCGCGGAACCGGCGACCGTTGAAGACGCCGTAGTGGCCCACCTCGGGGTGGACATAGAGCTCGCGCCGGTCCTCGGGGACGTTCGGACACAGGCCATGCGCCGCCTGGGTCTGGCCGACGCCGGAGATATCGTCCTTTTCCCCCTCGACCGTCATCAGGCCGATGTCGGTGATCTTCGACAGATCGACCTTGCGCCCCCGGTGTTCCAGCGCGTTCCTGGCCAGCAGGTGGTTCTGGAAGACGATGTCGATGGTCTGAAGGTAGAATTCCTCGGTCAGGTCCAGCACCGACAGGTATTCGTTGTAGAACTCCTCGTGCTTTTCGACCCCGTCGCCGTCGCCGTTGACGAGGTGCTCGAAATATTCGTGGTGGGCGTCGCGGTGACGATCCTCGTTCATCGACATGAAGCTGTAGAGCTGGACAAAACCCGGATAGACGCGGCGCCCGGCGCCCGGATAGGGCAGGGGCACGGTGTGGATCATGTTCGAGCGGAACCAGGCAAACGGCCGGGCCTCGGCCAGACGGTTGGTGACCGTGGGCGACAGCCGCGCATCGATGGGCGAGCCCATATAGGTCATGCTGAGCGGCCGGTGCGGGTCCTTGTCCTCGGCCATCAGGGCGCAGGCGGCCAGCACCGGCGGTCCCGGCTGGCACACGCCTACCACATGGACGCCGGGGCCGATGGCGGTCAGCATCTCGCGGATGTGGTCGATGTAGTCGAAGAAGTCGAACCGGCCTTCCAGCATCGGCACCTGACGGGCGTTGACCCAGTCGGTGACATAGACGTCGTGGTCCTGGAGGAAGCCCTCGACCGTGCCGCGCAACAGGGTGGCATAGTGGCCCGACAGCGGGGCCACGATCAGCACGGCCGGGCCGTCGGCCGGCTTGCCCGCCCGCTTGAGGTCACCGGGATTGCGGGCAAAGCGGATCAGCCGGCACCAAGGCGAGGCCCAGAGGGTCTGCTGTGTCGTGCGCACCGGCAGGGTGTCGATGGTGACGACGTCCAGATTCCACGCGGGCTTGCCATAGCGGCGCGTCAGCCCCTCGAACACCTCGGCCGCAGCATAGGCGGTGCGACCGATGGCGGTCTCGGCAGCCGGATTGAACGGCGAGGACCAGAACGACCGGGCCAGCTGGGCCCCCAGGCGGAACGGCGTGGCGGAGTAGTAGGAGAATTCGTGAAGGGAATAGAGCATGCGTCTCTTCAGATGGCGGCGGGTCGCCTGCCTTGCAATGCAGCGCAGCATAGTTCGTGAGGCACTGCAAAAGGATTATCGGACGCAGAGGTTCCCGGACGTTCACACACCCGTGAGGGGAACGGGCACGCCGGGGCGCCCGTCCGCAGGAGCGGTGGGTTGGAGGGCAGGCGGAGCGCCGGGCCTTCGCCCGGAGACGATGTGTTTTACCGTTTCGACGAAGACCGACGCTCCGCGCGGTGGTTATCCGGAAGCTTGCGTCGGGTGGCCGTATTCGGGCCTTACCGCAGCGCCTCCGACGGGCGGGCGGGGCCTGCGCCCCGTCCCGGAACGGCCGAGTATCCCCCTCGACCCTTGCCCCCATCACGCACCCGGAGGCGGTGATGAGGGTGTTCGGACCCTGGGGTCCGACCCCGCTCCATCCGCTCCCGCCGCTCACAAGGTCGCAGGCCTTACGAGCCCTCCGTGCGACGGGACGGGAGGAGTGTGGCACGCGGCCGGACCTGGTCGGGAAGAACGGTGCGAGAATCGGGTGGGGCGTTGAAAGGGCGGGGGTTTTGGGCGGTGGCCGTCACACCATCCGTCTCCTCCCTAACGAAGTTGGGGAGGTGGCACGGCGCGCAAGCGCAGTGACGGAGGGGCTCCTGAGGGCGTGCATGCGTTAAAGAACCCCTCCACCCTCCTTCGCCCTTCGGGCTACGGACGGTCCCCCTCCCCATCGCGATGGGGAGGAGACTGAAATCTGTCGGCCGATTGAACCGGACGGGGGGCTCGCGGCACCTTATCTTTTCGAGAGCGGGAGTGTTCCTTCATGTCGCCGTGTCCATCCGACAAGGCCCGCCTGCTGGACGCCTATCTGGTCGCCGCCGCGCGGACCGGGGATGCGGCGGCGCGGGCTCGTCTGGTCGCGGTGTGGCAGCCGCGGCTGATCGGCCATGCCTGGCGGTTGACCGGTGATGCCGAGATGGCCCGGGAGGCGGTGCAGGACGGCTGGGTCGAGATCCTGCGCGGGCTGGGGGGCTTGCGCGACGAGCTGGCCTTTCCGGCCTGGGCGCTTCGGATCGTGACCCGGCGGTGCCGGAGGCTGGGCGGGCGACGCGGCCGGGATCGGGCGCGGGAGACCGGGCTGGACGATCAGATGGCGGCCACTGATCGCGAGACCGGGCCCGATGTGCTGGTCCGGCAGCATATGCGGCGGGCCATCGATGCCCTGCCGCCGGATCAGAGGGCGGCCCTGGCCCTCGTTTACCTGCACGAGCTGAGCGTCGCCGAGGCCGCTCTGGCCCTCGATGCGCCCGAGGGCACGATCAAGACGCGACTGATGCATGCGCGGCGCAAGCTGCGCGACCACCTGACCCTTCAAGGAGTGAGACCATGACCGACGATATCGACGCCCTGATCGCCAACACCCTCAAGGACGAGGACCGCGCCCTGCTGGCCCGCGCCGGGGCCGAGCCGGGCTATTTCCATCAGCTGGGGGAGGCCTTCGGTGGACCGACCGGCTGGGTCAATGTCGTGCTGATGATCACCCAGACGCTGTTGTTCATCGGCGGGGTCTGGGCGGCATGGCGGTTCTTTCAGGCGACCGAGGCGCTGGAGGCCCTGCGCTGGGGTCTGCCCTCGGCCGTGCTGATCCTGTCGTCGCTGATGCTGAAGCTGGCGATCTGGCCCGTGATCCATGCCAACCGGACCATCCATGCGCTGCGGCGGCTGGAGCTGCAGCTGGCGCTCAGGCGGCAGGCCCGGGACTGAGGGCGGTCAGCCGCGCGCCTGGACGCGGCGGACGATCCCGGCGGCGCGTTCGGGCCCCAGCTCATAGTTGAGGGTCTGGCGCGCCTTTCCGTCCGGGCCCATCAGCCAGATCGCCAGCGAATGGTTCATCGTATAGGTCTCGCCGCTGCCCGACCGGCTGTAGAAGATGTCATAGGCATCGGCGGCGGCGGCCACCTGTTCCGGCGTGCCGGTCAGGCCGATCACGCCCTCGGGGAAGCCGTCGGACGAGAGATAGTCTTTCAGGGCCTGCGGCGTGTCCCGCTCGGGATCGACCGAAACGAAGATCATCTGCAAGTCGTCGCCCCGGGGCCCCAGTTCGGTCCTGAGTGCCTGAAGGAAGGCCAGGGTGGTCGGGCAATAGTCCGGGCAGTAGGTGAAGCCGAAGAAGACCAGGCTCCATTTGCCGTCCAGCAGGGTCTGATCGACGGTTTCACCGTCCTGGTTGACCAGAGTGAAGGGACCGCCGGCCGTCGGCTGCCCCTCGACACCGGCCTCGATTGCCCGACCGGCGGGGCCCGCGCGGGTCTCGCTTCGGCCCTGCACCACGATCAGGGTCACCAGCGCCAGGGCGGCGGCGATGCCGAGGCAGGCGGCGGCCAGAACGATGACGGACTTGCGGGGCATGGGGCCTGTTCCTCGGTTGCGGCACCGGAACGTCTCGCCCCGGATGTCGGCCCGGGTCTATAGAGGGGATGTGGAGACGTTTGAAGCGGATAAAGGGCCGCATGGCCCGGCGCTGAAAGGCTGGCGCAACCTGCCCCGGCGGAGCCGCGGGCTGTCGCTGCGGACCCTGATCATCCTGCGCTGGCTGGCCATTGCCGGGCAGAGCGCCACCATTGCCGTGGCCACCGCCGGCTTTCACTTCGACCTGCCGCTCTGGCCGTGCCTGACGGTCATCGCAGCCAGCGTGGCCATGAACCTTCATGCCACCCGGCGGCTGAAACGGCCCGATCCGCCGCTGGCGGACGGGGGGCTGACGGCGGCGCATCTGGGGTTCGACATCCTGCAACTTACCGTGCTGCTGGGGCTGACCGGGGGGCTGCAGAATCCCTTCTGCCTGTTGCTGGTGGCCCCGGTGACGGTGGCGGCCGCCTCGCTTCCGGCGCGGCAGGCCCTGGTGCTGGGTCTGATGGTGCTGCTGGCGACCGTGGGTCTGTTCTTCTGGGCCATGCCCCTGCCCTGGCAGGCGGGGACGGAGCTGACCCTGCCGACCCTCTACCGGTTCGGCATCGGCCTCGCCCTGGTGACCGGGGTGGTGTTCACCGCCGCCTATGCCTGGCGGGTGGCCGCCGACGCGGAAAAGCTGGAGCTGGCGCTGGCCACCACCCAGGATGTGCTGCAGCGTGAACAGCGGCTGGCGGCGCTGGGCGGGCTGGCCGCCGCCGCCGCCCACGAACTGGGGACGCCGCTGGCGACCATCCAGGTCGTGGCCAAGGAACTGAAGCGGGCCTTTCCCGCCGATGCCCCGGCCGCCGAGGACGCGGCCCTGATCCTGGAGCAGGCCGAGCGGTGCCGGCTGATCCTGCAGAGGCTGTCGCAACGGCCCGAGGACGGGGATGCGCTTTATGACGACGTGGATCTGAAGGCCCTGCTGGAAGAGGTGGCGGCCCCGCACAGGGGCTTTGACCTGGAGTTTCAGATCTCGGTCCGGGTGGCCGACGGCTCGGCCCCGCCGCGTATCCGACGCCTGCCCGAAGTGATCCACGGGCTGTCGACCCTGGTCGAGAATGCCGCCGACTTCGCCACCCGCCAGGTGCGGCTTTCGGCCTCGGTCGACGCGGGTTGGATCGAGATCGAGATCGCCGACGACGGGCCGGGGTTCTCGCCCGACATCCTGCCCCGGCTGGGCGAGCCCTATGTCACCACGCGGCCGCAGGGCAAGGCGCGCCGGGCGCTGGCCGCCCAGATCGCCGCGGCTGCGGTGCCCCGCGCCGCGCGTCGGGCCGGTCGCGGCAAGGATCCGGCTCCGCCCGTGGCCATCGCCCCCAGTCAGGGCGGCATGGGACTGGGCTTCTTCATCGCCCGGACCCTGCTGGAGCGGACCGGGGGCAAGGTGACGGTGGGCGCGGGCAGCGGGGCCCGGGACCGGCTGCGCGGGGCGCGCGTCACCGTGCGCTGGCCAAGACCCGCGCTGGAGCCGGGCCAAGTGTCGCAGGGCGCGTCCTCGCCTTGACGCGAGGCGGTGCCATAACGACGTGATCGCTTCTGGAGGCAGATGATGACAGACACCGACCCGCGCATCACCCGGCTGAGCGATCGCTCCCTGCTGGTGCTGGACGACGACAATGCGCTCAGAACCCGGCTGGGCCGCGCGCTGGAGTCGCGGGGCTTTGAGGTGACCACGGCGGCCTCGATCGCCGAGGCCCAGGCCGCGCTGGGCCAGCGGGCCCCCGCCTTTGCCGTGCTGGACATGCGGCTGGAGGACGGCAATGGCCTTAAGATCGTCGAGGCCATCCGCGAGCGGCGCGAGGATGCCCGCATCATCATGTTGACCGGCTATGGCGCCATCGCGACCGCCGTGGCGGCGGTCAAGGCCGGGGCGGTCGATTATCTGCAGAAGCCCGCCGATGCCGACGATGTGGTCAAGGCCCTGCTGGCTACCGGCGACGCGCCCGAGCCGCCCGAGAACCCGATGAGCGCCGACCGGGTGCGCTGGGAGCATATCCAGCGCGTCTATGAGCTGTGCGACCACAATGTCTCGGAGACGGCGCGGCGGCTGGGTATGCACCGCCGCACCCTGCAGCGCATCCTGGCCAAGCGCGCGCCGCGCTAGGCGGAAGGTCCTGAGCCCGGACCATCCTCGTCCGGCACCTCGAACCTCGGCCGGGAGTCTTTCGTCAGAAGGGCATCGATCAGGGCTGTGATGCCGACCACCGCCGAGGCCAGCGCGACCAGGTACAGCATGCCGCTGTAAACCCCGCCGAAATTGTAGAATCCTATGCTGTTGACCAGTATGCCGCAGCCAATGATCGCGCTCAGGAAAGCGGGTGTGGCGGTGAACATGCGGCTGAGCAGCCTTGTCGGATCGCTGTCTGCCGGGAGCAGCTTCAGGAACAGGGAGCCCCGTTTGCCGTCGAGGCGCGCCTGCGCAAAGGGCTGGGCGATGAACTCATTGTACTTGTCCTTGTAGACCGACCGGTAGATCCGCCTCATCAGCGCATCGTGGGCCGAAATCGCGGCTTCGGTCGTATTGACCTGAAGGTGCGCGAAGAAGGCAAAAAACGTGATCATGAACGATGCGATCACCATAATGCCTGACCGGTTCACGGGCAGATCCCCGCCTTCGACACCGAAAATGGCGCCGATGAACGCAAGCAGTCCCAGCATGAACGAGTAGAGCCAGACAATATATTTGAGGCGGATCTCCTCGAGGTGTCTGTAGTGCTCGTAAGACTGTTGAAGTTGAACGAGGTCCGCCTCGAATATCCGGTCCCGGTCAGGCGCGGGGACAGGAGCGGGGGTCGAGGGCGTCGATTTGCGCATTCGCCCATGATCGTTCGAAGATCGTCGATCTTCAAGAGGCGGCCCGATCAGCGTCGGGGCTCAGGCCCTTTTCGAAGCGCCGCCAGACGGCCAAAGGCGATGGTCAGGGCCTTGCGGCGGGCCGGAGCCAGCGGCTGCGGGCCTGAATCCCTGAGGATGGCCCCGCCGAAGTCGTCGGCGACGATCAGTCCGACCTCCTGCGGCAGGATGTCGTGCGGAAAGCCCGTCGAGACGGCGAAATAGAAGCGGTCGCAGAAGGGGGCATAGTCGCCCCATTTCCGGTCGCAGCGATAATCCTCGGGGCTGGACTTGACCTCGCAGATGACGATCTCGCCGCGCGGGCCCAGCGCCATGACGTCGGCGCGGCGGCCATTGGGCAGGGCTACCTCAACCAGCGGCGCATGTCCCAGATCGACCATCAGCCGCGCCACGCCCCGGGTGATGCGGCGCGTGGTCTCGGGTCGGGGGCCGGCGACGGGCGCGAGGCTGAGCGACAGAAGCGGGGTGGCGGACATGCCGCCACTATGTTCCGCCTATGTTCTGCATTCAAGCTGGGCGACTACCGGCCCGTGTGCACCGTGCGGCTGGTGTTGAAGCCCAACTGGCCGGCGCGGGCGACGAGGCGATTGCGCTCGGTGGCCGAGGGGTTGGCGCTGCGGTGCCAGATCCACCAGTTCGACTTGTCCGGCAGGCCCATGATGGCCCAGCTGTAGTCCGGGGCATGATCCCAGACCCAGTAGTTCTGACCCGCCAGGCCGCCGAAGCTGAGCAGGCCGGTCAGGGTGAAACGGAATTTGGCATTGGTCGCGGGGTCGGTGACGCGGGCATTGGCGCGCAATATCTCGACCTGGCCGTCCGCCCGACGGGTACAGGTGACGGTGAGGCCATAGCGCCCGGCCCGCGACTGGGGCGTGAAGTCGATCTGGGCGCGGCTGCAGTCCTTTTGCACATCGTTGGGATTACGCACGACCTCGAACCAGCGCCCGTCGAAGCGGTCGAGATCGACATTCGTGGCCTGCGCGAAAACTGGCGTGGACTGGGCCAGGGCGGCGACCGCGAAGGGGGCGGCGATCAGACGGCACAGGGACATGGTGTGTTCCTTCGTCGTTGAAAAGGTCCGGGCAGTTACGCGCCAGACCGCCGTTCGGTTGCCTCAGCCCCGGCTGCGGGCCGCCCACTGCTCGCGCGTCTGGCCCCAGCGATCGACGCGCACGTCCTGAAAGGGTGGCGGCAGGCGGATCGGGCCCAGATTGCGGGACCCCAGACGCTCAGCCAGGGCCCGGGAGGGGTGGTTGTCCGGGTCGATGCAGTGGATCACCTCGACCCAGCCCAGAATGTCGAAGGCATAGTCGAGGCTGGCGATGGCTGCTTCCCGGGCATAGCCCTTGCCCTGGGCGTCAGGGTGCAGGCCCCAGCCGACCTCGGTTCCCGGCCAGCCCAGCGGCTGCCAGGGGCCGATCCGGCCGAGCCAGCGCCCGGTGTCGCGCTCGATCAGCGAGAACATGGCGATGCCGCCGAGCGCCCAGGCCCCGGCCATGGTCATCATGCCGCGCCAGGCGGCCTCGGGGGCCTGGGGTCCGCCGATGAAGCGGGAGGCCTCGGCATCGCCCATCATTTCCGCCCAGCGGGGAAAGTCCGACAGTGCGGTCGGGCGCAGGATAAGGCGCGCGGTCTCGATCCACGGGCCGGGGGCGACGTCATCCGTATCGGCAGAGGTCACAGCGGATACTCCTGTTCGAGGCTGTAGGTGCCGCCGTCCGGGCCCGTGACGCTGGAATACAGGCCGAAATGATCGAGCCGGAAGGGCGGGGATTGCAGCAGATTGTGCCCCTGAACCCAGGCCGCCAGCCGGTCGTCGCGGACGGTGGGCTTGAGATAGGCGAGGGTCACATGCGGGTGATAGGTCCGACGCGGGGGATCGAGCCCTGCCCGCCGGCCCGCGGCGTCGCAGCGCGCGGCCAGCGCGGTCAGGCGCTCATCGGGGGTGACGCCGGCCCAGAGGCTCCGCGCCCTGTGGCCATCGCCGAAGGCCCCGACCCCGGAGAGCGAGAGGGTGAGCGGGCCTCGCCCCGAGGCCCGGACCAGTTCGCCGTCCAGATCGTCGGCCTGACGCCGCGTCATCTCCCCATAGAAGGCGAGGGTGATGTGGAGGGCCTCGACCGGTCTCCAGGCCGCGCCGGGCAGGCCCGTCTGGCGTCGGACCAGGGCCTCGGCGATGTCGGGCGGAACGGCGAGGGCGGTGAACAGGCGGACCATGCGACCCTTGGTAGCGGCCGCGGGCGGGTCGTCCAAGTCCGGTTTCCCTTGCGTGACGGGGCCGGGCTGACGATATTCGTGAGCAAAGGCGGCGATGATGCCGCACGACCCGTGGGAGACACGCTCGAATGAACGAATTCCGGAACCCTGCGCGCCCCCTGCCGCAGACCGCCGACATGGCGATGGACGCGGGCCTGCGCGCCTTCATGCTGGGGGTCTATAACAAGCTGGCGCTCGGCCTCGTGGTGGCCGGAGCCCTCGCCTATGTCACCGGCAATGTCCCGGCGGTGGGGCAGTATCTGTTCGCCGTGGGCCCGGACGGCCGCATCGGCCTGACCATGCTGGGCATGATCGTCCAGTTCTCGCCGCTGGTGATGCTGTTCGGCTCGATGTTCTTCATGAAGAACCCGACGGCAGGCGGCGTGAACCTGCTGTACTGGGCCGTGGTCGCGACCATCGGCGCGGGCATGGGGGTGCTGTTCTTCATCTATACCGACGCCTCGATCGCCTCGACCTTCTTCATCACGGCGGCCGCCTTCGGGGCGCTGAGCCTGTTTGGTTATACGACCAAGAAGGACATGTCGGGGCTGGGCAGCTTCCTGATCATGGGCGTCATCGGTCTGGTGATCGCCATGGTGGTCAATATGTTCCTGGGCAACGGCATGCTGGCGCTGATCATCAGCGTGGTCGGGGTGCTGATCTTCTCGGCCCTGATCGCCTATGACACCCAGCGGCTGAAGATGACCTATTACGCCATGGGCGGAAACCAGGCGGCGCTGGGCGTGGCCACCGGCTTTGGTGCGCTGAGCCTGTTCATCAACTTCATCAACCTGTTCCAGTTCCTGCTGGCCCTGTTCGGCGGCCGGGAATAGGGCATTTTGCATTGCGCTACGTTCGCGTCGCGGACGCTCACTGCTTGAGCGCTAGAACTTCCAGGGCCCCGGTGGAAACGCCGGGGTCTTTTTCTTTTCGTCAGTCGATGACCTGAAACCGGCGGGCGTCGAAGACGCGCAGCACCTGGGCCAGGTCGCGGCCGCGCTTCAGCACCTGTCCGCCCTGGCCGATCACCGCCCACTGGCCTTGGCGGGTCTGGAGGGGGGGGCGCTTTTCGACACGATAGAGGGGGGCGTCGCCGGATCGGGCATAGACGGCGAATTCGGCGACATCGGCCCCGCCCGCGAGGCTGTAGTCGCGCCAGTCCCCGGTCGCGACCAGACGGCCGTAGACCCTGAGAAGCTGGTCCAGCTCGCGCCGCTCGAAGAAGACCGGACCCCGGACGGGGTGAGACCCGGAACTGTCCTGTGACGCGCTGCTCATGGGGGAATCCTAACGCGCTGCCGCCCAAACACCAGAGCCGGCCCGCAGAAGGTGCGCGACCGGAAAACCATGACTATCGGAAAAAATGCAGGGGTCACGAAAACGCCCCCATTTGGTCCTTCGCCCGCCCCCTTGGAGGGCGACAAGACCACATCGGCCCGCTGGAGCCCGGAGCGATCCCGGATCCTGAACAGCCCCCCCCAGCCCCCCGGGTTCCTCCCCAAAGGGTTTCAGTGGGCCGACGCTTCCTCCAAGCGAGCAACGCCCGTTTCGGCCATCCCCCTCCCCCCCAGGCCGGAGCGGGCGTTTGCGTTGGCGGGGACCGTAACCCGGTCCCCGCCAGCCTTACCCCTCACGAAACCTGCCCCGGAAATCAGGGCCTAGAAATCAGAGCCCGGAAATCAGAGCCCGGAAATCAGGGCCCGGAAATCAGGGCCCGGAAATCAGGGCCCGGAAATCAGGGCGAGACCGTCAGGTCGACGGTCTCGCCCGCACGGTGCACGCGCAGCCGGATCGGGCGGCGATCCGTGGCCAGCGCCGAGGCCAGGGCCTGAAGGCTGGAGACCTCGCGGCCATTGACCGAGGCGACCAGATCGCCCGCCATCAGGCCGGCGGACGCGGCGGGCGTGCCGCCCTCCACCACCTCGACCAGAATGCGATGTTGCTGACCGCCGCGTTCACCCGTCCGGGCCTCACGGAAGCCGGCCCCCCAGGCGGTCAGGGCCTCCCGCCCCAGGGCAATGCCGCCCGGCTCGGACATTTCGACGACCAGGGTGGTGCTGTATTCGGTGCCATCGCGCAGATAGACGATATCAAGCCGGCTGCTGGGAGCCGCCACGCCGACGGTCGCCAGGACCGAGCCGGCATTGGCCACCGGCCTTGACTGGACCCGAACGATCACGTCGTCGGGGCGCAGGCCCGCTGTCTCGGCGGGGGAGCCCGGGGCGACATCCCGCACCACGGCCCCGCGCACAATGTTCAGACCCAGTTCGCGGGCCGCGGTGGCGTTCAGCGAACTGAGCTGGGCACCCGTTCCGCCGCGACGGACCTGGCCGTGTTCGCGAATCTGGCCGACGACATACAGCATGATGCGGGTCGGCACGGCAAAGGCGATGCCGTCATTGCCGCCGCCTCCGCCCGACAGGATGGAGGTGTTGATGCCGATCAGCCGCCCGCGACTGTCCAGCAGGGGGCCCCCCGAATTGCCCGAGTTCACCGCCGCGTCGGTCTGGATATAGTCCTCGACCGCATCGCCCAGGCCCGAACGGTTGAGGCCCGAGATGACCCCCATGGTCAGGGTCTGGTCGAGGCCGAGGGGATAGCCCACGGCAAAGGCCAGGTCGCCGGTGCGCAGGGTATCGGAATCGGCCACCTCAACCTGTGACAGACCGGTCCCCTCGATCCGCAGCACGGCGATGTCGGTGGCCTTGTCCGTCCCGATCAGGACAGCGTCGAACAGGCGCCCGTCCGCGAGGTCGACCGTGAATTTCGAGCCTCCCTCGATCACATGGTTGTTGGTAACGATGATGCCCTGACCGGCGTCGAGGATCACGCCGGAGCCGGTCGAGACAGGCTGGGCCTCCGTCCCCGCAGACCGGGGGCCCCGGGACTGGCCCAGGGTGGTCACCTGAACTACGGCCGGGAGGCTGCGCTCAAGCCCGTCGGCGAAGCTGAAGACGCCGCGGGCCTCGTCATAGGGCAGGGGGGTGGCCTGGGCCCGGGCGGCATCCATCGGGAGGCCGGCCATGCCGGTGACGAGCACGGCCGCGACCGACAGTTTCAGCAGGACAGACCGACGCATCGCATTCCCCATTTCGTTCTTCGCTCTGGTCTTAGCGCGAGAAACGCGCCGTGACGATGGCCCCCGGCCCGGCATCGCCGATCGTCAGAACACCGCCGTGGCGGCGCACCACGGCCCGCACGAAGGGCAGGCCCATGCCATGGCTTTCGACGCCGTTTCGGGCCGGGTCGTCGCTGACCGCGTCCTCGACCGGTCCCCGGGCGCGCCCCGGATCCATCCCGGGACCCTGATCGGCGATCGAGACCTCGACCCCTGTATCGGTCGGGTGGGCCCTGAGGGTCACCACGCCGCCTTCGGGTGAGAATTTCACGGCATTGTCGACCAGATTGGTCAGGGCCCGCTGCAGCAGGGAGCGGACCCCCAGCACAGAGGCGGGCTCGACCTCGGTGACCAGACGCACGGCCCGTGTGTCGGCCAGCGGCTCATACAGTTCGGCCGTCGCGATCACGAGCTCATCCAGTTGTACCCGTTCGAACACCCAGGCCGAGCCGTCGCGGAGCGCCAGGGTCTCGTTCATGGCCCGCGTCAGATGACGGAGATCGTCGCCGGCCAGCTGCAGCAGGCGGGCGCGTTCCCCGGGGGTTGCGGCCTCCCCGAGCCGTTCCAGACGCGCGGTGGCCCGGGCCAGCGGGGTGCGGAAATCATGGGCCAGCTGGTCCGAGGAATCGCGCAGCCAGCCCAGCAATTCCTCCAGCCGGTCGAGCGTGCGGTTGACCCGAAGGCTGAGCGGCCGGAGCTCGGGCGCGATGTCATCCACCGGGGGGCGGCGCGAGAAATCGCCCATGGCAGCCCGGTCGAGGGAGGCGCTGACCTCGGCCAGGGCGAGGCCCAGACGGTGGCGGGCAAAGACGGCCGCGGTCAGGCCCGAGATCAGGATCAGCAATCCGCTGAGGCCGACAATCAGTACGGCCCGGCCCCAGGCCTCGCCGGACCGGTCGACGACCCGGCCGACGATGATCTCAAGGGCCCCCGCCTGACGCTTGACGACCACCACCTCCACATCGCGACCCGGGCACAGGGTGCCGGCCGGGAGCGCGGCCACATAGACGTCGTCGCCCAGACCCTTGAGGCGACGGGACCTTGCGTCCTCGAGAGCCGCGAGACCGGCGGGCTTGCCGCTGGGGGCGCGGATGAAGCGCACGCCCGCCCCGCCCCGCCCCGTGCGGCAGACCTCTTCGAGGGTGCGGTCTTCCCGGCTGGGCCCGGACTGAAAGGCGGTGAGCCAGGCCGAGAAATAGGCGGCGTCGGCCTCGGTCACCTGATCGGCACCGAGCCAGGCCTGGGCCCCCAGTTTGTCGACCATGGTGGCATAGTCCGCGAGCGCCACGAGGGCCGCCTTCTGGCGCTGGTCGGCGCGCACGGCCTGGCCGGTGATGACCACTGACCCCGACAGGGCCAGCGCCGCCAGCACCGCCACGGCGACCGACAGCTGGGCCGAGGTCCTCCCGGCCAACCACCCGCGCAGGCCGGACAGGGGACCCGACATCCGGCCTCAGCCCACGCCGTCGAGGTCGCGGAACACCAGGCTCTGGCTGCGCGCCGAGACGATCAGGGGGTGCATGGCGTCCGGCACCTCGGGGCACTGGTCCTTGAGCCGGCGCCTGAGGGCGCTGATCCGGGCGTCGATGATGTTGACGAAATTGTCGGGCAGGAAATTCCACTCCACCCAGCATTTGTCCCACAGCATGGTCTTGGTCACCGGCTGGCCGCGCGCGGTCATCAGCTCGCAGACGATGGCGAATTCGAGCGGCGACAGCTCGATGGCGCGCAGACCGCCGTCGGCGCTCCGGACCTGCAGGGTGCGGGCGCCGGGGGACAGGATGAAGGGGCCGTTGGTGACCTCGCCGCCGTTTGCCCTGGCGCGGCGGCCCGCGCGGCGCAGCTGGGCGGCGATGCGGGCCAGCAGTTCCTCGTCGCCCACCGGCTTGGCCAGATAGTCGTCGGCGCCGCCCAGCAGGCCCTCGACCTTTTGTCGCTCGGCGCCGAGCGCGGTCAGCATCAGGGCCGGAGAGTCGGACGAAGGGCCCTGGCCCGCCCGGATGCGCTTCAGCGTTTCCAGCCCGTCCAGCCCCGCGGTCAGCCGATCAAGGATCAGCACGTCATAGGGGGTATCGGCGGCGGCCTTGAGCGCCTGTTCGCCCGACTCGACGCGGTCGACGCGGGCGAAACCGGCCCGCGTCAGGCGGCTGGCAACGTGCTCGGACAGGGCCGGCTCGTCCTCGAGAAGCAGGGCGGTCATGCCGCCGAACACCTCGGCCAGCTGGGCGAACGCGTCCTCGCCCACCGTCGTGTCCGTCTGGTTCACCTGGTCCATACGCCCGCCTCCCCGCTCGCGCAGAGGATAGGCCCCTGTCCCGGAAAGACAATGTTCGGCCTATGGGCCGATGGACGCGCCTGACAGTTTCTGACGCACCGGGCCTAGAAGGCGCTCTGGCCGGTGATGGCCCGGCCGAGGATCAGGGCGTGGACGTCGTGGGCGCCCTCATAGGTATTGACGGTCTCGAGGTTCATGGCGTGGCGCATGACGTGCATCTCGCCGGTGATGCCGGCCCCGCCGTGCATGTCGCGGGCCTCGCGGGCGATGGCGAGCGCCTTGCCGCAATTGTTGCGCTTCATCATCGAGATGGCCTCGGGCACCCAGGCGCCGGTGTCGAGCAGGCGGCCCAGCGCCAGCGCGCCCTCCAGTCCCAGGAAGATCTCGGTCTGCATGTCAGCCAGCTTCTTCTGGACCAGCTGGCGCGAGGACAGGGGCCGGCCGAACAGCATGCGCTCGCCCACATAGTCGCGGGTGGCGTGGAAGCAGAACTCGGCCGCCCCCATCGCGCCCCAGGCGATGCCGTAACGCGCCTTGTTGAGGCAGGAGAACGGGCCGCGCAGGCCCTTCACACCTGGCAGCAGATTGGCCTCGGGCACGAAGACGTCGTTCAGGCCGATGTCGCCGGTGATGGAGGCGCGCAGTGACAGCTTGTCGCCGATCTTGTCGGTGGTGAAGCCGTCGAAGTCGCGCTCGACGATGAAGCCGCGGATGACGTCATCCAGCTTGGCCCAGACGATGGCCAGATCGCTGATGGGGCTGTTGGTGATCCAGTATTTGGCGCCGTTCAGGCGATAGCCGCCGTCGACCTTGTCCGCGCGGGTTTTCATCGAGGCCGGGTCCGAGCCGCCGTCGGCCTCGGTCAGGCCGAAACAGCCGATCAGCTCGCCGGCCGCCATCTTCGGCAGGAATTTCGCCTTCTGCTCATCGGAGCCAAAGGCATAGATGGGGTACATGGCCAGCGACGACTGGACCGACATGGCCGAGCGATAGCCACTGTCGACCGCCTCGATCTCGCGCGCGATCAGGCCATAGGCGACGTGGGAGGCGTTTGACCCGCCGTACTCCTCGGGCAGCATGGCGCCGAGAAAGCCCATCTCGCCCATCTCGGTCATGATCGCGCGGTCGAAGGTCTCGTCGGCGAAGGCGCGCACCACGCGGGGCAACAGCTGCGCGCGGGCATAGGCGCGGGCGGCGTCGCGGATCATGCCCTCGTCGTCGGTCAGGCGGCTGTCCATATCCAGCGGATCATCCCAGCGGAAGGTGCGGGTCGGGGGGGTGCCGTCGGCCATGGAGGCGCTCCTGAATCTGCGGGCGGGTCGCTGATCGGACCTCTTTTTCTGCCCCTGCCGCCGGGGTTTAGGCCAGAACGTGTGCGACGGGTAGAGGGCCGCGCGGACTGCGGCTATGATCCCCGCCATGAGCCGTCTGTTTCACCGTCTGTTCGTCGACCACCCGCGCGAGGTGGATGAGGGCTATTTCGAACATATGGCCGCCTCGTCGCGGTTCGGGTTTCGCCTGCTGAAGCTGGCGGGGGCGGCCTTCCTGCATTCCGTCGTGCCGGGTCTGTGCAAGACGACCGTCTCGCGCGAGGTCTGCTGCATGGCCGATGAGGTGGGTAGCCGGGCCCGCGAGGCCCGCGAATGCCGCATGCGCGAGGCGGGCGTCTGGGATCCCGGCCTTTGACATCATCCGCAAAGGGACCGCTGGCGGGCGTTCGCGTCCTTGACCTAAGCCGGGTTCTGGCCGGGCCGTGGGCGACGCAGACACTGGCGGACCTCGGCGCCGAGGTGATCAAGATCGAGCGGCCCGGGGCCGGGGATGACACCCGCCTGTGGGGCCCGCCCTTCACCACGAAGACGGATGGATCGCGCGGGGATGCGGCCTATTTCCTGTGCGCCAACCGGGGCAAGAAG
Source organism: Brevundimonas sp. (assembly GCF_016742135.1). GTDB lineage: Bacteria > Pseudomonadota > Alphaproteobacteria > Caulobacterales > Caulobacteraceae > Brevundimonas. The sequence goes on along the minus strand of NZ_JACVCG010000003.1, from coordinate 127,793 downwards.
TCGGTGGCGGTCGATATCGCCACGCCCGAGGGGACCGAGGCGGTCCGCAAACTGGCCATGACCTGCGATGTGGTGGTCGAGAATTTCAAGACCGGCGGGCTGAAGAAGTACGGGCTGGACTGGGCCTCGCTGAAGGCGATCAATCCGAAGCTGGTCTATTGCTCGATCACCGGCTTTGGCCAGGACGGGCCCGACGCCCACCGGGCGGGCTATGACTATATGATCCAGGCCATGGGCGGGCTGATGAGTGTCACCGGCCAGCCCGACGGGGCGCCGGGGGCCGAGCCGATGAAGGTCGGGGTGGCGGTCGCCGATCTGTTCACCGGCCTCTATGCCTCGAATGCCATTCTGGCCGCCCTGCTACATGCGCGCGCGACGGGTGAGGGCCAGCAGATCGACATCGCCCTGTTCGATGTGCAGGCCGCCATGCTGGCCAATCAGGCGACCAATTATTTCGTCTCGGGCAAGACCCCCACGCGCATGGGCAATGCCCACCCGAACCTGTCACCCTATCAGCCCTTTCCGTGCACGGACGGTATGGTCGTGATCGCGGTCGGCAATGATGGCCAGTTCCGCGCCCTGTGCACGGCGCTGGGCGCGCCGGGCATGGGCACCGACCCCCGCTATGCCACCAATGCGGTGCGGATCGAGAACCGCGCGACCCTGTCGGCCGAGCTGTCGGCCCTGACCGCCGGGCAATCGATGAAGGGGCTGATGGCGGCGCTGGAGGCTGCGGGCGTGCCCTGCGGCCCCGTCAATACCGTCGATCAGGTGTTCGCCGAGCCGCAGGCGAAGCACCGGGGGCTGGAGGTCGAACAGACCCGCGCCGATCTGTCGGAGCCCATCCGCACCGTGGCCAGCCCGATCCGCATGTCGGCGACGCCGGTCGCCTATGATCGGCCCCCGCCCGCGCTGGGGGAACATACGGATGAGGTGCTGGGGGAGGGCCAGGGCCGCTAGCTGCGAAGGTCGGCAAACGATCCGCAATACCCCAGAAGCCCGGCAAACAGCGCGCTGCCGAGGATCAGGAAGGTGCCCAACTGGATCAACGGCCGCGACCCGACCAGACCCTGAACATCCGCCTCGTCAAGTTCGCCGATCCTGCCGGGCGTGGCCTCGACCTGCCATTCGTCATTGTCATCCGGGGTCGCGAATTCTCCGGCCCGTGCCCGGCGGGCGATATCGCGGGCCGCGTCGATTTGCTCCGCATAGGCGACGACCCGGATTCCCCCCAGGGCCATTTGCACATGGGGTAGCATGGTGGCCATGTCCCGATCGGGAAGCCAGGCGCGAATGCCGTGCCGACCCAGCAGGGCAACCAGCAATTCCGCCTCCGCCACCGTCAGAAATCGGGCGACCTCATACTCTTCGGCCATCCGCCCTCCGGTAATCTTTACCTTAAAGGTCCAGCAGGAAGCGTTGCGGATCCTCGAGGTGCTCCTTGATCCGGACAAGGAAGGTCACGGCTTCCTTGCCGTCGACGATGCGGTGATCGTAGCTGAGGGCCAGATACATCATCGGGCGGATCTCGACCTGGCCGTTGATGGCCATGGGGCGCTGGACGATGTTGTGCATGCCCAGAATGCCCGACTGGGGCATGTTCAGGATGGGCGTCGACATCAGCGAGCCATAGACGCCGCCGTTGGTGATGGTGAAGGTGCCGCCCTGGAGCTGGTCCAGAGTCAGATTGCCGTCGCGGGCGGCGCGGCCCAGATCGCCGATGCCCTTTTCGATCCCGGCCAGCGACAGGGTGTCGGCATCGCGCAGCACCGGCACGACCAGACCCTTTTCGGTGCCGACGGCGACGCCGATGTCATAGTGGTTCTTGTAGATGATGTCGGTGCCGTCGATCTCGGCATTGACGGCGGGCAGCTCCTTGAGCGCCGCAATCGTGGCCTTCACGAAGAAGCTCATGAAGCCCAGCTTGATGCCGTGATGCTTTTCGAAGGCGTCCTTGTAGCGATTGCGCAGCGCCATGATCGCCGACATGTCCACCTCATTGAAGGTGGTCAGCTGGGCGGCCGTGTTCTGCGATTCCTTCAGGCGGCGGGCGATGGTCTGGCGCAGGCGGGTCATCCTGACCCGTTCCTCGCGCGGCTGGTCGGCGCGCGGCGGAGCCGCAGGCGCGGCCCTGGCCGGAGCCGCAGCGGCAGTCGGCTGGGGCTGGGCGGCGGCCTTCAGCGCATCGGCCTTGGTGATATTGCCCTTGGGTCCGGTGGCCTGGATGGATTTCGGATCGAGGTTGTTCTCGGCCACCACACGCTGGACGGCGGGCGACAGGTGCGGGTCGTCCGAGCCCGACGACGCCTTGGCCGGAGCGGCCTCGGCCCTGGGGGCCGCCGCAGCAGCCTCGCCGGAGGCAGCGATCTGGCCGATCACCTGACCGGGGGTGACGGTCGAACCGGCCTCGGCCGAAATGGTCAGGATGCCGTCGGCGGGGGCGCTGATTTCCACGGCCACCTTGTCGGTCTCGATCTCGACCAGCAGTTCGTCCTTGGCCACCCGGTCGCCGGACTTCTTTTGCCAGGTTCCGACCGAGCCCTCGGCCACGCTTTCGCCCATGGTCGGCACCTGAACGGGGACCGAAGCCTCGCCTCCAGCCTTCGGGGCCTCGGCAGGTTTGGCCTCGGCCGTGGGGGCGGCTTCTCCGGCGGGGGCGGCAGCGCCCTCGGTCACCTTGCCGAGGATGGCGCCGGGGGCGACGGTGTCGCCGGCATCGAAGGCGATCTCGGCCAGGGTGCCGTCGGCGGGCGAGACGACCTCAAGCGAGACCTTGTCGGTTTCCAGCTCGACCAGCAGCTCATCGCGCCTGACCGGATCGCCGACCTTCTTCGTCCACTTCGCAATGGTGGCTTCGGCGACGGATTCACCAAGGGCGGGGGTCAGGATATCAGCCATGTCAGTTCCGGTTCCGGATAAGCAGGGGTCAGTTCGGGGTGGCGAGGGCGTCGGCAAGGAAGGCGTCGAGCTCGGCCTTGTGGCGGCTCATCAGGCCGGCCGCCGTCGAGGCCGAGGCGGGGCGACCCACGTAACGGGCGCGCTTCGCCTTCACATCGAGACGCTCGAGCGTCAGTTCAAGCCACGGATCGACAAAGGTCCAGCCGCCCATGTTCTTGGGCTCTTCCTGACACCAGACCAGTTCGGCCCCGGGGAAGCGGGCCAGTTCGGTCATCAGCGACTTCATCGGCCAAGGATAGAACTGTTCCAGCCGCAGGATGTAGATGTCGTCGACCGGCTTGCCGTCCTTGAAGGCGGCCTCGCGCGCTTCCAGCAGGTCGTAATAGACCTTGCCCGAGCACAGGATGACGCGGCGGATGTCGGCGTCAGGCCTGAGCGTCATGCCCGCCACATCGGGACGGGTCTGGGCGTCGTCGTGGAGCACACGGTGGAAGGAGCTGCCCTCGGCCAGATCCGACAGGGGGGAGACCGCCTTCTTGTGACGCAGCAGCGACTTGGGCGTCATCAGGATCAGCGGCTTCCTGAACGGGCGGTGCATCTGGCGACGCAGGATGTGGAAATAGTTGGCCGGGGTGGTGCAGTTGGCGACCTGCATATTGTCCTCGGCGCAGGCCTGCAGGAAGCGTTCGAGGCGGGCCGAGGAATGCTCCGGGCCCTGACCTTCATAACCGTGCGGCAGCAGCATGGTCAGGCCGCACATGCGCAGCCATTTCCGCTCGCCCGAGCTGATGAACTGGTCGATGACCACCTGGGCGCCGTTGACGAAGTCGCCGAACTGGGCCTCCCACATCACCAGGGTGTTGGGATCGCTGAGGGCGTAGCCGTATTCAAAACCCAGCACCGCCTCTTCCGACAGGGCCGAGTCGATCACCTCGAAATGGGCCTGGCCCTCGCGCAGGTGATTGAGCGGGATGAAGCGTTCTTCCGTGGTCTGATCAATGATGCCGGAGTGGCGCTGGCTAAAGGTGCCGCGGACAGAATCCTGACCCGACAGGCGGACGGGGAAGCCCTCGTCCAGAAGGGTGCCGAAGGCGAGACTTTCGGCCGTGGCCCAGTCGAGGTCCTGACCGGTCTCGATCATCTGGCGGCGGCCGTCCAGCACCCGGCGCAGGGTCTTGTGCACGTCGATGCTGTTGGGGACGGTGGTCAGGCGGGTGCCGATCTCGACGAGGCGATCCTTCGGGACGGCAGTCTCGCCGCGCAGCTCGTCGCCCTCCGGCTTGCCGATGCCGTGCCACTGGCCATCCAGCCAGTCGGCCTTTTCAGGCTTGAAGTCCTTGCCGGCCTCGAACTCGGCATCAAGGAACTGCTCGAAACGGGTGATCTCGGCCTCGACGTCTTCGGCAGTGATGACCCCCTCGGCGACCAGACGCTCGGCATAGAGTTCGCGGGTCGATTTCTGGGCCCGGATCTTCGAATACATCAGGGGCTGGGTGAAGGTCGGGTCGTCGCCTTCGTTGTGGCCGAAGCGGCGGTAGCAGAACATGTCCACCACCACGTCCTTGTGGAATTTCTGGCGGAACTCGGTGGCCACCTTGGCAGCGAAGACCACCGCCTCGGGATCATCGCCGTTCACGTGGAAGATCGGCGCCTGGACCATCAGGGCCACGTCCGACGGATAGGGCGAGGAGCGGCTGTTGCGCGGCGCCGTGGTGAAGCCGATCTGGTTGTTGACGACGAAGTGAACCGTGCCGCCGGTGCGGTAGCCCTTCAGCCCCATCAGGGCGAAACATTCGGCCACCACGCCCTGGCCGGCGAAGGCCGCATCGCCGTGGATCAGCAGGGGCATGACCTTGGTGCGGTCCAGCGCCCATTCGGCTTCGGGCTTGCCGGCGTTGGCCTCGCGGATGTCGAACGCCTGCTTGGCGCGCGCCTTGCCCAGAACGACCGGATTGACGATCTCGAGGTGGGACGGGTTGGCGGTCAGCGACAGGTGGACGGTATTGTCGTCGAACGAGCGGTCCGAGCTGGCGCCCATGTGGTATTTGACGTCGCCCGACCCCTCGATGTCGGACGGCACGGACGAACCGCCCTGGAACTCGTGGAAGATCGCGCGATAGGGCTTGCCCATGACCGCCGACAGGACGTTCAGACGCCCGCGGTGGGCCATGCCCAGCACGATCTCGTCGACGCCCAGATTGCCGCCGCGCTTGATGACCTGCTCGAGCGCCGGGACCATGGCCTCGCCGCCATCGAGGCCGAAGCGCTTGGTGCCGGGGAAGCGCTTGTGCAGGAAGCGTTCGAAGGTCTCGGCTTCGATCAGCTTGTTGAGGATGGCCAGCTTGCCCTCGCGGGTGAAGGCGTTCTCCTCGAACTTGTCGGGGCCCTCGATGCGCGCCTGCAGCCAGGACTTCTCCTCGGGCTCGGCGATGTGCATGTACTGGATGCCGATATGGCCGCAGTAGGTGCGCCTGAGGATATCAAGAACCTCGCGCAGGGTGCCGGTCTCAAGGCCCAGCACGCCGTCGAGGAAGATCGGCTTGTCGAGGTCGGTCTCGCTGAAGCCATAGAATTCGGGCGTCAGCTCGGGATTACGGACTGGCGGCTCCATGCCCAGCGGGTCGAGCGTCGCCTGCAGATGGCCGCGCACGCGATAGGCCCGGATCAGCATCAGGGCGCGGATCGAGTCATGGGCGGCGGCGCGCACATCCTCGGGCGTCGTCGCCCGGGAGGAAGCGGGCGCAGGGGCCGCCGCCGGTGCGGCCTTGCCCGGCTTGCCGGCCGGTTTGGCTTCGGGCCAGCGACCGTCGAACACGCCGGTGTCCTCGGTGGGTTCGCCCGCGCCCTTGCGGCCCCATGCACCGGCTTCGGCGGAGGCCTTTACCGTCGCGGCACTGTCGCGCAACTGGTCAAAGAAGGACCGCCACTCGGCCGACACCGAAGCCGGGTCATCGGCCCAGCGCGCGTGAAGGTCCTCGATGAAGGCGGCATTCGCCCCGTAGAGAAAGCTGGTCTCGGCAAAGACCTGGTTCAGCCGACCGGCATCATCCGCCATCGTGTTCGTCGCAATCCCTTGGCCGCGGAGCGGCACGCTCCGTCGGTGACAGGGTCATATACGCACGGTTCGGCTGCGGGTCATGACCGAAACGGGGCGAAAGGGCGGGAAATTTGGTCCTGCGACAAGAAATTTCCCGCAACAGCCCCGCTTCAGCCCTTCAGGACCTCGACCAGGGTGGTGCCGAGGCGCGCCGGCGACGGCGAAACCGTGATGCCGGCCGCCTCCATGGCCGCGATCTTGGACTCCGCATCGCCCTTGCCGCCCGAGACGACGGCGCCGGCGTGGCCCATGGTGCGGCCCTTGGGCGCAGTGCGACCGGCGATGAAGCCGACCATGGGCTTCTTGCGGCCCTTCTTCGCCTCGTCGATCAGGAACTGGGCCGCGTCTTCCTCGGCCGCGCCGCCGATCTCGCCGATCATGACGATCGATTCGGTCGCATCGTCCGCCAGGAACATCTCGAGGACGTCGATGAACTCGGTGCCCTTGACCGGATCGCCGCCGATGCCGACCGCCGTGGTCTGGCCCAGACCCTCGTTCGAGGTCTGGAATACGGCCTCATAGGTCAGGGTGCCGGAGCGCGAGACGATGCCGACCGAGCCCTTGCGGAAGATAGAGCCCGGCATGATGCCGATCTTGCATTCCTCGGGGGTCAGGATGCCGGGGCAGTTGGGGCCCAGCAGACGCGAGTTCGACCGGTCGAGGCGCGCCTTGACCCGCACCATGTCGGCGACCGGAATACCCTCGGTGATGCAGACGATGAAGGGTACCTCGGCCTCGATCGCCTCGATGATGGCGTCTGCGGCCCCGGCCGGCGGCACATAGATGACCGAGGCGTCGGCGCCGGTCCGCTCGCGCCCCTCGGCCACCGAGGCGAAGATCGGCAGGCTCTCGCCCTCCGACCCGTGCCAGGTCTCGCCGCCCTTCTTCGGGTGGACGCCGCCGACCATCTTCGTGCCGAAATAGCGCAGCGCCTGTTCGGTGTGGAAGGTGCCGGTCTTGCCGGTCAGCCCCTGGACGAGGACGCGGGTGTCTTTGTTGACGAGAATGGACATGGGGAACCTGGATTCAAGCGCCGCGAGGCGGTGCAGGGGTGGGGGAGGAAGGCGCGAAGGCGAGCAGGGGGCGGTCAGCGGGTTTGGGGCCGCATGAACATGATCATGATCACGCCCTCGGAGTCGCCGGTCATGACGATCCGCATGTCGTCATTGGCCGCCAACTCAAGCAGGGCATCCTCGGCCAGGTCCGGCGCGATGGCGACCTTTCGGCCGTCCTGGATGGTGTAGGGATAGCCGCGAAGCTCCCCCGTGCTCATGTCGTCATTGGGCGTCATGTCCAGCCAGCGGGCGACGGCACCGTCCACGGCGGCATAGTCGCCGGGCATCACGCCAATGGCGCACACAGCAAGATACAGGTCGCCACCATTGGTCAGGGTGCCCAGCCCCTCGTTCATGTCGCCGGTCATGGCGATGTTGATGCCCTCGTTTCCGAACAGCATCCTGGCCTGCAGATTATCGAACGGGGCATCCGGTCCCAGCATCTCGGGCGGCAGCACGCTCCAACCGGCCGCGTCCAGTTTGGCCATGGCGACCGACGCCTGACCATCGGTCTCGACACAGGTCGACTGGAAGGTCGCCAGCAGGGGATCAGCCGCCTGAGCCTGGGCCACGGCCGGGACGAGGGCGAGGGCCGTAGCCGCGGCGAGGGGCTTGAGGATCGACAGGAGGGACATAGGCAGTCTCCGAGAAAACAGAAAGGAGTGTCAGGGCTGGATGGGCGAAGTAGAAGTGACGGTGCTGATGATCCGCTGGCGGGAGAGAGAGATGACTGCACGTCCGTCAGGAGACGTGGCGTAGGTCAGGGTGGAGTCACCGAGTCTTGACCAGGTCCGGACCGGACCGGCGGCCGACGGAAAATTCCCGCCCATCGGATCGCTTTCAAGTCCGAGGCTGGCGGCGAGGGCGGTAACCTCCTGCTGGAGGGAGGGCGGCGCGCGCTCCACGGACACCGAACACATCGACCCTGCCGAGGGGTCGGATGCATCGGACTCAGGGAGTCCGACGAGCATGACATGACCGCCCCGGACCCGGAACATCAGGTGCCATCCTCCCATTCGGTCGCCACTCGACGTAACGCGCACCCGCCGCCAGCGCCGCTCGCGCGCCAGTTCCTCGAAAGCCCCACGATCCAGCCCAGTTTCGACGCAGGCTTCCCGGAAGATCTGCAGGACATGCGCGTCCTGCGACGCGGTGTCTGCCAGCGCCGTGGTACCGATGACCGTCGCCCATGCGAGCGCGGCCAGCATCACCCCACCGCCTTGGTGAGCTTCTGCGCCACGACACCGGCAGCGAGAGGCTTCATGATCGACAGAAGCGACATGCGCATTGCTCCGCAGGAGAGATCCAAAGGGGCCGTCGGCCAGCCCCGGGCCGGGACCCTGGTCGGGGTGATAACAGGAATGATCGCGCGTGCCATCCGGTCAGATGTCCCGGAACGGGTTTTCGACCCGGACGGTCCCATAGGTCTGACCATCGTTCAGGTCTTCGGAATAGATCACGCGCGCGCCCAGCCGCTCGGCCGCGGCGATGATGGCGCCGTCCCAGTAGCTGATCTGGTAACGATGCGAGAGGGCGATCCCATCCAGAACCACGGCGGTCGTGATCGGCTGGCACGGCTTCATGGCCACCACCCGGACCCATTCCCGGGCCTTTTCCGGCGTGAGCGGCTGCGCGCTCTTTCTGATGACATTGTTGTAGAATTCGGCCAGCACCTGACCCGAGGTGCAATAGTCTTCCGTCAGAACGATTTCACGCGCACGGCCCCACCGATGGCCCGCGTGATCGCGGCCAAGGGCCGCGTAGAGCAGAATGTTGGTGTCGAGAAAGACCTCAGTATTCGCGATCAAACCGAGGTTCCCCGCTGTAGGTCTCTTCACGCGTGGGAGGGCGCCAGCCTTCGCCGCCGCGTCCTTCGGACTCGTCGATGAGCCTGAGAAGGGCCTCGCGCGCCTCGTCGGCCTCTCTCTCCTCCTCGACTGCGCGCTGGAGGAAGCCGCGCACCATCTCATTGACGCTGGTCCGCTTCATGGCGGCCAGCACCCGCACCTTGTCGAGCAGGTCTTCATCGATAGCGAGGGTGAGGTTGCGCGTCACGGGTTATGTGTAACACGGGTTATGTGGAGCGCACAATCTGTGGGCGCGGCTGCCGTCACTCTTTTCTCGGCGAAGCCGCTGGCACTCCGGGAGGCTCCAAGGCTGCGGAGCCAGCAGGAATGATAAGAGCGAGTTCAGACGATATCCCTTCGTTATACCCGAACGAGCAAGCAGCGTACTCCTCTCCGTTGATGTCGAACGACCGACAATCTCCAGAGAGGGGGGGCATTTGACTCGCCTCAGTGCGACGCTGAACACCCGGCCGCCCCGCCAGCCAATCTGTGAGCATGTTGGTCATAGCCTCGCTGCCCATCGGATTGGATACCCGACAAACCACAACCTCCTCCCACCGCTCAAGGCTGACGTGGTTGATCTGATTGTCGTTGGAGAACGCCCGATGGCCACCAGCCTCGTCCTTGGGCCACTCGTACCATCCTGCCGCCTCCAGTGCAGCGACGATCTGTCTCGAGTCTTTGGCAGCGGCTCCAGCCTCGCAGAACTGCATAAAGTCCTGCTGGATCAATTCAGCGTTGCGGGCGTCAGACGCCGGAACTGCTGACTGCTGGCATCCGCCAAGCGCGAGAAGCGCGCAGAAGGCAGAAGCCAGTCGCATCACCCCACCGCCTTGACGATCTTCTGGGCGGCGTCGTCGAGGTCGTCGGCGGCGGTGATGGCGAGGCCGGATTCGTTGAGGATCCGCTTGCCTTCCTCGACATTGGTGCCTTCCAGACGCACCACCAGCGGCACCTTGAGGCCTACTTCCTTGACGGCCGCGACCACGCCCTCGGCGATCACGTCACAGCGCATGATGCCGCCGAAGATGTTGACCAGAATGCCCTCGACGCGGGGGTCGGCCGTGATGATCTTGAAGGCCGCAGCCACCTTTTCCTTCGACGCGCCGCCGCCGACGTCACAGAAGTTGGCGGGCTCTTTCCCATACAGCTTGATGATGTCCATGGTCGCCATGGCCAGACCGGCACCGTTGACCATGCAGCCGATGTTGCCGTCCAGGGCGACATAGGCGAGGTCCCATTTCGAGGCCTCGATCTCCTTGGGGTCTTCCTCGGTCTCGTCGCGCAGGGCCAGGATGTCCGGGTGGCGGAACAGGGCATTGCCGTCAAAGCTGACCTTGGCGTCCAGCACGCGCAGGCGACCGTTCTCCATGACGATCAGCGGGTTGATTTCCAGCATCGACATGTCGGTGTCGATGAAGGCCTTGTAGAGGATCGGGAACAGGGTCTTGCCGTCCTCGGCGGCCGCTCCGTCCAGCTTCAGCGCCGTGTTCAGCGTGGCGACATCGGCGTCGGTGACACCGGTCTCGGGATCGATGACGATGGTCTGGATCTTCTCGGGCGTGTCATGGGCGACGGCTTCGATGTCCATGCCGCCCTCGGTCGAGACGACGAAGGCGACGCGGCCGTGCTGACGATCCACCAGCAGGGAGCAGTAGAGCTCGCGGGCGATGTCGGCACCATCCTCGATATAGAGGCGGTTGACCTGTTTGCCGGCCTCGCCTGTCTGGGCGGTGACCAGGGTTTTGCCCAGCATTTCGCGGGCATGGGCCACGGCTTCCTCAACCGATTTCGCCAGACGCACGCCGCCCTTGGCGTCGGCGCCCAGTTCCTTGAACTTGCCCTTGCCGCGTCCACCGGCGTGGATCTGGGACTTCACGACATAGAGCGGGCCGGGCAGGGACCGGGCGGCGGCCTCGGCCTCGTCCGCCGAGGTGATGGCCACGCCCGCCGCGACCGGTGCGCCAAAGCCCTTCAGAACCTGCTTGGCCTGATACTCGTGAATATTCATGGAAACCGTCGCGTCCGCTGGTGGGGAGGATTGCGAGGCTTATAGGCTCCGCCCGTTCGCACGCGCAACAGGCGGAGCCGGTCTGGTGTCAGGGATCAGTCGATCCAGTCGCGCTTGAGGGTGCGCGAGGCGCCGATCAGCAGCAGCGCCGCCAGCACATAGAAGCCCATGCCGGTGTAGATGGCCCAGCGCAGGCTCTCCTCAGCGAACCGGGGTGCCAGCAGATCGCTCATCCAGCCGAAGTAATAGAAGCCTACGGCGATGCCGAGCAGGTTGTTGATCAGCAGAAACAGGGCCGAGGCCGTCGAGCGCATTGGGGCGGCGACCAGATTCTGGATGGAGGCGGTGATCGGCCCCAGCCAAGCGAGGTTCAGGCCGGTCGGGATGATGAAGATCAGGAAGGCGACGATCAGGGCCTGGGCCCGGGTGCCGCCGTCGGCGAAGATCTGGGCGATCAGCCAGTCGGAGTTCATCGCCAGGATGAAACAGGGGGCCGAGATCAGAAAGGCGATGGCCGGGACCAGCGGATAGGCGCCCTTGCCGCGATGGGCCAGTTTGTCGGCGATCATGCCGCCCAGCCAGATGCCCAGGATGCCGCCGATCAGGGCGATGCCAGAGTAGTACCAGCTGACCTCCCGCAGGGTCAGGTCAAAGCTGCGCATGAAGAACAGGGGCAGCCAGCCGGCGACGCCATAGCCGCAGACAGAAGAGGAGGCCGCCCCCAGGGCCAGCAGCCAGAAGCTCTTCTTCTTGATCACGACCGAAGCGGTCGCGCGGGCGATCATCAGGGAGATGCCAATGACCAGCGCCAGCAGCCCGGCGAAGCCCAGAACCATGGCGCTGCCGAGGGCAAGGAGACCGGAATAGGCGAGGGCCGCCAGCACCAGCAGACCGGCGCCCAGGCCCAGCATGATGAGGGCGGCGGTGCGGCCCACAGCGGATGAGGCCGCGGGCGGATGCGAGGCCACGGGGGCGGCATCGGCGGGCGCGGCCGGCTCGACGGGACGGGGAATGTCCGTGGCACCCCGCTTGGGGTCCCTGACCGTCAGCCGAAGGACCGGAGCCACCAGTACGCCGATCAGGCCGACCACGATGAAGGCCGTCCGCCATCCGTACTCTGCCGCCAGAAGACCCCCGACGAGGGTGCCCGCCGCCGTGCCCAGCGGAATGCCGAAGGCAAAGCCGGCCAGGGCCCTTGCCCGCTGATGCGGCGGGAAATAGTCCGCGACGAGGGAATAGGCCGGGGCGACGCCGCCCGCTTCACCGACGCCGACCCCCATGCGGTAAAGGAAGAGCTGTCCGTAGGAGGTCGCGACGCCGCACAGGGCGGTGAAGCCCGACCAGACCGTCAGGGCACCGGTCATGATCCAGACGCGGCTGTAGCGGTCCGCCAGCCAGGCGAGCGGGATGGCCAGGGTGGAATAGACCGAGGCGAAGGCGATGCCGCCCAGCAGGCCGAACTGGCTGTCGGTCAGGCCGAACTCTTCCTTCAGCGGCGCGGCCAGGATGCCGATGATCTGCCGGTCCAGAAAGTTCAGCATGTAGACGAAGATCAGGATCGCCAGAACATAGAAGCGATAGCCCGGGGAGACGGGCTTTTCGGTGCCGGTCGCGGCAGCTTCGGTCATGGCGGTTCCCCTGATGGTTCCTGTACCGGGCGCGACGGTAGCGTTCCCGGTCCGGCATGCAAAAGAAAAAGGGCGGCGGCTCGAAGGAACCGCCGCCCGGACAGGTGTCAGACGTTCAAGGTCGGGATCAGAACTTGACCTGGATCGATCCGGTCACGGTCCGTGGGGGCCCGTAGTAGCCGATGATCGAGTCGTTGAAGAGGGCGCCCGGGAAGTTGTAGCCCCCCACGCGGTATTCTTCGTCGGTCAGATTCTTGCCGAACAGGCCGACGCTCCAGCGCTCGCTGGGCGCGGTCCAGATCAGCGACAGGTCGACCAGGGCATAGGCGTCCTGGTCCAGGATCGGGTTCGGGAACTCGAACTGGCTGAAGTCGCCGCGATAGCTGACCGAGGGGGTCACGACCAGCTCGCCACCCGCCAGATCACTGCGCCAGGTGACACCGAAATAGCCGGTCCATTCCGGAGCGTTCTGGAGCACCACCAGGTCGGAGATGTCCTCATAGGCCATGGTGGTCAGGTTGTAGCGCAGGAATTCGTCGAACTCGCTGTTCAGATAACCGATGGCGAAGTTGGCCGTCAGGCTGTCCGTCAGGAACAGGGAGCCTTCGAACTCGGCACCGTACAGGGTGGACTGGCCGACGTTGTCGACGAAGCTGGCGATGCCGCCGACGGCCGGAACCTGGGTGGTGACCTGCTGGTCCTGGTACTCGTTGTAGAAGATCGACGAGCTGAACGACAGCGGGCCCGCGCGTCCCTTCAGGCCGATCTCATAGCTGTCGACCGTTTCCGGGTTGTAGCCATTGACCGTGTCCGGGGTGAAGACGGCGTCGCCGCGCATGTCGAAGCCGCCGGACTTGAAGCCCGAGGACCAGGAAGCATAACCCGTGATCGCGTCGGAGAAGTCGTACGACAGGGCGATCCGCGGCGAGATGTCGTCGAAGGTGCGCTTGTTCGTATAGTCCGTCCGCAGCAGCAGCGGCGCACGCGGTGTTCCGCCCAGCAGAGGCGACCGGGTGGCACCGAGATAGTTGGCGCGGAACACGGTGCCGGTTTTGGTGTCCTCGGTCCAGCGGATGCCGAGGCCCAGGTGCAGGCGCTCGGTCAGGTCAAGGTTCACATCGGCGAACAGGGCGACGCTTTCCGTATCGACCACGCCGCCCGTGCCGATCACGATCCCGGCATTGCCGAGGATGGTGTCAAAGGCGCCTTCCGCGGAGCCGTCCAGATAGAAGAGGCCGAACACGCCCTGGATGCGGTCATAGTTGAACTGGAACTGGAACTCGGCCGTGAACTGTTCATCGGCATAGTAGGCCGGGATGTCCAGCGTCGGCGCCGGGGTGTTGTCGAAGTCGATGACCGTGTCGGTACGACCCTCGCGCCAGGCCGCGATCGCCTTGAAGGTCCAGTTTTCGCTGACGTCAACCTGGCCGGTGAAGGACAGGCCCTCGCTTTCGACCGAGTTCTCGTCACCGATCCCGGCATAGGTGTCATAGACGCTGCCCGGCACGCCTGCGCCCGGTCCGACGCCGGCCACTTCGCGGTGGCCGTGACGGGGGCTGGAGTCATCCTGGGTGCGATCATAGGCGAGGCGGAAGAAGACCTCGTCGCGCGGCGTGAACTCGGCACTGACGCGGAAGGCGGTGACGTCCTTGTCGTAGTGTTCGGCGCCCGTGTTCAGGTTGGAGCCGTAGCCGTCGCGGGTCAGGTTGGCGAAGGCCGCCCCGACGCGGAAGCTGTCGGTCAGCGGTACGCTGCCCGAAGCGATCAGGTCGACCTGATTGTAGCTGCCGTAGGCGCCGCGGATGGTGGCCTCGGCGTTTTGCGACAGGCGCGAGGTCACATATTTGATGGCACCGCCGACGGTGTTGCGGCCATACAGCGAGCCTTGCGGACCGCGAAGAACCTCAATGCGTTCGATGTCGAAGATATCGAGCACCGCCGCCTGCGGACGGGCGACGTAGACATCGTCCACATAGAGGCCGACGCCGGGCTCAAAGCCCCACAGCGGGTCCTGCTGGCCGACGCCGCGGATGAAGGAGATCAGGGTCGAGTTGGAGCCCCGGGCCACCTGGACGGTCGCGTTCGGCGTCTGCTGCTGCAGGGTGGTGATGTCGGTCGCGCCGGTTTCCTCGAGCCGGGTCGCGGACAGAGCGGTCACGGCGACCGGCACGTCCTTCAGCTGCTCGTCACGGCGACGGGCGGTGACGATGATTTCATCCAGCGCGGTGACGGTCGGATCCTGTGCCGGTGCCTGCTGGGCAATGGCGGTGGCGGACAGCGCGCTCCAGGCGGCCCCCGCCAGAAGGACGGTTTTGACGAGTCTGTTCATTTGAAACCCCAATCTCTGTTTCCAGCCCAAGACGCTTTTATTCAGCGTTCAATGATTTTCCGCAGACTGACCCCGTTTTTGGCCATCTGTCAAACGGCCAAGCCTGTCCGGGCGCGGAATTCAGGCTCGGCTGTGGCAGGAATACATACCCCCGGAGGACGTGCCGGATGCGTGATTGCCGGATGGAGGTGGCGCGACTAGCCTTGTCGGCATGAGCAAGATCACCGCGCCGTTGGCCCCCGCCCTGCCCGTCGAGGGCAAACGCGCCGGCCGGATCGAGACCACCGCCCGGCGGGGCCGACCGTCCAAGAGTCAGGGGAACCGCAACGGTGAAACGCGCGACTCGATTCTGGATGCCGCCGAAGACCTGTTTTCCAAACACGGCTTTTACGGGGTGACGATCCGCGAGGTTGCCCGCGAGGCCGGCGTCGATACGGCCCTGGTCCATTATTATTTCGGCGCCAAGCGCGATCTGTTCGACGCCGTCTTCCTGCGCCGGGCCGAGGTCTGGAACAATGAGCGGGTCGAGGCGATCAACCGCTACGCGCGCGAGAACGAAGGCCGGATGACGCTGGAGGGCCTGCTGGAGGCCTTTCTGAGGCCACCCTTCCAGTGGTCGCTGAAGGGGGGGCCGGGCTGGAAGCACTATTCGGCCCTGGTCGCCCAGACCAACGCCAACCCGACCTTTGGCGGCGAGACCATGGCCCGCTATTTCGACCCGTCGATCCGGCGGCTGATCGATCTGCTGCGCGTCGTCCTGCCGGAGGCCAGCGACGCCGATCTGTACTGGGGATGGCACAATCTGTCCGGGGCCCTGACCCTGACCCTGGGTGAGACGGGCCGGCTGGACCGCCTGTCGGGCGGGCTGTGCCAATCGGGGGATCTGGACAGCGCCTGTGACTATATGGTGCGCTTTGCGGCCGCCGGGTTCCGGGCCGTCAGCGGACCGAAGGGTCAGGCGGCCTCAGGTTCCGCCTGAGCGGCATCCTTGCCCCTGGCCTTGCCGGACTTCTTGCCCGACTTTTTCAACGCGGCCTTTTCGGCCTTCTGCGCGGCTTTCTCGGCCTTGCGCAGTTCCTTGAGCCGTTTCTTTTCGGCGCGCGCCGCAGCGATGGCTTCCTCGGGGGCGGCATCGGCCGCTCCGGCCAGTTCGCCCAGGATTTCGAGGAAGGCCTCGCGCCGCCCCTTGGGCAGGAGAGCCATGATCTGACGGTCCGCCTCGACGACGCGGGGACGGGCCTCGGCCAGAGCCGCCTCGCCCTCGGGCGTCAGGCGCACGGCCATGGCGCGCGCGTCGAGAGACGACCGCTCGCGCGACAGAAGTCCGCGCTGCGTCATGCGGGCCACCAGATCGGCGAGGGTCGAGCGGTCGATGCCCGTGGCCTTGACCAGATCGGTCTGCGTCAGGCCGGCGCGCAGCGACACGGCCTCCAGCACGGCAAACTGGCGTTGGGTCAGGCCGTCGGTCCCCACTTCACGTGTATAGATATCGAGGGCGAGCTGCAGGGCCCGGTGAATGAGGTGGCTGGGCGAGTCCGCGAGAGAGCCGGCCTCGCGCGCCTTCTTGCCGGACTTCACCATGACCGATCGCCTCCCCTGACGCGCCTCAATGCCGACAGGGCTATCAGGGCCGCTTTACGCTTTCGCGACGGCTGCGCGACATTTCTTCCGTCCGCGCCCCGGCTGTTCAGGGCGCGGTATTGGGGCCGGGCGGCGGGGCGGCGGGGCCATCCGGGGCTTCGGACTGAAGATTGCGAAAGATCAGGGGCATGTTGCTGAGGCCGAACACGGACGAGGCGATCCACAGGACCCCCCGGAAGCTGACCCAGACGTCGGCCGGGTCAACGCCATCATAGCCCAGCTGATCGGTCACCCAGCCGACCAGGGCCTCGCTGCGCACAGCCTCATTGACCAGGGCCACCGCGGCGAAGAACAGGCCGTAGCGCAGGGTCAGGATGCGCCATGCCCGATCATTGATGGGGATGACGCTGCCCAGCAGGGCCTTGAGCGGCTGCTTGCCCATTTTCAGTCCGCCCAGCAGCAGGATCGAAAGGCTGAGGTTCAGGATGGTGACCTTGAGCTTCACCCATAGATCATCCTGGGTGAACAGGGTCAGCAGGCCGAACACCAGGGCGAATCCGCCCACGATCAGGGGCATCAGCGCCAGGCGCCGCTCGACCACGAGGCCGACGGCGACGGCGATGGCCGCACCGCCGACAAGGAACCAGGTGGCCTGGACCAGGGCCTCGTCGCCGGGAAGCCCGCGCACGCGATAGAGGATGAAGGCGCCCGCGAAGGCGGCGAGAGCCCCGAAATCGACGGCCTGGCGGACCCAGGTGGGGGGAGCGGCGCGCTCACTCATGATGTGGCCTCCAGACCGACCAGCGAACGGGCAAAGGCGTCGGCGTCAAACGGTTGCAGATCGTCGATGCCCTCTCCCACCCCGATCAGCTTGATGGGGGCGTCCGATGCCTGGGCGACGGGGACCAGCACACCGCCTCGGGCCGTGCCGTCCAGCTTGGTCATGACCAGACCCGACACATAGGCTGTCCGGCCAAAGATCTTTTCCTGTTCCAGGGCGTTGCGGCCGACGGTGGCGTCAAGCACCAGCAGGGTTTCATGCGGGGCCTCCGGATCGACCTTTTTCAGGACCCGCACGATCTTGAGCAGTTCGTCCATCAGGGCCGACTTGTTCTGCAGACGGCCGGCGGTGTCGATCAGGACGACATCATAACCTTCGGCCCGGGCCCGGGTCACGGCGTCGAAGGCCAGACCGGCAGGGTCGGCGCCGTCGCGGCGGCTTTCAAACGTGGCACCGGCCCGCTCGGCCCAGACCTTCAGCTGTTCGCGGGCCGCAGCGCGGAAGGTGTCGCAGGCCACGATCATGACCTTGGCGCCCTGACCGGTCAGATCGGCGGCGATCTTGCCCAATGTCGTCGTCTTGCCCGAACCATTGACGCCGACGAACAGGGTGACGAAGGGGCGGGGGCCGTTCAGCGGCTCATAGCGGGCCTCATGAGCGCGCAGCTCGTCGGCCACCGCCTCGGCCAAGGCGGTCTTCACCTCGACCTCGGAGGCACCGGCCCCGAAGCGCAGGGCGCGGAACCGCTCGACGATGCGGTCGGTCGCGGCCGGGCCCAGATCGCTTTCCAGCAGATGCTCTTCCAGCTGTTCCAGTGCCGTCTCGCTGAGGGGCTCCTTGACGAAGGTGGAGACCACCTGTTCGGTCATCTGGCGCGAGGAGCGGGACAGTCCGTCGCTCAGCCGCTGGAACCAGCCTTTTTTCGGTGCGTCATTCATGGGTCCGCTTTAGCGGGCGGGCGCGCCAGCGTCACCTGCGACACGAAGAAACCGCATCTTGGGGAGTGCACCCCATATGTGCGACAAGGCGGCGGTCGGCGCCCAGATGCTCCCTCGGCGCGCTCCCGGATGGATTGATGGCCCAGACACATCCCTTCTTCAGCCCGGCGACCCACGGCTTTGTGCGCGTGGCGGCGGCCACCCCTGTCGTCCATCCTGCGGACCCAAAGGCCAATGCCGATGAGCATATCCGCCTGATCGAACAGGCGGCCGAACAGGGCGTCGACCTGATCGTCTTTCCCGAGCTGAGCTTGAGTGGCTATGCGCTGGATGACCTGCATATGCAGGGGGCGCTGCTGGATGAGGTTGAGCGGCAGATTCGCCGTATCGCCGTGGCTGCCGGGGAGGCACATCTCGTCGCCTTGTTCGGGGCGCCCATCCGGCACGGCGATCGCCTCTACAACTGCGCCGTGGTGGTGGCGAACGCGAAGGTGCGTGGCGTGGTGCCGAAGACCTACCTGCCCAACTATCGCGAGTACTATGAGAAGCGTTGGTTCGCCGCCGCCGATGAGATTGGAGCCAGCTATCCCATGGTCGCGGTCGGCGGTGAGTATGCGCCCTTCGGGACCCATGTGCTGTTCGAGGCCGACAACCGCCACGGCTTCGTGTTCGGCGTGGAAATCTGCGAGGACTTCTGGGCGCCGCTGCCCCCCTCGACCCGTCAGGCCCTGGCGGGGGCTCGCATCCTGCTGAATCTGTCGGCCTCCAATATCGTCATCGGCAAGGCCGATGAGCGGGCCCTGCTGTGCGCCAGCCAGTCGGCGCGGGCCATGGCCGCCTATGTGTTCGCCGCCTCCGGCTGGGGCGAAAGCACCACCGATCTGGCGTGGGACGGTCAGGCCACGGTTCATGAGCTGGGTGCGAAACTGGCCGAGGGCGAACGGTTCGCAATGGGCGGAGGGCTGACGATCTGCGACGTCGATGTGGACCGCATCGGACAGGATCGCCTGCGCAATGGCACTTTTGCCGACTGCGCCAGGCGCGAGCCGGCTGCCACGCATTTCACCCCCTTGAGCTTTAACGCCCGGCCCGCGCGAGGGCGGGACGACCTTATCCGCCCGCTCGACCGCTTTCCGTTTGTGCCGGACGATCCCGCGCGCCTGGACCGCGACTGCTATGAGGCGTTCAATATCCAGGTCCAGGGCCTGATGAAGCGGATGGTGGCGACCGGGTCAAAGACCGTGGTCATCGGCGTCTCGGGGGGGCTGGATTCGACCCAGGCCCTGCTGGTCGCCTGCCGGGCCTTTGACCGGCTGGAGCTGCCCCGCACCGGCATCCGCGCCTACACCATGCCGGGCTTTGCCACCTCGGAAGGGACGAAATCGAACGCCTGGGCGCTGATGAAGGCCCTTGGCGTGACGGGCGAGGAGATCGATATCAGCCCGGCGGCCGAGCGGATGCTGGCCGACATCGGCCATCCGGCGGCACAGGGTGAGGCCGTGCACGACATCACCTATGAGAATGTGCAGGCGGGTCTCAGGACGGATTATCTGTTCCGCCTGGCCAATCAGCACAACGGCTTTGTCATTGGCACGGGTGATCTGTCGGAGCTGGCGCTGGGCTGGGCCACCTATGGCGTCGGCGATCACATGAGCCACTATGGCGTCAATTCCGGCGTGGCCAAGACGCTGATCCGGCACCTGATCCGATGGGTCGCGGACCGGGAACTGGTCGGAGCGGATGCCACCCCGGTGCTCAAGGCCATTCTTGACACCGAAATCTCGCCCGAACTGGTGCCGGCGAAGGACGGACAGATCCAGTCGACCGAGGCGACGGTCGGCCCCTATGCCCTGAACGACTTCTTCCTGTTCCACTTCAGCCGCTATGGCATGGCGCCGTCCAAGGTGGCCTTCCTGGCCTGGCAGGCATGGAAGGATGCCGGCAGCGGGCACTGGCCCTCGGGGACGCCGGACGCTGAAAAGGTCGAATATGATCTGGAAACGATCGTCTTCTGGCTGCGCAAATTCCTCGTGCGCTTCTTCCAGACCAGCCAGTTCAAGCGCTCGGCCCTGCCGAACGGGCCCAAGGTGGTGACGGGGGGCTCGCTGAGCCCCCGGGGCGACTGGCGCGCGCCGTCGGACGTATCGGCCCGGGTGTGGCTGGACGAACTGGACGCCAATGTGCCGATCAAGGCCCCCGTTGAGAAAGCCCCGAAATGAGCGATACCCCGACCCGCGATGCCAACGGCAATGAGCTGGCCGACGGCGACAGCGTCACCCTGATCAAGGATCTGAAGGTCAAGGGATCAGGCGGGGTAACGCTGAAGCGCGGCACCATGGTGCGCAAGATCCGGCTGACCGGGGACCCCGACGAGATCGAGGCCAATGTCGACAAGGTCAAGGGACTGGTGCTGCGCACCGAGTTCGTCAAGAAGGCCTGAGGATCGGCCCGGTCAGGGCACGTCCGACAGGAATTCGAAGATCGCCGCCCGGGCGGCCGGCTCGTCCAGCATGGGGGCGTGGCCGATGCCGGGGACCTCGACATAGTCCATCTTCGGGGCGCGCTTTCTCATCTTCGCGGCGATGCCGGCGCTGAGCAGGTCCGAGGTCTCACCGCGCACAAGCAGGGTCGGCCGCCCCCGGGCCAGTCGCCCGAACATCGGCCACAGATTGGGCACCAGCGCCTTGTCGCCTGCCGCCCGGATCGGCACCGCGATGTCGGGATCATAGTCGAGCACGGGCGTGCCCTCCGTCCCCTCGCGGAACACCCGCCGGGCGAAGGAGGCCCAGTCGTCGGGGCCGTAGTGGGGGAAGGCAACGCCGTTGGTCTTTTCGACATAGGCGGCGGCGGCCTCCCACGTCGGGGTTTCGACCGGCTGGCCAGTGTAGGCGGCGATGCGGGCCAGACCCGCCTTGTCCACCTCGGGGCCGATGTCGTTCAGGATGGCGGCGGCGATCACCCTGGACCGCAGGGCCGCCACCGCCATGGTGATCAGCCCGCCCATGGAGGTGCCGAGGAACACCGCCCGCTCGATACCTGTCTGGGCCAGCAGGGCCAGCACATCCTTCGCATAGGTGGCGGGCTGATAGGTCATGGGATCGGGGGCCCGGTCCGAGCGGCCCCGCCCGCGCACATCGACGGCGAGTACGCGACGGCCGCCCTGGGCCAGCAGGGTCGCAATACCGTGGAAGTCCGCCGAGTTGCGGGTCAGGCCGTGGATGGCGATGACGGGCAGGCGCGCCTGCCCATCGGCCCCGGCATAGTCGCGCGCATACAGATCCAGCCCGTCCTCGGAGGTGAAGCGGCGCTCGGCATAGGTCCGGGTCTCAGTCATGATCTGGGCTCCGACGGCTGGGTATTTCACCCCATGTAGAATTTATGCCTCAGATCGCCAGCAGGTCACGCACGAAATCGTCGAGATTTCCACCGTCGAACAGAAAGCCGGGGATACCCGCTCTCCGTGCGGCCTCCATGTCGCTGGGCCGGTCGCCGATCATGAAGGCGCGCTTCGGATCAATGCCGTGGTCGGCGATGGCGCGCAGAATCATGCCCGGGTTGGGCTTGCGGTCCGGATGATCCGGGTGGTGCCAGGCCGGATCGACGGCCTCGGCATGGTAGGGGCAGGCATAGACCGCCCCAATGCGCGCGCCCTTTGCGGCCAGCCGACGGACGATCAGATCGTTGAAGGCTTCCATCTGGCCGTGGCTGAACATGCCCCGCGCGACTCCCGACTGGTTGGTCACGATCACCACCAGATAGCCCAGGGTGTTCAGGCGCCGCACGGCCTCGGCCGCGCCGGGCACAAAGGCCAGCTGGTCCTCGCGGTGCGGATAGCCGACATCATCGATCAGGACGCCATCACGATCCAGAAACACGGCCGAATGGCCGGCGGACGCCGGTACTGAAATCACGTCTTCTCCCGGATCAGGCGCAGGGGTTGTGTGTCCGCGAACGGACATTGAGATCGCCCTGATTAGGGCGCATCGTAAGAAGTCGCAACGCGAAGTGACCGTCCCCCGTTTGGTCAGAAGGGCGCGTGCTTGCTATGGCGCGCCACCAGACGCGGGGCAAACCCGCCGCACAGAAAGACCGAGACCCATGAGCATTGCCTTCATCGACCTTCAGGCCCAGCGCCATCGCCTCGGCGGCAAGATCGAGGCCGCCGTCATGGCCGCCGTGGAAAGCGGTGCCTGGGTCATGGGCCCGCAGGTCCGCCAGTTCGAGGACGATCTGGCCGCCTTTGGTCAGGCGAAGCACGCGCTGGGCTGCGCCAACGGGACCGACGCCCTGATCCTGCCGCTGATGGCCTGGGGCCTGCGCACCGGCGATGCGATCTTTGTGCCCAGCTTTACCTTCACCGCCACGGCCGAGGTGGTGCCCTGGCTGGGCTGCACGCCGATCTTCGTCGATGTGGACCCGCACACCTGCAATATGGATCCGGCCAAACTCGAGGCCGCCATCGAGGCCGTGAAGGCCGAGGGCAGGCTGAAACCGCGCGTGGTCATCGCTGTCGACCTGTTCGGCCAGCCCGCCGACTATCCGGCGATCCGGGCCATCTGCGACCGCCATGACATGAAGCTGATCTCGGACTCGGCCCAAGGGTTCGGTTGTACGCTGAACGGTGCCCATCCGCTGAAGTGGGCCGACATCACCACCACCAGCTTCTTCCCGGCCAAGCCGCTGGGCTGCTACGGCGACGGCGGGGCGGTGCTGACCGACGATGCCGATCTGGCCGAGGAGATGGATTCGCTGCGCGTGCACGGCAAGGTCGTGGCCAAAGACATGCAGGGGCAGACCTTCGACCATGATCCCAAATACCTCGCCATGCGGATCGGCATGAATTCGCGGCTCGACACCATTCAGGCCGCCATCCTGATCGAAAAACTGAAGGTCTTCCCGGAAGAGATCGAATGGCGCAACCGCATCGCCGCCCGCTATAATGAGCACCTCGCCCCCCACGTCGCGGCCGTGCCGCATGTGATCGAGGGCGGCGTTTCCGTCTGGGCCCAGTACACGATCGAGCACGACGACCGCGCGGGCCTGATCGACCATCTGAAGGCCGAGGGCGTACCGACCGCCGTCTATTATCCGGTGCCCATGCATATGCAGCCCGCCTATCGGCGCTTTCCGCAAGGGGCCGGGGGCCTGCCGGTCACCGAGCGGCTGAAGGACCGGGTGCTGAGCCTGCCGATGCATTCGGATCTGGACGAGGCCACCCAGGACCGCATCATCGCCGCCGTCGCCAGCTACAAGGGATAAGTCCGATGCAAGTTCTGAAGATCGGCGTGGCCGGCGCCGGCGTCATGGGCCGCAACCATGCCCGGGTGCTGACCGATATCCGCGATGTCGACCTGACGCACGTCTTTGATCCCGACGCGCTGGTGGCGAAGGGCGTGGCCGAGGCCTATGGCGCCTCGCCCGTCACGACCGCCGAGGCCTTTGCTGACGCCGGTCTGGACGCGGCCGTGATCGCCACGCCCAACCGCACCCATGCCGATCTGGGCGTGGCCCTGCTGGAACGCGGGGTCCATGTGCTGGTCGAAAAGCCGATTGCGGCGACCCTCGAGGATGCCCAGCGCCTGATCGATGCCGCCAGGGCAAACGACCGGGTGCTGATGGTCGGTCAGGTCGAACGCTTCAATCCGGCGGTCGAGGCGGTCAAGCGCGCCATTGCCGATGAGGACGTCATCTCGATCCAGATCACCCGCGTCGGCCCCTTCCCGCCCCGTATGGGCGAGGTCGGGGTGGTCATCGATCTGGCCGTGCACGACATCGACATCATCCGCCACCTGACCGACAGCGAGATCGTCGAGGTCCAGCCGCAGCTGGCTCGCACCAAGGCCGAGCGCGAGGATACGGCCCTGCTGCAGTTCCGGCTGGCCAACGGCACCATCGCCCACATCACCACCAACTGGGTCACGCCCTACAAGACCCGCACCCTGCAGGTCGCCACCAAGGCCAAATTCGTGGTCGCTGACCTGATGACGCGTCAGGTGACCGAATATTTCGGCCAGCAGCCCGACGGCACCTATTCGACCCGCGGCGTCCACAGCTGGCCCAATGAGCCGCTGAAGAAGGAGCTGGAGGCGTTCGTTCACGCCATCCGCACCGGCGAGACCCCGGCGGTCACCGGCGAGGACGGCCTGCGCAATCTGGAAGTGGCCCTGAGGTGTCTGGGGGAATGAACCTGCTGCCGGCGGTTCTGGAGAACCGGTTCGTCCGGCTGGAGCCCCTCGAGGATCATCATCGGGAGCCCCTGCGCGCTGCCTGCAATGCCGACCCGGACCTTTGGCCGACTCTCTACTACCGGTCCTATGGCGGCGAGTATTTCGACGCGGGCTGGGATGATCTCGTCGCGGGTCAGTCGGCCGGCACCCGCATTCCGTTTGCGGTCATGGTGGACGGCACCCTTGTCGGCATGAGCAGTTATATCGACATCCAGCGCAACAACCGGGCGCTCGAGATCGGCACCACCTACTACCGTCCGTCCGCCCGGGGCGGTCCGGTCAATCCGGCGGCCAAGCGTCTGCTGCTCGAGCATGCCTTTTCCTGTGGTGCCAATCGCGTGTCCTTCAAGGTCGATGACCGGAACGCGCGCAGCCAGGCCGCCATGCTGAAGCTGGGGGCGACGCGTGAAGGCGTGCTGCGCCACGACATGATCACCTGGACAGGCCATGTGCGCAGTTCGGTGGTCTTTTCCATCCTCGCAGAGGAATGGCCGGCGGTCAGGGCGAGGCTGGATGAGCGGCTGGCAGCCTTCGTCCGGGCGTCAGGGGAATAGCGGCGTTCTGTCGTCTGGCACCGCGTCTGCATTGTGGCTGATAATGGTCGAATGAAGCGATCCGCGTTCCGAACCGTGATGGTCTTCGCTGCTGTGGGCCCCCTTACAGGAGGCTTGGTCCTTGGACTTGTGGTCTTAGGCGAGCGAGCACTGGCTGGGGGAGGCAGCGAGGTCGGTGAACTCCTGTGGGGCCTCCTCATGTCGGGGCTTGCCGGATACGTCTACGGATGCATCCCGGCGATAATAACTGGTATGGCCGCAGCCCATGTTTCCAGGGGGGGCCGGAACACATGGTCCTGGCTGGGTATGGCCACCGGCCTCGGCGCGGCGTTCAGTGGGCTGATGAGCCTTCTCCTCGGCGCTCCCGGCCTCGCCTTGATATTGAGTCCGCTCGGCGCAATCGCTGCCTTTGTGAGTGGTTTGACGGCGCTTGGAGTCCGGCCTCTCGGAGACGGAACACCGTCGACGGTCACTGCCGAAACGGCCGGCTGAGGTAGGGCGAGCCCTTGAGGCCAAAGCGCCAAGGGGTGTCGGTGCCCTTGGTGATGCCGATGCGGGCGCCGATGACGACACCGGCAGGGGGCGGACCCGGTTCCAGCACGAAGGGCGGCGCGTCCAGCGGGGCGTGGTCCAGCGCCTTGTCGATCGCCAGCGCCTGACACAGCTTCCCCGGACCGGAGCAGAGCTGTCGCGGGTCGTGGGTGCTGCGCCGCTGCGCCATCATGCCCAGGCCATCGGTCGGCTCCAGCGCCCGGATCAGGACAGCGCTGCCCGGCCTTGTCCGGTCACAGACGATGTTGAAACACCAGTGGGCGCCATAAATCCGGTAGACATAGGCCCGACCAGCCGGACCGAACATGGCGGCGTTCCGGGGCCGGGGACCGCCAAAGCTGTGCGACGCGGGGTCGGCCGGATCATAGGCCTCGGTCTCGACGATGGTACCGCCGACGCCGTCGACCAGAAGCCGCGCCCCGATCAGGTCACGGGCCACCGTGACGGCATCACGCGCCAGCCAGTCATTCAGGCTCAAGACACGACCTGCATCCCCAGCCATTCGGCGATCAGGGCCGGTTTGTCGCCGCTCTCGATCTCGACGGTCAGTTCATGCTTCAGCAGCCAGCGGCCGCCGCCCTTGTCCTCGGCCGAGAGGAGTTTGAACCGGCCCCGGATCTTCGAGCCGGCGGGCACGGGGGCGAGGAAGCGCAGTTTGTCGAAGCCATAGTTGACGCCCATGACCACGCCCTCCAGCGGGGCAACCGCGTCATAGCTCATGGCCGAGGCGAGGCTGAGCGTCAGGAATCCGTGCGCAATCGTGCCGCCGAACGGGGTGGCCTTCGCCGCTTCGGGGTCGACGTGGATGAACTGCTCGTCCTCGGTGATCTTCGCAAAGGCGTCGATGCGCGCCTGGTCGACCTCGATCCAGCGGGACACCCCCACTTCGGTGCCGATCAGGGATTGCAGGTCACTCGGCTTGGTCATGCGGGGGCTCCGGGGGTGAAACGATCCTCGATGATGGCGGCAAACAGGGCCGGGTCAATGTTCCCGCCCGAGAGAACGATGGCCGTGGTGCGGCCCGCTGCCTCGATCTTGCCCGCCAGCAGCGCAGCGAGCGACACCGCCCCGCCCGGCTCGACCACCAGTTTCAGGGTGCGGAAGGCATAGCGAACCGCCTCGGCCACCTCCGCATCGGTGACGGTCAGCACGCCTGCCAGCCGCTGATTGATGGGGAAGGTCAGCTCGCCGGGCCGGTCGCTCATCAGCGCATCACAGATCGAAGGGGCCGCACCGGGCGGATAGGTTATGCGCTCTCCGGCCTCCAGCGAGCGGCGCGTGTCGTCATAGGCGGCGGGCTCGACCGCCAGCATACGGGTCGCGGGGGAGCGCTCGGCAAAGGCCAGGTTGATCCCGGCCATCAGCCCCCCGCCCGAGGCGCCGCACAGCAGCTGGTCGATCGGCGCATCGGCCTGTTCGAGGATTTCCAGCCCGGTCGTGCCCTGTCCCTCGATGATGAAGGGGTCGTCGAAGGGGCGCACCAGCACACTGCCGCGCGTGCGGGCGATTTCCTCGCCGATGGCCTCGCGCGATTCAGTCCAGCGGTCATAGGATCGCACCTCGCCGCCGAAGGCGATCACACCCTCGACCTTCACCCGGGGGCTGTCGGCGGGCATGACGATGATGGCCGAAGTGCCCATACGCCGGGCGGCGGCGGCCACCGCTTGGGCGTGGTTGCCCGAGGAATAGGCCACGACACCGCGGGCCTTTTCCTCGTCGGTCAGGCGACTGATCCGGTTATACGCCCCCCGGAATTTGAAGGCGCCGGCGACCTGCAGGGTCTCGGCCTTGATCAGCACCCGCCCGCCCAGACGATCGTTCAGCGCCGGGCTTTCGATCAGGGGCGTGCGGACCGCGGCGCCGGCGATCTGACGGGCGGCATCAAGGACACCGGAGAAGGAGGCTGTGTGGGTCATGACCGCATCTAGCGCGGCTGGCGGGCGTGTGGCGAGGGGCAATGCGCTTGCCTCGCCCGGCGTCCGTCGTCACTAATCCCCCATGAGCCGGATGATCCTTTCCATCGACCAGGGCACGACCTCGACCCGGGCCATTGCCTTTGAGGTGTCGGAGGCCGGAGCCTTTTCGGCGGTGGCCGTCAGCCAGATCGAACTGCAGCAGCATTTCCCCAAACCCGGCTGGGTCGAGCATGACGCGGGCGAGATCTGGACCGCGGCCCTGCAGACCTGTCGCGAGGTGATCCGCAAGGCGGGCGGCGTCGACCGGTTTGCGGCCATCGGCATCACCAACCAGCGCGAGACCTCGGTGCTGTGGGATGCAAGGACGGGCGAGCCCTTGCACCGGGCCATCGTCTGGCAGGACCGGCGCACGGCCGATATCACCGCCGCCCTGGCGCGGGACGGCCACGAGCCGGAGGTGCAGGCACGCACGGGCCTGATCCTCGATCCCTATTTCTCGGCATCCAAATACGCTTGGCTGCTGGATGCGGTGCCCGGGTCGCGCGAGCGTGCCGAGGCGGGTGAGGTGAAGCTGGGCACGATCGAGAGCTGGCTGATCTGGAAACTGACCGGCGGTCGGGCGCACGTGACCGACGCCACCAATGCGGCGCGCACCAGTTTGATGGACCTCCAGACCCTGAGCTGGCAGCCCGATCTGGCCGCGCTGTTCCGGGTGCCGATGCAAGCGCTTCCGGAGATTCGGGGGTGCACCGACGCTCTGGGCGACTGCGACCCGGCCCTGTTCGGGCGGGCGGTGCCGATCCATGGCGCGGCCGGGGATCAACAGGCGGCGCTGGTGGGACATGGCGCGATCCAGCCGGGTGAGGCCAAGATCACCTATGGTACCGGGGCCTTTCTGGTCGCCAATGTGGGCGCGGAGCCGGTCATTTCGACCAACCGCCTGCTGGGTACGCTTGCATATTCCGTAGACGGACGATCTGCCTATGCCCTGGAGGGGTCGATCTTCTCGGCGGGTTCGGCGATCCAGTGGCTGCGCGACGGTCTGGGCGTCATCAGCCAGTCGCGTCAGTCCGAGGCCTTGGCCCAGAGCCTGCGGGACAACGGCGGGGTCTATCTGGTGCCGGGCTTTACCGGTCTGGGCGCGCCCTGGTGGTCGCCTGAGGCGCGCGGCACGATCACTGGCCTTACGCGCGACTCCGGCCCGGCGCATCTGGTGCGGGCGGCGCTGGAAAGTCTCGCCTATCAGACCCGCGACCTGCTGGATGCGCTGGCGGCCGACGGCGCCCCCCGGCTGGCGCGGCTGAAGGTCGATGGCGGGGTGACCGCCAATGCGCTCGCCATGCAGTTCGTCGCCGACATCTGTGAGGTCGAGGTCGAGCGCCCGGCCTTTCAGGAGATGACGGCGCTGGGGGCCGCCAGGCTGGCGGCGCTGGGCGTGGGCCTGATCGACCGGCTGGATATCGCTCCGGCGGAGACGCCCGCCGTCTGGACGCCCCGGATGGATGCCGCCACCCGCAACCGCCTGCTGGACGGGTGGAAGGCCGCCATCCGCGCCACCCTTGCCGCCGCCCAACCGACTCCTTCACAGACGGACCGCCCATGACCGATGTCGCCCTCGATCCCCAGTCCGCCTTTTCCGGCACGCGCGAAGTCGACCCGCGGCATACGCTGGACGTGGCGAGGCTGGAGGCCTGGCTGGCCGGGAACATCGAGGGCTATGAGGGGCCGCTGACGCTGCGTCAGTTCAAGGGGGGGCAGTCGAATCCCACCTATGAGCTGACCACGCCCGGCCGGACCTATGTCCTGCGCCGCAAGCCGCCCGGCACCCTGCTGCCCAGTGCCCATGCAGTGGATCGGGAGTTCCGGGTGATTTCCGCCCTGCACGCCGAAGGGTTCCCGGTCGCAAGACCCTATGCTCTTTGTACGGAAGATGCCGTGATCGGCTCCATGTTTTACGTGATGGACAAGGTCGAGGGCCGCGTATTCTGGGACCTGAAACTGCCGGGCCTCGCCCCCGCCGAACGCCGCGCCATCTATCAGGCCCAGACTGATACCCTGGCCGCCCTGCACCGGTTCGATCCGGGTGCCATCGGCCTGTCGGACTATGGCAAGCCCGGTAACTATTTCGCCCGTCAGGTCGGTCGCTGGACCAAACAGTATCAGGCGTCCGAAATCGACACGATCGAGGCCATGGACCGGCTGATCGCCTTTTTGCCCCAGAGCCTGCCGGCGGATGGGCCGACGCGGATCGTGCATGGGGACTTCCGGCTCGACAATATGATCCTGGCCCCCGACCGGGCGGAGGTCCGTGCGGTTCTGGACTGGGAGCTGTCGACGCTGGGCGACCCGATGGCGGACTTTTCCTATCTGCTGATCGCCTGGGTGATTCCGGCGACGCTCAGAAACGGTCTGGCCGGGGCGGATCTGGAGGCGCTGGGCATTCCGTCGGTCGAGGACACAGTTGCGCGCTATGCCGAGAAGACGGGAACGGCGGGCCCGGCCAACCTCGACTGGCTGTTCGCCTATAATCTGTTCCGGCTGGCCGCCATCTGTCAGGGCATTGCCGGGCGGGTGCGCGACGGCACCGCCGCCAGCAGCCACGCCCGCACCATGGCCGCCCAGGTCGGTCCGCTGTCGGAGGCGGCCTGGAGCTTCGCAAAAAAGGCCGGCGCCTGACGCCTAGCCGGGGGTGCCGACCAGGGTGAAGGCCGCCCAATAGGCCGGGTGCTGCCAGCGACGGTCGGCGCGCACCTCCAGCATGGCGCCCTGCAGGGCGACGGCGCGGTTGCCGGGCGTCCGGTCCAGTCCGGCGAAGGTGCCGGTGATCAGGGCCGTGGTCGCCTGATCCGAGACCTCCCAGTGAGACACCAGCAGGGACCGGGCCCCCGCATGGAAAAAGGCGCGCGCCAGTCCCGACAGGCCCTGTCCGCCGGGGCGGCCGTCCGACGCGGCCGTATTGCAGGCCGACAGCACGACGAAGTCGGCATTCAACCGCAGCTGCGCCGCCTCGGACGCCGTCAGATAGCCGTCGTCGTCGGGCGTGGCTTCAGTCGGCGGGGTCAGGACCAGTCCCGGCTCGGCGAAGCTGGCGCCGCCCATCAGGCCGTGGGTCGAAAAGACGACGAAGCGCGCCTCGGCCAGAAGGTCGGTATCGGTCTGACGCACGGCCGTTTCGGTGGCGGCCGCGCCGATGCGGACCACGCCCTTCGGATAGATCTGGCCCAGCGCGGTCAGTTCGGCCCGGGCCCCCGGCAGGTCGGGCAGGGCGCGCAGCTTTTCGACATCGGCCAGCTTGCCCGGGCCCAGAATGCCGTCCGCGTCCGGGGCACCCCGCGCGGCGGGCACGGGCGAGCCAGTCAGCACCGGGGCCCCAAAGGCGATAAGAGGCAGGCGGTCCGGCGTGACCGCTGCCCGCTCAACCCGCTCCGGTGTCAGGCGCGGCGGGCATCCCGGGTGCCGCCCGCCCCCGGTCGCCAGATGACAGCGCAGGGCCTTGAGACTGGACACTGATGGCAGGGTCGCGAGTGCGTAGCGGTCGATCAGCCATTCGGTGGTGATCAGGGCCTCGGGACCCGTATCCTCTCCCTCCGGAGGAGCGGTGACCAGGGCGGCCAGGGGCAGGGTGGTCAGGGGCCCGCTCACCACGGTGATCAGGGTGGTGCGGCCCTCGAACACGGATTCCACCGGCTGGATCAGAGCCCGATAAAGGCGATGGGCCTCGCGCCGGTCATAGGCCCGGACCGGGCGGCCAGCGAACAGGGCCGGATCCAGCGTCGGATCGGCCCGTGTGCCGGCCGTGGTCAGGGATTCTCTCAGCTTCGCCACCGACAGGGTCAGGGCCTCCTCGCCCAGATCCCCGGCCCGTGCCCATTCGACCCGATCCGAGGTCACGCCCCACACGTAGGTCGCCTCGGGATTGACGAAGACCAGCAGCAGGGCTTCGTCCGGGTTCAGCAACCCTTGCGTTTCGGCCACGGTCAGGGCGCGGGGACGGGTCAGTTCGGCAAAGGCCGGAAACTCGGCCTCGATGCGGGCGTCTACCTCCGCCAGTTCGGCCAGGGTCTGCTCATAGGTGCGGCCCATGATGCGGCGGCGCTCGCGGGCCGCGTCTGAGTTCTGGGCATAGAGGCTCTCGACCTCGCGCTCCAGCGTATCGCGGCGCTGGATCAGCCGTTCGCGTTGTTCGGCCAGCTGGCCGAGCGCGTCGTCGCCCTCCGCGAAGCGGGCAGAGACCTTGGCGAGGGCATCGGCGGCGTCGGACACGATCGCCCACTGGGCGGCCTCGAAGGCCTCCGCGCGCAGGGATTCGGGCGTATCCGGGTCCTGCGGGGAGGATGCGCCCGATCGGGCGTCCCCGTGGCCGACGATGGCCACGGCCAGCAACAGGGCGATCATGAGCCCGGCAAGGGTCCAGCCCGGAAGTCCGTGTTGCGCCCCAGCCCTCATTCCGTCCTCAGTTGCTGAGGATCTGGACCTTGGTCCAGATCTCGCCGCGGTTGACCACGCTTACACGCACCTTGCCTGCCACGCGGGGCATCAGGGTGCAGACCGGATAGTGGTCGCCGAACCCGTCCTGACACAGCAGGCGCCCGTCCGCGTCCCGGATGATCAGATCGATATTGGTGTCGCCGTCGCCGATGGCCGCGATCCGCAGAATCTCACCGCCGCGCGCGTCCACCTCGAACCCGAAGGTCTCTCGCGCCCTGACATCCTTGACCGTCGCGATCGGACCCCGCCCGAAGGGAGACGAGACCACGCCGCGAACGGTCTGGCCCCGGACCTGTTCGATCGCCGCCAGATAGGCGGGCTGACCGGCCGCCATCGCCTCGGCCTCGTTCAGCAGACCTTCGAAAGTCAGCAGGGGGGGTTGGTTCCCCTGATTGCGTAGCGGAACTTCGGCGACGATGCGCGCCGCCATGATCAGGGCGCCGGGATCGTCATGGGCCCGACCCCAGTCGGCCAGCCCCGCCGCCGTCACCAGCTGGGATACGCCCGCCGCCTCGGGCGAAAGCGCGGGGGCATGCGGGTCCGACGCGCGTCCCGGACCGGCGGCGCAGGCGACCACCGTCAGCATGGCCATCAGGCCCAGCAGACCCCCGCGCACCGGCCTTGACACAATCGCCTGTCCAAATCGCCCCATCAATCTTCCCCACACCCCGCGCGGGACTGCGCGTCGCGACAGCCTGCCTGCCCTCAAGCCCGGAGAATACTGACTGAATGTGATGGTGACCGCAAAGGGTCAGTCACCGTTCAGCGAACGGCGGCGCCCAGGATCTGCCGATCATCGCGGGACTGGACCAGCACGGCCACCCGGTCGCCCGCCTCGATATCGGTCGGCAGGGACAGCAGGATGGGGCGCCCCGTCCATTCGCCGATCGGCTGGATGGACTGCACCACATTGGTGTGGCGGACCACCCGGCCCCGGTTGTCGCCGCTTTCGACCCGCACCAGCACCGGGCCGGGGCGGAACACGACGGCCAGCACCTCGGCACCGTCTGCGGCGACGCGGCCCGAGCCGATGCCGACCCGATCGCCAGTCTCGCGAAACTCGATATCCGGCGCCGACCGGCTACGGGCGGCCTCCTCATTGACGGCGAGCCCGAGGGTGTCTTCGTCCGGCGGGGCCACCGTCCGATGGCCGTCCAGAATGACCTGGGGGGTCGCCACGGCCCGCAGGCGCAGGGCCTGCCGGTATTCCTGCTGCCGGGCGGAGAACTCGGGCCGGGCGAGCGTGTCCGCCCAGCCGGTATAGTCCCAGTAATCGACGGGATAGGTCAGCACGATCACGCCCGGTCGGCCGACCAGGGTCTCGACCCGCTGATTGGCCTCGGGACAGCCGCCGCAGCCCTGTGCGGTGAACAGCTCGACGACGACGGGGTCGCTGCGCATGGCCACCGGCCGGTCCACACGCCGTACCGACTGGGCCGAAGTGCCCACGGCCCCGAACAGGCAGGCGCCCACAGCCCCTGCGATCGCCAAACGTGACCAGCCCCGAAATATCATGGGTCAGACTCCTAGCCGGTCCGGCGTATCCGCGCCCCTCATTTTCGCGTGAGGGGCGCGTGAAGCCGCCTCAGTCCATCAGTTGCTGGGCCAGATAGACATAGTGGCGGGCCCAGCGGCGGGCATTGGCCACCGGATCGGCATCGTTGGAGTGCCCCCCCGCCGTGTCCTCGAAATAGAGGTGGTCGTGGCCCTGGGCCTCCAGCCGCGCCGCAAACTTGCGGGAATGGCCGGGGTGGACGCGGTCGTCGCGGGTGTTGGTGGTGATGTAGACGCGCGGATAGGCGACCTCGGGGCTGAGGCGCTGATAGGCCGAGTATTCGGCGATCCAGGCGGCCTCTTCGGGAATGCGCGGATCGCCGTATTCCCCGATCCACGAGGCCCCGGCGGGCATTTCGTGATAGCGCAGCATGTCGATCAGCGGGCTTTCGATGACCGCCGCATTGAACAGCTCGGGCCGCTGGGTGATCGATACACTGGTCAGGACCCCGCCGTTCGACCGGCCATAGATGCCCAGATGCCGGGGCGAGGTGATGCCGCGCGCGATCAGGTCCTCGGCCACGGCGGCGAAGTCGTCAAAGGCGCGTTGGCGGTTTTCATTGAGGGCCGCCTGGTGCCAGCCCGGACCGAACTCGCCGCCGCCCCGGATATTGGCCTGGACGAAGACTCCGCCGTTCTCCAGCCACAGCTTGCCCATTTCGGGCTTGTAGGCGGGCGGGAAGCTGATCTGGAAGCCGCCATAGCCGAACAGGATGGTGGGTGCCGTGCCATCCAGGGCGAGATCGCGCGGCATGACGACGAAATAGGGGATTTTGGTGCCGTCGGTGGAGGTGGCCTCATACTGCTCCACCCGGTGGGTTGAAGCGTCGAACTTGGGCGGGGCGGAACGGAGCTCAATGATCGAGTTCGGTGAAGCCGCAGTCTCCGTCTGATGTCGCTCCACGAGGAAGTCGACGTTCAGCAGACCGATGGTCGGGGGTGTCAAGAAACCTTGGGAAGAAACGAACAGTTCATTGCGCGCCTTTGAAGAGTCTCCGAGCCCCACCGCACTGTTCGGCGAAACCGCGACCTGACGCTGTGCCCAACCCCACTCGCCCGTATTCTTGAAAATCGAAAGCTGGCCGTTGACGTTGTCGTTGGTAGCGACGGCGACACGGTCTCCGAAAACGGCGACCTGGCTGATCGACTGACGCGGACCGGGCTCGAAAATCTGCCGCGCCTGGTTGCTGAGTGTCACCGCGCCGCCCTCGCGCAACTCGACGAGCGGGAAAGACAACAGTGAGCCCGCCGCGTAGTCCGTGCCCATTGACCACGTCTGCTCAGGGGAAAAGATCAGCAGACTTCCCATGGTCCCGTAGAGACTGACCCGTTCGGGGAGCTTTAGACGAACAGGGCGACCGTCGACCCATTCCCACCGCTCACTGCGGAACGTATCCAGCGGACGGTTGAAGATCACCGCCTGCACCGCGCCATCGCCATCGCGGAAGACCGAGGCGCTGACCCCATAGCCGCCGTCGCCCGCCTCGCCGCGATAGACCTCGGTGGCCTGGGCCAGGGTCTGGCCGCGCTTGAGCGTCTTGACGATGTAGGGATAGCCGGACTCGGTCAGGGTGCCGGGGCCGAAGTCGGTGGCCACCAGCAGGGTGTCGGCGTCCAGCCAGCTGATGCGGTGCTTGCCCTCGGGCAGTACGAACCCACCCTCGACGAAAGTCTTTGTGGTCAGGTCGAATTCGCGGACCACCACGGCATCCTTGCCGCCGTCCGACAGGTTGATCAGGCAGCGGGTCTCGGCAGGCGGCAGGCAGCTGGCGCCTTTGAACACCCAGTCGCGACCCTCGGCGCGGGCGAGGGCGTCGATGTCCAGCAGGGTCTCCCACTCGGTATTGCCCGAAGCATAGGACTCCAGCGTCGTGCGGCGCCAGAGGCCCTTGGGATTGGTGGCGTCCTGCCAGAAATTGCCGATGCCGTCGCCGAGGAAGGACGGGGCGGGGATCCGGTCGGTGGCCGTCAGAATCGCCTCGGCCTGCTGGCGGAAGGGCTCATAGCGCGGGTCGCCCTCCAGCGTGGCCAGGGCGCGTTCGTTTGACCGGGCGACAAAGGCCATGGCCTCGGCCCCCTCGACCACCTCCAGCGCCAGATGATCGTCTGCCGCCGCCACGCCCGCCGGCGTCAGGTCTGCCGGAAAGTTCGGCATGGAGGCCTGCGCCACCGGCACCGAGACCTCGGCCGGGTCCTGCGCCCCCGGCATGGTGCTGCAGGCACCCAGCATCAGGGCAGGAATGGCGGCGGACAGGATCAGGCGACGCATTATGCAAACTCCGGCTTCTTGATCCTCCCCCGTTTCGCAAGCTCCACGGGGGAGGATAGGGTTTCTCAGTCCATCAGGCGGCGGGTCAGATAGGTATATTCCAGCGCCAGACGCCGGGCGGTTTCGCGCAGATTGGCCCCGGCGGCGTGGCCCCCGTCGGTGTTCTCGTAGAACAGCACCGGATAGCCCAGCTCTGCCAGACGGGCGGCGGCCTTCCGCGCATGGCCGGGGTGGACCCGGTCATCCTTGGTCGAGGTGTGGATGAAGACCTCGGGATAGGGCTGGCCCGCGCGCAGATTCTGATAGGGGGAATAGGCGGCGATCCAGGCGCGCTCTTCCGGAATGTCGGGGTTGCCGTATTCGGCGATCCACGAGGCCCCGGCCAGCAGGGTGTGGAAGCGCAGCATGTCGAACAGGGGCACCTGGATGACCGCCGCATTGATCAGGTCGGGGCGCTGGGTCAGCATCGCCCCCATGAACAGGCCGCCCTGCGAGCCGCCCATGATGCCGAGGTGCGGCTGGCTGGTGATGCCGCGCTCGATCAGGTCAAGCGCCACGGCCTGGAAGTCCTCATGCGCGCGCTGGCGGTTCACGCCTTGGGCCGACTGGTGCCAGTTGGGGCCGAACTCGCCCCCGCCGCGGGTGTTGGCGACGACATAGACGCCGCCCCGCTCCAGCCACAGCTTGCCGACCGTGGCTGAATAGCCAGGCAGCATCGACACCTGGAAGCCGCCGTAGCCGTACAGCAGGGTCGGGTTGGAGCCGTCCACCGGCATGTCCGAGCGACCGACGACGAAATAGGGAATGCGGGTGCCGTCGGCGGACACGGCCTCGAACTGGCGGACCTCAAGGCCCTCCGCATCGAACTTGGCGGGCAGGGATTTGACCACCCCGCCCTGGCCGGTCGCGGCATCGACCATCCACAGCGCCTGCGGATTCAGATAGCCGGACACATTGACGAACACCCGGTCGCTGAGGCTGGAGGTCGAGCCGACGCCCACGGTGACGTTCTCGGGCAGGTCCAGCCGGGTGCGGCTCCAGTCCGAGGGGTCATAGACATAGACGGCACCCCGGACATTCTCGAACAGGGCGACGACCAGACGGTTGCGGGTGGCCGAAACCCCCTCGATTGACTCACGCGGGCCCGGGCGGATGACCAGATGGGCCTGAACCGTCGGATCGGCCAGCCAGGCGGCCAGATCATAGGCCAGCACGTCGCCCGTCTGGAACACCTGCCCCGAGGGGGCGGTCCAGTCCTGATCGGTGGTGACGATCAGCTTGCCGTCGACCAGGGCGGTGATCCCGCCCTTGAGCGGCAGGGGCAGCTGGCGGGTCGAGCCGTCGGCGTTCAGCTGCCAGGTTTCGCTCTCATAGAAGTTGATGCCGCGGTTCAGCAGCACGGCCTGAACTGCGCCGTCCGCATCGCGCAGGGTAAAGCCGCTGACCGAGACGTCGGTCTGCTGGCCCTCGAACACCACCGGCGCATCCGCGATCGCCTGGCCGCGCGTCAGCAGGCGCACGGTGCGCGGATAACCCGAATCCGTCAGCGTGCCTTCGCCGAAGTCGCGCGACACCAGCAGGGTGTCGGCGTCGATCCAGGTCACGCCGCCCTTGGACTCCGGCAGGGTGATACCGCCCTCGACGAACCGGCGCGTCTCGCGGTCGAACTCGCGCACGGTGACGGCGTCCTTCCCGCCGTCCGACAGGCTG
Source organism: Brevundimonas sp. (assembly GCF_016742135.1). GTDB lineage: Bacteria > Pseudomonadota > Alphaproteobacteria > Caulobacterales > Caulobacteraceae > Brevundimonas. The sequence goes on along the minus strand of NZ_JACVCG010000003.1, from coordinate 90,358 downwards.
ATCAGGCACATCCGCCCGTCCGGCGGCAGGCAGTTGGAGCCGCGCCAGACCCAGTTGGCACCCTCGGCCGCAGCCAGGGCATCGACGTCGATGATGGTTTCCCATTGCGGGGCCTCGGTCGCATAGCTGTCGACCGTGGTGGTGCGCCAGATGCCGCGCACATGGGTGGCGTCCTGCCAGAAGTTGTCGATCTGCTCGACGCCCCCCAGCCGGCGGAAGCCCGGCGAGGGAATGCGGTCACGTGACTCCAGAATGGCCAGGGCCTGATCATGCAGGTTCTGATAGCGCGGGTCACCGGTCAGCACGCCGAGCGAGCGGGTGTTCTGGTCCTCCACCCAGGCCATGGCGCGTTCGCCCTCGACCTCTTCCAGCCACAGATAGGGGTCTTCGATGTCGGCGGCTGGGGTCATGGAGGGGGCGGGGGCGCTCTGGGCAAAAACGGGAGCCGCCATCATCGTGAGCGGCAGGGCCGCGGCAATGGCAGTCAGGGTGCGACGAAGCATGGGCAGGGGTCTCCGGTCAGGGGTGGGGCACCTTACCCGGGCGACCGGCGGCGACAAGCCGTGGCCGACTTCATTACGGTTTCGTCATGCGGGCCGTCAGTGCTCGTAATTAGGGATGCACAGCCCCTCGCCGCAGGCCTTGCAGTGAACGGCGTCCGTATCGTGGCGCTGCAGGCCGCAGTTGGGACAGGGATAGTGGATCTTGGGCGGGCGCAGCAGGGTCTGTCCCAGGCGAACGAACAGGGTCACCCCCGTCAGCATGATGACGATCGAGATGATCCGCCCCCAGGCCCCGGGCAGCAGGATGTCCCCATAGCCCGTGGTCGTCAGGCTGGTGACGGTGAAATAGAGGGCATCGATATAGCCGGTCAGACCTTCGTGCGTGCCGACGAAGGACGTATAGACAAAGCCGGTGGCGACGAAGACGAAGGTCACCAGGGCGGCCAGCGCCTTGACCACATCCTCGACGTGGGTGTCGTCATACTTGCGGCCCACGGTCCGCCAGAAGAAGTCGGAATTGATCAGGGTCCACAGACGGATGACCCTGAGGAAGCCGAAGTTGAACAGCCAGGCCGGGAACAGCAGGGTCGCCAGAATGAACAGGTCCACCCAGACCACCGGCCGTTTCAGCCAGGACTTCAGATCGGTCCAGGCCAGGGCCCGGGCCAGCAGGTCCGCAGCCAGGAGGGCGGCGATGACATAGTCGAGGGCATAGAAGATCCACCCCTCACCCCGCAGGACAGGCGCGGCGATGAAGAAGGCGATGATGATGAAATCGATGATCAGGACAGTGTAGCGGAACCGCACCGCCTGACGCGAACTGCCGTGGTACAGGGCGCGCAGCCGGGCCCGGATGCGCCAGCCGCGGGGATCGTCCTTCGGGCTCGTCGGGGAAGCCATGGCCTGCGATAGCGCGGATGGCCGCGGATGCAAACCGTTCGTGATCGACCGGTCGCTCGCGCCGGGCGTGCCGCTGGCCTATAGGCAGGACATGAGCGCGAGCGGGATGCCGTATCTGAAGATGAATGGGGCGGGCAACGCCTTCATCATCCTGCGCGCGGACCGGCCGGGCTTTGATCTGGACAGCGATACGGTGCGGCGGCTGGCCGATCCGGCTACCGGGCCGGGCTGTGACCAGCTGATTGTTATCGAGCCGTCGACGGAAGCCGGCCAGACCGCCTTCATGCGCGTCTGGAATGCCGACGGAGGCAAGGTCGAGACCTGCGGCAATGCCCTGCGCTGTGTCGGCTGGCTGCTGCTGGAAGCCTCGGCGCAGGATCGGGCGGTGATCGGCACCCTCGGGGGGGCCACGATCGCCCGGCGGGCCGGTGACCACCGCATCGAGATCGACATGGGCGTGCCCCGGCTGGGCTGGCGCCAGATCCCCCTGGCCGAGGAGATGGACACGCGCGGCATCGAACTGCAGGTCGGGCCGGTCGACGCCCCGGTGATCCACACGCCCGGAGCGGTCTCGATGGGGAATCCGCATGTGGTCTTCTTCACCGACCGGCAGGACGACGAATTCGTGCGCGGGGCCGGGTCTCTGATCGAACATCACCCGTTGTTTCCGGAAGGCGTGAATGTCGGCTTTGCCCATGTTCTGGCCCCCGATCACATCCGGCTCAGGGTGTGGGAGCGGGGCGCGGGCCTGACCCTGGCCTGCGGCACCGGGGCCTGCGCGGCGCTGGTGGCAGCCCACCGGCGCGGCCTGACCGGACGGTCCGCCACCCTGACGCTGGACGGGGGCGATCTCGACATCCGCTGGGACGCGGACACCGACCATGTCTTCATGACCGGTCCGGTGGCGCTTGACGGCACCGGAACGCTCGACCTCTGACCCCCGCCGCCTGACGTAACGTCAAAACGGTCCTCCCCCGCCGTTGTTCACGCCGCACCCGCCCTCTAGGATCGTCCCCTTTCTCTCGCCCTGAAACGACCCCATGCCCGACCTGACCGACAAGAAGACCTTTTCCGACACCGACGCGCTGGACTTTCACCGCGTCCCGACGCCGGGCAAGATTTCCATGGCACCGACCAAGCCCATGGCGACCCAGCGCGACCTGTCGCTGGCCTATTCGCCGGGGGTGGCGGTGCCGGTGCTGGCCATCGCCGACGATGCCGACCGGGCCTATGACTATACGTCCAAGGGCAATCTGGTCGCCGTGATCTCGAACGGGACCGCCATCCTGGGCCTGGGCAACCTCGGCCATATGGCGTCAAAGCCGGTGATGGAGGGCAAGTCCGTCCTGTTCAAACGGTTCGCCGACGTCGACAGCTTTGACGTCGAGGTAAAGACCACCGATCCGGACGAGTTCGTCACCGTGGTCAAGAACATCGGCGACACCTGGGGCGGCATCAATCTGGAGGACATCAAGTCCCCGGAATGCTTCGTCATCGAGAGCCAGCTGCAGGACCTGCTGGACATTCCGGTGTTTCACGACGACCAGCACGGCACGGCCATCATCTCGACCGCCGGTCTGATCAATGCCTGTCACATCACCGGCAAGAAGCTGGAAGACGTCAAGGTGGTGCTGGCCGGGGCCGGGGCGGCGGGCCTGTCCTCCATCGGTCTGATGAAGGCGGTCGGGGTCCGCGCCGAGAACACCGTCATCGTGGACCGCGACGGTGTGGTCTACAAGGGCCGCGAGAATATCGACCAGTGGAAGGCGGCCCACGCCACCGACACCCCGCACCGCACATTGGCGGAGGCGATGGTCGGTGCCGATGTGGTGCTGGGCCTCTCGGCCAAGGGTGCGATCACCAAGGAGATGGTCGCCTCCATGGCGGCCAATCCGATCATCTTCGCCATGGCCAATCCGGATCCGGAAATCACGCCCGAGGATATCCGGTCCGTGCGCGACGATGCGATCATCGCCACGGGCCGGTCGGACTATGCCAACCAGGTCAACAATGTGCTGGGCTTCCCCTACATTTTCCGGGGGGCGCTGGACGTGCGGGCCCGCACCGTCAATCACGAGATGAAGATCGCCTGTGCCCGGGCCCTGGCCATGCTGGCGCGCGAGGATGTGCCGGATGAGGTGGCCGCCGCCTATTCGGGCCGCAAGCTCAAGTTCGGCCCCGACTACATCATTCCGACGCCGTTCGACCCGCGCCTGATCTGGTACATCCCGCCCTTCGTCGCCCAGGCGGCCATGGACACGGGCGTGGCGCGTCAGCCGATCGAGGACATGGAGGCCTATCGCGTCGCCCTGCGCCAGCGGGTCGATCCGTCCGCCGCCCTGATGCAGAAGATCGCCTCGGCCGTGCGCGCCGCCCCCAACAAGCGGGTGGTGTTCGCCGAGGGCGAGGAAACCGCCGTCATCCGTGCCGCCTGGGGCTTCAAGCAGGCCGAGCTGGGCACGCCGATCCTGGTCGGTCGCGAGGATCTGATCCGTCGGAACGCCGCCGAGGCCGGACTGAATTTCGACGAGCTGGACATAGAGATCGTCAATGCCCGCATCTCGGACAGGAACGACGCCTATACCGACTGGCTGTATGAACGCCTGCAGCGGCGCGGCTATCTGCGGCGCGACGTCCAGCGGATGATCAACCAGGACCGCAACTATTTTGCCGCCACCATGGTCGCGCGCGGCGATGCCGATGCGGTCGTGACCGGCACGACGCGGAACTTCAACATGGTGCTGAAAGAGGTCCGCCGGGTCCTCGACGTGCGCGACCGGCTGATCGGCCTGTCGGTGCTGCTGGCCAGGGGGCGGACCCTGTTTGTCGCCGACACCTCGATCCACGAACTGCCCGACGCGCGGGAACTGGCCGAAATCGCCATGCAGGCCGCCACCACGGTCAGGAAGCTGGGCCGCACCCCGCGCGTCGCCTTCCTCAGCTATTCCACCTTCGGAAACCCCCCGGGCGACCGCAGCGAACAGGTGCGCGAGGCCATCCGCATTCTCGACCAGATCGGCGTGGACTTTGAGTATGAGGGCGAAATGCCGGCCGAACTTGCGCTCGATCCCGAGGCGCGGGCCGCCTATCCCTTCATGCGCCTGACGGGCGACGCCAATGTACTGGTCATGCCGGGCATCCACTCGGCCTCGATCTCGACGCGTCTGGTGCAGGCGCTCGGCGGGGCGACCGTCATCGGGCCGCTGCTGGTCGGGCTGGAGAAGTCCGTCCAGATCGTCAGCCTCGGCGCCTCGGTCAGCGAGATCATCACCGCAGCGACCTTTGCCGCCTATGACGGCACCGTCGACAAGGGGGCCGTCGACGCCGAAGCGTGAGGGGTCAGGTGGGCTCCCCCTCGGGCCTGGCCCGCGCCTCGATTTCGGGCTGGCGCTTCGCCACGATGAAGGCGAGCCCGATGGCGAAAACACCGATCAACACGGAATAGAGGAAGAAGGTCACATAGCCCGCCCCCAGAGAAGGGGCGGACACGCCCGCCGTAGCCGCGCCTTCAACCAACGACCCTTGCGGCAGACCTGCAAACCAGCTCCGCAGGCCGGCATTGAATCCTCCCGCCTCCGCCACGCGCGCCGTCTCCTCCACGATCCGGCCGGACTGAGACGCGGTGATCTTGCCGAAGATGGCATAAAGCGAACTGAACAGGGCGTACTGCGTGGCGGTGAACCCGGCACTGGTCAGGCTGGACATGTAGACAATCAGGGCGGTGCCCGCGATGCCCGTGGCAAAGTTGTCGATGGTGATGGCACCATACAGCACCGCCATGTCCGGGCCTGAGACCGCCAGCCAGATGAACACGAGGTTCGACAGGGGACTGGCGAAGACGCCGATCACCATGCTCTTGATGATGCCGAAGCGGGACACCATCCAGGCACCGAAGGCGATGCCGGCCAAAGACGCAACGACCCCGTAAACCTTACGCACCTCCGCGATCTGGGTGAGGCTAAAACCCAGGTCGATATAGAAGGGATTCATCAGATTCAGGACAAAGTCGGAGAGCCGGTAAAGGCAGATCAGCGCCATGATCAGCAGCCCGAACTTCATCCCGAAGCGTTGGAAAAAGTCCCCGAGCGGCTGGCCGTAGGACCGTCGCAGATAGGCACCGGGTCGCGTGACGACACCGGGTATGGGCAGACAGGCCAGAGCAATCAGACCCAACCCCGCCACCACCCCGCCGAATTGCAGGAAGATGCCGTTCGGCCGGGCCTCCCACGCCGTCCTGAAGGCCTCGGCCCCCGCATCGCTCGCACCCAGCAGATTGACGACGCTGGCCAGCAAGGCACCATTGGCCGCCAGTCCCGAGCCGGCCAGCAGGGCTCCCGACAGGATGAGCAGCAGCCTGGCCACCCACTCCACGGCTTCCGGCGCAGGACGTTTGGGCAGGCCGTCGTCGGCCAACAGGGCGACCCGGACCTCGCCGCCACGGGGTGCCAATAGCACGGCGCCGATCGCCACGAACATGATCGCCGCCATCACCGCATAGCTGAGGTTCCAGCTGAAGGCTTCCGCCAGAAACAGCGGCAGCGCGCCGGCCGTGATCATGGCGCCGCGATAGCCCCACTGATAAGCCGCCGCCATCACGCCGTAGCGGGCCTTGTCGACCACCTCGATGCGCCATGCGTCGATGGCGATGTCCTGTGTCGCTCCGGCAAAGCCAACCAGAACCGCCAGCAGGGCCACGCGCGTCAGATTCATCTCCGGATCGGACCCCGCGATCAGCCACAGGCCGAGGATGATGATGATCTGCATCAGCACCATCCAGGACCGCCGCTGGCCCAGAAGTGGTTCGAGGATCGGTATTTTCACGCGGTCGACGACCGGCGCCCAGACGAACTTCAGGGAATAGGACAGGGTGGCCAGCGAGAAGGCTGTGATCGTCTGGAGCGACAGTCCCTCCTGCCGCAGCCAGGCGGACAGGGTGTCGAAGATCAGGAAGAAGGGCAGGCCGGCGGCCATGCCCAGCAGCAGCATGACCGCGACACGCCGCTCTTTCAGCGTCTTGACGAACTCCCAGGTTGAAAGCCGACGCTCTGTCGTATCCGCGCTCATTCCGATCGCCCTTCCTCAGGACGGCGATAACCGTCCCTATCCGGACGCGACCTTGGCGCGCTCCGGCGGGTTCGTCCAGCGGGTCAGGGCGGCGGTCAGGGTCTCCAGGCCCAGAGGCTTGGTCAGATGGTCGTCCATGCCCGCCTCCAGACAGGCGCGGCGGTCGTCGGCAAAGGCGTTGGCGGTCAGGGCCAGCACGGGCGTGGTATCGCCCCGGGCGCGCAGGGCCCGGGTGGCGGTCAGCCCATCCATGCCGGGCATGCGCATGTCCATCAGCACCAGATCGAACCGGGCCCGCTCCAGCGCCCCCAGCGCCTCCTCGCCACCCGCCGCCGTCTCGACCACACAGCCCTGACGCTTCAGCAAGGTGGTGGCCAGCAGGGCGCCGACCGGATTGTCCTCGACCAGCAACACCCGCACGCCGGGGAAGGCCGGGCGAACGAGGCGGTCATCCTCGGCCGTGTCGGGCACCGGGCCCGGGCGGGTCCCGGAGCCGGTCAGGGCCAGAGCCCGCGCGACCAGCGAAGCCGGACGCAGGGGCTTGATCAGATAGCCGTCGAATCCGGCGGCGCGATATTCGGCGATGCGGTCGCGCCGTCCGGGTCGGAGCAGGATCACGGCATGGCGGCTGTCGGGGCGGGGTGCGAGGATCTGGTTTTCCGCCCGACCGTCGTCATCGACCAGTACCAGAGCGGCCTGCTCCGGCTCGACCGATATGGCCCCCGCCGCTTCGGCCATGGCCGTGGCAGCCGCCTCCGTGAACGGATGGGTGCCCGCCGCAGCGATCTTCAGGCCGCCGAGGGGTGCCGCCGGTCCGGCTTCACCGGGGACCGGATCGAACCGGCTCTCGAACACAAATCGGGCCCCGCCGCCCGGGCGGTCGTCGACCGACAGTGTGCCGCCCATGGCCTCGGCCAGCCGCCGCGCCACCGCCAGCCCCAGCCCGGCCCCGTCGTGGCGGGTGGCGTCTGTGCTGTCGGCGTGGCCGAATTCCTCGAAGATGCGGGCGCGGGCCGCCTCGGGCACGCCGGGGCCGGTGTCCTCGACGACGAAGGCCAGCGCCCCATCGCCGGATCGGCTGACGGTGATCGACACCCCGCCGTTCGGCGTGAACTTCACCGCATTGCCCGCCAGGTTGAACAGGATCTGTCGCAGCCGTCCTTCGTCGGCGCGCACCATCGGCACATCGGCGGCGACGCTCCAAGCGATCTCCAGCCCCTTGTCGTGGGCCCGCGGGCTGAGCAGTTCGGCGACCCCGCGCACCAGATCGTCGATGGCCACGGGCGCCAGGTCGAACTCCAGGCTGCCGGCCTCCAGCCGGGCATAGTCCAGCAGATCATTGACCAGCCCCAGCAGATGGTCGGCCGAGGTCCGGGCTGCCTCCAGATAGGCCTTCTGGGCCGGATCGAGACCGCTGTCGGACAGCAGGCCCAGCATGCCGATCACCCCGTTCAGGGGCGTGCGCATCTCATGGCTCATCAGCCGCAGAAAGCGGACGGCGGGATCCGTGTCTTGCGGACCGGGCGGGGCGGCGGGCGACGTCATCGGGCAAGACTAGCGCCGACCTCTTAACGCCCGCTCAAGCCGGGCCGTGGGCCACGGCGGTCGCCCGATTGAACTGGGCCTCGGCGTCCATGCGGCTATGACGATAGATCAGGGCCTCGGCCACATGGCGGCGCAGAATGCCGTCCGATCCGTCGAGATCGGCGATGGTGCGCGCCAGACGCAGCGTCCGCGTCCAGCCCCGCGCGGTCAGTCCCCCGGCCTCGCCCGCCCGCATCAGCAGGGCCCGCCCGTCGGCATCGGGCGCGGCAAACCGGTCCAGCAGGGCCCCCGCCAGATGGGCGTTGATGACGGCCTCCCCCTCGTGGCCGGCTTCAGCCAGCCGGGCGGCCTGGATTTCGCGGGCGCGGGTGACGCGGGCCGCCGCCTCGGCCGTGCCCTCGGCGGGGGCGGGCAGGCTCATGTCGGCGGCGGTCACCGGCGGCACCTCGACCGTCAGGTCGATGCGATCAAACAGGGGGCCGGAAATGCGGTTCTGATAGTCCCTCTGGCAGCGCGGGGCCTTGCCACACGCCCCCTTGCCCGCCCCGCCGAGGCCACAGCGGCAAGGGTTCATGGCCGCCACCAGCTGAACCCGCGCCGGATAACGCACATGGGCATTGGCGCGCGCCACAATCACCTCGCCCGTCTCCAGCGGCTGACGGAGCGAATCCAGGGCCTGCGGCGAGTACTCGGGCAGTTCATCGAGGAACAGCACGCCGTTGTGCGCGAGCGAGACCTCGCCCGGTTTGGCCCGGTGCCCGCCGCCGGTCAGGGCTGCCATGGAGGCCGAATGGTGCGGCGCTCGGAAGGGCCGTTCGCGCGTCAGACCACCCCGCTCGATCAGCCCGGCCATGGACCAGACCATGGAGGTTTCCAGCAACTCCTTTGGCGTCAGCGGCGGCAAGAGGCCGGGCAGGCGCTGGGCCATCATCGACTTTCCCGAGCCGGGCGGGCCGATGAACAGCAGATTGTGCCCGCCCGCCGCCGCGATCTCGAGCGCGCGCTTGGCCCCTTCCTGCCCGCGCACCTCGTTCAGATCGGGCACGGGGCCGTTCGACTTCAGGGGGCCGGGGCGCGGGGCGGCCAACACCTGACTACCCTTGAAATGGTTGATCAGGCCGATCAGCGAGCGGGGGGCCAGCACCGCTACCTCAGGGCCGGCCCAGGCGGCCTCGGGCCCATTGGCTTCGGCGCAGATCAGGCCCAGCCCCATGCCGTTGGCGGCAACGGCGGCAGGCAGGGTGCCGCTGACCGGCACGATCCGTCCGTCGAGGCTGAGCTCGCCCAGCGCGGCCCAGCCATCCAGCGCATCCGGCGCGATTACCCCCATGGCGGCCAGCAGGGCGAGGGCGATCGGCAGGTCGAAATGGCTGCCCTCCTTGGGCAGGTCGGCGGGGGCCAGATTGGCGATGATGCGCCGCGACGGCAGGGCCAGGCCGATGCCGGCAAAGGCGCCGCGCACGCGTTCGCGGCTTTCGGCCACCGCCTTGTCGGGCAGGCCGACCAGGGTGAAGCTGGCCTGGGTGCCCTCTCCCCCCAGAATCTGGACCTCGGCATCGACGCGCCGGGCATCCACCCCGTCGAACGCAACCGTCACCACCCGCGCGACCATGGCCGTCCCTCCGCTCCCGCGAATGGGAACAGATCATGAACGAACGCCGGTTGTCAAATGCGCTGGGTCAGCCGCCCCGCTTGGCCTCGATCACCTGCCACATGCGCTCGGTCGCATCGATGCCGGTAAAGCGCTTCAGCTGTTGCGCCCCCGTGGGTGAGGTGACGTTGATCTCGGTCATCCAGTCCCCGATCACATCGATGCCGACGAAGATCAGTCCGCGTTCCTTGAGCGTCGGGCCGATGGCGGCGCAGATTTCCTTGTCGCGCGCGGTCAGATCGACCGGCCGGGCCGTGCCCCCCACGCGCAGGTTGGAGCGCACCTGGTCCTTTTGCGGGACGCGGTTGATGGCCCCGACCGGCTCGCCGTCCACCAGCAGGATGCGTTTGTCGCCCGCCGAAACGGCCGGCAGGAATTTCTGGATGACCAGCGGGTCGCGCGATCCCATGGCGTGGATCTCGACCAGGGCCGCCAGATTGGGGTCCCCGGCCTTCAGCCTGACCACGCCCGAGCCTGCCGCCCCGTGCAGGGGCTTCAGCACCACATCCCCGTGGCGGGCGTGGAAGTCGGAAAGCTGGACCACGTCGCCCGTGATCAGGGTCGGCGGCGTCAGGCCCTGAAACTGCGCGACCAGCAGCTTCTCGGGTGCCGAACGCACCTCGGCCGGGTCGTTGACCACCAGGGTGCGAGGATGGATGGTCTCGAGCAGATAGGTGGCGGTGACATAGGCCATGTCGAAGGGCGGGTCCTGACGCATCAGGACGACGTCGACGTCCGCGCCCAGATCCAGCCGCACCCAGTCGCCGAAGGTGGCGTGGTCGCCCTTATTCTCCTGAACCTTGACGGGGCGTGCCCGGCAGAACAGCCGCCCGTCCTCCAGCGCCAGGGTACGGAAATCATAGACCCACAGCCGGTGACCGCGCGCCTGTCCGCTCAGGGCCATCAGGAAGGTGGTGTCGGAGGCGATGTCGACCGCTTCCATCGGGTCCATCTGGATAGCGACCTTGAGCATGACGGACCTTTCGGATCAGAGACGATAGCGGCCGTCGAGATCGGTCTCGGCGGCCAGGCCCCGGATATGGCGCGGCAGGCGCCCCGGCGCCAGTGCGATCAGATCCAGCCGCAGCGTCAGGCCCTTCAGGCCGGGCCGCGATTTCCGGACCGCCCCTGCGGCCCGCACCAGCCGGCCGTGCTGCACCGGGCCGAGCGCCTCGATGGCGGCGGCCAGCGTCCCGCGGCGCTTGACCTCGACGGCGGCCAGCACCGGTCCCTTGCGGGCGAGGATGTCCAGTTCGCCGTGGCGGGTCTTCAGCCGGAACCCCAGGATCTGATAGCCCTTGAGCATCAGCCAGACCGCCGCCGTCCATTCCGCCGCATGGCCTTCGCTATGGGCCAGCCGGCCCTTGCGCGTGCGCCCCTCGCGACGGTCGGGCGCGATCGGGGTCACCGGCTCCTTCACTGGCCCGACAGCTCAAGCGCCCGCCGATAGACCTGCTTCCTTGGCAGGCCGAGGCTGGCCGCCACGCGGGCGGCGGCCTCTGATACCGACCGGTCGGCCAGTTCGGCGGTCAGGGCCTGATCCAGCGTCGCCTCATCCGGCGCGACCTCAGCGGTCGGGCCGATGACCACCACCATCTCGCCCTTCGGTGATTGACAGCGCGGGTCGACCGCAAGGCGGTCCAACGGGCCGCGCACCCAGGTCTCGTGCAGCTTGGTCAGTTCGCGGGCGACGACAGCCTCGCGCGGACCCAGCACCTCGGCCATATCGGCGAGCGAGGCCGCCAAACGCGGACCGCTTTCGAACACCACCACCGTTTGGCCGGGCACCTTGAGCCCCTCCAGTGCCGTACGGCGCGCGCCCGGCTTCGCCGGCAGAAACCCGGCGAACAGCACCCGGTCGCTGGGCAGGCCCGCCCCCGTCAGCGCGGCCAGCAGGCTGGACGGGCCCGGCAGCGGGAAGACCGGTAGCCCCGCCTCGATCACCGCCCTGACCACGGCATAGCCCGGATCGCTGACCAGCGGCGTGCCGGCATCCGACACCAGCGCCACCACCTGACCGGACTCCAGCCGCTCCAGCACGCCCGGAATGGCCCGCGCGGCGGCATGGTCGTCGCAGCGTTCCAGCCGCGCCCGGATGCCATAGGCGGTCAGCAGGCGCGCGCTAACCCTTGTGTCCTCGGCCAGCACCAGATCGGCGGCAGCCAGCACATCCAGCGCCCGAAGCGTGATGTCGCGCAGATTGCCGATGGGTGTCGCCACCACATAGAGGCCGGGGTCGACCCGACGCGGCGGCGGGGCGGTTCCGGACCACAGGCGGGAGGGATCGGGGTCGGTCATTGATGGACCGTGCCAGCACCGGGGGCACGGCTCAAGCCGGGATCAGGTCAGCAGGGCTTTCAATACGCTGTCCAGCATCGGACGGCCCCGGGCGGTCGCCGCCACCCGCCCCTCCGACAGGACGAGAAATCCGTCCTCGATCAACTGCGCCAGCGGGCCGTCAGCGGGCCCCAGCCCCAGCTCCGCCAGCATGGCCAGGGGCACACCCTCGACGGTTCGCAGGCCCAGCAGCACCCGTTCCTCAGCCGCCTCGACCAGGGACAAGGCGGTCTGTTCGGCCCAGAGCGTACCCGACCCGACCCCGGCGACATAGTCCGCCACACCCCGGTGGGCGACGGTGGCCGTACGCACGCCGTCCAGCGTCAGCCGCCCGTGCCCGCCCGGCCCAAGGCCCAGATAATCGCCGCCCCGCCAGACATGCAGATTGTGGATCGACCGGGCGGCCACACCGCGCGCATGGTTCGACACCTCATAAGCCTCGAACCCGGCCGACCCCAGAACCGACTGTGTCGCCTCATAGAGGTCGGCCGCCAGATCGTCGTCGGGCGGCGTCCAGGCCCCGCGCGCCACAGCCCGGCCGAAAGCGGTGCCGGGCTCTATGGTCAGCTGATAGGGCGAAATATGCTCGAACCCGCTCTCCAGCGCCCAGAGCAGCTCACGGGTCCAGTCACTCACCGTCTGGCCGGGCCGGGCATAGATCAGGTCGATGGAGAGACGCTGGAAATGGCGGGCGGCGAGCGCCACGGCCCGCCGGGCCTCGGCCCCCGAGTGATTTCGTCCGAGGAATCTCAGCGCCGCGTCGTCCAGCGATTGCACCCCCAGCGACAGCCGGGTGACGCCGGCTCCGGCCAGCGCCGCGAACCGGTCCGCTTCGGCATCGGTGGGGTTCGCCTCCAGCGTCACCTCGATGTCGCCGGGCATCGGAAAGAGGGACCGGGCCCGCTGCACCACCGCGGCTACGGCCTCGGGTGGCATCAGGGAGGGTGTCCCCCCGCCGAAGAAGATCGAGACCAGCGGACGAGGGCCGATCCGCGTCGCCTGTGCCTCCAGATCAGTCAGCAAGGCCGCGACCAGCCCCGCCATCTCGGCCTCGCGTCCCCGGGCCCGCACGACATTGAAATCGCAATAGGGACAGATGCGCGCGCAATATGGCCAGTGGACATAGAGAGCCAGACCGTCGGGCGTGTCAGTCAATCAGGGCGTCTTTCAGCAGGGCAAAGGCCCGGGCCCGGTGGCTGATCCCGTCCTTGAAGGCCGGTTCCATTTCACCAAAGGTCTCGGCGTGGCCCTCGGGGACGAAGATGGGATCATAGCCGAAACCGCGCGCCCCGCGCGGCGGGAACGTCAGGGTGCCGTCGACCCGACCCTCGACGACCACGGCCGGGCCCTTGGGCCAGGCGACCGCGAGGGCCGAGGTGAACCAGGCCATGCGGTCGTCAGAACCGATCTCCTCCAGCCGCTGCTCGACCTTGGCCATGGCATGGGGAAAATCCTTGTCCGGACCGGCCCAGCGCGCGGAAAAAATCCCCGGGGCCCCGTCCAGCGCCCGCACGGACAGGCCGGAGTCATCCGCCAGCGCCACAAGCCCCGAGGCCTCGGCGGCATGCCGGGCTTTCAGCAGGGCATTGCCGCAAAAGGTCGTCTCGGTCTCGTCCGGTTCGGGCAAATTCAGCTCACTCATGGTGACGATGTCGTAATTTCCATCCAGCAGGGCCGCGATCTCGACCGCCTTGCCCGGATTGTGGGTGGCGACCAGCAACCGCATCCCTTTGATTAATTTGAGATTCATGTGGCGACGCTTCCAAGCCGGCGGGATTGCCAAAGTTTAACATCGTTAAACGATATGTAACGTGATTTTTTCACGAGGCAGGGCTATCTATTATTTCAAGGACGCGGGGTTGCAGCGTTCTTGCCAACGGCTCATACCGCAACCATATTGCTGATCTAAACAAAAACACGCAAAACCAGCCCTCTCAGGGCAAGATGGAGAAATATGATGAACGCCATGCCTGTTACCATGCTGATGGACCGTATCGGTCACATCATCCTGAATGTCGCCCTGGTGGCTGCCCTGCCGACCGCCGTTGTGGCCATTCTGGTTCAGTCCTTCTGATCCGGCCCGCCTTGAAGTCCCCGACTTTGACGCTGCAGACAAACACCGCGATTGTGAAATCCGCGCGGGCCTGAACGGCCGGTACCCGCGCGGCGATCGCCCCTGGTCGCGTCCTTGTCGATCCGGCCGGCGAGATTTCCGATGCGCCCACCTTCGCTTCGTTTCGCCTCCCGCTTCGGCACCCGCCTGGGACATGGTCTCCCCGGCTTTCGGGCCCTCGGCCCCGGCTCCGTCTCCAGCCTGCTGAAGACCGCCCTCGATATCACCTACGGCCTGCTCATCTTCCTGACCCTGCTGACCTGTCTGGTCTTTGCCGTGGTCGCCATCATTCCGATGGATCAGGTCGGCCTGACGGTTACCTCCGACACGGGCGGCACCCGCATTCCCCTTCCCCGCGCCCATGCCCTGTTCGGGATCGGGGCCTTCGTCGGCTATTTCGGCGGTTTCACCCTGATCCTGCGCCATCTGCGGCGCATCTTCCGCACCCTGACGCTGGGTGATCCCTTCCATCCCGACAATGTCAGCCGCCTGAAACAGGTCGGCTATATCCTCGCGATCGTGACCGGCGGCGTGTGGCTGGGCCAGTTTCTGGTCGCGCGCCTGGTCCGCGGCATCATGGACCCGCCCAGCCTGTTCAACCTGGTCACCCCGGCCTTTTCGGTGCTGGTGGTGTTCGTCCTCGCCGAGGTCTTTCGCGAGGGAGCCCGGCTGAGACGCGAATCCGAACTGACGATCTGATCTGCATCGACTAGAGTTCCCCCATGGCCATCCGCGTCCAACTTGATCGACTGCTGCAGGAGCGGCGCATGTCCCTGACGGAGCTCAGCGACCGGGTGGGCGTGACCGTGGCCAATCTGTCCATTCTCAAGACCGGAAAGGCCCGCGCCGTGCGTTTCTCGACGCTGGACGCCCTGTGCCGCGAATTGGGTTGCCAGCCGGGTGATCTCCTGTCCCGCGACCCGGGGCCGGCCGGGATGGGGGATGAACCGGGCGATGACCCGCAAATCTGATCGACCCGCCGAGGACGGAGAGCGGCTGTGGCAGAGGGTGGCGTCAACCGTCACGCCCCTGGCTCCCCGGCGCACGCCGGTCCTGCCGCCCATGGCTGTCGAGACCGCGCCGACCCCGCCCCCCCGCCCCGCGTCCGGCCCGGCGGCGTCCGACCGGCCCTCACCCACGCCGCGATCCTTCTCTGCCCCGACCGATATAGACCCGCGACGCCACCGCCGCCTGTCGCGGGAGCGGGAGCCCATTGAAGCGCGTCTCGATCTGCACGGCCACGGACGGTTCCAGGCCCAGGACGTGCTGACGGGTTTTCTGCTGCGCGCGCATCAGCGGGGCCTGCGCGTGGTGCTGGTCATCACAGGACATGGTCGCAGGGCCGGAGGCGGCGAGGGGGTGATCCGCGCCTCCCTGCCGGAATGGCTGCGCGGTCATGCCCTGCGCGGTGTCGTGGCGGCCTATGCTCCGGCGCATCGCCGCCATGGAGGGGACGGTGCCTGGTACATCACCCTCAAGCGGGGTTGACGCATGAAAACGGCCCGGAGGGCTGAACCTCCGGGCCGCAGGTCATTGGGATTGCAAGAAGAGCGGAGGGCTTATGCCGCTTTCTTCTCGATCTTCGGCTCAGCCTTGCCCTCGATGGCCGAGGGGCCGGTCGCGATCGGGATCTGGCGGGGCTTGAGCGCTTCCGGCAGCTCGCGCTTCAGATCCACGGTCAGCAGGCCGTTCACCAGACGGGCCTCGGTCACCATCACATAGTCGGCCAGCTGGAAGCGACGTTCAAAGTCACGCTCGGCCAGGCCGCGATGCAGATAGGTCCGGTCCTCGCCGGTGTTCGCTTTCCGGCCGGTGATGGTCAGCAGGTTCTCCTTGACCTCCATCGTGAGTTCGTCGGGAGAGAAGCCCGCCACCGCCAGCTCGATCCGGTAGGCGTTCTCGCCGGTCGTCTCGATGTTGTAGGGGGGCCATCCCGCCTCGCTGGTGCGCGCGGCGCTTTCCAGCAGACCGGCCAGACGGTCAAAGCCGACGGCGGAACGGTAGAGGGGGGTCAGGTCATAGGTACGCATATCATCCTCCTGGGATCAGCAAGGTTGAACCGCCCGGCGATTTGCCCGGACGGCGGGGTTATGGGCGATACGACCCGCTGTGCGGCGCCGCTCGTCCCGGGAGCCCGATATCGGCACTCCCGATCAGGGATTTGGGGTGGCCGACGGCGTCGTCAAGGGCTCGGTCGACACCTCGCGCATTTTCCGGCGCGACGATTTATCCACCCGCTTCCGGCCCATCGTGCTTGCCCTCGGGGCTCAGCCCCTTAAGGCTGGCAGGCAACCTCTTCACCATGACCGGATCTGTCCCATGACCCACGTCCTTCGCTTGCCCGTACTGATGGCCATCGCGGGGGGGCTGGCCCTGGCGATGCCGGCCCAGGCCCAGACGTCTCGCGCAACCCAGGACCGGGCCCTGGTCCAGCCCATGATCCAGGAAGACGAGGTGCTGAAGACGGCCATCGCCTCGGACACCCGTTCCGAGGCCGACAGGGCTCGAGACGTCCATCGCCGTCCGTACGAAAGCCTGACCTTCTGGGGTCTGCGTCCGGGAATGACGGTGGTCGAGATCCAACCCGGAGCCAATGGCTGGTGGACGCAGATCCTTGAACCCTATGCCGCCGCCACCGGGGGGACCTATGTACCGGTCAACCGCATCCAGGACGGCCTGGGTGTCGCCGACGGCTCGGCCGACTTTATCCTGGTGGCCCGCGCCTTTCATAACTGGCACAGGGCCGGGCGGACGGATGACTTCATGTCCCTGTTTTTCGCCGGCCTGAAACCCGGCGGCATCCTCGCGGTCGAGCAGCATCGCGCGCCGGAGGGAGTCGACGTCGATCAGAGCTCAGCGACCGGCTATGTGCCCGAATCCTATGTCATCGCCGCCGCCCTCAGGGCCGGCTTCGTGCTGGATGCCTCGAGCGATCTCAATGCCAATCCCGCCGATGACCGAAGCCACCCGTTCGGCGTCTGGACCCTGCCGCCCGTGCGCCGCAGCGAGGGTGACGGCCGCGTGCTCACCGGGGCCGAGCGGGCCGCCTATGACGCCATCGGCGAAAGCGACCGGATGACCCTGCGGTTCCGTAAGCCGGAATGATCCCGCACGGCGGCTTTGACCCTGCCTGCGAAGCTGGCTAAGCCGGTCGGGCCGTCGGCCTGCCCGGCGTCGCCCACCCGTGACCGACCCGAGAAAGTGTCCCTGGAACGCGACATGCCCGATCCGACCTTCCGTGTAACCCGGCCTCCCGTGTCCGGCCTGATGCGGCCCTCGCGACGGGGGCTGATCCTCGGCGCGGGCATGGCCGGTCTGGTCGCCGCCTGCGGTGATCGGCAGAAGGCCGAAGAACCCGCGCCTGATGCCCCCCCGGTCCCCGAAGGCCCGCCCGAGGGCAGCCTGGCCTGGGCCATCGCCGGTTCGTGGCGCTCCGAGGCCGAACGCGCCCGCGATGAATGGCGCCATCCGTTCGAGACCCTGCGCTTCTTTGACCTTCAACCCCGGATGACGATCGTCGACTTCTGGCCGGGCAGCGGCTGGTACACCCAGATTCTGGCCCCGTATCTGGCCCGCAACGGCGGAAAGTACGTCGCCGCCAATGTCCAGGCCGGGCTCGGCGTCGATCCGGTCCAGGCCAGGCTGGTCACCGAGTACGAGAAGGTCTTCGGCGAGAACCCCCGCCTGTACGGCACTATCGAATTCAGCGACTTCGGTCCGACCAGCGGACCAGTGGCCGAGGCTGGGTCCGCCGATCTGGTGCTGTTCATGAGCCGGCTGCATCACTGGATGGCGGCCGGCATCGCCGAAAAGGCCTTCGCCGACGCCTTCTCCGTCCTGCGCCCCGGGGCGACCCTCGGGATCGAGCAGCATCGCCTGTCGCCCGAGAAGGATCAGGACCCGATCGCGGCCAGCGGCTATGTCCAGGAGGCCTATGTCCGCCAGCTGGCGGCCGAGGCCGGCTTCATCTTCGTGGCCGCCTCGGACATCAACGCGAATGAAAGGGATGATCGCGATCATCCGTTCGGCGTCGACACCCTGCCCCCCATGCGACTGACCGCGCCCCAGGGCCAGCCGCCGAACCCGAACTTTGACCGCACGGAATATGACGAGATCGGGGAAAGCGACCGCATGACGCTCAAATTCAGGAAACCCGAGTGAACCGAGTCGCTGCCTATGCCGCCAATGCCCCGCTGATGGGCGTGCCCGGGGCCTCGTCGCCCCCCCACGGGGAGGGGGAGTGGTTCAGGGGCGCCGGGGGTCTGCGCCTGCGCGCCGCTTTCTGGACGCCCTCTGCCCTCGTGGCTGCCCGGCCGCGCGGCACGGTCATCCTGAGCCCCGGCCGGACCGAGCCGATCGAAAAGTATTTCGAGGTGATCGGCAATCTGCTGGCGCGCGGCTTTTGCGTCCTGGCGCATGACTGGCGGGGGCAGGGGCTGTCGGCCCGCCTGCTGCCCGACCGGCTGAAAGGCCATGCCCGGGCCGTCGAGGAGTTCCTCGATGACTATGCCCGCCTGCTGGATGCGTTCGAGACCCGGGCACCCAGGCCATGGATCATGGTCGGCCATTCCATGGGAGCCGCGCTGAACCTGATGAGCCTGGAGATGGGCGAGAGCCGCATCGCGGGCGCGGTGCTCAGCGCCCCCATGCTCAAGATCAAGACCGGCAAGCGCTCCATGTGGTCGGTCAAGCTGGCGGTGCGCTGGAACCTGCGCCACGGCAAGGCCGGCGACTATGTGCTGGACGATCCGGACGATCCCTTCGAGCACACCTTCGAGAACGACGCCCTGACCTCGGACGAGACCCGCTATGAGCTGTGGCGGCAGCAGCTGTACGCCTGCCCGCATCTGGCGGTCGGGGGGCCGACCTGGGGCTGGCTGGGCTTTGCCATCGACCTCGGCGAGCGGGCGCTGAAGCCCAAGGCGCTCAAGAGCGTGAAGATTCCCGTCGCCATCGTCCAGCCGGGCGAGGACGACCGCGTCTGGAAGCAGACCAACCGCTGGGCCTCCAAACGGCTCGGGCGCGGCCGCTATGTCGAGGTTCCCGGGTCGAAGCACGAGGTGCTGATGGAGACCGATCCCATGCGGGCGGTCTTCCTAGAAGAGTTCGACGCCATGGCGGACTATGTCTCACCGGTCGAGGATCTGTCGCCGGTGCAGCCGGTCGAGGCCGAACCGGCCGCCCCTGCGGATCCGCTGGCCATGCCGGCCGCCCCGGAACAGCAGACCTCCTAGAGCGTCGCGTAGAGCGCCCGGATCAGGGCCATGGGCCTGGGATCGCCGATCAGGTGCGGCGACTGGCGCGTCATCACATAGGCGGCGGTAAGGCCGGTCCCGGGGTCGGCAAAGGCGCACGACCCGCCCCAGCCGCAGTGGCCGACGGTTTCGGGGTTGGGGCCGAACACCGCGCCTTCGCCCTGGTTCAGCATGACCCCGGCCCCCCAGGACAGGTCAAAGGGCAGCACCCGGTCCGGGCCGGCGATCCGAGGCTTCATCAGGGCCGTCCGCGTCGCCGCTGACAGCGTCTTGCCCGCCACCCCTTCGGGCAGGGCCAGCGTCAGCATGCGCGCGAGGGCCTCGGCCGTCGCATGCATATTGGCGGAGGGGATCTCCATCCTGCGCCATTCGGCCGATCCGCGTCCGGCGGGGGCCGAGCCCTTGTCGAGGAAGGCGGCGGTCTTGATGGGGTCGATTGGGCCGAGGTCGGGGGCGGCGGTCGGCTTCTTCATCCGGGCGACGCGGTCGTGCTCGGCTTCGGGCAGACCCAGCCACAGGTCGAGGCCCGCCGGGTCAGCAAAGTCGGCCTTGAGCGCCTGGCCCATGGTCCGGCCGTCGGCGCGGCGGAACACCTCGCCCGCCAGATAGCCGACGGTAATGGGGTGATAGCCCGAGGCCGTGCCCGGTTCCCACAGCGGCGCCTGGCGGCACAGCACCTCCAGCACCTTTTCCGGCTCGAACCACAGGGTCGGGTCGATGGCCGGGAACGGCCCCGCGAGGCCGGCCTGATGGCTCATCAGCTGGGCCAGCGTAATGTCGGCCTTGCCCGCCTGGCCGAACTCGGGCCAGACCTCGGCGACCGGGGCCTCATAGTCCAGCAGGCCGCGCTCGACGGCCCAGGCGATCATCAGCGCCATGACCGCCTTGCCCGTCGAGAAGACGGGGGCGAGCGTGTCCGGCCCGAACGGCTGGCCCTTCAGGCTGTCGGCCTGCCCGGCCCACAGGTCCAGCACCACCTCGCCGGCCCGGCAGACGGTGAAGCGCGCCCCGATCTCGTCCAGCCCCTCGGGGCCGTCGGTGAAGTTGCGGGCGAAGGCGTCCCTGACCGGACCGAAGGGGTCGGGGCAGGAGCCGTGGATCTCGGG
Organism: Brevundimonas sp.; assembly: GCF_016742135.1. Classification (GTDB taxonomy): domain Bacteria; phylum Pseudomonadota; class Alphaproteobacteria; order Caulobacterales; family Caulobacteraceae; genus Brevundimonas. The sequence continues at coordinate 69,884 of NZ_JACVCG010000003.1, read as the reverse complement.
CGCGTCGGTCATTCCGCTTCCCTAACGGGCCCGGCGGCCGCGATCCAGTCCAGCACCCCCTCGGCCGCGACCACGGCCGAGGCCATGACGGCCTGCAGCAGATAGCCGCCGGTCGGGGCCTCCCAGTCCAGCAGTTCGCCGGCCAGGAACAGGCCGGGGTGATCCGCGACCATCAGGCCCGGGGTCAGGGCCGCCCGGTCGATCCCGCCCGCGCTGGAGATGGCCCGCTCCAGCCCCTGAAGGCCGGTGACGGCCAGCGGCACCCCCTTCAGCCGCTCGGCCAGCGCCCGGTCGTCGGCCCCGGCGGGCAGGGGCGGCCCCTGCCGCAAGAGGGCGGCCTCCACGGGCCGGAGGCGGGCGGCCCGGCGCAGGCGATTGGCCCGCGACTGGCTGGACGGCACCCGGGCCAACCGCCCGGCCAGCGCCTCTGCGGTCTCCGAGGGGCGCAGGTCGACATAGAGCCGCGCCACGCCGTCGCGCTCCAGGGCCCGGCGCAGCGCGGGGCCGAGGGCATAGACGGCGCCCCCTTCCAGCCCCCGGCGGGTCACCATGGCTTCGCCCCGCACCCGGTGCCGCCCGACGGTCAGGGCCACGGCCTTGAGCGGCTGGCCGGCGTGGGCCGCGGCAAAGTCCGGCGACCAGACGAGGTCCACCCCGACGTTGGCGGGGCGAAAGGCCGGGCCGGGCACGCCCAGATCGGCCAGCACATCCCGGCCCTGCCCGTCCGAGCCCAGCCGGGGCCAGCTGGCCCCGCCGGTCGCCACAACCACCGCCCGGGCGGCGATGCGGCGACGCTCCCTGTCCTGGTCGAAGACCGGCGCGCCCGCCTCAAAGCCGACCCAGCGCGAGCCGGTGTGCAGCCTGACCCCCTGGCCCCGCAGGCGCTCCAGCCAGGCCCGCAGCAGGGGCGAGGCCTTCATCGCCCGGGGAAACACCCGCCCGCTCGACCCGAAAAAGGTGTCCGCCCCCAGGCCGTCGGCCCAGTCGCGCAGATCCTGCGGCCCGAAGCGGGACAGCCAGGCCATGACCCCGGGCGCGGCCTCGCCATAGCGGTCGGGGAAGCGGTCCGGCGGCTCGGAATGGGTCAGGTTCAGCCCGCCCCGCCCGGCCATCAGGAATTTCCGCGCCGGCGAGGGCATGCGCTCATGCACCGCGACCGCCAGCCCCGCCGCCGACAGCCGCTCGGCCGCCATCAACCCGGCGGGCCCCGCGCCGACGATGACGACGGGACCGGCGGGGTCGGGCTGGAAGGCAGGCGTCGGGGTCATGGGGCGGGTCTAGACCATCCCCCGGGACCAGGCGAGACAACACCGTCTGAACCGTCTGAACCGTCTGAACCGTCTGAACCGTCTGAACCGTCTGAACCGTCTGAACCGTCTGAACCGTCTGAAGGGTCTGGATTGCGTCTCCGTGCCGCGAGGGGGAAGGGCTGACCGGACAGTGTACGCGATGCGGCGACCCGGTTGGGCAGATGGGTGCGGCAACGGGCCGGGGCATTGAAAGGCTTGAAAAAACGGCGGGCGGTTGTGCGGGGGGAAGGTAAGGGGTTCATCACAGCGAACACAGAGGAAGGCACAGAGGGCACGGCGGGGCGGTGCGGGTCTGAGGTCGCTGTGTTTCTCTGTGTGCTCTCTGTGATCTCTGTGAAGAACCCGCTTCGCGGGCGGGCGCGTGACGGCTGACCTTTTGCGCAGACCGTCAGCCCCCATCTAGGGCCAAAGGAGCTCCCCATGACCGCATCGCCCAGACCCCTCCATATCGATTTCGTCTCGGACGTCGTCTGTCCCTGGTGTGTGGTGGGGCTGGGCGGGCTGGAGACGGCGCTGGGGGCGTTGGCGGCCGAGGGCATCACGGCCGAGATCCACTTCCAGCCGTTCGAGCTGAACCCCGACATGGCGCCCGAGGGGGAGACCATCACCGAACACATTGGCCGGAAATACGGATCGACCCCCGAACAGTCGGCGAAGAACCGCGCCATGATCCGCGACCGGGCGGCGGAAGCCTGGCCCGGGTTTGAAATGAAGATGGGCGAGACCAGCCGCATCTGGAGCACCTTTGACGCCCACCGGCTGCTGCACTGGGCCGGCACGGTCGGTCTGGCCGAGCAGAGGGCGCTGAAAGAGGCCCTGTTCCGCGCCCACTTTACCGATAACCGCCCCCTGCCCGACGCCGATGTGCTGGCCGAGGCCGCAGAGGCCGCTGGCCTGGACCGCGCCGAGGCCGCCCGCGTGCTGGCCGACGGCCGCTATGCCACCGATGTCCGCGAGGCCGAGGCCCTGTGGCGGTCGCGCGGCATCACCGCCGTGCCCGCCGTGGTGGTGGAGGGCAAATATCTGATCAGCGGCGGCCAACCGGCGGCGGTGTTCGAAGAGGCGTTGAGGAAGATTGCGGGGGAGGCCCTCTAAGCTGCCAACCAAGTCGCTACTAGGTCAGCGTGCGGTCTAAAGGGCGTAATCGTGTAGGACATTGGGGAGTAATCCTCGCCAATTCGTGGGCCAGTGTTGATTTGCCCGACCAAAAATCCATCGCGACTGAAAACTGGTCCGCCGCTTGATCCGTGCGATAGGGGGCGGTCCACCTCAAGGCGCTGGTTTCCAGAAATGTATCTTTCAGCTGTTATGCGCGTGGAAATAGTGGAAATGCTATTACCGTCTTCGTATTGCGGAAAGCCACAAGCAAAAACGTCGTCACCGATGCGAACGCTCTTTCCGTCTGTTGGAATAGAATGACGAGACAAATCAAACGTGCCAGTAGCCCGTACCAATGCGATGTCTCGCTCGCGATCTATATGGGAAACCACTGCCGTGATTTGCTCTGGGTAGTGCGGAGGGCAGGCTAATTCACAACGCAGAACACCAGGTCGATCTGCAAAGATGTGCGCGGCCGTTAGAAATTTCCCTCCGCCAGTGTGGAAAGCGGTCCCCATCATAAGATCTTGCTCGTTGGTGAGGACGTAAATTGCTTTCTCGCGATCGTCACGGGGTCTAGGTATTGACCGCTCTTCGAACAATCTAGCAGTTCGACGCGCTAGCTTATTGTAGCGCTCTGAATAGTTAAGCACGTGCCCCAAGAATGCTAATCTACCCAGCAAATTCTCACGAAGTTGTAGGGATTCGTTAGGTTTTCTAAAACGATCTATGTAAACCGACTGTGCGGCTTCGTATCCATAATTTTCTATTGCGTTTATCGACGATTTCAGGTTTCTGTAGAACTCCTTAGATACGTTTGTCTTCCTGTTAACAGTTAAGCCTGTAACGGATTGACGAACGCGCCGCGACATCAAGACTGCCTTGTTCGGATTAAGTGAGAATCCGTTCTGGGTAAACAGCGCGTGGAATGAATCGGATAGCTCTTCAGTCCCCCGAATCACAAAGCGATCGCCGACGTGAATGCCGGTTGCCTCATTCAGGTGTCGACTATTTGAAGTCGAAAAGGTTATATCGTCTGCGTAGCGTGTATATCTCAGCTTATGCGCCTTAGCTAGCCTGAGAAGCGAGGAATCCAGCGGCCCGCACACCATATTCGCCAAGATACCAGATGTCGGCGCCCCAATCGGCAGCTGGCCGCCATGGCAGGCTATCTGCGCAATGGCAACGGCCACGTCTCGGCTCAGTGAATATCGGCGTGTCTGTAGTATGCCAGAAACACGTTTGAAGTGTATGGATGGGAAAAAGTCGTTAAGATCAAGATTAAGCACGTAACGCTGACCAACGTGATCACTGGCGTTGGTCAGAATTGATTGCCCTCCCTGAAACCCTCTAACACATGGAGGAGCGTCGTAGATTTCAGCGAGTAGTGGTACTAATCGACGCTGAAGTTTCTTGAGAAGTCGTATCGGAGCATTGATTTGGCGGTCGCCACCGCTCTTCTTGGCAATATTGAAGGATCGATACCTTCCAGTAGGGGGGAAGCGATAAAGGATGTAAGCGAACTCACGAGAGTAACTGACTCCCATTAGTGCGGCTAATTCCCGAGTGGTGGTGATATCTCGAAGCGACTGCCGGGGTGGTACGAGCGTGATATCAACCATGCAGGCAGTGCCGTTGTAACCGGGATGCTCGTCAACTGTCTCCTCGCCGGGCGTATGTACCACCGTAGACGCGAAGCGGCCGCAGTAACGCGACCAAGATACAAACCACGCTCGTACACCGCAGGTTACCCACGGCCAAGGCGTTCGCGCAAGCCCTCACACCTTCACCTCCACCACACTCCCCCCCGCGCGGAATTTCGCGCTCATCTCCGCCATACCCTTTTCGGCCTCGTCGGCTTTTGCGGCGTCGCGGATGTCCTGGCTGATCTTCATGCTGCAGAATTTGGGGCCGCACATGGAGCAGAAGTGGGCGGTCTTGTGGGCTTCCTTGGGCAGGGTCTCGTCGTGGTATTTGCGGGCGGTTTCGGGGTCGAGGCCGAGGTTGAACTGGTCTTCCCAGCGGAACTCGAACCTCGCGCGTGACAACGCATCATCGTGCAATCTCGCGGCGGGGTGGCCCTTGGCCAGATCGGCGGCGTGGGCGGCGATCTTGTAGGTGATGACGCCGTCCTTGACGTCCTGACGGTCGGGCAGGCCCAGGTGCTCCTTGGGCGTGACGTAGCAGAGCATGGCCGTGCCGAACCAGCCGATCATGGCCGCCCCGATGGCCGAGGTGATGTGGTCATAGCCGGGGGCGATGTCGGTGGTCAGGGGCCCGAGCGTATAGAAGGGCGCTTCGTGGCAGTGCTTCAGCTGCTCATCCATATTGGCCTTGATCTTGTGCATCGGCACATGGCCGGGGCCCTCGATCATGACCTGACAGCCGTGGTCCCAGGCGATCTTCGTCAGCTCGCCGAGGGTGCGCAGCTCGGCGAACTGGGCCTCGTCATTGGCGTCGGCGATGGAGCCGGGGCGCAGGCCGTCGCCGAGGCTGAAGCTGACGTCATAGGCGCGCATGATCTCGCAGATCTCGGCGAAATTCTCGTAGAGGAAGGACTCCTTGTGGTGGCTGAGGCACCACTTGGCCATGATTGAGCCGCCGCGTGAGACGATGCCGGTGACGCGGTTGGCGGTCATCGGCACGAAGGCAAGCCGCACGCCGGCGTGGATGGTGAAATAGTCCACGCCCTGTTCGGCCTGTTCGATCAGGGTGTCGCGATAGACCTCCCACGTAAGGTCTTCCGCTACGCCATTCACCTTCTCCAGCGCCTGATAGATGGGGACGGTGCCGATGGGGACGCTGGAGTTGCGGATGATCCAGTCGCGGATGTTGTGGATGTTCCGGCCCGTCGACAGGTCCATGACGTTGTCGGCACCCCAGCGAGTGGCCCAGACCAGCTTGTCGACCTCGTCGTCCACGCTGGACAGCACCGCCGAGTTGCCGATGTTGGCGTTGATCTTCACCAGGAAGTTGCGGCCGATGATCATCGGCTCGACCTCGGGGTGGTTGATGTTGTGCGGGATGATGGCCCGGCCGCGGGCGATCTCCTGACGCACGAACTCCGGCGTGACGAAGTCGGGGATGACGGCGCCGAAATCCTCGCCGTCGCGGATGCAGGGCGCGGTTTGCTCGCGGCGCAGGTTCTCGCGGATGGCGACATATTCCATCTCGGGCGTGATGATGCCGGCGCGGGCGTATTCCAGCTGGGTCACCGGACGTCCGGGCACACCCTTGAAGACCTTGTGGTTCGAGGTGTCGAAGCGCGGCGCGAGGTGGCGGCCCGAGGCATGGCCGTTGTCCTCGGGCTTGACCTCGCGCGGGTTGGCCACAGGGGCGATGTCGCCGCGGTCAAGCTGCCAGCTGGATTTGACGTGCGGCAGGCCCTTCTTGATGTCGATGGTGACGGTCGGGTCGGTATAGGGGCCCGAGGAGTCATAGATGGTCACCGGCGGCTCATTGGCCGAGGGGTGGACCGCGACCTCGCGGAAGGGGACGCGGATGTCGGGGTAAAGCTCGCCCGCCACATAGACCTTGCGGCTGCCCGCCCGCTCGCCGGTCGGGATGGTGCCCGTCTCGCGCATGACCTGCTCCCGGGCTTCCTTCAGCGCCAGATCGGACGAGGGTTCGGCGGGCGTGTCTGCGGGGACGTGGATGTTCATGGCAGCCTCTCGGTCTGAGGGCGCCGACGTCAGGCAGATTGCGGGCGTGAGGTCCGCCCGTTCCCATCCCTTCGCCGGCATGACCCGGATCAGGTTCGACGGGTCAGGACGCGGTCCAATCTCAGCCGCCTTGCGCGGCCCCCCGGAGAACAGGGGCACGATAGGCTGATCTCAGGGCTCGGACCAGCCCCGGATGCGAAATGGCGTGTCGGGGCCGGGGCGGGCCTCGAACACCAGGCTGAGCCGCTCTCGACCGTGGCCGGGGGCGTAGTCGAGCGTGGCCGAGGCCACGTCGGGGGCCTGACCGCCCTCGACCTCGACCGAGGCGGCGGTGGCATCGCCGCGATTGGTGACCTCGACCTCGGCCACCCACTGATCGCCCATGGGCCGGGCCTCGACCAGGCGCACCTCCAGCGACGGCGGCGAAGGGCGGCTTGAGGCATCGCGCAGGACCAGCGCCAGCGCCGCCAGCGTCAGCACCAGGCCCAGCCCCGCCATGACCCACTCCAGCACCGGACGGCCGGTTTCGGTCTTCGGGCCCTTGCGCGCGGTGGCCATCAGACCAACAACCGCGCGGCGGCGGCCCCCAGCGATGCGGGAAAGCCCAGCACGACCGCCATGGACGCGATCTCCGACAGGGCCTGACCCTCGGTGCGGCCGAACACCCACAGCATGAACAGGCTGACCAGCAGCACGAGGCCATAGCCCGCGAGGGTGAAGTGGAAGAAGGCGGTGACCGGCTGGTCGGCCTCTTCCTGACCGGCGAACCCGACGTGAAAGACCAGGGCGTGCATGAGGGCGAGGGAGAGCAGCAACAGGGACGCCGTGTGCCAAGGTGTGGCCCGAACAGCAATCAGCAGCACCTCCTCGGTCGGGGCCACATTGAGGGCGAGGAACAGGGCTCCGGCCACCATCAGGAACAGCTCGCCCGGATAGGAGGCCTGCTCCTCGCGCTGTTCGCCGGAGTCCTCCGCGCCGCTCAGCTGACGCCGGGCCAGAAGGGCGCCGATGGCCCCGGGCATGGCCTGCAGCGCGACCTGGCCCAACGGCTGGCCGAGGGTGGCGCCCGTGTGCAGCACATTCAGCAGGGCCAGCAGACAGCACGCCGTCAGAAAGCCGACCGCGAGGGCCACCAGGGTGTCCAGCAGGTCGGGCAGCCAGCCCCGGTCCCGGCTGAAACCGGCATAGTGGGCAAGGCCGTACAGCAGCGGCAGGCCGGCCAGCACGAAGACGGCCAGCCGCTCCCGGTCGAGATAGAGGCCGAAGCGCCACATCTCCATGGTCATGAGCAGGGGCACGGCGAACAGCAGGGCTCCGCCAAAGGCCCGCGCGAGGTCCCGGGCGTAAGCCGCTTCCCGTGCAGGGTCGATCAGGAGCACGCGCGTCATGGGACCTAAACGCACCCCGGGTCAGACGGCTCCGCTCAGCCCCGCGGCAGGTGGCCCCTGGTGATGAAGCCGCCGAACAGCCACATGATGAAGGCCACGGCGCCGATGCCTGCCCCCGCCAGCGCCAGCAGGCCCAGCATCCAGAGCAGGGCGCCCGAGGCCGCCGCCAGCCACAGGATCAACGCCGCCGCACCCAGGCAGGCGACGATCCAGATGACGATGAACAGGCCGATCAGCAGGTGGGTGGTCAGCATGCCCGGGCCAAGCTTCCGGCAGGAGGGGCAGCGGACCACCTCGCCTCCCGGCCCCTTGGCGAGGGTGTCGAGCTCGTCGTTGGCCGACTGGATGATGGCCTCGTCCGGTCGGGTCAGGCCGCCGGAGTTGCGCTTGACCTCGACCTTGCGGGTGAACTCATAGCGGACGCCGCAGTGGGGGCATTTTATCGGATGGGTCAGGTCGCGCGAAAAGACGAACTGCGGCTTTGACATGGTCCCGTCCCGTGCGGTCGATCATGGCCGCACAGGACCCCGCGCCGCACTGGGGGTCAAGGATTGCTGCCTGTCCGTCAGACGCTGTCAGGAAAACTCGGCATCCTGTTTCCTCCTTCCCCGGGTCCAGCGTAGGATCGTGTGGACGGAAGGGGAGAAGTACATGGTTCTGGCTGCCGTTATCGCGCTGTTGATCAGCGCGCCTGCCCCGCCTCAAGAGGCGTTGTCTATTGAGGCGTGGGAGGCCTGTGCGATTGGAACGTCGCAGAAGTGCGTGATTTCGCGGGAGGCAGAGAACTGGCGCACCTGCATGGAGGGCGTGTCTCCGACACGGGCGCCTCGCGAGTGGGAAATGTGCATGATCACAGCCTTTCCCGAATGCTATCAGCAGGAAGCGCCAGAGGACGTGGAATATCTGCTTAGGCTGTGCAGCGCCAAGGAGGTCGTGGCGACGCGCCAGATCGCTGAGACATGGATTGCTGACTTGGGGCCGCTCGTGGGGCCCGAAGGTAAGAGGCTTCTGGAAACTTTGGTGACGACAACTGAAGCACGTGCCAACGAGGACGTGCCTGATGAGCCGTTGATGGCATCGGCGCGACGGGCGGGAACGTGGGCGGCTTTGCTTGGCCCCCTCGCGGTCATCCGTGAGGGCGTTCTGACCGATGGCAAATCCTTCAGCGAAATGAGACCCTACGACTGACTGCCTAGGAAAACTCGGCCTCGAGGTCGGCGAGGCGGGCGGCCTGGTCCTCGGCGATCAGGGCGTCCAGCAGGGGGTCGAGGTCGCCCTCGAGGATCTGGGGCAGGCTGTGAAGCGTCAGGTTGATGCGGTGGTCGCTGACCCGCCCTTGCGGGAAGTTGTAGGTGCGGATGCGCTCGGAGCGGTCGCCGGATCCGACCTGGGACTTGCGGGCGTCGGAGCGGGCCGCATCCTTGGCCTGACGCTGCTGGTCATACAGGCGGATGCGCAGGTTCTTCATCGCCTTGTCGCGGTTTACGTGCTGCGACTTTTCCGAGCTGGTCACGACGATGCCGGTCGGCAGGTGGGTGATGCGCACGGCCGAGTCCGTCTTGTTGACGTGCTGGCCGCCCGAGCCGGAGGCCCGGAAGGTGTCGATGCGGATGTCCTTGTCGTGGATCTCGATCTCGACGTCCTCGACCTCGGGCAGGACGGCGACGGTGGCGGCCGAGGTGTGGATGCGGCCGCCGGCCTCGGTGACCGGCACGCGCTGCACGCGGTGGACGCCGGATTCGAACTTCAGCCGACCGAACACGCCTTCGCCGGAGACGGTGGCGATGATTTCCTTATAGCCCCCGGCCTCGCCCTCGGTGGCCGAGTCCAGCTCGACCTTCCAGCCGCGGTTGGCGGCATAGCGGGAGTACATGCGGAACAGGTCGCCCGCGAACAGGGCGGCCTCGTCGCCGCCGGTGCCGGCGCGGACTTCCAGAACGGCCGAGGCCTGTTCATCGGCATCGCGCGGGGCCAGCAGCAGGGCGACCTCGCGTTCCATGGCGGGCAGGGTGTCCTTGAGGGTCTGCAGCTCTTCGACGGCCATTTCGGCCATTTCCGGATCGGACGCCATGGCCTCGAGATCGGCCATCTCAGCCCGGGTCCTGGCCAGCGCCATGACGGCGTCGGCGATGGGCTTCATCTCCGCATGCTCTTTCGACAGGCGCACGATCTCCTGACCGTCGGTGGCGGCACCCATGCGCGCCTCGACCTGCTGGAAGCGGTCAATCACCTGATCAAGACGGGCCTGGGGAAGTCGCAAGGGAAACTCCTGGGGGACGAAGCCGGTGCTTTAGCGCGACGGGGCGTTGGATACCAAGGGCGAGGCAGCTGCCGGGAGAATTGAGAATGGCCCTTCCTTCCTACAAGCGACGCCCGCCCGCGCGCAGCTATAATGCCCCGAAACCGTTGTGCTGACGGTGGTGATGCGGCCGGTCGCGGAGTTCCCTTGGAAACCTTCCTGATGTTCCTGCTGGTCGGGCTGCTGGCCCAGTCGGTGGATGGCGCTCTGGGTATGGCCTATGGCGTGGTGTCGAACACGGTGCTGCTGGCCGTGGGTGTGCCGCCCGCCGCAGCCTCGGCCAGTGTTCACGCGGCGGAGGTCTTTACCACGGGGGCGTCGGCGACCTCGCATGTGATGCACCGGAATGTGGCATGGCGGCTGTGGATCCCCCTGACCATTGCAGGGGTGATCGGCGGGGTGCTGGGGGCCTATGTGCTGACGGGGCTGGAGGGCAATGTGATCAAGCCCTTCATCCTGATCTATCTGGGCGTGATCGGGGTATGGATCATTCTGAGGGGGCTGAAGGACCGCAAACCCCGCCATGTCCGCAGTTTCTGGGGCTTTCCGCTGGGGCTGGCCGGGGGCTTCATGGACGCCATCGGCGGCGGAGGCTGGGGACCGACCGCCACCACAGCGCTGGTTGGCGCCGGCAAGGAACCGCGCATGGCGATCGGCACGGTCAATACGGCGGAGTTCTTTGTCACGGTGGCAATCTCGGCGACCTTCGTCTGGGCCCTGGTCACCGGTCACTGGCAAGATGCGGGGGCGATTCGCGACCATGCCACGGCGGTTGCGGGCCTGATCGTCGGAGGGCTGATCGCCGCGCCCTTTGCCGGCTGGATCGCCCGGACGGTGCCGACCCGCATTCTGACCCTGATCGTGGGCGGGCTGATTCTGGTGCTGGCCGTCTATCAGGGCCTGCAACTGGCGGGCTGGGTGCCTTAGCTCGGCCGGGTGTCGAAGAAGCTCGGCCGGGCTTCCAGCCGGTCGGTGAGGGCGACGAGGCGCGGATGGCCGGTGCGCCAGTCGATGTCCGGGTGGCGAAAGCCGGTCCAGGTGGTGGCGACGCCGGTGGCGATCACGCCGAGGTCGAGCGCATCATCGTCGGGCAGGGCCTGTTCAAGGGCGTCGAACGAGCGATGCATATTGCGGGTCCAGCGGTCGATCCAGGACGGCGACTGCTCGCTTTCGGGGCGGCGGCGCTCCAGCACGCGTTTGACGCCCATTTCCAGCGCGCCATGGGCGAGGGTCTGGAGTCTGCGGACCCGCCAGCGCTCCGGACCCTCGGGCGGCAGCAGGCGGGGGCCGGTGGTTCCGTGCGCATCCAGCCATTCGCAGATGACCGGGCTGTCGGTCAGCGGCAGGCCGTCGTCCGCGATCAGGGCCGGCACCTGGACCAGCGGATTGGACGCCATCAGGCCGGGATCATCCGCATAGGGATCGGCCACCACCTCCTCGATACGGTCAGCAAGGCCCCGCTCGCGCGCCACGATCCGGCACAGGCGGGCATAGGGGGAGGGGGTGGTGATGTAGAGTTTCATGCTCACTCGGCAGGTTCCAGCACGGTCCTGGCCTCGGCCGCGCGGCGTGCGGCATCCAGCTCGGCGGCCTTGGCTTCGACGCGGGCGACGATCTCGTCGATCATGCCCTCATTGGCCTGTTTGTGGGCGATCTTGCCGTTCAGATAGACCATGCCTGCGCCCTTGCCGCCGCCGGTGAAGCCGACGTCGGTATAGAGGGCCTCGCCCGGGCCGTTGACCACACAGCCGATGATCGACAGCGACATGGGGGTGGTGATGTGGGCCAGCCGCTCCTCGAGGATGCCGACCGTCTCGATGACGTTAAAACCCTGACGGGCGCAGGACGGGCAGGCGATGATGTTGACGCCCCGGTGGCGCAGGCCCAACGACTTGAGGATGTCGAAGCCGACCTTGATCTCCTCGACCGGATCGGCGGCGAGGCTGACGCGGATGGTGTCGCCAATCCCGGCCCACAGCAGGGCACCCAGCCCGATCGAGGACTTGATCGTCCCGGTCCGGAGGGGGCCAGCCTCGGTCACGCCCAGATGCAGCGGGCAGTCGATGGCGTCGGCCAGTTGCTGATAGGCGGCGACGGTCAGGAAGGGGTCGGAGGCCTTCACCGAAATCTTGAACTCGTGAAAATCGTGATCCTGCAGGATGCGGGCGTGGTTGAGGGCGGATTCGACCATGGCCTCGGGGCAGGGCTCACCGTATTTCTCCAGCAGGTCGCGTTCCAGCGAGCCGGCGTTGACGCCGATCCGCATGGAACAGCCGTGGTCACGGGCGGCCTGGACGACCTCGCGCACCCGGTCCGCCGAGCCGATATTGCCGGGGTTGATCCGCAGGCAGGCGGCGCCCGCCTGGGCCGCCTCAATGCCCCGCCTGTAGTGAAAATGGATGTCTGCCACGAGCGGCACCCGGGCCTCGCGCGCAATGGTTTTGAAGGCGGCGGTGGAGTCCTCATCCGGACAGGAGACGCGGACGATGTCTGCCCCGGCGGCTTCCAGCTGGCGGATCTGGTCGATGGTGGCTGCGGCATCGGCCGTCGGCGTATTGGTCATCGACTGGACGGTGATCGGCGCGCCGCCGCCCACGGGGACATTGCCGACCCTGATCTGGCGGCTGGGGCGGCGCTCGATGTGGCGCCAGGGGCGGACGTGGGAGAGCTCGGACATGGCGGGGTTCAGATAGTCCTTATCGGCGCCGATTGCCACGACGCACGATGTCGCCGTCAGCCCACCGGGGCGAGCCCCGGGTCAAGCCCCCGGCCGCTTTCCTGGGCCGAGCGGACCGCGGCCTGGGTGCGACGGGCGATTTCCTCACTGGCTTGGCGCGCGAGGGCCTCAGCCCGGCGATTGAGCTGCGACAGGGGGGTCAGCGCCTGTTCCAGGCGGCCTCCATGCTCGCCGTTCAGATAGACGTCGAAGGCCGACGGATCGGCGACGTCGATGACTGCCTGGACCCCGATCGGCGCGCGCCAGGCTTCTCCGGCGGCCAGCTGACGGGCGAACAGCACCCGGCCATCGGCCATGCGGACCACGAGGATGGTGGGCTTGCGCGCCTGAAGGACGACCTGGGAGGCGGTGGCGGCGGCGCCATACACGGCTCCGCGAGGATTGAAGGCCTTTTGCACCGGGGCGGTGTCGGCGGCGGCGGCCGCTTCGGTGTCTGCCACGGTCAGGCCGGTCAGCTCGGTCTCGAGCCCGCGGGTGACATAGAGGGCGGGTACGGTCTGGTCGGGCGGGGCGGGGCGGGCCACCTCAAGGGCGACCGTTCCGGGGGCCGAGCCGACCGACCAGCTTTCCGGCACGGCGACCAGATCGGACGGCTGGGCCGGCGACATCAGGCTGACGCGCTGGAAAACGTTCCATCCGAGCACGGACAGGCCGATGATGGCCAGCACGCCGATGATGCGCGGCGAATAGCGGCGGACTTCCTCGAAGGCGATGCCGACGGGGGCCTGGAGAGGGACGGAAGGGTCGGGCACGTCACGCTTGAACCGCTCGACCGCCAGCTGCTCGTCGACCCCCAGGGCACCGGCATAGGCCCGCACATAGCCGATCGAGAAGACCCGCGACGGCAGGATGGAGGTGTCGTTTTGCTCCAGGGCCCGCAGATAGCGGACATGGACGCGGGTGATAGCCGACATGTCCTCGAGCGAGCGACCCGACGCCTTGCGCGCGGCGCGGAGCCCGTCCCCCAGAGTCGGAGCGTCCGTGATGGGGGGCACAGGGTCCCTCCACTCGGGGTGTGCCCGAAACGCGTCGGGGATATTCCCCGTATCCAGTGCCATGAGGCCCGACCCAACTCCCGGCATCGGAGATGCCGCACTCAACCACGACGCAGCGCCTAGCAAACCCGGGTGACGGTTACCGCCTCCCCCCGGAGGACTTTTGCGATCCTCTTGTGGATAACCCATCGTGGCCCCCCGATCAACGTCCCGTTAAGCATCCGGTCCGTTTCAGGACGGGACGCTTCAGAGCACGACGTTCAACTTCCGGGCCAGCGACTCGATCTCGTTGCGGATCGAGCCCGCCGACAGGCCGAGCAGGCTGGTCATGGCGCGCTGGGCCTGACCGAGGTCAGTCGACAGGCACATCCGCTTGACCGGACCGACGCCGGCGGCCGGCGCGGACAGGCGGGTGAAGCCCAGGGTCAGCAGGGCGAAGGCCTCGAGCGGGCGCCCGGCCAGTTCTCCGCACACGGACACGGGCGTTCCGGTCTCGGCGCATTTCCGCTGGATTTCGGCCAGGGCCCTGAGCGCAGGCGGCGACAGGGGATCATAGCGGTCCGAGACCAGCGGATTGGTGCGGTCGGCGGCGAACATATACTGCAGCAGGTCATTGGTGCCGACCGACACGAAGTCGGTCAGGGGCAAAAGCGCATCCAGATGCCAGAGCAGGGAGGGGCATTCGATCATGGCACCCACCCGCAGCAGACTGGGCAGGCTGCGGCCCCGCCTGCGGGCCCAGGCGCATTCGACGTCGACCAGTTCGCGCGCGGCCCGGAATTCGTCGACGGTCGCGATCATGGGGAACATGACGCGCAGCTCGCGGCCCTCGGCGGCGGACAAAAGGGCGCGGATCTGAAGGCGCAGCAGGCCGGGCCGGTCGAGGCCCAGGCGGATGGCGCGACGGCCGAGGGCGGGGTTCTCCTCCCGTTCGGCTTCGAGATAGGGCAGGACCTTGTCGCCGCCGATGTCGAGGGTGCGAAAGACGACAGGGCGGTCTCCGGCGGTGTCCAGGACCTTGCGATAGAGATTGGTCTGGGCGTCCAGCCGGGGCAGTTCCTCGGACACCATGAACTGGAATTCGGTGCGGAACAGCCCGATGCCCTCGGCGCCGGTCTGGTCCAGATTGTCGAGGTCGACGGCGAGGCCCGCATTGGTCAGCAGCTGGATGCGCTTGCCATCCAGGGTGATGGCCGGGGTGTCACGCAGCCGGGCGAATTCGGCCTGGCGCTTGCTGCGCAGGTCGAGGCGGGCCTGGACGGCCTCCAGCACATCGGGGCGGGGACGCAGATAGGCCTCGCCCGTCTCACCATCGGCGATGACCAGATCGCCCTCGCTCAGGCGGTCGCGCAGGCCGGCCATCCGCCCCACGCAGGGAATCTGCAGGGCCCGGGCGACGATGGCGGCGTGGCTGGCCGCCGAGCCTTCTTCCAGCAGCAGGCCCTTCAGCCGTTCCCGCGGATATTCCAGCAGGTCGGCGGGACCGAGGTTGCGGGCGACCAGAATGGTGTCCTCGGGCAGGTCGCGCTCGCCCGGGCGGTCGCCGGCCAGGACCCGCAGCAGGCGGTTGGCCAGATCCTCAAGGTCGTGCAGCCGCTCGCGGATATAGGGGTCGCGGGCCTTGGCGAAGCGGGCGCGGTGCTCGTTGCGGACCCGGTCGACGGCCGCCTCGGCGGTCAGGCCCGAACGGACGGCCTCTTCCAGCGAGCGGTTCCAGCCCCGGTCGACGGCGAACATGCGGTAGGTTTCCAGCACCTCGAACGAGGGGCCGGACAGGCCCTGGCTGCCGTCCAGCATGGCGTCGATATTGGCCTTGAGCGCTTCCAGACCGACCCGCAGCCGTTCTTCCTCCACCGCCGTGTCATCGGCCAGCAGTTTTTCGGGTGGCAGGGGCGGCTCGTGCAGGACGACATGGCCATAGGCGAGGCCGTCCGAGAATTTCTGGCCCTTGAAACGTTCGGGCCGGTGCGGCGCCACCTCGACGTCGCGCAGTTCGTCCAGGCCCATGAGCTCGCCGGACGCGACCGTTTCGGCCAGCACCATGGCAATGGTCTGGATGTCCTCGATCTCGTCCTCGTCGTAGCGACGCTCGGACTGATTCTGGACGACCAGAACGCCGATGGCGCGTCCGCCCCGCAGCAGGGGCGCGCCGAGAAACGCATGATAGGGGTCTTCGCCCGTCTCCGGCCGGTAGGAGAAGCTGGGGTGGGCGGGGGCGTTCGACAGGCTGATCGGCTCGGCCACGCGTGCGACCTCGCCCACCAGACCCTCGCCGGGACTGAGGCGGGTGTTGTGCACGGCCTCGCGGTTCAGGCCCTGGGTGGCGAACAGCTCCAGTTCGCCCGAGGCGCGCCGGAGATAGATCGAACAGACCTCGGCCACCATGGTCTGGGCGATGATGCGGACGACCAGATCCAGCCGTTCCTGGGCCGGACCGCCCCCGGCCATGGCCTCACGGATCTGGCGCAGGAGGTTCCTTGGCCCTCGTGTCGTCAATCCGCTTGCAGCTGGCATGGCCCCTCCGTCAGACCCGATAGATAGGGGGCCCGGGCGATATTCCCATGCTTATACGGCCTCGAGGCCGTAGGCGGAATGGAGCGCGCGCACGGCCAGCTCGGCATAGGCGGCATCAATCAGGACGCTGATCTTGATTTCCGACGTCGAGATGGCCTGAAATTTGATGCCTTTATCGGCCAGGGCGCGGAACATGGTCTGGGCGACACCGGCGTGACTGCGCATGCCGACGCCGACGACCGAGACCTTGGCCACATCCTCGTCGAGACGGATTTCCTGAAACCCGATGTCGGTCTGGGCGGCACGCATCAGCTCGGCGGCCCGGGTCGCGTCGCGGCGTCCGGTGGTGAAGGTAAGGTTCACCGCGCCCTCGGTGCGTGACTGGCTCTGGACGATCATGTCGACGTTGACGCCCGCCTCGGCCAGCCGGGTGAAGACATCGGCCGGGGCGTCGGTGCGGTCGCCCAGTCCGAGCAGGGTGATGCGGGCCTCGTCACGGCTCATGGTGACGCCGGACACGATACGTTTTTCCACGATCTCTTCCTCGTCGCAGATCAGGGTGCCGCCCTTTTCGGGAAGCACGCCGTGATCATCGGGTTCAATAAAGCTGGACAGCACCCGGACGGGTACCTTTTTCGCCATGGCCAGTTCGACCGAGCGGGTCTGGAGCACCTTGGCCCCCAGCGAGGCCATTTCCAGCATTTCCTCATAGGAGATCCGCTCCAGCCGACGGGCGCGGCTCTCGATGCGGGGGTCGGTCGTATAGACGCCGTCCACATCGGTGTAGATGTCGCAGGGGCACTCCAGGGCCGCCGCCACCGCGACCGCCGAGGTATCGGAGCCGCCCCGACCGAGGGTGGTGATGCGGCCGCCGGCGGTCACGCCCTGAAAACCCGGCACCACGGCGATCTCGCCCCCGTCGACGGCCGTGCCGAGGGTCTCGCCCGGAATGTCGATGATGCGCGCCTTGCCGTGCTGGTCGTCGGTCAGGATGGGAATCTGCCAGCCCATCCAGCTCCGGGCCCTGAGACCCATGTTGCGGAGGGTCAGGGCCAGCAGGCCGGCCGTGACCTGCTCGCCCGAGGCGACGACGGTGTCATATTCGTCATCGGAGGGGTCGATGCCCTGGGCCGGGCGCCCGGCACCATCGGTCCAGGCGACCAGCTCATTGGTCTTGCCCGCCATGGCGGAGACCACCACGGCCACGCGCCGTCCGGCCGCGTATTCGGCCGCCACGATCCGCGCCGCGCGCCGGATCCGGTCAAGATCGCCCATGGAGGTCCCGCCGAACTTCAGCACCAGGCGCGTCATTCTGACCGGGATCCTCTCTTGAAAGTGATGTCGGGGGCGTTCATGCCATGCCCATGGGCGCTTCTAACGACACGGCCGGGCCGCGCAAACCGAAAACCGATCCGGGGCAAGCCCCGGGTCCGGCCTACAGCGTCGACCCCGCCGATGTGGCGCGCTTTTCGGCGCTGGCCGAGGAATGGTGGGACCCGAAGGGACCGTTCGCGCCGCTGCACCGGTTCAATCCCGTACGCCTGGGCTTTATCCGGCGCGAGGCGCTGGCGCGGTTCGGGCGCGATGGCAGCGCACGGCGGCCGTTCGAGGGATTGCAGCTGCTGGACATTGGCTGCGGCGGCGGCCTGTTGTCCGAACCCATGGCGCGGCTGGGCTTTCAGGTGACGGCCGTCGATGCTTCGGACCAGAACATCGGCACGGCGCGCATGCACGCCGACGCACAGGGTCTGGAGATCGACTTTCGCCATGGCACGGCCGAAGGCCTGATGGCGGCGGGCGAACCGCCGTTCGACCTGGTCCTGAACATGGAAGTGGTCGAACACGTCGCCGATCCGGCGGCCTATCTGCGCGACACCGCCGCCATGATCGCGCCGGGTGGCATGATGATCGTCGCGACGCTCAACAAGACGCTGAAGTCCCTGGCGCTGGGCAAGGTGGCGGCGGAATACATCCTGCGCTGGGTGCCGCCGGGGACGCATGACTGGGGTCAGTTCATCAGGCCCGCGACGCTGAAGGCCTGGCTGGAGGCCGCGCCGGGCGTGACGGTACGGGGGCCGTTCGGCGTGACCTTCGACCCCCTGTCGGGCCGGTTTTCGGAAAGCGATGACGTCGGCATCAACTATATGATGATCGCCGACCGCGACTGAGTCTTACAGAGATTTCATCCAGATTTCAGACTTGTAACGGGAGTGCATCGGAACTGGCGGGTACAGGTGAAGCTCAAGCTTCACCGGAGATACCCTCATGAAACGCCTGTTCCTGACCGCCAGCCTGATCGCCGCCGGCCTCGCCACCTCGGCCTGTGTCACCATTATTGACGCGACCCACGAGGACGGATGGCGCGCCCGGGCCGCCACGCCCTTCAATGAGGCGCGCGACCAGTGCCGCCAGACCGCTGACGTCCGCAGCCGGGCCTTCCAGACCTGCATGGCCGAACACGGCTGGATCCGCGACTAGGATTGCGCACAACGGGCGTTGAGCGGGGCAGCGTCGAACCGCCATTCCACACTCCGCAGCGTGCCCGCAATCTCGCCTTCGATGCGAGCTTTCAGCCCGTCGCCGTCGCGTTCGTAGCGAATGTGGGTGGGAAAGTCGTTGTCCGGATTCGAGAAGACGACGAAGTCCTCCCCCTGTTCGGTCAGGGTGAACCGCACCTCGTCCTGACCCGAGGGCTTGACGACATAGGCCGCCCCGCCATCCGGCAGGGTGGCGATGAACGCCAGCTCAAACCCCACCCGCCCCTGCGACGAGACCGTGACCGCATGGCCGGCCATCAGGCCCTGGCGCGGATCGGTCCAGGTCTCGGAGGCCTCACGCCCGTCCGAACAGTCGAGCCAGTAGCCGCTCATCCAGCCGAGGCCGGTGACGGGGTCCTGTGCCGGCGTCGTGGTCGTGAGCAGGGCGGCGGCGAGAGCGGGCAGCAGGGACATCGGCGATCTCCGGTTTCGATGTCCAGGTTCTAGCCCGGCTCAGGTCCGCCCGGCTTGTAGGATTGCGACGCGATGGCCCGGGCCAGCTCGACCTGTTCGCGCGCCCATTCGGTTGCGGTGCAGCCGAGAAAGCGACGGAACTCGCGCGCCAGCTGGGGCTGGTCGAAATAGCCGGCGTCCAGCCCCGCCGAGAGCCAGCCTTCGGCCTCCTCGGCCATGGCATGATCGAAGACACGCCGGAAGCGGATGACCGACCGCAGGGTGCGCGGGGCGATGCCCACCCGGTCGAGGAACCGGCGCTGGAGCGCGCGGCGCGCTGAGGCGTCGCGGGGCGGCGACGGCTGATCCGCGTGAATGGCCTCGACCTCGGTTCGGACCAGCGGGTCTATGGACCAGTCATCCCGGCGCTGGCCGGCCATCCAGTCGATCATCTGCCGGGCCTGCGCCTCCGGATCACCGGCGGGCGGGGAGAGGTCCCTCAGCCGGTCGGTCATGTTCAGCCGCTGGTCGGTGGCGGTGCGCAGGGAGCGGCCCAGCCAGTCGCGCGCGCCGTCCGGGTGGAAGCGCAGGGCGACGAGCTCGACCGGTCCGACCGGTCGGATGGCGATGGGGCGGGTCATCTGGCCCGCAAACAGCGCGGGCGGCTGAAGGTGGAAGACGCCGTCGGCGTCGGCTTCTTCGTAAGGGTCGCCGAGATCGAGGATCAGTTCGGGACAGCCGTCGGGCGCAATCCGCTGGATGGTACGGCTGGGGCTCGGGCAGGCATAGGTCCAGACCTTGCGCACCCAGGGGCGGAGCGCCTTGGGCGGGTCGAACTCCTGATAGCGCTCTCCCCCGTCCATGGCCTAGTGCGCCTTTGACGGATCCGGCGGTGGGGCCGGCAGGGGCGCGCAGGGGATGCCGTCCTCCTTCAGCGCCCGGACCTCTTCGGCGGTCGCCTCACCATAGATCTCGCGCCGTTCGGATCGGCCCTCGTGGATGGCGCGAGCTTCGCGGGCGAAGGTGTCGCCGACATAGTCGAAATTGGCCTCGACATGGGCCCGGACCTCGCGCGCGGCCTGCATCATCAGGCTCTGGAGACGGGCCGGGTCCGCTGACAGGGCCGGGCCCCGGGTGCCGGTCACGGCCGGGGCCATGATCTGCTTCGCCACCTCACGCGAGCCGCAGAAGGGGCATTCGACCAGCCCCCGGGCGGCCTGATCGTCATAGTCCGAGGAACTCGAGAACCAGGCCTCGAACGGATGGTCGGCCGCACAGGTCAGGGCGTAGCGGATCATGCGTCGGATGCGGAGCGGAAGGGCCGGTCGTGGGTCAGGGACGGAATGGCGCGCCTTG
This sequence comes from Brevundimonas sp., assembly GCF_016742135.1. Lineage (GTDB taxonomy): Bacteria > Pseudomonadota > Alphaproteobacteria > Caulobacterales > Caulobacteraceae > Brevundimonas. The sequence continues at coordinate 49,595 of NZ_JACVCG010000003.1, read as the reverse complement.
CCCGATCGACGGCGTCGAGGTCAAGCCGGGCGTGCAGCACGCCGGGCTGGTCGTGGTCGAGGGCAGCGATGACCTTGCCCCAGGGATCGACCACGGTGGACCGGCCCCAGGTCGCACGACCGTCCTCGTGGGTGCCACCTTGCGCCGCGGCCAGCACAAAGGCGCCGGTCTCGATGGCGCGGGCGCGCAGCAGGATCTCCCAGTGGGCCTCCCCGGTCGGCACGGTGAAGGCGGCGGGGACAGTGATCATGCGCACATCGGAGCGGGCCCCGGCCAGGTCGCGGTAAAGCTGGGGAAAGCGCACATCATAGCAGATGGAAAGGCCCAGCCCGCCCCAGGGGGTGTCGGCCACCACGGCCCGGCCGCCGGCACGCACGGCCTTGCTTTCGCGCCAGCTCTCGCCCGTGTCGAGGTCAACGTCAAAGACGTGCAGCTTGTCATAGCGGGCGGTGATGCGGCCCTCGGGGTCGATCAGCAGGGCCCGGTTGGCGGCGCGACCGGCTTCATCGTCCTCCGCACGGACCATGACCGACCCGACCTGCAGCCAGATGCCCAGCTCACGGGCGAGGGCGCACAGGCCCGCGACAGCGACATCTTCGCCTTCATGAGCCAGGGAGGCCCGCCCCTCGCTGCGGCGCTCGACACGGTTGGTCGCCTCGGGCGTCAGCACCAGTTGCGCCCCGCCGGCCGCCGCCTGACGGATCAGGGGCGCGACATGGTCCAGACCGGCCTGGCTGGTCGCCGGCGTGCGGGTCTGGATCAGGGCGATGTCGAGCGGCTCGGCCATGGCGGGGTGTCAGGCTTCCAGCAAGGGGTCCAGTCCGCCCCGGGCGTCCAGGGCATGCAGGTCGTCCGAACCGCCGATGTGGCGGTCGCCGATGAAGATCTGCGGGAAGGTGGCGCGGCCGCCGGATTTCGACATCATCTCGGCCTTGAGCTGCGGGTCGTTGGAGGCGACGATCTCCTGATAGTCCACGCCCTTCTTCTTCAGCAGCATCATGGCCGAGATGCAGTAGGGGCAGCCCGGCTTGGTATAGATAACGACATTGGCCACGGGGCGGATACTCCTTGGAAATTTCAGACGGGGATTCAGCCCGCGGATGGACGGATTGTTCCCCTATCTAGGCATTGTGCGGGCGGTCTGCACGCGAGCGACGACGGCGAGGTCCACGGCGCGCACTCCCGCATCCAGCAGGGCCCGGGCGCAGGCCTCGGCCGTGGCCCCGGTGGTCAGCACATCATCGACCAGCAGGATACGCCGCCCGCGCAGGCGGCCCCGGCGCTCGTCGGGCACGGAGAAGACCCCCTTCACATTCAGTTTGCGGCCCCGCGCGCCCAGCCCGCCCTGGGAGGCCGTGGCGGCCCGGCGCACCAGACTGTCGGGCAGATAGTCGAGACGTTCGCTGCGGGCGAGCGGCCGGGCGATCTCGGCGGCCTGATTGAAGCGGCGGGCCAGCAGGCGCGAGGGGTGGAGCGGCACGGGCACCACGGCATCCGCTTGATCCAGCAGAGGGCGGGCCGACCGCGACAGCCAGCGGGCGAACAGCGGCGCCAGCGGCTGGTCGTCCGCATGCTTGAACCGCAGGATCAGCGGGCGCGACCCGTCGTCATACAGACAGGCCGCGCGGGTCCGGTCGAAGGCGAGCGGATGGGCGGTGCACGGGGCGCAGCGGCCCTCGGCGAAATCGCCGGAGTCGACGGTAAAGGGCGCGCCGCAGCCGTCGCAGACGGGGTCCTCGAGAAAGGTGATCCGCGACCATTCGAGGGGCGTCAGGGACGCGCCGATGCGGCCGGCCGGACCGGGGCTTTCCGGCGGCGGCAGGATCAGATCGGCCAGACCACGCCCCACGATCCGCGCGAAGGACTGGACACGCGCGCCGGGACCGGCTTTCCAGAAGTCGCCCTCCGCCCCCATATCGTTTCGCATGACCCCCACGTCCGCTCCGCCTCGACTGTTCGACCCTGCCCGCAGGATGACGCGTGTGCAACGGGCTGAGCGAGCGGCACCGCCGGTCGACTTCCTGCACCGGCGCGCGGCCGAGGGCTTGGCGGACAGTCTGGATGCCATTCCGCGCGCGTTTCCGGTGGTGGTCGACCTGTCGCCGCGCACGGGGATTTTTGCCGATGTGCTGGCGGCGCATGACGCGGCTGCCCGGATCGGGTCGGTGACCGTGCCCGTGGCATCGGCCGAGCGGGTCGTGCCGGGCGAGGGGCCGTTGGGGCTTGAGGACGGATCGGTCGATCTGATCGCCTCGGTGCTGGGCCTGCACTGGGCCAATGACCTGCCGGGGGCGCTGGCGCAGATCCGGCGCGCGCTGAAGCCGGATGGCCTGTTTCTGGGGGCCATGTTCGGGGCCGGAACCCTGGCTGAGCTGCGCGATGTTCTGACCCGGGCCGAGCTGGATGAGACGGGGGGTGCGGCGCCCCGGGTCTCGCCCTTTGCCGATGCCTATGATGCGGCGGGGCTGATGCAGAGGGCCGGTTTCGCCCTGCCGGTGGTGGACGGCGATACGGTGGCGGTGCGCTACCCGGATATGATGGCGCTGGTGCGTGACTTGCGCGCCATGGGCGAGGGGGGCCCGCCCGAGGGGCCGAAACCGCGCCTGTCGCGCCGAACAGTGGCCCGGGCGGCGGGCCTCTATGATCAACGACATTCCGTGACGGGCGATGACGCGCGTCCCAGGGTGCAGGCGACGTTCGAGACCCTGTTCCTGACGGGATGGGCACCCTCTCCGGATCAGCCGAAACCGCTGAAGCCCGGCTCGGTCGCGACCGGCTTTCGGGTCGCGCCGCGAAAGGTCTAACCGCCGATCGCGGTCTTCAGCGTGGTCATGGCGGTGTTGAAGATGCCCGACCCGGTCCCGCCGAAGGCCGTCAGCGCCGACAGGATCACCAGAAAGATCAAGGAGATGATCAGGCCGTACTCCAGCGAGGTGGCACCGGCTTCGTCCCTGAGGACGCGGCGAAGAAACAACATCGCCCCCTCCCTCGGTGGCTAGAGCAGGTCGCGGAGCCAGGCGACCAGGGGTTCATCGGCGGGCGGCATGGGCCAGTCTGAAAGCTGGTTCGGCCGGACCCATTTGAGCGCGGCATGTTCATGCGCCACGACCGTGCCCTCCCAGCGACGGCACAGATACAGTGGCATCAACAGGTGAAAGCTTTCGTAAGCGTGGCTGGCGAAGACGAAGGGGGCCAGACAGGCCTCTTTCGTCTCGATCCCCAGTTCCTCGCGCAGTTCTCGGATCAGGGCGGCTTCCGGCCGCTCGCCCGGCTCGACCTTGCCGCCGGGGAACTCCCACAGGCCGGCCATCTGCTTGCCCTCGGGCCGCTGGGCGATCAGCACCCGCCCGTCGGAATCGATCAGGGCCACGGCGACGACAAGGACGGTGGGGATCGTCACGAGCGATAGTCGCCGTTGATCTCGATGTAGCGTTTGGTCAGGTCGCAGGTCCAGACGGTGGCGGAGGCGCGGCCTGCGCCGACGTCGACAGTGATGTCGATCTCGGCATTCTTCATATAGGCGCTCATTTTCGCCTCGTCGTAGGAGGGGGACGGCGCACCATCGATCGCGGCGACATGGGGGCCAAAGCGGACGGCCAGGCGGTCGCGGTCCACGGGCTCCTCGGTCTTGCCCACGGCCATGACGATCCGGCCCCAGTTGGCGTCCTCACCGGCAAGCGCCGTCTTGACCAGGGGGCTGTCGGCGATCGACTTGGCCAGTTTGCGCGCCGAGGCCGGGCTGGCGGCACCGTCCACGGTGACCTTGACGAATTTGGTCGCCCCCTCGCCGTCGCGGACCAGCTGGTGAGCGAGGTCGAGCATCACGGCGTCGAGGGCGCGCGAGAAGTCCTTGAGCCGCCGGTCGCCCACGCGGCCGATGCGCGGCGCGCCCGAGGCCCCGGTCGCGAACAGCAGGCAGGTGTCGTTGGTCGAGGTGTCGCCGTCGACCGTCACCGAGTTGAAGGTGGTCCGCACATGCAGGCCAAGCATGGCCCGCAGCACGCCGGGATGGATGTCGGCGTCGGTGACGATGAAGGCCAGCATGGTCGCCATGTCGGGCGCGATCATGCCCGAGCCCTTGGCGATCCCGGCGATCCTTACCGTGTAGCCGTCAATCGTCGTTTCGGCGTACGCCCCCTTGGGAAAGGTATCGGTGGTCATGATGCCGCGCGCGGCGGCCGTCCACTGCTCTGACGCGGGCATAGCGGAGTCGAGACGGGCTTCGACCTCGCCGAGGCGGGTGGCGATCTTGCGGTCGTCCAGGGTGACGCCGATCACCCCGGTCGAGGCCAGCATGACGTCACGCTGGCGACAGCCGAAGCGTTTGGCGACCTCGGAGGCCGTGCGCCGGGCGGCATCCGCGCCGGGCTTGCCGGTGAAGGCATTGGCACAGCCGGCGTTGACGACCAGGGCGCGAACGTCCTTGCCCCCGTCGTCGGCGTCCAGATGGCGACGGCACCAGTCGACCGGAGCCGATCCGATCCTGTGCCGGGTGAAGACGCCCGCGCAGCTGGTGCCCCGGGCAAAGCGGAACACGACCAGATCGTCCCGCTGATGCTTGTAGAATCCGGCCCGCGCGGTGGCGATTTCGACCCCTCCGACGGTGCCGAAGGCCGGGAAGGGCACAGCCAGCGGCGAGATGTCCAGCCCCGGCTTACCGGGCGAGGCGGAGGCGTCGGTCGGGGGTGCCGGCTTCGCGCCGCGCTTGAGGGCCGCCGTGAGCGGATCAAGGGCCTTTTCCAGCGAGGTGCGACCCTCGATCTTTCCCTTGGGCGGCTTCATTCGGGGGTTCCAGCAGACGGCGGAGCCGAAGCCGGCTCCTCGAGGGTGGACTCGGGTTCGGCACCGAGCAGGATTTCCACATCGGCGCGGCCGCGCAACCCTTCCAGCAGCTGGCGCACGCCCTCATAGGTCAGATAGCGCACGATCTGGGGGCGGGCCTGTTCGAGGGTGGGCGGGGTCTCTCGCCTACGATCCTCGACCCGGACGACGGCCCAGCCGCCTTCGGTCTGGAAGGGGCCGACGGTGGACCCCGCGGGCTTGTCGCGCAGGGCGTTGGCGAAGGCTTCGGGCAGGACGTCGAGGGTGCGATAGCCCAGATCCCCCCCCGAGAAGCGGGTCGCCTCATCGATCGAGCTTTCGGCGGCCACGGCCTCAAAGGCGGCGCCGGTGCCCAGCACGCCCATGACGGTCTCGGCTTCCTGGCGGGTGCGCGACAGGATCAGGCGAATGCGGACTTCTTCCGAAGATCGGGCCAGCCGCAGCTGTTCCTGATAGAGGGCTTCCACCGCCTGGTCGGTGATGGTGCCGTTGACCACCGCCTCGACCAGCACATCCCCGAGGATGCGGTCCCGGGTGACTTCCAGACGGCGCTGAACCAGTGGGGACTTGTCCAGGCCCCGGCGTTCGGCCTCGCGGGCCAGCAGTTTCTGGTCGATGACTTCATCCAGGACGCGACGGAACAGGCTGGACGTGACGTCCAGCGGTTCGCCCTCGCCGATCAGGCCCTGGGCCACGGCCTCGCGCTTGACGTCCGAGGCCCAGATGGTTTCGCCCGCGACCCGGGCCACGGCCTGGTCACCCGGCTCGGGCGGACGGTCGCTGCCGCGATCTCCCGTACAGGCCGACAGGGTAAACGCCAGCAGGAGGGCGGTCAGAAGAAGAACAAGCGGATTGGACGACAGTCGCATGCGGCGCTCCTCGGCCCGGGCGAAGGGAATACGGCCTTTTGGGTGGGTCCGGGAGAGGTCCACCGAATGCCCCTCGCGTTGACAGGGATAAGGCCGGTGCTTAAGTCCCGCCTGCGCCCAAGTCGAGGGGTTTCCACCGTTCGCGTGGCCGGGTTTCGGGGTTTTCTCCGCCGGTGCGGGACGGGCGTGACCCTCTCGCCGCGACGGCGTGTATCGCTGTTCGCCTCGTCCCCGACAGGGCCCCACTGATTGAGCCTGTTCGCTCATCGTACCTACCGGATCCTCCATGCTCGGCTTTGCCAAGAAATTCCTCGGTTCCTCGAACGATCGCAAGGTCAAGGGCTTCATGGCCCAGGTCCAGAAGATCAACGCCATGGAGGACAAGTACGCCGCCCTGTCCGACGGCGAGCTTCGCATGATGACCGATGCCTTCCGGGACCGGCTGGCCAGGGGCGAGACGCTGGACAAGCTGCTCAACGAAGCCTTCGCCGTGGTGCGGGAAGCGTCCAAGCGGGTGCTGGGCCAGCGCCAGTATGATGTCCAGCTGGCCGGCGGCATGATCCTCCACGAGGGCGGGATCGCCGAGATGCGGACCGGCGAGGGCAAGACGCTGGTGGCCGTGGCCCCGGTCTATCTGAACGCACTGGCGGGCAAGGGTGTGCACGTCATCACCGTCAACGACTATCTGGCCCGGCGCGACGCCGAGTGGATGGGCCGGGTCTATCGCTTCCTCGGCATGGACGTGGGCGTGATCGTCAATGGCCTGTCCAGCGGCCAGCGCCAGGCGGCCTATGCCGCCGACATCACCTACGGCACCAACAATGAGTTCGGCTTCGACTATCTGCGCGACAACCTGGTCTACGACCGGCGCGAGATGGTCCAGCGCGGCCACCATTTCGTCATCGTCGACGAGGTTGACTCCATCCTGATCGACGAGGCGCGCACGCCGCTGATCATCTCGGGCCCGACCGAGGACCGTTCGGACCTCTATGTGACGCTGGACGGCATCATCAAGGAACTGGTCAAGGAGCCCTCCTATTTCGAGGTCGACGAGAAGCAGCGTCAGGTTCTGCTGACCGAAGAAGGTTCGGAGGCCATTGAGGCCATTCTGGAAGAGCGCGGCCTGTTCGCCGAAGACACGACTGGCCTGTATGACGCCGCCAACATCACCCTGGTGCACCATATGAACCAGGCGCTGCGGGCGAATACGCTGTATCAGCGCGACAAGGACTACATCATCCGGTCCGACGAGGTGATGCTGATCGACGAATTCACCGGTCGGATGATGCAGGGACGCCGTCTGTCCGAAGGTCTGCACCAGGCGCTGGAGGCCAAGGAGGGCGTCAAGATCCAGCCCGAGAACCAGACCCTGGCCTCGGTCACCATCCAGAACTACTTCCGCCTGTATTCCAAGCTGTCCGGCATGACCGGCACGGCCGCGACCGAGGCCCAGGAATTCCTCGACATCTACAAGATGGACGTCATGGAGATTCCGACCAACCGGCCGATCCAGCGCATCGACTATGACGATGAGGTCTATCGCACCGCGCGCGAAAAGAATGAGGCAATCGCCAAACTGATCGCCGAGCGCCATCTGGCGGGCCAGCCCATTCTGGTCGGTACGGTATCGATCGAGAAGTCGGAGACCCTGTCGAAGCTGCTGCAGACCTATGAGTACAAGGTCGAGGTGGATCGTACCCTCAAGCCCGAGTTCAAGGGCCGCGAGAAGGAGGCCCAGAAGGCCGGCGACGCGGCCTATGACATCCGCTATGAAACGAAGCTGAAGGGCATCCCTCACAGCGTCCTGAACGCCCGCCAGCATGAGCAGGAGGCCTTCATCGTCGCCGAGGCGGGCCTGCCGGGCGCGGTGACCATCGCCACCAACATGGCCGGCCGCGGGACCGACATCCAGCTGGGCGGCAATCTGGAGATGCGCCTGCAGCGCTGGCGTCAGGATCAGCGCAACATGGGCATCGAGGTCACCCCCGAGGCCGAGGCCGCCCAGGAGGAAGCCTTCAAGGCCGAGATCGCCGAGAAGAAGAAGATCGCTCTGGAGGCCGGTGGCCTGTTCGTTCTGGGTACGGAGCGCCACGAAAGCCGCCGGATCGATAACCAGCTGCGCGGCCGGACCGGCCGTCAGGGCGACCCCGGCACGTCGAAATTCTACCTGTCCTGCGAGGACGACCTGCTGCGCATCTTCGCCGGTGACCGGCTGGATTCGATCATGAAGACCTTTGGCGTGGCCGAGGGCGAAGCCATCACCCATCCCTGGCTGAACAAGGCGATCGAGCAGGCCCAGAAGAAGGTCGAGCAGCGCAACTATGACATCCGCAAGAACCTTCTGAAGTACGACGACGTCGTCAATGACCAGCGCAAGGCCGTGTTCGAACAGCGTCAGGAGTTCATGGACGCGACTGACATGTCGGAACTGGTCGGGGAATTCCGGCACGATGTGATCACCGATCTGGTCGAACGCTATATGCCGCCCAAGGCCTATGCCGAGCAGTGGGACATCGACGGGCTGGACGAAAAGGTCCGCTCAACCCTGGGTCTGGAGCTGCCGCTCCGGGAGTGGGCCGCCGAGGAGGGCGTGTCGAACGAGGAGTTCGAGGAGCGGCTGCTGGCCGCCGCCGACGCCCGGGCCGAGGAGCGGCTCAAGCTGATCGGCGACGACCGCATGCGGGGGCTGGAAAAGCAGTTCCTGATGCAGATGATCGACATGCAGTGGCGCGAGCATCTGGTGCATCTGGACCATCTGCGCGGCGTCATCGGTCTGCGCGGCTATGGCCAGCGCGATCCGCTGAACGAATACAAGACCGAGGCCTTCGCCCTGTTCGAAAGCCTGCTGTACGACCTGCGTCACAATGTGACCCGCTGGCTGATGACGGTCGAGTTCCGCTTCGAGCCGCCGCCGCAGATGCCCGAGTTCGAGGAAATCCACCTCAATCCCGGCACGGGCGAGAACGAGATGGCCAACCCCAATGCCCAGCTGCCGGAAGGCCGTCTGGACGGGGATGACCGGTCGCGCCTGCCGGTCGAGATGCTGCCGGAAGGCTGGCAGCGCACGGGTCGAAACTCGCTGTGCCCCTGCGGTTCGGGTCGCAAGTTCAAGCACTGCCATGGAAGTTTGATCTAGGGCGCATTGCGCCGCGCTAACGCTCGCGACGCGGTCGCTCGCTGCTTGAGCGCGAGGCCGGGCAGACGGATGGCGTCGAGGGCGACACCGATCCTCGGGTCAAGCCCGAGGATGACGGCTCAGGAGATTGACGCATGACGACGGCGCGCAAGGATCTGTTCACGCGGGCGCTGGCGGCGGCGCCAGGGCGGCTGCATTTCGCAGCGCACAGCCATCATCTGTGGCCGGATGCCAGCTTCGAAGGTCAGGTCGAGGCCTGGAGCGACGGCGTGCGGCTGGCCGACAAAAAGTGGGACCGGGTGTTCGGCGAGGTCGTGCCCGAGGCCCAGGGCCATGTGGCGGGCGAACTGTTCCTGCCCGATCCGGAGACGGTGGTCTTTGCCCAGAACACCCACGACTTTCTGATCCGCATTGTGTCGGGCATGCAGGGGCGGCCCGTCCGAATTCTCACCACCGGCGGCGAATTCCATGCCTTCCGGCGCCAGGCCGAGCGTTGGGAGGAATCCGGCCAGGCGGTGGTGACCCGGGTGTCGCCCGATCCGGCCGGGACGCTGGGCGAACGCTATCTGGAGGCGGCCCGCACGGGCGACTTTGATCTGTTCGTCATCAGCCAGGTTTTCTTCCGGACCGGTCAGGTGTTTGGCGAACTGGAGGCGCTGGCGGGCCTGTGCCGCCCCGAAGGCCCGTGGGGTATCGTCGACGGCTATCACGGCTTCATGGCGACCCCGACCGATCTTTCTCGGGTGGCGGACCGACTGTTCTATGTGACCGGCGGCTATAAATACGCCATGGCGGGCGAGGGCGCGGGCATCCTGCACGCGCCGCACGGCTATTGCGAACGGCCCGGGATCACCGGCTGGTTCGCCGAGTTCGGCAATCTGATGGGACCGCCCGAGGGCGTGCGCTATCGCGGCGATGCCGGGCGGTTCTGGGGCGCGACCTTTGATCCGACACCGCTCTACCGGTTCAATGCCGTGCGGCGGATGCTGGCGGCCGAGGGGCTGACCACGCCGGTTATCACCCGGCATGCACTCGCCCGGCTGGCCCAGTTCCAGAGCGCCGTGCAGGAGGGCCGATGCGGTCTGCTGGCAACGGCGGAGATCGTCAATCCGATCGTGGAGCAAGCGGGCAATGACCTGCCGACCCGGGCCCGGTTCCTGGCGATCCGCCATCCCGAGGCCCAGGCGTGGCGCGCGCGCCTGCTGGAGGCCGACATCGTCACCGATGTGCGCGACGACATTATCCGGTTCGGCTTTGGCCTCTATCAGGACGAAGACGATGTGGAGCAGCTGATCGCCGGCTGTGCCCGGGTTCTGGCGGCCTAGTAGAAGGTGGTGTCGTCCTGACGCTGGGCCTTGGGTGCCGGGGGCGGGGTCGAGGGCTGACGGGGGGTCGGGCGGGTTTCGGACGACGTCGGCGTGTCCGGGCCGGTATCGCCGGTCGGCGTGTCGCTGTCCGGGATCGGCGGCAGATCGGGATAGTCGAGCGGCGCCAGGGCACCGTCGGATTGCGCCTCGGGATCAAGCCCCAGCTCGACCGGCTCATCGGCGGCGATGCGGTCCGGCGCGCCCAGATCGTCACGGATGAAGACCCAGGAACGTGGATCGGTGCAGGCACAGGCCTTGAGATAACCCTGCTGGTCCCGCCACAGGATCAGCGGATAGCCCGGCTGCAGGCCGGAATTCCTCAGATAGCCGGTCAGGTCGGTGACGAACTTCTGTCCGGCGGCGACCACGGCGCTGCGGGCCAGATTGTCGTCCGCGGCGGGGATGCCGGCGGCCGTCCAGCTGGCGGTCGGGGTGGCGGTCCAGCGCTCGTAGAGCGGCCAGTCGCGCGTCAGCCACAGCTCCGCAACCGTGGCGCGCTCGGCGGCGGTCGACTGCTGCATGCCCTCGCGGTCGGGACGGGCGAACAGGATGATGCGCACCTCGGCCCCGGCGGCCTTCAGCTTGGGCACTTCTTCCCGCTCGTAACGCTGCATGGCGGCGCTGTCGCGATAGCCGACGATATAGACGGGCGAGCCGCCCCCTCCGGCCGAGATCCAGCCCGCCTCGTCCAGCAGGGTCTGGATGGCTTCCTGGTCCCGCGAGACGGTGACCGGCTGGAACCGGGCGTAATAGGTCCAGTAGGCCCAGTAACCGCCACCGGCGATCAACAGACCCACGAGCGCGGCCAGAGCCGACCAGACGAAGAACCGACGCATCCCCGGGGCACTCCTCAGTGACTGGGCCTTAACCCTAGCACCGTTCTGTCGGCATTTCTAAGACGGTCAAGCGGTTTCACCCGTCAGCCGCCCTGCGCCCCGATCCTAACCCATCGTCGGGATGACGAAGGAGCTGTCGGCATGCTCCAGGTCGCTGTCGGGCCAGCGGGCGGTGACGGTCTTGACCTTGGTCCAGAACTTCACGCCTTCCATGCCGTGCTGGTTGGTGTCGCCGAAGGCCGAGCGCTTCCAGCCGCCAAAGGTGTGATAGGCGACCGGCACCGGGATCGGCACATTGATGCCGACCATGCCGACGTTTACGCGGGCCGCGAAGTCGCGGGCCGCGCGACCGTTCTGGGTGAAGATGGCGACGCCATTGCCGTACTGGTGCTTCGACGGCAGGGCCAGAGCCTCCTCGAACGACGCCGCGCGCACGATCTGCAGCACCGGGCCGAAGATCTCTTCCTTGTAGGAGGCCATGTCCGGGGTGACGTGGTCGAACAGCGACGGGCCGACGAAATAGCCGTTCTCGTGGCCCTGTAGCGTAAAGCCGCGGCCGTCGACGACCAGTTCGGCCCCGTCCCTGACGCCCTGGTCGATCCAGCCCTCGACGCGGGCCTTGTGGGCGCCGGTGACGACCGGGCCATAGTGGGCGCCGGCGTCGGTCGAGATGCCGACGCGCAGGCTTTCGATCTCGGCGACCATGCGTTCGCGCAGAATATCGGCGGTCTTCTCGCCGACCGGCACCACGACCGGCAGGGCCATGCAGCGTTCGCCGGCCGAGCCGAAGGCGGCACCCGACAGGTCCTTGACCACCTGGTCCATATCGGCGTCGGGCAGGACGATGCCGTGGTTCTTGGCGCCGCCCATGGCCTGGACCCGCTTGCCGTGCCGCGCGCCGGTTTCATAGACATAGTTGGCGATGTCGGAGGAGCCGACAAAGCTGACGGCGTGAATCTGCGGATGGGTCAGGATGGCGTCGACGGCGGTCTTGTCGCCATGCACGACGTTCAGCACACCGGCAGGGGCACCCGCCTCCATCATCAGCTCGGCCAGGCGGACGGGCACGGACGGATCGCGCTCACTGGGCTTGAGGATGAAGGTGTTGCCGACGGCGATGGCCACGCCGAACATCCACATCGGGATCATGGCCGGGAAGTTGAACGGGGTGATGCCCGCGACAACGCCCAGCGGCTGGCGCATGGAATAGACGTCGATGCCGGGACCGGCGCCCCAGGTGTATTCCCCCTTGACCGCATGGGGGATGCCGCAGGCGAATTCGATCACTTCCAGACCGCGCTGGATGTCACCTTTTGAATCGGCGATCACCTTGCCGTGCTCGCTGGACAGAAGCTCGGCCAGTTCGTCCATGCGGGCCTCGACCAGCCGCTTGAACTCGAACATGACCCGCGCGCGGCGCTGGGGATTGACGCCGGACCAGTCCTCGAAAGCCGTCTGGGCGGCCTGGACGGCGCGATCCATCTCGGCCTCAGTCGCCAGCTGGACGCGGGCCTGCACTTCACCGGTGTTCGGATTGAAGACATCGCCGAACCGGGCCGAGGTGCCGGTGACGCTCTGGCCGTTGATGAAGTGATGGATGTCGCGCATGGGCGTCTCGCTCCTGGAAGGCGGGTGTTCTTGTGGTTGCGGGCGGTTTACCGCGCGGAACCGGTCGAGGCCACCCCGTCCGCATCAAGCTGTTCAACCAGCGTCTCGCGAACGGCGTCGGGACTCAGCATGGGCAGGAAATGGGTGGCACCCGGAACGCGTCGGCTGCGCACATGGGCAAGTCCGGGGGGCCGGTCGGGCACGTGGCAGGTGGAGCCGGTCGCGGCCCTGAGAATCCGGACGGGGCCCCGATACCGGGCCATGGCTCCCCACGGGTTGTGCGCCTGGGCGGCATAGCCGGAGGCCTCCCACGCGGGAGGACAGGCAAGGGTCAGTCCTCCGTCGGAGGGCTTCAGACCGGTTTCCAGAAAGGCATCGAGCACCGCGTCGGGCCAGCCGGCAAAGGCGCCGCGTCCGCGATACGCTTTTCGCGCGGCCTCGAGATCGGGAAAGTCGGCGCGGCGCTTTCGTGCATTGCGGACCAGCGGGATGCGCCCTGCCATCCGCGACATGCCCGGCAGGTTGAAGGCCAGGGTGGTCAGCGGCAGCCAGATGACGGGGTCCAGCAGGACGAGCCCCCGCACACGCTCCGGCCGTCTGGCGGCCGCCAGCAGGCTGACGGTGCCGCCCATGGAATGCCCGGCCAGCACGGGCCGGCCTTCTGTCTGATCCAGCAGGGCCAGCAGATCATCGCGCAGGTCGTGCCATCCCCGGCGGCCTGAAGGCTCGGCGGGCAGGTCGGTCAGGCCATGGCCGCGCTGATCGACCGCCCAGATGCGCCGACCCTCGGCCAGCGGCGCCAGCAGGGGGCGATAGGTCGTGGCATTGAAGCCATTGGCGTGCAGGAAGATCAGGTCGACCGGCCCCTCCACCCGGCCCAGTTCGAGCACGGACAGGGCACCGCCTGTGGCCAGCGGCACGGACAGTCGGCGTTCGGCGGATGTCACGCCGGGCAGGCCGGGCAACGGCCGTGGGCCTCTATGGTCGTGTGGCTGATGACATAGCCGGCGGCGGTGGCGGCGCGCGTGAGGCTGATCGCCTGCTCGCCGGTCACCTCCTGGGTCGCACCGCAGCAGTCGCAGATCAGAAAGGCGGCGGCGTGCAGGGGATCCCCGTCAGATTCGGGCTCCGCACAGGCGACGTAGGCGCTGATCGAGGCGATGCGGTGAGCGAGGCCCCGGCGCTCAAGGAACTCAAGTGCGCGATAGACGGTCGGTGGCTTTGCGGCCTGACCGTCTTCGCCAAAGCGGGCGATCAGATCATAGGCCTTCATCGGCTCACCGGCTTCGACCAGCAACTCCAGCACGCGGCGGCGCGGGGCGGTCAGCCGCTCGCCGTCGGCCTGACAGCGCGCCTCGGCCTCGGATATGCGCCGGCGTACCGAGCCGCTGTCCGGTGCGGGGGTGTCATGATCGTGGTCGCAGGCGTGTCCCATGGTGCTCAACAGCTAGCGATGCGGACGGGTTGCCGCAACTGCGCTTGACGTTATGTGATGTTATCTCATAACACACGACGAGTGCTATTTCCTGCCCCCAGAGGTTTCCATGTCCGATCGCTCGTCCCGCCTTTCCAGTGCCGCCCGCGCGGCCCTGCTGAGCGCCCTGATCCTGCCGGTGGCGACGCCGGTCCTGGCGCAGTCGACGAGGCAGGATCCCGACCCCGTGGAGCGGACGACCCGGCTGGATGACATCATCGTCACCGGGGCGCCCTTTGGCATCAGCGCCGAGGCCAGTCTGATCGCTGTCGATGTCCTGGACCAGGAAGCCCTGTCGACCGCACCGTCGGGGACGCTGGGCGATGTGCTGAGCGGCCTGCCCGGTGTGCGCTCCACGGCTTTTTCGCCGGGTGCCAGCCGTCCGGTGATCCGGGGCCTGGCCGGGCCGCGCGTGCAGGTGCTGACCAATGGCATGGGACTGATTGACGCCAGTTCGCTGTCGCCGGATCACCAGGTGGCAGCCGATCCGGGCGAAGCCGTGCGGATCGAGGTGCTGCGCGGGCCCCAGACCCTGGCCTATGGGGGCTCGGCCATCGGCGGGGTGGTCAATGTGATCGACGACCGAATCCCGGAAGAGGCCCCTTATGACGGCTTTGACGGACGGGTCACGGCCCAGGCGTCCAGTGTCGACAATGGCCGCTCGATCGGGGCGGGCCTGACCATTGGCCAGGGCCCCTGGGTGCTGACGCTGGACGGCCTGGATCGCCGCAGCAGCGACTATGACATTCCCGTGCCCGCCGAATCCCGCCGCCAGGTCGAGGACGAGGGAGAGGCATACGAAGACACCGGCCGTTCGACGGTCGAGAACAGTTCCTCACGCGTGCGGGCCTACGGCACCGGGCTGACCTATGTGGGCCAGCAGGGCTATCTCGGTGTGTCGGTGAAACGCACCGAGAGTGACTATGGTGTCCCCGGCCACGCCCATCACCATGACCACGACGACGATGACCACGACGACGATGATCACGACGACGATGATCACGACCACGACCACGAGGATGAAGAGGCCGTCACCATCGGTCTGAAGCAGACCCGCTATGACCTGCGGGGTGAGTGGCGCTTCGCCAATGCCCCGATCGATCGCATCCGCCTTTCGCTCGGCTATGCGGATTACACCCACACCGAGTTCGAGGGGGATGAGGTCGGAACGGTCTTCACCTCCGAGGGTCTGGAAGGGCGGCTCGAGATCGTCATGCCGCGCCGGGGAGGCTGGAACTCCGCCTATGGGCTGCAGGGCCTGACCCGCGATTTCGATGCGGTGGGCGACGAAGCCTATGTGCCGCCGGTCGAGATCACCGAACTGGGTGTCTATACGCTGCACCGCTATGACATGGACAACTGGGGCCTGGAAGGCGGATTGCGGTTCGATACGCGCGATCTGGACAGCCCTTTGGGTGGTCAGCGGGATTTCTCGAACATCTCGGCGTCGGCAGGCGTGTATTTCAAACCGGTCGAAGCCCTGTTCCTCGGCCTGTCGCTGTCCCGCAACGGGCGTGCCCCGACCGAGGCCGAGCTGTTCGCCGAAGGGCCGCACATCGCCACCCGCGCCTTTGAGGTCGGTGATGCCGATCTGGACTCCGAGACGGTGACCTCGATCGAGGCGACCCTTCACTGGGAGCAGGGGCCGTGGACCGCCGACCTGCACCTGTTCCGGGCGGGCTACGACGGCTTCATCGACCTGCGTCCGACCGGCGCCGAGGAGGATGACCTGCCGGTGTTCGCCTATGTGCAGACGGATGCGGAGTTCCATGGCCTCGAGGCCCGGCTGGACTATCAGGCCTGGCAGTCCGGCCAGGACGGGCTGACGCTGGGTCTGGGGTATGATTATGTGCGGGGGGACACCGACCTGGGGCCGCCCGCGCGCATTCCGCCGTGGTCGCTGAGCGGCAGGGCGCAACTTGACCTCGGCCCCTGGACCACCCGCCTGACCGTGCGTCGGGTCGGAGACCAGAACCGGGTCGCGGATTTCGAACTGCCGACGGATGCCTATACGACGGCGGACCTCTATCTGGGGTGGACTCCGGACCGCGCGTCGGGCCTGACCCTCTATGTCGAGGGCCGCAATCTGGGTGATGCCGAGGTGCGCGAGCACACGTCGTTCCTCAAGGATCTGACGCCGCTTCCAGGCCGCAATCTGCGCGCGGGTATGGCCTGGCGGTTCTGAATTCCCGTTCGGGGCGGGCCGGTTTGCCGCCCGCCCCGGCATGGGCTAGAAGGCGCGACCTTCTTTCACTTTCAGTCCCGAGCCTTCATGACCGACACGACCTCCATGCAAACCGGCGACATGTCCGGCCAACTCGCCGGCACCGTTCTGTTCTACGGCAAGCCCGAACCCCTGTCGGTCGAGAACCATGGCAATCTGGGCATCAACCCGTCAGACAAGCCCTATGCCTTCGTCGCCCAGTCGAACATCGTGCCGCTGACGGTGACGGAATTCGCTCCGGCGGCCCTGTCCTTCCCGGTGATCTTCGTCGGCGACAACCGCCAGCCCGTCGCGGTGCTGGGCCTGCGCCAGGGCGAGAATCTTTACATTGATGACGGGATGTTCCGCTCCGATGCCTATATTCCGGCCTATGTGCGGCGCTATCCGTTCGTGTTCGCCAATGACGAGGCGCAACAGCGCCTGATCCTGTGCGTGGACCGCGCTGCGCCCTTCCTCGCGGAAGGGGGCCAGCAGCCGCTGTTCAAGGATGGCCAGCCCAGCGAGTTCACCCAGCAGGCCATGGAGTTCTGCAATAATTTCGAACAGGAGCGCCTGCGCACCGAATCGTTCGTCAAGCTGCTCCAGGACCTCGATCTTCTGGATGTGCGCGAGGCCGTCTTCACCCCGCGCGGACCGCAGGGCGAGCCGGGCGAGCCGCAGAAGATCGCCGAATACTATGCCGTCTCGGAAGACAAGCTGAAGGCCCTTCCGGCCGACAAGCTGGTCGAGCTGCGCGACAATGGGGCGCTGGGCCAGATCTACAGCCATCTGACCTCGCTGCTGGGCTGGGATCGTCTGATCGCCCTGACCTTCCAGCGCGCGGCGCAGCAGCCGGCGGCCGCCAACGCCTGATCCGACAGGATTGACCGGATTGACGCCCGTCCCGCAGGCTGCGGGGCGGGCGTTCGTCTGTCTGCGACGAAAATCCCGGCGGGGGTGACGCAGCGTCAGCCCGCCAAGCCTGCTAGGCTTTGGCAAAACGAAGCGAAACGGGGAGCCCATGCGCGATCTGGATACCTTTCGGGCCGAAGTGAGGGCCTGGCTTGAGACCCACTGTCCGCCCGAGGTCCGGGGACCGGCGGCCGGCGAGGACGCCGCCATCTGGGGCGGGCGCAAGGCGGAGTTTGCCACCCCGGCCCACAAGGCGTGGCTGGAGGCCATGGGGGCGAAGGGCTGGACCGCACCCGAATGGCCGAGCGAGTACGGTGGCGGGGGGCTGACCCGCGAGGAGGCCAAGGTGCTGGCCTCGGAACTGCGCCGCATCGAGGCTCAGCCGGCCCTGCTGAGCTTCGGCATCTGGATGCTTGGGCCGGCGCTGCTGAAATTCGGTACCGAGGAGCAGAAAAAGCGCTTCCTGCCGGAGATCGTGCGTGGCGAGATCCGCTGGTGCCAGGGCTATTCCGAGCCGGGGGCCGGATCGGATCTGGCGGGGCTGCAGACCCGGGCCGAGGACCGCGGCGACCACTGGATCGTCAATGGCCAGAAGGTCTGGACTTCCTACGCCGACAAGGCCGACTGGATCTTCTGTCTGGTGCGCACCGATCCGGACGCGCCCAAGCATCTGGGCATTTCCTTCGTGCTGTTCGACATGGAGACGCCCGGAGTCTCAACCCGGCCGATCACGCTGATTTCCGGCAAGTCACCCTTCTGCGAGACCTTCTTCGACGACGTGCGGGTGGAAAAAGAGAATCTGGTCGGCACGCTGAACCGTGGCTGGGACGTGGCCAAATATCTGCTGGCCCACGAACGGACCATGATCGGCGCCATGGGCGAGATCGGGGGAGGGCGCCCGCTGGGCCAGGTGGCGACCGGCTCGATCGGCACCGACGACGAGGGACGGCTGGACGATCCCATGCTGCGGGCCCGCATCGCCGAGCTGGAAGTGGATGCGGCCGCCTTCCGCCTCGCGCTGGAGCGGAGCGGCGATCATATGAAGGCCGGCCAGGCCCACCCGGCCATCGCCTCCATGCTGAAATACTATGGCTCGGAGCTGAACAAGCGCCGCCATGAGCTGCTGATGGCGGCGGGTGGCATCGATGCCCTGGAATGGGAAGGCGAGCGGTCACACGAGGGTGCTGCTGCCCGCGACTGGCTGCGCACCAAGGCCAATTCCATCGAGGGCGGCACCAGCGAAATCCAGCTGAACATCATCGCCAAACACCTGCTTCAGCTGCCGGGAGCCTGAGCCATGCCGCTGATCCTGACCGAAGAACAAACCATGCTGAAGGAGGCCACGGACGGTTTCCTTGGCGAAAACGCGCCGCTGGCGCACCTGCGCAAGCTCCGCGACAGCCGCGATGTCGACGGCGTCTCGCGCGAGCTGTGGCGGGCGTTCGGCGAGATGGGCCTCGCCGGGGTGATCATCCCGGAGGCGCACGGCGGCGCGGGTCTAGGCGCTGTGGAGGCCGGGGTGGTGGCCGAGAGCCTGGGTCGGACGCTGACCCCCTCGCCCTTCATGGGGTCGGCTGTGCTGTCGGCGCGGGTGTTGATCGATGGAGGATCTGACGCGCAGCAGGCCGCCTGGCTGCCGAAGATCGCGGCCGGCGAGGCGATCGTGTCGCTGGCGGTCGATGAGGGGGCCAAGCATGCGCCCGGTCGGATCACGACCACTGCCGAGCGGTCGGGCAACGGGTTCCGCCTGAACGGTGCCAAGGCCATGGTGCTGGACGGCCATGTCGCCGACGCCGTGATCGTCGCGGCCCTGACCGAGGGCGGGCTGACCCTGTTCCTCGTCGATCCGAAGACGGCGGGGATGGAGGTCGAACGGACCATCATGGTCGACGCCCACAATGCCGCGCGCATCACCCTGAGCGATGTTCAGGTCGATGCCGATGCGGTGATCGGCACAGTCGATGGGGGTGAGGCCCTGTTGGAGGGCGCGCTCAATCTGGGGCGGGCTTGCGCGGCCGCCAGCCTGACGGGTGCCGGCGATCAGGCGTTCCAGATCACCATGGACTATCTGAAGACCCGCAAACAGTTCGGCCGCGCCATCGGCGAGTTCCAGGCCCTGCAGCACCGCGCCGCCCATCTGTTCAGCGAGCTCGAAATCGCCCGGGCCGCGACCCTGGGTGCCCTGCAAAAGCTCGACGCCGGCGATGCCGCCGCACCGCTGGCGGTTGCCGTCGCCAAGGCCAAGGCCGGGCGGGTCGCCGAACTGGCCGTTCAGGAAGCGGTGCAGATGCACGGCGGCGTCGGCATGACCGATGAGTATGATGTCGGCCTGTTCATGAAGCGGGTGCGGGTGCTCAACGAACTGCTGGGCGATCCCGGCTTCCACCAGGACGCAGTGGCGCGGGCGCAGGGGTTCTGAACCGCGGAATGTCGCACGGGGTGGCGGGGCCGTGCCGGCGGGGCTAAATCTCCCCTACAGGGAGACACGCACCATGACGCGATCCAACGCGCCCGCCTATATGCCCGGCTTTGGCAACCATTTCTCGACCGAAGCGGTGCCGGGCGCCCTGCCGGTGGGCCGCAATTCGCCGCAGCAGACGCCGCTGGGCCTCTATGCCGAGCAGCTGTCGGGCACGGCCTTTACCGCCCCGCGCACCGAGAACCGCCGCAGCTGGCTGTATCGCCTGCGCCCCTCGGCCCAGCATCCCGCCTATCAGAGGATCGACCGGGGCCTGATCCGCTCCGGTCCGTTCGATGAGGTGCCGCCCAATCCGAACCGCATGCGCTGGAACCCCCTGCCGGTGCCCGAGGCGCCGACCGACTGGGTCGAGGGTCTGGTGACCTATGCCGGTAATGGCGATCCGGATGCCGATGCCGGGATCGGCATTCACCTGTATGCCGCCAACCGGTCGATGACGGATCGGGTCTTCTATTCCGCTGACGGCGAGCTGCTGATTGTGCCCCAGCAGGGCGCGCACCGCTTCGTGACCGAGTTCGGCATCGTAGAGGCCGAGCCCGGCCATGTGGTTCTGATCCCGCGCGGCGTCCGCTTCCGGGTCGAGCTGTCTGGTCCGTCGCGCGGCTATGTCTGCGAAAACTATGGCGCGGCCTTCCGCATTCCGGATCTGGGGCCGATCGGGGCCAATGGCCTGGCCAATCCGCGCGACTTCGAGACGCCGGTAGCCGCCTTCGAGGACGTCGATCGCCCGACCGAATGCATCCAGAAATATGGGGGAGAGCTGTGGACCACGACCTTTGACCACAGCCCGCTGGATGTGGTGGCCTGGCACGGTAACTACGCCCCCTGTCGCTATGACACCGCCCGCTTCAACACCATCAATACGGTCAGCTATGACCACCCGGACCCGTCAATCTTTACGGTACTGACCAGCCCGTCGGACACGGCGGGTGTGGCCAACTGTGATTTCGTCATCTTCCCGCCGCGCTGGATGGTGGCCGAGGACACCTTCCGCCCGCCGTGGTTCCACCGGAACGTCATGAGCGAGTTCATGGGCCTGGTGACCGGGGCCTATGATGCCAAGGCCGACGGTTTCGCGCCCGGCGGAGCGTCCCTGCACAACCGGATGAGCGGCCACGGCCCGGACCAGGCCACCTATGAGGCGGCGATCGCGGCGGACCTCAGGCCGCACAGGATCGAAGGGACCCTCGCCTTCATGTTCGAGACCCGCGCGCCGATCCGCGTCACGAAATGGGCGGAATCCACCCCCCTGATGCAGCTGGACTATGACGACTGCTGGTCCGGTTTCGACAAGGGCCGGGTCTGAGAGCCGAGGGAGAAACCGCCTTGATCCGTGTGATGCTGATGACCGGTGCGCTGGTCCTGGGAATGGGGCTGTCGTCCTGCTTCGGGGGCGGGCCCACGCCGGAACAGCGGGCCGAGGCAGAGTGCACGGCCCAAGGCGGCAAGATGCAGCGGGTCGGCCGGATGCAAAGCCTGCAGTGCGTGCTGCAGTATTCCGATGCCGGAAAGACCTGCACCGACGCGACCCAGTGCCAGGGCGACTGCCGGGTGCCCGGCAGCGTCATCGTCGAGGACGGGCGCGCCGTCGACGGACAGTGCACCGCCGATTCCAATCGCTTTGGCTGCTATACCCGGGTCGAGAACGGGCGGGCGACGGCGGCGATCTGCGTCGACTGACCGCGGCTCACCGTGGGGCATAAGAAAACCGGCCGGAGAGCGATCTCCGGCCGGTTCCTTATTGGAGAGTCCGCTAGGGACCGTCGGGGGCCTCCGTGGAGGCCCCGTCAGATCAATAGCGGATGCGCAGGGTCATGCCGTAGGTGCGCGGCTGGCCGAGGAAGGCATCATAGGTCTGGGTGTCCAGGGCGGGGTTGTAGAAGGTCCCGTTGGGCTGAACGGTCGTCTGGAAGGCATTGCCTTGCAGCGGCGCGTTGTAGGCGACCTGGACATATTCCTCGTCGGTCAGGTTCTGGGCCCAGAGGTCGAGGGTCCAGCGCTCGTCTTCCGAGCCGATCGAGATGCGGCCGTTCACCAGGGTGTAGGCGTCCTGCTGCTTCCAGGGCAGCAGATCCGAGCCGGTGTTGTACTCGCTCATATATTTGGCCGACAGGGCAAAGCCGCCGCGCAGGCCATTGCCGAGATCGCGATCATAGTTGAGCGAGCCCGAGGCGGACCATTCCGGAGCAAACGAGGCCGTGGCTCCCGGCAGCAAGGACAGCTGCGGGAAGTTGGCCGGATTGGCCAGGTCAGCCGCGGTGAAGTTGCCGTACTTGGTCTCGGTGTAGGTCACGCCGCCCGACAGGCTGAGGCCCTCGATCGGAGTGAACCACAGGAAGTCGGCATCGACGCCGCGCGAGGTCAGCTCAGGGATGGATTCCACCACGAAGGCGGTGCCCAGGAAGGTGTTGAGCTGGAAGTCCGAGAAGGTCTGGTCGAAGTAGGTAGCGTTCAGCAGCAGGGTGCGATTCAGCAGGGTCATCTTGACCCCCGCCTCATAGCTGTCGACCACCTCGGACGGGAACAGCAGGCTGGCGGTGGGGGTGATGCCCGACTGCACGCGGTCCAGGTTGTACCCGAAGCTCTTGTAGCCGCGCGCGTAGGACGCATAGGCCATGAGCGAGGGGTTCAGCCGGTAGGACGCCTTGATGGTTCCGCTCAGTTCGGAGTCGTCGAAGGATTCCGAGAGGGCGCGGTTGTTGAAGGCGACGTTCGACCATGGCAGGCACATACGCGCCAGGAAGGTCGGCGTGTTGGCTCCCAGAACCGGGGCGATGGCGCCGGCGTTGCCGAGGGCCGCGGCGCAGGCCGCGCCATTGCCGTTGACGTTGGTCTGCTGACCCTCGAGGGTCTTTTCGTCCATCGTGTAGCGCAGACCCAGGGTGATATCGAACTGGTCCGTCACCCGGAAGGTGTTGTTGGTGAACAGGGCGACGGAGGTCGATTCCTGTTCATAGGTGTCGTAGTACCCGGCCCCGACGGTGAAGCCGATGCCGCCCGTGCCGCCGACGGCACCGCCGGTCCCGAGGCAGGTCTGGAAACCGACCGTGGTCTGTCCCGGAGCCGTGAAGCACCGGATGATATTCGGGCTGACGGGAACCAGGGGGTTGGAGCCGTTGATGGCGGCGCTGAGCAGGAAGGACAGGAAGGGCGTGTAGTCCGCCCCATAGTTCCAGCTGTCGTTCCGGCGGATGTCTTCCTTGGTGACGAACACACCGACCAGCCAGTCCAGACGGTCGGTCGAGCCGGCCAGGCGCAGCTCCTGGGTCAGGTTCTCGACACCGTAGCCGTATTCGCCGTTGTCCAGACGATAGGCGATGTCCGCGCCGGTGTAGTCGACGTCCATGCCGATATCGCCGTCCCACTTCCGCCACGAAGTCAGCGACGTCAGGGTGGCGTTCAGCGACGGCATGTCGAAGTTGGCTTCCAGCGAGACGCCGCGATCCTCGATGCGCTGGCCGGTGCCGCGGTTGGCATAGGCGAGGCGCGAGAACGGCACGGCACCGAAGCCGGCCGACGGCGGGGTCTGACCCGTGCCGGTCGAAAGGCCGTCAATAAAGGGATAGGTCGGCCCCACGCGGGTCTGGACGCCGACGCAGCAGTACTCGTCCCGCTTGGAGTAGTCGGCGATCAGACGGAAGGAGGCCGTGTCGCTGGGCAGCCACAGCAGCTGGCCACGGACGGTCCAGAAGTCCTGGTTGGCGTCGTCGGTCTGACGTCGCGGGCCATCGCCCGTGTCCACGTCATAGAAGCCGTCGCGCTCACGGATGCCGGCGTACAGGCGCATGGCCAGGGTGTCGCTGAGCGGGCCGGTGACCGAGCCGTTCAGCGCGCGGGCACCGTAGTTGCCGATGGTGACCTCGGCATTATAGCCCGGGGTGAAGGACGGCTGCTCGGTGATGATGTTGATGACGCCCGCCGAGGTGTTCTTGCCGAACAGGGTGCCCTGCGGGCCCTTCAGCACCTCGATGCGCTGCAGTTCGCCCAGGTCGCCGAAGCCGACCGAGTTGCGCGAGCGGTAGACACCGTCGATCACGACGCCGACCGAGCTTTCAAGGCCGGGGTTGTCGCCCACGGTGCCGACGCCGCGGATGCGGGCGGTGGTCGAGGCCTCGGACTGGGTCGAGGTGACCGTCATGCCGGGGGTCAGGATCTGCAGATCCTTGATGTCGCGGACGCCCGCGTCCTGCAGGGTTTCCTGCGACAGGGTCGTGACCACGATCGGCACGTCCTGCAGGTTCTGCTCGCGCTTCTGGGCGGTGACGATGATGTCGTCGACCGTGGTCTCCTGGGCCGAGGCAATTCCGGCAAAGCCGAAAGTCACGGCACCGACGACGGCGGCGGACGCTGTGGTACGAAGAAGGGTAGTGAGGCGCATGATGGCTCCCGGCTTGATGCTCGACAGCTGAATGGCCGTCGAGCCGTTTCCTTATCCCTGGATCTGCCCTTCTGGCGGGGCGAGGATCCTCCAGCCCTTGGGGTAATCCAAGCGTGGCCCAGCCACAAGCATCGGGCCCTTCCGGGGCCTGGATTCCGCCCTGTGGTGGACTGAACTGTGACGCAAAAGCGACAGAAACCGATGACGTTACGTCAATATTCGTTCAATCGTCGACAGTAACCGGGCGGTCGACGGGTAAAATCCTGCGCGCGACCGCTCCGATACGGGTCGGGGACCGCCCCGTCCTTGCCCCGGATGCGGCACGGGTGCGACATTTTTTTGCAGCGGGGGAGAAATTCGGACGGGCAGCCTCTACAAGAACGGCCCGCGCCCCGCCTGACCCCGCTTCCGAGGCCGATCCTTGCTGTTTCTGCTTGCCCTTCTTCCCCTGCTGGGGGCCCTTGCTCCCGCCCTGGCGATCCGGTTCGGCCGGAACGCGTGCGCCCTCGCCGCGGGGGCGGTCACAGTCTCGGCCCTGATCATCCTGGGCAGCATGGTGCCCGGGATCATGAGGGGGGAAGTCGCCACGGCGAGCGTGCCCTGGATTCCCGCCCTCGGCCTCAACGCCAGCCTGTTTCTCGATCCCCTGGGACTGATGTTCGCGGGCCTGATTCTGGGGATCGGCCTGCTGATCATCATCTATGCGCGCTTCTATCTGGCGGCGGCCGATCCCATGGGGCGGTTCTTCACCTATCTGCTGCTGTTCCAGGGCGCGATGCTGGGCATCGTCCTGTCGGACAATGTGCTGCTGCTGCTGATCTTCTGGGAGCTGACCAGCCTGTCCTCCTTCCTGCTGATCGGCTTCTGGCGCTATTCGCCCGAGGCCCGTCAGGGGGCGCGGATGGCATTGTTCGTCACGGGCGGTGGGGGGCTGGCCCTGATCGGCGGCCTGTTGATCCTCGGCAATATCGCGGGGTCGTATGACCTGACGGTGATCCTGCAGCAGGGCGAGGTGATCCAGGCCTCGCCACTCTATCTGCCGGCCCTGTTGCTGATCCTGGGGGGGTGTTTCACCAAATCCGCCCAGTTCCCGTTCCATTTCTGGCTGCCGCACGCCATGGCGGCCCCGACGCCGGTCAGTGCCTATCTGCATTCGGCCACCATGGTGAAGGCCGGGGTCTTCATGCTGGCGCGGCTGTGGCCGGTTCTGGCCGGCACGGATGCCTGGTTCCTGATCGTGGCCACCACCGGTCTGGTGACCATGGTGTTCGCCGCCTGCGTCGCCCTGTTCAAGGATGATCTGAAGGGGCTGCTGGCCTATTCGACGATCAGCCATCTGGGCTTTCTGACCATGCTGTTCGGCATCGGCACTCCGATGGCGGCGCTGGTGGGCGTGTTCCACATCCTCAATCATGCGATCTTCAAGGCGGCCCTGTTCATGAACGCCGGCATTGTCGACCATGAGGCCGGAACCCGGGACATCAAGCGGCTGGGCGGACTGTTCGGCCTGATGCCCATCGCCGGAACCCTGGCGCTGGTCGCCGGGCTGTCGATGGCGGGCATCCCGCCGCTGAACGGCTTCATCTCGAAGGAAATGATGCTGTACGAGGCCGCCGACACGGTCTGGCTCAACCAGGCCTGGGTGTTCCCCGTGCTGGCGACGCTGGGGGCGACGCTCTCGGTGGCCTATTCGCTGCGCTACATCGTGCACGTCTATTTCGGAAAGCGGCGCGACGCCTATCCGAAGACGCCGCATGATCCGGGCATCGGCCTGTGGGGGCCGCCGGCGGTGCTGGTGGCGCTGGTGGTCGCCATTGGCCTGGCCCCCGCGCTCGTCGCCGGGCCGCTGGTGGACCGGGTGGCCGGCGCGGTGACCAATGGCGCGGCACCCCATGTGCACCTGGCCCTGTGGCACGGAGTGACACCCGCCCTGTTCATGAGCGCGGCGGCTATCCTTGTCGGTGTCCTGCTGTTGATGGCGCATGGGCGGCTGGAGCGCCTGTGGCGGGCCGCGCGTCTTCCAGAGGCCAAATCCCTGTTCGACGCCGGCGTCGTCGGGGCCGCCAAGCTGGCGCAGAAGGGCACCGACCTGCTGCAGAACGGGTCGCTCCAGCGGGGCCTGGTGGCGCTGATCGGCACCGCCGTCGTCGTGGGATATGCCGGATTCCTCACACCCGGTTATGTCGCAGGCGACCAGCCCGGCGTGCCCGCGTCGCCGGCGGCCGTGGTCGGCTGGGTGGCCCTGATCGCGGCGACGGCCATGGTCGTCCTGACCCACCGGGCGCGGTACGTTTCGCTGATCTACATCGGCATCGTGGGGCTGATCATCTCCATGGCCTTTGTTCATCTGTCGGCGCCCGATCTGGCCCTCACCCAGATCTCGGTCGAGGTGGTGACCATTCTGCTGATGCTGCTGGCGCTGAACCTGTTGCCCAAGGAGACGCCGGTCGAAAGCCGACCCTGGCGCAGGGTCCGCGACGGGTCCGTGGCGGGGGCCGCCGGCCTGGGCGTGGGCGGGGCCGCATGGGCGATCATGACCCGGCCCCTCGACAGTATCTCGACCTATTTCTGGGAGAATTCCTATTCCGGCGGCGGCGGGACCAATGTCGTCAACGTCATCCTCGTGGACTTCCGCGCCTTCGACACCTTCGGCGAGATCATCGTGCTGGGCGTGGCGGCTCTGGGCATCTTCGCCCTGCTGGAGACGGTCGGGACCGGACCCAGCGGACGGCGGCTGGCGCTGTGGAAGCCCGATGCGGTGCGCTCGCCCGAACACCACCCGATGATGCTGGTGGTGGCGACCCGTGTGGCCCTGCCGCTGGCGGTGATGGTCGCCCTCTACATCTTCCTGCGCGGCCACAACCAGCCGGGCGGCGGCTTCATCGCCGGTCTGGTCGTCGCGATCGCCATCCTGATGCAATACATGGCCTCGGGCTTTACCTTCGCAGACCAGCGGCTGCGGGCCGACCACCATTCCATGATCGGGGCCGGCGTCCTGGTCGCGGGGCTGACGGGCCTTGGCGCCCTGGCGTTCGGGGCGCCCTTCCTGACCAGCGCCTTCGACTACTTCACCCTGCCGGTGATCGGCGAGTTCGAATTGGCGACCGCCATCCTGTTCGACATCGGGGTCGCCCTGACCGTCATCGGAGCGGTCATGCTGGCGCTCGCCCAGCTGTCCCAGGTCGCCCAGAAGGCCGAGAAGGAGCCGACCCCCGACACCGAGACGGCGATGGATGTCGATCCCGCGCGCAATGAACCGACCCCCGCCGCCAAGGAGGCCGACCGATGACCATGGAACTGCTCGTGGCATCGGCCATCGCCGTCCTGACCGCCGCCGGCGTCTATCTGGTGCTGCGCGGGCGGACCTTCCCGGTGGTGCTGGGACTGGCCTTCCTGTCCTACGCGATCAATCTGTTCCTGTTCGCCATGGGCCGGCTGGTGATCAACCGGCCGCCCATCTACGACAAGGCGGCGGAAGCTTATACCGACCCCCTTCCGCAGGCCCTGGTGCTGACGGCGATCGTCATCGCCTTCGGCATGACCGCCTTTGTGGTGGTGCTGGCGCTCAGGACCTTCCTTGAGACCGGAACGGACCAGGTTGACGGTCGCGAAGACGGGGAAGCCCGGTCATGACCCCCGTCATCGCCTATCTGGTCGTTGCCGCCGTCATCCTGCCGACCTTGCTGGGCGCGATCACCCTGCTGGCGCTCAGGCATCGGCTGTCGCTCTCGCGCCTGGTCTCGATCGGGTCATGCGCGGCGCTGGTTGCCGTGGCCGGGGCCCTGACCGTGCACGCCTCGGGCGGAACGATCGAAAGCTATGCCCTGGGCAACTGGCGCGCGCCGTTCGGCATCGTGCTGGTGCTGGACCGGCTGTCGGCCATGATGCTTCTGCTGACGGCGGTGCTGGCGCTGGCGGTTATGATCTATGCCGTGGTCACCGGCATTGATCGCAAGGGCTGGCATTTCCACCCCCTGTTCCAGTTCGTGCTGCTGGGCCTGAACGGGGCCTTTCTGACCGGCGACCTGTTCAACCTGTTCGTCTTCTTCGAGGTGTTCCTGATCGCGTCCTATGGCCTGTTGCTGCACGGTCAGGGCGCGGCCCGGCTGAAGGCGGGCGTGCAGTATGTCGTCATCAATCTGGTCGGCTCGACGCTGTTCCTCGTCGGGGTGGGCCTGCTTTACGGAGTCACGGGCACGCTCAACATGGCCGATATGGCGGTCCGGGTCGCGGCGGCCTCGCCCGGCGACCAGGGGCTGATCGCGGCCGGGGCCCTGGTGCTGACCGTGGTGTTTGCGCTGAAGGCGGCGCTGGTTCCGCTTCATTTCTGGCTGCCGGGCGCCTATGCCGCGACGAGCCCCGTGGTCGCGGCCTTGTTCGCCGTCATGACCAAGGTCGGGGCCTATGCCATTATCCGCACCAGCACGCTGATCTTCGGCGAGGACGCGGGTGCCCTGGCCTTCCTTGCCGGCCCCTGGATCCTGCCGGCGGCCCTCGTCACGACCGTCATCGGCTTCGTCGGCCTGTTCGCTGCCCGCAGCGTGAGAGAGATGGCGGCCTGGGCGGTGATCGGTTCCATGGGGGTGCTGCTGAGCGCCGTCTCGGTGTTCCGTGTCGAAGCCATGGGCCCGGCCCTCTACTATGTACTGCACTCGACCCTTGCGGCTGCGGCCCTGTTCCTGGTGGCCGACATGATCGCCCGGCGGCGCGGCGAGCAGGGCGACGCCCTGACGCTTGCCCCGCGGTTCTGCCAGTCCGGGGTGCTGTCCGGTCTGTTCTTCCTCGCGGCCATCGGCGTCACCGGCCTTCCGCCGCTGTCGGGCTTCATCGGCAAGCTGCTGATCCTCGACGGCGTGCGGGCGGTGCCCGAGGCGCCCTGGATATGGGCCGTCATCCTGATCACCACCCTGATCGGGGTGCTGGCCTTTGCCCGCGCGGGCAGCCGCATCTTCTGGAAGAGCGCCTCGGTCGAGGGGATGATCCCGGTGCGCGTCCTCAGGGGGCGCTGGGGGGGCGTGGGGGCGGCGGCCGGCCTGCTGGCCCTGCTGGCGGCGCTGACGGTGATGGGCGGGCCGGTGACGGCCTATACCGGCGCGACCGCGACCCAGCTGTTCGATCCGCAGCAGTATATTGACGCCGTCCTTGGCGAGATGGCGGGAGGTCGCCGATGATCCACCGCCTGTTCCCCCACCCGGCCCTGAGCGCCCTGCTGGTGGTCGTCTGGATGCTGCTGGTGAATGAGTTCACCTTCGGGGCCCTGTTCCTCGCGCTGGTGTTTGGCGTGCTGGTGCCGCTGGTCACCAGCCGGTTCTGGCCGGACCGGCCGAAGGTCCGCTTCGGTTACGATGCGGCGGCCTATCTCGCGGTGGTGCTGTTCGACATCGTGGTGGCCAATTTCGAGATCGCCTGGATCATCCTGACGCGCCGCAACCGCGACCTGCGCTCGCACTGGCTGGTGGTGCCGGTCGAACTGCGCTCTGCCGAGGCGATCACCGTGCTGGCGGGGACCATCAGCCTGACACCCGGGACGGTCAGCAGCGATGTGTCCGCCGACGGCCGGTGTCTGCTGGTCCACGCGCTGGACGTTGCCGATCCGGCGGCCGAGGTCGCCCGCATCAAGCAACGCTATGAAGCCCGTCTGCTGAAGGTGTTCCGATGACCGGTTCCATCCTGTCCTGGGCCCTGGGGTTCGCCCTGGCCTGTATCAGCCTGGCGCTGCTGCTCAGCCTTTACCGGCTCGTCCGGGGGCCGACGTCGGGGGACCGCATCCTGTCGGTCGACACCCTGACCATCAATGTCATCGCCCTGATCGTGGTGTTCGGCGTGGCCGAGGCCACCCAGACCTATTTCGAGGCCGCCCTGCTGCTGGCCATGGTGGCCTTCGTCGGAACGGTCGCCTACTGCAAATTCCTGCTGCGGGGAGACATCGTCGAATGAGCCCGCTTGCGGAAATCCTCATTGCAGCCCTGCTGGTCCTGGGCGGGATCTTCATCCTCGTCGGCTCATGGGCCCTGGCGCGCCTGCCGTCGCTGATGACCCGGCTGCATGGGCCGACCAAGGCGACCACCCTGGGGGTGGGCAGCTGTCTCATAGCCTCGATGATCTATTTCCCGGCCTCGGGTTACGCCTTCTCGGCGCATGAACTGCTGATCACCATCTTCCTGCTGCTGACGGCGCCCATCTCGGCCAATATGATCGCCAAGGCGCATCTGCACCGCCAGGGGCATCACATCGATCCCAATCCGGCGGACGGCATTCCCGAAAGCCTGCCTCCTCCGACAAGCGGCGAGGACTGGGCGACCTTCCATGGTGCCGAAGCGGAACCCGCCGAGGACGCGCCGGCGCGGCGGGTCTGAACCTCTCGCCCATTGCGGGGGAAGAGCAGAGGCCTCATCTGTCGCCGATGCCGATCTCTTCCGCCTATCGCCCCGAGCCGCGCTTCTTTGACCTGGGGGAGGATTACGGCGATGCCGTCCGCGCAGCGGAATTCCCCGAGACCCGATTGCGTTTTCGCAACGACCGGGCCGCGGCGACGGTCGCACTGGACACGCTGACGGACGCGGAATGGATCGCCCATTTCGGCCGGTTCGAGCCCTTGCCGGGTCAGCCGGGGCCGGTGGCCATGCGCTATCACGGCCATCAGTTCCGGACCTACAACCCCGATCTCGGCGACGGGCGCGGGTTTCTGGCGGCGCAGTTGCGCGACGATCAGGGACGGCTGCTTGATCTTGGCACAAAGGGTTCAGGGACTACCCCCTGGTCGCGGGGCGCCGACGGGCGGCTGACGCTGAAGGGCGGGGTGCGCGAGGTGCTGGCCGCCGAGATGCTGGAGACGCAGGGCGTGCCGACCAGCCGCGCCCTGTCGCTGATCGAGACGGGCGAGGCGCTGGAGCGGGGCGATGAGCCCTCGCCGACACGCGCGGCGGTGCTGGTGCGGCTGTCGCACAGCCACATCCGGTTCGGCACCTTCCAGCGGACGGCCTATCTGGAACGCCCCGACCTGACGGCGACGCTGGTCGAGCATGCGCGCGCCCACTATCACCCCTCGGTCGCGGAGGGGGACGTCCCCGGCCTGATGGCGGCGATTGTCGCGGCCTCGGCCCGCCTGACCGCCCGCTGGGTGGCGGCAGGTTTCGTTCACGGGGTTCTGAACACCGACAATCTGAACATCACGGGCGAGAGCTTTGACTATGGCCCCTGGCGGTTCCTGCCCCACTATGAGCCGGGCTTTACCGCTGCTTATTTCGACCGGTTCGGCCTCTATGCCTTTGCCCGCCAGCCCGAGGCGGTTTTCTGGGCGCTTACCCAGCTGGGCGGGGCCCTGAAGCCGATCGCCGATGTCGGCCTCCTCACCGAGGCCCTGAACGGGTTCGGACCTCGCTATATCGCCGGGCTGCGCGCCGCCTTTCTGAAGCGGCTGGGGGTGAAGTCGCTGGGCGAGGCCGCGGACCAGCGGCTGGTCGATACGACGCTCGCCCTGCTGCGCAAGGGGGGTGAGGCGCTCAGATGGGAGCCCTTGTTCCACGACTGGTTCTGCGGCTTCTCCTCGTCCGAGCGGGCGCTCCGGGGGCCGAGATCGCGGCTCTATCAGGGCGAGGCGTTCGACGCCTTCCGCTTTGCCCTATTCGAGCATGAGCCGGACCGCCCCGAGCGGCTGGAGCATCCGGTTTTTGCCGCGCCGGATCCCGAAGAGATGCTCATCGACGAGGTCGAGGCACTCTGGGATGCCATCGACCGCGACGACGACTGGGGCCCCTTCCACACCAAACTGGCGCGGCTGGCGGACGCGCGGGCCGCGCGCCAGGGTTAACCGGGCCGAAAGGCTGTCGGGATTACACATCCGTAGGGATACGGCCACGCTTTGGCCGTCGACCCGGCGCAGAAGGCGATCACGGATGGTTACGCTCACGCTTCGCACCCTTGCGGGACCGGCCCGCCATTCCGACATCGCCACTGTTACCAATAAAGCGAAGCCCCTTCCCGGGCCAAAGACCATGCACTCTCGGACCTACCCCACGGCGCAGGCGCGCCTGAACGCCAGCTATCTGAATCTGACCCTGTGGACGCTGCAGGGCTGGGTCGCGATGTTCTTCGTGGCCGCCGGCTATGCCAAGCTGACCGAACCGGTCTCCACCCTGACGGCCCTTATGGGCTGGCCGCAGCATGTGCCGGTCGATCTGGTACGCGGCGTCGGCCTGGCCGAAATCGTGCTGGCCGTTATGCTCCTGACCCCTCTGATCAGCTGGAGGCTCGGCCGCCCCCTGCTGATCGTGGCCGCCGCGGGCCTGCTGGTGCTGCAGACCGTCATGCTGGGCGTGCACGCCGTGAGCGGCGACCTCGGCCATTCGGGGGTGAACCTTGCGCTGCTGGCGGCAACCGCCCCGGTGCTGTGGTTCCGCCTGCGCGAGGCCTGCCCGGCCCGCGACTGAAGGCGCGCGCTCCTACATCGGATAGCGGAGGATCGCCGCCAGGCCGCTCCCGCCCGGTATGTCCGTAGCGCGGGCCGCAAGCACCCGGGCACCCGTCGCCAGGGCACGGCCGGCGATTTCGTCGACAATGTCATAGCTTGAAGCGGTGGCGGCTTCGGCGAAGCTGATCGCCCCCGTCTCCTCGTTGATCGTGCCGTGCTTTTCAATATCCAGATCGACGATCAGGATTTCGATCGCACCGAAGGTTGCCGCCCGCGCGGCATCCGACAGATCGGTGGTGGTGCGGCTCTGTCCGGCGCGGGAATCGTAGAGCTCCCTGATCTCGCCCATCTGTGTCTGGTGCCAGATTTCGAGAATGGGACGTGCGGCCTGCGCCAGTTCCGCCGCGCTGATCCGGTCGGGACTGTGCTCGATCCCGTGCGGCAGGAGCCGTGAATAGCTGTTGGCCGCGCGATAAACAGGGGCGAGGCGCCCGGTGGCGGCCAGAATCAGGGGCGCCTCCTTTTCCTTGAGCACGGGTCCAAGCACGGCATCGATCTCGGCGGCATATTTCTCCAACAGCCTGTTCTGATGTTCGGCGTTGTGGATGCTGTCGTCATTGTCGCGCCCTTCCGGGGTCGATTTATCGACGGCGTCGGCACTGGGCGGGGGCAGCCCGTCGACGGAAACCTCAACTGCAGGAAGGTCCGCGAACAGTTCCACCAGCCGCACGGCCTTCTGCGACAGCGCCAGCACATAGGCATGGTGGCTGAAGGTGATGGCCCGCAGCAGCGGCTTCAGGTGGAAACGGTCCGCCACCTGAACCGTAGCCTTAAGGCGATTGGCCAGGCGGAACACATGCAGACCATCCGCCGTCGCCAACACGGCCAGACTGTTCGCCTGAAGACGCCAGAAATTGTAGTTCCCATCCAGGGCCTCAATTCGGGCAAGGGCGGCCTCGCGACGGTCGGGATCAAACCCGCCTTGCTCCAATTGCTGACGCGCCTGCCGGACCGCCGATTTCAGGGCGATCCGGGTGGAGTCGCTGTCCTGCGAAAGCGGCGTGGCCTCCAGGTAGATCGAGATACAGAAGTCCGCGCGCAGGGCGCTGAGGTTCGCGAAGTTTCCGGCTGTAGGAATGTCGACGTGCAGCATATTCAGACCTTGTTCGAGGGACGCCCTGCCTGGGATCTGGCCGCACAGGGGGGACGAAGCGGCGCGTCCCGGGCCCGGCGGCAGGGCAACGGTTGAGGTGTCCGGCAAGGCCGGAAGCCCGGGGGGCTTTGGTAGCCGTGAGAGGAGGCAACGCCTTAGGCTCCCGGTTCGTTGCGGTGCTTGGGCCCCGACTCTACGTATCGTCTTCTCGGCGACATCCCCCGTCATGGACATGACGTCGCGTCATCGAAAAAGCTTCCCTTTACGTGCGCGTCAAGTTATGACGGGCGCATGGCCAACGCCGATGATCATCGCACCTATTCCATCCGCCAGCTGTGCCGCGAGTTCGGGGCGACGGCGCGGGCGCTGCGCTTTTATGAAGACAAGGGTCTGCTGACGCCTGCGCGCAAGGGCCAGACCCGCGTCTATTCGGCGCGCGACCGGGCGCGGCTGAAGCTGATCCTGCGGGGGCGCCGCATCGGCTTCTCGCTGCAGGAGATCCAGGAGATGCTGGATCTGTACGACCACAACGACCACAATGTGCACCAGATGGCGGTCGCTCTCAGGCGTCACCGGGCCCAGATCGAAGCGCTGAAGCAGCAACGCCAGGATCTGGACGACGCCATCGCCACGGCCGAGGAGGCCTGTCGCGTCATGGAGCAGCGGCTGGGCCAGTACCGCCCCGACCTGCTGCCCGGTGCCGAAGAGTATGCCAGCCTGCTCAAGGCCCGGCTGAACCCCGACCATGGACCTGTGCCGCCCCTGCACAGCCTTCATTCCCCCCTGTCCCATTCCCAGAAGTCGAGAGTCTGACCCATGGCCTACAAGGCGCCTGTCCGCGACCTGACCTTTGTCCTGAACGAAGTGCTGGAGATCGACCGCTATTCGAACCAGCCCGGGTTCGCCGAGGTCAGCTCCGATCTCGTCCAGCAAATCCTCGAGGAAGGTGCCAAGTTCGCCGAGGAGGTCATCGCCCCGCTGAACAGGGTCGGCGATCAGGAAGGCTGCAAGTGGGACAACGGCAAGGTCACCGGTCCGACCGGCTGGAAAGAGGCCTATAAGCAGATGGTGGCCGCCGGCTGGCCCGGTCTGTCCTCTGATCCCGAACATGGCGGTCAGGGCATGCCCGCCATCGTCGGCATGGCGTTCGGCCAGTTCACGGCGGCGGCCTCGCCCGCCTTTTCCATGTACCCCGGCCTGACCCACGGCTGCTACGAGGCGCTGCACGCCAATGCGTCGGATGAGCTGAAGGCCATCTATTGCCCCAGGCTGGCGACCGGCGAATGGGGCGGCACCATGAACCTGACCGAGCCCCAGTGCGGCACGGATCTGGGCCTGATCCGCACCAGGGCGGTGCCCAACGGTGACGGCAGCTACAACATCACCGGCCAGAAGATCTGGATCTCGTCGGGCGAGCACGACTTCACCGACAACATCATCCATCTGGTGCTGGCTCGCATCGAGGGTGCCCCGGCGGGCATCAAGGGCATCAGCCTGTTCGTCGTGCCGAAATTCTTCGTCAATGAGGACGGCTCGGTGGGCGACCGTAATGAGGGCGTCCAGTGCGCGGGCCTCGAGCACAAGATGGGCATCCACGGCAACGCCACCTGCGTCATGTCGTACGAGAACGCGAAGGGCTGGCTGGTCGGTACCGAGAACAAGGGCATGGCGGCCATGTTCGTCATGATGAACGAGGCGCGTCTGGGCACCGGCCTTCAGGGCCATTCGATCGGCACCGCCGCCTATCAGGCCGCCGTCGAGTTCGCAAAGGACCGCCTTCAGGGGCGCTCGCTGACGGGACCCAAGAATGCCGACGGTCCCGCCGATCCGATCATCGTCCACCCGGACGTGCGGCGCATGCTGCTGGAGTCCAAGGCCTATGTCGAAGGCGGCCAGGCCTTCATCCTGTGGACCGCGCTGCAGGCCGACCTGCAAAAGTCGGACGATGAGGCGACGGCGCAAAAGGCCCGCGACTACATGGGCCTGATCACCCCGGTGGTGAAGGCCTTCCTGACCGACCGCGGCTTCCACGTGGCCTCGCTGGCCATGCAGGTGCACGGCGGCTCGGGCTATACCGAACACTTCACCGCCTCCCAGTCCCTGCGGGATGCCCGCATCACCATGATCTATGAGGGCACCAACGGGGTGCAGGCGCTGGACCTCGTGGGCCGCAAGCTGCCGGCCAACGGCGGTCGCGCGGTCATGACCTGGTTCGGCGAGATCGACGCTTTCGTTTCGGACAATGCCGGCAATGAGGCGGTCAAACCCTTCATCGACGGCGTGTCGGATTCGAAGAAGAAGTTGCAGGAGGCCACCATGTGGCTGATGCAGAACGGCATGCAGAACCCGGACAATGCCGGTGCGGCCTCGACCGACTATCTGCACATCTTCGGCCTGACGGCCATGGCCTATGCCTGGGCCCAGATGGCGATCGCCGCGCAAAAGGCCATCGACGGCGGCTCGGACGATCCCTTCTATGTCACCAAGCTGCAGACCGGCCGCTATTTCGTCGAGCGCATCCTGCCCGACGCCGGCGCCCACCTGGCCAAGCTGAAGACCGGCGCCGACGTGCTGATGGCCATGCCGGCAGAGGCGTTCTGATTTGACTGAAGGCAGATGCCCGGTCTGCGGTTTTCCGGACGGCCTCAGTCCGGATGACCGTTACCAGGAAATCTGTCCGTGTTGCGGCGTGCAGTTCGCTTACGATGACGCGACAACATCTCATGCCGAGCTGCGTCGTCGATGGATCGCGGCCGGAATGCATTGGTGGTCATGTGCCGTGCCGCCTCCGCCCGACTGGAATCCGCGCCAGCAGCTGAACCTGACCTTCTCTGGAGACCCAGAATGAACATCCTCAACGCCCCCGACCCCGATTTCATGCAGGACGAGGAGATCACCCTCTTCTCCGACTCCGTCGGCAAGTGGATCGACGAGCATGCGCCACCGGAAAAGGTGCAGGAGTGGATCGCCGATTCCTCGGTCCCGCGCGAGCTGTGGACCCAGGCCGGCGAGGCGGGCCTGCTGGGCCTGTCGATGCCGGAAGAAGACGGCGGCATGGGCGGCGACTATCGCCACGAGGTGGTGCTGATGCGCCAGCTGGGCTGGAAGGGCGCGGACCACTTCGGCATCTCGCTGCACAACGCCATCGTCGCCCCCTACATCTGGCACTATGGCACCGACGAACAAAAGGCCCGCTGGCTGCCGAAGCTGGCCTCGGGTGAGCTGGTCGGCGCCATCGCCATGACCGAGCCGGGCGCCGGCTCCGACCTGCAGGGCGTCAAGACGACCGCCATCAAGCAAGGCAACCAGTATGTGGTGAACGGGTCCAAGACCTTCATCACCAATGGTCAGCTTGCCAACTTCATCATCGTCGTGGCCAAGACCGACCCGGCCGAGGGTGCCAAGGGCACCAGCCTGATCGTCGTCGAGACCGACGGGGCCGAGGGCTTTGAACGCGGGCGGAACCTCCACAAGATCGGCATGGAGGGCAATGACACCTCCGAGCTGTTCTTCAATGACGTTCGGGTGCCCGGCGAGAACATCATCGGCGGCGTCGAGGGGATGGGATTCGTCCAGCTGATGCAGCAGCTGCCCCAGGAACGCCTGAACATCGCCGTCCAGGGCGTGGCCGCCGCTGAGCGGGGCCTCAGCGAGACCCTCGCCTACGTCAAGGAGCGCAAGGCCTTCGGCAAGCGGGTCATCGACTTCCAGAACACCCAGTTCAAGCTGGCCGAGGTCAAGACCAAGCTGACGGTGGCCAAGGTGTTCGTCGACCACTGTATGGGGCTGCATCTCAAGGGCAAGCTGGATGCCGCGACCGCCTCCATGGCCAAATACTGGGTCACCGACATCCAGGGCGAGACCATCGACGAGATGCTCCAGCTGCACGGCGGCTACGGCTATATGAACGAATACCCGATCGCCCAGCTGTACAAGGACGCCCGCGTCCAGCGCATCTATGGCGGCACGAACGAGATCATGAAGCTGCTGATCGCCCGGACGCTGTAGGCGGGGCGAGGGAGGTCGGCAGGGACAGGGCCAGATCGATCAGGTCCGCCAGCTCCCCCTCGGCCCCGTCCAGCGCGGCCTCCAGCCGTGTGCAGGCCACAAGCACCCGCGACGCCTCGCGTACCTCTGACGCCTCGTGCGCCTCACCCAGCCGGTCCCGCTCCAGATAGCGCCAGCCGCTGTCCGCCGGATGGGACCGGATCAGGTCCCAGCGCGCCTTCACGTCCAGATCATCGGCCACCCGCGCCCAGCGCTTCGCCCGGGGCCCCCTGCGATAGAAGCCCGGCCGTGTCGGCAGGTCGTGGGCCCGATAGACCGCCAGCGCCGACGTCCTCAGCGCCGCCAGCCGCGCCCCTGCCCCTGGGTCAGTCAAGGTTGAGGGCGCTGGTGACCGAGACGTCATAGACCACCCGCGTCACGCTCTGAACCAGCTCGAAGAACTGCCGCAGCTCGGTCGATCCCGCGCGCGGCACAAAGATCAGATCGTCGGGCCGGACCTCGAAGTCCGAGGCCACGAACATGCCGTTGGCACCCGACAGATCCAGACGATAGACGACCGGCACCCCGCGTGGGCTGGGCGGCTGGCTGAGACCCAGGGCGCGGGCGACCGCCGGGCTCTCGAAGCGGAACACCAGCACCGACCGCGCATCGGCGGTATCGGGGTTCGGACCGCCGGCCCGCGCCAGAGCTGCCGCCAGCGTCAGCGGCCCCGGCCCCATCTCGGCCTGTGACACCGCCCCCAGCGCCCCCATGACACTGTAACGACGCGGCCGGTAGTCCAGGCTGACCCGGTCGCCCGGGGCCAGCCGCACATTCTGGTCAAAGCGGGTGGTGACGGCGGTCCAGGGCGCGCGCCAGCTCGTCTGGCCGCGGCTGACCACCACCTCGATCTCCTCAGGGCTGCGTGAAAGCCCGCCGCTGGCCGCGATCACATCCAGCAGGCGGTCGCGGCTGGCCGACAGGGGCACCCGGCCCGGGGTGCGAACCTCGCCCAGCACGGTCACCCCGGTCGAGGGGGCCTCGGCGACCATGACCGTCACCTGCGGATTGCCGACCCGCCCGACCAGCGCCCCCCTCACGGCCGCCCCGGCCTCGGCGGCGGTCAGGCCCTCCACGCGAACGGCTCCGGCAAAGGGAATCTGGATCGTGCCGCTGTCGGCGACGACAACGGGGGGCAAGGTCTGGCTGGCACCCTGCACCGTGCCGCCCCCGCCGCGTGCCCCGAACAGGGCCCCGCTGGGCTCATAGATCGACACCGACAGGGTATCGCCGACGCCGATCCGGTCGAGAGGCGCGGTGCTCTCGGCCCCGGCCAGCGACGCGGTCGGCTCTGCCGGCAAGGCCCGCAGCATCTGGCTGATCCCCGCGTCCAGCTCGACCAGGGCATAGGTCTGATCTCCGGCCTGACCGCTCACATCGCGGGCCGAAGGGCCCTCCACCGGCAGGGTCGAGCACCCGGCCAGCGCCAGGGCGGACAAAAGGGCAGGAAGGGCAAGAGGTCGGGCCATGCCTCAGACTTACCGGCGTTTCAGGGGCCGCGCCAGTCGCCCGCAGGCCCCGGGTGCGTCAGATGCCGGGCGTCATCCCCAGCGCCTCCGCCACGATCCGAAAGTGGGCGTGCCAGGTCGGCGGCTTGTAGGGGGGAGGCTGCCCGTCGCCGCGCGCCGCGCGGTCCAGCGCCTTCAGCCAGCCGGGTCCGTCCAGCGGGTCGATCAGCTTGGCCTTGGGCACCAGTTCCCGGTGGGCGGCGATGTCCGAGGCGATCAGCGGCACACCCATGGCCATGGCCTCGACCGCCGGCAGGTCGAACCCCTCGACGGCCGAGGGGGCCACAACCCCGCGCGACGCCCGCATCAGCCGCGACAGGGCCGCATCCGGAAGTTCCGAGGCCTGGTGCACCAGCCCCTGCAGCGGCGGTGACCGCTCCAGATGATCCAGCACCGACTCATTTTCCCAGCCGTTCCGGCCGATCAGCACCAGCGCCGGGGTTTCCCCGCCCCTCATCTCCTCCAGACGCCGCCACAGGGTCAGAAGGAAGGTCAGATTCTTGCGCGCCTCGATCGTGCCGACGTGGACGAAATACGGGCGCTCCGCGGGACGCCAGCCGGGTTCCGCGAACGGCGGTTCCAGCCCCAGGTGCGCGACCACGACGGTCGGTGTGGCCAGTCCCTCCCGCTCGGCAAACGCCTTGAGCACATTGGCGGTGGTGTCCGAGTTCACGACCAGCACCGACCCCTGCTTCAGCGCCAGTCGCATCCGCGTACGGTGCCGCGCGCCTTCGCCGGGCCGGCAGTATTCCGGGTGGGTGATGGGGATCAGGTCGTGGACCATCAGCACCGACCGGACGC
Source organism: Brevundimonas sp. (assembly GCF_016742135.1). Taxonomy (GTDB): domain Bacteria; phylum Pseudomonadota; class Alphaproteobacteria; order Caulobacterales; family Caulobacteraceae; genus Brevundimonas. The sequence goes on along the minus strand of NZ_JACVCG010000003.1, from coordinate 9,593 downwards.
CGTCCTCCGCCAGTTTCGACAGCAGCCGCGAGCTGGTCAGGCCGCTGTGACCGACATTGATGTACAGCGTCCCGCGCGTGATCTCCGGCAGGGCGCGCGTCATCAAGAGCCGCGTCATGACCTGTCGCCGGGGCTCCCGTTCGCGGCTGACGGGGCCGGACAGGGAGCGCGCGCCACGCGGACGCGCCAGAAGGTCGGTCAGCGCCCGCTCGGCCTCGCCCACGCCATTGCCGGTCCAGCGGTCGCGCAGAGACACCGCGAGATCGCCGAACCATCTCCGGTCCAGCGCCATGAGGTGGTCGCCCCGGCTGCGCACCGGGACGAACCGCACATCGGGATGCCCCATCAACCATTCTGCATAGGCCAGACAGACGCGGTCCACGCCCGTCGGCGTGGTCCGTCCGCTGCGCTGTAACAGGCGGCCGGCGTCGAACAGCACGGTGCGGGCCATCGCGTCAGGCGACCCGGGCGTAAAGCGCGCTCAGGCGAGCCTGATAGGCCTCGGGGCTGAATTTCTGCGCCTGAACCAGGCCCCGCGCAGACAGGTCGGCGGCCAGATCGTCGTCGGCATCCAGCGCCCGGATCCGTGCTGAAATGGCCGCGGTATCATAGGGGTCGGCCATCAGGGCGGCATCACCCGCCACCTCGGGCAGGGAGGCGGCGGTCGAGGTGACCACCGGCGTGCCCAACGCCATCGACTCCAGCACCGGCAGGCCGAACCCCTCATAGATGGACGGGAACAGGGTGCCCCGCGCCCCCCGGATCAGGTCGACCAGCAGCGAGAACGGCAGGAAGTCATACAGGCGGATGCGCTTTTCGCGCGCCTTCCTGGTCCGGCGGATCTGGTGCATCAGGGCGGTCTCGTCCTCGTCCAGCCAGGCGCGACCGCCGACGACGACCAGCGGCCGCGTCGAGCCGGAGGTCAGATAGGCCTCGACGATCCGGCCCAGATTCTTCTTGGGTTCGATGGCGCCGAAATAGAGGTAATAGCCCTTCCATCCCAGCTGGTGAACGCTGGCCAGTTCCGCGGCCACCGTCTCGTCGGACTTGGCCAACAGGCGCGGCGGAATGCCCACAGACTGGTATGTGATGCTGATCCGGTCTTCCTCGACACCCAGTATGTCGATGACATCGCGCTTTGTGGCCTCCGACACCACGGCGATGTGGTCGGCCTTCTTCGCGATCTGGCGGCACAGGCCCAGGAACAGCCGCTTGTTGTCCAGCGTCGTGTGCGGCAGGCGCAGCGGGATCAGATCGTGGATCGTATAGATGTTGGGCACGCCCCGCGCGATGCAGGGCAGGACGGTGGTCCAGTGCATGACATCGGGCCGCGCCACCGTCTCGTGCGCGCGAAAGCTCAGGGGCGTGAACACCCTGTCGGCGGCAAAGGCCCGATTGGCGGTCGAGAACAGCCGGGGCGAACTCCAGTAGGCCGAGGCTGCGGGTCGGCCCCCGCCCCGCGAGGGCCAGATCACCATGTCGCTGGGCGCAATGGCCGTCGCCGTCTTGCCCAGTCGCGCTGTCATGGTCTCGACCTTGCGCCGCAGCGGCCGGTCACGCGGCGTATGGGCGTCGATCAGGGCGATCTCGTTCAGGATCGGCCGCTTCCTGTTGATGGCGGCGTTGGGGCCATACAGGACCTGGGTGTCCAGCCCGGCATCGTTCAGGTTCCGCAGCAGGTTCCGCCCATAGGTGGCGATGCCCGTGCCCTTGGCCATGCCGATGTTGAAGCCGTCGATACAAACCCGGGTCATGTCAGGAGACGTAGCCCGCCTGCATCAGTTCGGCGAGGTGGATAATCGCCACCGGCCGGTCGTCCTCGACCACCAGCAGGGTCGAGATACGGTTCTGGGTCAGGATGTCGACCGCGTCGCTCATCCGGGCATCCGGCGATATCTGTTTCGGACGGGCGGTCATCAGGTCCCCGGCGGTGAGATCCTTCAGCGAGGTCGGCTCGCGGCCAAAGGCCCGACGGACATCACCATCGGTGACGATCCCGGCCAGCCGCCCGTCGGCCTCGACCACGGCGGTGGCGCCCTTCATGCCTTCGGTGATGGCCGAAATGACCTCGGCAAAGGGGGTGCCGCGGGTGACGGCGGCGACCCTGCGCGGGCGATCCCCCATCCAGTCGCGCACGCTCTGCAGGCTCATGCCCAGTTTGCCGCCCGGGTGATGCAGGCCAAAGGCCTCGGCCGAGAACCCGCGCCGCTCCATCAGCACCATGGCCAAGGCGTCGCCCAGGGCCAGCGTCATCAGGGTCGAGGTGGTCGGTGCCAGATTGTTGGGACAGGCCTCGGCCACCTGCGGCAGCCGCAGCAGGACGGCGCTGTTGCGCCCGAGGAAACTCTCGGGCCGCTGGGTCATGCCGATCACCGGAATCCCCCGCCGCTGGCAGAAGATCAGGGGATCGCGCAACTCGCGGCTCTCGCCGGAGTTGGAGATGGCCAGCAGGGTACAGTCGTCGCGCAGCATGCCCAGATCGCCGTGGCTCATCTCGGCGGGGTGGACGAAAAAGGCATTGGTACCGGTCGAGGCCAGGGTGGCCGCCAGCTTGCCGCCGATGTGACCCGACTTGCCCATGCCGGTCACCACCAGATAGCCGGGCCGCGACAGGATCACCGAACAGGCGCGCGCCACGCTGTCGTCCAGTCCGGCCTCCAGCGCCTCCAGCGCCTCCCGGTTCAGCCGGATCACTCTCCGGGCATGATCGGTGATGGCCTCGGTGGTGTCGGCATCAAAGGGGGGCTGGGTCATGTCATGCGCGTCAGATCGGCCGTCATCGGCCCGCCGGATGGGAAGCCGCAGGATGTGCCGCATCCCGTCTCGTTTCACAATGCCGGGCCCGCCCTTCCGATCCGCCGCCCTCCGGTTTGATTTGACCACAGATAGCCGACAACCTTTGCCGCAGCGGGGCGTTAGCAGGACCGCGACCCGAGCTGACCGTCTTCCTCCCCGCTGGACGGTCCCTCTTCCGAGTACGGGCACCCGCTCCGGTGTTGCCCCGGCCATGAGAAAGATCCGACCCGACCTGATGACTGCCGCGATCGCCCCGACCGACCCCCGCGCCCTCGCGTCCCCGCCGGCCCCGGCCTCCCTGATCCGGACCCGCGGGCCTCTGGCCCTGTTTCTCGACCTCGACGGTGTGCTGGCTCCGATTGAATCCCGGCCTGAGGATGTCGGCCCCGATCCGCGCCGCTCGCGCCTGCTGGACGCCCTGATCACGACGCTGGAGGGTCGGGTCGCGGTGCTCAGCGGCCGCGCGCTGGCCGACGTCGACCGCATTCTGGAAGGTCGCGTGGTGCCGGTGGCGGGGGTCCACGGGCTTCAGCGCCGCTCGGCCGACGGGCGGATCGAGGCCCGCGGGGCCGAGGCCGACGTGGCGCGGGCGGTGGAAGGGCTGACCCGGGCCCTTGGCGCCGACATCGCCGATGGCGTCGAGATCGAGAACAAGGGCGTGGGCGTGGCTGTCCACTATCGCAACGCGCCCGACCGGGCGGCGGGCGTTCGCCATGCCACGACCACGTTGGCCCGGGACCACGGCCTGCATCTCCAGCCTGGCCATATGGTGGTCGAGCTGAAAGGCGGCGATGCCGACAAGGGTCAGGCCCTGGCCGCCTTTCTGGCCGAGCCGCCCTTCGTCGGAACCCATCCCGTCATGATCGGCGACGATCGCACCGACGAAGCCGCCTTTCGCGCGGCCGAGGCGGCGGGCGGCTTCGGCATACTGGTCGATCCCCGGTGGGTCAGCGCCGCCCGCTATGGCCTGGCCGACACGCGGGCCGTCACCGACTGGCTGACGCAACTGGCGGAGGCGGCCCGATGAAGCCTTCGGTCGATCTCGCCCCCATCGGCAACTGCGCCATCAGTGCCCTGATCGACCGGCAGGGCCGTTATGTCTGGGCCTGTGCGCCGCGCGTGGATGGCGACCCGCTGTTCTCGGCCCTGATGGACGGCAGCGACCCGGACCACGGCTTCTGGGACATTGTGCTGGAGGGTCAGGTCAGCGCCGAGCAGGACTATGTGCGCAATACGCCGGTTCTCCGCACGATTCTCCATGCTGTCGATGGGTCCGCCCTCGAGATCATCGACTTCTGCCCCCGCCATGCGCATCAGCAGCGCACCTATCGTCCGCTGGCCTTCGGACGGCTGATCCGGCCCCTGTCCGGCACGCCACGCATCGCCATCCGCCTCAGGCCCGCCGCTGACTGGGGCGCGCGTCTGGCCGACTGTACCCACGGCTCCAACCATATCCGCTATCTGTGCACCGGTGCCACCTTCCGCCTGACCACCGACTGCCCGGTCAGTCACATCGTCAATGAGCGGGTGTTCCGCCTTGAGAAGCCGCTGGCCTTTTTCTTCGGTCCCGACGAGGCTTACGACCAGGACGTGGGCCCGGGGCTGGTCGCCGCGCGCGACCGGACGATCGGCTATTGGCAGGACTGGGTGCGCAAGCTCTATCTGCCGCTCGACTGGCAGGAGGCGGTGATCCGCGCCGCCATCACGCTCAAGCTGTGCGCCTATGAGGAGACCGGGGCCATCGTCGCGGCCCTGACCACCTCGGTGCCGGAATTCCCCGGCAGCGGCCGCAATTGGGACTACCGCTACTGCTGGATCCGCGACGCCTATTACACAGTGCGCGCCCTCAACCGCCTCGGCGCGGTCGACATCCTTGAAAACTACCTCGTCTATCTCCGCAATCTCGTCGACCAGGCCGACGGCGGCCACGTCCAGCCGGTCTATGGCGTGGGCCTTGAAGAGGACATCGACGAGCGGATCACCGAGACGGTCGAGGGCTATCGCGGCATGAAGCCGGTGCGCGTCGGCAATCAGGCGCGCGAGCATCTGCAGCACGACGTCTACGGACAGATCGTCCTGCCGCTGGTGCAGGCCTTCTATGACCAGCGCATGCTCCGGCCCGGCACGCTGGAAGATTTCCACGCCCTCGAACGGGTCGGACAGCGCGCCTTCGAGATGCACGATCAGCCCGACGCAGGCCTGTGGGAGTTCCGGACCTTCGCCCGGGTCCACACCTATTCGTCAGTGATGTGCTGGGCCGCCTGCGACCGGCTGGCCAAGGCCGCCGACCATCTGGGGCTGGAGGGTCGCGCCGCCGACTGGACGGAAAAGGCGCGCGTCATCCGCGCGCGGATCGAGCGCGAGGCCTATCTGGCCGAAGAGGGCCATTTCGCCGCCAGCTTCGGCGGCACGGAGCTGGATGCCTCGCTTCTGCAACTGACGGATGTCGGCTTCCTGCCGCTCGACGATCCGCGTATGGCCCGCACCTTCGAAGTGATCGAGCGCGACCTGAAAAAGGGTCCCTTCCTGTTCCGCTATGTCGAGCCCGACGACTTCGGCGAGCCCGAGACGGCCTTCAACTTCTGCACCTTCTGGTTCATCGAGGCCCTGCACCAGAATGGCCGCGATGAAGAGGCCCGCACCATCTTCGAGGAGATGCTCAAGCGCCGCACCCACGCCGGACTGCTCAGCGAGGACATCGCCGTCGAGAGCGGCGAACTGTGGGGCAATTATCCGCAGACCTATTCCCTGGTCGGGATCATCAACTGTGCCATCCTGCTCAGCCGCTCGTGGACGGACGTGCGATGAGCCGCCTGATCGTCGTTTCGAACCGCGTCTCGGCGCCTACCGACCCCTCGGCGGGCTCGGCCGGCGGTCTGGCCATGGCCCTGTCGGCGGCGCTGCGCGAATACGACGGCCTGTGGTTCGGCTGGTCCGGCAACACCACACCGGAATGGAAGCCCGAAGCCCAGATCGAGGACCGGGCCGGCGTCACCGTCGCCCTCGTCGACCTCGAACCCCAGGACGTCGAGGAATATTACAACGGCTATGCAAACAAGACCCTGTGGCCGCTGTTTCACCACCGGGTGGACCTCTCGGCCTATGAACGGTCGTTCGGCGAGGGCTATGAGCGCACCAACGACCGGTTCGCCGAGGCCCTGGCCCCGCTGATCCAGCCGGACGACCTGATCTGGATCCACGATTATCACATGATCCCGCTGGCCCGGGATCTTCGGCGTCGAGGCATCAGGAACCGGATCGGATTCTTCCTGCACACGCCCTGGCCCGTGCGCCAGCTGCTGGTGACGCTGCCCTATCATCGCCGGCTGGTGGAATCGCTGTTCGACTTCGACCTGCTGGGCTTTCACACCCGCGAGTGGCTGGACCTGTTCCGGGACTATGTGGCGTCCGAGCCGGGCATCCACGGGCGGCTGTTGCCCAATGACGCCCTGACGGCCTTCGGCAAGACCGTGCAGACGGGGGTCTTCCCCATCGGCATCGACGTGGACGGCTTCCTCGAGGCGCGGAACTCCGCGCTCGGCGTGCGCACCTACGACCGGATGGCGGCGTCTTCGGCCTTTCGCTCCATGATCGTCGGAGTGGACCGGCTGGACTATTCCAAGGGGCTTGAACAGCGGCTGCTGGGCTATGAGCAGTTCCTGAAGGACAAGCCGGAGCAGAGGGGCAAGGTCTTCCTGCTGCAGGTCACGCCCCTGTCCCGCGATGAGGTCGACACCTATCAGGACATCCGCGGACGCCTCGACAGCCTGGCCGGGCACGTCAACGGCACCTATGGCGATGTCGACTGGCTGCCGGTCCGCTATCTGAACCGCACCTACCGGCGCGATCAGCTGGCCGGCATCTATCGCGCCGCCCGGGTCGGTCTGGTCACGCCCCTGCGCGATGGCATGAATCTGGTCGCCAAGGAATATGTCGCGGCCCAGGACCCCGATGACCCCGGCGTGCTGATCCTGTCGCGCTTCGCCGGCGCGGCCGAGGAGATGACCGAGGCCCTGCTGATCAATCCCTTCAGCCGCGAGGAGATTTCCGACGCCCTCAGCCGCGCGCTCGCCATGCCGCTGGCCGAACGCAAGGACCGGTGGCAGGCCCTGATGCAGGTCGTGCGGGATTCTGACGTCGCCCTGTGGCGCGACCTGTTCGTCTCTACCCTCAGGGCGATCCCCCCGGGAGGGGACCAGCCGGTGGCCGGGGCCTAGTAGATTTCGAACAGGCCCGCGGCACCCATGCCGCCGCCGACGCACATGGTGACGACGCCGTATTTCGCGCCGCGACGCTTGCCCTCGATCAGCACATGACCGGTCATGCGGGCACCGGACATGCCATAGGGGTGGCCGATGGAGATGGCCCCGCCCGAGACGTTCAGCCGGCCATTCGGAATGCCCAGCCGGTCGCGGCAATAGATCACCTGCACGGCGAAGGCCTCATTCAGCTCCCAGATGCCGATATCGTCGACGCCCAGACCATGCTGCTTCAGCAGCTTCGGCACGGCGAAGACCGGGCCAATGCCCATTTCGTCGGGGTCACAGCCGGCCACGGCCATGCCGACATAGCGGCCGAGCGGCTTCAGACCGCGCTTCTCCGCCTCCTTTGCTTCCATGATGACCGAGGCCGAGGCCCCGTCCGATAGCTGGCTGGCGTTGCCGGCGGTGATGAAGCGGCCCTGTTCGATCTTTTCGCCGCCGCCAAAGACGGGCTTGAGCGAGGACAGGCCTTCCAGGGTGGTCTCCGGACGGTTGCCCTCATCCTTCGACAGGGTCACCTCCTGCGCCGAGGTCTGGCCGGTGGCCTTGTCCATCACCTGCATGGTGGTGGTCATGGGCACGATCTCGGCGTCCAGATGCCCGGCCGCCTGGGCCGCGGCGGTCCGCTGCTGGGACTGCAGGGCGTATTCGTCCTGGGCCTCGCGCGAAATGCCATAGCGGTCGGCGACCACCTCGGCCGTCTCCAGCATGGACATATAGATGTGGGGTGACAGCGCCAGCAGGGCCTCGTCCTTGAAGCGATAGAGGTTCATATGCTGGTTCTGGACCAGCGAAATGCTCTCCAGCCCGCCGCCGACAGCGACCGTCTGGCCGTCGACGATCACCTGTTTGGCCGCCGTGGCGATGGCCATCAGGCCCGAGGCGCACTGCCGGTCCAGGCTCATGCCCGCCACTGTGGACGGCAGGCCGGCGGCCAGCGCGATCTGTCGGGCGACATTGGTCGAGGTCGAGCCCTGCTGCAGGGCCGCGCCCATCACCACATCCTCGATCTCGGCGGGATCGACGCCGGCGCGCTCGACCGCGTGGCGGACCGCATGGGCGCCCAGCTGCTGGGCCTGGGTGTCGTTGAACGCCCCGCGATAGGCGCGCCCGATCGGGGTGCGGGCGGTCGAGACGATGACGGCTTCACGGGACATGGGATTTCTCTCCTGATGGCTGGCGCAGCTAAGCGCGTGACCCCGCGTCAAGGCAAGCGTCATTCACGCCGATGAGAGCATTCCGGCTTCAGCCCTTCATCGCCGTCTGCAGTTTGCCCAGTTCGATCATCCCCTGGGCCGCGCCCATCTCGGGCACGATCTCGTCCGTGCGGTCCGAAATGTCGTCGAAACGGGCCGCCACCTGCTCGCGGGCATCGGGGCCGGTCGCGCGGATCCCTTGCGTCAGGGTCACATAGGCGCGCTCGAACCCGCCGGCTCCGGCCGCCAGAATGCAGCGTGTCGGGGCATCCTCGCCGACCAGATGCACCAGCCCGGGCGACACCAATTCCGGCCCAAGCTGATCCAGCGGCAGGGCCGCGCCCAGATCCTCGGTCATGCGGGTATGAGCCGTGGGTGCCAGGCAGTTCACCCGGATGTCGTTCTTCTGGCCCTCGATCGACAGGGTCTGCATCAGTCCGACCAGCGCCATCTTCGCCGCCCCATAGTTCGACTGGCCGAAATTGCCGTACAGGCCGGACGACGAGGTCGTCATGACGATCCGGCCGTAGTTTGCCGCGCGCATGTGGTCCCAGACGGCCTTGGTGCAAATGACCGCTCCCATCAGGTGCACGTCCACGACAAAACGGAAATCGTCCAGGTCCATCTTCGCAAAGGACTTGTCGCGCAGCACCCCGGCGTTGTTGACCAGGATGTCGACGCGACCCCAGCGCTCCATGGCGCGGGCCACCATGGCCTCGACCGCGGCAGGGTCGGTGACCGAGGCCCCGTCGGCCATGGCCTCGCCGCCCAGGGCCTCGATCTCCCGGACCACGGCTTCTGCGGCGGTCGCCGAGCCGCCCGTACCGTCTCGCGCCCCGCCCAGATCATTGACGACGACCTTCGCCCCGCGCTCGGCCAGGGCGAGGGCATGGCAACGGCCCAGTCCGCCCCCCGCGCCGGTGACAATCGCCACCCGTCCGTCGAATTCCTGCCGCATCGGGGCCTCCCATCGTGGTGAAGCGTCTCTCCTAGCAGGAGATTGGTGCCCCGAAATGGGGATTTGTGTTGAAATCGGGCCACAGTCACGCCACCGATGCGTCAATTCCGGAACTCGAACGTCATAATCCCGTTCGATGCTCGGAGCCGCCCGTGTAAGCAGGGGCACACTGTCAAGTTTGACGAGCAGAATTTAGAGGGATGAGCATGAAGGTAAAACTTCTCGCCAGCGTCGCCGCGGTCGGCATTTTTGCCGCTGGTGCGGCTTCGGCTGAGCCGAATGGCTGGTATGGCGCGATTGACGCGGGCTGGCACAAGGTCAACGACGTTTACGCCGTGGATTCGCTGGCCGGCAACGGCTGGGAGTTCGAGATCAAGGAAG
>NZ_JACVCG010000006.1 GCF_016742135.1 Brevundimonas sp. | reverse complement strand
GAGGGGGACCGCGTAGCGGTGGAGGGGGCGACCACAGGCAGAACGCCTAACCCTCTTGACCCTTCGCCACCTCAAGGATCGCGGCGAGAATACCGTCCCGGGCCTCGTCATTCAGCACATGTCGTGCCGCAAAGCGCATCACCCGGATACCCTGTTCGGCCAGCCAGTTATCCCGATGCAGGTCATGTCCGGCCTGATCGGGATGCTCATGGATCCGTCCATCGACCTCGATGGCGAGACAGTGGGACGGCAGATAAAAGTCCAGAATATAGGGGCCGACCGGATGCTGGCGACGGAAACGCAATCCCCCGAGACGACCGCGTCTCAGATCGTTCCAGAGCAAAACCTCGGGCAATGTCATTTTTTGACGGCCTGCCCTGGCCCGTTTTGTAGTGAGGATTGGTGCGCGCATCCGCCCCCTCCACCGGCTTCGCCGGTCCCCCTCCCCCATACGCTCCGCTATGGAGGAGGATCAAGCAGCGGCTCCTCCCCCGCAAGGCGGGGGAGGGGGACCGCGTAGCGGTGGAGGGGGCGACCACAGCCGCTCCGCCTGACACCTTCTCCCACGGGGGGAGAAGGACGTCGGCGATCAGCTGTCCAGGAACGACCGCAGCTTCCGCGACCGCGACGGATGCTTCAGCTTCCTGAGCGCCTTGGCCTCGATCTGGCGGATGCGTTCGCGGGTCACGCTGAACTGCTGGCCGACCTCCTCGAGCGTGTGGTCGGTGTTCATGCCGATGCCGAAGCGCATGCGCAGCACCCGCTCCTCGCGCGGGGTCAGCGACGCCAGCACGCGGGTGGTGGTTTCCCGCAGGTTCGACTGGATGGCTGCATCGATGGGCAGGACGGCGTTCTTGTCCTCGATGAAGTCGCCGAGGTGCGAATCTTCCTCGTCGCCGATGGGGGTTTCGAGCGAAATCGGTTCCTTGGCGATCTTCAGGACCTTGCGGACCTTCTCCAGCGGCATGGCCAGCTTCTCGGCCAGTTCTTCCGGGGTCGGCTCGCGGCCGATCTCGTGCAGCATCTGGCGGCTGGTGCGCACGATCTTGTTGATCGTCTCGATCATGTGCACCGGGATGCGGATGGTCCGCGCCTGATCGGCGATCGAGCGGGTGATCGCCTGCCGGATCCACCAGGTCGCATAGGTACTGAATTTATAGCCGCGGCGATACTCGAACTTGTCGACCGCCTTCATCAGGCCGATGTTACCTTCCTGAATAAGATCAAGGAATTGCAGGCCGCGGTTGGTGTACTTCTTGGCGATGGAGATGACCAGACGCAGATTGGCCTCGACCATTTCCTTCTTGGCCTGACGCGCCTCGCGCTCGCCCTTCTGCACCTTCTGGACGATGCGGCGATAGTCGTCGATCGGCAGGCCGGCTTCGGAAGCCACGGCGGCGACATCACCGCGGATCTGGGCGATCTGCCCCGCTTCATTCTCGCTGAACTTGGTCCAGCGCACGCCCATGTCCTTGACGCGTTCGGTCCAGTCGGGATCCAGCTCCGAGCCGAAATAGGCCTTGAGGAACTCAGGCCGGGAAATGCCATAGCTGTCCGCGAGGCGCAGCAGGCGTCCCTCCAGCGAGATCAGTCGCTTGTTGATCGCATACAGCTGCTCGACCAGGGCCTCGATGCGGTTGTTGTTCAACTTCATCGACTTGAGGCGATCCGAGATCGCCCCGGACAGGGCCTCATAGGCCTTCTGGTCCTTGGCCGAGAGGGCCTCGCCCTTCAGTCGCGCCTCGACCAGCTTGTCCTGCAGCCGGCGGAAGGCGCCGAAGTCGTTGGCGACCGCGTCCAGCACCTCCATGACGCCGTCGCGCAACTCGGCTTCCAGCGCCGAGATCGACATGCCGCCGCCGTCGTCGAAATCGTCTTCGTCCTCTTCCTCCTCGGCCTCCTTTTCCGCCTCCTCGGCGGTGCGGGGCGGCTTGGGCTGGCCGGGGATCGGCTGCGGCGGCTGGTTGTGCGGCAGGCTGGCGGGGTTCAGCACGCCGTAGGTGGCGTCCAGGTCGATGACCTCGCGCAGCAGGATGCGGTTGTTCAGCAGTTCGTCGCGCCACACCATGATGGCCTCGAAGGTGAGCGCGCTTTCGCACAGGCCCGAGATCATGGCGTCGCGGCCGGCCTCGATCCGCTTGGCGATGGCGATCTCGCCCTCGCGGCTCAGCAGCTCGACCGAGCCCATCTCGCGCAGATACATGCGCACCGGATCGTCGGTGCGGTCATAGGTCGGCTTGGCGTCGGTCTCCGAGACCGAAGTCTCGGCCTTCTCGGCCACGTCCGTGCCCTGGGCGGCCTCGCCGTCCTCCTCGGCCTCGACGACGTTGACGCCCATCTCGGACAGCATGGCCAGGGTGTCCTCGATCTGGTCCGGCGTGACCTCTTCCGAGGGCAGCACCTTGTTCAGATCCTCCATCGTCACATAGCCGCGCGTCTTGGCCTGCTTGATGAATTTCTTGACGCCGGCGTCGGTCAGATCGAGCAGGGGCCCGTCGTTCGGGGCGTCATTGTCCTGCGTGTCCGTCTGCGCACTCATCCCGTGTTCGTCTCCGACCCGCCGCCGCACTGTGGCTAAACGGCACTATATGAACGGGAAAACGGCCGCGGCCCCGTTAGGCTCCTGCGGCATCTTCCCAAAGGCTTCCCGATTTGATCGCACGTCGCAGGGCATCGCGCTCTGCCTTCAGCTGTGTGAAGGCAGAGCTGTCGAACGCCCGGTGGGCCTCCGACTTCGCCATGGCCAGCGCCCGCTCCAACGCGGAGATCCGCGTCAGGGCGTCAAACGCCTGCGACCACAGGGTCCGTGCCTCGCCGAGGGGCAGATCTTCTGCCAGGAATGGCGCACCGGACTTCGCCGCCGCCTTCTCGACCTCGTGCAACAGGGCCTCGTAACCCGATTGGGCCAGATGGCGACGAAGCGCGACAGAGTCAAGGGACGCTCCCCCTCCCAGGCGCTGCTGGACCAGCGCCTGGGCCAGGCCGTCCAGCGCGGGATCGCCGAAGCCGGCTCCGGCTACGGTCTCCAGATGGACGTCCAGCCGCTCGACGTCATCGAGGGCCGCAAGGGCGAGAGCGGCCGCCATCGGCTCTATGGACCGGTTGAAGGCATGCAGCGCCTCGGCCCCCTCTGGCGTCTGACCGGCCAGGGGAGGCACCACGCCCCGCCTCCAGTTGCCGGGGGAGCTGCCGTCGTTGCGGGGGGTATACTTCGCACCACGCCCCGGCATCACGGCATCAAACCGCTCGAACAGGTCGCGCCGGTACTGTTCCGCCAGGTCCCGGTCGGTGATGGCTTCGGACGCCTGCCGCAGCCGGGCCTTCAGTCCAGCCCTCCGTTCGGGGGTGTCGAGGGGCTCCGCCTCGGCCTCCTTCTGGAACAGGACCTCGACGAACGGCCGCGTGCGGGACAGGGCCTCGCGCAGGGCCGGGGCGCCGGCCTCGCGCAGCATGTCGTCGGGGTCGCGCCCGTCGGTCAGCAGGCAGAACCGGAAACTCCGCCCCGGCTTCAGCAGGGGGAGGGCGCGTTCGACCGCGCGGCCGGCGGCGCGCTGGCCGGCGGCGTCCCCGTCAAAACACAGGATGGGCTCGGGCGTGACCCGCCACAGACGCGCCATCTGCTCCTCCGTCAGGGCTGTGCCCATGGGGGCGACCGCCGGGATGCCCGCCCGCTGACAGGCGATCACATCCATATAGCCCTCGACCACCACCAGACCGGCCTGTTTCGAGGCGCCCAGCAGTTTGCGCGCCTCCGGCATGCCATAGAGCGTGGCCCCCTTGTGAAACAGCGGGCTTTCCGGGCCATTCAGATATTTGGCCCGGTCGTCGGGATTCATGGCCCGGCCGCCAAAGCTGGCCACCCGTCCGCGGTCGTCCAGAATCGGAAACATCAGCCGATCGCGGAACCGGTCATAGGGGGCACCCCCGCCCTCCGGCGCGATCAGCAGGCCCGCCTCCACAAGGTCACCCGGCGTGGCACCCTTCTGAACCAGGGCGGCCTTCAGCCCTTCGCGGTCATTCGGGGCATAGCCGAGACCAAACCGGTCCCACTGGTCTTCAGGCAGGCCGCGCCTTTTCAGGTACTCACGCGTGCTTGCCCCCACCGATCGGCGCAGATTGGCCGAGAACCATTTCATCGCCAGTTCGGTCCAGTCGAACAGGGTGCTGCGGCGCTGTTCGCGCGCGGCGGCTTGCGGGTCCTCGGCCGGCAGGGCCAGACCCGCCTCGCCCGCCAGCCGCTGGACCGCCTCGACAAAGCTCAGCCGCTCGGTTTCCTGCAGGAAGCTGATGATGTCGCCGTGCTTGCCCGAGCTGAAATCATGGAAGAACCCCTTCTCGTCATTGACGAAGAACGACGGCGACTTCTCCCTGGTGAAGGGCGACAGACCCACGAACTCGCGCCCCTGCCGCTTCAGCTTCACCGTCCGGCCGATCACGTCCGACGGCCTGAGCCGGGACTTCAGTTCCTCGATGAATCGTTCGTCGAATTTCACCGCGTCCTGACCTCTGCGGGACCGGGGGGGCCCTCAGCCCTGCATCATCCGGGCAAAGCGTCCGAAAAGATACAGGCTGTCGGTCGGCCCGGGACTGGCCTCGGGGTGATGCTGGACGCTGAACACAGGCCTGTCCTTCAGCGCGATGCCGCAGTTGGTGCCGTCAAACAGGCTGATGTGGGTTTCGGTTACCGCGTCCGGCAGGCTGTCCCGGTCGACCGTAAAGCCGTGGTTCATCGAGACGATCTCGACCTTGCCGGTTGTCAGGTCCTTGACCGGATGGTTGGCCCCATGGTGGCCCTGATCCATCTTGATGGTCCGGGCACCCATGGCCAGCGCCAGCATCTGGTGACCCAGACAGATGCCCATGACCGGCGTGCCCGAGGCCACCAGCTTTCTGATCTCCGGCACGGCATATTCGCCGGTCGCCGCCGGGTCGCCCGGACCGTTCGACAGGACCACGCCGTCCGGCTTGCGCGCAAGGATGTCCTCGGCCGGCGTCGTAGCGGGCACCACGGTGATCCTGGCGCCGGTCGAGGCCAGTGCCCGCAGGATGTTCTTCTTGACCCCATAGTCGACGACGACCACCGATTTGTCGGCGGCGTTGACCCGCGGATAGCCCTCGGGCCAGTCCCACAGCCCCTGGTCCCAGTCGAAGGCCTGAAGCGTCGAGGCGTCCTTCGCCAGGTCCAGCCCGACCAGCCCCTGCCAGGCGCGGGCCTGTTCCACCAGGGCATCCAGATCGAACTGTCCGTCGGCGCTGTGGGCGATCACCGCATGGGGCGCGCCGCTTTCGCGGATGCGCGCGGTCAGGGCGCGGGTGTCGACCCCGGCAAGCCCCACCACATGGCGGCTCTTCATCCAGTCGTCGAAGGACTGACCCGCCCGCCAGTTGGCCGGCGCCGTCGGCACATCGCGGAAAATGGCCCCGCGCGCCGAGGTGGCCGCGCTTTCGCCCATCTGCTCGACGTCTTCCGCATTCACCCCGACATTGCCGACGTGGGGGAAGGTGAAGGCCAGGATCTGGCTCATGTAGGAAGGGTCGGTCAGAATCTCCTGATAGCCCGTCATGGCGGTGTTGAAGACGACTTCGCCCAGCGCCGATCCTTCGGCCCCGCAGCCAAGGCCCTGCAGGATGGTGCCGTCGGCAAGCGCCAGCACGCCGGTTACGCCGGGGAGGGTTCGGGTCATGGCGGCATCCTATCGCGGAGTTCGCCCCCGTGCACCCGTCGCGTGTCGACGGGGGCCGGAAGCGGCCGGGTGTTAGGGGGCATACCCCGCCCGGTCAACCTTTGCCGCTACAGGCTGAGCGGCTCCATCGGGGCAAAGACGGCATGGGTGGCCCCGGCCTCGTGGGCGGCGGGGGCCCAGTCGGGTCTGAGGTTGACCAGCAGCACCGTCGGCGCCACCTGTCGGGCAGCGGCGATCAGGTCCCGGGCCTCGGCCTTGCCCTCGGGCGACAGGTGATCGACGCCGGCAAAATCCAGAGACAGGCAGGAGGCCCGCGCCAGCGCCGCCTGCCGGACGACGCCGATATCGGGCGCGGCGTGCAGGATCATGCCGATCGGGCCTGTCTGGAACTGTTCGATGACCTCGGCCACCATGTCCAGCCGTGACGTCTCCGTGCCGCCCATGATCTCCATCGACAAGCCCGCGGGGCGAGCTTCGTCATTGGTCCCGGCGTACAGCAGGGCGAACCGACCATGGCTGGTGGCCAGGGTCCGCCAGAAGACCGGCAGGACGCCGGTCAGCCCCGGCGTACGGCGTAGCAGGTCCAGCCCGATGCGCAGGGACTGCAGGTCGATGCGGCGCAGGTCCCCGCCCTCCAGCGTGCCCCGACCGAACAGGTTCAGCCCGGCCTCGCCCCCGGTGTGTCGAATGATCCGGCGCACGCGGCGGGAGACCGCCTGACCGCTGTCGAGCGCGACAATGTCCTGGGCGATCAGGCTGACCGAAAGGCCCCGTCGTCCGCGCGTGACCATCTCAAAGCCCGCCTGTTGGGCGTCGAAATGCAGCGGCGCTTGCGACGAGCCGCTCATGCTCGCCATGGTAGCATCAACAAACCCGGCGGACTCCACCGGGTCATAAGGAAAGGTCCCCATAAGGCCCCCCGGATGACAGTTGGTCCCCGACGCTCACAGAATGCGCCTGTGATTGTCTACGGACGGTCAAGAAACCCGGTGAATGCGCCGTTCACCGTCTTTTTCTTCAGGCCGGGATTCGTCGCCCGTCCCAACCGAAAACGCCACCGCTGTCAGACGCATCAAGTACTGAAACTACACGTAAAAGCTGTTCGGCGGAATGATAGGGCGTGAACAGCTTTTCGGCAGGTACCCCGGCCTGGAAGGGGGCACTCAGTCCGGTCGCCACCGTGCCGGGATGCAGGCCGACGACAATTCCGCCCTTGTGCGTTCGGCCATGTTCGATGGCCAGGTTGCGGATCAGCATGTTCAGCGCCGCCTTGGATGCCCGATAGGCGTGCCAGCCGCCCAGCCGGTTGTCACCGATCGACCCGATCCGCGCCGACAGGGCCGCGAACACGCCCCGGCTTTCGCGCGGCATCAGGGGCAGGAAATGCTTGGCCACCAGCGCCGGGCCGATGGCATTCAGTCGATAGTCCCGCATCAGGTGCTCGGCCGAAAGGGCGCGATAGGTCCGCTCGGGCGAATGGGCCCCGTGCAGCACCCCTGTGGCGACGATCACCAGGGCAGGGGGCGGCCCGTCGGCGATCCGCGAGGCGGCTGCCGCGATTGACTCCTCATCCTCCAGATTTAGCCCGGTGCCCGAGCGCGAGAGGGCGTGGACGTTGGAATGGTGCCCGGCGTTTTCAAGCTGACGTACCAAGGCCGCGCCGATCCCGCCCGACGCCCCGATCACCACGGCAGATGTGTCGCTCATCACCTCTCCCAAACGCCTGATTCCGGTGTTAGGCAGCGCCCATGCGCATCACCACCCTCAGCCTCGATGCCGACGATACCCTCTGGCACAATGAGACGATCTTCCGCCTCACCCAGGCCCGCTTTCTCGACCTTCTGACCGATCACGACAATGCGGTGATCGCGCACAGGCTGGCCGAGATCGAGCGTCGCAACCTGCGCCTCTATGGCTATGGGGTGAAGGGTTTCACCCTGTCGATGATCGAGACGGCCATGGAGCTGTGCGACGGCGATCCCCCGTCTTCGGCCATCCGCGAGATTCTGGCCGCCGGTCGGGAAATGCTGGCCTATCCGGTGGAGACCCTGCCGGGTGTGGCCGAGACCCTGGCGCAACTTACCGACACCTACCGGCTGGTGCTGGTGACCAAGGGCGACCTGATGGATCAGGAGCGCAAGCTGGCTGCCTCCGGCCTCGGCGACCTGTTCTCGGGCGTCGAGATCGTTTCGGAAAAGGACCGTTCCACCTACGAGCGGGTCTTCACCCGCCACGGCACCGGTCCGGACGAGGGCGTCATGGTCGGCAATTCCATGCGCTCGGACGTCCTGCCGGCGATCGAGGCCGGGGCCTGGGGCGTGCATATTCCGTATGAGGTCACCTGGGCCCATGAACTGGCCGACGCCCCAGAAGGCCACCCCCGCTATGTCACGCTTGCCTGCTTCGATGAACTGCCGGAATGGCTGGCGCGGATTGAACGTCACACGGACTGATTCAGGCCTTGCTAGCGCGCCCCCGCGTCTTTAGACCGGCCGCTTAACCGACAACCAGACGTGACCGCGCCGGGGGCTTCTCCTCCGTCGGGTTTTCGTGCGCCAAAGGACCGCCGTTCCGTGACCGCTGCCGATATCCCGCATGACGAGCGTGATGCCATGATCCGGGCGGCCCTGGCGGAGCATGGCGACAGTGGCCTGACCCCGCGCCACACTCTGTTCTACTTCTATGGCGAGGGCGATCACGACGACCTGAACGAGGTGGCCCGCCGGGCCGGCTTCGTCACGCGCGGTTCCGACGACTCGACCATTCTGGAAACGACCATGGCGGTGGACGAAGCCTCGTTCGCGCCCGTTTCCGCCATGATGCAATCCTGGGCCGCGGCCTTCCAGCTGGACTATGACGGCTGGGAGTGTGCGGTCGTGACGAACTGACAAGACGAGGCCCGCGATGCCCAGACGCACAGACATCCAGTCGATCCTGATCATCGGCGCCGGCCCGATCGTCATCGGCCAGGCCTGCGAATTCGACTATTCGGGCGTCCAAGCCTGCAAGGCGCTGAAGGCCGAGGGCTACCGGGTCATTCTGGTCAACTCGAACCCGGCCACCATCATGACCGATCCGGAGGTGGCCGACGCCACCTATATCGAGCCGATCACGCCCGAGTTCGTCGAGAAAATCCTCGAAAAGGAGCGGCCCGACGCCCTTCTGCCCACCATGGGCGGCCAGACGGCCCTCAACACCGCCCTCGCCCTCGAACAATCGGGCGTTCTGGCCCGGCTGGGAGTCGAGATGATCGGTGCCCGCGCAGAGGTCATCGACAAGGCCGAGGACCGCCAGAAATTCCGTGACGCCATGGACAAGCTGGGTCTGGAAAGCCCCCGCTCGCGCGCCATCCATCACATCGACGAGGCCGAGGAGGCGCTGGAGTTCGTCGGCCTGCCGGCCATCGTGCGCCCCAGCTTCACCCTCGCCGGCACCGGAGGCGGCATTGCCTACAACGTGGAGGAATACCGCGAGATCGTCGAGCGGGGCCTCGACCTGTCGCCGACCACCGAGGTCCTGATCGAGGAAAGCGTCCTCGGCTGGAAGGAGTATGAGATGGAGGTCGTCCGCGACAAGGCGGACAACTGCATCATCATCTGCTCGATCGAAAACGTGGACCCCATGGGGGTGCACACCGGCGACTCCATCACCGTCGCCCCCGCCCTGACGCTGACCGACAAGGAGTATCAGCGGATGCGGACCGGCTCGATCAATGTGCTCCGCGAAATCGGGGTCGAGACCGGCGGTTCGAACGTCCAGTGGGCCATCAATCCGGCCGACGGCCGCATGGTGGTGATCGAGATGAATCCGCGCGTGTCGCGGTCCTCGGCGCTGGCGTCCAAGGCCACGGGCTTTCCGATCGCCAAGGTCGCCGCCCGTCTGGCTGTCGGCTATACGCTGGACGAACTGACCAATGACATCACTGGCGTGACCCCGGCCTCGTTCGAGCCCTCGATCGACTATGTGGTCACCAAGATCCCGCGCTTCGCCTTCGAGAAATATCCGGGGTCGGAGCCGCTGCTGTCGACCTCGATGAAGTCGGTGGGCGAGGTCATGGCCATCGGGCGGACCTTCCAGGAGTCGATGCAGAAGGCCCTGCGGGGTCTCGAGACCGGCCTGTCGGGCTTCGACGAGATCGAGATCGACGGCACCACCGATACGGACGACGAGGGTGCCATCCGCGCCGCCGTGGTGCGGGCTCTGGGCACGCCCACGCCCGACCGTATCCGCGTCATCGCCCAGGCGTTCCGCCACGGCCTCACGGTGGAAGAAGTCCAGGCCGCCTGTTCGTACGAGCCCTGGTTCCTGCGCCAGATCCAGGAGCTGATCCGCGACGAGGGCCACCTGCGGGTGAGGGGTCTGCCGACCGACGCCCACGCCTTCCGCCAGCTCAAGGCCAAGGGCTTCTCCGATGCCCGCATGGCGGCCCTGACCGGCACCACCGAGGCTGCGGTCAGGAAGGCCCGCCGCGCGCTGGACGTGCGACCGGTGTTCAAGCGCATCGACACCTGCGCCGCCGAATTCGCCTCCGCCACCGCCTATATGTATTCGACCTATGAGACCGGCGCGCTCGGCCAGGTGCCGGAGTGCGAGTCCCGCCCCTCGGATCGCCGGAAGGCCATCATCCTCGGCGGCGGTCCGAACCGGATCGGACAGGGGATCGAGTTCGACTACTGCTGCTGTCACGCGGCCTTTGCCTTTGCCGAGATCGACGTCGAGTCGATCATGGTCAACTGCAATCCCGAGACCGTCTCGACCGACTATGACACCTCGGACCGTCTCTATTTCGAGCCGCTGACGGCCGAGGATGTGCTGGAGCTGATCGACGTCGAGCGCCGGGCCGGCGACCTAATCGGTGTGGTCGTCCAGTTCGGAGGCCAGACGCCGCTGAAGCTGGCCCACGCCCTGCAGGAAGACGGCGTGCCGATCCTCGGCACCAGTGTCGACTCCATTGACCTCGCCGAGGATCGCGAGCGGTTCCAGGTGATGCTGCACGACATCGGACTGATGCAGCCGCCCAATGCGCTCGCCCGCTCGGCCGAGGAAGCCGCGCAGAAGGCCGAGGCGGTCGGCTATCCGGTCGTGCTGCGCCCCTCCTATGTGCTGGGGGGACGCGGCATGATGATCGTCCACGACCGCGAACAGCTGGACCGCTATGTCGGCGAGGCCATGCGGGTGTCCGGCGACGATCCCGTCCTGATCGACCACTATCTGAACCGCGCGACCGAGGTCGACGTCGACGCCCTGTGCGATGACGAGACCGTCTTCGTCGCCGGGGTGCTGGAGCATATCGAGGAAGCCGGCGTCCACTCGGGCGACAGCGCCTGTTCCATGCCGCCCTATTCCCTGTCCTCCGGGGTGGTGGCCGAGTTGATGCGCCAGACCGAGGCCATGGCCAAGGCGCTGAAGGTGCGTGGCCTGATGAACGTCCAGTTCGCCATCGAGGAGCCACACTCGGAAAACCCGCGCATCTTCGTGCTGGAGGTCAATCCGCGCGCCAGCCGCACGGCGCCCTTTGTCGCCAAGACCATCGGCCAGCCGATCGCCGCCATCGCTGCCAAGGTCATGGCCGGTGTGCCGCTGGCCTCCTTCGGTCTGGAGCACCGCCCCTATGACCATATTGCTGTCAAGGAAGCGGTCTTCCCCTTCGCCCGCTTTGCCGGGGTCGACACCGTGCTGGGGCCCGAGATGCGCTCGACCGGCGAGGTCATGGGTCTGGACTGGAAGCGCGAGGGCGAACCCGACATGGCCGAGGCCTTCGCCCGTGCCTTTGCCAAGAGCCAGATCGGCGGCGGCACCACCCTGCCGGTCAAGGGCTGCGCCTTCGTCTCGGTCAAGGATTCCGACAAGCCCTTCATCGTTGAACCCGTCGCCCTGTTGCTGAAACAGGGGTTCGAGGTGATCGCCACCGGTGGCACCCACGCCTGGCTGGTCCAGCAGGGCCTCCCCGTCGGGCATGTGAAAAAGGTTCTGGAGGGCCGCCCCAATATCGTCGACGCCATGAAGAACCGCGACGTCCAGCTGGTCTTCAACACCACGGAGGGCAAACAGTCCCTGCAGGACAGTTTCAGCCTGAGGCGCACAGCCCTGATGATGAAGATCCCCTACTACACCACGACCGCCGGCGCCCTTGCCGCTGTCCACGCCATCGCCGCCATCCGCAACGACGATCTGGACGTCCGCCCGCTGCAGGCTTACGCCTGAGGCAGGAGATCAACAGGGGAGGGACATCCATGCGTCATTCATCGCTGCCGGCACTGGTCGCGGCCGTTGCGCTCGGACTTTTCGCGACACCGGCGCTGGCGCAGGAGCATGAACTGCCGCCTGTTACCGCAGAGCAGCGGGCGGGGATCGCCCCGATCATCGACCTGTTCCTGTCCCGGCTCCAGTCGGACCAGCTCGAGCTGGCCTATGACGGCCTGCTCGGCGACACCCCCATGCCGACGCGCGATTCTGTCCTGCCCACCCTGATCGGACAGTCGCGAAGCATGGTGACGATGTACGAAGGTATTCTGGGGTGGGAAGAGGTCGACTCTGTGTGTCTTGCTGAAAGTGTATGCAGGGTTCTCTATGTCGTTCACACGCCTCAGGTCCCGGTGTTTTTCACCTTTGACACCTACCGCGCACCGACCGGCTGGAAGGTGACGCGCCTGACCTTTACCGACCAGCCCCAGAACGCTTACTAGGCCGCCCTCATGATCACCGTGCATCACCTCAACGACAGCCGGTCCCAACGGGTGTTGTGGCTGCTCGAGGAACTGGGCCTGCCCTATGAGGTGAAGCGCTATCAGCGCGATGCAAAAACCATGTTGGCCCCGCCCGAGCTCAAGGCCATCCATCCACTCGGCAAGTCGCCGGTGGTCGATGACGGTGACATCCGGGTCGCCGAAACCGGGGCGATCGTCGACTATCTGGTCGAGACCCACGGCAAGGGCAGGCTGGCACCCCCTTCGGGCACCGAGGCGGGTCGCCGCTATCGCTACTGGCTGCACTATGCCGAGGGCTCGGCCATGCCGCCGCTGCTGCTCAAGCTGGTGTTCAGTCAGCTGCCGAAACGCGCCCCCGGCCTGGTGCGACCGCTGGTCAAGTCCATCGCCGGCAAGGCCCAGTCCGGCTTCATCGATCCGCAGCTCCAGACCCATATCGACTTCTGGGAGGCCGAACTGACCGCCCACCCGTGGTTCGCGGGCGGGGCCTTTTCCGCCGCCGACATCATGATGAGCTTTCCGATCGAGGCGGGTGCCCAGCGTATTCCCGGCTTTGACCGCCGCCCCAAGCTCAAGGCCTTCCTCGAAACCATTCACGCCCGCCCGGCCTGGCAGCGCGCCCTTGAGCGCGGGGGACCCTACAGCTACGCCTGACCGTCCCGCGCGAGGACATGCCGGTGAAACCCGCGGCGCGGCAGAGCGTTAACCCGGCATGAAGATCGCTGTCGTTTATCTTGTCGCCCTCGGGCTCGTGGTGATCGCCTTCAGCCTCGCGCTGATGTTCGCCAAGCTGGCCCTCGTGTCCGCCGTCTTCATGGTCGTGGCTCTGGTGGCCCTGGGGTGGCTGACCCGCAGCCTGATCCGCAAGGTACGCCGCACAACGATACGTCCAACGGCTTGAGTTCAGCGAAATCGTGACCTATCCTCTTTGCCCCGGTCGCGCGCGCCCCGCGACCTTCTCTCAAGGTTGACCTTCCTCTCCGCAGTCGGGCGAAACAAGAAACTCACCATCCTATGGAAAAAGTGCCGATGACGGCCCCGGGCTATCGCGCCCTGGACGATCAGCTCAAGCAATTGAAGTCCGTGGAACGTCCCGCGGTGATTACGGCGATCTCGGAGGCCCGTGAACACGGCGACCTGTCCGAGAATGCCGAATATCATGCCGCCAAGGAGCGCCAGGGCTGGATCGAAGGTCAGATCGCCGAGATCGAGGACCGCATGTCGCGGGCCCAGGTGATCGATGTGTCCAAGCTGTCGGGGACGCAGGTGAAATTCGGGGCCACGGTCACCGTCGTTGACGAGGACACCGAGGAAGAGGCCCGCTACCAGATCGTCGGCGAACACGAAGCCGATGTGAAACAGGGGCGGATCTCCATCACCTCCCCGCTGGCGCGCGCCATGATCTCGAAGGAGGTCGGCGACGTCGTCGAGGTCAACACGCCCGGGGGCGTGAAGGCCTATGAAATCCTCAAGGTCGAGTGGATCTGACACGCGACAGCGCGTATCCCCTCCGGATCCGGGTCGTCTCTGACGGTCGGGCCGGCATCCAGAATCAGGCGCTGGGGCTGGCCGAGGCCGTCCAGCGCCTGCGTCCCGCCGATATCGAGCTGTGCCGCATACGCTGGCGCCGCGGGTTCGACAAATGGCCGTCGGCGCTGAAACAGCCGTGGATGCGCGACCCCGCATCCGACGCCGTTCTGCCGTCTGACGGGGCGTCCTGGCCGGATATCTGGATCGCCACCGGCCGCGCTTCCCTGCCCCTGTCCGTGCGGGCCGCGGCCGCTGGGCCGGGGCGGCCCTTCGTCGTCCAGACGCAGGATCCCCGCTGGCGGACCGGCCGCTTCGATCTGATCATCGCGCCCGAGCACGACGGCCTGAGTGGCCCCAATGTCATGTCGATCCTCGGCTCACCCCATCGCATCACGCCGACCCGCATCGCCAACGCCGTAGCGGCCTTCGCGGATCGCCTTGACCCCTTGCCCCATCCCCGTGTGGCGGTGCTGATCGGCGGACGCTCGGCCAGTCACGACCTGCCACCCGACCATGCGGCGTGGCTGGCCGACCGGATCGCGAAGGCCGTGAGGGCTGTGAACGGGTCGGTCATGGTCACCCTGTCACGCCGCACGCCGTCCAGGGCCGAAGCCATCATCCGCCAGCGTCTGGAAACCTTGCCCGGCTGGGTCTGGGACGGGCAGGGTGACAATCCCTATTTCGCCTTTCTCGGTGCCGCCGGTCATGTGCTGGTCACCGAGGACAGCGCCAATATGGCGACCGAGGCGGCCTCGACCGGCAAGCCGGTGCATCTCCTGCCCATGGTCGCGCGCAAGCCGCAGCCCAAGTTTGATCGCCTCAGGCAATCCCTGCTGGATCGGGGTTTGGCCCGGCCCTTCGACGGCAGCCTGGTCTGGCCGGACGTAGCACGCCGGCCCCTGGCCGAAACGGACCGCGCCGCGCAGGAACTGCTTCGCCGCTACGACGCCTGGCGCGGCTGAGGTCAGTCGCCCCCACCGCCCCCATCGCCGCCGCCGTCCCCGGCATCGACGTCCCTCGGGGCCCGCTCGCCGGTGTCGCTGGCCGGACCACCCGCCGATCCGTCGCCGTCTTTCTTTTTCGATCTGCCGGCCGCCATGCCGGCGACGCCCAGGCCGCTGCCGATGGCGACGCCCAGCGCCAGTCCGAGCGCCAGATTGTCGAGGGCGGTCCCCAGCGCCACACCGATGGCGATGCCAGCCCCCATGCCCAGCGGCAGGAAGGCCCCGTTCTTGTTGTCACTCATCCCCAGCTCCTTCGCCGTTCCCGGGCACACTAACCATCGCATGATCGGGAATCAGCCCCTAAATAGGCACCATGAGCAAACTGTCTCCGACCCAGCCCCGCACTGTTCGTGTTGCCATCATCGGGTCCGGCCCCGCCGGCTGGACGGCCGCCATCTATGCGGCCCGCGCCTCGCTGGATCCCGTGGTGATCGCCGGCATTCAGCCCGGGGGTCAGCTGACCATCACCACCGATGTCGAGAATTATCCGGGCTTTGCCGAGGTCATTCAGGGCCCCTGGCTGATGGAACAGATGCAGGCCCAGGCCGAGCACGTCGGGACCGAAGTCATCCATGACATCGTGACAAAGGCCGATCTGTCGCAGCGCCCGTTTCGGCTGACGCTCGACTCCGGCACGGAAATCCTGGCCGAGACGGTGATCATCTCGACGGGCGCCCAGGCCAAATGGCTGGGGCTGGAAAGCGAGGCGAAATATCAGGGCTTCGGCGTCTCGGCCTGCGCGACCTGCGACGGCTTCTTCTATCGGGGCAAACAGGTGGTGGTGGTCGGGGGCGGCAACACCGCCGTCGAGGAAGCGCTGTTCCTTACCAATTTTGCCTCAAGGGTGACGGTCGTCCATCGCCGCGACGAGTTCCGGGCCGAGAAGATCCTGCAGGAACGACTGTTCGCCCATCCGAAGATCGAGGTGATCTGGAACCATGTCGTCGACGAGATTCTGGGCCAGACGGATGGCATCGCTTCGAACGTGACGGGTGTCCGCATTCGCGCGACCGACGGGGTGGAGACCCGCGATCTGCCTGCCGACGGCGTCTTCATCGCCATTGGTCATGCGCCTTCGTCGGAACTGTTCGCCGGTCAGCTGGAAACCAAGGCGGGCGGCTATCTGGTGGTCAAGCCGGGGACCACGGCGACCTCGATCGAGGGGGTCTATGCGGCGGGGGATGTGACCGACGACGTCTATCGTCAGGCGGTCACTGCGGCCGGCATGGGCTGTATGGCGGCGCTGGAGGCGGCCCGTTATCTGGCCGAGGTCGACCACGCGCGAGCTGGTAACCCTATCTCCCATGCCGAGGCCGAAAAGATCGGCGCCTGGTAGGCGGGATCAGGCCGTACGCTCGGCCTCATCATCATTCGACGCTTCGAGAGTGGACCTGTCGCTCAGCGTCCGGGCCTCGTGCAAGACCTCGCTTTGCCGCTCAAGCGCGGTCTTCAGCGGGCCGATGAAGTCGTCCAGACCCCCGCCCGAATCGTCGCGCATCAGCCGTCGCAGGTCGTCGATCTCGGCGGTGACCAGCACGGGGCTCAGCATGTCCCATTGCGGGAAGGCCCGCTCGGCGACCGTGCGTCGCTCCAGCACCCGCAGCTCGGTATGGCGTTCGTCGCGGAGCAGGCGGTTGATCAGGTCGTCCAGCTTGTCGGCCTCGCCCTCAATGACCTGAACGAAGCGACCATCTATCGCCGTCAGGCAGCCGGTGATCCCGTCGCGCGCATTGTTCGGGCGCGCCTCGGCCAGAATGTCCGACATGGCGATGGCGCTGTTTACGGCCCGGACGCTGCGGCTGACATACACAAGCTGCTCCATAGCCGAGCCTTTCAGGTCTTGCATGTTCAGGCCCGGGGACTGTCTTCGAACAGCTGTAGCTGCGGAGGTGCCATGTTGCGGATCTGTCCGCTGCGGCGGTCGAGGGCATAGGCGACCGCGTCCTGCACGATCCGTTCGTCCGTGGGTTTGGACAGCACACCAATGGCCCCGGCCACGCCGTCCCGGACCATGCCGGGGTTCGCCGTCATGAACAGCACGGCCACCTTGTGATCGACCGCCAGCTCGTGACCGATGGTCACCCCCGTCGGGCCGTCGGACAGGTGAATATCGACAAGGGCCAGATCGACGTCGGTTTCCTTGGCGATCTTCAGCGCCGCAGCCGAATCCGCAGCCGTGCCCACCACCTCGTGCCCGAGGTCTTCGAGCACGAAGCGCAACTCCATGGCCACAAGGGCTTCATCTTCGACGATCAGGATACGGGCGGGCATTGGGATAATCGGGGTTGGGGTCCAGTAAGAGGGTTGAGGGACGTTGTCTAAAAGAACGTGCAATCTGCGTGCCGGTTGCCACCTTACGCCTTTGTAAGGTCTCGGGCTGCTTTCCGGCGGGACAGGGCCGTGCCGGGCAGCTCGATGAGCACTTCCAGGCCATCCGGGTTCCAGTTGCGCGACAATTTGCCCGCCAGCTGACCCTCCACCGACAGGGTTGCCAATGACGAGCCGAAGCCGACGGTCGAGGGCACGCCCCTGACCTCCGGTCCCCCGCGCTCCCGCCAGGCCAGATGGAAATCGCCGCCTGCGGTCTGTTCGGTTGTGACCTCTACATATCCTCCCGACACCGACAGGGCCCCGTATTTCGAGGCATTGGTCGCCAGTTCGTGAAACAGCAGGGCGACCGAGGTCGCGGCCTGATCGTCAAACGCGGCGTCGTCGCCGCTGATCCGCACCCGGGGTCCGCCCGTCTCGTCCGTATAGGGGGTGAACAGCGCCGTGAGAAACCCGTGCAGGGTCATATTGCCCATCAGCGGCTGCGATACATCGCTGTGCGGCCGAACAAATTCATGCGCGCGTGCCAGGGCATTGATCCGGGTCCGCAGCGCCTGGGCAAAAGGTTTGGCTTCGGGATACTGGCGTGCCGACAGCGCCACCAGCGCCGACACCACGGCAAAGATGTTCTTGATGCGGTGGCTCAGTTCCTGGCTCAGCAGCTCCTTGGCCTGATCCATCCGCTTCAGATCGTCGATGTCCGTACAGGTCCCGAACCAGCGCACGATCCGGCCAGTGCTGTCGCGGACCGGCATCGCCCGGCCCAGCGTCCAGCAATAGACCCCGTCATGCCGTTTCAGACGGTATTCGATTTCATAGGGCTCGCCCGTCGCCAGTGAATGGCGCCACAATCCCCATGCCCGTTGCTGATCTTCGGGATGGAAGACGTCGTTCCAGTCTTCGCCGTCGGTTGAACCGGGCGGCATCCCGGTGAACTCATACCAGCGGGCGTTATAGTAGTCGTGGAAGCCGTCGGGGCGGGTCGCCCAGACCATCTGCGGGAGGGAGTCCGCGATGGCGCGGAATTCCGCCTCGGAGCGCTGTTGCTGTTTCAGCGCCCTGCGCAGGTTCAGCTGGGTCATGACCTGGGCGGCCAGCACCTCAAGCGCCTTCATCTGGACGTCGGTCGGACCCTCGGGCCGGGCCTCGGTATCCAGCACGCACAGGGTGCCCAGCGGCAGGCCCTCGGCCGACTTCAGCAACCGGCCGGCATAGAAGCGCAGACCGGGGGCGTCCGTCACCAAGGGGTTGCAGTCGAAGCGCGGGTCCCGGGTCGCGTCGGGCACCACCATCTGGTCGGCTTGCAGAATCGCATGGGCGCAGAAGCTGGTGTCCAAGGGCGTTTCGCGCACGCCCAGACCCTTCTCGGCCTTGAACCACTGGCGGTCCTCATCGATCAGATTGACCACGGCGATCGGCGCATCGAACAGGGTCGCGGCCAGATCCACAATGTCGTCAAAGGCGCGCTCGGGTTCCGTGTCCAGAATCTCGTAATCGTGGAGCGCGGCCAGCCGTTCGGCTTCGGTCCAGGATGGGCTGACGGGCGACGGGTCGGACATCCGTATCTCAAAAGCGGCGCTGTGCGCCCGATTGCCTATCAATGCGGGGAGAGCGTTGCGGTTTCAACCCGGGTCTTGCCAAGTCCACTCATCGCGAGGGGCGGCCGACTTCCTCGACGTCCAGACTGACGACGCCGGGCACCGGCGTGGCCGCCGCCGAGGGGGCGTCCTTGCCTTCGAATTCGGCCAGGTTGCGGTTGATCGCGGCGACTTCCTCGGCGGTCGGCTGACGACGCCCGCCCAGGCTGACGGCACCCACCACCCGGGTCTGGCCATTGATCTCGACGGTACGGGGAGCGGCCCCCACGATCGTGCCGTCCGGGGTGGTTTCCACGGTGCCGTCCGGTGCGGTATCCGCCCGCAACAGGCGCGGTCGGGAAAAGCGGGCCTCGTCGATCACCGGCTCGCGCCCGGCATAGGCCTGGGAAAAGGCCGCGGATTCGCCGGGATAGCCCTTCCAGCGATAAAAGATGTGGGCGCCGATCTGGTCGATCTTGCCCAGGCTGGGGGCCCACCAGGGATGCACATAATCGGCGTGATAGTGGGTGGCGGTGCCGACCCGTTCGGCGACATAGCCGTCCAGGGCGCGACGGGCGACATCCTCGGCCCGGGTCCAGGCCCAGGCCACCGGAGCCTGTGACAGGGCACCGTCGCAGGTAAAGCTGAACTGGCAGCCGGTCACGCGCTCGGCACCCTGAAACACCACGCCGCAGATGCTGTTGGGGAAGTTCGGGTCGCGCACCCGGTTCAGCACCACCTGGGCCACGGCCTCCTGACCGGGGCGCGGCTCCAGCGCCGCCTCATAATAGACCGCCTGGGTCAGGCACCGCAGGGCCCGATCACGGTCCGCGGTCGAGATCTTGCCGAGCGTAAAGGGCCGCGCGGGCCGCAGCAGGCTCCGGGCCACCGGTCGGGCGGCGTTCAGGCGGTGGGCCTCCAGTCCGGTCTCGCCGGCCTCCAGCGAGGGCCTGCCCCCCAGTGATAGGGTCTCCCACCCCGGCGTCATGCCAAAATGGCCCACCCGCTGGACGTCCGGGTCATGGCGCATGGCCAGTGCCAACTGGGCCGGACTCATGCGGGCTGCCATGGCCTCCAGCCCCCCGGACCCCAGATCACCCCGGGTGATGTCCATCACCGACTGGACGCGCAGGTCCATCTCCGGACGCACTGCGGAACTGGCCGTCATGGTCACGCCCGACAGCGCCAGAAGGGCGACAAGGCTCAGTCCCGTTCCCCGTCCGTCGGGAAAGCGGGCCTTCAGCCAGTCGAGAATGGGCGCGATCCGTCGCATGGGGCGAAATAGAAGACTTTCCTTGGCTTGGGCTACACCTATAGGGGCTTAACCCGGCGAATTTCGGGCAGGCAGGCGCGCGTTACTCCCGGCTTAGCGGCCGCCCAGGGTGGACCGCAGCATCCAGGCGAACTTTTCGTGCGCCGCAAGACGCTGGGTCATCAGGTCGGCGGTGGCCTCATCGCCTGCCTCATCGGCCAGAGACAGCGTATCGCGGGTGGTGGCGATCAGGGTTTCATGGTCGCGCATCAGCTCCTTGAGCATGGCGGCAGCGTCCTGTTCGGGATCGCCGTCCTTGATCGCCGTCAGATTGCCAAAGGTCGCATAGCCCTGGGGTGCAAGAACCCCGAGCGCGCGGATGCGCTCGGCGATGTCGTCCAGCGCGCCCCAGATCTCGGTATACTGCTGTTCCAGCAGATTGTGCAGGGTGAAGAACTCGGGGCCCCGCACGTTCCAGTGATAGCCGTGGGTCTTCAGATAGACGGCAAAGCTGTCGGCCAGCACCTTGGTCAGGGCCTGCGAAACCTCGCTGCGGTCGGCCTTCTTCAGGCCGGTCTGGATGGTGGCGGTGGTCATGGAGTCTCCTGGGAATACGGGTCTCGGTCGGAACCAGAGATAGGGTGGGTCGAGGCTTGAGCAACCCGGCGGGTCGCTTCACGTCTCCGGAGGGAACGCAACAGCCACGCTTGCGTTCACTGTGCCGCGAGCGTGTAGTTGCGCGGGTGGGGACCGATCCGATGAATCAGGACCAGGATCGGAGCAAGGGCTCCGTCGACGGTGCGTGGTTCAGCGCGGACATTCTCCTGGCACGGCTCGCCCGCACACCCCCTCCGACGATCCTCCAAGCCGTCCTGATCGGTATCCTCGCAGCCCTGGCCGCCCTTGCGGTGCGCTGGGGGCTCAACAACTTCTATGCTCAGGTCACCGGCTTCATGATCCTGTTGCCGGCCGTGGTGCTGGCCGCGCTTGCGGGGGGACGGATCGCCGGTGTCGTAGCCGTCATCCTGTGCCTGTTCGGCGGATGGTACGTGGCCGGCCCGAATGCCGCCGGCGTGGGGCTGGCCAGCAACCTCGGTCGGGTTGCGACGGTCAATTTCATCGTAGTCGGCCTGTTCGTCACCTGGGTGGCGTCGGCGCTCCGGCGGGCCATGCGCCGTCTCGATACCACCGTGGCCGACCTTCGCGCGGCGGCGGCCCGCGTCGACGAATATGAGGCCCGCTTTCGCGACATCGCCGATGTCGCTCCCGTCATGCTGTGGACGGCCGATACCGGGGGCCGGGTCTATCTCAACGCCGAGTTTCGCCGGTTCTGGGGGGACCGCCCGGCGGACCTCGCCGATCCGGGGCCCTGGATGGAGGCCATTCATCCCGACGACCGGGAGCGCGTCTGGACGGCCTGTCTCAAGGCCCTGGAGTCCCGCACGCCGATGGAGATCGAGGCCCGCTATCTGCGAGAGGATGGCGAGTGGCGCATCCTGTCGACCCATGCCCGACCGCGCTTCGATACCGAAGGCAACTTCCTCGGTATGGTCGGAGCCAATATCGACCTGTCCGAGGTCCGTCAGGTCGAATCCGCCTTGCGCGAAAGCGAGCAGCGTTTCCGCGCCATGGCCGATGATGCGCCCGTCCTGATCTGGGTCACGGCCGAGGACCGCACGCGCGAGTTCGTCAATCAGGCTTACATCGACTTCATGGGGGTTGAGGATGCGGCGACCCTCAAGACGGACTGGCGCGCGTTCATTCATCCCGACGACCGCGACCGGATCATCGCGGAATCCCTGGCCGGCGAGGCCACCGGCCAGCCCTTCAGCCTCGAGGCACGCTATCGTCGGCGGGACGGCGTCTGGCGCTGGCTGAAATCCTTTTCCCGTCCGCGCCTCAATGCCCAGGGCAAGGTCCGGGGCTTTGTCGGTGTCGCCTTCGATGTCACCGATGCCAAACAGGCGGAAGACGACCTCAAGCGGATCAACGAACTGCTCGAGGAACGGGTCGGCAAGGCACTGATGGACAAGGCCCAGGCCGAGGCCGACCTGATGCATGCGCAGCGAATGGAAGCGGTCGGTCGCCTGACCGGCGGGGTGGCCCATGACTTCAACAATCTGCTGACGGTGGTCATCGGCGGCCTGGACATGCTGCTCAACAACAAGGTCGACGAAGCCAAACGCCTGAAGCTGACCGAGGCGGCCCTCAGTGCGGCGCGCCGTGGGGAGCGGTTGACCCATCAGTTGCTGGCCTTCTCGCGCAGACAGGCGCTCCGGCCGGAGTCCGTGGACGTCAATGCCCTCATCCGCGAGGGAGAGCCCCTGATCCGGGGCGCGCTGGGGGGCGGTATGACCTACCGCACGCGTCTCCGCCGGGGCGGGGCCCGCGTGCGCGTCGATACGGCCCAGTTCGAGGCGGCCCTGCTCAATCTGCTGGTCAACGCGCGCGATGCCGTTGCCGGCCAGGGCCGCGTCGAGGTCGAGACCCGCCAGGTCAGGGTCAAGGCTGGCGAGATCAGTGATCTTGAGGGGGGCGACTATATCCGCATCTCCGTCAGCGATGACGGGCCGGGCATTCCGGAGGATGTTCGCGATCGCATCTTCGAGCCCTTCTATACGACCAAGGCGGTCGGCAAGGGCACAGGTCTTGGCCTGTCACAGGTGTACGGCTTCCTGAAACAGAGCGGCGGGGCCATCCATGTTGTGAGCGCCCCGGGCGAAGGCACCCGCATGGAAATGTACCTGCCGGTGGACGGGGGCGAGAGCGCGACCGGGGCGCCTTCCTCCGGGGCCTTGTCGCCGGTCCGGGATGGAGCCCGGTCGGTGCTGCTGGTCGAGGACGATATGGAGGTCCAGGCCATCGCCGTGGCGCTGCTGGAAACCATGGGCCTGACGGTGACCACGGCGTCGGACGCGGCGACGGCCCTGAAGCGGCTCAAGGCCGGGCGGTTCGACATTTTGCTGACGGACATCGTCATGCCGGGCGAGATGTCTGGCCTTGATCTCGCCCGCCACGCCAGCATCCTCTATCCGGAGATGCGGATCATGCTGGCCACCGGCTATGCGGGGGATGACGTCGATGCCGCCCTGCGCGACGCGCCCTGGCCCCTGGTGCGCAAGCCCTTCGCGATTGACACGCTGAGGACGGTTCTGGACGCCTGACCCGGAACCGCGACCGCTTAGCGACGCATCTTCTTTTCGGCCCGCCGGGCGCGTTGTTCCGCCTTGATCGCGGCCTTGCGTTCGCGGCGCTCTGCCCGGCGCTGTTCCTCGATCTGCTCGGCGGTCTGGGCCTTGGCCTGCTCGGCTGCGGCCTTCTTCGCTTCGGCTTCCAGGCGCGCCTTCTCCCTGGCCGCCAGCCTCTCGGCTTCCTTTTCCTGCTTCAGTCGCTCTTTTTCGAGACGCGCGGCTTCCTTCTCGGCGGCCAGCTTTTCAGCGCGCCGGTCAAAATCGGGATCCGGAATGGAGGGCTTGGGCTTGAATCGGGCCAGAAGGGCCTTCTTGGCTTCGGCCTGTGCGGCCAGGCGATCGGCAAAGCCGGTCTGCTTCAGATCTCTCATCAAGTCTCGGTCGGTTAGGGTGGGGCGTACAGGAATCCGCTCGGTCCTGACGGTTGGCCAGGCCCGGTCGATGGCATGGGCGCATCGACCGGGGGGCTTTAGGGCTCAAGCCCGTGCGGATCAAGTCGCGACCCAGCCTCCGCGACGGGTCGACCGGGTCGTGTGGCCTTCGGGTCAGTCGTCCTTGGTGGCCTGGCCGACTGCCGTGCCGGCCGCGCCGCCCACGGCCGCGCCGACCGGTCCACCTACGACGGCTCCGGCGACCGCCCCGGTCGCGGCTTTCTGTTCGATGGTGCTGCCACAGGCCGCCAGGGCCAGGCCAAGGGTTGAGAGCACGGCGGTGGTCATCAGGGTCTTGCGGGTCATGGCATTACCTTCTCGGAAGCCGATCCGGGCCAATCCCGGTCACGCTTCAGGGTCGACGATCAAACGTGGCCCTCCGGGCCACGGTTCCCTCAGCGGGTGAGAGCCTTTGAGAAATCCTCCCGGAACAGTAAGTTGTTCAAGGTTTCAGTCTCGCTGCACTTGAGCGCACCAAGAATGCGGCCATCCGACATTTGAACTGAGCTTGAGCCGGAAAGACCAGATATCGTGTCATGATCTGCCCCTCACAACATGAAACGCGCATGGATCATCTATAGTGGCGGCAGGGGGTGGGGCAAAAATGCTTCACCCCCTCTGATTCTTGCGAATCAACCCTATTTGGGTCACATTGGCTATGTTAAAGGCGCGTCCCCGATGATCGGCGGACTGCCGGTGCGTCGGCCTCGTCGTGTGCGTGGTTTCGCGAAAACCTCGCCCATCGACAGACTAAATAAGGGGCGGCATTGCGCCCTGCGGACTGGATAAAGCCTTTGTCATCGCCCCTGTCGCCCCGAACGCCCGACACCTCGGCTACCCGTTCACGACTGACGCCCGGTGTTGCCGCGGCGCTCGTGGGTGGCGTGTTCGGTCTGGCGATCGGTGTGGCCTATCTGGGCGGGACGGTGGCCAAGGCCACGACCCTTCGCGCCCAGGCGATCCGGCTGGATGGTGCCGCCTCGGCGGGCTTTACCGAAGAAGCCATGGCGGCTGCGGCCGGAGGCCTCAACGCCAGCGCCCTTGCCATCGCCCGCCGCCATGATCCCTATACCGTCGCCGGTCCCAGCCGCCGCGACCGTCAGGCCGAGCTTCTGACCGCGCGTCTGGAACAGCTGCGCCCGACAGGCCCGAACATGACGCCCGGCCTGCGTACGGCCTCGACCGGCCCCTCGCATCCGGCGGCCCAGCCCTTCCGCCTGGGCAATGCGCTGGACGCCAGCCGGGATCTCGAATGCCTGACCCAGGCGGTCTATTATGAAGCGCGGGGCGAGGGGCGCGACGGCCAGCGCGCAGTGGCCCAGGTCGTGCTCAACCGGGCGCGCCATCCCGCCTTCCCCAAGACCGTTTGCGCCGTGGTCTTCCAGGGCGCCGGTCGCAGCACCGGTTGCCAGTTCAGCTTCACCTGTGACGGCTCCATGCGCAGAGGCATCAATCGGGGGGCCTGGAACCGCGCGCGTCAGGTCGCCTCAGAGGCCCTGTCGGGCTCGGTCTATGCCCCCGTCGGCAACGCCACCCATTTCCACACCACCCGTGTCAGCCCGGGTTGGCGCACTTCCCTGATCCGCGTCGGTCAGGTCGGCGATCACGTCTTCTATCGTTTCGGCGGACGTTCGGGCTCCAGCCGCGCCTTCGCCTATGACCCGGCCCCCTCGACCAGTGGCGATCAGCCGCGCCTGGTCCAGGCCGGTCTGGATCCGACCGAGCCCGTCCGTCAGGTCGGTCAGGCGGTGGCCTACAGCCTGCTGCTGGCCCAGGAAGGCCGCACCGAGGCCGACGTCCGGGCAGAGGCGGCTCCGGCTCCGGTCCAGCCCGCCGCCCCGGCGGCTCCGCGCGCTGCTCCTGCATCGCCCACCCCCACTGCGGGTGAAACGCCCGCGCGTCGCCAGGCGACCCCGGTTCCAGCCTCCCCCGCCGCCTCGGAAAGCTGAAGCCCCCTCAGGCCGCGTCCAGCCCGATGTCCAGATTGGGCGCCGAATGGGTCAGGGCCCCGACCGAGATGACGTCGACGCCGGTCTCCGCAATCCCGCGCACCGACTCCAGCGTGACCCCACCCGAGGCTTCCAGCGTCACCCGCCTCGCCGTCCGCGACACCGCCTCGCGCAGATGCTCGAGGCTGAAATTGTCCAGCATTATGACGTCCGGCCCTTCGGCCAGCGCCGCGTCGAGCTGATCCAGACCGTCGACCTCGACCTCGACCTTCATCAGATGCCCGGCATGGGCCCTGGCACGCCGCACGGCTTCGGCCACGCCGCCACAGACGGCCACATGGTTGTCCTTGATCAGGATGGCGTCATCCAGGCCGAAGCGGTGGTTGATGCCGCCGCCGCAGGCCACGGCGTGCTTTTCCAGGGCGCGCAGGCCCGGCGTAGTCTTCCTCGTGTCCGCGATCCGCGCGCCCGTGCCCTCGATCGCCTGCACATAGGTCCGCGTCAGGGTTGCGATCCCGCACAATCGGCCCAGCAGGTTCAGGGCCGTCCGCTCGGCGGCAAGGATGGCCCGCGCACGGCCCTCGACGATGATCAGGATATCGCCGGCCCCAAAGGGCTGGCCATCGGCGACCCGTACTTCGACCATGGCCCCGGCATCCAGCGCATGCAGGGCCAGTCGCGCGCAGGCACTCCCGGCCATCACTCCGTCCCTGCGGGCTGCGAACACGGCCTTCATCCGCGCGTCCTCGGGGATGCAGGCGGCCGCCGTCACATCGCCCGCCCGGCCCAGGTCCTCGGCCAAGGCGGCGCGCACCACCGGCTCGATCAACAGGTCGGGCAGGGCAGGGGCCATGGGCGTCACATCCTTCATTCAGCGGCCAGCAGCGGCTGCGGCACCTCGGCCGGGGGGCGCACGATCCGGCTGTGGCGCGCTACAGCGAGCGTCTGCGGATAATCTGCGCGGAAGTGGCCACCCCGGCTCTCCTCGCGGGCCAAGGCCGCCTCGATCACGAGGGTGGCGGCGATGACTGGCAGGGCCTCGGGATGACGCGCCTTGATCTCCTCAATCCCGGCCAGGGCTGCCGTCAGGCCGTCCGCGTCGCGCACTACGCCGGCATGGCGATCCATGAGCGCGCGGACCCGGGCGAGGTCCGCCTCGGGCAGGTCCGCCCCTTTGATATCGATCAGCGGCGATGGCCCGGGCAGGCTTTCGGTCCGCGCCATCCGCCCGGCCCTCCGGCCAAAGGCGGCGGCCTCCAGAAGCGAGTTGGAGGCCAGCCGGTTCGCACCATGCACGCCGGTCGCCGCGCACTCGCCCACGGCATAAAGCCCCTCGATCGTCGTGCGACCATCGGCATCAGCGGCGATCCCGCCCATGTGATAGTGGGCGGCGGCCACGACCGGGATCGGCTGGCTGCGCGGGTCCAGCCCCATGCGCATACAGGCCGCATAGACCGCCGGAAACGCCGTGGGAAAGGCGGTGCCGATGGCTTGTGTCGCGTCCAGAAAAGCCCCGCGCCCGCCCCTCTCGGCGGCATGAACGGCGCGCGCCACCTGATCGCGGGGCGCCAGATCGGCACTGTCTTCCTCGCCCAGCAGGTAACGTCCCGTGCGGTCCACCAGCCGGGCCCCTTCGCCCCTCAGAGCCTCGGTCGCCAAGGGCAGGGGCGACACCAGTTCGCTGTCCGGCCCTGCCGTCGTCAGGCGGATGGCCGTCGGGTGGAACTGCACGAACTCCGGGTCCAGAATCTCGGCTCCGGCCTGCCAGGCCAGCGCCATGCCCGCCCCCTGCAGGGCTCCCGGCGTGGTGGTCCGCCCGTAAAGGCCGCCGATCCCCCCGGTCGCCAGAATGACGGCCGGCGCGATGACCCGCACCCGCCGCGCCCCGCGCGTCAGGATCGCCCCGCGCACGCGACCATCCGCGTCCCGGACCAGTCCGGTCAGGCGGGCGTCTTCCCACAGCGTCACATGGGCGCTGGCCCGGACCGCCGTGACCAGCGCCGACAGGATCGCCCGTCCGGCCCCGTCTCCCCCGACCCGTGCCACCCGCGCCCGCGAATGGGCCGCTTCCCGGCTCAGGTGATAATGGCCGTCGGCCTCCCGGTCGAAAGGCGCACCCAGCCGGTCCAGCCACTCGATCGTCTCGCGCGCCGCGTCTGTCAGGGCGCGGGCCCGCTCCGGCTCGACCAGTCCCGCACCGGCCGCCACAGTATCGTCTGCGTGCAGCCCCGAGGTGTCATCCTCCGCCAGCGCCGCCGCCATCCCGCCCTGCGCCCAGGCAGAGGCACAGGCCTCCAGCAGGGGCGCGGGCGTGGCGACGAGCACCGGGGCCGGGGCCGCCTCCAGCGCCGCTGACAATCCGGCAAGGCCGCCTCCGATGACCAGGGGGCCGTCATGACGAAGGGTTTTCATCGGCCGATCGACAGGAAGCGGCCGACCAGATCCAGGGCCCCCTCCACATCGCCGCCGGTGGGGACCAGGAAGGCCGCGGCCGTGACCCCCAGACAGGCGGTCGCCGTCACCCCGAACAGGCCGACGCTGTAGCCTGCCTCGCGCCAGCTCAGCCGCCGGCCCTCGGGCCGCCATTGTCCCCGCCTCAGGTGACCGATCAGGGCGATGGCCAGGAAGGCGGCAAAGATGAAGCTGCCGTTCGAAATGCCCCACCAGACGACCAGCGCCCCGATGGCGATCATCACGGCATACTCAACCATGGGGTGGATACGGGCCAGCACCGGGCCCAGCGCCTTGGACCCATCCAGCGGCGGCGCCGGCGCCAGATTGACCAGGTTGATGATGCCGATGGCGAACACGCCGTTCAGCCACATCGTCTGACCGGTCCCGAAATAGAGGGCGAAAAAGGGCAGGGCGGCCAGCAGGCCGAAAGCAGGCCCGGCCAGCGACACAAGCACCCCGTCCCACTCGCTCTTCGGCATGCGTTGCCCACGCGCCAGTCCGCCGAGGAAGGGGATGATATAGACCTTGGCCGGGCCCATCCCCAGCCGGTTCATGGCCAGCACATGGCCGTACTCGTGCACGAACAGGCCGACAATGGCCGCCACCGCAATCACCCAGCTGCCGCTGATCCACCAGATGAATCCGCCCAGCAACAGGGTCGACAGCACCGACCAGACCAGCCCCTGCCCCTTGTCCTCGGGGGCCGTCGTGGCGCGCGTCCCGGGGGCTGCAGCGGTTGGGGTCGGGACGGAGTCCCAGGGGCCGGGGCGGGTCGGACGGGTCGGAGGCAGGGTGTCGCTCATTTCAGCAATGTGGGCCGTGTCACGCCCAGCCACAATGCAATCAGCGTCATCAGTTTCAGGGTGCGCGGCTCGATCTTCGCCACCACCCGGGTCGGGGCCACATAGTACATCAGATCAGCTCCACATCGACATGATGGCGGGCTCGCACCAGATCATAGCGCGCGGGCTTCTCGGGCGGCGGCAGGTCGACCATCCGCTGAACTGCCAGCCGCGCGGGCTCGATCAGCGCCTCCGGCACCGTCACCTCGAACTGCATGTTCAGCAGGCAGTCGCGGATGTTCTCCAGCGTGATCCGCTTCATGTGCGGGCACAGGTTGCACGGGCCGATGAAGCGGGTGTCCGGAGAGTCCGCTGCCACGTTCGACGCCATCGAGCATTCGGTGACCATCACCACCTGCTTGGGCTTCCGCCGGGTGACATAGTCGCTCATGGCCGCCGTCGATCCGGCAAAGTCGGACGCCGCCAGCACCTCCTCGGGGCATTCCGGGTGCGCCAGGATTTCGGCCCCGGGGTAGGCGGCGCGCATCTCGGCGATGTCGGCGGCGGTGAAGCGCTCATGCACCTCGCAGCGGCCCTTCCAGGCGATGATGCCGACCGAGGTCTGGGCCGCGACATTTCGCGCCAGAAACTCGTCGGGGATCAGGATGACGCGGTCGACGCCCCATTCCTTCGCTGCCCATTCCACCACCTGCACCGCATTGGCGCTGGTGCAGCAGATGTCGGTCTCGGCCTTCACATCGGCGGTGGTGTTCACATAGGTGACCACCGGCAGGCCTGGATAGCGCGCCTTGATCAGCCGCACATCCGCCCCCGTGATCGAGGCCGCCAGCGAGCATCCGGCGCGCAGGTCCGGGATCAGCACCGTCTTGTCGGGCGACAGGATCTTCGAGGTCTCGGCCATGAAGTGCACGCCGGCCTGGACGATCACCTTCGCCTCGGACTTTGCGGCCTCCTTGGCCAGCCCCAGGCTGTCGCCGACATAGTCGCCGACGCCGTGGAAGATGTCCGGCGTCATATAGTTGTGGGCCAGGATGACGGCGTTCCGCTCGACCTTCAGCCGGTTGATCTCGACGATCAGCTCGGCCTGCGCCGGCCATTCCAGCGGCGTCACATGATCCCGAACCTTGGGCCAGATGGCAGCCGTGGCCGCCTTGGTCGCCGGGTTCAGTCCGAATGCGCCGTCTGCCATCTCACTCTCCTTTTGCTCAATCTGAGCAAATATGAGGCCTGAAACAGGACGGCGGGATCGCCCCGGCCGCCCTCCTTATGCTCACTTTCAGCATAAGTGGACACAATCTAGGCTCCTCCGACCCAATTGCAAGGGGGAAGGCGCTTCGGTCTATCGGTTGACGAGGATCAACACCTGATTGTTGGCGATCACATGGTAGACGCTACCCTCGGCTGCGGCTGGATCGGTCCCCGGCAGCGCATAAACCTGCTTACCTTCGAGATACTCAATCATGGATATCGCCCGGGGCTCCTCCGCATAGGGGGGATGGTCCGTTCGACAGTCGCGTAGTGTCATTTCCCGGACCACACAGCTGATCTCCCGTTCTGGCACCGCCGGTGGCCTGTAGGGGGGCGGTCTGTAACCGCCGCGCGGACGGTCTAGCGTCACGGTGGCCTCGGGTAACAGGTCCCGCTCATCCTCGAGTGTCCATCCGCATGCCGTGAGCACGCGATCCAGATTGGCGGACTGGGTCGGCAGGTCGAAGGTCGCACTTACGGGCGTGCGAGCGCCAGCCGCCGTCCGGACAGTATAGGCCCCGCCGCCCCGCATAAAGCGTGCCTCCCGCCCCGGGGCCGTACTGCGATACGCTCCGGCCGCTCCTGCCGAAATCCAGATCTGCTCCGCGGCGCGCCCATCCGCCCGGGTCGCTGACAGGCGCAGCATCTGCGGGCTCTCCGGCAGGCCGGTGACAACCAGCGTCAGACCTCCGCGCCTACATTGGGCCACGATCATCTGGCCGCCTTCGTACCGCGCTGCGGCGACTGTCAGTTCCTCAGCCGGGTCCTCGGCGAACTCCCAGTCATCCTCCTGGGCTGCCGCCTGTCCGGTCGAGCACAGGACGGCGCACACCGCCGCCGCAATCGCTGTCTTCATGGTCTTGCTCCCCGGCTGCCCGTCGCCAGTTCACTAGGACGATCCGTTCCCGTCAAGGGTTCGGCCCTCGTGCTGCAACAACCACTGCTTCCGCTCCAGCCCGCCCGCATAGCCGGTAAGGGTGCCGTCGCGGCCGATCACCCGGTGGCAGGGCACGATCAGGGCGATGGCATTGGCGCCATTGGCCAGCCCCACGGCGCGTACGGCGGTCGGGCGACCGATGGCCGCAGCCAGCTGGCCATAGGTGCGGGTCTGGCCATGCGGAATGGCGCGCAGCGCCTGCCACACCGCCCGCTGGAACGCCGTGCCCCCGGTCTGGACGGCCAGCCCGTGCAGCGCGGTGGCGTCTCCGGCGAAATAGGCCGCCAGTGCCGCCCGGACCGGCCCCGTCTCGCCCCCCTCCGACAGGTCGCTGCCTCCATGCCGCAGCCGCATCAGCCGGCGCATGCGCAGCTCGAAATCGGCAAAGTCCAGCGCATGGACCACGCCCTTTGCATCGGTGACGACCAGCATCTGGCCGACGGGCGACTGCACCCGGTCCAGCCAAAGCTCAGGCGCGTTTCGCATCGGGTCTCTCCTCATCGATCTTCAGATACAGGGCCGCATAGGCCCGCCACGGGCGCCAGCCTTCGGCCAGGGTTTCGGTGTCGGGATCGGGCCAGCGGTCGGCAGGCGCCACCGCACCGTCGTCCAGCACCCACAGGCCCGGCAGGCGCAGCCCGGGCCGCGCGGCCAACCTCGGCCCCAGTACGGGATCGCTGCCCAGATCTCGCATCAGGGCCTCGGGGTCATGGCCCAGGTCGAACACCCGCCGCACCCGCGCCAGCACCCGGGGCAGGGCCTCCAGCCGCTCGGCTTCGACCCGCACCCGCAAGGCATGGCCGCTGCCCGCCCGCGCTTCGACCCGCCCTGCCGTGCCGTCTTCGTCGCGGTCCAGGGCGCGCGACCAGATCCCGCCCCCGACTGTATCGCCCCGGCCCGCCAGCGCCGCCATCAGGGCATCGAGCTCATACGGCGGCCGCCAGGCGAGCGACAGCTCGACCCCCGCCCCGGCCTCCTCGCCCGCCCCGCGCCGCAGGGCCGACGGCGCACGTCCGTACAGGGCCTGAAACGTCTCATTGAAGCGCCGCACACTGCCAAAGCCCGAGGCCAGCGCCACCTCGGCCATCGGCAGGCGCGTCTGGTGCAGCAGGGCCTTGGCCAAGCGCACCCGCCGGGTCTGGGCCACCGCCACGGGCGACGCCCCCAGATGCGCCCGGAACAGACGCCTCAGGTGCCGTTCGCCGACCCCCAGCCGGCCGGCCAGACGCTCCAGATCGCCGTCGTCGAGCGCCCCCTCATCGATCATCTGCAAGGCCCGGCTGACCGTATTGGCCGTCCCGCGCCAGGCCCCGCCGGTCGCCAGCTCACCGCGCCAGGCGGAATAGTCCGGTGCCGTCTCGGGCCGGCAGCGCAGACAGGGGCGATAGCCCCGCGCCTCGGCCTCGGCGGCGCTTGCGACAAACTCCACATTGGCGAACAGCGGCGTCCGCGCCGGGCACACCGGACGGCAATAGATGCCCGTCGTTTTCACACAGGTGTGAAACCGCCCGTCGAACCGCGCGTCGCGTGCGACGACGGCGCGGTAACAGGCTTCAGCCGACAGGGGGGGCGGGGCGTCCATGCCGGAACCATGCCCCGGCCCTCATGCCCTGTCTCGCGGTTTTCGGACTTCGACCCTTCCCCGGACACATCCCTTCCGGGTGACCGTCTCTGTCAGGGTTTGAGAACCAGACCTTCGGGGGTGGCTTCAAAACCCGACAGGCGGCCGAGGAAGCTCATCCCCAGCAGGGAGTGCGGCAGGTCGGCCTGGACCACCAGGGCCGCGACGTCGCGCACCTCGACCCCCGCGACCGTCACATGGGACAGGGTGATCGAGGCGGCCTGCGCCATTCCGGACGCTGTCCGGATCGACTGGCTGTAGTCGAGAGTCTCGGGGTTCAGGCCCAGAACGCGCGCATCGGCCGGACGCAGGACCACGGCGGCGGCCCCGGTGTCGACCAGCAGGGCGATGGGTTGGTCGCCGATGCGCGCCCGGGCCCAGTAATGGCCATCGGGCCCCCGCTGTATGGGCGTGGCGGCTTCGCTGTTCCGCACCACCGGTACGGGCTGGGCCGCCGCCTGGGCGGATTTGTCGGAAAGGGCCCCAAAGCCCCAGGCCGCCAGCAGGGAGGTCCCCACCGCTGCGGCCAGAACAGCACTTCCGGAAACGCTGCCGGACATGTCGATACTCACTCGGACACCCGTGTATACGCGCCGCTTCTGCGGCAATCCTTGACCCGGTCTAGGGCATGGACGTTGGGATGCGGTGAAGCGTCATGGCTGACAAAAGGTTAGCGCGGCACCAGCCCCTGAAGCGCAGGATCGAGGCGGGTCACCCGGCCGGGTAGCGCATCCAGAATGGCCTCCCGGGTGGCGTCATCCAGGCGGCTCCATTCGGCGATCTCCTGCAGCGACCGCAGGCAGCCGAGGCAAAGACCGGAGGCGCCATCGACCGTGCAGACCTTGGTGCAGGGGGTCTTGATGGGCTTGGGAGGGCCGTCAGAGGGGGTGCGCATATGTGACATCAACCGCAAATATAATCCGGCAACAGACGAAAAAACTTGCGTCCGTCACAAAACTGTCGTTTCCTGTAAAGGACGCGAAACGACTGAGAGGGTGAAAACCCCTGTGAGCACGACGCGTCTCTTTTCATCGTTCAGCGAAAGGAGACGCCACCATGAACAGGAAAGAGAAAAACCTCCAGCATGCCATGATGTCCTTTGCCCTCTGGGGCGGGCTTCTGGTGGACACACGCAATACCAACGGGGCGGGCGACCGCGTGGTCAGCCACCCGTCGAATTTCGTGCCCTATCCGATCAAGAAGCGCCGCTGATCGCCGTCGGTGATCACCGCTTGCATCAGAAGGCCCCGGACCTGAAAAGGCCGGGGCCTTTTCGTTTGGGAGTTGCGGATGACGGCATTGATCGAGACGCGGCGCGACGGGCCGATCGTCATCTGGACCCTGAACCGGCCCGAGCGGCTGAATGCCCTGCCCGATCTGGAGGACGGCGAGGCCTTTGCCACCGCGTGTGAGGCGGTCAATGCCGATCCGGAGGTGCGGGTCGTGGTGCTGACCGGGGCAGGCCGGGCCTTTTCCGCCGGCGGCGACCTCAAGGCCATGCGTGATCGGCGCGAGCTGTTCGAGGGGCCGGGCACCGCCATCCGCGAGCGTTATCGCCGGGTAGTGCACCGGATCGTGCGCAGCCTGTACGAGCTTGAGGTG
Organism: Brevundimonas sp.; assembly: GCF_016742135.1. Lineage (GTDB taxonomy): Bacteria > Pseudomonadota > Alphaproteobacteria > Caulobacterales > Caulobacteraceae > Brevundimonas. The sequence continues at coordinate 81,206 of NZ_JACVCG010000006.1, read as the reverse complement.
CCGATGGTTACGGCCATCAACGGGCCTGCCATGGGGCTGGGCGGAGACATCGCCGGTCTGGGCGACATCCGCATCGCCTCGGACGCGGCCAGTTTCGGGGCGCCCTTCCTGAAGCTGGGCATCCTTCCCGGAGATGGGGGCGCCTGGCTGTTGCCGCGCAATGTCGGCTATGCCCGGGCGGCCGAACTGCTGTTCACGGCCCGGTCCATCGACGCGGCCACCGCGCTGGACTGGGGGCTGGTCAACCGGGTGGTGCCCGCCGCGACCCTGATGGACAAGGCCCTGGCCCTGGCCCGCAAGATCGCTGCCCAGCCTCCGCAGGCCCTGCGCATGACCAAGGCCCTACTGCGTCAGGGCCGCGACCTGACCTTCGACCAGATTCTCGAAATGACCGCCGCCATGCAGGCCCTGGCCCATCTGACCGACGACCACGCCGAGGGCGTCGCCGCCGCGCTGGAGAAACGACCGGGCCGCTTCAGCGGGTCCTGAGCGATCAGCTAGCCCGGATCAGCCGCCGGTCGGACGCATGGCGCGGTTGGGGCCGACGCCGACTGGCACGTCGCGGGCGGCTCCGGCGGTCTCGCCCGGCTTCATGAACTTGACCAGCACGCGCTGACCGATCAGCAGGGGCGCGTCTTCATAGGCGACGACGACTTCGATGACCCGCTCGTCAGAGCGTTGCGAGGGATCGTCCGAGGACAGTTTGCGAGCCCCGAACACGGCGGCACGACGCAGCACCCGGCCGACATAGACCTTGGACGGGTCGCCCTCGGGGCTGATCTCGACGGCTTGGCCGATGGTGATGTTGGGGATGTCGGCCTCGACGATTTCGGCGCGCACAATGCGCGGGGCATCGGGCTCGAGGTCGAACATGGTCGAGACGTTCAGGGTCGAGGCGCCAGCGCCCGGATTGGCATAACGGCGCACGATCCGGCCGCTCATGGGTGCGCGGATGACCGTCAGTTCCAGATTGTATTCCGCCTCGGTCAGTCGCGCCTCGATCGTGCGGACGGACGCTTCCTGGCTGGCCAGGCGTGCTTCGGCCATGGCCACCGCGTCGCGAGCCTGATCCAGACGCTGGGCGGCGATATAGTTGCTGTCCGCCAGCTGCTGCATACGCTGATATTCGCGGCGCGCGGCGCTCAGATCGACGCGCAGGGCGGCCAGCTGGCTACGGGCCTGGGCCACCTCTGCGCGGGCGCGCTGAACGGCCAGGCGGGGTTCGTCATCTTCCTGTCTGGCCAGGATCTGGCCGGCGGTGACCAGTTCGCCTTCCTCGACATAGACGGCTTTGACCACACCACCGCGCCGGGCGGCGACCTGGATGATGCCGCCCTCGACGTCGGCCTTGCCATTGGCGACGGCCGCATAGGGACTGACGGGGGCGTTGGCGACGGCCTCGGCCATTTCAGCCTTCTTGGCCTTGTTGGCGCCCTGCATCATCGTCCAGCCAACGACGACGACGATGATGACGACAAGGCCGATCCAGAGCCATTTGTTCTTCAGGAAGGCGGGCATGACGGTCTTTCGGTCTCTGAGAGAGGGTTAATGGTGGGCGAGTGCGGCGTTCGGGTCCGGCACGCGACGCTCATCGGAAATGATGATGCCGTCCTCGATCTTGATGACGCGGTCGGCCCAGGCCTCGAGGCGCGGGTCGTGGGTGACGCAGATGACGGCGGCACCGTGTTCGGTGGCGGCGCGCCGCAGCAGCTGGATGACGATCTGGCCGTTCTCGCCGTCGAGGGCGGAGGTCGGCTCGTCGGCGAACAGGATTTGCGGATTCTTGGCGAGCGCCCGGGCGATGGCCACGCGTTGCTTCTCACCGCCGGACAGGATGGAGGGGCGCTGGTGCAGGCGGTGACCCAGCCCCACTTCCTTGAGCGTGATCATGGCCTGCTTGCGGGCAGCGGACTTGGACAGGCCCTGGAATTTCAGCACGATCTCGACCTGCTGCAGGGCCGAGAGCGCCGGGAACAGGTTGAAGCCCTGGAAGATGAAGCCGCAGTGGTCGAGACGGAATTTGTCGATCTTGCCGGACGACATCTTCCACAGATTGTCGACGTCCAGCGCACTGACCTTGCCCTCCTCGGGGCGCAGCAGGCCCGAGAGGGCGGCGATCAGCGTCGACTTGCCCGAACCGGAAGGGCCCATGACCATGGTCAGATCGCCGTGGCGGGCGTCGAAATCGACGTTCTTGAGCACGTCGATGAAGGCCTTGCCGGACTTGAACCGCTTGACCAGGCCCTTGGCCTCGATCGCGAAGTCGCCGTGCTTGCCGTGGGTCTTGGTGGCGTTCATCGCAGCAGGTCCGCCGGTTGGCTGTTCTTGAGGACGCCCATCGAGAGCAGGCCCGACAGCATGGCGATGATGATCAGTCCGCCCCCGACCACGATCAGCAGGCCAGGCGGCAGGGCGATGATGACGGCGTTCGACAGGGCAAACCACTGGACCAGCATGGTCAGGCCGATGGCGGCGGCCACGCCGACCAGACCGACCCAGAAGCTCAGTTCCATGACGATGCGGCGCAGGGATCCCATGCCGACGCCCAGCGCGCGCAGCGAGGCGAATTCCTTGATGTTGGCCATGATGGCCCCGCGCAGGGTCTGCCAGGTGATGGCCACGCCGATGATGGTGCCCAGCACCACGCAGCCGCCGATGATGATCACCAGGATGCCTTCCTCGAACATGGCACCGGCATTGGCGTCGGCCAGTTCCTGACGGGTCCAGGCCTTCCACTGGCCATCGCCCATGGCGGTCAGCTGGGCGGCGACGATCTTGGCCCGGGCGGGATCGCTGACCTTGATCATGAGCGGGCCGACGCGGGGACCTTCGTCGGACTGCCCGACCATGCGCAAGGTATCGCGCGACATCACGATGGTGGCCTGCATCATATTGGGATAGCCGCGGGTGACGCCGACCACCGTCACGGTCCGGCCGTTGTAGAGGGCACGGTCACCCAGCTTGACCCCCAGCTTGGTCAGGGCCGTTTCGTCGACCGCGACGGTGAAGGGCTGGCGCAGGGCATCGACCAGTTCCTCGGAATAGTCCTGCGGAATGGTGACGGCACCCGGCGTGGTATCGATGATGGAGGTCTGGACGAACTGCTGGCGCGGGGCCCGTGTCCTGGCCCGCTCGGCCTGCGACAGGGTGGGGTCGTAGTTCTTGATGCTCTGGAAGGTGCCGCCGGCGCCGTCCAGCGGCTTGACCTCGACCACCTCGGGGTGGCGATAGGCCAGCGGGATGAAGCGGCGCGGCACGCCCGAGGGTCCCCCGATCAGGCTGGTGGCGCCGGGCTGCATGATCATGATGTCGGCACCTGACCGCTCGATGGTCGCGGTAAAGCCCTTGCCGATGCCGATGAAGACACCGGTCATGGCCAGCACCAGCAGGCCGGACAGCGCCAGCGCCATCACGGCCGCCATATAGCGCCGCCATTCATACAGCAGTGTGGAAAGTGCAAGCGACATATGTGGTGCCAAACCCCTGACCTTGGCCCGGTTCTGAAGGTCATGAAGCGACAGGCCAAGTTAAATCGGGGTAAGGGTCGCGCCCACCCCGCATGATCGGCATGGACGACAGGCCTCCGGACGGTTTAACTCTGCGGCACGGCGGGCCCGGTGGCCCGACGTCGTCCAGGAAATACCCCCAGGAACCCCCCATGACATTCCGCCCGCTTCGCTTCGCCGCTACGGTGACCGCCTCGCTTGCCGCCCTTGGACTGGGTGCGGCCCTGACCCTGATGCCGGGCACCCCGGTGCAGGCCGACGAGGGCATGTGGACCTTCGACAACTTCCCGATCGCCCGGGTCAATGCGCAGTACGGCACCAATATCGATCAGGCCTGGCTGGACCGGGTGCGGCTGGCTTCCGTCCGCATCCAGGGCTGCTCGGCCTCCTTCGTCTCCGGCGAGGGGCTGATCCTGACGAACCACCATTGCGTGGTGTCCTGCATCCAGGAATTGTCGACCGCCGAGAATGACTATGTGCAGGACGGCTGGATGACCGCCAGCCGGGAAGAGGAAAAGGTCTGCCCCGGCCAGACGGCGGATGTGTTGATGGAGATCGTCGACGTCACCGATCGGGTGCTGGCCGCCGGTCAGGGTCTGAGCGGCCAGGCCTTCACCCAGGCCCGCACCGCCGAGATCCGGGCTATCCAGACCGAGGCCTGCGGCGGCGACGAGAAGATGAACTGCCAGGTCATCAGCTTCTATCGCGGCGGCCAGTACGCCCTCTACAAATTCCGGCGCTATGACGATGTCCGGCTGGTGTTCGCGCCCGAGTTCCAGGCGGCCTTCTTCGGCGGCGACCCCGACAATTTCAACTTCCCCCGCTATGCGCTCGATGCCGCCTTCCTGCGGGCCTATGAGGACGGCAAGCCGGCCGAGACGCCCAACCACCTGACCTGGAATCCGAACGCCCCGACCGAGGGCGAGGTGACCTTCGTCTCGGGCAATCCCGGCTCGACCCAGCGCCTGCTGACGGTGTCGCAGCTGGAGCGCCTGCGCGACCAGCAACTGCCGCTGCAGCTGATCCAGGGCTCGGAACTGCGCGGCCGCCTGCTCAACTATTCGGCCTCGGGTGAGGAGGCCAAGCGCGTTTCGGTCGATACCATCTTCGGCCTCGAGAACAGCTTCAAGGTCTGGTTCGGCCAGCAGCAGGCCCTGCTGGACCCGGCCTTCATGGCCACCAAGCGCCGCGAAGAGGCCGAGCTGCGGGCCGCCGTGGCCGCCGATCCGGCCCTGGCCCAACGCATCGGCGATCCATGGGCCGAGCTGGAAGCCGTCGATGCCGTCGCGCGCGAGCTGTTCCTGCCCTTCTATCAGCTGGAATCGCGCGCCGGCGGGGGATCCACCCTCTATGCCATCGGTCGCGCCATCTCCCGGACCGGCATTTCGCGCGCGGCACCCGGCAGCACGATGACCGAAGCCCAGTTGGCCGGCTTTGCCGACCGGGTCGGGGCCGACATCCCGATCTATGAAGGCATTGAGAAGATCCAGCTGACCTTCTGGCTGTCCAAGACCCGCGAGTATCTGACCGTCGACAATCCGGCGGTGCAGGCCCTGCTGGGCAAGGAGAGCCCCGAGGCCCTGGCCGAGCGGCTGATCGCCAACACCCGGCTGAATGATCCCGAATTCCGTCGTCAGGCCGCGATGATGACGCCCGAGCAGATGGCCGCCGCCGATCCCCTGCTGGCGCTGATCATCGCCAATAACGCCAATGCCGTGGCGGCCGCGCGCGCGTGGGAGGAGGGCGTCACGGTTCCGACCGCCCAGGCCGCCGAGCGCATCGCCCAGGCCCGGTTCGCCGTCTATGGCACCGACCAGTATCCGGACGCGACCTTCTCGCTCCGCCTCAGCTACGGCCAGGTCAAGGGCTGGAGCTATCGCGGCGTCGACGTGCCGCCCTTCACCTATATGGGCGGGCTGTTCGACCGGGCGACCGGCTCCGAGCCGTTCAATGCGGCCCCGCGGTTCCTTGCGGCCCGCGACCGGATCAACCCGAACACCGTCTATGACTTTGTCTCGACCAACGACATCATCGGCGGCAACTCGGGCTCACCGGTGATCAATGCCCGGGGCGAGGTGATCGGCGCGGCCTTCGACGGCAATATCCACTCGCTGGGGGGATCGTTCGGCTATGACGGAAACCTCAACCGCACGGTGACGGTCTCGACCGCGGCCATCACCGAGGCCCTGAGGGTCGTCTATGACCAGCCCGCCCTGCTGCGCGAGCTGGTCGTCAGCTGATCCGGACCGGAGAGTCATCCATGCGTCACCTCGCCCTTGCCGCATCGGCGGCTGTCCTCGCCCTCGCCGCCGTTCCCTCGTCCGCCGCTGCGGACGAGGGGATGTGGACCTTTGACAACTTCCCTATCGCCCGCGCCAATGCGGCCCTGGGCACGGCCATCGACCAGGCCTGGCTGGACCGGGTGCAGCGCAGTTCGGTCAAGTTCGGCGGCTGTTCGGCGGGCGTGGTCTCGGGCGAGGGACTGGTGCTGACCAACAACCACTGTGTCGCCAGCTGTGTCGCCCAGCTGTCGACCCCGGCCATCAACTATGCCGAGACCGGCTTTACCCCGGCCACGCGCGAGGAAGAGCTGCGCTGTCCGGGGGCCACGGCCGAGATCCTGATGGACATCACCGACGTCACCGCGCGCATGCAGGCGGCCGGGCGCGGCCTGAGCGGTCAGGCCTTCAATCGGGCGCGGGACGCCGAGGCAGCGGCCATCGAGGCCGAGTACTGCAAGGACCAGCCCGAACGCCGCTGTCAGGTGGTGTCCCTGTACCGGGGTGGCCAGTTCAAGCTCTACAGCTATCGTCGCTTCACCGATGTGCGCCTGGCCTTCGCGCCCGAGGATCGCGCCGCGACCTTCGGCGGGGACCTCGACAACTTCAACTTCCCCCGCTTCTCCATCGATGCGGCCTTCATCCGCCTCTATGAAAATGGACAGCCGGTCGCGACGCCGACCCATTTCACCTGGAACCCGAACCGCCCGACGGCGGGTGAGCCGGTGTTCGTCTCGGGCAGCCCCGGGGCGACCCAGCGCCTGCTGACCATGGATCAGCTGCTGACCGTCCGCGACGTTCAGCTGCCGCTGGACCAGCTGATCATGTCCGAGCTGCGCGGCCGCATGATCCGCTTCGGCGCGGAAAGCGACGAGAACGCCTTCATCGTCATGGACCCGCTGGTGGGTCTCGAGAACAGCTACAAGCGCGGTATCGGCCGCATGCGCGCCCTGATCGACGCCGATTTCATGGCGACCAAGGCCCGGCAGGAAGCCGACTTCCGGGGGCGCTCGGGCGATTGGCTGGCGGCCCATGTGGCGGCCGGCGGCGCGGACCCCTGGACCACCCTGTCCGCCGTGCAGGACGATGTCCGGCGGCTGTACCCGGCCTATGCCCTGCTGGTGGGCCGCGCGGGCGGTGGCTCCACCCTCTATGGCTGGGCCGAGACCCTCGTGCGCGCAGCCCAGGAGCGGGAGAAGCCCTCGGCCGAACGCCTGCCCGAATATGCTGACACCCGCCTCGGTGGCATCGAGTCGCGCCTCATGGCCGACCGCCCGGTCTATGCCGACCTGGAACAGCTGCGCATGGAGTGGTGGCTGTCGAAATCGCGTGAATGGCTGACGGTCGACGATCCGCGAATCCGCACCCTGCTGGGCCGTGAATCGCCCGAGGGCCTGTCGGACCGCGTCATTCGCGGCACGACCCTGGCCGACCCCGCCGTGCGCAAGGCCCTGTGGGACGGCGGCCTCCCGGCCATCATGGCTTCGGACGATCCGCTGATCCGCTATGTCCTGTCGATCCAGGACGTCACCCGGTCGGTGCGCGCCGAGTGGGAAGAGACCGTCGAGGCCCCCACCGCCCAGGCGTCCGAGGATTTGGCCGCCGCCCGTTTCGCCGCCTATGGCGACAGCGTCTATCCCGATGCGACCGGCACTCTCCGTCTGACCTGGGGCCGGGTCGAGGGCTGGACATATCAGGGCGCGATGGTTCAGCCCTTCACCACCTTCGGCGGGCTGTGGGACCGGGCGACCGGGGCCCCGCCCTTCGATGTGGCACCGAAGCTGCTGGCCGCCCGCGACCGGATCGACCCGGATACGGTGCTGAACATGTCGGTTTCGACCGACACCATCGGCGGCTCATCGGGCTCTCCCGCCATCAATGCGCGCGGCGAGATCATCGGGGCCAATTTCGATTCGACCGTGCTGACCCAGCGCAATGCCTATGGCTATGATCCCAAGGTCAACCGCAGCGTCATCGTCACCACCGGTGCCATCACCGTGGCCCTCCGCGACGTCTACGGCATGGACAGCCTGCTGGCCGAGCTGGGGGTCGAGTGAGGGGGTAGGGAACAGGCAGTAGGCAGTAGCGATGCCCTGCCGCCTGCTGCCCCGGCCCTAGAGGTGCGCCATCTTGTGCCGGGCCTTGGAGAAATACTGCCAGCCCGTCCACAGGGTGATGAGTGCGGCTGCCCAGATCAGGATGTCGGCGAACATCTGGAAGTACGGATAATAGTCGAACTCCAGACCAAAGCCGTCCCAGTTGCGCGCGAACAGCTGGGCGCCCAGCGCCACCAGCTGCAGGGTGGTCTTCCACTTGGCCAGAAGGGTGACCGGCAGTTTGACCTTGCCGGCCACCGTCTCGCGCAGGGCCGAGACGGCGAATTCGCGGAACAGGATCAGGCCGCAGGGAATGGCGATCTGCGGCACCGAGCCCGAGGTCAGCACCCCCAGGATGGCGCCCGTCACCAGCACCTTGTCGGCGATCGGATCCAGGATCGCCCCCCAGCGCGTGGTCGCATGCCAGCGCCGGGCCAGATAGCCGTCTATCCAGTCGGTCGAGGCCGCCACCACAAAGATGAAGAAGGCCGCGCGATACAGGCCGAACTGGTCCTCGGGGCTGAGATAGGACGACACGATCGGTATGCCGCCCGTGGCCCCGGCCAGGATCAGGAACATCACCACCCCGGCCGCCAGGCGGATGCCGGTCAGGATGTTGGGGATGGGATTGGCGTGAGGGTGGGGGGCTGTGTCCGACTGGGGCATGGTCATCTCCGATTGCCTCGGTGTGCCATGCTTCGCGGGCGCTGGCGAGCCGTTCAGACCGGCTGGAAGACTCCGTCTTCTCCCAGCACGCGCAGAACCCCGTCAGCGATGCCGAAATGCAGGCCGGTCAGGGTCAGCGCACCGGCCGCCTCGCGCTCGGCGATCCAGGGAAAGGTCCGCAGGTTCTGGATCGACAGCCGGACAATGGCCTCCTCACTGGCCTGGACGGCATGGTCGTGGCCACAGCTGTGCAGCGCTTCGCGCACCGCAGGCCGCCCCTGGTCGATCCAGGCCTCGACGAAATCAAGGCCCGGCGGCGGACTGTCGGAGCGCATGGCCTGGACCCCGCCGCACAGGGCGTGCCCCATGACGACGATGCGGGAGACCTTCAGCGCCTTGACCCCGAACTCCAGCGCAGCCGACACGCCGTGCAGGCCGCCGTCGGGCGCATAGGGCGGCACCAGATTGGCGACATTGCGCACCACGAACAGATCGCCCGGGGCGGCGTCAAAGATCAGCGCCGGGTCGGCCCGGCTGTCCGAACAGGCGAGGAACAGCGTGTGCGGCGTCTGTCCCGCCTGGGCCAGGGTCTCATAGGCCTGCCGCGCCTCGGGCCATTTGCGGTCGCGGAAGCGGCGGTAGCCCGCCAGCAGGGGGTCGGTCGCGGTATCGATCATGGGACGGTTCTAGCGGCGACCGAGGGAATCGCCAACCGGTCCCGTCCTCACCCCTTGCGGAAAAAGGCGTGGATGCGTTCGGCGGTCTGCTGGCTGATGCCGTCCACCTTGGCCAGGTCCACCACCTCGGCGCGTGACACCCCCTTGGCCGAGCCAAAGGCCTGCAGCAGGGCCTTCTTGCGGCCCGGGCCGATGCCCTCGATCTGGTCCAGCGGATTCTTCTTGATGTCCATCGACCGGCGGGTGGCGTGGGCACCGTTGGCGAAGCGGTGGGCCTCGTCGCGCAGCCGCTGCAGGTAATAGAGGGCCGGTGATTTCTGCGGCAGCATGAAGGGCGGCTTGCCCGGCATGAAGAAGCGCTCGCGCCCGGCGTCCCGGTCGGGGCCCTTGGCCACCCCGACCACGGTCACATCGTCGATCTCCAGCTCGTCCAGCACGCGCACGGCCTCGGCCAGTTGGCCCGCGCCGCCGTCGATCAGGATCAGGTCGGGCCGCTCGGCCGTCTGACCGGCCTCCTCGTCCTTGAGCAGGCGGGCAAAGCGACGGGTCAGCACCTCGCGCATCATGCCGTAGTCATCGCCGGGGGTCAGGTCCTGATCGCGAATGTTGAACTTGCGATACTGGTTCTTGCGATAGCCTTCGGGCCCCGCCACGATCATGCCGCCGACCGCGTTCGAACCCGAGATGTGGGCATTGTCATAGACCTCGATCCGTTCGGGCCGGGCCTCCAGACCAAAGGCCTCGGTTACCTCGTCCAGAATTTTGCCTTGGGCCGAGGTCTCGGCCAGCCGCCGCCCCAGCGCCTCGCGCGCGTTGGTCAGGGCATGGTCCACCAGGCTCAGCTTGTCGCCGCGCTTCGGAATGGCGATCTCGACCTTGTGCCCGACCTTGAGACTGAAGGCCTCCTGCAACAGTTCCAACTCCAGCGGCCGCAGATTGGTCAGGATCAGGCGCGGGACCGGCTTGTCCTCATAGAATTGCGCGAGGAAGGCCGACAGGATCTCCGTATCGCTGTCGCTCTTGTCGATACGCGGGAAATAGGCCCGCCCGCCCCAGTTCTGGCCCGCGCGATAGAAGAACACCTGCACACAGGCCTGCCCCGCGTCGGTGTGAAGGGCGAACACATCGGCCTCCGACACGCCGCCCGCCAGCCGCGAATACTCCATCGAAATGGCGGTCAGCGCCCGGATGCGGTCGCGCAGCCGCGCCGCGCGCTCATAGTCCATGGCCTCGGACGCTGCCTGCATGTCACGCGACAGCCGCCCGACCACGGCATCCGACTTGCCGTTCAGAAAGGCCGCCGCCTCGCCGACCAGCCGGTTGTAGTCCTCCAGCGAGATCAGGCCGGTGCAGGGCGCCGAACAGCGCTTGATCTGATGCAGCATGCAGGGCCGGGTGCGTCCCTCATAGACACTGTCCGAGCACGACCGCAGCAGGAAGGCCTTCTGCAGGGTCGTCAGGGTGCGATTGACCGCCCAGGTCGAGGCAAAGGGTCCGTAATAGTCACCCTTGATGGTGCGCCCGCCCCGGTGCTTGCGGATCTGGGGCGCCGGGTGGTCCCGCCGGATCATCAGCTGGGAAAAGCTCTTGTCGTCGCGCAGCAGCACATTGTAGCGCGGCTTCAGCGACTTGATGTAGGTCGCCTCCAGCAGCAGGGCCTCGGTCTCCGACGCCGTCAGCACCAGCTCCATCGACCGCGTCTGGTTGACCATCAGGGCCGTGCGCTGGCTGTGCACCCGCCCCTGCGCATACTGCAGCACGCGCTTCTTCAGCGATTTGGCCTTGCCGACGTACAGGCACGTCCCGTCCTCGCCATACATGCGATAGACACCCGGCTTGTCGGGCGCGCGCCGGGCCTCGTCGCGGATCAGGTCCGCGCCGGTCAGGGGCGGCCTTACCGTGGAGGAATCAGGGGGCAGGGCAGTCATCCGCCCCAATATAGGGTCAGCCCCCGGGTTTGATCAGCCCTTGCGGACCAGAACCACGCCGCCGATCACCATCAGGATACCGGCCACCCGCATGACGTTCATCGGCTGCTTGGGCACGCCCATGGCCCCGAAATGGTCGAGGAACAGGCTGATCAGCAGCTGCCCGGCCACCATCAGGGTAATGGTCACCGCCACCCCCAGCCGCGGCACGCCCCAGGCGGCTGCCACCACGAACACGGCACCGTACAGCCCGCCGATCCATACCCACCAGGGCAGGGCCCGCGTCGCCGCCATGTCCGGCCGGGTCTGCAGCATCAGCGCCAGCATCCCCAGCGCCACTGTGCCGACCGCAAACGAAATAAAGGCCGCATTGACCGGCGAGGCCACGGCCTCGGCCAGCCGCGCATTGGTCGGCGCCTGAAGGGCGGTGGCCCCTCCCGCCAGAACGACGGCCAGCATGGCAAGCAGTGCAGGGTTCATCCGCGCTGGCTAGCACCCGGCGGCGCGAATGGGAACGCCGCCCTCACCACCTTGGATCGGCGGGCACCCCGTCCAGATATTCTCTCAGGCGCGCGCGGCTGCCCCGGCTGAGGGCGTCGGGCAGGGCATCGGGAGGAAACCAGCCCACCTCGGCGATCTCGCCGTGCTGGCTGGCGGGGCCGGTCGTGAAGTCGCGGATCAGATAGACGGCCACGTGATCCCCCCGGAAATGGGCCTCGTTCGAATGGATCGACAACAGGGTGGCGGGCCCGGTCAGGACCAGTCCGGTTTCCTCACGCATCTCGCGCACCAGGGCCTCGTGCAGGCTCTCGCCCCGATCGACTCCGCCGCCGGGCAGCCACCAGTCGGGCAGATAGGTGTGCCGCAACAGCAGAATCCGCCCTTCGCCATCGACCGCCAGCCCGCGCACACCCAGCGTCATGCCGCGCGTCATCCGGGCCAGGGTGTGAAAGGTCGGGCGCGTGAACGGCTCGATGCGTTCGCGCCAGTTGCGGGTGGGAGAGGGGGCCATGCGGCTTGATGGCCCGGCCTGCGCCCCTTGAACAGAGGCCGGGCGCGCTTTAAGGCCAGAACCAGATTTCCGACGGGAGAATTCCATGACCGCGCTCTTCATCATCTTCGGCTTCGTCATCGTTCTGGGCGCGCTGAACGTGTTCGAGTTCGGCCGGATTGACTGACCAACCCACCTCCCTGCACGCAGCGCCAGCCGGTCGCGACCACGCCCGGGCGATCCTGCGCGGGGTCGAGGTGAATGTGCGGTGCGGCCTGCATCCGTGGGAGCGGCACCCCGAACGACCGAACCGGCTGAAGGTCGACGTCGACATGTATTCCGACTGGCCGGCGGGCGGATCCGGCTTCGTCGACTACGACCGGGTGCGCGATCACATCCTCGGCTGGTCCAGCCGGCCGCATACCGATCTGCTGGAGACCCTGCTGGCCGAACTGAGCGACCTCGTGTTCGAGGACACTGCGGTCACCGCCTGTCGCATCCGCATCGTCAAGCCGGACATCTTCGCCGAGACCGACGCGGCCGGGGTCGAGGTGTTCCGCCTGCGCCCGGCGGGCTGAGCCATGGGGCTGAACGTCCTCGTCACCGGCGGGGCGCGTCGCGTTGGCGCGGGTCTGGTCCGGTCGCTGGCCGCCGACGGCCACCGGGTGGCCCTGCACTATCGCCACAGCCGCGACGAGGCCGAGACCCTTGCCGCCGAACTCAGGGCGTCGGGCGGCCGGTGCGAGACCTTTCAGGCCGATTTGTCCAATCCCCTTGAGCGCGATGGCCTGATCCCGGAGGTGCACGCGGCTTTCGGCGGGCTGGACGTGCTGGTCAACAACGCTTCCCTGTTCTCCTATGATGTGCTGGCAGAGCTGAACGATGCCAGCTGGCAGGCGCATATTGACGCCAATCTGACGGCGCCGGTCTTTCTGATCCGGGACTTCGCGGCCACCGTGGGCGAGGCCGGCGGGGTGGTGATCAACATGCTGGACCAAAAGGTGTTCGCGCCCAATCCGGACTTCTTCTCCTATACGGCGGGCAAGATCGGGCTGGCGGGGCTGACCGCCACCCTGGCCATCGCCCTGGCGCCGTATGTACGGGTGTGCGGCGTGGCGCCGGGTCTGCTGTTGCCCAGCGGCGCGCAGGACCAGGACGACTTTGAGCGGGCATGGGCGGACGCGCCCTTGGGGCATGGCCCGAGCATTGAGGACATCGCCCGCACCGTGCGATACATCATCGCCACGCCCTCGCTGACCGGCCAGGTGCTGACGGTGGATGGCGGGGAGTCGCTGATCCGGCGGGCGCGCGACGTGGCCTTCGACGGCGTGTGATCGGGTGGACATGTTTCGCGACTTCAAAACCCTGACCCTGCCCTTCTCGACCAAGATCGTGGTCGTGGTCCTGCTGCTGATGTCGGTCGGGGCCAATCTGATCCTGTTCGGCTGGGGGTTGATGCGCGATTCCTCCAGCCTCTTGTCCTCGACCATCGAGCTGTTCGGCGTGCTGTTGCCGGTCATTCTGGTGGCGGTGGTGCTGGGGCGCGCCGATTCCGGCGTATCCGCCCTGAAGCGACGTACCGAGACCCTCTATCTGAAGGTGCTGCCACCGATCCTGGCCGGCGTGGTCGACGCGCCCGGCGACTTCTATGCCCCCGGCCCGCGCGTGCGCGCGCCAAAGGCCGAGCGCGGCGGTCGTCTGTTCGTCAACCTGGCCCGCGGTGAGTGCCACGCTGACCTGCTTCTGGCGGCCCCCTGGCGTCGCGAGGGCGATACGGTGGTCGAATGGAAGATGATGCTGGCACATCTGGAGGTGAACGTCGGTCGCGTGAACTTTGCCCTGCTGATCCCCGAGGATCGCTTGGTGCGGGGCCGCGCCGGGGGCCGGGCCCTGGACGGTCAGGCGTTCCGCGACGCCTTTCCCCACACCCTGCAGGGCGCGTCCAGGGCCGGTGCACCCGTCCAGCCCGAGAAGGCCAGTTCCGGCTACACCTTCCTCGATGAACTGATCCGTCGCCGGATACTGGGGGTCGATCATCTGGTGCTGGTGGCCAACAAATTCCTCTCGGACGAATTCCTGTGGGACAGCGCCAGTCAGCTTTATTTCGCCCAGGATCTGATGTTCATGCTACGCGCCTTCCTGACCGAGCGGCCCGATCTGTTCGTGTCGATCCCGGGACCGGCCGTTCCCGGGCCCGAGGCCTTCGCCCTGGCCCTGGCCGGCCCGCCCGCTGCCTAGACGTTCCGAGACCCGATGCCCGACATCCGCTTCACCCGCCGCTTCTCGATGGCGCATCGGCTGATCACTGATGCGGCCTCGAAATGCGCCGTGCCGCATGGCCATAATGAATTTGTCCATGTCACGCTGCGCGCCGATCGCGACATCACCTTCGGGGCGGCCAACTATGTGGCCTCGTTCGAGCAGCTGAAGGGGCGCTGGCACGGCTTCATCGACAAGGCCGTGGACCACGCCTTCCAGCTCAACCGCGCCGATCCGCTCGTCCAGTGGTTCGCGGCCCATGAGCCCGAGCGACTGCCGCGCCTGATGCTGTTCGACGGCGACCCGACCAGCGAAGCCCTGGCCATCGCCCTGCGCCGCAAGCTGGATGCCTTCCTGGCCGCCGAGGCCTCTGCCTTCCGCTGCGTCGAACTGGTGCTGGAGGAGACGCCGACCAATGCCGTGATCGTGGGGCCGGACCTGACCGACGCTGAGCGCACATGGGACCGGAACAGCTGGATGGACCGGGCCGACAACAGCCTGAACGACCTCCGGGTCGGAGAGCCCACGTGAGCGAGCCTGCCGTCGTCAGCAGCCTCACCGTCTTCGTGCGCGATCTCGTCGTCCAGGCGGGCATCGGCGTGCACGCCCATGAGCAGGGCCGCCTGCAGACCCTGGTGATCAATGTCGCGCTGGAACTGGCGCCCGGCCCGGTCGAGGCCTTGGGCGATACGCTGAACTATGAGGATGTGGCCCGCCTGTCGCGCGAGCTGGTGGCCGAAGGCCATGTCGGTCTGGTCGAAACCTTTGCCCAGCGGCTGGGCCAGCGGCTGATGGCCGATCCGGTCGTGCAGGGGGTGACGGTGCGCATCGGCAAGCCCGGCTGTCTGGCGGATGCGGCCGAGGCCGGCTGCGAGATCACCCTGTCGCGCGTCTGACAGTGGTTGCGCCCGCGCGCCTGCCCCGGCATTGTCGCCCCGAAGTGTGAGGAGCCCGATGGCCGAACCCGGCGATCCCGACCTGTTCAAGGACCAGCCCGCCCCCCGGCCCGAGGCCGACCCGGACGCCGAGGTGGGCTTTTGCTCGCCGTCATCCCTCGCGGCCCAACCGCGCGCGCCGGAACCCGGGCCTGAACCCGAGCCAGAACTCCAGCCCGCGCCCGACTCCCGCCCTGACGAGTCCGTGCCGGTGGAAGACCCCCTGAACGCCCCGCTCGTCACTCCGGTGGTCCCTCCGGCGGCGGCGCCCGCCTGGACCGCTCCGCCCCGGCGCGAGCGGGTCGACGATCTGCCCGAGCCAGAGGGCATGATGGGCCTCTATACCGTCTATGCCCTGATCCTTTTCGCCATCCCGACTTTCGGCGTCTCAGCGGTGATCGGCCTTTTGGCGGTCATGATGCGCGATGTGCCGAGCCATGCGGTCGCCGCCAGCCACCATGTCTTTCAGGTCCGCACCCTGTGGACGGCGGCCGTCGTCGCGGTGCTTGGGGTTATCCTGATCGTGGTCAACGCGGGGGTATTTGTCCTCTTCCTGCTGCTTCTGTGGGTGCTGATGCGCGGTGCCTGGGGCAGCTGGATGCTCAAGTCACGGCGGGCCATCCCCAATCCGCGCTCCTGGTGGATCTGAGCCTCCGGGGCCAAGGCTTGAAAGCTCGCGCGCCGCATCCCAGATAGGGGCCTGACGGATCCGCCGCTTCCGGGGATCCGCATTCCGGGTCGCTTCCAGGAGGGCCGATGACCACGCGTACAGTCCTGTTCGACAGCCCGTTCCTGCTGGGCTTTGACCATACCCGCAGCCTGATAGACCGCGCGGCGCGGGCGGCTTCCGAGGCCTATCCCCCCTATAATGTCGAGCAGCGGGGCGAAGCCGCCGTTCGCATCACCCTGGCCGTGGCCGGCTTTTCCCCCGACGACCTGTCGATCACGCTCGAGGGCCGCCAGCTGACCATTTCCGGCAAGCGCGAGGGCGGCGATAAGGGGGACGGCGGGAATGCCTATCTTCACCGCGGCATCGCGGCACGGGGGTTCCTCAGGACCTTCGTCCTGGCCGATGGCCTGGAGGTCGAGGAGGCTTCCCTCGAGCACGGCCTGCTGCACGTCGATCTCAAGCGCCCCGAACAGGTCGCCCAGATCCGCCGCATTCCCATCACGACCCGCTGATAGGCTGGTCTAGCCTCCGATCCCTCCGGAGCCACTTTCAGGGGTCACGCGTTGACCCTTCATACCCGCGTTTCAGGAGCTCAACTCAGGTGATGACGACCGACGACATGACGGACAAGGCCTTTGCCGATCTGGGTGCGCCCGATCTGGTCTATGTGCGTGAGGTGGCCGCGTCCGAAATCATGGACGAGGTCGCCGGCGCCGCAGACCCGGATCAACCTCCCATCCGGCTGGATCCGCGCCAGACCTTGTACGCGGTCCACAGCGCGGACGGCGAGCGTCTGGCGGTCATGGCCGACCGGGAAAGCGCCTTTGCCGCCGCCGTGGCCCACGAGCTGGAGCCCGTCTCCGTTCACTGACCCGGGACCGGGCCCTCAGGCCGCGGTCGTTTCGATCTGGCGTACCAGCAGGGCGTGGATGGTGTCGCGGCTGTCGGCCTGACGCAGGCGCTGCTGCAGTTCCGGCGAGCGGAGCGCGCGCGCGGCCGCGGCCAGCGCCCGCAGGTGTCCGGCGCCATCGCTGGGCGGTGCGAACAGGCCGAACAGGATATCGACCGGGCGATCGTCCACCGCATCAAAGGCAATGGGGGTCTCCAGCCGCACCAGAACTGCGAACAGGTGATCGACGTCCTTCAGCCGCGCATGGGGAATGGCCACGCCCGAGCCGACCCCGGTCGATCCGAGGGCCTCGCGCTCCATCAGTGCATCCATGAACGGCGAGGCGTCGGTCTGGCCCAGTACATGGGCGGCCGCCTCGGCCACGGCCTGCAGGGCCTGACGCCTGGACGAGACACTTCCGCGCAGGACAATGCCGTCCCGGCTGACCAGATCTCCGATTTCCATACTCATCCCCGAAACTACGCAACTGTGGGCCAAAGGGCGGCTGCCCTCTAGGCCCGACTTGCGGCCCCTTAAAGGCCTTATACCGACGAACCGTTTACCGAACCGTGTCCGTTCCGTGAACTTGTCCGGCGGGGGTCGACCCAGCCGATGTTGCCGTCGGGACGGCGATAGACCACGGCCACACCACCGTGCGCGGCATTCTTGAACACGACGACGGGGTAACCGGTCATGTCCAGTTCCAGCACCGCCTGGCCGACGGTCAGGGTGCGCAGTTCGGATTCGGTCTCGGCGATCACCAGACCGGCCGGGGCCTCTCCGTCCGGCTTGCCGACGTCGGCAAAGGCCTCGTCATCGGCATCGTCCAGATTGCGGAAGACCGTCATGCGCGCCACTTCGGCGGCCGCCATCTCCTGCTTCTCGGGCGACAGGCCCTTGGGCCCGGCGTGGTGATCCTTCAGGCGACGCTTGTACCGCCGGACCCGTTTTTCCAGCTTGTCCAGCGAGTCGGAAAAGGCCGCGTGCGCATCCATGCCATGCCCGGTGGTGACCAGGCTCTGACCCGAGGCCAGCCGGACCCAGCAGTCCACCTTGAACCCGGGCCCGTCCTTGGACACCACAACCTCGGCATCCTGGCCGCCGCGTTCAAAGTATTTGCCGACCCCCTCATTGAGTTCCAGGGAGATGCGCGAGCCTAACGCTTCGCCGACATCCACGTGCTTACCGCTGACTTGGACTTGCATGACACACAGAACGCGACCGAAGCCGTTCGGTGTCAACGGGCTTCACATTTTTGTGGTCATCGAAGGGGACGCGGTTAACCGGCCTTCAGGCGTCGCTTGCGTTCGACAGAGGACGGAATTCGCAGGGCTTCCCGGTATTTCGCCACCGTTCGCCGGGCGATGTCGATGCCGGCCTCGTTCAGCAATTCGACGATCCGGTCGTCGGACAAAACGTCGCCGTCACGCGCCTCATGATCGATCATCGCCTTGATCCGGTGACGGACGGCTTCGGCCGAGTGGCTGGACTGGCCGTCGACCGACTGGATCGCCGAGGTGAAGAAGAATTTCAGCTCGAACACCCCGCGCGGCGTGGCCATGTATTTGTTTGAGGTGACCCGGCTGACGGTCGACTCATGCATGCCGATCGCATCGGCCACGGTCTTCAGGTTCAGCGGCCGCAGGAATTCGACACCAAAAGCAAAAAAGGCATCCTGCTGGCGGACGATCTCGGACGACACCTTGAGGATGGTTTTCGCCCGCTGGTCCAGCGACTTGACCAGCCAGTTGGCTTGGGCCGCACAATCGGCGACGAAGGTCTTTTCCGTATCCGACCGGGCGCCCGCCGAGACAACGCCGTGATAGCGCTTGTCGACCAGCAGCCGGGGCAGGGTGTCGGCGTTCAGCTCGATCCGCCAGCCGCCGGCCGGGTCGGGCCGCACCAGCACATCGGGGATCACCGTCTGCGCCGGTTCGCCGCCAAAGCCCGCGCCGGGGCGGGGCGTCAGGGCCTTCAGCTCGGCGATCATCTCCGACAGGTCCTCGGCATCGACGCCGCAGGCGCTGCGCAGGGCCGACAGATTGTGCCGCGCCAGCAGTTCCAGATTGTCCAGCAGCGCCGCCATGGCCGGATCGAACCGGTTCCGCTCGACCAGCTGCAGCTTCAGGCATTCCGGCACCGAGCGCGCCATGATGCCGGTCGGCTCGAACCCGTGACAGACGGCCAGCACCGCCTCGACCCGGTCGATGCCGCAGCCCAGCCGGTCGGCCATCTCGGCCAGATCACCACGCAGGTATCCGTGGTCATCCACCATGTCGATCAGGGCCAGACCGATGGCGCGGTCGGCGGCGCTCAGCGGCGTGCCCGACAGCTGGGCCTGCAGATGCTCCCACAGGGTCAGCGCGCGGCTGTCGGCGCGTTCGATGCCTTCGCCCTCGGGGGCGGGACCACCCTTGCCCGTGCGCGACCAGTCCGACAGGCCGGGCTGGGCCTCATCCCCGCCGCCGGGTCCTTCCGTCGCCCGTTCGCCGGGGCTGGCGTCATAGACATCGTCGGCCCGCGTATCCATGGCCTGTTCGGCGGCATCGGGACGTGCCTCGTCAAAGCTCAGTTCGGCATGGGGGTCGGACGCCGCCTCAACCGGGGCCTCGCCGCCCAATTCGCTGCCGGCCTCGCCGGGTAGGTCGGCCTCCTCATCGCGCTTCAGCAGCGGATTGCGTTCCAGCTCGGCCTCGACAAAGGTCTCCAGCTCCTGGTTCGACAGTTGCAACAGCTTGATCGCCTGCTGCAGCTGGGGCGTGATCACCAGCCCCTGCCCCTGCCTGACCTCCAGTCTCTGACCGATCACCGCAACCGTCCCTACCGAACCCCGTTCGGACACCGTGGCCCGAAACTTGCTGGAGGCATCATGTCGCGAAGCGGTTAACGGGGGTTGAAGTGCGCGGACGCGAGTTGCTGTCTCTCTCGGCGTGCTTTGTCGCCGTGTCGCTCGCTGCTTGCGAGCCAACGCCTCATCAGGACGAGCAAGTGGCCGAGGCGAGCACCGGCACAGTCTTCGACCTCACTCCGGCGGAGATGATGTCGCTTGAGCAAAAGGCGCTTGCCGGCGATGCGGACGCCGCCTTTCGCCTCTCCAATTTTTACACCCTCGCAGGTGGTGAAGGTGACCCCAACGTCGACGAGCCTCATGACAAGGAGCAGGCTATTCGGTGGCTTCGGCTTGCTGACTCGCTTGGCCATTCAGATGCCGGGCATAACCTGAAATTCCTGTTGGCGGACGAAGCCTGCGCCAAGACGGAAGGCATGCCGGACACCTCAGCAGAGCGCAAGGCAGCCCACCGAATGAAAAAGGCCACGCAGGGCGTAGCTTGTGACCGGCCCTGGTTCCGGGACATCGAGGCCGACTAGGGCTTCACCCATGGCTTGACCCGGGGATCGGTCCGGGCAGGCGGCCGTTCCGCGAAGCGGGTCCATCACAAAGGCCACAAAGCCCTCACAAAGGACACAACGGGGTCGGAGCCAGACACCCCCTCTTGGTGCTCTTCGTGCCTCCTTGGTGTTCTTTGTGATGAACCTCTTCGCCACACCCGGCGCGTCACGCGTCAAGGCGACACCGATCCTTGGCGGGCAAGACCGTCCGAACCACTACCCGTACATATCGCCCAGATACACCCGGCGGACGTCGGGGTTGGAGACGATTTCTGCGGCGGTGCCCTCGAACAGCAGCTCGCCCCCGGCGATGATCGCGGCCCGGTCGATGATGTCCAGGGTCTCGCGGACATTGTGGTCGGTGATCAGCACGCCGATGCCCCGGTCGGCCAGATAGCGGATCACATGCCGGATGTCGGCGATGGCCAGGGGGTCGATGCCGGCAAAGGGTTCGTCCAGCAGCATGAAGGCCGGGTCGCCCGCCAGCGCCCGGGCGATTTCCACCCGCCGCCGCTCGCCGCCTGACAGCGCCAGGGCCGGGGCATGTTTCAGGTGGCTGACGCTCAGCTCCTCCAGCAGGCGGTCGGTCTCCTCGCGGACGGCGGCCTGGCCGGTCTTGTGCAGTTCGACGACGGCGCGGACATTTTCCTCGACCGTCATGCCGCGAAAGATCGAGGCTTCCTGCGCCAGATAGCCCAGGCCCATGCGCGCGCGCTGGTACATGGGCTGGTGGGTGATGTCCTCACCGTCGATGGTGATGGTGCCGCTGTCCGGCGGGATCAGGCCGGTGATCATATAGAAACAGGTGGTCTTGCCCGCGCCGTTCGGCCCCAGCAGGCCCGCGACCTCGCCGCGGTGGACCGTCAGCGACACATCGCGCACCACCTGCCGCTTGCCGAAGGACCGCGCCAGATGGCGGGCCTTCAGACCCCGGTCGGGTTCCGGTGCCCTGGGCACAGCGGCCTTCGCGGCCGCCTTTGGCCGTTCATCCAGATTGAGCGCCGAGAGTTCCTTGCGGGCCACCGGGGATCAGTTGCCCTGGCCCGGGGTGCCGTTCGGATAGAAGACCCCCTGCACGCGGTTGCCGGTCGGGGTGGGGGCCCCCTCCATCCGCGCGCTCTCGGTGCGGACATTATAGACCAGTCGACTGCCGGTCATGACGTTGCGGCCCTGCGTCACGATCACATTGCCAGTCAGCACCACCTCGGCGCTGGAGAGATTATAGACCGCCCGGTCGCCGCGCAGGGTTTGTGTAGGGGTGACAAAGAACACCTCGCCCGACGCCTCGACCCGCGACAGGTCGGAGTTGGCGTTGGTGAAGGCCTCGATCCGGTTGGCGCGCAGCCGGTTGTCGCCCTGCAGGATCTCGGCCTCGCCCTCCAGCGCAAAGCCGTTTCGCGTGTAGCTGAAGACCAGGCCCGTATACATGACCGGATCGGCCGACGGGTCCTGCGATACGCCGGTGCCGGGCAGGGCCAGGCTGAGCGCCAGGGCCGCCGCGACGGTCAGGGACAGTTTGCTGGAACGGGTCATGGCCGACCTTATCTCCGGGACGATGCGGGATTGATGGTGCCCCGCACCTTGTTGTCGACCGTGCCGCGAAACTCGATACGCTCGCCCTGGTCGCGGATGACATAGGACGAAGCGGCCATGGTGCCAAGCGGTCCGGTGCCCTGAACGCCCTTGTCACCGGTGACGACACCGGTCCGGGTATCGACGACGGCCTCCGGCGTGGTCAGCACAAAGCCCGATCCCCCGTCGGAAATCCGCACATTGGGGCCGATGATCACCCGGCGGGCGGCCTCGTCATAGGTGCCGCCGTCGGCCGTCATTTCGGTGACCTTGGTGCCTCCCAGATTGAGGCGCAGCACCGGCCCGACCAGGCGCAGATGGCCGGTTTCCGCCACCCGCACCACGCCCCTGGCCCCGATCACGAAGGCCCGGCCCTGATCGTCCTGTCCATAGTAGAGGGCATTGTCCAGCGCCACGTCGGTGCGCTGTTCGGCGCGGCGTTCGGCGTCCGAAATGGCGGTCCGCAGCACGATCCAGGCGACCGTCCCCCCGGCCAGCAGCAGGATCACCATCGGCAGCACCCGCCGGTACAGCATCACCCGCCGCGAATGGGCACGCCAGCGCCGGGCCTTGTCGGCGGTCGCGGGCGTCGGATCCTCGGGCGGGGGCGTGTCGGTCATTCAGCTATGGGCAAAGATGTCGGTGTCTTCCCAGCCGTCCAGGTCCAGCCGGGCCCGCACGGGCAGGAAGTCGAACAGCTGGGCCGCCAGCCCCGTGCGGCCCTCGCGCGCCAGCATGGCGTCCAGCCGCTCGCGCACGGCATGCAGGTGCAGCACGTCCGACGCAGCATATTCCTGTTGCGCCGGGGTCAGGGTCTCCGCACCCCAGTCCGAGCTCTGCTGCGCCTTGGACAGGTCCACCCCCGCCAGTTCGCGCACCACATCCTTCAGCCCGTGCCGGTCGGTGTAGGTGCGCGCCAGCTTGGACGCGATCTTGGTGCAATAGACCGGCCGCGTCTCCACCCCCAGCCACAGCTGGAACATGGCGATGTCGAACCGGCCGAAGTGGAAGATCTTGAGCACAGCCGGGTCCGCCAGCAGCCGCTTCAGGTTCGGACAGTCATAGGCGTCGCGGTCCAGCTGGACCAGATGGGCATCCCCGTCCCCGGCCGACAGCTGCACCACGCACAGCGGGTCGCGGCGATAGCGCAGGCCCATGGTCTCGGAATCGACCGCCACCACGGCCCCGAGGTCCAGACCGTCGGGCAGATCGCCCCTGTGCAGATGTACTGTCATGCGTCCCGCCTGTTCACGTGCATGAGGACCATAAACGAACGGCGCCGCATCGTCAGGATGCAGCGCCGTTTCGAAGAACTGGTGCCCAGGAGAGGACTCGAACCTCCACGACCTTTCGATCACTGGCACCTGAAGCCAGCGCGTCTACCAATTCCGCCACCTGGGCTCTCGGGCCGACGCATCAGCGACACATCGTCCGGGAAGGCGCGGACCCATAAGGCAGGCTCCGGGTCCGGTCAACGGGCATATGACGAAAATCCGTCAGCGGCCCTCAGTCCCGCGGCGCCACGATCTCCAGCCCGATGCCAGCGGGTGCCCCGGGCGCGCGCACCCCCGCGTCCAGACGCGCGTCCAGCACCACACCGGCCAGCGCCCGGTTCATCAGGCCCGGCAACTGCGCCTCGCCCTCAGGCATCCGCACATCGAGGTAGAAGCCCGCATCCTCGCTGTCCGACCAGCGCGCCAGCGCCAGCCACGCCGCCTTGACCGAGGGATCGGCCTCGAACTCGCGCGTCAGCCCCTCGACCAGCCCGTCGGGCGTCTCCTTCGGCCTGGCCAGATGGGTCGGATAGCGCGCGCCGGGCTCGGGCAGGGTCCGGCCGATCATCGCCGACAGGGCCGCCGGCGGCCACGACACCCCATAGGGCTGGCCCGGGTTCAGCACCGCCGGATTGACGCAGATCACCTCCAGCAGCGCCCGCCCGTCAAATGCCTCGGCCGTCGCATCCTCGCCGAACACCGCCAGCGCCCGCTCGCGTGCCGTAAAGATCGCCGTCGCCGGCCGCCCGTCCCGGGGCGTCACCGTGCGCAGCCGCAGGGTGTCGCGCGCCGCATCCTCCTCGGCCACCACGGCCCACAGCTTGCCCTCCGGCACCGCCGCCTCAAAGGCCGCGCGCTCATCCGCCCCGCCCGAGCTGGCCGCCATCAGCAGCACCTCGAGGTCGTTCAGCGGCGAAAAGGCGGGAGACGGAGAGGCGGTCATGAGAGCCGTCCTGTACTGCAAAACCGGAAAGGGCAGTCACCTACCCCGCCCGCCCGCGAATGGCGAGAGGGAGCGGGCAGGGGGAGGCCACCCGGCCCCGCCTCAGCCCTCCATCTCGCGCGCCGCCCCCTCGAACACCTCATCGTCCGACATCAGCCGCCAGCCGCGCAGATGCCCTTCCTCCGGCAGCGGCACCCCTGCCGCCGCCATCGCCTCTTCCAGCGCCTCGACCCACGACTCGGTTGCCAGCCGGCGATAATGCATCCGGCTCAGAGAGCGGTGGTGAAGCCCGTCCATCTTCCAGAAGACCTTCCGCACCGCCCGGTCCGGGTCGGGTCGGCCCTCGGGCGGATAGCGGAACAGGGCGACCTTCTCCTCCGTCCCCATCTCCAGCACCTGCAGCACCAGCGACAGCGGCAGGTCCGCAATCGTCAGCGCCCCGTCCGGCCCGCTGCCCCGCACGCCTCCGCCCCCTCCCGCAGCCGCAGCCTCCGTCTCCGCCTCCCGCGCCGCCAGCCGCTGATAGGTCTCGGCCAGCGCCCCCAGCGCCCGCGCCTCGGCCCACAGCCGCCCGCGCATGGCCCGCCCGGACGCCAGCGTCGCCATGCGCGCCAGCGCCGCCGGGTCCTCAGCGCCGTCCTCGACCGTCCCGTCGTCCGCAGGCATCGGCAGGCCGGCAAACAGACGCGCCGCCACCGCCTCGGGGCTGTTCCGCCGCGCCTCCTCTAGCTCGGCCTCGCGGGCTGTGGCCATGGCGATCGCCTGACTGTCGCCCCACTCGCGCTTGGTCGCCCCGTGCAGGGTGATGCGCCGCCGCAGGGCATGCTCCGACACCCGCCACTTGTCGGCCAGAAAGGGCGCCGTCGCCCCCTCCCGATACTCTTTCAGGATCAGCAGCCAGGTCTCGGTCGACAGACGATAATGCGCCGGCCGATCCGCCCTCGGCGGATCCGGCAGAGGCACAGCCGGGGGCAGGGTCATATCCATGCGGGGCAGGATAGAGGGTGCCTGCGTCAGGATCGGACGTAGCTGGTGCCTAAGCGGCCTCGGCCATCGCCGCCTCGGTCCACTGCTCGGCCATAGCCTTGGCAATCCCGGGATAGAAGCGCGAACGCTCCTTCCAACGGTCGGCGGACGGCGGCATTCGGTGAACCCGCTGCGCCCGGCCATCGACGATGTTCGTCGGCACCAGTGGTGGCAGGTTCTTCAGCCACAGACAGGTTCGCTTTGTCTCCCCATGCCCGAACTGCCAAGGCTGAATGCTCTGAGCGAAATCCTCAAAGTTGGCGATCCGGGCCTTGGCGTGCTTGTGCATCACCGGGTTCTCAATCGCAATGCGATCAATCGGGGCGTTCCAAAAGTCCGAGAACAGCGCCGCGCCTTCCTCTAGCTCGCGCCACATCTCTTCCTTGGTTTTGCCGGGAGGCGGCTTCGTCAGCCATCGCACACCCGAATTGCATAATCTCGTGCAAGGCGGGTGTGCGACCATCAGCAGGTCCCACCCATCATTCAAAAGGTCGCGGGCATCCCCGATGATATGCCGATTGGACCCGTCCTCGCTCGGCAACAGATCGCACGACCAAGCATCATGCCCCATGTCCAAGAAGGCATTGCGGACCGTGCCGCTATATTCGCAGGCGACGAGGACTCTCATGCTCTGGAGCCCCGCCAGAGGGCGGTAGGGATTCACGTGGCGACGTCCGAGGATGGGCTCGCAAAGCGGTGCGGTTGAAGCTCAACGATAGCGGTTAAGGAAATACCAGGATAGGTTGTCTGAACGGTTCACCGTTAGGGCCGTCGGGGCCGCGCTATGGGGCGAGACAGGACAGAGTGGGCTTTGGTGGGCTTGCTGACATTGGGGACTGCGGCGCAGGCTGCGCTGGTTCTGCGAATGATCGCCGGGCTCTAGCCTGCCTTGTCAAGGCTACATTCCGCTCGGGGACATTGGGTCCGTTGGCCTCGGCCAGTAGCGATTGCGGCGTTTGACTCAGAGGTGTTACGATCGATGCTCGAAGCAGAAATATTTCGCTTCAAGCGATTGAACGAGCTTCTATTTTCGTAAATCTCGACGGCAAAATCGTATAACTTGGTCACTCGGTCGGCGTAAGCAATTGCAATGCCATTGGTTGCATTCTCTAAGCCAATGTCAGCCTTCTCAGCACATGCAAGCAGCAGAGGGACCATCCTTTGGCGAGTAAAGAATGCTACGACGGGGTGCTTTGAATTGTGCCGGTTTCCAAACGCGCCGCCGTTGCAGCTGTAGGCTGTGACGGCCCCTGACGCGGACAAAGCAAAAACCGCGCTCGCCACCCCAGGGTCCAACCCCTCTAACGGAGGCTCGCCTCTGTCAGCTGCACTCCAAAGTTCTTCATCCAAATCATCTTCGTTGATCTGGTCTGATAGCAAGCGGTCCAGATACACCCGCTCACGCGTGAGAACCTCACCGACTTCGCGCCACCGGATGCCACGGAGGTCGCAGTAGGATTGGTTCCCACCCAAAGTGGACTCGGGCATAGCCTCGCCGCGCTCGGGCCAGCCCAACTGTGCTCCATCGAGGTTCCGGCGAATGTTCACTTCGAAAATTCTATCCGACATCGCTCCTCCTCAAAGCCCGACTCATCTTAGCGCGAATGCCGCAACTTGACATTACGAGAACATTTGGCGAACAAGGTCGGCTGAAATTCAGGTGCTGGTAGGTTTTTGGTGATCTACCTCGCTTGAGGCGGGATCATTACCCAAACTGGGGCAGCCTGATTCGGGGTGGAGGAACCGATGCCATCATTTCTGGAATTCTTCGCTGGCGGCGGCATGGCTCGCGCTGGACTCGGCGACGGGTGGGATTGCCTGTTTGCAAACGATTTCGACGCCAAGAAGGGTCTTTCGTATCAAGCGAACTGGGGGGTTAAAGGCGAACTTTCCATTGGCGATGTTGCAAACGTCAAGGCATCGGACGTGCTCGGCCACCCAGACTTGGTATGGGGCTCATTTCCCTGTCAGGACTTGTCATTGGCTGGTGCCGGTGCCGGTCTGGGGGGCGATCGTTCCGGCACTTTTTACCCTTTTTGGCGGGTCATCTCGGATTTGGTCGAAGACGGACGAGCGCCGAAGCTCGTGGCTGTAGAAAATGTCTGCGGCACCCTGACGTCGCGCGGTGGTAGCGACTTTCGGGCAATTTGCCAGACATTCGCGGAAGCGGGCTATCGGTTCGGTGCACTTGTCATCAATGCCGATCTCTTTGTGCCGCAATCGAGGCCCCGCCTTTTTGTGATAGGGGCTCACAAGAGTGTTGAGTTGGATGCGTCCTTGCTCGCACCGGGACCCATTGAACCCTTCCACACTGGTGCCCTCAACCGCGCTGTGGGGGGGCTCCCAGCGGATGTTTCAAAGCACCTCATTTGGTGGAACGTGCCGACACCTGAGCGCCGGCTGAGCACATTCGCTGACCTCATCGAGGACCGGCCCGATAGCGTCAGTTGGCATACGCCGGAAGAAACTCAGAAGCTCGTGGCGATGATGTCGCCAATCAATCTTGCGAAGATCAACCAAGCGAAACGTGCTGGACGTCGTATGGTGGGGTGTATCTATCGTCGGACGCGGATTGACGAGCGTGGTCATAAAGTTCAGCGCGCGGAAGTCCGATTTGATGACGTGGCCGGATGTTTGCGGACGCCTGCTGGTGGTTCGAGTAGGCAGGTGATCATAGTGGTTGACGGAAGCAGCCTCCGCTCGCGTCTAATTTCTGCACGCGAAACTGCCCGACTGATGGGGCTAGAGGATTCCTACAAATTGCCACGAAACTACAACGAAGCTTATCACCTCACTGGCGATGGTGTCGCGGTGCCTGTCGTTAGGCATTTGGCGCAGCACATCTTCGAACCCGTCGCATCATCGACATTCATGCACCGCAAGGCAGCATGACAGGAATGGCCGACCAGAAGCCGGACGCAATCAACACACCTCCGTTCGAAACGGAAGAACTCAGGAAACAGCTTTCCCAGTTTCTGGACGCGCCCTTTACGTTGCCCAACGGCGATGTGCGGAAGGTTGGGGACTTCAAATGGGGCGTGTACGCTTTCTTCGATTACGAGGGAGAGCCTATCTACGTCGGGCAGACGAACGAAAAGCTTCGAACACGTATCAGACGCCACCTGACTAACCAGCGAACCGACGCTGTGGCGATGTCAGTGTTAGATCCGTTTGAGGTATTCGAAATCGAAGTATGGCCGCTGCCTGAATTTGAAGGCGTTGGAGGCAAGGACAAGGATGCTTGCCAACACCTGAATGCTCTCGAGCGAGTCATCACCGCAAAGGCAATCGCCGAGTCCCAGTTCCATGCCATCCTGAACGAGAAAGACCCGCCGCCCGGAGAGCTCTCGGTTGATGTGCCAACCTCATTTAGGGGAAGCATTGTGTCTGAAAGCGTCTTCGAGCTTCGATCTCATCCCGACTTTCGTATTGCGAGACGCGCGTTAGTCATCTCGCGACTGGCTCAGGTGATCTCAGAGCGAAAAGTGCAGACCGGCCTTCGGCGCGTGTTGCTTACTCAAGCTAAGCGCATCCAATGGCTGGCGGATCGGCGCTTCCAAGCACTGGGCGGGGCTATGTCGGTCGAAAAAGAGCCAGGTGCCGAGAGCGCAGGCTCAGAGCAGTAGCCCCCCTCAATCCTCGTCCATCTTCAGCGCCGCGATGAACGCCTCCTGCGGGATCTCGACCTTGCCGAACTGGCGCATGCGCTTCTTGCCGGCCTTCTGCTTCTCCAGCAGCTTCTTCTTGCGGGTGGCGTCGCCGCCGTAACACTTCGACGTCACGTCCTTCCTGAGGGCGCGGACGGTTTCGCGGGCGATGATCTTGCCGCCGATGGCGGCCTGGATCGGGATCTGGAACATGTGGGGCGGGATCAGCTCCTTCATCTTCTCCACCATGCCGCGGCCGCGGGTTTCGGCGCGGGCGCGGTGGACCAGCATGCTGAGGGCATCGACCGGCTCGCCATTGACCAGAATGTTCATCTTGACCAGATCGCCGGGTTTGTAGTCGGTCAGCTCATAGTCAAAGCTGGCATAGCCCTTACTGATGGACTTCAGCCGGTCGTAGAAGTCGAACACCACCTCGTTCAGCGGCAGCTCATAGACCACCAGGGCGCGGGCGCCGACGTAGGACAGTTCCACCTGCTGGCCGCGGCGGTCCTGACACAGCTTGATGACGCCGCCGAGGTATTCGTCGGGCGTCAGGATGGTGGCCTTGATCCATGGCTCGCTGATCGTCTCGATCTGCATGACGTCGGGCAGGTCGGCCGGGTTGTGCAGGTCGACGGTGGTGCCGTCCCTGAGGCCGATCTTGTAGACCACCGAGGGGGCGGTCGCGATCAGGTCGAGGTTGAACTCGCGGGAGAGGCGCTCCTGGATGATCTCGAGGTGCAGCAGGCCGAGGAAGCCGCAGCGGAAGCCGAAGCCGAGGGCGGCACTGGATTCCATCTCATAGGTGAATGAGGCGTCGTTCAGGCGCAGGCGGGCGATGGCGGCGCGCAGGTCCTCGAAGTCGGCCGCATCCACCGGGAACAGGCCGCAGAAGACCACCGACTGGACTTCCTTGAAGCCCTTGAGCGGGGTGTCGGTGGGGCGCTTTTCATCCGTGATGGTGTCGCCGACGGCGGCGTGGGCGACCTCCTTGATCTGGGCGGTGATGAAGCCGACCTCGCCCGGGCCGAGGCTCTCGACCGGGGTGTTCTTGGGCAGGAAGACGCCGACGCGGTCGACCAGATGGGTCGAGCCGTTCTGCATGAACTTCACCCGCTGGCCGGCGCGCAGATGGCCGTCGAAGACCCGGACCAGCAGGATCACGCCGAGGTAGGGGTCGTACCAGGCATCGACCAGCATGGCCTTGAGCGGGGCGTCGGGGTCCCCTTTGGGCGCGGGCAGGCGGGTGACGATGGCCTCCAGCACATCCTCGATGCCGAGGCCGGACTTGGCCGAACAGAGGACGGCGTCCGAGGCGTCGATGCCGATCACATCCTCGATCTGTTCGCGGACCCGCTCGGGCTCGGCGGCGGGCAGGTCGATCTTGTTCAGGACGGGGACGATCTCGTGGTTGTTGTCGATGGCCTGATAGACATTCGCGAGGGTCTGGGCCTCGACCCCCTGCGATGCATCGACCACCAGGATCGAGCCCTCACAGGCGGCCAGGCTGCGGCTGACCTCATAGGCGAAGTCGACGTGGCCGGGCGTGTCCATCAGGTTCAGGACGTAATCCAGCCCGTCCTTCGCCCTGTAGTGCAGCCGCACGGTCTGGGCCTTGATGGTGATCCCGCGCTCCTGCTCGATCTCCATATTGTCCAGCACCTGCTCGCGCATCTCCCGCGCGCTCAGCCCCCCCGTGAACTGGATCAACCGGTCAGAAAGTGTTGATTTTCCATGATCAATATGCGCAACGACGGAGAAGTTGCGGATGCGGTCGATCGGGGGTGTCGGAGGCGGCGTGCTCATGCTGCGGCGCGGTTAGCATGGGGCCGGGCCGACGCCAACTCGCGCAAGCGCCGCGAAAGGCCCCGGAGGCGGATTACAATGCTGTAATGGCCGAGGTCTCGTTTGAGAACGGCTCGCGAACAGGGTATAGGCGGCGTCCGGGTTCCGACTTGCCGATGCGCCTCTCACGTACCGGCATCAGAGGCCGGAACCACGCACAGGGGATATGGACGTGAGATCAATGCTGAAGCCGGTGGCCGCCGCCTTTGCGATCCTGGGGCTGGCGGCGCTCGGCGCATGCTCGGGCCATGGCGAGGACGACGCGGCGGCGACCGAGCCCGTTGCCGGCCAGACCGTGACAGTGACCACGGTGGCCCGCGTCGATCTGGCGCGGACGCTCACGGTGTCGGGGACCATCTCGGCCTGGGAAGAGGTGCCGGTCGGCGCCGAGACCGGCGGGCTGGTCGCGACGGCCGTCTATGTCGATGAGGGCAGCTATGTCCGGCAGGGCCAGCCCATGGTCAAGCTGAACGACGACGTCCTGAGGGCCCAGCTGACCCAGCAGGAGGCCTCGGTGAAATCCGCGGAGGCCCTGGTCGCCCAGCAGGACGCGGCGCTGGCACGGGCCCGCGAACTGCGTGAGCGGGGCTATCTCAGCCAGGCGGCTCTGGACACGGCCGAGGCCAATCAGCGTACGGCCGCCGCCCAGCTGGAGGCCGCCCGCGCCGCGCGGTCTGAAACCGCCACCCGCCTGGCCCAGACCACGATCCGTGCCCCCGTCTCGGGCCGCGTGATCAGCCGCAGCGTCACCCGCGGCCAGATCGTACAGCCGGGCACTGAACTGTTCCGCATGGTGCGTGACGGGCGTCTGGAACTAGACGCCCAGGTGCCCGAAGCCGATCTGGCCCTGGTGCGTCCCGGCATGAGCGCCGTGGTCACGGCTGACCGGGCGGACGGCGCGACCGTCGGCCGGGTGCGGATCGTGACGCCCGAGGTCGACCCCCAGACGCGGCTGGGCATCGCGCGTATCGCGATCGAGGGCAGCAGCCAACTGAGGAGCGGCATGTTCGCCCGGGCCGAAATCGCCCTGGGGCAGCAGCCGGCCCTGATCGTTCCCTCCGAGGCGGTGATCTATCGCGAGGGTCAGGCCGGGGTCTATGTCGTGGGTACTGACTCCACGGTCCGCTTCGTGCAGGTGCGGACCGGCGCGCGCGAGGGACCGAATGTGGCCATCGACACCGGCCTGAGCGAAGGCCAGCGAGTGGTGGTCAAGGGCGCGGGCTTCCTGGCCGATGGTGACCGGGTGACCGTGGTGCCGGCAACGCCGGTGGCCCCGACCGCCCGCGCCGCGACCGCAAGCTGAGACCGGCCCGATGAACTTCAACAACATATCGGCGGCCTCGATCCGGAACCCGATTCCGGTGGTGCTGCTGTTCATCATCCTGACGGTCGCCGGGGTGATGAGCTATTTCAGGCTGCCGGTGAACAATTTCCCCGACGTGGAACTGCCGGTCGTGGCCGTGACGGTGGTGCAGTCGGGCGCGGCCCCGACCGAGCTGGAAACCCAGGTTACGCGTCTGGTCGAGGATGCTGTGGCGGGGCTGGGCGAGGTCGATGACATCAGCTCGACCGTCAACGACTCGGTCTCGACGACGGCCATCACCTTCCAGCTGGGCGTGGACCTCGAGAAGGCCACTAATGACGTGCGCAACGCCATCGCCGGGATTCGCCAGAACCTGCCGGCCGATGTGCAGGAGCCGATCGTCCAGCGGATCGAGTTCACCCAGATTCCGATCGCGACCTATATGGTGCGCGCTCCGGGTATGAATCCCGAGGAACTGAGCTGGTTCGTCGACAATACGGTCGCCAAGCGACTGCTGTCGGTGGAAGGCGTCAGCCAGATCAGCCGCGACGGGGGTGTCAGCCGCGAGATCCGCATCAAGCTGGACCCCGCCAAACTGGCGGCCCAGGGGGTTACGGCGGCGGCGGTTTCGAACCAGCTGCGGGCCTCCAACATCAACCTGCCCGGCGGGCGCGGCGAAATCGGTGGCGAGGAACAGGCGATCCGTACCGTGGGCTCGGCCCGGTCGGTCGAGGACCTGCGCGCGACCCTGATCCCGGTGGGAAATCGTTCGGTGCGGCTGGGCGATCTGGGCGAGGTGGTGGATGAATGGTCCGAGCCGCGCGGGCGGGCCCGCTATAACGGCGCCGAGGTCGTCGGCTTCAGCATCAGCCGCTCCAAGGAGTCGTCCGAACTGGACGTCTATGAGACCACGCGGGCCGAGATCAAGGCGCTGGACGCGGAACTGGACAACGTCTCCATCGAGGAGGTGGCCAACACCACCTCGGACGTGATCAACAACTTCCATGCCTCGGTCGAAGCCCTGCTGCTGGGCGCGAGCCTCGCGGTGCTGGTGGTCTTCGTATTCCTGCGCGACTGGCGGGCGACGCTGATCGCGGCCGTGGCCATGCCCATGTCACTGATCCCGACCTTCTGGATCATGGACCTGACGGGCCAGTCGTTGAACGTGGTGACCCTGCTGGCGCTGTCGCTGACCATCGGCATTCTGGTGGATGACGCCATCGTCGAGATCGAGAACATCGTCCGCCACATCCGCGACGGCAAGGCACCCTATCCGGCGGCCATCGAGGCGGCCGACGAAATCGGCCTGGCGGTGATCGCGACCACGGCGACCCTGCTGGCCGTGTTCGCCCCGACCGGCTTCATGCCCGGTGTGGTCGGCCAGTTCTTCAAGAGCTTCGCCATTGCCGCCTGCGTCAGCGTCTTCTTCTCGCTGGTGGTGGCGCGGACTCTGACCCCCTTGATGGGCGCCTATATGCTCAAGCGCGACCAGGGCAAGGAGCACGGCGACCCGGCCTGGATGAGGCGCTACCTGGTCATGGTCAACTGGGTGCTGAATGATTTCCGGGGCGGGGAGGGCGAGCGCAGGCCGCGTCTGGGCCGGCGCGTGCTGCGCCGCTTCCGCGATCACCGGATCTGGGTCATGGGCGGCGGGACGCTGTTCCTGATCGGCTCGTTCGGGCTCGCAGCCATGCTGCCGTTCGAATTCATTCCGGCCGAGGACGTGTCGCGTTCCAGCATCACCATCCAGCTACCGCCGGGCTCGACCCTGGCCGAGACGGACTCGGTGGTGCAGCGCGTCAATACGGCGCTGCTGGAACGGCCCGAGGTACGGTCCGTCTATTCCTCGGTCGGCTCGGCCTCGGTCAGCTTCGGGCCGGGCGGGGGCGGGTCGGCGGGCGAGGTTCGCAAGGCCAACATCACCGTCAACCTGGTCAAGCGCAGTGAGCGCTCGCTGCGCCAGCAGGCGTTTGAGCAGGAAATGGGTCCGGTGCTGCGCGCCATCCCGGGTGCCCGTGTCCAGTTCGGGGCCGACGGCCAGGGTAGCCAGGTCTCGATCCAACTGGTGGGTGACGACGGCGATGCGCTCGAGGAGGCCGCCTCCGCGGTCGAGCGCCAGATGCGCCAGATTCCCGGCCTGACCAATGTCATCTCCTCGGCGGCGCTGGTTCGCCCTGAAATCCTGATCACGCCCAAGGGCGATGTGGCGGCCCGGCAGGGCGTGGCCTCGGCCGACATCAGCTCGGTGGCGCGCGTGGCCACGCTGGGGGACGCCGATCAACTGCTGCCCAAATTCAATCTGGGCGACCGGCAGATTCCCATTCGCGTCATGCTGCGCGAGGAAGCCCGCAGTGATCTGGGTGTCCTGGAAAATCTGCGGGTCCCGACCGCGTCCGGGGCCTCCGTGCCACTGACCTCGGTCGCCGATATCACGTTCGGGGCCGGTCCCAACCAGATCGAACGTCTGGACCGCAAGCGCGTCGCGACCCTCACCGCAGAGCTGAACGGCATCACCCTGGGCCAGGCCTCGCAGCGGGTCGATGCCCTGCCGGCCATGAAAAACCTGCCCCAAGGCGTCACCCAGGCCGTGTCGGGCGAACTTGAAAATCTGCAGGAGACCGGGACCGGCTTCATCTTCGCCATCGTGACCGGCATTCTGCTGATGTATGTCGTGCTGGTGCTGCTGTTCCGCAGCTTCTTCCACCCGATCACCATTCTGGCGGCGCTTCCCGTGTCGTTCGGCGGGGCCTTCTTCCTGCTTCTGGTGACGGGCAAGTCGCTGTCGATGCCGGCCCTGATCGGCATCATCATGCTGACGGGAATCGCGGCCAAGAACTCCATCCTGCTGGTCGACTACGCCATCATCGCCATGAAGAACGGTCTGAACCGCCGCGAGGCCATCATCGACGCGGCTCACAAGCGGGCCCGGCCGATCATCATGACGACGCTGGCCATGGGACTCGGCATGCTGCCGATCGCGCTGGCGTTCGGCGAGGGCACCGAGTTCCGCAGTCCTATGGCGGTCGCCGTGATCGGGGGCCTGATCACCTCGACGGCCCTGTCACTGATCTTCATCCCGGCGGCCTTCAGCCTTATCGACGGGGTGAAGACGCGGCTGGAGCGGCGGCTGGACCGGACGTTCGGCGGGCAGCACCACGAGGGATGACGGCGGCGTCGGGCATCCCTGGGAAGGTGCTGAGCGTATAGGGATTGTCCCCCTTGCCGGAGAGCTCCCATGACCCTGACCGAGATCACATGGCTGCTGGGCCTCAATCTGGTGCTGATCCTCGGCGTCATGAGCCTGCTGTGGCTGGTCGCCGTACGGATCCGCGACGTCAGCTTCATCGACGCCATCTGGCCCATGGCCATGCTGTTCCTGGCGCTGGTGACCTGGCCCCGGACGGAGGGCGACGCCTTGCGTTCCGCCCTGTTGGTCGGCCTGTGCGGACTATGGGCGGTGCGGCTGGGCCTGCATCTGTTTCTTCGCTGGCGGGCCCATGGCGAGGACCGGCGCTATGCCGATCTGATCGGACGCCAGATGAAGACAGGCCGGAGCTGGCCGACGGTGGCCCTGCTGTTCGTTTTCTGGCCCCAGGCGGTGCTGGCCTGGCTGACGTCCCTGCCGGTGCAGCTGGGCCAGGTGGCGGGGACCCCGCCCGTCGGCTGGCTGGGCTGGGCAGGCGTGGCCCTGTTCGTCGTGGGTCTGGCCTTCGAGACCGTGGGCGACGCGCAACTGGCGGCGTTTCGGCGCGATCCCTCGACCAAGGGCAAGGTGCTGGACACCGGCCTGTGGCGCTATACCCGGCACCCCAACTATTTCGGCGATGCCTGCGTCTGGTGGGGCCTCTATCTGATCGCGGCCGAGACAGGCCCGGGTCTGGCCTCGATCCTTGGGCCGATCTTCCTGACCTTCACCCTGACCAAATGGTCGGGCATCGGCATCACCGAAAAGGCCATCCACAGCTCGCGGCCCGGCTATGCGGACTATGTGCGCCGCACCAGCGCCTTCATCCCCTGGCCGCCGAAGCGGAGCGGATAGGGCGCAGAAAAAGGCCCCGCCGGGGGGATGGCGAGGCCTTTCCTTCCGAAGGATGACCGGGGGCATGACCCCCCGGCAGTCGGAAATCCTACTGTGCGGGGGGCACAGTGTTCGGGTTGTTGCGAGCGGCGTCCTCAACGGCGTCGGCGCGACGTTCTGCCGATTCCTGTACGGCATCGGCACGGTCGTTCAGGGCATCCCGCTCGGCGTCGGTCGCGGCCTGGTCGGCGGCGTTTTCCAGACGGGTGGCCTCGACATTGGCTTCCGCTTCGATGGCGTCAGCGCGGGCGTCCGCTTCCTTTTCGGCGGCGCTATCGGTGCAGGCGGCGGCCCCCATCAGGGCAACGGCCGAAGCGGAGGCGATGATCAGTTTACGCATGAGAAGTCCCTTCCTCGGTTGAGACACCCAAACGCCGGATTGTGGCAAAGGGTTCACGCGCCCGTGATGACAAATTCAGTCCTCGCGGCCAGCGACCGTCGCGGCTCCCAGCAGGGCCGCCTGTTTGTGCAGGATCACCCAGGTGGGAATGGCCTGCATATAGGGGGTGAAGCGTCCTTTTTGCTCGAACCGTTCACGGAACGGACTGGCCTTCAGAAAGTCGAGAATGCGCGGGGCGATCCCCCCGGCGATATAGATCCCGCCGCGCGCGCCGGTGGTCAGGGCGACGTCGCCCGCCACCGAGCCCAGAATGGCGCAGAAGCGGGCCAGCGTCGCCCCGCAGGGGCCGCGCGGATCGGCCAGGGCGTCGCGGGTGATCTCGGCCGGATCGCTAATCGATGTCGGTCGACCGTCGATCTCGGCCAGGGCCCGGTGCAGATTGACCAGTCCCGGTCCGCAGACCAGTCGCTCGATCGACACCCGGGTGTAGCGTCGCCGCAGAATCCGCAGCACCTCGTCCTCGATGGCGTCCGCCGGTGGGAAGTCGACATGGCCGCCCTCCGACGCCAGGGCCACGGCCGAGCCCCAACGGTCGCGCGCCAGCGCCGAGACGCCGAAGCCGGTGCCGGGCCCCAGTACCGCCAGCGTCTGGTGGGGATCGCCCGCACGGGGTCCGCCCAGATGGGCAAGGTCGTCGCCTTCCAGCAGCGGCGCGGCCCAGGCCAGGGCCTCGAAATCATTGATCAGGCGGATCGGACCGACCCCAAGGCTGGCCAGCTCGCGCTCGGACACCCGCCAGGGCGAATTGGTCAGGTCGATGAAGCCATCCGTGACCGGTCCGGCGACCGCAATGACCCCGCCGTCCGGGCGCGAGTCACACCCCTCCAGAAAAGCCCGCACGCCGTCCAGAAAGGTCGGGTGGTCCTCGGCGGGGAAGCTCGCATGGTGCTCGACGCGCGGCTTGCCATCGACCGTGCGCGACAGGGCAAAGCGGGCATTGGTCCCGCCCACGTCGCCGACAAGGTGCAGGGGAGCGTCGCTCATTCAGGCGTCCATGGTGCGGTCGACCACATTGGGGTCGGGGGGTGTGTCGATGCCCGACGGCCCGGCAGGAGGCTGGGCAAAGCAGACGGAGGCGCCTTCCTCGGCCGAGCCGACCACATGGCGGAAGGCCCCGAACAGCTCCCGCCCATAGCCCCATGAGGCGGCCTGAAGGTG
This sequence comes from Brevundimonas sp., assembly GCF_016742135.1. Classification (GTDB taxonomy): domain Bacteria; phylum Pseudomonadota; class Alphaproteobacteria; order Caulobacterales; family Caulobacteraceae; genus Brevundimonas. The sequence goes on along the minus strand of NZ_JACVCG010000006.1, from coordinate 43,674 downwards.
GGTGTCGACGCGCGCGGCGCAGGGGCGATCCGCGAAATCGGGGCAATCCACTAGGGTCAACTCCCCCTTGTCGGGGTCGAGCCGGATGAGGTCGCCGTCGCGCACGCGAGCAAGGGGCCCGCCCGCGAGGGCTTCGGGGCTGAGGTGGATGGCGGCCGGCGTCTTGCCCGACGCACCCGACATCCGGCCATCGGTGACAAAGGCGACCTTGAAGCCGCGATCCTGAAGGATGCCGAGCGCCGGTGACAGGCTGTGCAGTTCGGGCATGCCGTTGGCCTTGGGGCCCTGGAAGCGCAGGACGACGATGACGTCGCGGTTCAGCTTGCCCTCCCGGAAGGCTTCAAGCGCGGACTCCTGGGTGTCGAATACGGCGGCCGGGGCCTCGACCACCCGGTGTTCGGGCTTGACCGCCGAGACCTTGATGACCGCCCGACCCAGCGCGCCCTCGACGAGACGCAGGCCGCCATCCCTCTGAAAGGGATCGGAGACAGGGCGCAGAATATCCGTATCCAGACTTTCAGATACGCCGTCGCGCCAGACCAGCTGCCCGTCCTCGTCCAGCATGGGCTCCTGGTAATAGGCTTGGAGGCCCTCACCCATGACGGTGGTGACGTCGGTGTGCAGATGCCCGTTCTCCGCCAGTTCGCGCACCACAAAAGCGACACCGCCCGCCGCCTGGAAGGCGTTCACATCGGCCGACCCGTTCGGATAGACCCGGGCCAGAAGCGGCGTCGCGCTGCTCAGTTCGTCCATGTCGGTCCAGTCGATCAGCACCCCGGCCGCGCGCGCCATGGCGACCAGATGGATGGCGTGGTTGGTTGAGCCGCCGGTGGCCAACAGGGCGATGATGGCGTTGACGATCGACTTCTCGTCGACCACGCGGCTCATCCGGCCCTCGCCCGACCGGGCCAGTTCGACCGCCCGCTTCGCCGCCGCCGCCGTCAGAGCATCCCTGAGGCCGGTATCGGGGTGAACAAAGGCCGTGGACGGAAGATGCAGGCCGATCACCTCCATCATCATCTGGTTGGAGTTGGCCGTGCCGTAAAAGGTGCAGGTGCCCGGCGAATGATAGCTGGCCACCTCGCTCTCCAGCAGGGTCGCACGATCGACCTTGTTCTGGGCATAGAGGGCGCGCACCCGCGCCTTTTCAGCATTGGGAATGCCGCTGGGCATGGGACCGGCGGGGGCAAACACGACGGGCAGATGGCCGAACGCCAGCGAACCCATGAACAGGCCGGGCACGATCTTGTCGCATACACCGAGGCACAGGGCGGCATCAAACGCATCGTGGGTCAGGGCGACGGCGGTCGACATGGCGATCACGTCGCGGCTGAACAGCGACAGCTCCATGCCCGGGCGACCCTGGGTCACCCCATCGCACATGGCGGGCGTGCCGCCGGCGACCTGGGCGGTGGCATTCACCTCGCGCACGGCCTGACGGACGACCTCGGGGAAGCGCTCGAACGGCTGATGCGCCGACAGCATGTCATTATAGGCGGTGACGATGCCAAGGTTCGGCTGGCTACCGGTCATGGCCGTCAGCTTGTCCCGGACCGGGGCGCCGGCAAAGGCGTGGGCCCAGTTGGCGCAGCTCAGCTTGGCGCGGCCGGGCCGGCTGGTCGCGGCCTCGTCCATGCGGCGCAGATAATCGGCGCGCGTGTCGCGGCTGCGAGCGATGATGCGGTCGGTGACCGCGCGGATGGTGGGGTGGAGGTCGGTCATTCAGACTGTTCCGTCCAGAGGACTTGCAGGTGGGGGATGTGGGCGGCCAGCGCCGCGACGGGGACAAGGGCGGGATCGGCCATGATGCGATCCTCGAACACCTTGCGCTTGGCCGAGCCGGTCAGGGCCATGACCACGGTGCCACAGGCCATCAGCCAAGGCAGGTTCATCGACAGGCGCTCGCGGCTGGGCGCCATACCATCGCGACCGGGCGGCACGCCGAGTATGGCGGGCGTCAGGGTCGGGATCAGCAGCGTCTTCAGCGTCGGGCTTTCCGGGAACATCGACAGGATATGGCCGTCTTCGCCCATGCCCAGCAGGGCCGCGTCAAGCCGGTCGGTCTGGCCAGCCAGGGCGTGGGTGGCGACAGCGGCGGCGCGGTCGACGGTCACGGCGGGGCTGTACAGGGGGATGAAGTCGGCCTGTCCGGGGCCGACCGGCAGGCTTGTCTTCAGAAGGGTGGCGTTCGACTCGGGCGAGTTTTCCGGGACGTGTCGCTCATCGACCAGGGTGACGGTCACGCGGTTCCAGTCCAGATCAGCCTTTCTCATCGCGGCATAGATCGGGCCGGGGGTCGATCCGCCTGAGCCTGCGAAAAAGGCGCGCGGGCGTTCGCTCAGGGCCCCGGCCAGGGCGTCGGTCAGGCGGGCGGCGCAGGCTGCGGCCCAGTCCGCGCGACGGGCAAAGGTTTCGATCTCAACGCTCATGACTGTTCCAGCGGCGGCCGGTGCGGGACAGCAGCAGGTCGGCGGCCTCGGGGCCCCAGCTGCCGGTTTCATAGGGTTCGACCTTCATGTCCGCCCCCTCCCAGGCATCCGAGACCTCATCGACCCATTTCCACGCCTGTTCCGCCTCGTCTCGGCGGACAAACAGGGTGGAGTCGCCCGACATGGCATCCAGCAACAGCCGCTCATAGGCGATGCGACGCCGCGGCGGGCGGGCCTTGCGGTCATTGTGCCCCCACGACAGGCTCATGGTGATGGGCTGCAGCTGCATGCGCTGGTCCAGGCCCGGTTGCTTGTTCATCACCTCAAGGGAAATGTCCTCGTCGGGCTGGAGTTCAATAATCATCCGGTTGGGCTGGATGACCCCGCGATAGCTGGACCCGTCCCGCCCGAAGATCGAGTGCGGGACCGGCTTGAACTGGATCACGATCTCGGTGCGCTTTTCGGCCATGCATTTGCCGGTGCGCATGAAGAAGGGCACGCCCGCCCAGCGCCAATTATCTATGTCGGCGCGGATAGCGACGAAGGTCTCCGTGTCGGTCGGCGCGCCCCGTTCATTCAGATACTCCGGGTACTGACCCCGAGCGGTCACGCGGGTCACCTCCTCGACGGTGATGGGCCTCAGGCTGCGCAGCACCTTGACCTTCTCATTTCGCACCGAGTCCGCGTCGATGTCGGACGGCGGCTCCATGGCCACCAGACACAGCAGCTGCAGCATGTGGTTCTGCAGCATGTCGCGCAATGCTCCGTACTCGTCGTAATAGGGCCAGCGGTCGCCCACCCCGACGGTCTCGGCCACGGTGATCTGCACATGGTCGATGGTCAGATTGTTCCACAGTGGCTCGAAGATGGTGTTGCCGAAGCGCAGGGCGATCAGGTTCTGGACCGTCTCCTTGCCCAGATAGTGGTCGATGCGGAACACCTGGCTTTCGTCGAACACGGCCGAGACGGCATCATCGATCTCGCGGAAGCTCTCCAGGTCGCAGCCTACGGGCTTTTCCAGCACAATGCGAGTGTCGGGCCCGGCCAGCCCCGCGGCGTGCATGGCGGGCACGATCCGGCCGTAGATCGACGGCGACACGGCCATGAAAGCGGTTACAGCGCCATCCCCGATTTTCGCCTTCAACGTCTTCAGCTCGTCCGCGCTGGTGGCGTCGAGCGCCACATAGTCCAGCCGGGCGGCCAGCCGGGCCCAGGTGTCGTCCGCCCAGGCCTCGTCCGATTTTGCGCGGGGCTCGACCGAAGCCCGCACCCGCGCGATATAGTCGTCCCGCGTTTCGTCCGAGCGGGCGGCTGAGATGATCTTCAGCTCGGGATCCAGAAGACCGTCGTGGTCGAGGAAATAGAGCGACGGCAGCAGCATGCGCAGCGCCAGATCGCCACCTCCGCCGAACAGTATCAGGGCCGACATTCGCCTCTCCGTCTCTTCGTCCGGGCGCACCGGCCAGAGGCGGCACGCCGTCAGTCAGGGTTCTTGGCCGTTTCGGCCCGCCGGGCCAACACGTTGAGCACGTCCTGAAACACCATGTGACGCGTCCTGAGCAGAACGAACAGATGATAGATGAGGTCCGCCGCCTCATTCGCAAGCTCGTCTGTGTCGCCGGCCGCGCCCGCCAGCGCTGTTTCCACGCCCTCCTCGCCGACCTTCTGCGCGGCGCGTTTCGGCCCTTCCGCCATCAGGCGGGCCGTCCAGCTGGTCTTCGGATCAGCGTCGGCGCGGGCGGCGATGGTCGCCTCCAGTCGGCCCAGACGCCCGAGGCCCGGTGCATCCTCCTCGCCGAAACAGCTGATGCGGTCCAGGTGACAGGCATTGCCGATCGGCCGGACCTTGAGCACCAGGGCGTCGCCGTCGCAGTCGGGGGTGAGCGAAACGACATGCAGTCGGTCGCCCGAGGTCTCGCCCTTGCGCCAGCGCCCGCCGCGCGAGCGGGAAAAGAAGGTCGCCTCGCCGCTCGCCTGCGTTTCCTCCAGCGCGGCGCGATCCATCCAGGCCAGGGTCAGCACCTGCAGCGTCGCCGCGTCCTGCACCACCACGGGAATCAGGCCGCCGCCTTTTTCGAAATCCAGCGTGTCGGGATTGAGGGTCACAGCCTGATCTCCTGTCCGGCGTCGGCGAGAAAGCGTTTGAGGTCCGGGATGGCGACGGCGCCCGTGTGGAACACGCTGGCAGCCAGCGCGCCCGAAACGTCGGCCTGTTCGAACACCTCGCGAAAATGCTCAGGCGCCCCGGCCCCGCCCGAGGCGACCAGCGGAATGGTCAGCCGCTCGCGCGCCGCCTTCAGCTGGGCGATGTCATAGCCGTTGCGCACGCCATCCTGGTCCATGACGTTGAGCACGATCTCGCCCGCGCCCAGGGCTTCGGCCTCAAGGATCCAGTCCAGGGTGCGGCGGCCCGTGCGCTTGGTGGCCGAGGGATCGCCGGTGAACTGATGCACCTGCCACTCGCCGTCGATGAGGCGACTGTCGATGCCGACCACCACGCACTGGCGGCCCAGTCGCTCCGCCATCTCGGAGATCAGCTCGGGCCGGGCCAGCGCCCGCGAATTGACCGAGACCTTGTCGGCCCCGTGATCGAGGCATCGCGCGGCCTGCTCCACGGTGGCGATGCCCCCGGCGACGCAGAAGGGGATGTCCAGATCGCGGGCGATGTCCGCCACCCAGCCATAGTCCAGGGTCCGCCCCTCAGGGCTGGCCGTGATGTCGTAGAAGACCAGCTCATCGGCGCCCTGATCGCGATAGCGCAGGGCCAGCTCGACCGCGTCGCCCATGTCGACATGGCCCTCGAACCTAACGCCCTTGACCACCCGGCCGTCCTTGACGTCGAGACAGGGGATGATGCGCCGCGCGGTCATCGCACGGCCTCGAGCGCCTGCTCGACGGAGAAGCGGCCTTCATACAGGGCGCGGCCGATGATGGCGCCGTCACAGCCGGCGTCGCGCGCGGCCGTCAGGTCGGAGGTCTCAGCCACCCCGCCCGAGGCCTGGACCTTCAGGTCCGGACGCCGCCAGACGATCTGGGCCAGCAGGTCGATATTGGGGCCGGTCAGGGCGCCGTCGCGACCGATGTCGGTGACCAGCAAATGGCGGAACACACCCTCGGGATAGAGGTCGAGCACGGCCCACAGATCCAGCGGCGCGGCCTCGGTCCAGCCCTTCAGCGCAGGGACGATGCCGTCGTCGGTGACGCGCACATCCAGCGCCAGCGTCAGGGCCTCGGGCCCCAGATCCTCCAGCCAGCCGCGTACCGTGTCGGGCGCAGTCACGGCCAGCGAGCCGACCACGACCCGGGCGACGCCCGCGTCCCTCAGACGGCTCACGTCATCCTGCGTGCGCACCCCGCCGCCGGACTGGATACGGACCCGCCCGGTCCTGGCCAGCCGCGACAGGGTGTCGTGCTGGACCGCGCGTCCGGCCTCGGCCCCGTCCAGATCGACGATGTGAACCCACTCGGCCCCGGCCTCGGCAAAGGCGGTCAGCCGGGCGACCGGATCGTCGTCATAGCGGGTCACCTGATCGAACCGCCCATGCATCAGCCGCACACAGACGCCGTCCTTCAGGTCGATGGCGGGGTACAGGATCATGCGTCGATCGCCAGAAAGTTTGAGAGGATGCGGGCGCCCGTCGTCGACGAGCGCTCGGGGTGAAACTGGCAGCCCCAGCGGTTGCCCTGACGGACCATGGCGGGGAAGGGGGCACCATGTCGGGCGCGGGCCAGCGTCGCCGGACCGTCCGGGCAGGCAAAGCCGTGAACGAAATACACATAGGCCCCGTCCTCGACACCCTCGGTCAGCGGATCGTTCGCCAGATCGGACAGGGCCGACCAGCCCATGTGCGGCACCGTAAGCCCGGGGCCGGGCGTAAGCGGGGTCACCTGTCCGGGGATCAGGCCCAGCATGGCGGCGTCGCCCTCGGCGCTGGTCTCGAACAGCAGCTGCTGGCCCAGACACAGGCCGATCAGCGGGCGGGGAAAGGCGCGGATCGGATCGCTCAGCCCCAGCGCATCCAGCCGCCCCATGGCCCAGGCGGCTGCGCCCACACCGGGCAGCACCAGTCGCTCGGCCTCTGACACTGCGCAAGGGTCGTCGGTCAGGCGCACGGTCGCGCCCAGCCGCTCCAGCGCGAACTGGACCGAGGCGGTGTTGCCGGCGCCATAGGCAAGGACGGTGACCTCCGTCATGGTTCCTCCCCCATCGGGGGAGGGGGCCCATCCGAAGGATGGGGTAGGGGGCTCAAACGAGCGGCGACGTATGGGGGTTGCCCCCTCCACCGCTTCGCGGTCCCCCTCCCCCGATAGGGGAGGAATGTCATCACAGCACCCCCTTGGTGCTGGGCACGGCGTCGCCCTCGATGCGGATCGCCTGACGCAGGGCCCGGCCAAAGGCCTTGTAGGCAGCCTCGGTCTTGTGGTGGTCGTCGTCGCCGGTCACCGCCACATGGATGGCGGCCCCCAAGTGCTCGGCCAGCGAGCGGAACACATGGGCCGTGAGATCGGTGCGGTAGTCGCCGATGAAGGGGGTCGCGAACGTCCCCTCAAACACTGGATAGGGCCGGCCCGACAGATCGATAGAGACGGTGGCATTGGCCTCGTCCATCGGCAGGACGAAGCCATAGCGGGCGATGCCGCGCCGTTCGCCCAGGGCCTGCTTCAGCGCCTGACCCAGAGCGATGGCCGAGTCCTCGATCGTGTGGTGCGGGTCGGTGTGCAGGTCCCCCTCGCAGGCCAGCCGCAGCGAAAAGCCGCCGTGGGCCGCGACCTGCTCCAGCATGTGATCGAAGAAGCCGACGCCGGTGTGGATCCGGACGGGTCCCGTGGCGTCCAGATCGACGGCGCAGACGATACGGGTCTCCTTCGTGTCGCGCACGGCCTCGCCGGTGCGGGCGGCGCGGGCTGCGCCGGTCACGCCAAAGGCCGACAGGGTGCGGTCGTTCAACTCGGCCCTGGCGAACACCGGCAGGTAGAGGCCGTCTCCGACTTCGAAGGGTACGCCCAGCGCAGTCAGGCGCGCCATGGCCGCATCCAAACCCTCACCGCGCAGCCGCACAGCCGGGCCGGGCTCGGCTGCGGCGTCCGCGCCCAGGGCCTCCATCATCCGTGTCCGCTCGGCGCGGACCGCGGCGATGCGCGTCTCCGTCTCGATCAGACGCGAGGGGTCCAGCGCCTGCAGGGCCAGCCGCACCGAGGGCTCGGGCAGGGCGTGGGGCTCCAGCACCCCGCGCAGCCGGTCCAGCACCTCGGGCCGGGCGATCAGCGCACCGACGCGGGCTCCCGCGAGGCCATAGGCCAGCGACAGACTGCGCACCACGATCAGGTTCGGCGTGCCGGCGACGCGATCGGCGACGGAATGGCTGTCCTCAAACTCGATGGCGCCCTCATCCATGACCAGCAGGTCGCAAGACGACGCGTCGCCGCCGCCGTTCGTGCCCCGCCCGGCGATCCGGATCACCCCGTAGGGCTCGACCGGGGTCGGATAGATGGCAGTCAGCGTCGTGAAGGGCTCACCCTCGGGCGCCTGCACACCGAGCTGTTCGCGCAGCGCCAGTCGGAAGATCAGCTCAAACCCGTGCGTCGCCCCACGTACCGGCAGAACCTGATCGACGGGCACGCCGTAGACCTCCGCCATGCGGGCGGCGAGCGCCGCAGGCGGGGCGGGATAGCGGTCGAGGCCTTCACCACCGGAGACCAGCGGCGCAAAGGGCGCGGGGAGCGCGGTCATGACGGGCACCTCAGATCGGCCGCGCGGGCGTGGGCTTCCAGCCCCTCCAGCCGGGCCAGACGCGCGGCAACGGGGGCGAGGGCGGCGGCGCCCGCCTCCGACACCGACTGCACCGACATCGAGGTCAGGAAGCTGGCGGTGGTGATGCCGCCCAGGGTCCGCGCGCCGCCGTCGGTCGGCAGGACGTGGCTGGGCCCGGCGGCATAGTCGCCCAGCGTCTCGGCGGCCCAGGTGCCGACGAAGATGGCGCCGGCGGCATTGATGCGGCCCACCAGTTGCTCGGCATCGAGCGTCTGCAGCGCCAGGTGCTCTGGCCCGTACAGATTGGCGACGGCGCACGCCTCGGCCAGATCGGCGACGCGGATGGCCCGTCCCTCTGCCAGCGAGCGACGGGCGATGTCGGTGCGCGGCAGGGTCTGTAGCTGGCGCTCCACCTCGGCCAGAATGGCGGCGATGGCGCCCCGGCTGTTCGACACCAGCAGCACCTGGGCATCCGCGTCGTGCTCGGCCTGGCTGAGCAGGTCGGCGGCGGCGATTTCGGGATCGGCGCTGGAATCGGCGATGACCATCAGCTCCGACGGTCCCGCCGGCATGTCGACCGCAGGCCCGCCGGGCCGGGCGTTCGCCTGTTTCTTGGCCTCGGCGACCCAGGCATTGCCCGGCCCGAACAGCTTGTCGACCGGTCCGATCCGGCCGTCCTCGAGGTCCGCGCCAAAGGTCAGGGCGGCGATCGCCTGCGCCCCGCCGATCAGCCACAGGGCCTCCAGCCCGGCCTCGTACGCCGCCACGATCATGGCCGGGTGCACACCGCCGTCTCTCGCGGGCGGGGTCACGGCCACCCGGCGCGCCACACCGGCGACGCCCGCCGGAATGGCCTGCATCAGCAGCGACGAGAACAGCGGCGCACTGCCGCCCGGGACATAGAGGCCCGCCGAGGCGATGGGCCGCCACACCAGTCGGGAGCGCACGCCCGGCGTGGTTTCGATCCAGCCGGTGTCTTCGGGCCGCGTGGCCTGATGAAAGATGCGGACATTCTCGGCGGCGATGCGCAGGGCCCGGGTATCGGCCGGCGGCAGGGCCGCGCGGGCCTCGCTGACCGCTTCCGGGGTAATCGCAATCCGTCTTGGCGCCGCGCCGTCCAGCTTCAGGCTCCAGTCGGTGACAGCTGCGCCGCCACGTGCCTGCACGTCGGCAAAGATCTCGCGCACGACGTCGCTGACGCGCGCCTCGGTCCGCTGCGCCGGGCGGGCCAGCGCCGCGCGCTGCTCCTCGGCGGAAAGGGTGGTCCAGTCGATCTGGCGCATCACATCATCTTCTCGATAGGCAGAACCAGGATTGACGAGGCACCTTCGGCCTTCAGCCGCTCCAGCGTCTCCCAGAAGACCGCCTCCTGACAGACCGCGTGGACGGCCACGGCATCGTCGCGACCCGACAGCGGCATGACGGTCGGCGACTCCGAACCCGGCAGCAGGGCTGTGATCCGGTCCAGCGCGGCGCGCGGCGCATTCAGCATCACGTATTTGGCGTCCTGTGAGGCCACCACCCCGCCGATCCGCGCGATCAGGTTTTCGAGCAGGGGCTCCAGCGTGTCCTCGACCGGCTGGGGCGAGCGGATCAGGACAGCCTGGCTTTCGAACACCGTGTCCAGCGGCACCAGACCATTGGCCTCCAGCGTCGCCCCGGTCGACACGAGGTCACAGATGGCCGAGGCCAGCTTCAGCCGGGGGGCCACCTCGACCGCCCCGCGCATGGTGATCACCCCGGCCTCGACACCATTCTCCTCCAGCCAGCGGCCCAGAATTCGCGGATAGCTGGTCGCCAGCCTGAGGCCGTTGAGGGAGGCCGGCCCGTCCCAGCTCAGGCTCTCGGGCGCGGCGATCTTGAGCGTGCAGCGGCCAAAGCCCAGCGGCATGACCACCTCGGCCAACGGACCACCGTTACGGGCTTCCTCCAGCACATTCTCGCCGACAATGCCGAGGTCACAGACTCCGTCCGCGACAAAGGTCGGGATGTCGTCGTCGCGCACCCGCAGCAGATCGACCGGCGCATTCTCGACCTTGTACAGCAGGTCGTTATTGCCCTTGATGACCCGGAGGCCCGCATTGCGGATCAGGTCGAGGCTGCGCTCGGCCAGACGGCCGGATTTCTGAATGGCGATACGAAGTCGCCCCTGAACCTTGCTCACGCGGATACTCCGGACTGTCGGTCAAGCACCAGGCGGTAGCCCTGATGCGGCATTTCCTTGAGGAAGCGGGCCACGCGCACGACCGTGGTCGGGCTGGCCTGCGCCTCGGCGGCGATCTCGCGGTACGACTTCCCGCCTGCGTCCAGCAGGCGCGCTACCTGCCAGCGCTCGGCAAAGGCGCGCACCTCGGCCGGCGTGCACAGGTCGGCGAGGAAGGCGTCGACCTCCTCGCGCGTCTTCAGGCACAGCAGGGCGTCGTACAGATCCAGCCGGCTGCGGGCCGGAACGGCGGCATTGGGGGGAAGGGCGTCGGTCATGGCGCGTTCCACTATGCTGTAACAGTGGAACGGTCAAGCGCTATCGTCCTGCCTATGGTGCGACCGGCCATCGCAGCCTATGTGCGGGTTATGAGCAGGATCGTGATCGTGGGCGCGGGGCATGCCGGGGGCAGTGCGGCCGCGCTTCTCAGACAGTATGGATACGACGGCGAGGTGGTGCTGATCGGCGAGGAGCCAGTCGCCCCCTATCAGCGCCCGCCCCTGTCCAAGGCCCTGCTGAAGGGCGAGGGCGAGGAGGAGGATCTGCTGCTGCGGCCCGCCGACTTCTATGTCGAACAGAACATCGAGCTGCGGCTGGGCCAGACGGTCACGGCCATCGACCGTGCCGGCAAGTCGGTGATGCTTACGGACGGGGAAACCGTCGCTTACGACACCCTGATCCTCGCGACCGGGTCCACGGCGCGGAAGCTGGCGGTGCCGGGTGCGGAGCTGGCGAACGTGCTCGAACTGCGGACCCTCGCGGACGGGCGAAAGCTCAGGGCGGCGATCCGGCCGGGGACGAGGCTGGTGGTCGTCGGCGGCGGCTATGTCGGACTGGAGGTTGCGGCCTCGGCCCGGGCGCTGGGCGCCGAGGTCGTGGTGGTCGAGCGCGAGACTCGCCTGCTGGCCCGGGTGGCGTCGGATGTGCTGGCCGACTTCATGCACGCGGCGCATACGCGGCACGGCGTGACCCTCCTCACCGGGCGCACGGTCGTGGCCTTCCAGCCGGGCGACGATGGCGCGGTCGGCGGCGTGACCCTGGACGACGGCCAGAGCCTGCCGGCCGATCTGGTGATCGTCGGTGTCGGCGGCGTGGCCTGTGAAGGACTGGCCGCCGCCGCCGGTCTGACCTGCGACGGGGGTGTGGTGGTCGATGACACGGCCCGCACCTCGGACCCCGACATCTATGCGCTCGGCGACATGACCCGGCGCCCGGTGCCCGTCCACGATGGCCGGGTGGTGCGACTGGAGAGCGTGCCCAATGCGCTGGAACAGGCCAAACAGGCCGCCGCGGCGATCACGGGCCGTAACCCGCCCCCGCCCGAAGTCCCATGGTTCTGGTCCGACCAGTACGATCTGAAACTGCAGATGGCGGGGCTCTCCGACGGCGCGGATCGCAAGGTCGTCCGCACCGTGGCCGACGACGCCGGACTGGCCGTCTTCCATCTGGCGGGCGACCGGCTGCTGTGCGTCGAGGCGATCAATGCGCCGGCCGAGTTCATGGGCGGGCGTCTGCTGATTGCCAAGGCCACGCCAGTCGATGCCGAAAAGCTGGCGGACCCGACTGTGTCGATGAAGGCGGTCGCGAAAGGCGCCTAGTACACATCCCGCCGGTAGCGCCCGGCCTCGCGCAGGTCCAGAAGCCGGTCCTCGCTGAGAATGTCGCGGAGCGCTGCATCCACGCCCGGCGCCATGCCCTTCAGACTGCCGCAGACCATGATCGTGGCGCCCCGGTCGACCCAATCGCGCAGACTGTCAGCCTCGGCCCGCAGGATGTCCTGCACATAGCGGGCACCGCCCTTGTCGCGCGAGAAGGCCCGGTCCAGCCGGGTCAACACGCCGGCAGCGATCCAGCCTTGCAGCCGTTGGTCCAGCAGGGCGTCATGGGCCTGGGTCCGCTCGCCGAACAGCAGCCACGCCGGTCCGGGTTTCGCGGCGCGCGCCCGCTCCGACAGATGCGCCACAAGCCCGCCCAGCCCCGTGCCATTGCCGATGAGGACCAGCGGCACCGAGGGCTCGGGCCCGTGAAAGGTCCGGTTGGTCCGGATGCGCAGCGGCACCGTCTCGCCGATCCGGCAACGGTCCAGAAGCCAACCGGAGGCCAGACCGGGGCTGCCGTCCTCGCGCACCGTTTCGCGGATGATCAGATCGATACCCCGATCCGCCGGCACGGTGGCGATGGAATAGTCGCGCAACTGACCCGGCTGACCGGCTATGGCTTCCGGCAGTTCGACTTCGGCTACATCTCCGGCTCGCCAGTCCGGGAAGTCCCCGATGGGGCGCAGCCGCAGGCGATAGACCGGCCGACCGGGACTGCCGGGGTTCAGATGGGCGCGCCGCTCCAGCCGCCAGGGGCGGTGCGGGCGGCTACGCGTCTCCCGGGCGAAGGTGGCGCCGGTCATAGCCGTCAGCTGATGCCGCCAATGCGCCAGGGCGCCGGGGTCCAGCCGGTCCACCTCGACCCGGTCGAACAGGGCTGTCGCCCCCGCCCGCGCCAGCCAGCCGTCCAGCGCTCGCCCGAAACCGCAATAGTGGCCATAGCTGCTGTCGCCCAGCGCCAGGACCCCGACCTGAAGGTGCGACAGGTCGGGCGGTGTGGGCATGAGCCGTCGCAGGAAACCGGTCGCCTCATCGGGCGCATCGCCCTCGCCCGTGGTCGCCGCGATCAGGAACAGACGCTCGGCCTTCGTCAGGAGCTCGGGGGTCAACCGGGACAGGCTCAGCCGCTGGACCGACAGGCCCGTGGCGGCAAGCGCGGCCGCGGCTTCCTCGGCCAGGGCCTCGGCACTGCCGGTCTGGCTGGCGTGTACGACCAGCGTCGCGGCCTCGCCGTTGGCCTCCGGCGCCGGACGCGGGCGCAACGACCACGCGGTCAGCCCGGCCCAGGCCAGCGCCGCCGCCGCAGCCCAGAACTCGCCGCCCCCGAGGGTCATTCCCGCCCGACGTCCAGCATCGCCAGAAGCGCGGGGCTCATCTGCTCGACCAGCCCGTCGTCGGTACGGTGAACCATCAGGGCGGCAATGCCTGCGGCCTCGGCGTGGGCCGGACCCTCCTCGGGTCCCATCACCGTAAGGGCGGTCGCCAGTGCATCGGCGACCATGGCCGAGTCGTGCAGCACCGAGACCGAGACCATGCCATTGGCCACGGGCCGCCCCGTGCGCCCGTCGATGGTGTGGGAATAGGTCTGGCCGCCGTGGACGAACTGGCGACGTGCCTCGCCCGAGGTGGCAACCGCCAGACCATACAGGGCGGCGATGGTGCGTGGTGCCTCAAGCCCCGCGGGCTTCTCCAGCTCGACCCACCACGGGCGCCCATCGGGTTTGACGCCGACGCCCTTCAGTTCGCCGCCGATCTCGAACAGGTGCGAGGTCGCCCCCTCGCGCGCCAGCCGCAGCGAGATGCGGTCGACCGCATGGCCCTTGGCGATCCCCGACAGGTCCAGCTTCAGCCCGCCCGGCTGGACCGCCGCGCGCGCATCGACGTTCAGCCGCAGGCGCATCCAGCCGCTCCTGGCCCTCGCCGTCTCGATCTCTTCGTCCGTGGGCAGGGGCAGCAGCGGCGAACGGCGTCCGGGCGGTCCGAACCCCCACAGGTCGACCAGCGGTCCCAGCGTCGGATCGACCGCGCCATTGGTGTCATCCGCCAGCTCCAGCGCCCGGGTCAGGACGGTCCAGAAGGCATCGGACAGGGCCCAGGTGCCCTCGGGGGCCCCATTGAACCGGGAGATCTCACTGTTGCGCTCCCACGGGCTGAACAGGGCGATGACGCGGCCCAGTTCCTCCTCGATCAGGGCTTGCCAGCGGCTGGCCTCGCCCTCGTCGCGCACCACGATGCGGGCCGTCCAGACCGTGCCCATGGTCTCCCCGCCCAGCTGCGCGATCTGCGTCCCCGGCGGCTTTTCCGGCGCGCTGCGAAAGGCCGGGATAAGGACGCGATTGTCCGTCTCCGGACGTGGCTCGTTCGCGCCCCCGGACAGGTCGATGACCGGCGGTGCCGAATGGCTGGAGGCGGGGACACGCGGCTCGGACATCAGGACCTCAGGGCACGGCTCAGGGCAGGACCTCGACGACCCCGTTGTACTGGGCCGACAGCGGCAGCCGGCCATCCCCGCCTGGCACCTGGATCGAGGCATGCATCCAGTACATCCCGGCCTCGGGCCAGTCGACCGAATAGACCCCGTCGGCATCGGTGGTCAGGGTCAGCTCTTCCGGAGCGGTCCGGTAGCGCGAGCCGCCGCGGGCGATGGTCACCTCCAGCCCCGCCGCCGGCCGACCGTCGATCAGCAGGCGGAATTGGCCTGCCTCACCCAGGACCAGATCATTGGGATGGGTGACCGGCACCATCTCCAGCCCGTAGCCCGTCGGGACGAACACGTCGTCGCTCAGATTGCCCAGGGTGACAAAGGTCTCGACCCGCATGGCCGAAAGCGTCGCCTCGACCGCCGTCGCGCCTTCCGGCACGCCCTGTGGATACTCCGCCGGCGTGCCACGCCAGCGTTGGCGCTCGCCGTTCAGGGTGTAGCTCGCCACCACGCTGCCCAGCACATTGGCGATGCGATAGGTGCCCTGCTGCGTCAGATGCACGTCAAAGGTCGCGCGATAGCGGCCGCGCATCATGTTTTCGGGGCTCAGCAGTTGCCCATCCGGCCCGGTGATGGTCAGGCCGTCGAGCCGCATGGCCGCGTGGTCGGCAATGAAGACACCATTCGACATGCCCGCATCAACGCCGATCCAGGCGTCGGTGCCCGACAGCACGGTGGAACTGGGCTGCATCCAGGCGCGATGGGCATGGGCCCCCAGCGGCACGGCCATCAGGGCGATGACCCCGGCGACAAAGGCCAGAAGCGGCGAGAAGCGATAGCGGGTCATGGGTCTGTCCCTGTGATGATCAGCGGGCAACGGTGACGCGCACGGCACCCAGCTCGGATGTTCCGGTGCCCGATGCGGTATTGGCGGCGCCGAGGCGGAAGGGCACCCGCACGATCTCGCGGCCGCCCAGCTCGCGTGCGGCCTCGACCGCGAGCACATAGTTTCCGGCGGGAAGGTCGCGCAGGCGCGAGGCGGGAACCGTGACCGTCTGGGTGCCCGGCGCGCGGGTCGGGCCTGATACGCCGTCCGCCGGCAGGGTCAGGTTGCGCCCGTCCTTGCGCCACCAGGTACGGATGTCCTTCAGCCAGTCCTTGCCCTCTCCGGCGGGCAGGGCGGTGTCGTACCAGACCGACAGGGTGCGCACGGCGGTCTGGTCGGGCCGCTCGATCCACACCGCCACATAGGGCCGGTGATACGAGGCGCTGTTGATACGCGGAATGCCGATGCTGACCGTCAGATCACCCGACGGCACCGGGGCGGCCCCCATCAGCATCAGTCCGGCGGCGGGCAGGGTGGCGGTGAGGCTCAGGGATTTCATGGGAACTCGGGCACTCAATGGATAAAGATCAGGGCAAGGATCAGCGGGATCAGCAGACCCAGCGACACCAGAGGCCAGGTCATCCGGCGATTGCGGGCATGCAGGACCAGCAACGCCAGCCCGGTCAGGGCAAACACCAGACAGGCCCCCGCGAACACATCAATGAACAGCGACCAGGCCGCACCCGTATCGCGCCCCTTGTGCAGGTCATTCAGATAGGCGATCGGCCCGCGCGTGGTCACCTCGACAAGGGCCTCGCCCGTCTGCCGGTCCAGCGTCATCCAGCCGTCGCCGCCGGGCCTAGGCAGGGCGACATAGATTTCCGCCTCTGTCGTCTCGGTGGTCCGTCCGGCGATAGCCACGTCCAGCGCCCCCTCGGCCCAGCGGGCCAAGGCGTCGGGCACCGGGTCGGTGGTCTCGGCGGGGAAGTCGGCAAGCCGCTCCAGCAGCGGCGCGGGCAGGGTGGCGGTGCGCTCGACCACCACCGGCTCGGCCGGGATCCGGGCGGCGTGGTTCAGGGTAAAACCGGTGATCGCAAACAGGATCAGGCCCACCAGACTGACCGAGGCCGAAATCCAGTGCCACTGGTGCAACTGCTTCAGCCAGAAGGCCCGCGCGGAGCTCAGCCGGGCGGCAGATGGGGCAGGAGTGGGTGCAGGGGAGGTCGACACCCTGCGCCTGTGCCAAAAATGCGAACCGCTTGCAAGTAGCGTTTCCTACCAGCGCCGCGACAGTCCGATCCAGAGCGTGCGGGGCGGACCATAGGACACCACCCCCGTGCCGGTTTCCGCCGTTTCCACGTCGGCATCGAACAGGTTCACCCCCTCGACCCACCCGGTCAGGCCGGGCGACAGTTCTCGCTCCAGCCGCGCCGAGACGGTCAGCGCCGGATCCAGCACGCGGCTGTTCAGATCGTCGTCGAAGCGGCGGCTCTCCCAGCGGGCATCGACGATTACAGTCCAGTCCGGCGCCGGGGTCCAGTCCAGCCCCGCCGTCGCGCTCCAGATCGGGGCCTGGGCGGGGCGCAGCCCGGTCAGTTGCGGCGCCTGCGACCCGCCGTCCACCCGCGCATCCGTGGCTGCCAGCGCGCCCCGCAACGTCAGGCCCTCGCGCAGCCGCGCCTCGGCCTCCAGTTCCAGACCGACGGCCTCGATTGTCCCGGCGTTCTGCCGCTCGCGCAGCACCCCGCCAGCCGGGACAAAGCCTGCGCGAGGAAAGGTGCCGGGGCCCTCACCAATCGTCACATTGACGATGGCGTCCTCGATCCGTGTGGCAAAGACTGTGGCCCGAAGGTCCAGCCGGTCGGTCTCGCGCGCCAATCCGGCCTCGATGCCGGTCAACTGTTCGGGCACCAGCCCGGCATTGGCCTCGGTGATATCATTGCCGACCCGGAACGGTCGGTGCAGCTCGTTCAGGGTTGCCGGCCGAAAGGCGCTGTAGGCCGCCGCCCGCACCGACCATTCGGATGACAGGGCACGCCGCACCCCCAGCCGGGCCGACACCACCTCGCCCGACTGATCAGCAGGCTGTTCGTCCAGCACCAGGGCATCGGTCTGGAGATCCCGCTCGACCCGTCGGCCGTCGGTGGCGGACCAGTGGTCGAGGCGCAGCCCTCCGGTGATCAGCCACGGTCCCCGGGTGACACTCGCCTCGGCATAGACCCCGGCGACCGACGTCTCGCCCCCCGCCTGCCGGGTTCGGGTGAATTCGCCTTCCATGAAGCGATAGCGTTCATTGGTCTCGCCCTCGGCCCGGCGGGCATCGAGACCCAGCTCGGTCTCAAACCCGCCCCGGCGAACCCGCCATGCGGCGTTCAGCCCCCAGGACGTGGCCGGGGTGTGGAACTGGTCATTGGCCGGGGTGGTCGAGGAGCGATCGGCCGCTGTGGCGACAAAGCGGTTCTCAAGGTCGCTGGTCCGCCGCCACAGCTGCACGCGCCAGCCGGCCCGGTCGTCCCCGGGCTGGCGGGTCGCGGTCAGGGACAGGGCGGTGCCCGAGGCCTCGGCATCCGCGCCCTCCACGCCCGAGCCGCGCCGTTCCCGGAAGACCGAGCCCCGGGTCGAGATCAGCGCATCGCCCATCGGCAGGTCCAGCCGCAGCGAGGCCGAGCTGGCCTCGAGATCCAGCGGCCGGTCGGCGGCCCCGGCGTCGGGCGCCCGCACCGGCGTGTGGCCGTCGGACCGCTCATGTCCGGCCGTCGCCACCCAGCTGAGGGGGCCGAGGTCGCCGGTGCCCGAGGCCGCCAGCCGGGCCGAGCCGCGCTCGCCGAGCGCCGCCGTCCAGGCCCCGCCGGTATCACGCTCCCGCAGCAGCACCGATCCGGTCAGCGCGCCCGCGCCATAGGGGCCGGTGCCCCCGGCGCGCACCACATCGGCGCTCGACAGGCCCTCGGGCGGAACCTCGGCCCAGATCACCCAGCCGCCGAAAGGATCATTCAGCGGCACCCCTTCCAGCGTCACCAGCGCCCGGCCGGCGCCGGTCGGGGCCACGGCCCGCAGCGACAGACCCTGGGTCGTCGGATTGGCGGTCAGGCTGGAGGTCCGCCGGAACAAACTGACCGCGGGCACCCGCCCCAGCGCCTCGTCCAGTCGCGTCGACCGGTCCAGCGTCTCGCCGTCCAGCCGGATCACGGAAAAGGCGGCGTCGCCCGCCGCAGGGGGCAGGCGCGGGGCGGTGACCACAATCTCGTCGAGAACGACAGGCGGGTCCTGCATCATGCCGAAAGGCGCGTGAGCAGCTCGCGGGCAAAGGTCGTCAGGGTATCGTCGCGGGCCCCCATCACCAGAATCCGGTCGCCGGGCCGGGCCAGTCCGATCAGCCGCTCGCCGCATTCGGCCCGCGTGGCGTGGGCCTCGGCCTGCCGTCCGGCGGCGATGACGCCCTCGACGATCTGCGGGCTGGACACACTCCGGTCGGTGGTACCGCCGTAATAGACGGGTTCGGGCATGATCAGGACATCCTCTGCGGTCATCAGCTGCGCAAAGGTGCCAATGAACTCGCGGCGCATCAGTTTCAGCGGACCATAGCCATGCGGCTGGAACAGGATCAGCAGCCGCCCGGGAAAGGCATGCAGGGTCTGAAGCGTGGCGGTGATCTTGTCGGGGTTGTGGGCAAAGTCGTCGATGACGGTTACGCCGCCCGCTTGTCCCACAACCTCCAGCCGCCGCCGGATGCCGCGAAAGCTGCCGAGTGCCCTGATCGCCGTGGCCCGGTCGACGCCCAGCGCCTCGGCCACACCCAGCGCCGCCAGCGCATTGGCGACGTTGTGCGCGCCCGGTACCTGCAGGGCGACCTCGGTTCCGTCCAGCCGGAACCGCATGCCGTTGGCGGTCGCCTCGACCTCCGTCGCGTACAGGTCAGCCTCGGCATTACCGAGCGAAAATGTCAGCCGTCGGTCGGCGGGCAGGCTGTCCGCCAGCGCCCGCGTCTCGTCATTGTCGAGGTTGAGCACCGCCACCTGGGCATGCCCGGCAAAGCCGAGGAACAGGGTGCGCAACTCCTCCATCGACTTGTGGTCCAGCGAAATGTTCGAGACCACGGCGACCGTCGGCCGGTACAGCTGGATCGAGCCGTCAGACTCATCGACCTCCGACACGAACAGGTCCGGGTTGCCGATGCGGGCCGCGGCAAAGGGTGTGTCCTCGCGCACGAAGTCGGTCATCACGGCGCCGTTCATGACCGTCGGGTCGAGGCCCGCCTGGTCGAGGATCCAGGCCACCATGCCGGTGATGGTCGACTTGCCGCTGGTGCCGGCAATGCCCACGCGCCGGTCGGCGGCATTGAACAGGTCCGACAGCATCTGTGGCCGGGTCACGACGGGGGCGCCTACCCGGCGGGCGGCGGCGATGTCCGGCACGGTGTCCTCGACGGCGCCCGAGGCCACCACGGTGGTTCCCGGATCGGTCACGCCGGATCCGTCCTGCGGGTGAAGCGCGATGCCCTGACCTTCCAGCCAGGCGAACTTGTCCGGGCTCCGGCCCTGGTCATGGGACCGGTCCGATCCCGACACCCGGGCCCCCCGCGCGGCCAGGATCAGCGCCAGCGGCAGCATGCCCGACCCGCCGATGCCGCAGAAGAAATAGGAGCCGGCTGGATTGGCGTCTTGATTCATGGAGGCGAAACCGGGGAGTGTCGGAGGAAGGCCCTGACTAGCACGGGGCGCACCGCACGCCAGAGCCGGGAGCCCGATTTGTCCGACCGCCCGTCCATCAGGGAAAACACACTATGGGATCGGTGACCCGCATCGGTGTCGTGGCGGCCTCGTCGCGCTTCAGCAAGGCGACCGCCGCGCGGCTGGACGCTCATGTCGAGGCCCGCTTTCCCGGCGGGGACGTCAAGGTCGTCTTCCATCCCGCCTGTTTCGCCCGGCATGGCCACTTCGCCGGGGATGATGGTCTCCGCGCCCGGGCCTTTCTGGAGATGGCCAATGATCCGCGCTTCGATGCCGTCTGGTTTGCGCGCGGCGGTTATGGCTCCTGCCGCGTGGCCGAGGCGGTGCGCGCTGGCCTGAAGCCCGAGGCCCGGGCCAAGCGCTACCTCGGCTATTCCGACGCCGGAAGCCTGCTGGCCACCCTCTACAGGGAGGGCTTCGCCCATGTCGCCCACGGGCCGATGGTCGCCGATGTCTCGCGCCGCGAGGGTGCCGGGGCCATCGACCGCGCGCTCGACTGGCTGATCAAGGGCACCACCTCGGGGCTCGAACCCAGCCTCGACGGACGCCCGACCGTCGCCTTCAACCTGACCATCCTCGATCAGCTGGTCGGCACGGCGATCGAGCCCGATCTGACCGGCCATGTGGTCATGATCGAGGAGGTGTCCGAGGCTCTCTACCGGATCGACCGGATGATGTTCCATCTGACGGGTCAGGCCTCCATCCGGCGCATCGCGGGCTTTCGTCTCGGCCGGGTTAGCGACATCACACCGAACGAGCCCGAGTTCGGCCTGACACCCGAGGAAATCGTCCGCTACTGGTGCCTCAGGTCCGGCATCCCGTATCTGGGTGCGGCCGACATCGGCCATGATGCCGACAACAAGATCGTGCCTTTCGGTCCGAACGGAGCCTCATGAACCGACGCAGCTTCCTGATCCGGACGGGTGTGATCGCCGGCGCCCTCGGGGGCGGTTGGTGGCTGAAGGACAATGTCCTGTGGAGCGCGCCGGGCCTGGCGTTCGCCGAGGGTGCGACCACCCCCTGGATCGGCTTTGCCGCGCGCGTGCTCAGCCCCACCATCCCGGTCCGCATCGCCGGCCAGACGGTCAATGCCCTGATCGACAGCGGCGCCCAGTATTCGGTGATCGACCGGCGCTTCCACGGCGCCATCGAGGCCGAGCTCGGCCCGCGGCCGCTGTTCGACATCCCCCTCCTGGCCTATGGCGTGGGCGGCCAGCCCCAGATGGGCAAGGGCGTGCGGCTGGACATGGCGATGGAGGGCCTGTCGCTCAGCGGCCTGCGCTGCGCCATCCTCGACCTCGGCCCGCTGGCGGACGAAGAGGGCCTGTCCGCCCCGCTGATCCTGGGGCAGGACCTGCTGAAACTTCTGGCGCTCGAGGTCGACCTGGTCGAGCGCCGCATGCGGCTGATGGAGCGGCAGGCTGTGGTCCATGACGCCCGCTGGTCCCGGGTGGCCGTGCGGCGGCGCGGCACCGCCCTGATCACCCCGGTGGAGGTCGAGGGCCATACGCTGGATGCCGTGGTCGACACCGGGGCCTCCTCCATCCTCAGCCTCAGCCAGCCTGCCGCCGAGGCCGCGGGCATTCTGGACGGACGTCCGGCCGGCACCGGCGAAAGTCTGGTGCTGGGCGGCCAGATCACCGCCGACATCCTGACGGTTTCCCACCTGCGCGCTGTGGGCCGCACCTTCCGCGAGGTCGATGTGCCGGTCTATGGCGCGGTCGGCATGCCCGGCATCCCCTCGGCCCTGCTCGGCATGGCAGCCTTCCGGGATCAGGGCCTGCTGCTCGACATCGGCGGCGGGGGCCTCTATCGCGCCACCCATGTCGACCTGACGGTGGTTCAGTAACCCCGGAAGGTGTCGCAAGCCGCCGGGTCGCCGGTCTCATAGCCGCGGCGCAGCCAGGTGACCCGCTGCTCGGACGATCCATGGGTAAAGCTGTCGGGCGACACCCGACCGCCGCCAAGCTGCTGCAGGGCATCGTCGCCGATGGCCGCCGCGGTCTTCAGTCCTTCTTCCAGATCACCGGGCCGCAGCGCCACCTCGCCGCCCGACAGGCGCGCGGCATTGGCGGCCCACACCCCGGCATAGCAGTCGGCCTGAAGCTCCAGCGCCACGGAAAAGCGGTTGGCCTCGGCCTGGCTGGTGGCCCGGGCCTGCGCCCGCCGCACATCGTCCGAGGCCCCCGTCAGGGTCTGCACATGGTGGCCGAATTCATGGGCGATCACATAGGCCTTGGCGAAGTCGGCGCCCGATGCGCCCAGCTGGGTCTGCATCTGCTGCCAGAAACCCAGGTCGAGATAGACGGTCTGATCCGCCGGACAGTAGAACGGCCCCATGGCCGACTGGCCATAGCCGCAGCCCGTGCCGGTCCCGACCTCGTACAGCACCACCGTCGGTGGGCGGTATCCCATCAGCAGGTCCGACCAGACGGCATTCACATTGCCGCCGATCACATCGACGAACAGGCCCGCATCATCCTCCGGCGTGCCGCGCTCGCCCTCGGCCTGATTGCCCGCAGCACCCAACTGGGTCGCCACCTGGGTCGTGGTTTCGGGCGGAATGCCAAACACCAGATAGCCGATCGCCGCCAGCACCATGACGCCCAGCCCGCCGCCGGCGATCCCGCCCGCGCCCATGCCCCGACGATCCTCGATCCCGCCGCCGCCGCGTTGTCCGCCTCTCCAGCGCATGGTGCCCTCCCGCTTTGCCGTTCCAGCCTATGCCGAACGCGGGTCGCGAGAAAGGGATGCCACGAGGCCGGGCCTCAGTCCTCGCCGTCCAGCCAGCGGTCGATCCCGCCCGTGCGGGCCTCGACCTCCTCGCGGCGGGCACGGGCCTGTGCCGGTGTGCCGGGCGGCACGGCCACGGGCGGTATCAGCACCGGCGTCTGCCGCTGGCGTTCCAGATCGGCGACGATGCGCGCGGCCTCGGCCCGGCCCCGCTCGGCCTCGGCCTGACGCAAGTCGGCCCCCGCCCGCTGGCGATCGATCTCATAGCGATGCCGCTCGGCCGCATAGCCCCCAGGCGGCGGCAGGGCCCCCGCACGCGGCGGCGGCGCAACATAGGGCGGCGGCAGGCTCTGCGCCTCAGCCGCCGTGGCGCCGGCCAGGGCCAGGCCGACGGCGATACCGGACAGGATCAGGGTACGGGTCATGGGGGGAAGGTTAGAGCCGTTGGCGGAGCGGGCCAAGCGGGGCCATACGCGCGGGGACTGAAGGGGGCGAGGGACCAGGGTCGGGTGAGATGTCATGGTTGACTCTCAATTCGTTGCGGACAATCCCACAGAACGATACGAATTGAACCATGAACACTACCACTGATCTGCGGTTTCACACCCTCAGAAAGCGGCATAATCTATGGCTTATCCCGTTGATCTTCGGCGCATGGTTTGCACTGTCGAAGTGTGGGTTGGATGTCGATGTCGCGTATCTTCTGAGTGTTTCCGGCTACGCAATCGTCGTCACGGCGATCTCTTACAGAGAGGCGTATAGGCACGTGGGTTATTGGGTCACTATCGCATCATATTTCTTGGTGCACTGGCTGTTTTTCACTCTCGTTGGAGGGAGCTGGATACCCACTCCTGCGATGGTTCTAACTCCGTTTTTCATCCTCGATTACATTGTGATGGCGTTCCTGCTGCCCAAGTTCATCGGGGTTAAATTCAGCTGGTCAGCTAGCCGCCCTTAGCCGACCACCGCAGCGTCCGCTTCCCGCCGAGCCGTCGCCGCCCTCAACACCTCGGCATAGCCCCCCGCCACCTCCATCCGCTCGCCCTCGGGCCGGGTATGGACGGCGCGGTGCAGGGCGGGCAGTTTCCAGCAGGGCACATGCATGAACAGGTGGTGTTCGACGTGGAAATTGACCCAGTAGGGGGCGATGAAGGCGCGCTCCAGCCAGTTCGCCCGGGTCGTGCGGGCGGCGCGAAACGCATCCTCGGCCGAGCCCTCGACACAGGCGTGTTCGGCGATGTTGCGGATGCGGGTGACCATCGGAAACCAGGTCGCCATCGGCAGAAGCCACAGCACGAAAAAGGCCCACCAGACGCCCGCCACCGCAAACCCGGCCAGCAGCGCTGCATTGACCAGCAGGAAGGGCAGGATCGACCGCCCCGTCACAATCGCCTCGTAAGCGTGGTCGTCGGTGGGCCTTTTAGGGGCGCTATCGCTCGGCTCGCGGAGCCTCGCTGCTTGAGCGCGGGCCGCCAGCGGCAGCAGCACCCTCTGCTTGAAGAAGGTCTGGCCGGTCAGGTCGCGGATCAGCTTGCGCCGCAGCGAGGCGGGGCTGACGGGGAAGGGGGCCGACAGTATCAGGTCCGGGTCCTCCGCCTGCTGGGCAAACCTGTGGTGCGCCAGATGATAGGGGCGATAGCTGGCCAGTGACGCCCCCACTGGCACGGCGCACAGCCAGTGGCCGAGAAAATCATTGAGCTTCAGATTGCGCGACAGGCCGCCGTGCGCCGCCTCATGCATCAATATGGCCAGCCCCAGCTGGCGCGTGCCGATGATCATGACGCTGAGCGGGATCAGCCAGGGGATCCACACCCCCAGCGCCACGGCCAGCGCGATCACCCCCCAGCAATGCACCACCAGCAGTGGCCCCGCCACCACACTGCGCGCCCTGAACGGCGCCCAGTCCTCGGGCGCGAACAGCTGTTGCGGAGCAATGCGAGGCGCGGCGGGCATGGCCCAGTCTACCGTCCTTTTCGACAACGGACAAAAGTCACGCACTCCTGACGAAAAGTCAGGTTGACATTACACGGCGATGGTGTAAGGTAGTCCTTACATTCAGTCAGGAGGACGTGACATGACATCTGCTGCCAAGGCCTACACCTTTCGAACCGTATTCTTCATGCTCGGCTATGTCGTGGCCCTGTTGCTGGCCGTCGGCGGCGCGCTGGATGCCATCGGCGGGGTCAGCGGCTGGATCCTTGCCGCGGCGGTCGCGGCGCCGGTGGCCGGCCAGATCTGGGCGACCCTGGCCTTCATCCGCGACAGCGACGAGTTCGTTGCCGGCGTCACGGCCAGGCGCTTCATCCTCGCCGCCGGCCTGACCTTCGCCCTCAGCGTCTTCTGGGGGTTCGCCGAGAAGTTCGCCGGGGCCCCCCACGTCGAGGGCTGGTGGGTCTATGTCGTCTTCTGGGGGCTGATGGGCTTCATGCCCATCTTCATCCGGAGCAGCCGCTGATGAAGAACCGGCTGAAACTGCTCCGAGTCGAGCGCGGCTGGACCCAGGAACAGCTGGGCCAGGAACTGGGGGTCTCGCGTCAGGCGGTCAATGCGCTCGAGACCGAAAAGCACGACCCCTCGCTCGACCTCGCCTATCGCATCGCCGTGGTGTTCGACCGCCCGGTGGAAGACATCTTCGAAAACCCGCACGCCTGAGCGTTCAGGCAAACCTCAAGGACACTCCCATGCACAACTTCCGTTCCCTTCGGGGGCGCTCTCTTCTGCGCGCCCTGTTCCTCGCCTCGGCCCTGCTGCTGGCCGGGGGTCTGCTCAGCCTGATGGCGCCGCGTATGGCCACCGCGCAAACCGCACCGGCCTTCACCTCGGAGCGGCTGTCGGTCGAGGTGCTGGGTTCAGGCCCCGACGTCATCTTCATCCCCGGCTATGCCTCCTCGCGGGAGGTCTGGCGCGCCGAGGCCGAGCGCCTGTCCGCCACCCACCGTGTCCACATGGTCCAGCTGGCCGGCTTCGCGGGTGAGCCCTGGGTCCACGGCGACGGCCCCTTTGTCCAGCCGGTGATCGACGAACTGGCCCGCTATATCGACGAGGCCGGTCTTGAGACCCCCGCCGTCATCGGTCACTCCATGGGCGGGATGAGCGCCCTGATGCTGGCCCAGCAATACCCCGCCCTGGTCGGCAAGGTGATGAGCGTCGACAGCCTGCCCTTCTTCTCGGCCCTGTTCGGCCCCGGGATGACGGTCGACTCTGCCCGCCCCTATGCCGAGCAGGCCGCTGCAGCCATGCTCACTCTCGATCAAACCACCTTCCGCGCAGGCCAGGAACGCGGTGCGGTCGGCTACGCCAATGATCCGGCTACCCGGAAGGCCCTGGTCGAGTGGAGCGTGACCTCCGACCGTCAAGCCATGGCCGCCGCCATCCGTGACGTGATGTTGACCGACCTTCGCCCCGGCCTTCCCGCCATGACCACGCCGGTCTGGGCCGTCTATGCGGCGGATGAAAACGGCGGCGCGCCGCGTACCACGGCGGACTCCATGTGGCAGCGCGACTATGCTGACCTGCCCGGCGTTACCCTGATCCGGGTCGATGACAGCCGCCACTTCATCATGGCCGACCAGCCCGAGCGGTTCAGCCAGATCGTCGACCGCTTCCTCGCACAGTAGGCGCGACCGTCAGCGCGGCGTGACGTCCCCCGTCCGCCGCGGCTGGCCCGCGAACTCCCCCGCATAGGCCGTGGCGATCATGCTCTTGAAGGCGGTCTGGGGGATGACGATTTCATAGCCGCCCTCGACGCCCGGCCCGACCTGATAAGGCCCGATCAGAAAGATCAGCCCCCCGGCCTTGCCCGCCTGATCCCCCGGCGCCAGCACAAAGGGCGTCTCGCCCGCGCGAGGACAGGCCCAGCCATCGCGGCCCTCCAGGGTGATCGTCCGGGCATCCGGCACCCGCGCACGGCGGGCCGCATTCACCGCCGTGCACAGGGCCTGATCCAGCGCCGTCAGGTCCGCCCCCTTCCGGAACAGCTCCGGCGCGCCGATCACCCGCTTCAGCGACCGGTCCCAGACGATACCCGTGGTCAGGGTGTTGGGGTGGGCCCCGCCCGAATAGTCAAAGGCCTCGCGGCGCAGGCTGAACAGACGGTCGGTCTGACCGGCGACCGTCACGGTGACGGTCTTCTCGAACGGCGGCATGCCCTCATCGCCCTCGGCCTCGGTGCGGGCGGCCAGCGCCCCCTCCTCGAACTGGCGCAGGCCGCGGACCTCCTCGGCATAGGTCCGGGCGTGCAGGTCGGGCTCGGCCTTGATTCCCTCGGGCAGCGTCAGGGCGACGGTGGCGTGCTCGGTCTTGTCGGCAAAGGTCAGGTTCGACGGCGAGGCCGCCGGGGTCTCCAGCGCGGCCGTGCCGGCATCGGCTGCCACCTCGGCCGGGGCGGCCTCTTCGCGGTCGCGGTTACAGGCCGCCAGCGCCAGCGGCAGGGCCAGCAGGATCAGCGACAGGCGGAGGGTCTGGGTCGGGGAGGGACGCATGCAAAACTCCTGGGTTCGCCCCAGTCTAGCCCCCGATCGGGACCGCCCCAAGGCCCAGCGCGATCAACAACAGCACACCCGCCTCCCGGTTGGATTTGAACAGGCGGAGCGCGCCCTCGGGATCATCCGCCCGGACGTTGCGCACCTGCCAGACCAGATGCGCGCCATAGGCCAGCCAGCCGATCCAGAACGGCGGCGACAGCCCGCCAACCGCCGCCGCACCGGCCGAAAAGATCGCCGCCAGCAGGTAGAAGAAGGCAACGCCGTCGCGGACCTTGCCGCCCAGCCGCCGGGCCGACGATTTGACCCCCGCCAGCGCATCGTCCTCGATGTCCTGCAGCGCGTAGATCGTGTCATAGCCCAGCGTCCAGAACACCCCGCCAAGGTAGAGCAGCAGGGCGGCGGTGGTGACCACGCCCTCCCGAAGCATCCAGAAACCTTCGGGGCCCAGATCTTGCGCAAGCACCACGCTGTCGCGCAGCTCCATCAGCCACACCGCGAAGCCGAAGCCACCAGAGATGGCCGCAAACCCCATCAGGGCACCCCAGTTGAAGGTCAGGCCCAGCCACGCCTGCGGCCACCAGGTAATGCGCTTCATGAAGGGATAGGCCGCCACCAGCGCCAGCGACGCCACGCCCAGCATCACCGCGGTCAGGTTCAGCGTCAGCAGGATCAAGAGGCTGATCAGGCAGCAGCCGATCACGAACGCCCACGCCCCCTTCACCGATATCTGTCCTGACGCGACCGGCCGGGCCGCCGTTCGCGCCACCTTCGCATCGATGTCGCGATCGACGATGTCGTTGAACGCACAGCCCGCCGCCCGCATCAGACAGGCGCCCACCGCAAACGCGACCGCCAGCCAGGCCAGCACCAACGGCGGCGCAACCGACCCCAGCGACGCGACCGCCAGCATGATCCCCTGCCAGCCGGGCAGCAGCAGCAGCCAGATGCCGATCGGCCGGTCGAACCGCCCCAGCTTCAGCCACGGCTTCAGCCCCTCGGGCGCATGGCGGTCGACCCAGTTCTGGCCGGCGTCGGGAAGCGGAGCGGTCATGCCTTCTGATAGCGCCTTCCCGGCCCCGATGAGAAGGGATAGAGGGCGCCATGATCCGCGCCCCGGCCTCTGTTGTTGCCCTGACCCGCCATGCGGCCTTTCCGCTGGCGGTGCTGGTGCTGGCCGCCATGGTGCTGGGCCTCGCCCCCATCCTCGTGCGGCTGACCGAGACGGGTCCTGCGGCGGCGGGCTTCTGGCGGTTCCTGTTTGCCCTGCCGCTGCTGACGCTGCTGACCGCGACGCGGGGGAGCGGGGAGGGGCGGGGTCTCGGCACACCCTCGCGCTGGATGCTGCTGGCCGGGCTGTTCTTCGTGCTGGATCTGGCCTTCTGGCACTACGGCATTGTCATGACCTCGGTCGCCAATGCCACGGTGCTCTGCAACCTGACGCCCGTGGTCGTGACCCTGTTCGCCTGGATCGTCTGGAAACAGCGCCCGGGCCGCAGCTTCGTTCTGGCGCTGGGTCTGGCGGTCGCCGGGGCCTTTGCCATGGCCGCAGGCGCCGATGGCGGGCAGGGCACCAACCCCCTTCTGGGCGACCTGTTCTCGCTGTCGGTCGCGGTCTGGTACGCGGCCTATTTCCTCGCGGTAAAGGCCGCGCGGCGCACGGCGGGCGCGCTCAAGGTGACCTTCTGGGCGACGCTGGTCGGCACGCCCCTGCTGCTCCTGATCGCTTTGGCGCTGGGGGAAGACATTGTGCCCGCCGGGCCGGGCGGCTGGATGGCCTGCGCGGGCCTCGGCCTGATGCATGTGGTGGGGCAGGGCGGCGTTGCCTGGGCGCTGGGCCGGCTGCCCGCCTCGGTCACCGCCGTCACCATCCTGATCCAGCCGGTCGTCGCGGCTCTCCTCGGCTGGTGGATCTTTGCCGAGGCCCTGACCCCGGTTCAGGCCATCGGCGGCGTCCTGGTGCTGATCGGCGTCGTCCTCGCCCAGCGCGCCAGCCGCCTGACCCCACCGGCGGGACCGATCATGGTGCCGGACGGGGCCGTGGACCGTCCGCGCAATTGAAACGGGCGCGGACCCCGAAGAGTCCGCGCCCGCGAAGGTCTGAAACCTCAGTCGCTCCTAGAGGAGCTTGAGGCCCACGGCCGAGGTCTTGCCGCGCTGGGATTCCAGCTCGTATTCGACCTTGGCGTTGTCATCCAGACCGGCCAGGCCGGCTTGCTGGACGGCCGTGATGTGGACGAACACGTCCGACCCACCGCCATCCGGCTGGATGAAACCATACCCCTTGGTGGGGTTGAACCATTTGACCGTACCGGTCGCCATAATGCGTCTCCGTAAACGCGCTTTCCAGGCGGACCCCCTGCTGGGGGCCCGTCAACCCGTCTGGATAAAGCTCGTTCAGGCGAAGGAGCGACCCGCGGCTTTGGACACCGCGCAAATCCGGGCTGCGACAGCGTTGTCTCGCGTCAGGGCCTTTTGGTCAACCGGAATTGATTCGCCCAACAGGGGAGCGGATCAGGCGCACAGGCCGCGCGGGGCCCCGTCCAGGTGCAGGTGATCGGCGTGCGCCTCATTGTAATCGGGCGTCAGGACAGTCGAGAAAACGCGACAGGCCCCGTCGCGCAGCCGCTTCAGGAAGCTCCGGCTATCGGGCCCGGCGGGGCCGGTTCCGCGCCAGTCCGAGGCGATGCTGACGACCCGTCCGTCCTCGAGCCGGATGGCCGCGACGTCCAGGGCATTGGCGCGGGCATGCTCGCTGGGCCGCGCCCCGGGGTCCTCCTGGCCATAGATACGGCGGCAGGAATAGGTGCCGAAGTTCTGGACGCTGGCCACCTCGCTGCCGAAGGTCTCCCGCGCGGCCGGGCGCAGGACCTGCCGGTCCCAGATGACATAGCGCACCGCCAGCGGACACTGCATCACCAGCCCGCCGGGGCTGAGCGGCGTGACATCGCCCCCCGTGATCCGCACCGCCCCCCGCACGACGCAAAAACCGCCGTCATCCCGGTCGGGCGCGCGCTCGACCTCGACGCCGGCGTCGCGCAGCACCTGCATACAGGCCTCGGTCACCCCGCGGACCTCCTCGGGTGCGGCGAGGCGCGAGATTTCGAAATCGGCGACCTTGGCCGCCGTCGCCTGACCGATCGGGCGGTCCAGATCCAGCGGCTTCCACGGCAGGTCCTGCGGCGGGGCAAAGAGGTTCAGCATGGCAAAGGCCGCGCACAGACCCAGCGCCGCCTCCCACAACAGATTCCAGAAGTCGGCCAGATCACGCTTCATGCGATCAGCCTAGACGACCCCGCCGGCTTCCGCGACCGGCAGCCCCGCGATCAGGGCGCGCAGCAGGGCCGGACAGGCCTGCGCCCCGGCCGTCCCGTCATTGCTGACGGCGATCAGGGCCAGACCACGTGCGGGGGCTACCATCGCGCTGGCATACCAGATTGTGTTGGAGCCATCGTGGGCCAGCACCCGGCCCGGTGTCGTGCCGTCCGCGCCGGCCCAGGGCTGGTCCAGCACGATCCAGCCACAGCCATAGGCCGGCGGTGGCCCCTCGGCCGGTCGGGTCAGCTGTGCGATGGACTCCCGTTGCAGCAGCGGCCGCCCATCGTTGAGGAACACGGCAAGGAAACGGCCATAGTCCTCAAGCGTCATATGCACGGTCGCGGCCGGACCCATGGCCGCCGGATTGTCCGAGCCGGGATGCGAGGGCGGCAGGGGGGTCACCCGCCCTCCCACCTCCCGGTGCCCCCAGGGGGCGGGTTCAGGCGGTGCCCCGAACCCGGCTGAGGTGAGGCCGAGCGGGTCAAACACCTGCTCCACCATCATCGCCTGCCAGTCCTGACCGGTGATCGCCTCAAGGGCGGCGGCCGCGACCATATAGTTGGCATTGCCGTACAGAAACCGGCCGGGCGTGCCATCGGGCGCAGAGGCGAGCGCCTTTTGCGCCACCGCAAGCCTTTGTTCGGGCAGGGTCGCGGGGTCGCCCCGCGCTGTCATGAGCCAGGCCTGCCCCAGCGCATCACCGTCCCTCAATCCCGCGCGATGCTGCATCAGCTCGACGACGCTGACCTCCGCCCAGGCCGGGTCGTGCGCGCCGGGCAGGGCATCGACGATCTTCAGGTCCCAGTTCGCCAGCCCCTGCTCGACCAGACGCGCGAACAGCACGGCCGTCATGGCCTTGGTATTCGACCCCAGATGCCAGGCGTCAGTGGTCCGCACCGGCTCGGTCCCGTCCTTGCGGCGCGGTCCGCGCACGCCCGACCCGACAAGTCCTTCACGAGAGATAATCGCCGCCCCCAAGCCGACCGGGGCAAAGCGTTCGAACACACTGTCCAGCGCGGCTTCGACAGTCGCATCGCCCGTGCGAGCGCGCGCCAGAGTCGGCAGGCTGACGGCGGGCACGGCCCCCAGGGCGGCCATCAATGAACGTCGGTCCAGACTCATGCGTCACTTCCTGATCTGTCGGAAAAGCCCAGGCGGGCCCTGAGGTCGGCGGGTGAGGTTCCCCCCGCCCGGATCTGCGCCAGCGTGATGGCCCCGTCCCGCTTGGCAAACCGCTTGCCGGTCTCATCCAGTAACAGTGGATGATGACGGTATATCGGCGTCGGCAGCTGCAATAGCGCCTGAAGGACACGCTGGACCGATGTCATAGGGATCAGGTCCGCGCCCCGGATCACATGGGTGATCCCCTGCGCGGCGTCATCGATGACCGAGGCGATCACATAGCCCGCGCCGATGTCCTTGCGCCCCATGACCATATCCCCCAGCGCCTCGGGCCGCGCGCTGTGAGTGCCGGGATCGACGCCCTCCTCGGTCCAGCGCAGGCGTGACAGATCGCCCAGCAGCGCCCGGGCCCGGTCCAGCGACAGCCGCCAGGCAAAGGCTTCTCCGGCCTCCAGCCGCCGGGCTTCCTCGTCCGGGTCATGGGGTCCGCCGGTAAAGGCCGCGAGGTCCGCCGGATCATCCGCATGGGGCGCCAGTCCCGCCAGCGCCAGCCGCTCCTTTCGCGTGCGGAAACAGCGGTACAGCAGCCCCCGATCGCGCAACTGTTCGAGCGCCCGGTCGTAGTCCGCCCGATGCTCCGACTGGCGCCGCACCGGCGTTTCCCAGTCCAGATCCAGCCAGGACAGGTCCTCGAACACGGCCTCGGTGTATTCAGGCCGGCAGCGGGTGAAGTCCGTGTCCTCAATGCGCAGCAGGAATCGCCCCCGGGCCTCCCGCGCCGCCCTCCAGGCGGTCAGGGCGGAAAAGGCATGTCCCATGTGCAGCCGACCCGTGGGCGAGGGGGCAAAGCGCGTAACCAGCGTCATGCCCGGGGCGCTCGCGGATTCCGGCCGCCGAGGCCGGATTCGGGGGTGATCACAGGGCGAACTTCGGCCAGACTGGACATGGGCCGACCCTAGATCGCGGTCCGGACCCTGTCACCAAGGCCAAGCCATGCCGACCGCACCGACGGCCGACCACATCCTGACCGCGCGACAGGCGCTGGCCGCCGCCGACCCCATGCTGGCGCGCGTGGTCGAGGCCGTGCCGCCGTTCGAATGGCGGCTGCGCACCGGCGGCTTCGAGGGGCTGTTCCGCATGATCGTCGAGCAGCAGGTGTCGGTCGCCGCGGCGGCCTCCATCTGGCGCCGGGTGGGCGAGGGTCTCGGCCAGATCACGCCGGAAACCGTCCTGGCTCACTCGCCCGAGCAGTTCCGGAGCTTCGGGCTGTCGGGGCAAAAGGCGCGCTATGGTCACGAGATCGCCCGCGCCCACACCGAAGGCCGCATCGACTTCGACCATCTGGAGCGTCTGGACGACGACGCGGCCATCGCGGCGCTGACCGCCATCAAGGGCGTCGGCCTGTGGACCGCCGAGACCTTTCTGATGTTCTGCGAGGGCCGCACGGATGTCTTTCCCGGCGGCGACGTGGCCCTGCAGGAGGCCATGCGCTGGGCCGACGGGATCGAGGCGCGGCCCACCCAGAAACAGGCTTACGCCCGGGCCGAGGTCTGGCGTCCGCACC
Organism: Brevundimonas sp.; assembly: GCF_016742135.1. Lineage (GTDB taxonomy): Bacteria > Pseudomonadota > Alphaproteobacteria > Caulobacterales > Caulobacteraceae > Brevundimonas. The sequence goes on along the minus strand of NZ_JACVCG010000006.1, from coordinate 10,496 downwards.
GGTCGGTGGCGGCACATCTGCTGTGGGGCTGGTATGGTGCCGTCAAGCGCGGTGAAATTTCCCTGGAAGACGTCGCATGATCGAAGCGCCCCTCCTTCAGACTCTCAGCCAGCCGATCCTGCCCAATCTCTATCTGCTCGACTATGCGGGCGTGGCGGTGTTCGCGGCCACAGGCGCGCTCGCGGCGGCGAGGGAAAAGCACGATCTGGTCACCCTCGGCTTCTTTGCCGCCATCACCGGGGTCGGGGGCGGCACCCTGCGCGATGTCCTGCTGGATGTGCCGGTCTTCTGGGTCGTGGACTGGAAATATGTGGCGGTGTGCCTTGCGGCCGCGCTGGTGGTCTGGATCGTGGGTCGGCCCGAATGGCGGTTCCGCGCCCTGCTGTGGCTGGATGCCGTCGGACTGGCCGCCTATGGCGTGATGGGCGCGGCCAAGGCCGAGGCGCTGGGTGCCAGCCCCCTCATCTGTATCGTCATGGGCACGCTGACGGCCTGTTTCGGCGGCGTGGTGCGGGACCTTCTGGCGGGCCAGCCCTCGATCCTGCTGCGGCGCGAGATCACGGTCACGGCGGCCATCCTCGCGGCGGTGGCCTTTGTCGGGTTCAAGCTGCTGGGCCTCGGCAATGTGCCTGCCGCCCTGCTGGCCATGCCGCTCGGCTTCGCCCTGCGCGCCGGAGCCCTCGTCTGGGGCTGGAGCCTGCCGTCCTTCCCGGCCCGCGTCCGCGCGCCCTGAGAGCGACTTCACGGAACCGACATCTGTTCGTCATGGCGGTGGCCTCGAATCGACGATAAACTTCGTCCATCAGCGTGGAGGAAGTCGTCTTCAGTCCGGTCGCTTGTCCATATGTCGTGCGGAACGGAGGGGGATGATGTCCCGCTCCCTGACCGCTCTTTCCGGTGCCGAACTGGCCGGGGTCCAGCCCGGTCGGATGACGGCGCCCCGCACGCCCTCCGGCTGGCCTGCCCTGGTGCTTAACGCCGACTTCCGGCCCCTGTCCTATTATCCCCTGTCGATCTGGCCCTGGCAGGATGTGATCAAGGCCGTCTGGCAGGACCGCGTCGATGTGGTCTCGGTCTACGACAAGGTCGTCCGCAGCCCCTCGATGGAATTCCAGCTGCCCAGCGTGGTGTCGCTGAAGACCTATATCGATCAGGACCGCTCGCCCGCCTTCACCCGCTTCAACGTCTTCCTGCGCGACGGCTTCACCTGCCAGTACTGCGGCCAGGCGGGTGAACTGACCTTCGACCATGTGGTGCCCCGCTCGCACGGCGGTCGCACGACCTGGGAAAACATCGTGGCCGCCTGCCCGCCCTGCAACCTCCGAAAGGGCGGCCGCACCCCGCAACAGGCCGGCATGCCGATCCGCCACGCGCCGCGCCGGCCGAACGCCTGGCAGCTCCAGGACGCCGGGCGGCGCTTCCCGCCCGACTATCTGCACAACAGCTGGCTCGACTATCTCTACTGGGATATCGAGCTCGAGCCCTGACGCCCCTGGCCTGATGCCCGGGGCCTGACCCCTACCGCCGACGCTGGGTCGCAGCCCAGGCCTCGAACTCATCGATATTGTCCAGGCGGCGCAGCACCTTGTTCTGCGGGTCGATCAGCACATGGCTGTGCGGACCGACACCCCGGACCTCGCCGCGGCCGCCCGTCATGGGCACCGTCTGCACGCGCCCGTCGACCGACACCTCGATCGGCATGGGGAAGACGCTGCCGTCGCCGACCACCCATTCCAGCATCAGCCGGTCGCCCTGTTGTCGGCTGATCAGGTCGGGCAGGGCCGCCTGATACAGATAGCCGTTGAAGAACCAGCCGAGGTCCTGCCCGGTTACCTCATTGATGATGGCGAGAAAGTCGGGCGTCGAGGCAAAGCGCGGCTCGAAATTGCCGGGCCGGGGGTCGGGGCGGCCATAGACCAGCCGGGTCACGGATTCGAAAAAGGCCTCATCGCCGATCAGCATCCGCAGCGAATGCATGATCAGCGAGCCCTTGTAATAGATGTCATTGCCGGGGCCGCGGTCGCCCTCATAGACCTGTTCCTCGGTCAGATCGCTGCCGGACACCACGGGGAACCGGTTGGCCAGCCCCAGCCGCTGCTGCAGCAGGCCCGCCTGATAATACTGCTCGCCGTTCAGCCAGCCCGCATAGAGCGGCTGCATATAGGTGCCCAGCCCCTCGTGCAGCCACATGTCGTCCCAGTTGACGTTGGTCAGCTGGTTGCCGAACCACTCATGCGCTAGCTCGTGCTGCAACAGCCAGTCATAGCCGTTGTGATCCTTGCGGTAGTTGTTGCCATAGGCATTGATGGTCTGGTGCTCCATGCCCAGGTGCGGGGTCTCGACCACGCCCATCTTCTCGTCGCCGAACGGGAACGGCCCGACCGTGGCCTCGAAGAAGGCCAGCTGCTCGGGAAATTCGGCGAACAGGGCCGCAGCCTTGGCCGGATCGGTGCTGTTCAGGTGCCAGAAATGCAGGGGAATGGTGTTGCCGAACCGGCTCTCATAGGTCCCGGCGATCTCGACATAGGGGCCGACCGTCAGCGAAATGGCATAGTTGTTGGGCTGGCGCGCGGTCCAGTTCCAGGTGGTCCAGCCGTCGCCATGGTCCTCCTTGCCGAGGAAGCGCCCATTGGCCGGGGCCGACAGGTTCGAGGGCACGGTGATGTGCAGGTCGACCCGGCCCGGCTCGGCCATCGGATGGTCGATACAGGGCCAGAACAGGTCACAGCCGTCACCCTGGACGGCCGTGGCGATCCACGGCTCTCCGCCCGGCGCGCGCGACCAGACAAAGCCGCCGTCCCAGGGCGCATTGCGCGCCACATGCGGCTGGCCGGCATAGGTGATGCGCAGGTCCACCGACTGCCCCTCGCTGAGGCGGCTTGGCAGGGTGATGGTCATCCGGCCTTCCGGATTGACCCAGTCCCCCGGCGACAGCGGCCGCCCGTCGATGGCGACTTCCGACACATCGAACCGGGTGTCCAGTTCGACCACCAGCCGGTCCAGCGGTGCCGTGGCGGTAAAGGTCAGGGTGGCCACCCCCTCGATGGCCTTCTCGTCCGGCATGACCTTGATCGCCAGATCGGCCACGTCGAACCGCATGGCCAGCTGCTCCGGCGTGCGCGGCCCGCCCGTGTCCATGGTGAAGGCGGTCGAGGTCCGCTGTTCGCCCGCCTCCTGCGCCAGCACGGGGGCGCTCGCGCCAAAGCTCAGGCCAAGCGCGGCCATCGAGACCAGTAGGGGGCGGAACGATACGGTCACGGGCGTCTCCGGCAGGCCTGTCACAGGAAGACCGGAACCTTAGAGGGCGGACCACAAAAGAAAAGGCCGGTGTTTCCACCGGCCTTTCCGAAATCTGGCTGATCTGCGGGGATCAGGAAGCTTGCTGTTCCGCCAGCTTGGCCTTCACCTGGCGCTTGATGCGCTGGGCGGCGGTCGACAGCTTTTCGTCGCGGGCCTTGACGATGAAGGCGTCCAGGCCACCCTTGTAGTCCAGGGTGCGCAGGGCGGCGTTCGAGATACGCAGGCTGAAGGTCTGGCCCAAGGCGTCCGACGCGACCTTGACGGTCTTCAGCGACGGCAGGAACCGGCGCTTGGTCTTGATGTTCGAGTGGCTGACCGAATGGCCGACCATCGGGCCGATCCCGGTGAGTTCGCAACGACGCGACATGGACTGATCCTCATTGGCGCCATGGTGCAAAAAGACACCGGGCGCGAAACATTGGGTGCACGCGAAACCCTGTCCCGCGCGAGAGGCGGTCGTATAGAGGAGGAGGGGGCCGGGCGTCAAGGCCGCGCGCGGGGGATTCCGGCGGGGGGAATCCGCTTGCCCCGACCGCACAATTACGGATCGTTCAGCCCCCGTTCAATTGCGGACACATAGTCAGGTCATATATCGATCCCCGGAGCTTCCAGAGAGGGCTGACATGACGAACACACGAATCCCGACCCCCCGCCCGACCCGGCGGATGTCCCGGACACTGCCGGTCGCGGGCGGTGCCCTGGTGCTGGGCCTGATGATGACAGTGCCGTCCTCGGCGACTTCGCCCCAGGCCTCCGGCACGCCGCAACCCGGGTATTGGGAATATACCACCAGCGCCCTCGGCGTCCGCGACACCGAGACCAAGTGCGTGCGCCCCAGCGAGATCACCCGCTTCTTCAGCGGCCTGTCGACCCGGCGCTGGACCTGCACCTATCCGGTGCGGGAAGTCGCCAATGGCCAGGCCCGCTTCGAGGGCACCTGCCGCGATCCCAAGAACCGCACCGTGCGCGTCCGCCTCAGCGGTCCGTATGCGCCGGAGAGCTTCCGCTTCAACGGCGGCGCCCAGCTGGCGCGCGGCACGCCCTATATCCCGGCCAGCATCAATGCCCGCCGGATCAGCGCCACCTGCCCGGCCGGCGCCGAATATTTCTGATTACAGCGGCGCGGACCTGGCGACCACGAAGGTGTGCGTCTCGCCGTCCGCGTCGATCAGGCTGACGTATTCGCCCGGGACGAAGCGCTCCTCGCCAAAGCGAAAGCCGGTGGCGTCGGGCGCATCCTCGGGCGCCAGATCCAGCAGCCACTTGCCGCCGGGCCCCTGACGCAGGGTGCCGGTGGCGACCGTCTGATTGCTCTCGAAGCGGCGCACATGCAGGCGCCCGGCCTGATCGCGGCAACCGGCGGGGTCCAGCCTGCCGTCCGCGTCCAGAACCGCGACGATGTCCCAGCCGTCCTGCGGATTGCCGGCCGGCGAGCCGGGCTCGCGCGCCAGTTCAAGACGGATGTGGGTCAGGGTCGAGGTCATGGGATGCTCCTGCAGGGGGGCCAGGTCCGGCCGCCGTGGCTGTCATGGTCACTCTTGCCGAACGTGCTTCACCCCCACCTTGATCCACGTCAAGGGTCGGGCGAGGCTGTCGGGCTCAACGCCGCAATCGCCGCAAAGGATGTCCCGCATGCACCCGCGTCTGACCGTCATCGTCCTTACGGGGGTTGTCCTCGCCGCCTGCTCGACCGCGCCGGAGGCACCGCCCCCCGCCCGGCAGACCGATCCCGCAGCCGTCCTGCGGGGCGAGGCCCTGGCGCAACAACGGTGCGCCGCCTGTCATGCCGTCGGCCCGACCGGCGCCAGCCCCATGGCCGAGGCTCCGCCGTTCCGCGACCTGCACACCCGCTATCCCGTCCGCTTCCTTGAGGAAGCCCTGGCCGAGGGCCTGACCACCGCCCACCCCGCCATGCCCCAGGTCGAGTTGCAACCCGACCAGATCCGCGACCTGATCGCCTGGCTGGAATCGCTCGAGGCCGGCTGAGGCCACACACGAAAAAAGGCCCCGGATCGCTCCGGGGCCCTCATTCTTTTCAGCCTGTGGCCTGAAATCAGGCCGCTTCGGCGGCGGCCGGGGCCGGCGGGGCCTTCTTGGCGCTCAGCGACTTGGCCAGCAGCTCGACGGCGGCGTCCTTGTCGATGCGGTTGGCGGCGGCGACTTCGCGGGCCATGCGGTCCAGGGCCGATTCGTACAGCTGACGCTCCGAATAGGACTGTTCCGGCTGGGTGTCGGCGCGGTGCAGGTCGCGCACCACCTCGGCGATCGAGATCAGGTCGCCCGAGTTGATCTTGGCCTCATATTCCTGGGCCCGGCGCGACCACATGGTGCGCTTGATGCGGGCGCGGCCCTTCAGCGTGGTCAGGGCCCGGCTGACCACATCCTCGGCGGCCAGCGAGCGCAGACCGGCGGTCTTGGCCTTGTTGGTCGGCACGCGCAGGGTCATCTTCTCGTGGTCAAAGGTCACGACATAGACTTCCAGGCTCATGCCCGCGACTTCCTGGGTCTCCACGGCGGCCACCTTGCCGACACCATGAGCCGGATAGACGACCGCGTCGCCAACCTTGAATTCAAGACCACTCTTGCTCGTCATGTCATTTCCTTTCACGGACGCAGACGATCGCAATTCATCTCGGCATCACAGACGACCTGTCCTGCCCGGCAAGACGGCACCGGCGGACTGTCGATCTCAGATGCGGAAACGGATCACCAAACCTCTGGCCGCCCCGGTTTACGTCGGGGTTCTATCGTTACTCCGGATGGTGCGAGACGTCTCGCGGGCCATCCGACCGAATGAGATCAATCTATCACAAAAAGCGGAAAATTCAAAATATCCCCAAGCGGGACCACGGGCGAGGGGCATATTGTGACCGGATTGGGGCCAAAGCTCGCGCGCCTGTTGCGCAAATAGGCCCTCAGGAGCCCTTGCCCGGCTTTTCCGAGAAGTATTTTTCGAACTTTCCGGTCTCTCGCTCGAACTCTTCAGCGTCGGCGGGGGGTGTGCCCTTGACCGTGATGTTGGGCCAAACCTTTGCGAAGTCGGCATTGATCTTCAGCCACTTGCCGTCGGGCTCGTCCTCGGTGTCGGGCTTGATCGCGTCGACCGGGCACTCGGGCTCGCAGACGCCGCAGTCGATGCATTCGTCCGGCGCGATCACCAGAAAATTCTCGCCCTCATAGAAGCAGTCGACCGGGCACACCTCGACGCAATCCATGAATTTGCAGCGCACGCAGGCGTCTGTGACGATGTAGGTCATGAACGAAACCGGGGGTCGAGGGATCAGCCGGAGGGCCGGACCGGGCAGATGGCCCCCGACGGCCAAAGTGTCAACCGTCGGGGCTCGCCAGCGGGGGCCGGTTCAGGTCTTCATACAGGGCCGCCGCTTCCGCCGGCGGGCCTCTTCTTTTGCCGAGGGCCAGGATCCGGACCTCGACCAGTTCCGGCCCGCGCATCAGCATCAGCACATCGCCCGTGCGCACCCTGAACCCCGGCTTGGACATCCGCGTCTGGATGCCCGCGCGGGTCAGGCGGATGCGCCCCGCCTCGACCCGGGCCGCCGCCTCGGACCGGGTCGGCGCGAACCGCGCCCGCCACAGCCAGACGTCGAGGCGACAGACATCGGCGCTGTCGGTCATGCCGGTCCCTGGCCCGATCCCTTGCCCGCAGCCTTGCGCCGGCGGCGGGCGGGCTTGCGGCGGGCCGGCGCAGGGCGTTCGGTCAGCACCGCCAAGGCCGCAAAGGGCGAATCCTTTGGCGGCCGCGCCTTGCCGGGCACATCCGGCTTTTGTACCCGGGCGGTTTTCAGCGCCGGAATGATCTGTTTCGCCTGCTCCGCGCTCCACCCCAGCTGGCCGAGAGCCTCCTCGGTTAGCCGCCCGGCCGCCTGCGTCCGCAGCCCGGCCATCGTCTCCAGCGCCTCGGCCGGCACCAGCCAGCGGCCCACGGCGCGCAGGCCCCGGGCCGACAGGGCGCGTACCGTCATCGGCCCGGCGGGGGCCAGCACCGGCGTCTTGCCCGCCTGAAGCATCGGCGACGCGGCAAAGGCCCCGGCAAAGGTCTGCGCCCGCGCCTTCAGCACCCCCGGCAGCCAGACCGAATGCACCCCCACCCGCACGGCAAAGGTCTTCAGCGTTCGCCGCTCAACCTGGCTCAGCGCCGCCAGATCCCGCTCCACCTCGCGCCGGTCGATCAGGCCCCCGGCCTCGATCAGCCGCCAGGCGATGCCGCGCGGCAGGCCTTTGAGCGTCCCGCCCTCGACCGCCCGCTGCAGCCGGTACAGCGGGCGCAGCGCGCGCGTCGCCTCGGCCGCCAGCCAGGCTTCCAGCCGGTGAAGCGCCCGTTCGCGCACCCGGGCCGAGCCCAGATCGCCGTCCAGCCGCATGCGGGGCGCCAGCGGATCGCCGGGGATCACCTGTCCCACCCGCGCCTCGCGCCACAGCACCGTCCCGTCGGGCAACAGGGCAAAGGCCTCATCCGGCTCGGCCGCCAGCCGCCCCAGCCGCCGCTCCACCTCGGGTGCCACCGCCTGTCGCGCCGCCCGGCCCAGCGCCCGCGTCTCCAGCGCGCTGGCGCCCGCTTCGGCCTTGAAGCTGATGCCGGTCAGCCGGCCGACCGCCTGCCCCTCGACCGAGACCGCGCCGTCCTCGGACACCTGGGTGTCGGCCTCGCCATAATCCTTCAGCGCCTGCATCAGCACCGTGGTGCGCCGGTCGACGAAGCGCGCGGTCAGCCGCTCGTGCAACACATCCGACAACCGGTCCTCCAGCGCCCGGGTCCGCTCGCGCCAATGCTCCGCGGCCTCCAGCCAGCCCGGCCGGTTGGCGATGTAGCTCAGCGTCCGCACCCCGGCGAGGCGCGCCGAGATCCGGTCGATCTGCCCCTCATCGCGATCCAGCGCCGCGAACCGCCCCGCAAACCAGTCCTCCGTCACCCGGCCGCCCGGCCCGGTCAGCGCCTCGAACAGATGCATGACCAGCTGGAAATGCTGCTCCGGCGTGGTCTTCTGAAAGTCGGGCATCTGGCAGCAGTCCCACAGCCGCATCAGACTGCCGCGCGACCGGGCGATGCGCTGCACATCCTCCTCGCGCGCGGCCCGCCTCAGCAGCACCTCATCCAGCGCCGGCGCCGACAGCACCAGTCCCGGATGGTCCGGCCGCGTCTCCAGCGCGCGGATCAGGGCGGGCAGGCTGTCGAAATCCAGCCGCCCGTTCCGCCATTCCGCCGCCCGTACCGGGTCGAACCGGTGCTCGACCACCTGCTCGACCAGATCGGGATCGAGGTCCTGCGCCTGGGCCGTCACGCCAAAGGTGCCGTCGCGCAGGTGCCGTCCGGCCCGCCCGGCGATCTGGCCGATCTCATGCGCATGCAGGTGCCGCGTCCGCCGCCCGTCGAACTTTTTCAATCCGGCAAAGGCCACATGGTCGACATCCATGTTCAGCCCCATGCCGATGGCGTCGGTGGCAACCAGAAAGTCGACCTCGCCCGACTGGAACAGGGCCACCTGGGCGTTGCGGGTGCGGGGGCTGAGCGCGCCCATGACCACTGCTGCCCCGCCCCTCTGGCGGCGCAACAGCTCGGCGATCGCATAGACCTGCTCGGCCGAGAAGGCGACAACCGCCGACCGCTTCGGCAACCGGGTCAGCTTGGACGGCCCGGCATAGGCCAGCTGCGACAGCCGCTCGCGCTCGCGGATTTCCACATTGGCCACCAACCGCCGGATCAGGGGCGCCATGGTCCCGGCCCCCAGGAACATGGTCTCGAACCGACCCCGGGCATGCAGCAGCCGGTGGGTGAACAAATGCCCACGCTCGGGGTCGGCCACCAGCTGGATCTCGTCGACCGCCACAAAATCCACCGCCCGGTCCATGGGCATGGCCTCGACGGTCGAGACGAAATAGCGCGGCCGCTCCGGGACGATCTTCTCCTCGCCCGTGATCAGCGCCACCGAGGCCGCGCCCCGCTGTTTCGCGATCCGCTCATAGACTTCGCGCGCCAGAAGCCTGAGCGGCAGGCCGATCATGCCCGTCGCATGGCCCAGCATCCGCTCGACCGCCAGATGGGTCTTCCCGGTATTCGTCGGGCCCAGCACCGCCACGACCTGCGCTGCCGACTGTCCTGTAAGGCGATCGTTCATGACGCGATAAAGGTGGGGCGGGTCACGACCGGACTCAACCGGGTAATCGTACCGGCCCGTCGCCGAAGGGCGATTAACGCGCGTGACACGGCCTGTGGAACAAGCGCGAAACGAATCGGGACCGAATCACTGACTCGCCCTGATTCGGGGTTTGTTCACCGCAACATATTGTATCTTAATGCTGATTAACCACAATCGGAGAGCGCCGCCGCTGGTGGTCCCGCAGGTTTTTCGATGCCGAAACCGTCCTGGCGCTTCCCCTGTTTCGCGCGACCCGCTAGGTCACCCCGCGACGGCCCCGTAGCTCAGCTGCATAGAGCAAGGCTTTCCTAAAGCCGAGGTCGCAGGTTGGAGTCCTGCCGGGGTCGCCAGTCACAACCTGCCGTCGAGCAAAGCCGGCAAGCGGCGACCATTGTGGCGCTCTCCTTCGAGCACTAGGCTAACCCAGTGGCAGTCGTCCGAGGCGGGCGTTCGAAGGGTGGAGGTGTCCATGAAGAAGGTGCTGATTAAAATATTTGGGCTTTCCGTATTCTATCTGGTAATATTTTTCGTATACCAACCTGGCGAGAACTTATTTGAGAAAATTGCTTTTCCATTTCTATACACGATGCTAGCTTATGGTGTATTTGCCCTTATATGCAAAGGTTATAACAACAAGTTTGGTGGTGCTGTGCGTACTGCATCCAACAGGGTTCGAAGCGGGATCGACAGGTTTCCAAAGTGACTTGTAGTTTATGATGTAACAGTCTGACGGTGCCGTTTGGTTCTTGGAAATTCAGCGGGAGCGTGGTCGAGGTTGGGCCGTCGTTCACTCAGATTTCCTTGCTGGCCAGTCTGGACTCTGATGGGCCGCGGCGGGCCCTCTATCCGAGTTACCGCCCGATATCCCGCGCGCCTTCAACGCCCTTCCCGTTTCCCGCAGCGTTTTGCCCGCCCTGGTCCGGGGGCGGTGTAGGCTGGTCGGTTGACGCGACTATTCCTCCCCCCGATGGGGGAGGGGGACCGCAGGCATCAGCGCAGGGGCGGTGGGGGCAGGGTTGCGGCAGACGGGGCAGGGGCCGG
>NZ_JACVCG010000002.1 GCF_016742135.1 Brevundimonas sp. | reverse complement strand
AGGGCCAGGCGGGCGACAATGTCGGCGTGCTGCTGCGCGGCACCAAGCGCGAGGACGTCGAACGCGGCCAGGTGCTGTGCAAGCCGGGCTCGATCACCCCGCACACCAAATTCCTGGCCGAGGCCTATATCCTGACCAAGGAAGAGGGTGGCCGTCACACGCCGTTCTTCACCAACTACCGCCCGCAGTTCTACTTCCGCACGACGGATGTGACCGGCATCGTGCACCTGAAGGAAGGTGTTGAGATGATCATGCCCGGCGACAACGCCGAGCTGAACGTCGAGCTGATCACCCCGATCGCCATGGAAGAAAAGCTGCGCTTCGCCATCCGCGAAGGCGGCCGCACGGTTGGAGCCGGGGTCGTTTCGAAGATCACGGAGTAATCAGCCCCACAGGCTGAAAGACAGAGCGGCCCCCGGAGCGATCCGGGGGCCGTTTTGCCATGGACCGACGGCGTTCTGACCGGTCGCTCAGCGCAGCGCCCCGCCAAGCCCCGCCACGGTGTTCGCCGCCCGGGCGACAAACGCGGTTAAGGCGCCTCCGCACCGGTGCAGATGCTTGTTCCCCCTCTGAACCCTGACAGTCTGGCGGCGTTAGGGATCTGGAAACCATGCGCCGCTCGCTTCACATCGGACTCTTCATCGGCACCCTCCTGGGGGCGGCGGCCTGTGCCGCGCCCGGGCCGCATGACGGCAGCGTGGCCGGGCCTTACGGGTCGATTGAAGCGGGACGCGACCGCTAGGACGAAGGAATTCGTGGCGGACGGGGGAAAAGCCCCTTATCATCCGTCCTGCGGCAGTCGCAGATCGCGCCGCGTCATGGTTCCCGCCCCCCTAAATGTTACTCATCGCCATTGTCGTCGTTCTGCTGCTGATCGTGCTGAACGGCCTTTTCGCCATGACCGAACTGGCGGTCGTGACGTCCCGCAAGGCCAAGCTGCAGAGCCGGGCCGAGCGCGGGGATCGGGGGGCCCGCGCGGCACTGAACCTGTCGGAAGATCCCACCCACTTCCTGTCGGCGGTGCAGGTGGGGATCACCCTGATCGGCATTCTGGCGGGCGCCTATGGCCAGGCGGCGATCGCGGGTGACCTGAATGAGATCCTCGAGCGGATATTTCCGGCGCTGACCGCCTATACCGAAATCTTCTCCACCCTGCTGGTGGTCATCTGCATCACCTATGTCTCGCTGATCGTCGGGGAACTGGTGCCCAAGCGCCTGGCGCTGATCTTTCCCGAGAGCATCGCCGCCCGGATGGCCGCGCCCATCTCGACCGTCGCCATCGTCCTGCATCCCTTCGTGCTGCTGCTGACGGCCTCGACCTCGGGCATTCTCAAGGTTCTCGGTGTCAAGGACCGGGACGGCTCGGACGTGACCCAGGAAGAGGTCGAGTCGATGATCGCCGAGGGCACGGCATCCGGCCTGATCGAGCCCGAGGAGCAGGAAATGATCGAGGAGATCCTGCGTCTCGGGGACCGGCCCATCCGTGTGGCCATGACCCCGCGCCACGAGGTCTTCTGGATCGCGCTGGACGAGGATGAGGAGACGCTGCGTGAAGAGATCCGCACCTGTCCCTATTCCCGGATCGTTGTGGCCCGGGACGCCGATGTCGATAATCCGCTGGGCGTGGTCCACAAGAAGGATCTGCTGGACAGCCTGCTCGACAATGGCGAGTTCAACGTCGAGAAACTGGTCCAGACCCCGGCCTTCATCCCCCAGTCGACCTCTGTGCTGAAGGCGCTGGGGATCATGAAGGCGACCCGGGTCCACATGGCCTTCCTCGTCGATGAATACGGTGCCTTCGAAGGGGTGGTCACCGTCACCGACCTGCTCGAGATGATCGCCGGCGACTTCGACGAGGGCCATGACGAGGAGGAGGCCTACATCCGGCGTCGCGAGGACGGCAGCTGGCTGGTCGACGGCCAGGCCGACATCGAGGAACTGGCCGATACACTGGGGGAGGATTTCGGCGAGGTCGACGGCTTCCACACCGTGGCCGGCCTGATCCTGCACCATCTGTCGCGCGTTCCGGACGAGGGCGAGGTCCTGCAACTCGGTCGCTTCGAGGTCGAGGTCATCGACATGGATGACCGGCGGATCGACAAACTGCTGTTCCGGGCCGTGATCACGCCGGACGCATCGAAGGCTTCCGCGGGGGACGACTGAGTCCCTGGCGGAGGGGCGCTACAATGCGGCTACGGACTGAATGCCTGCTTGAAATGCGCCGCGCGGTGGGGCATACGCCCCTTCTGGTCAAGACCGCGCGCCGATGGGTCCGCCCACGGCGCGTTGTTCATTGTCCGGGCCACAGGAGTGTAGCTCAGCTGGTAGAGCATCGGTCTCCAAAACCGAGGGCCGGGGGTTCGAGTCCCTCCACTCCTGCCATTTCCCCTGTTGCCATCGCCTGGGAATGCCCATGTGGGGGGTGACAGTCCAAGAGTTTTGAAGAGACAGCAGATGGCCAAGGCGAAAACACCGGGTGGGCGTCGGACGGCGGGGGGCAAGGGCCCGATCGCCGCCCAGACCGTTTCGGTCGACGCTCCGGCGCCGAAAAAGCGGACCTCGCCGGTCCAGTTCTTCTCCCAGGTCCAGGCCGAGGGTCGCAAGATCGTCTGGCCGAGCCGCAAGGAGACCTGGATCACCTCGGTGATGGTCTTCATCATGGTGGCGCTGGCTGCTGCCTTCTTCTTCGTGGTCGATTTCGGCCTGAGCGCGATCTCGCAGCGCATTCTCGCCATCGGCTCCTGAGGATATCGACATGACCGACGCCGCACCGGCCGCGCCCGCCAACCCCCGCCACAAGTGGTACATCGTCCACGCCTATTCCAACTTCGAAAAGAAGGTGGCGCAGCATCTGGAAGAGCAGGCGCGCCAGCAGGGCCTGAGCGATTATTTCTCGGAAATCCTGGTCCCGGCCGAAGAGGTCGTCGAGGTCCGTCGCGGCCGCAAGGTCAACTCCGAGCGCAAATTCATGCCCGGCTATGTGCTGGTCAAGATGGAGCTGACCGACGAGGCCTACCACCTGGTCAAGAACACGCCCAAGGTCACGGGCTTCCTCGGTGCCCAGGGCGGCACCAAGCCGCTGCCGGTCTCGGAGCGTGAGATCCAGAACATCATCGGCACCTCGGAAGAGGGCGTCGAGCGGCCCAAGCCCCGCATCCACTTCGACATCGGCGAGACCGTCAAGGTCGTCGATGGGCCGTTCGCCAGCTTCGATGGCCAGGTCGAAAGCGTCGACGAGGACAACGCCCGCCTGCGCGTGGCCGTGTCCATCTTCGGCCGTCCCACGCCGGTCGACCTGGAATACAACCAGGTGGAAAAGGTCGCGGGCTAGGCTTCGTTACGGGCCCTGCTTTCGAACGACCGTTTTCGGTGATACCCCTTTCGCATGAGGGGACTGTTGGCACTGGCCAGTGTGGGGGTCGCGATCCTGTTGCAGGTCGCGCCAGCGCTCGCCCAGGACATTCCGCCGGATCAAGCCCTGCCCGAGACTCGCGTCGATGATATCGTCGTGGACGGTCGTCCGATCGAGGTGATCGCCGAGGAATTCGTGACAACCATCTCCGCCCCGCCGCGCAGGCGGGGACTGGCGCGCTGGAGCGACACGGTTTGCATCGGCGTGGTCAATTTCCGCAATGATATTGCCCACCAGATCATAGATCGCATTTCGGAAGTGGCCGAAAGCCTCGACATTCGGCTGGGCGAGCCGGGCTGCAAACCCAATCTGGTCATCGCAGGTACTGTCGACGCCAATGCCCTGGCGCGGGAAATGGTCCGCCGCTATCGCCGTCCGTTCTTTCGATACGGCTATACGCGGTCGAACCGCGGAAGCGGTGCCTTGGCCGCCTTCCAGACCACCGACGCTCCGGTCCGCTGGTGGCACATGAGCTTGCCCATCAATACCATCGACGGCTCGCCCGCCATTCGCTTGCCGGGGCAGGGTTACTGGGTATCTCCCTGCGCGGGGTCGAGGATCGGCGTGTGCGACGCCATTACCGACCATCTGACACGGCTGATTATCATCGTCGACATCGACCGGGTGGCGGGCACCACCGTAAACGAGCTGGCCGACTATCTGACGCTGATTGCGCTGGCCCAGATCGAGCCGGACGCTGACTACAGCGCCTTCGACACGGTGCTGAATCTGTTCGACCCGACGATGCAGGTTACCGGTCTGACCGACTGGGACCTGATCTATCTGGCCGCCCTCTATTCCGGCGAGGATGAGCGCCTTGACCCCCGCGAACAGGCCGCGCGCATGGTGCCCGCCCTGAGGGAGCGGGAAGGGCAGTAACCCCCATTTGCCAATCGGCGCCGCGTCCGCTATACGCGCGCCTCGCTCTGATCAGGGCGGTGCGGGCTTGCTCGCACAAATCCGTGGGAGGCCGCCATGCCGCACCACGGCTCATCCGCAGGGATTGATTTCCCCGCTTCATAGGAGAGACCAATGGCCAAGAAGATTCTCGGCTACATCAAGCTGCAGGTGCCCGCGGGCTCCGCCACGCCGTCGCCCCCGATCGGGCCGGCGCTCGGTCAGCGCGGCGTCAACATCATGGGCTTCTGCAAGGAGTTCAACGCGCGCACCGAGAAGGAAGCCAAGGGCACCCCGCTTCCGACCGTCATCACCGTCTATCAGGACAAGAGCTTCACCTTCGTCACCAAGACGCCGCCGGCGACCTGGTATCTGAAGGAGGCGACCAAGCTGAAATCGGGCGCCAAGGCCACCGGTCGCGAGACCGTCGGCAAGATCACCCGCACCCAGCTGCGCGAGATCGCCGAGAAGAAGATGAAGGACCTGAACGCCAACGACATCGAGGCCGCGGCCAAGATCATCGAAGGCTCCGCCCGCGCCATGGGCCTGAACGTGGTGGAGGCTTAAGACCATGACCAAGCAAACCAAGCGCATCAAGGCCTGGACCGGCGACCGCACGAACGCCCTGCCGTTCGGCGAAGCCATCAAACTGGTCAAGGACAACGCCAGGGCCAAGTTCGACGAGACCGTCGAGATCTCGGTCAATCTGGGCGTCGACCCGCGTCACGCCGACCAGCAGGTCCGTGGCGTGGTGAACCTGCCTTCGGGCACGGGCCGTGACGTCCGCGTCGCCGTCTTCGCCAAGGACGCCAAGGCCGACGAAGCCCGGGCCGCCGGGGCCGAGCACGTGGGTGCCGAGGATCTGTACGAAAAGATCAACGGCGGCTTCATGGACTTTGACCGCGTCATCGCCTCGCCCGACATGATGGCCCTGGTCGGCCGTCTGGGTAAGGTGCTGGGCCCGCGCGGCCTGATGCCGAACCCCAAGGTCGGCACCGTGACCCCGAACGTCGCCCAGGCCGTCAAGGACGCCAAGGGCGGTGCGGTCGAGTTCCGCGTCGAGAAGGCGGGCATTGTCCACGCCGGCATCGGCAAGGCCTCGTTCGCCCAGGACGCCCTGGAAGCCAACGTCAAGGCGATGGTCGACGCCCTGGTCCGCGCCCGCCCGTCGGGTGCCAAGGGCACCTACGTCAAGCAGATCAGCCTGTCCTCGACCATGGGACCGGGCGTCAAGGTCGACCCGGCCTCGCTGGGCGCCTGATTTTCTGGCACGAATGCGTGGAAAAGGCGGTCCCCCGGGGCCGCCTTTTTTCATGCCGCAGGGTCAGGATGGATACCTTGGCCGTCCCGGGACGTTCAGACCGGACACGGGCCGAGGACATCCATGAAATTTTTCAAGCGCCATGCCGAAGCGAGCGGCTCCGACTGGTCACCGGGCAAGATCGTGTTTGCGGTCGTTGCGCTCGTGGGCACGTTTTTCGCCTTTCAGCTGCTGGTCGCCCTGTCTCATCTGTGGCTGATGATGTTCGCGGCCGTCGTCTTCGCGGTCGTCATTCGCGCCGTGGCGGACCCGCTGATCAGGATCACGCGTCTGCCGGAGGTGCCCGTCGTCGTGGCATCGGTCCTGCTGATCATCGGGCCGATCGCCCTGGGGCTGACCCTGTTCGGCTCCGAGATCGCCAGTCAGGGTGCCGGCGTCATCGCGCGTATTCCCATGGGCTGGGACCGGATCCAGCAGGTGGTCGCGGATCAGCCCTACGCGGGGGAAATACAGGCCGCGACGGGGCAGCTGGGTGCCTATGCCGGACGGGCCATCGGTTGGGCGCAGACCTTCGCGATGGGGACCGCCGTTGCCCTGACCGGTCTGTTGCTGGTGATCGTCGCGGGAATTTACCTGGCGCTCTCCCCCGCGAGGGCCCGGGACGGGTTGGTCGCTCTGGTTCCCCTGGGAAGACGCGATCGCGTCCGGTACATCCTCGACACCATCGGGCGGGCGCTGAAGGGCTGGCTGAAGGGTCAGATCATTGCCATGATCGCGGTCGGGCTGGCGTCCGGCATCGGCCTGTCGATCATCGGCGTTCCGTCGCCCGTGGCCCTTGGCGTGCTCACGGGGCTTTTGAACTTCGTGCCGATTGTCGGGCCGATCCTGGCCACGGTCCCCGCGGTCCTGATGGCGGCCACGGTGGGCTGGGAGCAGGCGGCCCTGACCCTTCTGCTCTACTTCGTGGTCCAGCAGGTCGAGAGCATCCTGCTGGTGCCCCTGGTCCAGAAAAACGTCGCGAGCCTGCCGGTCATCGTGACCATCTTCTCCGTGGTGGCTTTCGGCTCCCTGCTCGGTCCCCTGGGTGTGATCCTTTCCGGTCCGCTCGCGCTGACGATCTTCGTCCTGGTGATCATGGTCTATCGGCAGGACGTTCTGGGGGACCGGACGATGCAGGCACCGGGTGAGACGCGCTGAAGGCGCGGCGGCGTTCCCTGCCTTTTTCTTGCCCGACGTGTTGCCCCGGCGCTTGCGCAGCCGGACCGGGATCGAAAGTATGACGGTGGATGTCCCGGAGTTGCCCATGCGCCGCCTGCTCTGCCTGATCACTACCCTGGCCGCCCTGCTGGCGATGCCGGCCCTGGCTACGGCCCAGACCGCCACCCCGGATCCCGGACAGGCCCGGCGCGAGGGGCTGGCGGCGCGCTATATCGAACTGTCGCTGGGCGGCAACGTCCGCGAGCAGGTCGAAAGCTGGATCGAGACCGACCTGTCCCAGGCCGATGACATGACGGCGGAGGAGCGGGCGTGGATGCGGTCCAATATGCCCAACCTCATCCTGGCCATGATCGAAGGGCTGAGCCGGGATCTGGCGCCGATCTATGCGGAGACATTCACGACCGAGGAGCTGGAGGCCATGGTCGCCTTCTTCGAATCCCCCCTCGGCCGCTCCATCGCCACCAAACAGTTCGATCTGGTCGCGCGTGAACAGGCCGTGGTCGGTGCCCAGATGCTGATCTTCCTCGAATCCATGTGGTCGAAATACTGCGCCGCCTTTGACTGCGAGGACGCCCTGACGGCTCCGGGCGTCAATATGCCGAAGGCGCGCACCCAGCGACGCCAGGATTTGCAGCGTTGATTTTTCCGCCCAGCCCTGTATGAAGCGCGCCTTGATCGGGTCCCCGGGCCCGATCTGCCTGTCCGAGAACTTCGGGGCGTGGGGGCCACCCATGCCATAAACGTCAGGGAGCCCCCTGGCACCGTGGGGAGATGGGGATGCAGACGACGCCCTCCGGCTCGCGCTCGCGGTCGGCATGGCCTCCGAGCTTCCTTCGGACATTACGACCGGCACACACGCCTCGCGGCGACGCGAACGCGTATGGGCCACCTCGTCGTCGGGAATAAGCCCGGCGATGAACCTCAAGACTGGAGACCGCAATGGACCGCGCACAAAAGGCCGAGTCGATCGAGACGCTGAAGGGCGTGTTCGCCGACGCCGGCGCCGTGGTCGTGACCCACAACCTGGGTCTGACCGTTGCGGACATGGAAGACCTGCGTGGCCGCCTTCGCAAGGAAGGCGGCGCGTTCAAGGTGATCAAGAATCGCCTGGCGCTCAAGGCGCTCGAAGCCGAAGAAGGCAGCGACTACCACGGCCTGTTCAAGGGTCCCGTGGGCATCGCCTATGCCGATGATGCGGTGACGGCTGCCAAGGTCACCGCTGAATTCGCCAAGGGCAACGACAAGTTCGTCGTTCTGGGCGGCTTCATGGGTGACAAGGTTCTGGACGCCAAGGGCGTGGAGACTCTCTCCAAGCTGCCCTCGCTGGATCAGATCCGCGCCTCGCTGCTGGGCCTGCTCAACGCTCCCGCGACCAAGGTCGCCGGCGTCGTTCAAGCTCCGGCGTCCCAGCTGGCTCGCGTGCTCAACGCCTATGCCACCAAGGACGCCGCGTAAGCGGACCGACCTCTTTCATCTCTGCAACCTCTCTACTGAAACCCAATCCTCCGAAGGAAAACTCAAATGGCCGATCTCGCCAAAATCGTTGAAGACCTGTCCGCCCTGACCGTCCTGGAAGCCGCCGAGCTGTCCAAGATGCTCGAAGAAAAGTGGGGCGTTTCCGCCGCCGCTCCGGTCGCCATGGCCATGCCCACCGGCGGCGCTGGCGGTGGTGACGCCGCTCCGGCCGGCGAAGAGCAAACCGAGTTCACCGTCGTCCTGACGGACGGTGGCGACAAGAAGATCAACGTCATCAAGGAAGTCCGTGGCGTGCGTTCGGACCTGGGTCTGAAGGAAGCCAAGGACCTGGTCGAAGGCGCTCCGCAGAACGTCGTCGAAAACGTCTCCAAGCAACAAGCCGAAGAGATCGCCAAGAAGCTGACGGAAGCCGGCGCCAAGGTCCAGATCAAGTAATCTGGCGCCATTCGGCCCTGTAACGACGAACGGCCCCGGTGGATCTCCGCCGGGGCCGTTTTCGTATCCCTGCGATTCCTTGGGATCGAGGGGCTGGACAACGGGAGCGCCAGTCCGCCAAATCTCCCGCCTGAATCAGGGGGACGACCGATGTCTGCACACACCACCGCGCTGATCGCCGCGCTCGCCGCGCTGGCGCTCGCCGCCTGTTCCGAGCAGGAGGCCAAGGCCCCCGCTGCCCCGACGCCGGCACCCGCAGCCGAGGTGCCGGCGCTGCCGGAGGGACCGCTGACCCAGATCGGGGCCGTCCGACTGATGAATGGCCTGCCGCTGGCCTGCAAGCCGATCGCCAGCCTGAAATTCGATATGCACCAGTGCGATGTGAAACGCGGTCTGGTCGAGGGCGATCAGCCGCTGATCGACGACTTGCGCACGCTGCGCGCAGAGCTGGACGCCCTGCCTGAGGGCGAGGTCACGGCGCGGTGCACGGCCCTCTATAACGAGCTGGGCGCGACACCCAAGCCCCGGGCCTGCTGGTAGCAGACCCGGGCCCGGGCGTTCGTCAGTCCCGCATCGGCGACAGGATATCGCCCAGCCGGTCCGGCGTGCCGGGGATGCGTTCCAGGCGTGGATAGCGCAGGCCGTCGTGGTAATCGATCTCCAGCGTCCGACTGCCCCGCGCATTACGGACTTCCAGCACGATGGGCGCGGGCGAGGTTCTGGCGGCCGTAATGGCGTTCGACAGCACCTCGGGCGAGGCCCGCTCGCCGTTTACCGATACCAGGGTCCAGCCCGCGCCGATCCCGGCGTTGAAGATCGGGCTGTCCCACTGCACGGCGACGATGCGGTTGCCGCCCGCCAGGTAGAAGCCCAGCGAATAGAGGTAGTCACCCGGCCCGCTGCCGTTGATGCGGGTCTCCACCTCGGTCGGGCTGTCGGTATAGACGAGGCGATAGCCGCCGCGCTCGATGCCATCCAGCGGAGCCCGGGCGTCGGGCCCGACGGCGTCCAGACGGTCGCGCAGGAAGCCCGCCCAGTCGTGTGGCACCACCGCGTTCAGCGCCGCGACGACGTCGTCGAACGTGTAGGGCGTCGCCTCCCACGATCCGTCATCGATGCCAAAGAACAGTCTGGCAAAGTCGTTCAGCGATTTGGTGTCGCCGGTCTTCTCGCGGATCAGGGTGTCGGCATCCAGCCAGATCAGGGCCGATTCCCGGTAATAGTCGCCCGTGCCGCGCATCCACGACGGCCAGGGGCTGGAGGCCCGATAGCCCAGCAGATTGTTGTTGGTCGTGTCCTGCAATGAGCGCCACTCGCGCCCGGACTGATACTGATAGAAGGCCGCGATCCCGGCAAAGGAGGCCAGCGCCTCCTCCGGGGTGCCCAGACCCGAGCGTACGGTCAGCACCTCACCCCAGTATTCGGTCTGGCCTTCATAGACCCACAACAGGGTGTTCTGGACCGGCACATTGAGGTTCGGCGTCAGCTGGTCGGCCGGCCGACGGAACTTGCCATTCCACGAGTGGACGAACTCGTGCGGCAGCAGGGTGCGGGTGCCATGGCTGGCTTCCCACCCGTCGCCGAAGAAGTTGGGCGGGGCGGTATTCTCGCTGGACCGGTGATGCTCCAGCCCGATGCCGCCCATCTCGCGGGTCAGGCCCAGCAGGAATTCATAACGGTCGAAATGGCGCGACCCGAACAAAAGATCGGCCTCATCGACCAGCGCCTCATACTTGGCCAGCTGTTCAGGCGTGGGAGCAATCTGCTCGGGCTGGTCGGCGACGATGTGCAGGGTCACCGGCGACCGGCCGCCCGGGTCCAGGTCATAGGCCCTGTAGTGCGCGCCGGCGAACATGGGACTGTCGGCCAGGGTCTCGAGGCTGACGGGGGCAAAGGTCGCCACGCCGTTCTCGAACGACACCGTGTCCATGGCCACCCCGTACTGCCACCCCTCGGGCAGGCGGATCGACGGGGCAAAGGTGATGCGGCTGTGACGATATCCCGCAGGATAGAGGACCGCCTTTTCCCACTGCATGTTCAGCATCGCCGATGCCATCACCACGCGCCAGTTGCTGGCGTCCGGCTGGGTCAGCCACTGGAACTCGACGACGATCTCGTCGACGCCCCGCGGCACCTCTATGTGGAAGGCATAGGGATCGATGGTATCGCGCAGCCACTCGATCCGGTCGCCATCGCCATGAATGGTCAGCCCCGCGATCAGCTGGATCGGCCCGGTTGCCGCGTGGTTGCCCGGGATGAATTTCGGATACAGCAGGGTCAGCGGCCCGGCGCTGACGGGAATGGTCTGGCGCACGCTGATGATCTTGCGATCGATGTCAGTGGCGTCGACCTCATAGCGGATCACGCCGGGATAGGCCTGGTCGACCGGAGCCGGGATCGCCGGAAGGGCACGGGGCAGGGCGGGCGTGCCCACCTGGGCCAGGGCGGGTGCTGCCACACCGAGGCTGAGGGCGATGGCCAGGGCGGAAACGGTCAGACGAAGACGCATGGAACACTCGCGGTCGTGAAAGGGGTCGGCGGCAGTTCGGACCAGTCCGTCCCCGGGGTCAACCCTGTTGACCGCTCACCCCATCTTTACGTGACGTGATCTTGGCAGGGGGCGGCTGGCGGGCTAGGCCATCAGCAACACCTCTCAGGGAGAAGACCCATGGCTGATCTGGCTACCGTCACCGACCACATTCGCGCTGCCGTCGGCGAAAATTCCGGCCTCGGCAAGACCGTCAAGCTCGACCTCGGCGACAAGGGCGTGATCTTCATCGACGGCGCCTCCGTGCCGAACAGCGTCACCAATGAGGACAAGCCGGCCGACGCTACCGTCTCCATGGCCTGGGACGACTTCATGGCCCTGTCGGAAGGCAGGCTCGATCCGATGATGGCCTTCATGCAGGGCAAGCTGAAGATCGCCGGCGACATGATGATCGCCCAGAAACTGGCCCCGCTGCTGAAGCGCTAGGCTGCGTTCTCCCTCCCCTTAATGGGGAGGGATGTCGGCGCGACGCGACGACAGGGTGGGGAACGCCGGTCCCGCACGGCCGGCGCCCGGCTTCACCCTTCCCCACCCGGTCGCTTCGCGACCACCCTCCCCACGAGGGGGAGGGAGAAGGAGACCTCTCCATGGAATTCCAGCACAGCGAAAAGGCCCTGCACTGGCAGGAGCGCGTCCGCCGCTTTCTGGATGACAGGGTCCTGCCGCGCGAGGCCGAATACTGGGCGCAGGTTCGCGAGGATTCGACCCGCCAGCCCCCCGCGATGGACGAGATGAAGGCCCAGGCGCGCGAGGCGGGACTGTGGAACATGTTCCTGCCCGGCGAACACGGCGCGGGCCTGACCAACCTCGAATACGCCCCGCTGGCCGAGATGATGGGCCGCCACCTGTGGACGGCCGAGGTGTTCAACTGCAATGCCCCCGATACCGGCAATATGGAAGTGCTCCATATGTACGGGGATGCGGCCCAGCAGGAGCGCTGGCTCAAGCCGCTGATGGCCGGCGAGATCCGCTCGGCCTTCCTGATGACCGAGCCCGAGGTGGCCTCGTCCGACGCGACCAACATCCAGACCCGGATCGAGCGCGACGGCGACCACTATGTGATCAACGGCCGCAAATGGTGGTCGACCAATATGGGCCATCCGAACGTCGCCGTGACCATCGTCATGGGCAAGACCGATCCGGATGCCGCCATCCACGCCCAGCAGTCACAGATCATCGTGCCCGTCGACACGCCCGGCTTCCGCGTGGAGCGGATGCTGTCCGTGTTCGGCTATGACGAAAAGCCGATCGGCCACGCCGAGGTCGTGCTCGAAAACGTGCGCGTGCCGGTCGAGAATTTGATTGCGGGCGAGGGCCGGGGCTTCGAGATCGCCCAGGGTCGTCTGGGGCCGGGCCGCATACACCACTGCATGCGCGTCATCGGCATGGCCGAGCGGGCGCTGGAGCTGATGTGCGAGCGCCTGCTGACGCGCACCGCCTTCCGCAAGGCCATCGCTGAGCACTCCGTCTGGGAGCAGAGGGTCGCCGAGGCCCGCACCAACATCGAGATGTGCCGTCTGCTGGTGCTCAAGGCCGCCTGGATGATGGACAATGCGGGCAACAAGGCGGCGCGCTCTGAGATCGCCCAGATCAAGGTCTCCGCGCCACGCATGGCGCTGAAGGTCATCGACGATGCCATCCAGGCCTTCGGCGGGGCCGGCGTCTCCGGCGACACCCCCCTGGCCGAGATGTACGGCATGGTCCGCACCCTCCGCATCGCCGACGGGCCGGACGAGGTTCACAACCGCACCATCGCCCGGCTCGAATACGCAAAGCACGGCGGGCGGCCGGTTCGCTGAGACGACACCGTTTTTGCGGCAACGCCTGAGGGGCTGATACGTTAGGTCGACTCGCGTCGGGCTTGTGGGCTCGATCCTCTCGCCGGACACCGGAGATGCCCATGAACGCGCCTGCCACCGTTCAGGATCAGAGCGCGCGGGACGTGGCCCGCTATCAGGCCTCGCGACGTGTCATGCCGGCCCTCGCCGACGGGCTGTCGTCCGAGGACCTGCAGGCCCAGTCCATGCCCGACTGCAGCCCCGGCAAATGGCATCTGGCCCACACCACCTGGTTCTATGAGGCGATGATCCTTTGCCGGGATCCGGAGTATCGCCCGTTCGACCCGGTCTGGTTCACCCTGTTCAACTCCTACTACGACGGCGTCGGCGAGCGCATCGCCCGGGACCGGCGCGGCCTGATCACGCGGCCCTCGCTGAACGATGTCCTGGACTATCGCCGTGAGATCGACCGCCGCATGGTCGAGCGCCTGCGCGCCGGCCTGACGGACGGGGAAGGGCGCTATCTGTTCGTGCTCGGCCTCAATCACGAGCAGCAGCATCAGGAGCTGTTCCTGATGGACGTGCTGAACCTGATGTCCTGTTCGCCGCTGGATCCGGTGGCCTATGAGGCCGAGCCCGGCTGGCGCGGTGACCATGCGGCGCGAGGCGGCTGGGAGGCCTTCGACGGCGGCCTGTTTACCCTCGGCCATGACGGCGCGGGCTTTGCCTTCGACAATGAAGGCCCGGCCCACCCCGTGCATCTTCAGCCGTTCCAGCTGGCCCGCGACCTGGTGACCAACGGCCAGTGGCTCGAGTTCATGGCCGACGGGGGCTATCGCCGGGCCGAGCTGTGGCTGTCCGATGGCTGGGCCACCGCCCGGGCCGAGGGCTGGCAGGCCCCCCTCTACTGGCAGATCGGGGATGCGGGCTGGACGGTCATGACCCTGACCGGCCGCCAGCCCGTCGATCCCGACGCTCCCGTCTGCCACGTCAGCCAGTATGAGGCCGACGCCTTTGGCCGCTGGTCCGGTGCCCGCCTGCCGACCGAGGCCGAGTGGGAGCACGCCGCCCGCACCCGCCCCGACGCCTTCACGGGTCTCGACGGTCAGGTGTGGCAGCACACGGCCAGCGCCTACGCTCCCTATCCGGGGTTCCGCGCCACGCCTGGTACAGCGGGCGAGTACAACGGCAAGTTCATGGCCAATCAGGGCGTCCTGCGCGGCTCGTGTTTCGCCACCCCGCCCGACCATCGCCGCCTGACCTATCGCAACTTCTATTACCCGCATCAGCGCTGGGCCTTCGCCGGTCTCCGCCTGGCGCGCGACGCTGACCCCCAGCCCGGAGCCCGGATGCCTGTTGACGACGAGACCGCTCAGTTCCGCGCCGATCTGGTCGAGGGTCTGTCGAAGCCGCAGAAATCCCTGTCGCCCAAATGGCTGTACGATGCCGAGGGCTCGCGGCTGTTCGAGGACATCACCCGCCTGCCGGAATACTATCCCACCCGTCAGGAGACGGCCCTGCTGCGCGACATGGCCCCCGACATCGCCCGTTTCATGGGCCAGAACGCCGTGCTGGTCGAGTTCGGCTCCGGCGCCAGCGAAAAGACCCGCATCGTGCTGGATCAGGCACCCGGCGTGGCCACCTATATGCCGATCGACATCAGCACCGATGCGCTTGAGGCCGCGACCGCCCGTATCCGCGAAGCCTATCCGGAGTTGGAGGTCAGTCCCGTCGCCGGAGACTTCCTCGACCTGCCGCCCCTGCCGGAACTGGGGCGCGGCCCGCGCACCGGTTTCTTCCCCGGCTCGACCATCGGCAATCTGACGCCGGATCTGGCCGTCCGCTTTCTGACCACGGCGCATGAACGGCTGGGCCCGGGTTCGCACTTCATCCTGGGGGTCGATCTGGTCAAGCCGGTCGAGGTGCTGGTCGCCGCCTATGACGATGCCCAGGGCGTCACCGCTGCCTTCAACCTCAATCTGCTGGTGCGCGCCAATCGCGAGCTGGGGACCGACTTTGATCTGGACAGTTTCCAGCATCGCGCCGTCTGGAACGCGGACCGGTCACGCATGGAAATGCATCTGGTGTCGATGCGGGACCAGGTCGTCACCCTCGACGGCACCGGCTTCCGTTTTCTGGAGGGCGAAACCCTGCACACCGAAAGCTCACGCAAGTTCACGCGGGACGCGGTGGTCGAGCTGGTGGAAAAGGCCGGCTGGCAGCTGGTCGAGTGGCGCCAGTCCGCCTCGCCCGCCGTGGCCCTCGCCCTGCTGCAGGGCTGAGGGCCGACGTTGCGCCTATTTGGGGCCGGCAGCGCCCGTCGTGGTCTCGGCCTGGCGGCTGCCGTGCGAGGCCTCACCGCCCTTGCGCCCGGCCTGGGCCGCGAGCGCCCGGTCCTGGGAAAAGCTGCGCTTCTCGCTGGGAACACTGGCACCGCCCTTGCGGGCAATGGCGCGCTGGCGCTCCGGGTCCATGGAGGCAAAGCCTCGTTTCGAGACTCCGGACGGGCGAGCGGGGGGCTTGGCCTCGGCCATGGTGTTGACCTTTCTGACTAATCGAGAACTGTGCAGAAAGAACCCCGTCGCCCCCGTCCGGTTCCGCTTACGGCGGGCCGCGACGTTCCGACTCAGGGGACAACCGTGCCCCCTGTCCGGACAGGGCCCGATCAGACACGAAGGGATTGTCGCGTCGCTCGGCTCCGAAGGTCGAATGCGGGCCGTGTCCGGGCACGAAGGTCACATCATCTCCCAGCGGCCACAGCCTGGTCACGATGCTGGTGATCAGGGCCTGGGGGTCGCTCTGCGGAAAGTCTGTCCGTCCGACGGAGCCCTTGAACAGCACGTCTCCGACCTGGGCAAAGCGCGCCGCCTCGCAATAGAAGATGACATGGCCGGGCGTATGGCCGGGGGTGCGGAACACCTGCCAGCGGGTCTCGCCCAGCCGCAGTTCGTCCCCCTCGTCCAGCCAACGGTCGGGCGTGAAGCTGCGCGCCTCGGGCAGGCCGTACGTCCGTCCCTGCTGCGGAATGCCGTCGATCCAGAACTGGTCGTCCGGATGCGGGCCGATGATGGGGGCACCCGACAGATCCTGCAGCTCGGCCGCCCCGCCGGCGTGATCCAGATGGCCGTGGGTGATCCAGATCTGGTCCATGTCCAGCCCCCGCCGCTGGATCTCGGCCAGAATGATCGGGCCGGATGCGCCGGGATCGATGACGGCCGTCTTCTTCGTCGCCGTGCACCAGACGACGGTGCAGTTCTGCTGCAGGGGCGTGACCGGACAGATGAACAGGCCGAGGGGGGAGGGGGATGCGCTCATCCCCCAGACATAGGGTGGTGGGCCGCGCCTGTGAACCGCAGAAGGCATGCCGCGCGTTGACCTTTGGCGGCGTTCTCGACATAAGGGCGGGCTTCGAGGTGCCGCTCCGAAGGGGGCGGCCCTGTTCGTTTATTCCCCCACGCGCGCGATCCCGAACGGTCGCGCCCCAGAGCGTCAGATCGTCCATGCAAGTCGTTGAAAAGTCCGCCGCCGGCCTCAGCCGCGTGATCGAGGTTATCGTTCCCGCCACTGAGCTGAACGAAAAGCTGGATGCCCGCATCAAGGAAGTGGCCCCCCAGATGAAGCTCAAGGGCTTCCGCCCGGGCAAGGTGCCGGCCTCGCATGTGCGCAAGGCCTATGGCCGGGACTTCATGGGCGAGATCGTCAACGCCACCCTGAACGAATCCAGCCAGAAGGCCCTGGAAGACGCCAAGCTGCGCCCGGCCGCTCCCGCCGAGATGAAGCTGACCAGCGACATGGACAAGGTCGTCGCCGGCCAGGCCGACCTCGCCTATGAAATGTCGCTCGAGGTTATGCCCGACTTCACTCCGGTCGACCCCAGGACGCTCAAGCTGGAGCGCCCAGTCTATGAGGCGACCGATGCCGACATCGAGGAAACCCTCAAGGAACTGGCCTCGCAATCCAAGTCCTATGAGGACAAGACCGGCAAGACGGTCAAGGCCGCCGACGGCGACCAGCTGACCATCGACTTCGTCGGCAAGATCGACGGCGAGGCCTTCGAGGGCGGCTCGGCCACCGACGCCGATCTGGTGATCGGCTCGAACCGCTTCATCCCCGGCTTCGAGGAGCAGCTGAAGGGCGCCAAGGTCGGCGAGGAAAAGGTCGTCGAGGTCACCTTCCCCGAGGACTATCAGGCCGCCCATCTGGCCGGAAAGGCCGCGACCTTCGACGTGACCGTCAAGGCCATCAAGGCCGAGGCCGAAACCAGGATCGACGACGACTTCGCCAAGCGGCTGGGTCTGGAAGACCTGGAAAAGCTCAAGGGCATCCTCAAGGACAACCTGAACCAGCAGTATGCCAATGCCGCCCGATTCAAGCTGAAGCGCGCCCTGCTGGACCAGCTGGATGCCGGTCACAGCTTTGACCTGCCGCCGAAGATGGTCGAGGCCGAGTTCGACGGCATCTGGCGCCAGGTCGAGGCCGACAAGGAAGCGGGTCGTCTGCCGGAAGAGGACGCCAAGAAGTCCGACAAGGCGCTCAAGGAAGAGTACCGCAAGATCGCAGAGCGCCGCGTGCGCCTGGGTCTGGTGCTGGCCGAGATCGGCCGCGCCAACAATGTCGGCGTCACCGATCAGGAGCTGAACAATGCCCTCATGGCCGAAGCCCGCAACTATCCGGGCCAGGAGCGTCAGGTGCTGGACTTCTACCGCCAGAACCCCGAGGCCGCCGCCCAGATGCGCGCCCCCATCTATGAGGAAAAGGTCTGCGAACTGATCTTCAGCCAGGCCGAAATGACCGACAAGCCGATAAGCAAGGACGAGCTGATGAAGGAAGACGACGAGGTCTGATCCTCCCGTCATCCATTACCGCTTCAACGCCCGGTCGCAGCCCTCGCGCCGGGCGTTTTGCTGTCCAGCAGGACGCCCCTCCGCCACCCGAGGGGCGGCGCGTAGCTGCCAGGCAGGTTCATCACAAGCCCGCAAAGAGCCCGCAAAGGACACAACGAGGTCGAGCCCGGACACCCCCCTTTGTGCCCTTCGTGCTTCCTTTGTGTCCTTTGTGATGAACCTCTTCCTGTTTTCTTCGTCACCCTCGGACTTGATCCGAGGGTCGGTCCGGGCACGCCGTCAGCCGTAGCGGGCGACACCGATCCTCGGGTCAAGCCCGAGGATGACGCGAGGCCGAGGGCAGCAACTATGATACCCGCCGCCGAATTCCCCAGCCCCTTCAACGCCCCCACCGTTTCTCGCACCGTTCTTCCCGACCGGGTCGCGGGGTGTGCAACCCTCTGCCCTGTCTCCGTCGCAGGAGAGGCGCCTCGGGACCCAGGCACTGATGCGGCGGCGGGGGCCGGTCGAGCGGGACTGCCCGGTGTAAACGCCGGGGCCCGGGGTGTTTCTGGACGCCTCGCCCGTCGCGGGCCGAGAGACTGGGACCTGCTGTCGAACCGGGACAGGCGAGGTCGGGACCGCAAGCTTTTGGGCGCCCCGACTCCCGGCTGAAGAGACAGTCCCCCCAGGCGCTCGCGTGAACCGACCGGGGCGGCGCCAGGCTATGGGGCCGAAACTCACACACGCTCCCTGACGGCGAAAGCACGGGAGCAACGGTTCCGGGCCCCCGGCCCGCGCGCCGCCCGCCTCTCCATCACCTCTGCCCCACGGGCGAGAGGGGCTTTGACATGCTCGACATTACAACGAAGTAACGCGCCTCTCGGTCGCGACGGCTTTATGGCGGTGGTGCGTTTGAGAGGGACTGCGTCCCTCATCTCACCTCTTCGGAGCTTTCCATGCTGGCCGCCACCGCCCTCGCTGCCCTGCTGATCACGACCGCGCCCCAGGACCCGGTGCCGGGGGCCTCTGTTCAGGATCCTGCCGAGACCCGCGTCGACGACATTGTCGTGCTGGGGCGACCGCTGAATGAGGCGGCGCGCGACTTCGTCTACAGCCTGGCGGTGCCGGCACGGGGGCGGGGTCTGGCGCGATGGCGCGACACTGTCTGCGTCGGCGTGGTCAATCTGCGCGGCGAGGCCGCCCAGTATCTGGCCGATGTCATCTCAACCCGGGCCGAGGATCTGGGTCTGAAAGTCGGCGCACCGGGTTGTTCGCCCAATGTCGTCATCACCTTTGCCGACGACGGGGCCGAGATGGCGCGCGCCATGGTCAGGGCCGAGCCCGCAGCCTTCCGCGTCGGCGGTTCGGGCATGGATCTGGGCCGCGCGGCGCTGGGTCGTTTTCAGGAAGGCGATGCCGCGGTGCGCTGGTGGCACATGGCCCTGCCGATCAACTCCGAGACCGGTCGGATCGCCGTGCGCATTCCGGGCGAGACCGACAACGAAGGCAATCCTTCCGCTCCCTCGATCAGCACCTTCGGCTCCCTGCTGACGACCATTGTTCGCGACGATCTGAACAAGGTGATCGTCATCGTTGACGTGGACGGCGTGGCCCACCTGACCGCGCCGCAACTCGCGGACTATCTGTCGATGGTGGCCCTGGCCCAGATCGACCCGCGCGGAGACACTTCGGACTTTCCCACTATTCTGAATGTGCTGGATAATCCGGCCGCGACGGACAGTATGACCGACTGGGACCTGGCCTTCCTTGAGGCCCTGTACCGGGACGACCGGGCGATGCGCCGTAACCCTGCGGTTCTGGCCTCCAGCATCGCGTCCGATCTCGCCCGGGGCCTGCGGGCCGAGCAGGAGGCGGTGCCCGAAAACTGACCCGCCTTGCGCCGGGTCCTTCGGGTCGCGATATTCCGGTCTCACACGGGTGCGACCGCCGAGTCGCGCCCCCCATGCAGTCAAGAAGGCCTTCATGCGCGATCCGATCGAACTGATGAACATGAACCTCGTGCCCATGGTGGTCGAGCAGTCCAGCCGGGGCGAGCGCGCGTTCGACATCTTCTCGCGCCTGCTTCGCGAGCGGATCATCTTCCTGACGGGCCCCTTCGAAGACGGCATGGCCAGCCTGATCTGCGCCCAGCTGCTGTTCCTGGAGTCGGAGAATCCGAAGAAGGAAATCAGCATGTATATCAACAGCCCCGGCGGTCAGGTGACCTCCGCGCTCGCGATCTATGACACCATGCAATACATCAAGTCGCCGGTCTCGACCGTGGTCATGGGCATGGCCGCCTCGGCCGGCTCGCTGATCCTGACGGCGGGCGAGGCCGGGCACCGGATCGCCCTGCCCAACGCCCGCATCATGGTGCATCAGCCCTCGGGCGGATTCCGCGGTACGGCCTCGGACATCGAGCGTCACGCCGAGGATATCATCAAGACCAAGCGCCGCCTGAACGAAATCTATGTCCACCACACGGGCCGCACCTATGAGGAAGTCGAAAAGACCCTCGACCGGGACCACTTCATGAGCGCCGACGAAGCCAAGGCCTGGGGCATTGTCGATCACGTTTACGACAAGCGGCAGCAGGCTGACGACGACGGCATCAAAACCGTCTAGGATCTCGCGTCACAAAATTCGGTGAGCCTTGAACGGCCACCGGCACGGAGGTCGGTATGATCGGTTCCCTCATGGCGGCGGCCCTTGCGGTGTCAGCGTTCCAGGACCCACCGGCTGCGTCACCGCCCGCCCAGGACCCGACGGTCTATCGCCTTGAGGAGATCGTCGTCGAGGGCACCCGGCTCGAGGAGCGGACGGCCGAGTACGTCCGCGAGGTCGCGGCGCCCGCCCGGGGGCGCGGACCGGCTCGCTGGCGGCAGGGGGTCTGTGTTGGCGCGGCGAACTTCGATCCCGAGGTCGCGCAGTACCTCATTGACCGGGTCTCCGATGTGGCGAGGGATCTGGGTCTCTCTGCCGGTCAGCCTGGCTGCGAGCCCAGCATCCTGATCATCGGCACCACTGACGGGGCCGGCTTTACCCGCCAGTTCGTCGGCATGCGCCCGCGACTGTTCGTGGTCGGCGGCGGCGGCATGGACCGGGGCCGGAATGCGCTCGAGGACTTCATGTCCTCGGATCGCCCCGTGCGCTGGTGGCACGTCAGCATGCCGACGGACTCCGAGACCGGCACGCGCGCGGTTCGCCTGCCGGGTGATCATGTTGGCAGCTATGATCGGGCCTTCGACGTCCTCGGCTACGCGCCCCAGGTCAGCGTGACCGTCGCCTCCCGCATCCAGTCCTCTATCGAGGATACGATGAAGCGCTCCTTCGTCATTATCGACGTCGACCGGCTGGGCGGTGTCTCGCTGGAGCAACTCGGCGACTATGTGGCCATGGTGGCGCTCGTCCAGGTCAATCCGGATGCCGAGACGGGTCGCTATGAAACCATCCTCAACCTGTTCGAGCAGCCCGACAGCATCGCTGGCCTGTCCGGCTGGGACCGCGCCTATATGGAGGGAATCTACGCGACGCGCCCGGGTCGGATCAGCACCATGGCCCAGGTGCAGTCCATCACCCAGGCGATCGTCAGCGCCTATCGGGGGCGGCTGGAGTCCGAGGAGTAAGGGCACACGGACGTCCGACCGCCGCGCTCGCCTCGCAGGTCCGGACGTCGATGATCTCACCGTCGCCGGTCCGCTCAAACGTCAGGCCGTCGTCGGCCCCGCACCGGACTTCATAGACCTCGGCGTCCGCAGTCCGGCCCCGGAACACCGCCTCGGTGACGTCGCAGCCCTCAGCCTCGGTCCCGGCCAGCCACAGACGGACTTCGCGGGCTCTCTCGGCGGCATCGGTAAAGCCGCACTCACCGCCCTGGGCCTCGACAATCAGGCAGGAGGTCACCGTCCGGCTGTCCGCGCCCTCAAGCCACGCTCCGTCGCGATCCCGGCAGCCGACCTCGATGAGAGGATGGCGGTCGGCGTCCAGCCCCAGCACCGCCACGGCATTGATGTCGCAGTCGATCCCGGCGTGGCGGGCCCGGGCCGTCAGCTCCGGCACCGGATCGGTATTGCCGGCCAGCTGGCACTGGGGCGGATTGGCCTGCCGCATCCGGTTTGGCCGCCGGTCCAGCCGGATGCCCTGCAGCATCAGGCAGGGATGCACCACGGCCGGGCGGGCGTCGAGGATCAGATATCCCGCCCCCTCCCGACAGGCGATCTCATACAGCCCGTCGCCCCGGACGTCATAGCCGCGCAAATCCACGTCGCGGATGTTGCAGGCCAGCCCCGCCTCGGCCACCAGCCTCTGGCCGTCTGCATCCACGGCGAAGTTGGGTCGGGTGCGCGGGGCAGACTCCTGCGCGAGGGCGGGGACAACCGGGAGGCCAGCCAGCATCAGGCCTGACAGAAGGACGGCGAGGCTACGCATGCCCTCAGGGTCGCCCTTTGAAACGGCGAAAGCCGGGGTAGGCCGCTCGGGCCAGCATTTCCGCATCACCCGAGGTATCGCCATAGGCGGCCTCCAGCACCACATCGGGGCCATAGGCGCGGTTCAGCCGTTCGACCTTTTCCTCGCCGCGACAGTTCTCGCCGACGAAGGCTCCCGTGACCCGTCCCTCCGCATCGAGAGCCAGCTCGGTCCCCAGCAGGGCCTCGGCGCCCAGGCGTCGGGCGAACGGGGCCACCGTCAGGGCCGGGGAGGCCGTCACGATCACGCGGTGCGCGCCCTTTGCGCCCCAGTCCTCCCAGCAGGCTAGGGCATCGGGACGCATGAACCGGTCCCAGACCTGGTCGGCGAATCGTTCGGCCTCTTCGGACAGCGTGAGGGCCTCGACCCCTTCCAGAAACCGTGCGACCGCCGCCGCCTTGATCCGGCCCCGGTCCCGATCCACCAGATAGCGGGCGGAGGCAGGCGCCAGGGCGACAAGGCCCTTCAACCACCCCCCGGTGCCGGCCCGCCAGCGCAGGAAGGCGGTAAAGCTGTCCGCCACCGTCAGGGTGCCGTCGAAGTCGAAGGCGACAAGGGGACCGGAAAGGGAAGGGGAAGCGGACAGAACGAGCACTCACTGGTCTGGCGGGGGGCGGGCCTGATCCCTATGTCAGAACTTCGCCTTGATGACAGGTCAAGTCGAAAACAGGAATGCTCCCCAATCCGGATGACGGATGGGGTTGTCGCCTCGCCCCGGATGGGGGATTGTCAATTTTTGAAGACCTTCGACCCTATTCTGTCGGAATCAGGTTCGCAGGAAGCGCGAATTCCCCGTATGGCGGGTTCGTGGAAGTGAGAAGGGTCGATGACCAAAGCCGCCGGTACAGACGCTAAAAGCACGCTCTATTGCTCGTTTTGCGGCAAGAGCCAGCACGAGGTCCGCAAGCTGATTGCCGGACCGACCGTGTTCATCTGCGATGAATGCGTCGAACTGTGCATGGACATCATCCGCGAAGAGCACAAGATCGGCTTCGTCAAGGCCAAGGACGGGGTGCCGACGCCCCGGGAGATCCGTGAGGTCCTGGACGACTATGTGATCGGTCAGAACCACGCCAAGAAGGTGCTCTCGGTCGCGGTGCACAACCACTACAAGCGCCTGAATCACGCGGCCAAGAACAACG
Source organism: Brevundimonas sp. (assembly GCF_016742135.1). Taxonomy (GTDB): domain Bacteria; phylum Pseudomonadota; class Alphaproteobacteria; order Caulobacterales; family Caulobacteraceae; genus Brevundimonas. The sequence continues at coordinate 623,976 of NZ_JACVCG010000002.1, read as the reverse complement.
ACGTTGAACTGGCCAAGTCGAACATCATGCTGATCGGGCCGACCGGCTCGGGCAAGACACTGCTGGCCCAGACGCTGGCGCGCATTATCGACGTGCCCTTCACCATGGCTGACGCCACCACCCTGACCGAGGCCGGCTATGTTGGTGAGGACGTCGAGAACATCATCCTGAAGCTGCTGCAGGCCTCCGACTACAACGTTGAGCGGGCCCAGCGCGGCATCGTATACATCGACGAGATCGACAAGATTTCGCGCAAGTCCGACAATCCCTCAATCACGCGGGACGTCTCGGGCGAGGGCGTGCAGCAGGCCCTGCTCAAGATCATGGAGGGCACCGTCGCTTCCGTGCCGCCCCAGGGCGGCCGCAAACATCCGCAGCAGGAGTTCCTGCAGGTCGACACCGCCAACATCCTGTTCATCGTTGGCGGTGCCTTCGCCGGCCTCGAGAAGGTGATTTCCGCCCGGGGCGAAGGGGCCTCGATCGGCTTCGGCGCCAAGGTCAAGGAAGTCGATGAGCGCCGCATGGGCGACGTTCTGAAGCAGGTCGAGCCCGATGATCTGATGCGCTTCGGCCTGATCCCCGAATTCATCGGCCGTCTGCCCGTTCTGGCTACCCTTGAGGACCTGGACGAGCAGGCGCTGGTCACCATTCTGACCCAGCCGAAGAATGCCCTGGTCAAGCAATACAAGCGTCTGTTCGAGATGGAGAACGTCGAACTGACCTTCACTGACGACGCGCTGAACGCGGTTGCCGGAAAGGCGATCAAGCGCAAGACCGGGGCCCGGGGCCTTCGCTCGATCCTGGAGGGGATCCTGCTCGAGACCATGTTCGAGCTGCCGACCTTCGAGGGCGTCGAGGAAGTGGTCGTCAATGCCGAGGTCATCGAGGGCAAGGCCCAGCCGCTGCTCATCTATGCCGACAAGAAGAAGAAGGCCGACGGCGCGGCCTGACGATCGTCCGTGACGATGTCGGCCCAGAGTTCAGCGGGCCTATGACCGCCCGGTCAGGGGCGATGCCTCGCCTGTAAGCGCCGTCTGTGGGCGGATGTCGCGACCGCCTTGAACCGGGCGAACGAAACGCCACATACTTTTCCCGTAATGTCCGCCGAGAGTCGGGGACAGGGGGCATTTTGCCGTTGTCGGGAAATGCCTTGTGGGCCAGACGTAGCGACGTCGGCCAGGAGAGTAGAATGTCCGAGACCAAAACCCTTCCCGTCCTGCCGCTCCGCGACATCGTGGTGTTTCCGCACATGGTCGTGCCCCTGTTCGTCGGGCGCGAAAAATCCGTGCGGGCGCTCGACGAGATCATGAAGGGCGAAAAGCAGATCCTGCTGGCGACCCAGAAGAACTCGGTCGACGATGATCCGGGTCCCGATGCCATCTATCCGATCGGCGTGCTGGCCAATGTGCTGCAGCTGCTGAAGCTGCCGGACGGCACGGTCAAGGTGCTGGTCGAGGGCAAGGGGCGGGCGCGTCTGCTGCGCTTCACCGACCAGGCCGACTATTTCGAGGCCGAAGCCGAGGACATCGTCGATGAAACGACGGATCCGGCGCGCGCCGAAGCCCTTTCGCGCGCCGTGATCGAGCAATTCGAAAGCTATGTGAAGCTGAACAAGAAGGTCCCGCCCGAAGCGCTGACCTCCATCCCGCAGATCACCGATGCCTCCAGGCTGGCCGACTCCGTGGCCGCTCACCTGTCGGTCAAGATCGCCGACAAGCAGACGTTGCTGGAAACCATCGACGTGCCGGCACGCCTGGAAGGGGTCTATGCCCTGATGGAGGGCGAGATCAGCGTCCTGCAGGTCGAAAAGAAGATCCGCTCGCGCGTGAAGCGCCAGATGGAGAAGACCCAGCGCGAATATTATCTGAACGAGCAGATGAAGGCGATCCAGCGCGAGCTGGGAGAGACCGACGATGCGCGTGACGAGGTCATGGAGCTGGAGAATCGCATCCGCAAGACGCGCCTCTCCAAGGAAGCGCGCGCCAAGGCGGAGGCCGAGGTCAAGAAGCTGCGCAATATGAGCCCCATGTCGGCCGAGTCGACCGTCGTGCGGAACTACCTGGACTGGCTGCTGGGAATCCCCTGGGGCAAGGCGCGGGCCAAGGCCATCAACCTCGACAAGGCCGAGGCAATCCTCGAGGAGGATCACTATGGCTTGGAGAAGGTCAAGGAACGCATCATCGAATATCTGGCGGTGCAGGCGCGGACCAACAGCCTGAAGGGCCCCATCCTGTGCCTCGTCGGCCCTCCCGGTGTGGGCAAGACCTCGCTGGCCAAATCGATCGCCAAGGCCACCGGCCGGGAATATGTGCGCATGTCGCTGGGCGGGGTGCGGGACGAGGCCGAGATTCGTGGCCACCGCCGGACCTATATCGGCTCCATGCCGGGCAAGATTATCCAGTCGATGAAGAAGGCAAAGACCACCAACGCCTTCATCCTGCTGGACGAGATCGACAAGCTGGGTGCCGACTGGCGCGGCGACCCGTCCTCGGCCCTGCTCGAGGTGCTGGACCCGGCCCAGAACGCCAACTTTGGCGATCACTATCTGGAGGTCGACTACGATCTGTCGAACGTCATGTTCGTAACCACGGCCAACAGCCTGAACATGCCCCAGCCCCTGCTGGACCGCATGGAGGTGATCCGCGTCGCCGGCTACACCGAGGACGAGAAGGTCGAGATCGCCAAGCGCCACCTGCTGCCCAAGCTGATCAAGGATCATGGCCTCAAGGACGGCGAATGGATCGTGCCGGATGAGACCATCCGGGATCTGATCCGCTACTACACCCGCGAAGCGGGGGTGCGCTCGCTGGAGCGGGCCCTGGGCGGCCTGGCGCGCAAGGCCGTCCGGGAAATGGCCCGGGGCAAGCTGCTGACGATCACCGTCGATGCGGACAAGCTGGCCGAGTACGCGGGCGTTCGTAAATACCGCTATGGCGAGACCGACGAGGAGGATCAGGTCGGCATCGTCACCGGTCTGGCCTGGACTGAGTTCGGCGGCGATATCCTGACCATTGAGGCGATCAAGATGCCGGGCCGCGGCCGCATGACCGTGACCGGCAACCTCAAGGATGTGATGAAGGAGTCGATCTCGGCGGCCGCCAGCTATGTGCGGGCCCGGGCGCTGACCTTCGGCGTCAAGCCGCCGGTATTTGAAAAGACCGACATCCACGTCCACGTACCGGACGGCGCGACCCCCAAGGACGGTCCTTCGGCCGGGGTGGCGATGACGGTCGCCATGGTGTCCGTCCTGACGGGCATCCCGGTGCGCAAGGATATCGCCATGACCGGCGAGATCACCTTGCGGGGCCGGGTCACGGCCATCGGCGGGCTGAAGGAAAAGCTGCTGGCGGCGCTCCGCTCCGGTGTGAAGACGGTGCTGATCCCGCAGGAAAACGAGAAGGACCTGGCCGATTTGCCCGATACGGTGAAGGAGGCGCTGGAGATCGTTCCGGTCTCGACCGCCGATGAGGCGCTGAAGTGGGCTCTTGTCGGAACCCTCACCCCCGTGGAATGGGACGAGGCGACCGATCCCCTGCCGCCGCGGGTGCCGGGCACTGAACCGGGTCCCGACGCCGTCGTCAGCCACTGATGTCCCGGCCCGAACTGGTCGGACGCATCGCCCGGGCGGCCGACCTCACGCCCGATCAGGCGCGAGCGGCGCTGGATGCCGTGCTTGACGGCATTACCCAGGGCCTGGCGCAGGGCCACACCGTGCGTCTGACCGGGTTCGGGGCCTTCGTGCCTGCGGATCGGCCGCAACGGGAGGGGCGTCATCCGGCCACGGGCGAGCGGCTTGTCCAGCCAGCCACGCGCACGGTCCGCTTCAGGCCGGGCGAAGGCCTGAAAAGCGCCTTGAATGGCTGAGCCCACGCGGGCATAGCCACAGGGACGGGCGGCTAGCTCAGCTGGTCAGAGCACCTCGTTTACACCGAGGGGGTCGGGGGTTCGAACCCCTCGCCGCCCACCAGAAAAGAAAGGGCCGCCGGAGTGATCCGACGGCCCTTTATCTATGTTGTCCGCAGCCTAGAAGCGGAAGCTGGCCCGCAGCAGCAGCATGTAGCGCATATAGTCGCCGATCATCTCGGCATCGGCGCTGACACTCAGCATGCCCAGTTCATTCCCGACATTCAGGCGGAAACCGACGATGGGGCCGCCGCCCTCAATGGTATCCGGATCGAGGCTGAAGGAGGGGCCACCGCTGGCAAACCGGGCGATGGTCGAGCCCGGATCGACCGAGATATTCTGACGCCAGCCGATACGGAATTCCGGCTTGAGCCAGCTGTTCTCTCCCAGGCTATAGGCGACGTTCATGGCCGCAACGGCCGAGAACATATGTCCGTCACGCCCGTCGATGATCAGATCGAACCCGTCGCCGCCGCCGACTTCCTCGCGCGCATCCTCGCTGAGAGAGAAATACTCGGCGTAAACTTCGGGGCGCAGGGTGAAACGACCGTAGTCGCGCTCGTAGGATGCGCCCCCGGCTGCGGCGAGGGTATAGCCGTTCCAGCTGGATTCATTCGTGATGTTGACACCACCGCCGACCAGTTGACGCGTCGCGTCGAAAGAAGCGTAACCGGCCGCAGCCCGCGCCCACGTGGTCCAGTACTGACCCTGGGCACGCCAATAGAGCCCCAGCTCCACGAGGCTGGCGGTCAGGTTCTCCTGGGCCTCGGACTCGGGGTCCTCAAGATCCGAAGAGGTGAAGGCGATGCTGACGCCCACCGCGCCGTTGCGGGTGCCATACTCCACGCCACCCGCCACGCCGAAGCCTTCGGAGCGAAAGCCGTAGGTGTCGGTCTTGTCCTTGTCGGCGTAGAAGGTGATCTCTTGAACCCAGGCGCTGGCTTCCCCCGGCTGGGCAGAGGCGTTGCGACCGACCAGAGCGCGCGTGACCGCGTCGACCCCGCTTGCCAGGGACAGCAGCGGACCGCCCGAATGGTCGGGCAACATCTGCTCATAGAGATTGATGAAGTCGTCGCGACCGGTCTGGTTGAGGAAGGCGCTCAAAACGCGGGAATCGCGATCCAGAGCTTCGTAGATGGCATCATACGCTGATGCCTCGACACGGATGAAGCCGGCTTCCTCGGCCGTGCGGCGACGGACATCGACATAAACCTGATTGTTCGGCAGATCGGCTCCGGCGTCCAGAATGAAGAGGTAAGGGGCATTGGCCGCGATGCCGTCCATATCGAGGTTGCCGAAGTTCAGGGTACCGGCGTCGATGACGGTGAAGCGGCTGGGGCCATCAATCAGGGAGGTGAAGCGGACGCCCAACTCGGCACCATCCTCTACCGTCGCCGTCCCCGAGACGTTGAAACCTGAAGCCGAATTGGTGTTGCCGTCGATGTTTACAACCAACCGCCCGTCGCCACCGATCGTCAGGTTGGATATGTCGGTGGTGGTTGTCTGGTTGAGGTCCAGAACGCCATTTGCGACGGTGATATCGAGAAGGCCGTCGCTGTCCTCGATCGCGCCGCGCACGATGGCGCCGCCCGAGATCAGGAAGGTATCCAGTCCATCCCCGAAGGAAATGTCGCCGAGCACTGTGCCGTTGCGGATATCAACCAGATCCGCGCCGGAGCCCAGGCGGATGTTCCCGACCATCGCCGGTTCTCTATTGTCCGGCACGCCGTCGCCGTCCGTATCCGGCCCGTCACTGTCGGGGTCCACGATGCCTTCCTGGATCAGGGTGACACCCGTGGTGTTGGCCTCGACGTTGATGAGGGTAGTGGTGCCCGTAATCGGATCACCATTGTCGTTGGCAAAGATGTTCGCCTGCATCGATCCAGTGTTGGTGATCGATGTCAGGGTGCCGCTGAGATCCAGTATGCCCGTCAGGTCGGCTGTGCCACCGCCCGATGAGGCGAGGAACTGTCCGTTGTTGATGAAGACGGGCAGATTGGCACCCGCCTCGATCAACAGGGTGGTTACATTGGAAGTGACGTCAGAAGCTGAGGCGGCGGTGAGAGCACCGTTGTTGATGAACTGATCAGTGGACACGCCGGCAGAGAGCCGAATCGCGACGGCGTCCGCGTCATAGGCGAGGGCTGCGATCGTTCCCGAATTGAAGATCCCGCCTTCGATGAAGACCGAGTGGCCACCGTCAACGCCGAACTGGATGGCATTGGCCGTAACCCCATCATAGATGCCCTGGGCACTGATCTGGCCCTGGTTGATGAAGCCATAGGCGAGATCGCCCGTGCCCGCGACACCAAGTGTCACGTCCTGGGTCGCTGACCCCACCACAACCGCCGGAGCCTCGCCGTAAACATTGATCTCGGCCGTCGTTTCGGAACTGTCCGGCACACCATCGTTGTCTTCATCAGGGTTGTCATCGTCCTGATTGGTCGGAGGACGTCCGAAGGTGACACCCCCGGTGACATTACTCGCGATGATCACGGCAGGCCCGCCTTGAAGCAGGTCGTCAGCGTCAAGCTTTGCAATCACCTCGTCACTGGGGCGACTGGTGAACCGGTAACCTGAGGACGTTATTGCACCCTGGATGCTTAGACCGCCGTTGATATCACCGAAAATGCCTACAGCGGTGGATCCGCCCCCGACAGTCGTGATCGATCCGCCCAGATAAACGTTGCCGTCGATGGTTCCGAGACTGCGCACGGCCATGCTGTTGTCGCCGACCACCCGGATGGTCCCTTGCGAAACAAGATTTCCGATCAGGTCGCTTTCCACTGAGATGCCGAAAGACTCATTACCCTCAACGAGGATCGTCGAGCTGGTAAGCAGACTGAGGTTTCCTGTCACAGCCCCGGCACCGGCGAAGCGGATGCCGTACCGGTCGGTACCGGTAGCGAACGGCCCGTCGTTATCGCCGTCCTTGTCGGTGTCCTCAGCCTCGTGGGTGTCGGTCACGGCGATCGTGCCGGCTATCGTCAGGGTGGTGGTGTTTCCGGCCTGAACCAGAATGCCCGTGGAGCCGCTGGCCGAGTTTACCAGGGATATGCTGCCTCGCTCGTAGAGCTCAAACGTGTGGTTGGAGTCGATGGTCACCGCCGTTCCGGACGTCAGGCTGATCATACCGCCGTTGACGATAAAGATATTGGCCGGTCCGCTACCCGTCGCATTGGACGTGGTGATGGGTGTCGTGCGGGTCGTGTCGATGGAGACCTGAGCATTCGCACCGCAGGCGAAGAGAAGGGGAGCGATCGCCGCTGCGGTCGCATACAGATAACGCATTCGGAACAAACCCCTCGTGGAAACTCGCGAGCCGTCAGATTCAGACCATCTAGCAGGATGGTGCCGGTTCTGTCCCAAGTTTCCCGAATTTGAGGCGAATGCAAGGCCAAGAGGTTGATTTGGCCACTTCGGCGAGGGGTGTGGCTTGCGCGATTGGATATCTATGTGATATCATTTTGGTATGACTGGAGGGTGCAAATGACCGACGCTCAATCCCCATCGACCCGTTCTCATTCGCTGTCCCGGGAACATCCGGCCCGCACGGGAAACGGCATTCTGATGTTGTTGATCTCTCTGGCCCTGATGGTGGCCGGGGGCCTGACCATTGCCGCCCAATCCGGCTCGCCGCTCAATTTGGTCGGGGGGATACTGCTGCTTTCGCTCGGCTTCATCCTGATGTGCGGTCTCTATGCACTGCAGCCGAACGAGGCGATGGCCATCCTGCTATTCGGCGACTATCGCGGGACGGATCGTAAGACCGGCCTACGCTGGGTTCTGCCCTGGTACTCCCGCAAGAAGATCAGTCTGCGTGTCCGTAATCTGACCAGCGACAAGCTGAAGGTGAATGACAAGCGAGGCAATCCGATCGAAATCGCGGCCAACGTCGTCTGGCGGGTGGAGGATTCGGCCCAGGCCCTGTTCGATGTCGATGATTTCCGCGCCTTCGTGAACATCCAGGTGGATACTGCCCTGCGGGACATGTCGGCCCACTATGCCTATGACCACGGTGAGGAGCATGAACTGACTCTCCGCGCCGATGCGGAGGAAGTCGCCGCCCGCCTTCGCGAGGAACTGGTTGGCCGCATCGCGGTGGCCGGCGTGGCCGTGGACGAGGCGCGGATCGCGCACCTGGCCTATGCCCCGGAGATCGCCGGTGCCATGCTGAGACGTCAGCAGGCCGAGGCTGTGCTGGCGGCCCGCCGCCTGATCGTCCGGGGTGCGGTCGAGATGGTCGAGAGCGCCCTTGAGGACCTGAATGACCGCGGCGTTGTCGATCTGGACGAGGATCGCAAGGCCGCCATGGTCTCGAACCTGCTGGTCGTGCTGTGCGCGGACCGTGAGGCCCAGCCCGTGGTCAATACGGGCACGCTGTACGGCTGATCCCCGATATGCCGAAAGACCGCAAAGCCTTTCTGCTCAGAACCTCGCCCAAGGTCATGGCCGCGGTCGAGCGGCTGGCTGCCGCGGAGTTTCGCTCGGTCAATGCCCAGATCGAGGTTCTGATACGGGAAGCGCTGGGTCGAAGAGGGCGGCGGATCGACGAAGACAGGCCGGACACGGACGAGACTTGAGATTGTCCCGCGCTGGCGTTACGGGCGATCATGGTAAAGTCAAAGACCGGCCTGAAACAAAAATCTCTGACCGACAGCGCGGGTCGCGAGACCGGCCTGAAACTGGCCCGCAGTCTTCGGGGGCAGGAGGTTCAGGAGACTGAACTTCGGCTCATACCGGGCCTCGATGAAGAGGTTTCGGAAGCCTTTCAGGCCGTGAGGAAGGTTGCGGCGGATGTCCGTCCCCGGCTGGTCGACACGACGATGCTCTATGCGCCGCGATCCGGCGGGGTGAAGCGGTATCTTCTATCCAAGAAGGCTTGGCTGGCTGACCATCGACCGGACATCGCCCATAGCCTGGTTGTTCCCGGTGCCCGCCACCGGGTAGGCAGCGATGACATTGTGCGGTTGCATGCAGCGAAGCTGCCGTTCGGGGATGGCTATCGTTGGCCCTCCTCGGTGCGCCGCTGGGGTGCTTGGGTCGCGGCGCTGAAGCCCTCGGTGATCGAGGCGGGCGACCCCTATACACCGGGGCAGGGTGCCCTTGAGGCGGGGCAGAGGGTCGGGTGTCCGGTCATCGGTTTTTGCCATTCGGATCCGGCCGGGCTGGCTGCCCTTCATTTCGGCGAATGGGCCAAGAAGCCGGTCGAGAAGCGCTGGTCCCGCCTGTTCTCGCAATTCGACGCGGTGGTTTCCCCCAGCCGGTTCATCGCGCGCCGCCTGGAAGAGGCCGGGATCCAGAACATCGTCATCCGCCCGCTGGGGGTTGAGATCGACACCTTCCGGCCGGATCGTCGGGATCGGCAGTGGCTGCTGGATCATCTGGGCCTGCCCGACAGCGCGCGACTGCTGTGTTTTGCCGGGCGTCCGGCCAAGGAAAAGAACATCGACGTCCTGATCGAGGCCGTGCAGCTGCTTGGGGATCCCTATCATCTGGTTCTGGTCGGCGCCGGCACCGGCATGCCCCCTGAGGATCGGGTGATCGCCATGCCCTATGAGACCGATCCCAAGGCGGTCGCCAGGATCATCGCCAGCTGTGATGCCTTCGTCCACGCGAATGACAAGGAGCCGTTCGGCCTGATCGTGCTGGAGGCCATGGCCTGCGGGCGTCCGGTCGTCGGGGTCAACGCCGGCGGTGTGGCCGAGACGGTCGATACGACGGTTGGACAGCTGGCCGATCGGGCCGAACCCCGGGCCTATGCCGAGGCCGTTTCGGCCCTGTTCGAGCGGGATCTGGACGCCATCGGTCGGGCGGCCCGCATCAAGGCGGAGACCCGCTTTGCCTGGGATCGTGTGTTCGAGGACCTGTGCCGGGTCTATGGCGAGGCCAGCGGTGAGGCGGCGTTCACCCGGAGGAAAGCAGAATCATGAAAACCCTGATCACCGGGCTGGCCCTTGCCGTCGGGCTAACCCTGTGCGCGACCGGGGCTTCGGCCCAGACGGTCTACATTGTGCGCCATGCCGAAAAGGCCAGCGATACCGAACGGGACCCGGTGCTGTCCGAGGCCGGCATGGCACGTGCCGAGGCGGTGGCGGCCCTGTTCGCCGACCGGATGCCCGACCTGGTGGTGGTAAGCCCCATGCAGCGCACCCGTCTGACCGCCGCGCCAACGATTACGGCGTCGGGGGCGTTCGTGACCGTGAGCCCCCTCGACGGCGGCGTAGAAGCCCACGTGGCGACCATCCAACGGGGTGTGCTGGCCCTGCCGGAGGACGCGGTCGTCCTGATCTCGGGCCACAGCAATACCGTGCCGCTGATCGCGCGCGCCCTGGGTTATGAGACACCGGACATGCCGGAGTGCGAGTATGACCGCTTGATCCGGATCGAATTGAGAGAGGGCCGGGTATCCGGTGAAACGCTGAGATACGGCGCAGCCAGCACCTGCTGAAGCCTGACCGTTCGGAACATCGGATCGATCCGGTGCATTGGCATCCTGACCAAGGAGGCCAGCCATGAATGATCGTTTTGAAGCCCGCGCGGACCGCATCGCCGACCACGAACGCGATATCCAGTCGAATATCGACGCCCGGGAGGCCCGATCCGGTGGCGAAGAACCGACCGGGGCCGTGCAGGCGGGGGCGCGGACCTATCCCGAGCCGCCATTCCCGAAGCAACATCAGACCAAGCCGGGCGACGAGGCGGCTCTGGACCCCGCGCCAATGTATGATGCGCCCTTCTGGAAGGGGTCGGGCAAGCTGGACGGATTCGCCGCCCTGATAACCGGGGGCGACTCCGGCATCGGTCGCGCGGTGGCCGTGTTGTTCGCGCGCGAGGGCTGCGACATCGCCATCTGTCATCTGGACGAGGAGGGCGATGCCGAAGACACGCGCAAGGCCGTCGAGGCCGAGGGCCGGAAGGCGATCGTGCTGAAGGGGGATGTCGCTGACCCCACATTCGCGCAGGCCGCAGTCCAGGCGACCGTGGATGCCTTCGGACGGCTGGATGTCGTGGTGCCGAATGCCGCCTTCCAGGAGCATGTGCCGTCGTTCGAGGACCTGACCTACGAGCATTTTGACCGGACGCTGAAGACCAACCTCTATGGCTATTTCAACATCTGCCAGGCGGCTGTCCCGCACCTGAAGACCGGCGGGGCCATCGTGATGACCGGCTCGGTGACCGGGATCATGGGCAATGACCAGCTGCTGGATTATTCGATGACCAAGGGCGGCATTCACGCCTTTGCCCGTTCGCTGGGCACTCACCTGGCGCCACGTGGCATCCGGGTGAATGTGGTGGCACCCGGCCCGGTCTGGACCCCGCTCAATCCGGCGGATCGTGACGCGGAGGCGACATCGAAGTTCGGCTCGGGGACGGTGATGAAGCGTCCGGCCCAGCCCGAGGAAATCGCCCCGGCCTATGTCTTCCTCGCCTCACCGCAGTGCTCGAGCTACATCACCGGCGAAATTCTGCCGATCATCGGAGGCTATGGCGGAGGGTAGGGGAGGGGAAACGCGACGCCATTCCGACCATGTCAGGAATGGCGCGAGTGACGGGGCTCGAACCCGCGACCTCCGGCGTGACAGGCCGGCACTCTAACCAACTGAGCTACACCCGCGTTTCCCGTTCGGACGTTGCCGCCCGAAGGAGGGCGTCGTTTAGGCGGGGCCTCGACCGACGTCAAGCGGGTCGAGGCCCCATTTTTTCATCAACGCGGCGGAACCGTCTGGGCAGGGGGTGCCGAGGTCGCTGCTGCCTCTGGCGGAGACGAGGGACCGGTCAGGGCCTCCGGCTGAGCGGCCACGGCCGGCGGCGGAGGCTGGTAGCGCACGCTTTCACCGGGCCCTAGGGGAAGCTGGAAGGCCGCCCACAGGCCCGTCATAATCGCCCCGGTGATCGAAAAGGCGATCGAATATGGCAGCATCACCGCCATCAGGCTGCCGAGGCCGAACTCTTTCACCCATCGCTGGGCGAAGGTCAGAATCAGCGGGAAGTAGACCATCAGCGGCGTGATGATGTTGGTGGTCGAATCACCCATCCGGTAGGCGGCGGTCGTCATATAGGGGCTGACGCCTACCAGCATCAGCATCGGCACCAGGATGGGGGCCAGGAAGGCCCATTTGGCCGAGGCCGAGCCGACGAAGATGTTGACCAGGGCGGCCACCACCACGATCGAAACCAGCAGGATGAACAACTGCATCGCGCCGATCGGCTCGGTCGATCCCGGTTCGATCCCGGACAGGAGCCGGATCTGCTCCGCGCCCGCCACGGCCATGATCGGGCCCAGTCCCGACCAGTTGAACAGGGCGACGAAGTGGGCGGCGACAAAGGCCAGGACGATGTAGGGCCCCATGTCGGCCATGGCCTGGGAGGTCATGCGCACGATGTCGCGATGGCTCCTGATCGTCTTGGCCACGATTCCGTAGGCCGTGCCCGTCAACAGGAACAGCAGGAAAAAGGCCGCGACCAGCGAGTGATAGAAGGGCTGCAGGCGCGCGGCCTGGGTCGTTCCCTCGGGGTCGATGAGCGGGGCGCCAGGTGACAGGACCAGCCAGGCGAACAGGCCGATGACCAGCAGGGCGGCCAGACCAGCCCAGACCAGGCCCGCCCGCTCACGGCTTTCCAGCGGCTTTTCGGCGTCCTCGATGGGCGCGCCGGCGATCGGGGTCCAGGTGCCGAGGCGGGGTTCGACGATCTTGTCGGTCACCCACCAGCCGACGGGCACGAACAGCAGGGTCATGCCCACGATGAACCACCAGTTGCCCGCGATGTTGATCGAGAAGGACGGATCGACGAGTTGCGCCGCCGGCTCGGTAAGACCCAGCAGGAGCGCATCCAACTGACCGGGGAAGATGTTGGCCGAGAAACCGCCGGACACACCGGCAAAGCCGGCCGCGATCCCGGCGATCGGGTGCCGACCGGCCGCGGCATAGATGGCCGCCGCCAGCGGGATCAGAACCACATAGGCCGCGTCAGCCGCGTGGTTGGCGACGATGGCCACAAAAATCACAATCGGCGTCAGCAGGGCCCGGGGAGCTTTGGAAACGCCGGCCTTCATCGCCGACGAGAACAGGCCCGTGCGTTCGGCCACGCCTGCCCCCAGCATCACGACCAGGACATAACCGAGCGGCGCAAAGCCGGTCAGGGTCCTCGGCATATCCTCGAACAGACGTCGAAGATTTGCTCCGGAGAACAGGCTCTGGGCCGCGATCACATCGCCTGTGATCGGATTCAGGGCCTGCCAGCCCTGGGCGGCGGCGAAGACGCTGAAGCCCATCAGCCCCAGAATTAGCCAGACGAAGATGAAGACGGGGTCCGGCAGGCGGTTGCCCGCCTTTTCCACCCCGTTCAGCAACCAGTTGCCAATACCCATGTGCCAGATTCCCTCAGCTATGCCCCAGTCTTGGACGTGGACCTTGGCAAAGGCCGGGAAGCCTGTCGATTCCCCGGTATAAACTGCGAACCATTCTCAAGAAAAACCTTTTGCCGCATGGGTTTGAACCCGGGACGGCTTGGGTCTAGAAAGCGCCGAATCCGCCGTCTCCCCGGTGCGCGAGGCCCCATCTGATGAATGCATATCTGATCGAGTACCTGCCGGTCGTGATCTTCCTCGCGATCGGGGCGATCATCGGCATCCTGTTCATGGTCGGGGCCTGGGCCCTGGCGCCGTCCAACCCCGACTCCGAGAAGCTCTCGGCCTATGAGTGCGGATTCAATGCCTTTGACGATGCGCGCATGAAGTTCGATGTGCGCTTCTATCTGGTCTCGATCCTGTTCATCATTTTCGATCTCGAAGTCGCCTTCCTGTTCCCATGGGCGGTGTCGATGTTCGACCTGTCGACGGGCGGAATGATCTTCGCCTTCTGGTCGATGATGGTGTTCCTCGGCGTGCTGACCGTCGGCTTTATCTACGAGTGGAAACGAGGAGCCCTGGAATGGGAGTGATCGTCACCCCGGACGGCCGTCCCGCGAGCACCGCGTTTGGCCAGGGGGCCCGGTCCACGGTTCAGGGTTATGACCCCAAGATCCACGACAAATTCTTTGAGGCCGTGAACACCGAGGTCGGCAAGGAAGGGTTCATGACCGCCTCGCTGGATGACGTCATCACCTGGGCGCGCACCGGCTCGCTGATGTGGATGACCTTCGGCCTGGCCTGCTGCGCGGTCGAGATGATGCAGGCGTCGATGCCGCGCTTCGACATGGAGCGGTTCGGCATGGCTCCGCGCGCCAGCCCGCGCCAGTCGGACCTGATGATCGTGGCCGGAACCCTGACCAACAAGATGGCCCCCGCGCTGCGCAAGGTCTATGACCAGATGCCCGACCCGCGCTATGTCCTGTCGATGGGCAGCTGCGCCAACGGTGGCGGCTATTATCACTATAGTTACAGCGTTGTACGGGGGTGCGACCGGATCGTGCCGGTGGACGTTTACGTGCCCGGGTGCCCGCCGACGGCCGAGGCGCTGCTGTACGGCCTGCTGCAGCTGCAGAAGAAGATCCGCCGCACAGGGACCATCGACCGATGAGCGCGCTCGAAGCCCTGACCGCCATTGAGACGGCGCTGACCCCCCTGGGCACCGAAATGGTCGCCGAGCTGGGCGTCCAGGCCTGGGTCGCCCACGGCGAGTTGAACCTGGTCGCGGACCGGGACGGGATCGTGGAAGCCCTGACGGTCCTGCGCGACCGCTTTGGCTTTCAGCAACTGATCGACCTGTGTGGCGTGGACTATCCGGATCGCGAGGCGCGGTTCGAGGTGGTGTATCACCTGCTGTCGCTGACCCGGAATGTGCGCCTTCGCGTGAAGGTCGCGACGGACGAGGCCACGCCGGTGCCGAGCGTCACGCCGGTCTTTCCCTGCGCCGACTGGTTCGAGCGCGAGGCGTTCGACATGTACGGCATCCTGTTCTCCGGTCATCCGGACCTGCGCCGTATCCTGACCGATTATGGCTTTCAGGGGCATCCGCTGCGCAAGGACTTCCCGATGACCGGCTATGTCGAGGTCCGCTATGACGAGGCCGAGAAGCGGGTCGTCTATGAGCCCGTCAAGCTGAACCAGGAGTTCCGCAACTTCGACTTCCTGTCCCCGTGGGAAGGGGCCGATTATCCGGCGCCGGTCCTGCCGGGCGACGAGAAGGCTGCGGCGGGGGACAAGGCATGAGCAATCTGACGCCTGCTTCCGCGACGGTCGGCACGACCGTTTTTGACGACATGCCTGTCGAGCACGATGGCCGCACGGCCCATGCGCGCGAGATGGACGAGCGCAAGTTCACGATCAACTTCGGCCCCCAGCACCCGGCTGCCCACGGCGTGCTGCGTCTGGTGCTGGAGCTGGACGGCGAACTGGTGACGCGGGTCGATCCGCACATCGGCCTGCTGCACCGCGGCACCGAAAAGCTGATGGAGGCGCGCACCTATCTTCAGAACGTGCCCTATCTGGACCGGCTGGATTACGTCGCGCCGATGAATCAGGAGCACGCCTTCTGCCTGGCTATCGAAAAGCTGCTGATGCTGGATGTGCCCTATCGGGCGCAGCTGATCCGGGTGCTGTATTCCGAGATCGGCCGTATCCTGTCGCATCTGCTGAACGTGACGACCCAGGCCATGGACGTCGGTGCCCTGACCCCGCCGCTGTGGGGCTTTGAAGAGCGCGAAAAGCTGATGGTCTTCTATGAGCGGGCCAGCGGCTCGCGCATGCACGCCAACTACTTCCGGCCGGGCGGCGTCCACCAGGACCTGACGCCCCAGCTGATCGACGACATCGACCGCTGGTGCAAGGAGTTCCCGCGGGCGCTCAAGAACATCGACTCCCTGGTCACCGAGAACCGCATCTTCAAGCAGCGCAACGTCGACATCGGTGTGGTGACCAAGGCGCAGGCGCTGGAGTGGGGCTTTACCGGCGTCATGCTGCGTGGGTCGGACATCGCCTGGGACCTGCGCAAGTCACAGCCGTACGAATGCTATGCCGAGCTGGAGTTCGACGTGCCGGTCGGCAAGAACGGCGACTGCTGGGACCGCTATCTGTGCCGCATGGAAGAGATGCGCCAGTCGGTGCGCCTTATGGAGCAGTGCATCCACCGGCTGCGCAACTGTCCGGGTGAGCCGGTCATGGTCGAGGACCACAAGATCGTGCCGCCGCGCCGGGGCGAGATGAAGCGCTCGATGGAAGCGCTGATCCACCACTTCAAATTGTATACCGAGGGCTTCCACACCCCCGAGGGTGAGGTCTATGCCGCCGTCGAGGCTCCCAAGGGCGAGTTCGGCATCTATCTGGTGTCGGACGGCACCAACAAGCCGTACCGGGTCAAGATCTCGGCCCCCGGCTTCCGCCACCTGCAGGCCATGGACTGGATGAACCGCGGTCACATGCTGGCGGACGTTTCGGCCATCCTCGGCTCGCTCGATATCGTGTTCGGCGAGGTGGATCGCTGATGCAGGCCTTTGCCGTCCAGCCGATCTTCACGACGACGCAGGCGATCTGGTTCGCGGCGCTGCTGACGCTGGGCGTCGCGGTGCAACTGGCCTTTTCGCCGCGCCGCCGGGCGATCATGGGCGGTCTGACGTTCGCGGCGGCCTCGGCCGTGGTCGCGACCCCTGCGGTGGCGGGCATCACCCTGGTACGCGGGGCCTACCGGCTCGGCTATCTGGAGGAGGGCAGGGGCTTTATCGAAGCCAACCTTCGTTCGGTGGTCTGGATGAGCGGGGCCATCCTGCTGGGACAGCTGGTGGTGCGGTTCGTTCCGCCCTTCTCGCTGCTGACGCGTGCGCTGCGTGATGCCGGTCGGGATGTGTGGAAGGCGCGGGTCGGTCGCTGGATGGGGCGCGCGCGATGAGCCATACCCCCCTGAGTGATCTGGTTCGGCAGGGCTGGCAGGTCGTGAGCTATTCCGTCACCGACTCGAGCGGTGAAACCTGGCACCACAACTTCCTGCTGACTCGAAACAGTCAGCACAAGGTTCTGACGGTGCGAAAGAAAATGCTGGGTGACGGTGTCGTCGCCACGGAAATGGAAGTCTGATGAGCGTTCGTCGTCTCGCCAAGGAACAGCCGGCCTCGTTCGCCTTCTCGAAGGCGACCAAGGCCAAGTGCGACTGGTGGATCGCCAAATATCCGGCCGACCGGAAACAGTCGGCGGTCATCCCGATCCTGTGGCTGGTCCAGAAGCAGGAGGGCTGGGTGTCCGAGCCCGCCATCCGCGCCATCGCCGAACTGCTGGACATGCCGACCATCCGGGTGCTGGAGGTCGCGACCTTCTACACCATGTTCATGCTGGAGCCGGTGGGCACCAGCGCCCTGATCCAGGTCTGCGGCACGACGCCCTGCATGCTGCGCGGGGCCGGGGATCTGATGGCCGTCTGCAAGAGCAAGATCGGGCCCAAGGACAAGCTGTCCGCCGACGGGCGCTTCACCTGGCAGGAGGTCGAGTGCCTGGGCGCCTGTGCCAATGCGCCGATGGCCCAGATCAACGACTATTATTTCGAAGACCTGTCCGCCGACGATATGGCGCAGATCATCGACGACTTTGCCGCCGGCAAGACGCCGAAGCCGGGTAGCCGGGTGGGTCGCACCAGCTCCGAGCCCGAGGGCGGGGCGCTGACCCTGACCGATCCGAAGCTGTATGACGGTTCGGCCGCCGAACCGATCAGGAAGCTGCCGAACTCCGAGCCGGAGAAGGCCCCCGCATGACCGAGGCTCCTGATCTGGAAACCGAAGCGGGTCGCGCCGCCTACCGCAAGGAACTGCGGGCCGTCGCCATGCCGGTGCGGACGGCAGGTCTGGCGCTGATCCTTCTGGCCGCCGTGTTCGTGGTCGTGGCCTCGCGTGAGATGTTCGGCCTGACCGAAGACGCCATCATCATCGGCTATGGCATGCTGGCACTCGGCTGGGTGCTGGTGATCACCGCCGTCTTCATGCGCACCCGGCACCACCGGCAGCGTATGCAGACACTCAAACGAGAGACGTCCTCCTGATGGTCGGCATTCTTCAAGACAAAGACCGCATCTTCACCAACCTGTACGGCCTTCAGGACTGGACGCTGGACGGCGCGAAGAAGCGTGGCGCGTGGAATGCCACGAAGGACATGCTCGACCTCGGCCGGGACTGGGTCATCACCAACGTCAAGAACTCGGGCCTGCGCGGCCGTGGCGGTGCCGGCTTCCCGACCGGTCTGAAGTGGTCCTTCATGCCGAAAGAGGTGAAGGACCGCCCGCACTATCTGGTTGTGAATGCGGATGAATCGGAGCCTGGCACCTGCAAGGACCGCGAGATCATGCGCCATGATCCGCACCTGCTGATCGAGGGCTGCCTGATCGCCAGCTTCGCCATGCAGGCGCACGCCTGTTACATCTATCTGCGCGGCGAATATGTGCTGGAGCGCGAGCGCATGGAGGCTGCGGTCAAGCAGGCCTATGACGCCAGGCTGATCGGCAAGGACAACGTCCACGGCTGGGACTTCGACGTCTATATCCACCACGGCGCCGGCGCCTATATCTGCGGCGAGGAAACGGCCCTGCTGGAGAGCCTGGAGGGCAAGAAGGGTCAGCCGCGGCTGAAGCCGCCGTTCCCGGCGGGCGCGGGCCTGTATGGCTGCCCGACGACGGTCAACAACGTGGAATCGATCGCGGTCGTGGGCACCATCCTGCGGCGCGGGGCCGAGTGGTTCGCGGGCTTTGGTCGTCCGAACAACACCGGCACCAAGATCATGTCGATCAGCGGCCACGTGAACCGCCCGTGCAATGTCGAAGAGGCGATGTCGATCCCGCTGAAACAGCTGCTGGAGGACCATTGCGGCGGCGTGCGTGGCGGCTGGGACAATCTGAAGGCCATCATCCCGGGCGGATCGTCGGTGCCGATGATCACCCGCGAGATGTCTGAGGTCGCGTTGATGGACTTCGACAGCCTGCGCGATATGCAGTCGGGCCTGGGCACGGCGGCGGTCATCGTCATGGACCAGTCGACCGATCTGGTGAAGGCGATCGCCCGCATCAGCTATTTCTACAAGCACGAGAGCTGCGGCCAGTGCACGCCGTGCCGCGAAGGCACGGGCTGGATGTGGCGCGTGCTGGAGCGGATGGCCGTCGGCGAGGCCGATCCGACCGAGATCGACCTGCTGCTGGATGTCAGCAAGCAGGTTGAGGGTCACACCATCTGCGCGCTCGGCGATGCCGCCGCCTGGCCGGTGCAGGGCCTGATCCGCCATTTCCGCCACGAGATCGAAGACCGCATCTCGCAGTACCGCAGCCGCCGCGCGAACTTCGCCGGCCACGCGATCGCGGCGGAGTAGGAGATGCGCGCCACCCATACGCTGTTGGCCGGAGCCCTCGTCCTCGCCGCATGCGGCGAGCCGGCGAGCGAGCCTGCCGATGCGCCGACCCGTGTGGCTTCGACCGAAGGGCAGACGGGGGCGGGCCCGTCGGCCACACCCATGACGTTGAGCGAAACCCTGGTGGCGGATGTCTGCCGGGCGGGCGTGGGGGCGGTCTTTGGCCAGCCGGGTTCCGAGGTGGCGGTGCTGAACCGGGCGGGTGGCGTGATTACCGTGGGCTGGCGCGCGCCGGTCGACGGAGGCCAGTTGACTGCGGAATGCCGGGTTGAGGGGGACCGCGTGCTGTGGCGCCCGCTGGACCGGCCGGTCGCCGAAGAGAACCGCTGGATGGACCAGCCGGGCGATCCGGTGGTCACCTATTCGCTGGAGGGCTCGGCCGTGATGGTCAGCCAGAGCCTGCCCGATGGAACGACGACGACGACCGCTGAGGGCGTCACGACTGAAGAAGAGGCCCGCTGATGCCCGTCGCCAAGGTCAACGGCGTAGACGTCGAATTCGAGCCCGGCATGACCGTGCTGCAGGTGGCGGAGCGCGCCGGGGAAGAGATCCCGCGCTTCTGCTATCATGAGCGACTGTCGATCGCCGGCAACTGCCGGATGTGCCTGGTCGAGGTGAAGCCCGGACCGCCCAAGCCGCAGGCGTCGTGCGCCCTGCCGGCCGCCGATGGGCAGGAGATCTTCACCGACACGCCGATGGTGAAGAAGGCCCGCGAAGGGGTGATGGAGTTCCTGCTCATCAACCACCCGCTGGACTGCCCGATCTGCGATCAGGGCGGCGAGTGCGACCTGCAGGATCAGGCCATGGGCTATGGCCGCGACGGCTCTCGCTATGCCGAGAACAAGCGCGCGGTCGAAGAAAAGCACATGGGTCCGACCATCAAGACCTATATGACGCGCTGCATCCAGTGCACGCGCTGTGTGCGCTTCATCACCGAGGTGGCGGGCGTGCCGGACATCGGCATGATCTCGCGCGGCGAAAGCGCCGAGATCACCACCTATCTGGAAAGCTCGGTGAACTCGGAGCTTTCGGGCAACGTCAACGACCTGTGCCCGGTCGGGGCGCTGACGCACCGGCCGTGGGCCTTCCACTATCGGCCGTGGGAACTGAGGAAGACCGAGACCATCGATGTCATGGACGCCCTCGGCTCGAACATCCGGGCCGATGCACGCGGCGCCGAGGTCATGCGCATCCTCCCGCGCGTGCACGAGGGCATCAATGAGGAATGGCTGTCGGACAAGAGCCGTTACGTCGTCGACGGTCTGACCACCCGCCGGTTGGACCGTCCGTTCGTGCGCGAAAACGGCAAGCTGCGCGCCGCCAGCTGGGACGAGGCGCTGGGCGTCGTGGCCGACAAACTGAAGGCTGCCGCTGCGGATCGCATCGGCGTGGTCGCGGGTGACCTGCAAGACGCCGAGTCGATGAAGGCGGCGTTGGACCTGTTCCGGGCGCTCGGCTCACCCCACACCGACTGCCGCCAGGACGGATCGCCGCTGGGCGGTGACACCCGCGAAGGCTGGCTGTTCAATTCGGGCCTGGCCGGGATCGAGGCGGCGGATGCCGTGCTGATCGTGGGTGCGGACCCGCGGGTTGAGGCGCCGCTGCTGAACACGCGCCTGCGCAAGATCTGGCTGGCGGGCAAGGCCGAAGTCGCCCTGATCGGCCAGAAGGTCGATCTGAGCTATGATTACAGCTGGTTGGGTGCGGGATCGAGGACGCTGTCGAAGCTGCCCAAGGCGGCCACTGACATGCTCTCGAAGGCCGAACGCCCGGCCATCATCGTCGGCGCCGGGGCGCTGGCAGGCGAGACCGGGCCGGCCGTTCTGAACGCGCTGGGTGTGCTGGCGAAGAAGTACGGCGTCATCGCGGATGGATGGAACGGCTTCAACGTCCTGCACACGGCGGCCAGCCGGGTGGGTGGCCTCGACATGGGCTTCGTGCCGGGCGAGGGCGGTCTGTCGGCCACGGATATGGTCAAGAAGGGCCAGCTGGACCTGCTGTTCCTGCTGGGCGCCGACGAGATCGACGCTTCGGCCTCCGGCGCCTTCACCGTCTATCTGGGCAGCCACGGGGACCGGGGCGCGCATGGCGCCGACGTCATCCTGCCGGGCGCGGCCTATACGGAGAAGTCAGGCCTGTATGTGAATACGGAAGGCCGGGTGCAGATGGCCGAACGGGTCGTCTTCCCCAAGGGACAGGCCAAGGAAGACTGGGCCATTCTGCGCGCCCTGTCGGAGCGGGTCGGTCACACCCTGCCGTACGATACGCTGGACCAGCTGCGCGCGAAGCTGATGGCCGATCATCCGACGTTCGGGCGGATCGACTATCTGGCACCCGCAGCGGCCTTTGATCCCTCGAAGCTGGGCGTGAAGGGCGATCTGGGCGATGTCGCCTTCGCCAGCCCGATCCGCGACCCCTATCTTTCCAACCCGATCGCGCGGGCCAGCGCGACCATGGCCGAGCTGTCCGCCCAGCGGATCGCCCCGGTCGCGATGGCGGCGGAGTAAGCCATGGACAACGGTTTCTGGAACTCGCCCCTCGGCTGGACGCTGGCCTCGACCGGCGCGGCGCTGCTGATCAGCGTCGGCGTGCTTCTGGGCGTGGCCTTCCTGCTGCTGGCCGACCGCAAGATCTGGGCGGGCGTACAGATGCGCAAGGGCCCGAACGTCGTGGGTCCCTTCGGCCTGCTGCAGTCGTTCGCCGACATGCTGAAGTTCGTGCTGAAGGAAATTGTCGTGCCGGCCGGGGCCGACAAGACGGTCTTCCTGCTGGCGCCGATCATCACCGTCATCCTGGCCTTCATGGCGTGGGCGGTTATTCCGTTTGCCCCCGGCTGGGTGATGTCGGACCTGAACGTCGGCATCCTCTATGTTTTCGCGGTGTCGTCGCTGGGAGTGTACGGCATCATCATGGGGGGGTGGGCCTCCAACTCGAAATACCCCTTCCTCGGCAGCCTGCGATCCGCCGCGCAGATGGTGTCCTATGAGGTCTCCATCGGTTTGGTGATCATCAATGTGATCCTGCTGGCCGGGACCATGAACCTGACGTCGATCGTGACGCAGCAGGAGGGCTGGATCTGGAACTGGTTCGCCTTTGGAGGCGGAGCGGACACCTGGCCGCTGGTGCTGATCATGTTCCCGATGGCCATGGTCTTCTTCATTTCGGCGCTCGCCGAGACCAACCGGCCCCCGTTCGACCTGCCCGAGGCCGAGTCCGAGCTCGTGGCCGGTTATCAGGTGGAATACAGCTCGACGCCGTATCTGCTGTTCATGATGGGCGAGTACGTCAACATCGTCTTCATGTGCGCCATGATCAGCATCCTGTTCTTCGGCGGCTGGAACCCGGGCTTCGATGTGGCCCTGATCGGCCTGCCGGACTGGCCGCAATGGGCCGCGAACCTGTTCTATCTGCTGGTCCTGTGCGTGAAGATCGTCGTCTGGTTCTTCATGTTCGCCATGGTGAAGGCCTTCGTGCCGCGCTATCGCTATGACCAGCTGATGCGACTGGGCTGGAAGATCTTCCTTCCCACCTCTCTGGTGGCCGTCGTGGCCGTGTCGGCGTGGCGCGTCTTCGTGGTAGGGTCGTGATGCGCGCGGCCGCCCTGATCGTTCTGGCCGGTGTCGGCTTCGGGACCGGTGGGTGCACCTTTCCGGGTCCGATGCAGGAGGTCGCCGTCCCCGGCAGCCCGGCCGAACGGCTGGAGCGCCGCGAACGTCGGGATCAGGCCGAGACCGACCGGATACTTCATTGCCAGCGACTGGATCGGGATGATCCGCGCTGGGACCGTGACTGCAAGAACCGCCGCTGAGCCCCTGCAACCAAAGATCGCTTTGACATGATTTCCCGTATCAAACAGACCGTGAAGGGGGCCCTGCTGGTTGACGCCGTGGGCGCCTTCTTCCTGACCTTCGGCTATCTGCTGAAGCCCAAGATGACGGTGAACTACCCGTTCGAGCGGAACCCGCAGTCGCCGCGCTTCCGGGGCGAGCATGCCCTGCGCCGCTATCCCAATGGCGAAGAACGCTGCATCGCCTGCAAGCTGTGCGAGGCCATCTGTCCGGCCCAGGCCATCACCATAGAGTCCGAGCCGCGCGCCGACGGCAGCCGTCGCACGACCCGCTATGACATCGACATGGTGAAGTGCATCTATTGCGGTCTGTGCCAGGAAGCCTGCCCGGTTGATGCCATTGTCGAGGGCCCGAACAGCGAGTTCGCGACCGAGACGCGCGAGGAGCTGTATTTCGACAAGGCTCGCCTGCTGGACAATGGCGACCGCTGGGAACGCCAGATCGCGCGCAACCTCGAAATGGATGCTCCGTACCGCTGATGAGCGCCCTGTCCTTGCATAACCCGATCCCGAAGGCTTGCGGCCTTGGCAAGGCCGGACGCACGGGTCTAGAAGGTCGCCGCGCGCACGCGGGGGGCGACTCGGTCCCCGTAACCCCATTCGCCCCAGCCGGAGCCGTCGAGTGATTGCATCGATCGCCTTCTATCTGATGGCCACGGTGACCGTGGTCGCGGCCCTGCTGGTCGTTACGGCCCGTAACCCCGTGCACTCCGTGCTGTGGCTGATCCTGGCCTTTTTCTCGGCAGCCGGTCTGTTCGTGCTGATGGGGGCCGAGTTCCTCGCCATGCTGCTGGTCGTGGTCTACGTCGGCGCGGTCGCCGTGCTGTTCCTGTTCGTGGTCATGATGCTGGACGTCGATTTCGTGCGTCTGCGTGAGGGGTATGCCCGCTACCTGCCGCTGGCGGCTATTGTGGCCGGCGTGCTGCTGGCCGAGATGATCATGATCACCCTGGCGGTGGTGCAGGGCGGCGTGGCCGCGGACGCCACGGTGCCGGTCGTTGCCACGCCCGACCAGACCAATATCGAGGCCATCGGCCGGGTGCTCTACACCGACTATGTCTACTTCTTCCAGGCGGCCGGTATCGTGCTGCTGGTGGCCATGATCGGGGCCATCACCCTGACGCTGCGCCACAAGCCGGGCATCAAGCGCCAGAAGATCGACAGGCAGGTCGGTCGCGACGCGGGCAAGGCCATGGAGGTCAAGTCGATCCCGACCGGCCAGGGCGTTTCCTCCGAGGAGCTTTCCTGATGGACATCACCCTGTCCCACTATCTGGCCGTGGGGGCCATGCTGTTCACGATCGGGGTGTTCGGCATCTTCGTGAACCGGAAGAACGTCATCATCATCCTGATGTCGATCGAGTTGATCCTGCTGGCCGTGAACATCAACTTCGTGGCCTTCTCGACCCACCTGAACGATGTGGCGGGGCAGATCATGGCCATGTTCGTCCTGACCGTAGCGGCCGCCGAAGCGGCAGTGGGGCTGGCCATTCTGGTGACCTTCTTCCGTAACCGCGGCGACATCGCCGTGGACGACGCGTCCGTGATGAAGGGCTGATCGACGTGAGCTTCGAAACCCTGATCACCCTTGGCATCTTCGCGCCGCTGCTGGGTGCGGCGATCGCGGGCCTGACTGGACGCCGGATCGGCAACATCGCCTCCCAGGCGGTGACCACCGGCCTGCTGTTCTTTGCCTGTGCCGTGGCCTGGACGGTGTTTGCCCGGCACACCTGGGGCGGGATGGATGCCTTCACCATCGAGCTTCTGCCCTTCATCAATGTCGGTGATTTCCAGTCGACCTGGTCGATCCGGATCGATGCCCTGTCGGCCGTGATGCTGATCGTGGTGACGACCGTGTCGTCGCTCGTGCACCTCTATTCCTGGGGCTATATGGCCGAGGACCCCGACAAGCCACGGTTCTTCGCCTATCTGTCGCTGTTTACCTTCGCCATGCTGGCGCTGGTCACTGCCGCCGACTTCATGCAGCTGTTCTTCGGCTGGGAAGGGGTGGGGCTGGCCTCCTATCTGCTGATCGGGTTCTGGTACAAGAAGCCGACGGCGTCGGCGGCCGCCATCAAGGCCTTTGTGGTCAACCGGGTCGGTGACTTCGGCTTTGCCCTGGGCATCATCACCGTCTTCTGGATGTTCGGCACGATCCAGTTCGCCGAGCTGTTCCCCATGATCGCGGATCGCGCCGGCACGAGCTGGGAGTTCCTGGGCTACAGCTGGTCGGCGCTGGATCTGGCGGGTGTGCTGCTGTTCATCGGCGCCATGGGCAAGTCGGCCCAGTTCTTCCTGCACACCTGGCTGCCCGACGCCATGGAGGGCCCGACCCCGGTCTCGGCCCTGATCCACGCGGCGACCATGGTGACCGCCGGCGTCTATATGGTCTGCCTGCTCAGCCCGATCTATGAGTATGCGCCGACGGCGGCCATGCTGGTCGCCATCACCGGGGCGATCACGGCCCTGTTCGCGGCGACCGTCGGTCTGGCCCAGAACGACATCAAGCGGGTCATCGCCTATTCGACCTGTTCGCAGCTCGGATACATGTTCTTTGCGGCGGGCATCGGCGCCTATCAGGCCGCCATGTTCCACCTGTTCACCCACGCCTTTTTCAAGGCCCTGCTGTTCCTGGGCGCCGGCTCAGTGATCCACGGCATGCACCATGAACAGGACATGCGGAAAATGGGCGGGCTGATGAAGCTGTTGCCCATTACCTACGGCGTCATGATGATCGGCACGATCGCCATCACCGGCCTGGGCATCCCCGGACTGAAGTGGGGCTTCGCCGGCTTCTATTCCAAGGACTCGATCCTCGAGAGCGCCTTTGCCGCCGGGGCGGACAATCCGGTCGGGATGTTCGTCTTCTTCATCGGCCTGTTTGCTGCGGGTCTGACGGCTTACTACTCATGGCGTTTGGTGTTCATGACCTTCCACAACAAGCCGGTCTGGAAGGATGAACATGCTCCGGTCGAGCATCATCACGATGATCATGCGACCGACGCCCAGAAGGAAACCCACACAGAGCCGCTGATGAACGACGCCGTGGCCGCGCATCACGACCATGACAGCGCGCATGACAATCACCATCACCACGGACCGCTGAAGCCGCACGAAAGCCCCTGGGTCATGATCGTGCCGCTGCTGGTGCTGGCGGTGGGCGCGGTGGCCTCCGGCTTCGCCTTCTACGATCAGTTCGTCGGCTACCACGAGCATGACTTCTGGCGTGGTGCCATCTTTACCGGCCCGGAGAATCACGTGCTGCACGACAGCCACGAGGTGCCGACCTGGGTGCTTTGGGCGCCGCTGGTGGTGTCCGGCCTCGGCACGCTGATCGCCATTTACGTTTATGTGCTGAAGGAAGGCCTCGGCCGCAGGATGGCGGAACGGGGTGGGCCGCTGCACACCTTCTTCTACAACAAGTGGTTCTTCGACGAGGTATACGACTTCCTCTTCGTCAGGGGCACCAAGGCGCTCGGCGACCTGTTCTGGAAGGTCGGTGATGTGAAGATCATCGACGGTCTGGGACCGAACGGGGCCGCCTGGGCCTCGCTGAAATCCGCAGCGCGTCTGTCGAAGATGCAGTCGGGCTACGTCTATCACTATGCGTTCGTGATGCTGCTGGGCGTGGCCGCTCTGCTCGCCTTCGCCATCGCCACCTGGGGGGGCTGATCACGTGTCCCTGTTGATGTCTCACATCCTGAGCCTCGTCACCTTCCTGCCGCTCGTCGGGGCCGGGGTGCTGCTGGCCGTGCGCCTTCTGGGCAAGTCGGATGCCTCCGTCGCGC
Organism: Brevundimonas sp.; assembly: GCF_016742135.1. Lineage (GTDB taxonomy): Bacteria > Pseudomonadota > Alphaproteobacteria > Caulobacterales > Caulobacteraceae > Brevundimonas. The sequence goes on along the minus strand of NZ_JACVCG010000002.1, from coordinate 597,123 downwards.
CGGCCGCCCGCCGCATCGCCTTCGTCACGACCCTTATCACGCTGGCGGTGTCGATCCTGCTGGTCGCGCGCTTCGATGCCTCGAACGCCGCCTATCAGTTCGTCGAGCACTATCAGTGGTTCGCGGGCGCCGCTTATCACATGGGCGTGGACGGGATTTCGATCCTGTTCGTCCTGCTGACCGCCTTCCTGCTGCCGCTCTGCATCCTGGCCAGCTGGACGACGATCAAGGACCGCGTCGCTGACTATATGATCGCCTTCCTGGTGCTTGAGACTCTGGTGATCGGCGTCTTCACCTCGCTGGACCTGTTCCTGTTCTACATCTTCTTCGAGGGCACCCTGGTGCCGATGTTCCTGATCATCGGCATCTGGGGTGGTCAGAACCGCATCTATGCGGCCTACAAATTCTTCCTCTACACCCTGCTGGGCTCGGTGCTGATGCTGCTGGCCATGCTGTGGATGGCGGCGGAAGCGGGCACCACCTCGATCCCGCTGCTCAAGGAGTATGCCTTCAGCGAGACCGTGCAGCCGTTGTTGTGGCTGGCCTTCTTCGCCTCCTTCGCCGTCAAGATGCCGATGTGGCCGGTCCACACCTGGCTGCCCGACGCGCACGTTCAGGCGCCGACGGCGGGCTCGGTCATCCTGGCCGGCATCCTGCTGAAGCTGGGCGGCTACGGCTTCCTGCTGTTCAACCTGCCGATGTTCCCGCAGGCGTCCGAAATGTTCCGTCCGCTGGTGTTCGCCCTGTCGGCCATCGCCATCGTCTACACCTCGCTGGTCGCCTTCCGTCAGACGGATATCAAGAAGCTGATCGCCTATTCGTCGGTGGCCCACATGGGCTTTGTCACCATGGGCATATTCGCGGGCAATGATCAGGGCGTGCAGGGCGCGGTCTTCCAGATGCTGAGCCACGGTCTGATCTCGGGCGCGCTCTTCCTGTGCGTCGGCGTAGTCTATGACCGGATGCACACGCGCGAGATTGCCTTCTATGGCGGTCTGACGTCGAAGATGCCGTGGTTCGCGGCCATCTTCCTGATGTTCACCATGGCCAATGTCGGCCTGCCGGGCACCTCGGGCTTCATCGGTGAAATCCTGACCCTGACGGCGGTCTATGAGGTGTCGACCTGGACGGCGCTGTTCGCGGCCTCGGGCGTGATCTTCTCGGCGGTCTACGCGCTGACCCTGTACCGCAACGTCATGTTCGGCGAGATCACCAACCCGGCGCTCAAGGCCATCACCGACATCGACCGCCGTGAGCTGATCGTCTTCGTGCCCTTGATCGTGGGGACCCTGTGGCTGGGCGTCTATCCGGCGGCTGTGCTTGACCTGACCTCGACCTCCGTCGAGGCCCTGACTGCCGGCTTCCGCGCCGCGATCGGTGGATGATCCCCATGCCTGACCTGTCCTCCGCCCTCCAGCTCGCCGCCTCTGAAGTGACCCTTGCCGTCGGGGCCATGGTCCTGCTGCTTCTCGGTGCCTTCATGGGCGAGAAGTCGACCCGGCTGATCTCGATCCTGTCGGTGGCCCTGCTGGTTGCCGCCTCGGCGCTCGCGATCAATGCCCCGTTGGGCCAAGCCTTCAACGGCGCCTTCGTGGCCGATCCGCTGGCGGTCTATGGCAAGGTCGCCATCTATCTGCTCAGCGCCGTGGCCGTGGTGCTCGGTGACGGCTGGATGGCGCGTACGCGCATTGCCCGGTTCGAATATCCGGTGCTGATCGTGCTGGCCTCGGTCGGCATGGCGATGATGGTGTCGTCGGGTGACCTGATCTCCCTCTATGTCGGGATCGAGCTGCACTCGCTGGCCCTCTATGTGCTGGCGGCCTTCCACCGCGATGACCTCAAGGCCTCCGAGGCGGGGCTCAAGTATTTCGTGCTGGGCGCGCTGTCGTCCGGCCTGCTGCTGTATGGCGTCAGCCTGATCTACGGCTTCTCCGGCTCGATGCAGTTCGAGGACATCGCCCTGTCGGCCCGGTCGGTGGCAGATGGTGGCTCCGCAGGCCTGATCTTCGGTCTGGTCTTCCTGCTGTGTGGTCTGGCGTTCAAGGTCTCGGCCGCGCCGTTCCATATGTGGACACCCGACGTCTATGAGGGGGCGCCGACGCCGGTCGTGGCCCTGTTCTCGACGGCGCCCAAGATGGCCGCCATGGTGCTGGTCGCCCGGGTGCTGAGCGAGGGTTTTGGTGCCATCCATGACCAGTGGGCCCAGGTGCTGGTGCTGATCTGTCTGGCCTCGTTCGTGGTGGGGGCCATCGGCGGCCTGGCGCAGCGCGATCTCCAGCGGCTGCTGGCCTATTCCTCGATCGCCAACATCGGCTACGCCCTGCTGGGGATTGTCGCGGGTACGGAGGCTGGCCTGCAGGCCATGCTGATGTTCATGACCCTGTATGTGATCGACCAGATCGGCTTCTTCGCTGTGCTGCTGTCGCTGTCGCGTGGCGGCAAGCCGATCCGCCGGATCGCCGATCTGGCCGGGCTGAAGAAGACCCGTCCGCTGACCACCGTGGTCCTGACCATTCTGTCGCTGTCGGTTTTGGGCATGCCGCCGTTCTCAGGCTTCTGGGGCAAGTATTATGTATTCGGGGCTGCGGCGGACGCCGGCTACTGGATGGTGGCGGCGGCGGGTCTGGTGGCCTCGGTTGTGGCGGCCTTCTACTATCTGCGGATCATCAAGCTGATGTGGTTCGACCCGCCGCTTGACGAGCAGGCCACGACCGATGCCCAGCCGATCGAGGCGCGCACCCTGGCCCTGGCCTCGGCCGCCTTTGCCTTCCCGGTGGTGATCGTCGGACTGATCTGGCTGGAGCCGCTGACCGCGATTGCTGCATCCGGCTTCGGAGCCGGGTAGGGCGGTGTCGCCCGCCGAGCTGCTGATCCTCGACGAGATCGACTCCACCAATGCCGAGGCCCGGCGACTGGCCGAGGCCGGGCACACCGGACCGATCTGGATCGCCGCCCGCAGCCAGACCGCCGGGCGCGGCCGACGCGGCCGGGCCTGGTCCAGCCATACCGGCAATCTGGCCGCCACCCACCTGTCGGTGACCCGGCGGCCACCGGCGGAGGCGGCGCAGGCGGGCTTCATCGCTGCACTGGCTGTGGCCGATCTGCTGGACCGTTATGTCCCGCCGCCCTGTGTGACGATCAAATGGCCCAATGATGTGCTGGTGGAGGGCCGCAAGATCTCCGGGATACTGGTCGAATCCGGGCCCGCGCCGCCCGGTGGCCTGTGGCTGGCGGTCGGAATCGGCGTGAACCTGGCCCATGCTCCGGACGATGTGGAGCGCCCGGCCACCGCCGTCGCCCGCCATCTGGCCGAGGGCGTGATGCGGACCCCGACGCTGGAGGAGGCCCTGCCGGTTCTGGCCGAGGCCTGGGCGGGCTGGACGACCCGGCGCGAGTCTTTGGGATTTGAAGTCATCCGGGACGCCTGGACCCGGCGGGCCCACGGCCTGAACGCCCCGGCCGTCGCCCGGCTGGGCCATGAGACGGTCGAGGGTGTGGCCGAAGGGCTGGCTGACGACGGCGCCCTGCGGCTGAGGCTGGCCGACGGCTCGCTTCGGCTTATATCGGCAGGCGACGTCTTTTTTGGAGAGAGTGCCTGATGCTGCTGGCGATCGAACAGGGCAACACCAATACGCTGTTCGCCGTGCATGACGGTGAGCGCTGGATCGCCCAGTGGCGCACGGCGACTGCCGCCAGCCGCACGGCGGACGAGTACGCCGTATGGCTGACCCAGTTGCTGGCGATGAGCGGGCTGGACCTGACGGCGCTCGACGGCTGCATCATCTCCAGCGTCGTGCCGCAGTCGATCTTCAATCTGAGGAACCTGTCGCGGCGCTATCTGGACGTCGAGCCCATGGTCATCGGCCAGAATGTCGACCTGGGCATGGAGGCGCGGATCGACAAGCCGTCCGAGGCCGGGGCCGACCGGCTGGTCAATGCCATCGGCGCGCATCTGAAATACCCGGGCGACCTGATTGTCATCGATTCCGGCACCGCCACGACATTCGATGTCGTCGCCGCCGACGGGGCTTTCGAGGGCGGGGTGATCGCGCCCGGCATCAATCTGTCGCTGCAGGCCCTGCACGAGGCTGCCGCCATGCTGCCGCGCATCGCCATCCAGAGGCCCGGCCGCGTGATCGGCAAGGACACGGTGACCAATATGCAGGCGGGCGTGTTCTGGGGCTATATCGCCCTGATCGAGGGCCTAGTCCAACGCATCAAGGCCGAGTGGGGCAAGCCCATGACGGTCATCGGCACCGGGGGCGTCGCCTCCCTGTTCGAGGGTGCCACCGACCATATCGATCATTTCGACCCTGACCTTACCCTTCGCGGCCTGCTGGACGTCTGGCGTCGCAACTCCGGAAAAACAGTATGAGTAAAGCCAAAACCGACGAACTGGTCTTCCTGCCGCTGGGCGGGTCCAACGAGATCGGCATGAACCTGAATGCCTACGGGTTCGGGCCGGCCCATGATCGCAAGTGGATTCTGGTCGATGTCGGGGTGACCTTCGGCGACCACACGACGCCGGGTGTCGATGTGATCGTGCCCGATCCGACCTTCCTTGAGGGCGAGACCATTCTCGGCATCGTGCTGACCCATGCGCACGAGGACCATATCGGGGCGCTGGGCTGGCTGTGGCCGCGTCTGAAGGCGCCCCTCTATGCCACGCCGTTCACGGCCTATCTGATCCGCGAAAAGCTGCGCGACGCGGGCCTCGGCGACCGGGTCAAGATTCATGAGGTGCCGCTGGGCGGGACCATCGATCTGAATCCCTTCCACATCGAAATGGTGACCATCACCCATTCGACGGCCGAGCCGAACGGTCTGGCCATCACCACGCCGCTGGGTCTGATCCTGCACACGGGCGACTGGAAGATCGACAACGACCCGGTGGTGGGTGAACGCACCGATATCGACACCATCCGCCGCCTCGGCGACGAGGGGGTGCTGGCCATGGTGTGCGATTCCACCAATGTGTTCGTCGAGGGATCGGCGGGGTCGGAAGGCGAGGTCCGCGATGCCCTGGCCGAGCTGATCGGCGGTCTGTCAGGGCGAATCGCGGTCGGCTGTTTCGCGTCGAACGTCGCGCGCCTGGACAGTGTGGTGCGGGCCGCAGAGGCAGCGGGCCGGCGTGTAGCCCTGGCCGGACGGTCGATGCACCGGATCACGGCGGCGGCCAAATCGGTCGGCATGCTGTCGGACATCAAGCCCTTCCTGAGCGAGGAAGAGGCCCGGCGCTGGCCAGCGGATCAATTGCTGTACCTCTGCACCGGCAGTCAGGGAGAGCCGCGCGCCGCCCTCTCGCGTGTGGCCGAGGGCAATCACCCCTTCATCAAGCTGGGCAAGGGCGACCACTGCATCTTCTCGTCGCGGATGATCCCGGGCAATGAGCTGGCCATCGGACGACTGCAGGATGCCCTGTCCGAGCGCGGCGTGCGCATCTACACCGACCGGGATCATCCGGGCATCCATGTCTCGGGCCACCCGTGCCGCGACGAGTTGCGCCAGATGTACCAGTGGGCGCGGCCGCAAATCGCCATTCCGACCCACGGCATGCGCCGCCACATCGCCGAACATGCGATGCTGGCCAAGGAGATGCAGGTCCCCGAGACCGTGACGCCGCGAAATGGCGACATGGTGCGGCTGGCCCCGGGACCGGCGGCGATCATCGACGAGGTGCCCTCCGGCCGTCTGTTCGTCGACGGCGGCATGCTGGTCGAAGAGATGGGCGAGGCGCTGCGCGAGCGCCGCCATGCGGCCTCGAACGGCCTGATTCTGGTCAGCTTTGCTCTCGACCGGCGGGGCAAGCTGGCGTCCAGCATCGATGTGCGCGGGATCGGTCTGCCCGGCGATGAGGATCAGCCGCTGGGCGATCTTCTGGACGAACTGGCCGAGCGGGCCGAGGATGCGGTCCGCAAGCTGAAAGGCGAGGCGCTGGAAGACGAAATGGTCATCGAACAGGCGGTCGCCCGGGCGCTGAAAAAGGCCAGTCAGGGCATCTGGGATCGCCGGCCCATCGTAGAAACCATTGTGCTGAGGGTCTGAAGATGCGCGTCCTTCCTGTGATGATCGCCGCCGCTGCTCTGATGGGCGTCTCGGCCTGCAGCGAGCCGGAGCCAGCCCCGACGCCCGACGCTCCGGTGCGGGCAGCCGTGTTGCCGGTGGCCTTTGTCGAACGCTTTTTTGAGGCACCCGGGGCGCCGACAGAGTCCGCCGTCGCCGAAGCTTTTCTGGCTCAGGACGTTGCTGAAGCAATTGAGGCGGGTGCCACCCCTCACGACTTCCGTCGTAACCTCGTGACGCCGCCCGAGGCGGCCGCCATCACGAATCCGCCCCCTTACGAGTTCGAGGAGGTTACGAGCTCGGACGACAGCGCGGTCGTAAGGGTTACGGGCGGGGTGCTGGGCCCCGCCATGTTGTACACCCTGTGCCGAACCTCTGCGGGCGAATGGCGGATCGCGGAGGTCGAGGAACAGGGGCACTGGTTGCTGCGCAGCGATGTGAACCTGCCGGACAGCCCGGTGGTCTGCGGATGATCGGTCGTCTCAATCATGTCGGCGTAGCGACGCCCTCCATTGCCGACAGCGTGGCGATGTACCGCGACCTGCTGGGAGCGACCCGGGCGCACGACCCGTTCGACCTGCCGGCGCAAGGCGTGCGCGTGTGCTTCATCGATCTGCCGAACAGCCAGATCGAGCTGATCGAGCCGCTGGGCGACGACAGCCCGATCCACGGATTTCTGGCCAGGAACCCGAAGGGCGGACAGCACCATGTCTGTTTCGAGGTCGAGGATATTCTGGCCGCCCGCGACGCCTTGCGAGCCAGGGGGGCAACCATCCTTGGCACGGGGGAACCCCGCATCGGGGCGCATGGCACGCCGATCCTGTTCGTCCATCCAAAGGATATGGGCGGGGTCCTGGTCGAGCTTATGGAAACGCCGAAGGATGGAGCGCACTGATGCCGATCGGGCCGATCACCATGTTTTCCATCTATGTCATCTGCTGGTGGGTGGCGCTCTTCATGGTCCTGCCGCTTGGCATGAACCAGCGGGACCAGAAGCCCCCGACCGACGGAGCCCAGTGGGGTGCGCCCGACAAGCCGGACCTGAAGCGGAAGTTCATCACCACCACCTGGGTGGGCGCCATCCTGTGGGCTGTGATCATGGTGGTCATCTTTCTGGGGCTGGTTCCCATGCCGGATGTCGGCGGGACCTAACCTGCCCGCAGACTGGTCTAGCTTTTGGGCCTCCGTCCCGGCTAAAGCACGGACTGACCCTGTTGCTCGCTTCCGGATGTGCCCATGCGCCTGTCGCGCTATTTCCTGCCCACGCTGAAAGAGGCGCCCGCCGACGCCCAGATCGTCTCGCATCAGCTGATGCTGCGGGCGGGTCTGATCCGTCAGGAGGCCGCCGGCATCTATGCCTGGCTGCCGCTGGGGCTGCGCGTGCTTCGGCGCATCGAGCAGATTGTGCGCGAGGAACAGGAACGGGCCGGGGCCGTCGAGCTGCTGATGCCGACGCTGCAGCTGGCCGACCTCTGGCGCGAGTCGGGCCGCTATGACGCCTATGGTCCCGAGATGTTGCGCATCAAGGACCGGCACGAGCGTGAGCTGCTGTACGGCCCCACCAATGAGGAGATGATCACCGACATCTTCCGGGCCTATGTGAAGAGCTACAAGTCGCTGCCGCTGAACCTGTTTCACATCCAGTGGAAGTTCAGGGACGAGCGCCGTCCGCGGTTCGGTGTCATGCGCGGGCGCGAATTCCTGATGAAGGATGCCTATTCCTTCGATCTGGACGAGGCCTCGGCCCGCAAGGCCTACAACCGCATGTTCGTGGCGTATCTCAACACCTTTGCCCGCATGGGGCTGAAGGCCGTGCCCATGCGCGCCGATACCGGCCCGATCGGTGGCGATCTCAGCCACGAGTTCATCGTTCTGGCGGACACCGGCGAAAGCCAGGTGTTCTGCGACCGCAAGCTGGTCGAGATGCCGGCTCCGGGCGGGGATGTCGACTGGAATGACCTGCAGTCCATCGTCGACCAGCGGACCGCCCTCTATGCGGCGACCGAGGAGATGCACGAGGCGGCCCGTTTTGAGGCCGAGACTGCCGAGGGCGACCGCCTGACCGCGCGCGGCATTGAGGTCGGGCACATCTTCTATTTCGGCACCAAATATTCGACGCCCATGAAGGCCCGGGTCCAGGGCCCCGACGGGCGCGACGCCGATGTCCATATGGGCAGCTATGGCGTGGGCGTCTCCCGCCTGCTGGGCGCCATCATCGAGGCCAGCCATGACGCCTCCGGCATCATCTGGCCCGACGCCGTGGCGCCGTTCGATGTCGTCGTAATCAACCTGCGGGCCAGCGACGAGGGCGTCTGCAACGCGTGCGAGGAGGCGGTCGGTCGTCTGGAAGCGCTCGGCAAGGAGGTGCTCTACGACGACACCGACGAGCGCCCGGGCGGCAAGTTCGCCACCGCCGACCTGATCGGCATTCCGTGGCAGCTGACCATCGGCCCCAAGGGACTGGCGGACGGCGTCGTGGAGCTGAAGCGCCGGGCGACCGGCGAGAAGCTGAGCGTGCCTCTCGATGAGGCCATTGCCCGGCTGACCGCATGACCAGGATCGGCGGCAAGACCCCGAAGCCGGCCGGGCCGTTCTCCGCCTGGGAGATCGGGCTGGCGCTGCGCTACCTGCGCGCCAAGCGCAAGGAGGGCGGCATCGCCCTGATCGCCATCATCTCCTACGTCGCGGTGGCTCTGGCGGTCATGGCGCTGATCGTGGTGATGAGCATCATGGCGGGCTTCCGCGCGGAGCTGCTCAGCCGCATGCTGTCGTTCAACGGGCACATGTATGTGCAGGGCCAGGTGCTGAACGACCCGGAACGGGATCTGGCGCTTGAGCGACTACGCGAGGTGCCGGGCATCGTCAGCGTCACCCCTCTGGTCGAGTCTCCGGCCATGTTCCAGGCGTCCGGCCGGGCGACCGGCGGTCTGGTGCGCGGTATCCGGCCCGAGGACATGACCTCGATGACCTATGTCTATGACAGCCTGTCACAGACCGCGCGCGACATGTTCGGCCGGGGGAATTATGGCGGGGACTACGTCCTGATCGGGAAGTCGCTGGCCGAGGAATTGGGCATCGGGGTCGGCTCGCCCATCACCCTCTATTCGCCTACGGGGGCAGATAGCGCCTTCGGCAATCTGGGGGGACTGTCCAAGACCTATGTGGTCGGCGGCATCTTCAGCTCGGGCACGGCGGACTACGACCGGGCCTTTGTCTTCATGCCCCTGGAGCAGGCGCAGCTGTTCTTCGGCAAGGAAGGGCTGTGGGACATCATCGAAATCAAGACGGCCGAGCCGGATCGCGTGGAGGCCCTCCGGGCCCCGGTGCGCGCTGCGGTGGGCGAGGGCAATCTGGTCAGTGACTGGCGTGATCGTCTGGCCGCCTTCTGGGGCGCGCTGAAGGTCGAGCGGGTGGCGATGAGCATCATCCTCGGCCTCGTCGTGGCGATCGCCGCGCTCAACATCATCTCGGGCATCGTCATGCTGGTGAAAAACAAGACGCGGGACATCGCCATCCTGCGGACGGTGGGGGCCAGCCAGTCATCCATGTTGCGGGTCTTCTTCATTTCGGGCGCGGCCATTGGGGTGGCGGGCACGGTCACGGGTCTGGTGCTGGGTCTGCTGTTCTGCCTGAACATCGGGACCATCCAACACTTCCTGGAGTGGGTCTTCCAGGTCGAGCTGTTCAATGCCGACGTCTATATGCTGGACGCTGTCCCGGCCCTGGTGGATCCCGTTGACGTGTTCTGGGTGGCGATGTGGTCTTTCTTCATGAGTTGCGTGGCCGGCTTGATCCCGTCGTGGCAGGCGGCGCGCCTCGATCCGGTGGAGGCCCTTCGCTATGAATAGCCCCACGCCGCCCGTGCTGTCCGTGCACGACCTGACCCGGACCTATGAGACCGCGGCCGGCGGGCTGACGGTCCTGCGCGGCGTCAATCTGGATGTCCGGGCGGGCGAGATTGTCGGCCTGATCGGGCCGTCGGGGTCTGGAAAGTCCAGCCTGTTGCATGCCGCCGGTCTGCTCGAGCACCCCACCTCGGGCGAGGTGCGGATCGACGGGGAGGCCGTGGGCGGCCTGCCCGAGCGGGCGCGCACCCACATCCGTCTGGCGCGGATCGGTTTCGTCTATCAATTCCATCACTTGCTGCCGGAGTTTGATGCCCGGGATAACGTCGCCCTGCCGCTCCGCATCGCGGGACACCGGCTGGGAGCTGCGCGCGAGCGGGCCGAGGAACTGCTGGAGGCCCTGGGGCTGGCCGATCGGCTGACCCATCAGCCATCGCAGCTGTCGGGGGGAGAGCGCCAGCGGGTCGCCGTGGCCAGGGCGCTTGCCAACCGACCGCGCCTGCTCCTGGCCGATGAGCCGACAGGCAACTTGGATCCGACCACCAGCCAGACGGTGTTCGAGGCGCTGCACGATCTGGCCAAGAAGTCCGGCGTCGCGGCCCTGATCGCCACCCACAACATGGAATTGGCCGGCCATATGGACCGCGTCTTTGCGCTGAAGGACGGCCATCTGGAAGAGCGGCCGGCGGAAAGCCACGCCTACTGAGCGATCACGGCTTCGGATAGGGTTTGAGATCGGCGAACCGGGCCGGACTCTTCGTGGCCCGGGCCTGAATGGCACCCAGGATGTCTGCGGTGTTCCAGATCGAGCCCTGCATGACCGCGGCCCATTCCAGTCCGTCAGCCACAGTATGGTCGCGCGCATAAGTGATGGCGGCCTTGGACCCCGAGATCGCCAGTGGGGCCTTGGCGGCGATCGCCTGCGCCATCTCAATGGCGGCGGCCTGCAGGGCATCGGCGTCGGGCAGGACGGCATTGACGAAGCCGAGGCGCTCCGCACGCCCGGCCGTCAGGCTTGTCCCCAGATAGGCCAGTTCTCGCACCACGCCCTCGGGCAGCAGCCGGGGCAGGCGCTGCAGGCTGCCGACGTCGGCCATCATGCCGATGTTGATCTCCTCGATACGGAAATAGGCCTCCGCCGAGGCAAGCCGCAGGTCGCAGGCGGCGATCATGTCCAGCCCGGCTCCCACGCAGGCCCCCTGGACTGCGGCGATCACCGGAAAGCGCACCCGCTCCAGCATCGACAGGGCGTCCTGCAGGTCGCGCGCGGCCTGGTGGAAGGCCTGCCGCTCGGCGGCGGTATCCGTGCCCATGATGGCACCACCGGTGAAGACGGAGATGTCCATGCCGGCGCAGAAGTTCCGTCCTTCGCCCGACAGGACCATGGCGCGCACCTCACCGGTGGCGTCCAGGTCTTTCAGGGCCGGTCCCAGCCCCGCCCAGAAGCGCATGTCCAGCGCATTGGACGCTTCCGGGCGTGACAGCCTCAGGTGGGCCACGGCTCCCTCGCGGGTGATCTGAAAGGGCTGGGTCTCGGTCATGTCAGTGCCATCGCGATTGGAGGTAAAGCCGATGCTATCGGTTTTCCATCGAAATGCACTGGAGGGCCCTGACGATGTCGCTCAATGGAAAAACCCTGTTCATCACGGGGGCCAGCCGCGGAATCGGTCTTGCCATCGGCCTGCGGGCCGCCCGGGACGGTGCCAATGTCGTCATCGCCGCCAAGACCACCGAGGCGCACAAACACCTGCCCGGGACCATCTATTCCGCTGCCGAGGAGATCGAGGCGGCGGGCGGCAAGGCCCTGCCGCTGGTGGTGGATGTGCGGAGCGAGGACTCTGTCATGGCGGCGGTCGAGGCCACGGTCGATCGGTTCGGCGGCATCGACATCTGCGTGAACAATGCCTCGGCCATCCAGTTGACCGGGACGCTGACCACCGACATGAAGCGCTACGACCTGATGCACCAGGTCAACGGGCGCGGCACCTTTCTGGTGTCGAAGGCCTGTATTCCGCATCTGAAGCAGGCGGCCAATCCGCATGTGCTGGCGCTGTCGCCGCCGCTGGACCTGTCGCCGCACTGGTTCGGCTCGCACGTCGCCTATTCGATGGCCAAGTACAATATGAGCCTCGCGATGCTGGGCATGGCCGAGGAGTTCAAGGGCGACGGCATTGCCTTCAATGCCCTGTGGCCGCGTACGGCCGTGGCCACGGCGGCCATTGAGTTTGCCCTGACGGGCAGGGAGGGCCTGGCCCATTGCCGCACGCCCGAGATTCTGGCCGACGCGGCCCACGCCCTGTTCTGTCTGCCGGCGCGCCAGAATACGGGCCGCTTCCTGATCGACGACAGCTTCCTCTACGAGCAGGGCGTGCGGGACTTCGACATCTATCGCGTCGATCCGAGCAAGCCGCTGATGCCCGACTTCTTCGTTCCGGCGGACAGTGTGCCGCCGCCCGGCGTCAAAATCGGCTGAAGTCGGTTCGTCTGCCGCGTCCTCCCGCCCGGAGCCGGGCGGCACGAAAAAGGTTGGGCAAATCCGGTTGACAAAGAACGTAAGCAGAACATAGAACAGACGCAGAACATTATCACGAGGTTGATCATGGCGCGCTGGGTTCGGGAAGTTTTGTCACTGGCATCCTGCGGCGGCTTTGTCTGGATGGCCTGGCAGGCGGCGCTGCTGGCCTATTGATCCACCGACCTGTCGCGCGGCTGGGGATGGATTGGAACGGGCGGGGTTCTTGAGGCCAGAATCCTTCCATAGTCATCGGATGTGTGGGCTGCGGGCCAGGGAGACGGTCGGTGACAGAGGCGTTCGGCGACAGCTTTGTCCATTTGCGGGCCCGGTCTGCCTATTCCCTGCTGGAAGGGGCGATAAAGGCCTCTGGCCTGGGCAAGCTGGCCGCCGAGGCCGGGATGCCGGCGGTGGCCATCGCCGACCGAGCCAATCTGTTCGGCGCCCTCGAGTTCAGTCAGGCCACCCGGGCGACCGGCGTCCAGCCGATCATCGGTTGCGCCCTTCCGGTGACCGGCATCGGCGGTCAGAGGTCCGAACGCTGGGCGCGTCTGCCCACGGTGGTGCTGTTGGTTCAGAACGAGGTGGGGTGGCAAAACCTGTCGGCCCTCTCGTCACTGGCGTATCTGGAGGCGGGCGATCTGGCCGAGCCTGGCGTGGCATGGGAACGCGTCTGTGAGCACGCCGATGGCCTGATCCTGCTGTCGGGCGGGCCGGACGGGCCGGTCGATCCCCTGTTCGTGCAGGGCCGGGACGCAGACGCGCACGAGGCCCTGGTCGGGATGGCCCGGGTTTTCGGCGACCGCTTCTACGTCGAACTGCAACGCCACGACCTGGCTGAGGAGCGACAAGCCGAGGCGGGACTGGTGGCCTGGGCCTATCAGGCCGAAGTGCCGCTGGTCGCCACGAATGACGTCTATTTCATCCGGTCCGACCGGGCCAGGTCCCATGATGCCCTGCTGTGTATCGCCGACGGGGCCTTTACCGGCCAGGACGACCGTCGTCGGGTGACCTCGCACCACTGGTTCAAGTCGACATCCGACATGCGGACCCTGTTCGCAGACCTTCCCGAAGCCTGCGACAACACGCTGGAAGTCGCGAGGCGCTGTGCCTTTCTGGTGCCGACCCGCGCGCCGATCCTGCCCCGGTTCGATACCGGCGAGGGGCGCGACGAGGCGGATGAACTGGCGTTTCAGGCACGGGAAGGGCTGAAGGCCCGGCTGGCGACGGTAGAGGCTGCCGCGCCGGAGCAGGCCTATTGGGACCGGCTCGAGTTCGAGGTCCGGGTCATCCAGCAGATGGGGTTCCCGGGCTACTTCCTGATCGTGTCGGACTTCATCAAATGGGCCAAGCTGCAGGGCATTCCGGTGGGGCCGGGTCGCGGGTCCGGTGCGGGCTCCTTGGTCGCCTGGGCCCTGACCATCACCGATCTGGATCCCTTGCGGTTCGGCCTGCTGTTCGAGCGGTTCCTGAACCCCGAGCGGGTGTCCATGCCCGACTTCGACATCGACTTCTGTCAGGAGCGTCGGGAAGAGGTGATCGCCTATGTGCAGAAGCACTACGGCGAGGATCGCGTCGCCCAGATCATCACTTTCGGCACGCTGCAGGCGCGGGCCGTGCTGCGGGATGTGGGCCGGGTGCTGCAGATGCCGCTGGGTCAGGTCGACCGGCTGGCCAAGATGGTGCCCGCCAATCCCGCCAATCCCGTCACCTTGGCCCAGGCCATTGAGCTGGAACCGCGCCTGAAGCAGGCGCGCGACGACGAACCGGCGGTGGCAACCCTGCTGGCCACTGCGCTGGAACTGGAAGGCCTGTATCGCAATGCCTCGACCCACGCGGCAGGCATTGTCATCGGCGACCGGCCGCTGGTCGAGCTGACCCCGCTGTACAAGGACCCACGTTCCGAGATTCCGGCCACCCAGTTCAACATGAAATGGGTGGAGCCGGCCGGGCTGGTGAAGTTCGACTTTCTGGGGCTGAAGACGCTGACGGTTCTGGACCGGGCGCGCGGCTATCTGGAGCGGCGCGGCGCGGCGGTCGATTTCTCGCTTCTGCCTCTGGATGATCGCGCGACGTATGATCTCATGGCCTCAGGTCAGACGGTCGGTGTGTTCCAGCTGGAATCCCAGGGCATGCGTGACACCCTGCGCAAGATGCGCTGCGAGTCGATCGAGGAGGTCACCGCCCTGATCTCGCTCTACCGGCCCGGTCCGATGGAGAACATCGACGTCTACATCGACCGCAAATTCGGCCGGGCCGAGGTCGATACCCTGCACCCCTCGCTCGCCGAGGTTCTGAAGGAGACCTACGGCGTCATCATCTATCAGGAACAGGTGATGCAGATCGCCCAGATTCTGGCGGGCTATAGTCTGGGTGAAGCCGACCTTCTGCGTCGCGCCATGGGCAAGAAGAAGAAGGAGGAGATGGACTTCCAGCGGGCGCGCTTCGTCAAGGGCGCCTCGGAACGCGGTGTGTCCGAAGAGCAGTCGGGCGGCATCTTCGACCTGGTGGCCAAGTTCGCCGGCTATGGCTTCAACAAGTCGCACGCCGCCGCCTATGCGATGATCAGCTATCAGACGGGCTGGCTGAAGGCGAACCACCCGGTCGAATTCTTCGCCGCCTCCATGTCGCTCGACATTTCCAACACCGACAAGCTGGCCATCTTCTACCAGGATGCGCGCAAGGCAGGGGTGACGATGCTGGCCCCCGACATCAACCGGTCGTCGGCCGATTTCGACGTGACGTGGGACGAGGAGGGCAGGGGCGCTGTCCTGTATGCGCTCGGGGCCATCCGCAACGTCGGGCTGGAGGCCATGCGCCACGTCGTCCAGGTCCGCGAGGAGGGCGGTCGCTTTGCCGATCTGTTCGACTTCCTCGAGCGGGTCGATCCAAGGGCGGTCAACAAGCGGGCGCTGGAGGGCCTGGCCAAGGCCGGCGCGCTGGACAGCATCCATCCCAACCGTCGCCAGATCATTGAGCAGGCCGATACCCTGATGGCCTATTGCCAGAGTGTGGCCGCAGAGCGTGCGTCGTCGCAGGTCAGTCTGTTTGGTGCCGATCAGGCCCACGCGGCCCGGCCCCGGTTGAAATCCGTCGAACCTTGGGTCGGCCCCGAGCGACTGGATCAGGAACTTTCGGCGGTGGGCTTTTACCTGTCGGGCCATCCGCTGGAGGACATGGAGGCCGCCCTGCGCCGCAAGCGGGTGACCTTCGCCGCCGAGGCCCTGTCACTGGCCGAGGGCGGGCACGAGGCCTTCCTGATGGCCGGGGTGGTCCGCCGTCGTCAGGAGCGGACCAGCGCCAAGAGCGGCGAGAAGTTCGCCTTCGTCAATTTCTCGGATCCGACCGGCGAGTTCGAATGCTTGTTCACGCCGGATGCGCTGCGTCGCTATCGTGATGTGCTGGAGGTCGGCGCGGCCCTGATGGTCAAGGTGCGGGCCAAGGCCAGCGATGGCGAGGTGCGCTTCTTTGGAGACGAGGCCAGCCGCATGGACACGGCCATCGAGCAATCCGATGTGAACCTTCGGGTGCATGTGTCCGGGCGGGCGGCGGACCCTGCGGCGCTCAAGGCCCGGCTGGACCGGTCGCAGCTGAAGGGCGCCGGTCGGGGCGGCGAGGTCAGCCTGATCGCCACCCTGGAGGGGCGCCGCGAGGTCGAGGTGAAACTGCCCGGTCGCTACCGGCTGGATCCGGCCTTGCGCGGCGCGCTCAAGACTGTGCCGGGCGTCGTGTTATTGGAGGAGGCCTGATGAGCGAGGCGACAACCCACAAGGGGTCCTGCCACTGCGGGGCGGTGGCTTTCGAAGCCGATATGGACCTGTCGGGCGTGATCGAGTGCAACTGCACCCACTGCTATCGCAAGGGGCTGATGCTGGGTTTCGTCACGCCCGACGCGTTTCGCCTGATCCGGGGCGAGGACCGGTTGAGCGAATATCTATTCAACCGGCATGTGATCAGCCACCGGTTCTGCCGGGTATGCGGCGTCGAGCCCTTCGGGGCCGGAAAGTCCCCGGATGGTCGCGACATGATCGCCGTCAACGTCCGCACCCTCGATGACATCGAGCCCTGGACTCTCGAGACGATCCGCTTCGACGGGCTGAACAAGGTCTGATCGTCCCGCGTGGGAGCCGGGCGCTTGCCCTTTCCGGCGATCTCGCCTATATGCCCGCGCACTTCACACGCAGGCGTGGCGCGGTCCGGGGAGACATCCCGGTCGAGCCGTTCCGAGGGACCCGTCGGTCCTTTTCACCGTCTGCGGCGGATTGAATCGGAAAAAGGACGACACGATCATGGCTCTGCCTGAATTCTCGATGCGCACCCTGCTGGAAGCGGGCGCCCACTTCGGCCACCAGACCCACCGCTGGAACCCGAAGATGGAGCGCTACATCTTCGGCTCGCGCTCCAACATCCACATCATCGACCTGTCGCAGTCGATCCCGCTGCTGCACCAGGCGCTGGTCGCCGTGCGCGATGTTGCCGCCAAGGGCGGCCGCGTGCTGTTCGTGGGCACCAAGCGTCAGGCGTCGGATCCGGTGGCCGAGGCCGCCAAGCGCTGCGCCCAGTACTATATGAACAACCGCTGGCTCGGCGGTACCCTGACCAACTGGAAGACCGTGTCCGGTTCGATCCAGCGCCTGCGCGAACTGGACGCCCTTCTGGAAACCGGTGGCGAAGGCCGCCAGAAGAAGGAACTGCTGACCCTGACCCGCGAGCGCGACAAACTGGAGCTGTCGCTGGGCGGGATCAAGGACATGGGCGGCCTGCCGGACATCATGTTCGTGATCGACACCAACAAGGAAGCGATCGCCATCCTGGAAGCCCGCAAGCTGAACATTCCGGTGATCGCCATCCTCGACACCAACTGCGATCCCGACGGCATCACCTATCCCATCCCGGGCAATGACGACGCCGCCCGTGCCATCCAGACCTACTGCGACCTGATCGCCGACGCTGTCCTGGACGGGCTGGCCGCCGGTCAGTCGGCCTCGGGTATCGACATCGGTGCCTCGGAAGCCCCCCCGGTCGAGCCGGCCCTGAACGCCAAGGCCCCCAAGGCTGAGGCCGAAGCCGCACCGGCGGACGCCGATCCCGTCGCCGAGGAGATGATCGCCGCCGAGGAAGCGCCCGCTGCCGAGGAAGCGCCCGCTGCCGAGGAAGCTGCTCCGGAAGCCGCCGAGGCGGACAAGGCCGAGGCCTGAAACCCGGCGGTTCACCGCGACCGCCAAACTGTTACGCGGCCGGGCTAAACCAGCCCGGCCGTTCCCGCATTACGAATATCAGGAGATTGAACATGGCCGAGATCACCGCCGCCCTCGTGAAGGAACTGCGCGAGCGTTCGGGCGTGGGCATGATGGACTGCAAAAAGGCCCTGCAGGAAACCGACGGTGACATCACCGCCGCCATCGACTGGCTGCGCGCCAAGGGCCTGTCCAAGGCCGCCAAGAAGGCCGACCGCGTCGCCGCCGAAGGCCTCGTGGCCGTCGCCACCCGTGAAGACGGCAAGGGCGAGATCGGTGCTGCCATCGAGTTTAACGCCGAGACCGACTTCGTGGCCCGCAACGACCTGTTCCAGGACGCGGCCAAGTCGTTCGCCCAACTGGGCCTCGAGCACCACACCGTGGAGGCCATCCACGGTGCCACGCTCGAGAGCGGATCGACGGTCCAGGACGAAGTGACCCGCCTGATCGCCACGATCGGCGAGAACATGCAACTGCGCCGCGCCGCCCGCCTGTCGGTCGACGAAGGCGTCGTCGCCTCCTACGTCCATAATGCCGTGTCGCCGGGCGTCGGTCGCATCGGTGTGCTGGTCGCGCTGGAAGGCGCGGGTGACAAGGCTGCCCTGCGCGAGCTGGGCCGCAAGATCGCCATGCACGTCGCCGCCACGGCGCCGCTGTCGCTGAACACTGACGATCTGGATCCCGCGGCCGTAGAGAAGGAACGCGCTGTCCTGACCGAAAAGGCCAGGGAAGAAGGCCGCCCCGAGAACATGATCGACAAGATTGTGTCTGGTCAGATCGCCAAGTTCCAGAAGGACGTGGTGCTGTCCAAGCAGCCGTTCGTCATGAATCCCGACGTCACTGTCGAGCAACTGGTCGCCGACACGGCCAAGGAGCTCGGCTCCTCGAACCTGAAGCTGGCCGGATTCGTCCGTCTGGCGCTGGGTGAGGGCGTTGAAAAGGTCGAAGGCCCGGACTTCGCCGCCGAAGTGGCGTCGATGACCGCCGGCTAAGGGCCGATTGGTCGAATACCGTTCCGATCTGTGATCGGAGCGTTGCATACGGGGGCGCGTTGGGCTTTGAAGGCCCACGCGCCCCTTGTTTATGGCCGCCGACCCGCGCGGCTTCCATGTTTACGGATAGATCATGCCCTCACCCGCGTCCGGATATCGATACAAGCGCGTCCTGCTGAAGGTGTCGGGCGAGGTCCTGATGGGGGATCAGGGGTTCGGTATCGACATCGGTACGGTCGATTCGGTCGCTGAGGCCGTGGCCCGTGTCGCCCGTCAGGGGGTTGAGATTTGTCTGGTGATCGGCGGAGGCAACATCTTCCGCGGCGTCTCCAAGGCCGCTGCCGGTATGGAGCGCGCCACGGCAGACTACATGGGCATGCTGGCAACCGTCATGAATGCCCTGGCCATGCAGGGGGCGCTTGAGAAGATCGGCGTCCAGACACGCGTGCAGAGCGCCCTGACCATGAATGCCGTGGCCGAACCCTATATTCGCCGCCGCGCCCTGCGGCACCTTGAGAAGGGCCGGGTCGTGATCTTCGCCGCCGGTGTCGGGGCCCCGTTCTTCACGACGGATTCGGGGGCTGCGCTGCGGGCCGCGGAAATGGGCTGCGATGCCCTGCTGAAAGGCACCAGCGTCGACGGTGTCTACAGCGCCGACCCCAAGAAGGTGCCGTCAGCCACCCGCTACGATACCCTGACCTATCATGATGTGCTGGCGAAGGACTTGCGCGTCATGGATGCCTCGGCCGTCGCCCTGATGCGCGACAGCGGCATTCCGATCGTTGTCTTTTCGATCCGGGAGGACGATTCCCTCGACAAGGTGCTTCGTGGGGAAGGTGCCTTCACCGTCATACACTCCGGCGCTAGAAGCGACGGCTGAGCGAACTGAGACGAGAGCGAGACCAAGATGGCAAAGCCCGACCTGAAAACCTATCGCGACCGCATGGACAAGGCGGTCGGCGCGCTCAAGGAGGAGTTCGCGGGACTGCGAACGGGCCGGGCCAATGCCGGCCTGCTGGATCCGGTCCAGGTGGAGGCCTACGGCTCGACCTCACCGCTCAATGCCGTGGCCGCCATCAGCGTGCCCGAACCGCGCATGATCACCGTCAATGTCTGGGACCGGGGCATGGTGGTGTCGGTGGAGAAGGCGATTCGCGCGGCCGGTCTGGGCCTGAATCCCATCGTCGACGGCCAGACGTTGCGCATCCCGGTGCCGCCGCTGACCGAGGAACGCCGCCGGGAACTGGTGAAGCTGGCCGGCAAATATGCCGAGCAACAGAAGATCGCCGTCCGCAACGTGCGGCGCGACGCCAACGATGATCTCAAGAAGGCGGAAAAGGCCAGCGACATCAGTCAGGATGAGCAGAAGAAGATGGAAGCCGAGGTCCAGAAGGATACCGATGCTGCCATCAAGCGCATCGACGAGATGATGAAGGCCAAGGAAATCGAGATCATGCAGGTGTGACGACGCCCGGCCCCCCCACCGCGTCAGATGCGTCTTCTTCCCGGACCGGTGCGGTTACGGGACCGGCCCATGTCGCCCTGATCATGGACGGCAACGGCCGCTGGGCGGCGGGGCGGGGCCTGCCACGCGCCGCCGGCCATCGCGAGGGGGTCCAGGCGCTGAAGCGCACCGTCAGGGGGGCTGCCGACCTGGGTATTCAGTGCCTGACCGTCTTTGGCTTTTCGACCGAGAACTGGAAGCGCTCCACGGAGGAGGTTTCTGACCTCATGGGGCTGGTGCGGGCCTACGTTGGCAGCGATCTGGACCGGCTGAAGCGCGAGGGTGTGCGGATCCATATTCTCGGACGCAGGCAGGGGCTGCCGGACGATATCGCCGCGATTGTGGACCGGGCCGAGCGGGAAACCGCCCACAATGATCGCTTTCTGCTGCAGGTCGCGTTCAACTATGGAGGCCGGGCCGACATCACCGATGCGGTCAACGGGCTCCTCCAGCAGGCCATCCGGCGCGGCGAGGGTGCTCCTGACATCACCGAGGAGGACATCAGCGCCGCCCTGTCGACCCGTCGCGGGCCGCCAGTGGACCTGATCATCCGCACCTCCGGCGAGCAGAGGTTGTCCAATTTCCTGCTGTGGGAAGCCGCCTATGCCGAGATGGTGTTTCAGGACATCCTCTGGCCGGATTACGGGCCCGACGCGCTGAACGAGGCCGTCCGCGAGTACCGTCGTCGGGACCGGCGCTTTGGCGGACGGGCAGAGCCGCAGGCGGTCGCGTCCTGATGGCCATTCCCTTCGGCAATCTGGGGATGCGGGTGGTCTCGGCCCTGGTGCTGGCACCTCTGGCGGTGCTGGCGATCTGGGCCGGAAGTCTCTGGTTCCTCGCCATCATGCTGGCGGCCTGTGTGGTGCTGGCACGGGAATGGGCCGAGATGAGCGCCCCCCGGAACGCGGCCCCGGTCTTCTGGGCCGTGGCCCTCGCCCTCATCGCAGTGACCGCCATCGCTCACACCGGCGCCATGTCGCCGGCCCTTGTGACACTGGTGTTTGCGGCTGCAGCGGCCGGTCTGTTCGCGAAACGCGTCGGCCAGGAAGGCCTCGATGCGGCCTACGGGGTTCTCTACCTCGGCTGGCCGGCCATTCTGCTGATCTGGCTGCGGGACGGCCAGTCGGGCGTCGGACTCAGCTGGACCATTCTCGTCTTCGTGGTGGCCTGGTCGGCCGACGTGGCGGCGTTCGTGGTCGGCAGCGTGCTCAAGGGCCCGAAACTGTGGCCCCGATACTCCCCAAACAAGACGTGGTCCGGCTTTATCGGAGGTCTGGTCGCCGGAGCCCTGGCGGGCGGCGTGATTGCCTGGTCCATTCCTCTCGACGTGCCGCACCCTGCGTGGGGCTTCCTGCTGGGACTTGCGGCAGCTCTGGCGACCATGGCCGGAGATCTGTGGGAGTCAGCCATCAAGCGGCGCTTTGGCGTCAAGGATGCCGGCGGTCTCATTCCCGGCCATGGCGGTCTGCTTGACCGGGTTGATGGCCTGATGTTTGCCGCCGTGGTGCTGGCCGCCGCGCGCCTGCTGTTCATTCTCATGGATGCGACCGCGTGATGCATCGCCGCGTCAGCATTCTGGGGGCGACAGGCTCGGTCGGCGGCTCGACCCTGGCCCTCATGGACGAGGCCGAGCGGGCAGGTACGGCCCGGTTCGAGGTCTCTGCCCTGACCGGAGGGCGGAATATCCTGCGTCTTGCGGAAGCGGCGCGGCGCTGGCGTCCCGAACTGGCTGTCACGGCATGGCCCGAGTTGAAGCCCGAGCTTGAGGACGCGCTTTCGGGCACCGGAATCGCGGTCGCCGCCGGAGAGGAGGCGCTGGTCGAGGCCGCGCTGCGGCCGGCGGACTGGATCATGGCCGCCATCGTCGGCGTCGCAGGCTTGCGGTCGACCTGGGCTGCGGCCGGAACGGGTGCAGTCGTGGGCCTGGCCAACAAGGAGAGTTTGGTCTGCTGTGGCCCGGCCCTGATGGAACGGGCGACCCGCGCCGGGGGGCGCATCCTGCCGGTCGATTCCGAGCATTCGGCGATCTATCAGGTTTTCCCCCATGATCGCCCCGAAGGGGTACGGCGGCTGGTGCTGACAGCGTCCGGCGGCCCGTTTCGCCTGACGCCGCTTTCCGGGCTGGCGCGGGTCACGCCCGAGCGCGCCGTGGACCACCCGAACTGGAGCATGGGGGCCAAGATTTCCGTCGACAGCGCGACCCTCGCCAACAAGGGCCTGGAGATGATCGAGGCGGCCTATCTGTTCGGTCTGCCCGAGACGCGGATCGACGTTGTGGTCCACCCGGAGTCGATTATCCACAGCCTTGTGGAATGCGTGGATGGATCAACCCTGGCCCAGATGGGGCCACCGGACATGCGGACGCCGATCGCCTATGCCCTGGCCTGGCCTGATCGCATGGCCTGGCAGGCCCCGCCGCTGGATCTGGTATCTCTTGGGCAATTGACCTTCGAAGCCCCGGATACCGAACGATTCCCCGCTTTGGACCTGGCCCGTCAGGCCCTGAGGGCCGGAGGCGCAGCGCCCGCCATCTTCAATGCCGCCAATGAGGTGGCGGCCCTCGGTTTTCTTGACCGTCGTCTGGGCTTTCTCAATATTGCCGCAGTCATAGCCGACACGCTGGAAATGGCGTCGGCGTCGGGCCACGTCGATCCGTCCGGGACTGCCTGCGAGGCAGCCCTGGCCGTGGATCGGCAGGCCCGTCGGCTGGCGCGGATTTGTCTGGACCGTCGTGAGAAGGCTGCATGATCCTGTCCGGATCGACGAGGGGGAGTAGAGCGACCGCATGACGGACTTCCTGGCCCAGGCGCCGCTCTATGTGGTGCCCTTTCTGCTTGTCCTGACGCTGGTGGTGACTGTCCACGAACTGGGCCATTTCCTCGTGGCGCGGGCATTTGGCGTCAAGATCGACCGTTTCGCCATCGGCTTTGGCCGTGGACTGCTGAGTCGCACCGATCGCCACGGCACGGAATGGCGGCTGGGGTGGATCCCGCTGGGTGGCTATGTGAAATTTTCCGGTGACCTGGATCCGTCCAGTGTGCCGGATCAGGCGGGTCTGGCGGAGCTGAAGGGCCGGATCATCGCCGAACGGGGCCCCGCGGCCATACGGGATTATTTCCACTTCAAGCCGGTCTGGCAGCGCGCGTTGATCGTGGTGGCCGGGCCGATGGCCAATTTTGTCCTCGCCATCTTCATCTTCACCCTGCTGTTCTCGCTGATCGGCGTCCAGATTCTGCCGGCCCGGGTGGCCCAGGTTTCCGCCGGAAGTCCCGCGGCATCGGCGGGCTTCCAGCCCGGGGATCTGATCACGGGCATCAATGGCCGCCGGGTCGAGGATCAGCGTGACGTGACCACGATCGTGTCTCTCAGCAGCGGCGAACGGTTGCGGTTTCAGGTCGAACGGGGGGGGGCGGAGTTGACTCTCATTGCCGTGCCGGAGCGCGAGACCATCACCCATCCCGTCGCCGGACGGATCAGCGTCGGGCGGATTGGCCTGGGCCTGCTGCCGGCTGTCGATGAGGTCAGGCACGTCCGCTATGGTCCGATCGAGGCCATGGGAAGGGGGGTCTCCCAGACGGCGGACGTTCTGGGGACCAGCATGCGCTACATCGGTCGCATCTTCACGGGTCGCGAGAGCGGCGACCAGTTGAGCGGCCCGATCGGTATCGCCAAGGCCTCCGGAGCCCTGACCAGTGCGGCCGTCGAGGCCAATCCGGACCCGGGAGCGACCGCTTTCAATCTGATTGTCACCATGACAAGCTTCGCTGCCATACTTTCGATCGGAATTGGCTTTCTAAACCTTCTGCCGATACCGATCCTGGATGGGGGACACCTGGTTTTTTATGGCTATGAAGCTGTTGCCAAGAAGCCTGTTGCGGCCCGCTTTCAGGAGGCGGGGTTCAGGGTCGGTCTTGCTTTGCTGGCAGGTTTGATGTTGTTCGCCACCTGGAACGATCTACAAAAGCTGAACCTGTTCAAATTCCTCGGCGGGCTCGCTTCGTGAGCCAGCGCCAGCCCCCGATGGGACCCGTGATGCACAAATCTTCCTTTTCCGCTTCTTCTGTTCTCGCCGGTCGCGTCAGTGCGGTTGCGCTGGTGATCGGCGCGGGCCTGGCCGGACCCGTTCTCGCCCAGGAGGCACCGCCGCCCGCTGCGGCCCAGCAGACCGCTCAGGATCCCGGACAGGAAGAGCGCTGGCTGGTGACGGCCATTGAGGTACGAGGCAGCAATCTGCGTATCGAGGACGCCACTGTGCTGTCCTATCTGCCCATCCGTCCCGGTGACATGGTCGATCCCGTGGTGCTGGACGTTGCCGTGCGCACCCTGTCGCGCACCGGTCTGTTCGCCGACGTCCAGATGGGCGTCCAGAATGGCGTCCTGATCGTCGAGGTGGTCGAGAACCCCATCATCAATCAGGTGATCTTCGAGGGGAACGGCGCGATCGGCGACGACAAGCTCCGCGAGGAAGTCACCATCCGCCCCCGCGGCATCTACACCCGGGCCCGCATCCAGGACGACGTGGGCAAGATCGTGGAACTGTATCGCCTGTCCGGACGGATTTCGGCCAGCGTCACGCCCAAGATCGTTCAGCTGGAACAGAACCGCGTCGATGTGATCTTCGAGATCGATGAAGGTCCCGAGACCGGTCTGCAGGCCATCACCTTCATCGGCAACCGGGCCTTTTCCGACCGCGACCTGCGCGAAGTCATGGTCTCCAAGCAGTCGCGTTGGTGGCGGCTGTTCACCAGCAACGACAACTACGACCCGAACCGTCTGGATTACGACCGCGAACAGCTGCGCGAGTTCTATACGAACCGGGGCTATTACGACTTCCGCGTTCTGTCGGCGGTTGCCGAGCTGCTGCCGGACAACAGCGCCTTCACCATCACGCTGACGGTGGACGAAGGGGATCGTTACAATTTCGGCGAAGTCAGTGTGGTCACCGAGAACGACCGGCTGAACGCTGACTTCCTCAGGCTGATCCTGCCGATCCGGACGGGCGATCTGTATGAAAGTCGCAAGATCGAGCAGGCGGTCGACACCCTGACCTATGCCGCCGGTTCGGCGGGCTACGCCTTCGTCGAGATCACGCCCAGCTACCGCCCCAACCCCGAGACCGATACGGTCGACGTCACCTTCAACGTCCGCGAGGGTCAGCGGGTCTATGTCGAGCGCATCAATGTGGTGGGCAATACCCGGACCATCGATCCGGTCATTCGTCGTGAACTGGCCCTGACCGAGGGGGATGCCTTCAACCGGACCCTCGTCGAGCGTTCGCGCAACAATCTGCGGCGCCTGGGCTTCTTCAAGGACGTGACGATCGAGGAGGTGCGCGGTTCGGCGCCCGATCGCTCGGTGGTCAATGTCACCGTCCAGGAGCAGCCCACCGGCGAACTGTCCGTCGGTGCCGGGTTCAGTTCCGTCGACTCCTTTGTCGTGAATCTCGGGGTCTCCGAGAGCAACTTCCGGGGGCGGGGTCAGGCGGTCGTGGCCCGTATCGAATGGGGCTCCCTGCGCCAGAACATCGACTTCCGCTTCACCGAGCCGAAATTCATGGGCCGGGACCTGCGGGTCGGTTTCGATATCTTCCATTCGCGCTACGACCTGAGTGAATTCTCGTCCTACGATTACCGGTCGACCGGCGCGGGTCTGCGCCTGTCGTACCCCCTGAATGGCTATACGCTGTTCAGCACCCGCTACTTCCTCAAGGCGGATGAGGTGATCGTCCCCGCCAGCTTCTGTCGGGGCGGGCAGGGGTCATCTGCCCTGTGTGATCAGGTCGGGTCCTTTGTGAACTCCTCGGCGGGCTACACCGTCCTGGTTGACCGGCGAAATGATCCTGTGCGACCGACCCGCGGCTGGGTCGGCACGATCCGTCAGGACCTTGCCGGTCTCGGCGGGGATGTGAATTACATACGCTCCGAAGCCGAAGCCTCGGCCTATTGGGGCATTCGTCCGGAATGGGTGGTCACGGCCCAGTTCCAGACCGGCTATGTGTCAGGGTGGGGGGGCGACCCCGTCCGGATCAACGACCGCTTCTTCAAGGGCGGTAACAGCTTCCGCGGTTTCGAAACCGCCGGCCTCGGGCCGCGCGATACCCTGACCACGGATGCCCTCGGTGGGAACTTCTATGTCATCGGTACCCTGGAGTTGACCGTGCCGAACGGTCTGCCCGAAGAATACGGAATCCGCACCTCGCTCTTCACCGACGTCGGCACGGTCGGCGTCCTGGATGACCGCTATCTGTTCGACCCCGTGACGGGCCTGCGAAACACGCGCATCGTCGACGATCTGGCGATCCGCGGCTCCGCCGGTATCAGCATTCACTGGCGCGCCCCGGTGGGGCCCATCCGCTTCGATATCTCCAAGATCTTCGCGAAAGAAGACTACGACAAGACCGAGGGCTTCCGCTTCTCGACCTCCACCCAATTCTAATAGGCGTCATCTCCGACGCCGTTATGTGAGTAAGACCATGAAGTTGTTCGCAATCGCCGCCGTTGCCCTGGCGACCCTGACCGCCACCCCGGTTCTGGCCCAGGCCGCTGGCCCCCAGAACCCCGGTCCGGTCATCCCGGGTCTGTGCGTCTATAACAATGCCCGCCTGATGGCCCAGTCGACGGTCGGCCAGTCGGTGCAGCAAGGCATGCGTCGCCTGACCGACGAAGTCGTCAACGAACTGGCCCCCTATGGCCAGACGATCGGTGCCGAAATCCAGGCCCTGCAACAGGGCCGGGACACCATTCCCCAGGACGAGTTCGCCCAGCGCAGCCGTGCCGTGCAGCAGCGTATCTCCGAAGCCGAGCAACTGGAGCAGACCCGTGGGCAGGAGCTGGAGTACACCCTGTCCCAACAGCGTGTGGCCATCGCTCGCGCCGTCGACCCCATCCTGGTCGCTGTCTATCAGGAACGTGGTTGCGGCATCCTGATCAGCGGTGAGGCGGTGTATGAGGCCAACCCGCAGATGGACATCACGGACCTCGTCATCCAGCGCCTGAACAGCCAGCTGCCCTCGCTGTCGTTCAACCGCATGCCGGTTCCGGTCCAGCAATAGGCGCATCGGGAGAGGATGCCGGACAACCGCTTCTTTCAGACCCTCCCCGAAAGCACGGTCGATGACCTGGCCGCCGCCATCGGGGGGCAGGTCGTTCGGGGCGGTGACAGGATTATATCGGGGGTAGCCCCGCTGGCCCGGGCGGCGTCCGGCGATCTGACGTTCCTCTCTGACCGTCGCATGAAATCGGCCCTGGCGGAGACCCGCGCCGGGGCCGTACTGCTGTCGGAAGCCTTGGCCGATCAGGCACCGCCAGAAGCCGCCGTGATCCTCTCGACCGAGGTGCAGGCCGCCTGGGCCCGGGCTGCCGATCTTTTCTACCAGCCCTATTCCATCGACCTGTCGGCCACGCCGGGGGCCTGGTTCGAGGACGACAGCGTGATCGTGGAGCCGGGCGTCGTTCTGGGTCAGGGCGTCAGCATCGGTCGGGGAACGCGAATAGGCGCCAATACCGTGATCGGCCCCGGGGTCCAGATCGGTCGCGACTGCCAGATTGGCTCCCTGGTCAGCCTGTCCCATGCCCTGATCGGAGATCGCGTCCGCATTCTGGCCGGTGCGCGCATCGGCGAGGCCGGCTTTGGCGCGGCGCCTTCAAAGACGGGCCCGGTCGATATCCCGCAACTGGGACGCGTTATCCTGCAGGACGGCGTGACGATCGGGGCCAACACCTGCATCGACCGCGGGGCGTTTAACGACACGGTGATCGGCGAGAACTCCAAGATCGATAACCAGGTCCAGATCGGCCACAATGTCGTGATCGGGCGCAACGGCCTTCTGGCGGCGCATACGGGACTCTCGGGCTCGGTGACGGTGGGCGACAATGTCATGTTCGGCGGTCGGGCCGGGGTCGGTGACCACATCACGATCGGCGAGGGGGCCCGGGTGGCGGCCGGTGCCGGTGTCCTGGCCGACATCCCCCCTGGCGAGACATGGTCGGGTTATCCCGCCAAGCCGCTCCGCCAATCCTTGCGCGAAGCCGTCTGGTTGGCCAAACAGGTCAGCAAGACCAAGGGCTGACGCGAGGATTCGATGGCAGACGACCGGATTGACTATGCCGAGGTGATGCGACGACTTCCGCACCGCTACCCCTTCCTGCTGGTGGACAGGGCCGAGG
The DNA here is from genome assembly GCF_016742135.1 of Brevundimonas sp. Taxonomy (GTDB): domain Bacteria; phylum Pseudomonadota; class Alphaproteobacteria; order Caulobacterales; family Caulobacteraceae; genus Brevundimonas. Next base: position 568,805 of record NZ_JACVCG010000002.1, on the reverse strand, counting down.
ATTTCGTGTCGGGCACTTCGATCACCGGCATCAAGAACGTCACCCACAACGAACCCTACTTCCCCGGCCATTTCCCGATCGATCCGGTCATGCCCGGCGTGATGATCGTCGAGGCCATGGCCCAGACGGGGGCGCTGTTGATGTCCAAATCGCTGGATGTCTCGGTAGAGGGCAAGGTCATCCTGTTCATGTCGATCGACGGTGTGCGCTTTCGCAAGCCGGCCCGCCCGGGTGACCAGCTCCGGATGAAAGTGATCGTCACCAAACAGCGCGGCGACATTTTCAAATTCCGGGGCGAGACCTTCATCGACGGCAAACTCGCGGCCGAAGCAGATTTCGCGGCCATGGCCTCGACGGTCGAACAGCCGATCCGCTGATGGCCATTCATCCCACCTCTTCGGTCGATGCCAGCTGTGAACTTGCTGACGACGTCGAGATCGGTCCGTGGTGTACGGTCGGCCCGGACGTAACGCTCGCGGTCGGCGTCCGGCTGGTCAGCCATGTCGTCATCCCGCGCGACACGATCGTCGGCGCGGGCACGGTTATTCATCCCTTCGCCGTCATCGGGGGCGATCCCCAGCACACGGGCTACAAGGGCGAGCGCGTCACCCTGACGATTGGCGAGCGCAACATCATCCGCGAGCATTGCACCTTCAACCGGGGCACGCCCCAAGGCACGGGCGAAACCGTGATCGGGTCGGACAATCTGTTCATGACCGGGGCTCACGTCGGCCACGACTCCATCGTCGGCAGCCAAATCACCTTTGCCAACAATGCGACGCTTGGCGGGCATGCCGAGATTGGAGACAGGGTCTTCCTCGGTGGCCTGTGTGCCGTGCATCAGTTCGGACGGGTGGGGCAGGGCGCTATCGTCGGCGGTCTCGCTGCGGTGACCCGCGACGTCATCCCCTATGGTTCGGCCTGGGGCAACCATGCGCAACTGCGGGGTCTCAATCTGATCGGCCTGAAGCGGAAGGGCTATGACAAGGCGGCCATCCGGCGCCTGCTGGCCGCCTATCGCGATCTGTTCGAGAGCAAGGACCAGCCTTTCGCCCAGCGCCTGGAGGCGGTCGCCGGCACCTATGCCGACCTGCCCGAGATCGTCGAGATCGTGGACTTCATTCGCCGGGATACCCGTCGTCCGCTCTGCCTGCCCGAGGGTTGAGATGGTCGCGCGGGGAAAGCTGGGCCTGATCGCCGGGGGCGGGGCCCTGCCGCTGGCGGTCGCGGCCCGGTGTGAGGCCGAGGGACGCGACCTGCACGTCATCCGTCTGGCCGGGTTCGCGGATTCCCATCTGGTTCGCTATCCGGGCGTCGAGGCCGGCATGGCCGAGATCGGCCGCATCCTGTCCGAGATGAAGTCGGCGGGCTGTCAGGTTGTCTGCCTCGCGGGCACCGTCAGCCGCCCCGACTTCAAGACCCTGCGCCCCGACCTCAAGGGTGCGACCCTGCTGCCGGGCATCATTGCTGCGGCGACCAGGGGTGACGACGCCCTGCTGCGCAAGATCCTGTCGATCTTCGAGAGCGAGGGGTTCGGAGTCGAGGGAGCCGACGACATTCTGGGCGGCGACAGCCTGCCGGTCGGCACTCTGGGCCGCGTTCATCCCACAGCGGAGCAGCTTTCTGACCTCAGGAAGGCGCTGCACGTCGCGGAAAAATCAGGCGAACTCGATATCGGGCAGGGCGCGGTCGTTTGTGACGGCCTGGTGCTGGCGGTCGAGGCTCAGGAAGGTACCGACGCCATGCTGCGCCGGGTGGCGGGTCTTCCCGCTGACCTGCGAGGCAGCCCTGCACAGCCGAAAGGCGCACTCGGCAAGGCGCCCAAACCCATCCAGGACCTGCGCGTCGACATGCCGGTCATGGGCGTGCGCACGCTCGAACTGGCGGCCGAAGCTGGCCTTGCCGGGGTGGGGGGGCAAGCCGGGCGTCTGATCCTGATCGACCGCGCTGCCATGCTCGAGACGGCCGACCGGCTGGGCCTGTTCGTCTGGGGTGAAGCCTCGTGACCCGCCCCCTGAAGATCATGCTGGTCGCCGCCGAGGCGTCTGGCGATGCCTTGGGGGCCGGGCTGGCGCAGGCGTTGAAGACGCGGCTGGGTGACAACCTGACTCTCGTCGGCATCGGTGGGCCGCGTATGGCCGCCGAGGGCATCGCCAGCCCCTTTGACATCGCTGACCTGTCGATCCACGGCTGGCTGGAGGGTCTGAGGGCCTATGGCCTGGTCAAGCGACGCGTGGCGGACACGGCGGAACTGGCCGCGCGCGAGCGGCCCGATGCCGTGGTCCTGATCGATAGCTGGGGCTTCACCATCCGCGTGGCCGAGGCCGTCCGGGCTCTCATGCCGGAGGTGCCTTTGATCAAATACGTCGGGCCCCAGGTCTGGGCGTCGCGTCCGGGCCGGGCGAAGACGCTGGCGGCAGCTGTCGATCACCTGCTGGCGCTCTATGCGTTCGATGCGCCATGGTTCGAGCGCGAGGGCCTGCCGACCACCGTCGTGGGCTCACAGGCGCTGCATGTCGACATGTCGGCGGCCGATCCGGAGGCGTTCCGGGCCGAGCGCGGCATCGCCCCCGATGCTCCGCTGCTGCTGGTCCTGCCCGGTAGCCGTCCGTCCGAGATCCGTCTGATGACCCCGGTCTACGCCGAGACGGTCGCCAGGCTGAAAGCCTCCCTGCCCGACCTGCAGGTTGCGGTGGTCGTCGCCGGAACCGTGGCCGCTAGCGTTCGCGCCCAGGTCACGAACTGGCCCGTTGAAGCCCATCTGGTCGAGGAAGTAGACAAATACGCCGCGATGAAGGCCGCGACCGTCGCGCTGGCCACCAGCGGCACCGTTTCGACCGAGCTGGCGCTGGCCGGCGCCCCCATGATCATCGCCTACCGCTTCCAGCCGCTCAGCTATGCGATCATGCGGCCCTTCTTCACCGGCAAATACGCGACCCTGTTCAATCACGCCGCCGATGAGGAAATCGCGCCGGAATACATCCAGAAGGATGCCACGCCGGACAAGCTGGTCCCGGCCGTCGAGCGCCTGCTGAACGATCCCGCCCTCTGCGCGGGCCAGTCCCTCCGCCAGACCGCCGCCCTCGACCTCATGGGCCGCGAAGGCCGCGATCCGTCCGAGATTGCGGCCGACGCCGTGCTGGAGGTGATCGCCGCCCGGTCCGCCGGCTAATCGGCCTGCATCCCCCGTCGCGCAAGGATCATGGCGCCGACCAGACAGGGGGCGAACAGCAGGCCTTCGAGGCCGCCGGTGACGCTCTGGGCGATCGGGCCGAAGCCGGTCTCGCCGAACCAGCTTCCGATCATGCCCAGCTGCAGTTGCGACTCCGGGAATGTCCTGGCCAGCAGGTCAAGGCTACCGCCCATCAGCCGGCCGCCGAACAGCGGAATGGCCATGCCCGCCAGCGCCGCCGCCACTCCGGCCGTGATCATGCAGCGCCGAAGGGGCAGGGGATCACGCCCGCGCGCGCCCAGCCATAACCCCAGACCGATGGCGCCGCCCAGAATAAAGCCCTCCATGCCCCCCGTGATGTCGCCCGGCGAGCGTCCGATCAGCAGGTTGAAGGCATCCAGCCCCAGCAGCTTGACCGCCCCGCCCACGGTCATGCCACCCAGCGCGCCGCCGAAGATGATCCAGGGGCCGGGCCGGCGTCGTCCGAGGCCGGTGGCCGCCATGCCGATGCCGACCGCCGCCCCGCCCATCAGGGCCACCAGGGTGGTCAGCCACACCAGCACCAGCAGGATCGACCCCGACCCCATGCCTGGCTGCAGCGGATGGGCGACCGCAATCAGCCCATAGATCAGCCCGCCGATCACCCCGGCCAGGCCACCGCCCAGGACGCCCGCGCCGCCCAGCAGCAGGGTCCGCTTGAGGTCATAGGGAGCGTCAGCGGCGAGCAGCTCAGCAGCAGAGACCGGCGGTCGCGGCTCGGCCTGCTCCGTCTCGACCGCTGACACAGGGGCAATGAAGCGATAGCCGTGCTTGGGGACCGTTTCGATGAATCGCGGCCGGCCCGCAGTGTCGCCCAGCTGTTTCCGGAGTGCGCGGATGCACTGGGTCAGGGCCTCGTCCGTGACCGGCACTCCGCGCCAGACCTCGTCCAGAAACTGGTCCTTGGTCACCAGCTGGCCCGGCCGCCCGACCATCAGGATCAGGGCGTCCAGATAGCGGCCATTGATGTCGACGACCGCTCCGTCCCGCGTCAGCCGCCGGTTCGTGGGATCAAGGGTGAAGGCACCGAAGCGAAGGCCGTCTGGCGTCAATTTCAGCAATTCCTCAGCCGTCGCTCATGCCGCTCAGGCGCGGCGACCTCACAGTGCGAGCGTCCACCAAGGCGGGCGCAAAGGCAATGCGAGGAATGATATCATGGTTGATCTGATCCTGCCGGGGCAGGGGGCCGGCCTGGTGCGTTTGCTGGGGCAACGTCGAGGACGTCCGACCCGACTGCGCCTCAGCGGTGGTCGGGACGTTCTGGCCTTGAACTGCGCCTGGGGCATGGACTATGCGGCCGAGTGGGAACACCTGACGCTCAACCTGTCGCCCCGGGTGCCGGCCGCGCCCGTGTCCGCCCTGTCCTCGGCCGAGGTGATCACGGCCGAGGATCCGGACACGGGGGCCCTCCTGTATCGCGGCTTCAGCCGATGAGCGCCGCGATACCCGTCAGGGTGTCGCGCAGACCGGCCCGACGCTTGCCGGCCTGATCACGGCCGGAGGGGTCGATTTCGCCGGCGAGAGCCAGCAGATCGCGGGCGAGGGCGGGATCCTTGCGATTGCCCTCCACGAGTGGTTCTGCCCGATCCAGAGCCGCCGCGACGCGGCCGGCCAGCCCGGTGTCCAGACCGCCGTCGCGGGCGAACTGGTCCAGATAGGCGCGACCCACGACCGGGTGGGCCGGCCAGGTGACGGGGTATTGCTGCTGCGGATTGACCGTGCCGCCTTCGTCCGCCATGGCGGCGGCCGCGATCTCGTTCGCCGTCAGATGCTCGCTGGGCGTCAGGGTGAAGACGTCCAGGCCGCGTCCGATTTCCGAGCCATAGACCCGGCCGTTGTACCAGTAGACCGACCAGTAGCCGCCCGAACCCTGGCGCTCGGCGTTGACCGGACCCCGGTCAAAATAGGCGATCTCGAATGCATTCGAGGAATCAGTGAAGTCGCTGATCGACAGCCCGCCCTGGTACCAGGCCTGGACGAACAGATCACGTCCGGGCACCGGGATCAGCGAGCCGTTGTGCGCGACGCAGTTCTCGAGCTCGGTCTGGGCGGCCGGCAGCTTGTAATAGCCCCGGAACTCCATCTTGCCGTCGACGATGTCATAGATGGCGTTGGCGCCCCAGGTCATGGGATCCTGCACGCGGCAGCGCGGACGCCCGCCACCGCCCCACTCGTCGGTGAACACCACCTTCGTCGCGTCATTGTTGAAGGTCGCCGAATGCCAGTAGGCAAAGCCCTCGTCGACCACGGCATCGATACGCCGCGGCGCCCGCGGGTTGGATACATCGAACAGCACACCGTTGCCGGAGCAGGCGCCCGCCGCGATGCTGCGGGTCGGGAAAATGGTGATGTCGTGACAGTGATCCGTCTGCCGGGTGGTCTGCGTTCCCTCACCATGGTCCCCGCCGCGCCACAGGCCAGCAATCTCGCCCGTTTCCTCATCCATAAAGACGGCGGGGCTGTCGATGATGCGCGACCGGGACGGGTCGGCCAACGGAATCTCGATGACGTCGACACGGAACAGGGCCGTGCGTTCGTCGCCCGGCTGGCCGACGACGCAGCCGGCCAGTTCGCGCTCGTCGCGCACACTGGCGGTGCCCGAGTTGTAGACGATCAGGTGGCGCTCGTCCGAGGCTACCACCGTGTGGGTGTGTGAACCGCGACAGGTCTGCACCTGACCGACCTGGACCGGGCGCACCGGATCGGAAATGTCGAAGATGCGCAGGCCCCGGAAGCGGTCCGGGCTGGGGTCAGGTCCCACACCCTCGCGTCCACAGTCGACACGACCGTTGGTCGACTCGACCGACATCAGCATCAGGTTGCCGTAGATCGACACATCGCCCTGTCCGCCCGGGCAGACGATCGAGCTGATCAGCTGCGGCTCCGGCGCGTCGGTCAGGCGGTACAGGTTGATCCCGTGGTAATTGCCCACCGCCAGCAGGTCCCCCTGGAAGGCCATGTCGGTGTTCGAGAAGCTGAGGAAGGGGGCACGACGCCCGGTTTCGTCCCCGACGCGCGGCGGCAGCCCCTCGGGGTTGCTGGGATCGAAGAAGCCGGTCGGCTTCGGCAGGCTGGCGATCAACTGCATGTTGAGCGCCGCTTCTTCGGCGTCACGGAACCCGGCCCGCAGATTTGTGCGGGGATCGGGCGAGGCCGACCGGATCATGCCCGTCATGCGGTTGATCTCGGCCTGCTGTTCATTGGCGATGTCATTGACGAAGCGGAACAGGATGGGGTCGTAGGCCGAGCCCGACCGGGCCAGCAGCTGGGACACCATGATCAGGGCGCCCTCGTGATGCGGGATCATCAGCTCGAGGAACAGGCGGTCGAATTCGGGTCCCCGGGCCGCCGTCAGTCGGGCCACCTGCTCGGGGGTGGCCATTCCCGGCATGCCGACATGACCGCCGTGGGCGGAATGATCCATGCCGCCGTGGGTGGAGTGGTCCATCCCTCCGTGGGCAGCGTGGTCCATGGCGCCCGTCGGCTGCGGCATCGGCGCCATTTCGCCGCGCTCGGTCAGCCAGCCACGCATGAAGGCGATCTCGTCCTCCTGCGACGCCAGGATTCGCGCCGCAAGATCCAGAATGGCCGGGGTGTTGGTGCGCTGGGCCGCGAGCATCGACATCTCGACGGCCTGGCCATGGTGCAGGATCATGCCCTGCATGAAGGCGACGTCGTCCGCGGAATAGCGGTTGTCGGCGATCCGGGCGGCTTCCCGGCCTTCCAGCGTGCGGCTGGCCTGTCCGGGCGCACCCGGCTGGATAAGGGGAGCTTGCTGGGCAAAGGCGCTGCTGGCGAACAGAAGGGCACCCAGGGCAGCGGAGCCCCCGAGCAGCTTGCGGATCGACGGATCGGATTTCTTCAACGACTTTACTCCCCAGGACAGTGGTCCCGTATGGCTAGCACGGGCTTTTCCGTGGCCAAAGCCCGGGAGGAACAGACGCAAACGAAAAGGGCGCGACCGGTGCCGCGCCCTCTCGAACGGTTCCGCGAAAGGCGGGTCCGGTCAGCCCCGCTGTTCGATCGGGGTGTAATCCCGGACCGTCGGACCCGTATACAGCTGGCGCGGGCGGCCGATCTTCTGCGACGGATCCTCCATCATCTCCTGCCACTGGGCGATCCAGCCCACCGTGCGCGCCAGGGCGAACAGCACGGTGAACATGGTGGTCGGGAAACCCATGGCCGACAGGGTGATGCCCGAATAGAAGTCGACGTTCGGGAACAGCTTGCGCTCGATGAAGTACTCGTCGTTCAGCGCGACCTTCTCCAGCTCCATCGCCACCTGCAGGAGCGGATCATTGGGGTCGCCCACGGCCTTCAGCACCTCATGGGCGCTTTCCTGCATGACCTTCGCGCGTGGGTCATAGTTCTTGTACACGCGGTGGCCGAAGCCCATCAGCTTGTACTTCTTGTCCTTCACGCCGGCGATGAACTCGGGGATCTTGTCCGGCGTGCCGATTTCCTTGAGCATGTTCAGCGCCTCTTCGTTGGCACCGCCGTGCGACGGGCCCCACAGGCAGGCGATGCCGGCGGCGATACAGGCGAACGGATTGGCGCCCGACGACCCGGCCAGGCGGACGGTCGAGGTCGAGGCGTTCTGCTCGTGGTCGGCGTGCAGAATGAAGATGCGGTCCATGGCCTTGGCCAGTACCGGATTGACCTCATAGTCCTCGGCCGGAACAGCGAAGCACATCCGCAGGAAGTTCTCGGAATAGCTGAGGTCGTTGCGCGGCGACACGAAGGGCTGGCCGACGTGGTACTTGTAGGCGCGCGCCGCGATGGTCGGCATCTTGGCGATCAGGCGGATGGCCGAGATGTTGCGCTGGACCGGATCATGGATGTCCAGGCTGTCGTGATAGAAGGCCGACAGGGCACCGACCGTGCCGACCATGATCGCCATCGGGTGGGCGTCGCGGCGGAAGCCCTCGAAGAAGCGGTCGAACTGCGAGTGCAGCATGGTGTGCATGGTCACGCTGTTCTCGAAGGCCGCATATTGCGCAGCCGTCGGCAGCTCGCCGCGCAGCAGCAGGTGGCAGACCTCGACAAAGTTCGACTGCGAGGCCAGCTGGTCGATCGGATAGCCGCGGTGCAGCAGCACACCCTTGTCGCCGTCGATGAAAGTCAGGGCGCTTTCGCACGCCGCCGTCGAGGTGAAGCCGGGATCGTAGGTAAAGGCGTCGGTCGCGCCATACAGTTTGCGGATGTCGATCACGTCCGGGCCCGTCGAGCCGGACAGGACCGGCAGGTCGACGCTCTTGTCGCCATAGGTGAGGGTGGCGGTGCCGGTCGGGGAGGTCGTATTGGTCATCTGCGTCCCTGTGTGCATGCCGACCGGGTGCCCCCGACCGGGGCGAACCGCTAGGAGTCGCGATCCGCAAATGAGTTATGGCCGTTCACTTAGTATGTTGCAGCGCATCATCCAAGCGACCGAGGGCGTCTTCCCGCGATAATGAGGCCAGGGTGCGTGCGATATCGGGAGAGGCTGCCCCCCCCGTCAAGGCCGCGCGTAGTGGCGGGCCGATCTTGCCAAAGCCGACGCCCTCGCTCTCGGCAAAGGTTTTCAGCGTCGAATCAAGCGCCTCGACCGTCCAATCAACCTGATCGCGCAGCCCGGGGATTAGCCTCGCGAGACGTTCGGTCGCCTCGGGCGTCAGCTGACCGGCCGCCTTTTCCGAAATGCGGATCGGGCGGCGGGCGAGCGCGAAGGCCGCCTGGTCGCGCAGTTCAATCAGGGTCGTGGCCCGGTCCTGGATATGCGGAATGACCCTGACGAGGGCGGCCTTCTCATCCTCGGCCCGCGCCACCAGATCGACCAAGCGGGTGACATCTGCCTGCCGGATCCAGTGGGCATTGACGTGCGCCAGCTTGGCGAAGTCCAGCCGTGCCGGAGCCTTGTTGATCCCGGAAAGCGTAAACCATTCAATTGCTTGTGCGTCATCGAACAGCTCGTCGTCGCCATGGGCCCAGCCGAGGCGGGCCAGATAGTTGCGCATGGCCTCAGGGAGGTAGCCCATGTCGGCATATTCGTGCACCGCCTGGGCGCCGTGGCGCTTGGACAGTTTGGCGCCATCGGGGCCGTGGATCAGGGGGATGTGAGCGAACACCGGGCGGGTCCAGCCGAGGGCGTCATAGATCAGGGCCTGACGCGCGGCATTGTTCAGATGGTCATCCCCCCGGATCACATGGGTCACGCCCATGTCATGGTCGTCGGCAACAACCGCCAGATTATAGGTCGGATTTCCGTCAGAACGCAGCAGGACGAGGTCGTCCAGATCCTCGGCACGCCAGCGAACCGTGCCCTGAACGGCGTCCGCGATCTCCACGCTTTGACCCAGCGGACGCCGAAAACGGACTACATGCGGCTGGTCCGGGTCGCCTTCGGACGGGTCGCGATCACGCCAGGGCGAGACAAAGGCGCGCTTTTCGGCCTTGGCCTCGTCGCGCAGGCGACCGGTCTCTTCGGTAGAGGTCCAGTCGCGATAGGCATGGCCAGTCTCTACCAGAACCTCGACAACCTCGCGGTGGCGGTCGGCGCGGGCGTGCTGAAAGACGGGCGAGGCGTCGGCGGTCAGGCCCAGCCAGTCCAGCCCGTCGAAAATCGCCTTCACCGCCGCCTCGGTCGAGCGCTCGCGGTCGGTGTCCTCGACCCGGATCAGGAAGCGTCCGCCATGGTGACGCGCAAAAAGCCAGTTGAAAAGCGCCGTTCTTGCACCCCCAATATGCAGGTATCCCGTGGGAGAGGGAGCAAAGCGCGTGACGACGTCAGTGGGGGCGTGGGGATCGGTCAAGGGGAACGGGATTGGCCAAGGTTCAGGACGAGGCCGCCCTTATAGCGCCTGAGGGGCCTCTGCCCAGCCTCGCAAGGCGATTTGCCGGGCGGGTCGTCGAGGGCGCGCGCGCGGCCCTTCTGGCCCAGACCGACCGCTGGCGCCTGTGGGCCCCTGTGGCGTTCGGGGGCGGGTGCGGTCTCTATTTTGTGCTGAAGGCCGAGCCGCCGCTGTGGCCCCTGCTGCTGGCGGCGCTGGTCAGCGCGGGTCTGTGGGCCGGAGCACGGCGACAGGGCTTCGGGCGTGCCGTCACCGTCCCGCTGATGCTGCTGACCTGCCTCTGTGCCGGTCTGTCGGTGACCAAGATGCGGTCGGACAATGTCGCCGCGCCCATCGCCCCGGCGACAGGTGATCCTGTGGTGGTCGAAGGCTGGGTGCTGGATGTCGACAGCCCGGGCACGCGGGGCGCGCGGATCATCATGGCACCGGTTCGAGTGCAAGGACTGGCGCCCGACCACACCCCGATGCGGCTGCGCGTCACGGTGCGCGGCGAGACTCCCCGGCCGGGCGACGCGGTCAGCGTGTTCGCCATTCTCAACCCGCCGCCGGGGCCGGCCGCGCCCGGGGCCTACGACTTCGGCCGTACGGCCTGGTTCCAGAGCATGGGCGGGGTGGGCTTCGAACTGGGCCAGACCCGTTGGATCGACCTGCCGCCGCCACCACGCTCCCTGCGTATCCGGATGGCGGTCAACCAGTTCCGATTTGGACTGGCCGAGCGGCTGGTCGAACGGCTGGGCCCCCGGGTCGGCGGGGTCGCGGCGGCCATGACGACCGGCCACGAAAGCTGGATCGCGCAGGAAACCTACGACACCATGCGGGACTCGGGCCTGATCCACATCCTGTCGATTTCGGGCCTGCACATGGCGATTGTCGGCGGCTTTGTCTTCTTCGCCGTTCGCTTCGGCATCGCGCTCTGGCCGTGGCTGGTGCTGCGGGTGTCGGGCAAGAAGGTCGCCGCCTGGGCGGGGTGGATCGCGGTGGCGGCCTATCTGGTCATATCCGGCGCGCCTCCGCCCGCCGAGCGCGCGGCGATCACGGCCTCGGTCGCCTTTCTGGCCATCATTCTGGACCGGCCCGCTATCAGCATGAATGCGCTGGCGGTGGCCGCCTTTGCCGTCCTGCTGCTTCAGCCCGAAGCGATCGTCACGCCGGGCTTCCAGATGTCGTTTGCGGCGACGGCGGCGCTGGTTGCGCTGGCCGAGTCCTGGCCGCGCCGCCCGCGCGAGATCAAGGTGCCCCTGCCCATCCTGATTGTGCAGAGGGCCGGCACCTGGGTGGGGCTGGCGATTCTCGCCAGCTTCGTCGCCGGCATGGCCACCGGACCCTTCGCCATGCAGCATTTCAACCGGACGGCGGTCTATGGCCTGCTGGCCAATATGATCAGTTCGCCGATCGCCGACTTCCTCATGATGCCGATGCTGGCGCTGGGCGTGCTGTTGCAGCCCCTCGGCCTCGGCGGGCCGTTCCTGACGGTGGCGGGCTGGGGGATCGAGGCGATCATGGCGGTCGGGGCGTGGATATCGACCCTGCCGGGGGCGGTGATCCATACCGCCAGCGCGCCGGTCATCGCCCTGCCGGTCGCCTTCATCGGCATTCTGGTGCTGTGCCTGTGGCGAGGGCGGCTGAGGTGGCTGGGCCTCCCGCTGGCCTGTGCGGTGCTGGTCTGGCCGCGACACCCGACGCCCGATCTCTGGATCGCCGATGCGGGCACCAATGGTGCCATCGTGACCGGGGACGACGCTCTCGTGATCCGCAAGGTCGGGGCATTTTCCCGCGATGTCTGGTCCGGGCGGCGCGGGCTGACTCTGGTCGAGCGCCCGGCGGAAGGCTGGGCCTGCGGACGGGTCCATTGCGCACCCGAGGTTCCGGGTCCGCTGGCCCTGTGGTGGGGGCGGGCGGCCCCCGACGACGATCAGCTGGCGGCCCTGTGCCAGTCGGCCGAGGTGGTCAGTGTACGGGTCGAGCTGGCGCGCCTGCCTGAGGCCTGTTCCGATCGGCTGGTGCTAGACGGGCGTGACTATGCCACGGGCGGCAGCGTCGAGCTGTGGCGCACAGAGGGCGGCTGGCGCGCCCTGTGGTCAACGACCGAGCGCGGCGCGCGTCCGTGGAACCGCCTGGGCGACCCTGATTATCAGGAATAGCGGCGGATCAACCCGACCAGACGGCCCTGCACCTTGACCTGATCCGGGCCGAAGATGCGCGTCTCGTAGGCCCGGTTGGCGGGCTCGAGCGCGATGGAGGCGCCGCGTTTGCGCAGTCGCTTCAGCGTGGCTTCCTCTTCTTCGACCAGGGCCACGACGATCTCGCCGCTGTTGGCGGTCGTGACCTGACGGATGATGGCGAAGTCGCCGTCCAGAATGCCCGCCTCGATCATCGAATCGCCCTCGATCTCGAGCAGATAGTGTTCGCCGGCACCCAGCAGGGCCTCGGGCACCGCCATGCGGTCGCGCTCGTGCTGGATGGCGGAAATGGGCGTGCCCGCCGCGATCTTGCCCAGCAGAGGCAGCTCCCGCGTGCCGGCGCTCTCGTGATTGGCATTGGCCGCAGGCCGACCGCCGCCCTCGATGACGTCGGGCACGAACGGGCCGCGCGCCCGGCCCGATTGAGCGGCCGCCTGGTCGGGCAGTTTCACGACCTCCAGCGCCCGCGCCCGATGCGCCAGACGGCGGATGAAGCCGCGCTCCTCCAGCGCCGTGATCAGCCGGTGAATGCCCGACTTGGACGCCAGATCCAGCGCCGCCTTCATCTCGTCAAAGGAGGGCGAAACCCCGGTCTCGCGGATACGCTCATGAATGAACATGAGCAGTTCGTGCTGTTTGCGCGTGAGCATGGAGACCTCTGACCCGAATCTGTTCCGCCTGTGGACAATAGCGGAACACACCGCGAACGTCCATGCCATGTTCGTGAGGTGTTCTGGTTAAGGAGGGGTTAGCGGGGTGCCTGACCCACCAACGCCCGCGTCGCCGCTTCCACATCCGCCTGCCGCATCAGACTCTCGCCGACCAGCAGGGCGTCGGCGCCGGCGGCCACGACGGTGGCCACATCCCCGGGCGTGAACAGGCCGCTCTCGGCGACGAGGGTGGCACCCTCGGGAGCCAGCGGGGCGAGGCGGGCGAAGGTTGTGATGTCGACCTCGAAGGTTCTGAGCGACCGATTGTTCACCCCGATAAAGTCCGCGCCCAGCGCCACGGCGCGGGCCATTTCGGCCTCGTCATGGGTCTCGACCAGGGCGTCCATGCCAAAGCGCCGGGCCTCGTGCAGCAGCTCTGCGGCCAGGGTGTCGTCGACCATATCCATGATGATCAGGATGCAGTCGGCCCCCAGCGCCCGGCTCTCGGCCACCTGCCAGGGATCGACGAGGAAATCCTTCCGGAGGCAGGGCAGGCGGGTGGCCCCGTGAGCCGCGACCAGAAAGGCGTCATCGCCCTGAAAGCTCGGCCCGTCGGTCAGCACCGACAGACAGTCGGCGCCGCCGCGTTCATAGGCCTTCGCCAGTTCCAGAGGGTTGAAGTCGGCGCGGATCAGGCCCTTGGACGGGCTGGCCTTCTTGATCTCGGCGATCAGGCCGGGGCGACCCGTGGCGCGCCGGGCCGTAAGCGCCGCCTTGAAGCCGCGCACGCGCGGGGCCTCCAGCGCCTCGCGATCGATCTCGTCCAGTGAGGTGGCCGCCTTGCGTGCCGCGACATCCTCGCGCTTGTAGGCCGCGATCCGGTCCAGAACGTCGCTCATGCGTCCGGCTCCGGCCGGGTGTGGCTGATCGCGGCCAGCCGGGTGAGCGCCAGCCGCGCCGCGCCGTCGTCGATGGCCCGGGCGGCCAGAGCCACACCCTCGTTCAGGGTCCCGGCCCGGTCGGCCACCACAAGCGCCGCCGCCGCATTCAGCAGCACAATGTCGCGATAGGCACCGGGCGCGCCATCCAGCAGGTCCGACAAAGCCTTGGCATTGGCCTCGGCATCGCCGCCGACCAAGGTTTCCGGATCGGCGCGGGGCAGGCCTGCGTCTTCGGGCGTGACGGTGAACCGGCGCACCTTGCCCTCGTGCCATTCTGCCACCTCGGTCGGGCCGGTGGTGGTCAGTTCGTCCAGCCCCTCGCCGTGGACGGTCCAGGCGCGCTCGGCCCCCAGACGCCCCAGCACCTCGGCCAGCGGCTCCAGCAGGGCGGGGTCATAGACGCCCATGACCTGACGCCTCGCGCCCGCCGGATTCGACAGCGGTCCCAGCAGATTGAAGACGGTTCTGAAGCCGATCTCGGCGCGGATCGGCCCCACGTGGCGCATGGCCCCGTGCCAGGCGGGCGCGAACAGGAAGCAGATGCCGGCCTCATCCAGTGCGCGCCGCTGGATCTCCGCCGGGGCCATCAGATCGACCCCCAGCGCCGCCAGTACATCGGACGAGCCGGACCTGGAGCTCAGCGCCCGGTTGCCATGCTTGGCGACCTTCAGCCCCGCACCCGCCAGCACCAGGGCGGCAGCCGTCGAGACATTCCAGGTGTGGCGTCCGTCCCCGCCGGTGCCGCAGGTGTCGATCACGGGACAGGGCACGGGAAAGGGGGTGGCGGCCTCACGCATGGCGGTGGCGAAGGCGGCGATCTCCTCCACCGTTTCCCCGCGCATGCGCAGCGCCGTGACGGCGGCGGCGACCTGGGCGGGGGTCGGCTCACCCCGGAGGCAGGCGGCGAAGAAGGCCTGGGCGTCCGGCCCGGCCAGCGGACGGCCCTCGATCAGCTGGGCCAACAGCCCCTTGAACCCGTCCGACATCTCAGGCCGCCTGTGTGCGGCGCACGCCCGCCAGATCGAGGAAGTTGGCCAGCATGGCATGGCCGTGCTCGGTGGCGATCGACTCGGGGTGGAACTGCACACCGTGAATTGGCCGTGACACGTGGCTGAGGCCCATGATCTCGCCATCCTCGGTCCAGGCGGTGACGGTCAGGACGTCGGGCAGGGTCTCGCGCCGCACGGCCAGCGAGTGATAGCGGGTGGCGGTAAACGGCGAGGGCAGGCCGGCGAACAGGGTCTGGCCCTCATGATGGATGGGCGAGGTCTTGCCGTGCATCAGCGCCTTGGCCCGGATCACCTCGCCGCCGAAAATCTGGCCGATGGCCTGATGGCCCAGACAGACGCCCAGGATCGGCAGGGTCTCAGGTGCCTGTTCGATCAGCGACAGACAGATGCCCGCCTCGTTCGGCGAGCATGGACCGGGCGACAGCAGCACCGCCTCGGCCCCGGCGGACAGGGCCTGATCGACGGTCAGCTCGTCATTGCGCACCACGCGCGTCTCGACGCCCAGCTCGGCCAGATAGTGGACGAGGTTCCAGGTGAAGCTGTCGTAGTTGTCGATGACGAGGATCATGAGCGGCTTCTAGAGCGAGGGGACGCGCGCGCCAAGCGGCGGAGCGTAAACCGCGCGTTAACCCAATCAGCCTGGTCTGAGGCCTGAGAGGGAGGCCCGACCATGGACATCACACCCCAGCTTGCCGAAGCCCGCCGTCTGCTGGACGGGGACGCCCCGAAACCTGCGACGCGACAGGCGATCGGGGCGCTGGCGGCCATGGGTCTGCTGGCGGCGGCGGCGATGCTGATGGCCGGTGCCGTGGTGCTGGGCCCGGGCGTCCAGTTCGAGGACCCCGCGCCCGTGGCCTCAGTCGTTTCCTGAGACGAAACGCCCTAAACGAATCTCCAAGCGTCTTCCGCGGCCCGGATGGGCGCCCGGGCCTTGGCCAGGGTCTCGGCATATTCGGCGGCCGCGTCACTGTCGGCCACGACGCCCGCGCCGGCCTGCACGTGGATCTGGCCGGGGGTGAACAGGGCGGTGCGCAGAACGATACAGATGTCCGCCTGACCGTCGGCCGAGATGTAGCCGACCCCGCCGCCATAGCCGATGCCGCGCTTTTCGGTTTCGAGCTCGTCGATGATCTCCATGGCCCGGACCTTGGGCGCGCCCGACAGCGTGCCGGCGGGCAGGGCGGCCAGCAGGGTGTCGACGGCGTCCAGTTTCGGGTCGGCCTTGCCCGTCACGTTCGAGACGATGTGCATGACCTGGCTGTAGCGTTCGACGACGAAGCTTTCGGTGACGGTGACGCTGCCCGGGCGGCTGACGCGGCCGACATCATTCCGGCCCAGATCCAGCAGCATCAGATGCTCGGCCCGCTCCTTGGGATCGGCCAGCAGTTCGGCCTCCAGACGCTGGTCCTCTGCCTCGGTGGCGCCGCGCGCGCGGGTGCCCGCCAGCGGCCGGATGGTGACGCCGCCGTCCTTCAGCCGCACCAGGATCTCGGGGCTGGAGCCCGCCATCTGGAAGCCACCGAAGTTCAGATAGAACAGATAGGGCGAGGGGTTCTGGCGCCGCAGCGAGCGGTAGAAGGCGAACGGATCGCGCGTCCATTCGGCGGACAGCCGGTGGCTGAGCACCACCTGAAAGATGTCACCCGCCTCGATATAGCGCTTGGCCCGGTCGACCATGGCGGCATAGGCGGGGCCGTCC
Organism: Brevundimonas sp.; assembly: GCF_016742135.1. Classification (GTDB taxonomy): domain Bacteria; phylum Pseudomonadota; class Alphaproteobacteria; order Caulobacterales; family Caulobacteraceae; genus Brevundimonas. The sequence continues at coordinate 552,287 of NZ_JACVCG010000002.1, read as the reverse complement.
ACCCGGGTCCGGAACCCAGGCGCGGGCAGGGGTTCGGCGCGTGGGCGGGACAAGCCCGCGTCCAGCCGGGCCTCGAAATCGTCCAGCCGGGCGATGGCGTCGGACAGCGCCTGATCCGCCGGGGTCTGGCCGTCGGGATAGGCGGCCGCGACCAGCACGATCTCGTGGCTGACGGAATCGAAGATGGCGACCAGCGACGGTCGCGTCAGCACGGCATCGGGCAGGTTCAGGGGGTCGGGATTGGCCTCGCCCAGCGGCTCCAGCAGGCGCACCATGTCATAGCCAAACGCCCCGAACAGGCCGGCGGCCATCGGCGGCAGGTCCGCCGGCAGATCGAACCGGCTGGCGGCCATCAGGTGCCTGAGCGAGGTCAGGGCGTCGTCCGGCTCATCGACGAAGCGGTCAGTCGCCACATCGGGGCCACGGGCCAGCGCCGCCTTGCCGTCGCGACAGCGCCAGACGACGTCGGGATCCAGCGTCAGGATCGAATAGCGGCCCTTGACTGCGCCCCCTTCGACCGACTCCAGCAGGAAGGCATAGGGCCGCCCCTTGCCGACCTTCAGATAGGCCGAGACCGGGGTTTCCAGATCGTCGATCCGGCGACGGACGACGACCTGGGGGGTACCCGCGTTCCAGGCCCGCGCGAAGGTCTCCGGATCAACCGGCGAACGCTCGTCGATCATCGAGGTCCGGCAGGGGCACCCGCCGGGGCGGCAGGCGCCTGCGCGGGCAGCCCCAGAGCCTGACGTGCCAAAGCGACGTCATAGCTGGCCCCGGAGTTCACCTGCGTCCAGCGAATGGCACCGTCTCCCAGACTGGAGACCAGGTCCTGGGTGATCCGCGGGCGCACCCGTTCGGCGATCGGCGCGACCATGGTGGCGTCCGAGGGGCGGATGTCATCGACGACGCCTACGGCAAAGGCCGTCTGGCTGGCCGGCTGGACAAAGACCTGTCCCTTGGTCTGGCCGAACAGGCCCTGCAGCACACCGCCTCCGATCGCTTCCTGGGTTTCCTGGTCCTGGAGCGTGTTCTCGCGGGTGATCAGGGTGGCGCCGACCGAGCGGGCCACTTCGGCGATATCCTCGCCGGCGCGGACCCGGGCGGCCAGTTCCTCGGCCTTGGCATTGAGCCTGCGGCTGTTCTCGCGCGCCGTCCATTCCCGCACCAGGATCTCCCGGACATCATCCAGCGGCGGCATGGCGGCGGGGCGGATCTGGTCGAGCCGCAGCACGAAATACTGGCCCTGACCCGCGTCGATCACGTCGCTGACGCCCCCTTCCGGCAGACGCCAGGCGGTGGCGAAGATCTGCGGCGGGGCGTTGATCTGGCTGCCATCCGCGCGGACGCCCTGTTCGGTGAAGGCGGGCAGGGTCAGGATCCGCGCGCCGACCTCCTCGACGGCCTGCTCCATCGACAGACCCCTGTTGCGGGCGGCCTCGTAGCGCTCGACCCGCTGGAACTCCTCGCCCGTCGCGGCTTCACGGCGAAGTTCCTGAACGATCGCCTCGCGCACGCCCTCGAGGGTCGCGGGCTGGCCCGGCAGGATGGTCGTCACCTGGACAACGGCAAAACCGACGCGCGCCTGGACCGGATCGGAGACCCCCGGCTGGGCCAGGCCGAACACGGCAGCGGCCACGGCCGGATCGGGAACCGCGCTGCGCGGCGTCTCGGAATAGGGTGTGGGCTGGACACCCGGATTCTGACCGGCCTTCAGGGCCGTCGAAATCCGCTGGGCCGCCTCGGCGTTTGCGGCAGGATAGACGGTGAAGCTGCGGCGCTCGGGAATGGACAGAGAGTCCTTGCGGAACTCGAACCGCTCCTGGATGGCTTCTTCACTGATTTCCGCTGCCTGGCCGGGCGGAGTGTCGAACAGAACGATCGAGGCGACCCGCGTTTCGGGACGGCGCAGCTGGGCCTCGTTCTCGTTCATGAAGGCGGTCAGCTGGGCATCGGTCGGGGCCGGGGTGGTGCCGGCCATTTCCTGGGTGACGACGAACCAGCGTCCGTCGCGGCGCTCCAGCGCGCTGTTGGCCAGCACGGCGCCATAGATGCGGGGCACCCGCGCGGCCGCATACAGGGAGGCACCATAGTGGTTCCAGGCGTACTGGTCCCGCAGGTCCTGCTCCAGGTCGGCGGGCGTCATGCCCTCGCCCTGCAGGACGGTACGGTAGGCCTCCTGGTCAAATTGGCCGGTGATCTGGTTGAAGAAGGCGGGAATTTGGCGAATTTGTTTGAGGATCAGTTCCTTGCCGGGGCGAATGCCCACGCGGTGGGCCCAGTTCTGGAAGGCCAGTTCCTGCGTCTTGCCTTCCAGATAACGGACGTGAATGTTCTGGCCCACCAGGTCCTCGACCGTGACCGGGGCACCGGTCTGCTGCTGGTAGTTCTCGCGCACCTTGTCGAAATCCGCCCGGAACTCCTGCTGGCTCAGGCTTCTGTCGCCGGCCTTGATCACATGGCGCGGCCCCAGCGAGGCAAAGATGTCCGCCTCATTGCCCACGATCACAAAGCTGACGGCGATCAGCCCGATAATGGCAAGCGCCCAGGGCGATTTGGCGAAATTGCGGAAGTTGCTGATCATGACAAACCTTGGCCAGTGCGCAGGGCCCCATGCGGGGCTTTAGTTTCGGCGTATAGGGGCAGCACCCCCCTTGCGGCAAGACACAGGCTTGGCGCATCCGTCATCTGCTCCTAAACCCTGACCATGGAAACGCCCGTGAAACTGATTGTCGGCAATTGGAAGATGAATGGCCTGGCCGCCTCGCTGGACGAGGCAGGGGCCCTGCGGCAGGCGCTGGAAGCCGATCCCGTCGATGCCCGGGTCGGCCTTTGCCCGCCCGCGACCCTGATTGCCCAGATGGCCGGAAAGCTGGGCGCGGGTCCGGTGGAACTGGGTGGGCAGGATTGCCACCAGAAGGATTCCGGGGCCTTCACGGGCTCGATTTCCGCCGCGATGCTGGCGGATGCGGGTGCGCGTCTGGTGATTCTGGGCCATTCCGAACGTCGGGAGGGGCTTGGGGAAACCGACGCGGATGTCGCCGCCAAGGTCGAAGCGGCCCTGCGCGCGGGGCTGGAGCCGATCATTTGCGTCGGAGAGTCGCTGGACACCCGTGAAGCGGGTCGGGCGGTCGCATTCGTCACGGAACAGGTTCGCGCGTCCCTGCCGGAGGCGCTGAGGGATCGACGGTTTGCCGTGGCCTATGAGCCCATCTGGGCGATCGGCACGGGTCTGACCCCGACGCTGGAGCAGATCGGCGAGGTCCATGGTGCCATCCGCGCCACCCTGGCCGAGCGGCTGGGCGAGAGCGGTCGCCGGGCCCCGATCCTGTACGGCGGGTCGATGAAGCCGGACAATGCCGCCGAAATCCTGGCCGTACCCGACGTCGGGGGCGGCCTGGTCGGGGGTGCCTCGCTGAAGGCCGATGACTTCATCCGCATCATACGGGCGGCCTGACGCCCGCTTTCGCGGGTTTGCGCCCTTTCGACAACAATGATAGAGCCCGCCGCTTGATCGGCGCAGCCCGTGCCACACATATAAGCAGCCATGCTCCAGACCCTTCTTCTCGTCGCCATCATCCTCGTCTCGATCGCCATGACGGCGCTGGTGCTGTTGCAGCGTTCCGAAGGCGGGGCCCTGGGCATGGGCGGCGGCCCTTCGGGCTTCATGACAGCGCGCGGGGCTGGCAATCTGCTGACCCGGTCGACCTGGATTCTGGCCGCGCTGTTCTTCATCCTGGCGCTCAGCCTGACCGTCGTTGGGAACATGTCGCGCGGATCGAGCTCCGGGATCGATGCCGATGCCGTTGGTGCCCTGGTCCTGCCGACCGCGCCCGCGCCTGAAGCCGCCGAGCCGGGCGTCGCCCCGCCGCAGGCCACGTCTCCCGAGGCCGCTCCGGCACCGACCCTGGACGACCTGGACTCCATCGCCGAGCCTGCGCAGTAGGGCCCGGCCCGGTACATTTTCCTGCGGATTTCAACAGACGTTTGTCCTCGCGAGAGGATCGCCCCTGTGCGCGCCGCGAATCGACGCTAAGGTGATCTCCCATGGCCCGTTATGTGTTCATCACTGGCGGCGTGGTTTCCTCATTGGGAAAAGGCCTCGCCTCCGCCGCTCTCGGCGCGCTTCTGCAGGCGCGTGGCTATAGCGTCCGGCTGCGCAAGCTCGACCCCTATCTTAACGTCGATCCGGGCACGATGAGCCCGTACCAGCACGGCGAGGTGTTCGTCACCGACGACGGGGCCGAGACCGACCTCGACCTCGGCCACTATGAGCGCTTCACCGGCGTGTCGGCGGCCAGGTCCGACAACATCACCACCGGCCGCATCTATTCGACCATCCTGGAGAAGGAGCGTCGGGGCGACTATCTGGGCGCGACGGTCCAGGTCATTCCGCACGTCACGGACCAGATCAAGCAGTTCTGCCTGACCCCCGCCCTGACCGACGAGGGCAGGGAGGTTGACTTCGTGCTGGTCGAGATCGGCGGCACGGTCGGCGACATCGAGGGCCTGCCGTTCTTCGAGGCCATCCGTCAGCTGGGTCAGGACCTGCCGCGCGGTCAGTCGTGCTTCGTGCACCTGACGCTGCTGCCCTTCATCAAGACCGCCGGCGAGATGAAGACCAAGCCGACCCAGCACTCGGTGAAGGAACTGCGTTCGATCGGCATCCAGCCTGACATCCTGCTGTGCCGCAGCGAATATCCGATCCCGGCGGACGAGAAGCGCAAGATCGGCCAGTTCTGCAACGTCCGCCCGTCGGGGGTGATCCAGGCGATGGACTCGGCCGACATCTACGCCGTGCCGCTGGACTATCACCAGGAGGGTCTGGACGCCGAGGTGCTGGCGCACTTCGGGCTGGACGATGCTCCGGCTCCCGACCTGTCGGGCTGGGAGGAGATCGTCCGCCGCCGCCTGCATCCTGACGGCGAGGTCACGGTGGCCATCGTCGGCAAGTACACGGTGCTCAAGGACGCCTATAAGTCCCTGATCGAGGCGCTGCACCACGGGGGCGTGGCCAATAACGTCAAGGTCAACATCGACTGGGTCGAGGCCGAGACCTTTGAGGGCGATCGCGAGGCGTGCGACGCCCGCCTGCAGGGCGCCCATGCCATTCTGGTGCCGGGCGGGTTCGGCGCGCGCGGGGCCGAGGGCAAGATCCAGGCGGCCCGCTTCGCCCGCGAGCGCAACATCCCCTATTTCGGCATCTGCTTCGGCATGCAGATGGCGGTGATCGAGGCGGCCCGGCATCTGGCGGGGTTCCCCAAGGCCTCCTCGACCGAGTTCGGCCCGGCGGACGAGCCGGTGGTCGGCCTGATGACCGAATGGACCGTGGGCAACCAGCGGGTGTTGCGCCACGCGGACGGTGACCTCGGCGGCACCATGCGTCTTGGCGCCTATGACTCGACGCTGAAAGCCGGGTCCCGCATCGCGGAGATCTACGGCACGACCGAGATCAGCGAGCGGCATCGCCACCGCTATGAGGTCAACATCAACTACCGCGAAGCGATCGAGGAGAAGGCGGGGCTGATCTTCGCCGGCCTGTCGCCCGACGGGGTTCTGCCCGAGACGGTTGAGCGCACCGACCACCCCTGGTTCATCGGCGTGCAGTACCATCCGGAGCTCAAGAGCCGCCCCTTTGCGCCGCACCCCCTGTTCGCCAGCTTCATCGAGGCGGCGCTGGTGCAGAGCCGGCTGGTCTAGGGAGTGGTGCGGATGAGAGGACTCGAACCTCCACGCCTCGCGGCGCTGGAACCTAAATCCAGTGCGTCTACCAGTTCCGCCACATCCGCCAGGTTCAGGGCGAGGCCTTAGACCATTTCGGGCCGGGCGGGGAAGGGCCCGCCGCGCTCAGCGCAGGTCGGTCTGTCGCTGCAGGCCGTACAGGGCCTCGTCCATGTCCTCGGCCCTGGCCGCAATAACGGCGCGGGCGTCGGTGATGGCGCGATTGTAGAGGATGGGGCCGAGGTCCTGGATGACCCGGTCGAGGACCAGATCGGCCTGCAGGGCGCCGATCTCGACGTCCAGCTCGTCCGCCAGCACCCGACGCAGGCTGGCTGATGCGGCCTGCCGGGCCTCCCGCGAGAGATCAATGGGGCGTGTCATGCTACCTCCGCCAGGGCTTCTTCGGCCTCAATCCATGCGGCTTCGGCTTCGTCGAGTGCGGTCTGGGTCTTCGCCCGGGCACGGGTCAGGCCCTCCAGCGCCTTGGGATTGTTGACCGAGGCATTGGCCATGTCGTCGTCGATGCGGGCGAGCTCGGCGGTCAGCTGCGCCATCCGCTCCTCGGCCTTCTTAACGGCGTGTCTCAGCGTTGAAGGCGAAGGGCCGGACTTCTTTTTGTCGCCCCTGTCGCTCGCACTGCGGGTGCTCGCTGCTTGAGGGGCGGCCTCTTCCTTGATCTGGCTGGGCTTGACGGCGGCCTGTCTGGCGCGGTCGAGGACGAATTTGGCATAGTCGTCCATGTCCCCCTCAAACGGTTTCACCGTGCCGTCGGCGGCCAGCCACAGCCGGTCGGCGACCAGCTCCATCAGCGAGCGGTCGTGGGTGATCAGGATGACGGCGCCATTGTATTCGTTGAGGGCATCCAGCAGGGCCCGCCGGCTGTCGATGTCGAGGTGGTTGGTCGGCTCGTCGAGGATCAGGACGTGGGGCGCGTCCATGGCCACCATGTTGAGCAGCAGGCGCGCGCGTTCGCCGCCCGACAGGGCTTCCACCTTCGTCTCCTGCTTCTCGAAGGCGAGGCCGAACTGGGCCAGCCGGCTGCGGCGGCTGCTTTCAGAGGCCTCCGGCATGGCCCGCCGGATGATCTCCAGCGGCGTGTCGGTCGGGTCCATGGCCTCGATCTGGTGCTGGTGGAACCAGCCGACCCGCATCTTCCGGTCGCGGTGCAGTTCGCCCGTTTCGATGTCGAGGGCACCGGCGATCATCTTGGCAAAGGTCGATTTGCCGGCGCCGTTAACCCCCAGCAGGCCGATCCGGTCGTCCAGATCCATGCGCAGGTTGAGGTTCCTGAGGATCGGCTTGCCCGGTTCATAGCCGACATTGGCGCGCTCCAGCCGGATCAGCGGCGGGGGCAGGGGGCGCGGGGGAGAGGGCAGGGTGAACGGGGCGACGCGCTCGTCCGGCGGCAGCTCGATCCGCTCCATCTTCTCCAGCTTCTTGACGCGCGACTGGGCCTGGGTCGCCTTGGACGCCTTGGCCTTGAAGCGGTCGATGAATTTCTGCAGGTGCGCGCGTTCGGCCTCCTGCTTGGCCTGGGTGGCCGCCATGAGGCGCAGCTTCTCGGCACGGGTCTTTTCGAACGTGTCGTAGTTGCCCGTGTAGAGGGTCAGCTTGCGGTTCGAGAGGTGCAGGATGTGGGTACAGACCTCGTTCAGCATCTCGCGGTCGTGGGAGATGATCAGGGCCGTCGCGGGGTATTTCTTGAGCCGGGCCTCCAGCCACAGGGCACCCTCGAGGTCGAGGTAGTTGGTCGGTTCGTCCAGCAGCAGCATATCCGGCTGCGCGAACAGGGCCGCGGCCAGGGCCACACGCATCCGCCAGCCGCCCGAGAAATGCGACATCGGCCGCTGCTGGTTTTCGTGGTCGAAGCCAAGGCCGGCGAGGATTTCTGCGGCGCGGGCCGGGGCACCGTCGGCGTCGATCTCGATCAGTCGGGCCCAGATCTCGCCCATCTCCTCGGGCTCGGCGGTCTCGAGGCGGGTCAGCAGGTCGTGGCGTTCGGTGTCGGCCTCCAGGATCGTCTCGATGACGCTGACGGACGTGGCGGGATGCTCCTGATCAACCGAACCGATGCGGGCGGTCTTGGGCAGGGAGACCTCGTCACCGTTGCCGGCCAGCTCGCCGAGGATGATCTTGAACAGGGTCGACTTGCCGATGCCGTTCCGGCCGACAAGGCCGACCTTGGCCCCGGGCGGCAGGGAGACGGAGGCGTCATCCAGAAACTGGCGGCCCCAGGCGTTGAAGGTCAGATTGGAGATTTGCAGCATGGGGAGGAGGAATATCGCAAAAGGCAGAGAGGCACCGGATGCGCCTGACGGCGACCGGCATCACGGGGGTGGTTGGAAAGGCGCGGGCGCCCCGCTATAAGCCCGCGACCCGAAACCCCCAAATGAAGACTGACCCCAATGACCGAACGTACCTTCTCGATCATCAAGCCCGACGCGACGCGCCGCAACCTGACCGGCGCGATCAACGCCGTGATCGAGGGCGCGGGCCTGCGCATCGTGGCCCAGCGCCGCGTCAAGCTGAGCGAAGCGCAAGCCAAGAAATTCTACGAAGTCCACGCCGAACGCCCCTTCTATGGCGAACTGGTCGGCCAGATGACCGCCGAGCCGGTCGTCGTCCAGGTGCTGGAAGGCGAGAACGCCGTGGCCCGCTATCGCGAAGTCATGGGCGCCACCAACCCGGAACAGGCCGCTGAAGGCACGATCCGCAAGCAGTTCGCCCTGTCGATCGGTGAAAACTCGGTCCACGGCTCGGACTCGATCGAGAACGCCGGCATCGAAATCGCCCAGTTCTTCACCGACGACCAGATCGTCGGCTAAGGCTAAGTGACGTGATGAGCGAGGCCCCGGTGGAAACGCCGGGGCCTTTTTCGTGGGCGAAATACCGTCTGGATGGTCTGGATGGTCTGGAATCGGCCTTCTGTCGGCTGAAGAGTTGACCCTTCTCCCGATGGGAGAAGGTGGCGCGTGAGCGCCGGATGAGGGGCGGCGGTGTGTGTCGGCGCAAGCCGTGGCAGGACCGGTGCGACGGCTCACGCCGAAGGAGGTGAGCGGCCCTCACCCCCAACCCCCTCTCCCATCGGGAGAGGGGACAAGAAAACACCGTCTGAATGGTCTGAATGGTCTGAATCCCTCCTGTGCGTCGGTCGGCCAACCCACAAGTATAGGCGCACCGGGAGGTAGGGCGGGCTGATTGGCCTCACGCGCGGGCAGGGCGTTGAACGGTCCGGAGATTTGCCATGAGGCTGCGCGCATTTAGCAACTTCATCCCGCGCTCCTCGGTTATCGAGACCAGGAATGTGAGCGGGGGCTTGAAGGGCTAGCGAGCGGCCTCTGGCGGAGCTACGTTCTCTTTATGCGTATCGTCGTTCTAGCCGCGATCCTTGGCGCGATGGGGAGTTGCTCGCCCACACAGCGGGAAGCTGAGCAACTTTCAGATTCAAGTCCCAGCGGCCCAGAATACAACGTTGCCTATGAAGCCACTGAGGGTGGCTTCAAGGGTATGTCTATGTTCATCGACCCGCCGTCGGGGGAAACTTGGGTCGCGTTTCGTGACGATCACGAGAGGGTAGCGAATGAGGGTTTCGGGGACGCCCTCGTTGCGTGCACCGAAGGTCGCTGGAATGCTACAAGATGTATGGTCTGCCCTTATTGTCGGAGTTGCCGCCTCCTGACTTCCTCGACGGTGAGTTTCTATACTCGGCTCGTCCTGTAGAATTCTGGGCGACAACATGTACGGAAATTACAGCCACGTCGGATAGGGGCGCATCAACGAGTGTCGTCTGTCCAACGCTCGGCCTCGTCGCGTTTTCGTTAGCAATCGTCGGGAGCGAAATGCCGCCGGATCGATATGAGCTGAAGAGTTGGGCCGGTCTTTTCGGCCAACGTTACTGACCACTTTGTCCTGAATTCAAGCGCCTGCTGGGCCTCGAATACCAACGGCGAAGCTTCACTCCTCTCACAACTCCCCACAGAACCTCGCCAGCGCCTGCGGATACAGCCGGTGTTCAGCCTCGAGAACGCGGGCAGCCAGAGTTTCCGGGGTATCGCCTTCCAGAACCGGCACGCGCGCCTGATCGAGCACGGGGCCTTCGTCCACGCCTTCGCTGACGAGGTGGACGGTACAGCCGGCCTCGGCGTCGCCGGCCTCGAGGGCGCGGCGGTGGGTGTCGAGGCCCGGGTATTTCGGCAGCAGGCTGGGGTGGATGTTCAGCATCCGGCCGGACCAGCGCCCGACCAGCCATGGTGTCAGGACGCGCATATAGCCGGCGAGGGCGACGACCTCGATGCCGTGGGCCCTCAGCGCCGCGTCGAGGGCCGCCTCATGCGCCTGCCGGTTCTTGCCGAACGGGGCATGGGGCAGGGCGACCGTCGGGAGGCCGCGCCCGGCGGCCCAGGCCAGACCCGGCGCCTCGGGGCGGTTCGACAGCACGAGAGCGACTTCATAAGCCGGGTTAACTGTCTCAACCAGAGCCCGCAAATTACTGCCGGTTCCCGAGATCAGGACGGCGACGCGGACAGGCGGTCGGGACACGCGCGTCGGCTACTGTGCGGGCGCGACGCGGTAATCGCCGGCCGGACCGGGGAAGGTCACCGGGCTCTCAAAGCCGTCTGCGGACACGGCCGAGACGCCGAAGAACCAGTCGTCGATGACCACGCCCTTGAGCACCGCCGAGGTCGTGTCGCCGCCCTCGACCCAGAGGCTGTGGGTCCATTGCGGGGCGGTAGTGGACCGCCACCAGACACGGTAGCCCGCCGCACCGGGCACAGGCTGCCAGCGCAGGGTGGTGTCCGGCAGGACCGCGCCCTCGACGACCACGCCGGTCGGCGGGGCCGGGGCCCATGCGAGCGCTGCCATGGTGATGACGTTCAGCCGGGTTGCCTGGGCCAGATAGTCGAAATCGACCCCGTCGATGGTGTCGCCATAGCGAATCCCGTTCTCGACCCTGAGGTCCTGATGCTGGCGGTCGTAGTTTTCGGAGCCCTCGGTGATGCGCACGGCGGGGAAGCCGACACGCAGCATGGCCACCTGATCACCGCCGCGACCGTAGCGGTCGGTGCGATAGACCATCTCGACGTCGAAATTGGTCAGGTAACGGTCGGCGATGCTGTCGATATAGCGGGCCAGATTGCGGGAGGAAGAGTCGACCTCCCCTCCGTTGTAGCGGCGGGTCGCGGCCTGGGATTCGGTCTCGACCGTCTTGGTGCCTTCCGAGAAGACGCGGATGCGGGTGTTGTCGATGACACCGTTCTGGCCCTCGATATTGCCGACCATGTCATTGTTCAGGTTGGCCTGGACGAACCAGCCCTGTTCGACGGCATAGTCCGCGACGATGCCCGCGCCGACCAGGCCCTGCTCCTCACCGGTCAGGGCGGCATAGACCAGGGTGGCCTCGAACTCATAGGCCGACAGGATGCGGGCTGCCTCAATCAGGGCGGCGACGCCCGAGGCGTCGTCATTGGCACCGGGGGCGTCCGAGGTGAAGTCCATCACATCGGTGACGCGTGAGTCCAAATGGCCGGAGATGATGATGACGCGGTTTGGGTCCCCGGTGCCGCGCTGGATGGCGACGACGCTGACCACTTCGGTCGGATTGGGGATGCGCCGTCCGGTGACGACCTCGGAGGGGGTGACGACCTCGATACAGCCGCCGCAGGTCCGGCTGATGCTTTCGAACTCGCGGGCGACCCAACGGCGGGCGGCACCGATGCCACGCGTCTCGGACTCCGTCTCCGACAGGGTGTGGCGGGTGCCGAAGCCGACCATGGTCTCGATGTCGGCGCGCATCCGCTCGGGCTGGACCAGCAGGCCGAGCGCGCGAAGCCGGGGCTGGTCGACAGCGGCCGAGGTCTGGGCGACGGCCGGAGTTGCGAGGCCCACGGAGAGGGCCGCGCTGGCGGCGAGGCAGAGGGACGCGATCAGACGCATGGCAATCTCCTGAACAGACCGGCTACCGTGATGGCAAGCCGCCTGCGGCGTCAACCGGTCAGGCGCTGGCCTGAAGCTGGCCGCAGACAAAGGCCGTCTCGCCGGCCTCCAGCAGGGCTTCGAGCGCATCCTCGACGTGCTCGGGCCCGACAATCAGGATAAAGCCGACGCCACAGTTGAAGGTGCGGCGCATCTCGTGATCCGAAATGCCGCCTGCCTCGGCCAGCCAGTCGAACACGGCCGGCCGCGGCCAGGCCTGCCAGTCAAAGACGGCCTCTAGCCCCGGCGCGACGCAGCGCGGGGGATTTTCGATCAGGCCGCCGCCGGTGATGTGGGCGGCACCCTTGACCCAGCCCTGTTTCATCAGCGGCAGCACCGGCTTCACATAGATGCGGGTCGGCTCCATCAGGGCCTGGGCCAGGCTGCGCTCGTGCGCAAAGGGCGCGTCGTCGGCCCAGGTCAGGCCGCACGTCTCGATCACCTTGCGGATCAGGGAATAGCCGTTGGAGTGCGGGCCGCTGGAGGCCAGACCGATGACGACGTCGCCGGTGTTCTGAAGGTCATGGCGGGGCAGGGCGTGGCCGCGCTCGACCGCGCCGAGTGAAAAGCCGGCCAGATCATAGTCGCTGCCTTCGTAGAGGCCCGGCATTTCCGCCGTCTCGCCGCCGACCAGGGCACAGCCGGCCTGACGACAGCCCTCGGCGATGCCAGCCACCACACGGCGGGCGGCCTCCACGTCCAGCTTGCCGGTGGCGTAGTAGTCGAGGAACAGCAAGGGTTCGGCCCCCTGGGCCAGCAGGTCATTGACGCACATGGCGACCAGATCGATGCCGACGCCGTCGTGTCGGCCGGTGTCGATGGCGATCTTCAGCTTGGTGCCGACCCCGTCGGTCGTGGCGACGATCAGCGGGTCGGTAAAGCCCGCAGCCTTGAGGTCGAACAGGGCGCCGAATCCCCCGAGCGACGGTTCGGACCCCTTGCGGGCCGTCGACTTCGCCAGCGGCTTGATGGCGTCGACCAGGCGCTCGCCGGCGTCGATGTCCACCCCCGCCTGGGCGTAGGTCAGGCCGTTGGGCGGGGGAGAAGAACTGTCGCTCATCGAACACGAACCTGAATCAGTGGACGGAATTCCGCGGCCCCTCTTGCCATGGGGGCGCACGCGGGGGCTATAGCATCCAAATGACACCGATCACCACCAATCCGGCCCTTGCCGATTTCTGCGCCGCCCTGGCGAAGGCGCCCTTCATCGCCGTGGACACCGAGTTCATGCGCGAGACCACATATTGGCCGAAGCTGTGCCTGATCCAGGCGGCGTCGGCGGATGTTGCGGGGATCATCGACCCGATGGCCGAGGGGCTGGACCTTTCGCCCTTCCTCGACCTGCTGCGGGATCCAAAGATCATCAAGGTCTTCCATGCGGCGCGGCAGGACATCGAGATCTTCGTGCGGCTGGGGGCCATGCCCCTGCCGATGTTCGACACCCAGGTGGCGGCCATGGCGGCGGGCTTTGGCGACCAGGTGTCCTATGAGGCGCTGGTCCGGCAGATGCTGAAGAAGGAGCTGGACAAGGGCAGCCGCTTCACCGACTGGGCCCGACGCCCGCTGTCGGACGCGCAGCTGACCTATGCGCTGGGTGATGTAACCCATCTGGCGGCGCTGTACCCGCGTCTCCGCGAGCAGCTGAAAAAATCCGGACGGCTGGACTGGGTGCTGGAGGAAATGGGCACCCTGACCGATCCCCGGCTGTATGACACCACACCTGAAAACGCCTGGAAGCGGCTGAAGCCCAAGAAGTATTCGGCCAAATATCTTGCGGCCTTCGTGGCCACGGCGGTCTGGCGCGAGCGCATGGCCCAGGAGCGTGACCAGCCGCGCGGACGGATCATCAAGGATGAGGCGATCGACGAGATCGCCACCCAGGCGCCGACCGATCCGGATGCCTTCAACCGCCTGCGGTCCGTGTCCAAGGGATTCGGCACCTCGCGGCTGGGCGAAAGCCTGATCGCCGAGCTGAAGACCGTACTGGCGGATCCGGAAGCCCACGCGCCCGTGCTGGACCGTCCGGGTCACCGCCCGGCGGCGGCGCCGTCAGTGGTCGAACTGCTCAAGGTGCTGCTGAAGGCCAAGAGCGACAATGCCGGCGTGGCCACCAAGATGATCGCCAATGTCTCGGACCTTGAGAAGATCGCGCTGGACGACAATGCGCCGGTCGACGCCCTGAAGGGTTGGCGGCGCGAGATGTTCGGCGAGGATGCGCTGAAGCTGAAACGCGGTGAGATCGCCCTGGTGCTGAACGGCGCGCGCGTCGAGGTGGTCGAGATCGAGGGTTAGGCCGGGGGCGCGGCTGCAGGCTCCCACAGCTCAATGGGATTGCCCTCGGGGTCGTGGATGCGGGCGAAGCGACCGACCTCGGGTGCATCCCATTCGGCCTTGGTCAACACCGCGATGCCGGCGGCCGTCAGCGAGGCGATCAGGCCGTCCAGATCGTCGACACGCAGGTTCAGCATCCAGCGCTTGTCGGCGGCGAAATAGTCGCTGTCGGCCTTGAACGGGGCAAACACCGTCGGTCCGGCCTGCTGATTCCAGATGAAGACGCCCGGCGGGGCGCCGACGCCCAGATGGGTCAGATACCATTCGGCCAGGGCCTCGGGGTTGTCTGACCGGAAGAAGAAGCCGCCGATGCCGGTGACTGCCATGGGTGTCCCTCCCTGTGCTGGTCCGGACGGTGCCCCGCCTAGTCGCCGCAGGCAAGGCCGAGCGTATCGGCCAGGGCTTTCAGGCGCCGGCGCGTCTGTTCGCCCAGCAGCATGTCGGCGTAGCCCTCCGCAGGCGTGAGCGTCAGGGTGCCGTCATCGATCGCAAGGCGCGCTCCGGCCAGTAGCTGGGGCGCGCGACCGGACAGGTCGCAGGCGAGGCGGATCGCCTGACCCAGCGCCCGGGCGTGACGGCGGCCTTCCTCGTCCAGCAGGCGGTTGACGACATCCGGCTGGGGCGTGGTGGAGGGCCCGCCGTAGCGGGCGTTGAGCGCGCATGCGAGGAAGGCCCGCTCTGCATGGGTCTGGCCCGGAACCGGCGCGCGCAGCACCTGCTCGAACACCAGTTCGACCCGGTGGTCGGGGTGAAGCCGCGCTCCCAGATCGCACAGGTGACAGGCGGCGGTGGTCAGGGTGCGGTCGCGCTCGCGTCCGAAGGTTTCCGGCAGGGCGGGCAGGACCGGATCGATCCAGGCCTGGACCGCGCCCGGCAACAGCGGCGAGATGCCCTGGCGCGCGCCCCAGGTGGTGCAGCCGGCGATCAGCGGATCGCTGGCCTGATGTGCGGGGGCAAGCGCCTCCTGCAGCAGGCCCTCTCGCAGGCCCCAGGCCGAGAACTCGACGGTCCTGAGCGCCAGCTTCTCGATCAGGGCCTCGAGCACGAGGGCGGCATAGGGCAGGGTTTCGGCGCGCCGGCGCGAGACCCCCGGGGTCCGGTCCAGCGACGTTCGCGACTGGCGCGAGACGAACCGGGCCACGTCGCGGGCGTCGTCGGCGGTCATGGCGTACTGATGCACGATCTGCAGCGGATAATCGGACAGGGTCATGTGCAGCTGGGCGATGCTGCGCCAGGCCCCGCCGACGGCGTGCAGGGTCGGCGTCTGGAAGTCAGCGGTCCTGCCCTTGAGCCGCTTGTCGATTCGGGCGCGGACCTTTTTGGCGTCGAACGCGCTGTCGTCAGCGAGCGAGAAGGGGCCGAGCGGCAGGGTGATGCCTTGCCCGACCTCGCCCTTGCCCAGACGGATCAGCTCCAGACTGGCCCCGCCCATGTCGGCCGCGACCCCCTCGGCGGCCGGATTCCCGGCCAGAACACCCCGGGCGGCATAGCGGGCCTCATCCTCGCCCGACAGGACCCGGATATGAAAGCCGGTCTCGGCGGCCACCCGCTCGCAGAAGGTCACGCCATCCGCAGCCTCGCGCACGGCGGCGGTAGCTGCGACGAAGACGTGGTGGGGCCGCACCCCCTCGATCACGGTCGCGAACCGGCGAAGCGCCGGCAGGGCCATGGCCACGCCCTCCTCGGACAGGCGGCCGGTCTGCGGCAGGTCACGGCCCAGACCCGCCAGTACCTTTTCGTTGAAGACGGTCCAGATGGCCCGGCCCTCCAGCCGGTACAGCACCAGGCGGACCGAGTTGGAACCGATGTCGATGACCGCGGCGTCGGTGGACGCCAGCCCTGTGGCCGGAGAGGACTCAGGCATCCGGACGTTCGTATCGCAGGGTGGCGGGAAGGGTTTTCACCTTGCTGCCGCGTCCGGACAGGCTGGGATTGGTCATGAAATAGCGGTGGGCCGAGAAGGGCCGTTCGGGATCGGCGGGCTTGAGCCGGTGATAGTTGCCGTTTGAATCCAGCTCCCAGCTCTGCGCGTCATCCTTGAGGTTGGCGACCATGATCTGGTCCAGCACCTGGTCGTGGACGGTGGCGTTCAGCACCGGCGCCATGACCTCGACCCGGCGCTCGAGATTGCGATTCATCCAGTCGGCCGACGAGATGAAGACCCTGGCCCGATCGTTCGGCAGGTCGCGTCCGTTGGCGAAGGCCACGATCCGGCTGTGTTCGAGGAACCGCCCGACGATCGACTTGACCCGGATGTTCTGGGACAGGCCCTTTACCCCCGGGCGCAGGCAGCAGATGCCCCGGATGACCAGGTCGATGCGCACGCCCGACTGGCTGGCGCGGTACAGGGCGTCGATGATGTCGGGATCGACCAGCGAGTTCATCTTGGCCCAGATGGCGGCGGGCTTGCCCCGCGCGGCGGCGGCCATTTCCTTTTCGATCAGTTCGATCAGGGTCGACTTCATATTGAGCGGCGAGACGACCATCTGCTCCAGATCGTCGGGCTGGGCATAGCCGGTGATGTAGTTGAACACCCGGTTGGCATCCCGGGCCAGCGCCGGCTGGCACGAAAACAGAGACAGGTCGGTGTAGATGCGCGCCGTCACCGGGTGATAATTACCCGTACCCACGTGACAGTAGGACCGCAGTCCGTCGCCTTCGCGCCGCACGACCACGCTCAGCTTGGAGTGGGTCTTGTACTCGACGAAGCCGAACACGACGTGCACGCCGGCCCGCTCCATGGCCCGCGCCCAGCGCAAATTGGCCTCTTCGTCGAAGCGGGCCTTGATCTCGACGACGGCGGTGACGTTCTTGCCGTTCTCGGCCGCCTCGATCAGGGCAGCGACCACCGGGCTGTCGCGCGAGGTCCGATAGAGGGTCTGTTTGATGGCGATCACGTTCGGATCGCGCGCCGCCTGCCGCAGAAACTGCACCACCACGTCGAAACTCTCGAACGGATGGTGGATCAGCATGTCCTTTTCGCGGATCGCGGCAAAGACGTCGCCGCCATGATCGCGCACCCGCTCGGGATAGCGGGGCTCATAGCCGGGGAATTTCAGGTCCGGATGCCCACCCGCGATCAGTTCCGACACCTGGGCCAGACCCAGCATGCCGTCGATCATCACCACGTCCTGGGGCTGGGCATGCAGTTCCCGGGTGATGAAGTCGCGCAGATCGTCGGGCATGGAGGCCTCGATCTTGATCCGCACGACCGAGCCCATGCGCCGCTGCTTGAGGGCCTCCTCGAACTCCATGACCAGATCTTCGGCCTCTTCCTCGATCTCGATGTCGGAATCGCGGATCAGGCGGAAGGTGCCCCGCTCCAGCACATCGCACCCGGGAAACAGGTGGTCGATGAACAGCATCAGCAGGCTTTCCAGTGTCACATAGCGCGTGCGCCCCTTGGCCGAGCGGCCGTCGGTGGCCAGAGGCCAGAACCGTTTGACCTGGGTCGGGACCGGCACCAGCGCATACAGGATCCGGTTGTCCCGTCGCCTGCGCAGCTTCAGCGCCAGCGAAAATCCGAGGTTCGGCAGGAAGGGAAATGGATGGGCCGGGTCGATGGCCATCGGCGTCAGAATGGCGAACAACTGATTCAGGAATTCGGGCTCCAGCCGCTCGCGCTCCGTCTTGGTGGCGCGGCTGGCGTCGATCACCTCAATGCCCGCCTGGGCCAGTTCGACCTTGAGCTTGCGCCAGCGCTTCTGCTGATGGGCCATCAACTCCCCGGCGGCTTCATTGACCCGCACCAGGGCTTCTCCGGGGGTCAGGCCATCGGCCGACACCACCCGCACCCGCTCTCGCACCTGGCCTTTCAGCCCGGCCACGCGGGTCATGTAGAACTCATCCAGATTATTGGCCGAGATCGACAGGAAACGTAGACGTTCCAGCAACGGATGGGCCGGGTTCGACGCCTCCTCCATCACCCTGCCATTGAAGGCCAGCCACGACAGCTCGCGATTGATGAACCGCTCGGGCGACGCCATCAGGGCTTCGGACAGCTTCAACTGAGGCGCGCGCGACGAGGGCACGACCTCGCCGACCGCCTGATCGGTGATGGACGACAGTTCGGGGGAAGGCGTTTCCGTCATGATAGGGTTCTGGCCCGGGCGAATGACAGTCGCAACCTCCGATCTCACTCCGGGGCGAACAGGTCGCCGCTTTCGTCCAGCACCCTGCGGGCCAGTACCCGGGTGACCGGGGCATGGGCCTGGTCCAGAAGGTCGACGATCCGCTCGACGCTGTCGGCCGACCGATGCACGCGCCGGATCAGATATTCGATCACATCGTCGGCCGGCTGCAGGCTGCGCTCGGCAAAGCGGGCCCGGAACATGGCGGTCAGCACGGCGTCGTCCGGAGCCTCGATATGCAGTACCAGCAGCCCGTTCAGGCGCGACTTGAGGTCGGGCAGGGTCACGGGCCACGATCCGGGCGGATCCCGCGACACCAGCAGCAGGGCACCGCCGGGGGCCTGGGCCAGATTCAGAAGGTGGAACAGGGTCTCGTCATCCACGGTCTCTGCGGCATCCAGCAGGAGGGGGCGGCCCTCCAGCTCCAGCGCATCGGCCAGGGCCACCTCCATGCCGTGAAAGGGCAGGGCGCCGACGCGCTCGGCCCACAGGCGTCCCAGATGGCTCTTGCCCGCGCCCGCAGGCCCATGCAGCGCCGCCGTGCCTCCCAGAGGGGTGGGCCAGCCCTTCAGCGCCTCATGGGCGGCCGCGTTCGAGGCCGAGACCACAAAGGCCTCCTCGTGCCCGCTCAGGCCGCGCCGGAGGGGCAGCCGCATCTGTCCGGATCTGTCGGCGGCGCCTGTCATGCCGCTGACATATCAGAACCCGGCCCAAAGCCATCAAGGTCCCCTGTGGTCAGGGGGGACAAGCGCCCCCGCCTGTGGATGAACGCTCAGCGCGGGCGCTTCAACCGACGCCATACAGCCTCGAGTCCGAGCGCCGCCAGCAGCGACAGCCCGGTCAGGGGGAAGATGATCCCCAGCGGCAGGACAATGCCCAGCACGGCGGCGCGGGCGCGTGGGTCTGTCGGCTTTGGTGGAGCGGTCAGGCCTGAGTCCCTCGGTCGCCGCTTCCACGCCATCAGGCCGCCGCTGATCCCCAGCACCCAGATGCCGATACACCCGAACAGCATCAGTAGCCGGTTAAGCTCGCCGTACTGCATGCCCTGGTGGACCGCGATGCCCCATTCAAAGGCCTTGGCGCCGCTGCCGAACTGGTCCCAGCGCAGGTCGCCGACGACCTGTCCGGTCGTGCCGTCGACATAGAGGCTGCGGGCGTCCTGGGCCCGTCGGGTCAGGCGCGACACGGTAAAGGCTAGAGACGGATCGGCGGGGATGGAGACGGTGTAGGGCAGGCCCATGCCCTCGGCATCGGCGGTCGCGATGACGCGGGACAGGATGCCGGGGCCCTCGCTGGGCGCGTGCAGCACGGCGTGCTCCATCGTCCAGCCGGTCCCGGACGGGGCATTGTGGCCCTTGCCGTGGCTCCACTGACTGGCGGCGGAGGGCGCTGCGGGGCGGCCGATGCCACTCTCGCGCATCACATTCATGAACCGGTCGCCCCAGACCGCTGACCAGGGCATTCCGGTCAGGGCGAGGAACAGGATGATCCCGCCAGCATAGAGGCCGGTCACCGCATGGGCATTGCGCCAGAAGGGCCGCCGGGCGGGATCGCCGGGGCGGGGCAGGGCGACGGCGACGTCGCGGCCCTTGCGCGGCCACCACAGGAACACGCCGGTCGCCACCAGAATGATGGCCCAGCCCGCGACGATTTCGACCAGAATATTGAAGGGCTTTCCGAACAGTTCGAGGCTGTGCAGCTTCTTGACGATCTCCATCAGGCCCTGACCGCCGACGGTGCCGGTCACCTGTCCGGTGTACGGATCAACGAAGGCGGTGCGTTCGCCCTGATCAGTGCGAACGCGAACCTGGACGGCCCGGTCCGGGCGGTCCGGGACCACGACGGCGGCCGCCGTGCCGCCGACGGCCTGTTCAGCGGCGCGCTGCCACTGATCGGGCGAGGTGCGGGTCTCGCGGATCTCGACGGTCGCGAGCGACCGGTAAGCGACGTCCTCGATCTCGGCCTTGTAGAGATAGAGGCCGCCGGTCAGGGCCATCAGCATCAGGACCGGCAGGACAAACAGCCCGGCAAAGAAGTGCCAGCGCCAGACAGTGCGGAAAGAGTCGGAAAGGGGTGGGGGTGATTGGGTCATAAAGCTCTGCCGGGGCGACGCGACCGCCGCCCCGGCCCTTTCCGGATCAGTAGTTCAGTCGAAGACCGACGAACAGCGAGCGGCCTTCGCCGGGCATGAAGACGGCGGTCGAGGCTGTGTGGGCGTCAGTGACGGCGCTGATTTCACTGACGTAGCGCTCGTCCGCCAGATTGCGGGCGTCGACGAACAGGGTGGTGCCGTTGTCGAAATCCCAGCCGCCGTTCAGGCCCCAGACGGTAAAGCCCGGTGCCTCGAGCGTATTGGCATAGTCGACCCAGACGTCGCTGATGCGCCACTCTACCGTGGGGGTCACGAACAGGCCGGACGGATGCCACCAGGTCAGCTCGGCCCGATACTGGTGCTCGGGCACGACCGGCAGGCGGTTGCCTTCCCACAGAACATCCTGATCGAAGCAGAAGTCATTGTAGTTATAGGTCTGGCGCAGCACGGCAGTGCCGCCGCCCGGCGTGATCGGCAGGGTCCATTCCAGTCCGGCCTCGAGGCCCTGATGGATGGTGCGATCCCCATTGAACGTCGCCGCCGGAATGTCGGGCCCGACGATATAGTTCAGGATCTCGCCGTCGATCCGGCTGCGATAGACGGTTACGTCCCAGGCCAGGGTGCCACGGCGGCCCCGGGTACCGATCTCGACCGTCCAGGCATCCTGGATGTCGACGGGGGTGAAGCCCGTCAGCGGCGCCTGCACCAGGGCGCCATAGGTCGGCGGTTCGACCGAGCGGGTGACGTTGGCATAGACCTGCCCGCCGTCCTCGCTCTCCCACAGCAGGCCGAAGCGCGGCGAAAACCAGTCCCAGGTGGCGCCGTCATTGTTGGCGGCGTTGCGGCGGTCGACATAGTCGCGGGTCGCCCGGCCGTAGGACCCGCCCGCCACAAGGGCGAGGCGATCGGTCACGAACAGTCGCCCTTCGGCAAAGACGTCCAGCCCCGTGGCGTCCTGCACGCCGTCGGCCGTGATGGCCCCCGGCAGGCCGCCTGTGTTGATGTAGCGCTGCACATCGACCTGACCGTCGCGATAGCTGAGGCCATAGAACAGGTCCGCCTTCATACCGCCGACCTCACCGGTCCAGTCGAACCGCCCGAACAGGCCGGTGGTGTGGCTGTCAGATTGCAGGACCTGGAAGATCGGGTGCCAGAGGTCCTTCTGCCAGCCCCAGACCGCGCCCTCGAACACGGTTGAATCGCCAAGGCGCCAGCGGGTCTGCAGCGTCAGCCGCTTGACGGTCAGGTCGCGTGCCTGATCGCCGGCCAGGGCGCTCGCGCTGGCCATTTCGGGGATGTTCAGCGCCTGCGTCAGGGTCAGGGCACCGGGCAGGTCCTGCTGGATGTCGCTGGCCTGAAAGACCAGCCGCACCTCGCGGTCCTCGCCGAACGACCGGCCGAGGTTGAGGGTCAGCCGCCCTTGCGACTGTTCGGCGTGATCGCGGTATCCGTCCGACTGCATGCCCGAGACGGCGGCATAGAGGTCCCAGTCGCCCCACTGGCGGGCCATGGCAAACTGCGCGCGATAGCTGTCGAACGAGCCGCCCTCGACGCGGAGCTGATTGTCAAAGGGGGCGGTGCGCCCGGTCACAGACACGATATTGACCGCCCCGCCCAGCTGGGCCCCGCCGAAGCGCAGGGTGTTGGCGCCTTTGTAGACCTCGATATAGCGCGCGCTCAGGACATCGATGGCCTGAAAGTCCGAAAAGCCGTCGGCGTCGGCGAAGGGCACTCCGTCCTGGGCGAACAGCACACCGCGCTGGTGGAAGCCCTGGGCGATGCCCGAGCCCCGGATCGACAGGCGGGCCTCCTCGCCATAGCGCTTCTGGGCCAGCACGCCGGGGACGTTGCGCAGGGTGTCATAGAAGCCTTGGGCAAAGCGGTCCTCAAAGGTCTCGGCGGCGACCACCGAGACGGCGCCGGGCGTGCGCGACAGGCGGGTGCGGGCCTCAGCGACCACGGGGGGCTCGTCCGGATTGCGGGTGCCGGTTACGATAATGGAATCGACCGTGATTTCGGTCGCGCCCTGGGCGAGGGTGGGACTGGCCACACAGGCCAGGGCCACCACGGATGTGGCGGCAAGAAGTCGGGATTTCACCTTGAAATGTCCTGAAAAGAGTCACGGGGGCGCACAGCCTGGGACAGGCCGGCGCAGGCAGATGAGACGTCTTCAGGCGTGCGGTGGAGCGGTCGCGGGGGGCTTGGGCGGATGGCGCGCAGCCGGACGGTCAGTCTCGGGAACCGGTGCGGGGGCGACGGCCCGCAGTTCGGCTGGAGGTGCCGCGAGCGTGACGGGTGGCACATCGACCGCCTGAAGGCCCGACAGCAGGGCCATGGCGCAGGTCAGGCCTGCGCGGTCGTCGTCATCCACCGGAACGGGATGGCCATCGGCGTCCACCCCGATGCGGACGATCTGGCCCGAGCACAGCTGAACCGGCGTGTCCGTGGCGGCCGAGGCGGCGACGGCGGACGGCAGCAGGCTGGCGAACACGATGGCGAAGGTCGCGGCCAGAATGGCCAGCGCCCGCGTCAGGCTGATGTCATCGACCGGTTCGCGCGTCACCATTCCCCTATGCTACATTGTAACGCCCGCGAAAAGCTCTTTCCGAAAGACGGTGTGACGTACCCCGATCCACCCGCACGCTTGACTTTCAGCGGCGATAATGCGCCCTTCCGCCCTCCCGAATTCTCCCCTTTTGACGACCGATCCAGACCCATGGCCGAGACGCATCTTTATCGCACTCACACCTGCGGCGCCCTTCGCGGCGACGATGCGGGCAAGACGGTCCGCCTGTCGGGCTGGGTCCACCGCAAGCGCGACCACGGGGGCTTGCTGTTCATCGACCTGCGCGACCACTATGGCCTGACCCAACTGGTGCTGCACCCCGAGACGCCGGGCTTTGAGGCCGTCGAGCGGCTGCGGGCCGAAAGCGTCATCCGTGTGGACGGCGAGGTCGTGGCCCGCTCGCCCGAGACCGTCAATGCGACCCTGCCGACCGGCGACGTGGAGCTTCAGGTCAAGGCCGTTGAGGTGCTGTCCGAAGCCGCCGAACTGCCGCTGCCGGTCTTTGGTGAGCCGGAATACCCCGAGGAGCTGCGCCTCAAGCACCGCTATCTCGATCTGCGCCGCGAGACCCTGCACAAGAACATTGTCCTGCGCTCGAAGGTGATCAGCTCGATCCGCCGTCGTATGGTCGATCAGGGCTTCCTTGAGTACCAGACGCCGATCCTGACGGCCTCGTCGCCTGAGGGCGCGCGCGACTTCCTCGTGCCGTCGCGCCTGCATCCCGGCAAATTCTACGCCTTGCCGCAGGCCCCGCAGCAGTTCAAACAGCTGCTGATGGTCTCGGGCTTCGACCGCTATTTCCAGATCGCCCCCTGTTTCCGCGACGAGGACCTGCGCGCCGATCGATCGCTGGAATTCTACCAGCTCGACGTCGAGATGAGTTTCGTCACGCAGGAAGACGTGTTCGCCGCGATCGAGCCGGTCATGCACGGCGTGTTCGAGGAGTTCGCGGACGGCAAGGCGGTTGATCCCTATCCCTTCGTGCGTATCCCGTATCGCGAGGCGATCTCCCTGTTTGGCACGGACAAGCCGGACCTGCGCAATCCGATCGAAATGTCGGACGTCAGCGAGGATTTCCGTGACGGGGGCTTTGGCCTGTTCAACAAGATCCTCGCGGCGGATGCGAAGAATGCCGTCTGGGCCATTCCTGCCCCGACCGGCGGCTCGCGCGCCTTCTGCGATCGCATGAACAGCTGGGCGCAGGGGGAGGGGCAACCCGGCCTTGGATACATCTTCTGGTCGGAGGACCAGGGTGCCTGGGGCGGTCCGATCGCCAAGAACCTGGGGCAGGACCCAGCCGACGCCCTGATGAAGTCCCTGGCCATGGGCAAGGGTGACGCTGCCTTCTTCGTCGCCGGTGACCCGTCCGTCTTCTACAAATTCGCCGGCACGGCCCGCACCAAGGTCGGCCAGGATCTGGACCTGATCGCGGACGACGCCTTCAAATTCTGCTGGATCGTCGATTTCCCGATGTTCGAGTGGAACGAGGACGAGAAGCGGGTCGACTTCTCGCACAATCCCTTCTCCATGCCGCAGGGCGAGATGGAGGCCCTTGAGACCAAGGACCCGCTCGACGTGCTCGCCTACCAGTACGACATCGTCTGCAACGGCTATGAGCTGTGCTCGGGCGCGATCCGGAACCACAAGGCCGAGATCATGCTCAAGGCCTTCGAGATCGCGGGCTATGATGCCTCGGTGGTCGAGGCCCAGTTCGGGGGCATGCTGAATGCCTTCCGCTATGGCGCTCCGCCGCACGGGGGGCTGGCCCCCGGCATCGACCGCATCGTCATGCTGCTGGCCGGTCAGACGGCGATCCGCGAGGTCATCGCCTTCCCGCTGAACCAGCAGGGCGAGGATCTGCTGATGAACGCCCCGACCGAGGCGGCCGAGCGTCAGCTCAAGGACGTTCACATCCGCACGGCACTGCCGATCAAGGTCTGAGGGCCACGGTCGGGCTGACGCCTCAGCGGCCGGCGACTACCACGCGGCGGGTCGGCGGCGTCGGCGGTTGCGGCGCGGCCGGCGGCTGAACCCGCGACAGATTGCGGCAGCTCCGGCCCGTCAGTCCTCCCGGCAGGCGGGTCGAGGAGTCGGCACAGGCTTCGCTGACCTGGGACTGGGTCAGGCCCTGCGACTGGCTGAGATCGGTGCCGCGTATGTCGGTCCGCTGCAGCGAGGCACCGGTGAAATCCGCCCGCGAGAAGGAGCCGCCCGTCAGCCGGGCACCGTTCAACTCGGCCCCGCGGAAGTCCGCCCCCGCAAAATTGCCGTTCGACAGGTTGGAGGCGGTGATCTCCGCATTGCGGAAATTCGCGCCGCGGGCATTCACATTGGCCAGGGTGACACCGAACAGCTCGGTCCCGCTCAGATTGGCTCGCACGAGAACAGCGCCATTCATATTGGCCCCGCCCAGGGCTGCACCGGACAGATTGGCCCCCGACAGGTCGGCGCGGATGAAGACCGATCCCACGCCCTCGATGCCATCCATCCGGGCATCGGTGAAAACTGCGCCCGAGAAGTTCGCGGCCACCAGACTGGCCCCGCGCAGGTCGGCCCGCGTGAAGTCGGCCCGGGAAAAGTTCGAACCGACCAGTTCGGAGCCCCGCAGATCCGTTTCCACCAAGGTGGCGTCGATGAAGGTGGCGGCGGTGAAGGTGGCTCCGGACAGGTTGCGCCCGGACAGCTCGCAGCGCCGGCAGGTGCCGCCGAGAGAGACCACGCGGGCGACATCCGGGTCTTGCGGAAAAATCTGGAATGTTCCGGTCCGCCCCAGGGGCACGACCTCAACCTCGCGGGTGAAGCGGGTGTCCTGACGGTCGGTTTCGCCGCGCGCGTCCCCGGCCCGCGCCGTCGTGGCGACCAGGGCCGTCAGCAGCGCCAGTCCGATCAGGGCGGTCCGGCCGCTCCGGTCAGGCTTCGCAAAGGGGATCGCGAGAGTTTTCACACCTTCTCCATGCCGTCATTCCCCACAAATCCCTACTTAATTCGGCGTAAGGATCGAGCCCCTCAGCAGGCGGGAATGCGCAGCGAACCAGGCAGGCGAGTTTCGGCATCGCCGCAGGCCCGGTCCAGCTGGCGTTGGGTCAGGCCGGTGGCGCGCTGCATCTGCGCCCCGGAAAAGTTCACCCCGTCCAGGCGGGCCCCGGAGAAGTCGGCCCCCTCCAGATAGGTACCGACGAAATTGGCATTGGTCAGATTGGCCCCGCCGAATCGCGCGCTGGAGAAGACGGCCCCATAGGCGTCGACATCGCGCAGGTCGGCATTGGTGAAGCGCGTCCGGTTCATGACGGAGAGGCTGAGGTTCGCCTGGCGCAGGCGCGCCCGCGACAGGTTGAGACCGCGCGCCTCCATATAGGAGAAGTCGCCCTGGAACAGGTTGCAGCCCGGGCAGCTCTGGCCCGCTCGCACGCGCGCGATCTGGCTGGCGTTCTGGGCCATGACCGGCTCGGGCAGGGCGGTTGCCAGCACCAGCACGGCCGCGAACAGGCCAAGGGCGCCAGAAGGAGAGGGTCGGGTCATGAGGGGTGTCCCATCCGGTGTCGATCAATCTCGGCCATGCAAGTATCACACCGTCCGTGCGCCGGTCATGGCGTGATCCATCGCTGGACGCGCCCGGCGGCGGTTCGTATGATGCCACACCGGCGCGCACAGGTCCGCGCCCTTTGACATGACTGGGTTTCCTGACGTGCTGGCAAAGCTGTTTTCGTGGTGGAGTGGTGCGACCATCGGCACGCTGTTCACAGTGGCCAAGCGCGGTCGCCTGGTCGGCACGGATGCCCTGGGCAACCGCTATTACGAATCGCGCGACACCCAAAGCTATGACGGGCGTCGTCGGCGCTGGGTAATCTATGACGGCTATGCCGAGGCGACCAAGGTGCCGCCCGACTGGCACGGCTGGCTGCACTACACCTTTGACGAGCCCCCGACCGAGGATGCCCTGCACCGTCAGAGCTGGGAAAAGGACCACCTGCCGAATCTGACCGGCACGCCTATGGCCTGGCGTCCGCCCGGCTCGGTTCTGACCGAGGGGCGTCGACCCGCCGCGACCGGCGACTATCAGGCCTGGACGCCCGAATGAAGCGCCCGGCCCGCATTCTGGGACTGGTTGTGGCCGCCACGCTTGCGGTCGGTGGCGTCGGCGTGACCGCCGCGTTGAACGACCGCCCCCAGGACGCGCGCCCGATTCAGGACCCGCCTGCCAACCCGGCTCCGGCCCAGGACCCGGCTCCGACCAATACACTCGGACCGACCGAGACCGCGCCCAACGCCCAGCCGGCACCGAACGCGCCCGTTCCGGTACCCCTGACCCCCGAAGAAACCACCGCCGCGCTGAATCAGGCCCGGCGGAACGAACCGCTCAATCAGATCGAGGCCCCGGCCCCGGCCGAGGCGGCTGAGGTGGCCACCGAAGAGACGGTCGAGGCCGTTGAGGCCCCGACCGAACCCGACGGGCCTCCGCCCCCGCGTCAGCGCCGCCGCGTCGCCGTGGTCCAGGCGGTCGACAAGGTCACGGCGGAATCGATCCGATTCGAGGTCGAGGTGGGCGGTCGTCCGGTCGCCTTCAAACGCGAGCTCATTTTTCGGGTGCGCGCCTGTGAGGTCTCGGCCGAGGAGGAACGCGACCAGGAAGCGGCCGGCTATCTCGAGATCAGCCTGCAACCCCGCGGCATAGTCACAGGCGCGGAGCCGCGTCAGATCTTCCGCGGCTGGATGTTCTCGTCGTCGCGCGGCCTGGGTGTGCTGGAGCACCCGGTCTATGACGCCTGGCTGGTCGACTGCCGCGCATAGGCCACGGCTTGCTCGCCGGTCATGGCGGCCCGGAACGCTTCCATGTCAGGGGCCTGTTCCAGCGCCGGACGCAAGGCCCGCATGTACAGGCCATGCGGGACGTCAAGGATGTTGAACTGCTTCAGGTGAGCGTTGACGAACTGGGCATCCAGCAGGCGGAAGCTCGCCCTGTTCAGGCGCGCCACCAGATGCACCAGGGCGATCTTCGAGGCGTCTCTCTGGCGGGTGAACATGCTTTCGCCGAAGAACGCCGCGCCGATCTGAACCCCATAAAGCCCGCCCACCAGGGTGTGCCCTGCCCAGCATTCCACGCTGTGGGCATGACCCTGTTCGTGCAGCCGCGTATAGGCCTCTTCGATGCGCCGGTTGATCCAGGTGTCCCAGCGGTCACGGATCAGGGCGGCGCAGCCCGCGATCACCTGCGGGAAGTCGGCGTTGACCCGCACCTCCAGCTCCGTCGTACGCACCGTCCGGGCGAGACGCGCAGGCACATGGAAACTGTCAAGGGGAATGACGCCCCGAATGTGCGGGCGAACCATCACCAGTTCGTCAGCCTCGCGGCTGTCCGCCATGGGAAAGGCCCCCTGGCGATAGGCGTGCAACAGAAACTCGGCGGTCAGTGCCTCGGGCGGGATCGGGGTGGCGAGCGCCTCGCTCAGCTGGCCGGTCCCTTCTGGCGCCTGGCCCAGTTCTCCAGCCAGTGGATGTCGTAATCCCCCGACAGGATGTCCGGCTCGGCCAGCAGCTTCTGGAACAGGGGGATGGTGGTATCGATCCCGCCGACGACCATCTCGTTCAGGCTCCGCTTCAGCCGGGCGAGGCAGGCCTCCCGGTCGCGACCATGCACGATCAGCTTGCCGATCAGGCTGTCATAATAGGGCGGGATCGTATAGCCGGCATAGATGGCGCTATCCATGCGCACGCCCAGGCCTCCGGGCGCGTGATAGTCGGTGATGGTGCCGGGCGAGGGGGTGAAGGTCTCGGCATTCTCGGCATTGATGCGGCACTCGATGGCGTGCCCCTCAAAGCGGACATCCTCCTGACGGAAGCTGAGCGGCTCGCCCGCGGCGATGCGGATCTGCTCGCGGACCAGATCGACACCGGTGACCATCTCCGTGACCGGATGCTCGACCTGCAGCCGGGTGTTCATCTCGATGAAGAAGAATTCGCCGTCTTCCCAAAGGAATTCGATGGTGCCGACGCCGAGATAGCCGATGGCGGCAATCGCCTTGTTGACCGTCTCGCCGATCTGGGCGCGTTCGGCCGCCGACAGGGCGGGCGAGGGGGCCTCTTCGAGGATCTTCTGGTGGCGCCGCTGCAGCGAACAGTCGCGCTCGCCGAGGTGAACCACATTGCCGTGGCTGTCGGCCACGACCTGAAGCTCGATATGGCGCGGCTTCTGCAGGTAGCGCTCCATATAGACCGCGCCATTGCCAAAGGCGGCCTTGGCTTCGGACTGGGCCGTCTGCACGGCCTCGACCAGATCGTCGGCGGTCAGCGCCACCTTCATGCCGCGTCCGCCGCCGCCCGCCGCCGCCTTGACGATCAGGGGGAAGCCGATGGTCTTCGACGCCGCAATGGCCGCCTCGATGGTCTCGACCTCGCCGGCCGAACCCGGCACGCAGGGGATGCCGGCATCCAGCACCGTCTGCTTGGCGGTGATCTTGTCGCCCATGATGCGGATGTGCTCGGCCTTCGGGCCGATGAAGGTCATGCCGTGCGCCTCGACGATCTCGGCGAAGCGGGCGTTTTCCGACAGGAAGCCATAGCCGGGGTGGATCGCCTGGGCGCCGGTGATCTCCGCCGCCGCGATGATCGAGGGGATGTTCAGATAGGACTTGGCGGCCGGGGCCGGGCCGATGCAGACACTTTCGTCCGCCAGCCGCACCCACATGGCGCCCCGATCGGCTTCCGAGTGCACGGCCACGGTGGAGATGCCCATCTCCTTGCAGGCGCGGTGGATACGCAGGGCGATTTCACCCCGGTTGGCGATCAGGACCTTGCTAAACACCGGCTCAGGCCTCGAGCAGGATGAGGGGTTCGCCGAACTCGACCGGCTGGGCGTCGCCCACCAGCACATCCGCGACCACGCCGTCGCGCGGGGCCTGGATGGGGTTCATGGTCTTCATCGCCTCGACGATCAGCAAAGTCTGACCCTTCTTGACCTTGTCGCCGATGTTCACGAACGGCGGGGCCTCGGGCGAGGCCTGCAGATAGACGGTGCCGACCATCGGCGATTTCACCTCTTCGCCCGATTTGGCGACGATGGTGGCCGGATCGCTCGGCATGGACGCTGCCGGAGCCGGCACGGCCGCAGGCGCTGGGGCCGCCGCCGGAGCCGGGGCCGCCGCATAGGTCACCGGGCCGGCCGCGACCGTCAGCTCGCGCGCCACGCGGATTTTCAGTTCCCCGCGCTCAACCTCGATTTCCGAGAGCTCGGTCTCCTTGAGGATGTCCGCCAGCTGGCGCACCAGATTGGTGTCGATCTCGGCGTCGTTCGGCAATTTCTTCTCAGCCATAGGTGAGTTGACCTTCTTGTTCATTCTTCAACGAGCCACGGCCTCAGCGCGTTCCTGCGCCAGCCTCAGCGCGGCCTTGACCGCCAGCTCGTAACCATGGGGGCCGAAGCCCGAAATAATGCCGGTCGCGACCAGCGAGACATAGGAATGGCGCCGGAATTCCTCCCGCGCCGCCGGATTGCTCAGATGACACTCCACGACGGGAATGTCCAAGGTCTTGAGCGCATCCAGCAGGGCAATCGAGGTGTGGGTAAAGGCCGCCGGATTGATCACCAGAGCCCGGGCGGTGCCCCGTGCCTCGTGAATCCACTCGACCAGCTGGCCCTCGTGGTTCGACTGGCGAAAGACCACGGGCACACTCCCCGCCGCCGCTTCGCACAGAGCCTGGATGTCGGCCAGGGTCTCGCGCCCATAGATGTCCGGCTCACGCTCTCCCAGAAGGTTGAGGTTCGGGCCGTTCAGAACGTGGAGGGCGAGAGTCTCGGGCATTGCGCTCATGGTAAGGGCGGACCGACCGGAATCGGACCCGCCTTTTAGCCGAGGCGGGGCGGTTATCAAACCGGACGTGAGAAAGATTGCCCCTGCGGCAACCGGGCGCGGCAGGGCGCGTCGTATCGGCCTCTGGCGCCCCATTCCGGAATGCGGCAAGGGGGCGGGAAATCCCCCTCTCCGGAGACTGCCTTGGACCGCCTCAGACAGATTGTGACATCGCCCCGGACCGAGCGATTCATTCTCGTCCTGATCATCCTGAATGCCATTACCCTGGGGCTGGAGACCAGTTCCTGGGTGATGGACCGCATCGGCCCGGTGCTGCTGGTGCTGGACAGGATCGTGCTGGCCGTCTTCGTGATCGAGGTGGTGGCGCGGATCGCCGTGCACCGGCTGGCCTTCTTCAGGGACCCGTGGAGCTTGTTCGACTTTACCGTGGTCGCCATCGCCCTGATGCCGGCCGCCGGGCCGTTCTCGGTCCTTCGCGCGCTCAGGATCCTCAGGGTGCTGCGCATGATCACCATCGTGCCGTCACTCAAGCGGGTGGTCGGGGCCCTGATCAGCGCCCTGCCGGGGATGGGCTCGATCGTCCTGCTGATAGGGCTGATCTTCTATGTGGCGTCGGTGATGGCGACCAAGCTGTTCGGGGCCGACTTTCCCCAGTGGTTCGGATCGATCCCGGCCTCGGCCTATTCCCTGTTCCAGATCATGACGCTGGAAAGCTGGTCGATGGGTATCGTCCGGCCGGTGATGGAGGTCCAGCCCTATGCCTGGATGTTCTTCGTGCCCTTCATCCTCAGCACCACCTTCACCATGCTGAACCTGTTCATCGGGATCGTCGTCAACGCCATGCAGGCCGAGCACGAGGAAGAGGCAAAGGCCGAGCGGCACAGGCTGGAAGAGGACCTGCGTCAGGCCAGCGAGGAGCGTCAGCAGGTCCACGCGGAGGAAATGGCCGATCTGGCCGCCCTGCGCGCCGAGATATCGGACCTGCGACAGGCCATGACCGATCTGACCGCCAGCCTTTCGCGCCGGCCCGGCTAGCTGGAGGCCGCGCGCCTGTGCTAGGCGGGCCCCCTGCCGAGGAGGGACGCCGCCGTGCTGCAAATCCAGGTCAATGGCGAGGACCGCGAGGTCGCTGCCACCACCCTGACTGGTCTGGTCGAGGAGCTGGGCCTCGACCCGCGCAAGGTCGCCATCGAGCGCAACCTCGAGATCGTTCCGAAGTCCCTGCATGCCACCACAGCCCTGACCGACGGCGACCGCATCGAGATCGTCCAGTTCGTGGGGGGCGGGTGAATTTCGCTTCACGCCTCTTTTGCCGGATGCGCGGGAGGCCTAGGTGTCGCCCATGACTGATCCACACTCCGACACCTGGACCGTTGCCGGTCGCACCTTTTCCTCGCGGCTGATCGTCGGGACCGGCAAATATGCCGACTATGCCCAGAACGCGGCGGCGGCCGAGGCGGCGGGGGCGGAGATCGTCACCGTGGCGCTCAGGCGAGTGAACCTGTCCGACCCCAGCCAGCCCATGCTGGTCGATCATGTGAAGCCCGACCGGTTCACCTATCTGCCCAATACGGCCGGCTGTTTCACCGGCGAGGATGCGGTCCGCACGCTCAGGCTGGCGCGCGAGGCGGGCGGCTGGAACCTGGTCAAGCTGGAAGTGCTGTCGGACACGCCGCACCTCTACCCCGACATGCCTGAGACGCTGCGGGCACTGGAGATGCTGGTCAAGGACGGCTTTGACGTCATGGTCTATTGCACAGACGACGTGGTCATGGCCCGTCATCTGGAAGAGGCGGGGGCCGCCGCCATCATGCCGGCCGCTGCGCCCATCGGCTCGGGGCTGGGCATCCAGAACCGCGTCAATGTGCGGCTGATCGTGGAACAGGCCAGGGTGCCGGTGCTGGTCGATGCCGGGGTCGGCACGGCCTCTGACGCGACCATTGCCATGGAACTGGGCTGTGACGCTGTGCTGATGAACACCGCGATTGCCGAGGCGAAGAACCCGATCCGCATGGCGCGCGCCATGAAGCATGCGGTGATCGCCGGGCGCGAGGCCTATCTGGCCGGCCGCATGCCCAAGCGCCGCTACGCCAGCGCCTCGTCCCCGCTCAGCGGGCTTATCTAGCGGGCGGCCGCGATCGCCTGGGCGATGGCCTCGGGCGCATTGCTGGCGCTGGCCCGGCCGTTGATGAAGAAGGTCGGGGTGCCGTCCATGCCGACTGCCCCCGCGCCCGCCTGAACATCGGCCAGGATGCGGCTGATGGCCGGGGCATTCAGCGCCGCACCGTCCGGGCCGGTGTCGACGCCGTTCTCGGCGAGAATCCGGTCGATGGTTTCATGCGACAGGGCGCTTTCCGCCATCAGGGCCTGGTGGACGGCCAGATATTTGCCCTGGCTGTGGGCGACCAGGGCGGCGCGCGCGGCGTGCTGGGAGACGGTGCTGCTGCCGGCGTCCAGAATCGGCCATTCGCGGAAGACGAAGCGCACGTCGGGGTGAGTGCGCATCAGTTCCATGACGCCCGGTGTCGCCGTCTTGCAGTAGGGGCAACGGTAATCGAAATATTCGACGACGGTCACCGCCGCATCGGCAGGGCCGAACACCGGCTCGCCCGGTCCGGGCTCCAGCACCTGGGGCAGGGCGGCGATCCCCGCATTCAGCCGCTCGATGCGCTGGGTCGCGGCCCGCTGGTCCCGGGCCTGAAGCATCTCGTCCAGGATCTGGGGGTTCTCCACCAGATAGGTCCGCACCCGGGTTTCAAAGCCGCCCCCGAAGCTGGCCCAGACGGACAGGCCCAGCGCGAGAACGGACACCGCCACCGCCGCCTGCACACCATACCGCGCCAGCCAGCCAGTCGAGGGCGTGGGCTGTGGTGCCGGTTCCGGCTGGATGGCTTCCGGAGCGGGGGACGGCTTGCGCGCGGCGCGGCGCCGGGATGCGGGTGGTGTGTCGGTCATGGAGTTCCTGAGGGGCGGCCCTGGTTCAGGCGTTGGGGAGGCAGCACCCCCGTTGGCCGTCTGGCCGTCGATTCGTCCAGAACCCTGAGGTCATCCATGGTCGCGCCGGACGCCAGAATGATGTCCATGGCGCGACGCCATTCCATCGAACCGGGCTCCAGCATGTCACGCGCGCGCAGGGCGAACTGCGTGGCCTGGTCGGTCCGGCCGACGGCGAAATAGTATTCGGCCGAGGCCAGCCGCGCCTCGCCCTCCCTTCCCAGCTGGGAATAGGCCTGGCCCAGAAGGCGCCAGGCCATGGGGTTGTCGTGCTCCAGCACCGTGGCCTGCTTCAGTTCGCTGACCGCCCGCTCCAGCAGGTCATTGTTCCGCGACTCCAGCAGGGCATGACCCAGGTTGATGCGGAGCAGGGGGGCGTCGGGCATCAGATCCACCGAGCGCTGGTGCGCCTCGATGGCCTCGACCGGCCGGCCTTCCTCGAAAAAGATTTGACCCTTCAGCTCCCAGAAGAAGGGATTTTCGGGCTGCTCCTCGATCAGGGCGTCGATGGCGGCCAGCGCCCGATCCGTCTGGCCATCGCGGAACCAGGCGATGGTCCGCGCATAGCGGGCGGGCAGGGAGGTATCGCTTTCCGGATATTTGCGCAGGGTGATTCCGGGGTGGTCCATGAAGGCATGGATCTTGGCGATGATCAGGGCGTGCTGGGCCATGTGCTCAGGGCTGTCGACCTGGTCATAGTAGGGCGAGGCTTCGACCGGGCGGCGCAGGTTCTCGATCCGCCGCGACGACAGGGGGTGACTGCGGAAATAGGGAAAGCGGCGGGCTTCCGAGAACACTTCCTGGGAGCGGAAATTCTCGAAAAATTCGACCAGACCGCGTCCCGACAGTCCCGCGGCTTCCAGCGCGCGGGCCGCGGTGATGTCGGCCTCACCCTCCTGGCTCTGCATATAACGAAGGGCGCCCAGGGTTCCGAAATACTGGCTGGAGGCGACCAGCATGGCGGCGGCGTCCGGTGCCCCGGCCACGGCCGCGAGCGCCCCGAGCGCCATGGTCATCAAAAAGGGCTGCATGCCCGCCTGCTGCACCCCGTCGCGCAGGGTGTGGCGATTGCGGATATGCCCGCCTTCATGGGCGATCACGCCCAGCAGCTGGTTTGGATTGTCGGTCTCAAGGATCAGGCCGGTGTTCAGCCCCATGATACGCCCGCGCGTGGCGAAAGCGTTCAGGGACGGATCATTGACCAGCAGGATGGTGATCTCGTCCGGCTCCAGACCCATGGCGCGGAACACGGGCGCGGACCAGTCGTGGATGATCCCCTCGATCTCCGTGTCGCGGATGATGCTCTGGGCGTGGGCATGCGCCGGCAGCGCCAGCAGCGCGGCCACGGCGACGGCCACGCCGGTGATGCGGGAAACGGATCGCTTAAGCCAGCTCAAGGTACGCTCCTGTCCGACGGCGACCGGCCGGGTCGCCCTTTTCCGGGATCGTCATTGGTCGCCGGGCGACAAGGCCAAACAATGGCCATCCCGCCCGGCATGATCGGTCGCCGTGATCATCCCCCATGTGGGGACGTCAGGTCAAAGACGCCACCAGCCACGCTTGGGCTTGGGCGGCGGCGCCGTGATCTGGTTCGGATCGCTGGCCAGGATTTCCTCGACGTCGATCGTCTTGCGTGCGGGTGCGGGCTTGCTGACGACCACGGGCTCCTCGGCTGCCGGAGGCGCGGAGGCTTCCACGACGACAGGTTCCGGTGCTGCCTCCATCTCCGGCTCGACCGGGGTTGAGGACTCCGTGTCAGCCTCGGCCCCGGCTTCGACGGGGGTCTGATCGCCCGCAGCCTCGACCGCCTTGCGGCGCACGCGGCGGCGTTTCGGAGCGGGTTCGGCCTCAACCGGCGTGGCGTCGGTCACTGGCTCGGTCACTGGCACGGAGGTTTCGCCCTCGACCAGGGCGGTGACCGCCGTGTCGACCGGCTCTTCGTCGATCATGCCCTCGCTGGCGGCGCGGGCCTCGGCGCGCGCGCTGACATCCTCGGAGCCCGCCCGATCCCGACCGCGACCGCGCCGACGGCGACGACGACGGCCGTTGCCCTCGCGTTCGCCCTCATTCTCGCCGTCATCATTGGCGGGATGACCGTCGGGCCTGTCGGCCTGCGCGGCACCCGGCTGAGCCACGTCCGTGTCGCCGTGCGGGTTGATCGGGTCGAACCAGACATAGGGATCCGTCAGTGAAGGCGTGCGGCCCCGCACCCAGTTGAAGCCGTCCCGTTCGCTGTCCTCGCGCACGCGGCGTCCCCCGCGACGTCCCCGGCGGCGGCGGCGGCCCCCGTCTTCGCCCTCATCGTCGGAGGTTTCAGGAGCCGGACCGCGTGACCGGCTGCGCTCGCGCGGTGCCCGCTCGGCGTCTTCCGCATCTTCTTCGGATGCGACGTCGAAGTCCTCATCCTCGTCTTCGTCTTCGTCCTCATAGGCCTCGTCAAAGGCCAGATCCTCGACGGGCATGTCGTCGACCGGCAGGGCCTCGGCTTCGGGGGCGACGAAATCCGGATCGGTGGTCAGGCGCTCGATGGTGTACTCACCCGGTGCCAGGCTCTCGTCGACCGAGACCATGACCACCACACCGCGCATCCGGGCCATGGTGTCCAGATAGGCGCGCTTGTGGTTCAGAATGTACAGGGCGGTGTCCAGCGGGACCTTCAGGCCGACCGTACCGGCGCCATTCTTGCCGACTTCGATATCGACGCCGCGCAGCATCATCAGGGCCGCAGACTCCGCCGAGCGGATCCGGCCGGCACCCTGGCAGTGCGGGCAGACCTCGGTCGCGCCTTCGATCACGCCCAGACGACGACGCTGGCGGCTGATTTCCATCAGGCCAAAGTCCGAGATGCGGCCCATCTGGATGCGGGCGCGATCCTTGGCCAGCGCATCCTTCATGACCTTCTCGACGGCCCGGTTGTTCTTCGACTCATCCATGTCGATGAAGTCGATGACCACCAGCCCGGCCAGGTCGCGCAGCCGCAGCTGGCGCGCGGCCTCGACGGCGGCTTCCAGATTGGTCTTGTAGGCCGTCTGTTCGACGTTGCGCTCCTTGGTCGCGCGGCCCGAGTTGACGTCGATGGCGACCAGCGCCTCGGTCTGGTTGATGACCAGATAACCGCCGGACTTCAGCGGCACGGTCGGCTGGTGGATCTGGGTCAGCAGGTCCTCGATGCCGTGGGCGGCGAACAGCGGCCTTGAGCCCTGGTACAGATGCACCTTCTTCGCTTGGGACGGCATCAGCACACGCATGAAGTCGCGCGCCTGCTTCCAGCCCTCATACCCCTCGACCTGAATGCCGTCGAAGTCCTTGTCGAACATATCGCGGACGGCGCGCCGGACCAGGTTCTCCTCTTCGTAGATCAGGCTGGGGGCGTTCGAGCTCAGCGTCGTTTCGCGGATCGTCTCCCACAGCCGCAGCAGATATTCATAGTCGCGCTTGATCTCGGCCTTGGTGCGCTTGGCCCCCGCCGTGCGGATGATCAGGCCCATGCCCTTGGGCACGTCCAGCGCCGCCGCCGCCGCCTTCAGCCGCTTGCGGTCGGTGGCCTGGGTGATCTTGCGCGAGATGCCACCGCCCTTGCCCGTGTTGGGCATCAGCACGCAGTAGCGCCCGGCCAGCGACAGCCAGGTCGTCAGGGCCGCGCCCTTGGCGCCGCGCTCGTCCTTGACCACCTGCACCAGCAGAATCTGCCGGCGGCGGATGACGTCCTGGATTTTGTAGCGCCGCATAAGGCGACGCTTCAGGCGCTCTTCGTCGGCAAGGCCGCCTTCCGACTCGCCGTCGTCGCTCTCGCGGCCCAGGTCGTCGTGCTCGTCCTCATCGGACGGTGCCTCGGCCATGATTGCTTCCCGGTCAGCGACCGGAATCTGGTAATAGTCCGGGTGGATTTCGTTGAAGGCCAGGAAGCCGTGGCGATTGCCGCCATATTCGACGAAGGCGGCCTGAAGGCTGGGCTCTACCCGCGTGACCTTGGCCAGATAGATGTTGCCGCGAAGCTGGCGGCGGGCGCGGGATTCAAAATCGAACTCCTCAACCTGGCGCGCTTCCACGATGGCGACGCGGGTCTCCTCGGCATGAGCCGCGTCGATAAGCATTGTCTTGGACATGAAGGGTCTTTCCTGGGCGCGCCGGTCCCCGCCCGCCGGGACGTGTCCCGGCTGGTCGAGCGGCTCGCCGATTTAAATGAGGGGCATGGACCTGGATGAACCCCGCGCAGACGGTCAGGCCGTCGGCTATGCGATCAGGTTCAGTCTCCGGATTCGAACGGGTCGAAAGGCCCATGGTCGTGTGTGTTCCTGAAACACGGCCTGCCTTTTGTCAGACAATCCTTTTCGCAAGGCGTCCTTCATTGGCGGGTCCGGTTCCGCCCTGTCGTCCGTCGGTCAGGCCGTGCGGGCGTCAGAAGGGTGGGATCGGGGCTGATGGCCGCACGGCCCGCACAAACGGGCCGCGACCGCAGCAACAAGACAATAGGCAGCCCGCGCACGAATTGAAAGCGGCATGGTCTTAACGGAATCCACAGAGGCCTGTGTCAGGGATGATCTCACCGTAAATCGGTCCTGTGATGGCTGTGGTTACGACAGAATGCGCGCGACACTGAAGTTCGATCTGGCTCGATGGGGGGCAAGGGAATGGGCCATGACCGCCCTGGCTCTCGTCGTGCTCTGCGCCCTGCTTTTGACGGCGACCCGCGGACTGGCCCTCGGCGTCGAGGGTGATGTTCTGCGCGTCCGCTTCGGTGGCGACGCCCAGCGCACCCGCGTGGTGATCGACCTGGACGCTTCGACGCGGGCCACGGTGGTCGAGGCCGGGCGGGACGGGCGGCTGGTGGTCGATCTGGATGATGTGCGCGCCGGGCGGGATCAGAACGGGCAGGGCATGGGGCTGGTACGCGCCTATCGCGTGGCCCAGGTCGGCAGTCGCTCGCGGGTCGAACTGGCGCTGGCTTCAGGGGTTGAGGTCGAAAGACGCTTTCTGCTGTCCCCCGGCGATGGCGTTTCCCATTACCGCTATGTGATTGATCTGAAAGCCACGAGCGAGGTGCCCGCCGCCCAGGCCATGCCCTCGCCCCGCGCTTCCGCCGCGTCTGCCCCCCGCAATCGGAGGGGAGACCAGAGGCCCTTGATCGTCATCGATCCCGGCCATGGCGGACGTGACCCCGGCGCGTCGGGCCAGCAATCGCGCGAAAGCGCCGTGACCCTGGCGGCCGGCCTGGCGCTCAAGGCCGAGCTGGAGCGCACGGGCCGTTATCGCGTCCTCATGACCCGCCAGACCGATGTCTATGTCGGCCTGCCGCGCCGGGTCGAAATCGCGCGCGAGGCGGGTGCAGACCTGTTCATCAGCCTGCATGCCGATGCCGGCAATGATCCCGCCACGCGGGGTGCCAGTGTCTATACCCTGTCGGAACAGGGTGCGGGCCGGGCCGTGCGCGAGTTTACCGGTCGCGACGACTGGCACCGCGACCTGCACCTGCCGGGTCAGGACCCCTCGGTCGACCGCATCCTGCTGGATATGACCCAGCGCTCGACCCAGAACCGCTCGGCGCTGTTCGCCCGCTCACTGCTGGGCGAGATCGAGCGGACCGGTCACCCCATGCTGCGTCGCAGCCACCGTGACGCGGGTCTGGCCGTGCTGCTGGCCCCCGACGTCCCCGCGGTCCTGCTGGAAATGGGCTTTGTCACCAATCCCGAGGACGAGCGTATCCTGA
Source organism: Brevundimonas sp. (assembly GCF_016742135.1). Lineage (GTDB taxonomy): Bacteria > Pseudomonadota > Alphaproteobacteria > Caulobacterales > Caulobacteraceae > Brevundimonas. The sequence goes on along the minus strand of NZ_JACVCG010000002.1, from coordinate 512,971 downwards.
TGGACGAGCGCCGCCGCAGAGAGCTGATGCGCGGCGTGGTGCGGGGCATCGACATCTATTTTCAGACCCTTGAGGGGCCGATTCGCTATGCTGGCTCTCCGGAGGCGGGCGGCAACCCCTGACAGAGGCCTTCAGGGCCCCCGATACGACAGGGCCTTTCGCGGGACATCGACGCGGGCTAAACCCTGAGAGACTTGTCCTGTCGGAGTGAGCGGTGAAGATAGCCGAACGTTGGTTCGTGATGGCGGGGATCGGCCTGCTGGGCGCGATTGCCCTGGCCGGGCTGGTGGTCACCGTCTATGCGGCGTGGCTGTTCCACGACCTGCCCGACGCTGGAGAACTGGCCGACTACCGGCCGGCCACGGCGACGCGGGTCTATGCCGGCGACGGCACCCTGATCGGCGAGTTTTCCGAGGAACGCCGCATCTATGTCTCCTACGACCAGATCCCGCCCGTCGTGATCCAGGCGTTCCTGGCCGCCGAGGACCGGAACTTCTTCAGCCATGGCGGAGTCGATGTCTCGGGGCTTGGCCGGGCCATGTTCAAGAACATCTTCAACGTCGCGACGGGACGCAGGCTTGAGGGGGGATCGACCATCACCCAGCAGGTCGCCAAGAACATCATGCTGACCAATGAGACCAGCGTGAACCGCAAGCTGAAGGAAGCCATCCTGTCCAGCCGGCTGGAGGCGACCCTCAGCAAGGAACAGATTATTGAACTGTACCTGAACGAGATTTTTCTGGGCTACCGTTCGTATGGCATCGCCTCGGCGGCCTACAACTATTTCGGCAAGTCGCTGGAGCAGCTGACGCCCGAGGAAGCGGCCTTCCTCGCCGCCCTGCCCAAGGGACCGACCAACTACCACCCCAAACGCTTTCCCGAGGCCGCCAAGGCCCGGCGGGACTGGGTGCTGGGCGAAATGGCCGACAATCGGGCCCTGACTCCCGAGGAGCTGGCTGTCGCGCGGGCCAAGCCGCTGGTCACCCAGGATGCCCCGATGCGGGCCCAGTATCGCGACGCCGACTATTTCGTTGAGGAGGCCCGGCGTCAGGCCATCGCCCGGTACGGGGCCCAGGCGATCAATGCCGGCGGCTATTACCTGCGCACCACTCTCGACCCGACCCTGCAGACTGCCGCGCGTGACGCCCTGATGACCGGGCTCGAGAACTATGATCGCCGTCATGGCTGGCGCGGTCCGTGGGGAACGACGGACTTCTCCGAGGGCTGGCAGGAAGAGGCCCGGAAAAAGACCACTCCGCCCGAGCGTCGCCGGTGGCAGGCCGCGGCGGTCGAGAGCGTCTCGGGCAATACCGTCCGCATCCGGCTGGCCGCCGGTGACAATGCCGGTGTGCTGGTCCCCGCCGATGCGGCCTGGGCCAATGCCAACAGGCGCCTTGAACGAGGCGACCTGATCTTCGTCGAGCCCCGGGACAACCAGTACGCGCTGAAACAGATCCCGGCCGTCAACGGTGCCCTTGTGGCCATCGATCCCCAGACCGGTCGCGTGCTGGCCATGGTCGGCGGCTATTCCTATGCCCTGTCCAGCTTCAACCGCGCGACCCAGGCGCGCCGTCAGCCGGGCTCGGCCTTCAAGCCCATCGTCTATGCGGCCGCCCTTGAGGGGGACTTCACACCGGCCTCGATCGTTCTGGACGCCCCGATCAGTTTTGCCGGAGGTCCGGGCGGCACACGCTGGACGCCGGAGAACTACAGCCGCGAGTATTACGGACCCCAGACCCTGCGTAGGGGCCTGGAGCTGTCGCGCAATGTCATGACGGTGCGGCTGGCCGATCAGGTCGGCATGCGCAAGATCGTCGATCTGGCGGAAACCATGGGTGTCGCGGACGACCTTCCCCCCAATCTTGCCGTCTCCCTGGGCGCGGGCGAGACCACCCCCTATGACCTGACGGCCGCCTATGCTGCCTTCGTCAACGGTGGACGCCGGATCGAGCCGTATCTGATCGAGCTGATCCAGGACCGGAATGGCCAGACGATCTTCAATGCCGAGCGCCGAACCTGCCGCGAATGCAGTCGGGGCTTCAGCGGCCAGGAATCGCCCCGTCTGCCCCCGCGCGGCGAGCAAGTTATCGACCCCATCACCGCCTACCAGGTCAGTTCCATGCTGGAAGGCGTCATTCAGCGCGGAACCGGGGCCAGCGCGCGCGGCCTGGGCCGCTGGGTCGGGGGCAAGACCGGCACGACCAATGAGTACCGCTCGGCCTGGTTCGTCGGCTTCACGACCGACATCGTCGTCGGCGTCTTCATCGGCTTTGACGACAACCGCCCCATGGGCCGCGGCGAGACGGGCGCGGCGACGCCTGTCCCGATTTTCAACCAGTTCATGCAGGCAGCGCTCAAGGAATATCCGGCCCGGCCCTTCCTCAGGCCCAAAAACGCCGTCTTCCGCACGGTCAACGGCATCGAGGAGGCCTTCCGCCCCGGCACCGAACGCCGGGTGCCGGAGCCCACGCGTGAGCCCGAAATCCCGACCGGACCCCAGAACTACAACGACATCATCCGCCGCGAGCAGGAAGAAAAGGCACGGCAGGATAACACGGCCCCTCCGCCGACCGCGCCACCGCCCCCCCGGAAGGAACCGGCAGAGGACTTGAGCGGGCTCTATTGACCCTCTAGGTACCAGCCTCGTCGCGCATCCTGCCCCTAGGGTCGGGTGCGCCTTTTCATCAGATCGCAGGAGTAGGCGATGAGAGCGGATGTCGAGGCCCTGAAGGCCGACATCGAGCAGAGCGTGGCTCTGCTCAGGAGGCGTCTTTGACTGGGATGTCGCCCTACGGAAACTGGATGAGCTGAACGCCCGGGTCGAGGATCCGACCCTGTGGGATGACCCGGACCAGGCCCAGGCCGTCAGTCGCGAACGTGCGCAGCTGGAAGCCCGCATCGGCACCGTCCGCGAGATGGAAACGGGCCTCGAAGAAGGCGTCATGCTCTCGGAAATGGCTGATGAGGAGGGCGATGAGGCCACCTATCAGGAGGCCGTCGCCGCGCTGAAAGCCATCAAGGAACGCGCCGCCCGGGCCGAGCTGGAGGCCCTGCTGTCCGGCGAGGCCGACGGCAATGACGCCTATCTGGAAGTGAATTCCGGGGCCGGTGGCACCGAGTCGAACGACTGGGCCGGCATGCTGCTGCGCATGTACACACGCTGGGCCAGGGCCCACGGCTATGACGTCGAACTGCAGGAAGAGACCCAGGGCGAACAGGCCGGGATCAAGTCGGCGACCATCCAGATCTCGGGGCCCAACGCCTATGGCTGGCTGAAATCCGAATCGGGCGTGCACCGTCTGGTCCGCATCAGCCCCTATGACGCGGCGGCCAAGCGGCACACCAGCTTTGCCTCGATCGGGGTTTCGCCGGTGGTCGATGACACCATCGAGATCGACATCAATCCGGCGGACGTCCGCACCGATACCTACCGGGCCTCGGGCGCGGGTGGCCAGCACATCAACAAGACCGACTCTGCGGTACGCCTCACCCACGTGCCGACCAACACCGTCGTCGCCTGTCAGGCCGGGCGCTCGCAGCACCAGAACCGTGAGCAGGCCTGGAAGATGCTGCGCGCCCGCCTGTACGAACTCGAACTGCAAAAGCGGGAGGCGGCTGCCCAGGCGCTGGCCGATGCCAAGACCGACATCGGCTGGGGCCACCAGATACGGTCCTACGTCCTGCAGCCCTATCAGATGGTCAAGGATCTGCGCACCAACGTCGAAACCTCCGACACGGACGGCGTGCTGAACGGTGATCTGGATGCCTTCATGGGCGCGGCGCTGGCGGCCCGGGTGGGCGAGACGCGCGACGGCGCCGACGGCTGACACGAAAAAACGGGGCCGCAAGGCCCCGTTTCCTTATCTGCCGAGATCACCGTCCTCAGTTCGAGGACATGTCGATCCGCTGCGGCGCGTCGGCCGACGGCACCGGCTGCGGGGCCTGGGGCACAACGGCGGGCTGAGGCGAGGGGCGTGGGGCGGCGGCCTGTGCGGGCGCGGCGCCACGGCTGCCCTGGATACAGCGGCCCTGGAAGTAGGCGCCGATATCGATCGACAGCTGCTCGGCGGTGATGTCGCCATCGACATAGGCGGTCGAGATCAGCTTGACCTGCTTGCCCGAGACGGCACCGACGATGCGACCGCGTACCTCGACGTAATCGGCATTGACGCCGCCTTCGATGGCACCGGTTTCGCCGACGATCAGGCGGCCGACCTTGACGTCGCCCCTGATCTGGCCGTCGACCTGCAGGTCACCCGCGCCCGAGACGTTGCCTTCGAACTGCAGGTCCGCCGACAGGGTCGACAGGTTGCGGCCGGACGCTTGCGGCTGGGCCACCGGCTGGCGAGGCTGGGCCGAGGGGGCCTGGGCCTGCTGCGGCGTCTGGGGCGCCTGCGGCATGTCGGGCAGCGGCGGGATCGACGGCACCGACGACGGCTTGGCGGGGGATTTTGACTTATTGAACAAGATAATCTCCGGCTTTCATGAAGCGGGCTGGATTCTGGGCACGGCCGTTCATCCAGACCTCGTAATGCAGGTGCACACCGGTCGACCGTCCGGTCGAACCCATGGCCCCGATTCTTTGACCCAGCGCGACCCGCTGCCCGATTTGAACGGACGCCGAGTTGAGATGGGCATAGCGCGTCTTGAAACCGCCCCCGTGGTCTATCTCAACGGTGTTGCCATACCCTGAACGAACGCCGACAAAAGACACCACCCCCGGAGCCGTCGCATAGATGGGTGTATTGAGCGGCGCGGCGAAGTCCTGACCCTGGTGCAGGGCAGGGCGGCCATTGAACGGATCGAACCGCACGCCGAAGCCCGAGGTCGTGCGCGCCTGCGTGGGCCGGGCGAAGGGCAGGCCCCTGGACGCATCGGTCAGGGCGCGCATGTCGCCGAGATTGCTGGTGGCGCTGAGGATGCGGGCGGCGAACGGCTCATCTACATCCAGAATGGCGGCAAGCGCGCTGGGATCGTCCGCCTGGATCAGGGGGCCGCCCAGCGACGTGCCCTGACCGATGTAGGCGGCGGGGTTCAGCCCGGCCAGCCGGAACGCCAGCCGCAGCCGCTCGGCGCGGGTCTCGGCGAACCGTTCGGCCCGGGCGATCAGACGCTCCTGATCCATGCGGACGGCGGCCATGCGCTCAATCGGTGTGCGGCTGTAGGAGTCGCTCATGACGACGGGCTGCAGCTCCAGCGCCGCCCCGTCCACGCCCCGGAAGGTACCCATAACCTGGGTCAGGGCGGCGTGGCGCCGCTCGACCATCTGGGCCATCTCCTCCAGCAAGCCCGTGCTGGCGGTCATCCGCACCACGGCGGTTTCCAGGCGGGCCTGCAGGTCGGCATTGACGCGCTCGGACGCGGCGCGGGCTTGGGCCACGGCCCGCTCGGCCTGGCTGACCCCGATCATGTCGATGATGAAGCCAGCGCTGGCCACCGCGCCCCAGGCGACCAGCAGCGTGGCCATCGCCCCCAGAAGGATCTGTCGCCGGGCCGTCAGAGCGAAGGCCTGAACCTCATCCCCCGTGCGAAGATAGATGTACCGGACAGGAAACCACCGCTGGAGCCGCCCTGGCCGGGTTGAATTCGCCTCGTCGCGCATACGCTACACCCCCGAACGCACGCTTTATGCGCCAGCGCTCGCGGGGCTTCAACCCTGTTAGGGAAGCATTAACCTTCTTTGGAATCGTACTCGGAGAATAACGTTGGTCGCTCTACGCTGTTTTCGCGTTTCAGGCGCATATACGAATCTGGATTGGCGAGATCCTGTGTCAGATGCCGTACAGTTGATCAGACTGCGGAGGGCCCGCGAATCTACAGATTGCGAAGGGCTTGCAGAACCTCGTCGGCGTGACCCTTGACCTTCACCCGTGGCCAGTGCCGACGGATCACCCCCTGGGCATCCACCAGAAAGGTGGCGCGCTCGATGCCCATATAGGTCCGGCCGTACATCGACTTTTCGACCCAGGTGCCGAAGGCCTCGCAGACGCTCTCATCCTCATCCGAGGCCAGGGTGACCGTCAGATCGTGTTTGGCCTTGAAGTTCGACAACTTCTTCACCGTGTCCTTCGACACGCCGATCACCCGGGCCCCCGCCGCGGCAAAGTGGTCCGTCAGCGCCGAGAAGTCCTTTCCCTCGGTCGTGCAGCCGGGCGTGTCCGCCTTGGGATAGAAATAGAGCACATAGGGCTGGCCCTTCAGGGCCGTGTCACTGACCCGGTCCCCGTCGGCGGTGGGCATGTCGAATGCCGGAACGGGTTTGCCTTCAAGCGCGGACATCTCGATCTCCTCAGACAGGTTTCACCAGAACGATCTTCTTCTTGCCGGCGGCCAGCTTGATGACCCCGTCGGTCAGATCGCCCTCTCCAAGCAGTTGAGCGCCGTCGCTCACCGCCACATCGTTCAACCGCAGACCACCGCCCTGGGCCAGACGCCGCGCCTCCCCGTTGGACGTGGTCAGGCCCGCCCGTGTCGCCACGGCGGCGACCATGGCCCCGATCACCTCGTCGCGCGGCAGTTCGACGGTGGGCAGATCCGCCGACAGACGGCCCTGCTCGAACGCGCCCTCGGCGGCCGCGCGCGCCTTCTCGGCCTCGGCCGCGCCGTGCAGCATTGTGGTCGCGGCATCGGCCAGCACCTTCTTGGCGTCATTGATCTCCGCCCCCTGCAGACCCTCCAGCCGGGCGATCTCATCCAGCGGCAGATCGGTGAACAGGCGCAGGAATTTGCCGACATCGGCATCATCCACATTCCGCCAGAACTGCCAGTAGTCATAGGGGCTGAGCTGCTCGGCGTTCAGCCAGACGGCACCCTGGGCGGTCTTGCCCATCTTGCCGCCCGAGGCCGTGGTCAGCAGCGGCGTGGTCAGGCCAAAGGCGGCTTTCTGGTCCACCCGCCGCACCAGATCGACGCCCGAGACGATATTGCCCCACTGGTCCGAGCCGCCCATCTGCAGCGTCACATTCAGCCGCCGGTTCAGCTCCAGGAAGTCCACCGACTGCATCAGCATGTAGTTGAACTCGAGGAAGGTCATCGGCTGCTCGCGCTCAAGCCGCAGCTTGACCGAGTCGAAGGCCAGCATCCGGTTGACTGTGAAATGGGTGCCGTAGTCCCTCAGGAACTGGATGTAGCCATAGGTCGACAGCCAGTCGTCATTGTCGATCATGACCGCGTCGGTCGGGCCGTCGCCGAAGGTCAGGAATTTCTCGAACACGGTGCGGATGGACGCGATGTTCGCCTGGATCGTCTCATCGGTCAGCTGGGGCCGCGAAGCATCCTTGCCGGTCGGATCGCCGACCTTCGTCGTGCCGCCGCCCATGACCACCACGGGCCGGTGCCCGGCCTGCTGCAACCGGCGCAGCATCATGATCTGGATCAGGCTGCCGACGTGCAGACTGGGGGCCGTCGCATCGAAGCCGATATAGCCCGACACCACCCCGCCGGCCGCCGCCGCATCCAGCTCGTCCGGATGGGTGATCTGGTGGATATAGCCGCGATCCCGCAGCGTCTTGAGGAAGTCGGACTGAAAGGCGTGATCGGTCATGGGTCTTGAGGCTTGGCGGGGAGGGGAAGGGGCGTGTAGCACGGACATTTGGCTAGGCGAACCGAGCGCGCAACCATGATCCTGAATGCTGCCCTGTCCGCCTTCGGAGAGCCCGGCTTTCGTAGCCCGGAAGAGATCACGGTTGAGTTCGACATCGAAGGGCGAAGCTGGACCCATGTCAGCTTTCGGCTGAGCGGTTTCGGAGGCCGGGTCATGCTTCCGGAATGGCTGGACTCGATTGCAGCCGCCCATGCTCGGCGCAGCGCTGACTATGCGGCAGCCTTTCTCGCAAACAGAAATGGCAAGAAGGCAAACCCGCTGGCGGAGCCGGACCCTGATCTCGGGCGAGCCGACGGGCTTTGGCGCACGACCTGCTTTGAGGTCTTCGCGCAGCTTCGTGACGGCAGCTACGCTGAATTCAACATCTCGCCCTCAGGGCAGTGGGCTGCCTACCACTTCAGCAGCTATCGTGAAGGCGGGCGAAACCTCGAGGGTCATGTCCAGGTGATCCGGTCGGAACAGGCAGGTGGCGTGTTCGAGCTGGACGCCATTCTCCACTGGCCCGAGTGGCCCCACATTGATCGCATCGCCCTCTCCGCCGTGATCGAGGCGACCGATGGCTCGCTCAGCTATTGGGCGCTGGCGCATCCGTCGGATAAGCCCGACTTTCATCATCCCGACTCGTTCGTGCTGGAGCTCACATGAAAACCGGTCTCGACCGCCTCCTGTCCGAACCGGAGCTGCGCAGCCCCCTGAAGGGCCGCCGCGTGGCCCTGCTGGCCCATCCGGCCTCGGTGACCGAGGACCTGACGCACGCCATCGACGCCCTGGCCGCCTGTCCGGACATCGACATCACCGCCGCCTTCGGCCCCCAGCACGGCATGAAGGGCGACCTGCAGGACAATATGATGGAGAGCCCGGACTATCGCGATCCGGTGCACGGCTTTCCCGTCTTCAGCCTGTATGGCGAGGTCCGCCGTCCAAAGGACGAGTGGATGGACACCTTCGACGTCATCCTGATCGACCTGCAGGACCTCGGCTGTCGCATCTACACCTATGTGACGACCCTCCTGTACGTGCTCGAGGCCGCACAGAAACACGGCAAGACGGTCTGGGTGCTGGACCGTCCCAACCCCGCCGGCCGCCCGGTCGAGGGTACCCTGTTGCAACCCGGCCATGAGAGCTTCGTCGGGGCCGGGCCCATGCCCATGCGCCACGGCCTGACCATGGGCGAGCTGGGCCACTGGTTCATCGACCACTTCGGCCTCGACGTCGATTATCGCGTCATCGAAATGCAGGGCTATGACATCGACGCGGGCCCGGGCCATGGCTGGCCCCTGCTGGAGCGGGCGTGGGTCAATCCCAGCCCCAATGCGCCGACGCTCTCGATGGCTCGCGCCTATGCCGGCACGGTCATGCTGGAGGGGGCGACCCTGTCCGAAGGGCGCGGCACCACCCGCCCGCTGGAGCTGTTCGGCGCCCCCGACATCGACGCCCGCGCCGTGATCGCCGAAATGCAGCGACTGGCGCCCGACTGGCTGGAGGGCTGCCGGCTTCGCGAAATGTGGTTCCAGCCGACCTTCCACAAACACGTCGGCCAGCTGTGCCATGGCGTGCAGATCCATGTCGAAGGCCCGCACTATGACCACGCCGCCTTCCGCCCCTGGCGGGTTCAGGCCCTGGGCTTCAAGGCCATCCGCGCCCTCTGGCCCGACTACGACCTGTGGCGCGATTTTCCTTACGAATACGCCTTCGGCAAACTGCCCATCGACGTAATCAACGGAGGCCCCGGCCTGCGGGAATGGGTCGATGACCCGGACGCCCTGCCCGGCGATCTGGACGCCCTCGCCACACCTGAAGAGGCGGCCTGGCGCGAAGAACGGCGACCGTTCCTGCTGTACTGACGTCCTGCCATCCGGCGCCTAATGCAGACGCGTCCGGCCCACCCCGCCCGCCTGCATCATCCGGGCAAGGGCCAGCAGTATCGTGCGGCGGAGCCCCAGGATGGCGCGATGATGGTCCAGCAGCAGGGACATCTGCAGCCAGTCCGCGATCATGCCTTCGATGAACAGGCGACCGCCCCGGCGGCCCGTCTGCACGGCCCCGACCGCCTCTTCCCGTCCAAGGGACACCAGCGAGCCCCGCTCTCGGAAGACGAAAGGTTCGGGCGCGGTCTGACCGGCCTCCCGGGCGATCAGGATGCGGGCGAGGTATCTGGCCTGCTGGGCCGCGACCTGGGCGCGCGGCGGCAAGGGGCGCTCGCCCGGTCCCGGGGCCTCCGCGCAGTCACCGAGGGCCCACACGTCGGTCGCCGAGGTTTCCAGCCGGTCGTTGACCACGATCTGGTTCAGTTTTCCGGTCTTCAGGCCCAGTGAGGTGTTGATACCGGCGGCTTTCGCGCCGGCGGTCCAGATGATGATGTCCGCAGGGACCTCTCCGTCGGCCGTCTCAACGATGCCGGTGCGGACACGGGTGACCTCGGCGCCGGTCACCAGATTCACGCCGAGACGATCAAGGGCTTGCCGGGCACGCCGGGTGACGGCTTCCGGCTGGCCGCCCAGGATCGACGGAGCCATCTCCAGCAAGGAGATTTCCAGCCTGAAATGTTGATCGGCCGCGAGGCTGGAGATCACATCGGCATGCGCGGCATCCAGTTCGGCGGCCAGTTGAACGCCGGTCGGACCCGCCCCGATGATCGAAATTCTCAGGACCTGCTCCTCCGAAAAGGCGGCGCCCAGAAAGGCGTCGGTCAGGCGGCGGTTCAGGCGACGGGCATCGTCCGCGTCCTCGATTCTGAAGGTATGGGCGTCGGCGCCGTCCGTGCCGAACAGATTGGTCCCGGCCCCGGTGGCCAAGATCAGACGACCGTACGTCACCGTGCGTTCTGGCGCGATGGACTCGCCCTTCGCGTCAAGCACCGGCGCCAGCGTCAGGCGATGGTCTCCAGAATCCAGCGCCGCGAGGTCGCCAAGCGCGAACCGGAACCCGTTGCGGCGGGCCAGCACTGGATAGGGCAGGGCGTCCTGATGCGAATCCCGCGTCCCCGCCACGATCTCATGCAGACTGGGCTTCCAGATGTGAGTGACGGCGCGGTCGATCAGCAGCACCCTGTCCGGGCCCAGCTTGCGCCCCAGTCGTGCGGCCAGGAGGAGCCCACCCGCCCCTCCGCCGACGATCACGTGGTCAGAGTGCAGGGCGGGGGCTGTTTTCGGGGGCATGGACGCACAACGCCCGGACAGCCGGGCGGATGCCAGATCAGGCCGGTCGTTCCGCCAGGCGCTTGTCGAGATAGGCGGCGACGCGGCGGTCGACGGCATCGATATGGTCCTGCCAGAAGTGGGTGGCCCCTTCCTCCAGCTCATAGTCGATGACGATGCCCTTCTGGGTGCGCAGCTTGTTGACCACGCGCTCGACCTCGACCGGCGGCACGATGGTGTCGGCTGTGCCGTGCAGGAACAGTCCGGATGCCGGACAGGGGGCCAGGAAGCTGAAATCGTAGATGTTGGACGGCGGTGACACCGAGATGAAACCGTCGGTTTCGGGACGGCGCATCAGCAGCTGCATGCCGATATAGGCCCCGAACTGATAGCCCGCGACCCAGGTCTGGCTGGCGGCGGGGTTCTCGGCCTGCAGCCAGTCCAGCGCGGTGGCAGCATCCGCCAGCTCGCCGATGCCGCTGTCGAACTCGCCCTGGGACTTGCCGACGCCCCGGCTGTTGTAGCGCAGGGTGGCGAAGCCCCGCTGCTGGAACAGCTGGAACAGCGTCACCACCACCGGATTGTTCATATGGCCGGCGGCCTTGGGGTGCGGATGCAGGATCAGGGCGATCGGGGCATCGGGGCGCTTGCCGGGGGAATAGCGGGCTTCGAGACGGCCGGAGGCACCCGGCAAAATCACTTCAGGCATGTGTCTTCAAACCATCCGGTTCAAAAGGTCACAGCAGGGTCCAGGAATACTTGACTGCTGTAGTAGGACTTTCTAAGTGCCGGTACCCGAAGGGCGCGGCGGCGAAGGCGCGGGTTCTAACATACCTCGTCGCCTCTGCGCGGTATTTTTGAAGGTGCGGGATGCGACTGTCGACGAAGGGACGCTATGCGGTGATGGCGATGGCCGATCTGGCCCGCAACGGTCGCGCCCTCGACGGTTCGGACCGCTCCGTCTCCCTGTCCGAAATCGCCCAGCGGCAGGAGATTTCCCTCAGCTATCTGGAACAGTTGTTCGCCCGTCTGCGCCGCTGCGGACTGGTCAAGAGCGTGCGTGGCCCGGGGGGCGGCTATCGTCTCGCCAAGGCGGCATCCGACACGGTCGTCGCGGATATCGTCCTGGCGGTCGACGAGCCGATCCGCGCCACCCGCTGCGTCGCCCATGCCTCGCCGCGCGGCTGTATGGCCTCGGGCGAGCGCTGCATCACCCACAATCTCTGGGAAGATCTGGGCGCCGAGATCCACGCCTATCTGGCCGGGGTCTCGCTGGAAGACGTGGTCCTGAACCGCACCGGCAGCCGCCGTCGTTCTCCGTGTGCCAGTCCCATGCCGGGCGTCGGGGCCGCCCCCAGCGTGGGAGCCGCCGCATGACCGTCTATCTCGACTACAACGCCTCCGCCCTGATCCGGCCCGAGGTCCAGGTGCTGGTCACCCGGATCATGGCCGAGGGCGGCAATCCGAACGCCGTCCATGCCAAGGGCCGCCGCGCCCGTGCCCACATCGAGACCGCCCGCGCCCGCGTCGCCGATCTGGTCGGGGCCGATCCGACGGCTGTCATCTTCTCTTCGGGCGGGACCGAGTCGAACGCCCAGGCCGTCGCCAGCGCCATTGCCGCAGGCTGCGAGCGGCTGATCGTTTCGGCCACCGAACACCCGTGCGTGGCCGAGGCCGCCACCATGTCGTCCGTGCCGGTCGAGGTCCTGCCGGTTGACGCCAACGGCCAGGTCGATCTGGACTGGCTGGCCGAGGCGCTGAAGCGTCCGGGCCGGGCCATGGTCGCCATCCATCATGCCAACAACGAAAGCGGCGTCATCCAGCCGATCACCGAGGCCCGCGCCCTGGTCGCCTCCGCCGACGGCTGGCTGCACGTCGATGCCATCCAGTCGGCGGGCAAGATCCCGGTCTCCATGGCCGATCTGTGCGCGGACTCCCTGACCCTGTCCGGCCACAAGCTGGGCGGGCTGCAAGGGGCGGGTGCCCTTGTGCTGGCCCCGGGCCGCAGCGCGGTGCGCATCCTGCACGGTGCGGGACAGGAGCGCGGCCTGCGCGCCGGCACCGAGAACGTCCCCGGCATCGCCGCCTTTGGCATGGCCGCCGAATGCGCCCTGCGCGACCTCACGCATGACCAGACCCCATGGCGTGATGCCGCCGCTGAGCGCCTCAAGGCTGAGGGCGCGGTCGTGGTCGGCGAGGGTGCGCCCCGCCTGCCCAACACCCTGTTTGTCGCTACCGACGGCTGGGACAGCCCGCAGCAGCTGATCGCGCTGGATCTCAAGGGCGTGATGGTTTCGGCCGGCAGCGCCTGTTCGTCGGGCAAGACCAGGCCGTCGAAAACCATGGTCGCCATGGGGCTCGAGCCACTGGCCACCTTCGCCATCCGCGTCTCGGGCGGCTGGGGCACGGTCGAGAGCGACTGGCAGACCTTCACCGACGCCTGGTGCGAGGCCCGTGCCCGTCTGCGCGCCCGCCAGCCGGTCGGGGAGCTCGCCTGATGCCCGCCGTCAAGGAAACCGTCGACGCCGTCGCCGCGCTGGAAAAATACGCGCACGGCTTCACCAGCGAGATCGATACCGAGTTCGCGCCGAAAGGCCTCAACGCCGACATCGTCCGCTTCATCTCCGAGAAGAAGGGCGAGCCGGCGTGGATGCTGGAATGGCGTCTGGCCGCCTATGAGCGCTGGCAGGCGATGGAGGAGCCGACCTGGGCGTCGGTGAAATACACGCCGGTCGATTATCAGGAGCTGTTCTACTACGCCGCGCCGAAGCAGAAGGAGGGGCCGAAGAGCCTCGACGAGGTCGATCCCGAACTGCTGGCCGTCTACGCCAAGTTGGGCATCCCGCTGAAGGAGCAGGAGGTGCTGGCCGGCGTCGAGGGCGCGCCGCGCTACGCCGTGGACGCGGTGTTCGACAGTGTCAGCGTGGTCACCACCTTCAAGGCCGAGCTGGCCAAGGTCGGGGTGATTTTCATGCCGATTTCCGAGGCGTTGCGCGAACATCCTGAGCTGGTGCGCAAATATCTGGGCTCGGTGGTGCCGGTCTCGGACAACTATTTCGCCGCTTTGAACAGCGCGGTGTTTTCGGACGGCAGCTTCGTCTACATCCCGCCGGGCGTGCGCTGCCCGATGGAGCTGTCGACCTATTTCCGCATCAATGCGTCACAGACCGGCCAGTTCGAGCGCACCCTGATCATCGCCGACAAGGGCAGCTACTGCTCCTATCTGGAGGGCTGCACCGCCCCGATGCGCGACGAGAATCAGCTGCATGCGGCGGTGGTCGAGCTGGTGGCGCTGGACGACGCCGAGATCAAATATTCGACGGTGCAGAACTGGTACCCGGGCGACGCCGAGGGCAAGGGCGGCATCTACAACTTCGTCACCAAGCGGGCCGACTGCCGCGGCGACCGGTCGAAGGTGTCCTGGACCCAGGTCGAGACCGGCTCGGCGGTGACGTGGAAATATCCGTCCTGCATCCTCAAGGGCGAGGAGAGCTCGGGCGAATTCTATTCAATCGCCATCACCAACGGCCACCAGCAGGCCGACACCGGCACCAAGATGATCCACCTCGGCAAGAATTCGAAGAGCCGGATCATCGCCAAGGCGGTATCGGCGGGAAAATCGGACTCGACCTATCGCGGCCTGGTGTCGGTGCACCCGAAGGCGACCGGGGTGCGCAACTTCACCCAGTGCGACAGCCTGCTGATCGGCAAGGACTGCGGCTCGCACACCATCCCCTACATCGAGGCGAAGAACGGCTCGGCCCAGCTGGAGCATGAGGCGACCACCACCCGTCTTTCCGACGACCAGCTGTTCTACGCCCAGCAGCGCGGCCTGTCGGAGGAAGAAGCGGTGGCCCTGCTGGTCAACGGCTTCGTCCGCGACGTCATGCAGAAACTGCCGATGGAGTTCGCCGTCGAGGCCCAGAAGCTGGTGGCGATCTCATTGGAGGGATCTGTCGGATGATCCACCCCTTCCGTCATCCTCGGGCTTGTCCCGAGGACCCATTTTTCCGCAGCCTGGCAGGTCGAACCTTCAGCAGCCGGCGTCGAGCCCTCGCCAGGCCTTTGCACTTCGCGCATCTTTACCAATGGGCCCTCGGGACAAGCCCGAGGGAGACGGAGGAGAGTGATGCCGAGAGAACGCCCGTTCATCGCGACCTACATCCTGACCAACGCGCCCTATGGAACGCTCTATATCGGTGCGACCAGCGACCTGTACGCCCGCGTCGGGCAGCACCGCATCGGGGCGGTCGAGGGCTTTACGAAAAAGCACGGCCTGAAACGACTGGTCTGGTATCAGCCCTTCGAGCGGATCACCGACGCCATCCAGAAAGAGAAATCGCTGAAGCGGTATCTTCGCGACTGGAAGATCAATCTGATCGAACGGGACAACCCGCACTGGGAGGACCTGTCGCTGGCCTGGGATCGCTCGCCCGAATGGAAACACGGGCCGACGGGCGAATAAATTCCCGTCACCCTCGGGCTTGTCCCGAGGGCCTGTCGTCCCGGCGGGCTCATGGGTTGAGTTTGGCACGATCCATCAAGCCCACGCGGCCCGGCGCCGCGGTTGCTGACCCATGGGTCCTCGGGACAAGCCCGAGGATGACGGGTTTTGGCATGGCGATCAGCCTGGAAGGGAGCGTGGGGTGACGTTTTCCGACGAAGACCTTGGGGCCGCCCATGCGCATTCTTCCGGGCACCGCGCAGAGATTGAGGCCAGCCGCATCTGCGGCTGCTTCTACTGCCGAGAGACTTTTTCGCCGTCTGAGATTGAGGACTGGATCAAAGACTCCGGCGACACGGCTCACTGCCCGCGTTGTTTCATTGATTCTGTGATCGGAGATGCGTCCGGACTGCCAGTGGAAAATCCGGCTTTTCTGGCTGCCATGCACGCCATGTGGTTCACGGTCGGAAACAAGGCGGCATTCGGCATAACGGACGAGGATGATCTGACGTTGGAGTGGGAAACGCGTTTCCAAGACGCGCACTGGAAAGTCGCTCAGGACTGGGCCGAGCTGGACAGGACGAATCCCCTCGGATCCTCGGCTATTGATGACCTTCTGATCAATACCACCAATGATCTGCTGGATCAGGGCATCGATGCCAAGGTCGTCCGCCGCGCTCTGGTTCGGGCCTATTTCCAGCGCGATCTACACCCCAACATTCCTGGTTCATGGTTTCCCCGCTGATGCTCTCCATCTCCAACCTCCACGTCGCCGTCGGTGACACTCCCATCCTCAAGGGCCTGACGCTCGACGTTCCGGCGGGCGAGGTGCACGCCATCATGGGCCCCAATGGCGCGGGCAAGTCGACGCTGGGCTACGCCCTGTCGGGCCGTCCGGGCTATGAAGCCACCGAAGGCACCGTCACCTGGCGCGGCGAGGACCTGCTGGATCTCGACCCGGCCGAGCGCGCGGCCAAGGGCGTCTTCCTGTCGTTCCAGTATCCGATCGAGATTCCCGGCGTCCCGGCCCTGACCTTCGTACGCACGGCGCTGAATGCCCAGAAGCGCGCGCGCGGCGAAGCCGAGGTCTCCGCGCCCGAATTCCTGAAGGCGGTCAAGGCCGCGTCGAAGGCCCTCAGGATGGACTTCGACATGCTGAAGCGGCCGCTCAACGTCGGCTTCTCGGGCGGCGAGAAGAAGCGGATGGAGATCCTGCAGATGGCCCTGCTGGAGCCGTCGCTGCTGATCCTCGACGAGACGGACTCCGGCCTCGACATCGACGCCCTGCGCATCGTGGCCGACGGGGTCAACGCCCTGCGCGGCCCCGAGCGCTCCATGCTGGTCATCACCCACTATCAGCGCCTGCTGGACTACATCAAACCGGACAAGGTTCATGTGCTGGCCGCCGGCAAGATCGTCGCCTCGGGCGGGCCGGAACTGGCCCACCAGCTCGAGGCCGAGGGCTATGACCGCTACGTCGGCGAGGCGGCCTGAATGATCCTCCCAAGCAAGCGAAGCGCCGCGGGGGAGGGGGACCACGGAGTGGTGGAGGGGGCGACCTCATCCGCGACGCTTGGTTCCGCCCCCTCCACCCTCCTGCGGAGGGTCCCGTCGTTGGCGCGTGTACGCGCCGGCCTCCACCCCCGTGAACGGGGGAGGATCCAGTGACCGCCGCCTTCAATCTCAACGATCCCGCCACCTTCCCCTCGCGGCGTGTTGAGGCCTGGAAGTATTCGGACCTGCGGAAATATCTGCGCGAGGCCCCGCCACCGTCGCCGTCGGCACCCGTGCCTCTCTGGGGCGGAGGACCCTTTGAGGCCCTGGGCGGCGAGGCCATGGTCTTCGTCAACGGTCGCCCGGTCGGGGCCGATACGCGCATGGTCTGCGGCGATCAGACCCTGCGGCTGCGGCTGATTTCCAAGGCAATCGGCACCGGCCATACGGTGTCGGCGCGTGTCTCGGCCCGGGCCGGGGCGAAGCTGCTGTTGCTGGAAACCCACGAAGGGGAGGGGGCCGCCTATATCGCCCACACCCGGCTCGACATCGACATCGCCCACGACGCCGAGGTCATCCGCGTGGTTCTGGTCGATGAGCCGGAAGACGCCCTGTCGGTCACCCAGGCCCGCGTGAAGGTCGAGCCGGGTGCCCGCTATCGCCAGACCATCATTGCCACGGGCGCGAAGCTGCAGCGCTTCGAGACCGAGGTCGCCCACCATGCGCGCGGCGCCGACGTCCGTCTGGACGGACTCTATGCCCTGTCGGGCGATCGCCATGCCGATCTGACCTCGGTCGTGACCCATAGGGCCGCCGACGGCCAGACCTCGCAGCTGACCAAGGGGGTGGTGCGCGACACCGCGCGCGGCGTCTTCCAGGGCAAGATCGTGGTCGAGCGCGGGGCCGACGGCACCGACGCGCGGATGGCTCACAACGCCCTGATCCTGTCCGAACGGGGTGAGGTCGACGCCAAGCCCGAGCTGATCATCTATGCCGACGACGTCCAGTGCGCCCACGGCAATACCGTCGGCACGCTGGACGAGAGCGCCCTGTTCTACATGCAGCAGCGGGGCCTGTCGGCGGAGGAGGCGAGGGCGCTTCTGACCCGGGCCTTTCTGTTCGAGGTCGTCGACCGCATCGAGCACGACGGCGCGCGAGAGGAGGTCCGCGCATGGCTGACGGAAAGGTCATGATGGCTCCTCCCCCGGGTAGCGCAGCGGAACGGGGGAGGGGGACCGCCGGAACGGCGGTGGAGGGGGCGAGTCCAAACGCCGTCGCTGGTTCCGCCCCCTCCACCTCTCCGGGGTCCCCCTCCCCCGCAAGCAGGGGAGGATCAGCAAGCCTCGACGCCGACGCCGTCCGCGCCCAGTTCCCCATCCTGTCGCGACAGGTGAACGGCAGACCCTTGGTCTATCTGGACTCGGCCGCCTCGGCGCAGAAGCCGCGCGCGGTGATCGACGCCCTGACGGCGGCGATGGAGGGCAGCTATGCCAACGTCCATCGCGGCCTGCACACCCTGGCCAATGAGACGACCGAGGCGTTCGAGGCGGCGCGGGAAATCGTCGCCCGCTATCTGAACGCCCCCTCGGCCGAGCAGATCGTCTGGACCAAGGGCGGCACCGAGGCCATCAATCTGGTCGCCGCCGGCATCGGCCAGTCCATCCAGCCGGGCGACGAAATCCTCGTCAGCCAGATGGAGCACCACTCCAACATTGTGCCCTGGCACATGCTGCGCGAACGGTATGGCGCGGTGCTGAGGTGGATTCCCGTGCGGGACGACGGCACCCTCGACATGGACGCCTGTGCCGACCTGCTGGGCCCGAAGACCCGGATCGTCGCCGTCACCCACATGTCCAACGTGCTGGGCACCATCAATCCGGTCGCCGACATCGTCCGGATGGCCCACGCCGCCGGGGCCCGGGTGCTGATCGACGGCTGTCAGGGCGCGGTTCATGCGACGCCCGACGTCCAGGCGCTGGGCTGCGACTGGTATGTCCTGACCGGCCACAAACTGTTCGGCCCGACCGGCATCGGCGCCCTCTACGGCACGGCCGAAGCGCTCGACTCCCTGCCGCCGTATCAGGGCGGGGGCGAGATGATCCAGTCGGTCAGCCAGGACCGCGTCACCTATGCCAGGCCGCCCCAGCGGTTCGAGGCCGGCACCCCGCCGATCCTTGAGGCCATCGGACTGGGCGCGGCGCTCGAGTGGTATTCCAGCATCGACCGCGCTGCGGTGCAGGCGCATGAGGCCGCCCTTCTGGAGCGGGTGCGCGAGCGTCTGTCTGGGCTGAACTGGCTGACCGAGATCGGCACCGCGCCCGGCAAGGGGGCCATTTTCACCTTCACCGTCGACGGCGCCCACGCCCACGACATCGCCCAGATCATGGACCGCTACGGCGTGGCGGTGCGCGCCGGTCTGCACTGTGCCGAGCCTCTGGCCACCCGCTTTGGCCTGACCTCAAGCACGCGGGCCAGTTTCGCCCTATATAATACGGTGGAGGACGCGGACGCCTTCGCCGCCGCCCTCATCAAGGCCAGGGAATTCTTCGTTTAGCCATGGACGACGCCATCACCAAAAGCCCCGATTTCGCCGAGAGCTGGGACGCCCCCCAAAAGAGCGCCCTCAGCCAGGCCGAACTCGACCGCCTGACCGACGATCTGGTCGCGGCGCTCAAGACTGTGTTCGATCCCGAAATCCCGGTCGACATCTATGAGCTGGGTCTGATTTACAAGGTCGACGTCAATGACGACCGCGATGTGCTGGTCGAAATGACCCTGACCGCGCCCGGCTGTCCGGTGGCCGGCGAAATGCCGGGCTGGGTCGAGGACGCCGTGATGACGGTCGAAGGCGTGCGCTCGGCCAAGGCCAATCTGGTGTTCGACCCGCCCTGGGATCCCTCCAAGATGAGCGATGAGGCCAAACTGGCCCTCAATATGTTCTGACCCGATGACTGACCTCACCACCACACGCCCCGCCCGTCGTCCTCGCCCGCAGGCCGTTCGCCTGACCGAAGCAGCTGCCGCCCGCGTCCGGCAGTTGACCGAGGCGTCCTCCGGCCCCTGCGTGGGGCTGCGCATCGGCGTCAAGAACGGCGGCTGCGCGGGGCAGGAGTATACGGTCGACTATGCCGAGCGGATCGAACCGCTGGACGAGGTGGTCGAGGACAAGGGCGCGACCGTTCTGATCGATCCCAGGGCCGTCCTGTTCCTGATCGGCAGCGAGATCGATTTTCAGGTCACGGATCTGGCCTCCAAATTCGTGTTCCACAATCCGAACCAGACCGACGCCTGCGGCTGCGGTGAAAGCGTGACCATCACCCCGGTGTCTCAGGACGCCTGAGCGGCCTTTCGCACCTCATCCGGGGTCGGCACCTGTACGGCGGGCGTGACCGGCTGGCCGGTCGCCTCGGCCACCAGCTCGGCGGTGCGGCCTTCGATAGCCGTCTCAAGCCGGGCCATGAATTCCTCCTTGGCCAGACCGGTCGGCAGGGGATCGAGGAACTCGATCGTCGCCGTGCCGGGGCGTTTCAGGAACTGCTCCTGCGGCCAGAACAGGCCCAGATTGGTGGCCACCGGCACGACCGGCATGTCGAAGTCGCGGTACATGTGCCAGACGCCGGCGCGATAGCGGAATTTCTCGCCGACCTTCGCCAGATTGCCCTCGGGATAGATCAGGATGCGGCGCCCCTCGGCATGGGCGTCGGCCGCCCGCCGCTTCAGTGCCGCCCGGGCTTCATGACCACCGCAGTTGTTGACGACGATGGCCCCGAGCTTCCTCAGCACCGTGCTCATCAACGGGAATTTCTCCAGGTGGTCGCCGGTGACAAAGGCGAGGTCCGGAAACTGGTCGTAGACCGTATAGCCGTCGCCCCAGCTCTGGTGCTTGGCCGCGACGATGAAGCCGCCCTTGGGCAGGCGGTCGCGCCCGCGAACCTCAAGACCGATACCGGCCAGCAGCCGCATGGCCTGCACCATGCGCCGCACATAACGCCGGATGATCCAGCCGGTCGCCTTGCGGCCCGGCAACAGGGCCGCGATCACCGCCGCGAGGCAATAGACGACCGACAGGCTCCAGTAGGCCGTCGCGAAGGCGAGGCTGCGCGGGCGGCTGAAGGGGGCAAGGGGCCCGTCGTCCGAAATGTCAGGCGGCCTGTTCAAGCTGGTCCGCGTCGGTCACCTGGTTGCGGCCGCCCCGCTTGGAGGCATAGAGCGCGGCATCCGCCCGCTCCAGCAGGCAGGCGGCGGTCTCTCCGGCCCGCAGGCGGGCAAAGCCGGCGGAAATGGTCACGGCCCCCAGCTCGTCATTCGTCGACCGCCGCCGCAGCGCCCGGGACGAGATTTCCTTGAGCACCGCATTCAGCGCCTTCTCGACCGCGGCCGTGGTCTCCTCGGGGAAGATCATGGCGAACTCTTCCCCGCCATAGCGCGCGGCGAGGCGCGGTGACCTGGCCGTCCGGCCCAGCACACTGGCCACATAGCGCAGCACCTGATCCCCGGTCTGATGGCCCCAGGTATCGTTGAAGCGTTTGAAATGATCGATGTCGATGACCGCGAGGGTCAGGCCCTTGCCCGTCGCATGGGCGGCGTCGACCGAGCCCTCGAGGTGTTCGTCGAAGGCCTTGCGGTTGGCCAGATTGGTCAGGGCGTCGGTCATGGCGTCGCGTCGCACCTGCTCCAGGTGCTCACGCAGTTTGGCCACCTCGCGCGTGGACGTCTCGAGCTGTTTCTCAAGCGTGCTGTTCTGCGTCTGCGCCTTGTGCGTCGCATCGGCCAGGGTGCTGACCAGGGATTTCAGCGTGTCGGCGTTCTCGACACCCTCCATCTTGCCGGATGCGGCGGCAAGGGTCACGCCGTATTCAACCTGCGACCTGTGAGCATTGGCGATGGTGCTGGCCACCGAGGACAGTTCCTTGTCCAGCAGGCGGCCCGCGTCGCGGATTTCCTCGCTCAGGCGACCGCGCGGCAGGTATTCCGACGCCAGCATTTCGGAGGTCGACTCCGAGAACGGCTCCTTGGTTGCCAGGATGCGCCGGATCTCGCGGCCCAGCGGGCCTTCGGGGTCTCCGACATAGTGCAGCCACAGCTCGAAATTGACGGGGGTTGGCCACACGCCGGCCGCTTCCATGTCGTCCAGCACGCGCCGGGCCAGGGCATAGGCTTCCGGCCCCCTTACGGTGGTGTCGACCTTTTCCGTCATAGGCTCTGTCCCCCCGGGCACCCCGGTCCATTCTGGACCGACGCTCAAACCTAACCGCCGAAGCGTAACAGCGGGTTAAGCGCGGCCGAAGAACGGGGATTCGCGGATGCGATCAAGCCGCTCAGATAGGTCGGCGCAGGAAGGACGGCACGCCGTCACTGCCAAAGGCCGAACTGTCAGAGGCCTTGACCGGGGCCGTCGCCCCGCCGGTATCGGAACCCTTGCGAGCGTTCGTGTCGCTGCGGGCCTCCGGCCCACCATCGGCCTTGCGACCCCGTCCACCGCGTGAGCGCGAACGCTTGCGCGGTTCGGCAGCGGAGGCTTCCGGCTTCGGCGCTTCAACCGGCTGGTCGACAGGCCGGGCCTCGACCGGAGCCGTATCCGTCTCCACCTCAGCCGTCTCGGCCAGAGGCTTGCGACGTGAGCGCGACCGGCGGGCCGGGGCCTCGCCGGAGGTCTCTTCGGCAACGGCAGGGCTGGCCTGACGGCGCGACCGCGCCGGCTTTTCAGCCGCAGGGCCCTGATCACCGGCCTTGGCCGGGCGGGCCTCGCCGCCCCCGGACAGATCCAGCGTCAGCTCTTCCGGCGTCATCTTGATCAGCTTCAGCACCTTGTCGAGCGAGCGGTCGTCCGACGGCGTCACGATCATGAAGGTCTGGCCCAGCTTGCCGGCCCGCCCCGTGCGACCGATCCGGTGCACATAGTCGTCGGCATTGTGCGCGACGTCATAGTTGAACACATGGCTGACGTCGGGGATGTCGAGCCCGCGCGCGGCCACGTCCGACGCCACCAGGATCTTCAGCGCGCCCGAGCGGAAGTCGGCCAGCGTCTTCATGCGCAGGCTCTGGTCCAGGTCGCCGTGGATGGGCGCGGCATCAAAGCCATGTCGCTTCAGGGATTTGGCGACGACATCGACGTCCGACTTGCGATTGCAGAAGACAATGCCGTTCTTGACGTCGTCGCGGCTGACGAGGGCCCGAAGCGCCTCGCGCTTCAGCTTGGGGTCGCTGCGCGGAATGCGGACCATATACTGGGTGATGGTCTCGGCCGTCATGGCCGGGCGCGAGGCCTCGATCCGCGTCGGGTCCTTCAGGAACTGGGTCGTCAGGCGGGTGATCTCGGGCGGCATGGTGGCCGAGAAGAACAGGGTCTGGCGCCTTGGCGGCGTCAGCTTGAAGATGCGCTCGATGTCGGGGATGAAGCCCATGTCCAGCATGCGGTCGGCCTCATCGACCACCATCACCTCGACCCCGGTCAGCAGCATCTTGCCGCGATCGAACAGGTCCAGCAGGCGGCCGGGCGTGGCGATCAGCACATCGACGCCCTTGTTCAGCGCCGCGACCTGGTCGCCCATCGACACCCCGCCGATCAAAAGCACCCAGTTGAGCTTGGTGCCCTTGGCATATTTGGCAAAGCTCTCGGCCACCTGGTCCGCCAGCTCGCGGGTCGGTGCCAGCACCAGGGCGCGCGGCATGCGGGCCCGGGCCCGTCCGGTCGCCAGCCGCTCGACCAGCGGCAGGGTGAAGGCGGCGGTCTTGCCGGTTCCGGTCTGGGCGATCCCCAGAACGTCACGTCCGGCCAGGGCCACGGGAATGGCCTGGGCCTGAATGGGGGTGGCAGAGGTATAGCCCGTGTCGATCACGGCCTTCAGCGTCGTGGGCGAAAGGCCCAGCTGGGAAAAGTCGGTCATTCAAACCTTGTATGTTCGGGAGGAAAGGGGAGGGCTCCCGCATGGAGCCGACTGTGCGCGAAACCGCCCCTCTGGGCGTGCGGGCGGCCCCGTTGCCGTTCCTGTCCCGAGCACGAGCGCCGCATATAGATATCCACACGGCGAAGTCAAGTATTTGACCTGCCGCCGGTCTTGCAAAACCTAACAGATCGTTAATAGTTCGGGCGGGGAAGTTGAAAGGGGAGGGATGCGCGTGCGCAAGCCGCTTTTGCTGGTCGTTCTGGCCATGGGTCTGGTGCTCGGCTCGGGCACGGGTCTGCAGGCGGGCGATGCCCGCACCGACACTGTGCCACCCTTCATGGCCGTGGCTTTCGAGAACACGGTCATGTCCCATTATCCGGATGGCGGCTGGGTCAAGCACTGGTTCAACCGCGACGGCAGCTATGAGGGCCGCTTTTCGGACGGCACCCGCATCACCGCCCGGTGGCAGGTGGATCGCGACAAGGTCTGCCTGACCCGCATCCGGCCCGGCTTCATGATCCCGCGCTTCTGCAGCGACATCGTCTAGGCCGAGATCGGCGACAGCTGGATGGCCCGCGATCCGCTGGGACGGCGGGTCCGGAACACCCTGGTGCGCGGTCGAAGCTGAGAATTCGCCCGTTTCAGCACGGTAATTTAATACCGTACAAAGAAAAGCGTTACAGAACAACACTGTAATGCCATTACTGTGCTCAAACTGCCATTGACGGCGCTGCGACGATCCTGTAGCAGCCCGCCTTCAATCCGGCGCACCGCATTTTCTGGGGCGTCATCCGACCATCAGGACCTCAGACATGCTGAAGAGCACCACGGCTTCGCTGAAGCCGGCCGATGTCGAGAAGAAGTGGATCCACATCGACGCCGAAGGCGTCGTGGTGGGCCGCCTCGCGACCTTCATCGCCAACCGCCTGCGCGGCAAGCACCGCCCGGACTACACCCCGCACGTCGACTGCGGTGACTATGTCATCGTGACCAATGTCGACAAGGTCGTCTTCACCGGCGCCAAGCTGACCGACAAGGTCTATTATCGTCACACGGGTCACCCGGGCGGTATCAAGGAAACCACCCCGGAGAAGGTCCTGAACGGCCGTTTCCCGGAGCGCGTCCTTGAAAAGGCCGTCGAGCGCATGCTGCCCAAGGAAAGCCCGCTGGCCCGCAAGCAGATGACGCACCTGCGCCTGTTCGCCGGCAGCACGCACACCCATGAAGCCCAACAGCCGGAAGTCATCGATTTCAAATCGATGTCGGCCAAGAACACCCGGACCGTCTGATCATGACCGACGCGACCAACACCGACACCGCCGCAACCGGCTTTGACGCCCTGAAGGGCATGGGCACCACCGAGGCCGAGGCCCCGGTTCACGTCCAGAAACTCGACAAGCTGGGCCGCGCCTATGCCACCGGCAAGCGCAAGAACGCCATCGCCCGCGTCTGGGTGAAGCCCGGCTCGGGCAAGATCACCGTCAACGGCAAGGAGCTGGCCCAGTATTTCGCCCGCCCCGTGCTGCAGATGATGGTCGCCCAGCCGCTGACCGTCTCGGACCGCACCACCCAGTTCGACGTGGTCTGCACCGTCGAGGGCTCGGGCCTCTCGGGCCAGGCCGGCGCCATCCGCCACGGCCTGTCGCACGCCCTGACCCACTACGAGCCGGAGCTGCGCAAGGTCCTGAAGCCCCACGGCTTCCTGACCCGCGACAGCCGCGTCGTCGAGCGCAAGAAGTACGGCCGCGCCAAGGCCCGCCGCAGCTTCCAGTTCTCGAAGCGCTAAACCGCGACCGCGATCTGGTCTACAAAAGGCGCCTCGGGGGAACCCGGGGCGTTTTTTGTTGGGTCGGTGGGCTGAGGTGTGAAATCTGCCGGCGATTTGCTCTGCCCGTTTAACGTCCCGCGCACTTCTCGCACCGTTCTTCCCGCCCGGGTGCGGGTGTCGTCCATACTGTCCGGTTGCCGATGCCCCGGGTGATGGAGGCACGAATTCAGACGGTTCAGACGGTTCAGACGGTAATTTTCACCCCCTCTCCATTGGGAGAGGGGGCAGGGGGTGAGGGGCTCGCCGTGTCTTTCGGCGTGAGCCGTCGCACCGGTCCTGCCACGGCGGTCGCCGATAGAGGCCGCAGCCCCTCATCCGGCGCTCCCGCGCCACCTTCTCCCATCGGGAGAAGGGACGAAGGCCAAACGACCGCTCCCATTTCAGACCATTCAGACTATTCAGACGGTATTTTCCCGAGTCCCAAATCCGCCTCCACGCGTTAGAAGGCCATATGACCCACACCCTGTTCATTGATGGCGAAGCCGGCACCACGGGCCTTGAGATCCGCGAGCGGGTCGAGGGGCGTCCCGACCTTGAGCTGATCCTGCTGGGCGACCGCAGGCGCGATCCCGAGGCGCGGCGTGAGGCCCTGAACAGCGCCGATGCGGTCATCCTGTGCCTGCCCGACGATGCGGCGCGCGAGGCCGTGGCCATGGTCGAGAACCCGGCGGTCCGGGTGATCGACGCCTCGACCGCCTTTCGCGTGGCGCCCGGCTGGACCTATGGCTTTCCCGAACTGCGCCCCGGCCAGCGCGAGGCCGTCGCCGGCTCGACTCGGGTGTCGAACCCCGGCTGCTATCCGACCGGCTTCCTGGCCCTGGTCGCGCCGCTGGCGCGCGCGGGTCTGATCCCCGCCGACTGGCCGGTCAGCGTCAATGCCGTCTCGGGCTATTCCGGCGGCGGCAAGGCCATGATCGCGGAATTCGAGGACGGCACCCCCGACCCCTTCCGGGCCTATGGCCTCACCCTCAAGCACAAGCACGTGCCGGAAATGACGAAACATGCAGGACTTTCTCGTCCCGTCCTGTTCTCGCCGGCGGTCGGCAACTACCGACAGGGCATGCTGGTCGAGGTGCCGCTGCACCTGTCGGCCCTGCCGGCCCAGCCCTCGATCGAGGTGATCCAAGGCGCGCTCGTCGAGGCCTACGACGGCGCCCGGTTCGTCGAGGTCGCCTCGCTGGAGGAGACCGAGGCCATGATCGGCCTGACGCCGGAGGGCCTGAACGGCACCAACCGCCTGCGCCTGCACGTCTTCGGCGACCGCGACGGGCATCAGGCCCGCCTCGTCGCCCTGCTGGACAATCTGGGCAAGGGGGCGTCCGGTGCGGCGGTCCAGAACCTCAACCTCATGCTGGGCCTCGACGAGGCCACCGGGCTGACCTGATCCCTCCGGCAGGTCCGCCTAGGTCTTTCGCGCCGCCAGCGCGGACTGGACCGTCAGCCCGAACCAAACGCCGACGATGACGACCAGAATGCCGTAGTCATAGCCCGGCACGAACACCGGAATGGCCGCTCCGATCAGGGTCAGCAGGGGAAAGATCAGGGCCCATATCGCCGTGCCGGGGGCGTCCCGGTGAACCAGAGGCAGGGGCGACCGGTTCTGCCGCCTCAGCAGCCAGCGGTTCATGATCACGAACAGCGACGGCACCAGCAGGGCCAGCAGGACATACTTCAACGTCTGGTCCGTGCGGCCATAGACCGAGGTCGTCAGCACCTGCAGCGCATAGGCCGTGCCCGTGGTGATCGCCAGCAGCAGATTGGGCTCGGCCGACCTCATGAGCGCACCTTCACATAGCTGCCGGGGGCCGGCTCAAGCGGGGGCAGGGGGCCCTTCTCCGGATCGCGCGCGGCGACCCTGGGCCCGGATCGTTTGGCCAGCCATTCAGCCCAGTGCGGCCACCAGCTGCCGGGATGCTCTTCGGCCTCCGCCATCCAGGCGTCAAAGGTCTCCGGCAAGGCATCATTGGTCCAGTGGGCATACTTCCGGGCCGACGGCGGGTTGATCACCCCGGCGATATGCCCCGAGCCCGCCAGCGTCAGCGTCACATCCGCGCCGGTGAAGGCCCGCGCCGAGCGATAGACCGAGCGGGTGGGAGCGATATGGTCCTCGCGGCTGGCCTGGAAGTAGAGCGGGATCGTCACCTTCGACAGGTCGATCCGCACCCCGCCCAGCTCGAACTCGCCCTCCGTCAGGGCGTTCCGCCCATACATCGAGCGCAGATAGTCCATGTGCAGCCGTTTGGGCATCCGCGTCTGGTCGGCGTTCCAGAACAGCAGGTCAAACGCCGGCGGGTCCTTGCCCATCAGATAGTTGGAGACGAAGAAGGACCAGATCAGGTCATTGGCCCTGAGCGCATTGAAGGTGTCGGCCATGGCGCTGCCGGGCAACACGCCGCCCGCCTCGTCCATCAGGCGTTCGATCTCCTCCAGCCAATGTTCGTCGGTGAACAGCAAAAGGTCCCCGGCCTCGGCAAAGTCGTGCTGGGCGGCAAAGAAGGTGGTCGCGCCCACATCCTTGCGCCCGGTCGCCGCCATGTGACCCAGCGCCGCCCCCATCAGCGTCCCGCCGATGCAATAGCCGACCGTGTTGACGGTGTCGGTCCCGCACTGCTCGCGCACCTTGTCGATGGCGCGATAGAGGCCCTTCTCCAGATAATCGTCGAAGCCGTATCCGGCCTTGTCGGCCTCCGGATTCACCCACGAGCAGACGAACACGGTGAAGCCCTGCTCCGACAGCCAGCGGATCATGGAGTTGGCCGGCTGCAGGTCCAAGATATAGAATTTGTTGATCCACGGCGGGAAGATAAGCAGCGGAACCTCATGCTGCGTCTCCGTCGCCGGGGCGTACTGGATCAGTTCGAACAGGTCGTCGCGCCAGACCACCTGGCCGGGGGCGGTGGCGACATTCTCGCCCACCTTGAACCGGCCGTAATCGGCCTGGCTGATCTTCAGCTTGCCGCCGCCGCGCTCCATGTCGGCGGCAAAGTTCTGCATGCCCCTGACCAGCGACTCGCCATTGCTCTCGGCCAGCGCCTTCAGCGCAGCCGGATTGGAGGCGAGGAAGTTCGCGGGCGAAAAGGCGTCGGTCAGCAGGCGGGTGAAGAACTCGGCCCGGCGCTTGGTGCGCGGATCGATATCCTCGACCGAGGACACCAGCTCATTCATCCAGTCGGCCGACAGCTGATAGGAGCGGCGCATGATGTCGAAGGTCGGGTTCTCGCTCCAGGCCGGGTCCTTGAAGCGCTTGTCGGGCCGGGGCTCGGCGGCGGGCACACCCTGCGCCTGGCCGGCGGTCGAGGACCACAGGTCCATGTAGCGCGAGAACAGATCGGCCTGGGCCTGGAACAGCTTGTCCGGACGCGCCGCCAGTCCACTCATGACCGAGGCCATGGCCGGGCCGACATTAAAGGGGTCGGGGTTCAGCGCGGGCGGCCGTCCCGCCTGACTGATGGCCGATTCGGCCATGGCGGCCTGGGCCATCATCGCCGCCCGGGCCAGATTCATCGACAGGGCTTCCAGATCGGGCAGGGTCTCTTCCGGCGTGGCCGCTGCGGAGGGGGCGTCCTTGGCCTCGGCCTCGACCTTTGGGGCGGCCTCGGGCTTGGTCTTCGCAGCGCGGGGTTTGGAAGGCCCCTTGGCCGAGGTGGGTCGGCCCGCCTTTCGCGGCGCCCGTTTCGTGGCCGTCTTGCTCGCAGCCTTGGAGGGCGTCTGTGAGTCGGTCGGACGTCTTGCCATGGGATCCTCTCGTCGGGCACGGGATCGCGTCCTTGCCCTTTCTTGCGCGGGGATCATGGCATATGACCGTGCCCGAGATGAATGCGCAGCGGACGAAAAAGTGGACGGTCGTTGGCCTCGGCACTGTGCTGGCCACAGGCGTGGTCGGCTGCGCCGTGCCGGATCGGGTCGCGGACCCGGAGGTCGCGCCGCTTTCGCCGCGAATCGTCGCCCTTGTCGACGACAACCGCCGCTATCCGGAATGGCGGAACTTCCCCCGTCAAGGCACGCCGCCTCCCGACGCGGCTGCGGTCTCGGCCCGGGTCGCGGCGTTGGACACGGCTTCGGCCGCCACGGCCGCCGACGTCGCTGCCCTTGACTGGACTCTCGCTGATCCCGAAGGCTTCGCCCGCCGGATCGCCGAGGATATCGCCTCTCGCCCTCTGGCCCCTGCGACGCTTCAGACACGTGAGGAGGTGGAAGCCTTCGCCCAGAGTCTGCGGGACCGTGGCCGGGCGCCCCCGCCCATTCCCCGACGCTGACACCTGTCGCTGACAATCCAACATCGGTGCGGGCCGCAAGGGTCACGCCCTCAGGAGACACCCATGGCCCAGGACGCCAAACCCTACGCCGCCAGCCTGCCGTTTGAGGCGGCGGAAGTCGCCGAACTGGCCGCCATCGCCAGCTATGCCCAGATCGGCCGCGGCGACGAAAAAGCCGCCGACCAGCTGGCCGTCGACGCGATGCGCACAGCGCTGAACGCTCTGGACATCGACGGCAAGATCGTCATCGGCGAGGGCGAACGCGACGAAGCCCCGATGCTCTACATCGGCGAGAAGGTCGGCACCGGCAAAGGCCCGGCCATCGACATTGCGCTGGACCCGCTGGAAGGCACGACCCTTACGGCCAAGGCCATGGCCAATGCCCTGACCGTGCTGGCCATGTCGCCCGGCGGCGGCATGCTGCATGCGCCCGATACCTATATGGACAAGATCGCCATCGGCCCCGGCTATGCCCCTGGCACGGTCGATCTGGGAATGTCGCCGCAGGACAACGTCCGTTCGCTGGCCTCTGCCAAGGGGGTCAGCCCGTCCGACATCACCGTCTGCGTCATGGACCGGCCGCGCCACGCCGAGCTGATCGCCGCGTTGCGTGAAGTCGGGGCCCGGGTGTTGCTGATCACCGACGGCGACGTGGCCGGCGTCATCCATACGGCCGAACCCGGGACTGGCATCGACCTCTATCTCGGCTCGGGCGGAGCGCCCGAGGGTGTGCTGGCGGCCGCCGCCCTGAAATGCGTCGGCGGCCACTTCCAGGGCCGGCTGATCTTCCGCAACGATGACGAGCGCGCGCGTGCCGAGCGCACCGGCGTCACCGACTTTGACCGCACCTATGACCTGCACGAACTGGTGTCGAAGGATGCCATCTTCGTCGCCACGGGCGTCACCAAGGGCGCGATGCTGGACGGCGTCCGTCATGTCGGCGGGCGGATCGAGACCCATACGCTGGTGATGGACTCCTTCACCCGCACGGTGCGCCGCATCCGCACCTCGCGCCCGGCCTGACGGACCGGTGGACGGGTCCGCGCCATCCGACACACCGGCCTTTCTCGGGGTCGAGCGATCCCTGTCGGGCCGTCAGTGGCGCGAGCGCCCCTATGACCCGGCGGTGGCGCGTGCCCACGCCCAGTCGCTGGGTCTGGGTGAGCCGCTGGCCCGCGCCCTGGCCTCGCGCGGGGTCCGGCCGGAGGAGGGGGCCGACTTCCTCGATCCGACCCTGCGGGCCCTGTTCCCGGACCCCTCCAGCTTTGTCGACATGGATGCGGCGGCCTCGGCCATCGTTGATGCGCTTGAGCGGCGGGCCAACATCCATGTCTTTGCCGACTATGACGTCGACGGTGCCTCAAGCGCCGCCCTGCTGGTTCGCTGGTTCCGCGAAATGGGGCACGACCTGCCTCTCTATGTCCCGGACCGCCTGACCGAGGGCTATGGCCCCAGTCCCAGGGCTTTTGATACGCTAAAGGCCGCCGGGGCCGATCTGGTCATCACCGTTGACTGTGGTGCGGCCGCCGAGGTCGCCCTGGCCCATGCGGCCGACATCCAGCTCGGCGTCGTGGTCATCGACCACCATCTGATGCGGGGTGAGGCACCGGCCTGTCTGGCCGTGGTCAATCCCAATCGGGCCGATTGTCGCTCGGGGCAGGGCAATCTTGCGGCAGCGGGCGTGGTTTTCGTCCTGCTGGCGGCGCTCAATCGCGAGGCGCGCAGGCGGGGCCTGTTCGAGGGGCGCAGCGAGCCTGATCTGCGCCGCTGGCTGGATCTCGCGGCACTCGGGGCCATCTGTGACGTGACGCTTCTTACCGGCTTCAACCGCGCGCTGGCGCGGCTGGGACTGCAGGTCATGTCGTCCTGGGCCAATCCCGGGCTGAAGGCCCTGCTGGACGTGGCGGGCAGCGAACCGGGTGAGGCCAAGAGCAATCATGCGGGCTTCATCCTCGGGCCGCGAATCAATGCCGGAGGGCGGATCGGCCGGGCTGATCTGGGCGCGCGCCTGCTGTCGACGGATGACCCGGCTGAGGCCATGGCGCTGGCCCGCGAACTGGATGCGCTGAACATTGCCCGCCGCGAGGTCGAGGCCGAGGTCACCGAGGCGGCCGTCCGCCAGGGTGAGGCCATGGGCGTCATGGACCCGGCGGTCGCCGCCGCCGTCATCGCGGGCGAGGGCTGGCACCCCGGCGTCGTCGGTATCGTCGCCGGTCGTCTGCGCGAGCGTTGGCGCAAGCCCGTGGTGGTTATCGGCCTCGACACCATCAACGGTATCGGCAAGGGCTCGGGCCGGTCGCAAGCGGGCTACAATCTGGGCCGCGCTGTCCAGCAGGCCTTCGACGAGGGCGTGCTGCTGGCCGGGGGCGGGCACGCCATGGCGGCGGGCCTGACGGTCCGCATCGATCGCATCGACGCTCTCCGCGACTATCTGAACCAGCACCTCGCGGCCCAGACCGATGCCGAGGCGGCCCGAGCCCTGGACGCGGTGATGGTCGATGCCCTGATCGAGCCGGGTGCGGCTGATCGTTCCCTGTTCGCATCGTTCGAGAAACTGGCCCCCTTCGGACCCGGAAACCCCGAGCCGGTGTTCGCGCTCGAGCGGGTACGGCCCGTCGATGTGCGCCCGATGAAGGGGGGGCATCTACGGTGCCTGCTGCGCGGGGCTGACGGTCGATCCTTGCGCGCGGTCGCCTGGCGCTGTGCCGATCAGGAGAGCGGCCAGGCCCTGGCCTCAGGCGACGTCCTGAATATCGTCGGTCGGCTCAAGCCCGATGACTGGAATGGCCGGCAGGGCGTCCAGTTCGAAATCGAGGATGTCGCCGATCCGCGGCGCGCCTGATTGATTCAGTTCGCCAAAGAGGGGTTGCAAGCGCCGGAATCGCCCGCTATATCGCCGTCCTCCCGCGCAGCGGTCCCTTCGTCTATCGGTTAGGACGTCAGGTTTTCAACCTGAAAAGAGGGGTTCGATTCCCCTAGGGACTGCCACGCGGGGCTTTCCCCATGAAAGTTTATTGCGGCGATCTCCGGCCTTGCGGACGCAGACCCCATTGCAAATGCATCGCAGATGTAACCTGCGGTGTAAAACCGGCGTTTTCGCACTCCACAGGCTTCACCGAACCGTGTTAAGCATGGGCGTCTGCTGTTCGCGGGCGGGGGTGTTTACTGTGTCTGAAATAGAGGGGCTTGATACGCCGGGGACAATCGAGATCGTCGGCAAGGTCAAGTGGTTCGATCCCGGAAAGGGATATGGGTTCATCGTTCCGGACGATCCGGACATGACCGATCTCAAGGATGTCCTGCTGCACATCAGCAGCCTGCGCGACACCGGCCGTGACAGTGCGCCCGAAGGCGCGTCGATTCGCTGCGAATGCGTGCGCCGACCCAAGGGCTGGCAGGTGATCGAGGTGCTTGACCTGTCCGACGACGAGGCGGGAGAGCCCTCTGCGGCCCGTTCCGGCTATGACGGTCTCAGGGCTTTCGCCCGGAATCCCTCGGGCCACGCCGCAGAACCCCTGTCTGGCCTGCCGCTTCAGTCAGCCACCGTGAAATGGTTCAATCGCACCAAGGGATATGGTTTTGTGGTGCGCGACGAGGCTGAGGGCGATATCTTCGTCCATGTCGAAACCCTGCGTCGGTGCGGCGTCGATGACCTTTTGCCCGGCGATCCGGTGCAGGTTCGCTTCGCCGAAGGCCCCAAGGGGCTGGTCGTCGCGGAAATCAGAATGGGCGGAGACCGGTCCGCCTGACGAAAGAGGTGGAACAGGTGCTGAAGCGTTATCTTCCCGCAGCCGCGATCATGGCGGCCTTGCTGTTCACCGGTGCCTGCAGCCAGGACAATGGCGCCTCGGACGGCCAGACCCTGCCTGTCGAACGACTCAGCGTCGTCACGGACCGGGGCAGTTTCGACTTTGACGTGGAAATCGCTGATGACGAGGCCGAGCGGGCCCGGGGACTGATGTTCCGCCCGCCGCTCGACGACGACAAGGGCATGCTGTTCCAGTTCCCGGACGCGGCCGAGCGGGCCTTCTGGATGCAGAACACCCCCAGCTCCCTCGATATTGTTTATCTCGACACGCAGGGCTGCATCATCTCGATCGCCGCGCACACCACCCCCTACGCCGAGACCACCTACCCCTCGAACGGCCCTGCCAAGGGTGTGCTCGAGGTTCGCGCCGGCCGCATGGCCGAAATCGGTGCCGGTCCCGGCGATCGCGTCCGCCATCCCTTCTTCGACACCCAGACGCCCTGCAGCTGATGTGATGACCGTCGCCCGCAGCCTGCCTGTCGCGGCCCTCCTTGCCGCATTCCTGTTCACCGGTGCCTGTGCCCAGGATGCGGTGACCGGGACAGACTGGCCGTTGCTGCCGGTCGAACCGCTGACCGTGGTCACCGCCAGGGGCAGTTTCGAATTCAACGTCGAGATCGCCGACGAGGACCATGAACGTCAGCAAGGCCTGATGTACCGCCCCCCGCTGGCCGATGACCGGGGCATGCTGTTCCAGTATCCCGTGGCGGCCGAGCGCGGATTCTGGATGCGCAACACCCCCAGTTCCCTCGATATCGTCTATCTGGATCCCCAGGGCTGCATCATTTCGATTGCCGCGCACACCACGCCCAATACCGATGCCACCTATCCCTCGCGCGGGGCGGCCAATGGTGTGCTGGAAGTCCGCGCCGGTCGCATGGGCGAGATCGGCGCGCAGCCCGGTGACCGCGTCCATCACCCGTTCTTCGACACCGCGGCCCCCTGCGACCGCTGATCTGCGTTGCGGGCCGGGCAGGGGCATGGCATGAGAGCCCTCCCTTGACGTCGGGGCGTAGCGCAGCCTGGTAGCGCATCTGCTTTGGGAGCAGAGGGTCGGAGGTTCGAATCCTCTCGCCCCGACCAAGGGCCGGGCGGCTGGACCCCCGGGGCCGCGCTCGCTAAACGAGGGGCAGCGCGGGGCGAGCCCCCTTTGAGACGAACGAGACAGACATGTTGGCGCGTATCTACAGACCGGCGAAGACCGCCATGCAGTCGGGCAAGGCCAGGACGGCCGCCTGGGTCCTGGAGTTCGTGCCGGCGTCGGCGCGCTTCATCGACCCGCTGATGGGCTGGACCGGCTCGACCGACATGAACGGCCAGGTGCGTCTGACCTTCGACACGCGGGACGAGGCCGTGGCCTATGCCGAGCGCTACGGCATTCCCTTCCGTCTGCAGGAGCCGCGCGAGGCCCCGCTGATCCTCAAGGCCTATGCCGACAATTTCGCCACCCACCGCAAACAGCCCTGGACGCACTGAGCGCCCACCGGCGATCCGGGCGCCCTTAGCTCAACCGGATAGAGCACCCGCCTTCTAAGCGGACGGTTGCAGGTTCGAGTCCTGCAGGGCGCGCCACTCCCGTCTTTCCCGGGCGCGGGCGGTTGCGAACCGGGGGCGGATGCCGTCTATAAGGCGGTCATGACGATCCGTACCTCGCCATGGTTCAGGCACCTGTGTGTCGCCGGCACGGCCCTCGCGGCCGCGCTGACGCTGGCCGCGTGTGGCGGGGACGACCGCAAGACGGCTGTCGATCCGAACGAGGACCTCGAGGGCCTCGACCCGGTCGAGGCGACCGCTCCCGGGACCATAGGGCCGACCCTGGCCGCCGTGCGTCGGCGGGGGCGTCTGAACTGTGGCGTGCACGAGGGCCTGGTCGGCTTTGCCTATACCGACAACCGGGGCCAGTGGCGCGGCTTTGACGTCGACTTCTGCCGGGCGATGGCGGCGGCCATCTTCAACGACCCGAACGCGGTGCGGTTCGTGCCCCTGTCCACCGCCCAGCGGTTCGAGGCCCTGCGCGAGGGGCGTGTCGATGTGGTCTGGCGCAACACCAGCTGGACCATGGACCGCGACGTGACCGAGGATGTCTCATTCGCCGGCATCAACTATTACGACGGCCAGGGCTTCATGGTGCGCCGCTCGCTCAATCTCGGCAGCGCCAGCGAGTTGAATGGCGCGCGCATCTGCGTTCAGAACAACTCCACTTCCCAGCTCAATCTGGCCGACTATTTCCGCCTGCGGGGGCTCGAGTACGAGCCTGTTGTGGTCTCGAGCGAGGAGGAGGCCCGGCGCGCCTATGCGGCAGAGCGTTGCGACGCCTTCACCGCGGATGTCTCGGCGCTGGCCGCGGCCCGCACCACCCTGGCCAGTCCCGAGCAGCATGCCATCCTGCCGGATGTGATCTCCAAGGAGCCATTGGGTCCGATCGTGCGCCGCGATGACCCCCACTGGACGCGGGTGGTCCGCTGGACCCTGAATGCCCTGATCCTCGCCGAAGAATACGGCGTCACCCGCCAGACGGTCGCCGACCAGGCGCGCGAGGCCCGGGATCCACGCATCCGCCGATTGCTGGGCGTTGAGGGACAGTTCGGGACGCGGCTTGGCCTGTCGGATCGTTGGGCCTATCAGGCGATTTCGGCGGTCGGCAACTATGGCGAGATTTTCGCGCGTAATCTCGGGTCGGATTCGGCGCTGGACCTTGCCCGCGGCCTGAATGCACAGTGGAACGCAACACCGGGCGGGCTGATCTACGGCCTGCCGATCCGATAACGACAAGAACGGACACCCCCGGGGGACTCATGGAAACGACCAAACGTGGCGGTGTGCCGCTCTATCTCTGGATGCTGCTCGGCTTTGCCGTCGGCCTCGGCGGCGGCCTCTACGTCAATCTGAATGATCTGGTGGTCATTCCCTGGGTCATGGAGCTGATCCAGGCGGTCGGCCAGATCTTCCTGCGTCTGCTGTTCATGCTGGTGATTCCGCTGCTGTTCGCGGCGCTGGCGGTCGGCGTGGCCGAGATGGGCGATCTCAAGTCGCTGGGCCGCGTCGGCTTCAAGACGCTGTTCTTCACCATCATGGTCTCGGCCATTGCGGTCGTGATCGGTCTGGTCATGGTCAACTATTTCCAGCCCGGCGCGGGCGTTGACCCGGCGCTGGCCGCACAACTGCTGGAAGACGGTCGCGACGGCGCCGCTGCCATCGTCGGCAGCGCCCCGCAGAGCATCGAAGCCGGTCAGTTCTTCCTCGACATGATCCCCTCGAACGTCATCACGGCTGCCGCCGACAACCAGATCCTGCCGGTCATGGTGTTCGCCCTGATCTTCGGCATCGGCATGGTCATGGCCAAGTCGAAGGCCACGGACGCGCTCCAGGAAAGCCTGCAGGGCCTGCTGGAAGTGATGATGAAGCTGATCAATGCGGTCATCAAACTGGCCCCCATCGCCATCGCCGCCCTGATGTTCAACCTGGCCGCTGTGTTCGGATGGGATCTGCTGATCCGGTTGGGCGCCTATGCCGGCGTCGCCATCGGCGCCATGGCGATCCACATGTTCATCGTCTATCCGCTGCTGGTCATGATCTTTGGCGGCATGAGCCCACTGCGATTTGCCCGAGGCGTTCGTGAGCCCTGCGTGGTGGCGTTTTCGACCGCCTCGTCCAACGCTACCTTGCCGATCGCCATCAAGGCAGCGGACGAGAACCTCGGCCTGCCCCGTCGCATTTCGCGTTTCGTGCTGACAGTCGGGGCCACGGCCAACCAGAACGGCACCGCCCTGTTCGAGGGGGTGACGGTGCTGTTCCTCGCCCAGTTCTTCGGCATCGACCTGACCCTTCAGCAGCAGCTGGTAGTCATGCTGGTCTGTATCCTCGGCGGCATCGGCACGGCCGGTGTGCCGGCAGGCTCCCTGCCGGTCGTGGCGCTGATCCTCGTCATGGTGGGTGTGCCGCCCGAGGGCATCGGCCTGATCCTCGGTGTCGATCGCTTCCTCGACATGTGCCGCACCACGCTGAACGTCACCGGCGATCTGGTGGCCGCGACCGTGGTCTCGCGTGGTGAGAAAGACATTCCGGCTGATGTCTCGGGCCCGCTGCCCGACGCCCCGCCGACGTCCTGAGGTGTCAGCCGGTCTGAATGGGGGTGTCCGTGCGACTCCCCCATTCGGCCCAGCTCCCGTCATAGAGCTGCGCCGGGCGGCCCAGCACGGTCAGGGCCAGCACCAGAATGGCGGCGGTCACGCCCGACCCGCAGGTGGTGATCGGCACAGCCTCATCGTCCAGCCCGCACGCCTCGAATGCAGCCTCAAGCTCGGCGCGGTCCCGCAGACGACCGGCCTCATCGACCAGCGCTGAATAGGGCAGGTTCCGCGCCCCGGGCATATGACCGGGCCGCACACCGGGCCGCGGCTCGGCGCTCTCTCCCCGAAACCGGACGGCGCCCCTGGCATCCAGCACAGGCGTGGTGCCCTCATCCAGCGCCCGCCGTACCGCATCAATGTCGGCCACCGCGTCCCGGTCCAGTCGAGCGTTGAAGCGCGCGGGCAGGGGATGAGCATCGCCACATTCCACCTCGCCGCCCGCCTGTTTCCATGCGTCCAGCCCGCCATTCAGCACCTGAACCCGCGTGGCACCAAAGGTCTTCAGCATCCACCAGGCGCGCGGCGCCGAGAACATTGGCCCGGCTTCATAAACGACAATCCGGTCGCGCTCGGACAGGCCGAGCGCCCCCATCGCCTGCCCGAAATGGGCCGCGTCCGGCAGGGTGTGGGGCAGGGGGGATACCGGGTCGGACACCGCCTCCAGATCGAAAAACACCGCGCCCGGGACATGCGCCTCCCGGAACAGCGCCCGCGTATCCGTGCCGTCCAGTCGCCAGCCCGCATCCACGATCCGCACCGCCCGGGCTTTCATCAAGGCTTGCAGTTCGGGGGCCTCGATCAGCGGCGACATCGATCAGCCCTTGGTCAACGCCAGCTGGATCACATCCGTCCGGCCCGAACGAAACCCGGCTTCGCAATAGCCCAGATAGAACCGCCACATGCGCCGGAATCGCTCGTCAAAGCCCGGCATGCGCTGGATGTCCGGCCAACTGGCCTGGAACCGGCGATCCCAGCTGGCCAGGGTGTCGGCATAATCCTGCCCGAAGCGCTCCACTGACCGCCAGTGCAGTCCCGCCGCCTCGATCACAGGCTTCAGTCGCTCTTCGCCGGGCAGCATCCCCCCCGGAAAGATGTATTTCTGGATGAAGTCGATGCGGCGGGCATAATCCGCGAACAGCGCATCCTGGATGGTGATGATCTGCAGGGCGGCACGGCCTCCCGGTGCCAGCACCTCGGCGATCTTGCCGAAATAGGTGGGCCAGTATTCCTGACCCACGGCCTCGAACATCTCGATGGACGCGACGCGGTCGAACTGGCCGTCGATATCGCGATAGTCGATCAGCCGGATGTCTACCCGTTCCGCCAGACCCGCCTTCTGCACCCGCTGCCGCGCGAAATCATACTGTTCCTGCGAAATGGTAATGCCGGTGACCCGGGCACCGACCTCGCGCGCGGCATATTCCGCGAACCCGCCCCAGCCACAGCCGATCTCGAGCACCGATTGTCCGGCCTGGAGGTCCATCATCCGTGCCAGGCTCTCGTATTTCCGGGTCTGGGCGACAGCCAGCGCCTCGTCCCTCATCGCATAGCGCGCCGAGGAATAGGTCATGGTCTCGTCCAGCCATGCAGCGTAGAATTCATTCCCCAGATCATAGTGGGCGTGGATGTTCTTGCGCGCGCCCCGGCGGCTGTTGCGGCGCAGCCTGTGGCTGATCCAGTTGATCACCTTCATCGGCAGGGCACCGTTGAACAGCCGCTGGATATGGTCGTGGTTCTCGACCAGAATCTCCAGCAGGACCGCCAGATCGGGGCTGTCCCATTCCTCGGCCATATAGCCCTCGGCAAAGCCGATATCGCCATTGGCCAGCACGCGGCGGGCGACATTGTAGTCGCGGATGTCCAGTACCCCGCTGCGGCCCTGCACCTTGCCGACCAGTTCGTGCACCTGCCCGTCGGGCAGTTTCAGCGTCAGCCGCCCCCACGTCCAATTGGCCGCCAGCAGCTTCAGGAACAGGCCGAACCCGCGCGGCGCATGCGCCGGGGCCTGAATGTCGCTCAGGGTCGTCGCCGTCATCACAGGCCTCCACAGGAGAGGGCGAGAACCGGCAGTCTACACCTCATTGTCCAGACTCCTGAAGGCCGCGAGCGCAGCGTCGCGCGCGTCGGCGTGATCGACGATCGGGCGGGGATAGGTCTTGCCCAGCTGGACGCCCGCGTCGGCGCGAACCTCGGCCGGGGCCTCCCACGGGCTGTGCAACCAGCGATCGGGAAGTCTCCGGAGCTCCGGCACCCAACGTCGAACATACTCACCCTCCGCATCGAACTTGGTGCCCTGCGACACCGGGTTGAAGATGCGGAAATACGGGGCGGCATCCGCTCCGGATCCCGCGACCCACTGCCAATTCTGCGAATTACTGGCGATGTCCGCATCAATCAGCGTGTCCCAGAACCAGGCTTCGCCCTCGCGCCAGTCGATCCGCAGGTGTTTGACGAGGAACGAGGCGACCACCATCCGCACCCGGTTGTGCATCCACCCCGTGCTCCACAGCTCCCGCATGCCCGCATCCACCAGGGGATAGCCGGTCTGGCCCGTTTGCCATGCCTTCAGCCCGGTTGTGTCGGAACGCCAGGGAAAGCCATCGAACTTCGACTGGAAATTCCGGTTCGGCAGGGTCGGGAACTGGTGCAACAGATGGGCCGAGAACTCGCGCCAGCCAATCTCGCGCACAAACGCCTCGGCCTGTTGGTCGGTGACCATGCCGGCTTCCACTGCCGCCCGTACATCCCGAACCACACGCCAGGGACTGATCTCGCCCCAGTGCAGGGCTGCCGACAATCGGCTGGTACCCGCCTTGCCGGGGCGGTCCCGCATGACGCCATAGGCCGCCAGATCCCGGCGAATGAAGTCCGCCAGACGTTTCAGCGCCGCCGCCTCGCCGGGGGCCCTGGCATCAAACCTGGCCGCCCAGTCGGGGCGCGCCTCATACAGGCCCCAGTCCTCCAGCCGCTCCGACGCGACGCCGTTCATGCCCTTGATCCGCTCCGGTGCCGGACGCGCCGGTGGCGGCTCGATCGTCTCCATCAACGCGCGGTAAAAGGGGGTGAAGACCTTGTAGGGCTTGTCCGCCTGGGTCAGCACCGACCCCGGTCGCGCCAGCAGCGATCCATTGAAGCCCCGGCAGGCGACGCCCTCATCCTTCAGCGCATGGGCGATATCGGCATCGGTGGCGAAGGCCTCCGGCTCGAACCGCCGGTTCATGAACACCGCATCCGCCCCGGTCTCGTCGATCAGCGCGCGCAGCACCGCCTCCGCCGGTCCCCGCCGCAGGACCAGGGGCGCCCCGGTCTTGTCCAGCGCCTCGGCCAACGCTTGCAGTGACCGCTCCAGCCACCATTTCGACGCCCCGCCGAGCGGACGGCCATCCGCCGTCTCATCCAGAACATACAGGGGTACGACCGGTCGCCCGCTGGCCACCGCCCCGGTCAGGGCCGGGTTGTCGGCCAGCCGCAGGTCCCTCCGGAACCACACGATCACAGGCGCTTCGGTCCGGCTCATGCGCGCATCCCGACAGAAAACCTGTTATCCAAAATCATCCACCCCATATGACGTCCTGTCTGATTTGAGCCCCTGGCTCCCATCCTGTCGAAAGTGAATATCGTGAGCCGTCCCAACGCCGTCATTGAAATCTCCGAAGGTCTCAAGCGTCCGGTCACCATTGGCGGCGGTCGCCGCATCGTCTTCATCGCCGGCCCCTGCCAGCTGGAAAGCCGTCAGCACGCGCTGGAAATGGCCACTGCGCTCAGGGAAATCGGCGAACGTCTGAACGTTGGCATCATCTACAAGACCAGCTTTGACAAGGCGAACCGGACCTCGGCCAATGCCGCCCGGGGGCTGGGGCTCAAGGACTCCCTGCCCATCTTCGCCGAGATTCGTGAGAGCGTCGGCCTGCCGGTCCTGACCGATGTCCACTCCGAGGCCCAGTGCACCGAGGCCGCCCAGGCCGTCGACGTCCTCCAGATCCCGGCCTTCCTGTGCCGTCAGACCGACCTGCTGCTGGCCGCTGCTGCCACCGGCAAGGTGATCAACATCAAGAAGGGCCAGTTCCTCGCCCCCTGGGACATGAAGAACGTCATCGCCAAGGTCACGGGCGCGGGCAATCCGAACGTCATGGCCTGCGAGCGCGGGGCCAGTTTCGGCTACAACACCCTCGTCAGTGACATGCGGGCCCTGCCGGTGCTGCGCGACATCGGCTGCCCCGTGGTGTTCGACGCCACCCACAGCGTCCAGCAGCCGGGCGGGCAGGGCACCTCCTCCGGCGGCCAGCGTGAGTTCGTGCCGGTTCTGGGCCGCGCCGCCGTCGCGGTCGGCGTCGATGCCGTCTTCATGGAGACCCACCAGGACCCGGACAACGCACCGTCCGACGGTCCTAACATGGTGCCGCTTGACCAGTTCGAGTCGCTGGCCGCCCAGCTGATCGCCTTTGATGATCTGGTCATCGCCCAGGGCATCAAGCGCGCGGCCTGAGCCCGTCCGCGACTGGACGTGCCCGGTCCTCTGGGATAGCTCCGAACCATGAACCTCGCCGGTCTTCAAAGCCTGCTCGCCCGGGCCCCGTCCCTCAGCCTCGCCTGTGTGGGTGATCTGATGCTGGACCGGTTCGTCTATGGCGAGGTCAGCCGCATCTCGCCCGAGGCGCCGGTGCCCGTGCTGCGCACTCACCGCTCGGTCTCGATGCCGGGCGGCGTCGGCAATGTGGCCCGCAATCTGGCCTCGCTGGGCACGCGCGTGACCCTCGGGTCGGTCGCGGGACAGGATGCCGAGGGCCGGGTGCTGGCTGACCTTCTGGCCGCGGAACCCGGACTGACCGACGCGGTGCATTACACCGATACGGCCCGCACCGTGGTCAAGACCCGCTATGTCGCCGCAGGCCAGCAACTGCTGCGCCTCGACGAGGAAGAGATCCTCGACGTCGACTATGCCGGCGAGGGGGTGTTTGACGGTGCCCACGCTATCCTGATCTCGGACTATGCCAAGGGCGTCGTCAGCGACGGCCTGATCGCTGCGGCGCTTGCGCACGCCGCACAGGCTGGTGTGCCGGTGATCGTCGATCCCAAGGGCCGCGACTTCGCCCGCTATGGCGCGGTCGACCTGATCAAGCCCAATGCCGCCGAACTGGCAGGGGCCACCGGCCTGCCGACCGACAGCGATGTCGAGGTCGAGCGTGCGCTTTTGGCCTTGCTGGACCGGACGACGGCGAAGGCTGTGGTCGTCACCCGCGCCGGCAAGGGCATGTCGCTGATGCGGCGCGGCGGCGCGGTCCAGCACATTCCCGCCCGCGCCCGAGAGGTGTTCGACGTCTCCGGCGCTGGTGACACGGGGCTCGCGGCTCTCGGCCTCGCCCTGGCTGCCGGTCACGATCTGCCGGATGCGGCGGCCTTTGCAATTCTCGCGTCCGGGGTGGTCGTCGGCAAGAGCGGTACGGCAACGGTCACCCCCGCCGAGCTGCTCGAAGCCGAACTGACCGGCGCCATGGATATCGACCACGGCCGGATCGTGCCGGTCGAGACCCTCGTCGATCAGGTCGAACTGTGGAAGGCGGCCGGGCTCAAGGTCGGCTTCACCAACGGCTGTTTCGACATTCTGCACCGCGGCCATGTCGCCTATCTGGCCCAGGCGCGGGCCTGGTGCGACCGGCTGGTGGTGGCGCTCAACACCGATGCCTCGGTCCGCCGCCTGAAGGGTGAGGGCCGCCCCGTCAACGATCTCGAAAGCCGGGCGGCGGTGATCGGTGGCCTTGCCAGCGTGGATCGGGTGACGTCCTTCGATGCAGCAACGCCGCTGGACCTGATCAAGGCCC
This sequence comes from Brevundimonas sp., assembly GCF_016742135.1. GTDB lineage: Bacteria > Pseudomonadota > Alphaproteobacteria > Caulobacterales > Caulobacteraceae > Brevundimonas. The sequence goes on along the minus strand of NZ_JACVCG010000002.1, from coordinate 469,565 downwards.
TGCGTCCCGATGTGCTGATCAAGGGCGCGGACTATACGCGCGACACGGTTGTCGGCGCGGCCGAGGTTGAATCCTGGGGCGGAGAGGTTCGGTTGGCGGAGTTCTCACCCGGACATTCAACCACGGCGACGATCGAGAAACTGTCAAAGGGCGAGGGCCAGTGATGCGCCGAATGATCGTGGTCACCGGCGGCGCCGGCTTCATCGGCTCCAACATCGTCGCCCGACTGTGTGCTGAAGGCCGCCATGACGTCGTCGTCTGCGACCGTCTTGAAGGGGCCGACCTCGGCAAGTGGAAGAACCTCGCCAAACATCCGGTCGTCGATTTCTGGTGGCCGGAGGAGATGTTCGAAAAGCTGGAGGCCCATGCCGACCGTATCGACGCGGTCGTCCACATGGGCGCCATCTCCTCAACGACCGAGCCCGACGCGGATCTGATTCTCCGGACCAATTTCGCTCTCTCGCGCGACCTCTGGGACTGGTGCTGTGGCCATGATGTGCAGTTCGTCTATGCCTCGTCAGCGGCCACCTATGGCGACGGTGAGCAGGGCTTTGACGACGAGGATGATTTTACCTCGCTGCAAAAGCTTCGCCCCCTAAATGCCTATGGCTATTCGAAATATCTGTTCGATCTCTATACCCGGCAGCAGTCGGAACGCGGGCATGCGCCCAACCAGTGGGTGGGTCTGAAATTCTTCAACGTCTATGGCCCGAACGAGTATCACAAGGGCGGGATGAAGTCGGTCGTCGCCCAGATCTGGCCAAAGGTTCAGGCGGGTGAGCCGGTCCAGCTGTTCCGCTCCCACCACCCCGACTATCCAGACGGGGGCCAGTTGCGGGACTTCGTCCACGTCGACGACGTCGTGGATGTGATCGACTGGTTGCTGGGCAAGCCGGAGATTTCCGGCATCTTCAACGCCGGCTCGGGACAGGCCCGGTCGTTCGCCGATCTGGCCCGGGCGACCTTCGCCGCGGCCGGCAAGGAGCCGCAGATCACCTACATCGACATGCCCGAGGTGATCCGCGACCGGTATCAGTACTTCACCCAGGCCCGCATGGATCGCATCCGCGCCCTCGGCTTTGACGGCCAGTCGACCCCGCTGGAAGAGGGCGTGCGCCGCTACGTCCAGTCGTATCTGGCGAAAGAAGACCCGTATCGATGACGGCCCGCGCGATCAGTCTCAGGTCGATGATCGGCTATGCCGGCTTTGCCCTCGTCTTTCTGATTGTGGCTGCCGCAGCCGTCTGGCGCGGCGACATCCTGCAGGCCGGCATGGATCCCGAGATCCCGTTCCAGACCTATGACCCGCCGCCGCCGCCCGATTATCGGCAGGGCACGGCCTGGGCCATGCAGGACATGGGCATCGAAAACTCCGGTCCGGCGGCCGTCTTCTTCATTCACTCGACCACCTACGACGGCGGTGAGGAGTGGAATGGCCCCATCGGCGGTGCCCGGGCCGACGCCTGGCTCTTCCGGGTCGTGATCCCCAACTATGCCGGTCCCTTCGCCCGCGCCGGGCGGCTCAGCATCCCGCGCTATCGTCAGGCCAGTCTCTACACGCGTCTGACCCTGCGGGACGACGCGCGCGAAGCCCGGGCCTTCGCCTACAGGGACATCGCGGCCGCCTTCGAGATCTTTCTGGACCGTCATCCGACCGGTCCGATCGTGATCGCCGGACTGGAGCAGGGGGGCGAACTGGCAGACCGACTGGTGCGCGAGCGGATCGCGGGTGACCCTGCCCTTCGTCGCAGGATCGTTGCCGTCTATGCCATGGACACCCTCCTGGCGGTCGAGCCCCTCACCCCGTCCTTGCCGCCCTGCCGCAGCCGCGAGCAGATCGGCTGCGTGGTGGCCTTCTCGCCGGTCAGTGACGACAATGACGGCGCGGCCCGACGCCGCTTGCGCCGGGCCCTGATCTGGGACGGACGGGGGCGTCTGGTCGATCTGGGGGATCGGGCGACCGTTTGCGTCAACCCCGTCAACGGTTCGACTGACGAGGTCGAGGTTCCCGCCCGGGTGCATCTGGGCGCGACCAATGCCACCGGGCTGGAATGGGGTGCGCGCCCGGCTCTGATGGCCCGGTCTGTTGCCTCCGCCTGCCGGGACGGCCTTTTGCGCTACACCCAGCCCGGCATGGAGTCCTTCCGCGAGACCGGAAGCTGGGCGGATCGTAGAAAATCACGACCCTACAACCTGTTCTACGGTAATATTGAGCACGACGTCCAGGAGCGGCTGGCGCTGTGGGTCGCCCGATACGCGCCGGACGCGACGGGGAGTCAGTCGCCCGACGGTCGCCCTGTCCGCCAGTCGAACAGCGCCTCAAGCACCTGAACGGCTCGCCCGCGATCGGAGGTCAGAGCGGGGTCTCGCGACAGGATCAGCCGCGCATCATCCGCCGCCGCCCGGATCAGCCCCGCATGGGCCATCGGATCGGCAAACCGGTAGGCCGGAAAGCCGCTCTGCTTCAGGCCCAGCGGATCGCCCCCTCCGCGTATCCGAAAATCGGCCTCGGCGATCTCGAACCCGTCCTCCGTCCGCCGCAGGATATCCAGCCGCTCGACCGCGGTCTTGCCCAACCCTGTCTCCGACTGGCCGTACAGCAGGGTGCAGGCGCTGGGCTTGTCCGACCGCCCGATCCGTCCCCGCAGCTGGTGCAACTGCGCCAGACCGAACCGCTCGGCGTGCTCGATGACCATCAGGGTGGCGTTGGGCACATCGACGCCGACCTCGACCACGGTCGTCGCTACCAGCAGCGGCAGATGCCCGTCCAGGAACGACTGCATGACGGTCTCGCGCTCGGGCCCGGGCATCCGCCCGTGCACCAACCCGACGGGGCGACCCATCAGCTTTGACAGGTCGCGCGCCCGATCTTCGGCGGCGGCCAGGTCGATGTGCTCGGACTCCTCGATCAGCGGACAGATCCAATAGGCCTGCGCCCCGCCTTCCAGGGCTGCCTTCAGCCGCACCGCCACCTCGTCCAGCCGGTCCAGCGGCAGCACCGCCGTCCTGATTGGCCGGCGTCCCGGCGGCTTTTCGTCGAGGCGTGAGACATCCAGCTCGCCGTACTGGGTCAGCTCCAGCGTGCGCGGGATGGGTGTCGCCGACATGGTCAGCAGGTGAACGGCGCCGTCGGCCCCGCCCTTGTCCAGGAGCCTCTGCCGCTCCCGCACGCCGAACCGATGTTGCTCGTCGATGACCGCCAGCCCCAGCCGCTGGAACTGGACACTGTCCTGAAACAGGGCATGCGTGCCGATCACCAGCGGCAACCGCCCGCCCGCCAGTCCCTCCAGCACCGGCCGCCGGACGCTGACGGGGTCCCGTCCGGTCAGCAGGGCACAGGCCACTCCGGCCTCGGCAAACAGCGGGGCCAGCCGCTCATGATGCTGGCGGGCCAGAATGTCGGTCGGCGCCATCAGGGCGGCCTGAAACCCGCTATCGACGGCATCGGCCAGTGCCAGCGCCGCCACAGCTGTCTTGCCAGAGCCGACATCGCCCTGCAGCAGCCGCGCCATCTGTTCGCCGCCGGCCAGATCGCGCCGGATGTCCGCCATCGCCCGCTGCTGCGTTCCGGTCAGGGTGAAGGGAAGGGCTGTCAGCAGCCGTTCCGCTGCCGCGCCGGGTGCCAGTCGCGGGGCTCGAACGGCCTGCCGGTTCCGCCTCCGACGGGCCAGCGCCAGCTGATGCGCCAGCAGCTCATCGAACGCCAGCCGCGCCCGTGCCGGAGCCTGCGGATCGAGATCGCGCTCGCTCTCGGGCGCGTGCAGGGCCCTCATCGCGTCCGGCCAAGACGGCCAGGCCTGTCTGGCCAGCCAGGCCGCATCCTGCCATTCGGCCAGATCCGGCAATGACTCCATCGCCGTCATCACCAGTTTGCGCACCTGCCGCGAGCTGATCCCCTGGGTAGCCGGATAGACGGGCTCGACCGGCACAATCTCGCCGCGCTTGTCAGCAGCAAGCACATAATCCGGGTGAGGTATCTGCACCAGATCGTTGAATTTCTCAACCTTGCCGCTGACGATCCGCCGCTGCCCGTCCGGGCATTGCTTGCGAATCCAGGCCTCCGACCCGCCAAACCAGACCAAGGTCAGAAAGCCGGTCTCGTCATTGGCGCGCAGCTTGAACGGCAGGCCCGGCCGCCCCGGTTTGGTCAGGCCCCCCATGATCAGGTCGAAGATGCCCACCTCGCCCGCGACCGCGGTCTGCACGGTCATTTCGCGCCGCCGGATCAGCCCGGTGGGAGCCAGAAACATCAGATCGCGCACCAGCGGCCCGGCCAGCCGGTGCACTGCCGGGGCCAGGCGCGGTCCAACGCCTTTCAGGCTCTCGACCTCGACGAACAGGGGAAACAGAATCTCGGGCCGCATGATGTGTCACGATAGCCGGACGGCACGGGTGGCGAAATGGACCCGCGACCGCTATCTGACACGGCTCCATTCCTTTTGACCGGGCAAGACTTCTTGTGGCCGAAGACATCGCACGTGCCGAAATGACCACCCGGCTTAACCGCATCCGCTTCCGCGCCTGGCGACGGGGCTTTCGCGAGGCCGACATGATCCTCGGCCCGTTCGCGGAACAGGTCGCGCCGCAACTGGACGAAGCCGACCTCGCCCGGTTCGAGGCCCTGCTGGAGGAGGACGACCACGCTCTCTACGGCTGGATCAAGGGCTCGACGCCGACACCGCCCGAGTGGGAGGGGCTCCTGATGGACCGCATCCGCCGCTTCGTCGCCGAATCCGTCTCGTCCGAGGTGGCGCGGGGCATCGGCTGATGGCGGATCACACCACCCTGAGCGGCGCGCCAGAGGGCCTGGACGCCCTGCGTGTCGCCGAACGTTTGGGCGAGGGCGGCACCGCCCTGTTCATCGCCCGTGACGCCTCGCGCGCGGCCCAGTTCATCGACGCCGTCGGCTTTTTTGCCGAGGGGATCGAGGTCGTGTCCTATCCGGCGTGGGACTGTCTGCCCTATGACCGGCTCAGCCCGTCGTCGTCGGTCTCGGCCCAGCGGATGGCGACGCTCAGCCGTCTCGCCGCCGGCAAGGCTTCCGATAAACCCCTGCTGATCGTGGCCACGGTCGGCGCCGCGCTGCAGCGCACCCCGCCGCGTGAGATCACCGCCAACGCCGGGTTCGAGACCCATGTGGGTCGCGATCTCGATACGGCGTCGCTCGAGACCTATTTCGCCACCAATGGCTATGTTCGCGCCTCCACCGTGTCCGAGCGCGGGGAATACGCCGTGCGCGGCGGGGTGATCGACGTTTTCCCGCCGGGCTTCGACGAGCCGGTCCGTCTCGACATGTTCGGCCAGGAGCTGGAATCGATCCGCACCTTCGACCCGGCCACCCAGCGCTCGACCGGCCAGCTGACTTCGGTCCAGCTGGCCCCGGTGTCGGAAGCCCTGCTGAACGCCGAGACCATCTCCCGTTTCCGTTCCGGCTACCTCAACCGCTTCGGCACGGCGGGCGACGATCCGCTCTATGCCGCCGTCAGCGAGGGCGCGCGCCGGCAGGGGCTGGAGCACTGGCTGCCGCTGCTCTATCCGCGCCTCGAAACCCTGTTCGACTACCTGCCCGAGGGTGCCACCGTCTGGCTGGACAATCAGGCCGACAGGGCGCGGTCCGAGCGCTGGGACCTGACCGTCGATGCCTTTGAGGCCCGGCGCGAGGCCGCCCAGGCCGCCCCCGGCCGCAGTGTGCAGAGCGGCCGCGCCCTGCCGCCCGATGCCCTCTACCTATCGCCCGAAGACTGGACCGCCGCGCTGGCCTCCCGTCCCGTCATCCAGCTCAGCCCGCTGTCCGGCGGCGGCATGGATGCCGGCGGCCGTCTGGGCCGGTCGTTCGCCGCCGAGCGTGCCCAGGACAGCGTCAACCTGTTCGAGGCGGTGGCCGCCTATGCCAGGGCCCGCCGCGCGGACGGTCGCAAGGTGCTGTTCGCCTCCTGGAGCGAGGGATCTTCAGAACGTCTGGCCTCCATGCTGGCCGACCATGGTCTGGAACCGGTCGTGCCGGTGCGCGACTGGGCCGACGTCCAGGCGGCGACCGACACCCTTTATCTGCGCGCCGTCCTGCCGGTCGAGACCGGCTTCGAGACCGACGATCTGGTGGTCATCACCGAGACCGACATTCTGGGCGACCGGCTGGCACGCCCCCGGAAGAAACGCCGCGCCTCCAACTTCCTCGCCGAGGCCTCGGCCCTGACCACGGGCGATCTGGTGGTTCACCTCGACCACGGCATCGGCCGCTATGAGGGCCTGCGCACGCTCGACATCCAGGACGCGCCCCACGACTGTCTGGAGCTGGCCTATGCCGGCGACGCCAAACTGTATCTGCCGGTCGAGAACATCGACCTTCTGACGCGCTACGGGGCCGAAGCCGAGGGCGTGCAGCTGGACCGTCTGGGCGGCGCAGGCTGGCAGGGGCGCAAGGCGAAGGCCAAGGCCCGTCTGCGTGAAATGGCCGAGGGCCTGATCGCGCTCGCCGCCAAGAGGGCCCTGCGCGAGAGCGAGGTCATCAACCCACCGCAGGGGCTGTTCGACGAATTCTGCGCCCGCTTCCCCTATGAGGAAACCGACGACCAGCTGAACGCCATCGGCGACGTCCTGTCCGATCTGGCCAAGGGCACGCCCATGGACCGGCTGATCTGTGGCGATGTCGGCTTCGGCAAGACCGAGGTGGCGCTCAGGGCCGCCTTTGTGGTCGCCATGACCGGCCAGCAGGTGGCGGTCGTCTGCCCGACAACGCTTCTGGCGCGCCAGCACTTCAAGACCTTCAGCGAGCGCTTTGCCGGCTGGCCGATCACGGTCCGCCACCTGTCGCGCATGGTCACGACGAAGGACGCCAATGAGACCCGCGCCGGCCTCAAGGACGGCAGTTTCGAGATTGTGGTCGGCACCCACGCCGTCCTGTCGGAACAGGTCGGCTTCAAGGACCTCGGCCTCGTGATCGTCGACGAGGAGCAGCATTTCGGCGTCAAGCACAAGGAGAAGCTCAAGAGTCTCCGCGCCGATGTGCACCTGCTGACCCTGACTGCGACGCCCATCCCGCGCACCCTGCAGATGGCGCTGTCCGGCATCCGCGAGATGTCGATCATCGCCACCCCGCCGGTCGACCGTCTGGCGGTCCGCACCTATGTCGCGCCCTGGGATCCCGTCATGGTGCGCGAGGCCCTGCTGCGCGAGAAGTATCGCGGCGGCCAGGCCTACTACGTCGCCCCGCGTCTGGCCGACCTGCCCGACATCGAGCAGTTCCTGCGCGAGCAGGTGCCCGAGGTGAAGGCTGTCGTCGGTCACGGCCAGATGTCGCCGACCCAGCTCGAGGCGGTCATGAGCGCCTTCTATGAGGGCGAATATGACGTGCTGCTGTCGACCACCATCGTCGAAAGCGGTCTCGACATTCCGACGGCCAACACCCTGATCGTGCACCGGGCTGACATGTTCGGCCTCGCCCAGCTGCACCAGATCCGCGGCCGGATCGGCCGGTCCAAGGCGCGCGCCTTTGCCTATCTGACGACCGACCCCAAACGCCCGCTCAGCCTGTCGGCCGAACGGCGGCTTCAGGTGCTGCAGTCGCTCGACAACCTCGGCGCCGGGTTCCAGCTGGCCAGCCACGACCTCGACCAGCGCGGCGGTGGCAATCTGCTGGGCGACGAACAGTCCGGTCACATCCGCGAGGTCGGAGTCGAACTGTATCAGCAGATGCTGGAAGATGCCGTGGCCGAGATGCGCGAGCAGGGCGGCGATCTGCGCGACCGGGACTGGTCCCCGACCATCAATGTCGGCGCGGCGGTCCTGATTCCAGAGGATTACGTCCCGGACCTGAACCTGCGCCTCAGCCTGTATCGCCGCCTGTCGGATGCCGAACGGGGCGAGGACCGCGAGGCCCTGGCGGCCGAACTGATCGACCGGTTCGGGCCCTTGCCCGACGAAGCACGCCAACTGCTCCGCATCGTTGGCATCAAGTCGGCCTGCCGCAAGGCCCAGATCGAACGCATCGACATGGGGCCCAAGGGGGCGGTCCTGACCCTGCGCAACAACGCCTTTCCCAACCCGCTGGGGCTGGTCAGCCTGATTCAGAAGAATACCGGCATCTGGAAGCTGCGCCCGGATCAGAAGATCGTCGTCATGGGCGAATGGGCCACGCCCGAGGAGCGGCTGAAGGCCGCCGAGCGCATCACCGACTCCCTGGCGACGGTGGCCGGGCTGGACAGTTAGGGCGAAACCCGCGCCCGGGCCTCGGTTCCCAGGGCCGACGAGGCGCGCTCCAGCGTCCGGGCCGGGGCTTCGCCCGACCGCTGCTCCGCCACGCCCAGCTCGAAGTCCACGACGAACGGCGAGCGCCCCGGCCCGGCCTCGAAGGCGGTACAGCCGATCACGGCCACGATCCGCTGGGCCGCGATCCGGGCCTGGGCCTCGGTGGTACCGGGCAGGGCCAGGGCAAACACTTCGCTGGACAGGCGTGCCGCCGTATCCTCGGTGCGGATGAGGCGCGACACCATGGTGCCGATCTGGGGCAGGGCGCGCGCCAGCCAGCCGTCGCGGCGCGCCTCCTCGACCGGGTCCGTCATCGTCACCTTCAGCACGCAAAGCGAAAGCGGCCGCCGGCGCTGGCGGGCGGCGTCGCTGACGCGGACCAGGTGCTGGGCGAACAGGTCGCGCGTGAACAGGCCCGTATCCGGGTCGGTCAGCCCGGATCCGCGCACGGATTCCAGGGCGCGCCGCACCCCGGTCTGGCGGCGATGAAAGCGGGCCATGGCCAGCAGCCGCCGCGCCGTTTCCCGCTCATCGGTATCGGCGGCGGCCACATCGGCAAAGCCCCGTCCGAACAGATCCGAGGCATCCATCTGGGCCCCGTCGCTCAGGTAAAGCATCACTGGAATGTGATAGAGCCTTGTATTTCTTTTCATGCCTGACGCGATGGACAGGGCCGGGGCATGATCCTCCGCCCCCCACAGGACGGCCGCGTCGAACGGACTCTCGTGCAGATAGTCAAAGGCGGTGTAGGGCGTGGGGGCGGCCACGACCTCGGCTCCCCCTTCCTCCAGGGCATTGGACAGCGCCAGGAACCGCCGATCCGGCTTGCCCGCCGCCAGCACGCGCACCGGGTTCAGGTCGGTGGCCGGCAGGTCGATGGCCTGCCCCTGCTGGCGAAAGGTGTCGATCCGCAGATTCAGTTCTTCTTCGGCCAAGGCCGCCCGCACCAGCTGTTCCAGCCGGATGCGCAATTGCACCGGATGCGCGGGCGCGGACATGGCCAGGTCGACCGTGGAGGACTCCTCGGCCGTTGGCGCTCGTCCCATCAGGGCGATGACCGGCAGGTATCGCGGCGAGGCCAGGCCTTTCAGCCGCGCGGCCACGGGCGCGACATCCGGGTCGTCTGCGCCCGCCACCAGGATGGCGGCCTCGATCGGGAAATCCTCGAGCACGATTTCAGCGGCCTGGGGCGAGGTCGCGGTGATCGTGATCCACCCTTCGGCATCCAGCTGGCGGCACAGGCTTTCGCCTTCGGCTCCATCACCGGCAACGACCAGAATACGCGGATCGAAATCCAAGACGAGTCGCCCCTTTCAGTCCGGAATCACGAATCCCGGGCCTTGCCCGATGGTGCGGGACCATAGACAGCCGTCCGCTGCCCCTGCAACCGCTTCCACAATCCTCACACACAAGAGGGTTTGCAAAGTCACAAAAAAGTCTAGTTTCGCGCCGGGTTGTGGCGAGGATGAATTTGACCTTTGACTCTCTGCGAAGCCGGATCGGCTTCTGGCTCAGGCTGGCCGGGCGCGCCTTTGCCCGCAGCTGGGGTCGCGACGTCATGCTCTATACCGGCGGGGTGTCCTTCTTTGCCCTGCTGGCGGTGTTTCCCGCGATCGCCATCCTGATCGGTCTCTACAAGGTGGGTCTGTCGATCAGCGAGGTAAGCGCCCAGGCGACGGCGCTCGCCGACGTCATGCCGGCCGCCGCCCGCAGCATCTTCCTCCAGGAAATCACTCGCCTGACCAATGCCTCGGCCCGCACCGTCTCGGCCCAGAGCGCCTTCGCCCTGATCATCGGCGCCTACGCTGCGCATCGGGGATTCAAGGCCTTGTTGGCGGGTCTTAATCTCATTCATGATGAGGCCGAGCCGCATGGCTTCCTCAGGTTCAATCTGCTGGCCTTCTTCGTCGCCCTGTTCGCCTTCGGACTTTTCACGGTCGTCTCGGGGTCCGTCGTGACGGCGCGGCTGCTGTCCCACGCCGATGCGGCGGGAACCGGGGCCGTATCGGGCAGCGGCTACGTACCGCTGGATGTCCTGCTCCCTGCGGTCGGCCTGTCGTTCGGCCTGACCCTGCTTTACCGCTACGCCATGTCCCACAAGACCCGGGTGGCCTGGCGCCCCGCGCTGACGGGCGGGGTGATCGCCACCGTTCTGTCCATGATCTCGTCCTGGCTCTGCGCCATCTATGTCGAGCAGATTGCGGTTCTCGGGGCGACCTATGGCTCGGTCGGCGCGGTCGTCGTTCTGCTGATCTGGCTGTCCTGGAACGTCAATGCGATCTTCTACGGCGGCGCTTTTGCCACCGAGATGGAGGTCGTCGCGCGCGCCCGGGACGAGGCGCTGGTCGCCGAGGTCGAGGAAGCCCTGAATCAGACCCCCAAGGTCGTCAGCCTGACGGCGCGGCGCCAGTCTCGACAGTAATCCGCAGCACGCCGCCGACGTCCTCGATGCCGATCAGTCGGTGCGGTCCGTCGGTCAGCATGTACGGGACATCGATGCGCGCCATCGGGTCCGACGCCATCAGCACGATCACCTCACCGGGCGCGGCGACCTCCAGCGCACGCGCCAGCCTCAGGCTCGGCACCGGACAGCGATGCCCCCGTGCATCGACAAGAAGCGGGGCAGGGGTCACGCCAATCCTTCCAGCAACAGCATCAGCGCCTGTTCGGTCGCCGCCCCTCGGATCGCCTGCCGGTCCTGCTGGGTGAAGCGTCGCTCCACATGTCGAACGCCCTCCGCCGTGGCCAGGCCGAAATGGACCAGACCGACGGGCTTGTCGGCCGACCCGCCGCCCGGCCCGGCGATACCGGTGACAGAGACCGCGACATCGACCCCGGCCCGGTCCCGCGCCCCCGCCGCCATGGCTTCGGCCACGGGCTTCGACACTGCCCCGTGGGCAGCGATGAGGGCTTCGGGCACCCCCAGCATCCGCGTCTTTGCCGCATTGGAATAGGTGACCGCCCCCTGTTCCAGCACCGCCGAGGAGCCGGCCACCGAGGTCAGGGCGGCGGCGACCAGCCCCCCCGTGCAGCTTTCGGCCGTGGCCAGCGTCATGCGGCGTGATCGCGCGCGCGTCACGACCGTTTCGGCCAGGGTCATCAGATCGGGAGCGAACATGGGCTATCGGCCTTCGCGAGTCAGCCTTACGGTGGACCACAGGGTGCCGCGCCGGTGCCCGCCTGTCGATGACCGTCCAGTCGGGAGCCCCCATGAGCCAGACCAGCCTGATCGACGGGACCGAGCCCCTCGGTGTCCGCCTGACCCCGCTGATCTTCGGTCTGGCGATCTTCACCTCGGCCATGCTGGTGTTTTCGGTGCAGCCGATGATCACCAAGCTGGTCCTGCCGGTGCTGGGGGGGTCTCCCTCGGTCTGGAACACGGCCATGGTGTTCTTCCAGACGGGCCTGCTGGCCGGCTACACCTATGCCCACCTGCTGCAGAAGGTCGCCTCCCTGCGCCTCCAGGTCGGCATTCACCTGGTTCTCCTCGTGCTCGCGGCCATCTTCCTGCCGCTCCGGGTCAATGGTCTGCTGGGGGATCCGGACCCCGCCGCGCCCATCGTCTGGCTGCTGGCGACGCTGGCGATCTCGGTTGGTCTTCCGTTCGCGATCCTGTCGGCCACCGCCCCCCTGCTTCAGGCCTGGTACGCCCGCGTCCGCGTGGGACACACCGACGGCCAGAATCCCTATGTCCTCTATGCCGCCTCCAACCTCGGCAGCTTCCTCGCCCTGCTGGCCTATCCCGTGCTGATCGAGCCACTCAGCTCCCTGTCGGGTCAGCGGTGGGGCTGGAGCGCGGGTTACGGCCTCTTTGTGCTGATGATTGTGGTGCTGGGCCTGACCGTCTGGCGGGCCCGGGCGCTGTCCCGGGCCGAGCCGCCGCCGCTGGCCCGGACCGCGCCGATCGACTGGCGCGAAAAGGGGGTCTGGGTGCTGCTGGCCGCGGCTCCCTCCAGCCTGATGCTGGGCGTGACCGCCCATCTGACCACGGATGTGGCTTCGGCCCCGTTCCTGTGGGTCCTGCCGCTGGCCCTCTATCTTCTGACCTTCGTCATCGCCTTCCAGAGCCGCCCGTGGATCCCCCTGCCGGTCACCCTGATCGTCCAGTCCGCGCTTCTGGCCGTCACCGTCAGCATGGTCGCGTTCCGCAGCTCCAGCTGGATGCTGATCCTGGTGGTTCACCTCACGACCTTCTTCTTCACCGCCCTGCTGTGCCACCAGCTGCTGGCGGGGCGTCGCCCGCCCCCGGACCGGCTGACGGAATTCTACCTGCTGCTGTCGGTCGGCGGCATGCTGGGCGGGGTATTCAATGCCCTGATCGCACCCGTGATCTTCAGCATGGTGTGGGAATATCCCCTGGTGCTGGTGGCGGTCGGCCTGGCCCGACCCAGGGGGGGGCCGTTTACCCTTCGTCACGGCTATTTCCTGGTGGCCGCCGCCTTTCTGGCCATCATGCCGCATGTGGCCATGGAGGTGATCCGCCAGAACGAGTCCCTCTGGCCCTACTTCCAGAATTTCAGCACCCTGCAACTGGCCTCGCTCATTCTCGGGGCCGCAGCCATCTGCGCCTTCATGGTGCGGGACAAGGCCCTGGTGTTCACAGGCGTGCTCCTGATGATCGCCCTGTCGGCCCAGCATGTGGCGCGCGGCTATGACTGGAGCCTGACCGAGCGCAGCTTCTTCGGAGTCATGCGCGTGGCCGAGATCGACGACCCCGGCATGGGCGGTCCGGTCCACGTCCTGATGCACGGCACCACCCTGCACGGGGCCCAGGCGCGACATCCTGACCATGCCTGCAACCCGACCATGTACTACGCCTATTCGACCCCCATCGGCCTGGCGACCTGGGTGGTCCAGTCCCGCGCGCCTGCGGTCCGCATGGGCGTGGTCGGCCTCGGCGCAGGGGCCATGGCGGCCTACAAGCGGCCCGGCGACACCCTGACCTTCTTCGAGATCGATCCCATGGTCGACCGCATGGCCCGGGATCCGCGCTGGTTCACCTTTATCTCGGACTGCGCCGCCGGCCCGGTCGGGACCGTGCTGGGCGACGCCCGCCTGACCCTGGCGCAACAGCCGGACGCCGCCTTTGATATCCTCATCATCGACGCCTTCTCCTCGGATGTCGTGCCGACCCACCTGCTGACGGTCGAGGCCCTGGCCGACTATCTGCGTCTGGTCGGGCCGACCGGCGTCGTGGTCCTGCATGTGTCGAACCGCAACCTCGACATCACCCTGCCCACGGTCGCCGCCGCGCGTCAGCTGGGTGCCGCCGAGCGTCACCGCATCTATGTCGAGCGTCCGGACCAGCCCGACATGGCCGAGGCCTCGACCGAGGTCCTGATCATGTCCCCGACCGAGGAAGGCCTTGCCGACTTCGTTACCGATCCGGGCTGGCGGGTCATCGCCGACACCCGGGTGCGCCCCTGGACCGACGACTACGTCAATCTGTGGGGCGCCCTGGTCCGCGCCAACTTCTAGGGGGCAGCGGGCAGGGTGAGGGTGGCCACCGCCTGGGCGGCCAGGCCCTCACTGCGCCCCGTAAAGCCCAGCTGTTCGGTCGTGGTCGCCTTGACGCTGACGGCCTGCAGCGGAATCCCGCACAGTTCGGCCAGCCGCCCGCGCATCGCCTGACGGTGCGGTTTGATCTTCGGCTCCTCGCAGATCAGGGTCACATCGACATTGACGATCTGGCCGCCGCGCGCCGCCAGTCGCTGGACGGCGTGCACCAGAAACCGGTCGCTTGATGCCCCCTTCCACTGCGGATCGGAGGGCGGAAAGTGGTCGCCGATGTCGCCGTCCCCCATGGCGCCCAGAATGGCATCGGTCAGGGCATGCAGGCCCGCATCGGCGTCCGAATGGCCGATCAGGGTCCGGTCGTGCGGAATCTCGACGCCGCACAGCCATACCGACGTCCCCGGTCCCCAGCGATGAACATCGAACCCCTGTCCCACGCGCGTCACGGACGGCGGGGTCAGTCCGGCAGCGAGCGCCTCGGCCATGATGAAGTCCTCGGGATAGGTCAGTTTGAACAGGCGGGGATCGCCGGCGACCAGCACGACCCGGCCACCCGCCGCGCGCACGGCCTCGGCTTCATCGGTCGGCGGCACGGTACCCGACCAGTCGGTCAGGGCCGCCCGCACCGTGGCCAGGCGGAAGGCCTGGGGCGTCTGGGCCCGGAACAGGCCGTCGCGATCGACGCTGTCGCCGAGCCCGGCGGCATCGCCGCGCCGCAAGCTGTCGACGGCGGGCAGGGCGGGGACGGCTCCGTCGGCGTCGCCCAGCGCCTCGATCAGCCGGTCGATCACACCCCGCTCCAGAAACGGTCGCGCCGCGTCATGGATCAGCACCGGCGTGTCTCCCATCGCGCCGCCGTCCGCCGCGAGGGCGTTCAGCCCGCGCATCACCGACTCCGCGCGGGTCGCCCCGCCCTCGACCGCCCGCCAGCCGGTCAGCCCCGCCAGCGCCGTCGGCACGTCCGTCAGACGATGCGGGCCCACCACGACCACCACATCGGTCGCCCCCGCCTGCAGCAGGGCCCGCACCGACCAGCGCAGCACGGGCACGCCCGCCAGCGCCACCCAGGGCTTTTCCACACCCGCCCGCGAGCCCGAGCCCGCGGCAACGACAACAGCCTGAAACGTCATGACGGTCTTCTAGGCAGTACACACGCCCTTGACGAGAGGGGGCCGGGGCGAAGATAGGGGCCGATGGCTTCCTCCCTCCAGATCGGCGATGTGACCGTGCCCGGTCGGGTGCTGATGGCCCCCATGACGGGCGTCACCGACCTGCCGTTCCGGCGCGTGGCCTCGCGGCTTGGCGCGCCCTATGTCGCGACCGAGATGGTTGCCTCGGCCGAGCTGGCTCGCGGCCGTCCGGATGTCGTTCGCCGGGCGGCGGTGGGCGAGGGGCTTCCGTTGACGGTCATCCAGCTGGTCGGGCGCGATCCCGACGCCATGGCCGAGGGCGCGCGGATGGCCGAGCGCGCGGGGGCGGACCTGATCGATCTCAACTTCGGCTGCCCGGCCAAGGAGGTCACCGGCGCGGCCTCGGGCTCGGCCCTGATGCGGGCCCCCGATCTCGCCTGCCGCATCATGGAGGCGGTCGTGGGCGCGGTCCGCCGCCCTGTGACGGTCAAGATGCGTCTGGGCTGGGATGAAAACGACCGGAACGCCGCTACCCTCGCGCGACATGCCGAGCAGATCGGGGTCCAGGCGGTGACGGTCCACGGTCGCACCCGCAAGCAGTTCTACACGGGCAAGGCCGACTGGCAGGCGGTCGGTGAGGTGAAGGACGCCGTTTCCATCCCCGTCGTCGTCAATGGCGATGTCCTGACGCTTCAGGATGCCCGCGACGCGCTGGAGCAATCAGGGGCCGACGCCCTGATGCTGGGGCGTGGTGTCTATGGCCGGCCCTGGCTGGCGGCCCGGCTCGAGGCCGGCCTGAATGGCGATACCGGTCCCGATGCTCCCGACCGCGCCGACCGGCTGGCGCTCGTCATCGATCACATGCAGGCCTCGCTGGACTTCTACGGCTATCCGCTGGGGCTGAAGATGTTCCGCAAACACCTCGGCTGGTATATCGAACAGGCCCCCTGGCCGGCGGACCCCTCCGAGCGCCGTGCCGCAAAGGCGCGTCTGTGCCGGATGGATGATGCCGACGCCGTCGCCCGGGCCCTCTCGGACCTCTGGCAGGGCTAGTGCCGCATATTCGCAACTAACCTGTTGATCATCGGCCACAGGTGTCGGATGGTGCCGGACGCATGACCGGCCCTGTGACAGCAGATGAAATGCCCAAAAGCCGGCCGCTGGATGCGGCGATCGGCGCGCTGCGAGCCGGAATCTCCACCCCGGCCGGGCGTCCGGTGTTCGGGGTGGCCTATACTGTCGCCTTCCTGATCACGGTTGCCGCCATCTGGCTGGTGGCCCTCGCTCCGGAGGCCGGAGGCGAGGGCGGGGCCCGGGTCGCAGCCAGCCGGGCGGTCCTCTACATCCTTCTGGGCAATCTGGTCCTGATCCTGACGCTGGCGTCCGGCGTCGGCATCCAGGTGCTGGATCTGGTCCGCAATCGCAAACAGGCCGGGGCGCGCCTGCACCTGCGGTTTGTCACCCTGTTCTCGCTGGTGGCCGTGGTTCCGGCCATTCTCATTGCCCTTGTGTTCGGTGTGCTGGTGAACCGGGGCGTGGATCAGTGGTTCAGCGTCAACGTCAGCGCGGCGGTCGAGAACGGCGCCGATATCGGCCGGGCCTATGTCCGCGATGTCAGCCTTGAACTGGAGTCCGATCTGGCCACCATGGCCAATGAGCTGACGGCCCCTGAGGCCCGCGCCGATTTCCGTAACAGCCGCATCCGGTTCTCCGGCCTTCTGGCCCAGACGGCCGGCATCTTCGGCTATCCGGCGCTCTATATCCTCGACGGTCAGGGGCGGGTGCTGGCCAGCGGCGAATTGCCCGGTGCCCCGCTGTATGTCGGCCCTCCCCGCAGCGATCTGGAGATGGCGGCCCAGGGAGAAATCGCGCCCACCGGCGTGACCGAAAACCCGGACACCATCCGTACCCTCTATCCGCTGACCGGCTACGGCGATGCCTATCTCTATGCCGTACGGCCCCTGCAGCCAGGCCTGATCGCGCAGATGCGCAACAGCGAGCAATCCATCCAGGCCTATCGTGAGGCCCAGGAAAGCCGTTCCAGCATCCAGACCGCCTTCGCGCTCAGCTATCTCGAGACCGCCCTCCTGGTTCTGGTCGGCGCGGTCTGGCTGGGCATGTCGGCCGCCAGTGCCATTTCGGTGCCGATCGGTCGCCTGGCCCAGGCGGCGGATCAGGTCGCGGGCGGGGATCTCTCGGCCCGGGTCCAGGTCGACAAGGAACCACACGAAATCGCGGCCTTGTCCAATGCCTTCAATCGTATGACCAGCGATCTTCAGGCGCAACAGGAGGCACTCAAGGCCGCCAGCGAGGACGCCCAGGGCCGGAGCCGATTCATCGAGACCGTTCTGTCGGGGGTCAGCGCCGGGGTCATCGGTCTGGATCGCAAGGGCCGGGTCTCGGCGATCAACGCCAGCGCCGTGGAGCTTCTGGGCCTGCCCGACGCCGACCTGACCGGCCGCGAGCTGGCCGCCTTTTCACCCGAACTCAGCGAGCTGCTCAAACGCGCCGAAGCCCATATCGAGGAAGACATCGACGTCACCCGCGATGGGGAAACCCGGCGCCTGCGCGTGCGGATCGAGGGCGGTCTGGGCGGCGAAATGGTGCTGACCTTCGACGACATCACCCGCCTGGTGACGGCGCAGCGCAACGCCGCCTGGCGTGATGTCGCCCGCCGCATCGCCCATGAGATCAAGAATCCCCTCACGCCTATCCAGCTGTCGGCCGAGCGCCTGCGCCGCAAATACCGGTCACAGGTCGTCGATGACGTCGAGGTCTTTGATCGCTGCACCGAGACCATCATCCGCCAGGTCGGGGACATCGGGCGGATGGTCGATGAATTCTCCTCCTTTGCCCGGATGCCGGCACCCCGGTTCGCACCCGAAAATCCCGCCGAATTGCTCCGCCAGGCCGTCTTTGCCCAGCGGGTCGCGGTGCCGGACGTCGCCGTCGACCTCCAGCGCGGTCTGCCGAGGACCGAGCTCCAGTGCGACGGTCGCATGGTGGGGCAGGCTCTGACCAACATCCTCAAGAATGCGGGGGAATCGGTGCAGGCCCGCCGCGCCATGACCGGCGACACCACCGGTGGCCCCGCCATTCTGGCCTGGCTCGACCTCGACCCTCACAGCCTGACCTTCGTCATCGAGGATGACGGCATCGGCCTGCCCGAAAAGGACCGTGACCGCCTCACCGAGCCCTATGTCACCACGCGCGACAAGGGCACGGGCCTCGGCCTCGCCATCGTCCGTCGCATCTGTGAGGACCACGGCGGCGAGCTGAAACTGGCCGACGCCGAGACGCTTCGCGGGGCCCGGGTCTGTATGGTCTTCCCGCTCAAGGCGCCGTCCCGCACCGCGCCAGCGCCTTCCCCTTCTCCTTCTGCAACCTCAACTGCCCCCGCGGCTGAATAGAGAGAGCTCATGAAAAGCAACGGAGCCGACATACTGGTCGTCGACGACGAGGCCGACATCCGCGAACTGGTCGCCGGTCTTCTGGAAGACGAGGGCCACGCGATCCGTACCGCCTCCAACTCCGACGAGGCCCTCGCCGCCATCCGGGCGCGCAAGCCCTCACTGGCCCTGCTCGACATCTGGATGCAGGGGGGCGGCATCGACGGGCTTGAGCTGCTCGACATCATCCGCACCATCGACCCGGACCTGCCGGTCGTGATGATCTCGGGGCACGGCAATATCGAAACCGCCGTCAGCGCCCTGCAGCGCGGTGCCTATGACTTCATCGAAAAGCCGTTCAAATCCGACCGGCTGGTGGTGGTTATCCAGCGCGCGCTCGAGGCCGCCGCGCTCAAGCGTGAGAACCGCCAGCTGCGCGCCCAGGCCATGACGCCGACTGGAATCATCGGTCGGTCGGCCGCCGCCGCCGCCCTGCGCAACACCATTTCCAAGGTCGCCCCCGCCAACAGCCGGGTGCTGATCTCCGGCCCGCCCGGCTCGGGCAAGGAGCTGGTCGCCCGCCAGATCCACGAGGCCAGCCCGCGCGCCCGGTCCGAGTTTGTGGCCATCGCCGCCGCCGGCATGACGCCCGAACGCCTCGATCTCGAACTGTTCGGCGAGGAGGGCGTCGACGGCCGCCCCAGCAAGATCGGCGTGTTCGAACGCGCCCACAACGGCACCCTCTATCTCGACGAGGTGGCCGACATGCCGCGCGAGAGCCAGAGCCGGATCCTGCGGGTGCTGGTCGAACAGCGCTTCCGCCGCGTCGGCGGCGAGCAGGACGTTCAGGTCGATGTGCGGGTCATCACCTCGACCTCGCGCGATCTGAAACAGGAAATCGACGAAGGCCGGTTCCGTGAGGACCTGTTCCATCGCCTCGCCGTCGTGCCGATCCGCGTCCCGGCCCTGTCCGAGCGTCGTGAGGACATCGCCGAAATGATCGAGTATTTCACTGAGAGCATCTGCGTCTCCCAGGGGCTGCCGCGCCGCCGTATCGGCGACGACGCGGTCGCGGTGATGCAGGTCAATCCCTGGCCCGGCAACGTCCGCCAGCTGCGCAACAACATCGAGCGCCTGCTGATCCTCGCCACCGGCGACCCGTCCGAACCGATCACCGCAGACATGCTTCCCCAGGACGGCCCCTCGGACAATGCCACCCTGTCGATGGGCAATGAGCGGATCATCGCCCTGCCGCTCCGTGAGGCGAGGGAGGTGTTCGAGCGGGAATATCTGGCGGCCCAGATCATGCGCTTCGGCGGCAATATCTCACGCACGGCGGGCTTCATCGGCATGGAGCGCTCGGCCCTGCACCGCAAGCTCAAGTCGCTGGGCGTGTCGCCCGCGCGCGGCGGCGAGGACGACCCGGAAGGCGACGACGCCTGATGTCCCGCATCGCCTACGTCAACGGCCAGTACCAGCCTCACACGGGGGCCGTGGTCCACATCGAGGATCGCGGCTTCCAGTTCGCGGACGGGGTCTATGAGGTCTGGTCCGTGTTCGAGGGCCGGCTGGCCGATTTCGACGGCCATATGACCCGTCTGCAGCGCAGCCTGTCCGAACTGCGCATCCGTATGCCGATGTCGCCCCAGGCCCTGACCATCGTCCTCAGGGAAACCATCCGTCGCAACCGCGTCGACAACGGCATCGTCTATCTGCAGATCACGCGCGGCACGGCCCGTAGAGATCACCCCTTTCCCTCGCCGGACACCCCGCCCAGCGTGATTGTCACCGCGCGCCGCGTCGATCAGGCCAAGGCCGAGGCTACGGCGAGGAAGGGCGTCGCCGTCGTTACCCGCCCCGATCTTCGCTGGGGCCGATGCGACATCAAGACGGTCGGCCTCCTGCCCAATGTGCTGGCCAAACAGGCGGCGCGCGAGGCCGGGGCCTATGAGTGCTGGCTGGTCGATGAACTGGGTCTGGTCACCGAGGGCACATCGACCAACGCATGGATCATCGATGCCGATGGCGTGCTGCGCACCCGCGACACCCAGGCGAACATCCTGCGCGGCTGCACCCGTGCCACCCTGATGCAGATCATCAGGGACGAGGGCATCCCGTTCGAGGAGCGCGCCTTCACCGTCGAGGAAGCCAAGGCGGCCCAGGAAGCCTTCTTTACCGCCGCCGGCGCCTTCGTCCTTCCCGCCATTTCGATCGATGGCGTCAAGATCGGCACCGGCAAGCCCGGCCCCGTCACCCGCCGCCTTCGCGAAGCCTATCTCGAGACCGCGCGTGACAACGCCGTCTGACAGGACCGTTGCGGTTGCCGTCCGGCGTGCCGGTGACTAAGGTCGTCGCGTCGCGGGCATCGCGGCTCCGGCAGCCTCCCCGCGCCGGACAACAAGCAAGAACAGGATCAACCTGCCATGTCGCAAGACAAGCGTCAGAACCTTCAGGACACCTTCCTCAACACGGTCCGCAAGACCAAGACCCCGCTGACCATCTTCCTCGTCAACGGCGTCAAGCTGCAGGGCATCGTCACCTGGTTCGACAATTTCTGCGTGCTGCTGCGTCGCGATGGCCAGTCGCAATTGGTGTACAAGCACGCCATCTCCACCATCATGCCCTCGGCTCCGGTCGACCTGCGCGAGCCGGAAGATCAGGACTGATCCATCCGGTCCGGAGTGCTGAGGGAGCCTGTGGTCCTGTCCGTGCGTTCGCGGGCGGGACGCTTTCGTCCATTCAAAGCCCGGAACCTGCGTGTCCTCACCGCTGATTGATCATACTGCTCCGCCCGTTCGGGCGCTTGTTCTTCACCCTGACCGGTCGGCCGGCCGGGCGGGGGGCAGGCGTCCCCAGGACCGGCTGGAGGAAGCCGTGGGTCTCGCCCGCGCCCTGGATCTCGACGTCCGCGGCGAGGAGGTGATCGCCCTTCGCCGCACCACCCCCGCCACACTGTTCGGTTCGGGCAAGGTCGAGGAAATGGCCGCCCTGGTGCGCGCCGCCGAGGCCGAGGTCGTGGTCATCGACGACGCCCTGACGCCGGTTCAACAGCGCAATCTGGAAAAGGCGTGGGAGGCCAAGGTCATCGACCGGACCGGCCTGATCCTCGAGATCTTCGGCCGGCGGGCCCGCACGCGGGAAGGCCGGCTGCAGGTCGAACTGGCCCGGCTGGAGTACGAACGCTCACGCCTCGTCCGCACCTGGACCCACCTCGAGCGCCAGCGTGGCGGCACGGGCTCCACCGGCGGTCCCGGTGAAACCCAGATCGAGCTGGATCGCCGCCTGATCGCCGACCGCATCGTTAGGCTAAGGGCCGACCTCCAGGACGTGCGCCGCACGCGCGGCCTGCACCGTACGGCACGCAAGAAGGTCCCGTTCCCGACCGTCGCCCTGGTCGGCTACACCAATGCGGGCAAGTCGACCCTGTTCAACCACCTGACCGGGGCCGAGGTGATGGCAAAGGACCTGCTGTTCGCCACCCTCGACCCGACCCAGCGCCTGATACGCTTGCCGCAGGGGCGCTCCGCCCTGATCGCCGACACCGTGGGCTTCATCTCCGACCTGCCGCACGAACTGGTCGAAAGCTTCCGCGCCACGCTGGAGGAGGTCGCCGAGGCCGATCTGATCCTGCACGTCCGCGACATCTCCAGCCCCGAGACGGACGCAGAGGCGAAAGACGTCGAGGAGGTTCTGGCCCGCCTCACCCCCGGCGAGGGTGAGGAGGAGGGCAGGCTTCAGGCCCGCACCCTCGAGGTCTGGAACAAGATCGACCGCCTTGACCCGGAGATGCGCGCCGCCATGCTCGCGCGCGCGGCGACCGAGGGCGCCGTCGCCGTCTCGGCCCTCACCGGCGAGGGGCTGGAGACCCTGCGTCAGGCCATCGCCGGGCGCATCGACACCGACCCCGAAATCGACCTGACCCTCGAGCCCCAGGACGGCGAAGCCCTCGCCTGGCTGTATGAGCACGGCCGGGTCACTGCGCGGACCGAAGATACCGAGGGGCGCCTGCGGATCACCGTTCGCCTCTCCGAATCCGCTCTCGGGCGTTATGCGCGGACCTTTGGAACCGGCTGATGTCGCTGATCGAGACCACCCTGTTCCTGCTGCTGGCCGTGGTGGTGTCGGGCTCTGTCGCACGCATCACCCGGATCGCCCTGCCGCTGGTCCAGATCGCGCTGGGCGCCGCCATTGTGCTGGTCACCGGCCGGACCGTCGACCTTGAACCCGACATCTTCTTCCTGCTGTTCCTGCCGCCGCTCTTGTTTCTCGACGGTTGGCGGTTTCCCAAGGAGGACCTGTTCCGGGATGGCGAAACCATCCTCGAGCTGGCCCTCGGCCTCGTCCTCTTCACCGTGGTGGGTCTGGGCCTGCTGATCTGGTGGATGATCCCCGAGATGCCACTCGCCGTGGCCTTTGCCCTCGCGGCCATCCTGTCTCCGACCGACCCGGTCGCGGTCCAGGCTATCGCCGCCCGGGTGCCCATGCCCAAACGGATGATGCGCATCCTGGAGGGTGAGTCCCTGCTGAACGACGCGACGGGCCTGACCTGCATGCGTCTGGCCGTGGCGGCGGCAACGACCGGCACATTCGCGCTGGGCGAGGCCGTCGCCGCCTTTACCTGGCTGGCCTTCACCGGAATCGCGGTCGGTGTGGCGGTCACCTATGCGATCATCGCGACCAAGACCTGGATCACCCGCCGCTGGGGCGAGGATGTCGGTGCCCAGATTCTGATCAGCCTGCTCATCCCCTTTGCGGCCTATGCGGGGGCCGAGGCGATCGGGGGGTCCGGCATTCTGGCGGCCGTCGCGGCCGGTGTGACCATGAGCTTCGCCGAGCGCGGCACGGCGTCCGGCCAGTCGCTGGCCACCACCCGCATCCGCCGGGCCGTGGTGTGGGACACGGTCCAGTTCGTCGCCAACGGCCTGATCTTCGTGATTCTGGGCCAGCAGATGCCGTCCATCATGGCGCGCGCGGCCGAGGTTGTGGCCGGCACCTCGCGGCCCGAGGTCTGGTGGCTGGCGATCTATGTAGCCGGCATCGTCGCGGCCCTCGCGGCCCTGCGCTTCATCTGGGTGTGGACCTCGCTGCGGTTCAGCCTGTTCCGGCGTCGCAGGGGCCCCCCGCCGAAGATCGGATTGCGGCTGACCCTGGTCATGTCTCTGGCCGGGGTGCGCGGTGCGATCACGCTCGCGGGCATTCTGACCATCCCCTTCACCCTCGGCGACGGCTCGGCCATGCCCTCCCGCAATCTGGCGATCTTCCTGGCTGCCGGGGTCATCATCGTGTCGTTGCTGCTCGCGACCGTTGCCCTGCCGCGGCTGCTCAAGAACGTGGAACTGCCCCCCGAGCCTTCGACCGATCGGGAAGAGGATCAGGCCCGGATCGCGGCGGCAGAGGCCGCCCTGAAAGCCATCGATTCCACCGCCCACTCCATGGCGACCGGCAAGGCCAACCCCGACCTCTATTCCGACATCGCCAGTCGGCTGATGTCGGTCTACCGTCGGCGCATTGAGGCCCGTTCCCTCGGCGAAGGCGATGACGCCGAACAGCTGAAACAGGGCGACGCCATCGAGCGGCGGCTGCGTCTGGTCGCCCTGTCCGCCGAACGTGAGGAAATTCACCGCCTGATGCGGTCCCGCGCCCTCAACGACGAGGTCGGGCGTCGGCTGATCCGCGAGGTGGATCTGATGGAGCTTCGCTACCGCTGACCGGGGCCATGCCGGTCAGGGTCTTGCAGTGCACGGGGCAGCGTCCACCGTCTGCCCTGAAAGCCTCCCGTAATGGCACAGATCACCGCTACCTGCTGTCCCGCGACGGACCTTCCCGACGGGGAAGCCGACGTCTGGCGTGCCTTTCAGGGACAACAGCCGGCCTTTGCCAATCCGCTGATGGGACCCGACTTCGCCCGCGCCATCGGGCGAGTTCGCGACGATGCCGAGGTCGTGACCTATCGCCGGGAGGGCCAGATCATCGGCTTCCTTGGTCTGCACCGCCGCCCCGGAGGGTTTGCCCGTCCTCTCGGCGCACCCTTTGCTGACTATCACGCCCTGATTACCGGCCCGGCGCCCGGCATGGACGGCCCGCAGGCCCTGGCCTTGGCCGGCATCACGGCCTTCCGGCACATCGGCCTGGTCGACCCCCATGGCCTGTTCCCGCCGGTCGGTACCGGGCCGGATGCCTTCGCCATCGAAGCTCCCGAGGGTCCGGACGCCCATCTGGAAGCGATGCGGGCGGCCAGCCCCAGGAAGTTCAAGAACTGGCGACGTCTGTCCAATCGTCTGGCTGAACTCGGCCCGCTGCGCTTCGACCAGAGTCGGTCCCGCAACGACCTCGACGCCCTGCTGACGTGGAAGTCCGAACAGTTCGACCGCACCGGGCTTCAGGACGTTCTGCGTCCGCTGTGGGTCCGCGCCCTGATGTCCGACCTGTTCCACACCGAAACCCCCGATTTCCGGGGTTTGATGCTGACCCTGCATGCGGGCGACACGCTCGTGGGCGGCCATTTCGGCGTGTTCGGACAGGGCACCTATCATCCGTGGATCGCCTCGACCAATCCGTCTCTGGCCCACCTGTCGCCGGGCAATGCCTTCCTCGATCAGGCCATCCGCGCCATGCCCCGGCTGGGGATTGCCGTCTACGACCTCGGCCCCGGCCACGACCACTACAAGCAGCCCTGGGCCTCGACCCGCAAACAGGTCGGGGTCGGCCTGACCCTCGTCGGGAGGCGGGGCAGGGGCCTTCTCACTCTCGGCTCGACCGATTGGGCTTCAGGAGCCGCGGCGCCCCTCGCCAAGGTTCGACGCCGCCTCGACCACATCGCCGCCGTCGACCCCACCCCGACTGGCCGCGCCCTTGCCCTCGTCCACGCCATGCGCGCCATCCCCCGCCGCCTGGCCCCGGGCGGGGCAGTCGAGGGCTGAGGGGGTCCCGGCGAAGGAAGGTTTACCGTCTCCTCCCCATCGTGATGGGGAGGGGGACCGTCCGTAGCCCGAAGGGCGAAGGAGGGTGGAGGGGTTCTTCACCCCGCGCACGCCCTCAAGAGCCCCTCCGTCACGGCGCTGACGCGCCGCGCCACCTCCCCAACTTCGTCAGGGAGGAGACGGAATCCTCGTCATCCTCGGGCTTGACCCGAGGATCGGTGTCACCCGCAACGGCTGGTCGCCTGCCCGGACCGATCCTCCGATCAAGTCGGAGGATGACGATGGGTCGAACGCCTCAAATATAAAACCCGCCCTCAAATTCCCCAACCCTTTCAACACCCCCACCGTTTCTCGCATCGTTCTTCCCGACCAGGTCGCGAGCTGTGCAATCCTCAGAGCGTCCCGTTGCACGGAGGGCTCGTAAGGCCTGCGACCTTGCGGCGGCGGGAGCGGATGGAGCGGGGTTGAAGGCGGCGCTGTCCGGCTTCCGGGTCTCAGGGAGGCTTCGGCAGCCGGGCGCAAGGCCCGCCTTCAACATTGGGCTGAGGGGGATACTCAGTCGTTCCGGGAGGTGTCGCAGGACACCCCTGCCCGCCGGGGGCGCTGCGGTAAGGCCCGAACACGGCCACCCGACGCAAGCTCCTGGAAAACCGTCTGCGCGGAGCGTCTGTCTTCGTCGAAACGGTATTTATTAATGTCTCCGGGCGAAGGCCCGGCGCTCCGCCTGCCCTCCAACCCGCCGCAAACACGGACGGGGGCTTCCGCCTATCCGCGCTCAGCCCCCTTGGCCGCGGTCCACAGGGCGTCCATTTCGGCCAGATCCGACTGGTCTGGCGTCCGTCCGTCCTTCGCCAGCTCCGCATCGATGAAGGCAAAGCGGCGCACGAACTTGGCATTGGACCCGCGCAGGGCATCTTCGGGTTCGACCCCCAGTTTGCGGGCCAGATTGGCGACCACGAACAGCAGGTCGCCGACCTCGTCCTTCATCCGCTCGCTGGACCCGGTGGCGATCTCGACCTTCAGCTCGGCGACCTCCTCGTCCAGCTTGGCGAACACCTCGGCGGTTGAGGGCCAGTCGAAGCCGACCCGAGCCGCCCGCTTCGTCAGCTTGGCCGCGCGGGCCAGCGCCGGCAGGCCGACGGGCACATCGTCCAGCACCCCGTGCTGGGCTTTCGCCTTGCGCTCGGCGGCCTTGATGTCCTCCCAGCGCGCCTTCTGCGAGGCGGCATCGGCCTTCGCCGCCTCATCACCGAACACATGCGGGTGCCGCCGCTCCAGCTTGTCGGCAATGGCCGCAGCCACGGCGTCAAAGTCGAACAGCCCGGCCTCCTCGGCCATCCGCGCATGGAACACGACCTGAAACAGCAGATCGCCCAGCTCGGACTTCAACTCGTCGAAGTCACCGCGCTCGATGGCATCGGCCACCTCATAGGCCTCCTCCAGCGTATAGGGCGCGATGGTCTGAAACGTCTGCTCCACATCCCACGGACAGCCGGTCACCGGGTCGCGCAGCCGCACCATGATGGCGCGCAGCCGGTCGAGCGGGGCAGGGGGCGTGTCGGTCATGCGCCCGACCTAACCGGCCCCGCCCCGGGCCTCAAGCGCCGCGCGGATTTCTGCGTGGCGCTTCTGGTCCAAGGGATAGCGCCACAGGGCCCAGGCCCCGACCACCAGACACAGGGCGGGCAAACCGGCGAACATGGCCTGCAGCCAGGCCAGGGCGGTCGCGCTGTTGGCCCCGCCCAGCGTCGGGTCAAAGCCGGTCAGTCTCAGCCCGGCAAAGGTCATCACCGACACCGCATAGCCCAGCTTGGAGGTCGCCGTCAGGATCGAGAACAGCAGGCCCGTCCGGTCCTCGCCCTGGTCCAGCCGCACCTGATCGGCGACATCGGCCATCATGGCCCGCAGCAGCAGGTCGCCCGAGGCGAAGGCCAGACCGACCAGGGCCACCATCAGCCCGGCGACCACGACCTCGGCATTGCCCAACCCCGCCGCCTCGGCCAGCGACACCAGCACCGGCCCGGCAAAGGCGGCCAGCAGCAGGGTCGCGGCGAAATAGACGCAGGCCAGGATCAGCGCCCCATGCTTGCCCATCCGCACCGCCAGCGCGCTCCACACAGGGGCTCCCGCCAGGCCGGCAACGAAATAGACCAGCAGCAGGATCGACGTCTCGGCCCGCTGAAACCCCTGCACGGCCTCGAAGAAGTAGAAGAACAACGCCCCGACCACGCCGCGGGCAATGCCCAGCATCAGGTCGGCGGTCAGCAGCCTTTGCAAAACCGGCAGTCTGAACAACGACAGATAGGCGAACCGCGCGGCCTTGTCGGGGCTGGGCCCGATCCTGGGTTCCGGCGTAAAGGCAAAGGTGATGCCCAGCGTCAGCGGCAGGGCCACGATGATGAACCATCCCTGCCAGCGCACGGCCGAGGCATAGTCGCCAAGCCCCAGATTCTGCACCAGCGCCGGGATCAGCAGCACCACCAGCACGCCGACGATATTGGCCGTCTGCCACCAGCCATAGATACGCGACCGCTGGTCATAGTCACCGGTCAGGGTCGAGGCCCAGCTGACCTGCGACAACAGGCTGACGGAAAAGCCCAGCGACAGCACGATCAGCCAGATCGCCAGATAGGGCCCGCCCGCGCCCGGGCTGACCATGAACAACATGCCGACCGCCAGCATCAGCACCGGCGCGGCCATGCCCATCCACAGGCGATAGCGGCCGAACCGGCTGTGGGTCCGGTCGATCACCATCCCCAGCGCCGGGTCGACAAAGATGTCCGCCAGCCGGATGACCAGAAAGATCAGCCCGACCAGCGCCAGGTCAACGCCGACATGGCTGGCGTAGAATTCGGGCAGGGTCACATAGACGGGCAGGCCCAGCGCCGCATAGGGCAGGCAGGCGGCGGAAAAGGCCGCCAGCGTCCGGTTCGGCAGGCGTTGGACGGGCGAGGGGGCAGACGTCATGAAGATCCGCTGGCTCAGGGCGCGACTCGACCGCGCCTCCTCTCATACCGCGAATCCGCGTCCGGCAAGTGTCCTCTTGCGATCCGGCCCGGCGTCAGGCTTGCTCCCGTCATGATGCGGATTGCGACCCTTTTGGCCGTTGCCCTGATCGGGCTCGGCGCGGCACGTCCGGCCCTGGCCCAAGACGACTGCGACGGCCCGCTGGGCTTTGCGGGCATAGCGCTGGCCAATGGCTATTCCGTCGACTGGGTGGTCTGGCGACCTTTCGACCAGACCGAACGCGGCTGGCTGGCCTATCTGCCGCTGATCTCGCGCGAGCTCGGCACCCGCTGCGCCCCGGACACGGTGGGCTTTGCCGTGGCCCTTGCCGGCTTCCAGAAGCGCTACGGCCTTGTCGCCAACGGCCTGTTCACACGGGACACCTTCCAGGTGTTCAGGGGCCTGTGGCAGGAACGTCGCCCCTTCGTCATGGCGCGTGTCGCCAACATCTGTCCTGACCCGCCGCCCCAGAGCGAGCTGGGCTATCTCGATCCGTCCGAGGAACACGCCGACCGCATTGTGCGCCTGCTGCAGTACGATGCCCTGAATGCCTATCGTCTCATGGTTCGGGCCGCCCGGGCCGAGGTGCCCGAGATCGCCGAAAATCCGGAACTGCTCCAGATCTTCTCCAGCTACCGCGATCCCGACGAGGACGCCGCCCGCTGTGCGCGGGAAGGCAACTGCGACGGGCTGCGCCGGGCCGTCTGTTCGCCCCATCGCACGGGCGTGGCCATAGACATCTATGTCGGACATCTGGCGGGGCACGGCGTCGACTCGACCCGCTGGGCCAACCGCCGTCACCAGACGCGGGGCCCGGCCTATCGCTGGCTCGTCGACAATGCCCACCGCTTCGGCTTCGTCCCCTATGTCTATGAGCCCTGGCACTGGGAATGGACCGGCCCGACGACCGAGGTGCTGAATTCCGAGCGGCTGGCCCCGTACCCGCACGTCTCTCCCCTGATGGTCAAATGATCCGGACGCTTGCTCCCGGAGAGGTCGACCTGGCCCGCTCGGTCTTTGGCACAGCGCTCCGGACGGATACCATCCGACTCTTCCGCCTGCCGCTGCCGTTCCGCCGCGCGTTCGTCCCGGGGGCGCTGGCGGGCCGCGAATGGATCGGCTGGCCGACCGCGACCTGGGCCGCCGACCTCTCGCAGCAGTCCCTGAGGCGTCAGGCCACCCTGATCCACGAACTGGTTCACATCTGGCAGGCCCAGCAGGGGATCAACCTCCTGATCGCCAAGCTCCGGGCCGGGGACGGACCTTCGGCCTATGCTTATGGCTGCGGCCCGGAAACACACTGGGCCAACCTCAACATCGAGCAACAGGCCTCGGTGATCGAGCATCGGTTTTTGCGGGCCCACGGTGCAACCGTTCCCGGAGACATGGCCTTTTACACGCGGGTCTGTCCCTTCTGAAATTCTGACGGACGCCCCTTGATTGGGAGTCCGTGCGCCCTATTTCGACACTGCAACGGTTACATATTACAAGGAAGCTCACATGCCGAAGGTTCTCGTCCTCTATCACTCGACCTATGGCCACGTGGAACGCATGGCCGAGGCCATCGCCGAGGGTGCGCGTGAGGTCGACGGAGCGGTCGTCGATATCAAGCGCGTGCCCGAACTGGTCCCCGAGGAGCTGGCGAAGAAGAGCGGCTACAAGCTGGACCAGTCCGCGCCGATCGCAAACGTCGAGGACCTGGCCGACTACGACGCCATCCTGATCGGGGCGGGCACCCGCTATGGCACCGCCGCCTCCCAGATGCGGAACTTCCTCGACCAGACCGGTGGCCTTTGGGCCAGGGGGGCCCTTGCCGGAAAGGTGGGCGGGGCCTTCACCTCGACCGCCACCCAGCACGGCGGCAATGAGATGACCCTGATCGGCCTGATCCAGACGATCATGCACCACGGCATGCTGGTCGTTGGCCTGCCCTACACCTGGCAGGGGCAGATGCGGATGGACGAGATCACGGGCGGAACCCCCTATGGGGCCAGCACCATCACGGGCGGTGACGGCTCGCGCATGCCCAGCGAGAATGAGCTGGAAGGCGCGCGCTTCCAGGGCCGCCTGGTAGCCGAAACCGCGAAGAAGCTGTTCGGCTGACCATGCGACGTCCGGCGGTCTTCTTCGGTCATGGCTCGCCCATGAATGCCCTCGGCGGACCGTTCGCCGAGGGCTGGCGGGCCGTCGGGCACCAGCTCGGCAAACCGCGCGGTGTCGTCATGGTGTCCGCCCACTGGGAGACCGCCGGACTCGCCGTCACCGGTGAGGGCCAGCCTCGAACGATCCATGACTTCGGTGGATTTCCTGCCGAACTGCACGCCATGCAGTACCCCGCGCCCGGCTCTCCCGAGCTCGCGGCGCGCGTGTCCGCCCTGACCGGAGCCACGCCCACGGACAAGTGCGGGCTGGATCATGGCACATGGTCCGTCCTGACCCATGTCTGGCCCGATGCCGACGTGCCTGTGGTTCAGTTGTCGCTGGACCGCAGGCTGGACGCCCGGGGTCACTATGATCTGGCCAGGCGCCTGAATGTCCTTCGGGACGAAGACATCGTCATCGCCGGGTCTGGCGACTTCGTTCACAATCTGCGGACATGGAAGCGCGAGGGCGGCGAACCCTATCCTTGGGCCGTCACTTTCAACGAAGCGGTCAAGGCTGCCCTGGTATCGAGAGAACACGACCGCCTGATCAACTGGATAGACATGGCCGAGGACGCCTCGATGAGTGTCCCGACCGAGGAACACTACCTTCCGCTGCTCTATGTGGCGGCGCAAGCCCGAGCCGACGATCCGGTCGCCTTCTTCAACGACCGGATCGAGGGCGGATCGATCTCGATGACCGGAGTCCGGATCGGCTGATCAGCGCTTCTTCGCCAGAATTCCGTCGACGCTGAACGCGCCCGGCCCCGCGAACACCAGATACAGGAACACCCAGCAATAGAGCGCCGCCAGCTCTCCGCCGTTCACCAGCGGGAACAGGCCGCCGGACATGGCGTGAAACTGGAAATAGGCCACAGCCATCATGCCGGACAGCAGGAAGGCGATCGGTCGTGTGAACAGGCCCAGCACGATCAGGGCCCCGCCGACCAGCTCCAGTACCCCGCCGATGCCCATCTGGCTCAGCGGCTGGAACGGGCCCATGGCCTCGGCCGGAAAGGAGAAGATCTTCTGGGTCCCGTGCTGCATGAACATGAGACCGGTGATGATGCGAAGCCCCGCCAGGGCCGTAGGACGGTGACGCTCAAGCGAATCGAACATGGTGACAGCCTCCCTTGCTGAAAGAGCGAGACTGCAATGGCTACGGTTTCAGATCAACCGTTGTTCCGATGGATCGTCAGGCGGCTTCGGCCTCGCCCTCAACCATCCGCTGGATGGAAACATAATCGGTCTTGCCGGTCCCGAGAACGGGCACTTCCTGAACCTTCATGATCCGTTTGGGCACCGCCAGATCCGGTGCCCCATGGCTCCGGGCCCATTCTGACAGGCGCGCTGGATCGGCATCCATGCGGTCCGTGACCAGGACCAGCTTCTCGCCCTTGCGGCTGTCCGGCACGGCCACCACGGCGTGGCGGGACTCGGGCCAGACGGCGCTGGCCAGCCCCTCGACCGCCGTCAGGCTGATCATCTCGCCGCCGACCTTGGCGAACCGCTTTACCCGCCCCAAGATGCTGACATAGCCGTCAGCATCGATGTCCACGATATCGCCCGTGTCGTGCCAGCCATCCTTGAGCGGCTCCAGCTGATCCGGATCATCGGGCGAAATATAGCCGGCCATGACGTTGGGGCCGCGCAGATACAGCCGTCCGCCAGTGTCGATGCCGGGGACCGGATCGACCCGCCACTCCATGTCCGGCAGCATCTGGCCGACGGTGCCCGGGCGGTTCCGGTCCGGGTGGTTGACGGCGACCACCGGGGCGGCCTCGGTCGCGCCGTAGCCCTCCAGCAGCTTCAGGCCCCCGAACCGCGTGTTGAACAGGTGGTGGGTCTCGTCCCGGACCCGCTCGGCCCCGGCCACGACAAACTGCAGCGTCGCGAAATCGTCGGGACCCGCGACCCGTGCATACTGGTTCAGGAAGGTGTCCGTGGCGAACAGGATCGAGGCCTTCACGTCGGGCAGAAGCTCGACGATCTGCTTGGCATGCAGGGGCGAGGGGTACTGGAACGCCTTCATGCCCGTCAGCAAAGGCAGCAGAACGCCGCCCGTCAGGCCGAAGCAGTGGAAGGTCGGCAGGGGGTTGAACATCACCCAGTCGGGGTCCAGGTCGATGTGCGCCGCCACCTGACGCACATTGGATACCAGGTTCGACTGGCTCAGCATCACCCCCTTGGGGCTGCCAAAGCTGCCGGAGGTGAACAGGATCACGCCCGGATCGGCCGGCCGGGTTTCGACGCGGAACTGTTTCGGGAAAAATCCGGCCATCAGCCCGAACAGCTTGTCGGGCAGGCCGATGGTCTTGCGGATGTCGTCCAGCCAGATGATCTCGGCGACCTGGGCCAGGCTGTCGGTCAGCGCTTCCAGCTTGGCCTGGGTGATGAACCGCTTGGCCGACAGGACGCGCTTGACGCCCGAGGCCTTGATCGCGGCCTTCAGGTTCATCTCGCCGGAGGTGAAGTTCAGCATCACCGGGACGCGGCCCATGGCGTGCAGGCCATAGAAGGTGACCACGACGCCCGAACTGGACGGCAACAGGATGGCCACCCGCTCGCCGGGCTCGGTCATGGCGGCGATCTTGCGGCCCAGCACCATGGCCGCCCGGATCAGGCCCGTATAGGTCAGGGGGTTGCGGTCCAGATCCTCCAGGATCGGCTTGTCACCATACTTGTCCCGCGCCGTAATGAGGGCGTCGAAGATGGTTTCCTGAACGGCCCTGGCGTGCATGTCTGGCGACAAACGATACCTCCCTGTGAGGGGTCTTGGCGCCCCTCCTTGATGTTCGGGGCAAACTAGAGACCGGAACGCCCCTTGAAAAGATAAGTTACACGGCGTGAGGGCACGCCAAAGACCCTTGCGGCTTGCCATCCGGGTGCCGAAGGCCGACATAGCGGCTCTTGAGCCCTTACGCCGCCGCCGAAGCCCCGACGCCATGGTCACCCTGATCGACACCCTGCAACGGTCGCCCGCCGAACTGCGCCACCCGGAAAAGCGCAACCGGCCGGAAAGCCCCGTGCTGAAGAAGCCCGAGTGGCTGAGGGTCAAGGCGCCCGGCTCGGGCCAGTACAATGCCACGAAATCCATCGTGAAGGACAAGGGCCTGGTCACCGTCTGCGAAGAGGCGGCCTGCCCCAACATCGGCGAGTGCTGGAGCCAGAAGCACGCCACCCTGATGATCATGGGCGACACCTGCACCCGGGCCTGCGCCTTCTGCAACGTCAAGACAGGCCTGCCCCAACCGCTTGATCCGGAGGAACCAGCCAAGGTCGGTCTGGCCGTGGCCCAGCTGGGCCTGAACCATGTGGTCATCACCAGCGTCGACCGGGACGATGTCTCGGACGGTGGCGCGGCCCACTTCGCCGAGGTCGTGCGCCAGATCCGCCAGCAGGCTCCGAACACGACCATCGAGATCCTGACGCCCGACTTCCTGAGGAAGGATGGCGCGGCCGAGGTGATGATCGACGCCAGGCCGGACGTCTTCAATCACAACCTCGAAACCGTGCCGCGCCTGTACCTGAAGATCCGGCCCGGCGCTCGCTACTTCCACTCCCTGCGCCTGCTGCAACAGGTCAAGGAGCGTGATCCGAACCAGTTCACCAAGTCCGGCATCATGGTCGGCCTGGGCGAGACCAAGGAAGAGGTCATGCAGGTGATGGACGACATGCGCAGTGCCGGTGTCGATTTCATCACCATCGGCCAGTATCTGCAGCCGACCCGCAAGCACGCCGCCATCGACCGGTTCGTCACCCCGGACGAGTTCAAATCCTATGAGGCGATCGCGCGGGCCAAGGGCTTCCTGATGGTCTCGTCCTCGCCCCTGACCCGCAGCTCCCACCACGCCGGCGACGACTTCGCCCGGCTCAAGGCGGCGCGACTGGCCCAGACGGGACGCTGAAGCGCGCTTGGCCGTCCACACCCTGACCCGCATTCTGCCGTATGAGCCGCAGCAGCTGGCCGCGCTGGTTGCCGACGTGCGCGCCTATCCGGACTTTGTGCCGTGGGTCACCTCCATGCGGGTCTGGAACGAGCGTGAGGAAGCGCCCGGCGTCAGCCTGCTGGATGCCGAGGCAGGCGTGGGCTTCGCCTTCCTGAAAGAGCGCTTCTCGACCTGGGTCCGGTATGATCGCACAGCCCCCAAGGTCGAGGTCGGTCTGATCCGCGGGCCGTTCAGGCACCTGAAGAACCGCTGGGCCTTCTTCCCGCATCCCGAGGGCGCGCGACTGGAGTTCATGATCGACTTCGCCTTCCGGTCGCCGCTCCTCGACGCCATGCTGAAGGCCAATTTCGATCGCGCGGTCGAATCCCTGATCCGTCGCTTCGAGGCCGAGGCTGCCCGCCGCTACGGCGCGTCATGAGCTTCGATTTCGACGCCACGGTCGTGGGGGCAGGGGCGGTGGGCCTTGCCTGTGGTCGGGCGCTGTCGAGGCGGGGCCTGACGGTTCTGGTGCTCGAGAAAGAGGCCCACATCGGTCAGGGCGTGTCCTCGCGCAACTCCGAGGTCATCCACGGCGGGCTCTACTATCCGACCGGCTCGCTGAAGGCGCGCGCCTGTGTCGAGGGGCGGCGCCTGCTCTATGCCTTTCTGGAGAGCCGTAAGGTCGACCACTGGAAATGTGGAAAGCTGGTCGTGGCGACCGACGAAGCAGAAGTCGGGCGCATCGAGACCATCTTACGGCAGGGCACGACCAATGGCGTCGAGGGGCTGGAGCCTCTGACCGGCGACCAGGCCCGGACGCTCGAGCCCGCCCTCAATGCCCATGCCGCCATCCTGTCTCCCGAGAGCGGCGTGTTCGACAGCCACGGCTATATGTTGGCCCTGCAAGGCGAGATTGAGGACGCGGGCGGGTCGGTTGTCGTCTCGGCGCCGCTCAAGGGGGCGGAACCACTGAGCGGTGGCGGCTTCTCGATCCGGGTGGGCGGAGAGGGGGGCATGACCGTCACCAGCCGCCTGCTGGTCGCCGCCCCCGGCCTGTCGGCCCAGGCCGTCGCCCGTTCGATCGAGGACTATCCCGCAGACCGCATTCCCGAAGGTCATTTCGGCAAGGGCGTATATTTCCGCCTGACCGGTCCGGCACCCTTCAATCGCCTGATCTACCCGCCGCCCATCAAGGGGGCGCTCGGCACCCACTACCGCAAGGATCTGGGCGGGCAGGGGGTGTTCGGCCCGGATCTCGCCTTTGTC
The DNA here is from genome assembly GCF_016742135.1 of Brevundimonas sp. Taxonomy (GTDB): domain Bacteria; phylum Pseudomonadota; class Alphaproteobacteria; order Caulobacterales; family Caulobacteraceae; genus Brevundimonas. The sequence continues at coordinate 434,026 of NZ_JACVCG010000002.1, read as the reverse complement.
GAGACGGAGGACTATTCCGTCGATCCGGACAGGCGCGACGTCTTTGCGCATTACATCCGTCGCTTCTGGCCCGGTGTTGAGGTCGAACGTCTGGTCCCGGACTATGCCGGTATCCGGCCCAAGCTGCATGGCGAGGGTGAGGACCAGCCCGACTTCCAGCTTCACGGTACCGAAGTTCACGGCCTCGAGGGCCTGATAGCCCTGTTCGGCATCGAAAGCCCGGGCCTGACCAGCTCGCTGGCGCTCGGGGAAATCGTCGCGGACCGGCTGGATGTCTGAGATCCGTCCCGCCACGCCCGATGATCTCGAGGCGCTGCACGCCCTGGTCCACGCCGCCTATCGCGGTGACAGCGCCCGGCGCGGCTGGACACATGAGGCCGACCTGCTGGACGGCAGCCGCATCGACCGCGCCTCCCTGCTGTCAGCGATCACCCTGCCCGATCAGATCGTGCTGGTCGCGGTCGACGGCGAGGCCCTGACTGGCTGTGTCCATATCACCGACCGGGGGGAGGGGCTGGCCTATCTCGGTATGCTGACCGTCGATCCGGCCCAGCAGGCCAGGGGTTTGGGCCGCCGTCTGATCGCCGCGGCCGAAGCGTACGCCTTCCGGCATTTCCACACCCGGCGCATGGAGATGACGGTCATTGTCCACCGGCACGAGCTGATCCAATGGTATCAGCGGCGCGGCTACGGGCTGACAGGCGAGACCCGGCCCTTTCCGGCCACCGACCCCCGCTTTGGCCTGCCGAAGCGCGACGATCTGGCCTTCACCGTGCTGGAAAAGCCGCTGGACCGGATCGTCACCGACCGACTGGTGCTGAGACCCGCCGCGCTGGACGACCTCGACGCCCTGCACGCCGTCTTCACCCGGCCGGAAGCCATGACCTGGTGGTCCTCGCCCCCGCACGAGAGCATGGACCAGACCCGCGCCTGGCTGGACAGCATGATCACCCGTCAGTACTCCGGCCTCGACTTTCTGATCGAGCGCGACGGGCAGGTGATCGGCAAGGCCGGCTTCTTTGCTGCGCCCGACATCGGCTACATCCTCCACCCCGACCATTGGGGACAGGGGCTGGCCCGTGAGGCCACCGTGGCCGTGCTGGATCGCCTGTTCGCCCTGACCGATCACGCCGAGGCCACGGCAGACGTCGATCCCGACAATGCCGCCTCGATTCGTCTGCTGGAGAGCCTCGGCTTTCGCCGCACCGGCTTTGCGGAGCGGACCTGGAACGTGGGTGGCGAGTGGAAGAACAGCTATTTCTATGCCGTTTCCCGCGCGGAATGGCTGGCTCGCACAGGCGCTTGAACTCCGGCGCGGGTTGAGGCATAAGCCGCCCTCCGCTGGCGGCTCACCCGGTTTCTCCGGGATATTGGGCCGCCGCAATTGTTTTCGCGCCCGATCGGGTGCCTCTAACCAAGATTGAGACGGACATGGCCGTTCCGAAGCGCAAAGTATCCCCCTCGCGTCGCAACATGCGTCGCGCCCACGACTCGCTGGGCACCAACGCCTATGTCGAGGACAAGGACACGGGCGAGCTGAAGCGTCCGCACCACATCGACCTGAAGACCGGCACCTATCGCGGCCGCCAGGTCCTGACGCCCAGGGAAGACTAGGTCCACCGCTTCTTCGGCGACACCTGGCTGTCTGCACCTTTCAGCGCCGTCCGGGGCACCGGGCGGCGCTTTGTGCGTTTCGCTGCCGACGAGGGAGAGTCATCACATGTCACACCACCTGAAATCGCTGTTCGCCGCAGCCGGAATGATCGCCCTGGTCGCGGCCTGCAGCCCTGAAGCCGATACTCCGGTCGAGTCCACTGCGCCGCCCGCGGCGACCCAGCCGACCGCCGGGGCCACGACGGGCGTCAATCTGACGGGCGAGGGGTGGGAATCCCTGCGGATCGGCATGACCCGCGCCGAGATCATTGAGGCCCTGGGCGAGGATGCCAACCCGAATGCTGTGGGCGGCCCCGATCCCGAAAGCTGTGACCAGTTCCGTCCTGAACGGGCGCCCGGGTCCATGCTTCTGATGGTCGAGAATGGCCGCCTGACGCGTATTTCGCTGACCGATCCCTCCGACATCATGACCGACAGGGGCCTCCGCGTCGGCGACACGGCCGCCCGCGTCAAGGCCGCCTACGGGGATCAGGCCATTGTCACGCCGCACAAGTATCAGGCCGCGCCTGCCGAATATGTCACCGTCTGGAGTCGCGGCGGGGGCGAAGGCTACATCGAGGACCAGAACGCCCGTGGCATCGTCTATGAGATCGGCGGCGACGGCACCGTCACGGCTATCCACGCCGGGGGCCCCTCGATCCAGTACGTCGAGGGCTGCGCCTGATCCCGAGACGCTGATTGGCGTTTGGCCGGGGCTGCGCTACACCCGCGCGACCTGATAATTCGCAGCCCCGAGCCGAACGCCATGACCGACATCGCCGACATCACCGCCCGCCAGATTCTGGACAGCCGGGGCAACCCCACGGTCGAGGTCGATGTGACGCTGGAAGACGGCGCCTTCGGACGCGCGGCCGTGCCTTCGGGGGCCTCGACCGGTGCTCACGAGGCGGTCGAGCTGCGCGACGGCGACAAGGCGCTCTGGGGCGGCAAGGGCGTCATGAAGGCGGTCGATGCTGTCAACGGCGAGATCTTCGACGCCCTCAGCGGGCTGGATGCCGAGGACCAGCGCCGCATCGACGAGACCCTGATCGGTCTTGACGGCACAGCCAACAAGGGCCGTCTGGGCGCCAATGCTATCCTGGGCGTCAGTCTGGCCTGCGCAAAGGCCAGCGCCATGTCGGCGGGCCTGCCCCTGCACCGCTATGTCGGTGGCGTCACGGCCCGCATCCTGCCGACTCCCATGATGAACATCATCAACGGCGGGGCCCATGCCGACAACCCGATCGACATCCAGGAATTCATGATCCTGCCGACTGGCGCGGAAAGCTTTTCCGAAGCCCTGCGCATGGGCACCGAAATCTTTCACGCGCTGAAAAAGGCGCTCAAGGACGCGGGCCACAACACCAACGTCGGCGACGAGGGTGGCTTTGCCCCCAATCTGGCCTCCGCCGAGGCCGCGCTGGAGTTCATCACGAAAGCGGGACAGGCGGCCGGCTATCTGGCGGGCGAGGACTTCCACCTCGGCCTCGATGTCGCTTCGACCGAATTCTACAGGGACGGCAAATACCGCCTTGAAGGCGAAGGCAAGACGCTCGAATCAGACGCCATGGTCGCCTACCTGGCCGACCTGTGTGAGCGCTTCCCGATCGTGTCGATCGAGGACGGCTGCGCCGAGGATGATTTCGACGGCTGGAAGCTGCTGACCGATCGTCTGGGCGACAAGGTGCAGCTGGTCGGCGACGATCTGTTCGTGACCAATCCCGTGCGTCTGGCGGCCGGCATCGGTGAGGGCCTGGCCAACTCAATCCTGATCAAGGTCAATCAGATCGGCACGCTTTCCGAGACTCTGGATGCGGTCGATATGGCCCATCGTGCCGGCTATACGGCGGTGATGAGCCACCGCTCGGGCGAGACCGAGGACTCGACCATCGCCGATCTGGCCGTCGCCACGAACTGTGGACAGATCAAGACCGGATCCCTGGCCCGCTCGGACCGCACGGCCAAGTACAACCAATTGCTCCGCATCGAGGAGATGCTGGGTGACCAGGGTCTCTATTTCGGCGACGGCATGCTGCTCAAATAAGCCGGACAACTCTGTTCAGGCGCTGAAATCCTGCGGCCAAGCTACGGTTCGTTAGGCATTTTCATGCAGACATCGGGAACCATAGTTCACGCTCAGAAGGAGCGTTCCCAGTGCCTGAATGGATGAAACCCTACGCCCTGTCCGCCTTGCTTCTGTTGAGCGTCCTCTATCTGGGGGTGCAGGCCCTGACCGGGCAGTATGGCCTGCTGACCGGGGACGAGCGCGCCGCGACCCTGGCCGACCGTGAGGCGGCGGCCTTGCGGCTGACCGAGGAGCGCCAGGAGCTGGAACTGCGCGTTCGCTACCTTCAGACCGACCACCTGTCGCGCGACCTGCTGGAAGAGCGGGCGCGCGTGCTGCTGGGCTATGCCGACCCGGCCGACCACGTCATCCGGGTCAGCCTGACGACGCCGGCCCCGACACAGGCTGCGCCCGCTCTCTAAACTAATGTTACAGCCCGGGCGGGCCGCTTTGCGTTTTCGGAACGAAGGCTGCTAAAGCCGCTTTCGTAATGACAGGCCGCGCGCAGGTGCGACGGGCCGCAACGCCGGGAGGCCCGGATGGCGAAAGCCGCCGCACAGAAATCCACGTCCGCCAAACGGTCCAACGGCCCCGCCGCGACCAAGGAAGACCTGCTGCGCTACTACCGCGAAATGGTGCTGATCCGCCGTTTCGAGGAGCGGGCGGGCCAGCTGTACGGCATGGGCCTGATCGGCGGTTTCTGCCACCTCTATATCGGCCAGGAAGCCGTGGCCGTCGGCGTGCAGGAAAGCGTCAAACAGGGCCACGACAAGATCATCACCGGCTATCGCGACCACGGCCACATGCTGTGCGCAGGCATGGATCCCAAAGAGGTCATGGCCGAGCTGACCGGCCGCATTGGTGGCTCGTCGAAGGGCAAGGGCGGCTCGATGCACATGTTCGACGTGCCGACTGGCTTCTATGGCGGGCATGGCATCGTCGGCGCGCAGGTTGCGCTGGGCACGGGCCTCGCCTTTGCCGGTCGCTATCGCGGCGATGACTCGGTCGCCTTCGTCTATTTCGGCGACGGCGCGGCCAATCAGGGCCAGGTCTATGAAAGCTTCAACATGGCCCAGCTGTGGAAGCTGCCGGCCATCTACATCATCGAAAACAACCAGTACGCCATGGGCACGAGCATCGAGCGCTCGTCCTCGACGACGCAGCTCAGCGAGCGCGGCGCCAGCTTCGGCATCCCGGGCGAGCAGGTCGACGGCATGGACGTGATCGCCGTGCGCGACGCGGTGGCAAGGGCGGTCAAGCGCGCGCGCGAAGGCGGCGGCCCCTACATCCTCGAGATGAAGACCTATCGCTACCGCGGCCACTCCATGTCGGATCCCGCCAAATACCGGGCCAAGGAAGAGGTCGATGAGGTCAAGACGACCCGCGACCCGATCGACCATGTGAAGAAGTTGCTGGCCGACGCCAAGGCCACCGAGGACGAGATCAAGGCCATCGACGCCGAGGTGAAGTCCATCGTCGCCGAGGCCGTCCAGTTCGCCCAGGAAAGCCCCGAGCCGGACCCCTCCGAGCTCTACACTGACGTCTACGTGGAGGCCTGAACGTGACCGACATTCTGATGCCGGCGCTGTCGCCCACGATGGAAGAGGGCACGCTGACCAAATGGCACATCAAGGCGGGGGACACGGTCTCTGCCGGGGATGTGATCGCCGAAATCGAAACCGACAAGGCGACCATGGAGGTCGAGGCTGTCGATGAGGGCGAAGTGCTGGAAATCCTCGTGGCCGAGGGCTCCGAAGGCGTGAAAGTCAATACGCCCATCGCCCGTCTGGCCGGTGAGGACGGCGCGGCCGCGCCTGCGCCGACGTCGGACGCTCCGGACTCTGCCAGGGCCGAGGCCGACGCACCGAAAGCCACGGCCGAAGGCAAGACAGGCGATCCCGAAAAGGCCCCGCCGGAGACGTCCACGCCCAAGGTCGAGCTGCGCGATCCCGAGATTCCCGGCGACGCCAAACTGGTGAAGACCACCATCCGCGACGCCCTGCGCGACGCCATGGCCGAGGAGATGCGCCGCGACGAAAGCGTCTTCCTGATCGGCGAGGAGGTCGCCCAGTACCAGGGAGCCTACAAGGTCAGCCGCGAGCTGCTGCAGGAATTCGGCGACAAGCGCGTTGTCGACACCCCGATCACCGAGCACGGCTTTGCCGGTCTGGGCGTCGGCGCGGCCATGGCGGGGCTGAAACCGATCGTCGAGTTCATGACCTGGAACTTTGGCATGCAGGCCATCGACCACATCATCAACTCGGCGGCCAAGACCCTCTATATGTCGGGCGGTCAGATCCGTGCGCCGATCGTGTTCCGCGGGCCAAACGGGGCCGCAAGCCGTGTCGGCGCCCAGCACAGCCAGGACTATTCCGCCTGGTACGCCCAGGTGCCCGGCCTGAAGGTCATTGCCCCCTATGACGCCGCCGACGCCAAGGGCCTGCTGAAGGCGGCGATCCGCGATCCCAATCCGGTCGTCTTCCTCGAGCACGAGATGATGTACGGCCTGGAGTTCGACGTGCCCGAGGTCGAGGACTACGTCCTGCCGATCGGCAAGGCCAAGGTCCGCCGCGAGGGCACCGACGTCACCATCACGGCCCACAGCCGCATGGTCGGCTTTGCCCTGCAGGCCGCTGAAAAGCTGGCGGAGGAGGGGATCGAGTGCGAGGTCGTCGATCTGCGGACCCTGCGCCCTCTGGATCACGAGACCATCGTTGAGAGCGTGAAGAAGACCAACCGTCTGGTCTCGGCCGAGGAAGGCTGGGGTCCCATGGGCGTCGGAGCCGAGGTCGTGGCCCGGGTCATCGAACACGCCTTCGACTATCTGGATGCCCCGCCCCTGCGCGTGCATCAGGAAGATGTGCCGCTGCCCTATGCCGCCAATCTGGAAGCCCTGTCGCTTCCGGGCGTCGACAAGATCATCAAGGCTGTGAAATCGGTGACCGCATGACCCAGGAAATCTCCGAATTCCAGCTGACGACGCCGGAAAGCGTTGCCTCCGACCCTGATGCCGTCGAGTTCACACGCATGTGGTGGTCGCGTGGCGAGCCGGTCATGTCGATCAAGCCCGCCTTCAACGACCCGCGCCAGTACGGCCACATGCTGGCGCTGGCGGCGAAACACATGGCCCACGGCTATGCCGTCCGTCACGGCCAGGATGAGCGGAAGGCCTATAACGCCATCCTCGAGGGCTTCTCGGACATCCTGAAGCGCAACGACGTCCAGACCCTCGTCGAGAAGGAGTGAGCGCCGCATGACCGACATTTTGATGCCCGCCCTGTCCCCGACGATGGAAGAGGGCGTTCTGGCCAAATGGCACGTCAAGGTCGGCGACACCGTCTCGGCCGGGGATGTGATCGCCGAGATCGAGACCGACAAGGCGACCATGGAGGTCGAGGCCGTCGATGAGGGCGAAGTGCTGGAAATTCTGGTCGAGGCCGGGACCGAGGGCGTGAAGGTCAACACCCCCATCGCCCGCCTGGCCGGCGACGACGCTGCACCCGCGCCGAAGAAGGCTGAGCCTGCGAAGGACGAGGCCAAGGCTGAAGCGACGCCCGAGCCCAAGCCGGAGCCGAAGGCTGAGAAGGCGGAGGCTCCCAAGGCCTCACCGGCCCCCGCGAAAGACGGCGAACGCATCTTCGCCTCGCCGCTGGCCCGGCGTATCGCCGCGCAGAACGGCGTCGACCTGAAGTCGGTCAAGGGCACGGGTCCGCACGGGCGTATCGTCAAGCGCGACGTCGAGGGCCTGAAGGGCGGCACCGTTGCGACCTCGACCGCCGCGACCCAGGGCGAACCCCGCAAGGTTCAGTCTCTGGCTCAGATGGGCATCCCGGACGGCAGCTATGATCTGATCCCGCTGGACGGCATGCGGAAGGCCATCGCCCGCCGCCTGACCGACAGCTTCCGCGACGTGCCGCACTTCCCGCTGACCATCGATTGCGAGATCGACGGCCTGCTGGCTGCCCGCGCCCAGGTCAATGCGATCCTCGAACCGCAGGGCATCAAGGTTTCGGTCAACGACTTCATCATGAAGGCCGTGGCCATGGCCCTGAAGGCCGTCCCAGAGGCCAACGCCAGCTATTCGCCGGAAGGCATCGCCCTGCATCACCACGCCGATGTCGCCATGGCGGTGGCCATCGACGGCGGCCTGATCACCCCGATCATCCGCAAGGCCGAGACCAAGTCGCTGGCCGAGATCGCCACGGAATCCAAGGACCTGGCCAAGCGCGCCCGCGACCGCAAGCTGAAGCCCGAGGAATTCCAGGGCGGCACCTTCTCGGTCTCGAACCTCGGCATGTTCGGCATCAAGTCCTTTGCCTCGATCCTCAACGAGCCCCAGGGCGCGATCATGAGCGTCGGGGCAGGGGAGAAGCGCCCCGTCGTGCGTGGCGACAGTCTGGCGGTCGCGACCGTCATGACGGTCACCCTGACCTGCGATCACCGCGTGGTCGACGGGGCCATCGGCGCCCGCTTCCTGCAGGCGTTCAAGCCGATGATCGAAAACCCCGTGACGATGCTGGCGTAAGGACGACACCGTGGCTGAATTCGATCTCATCGTCATCGGCTCGGGCCCGGGCGGCTATGTGGCGGCCATTCGGGCCAGCCAGCTGGGCCAGAAGGTCGCCATCGTCGAGCGCGAAAACCTGGGCGGGATCTGCCTGAACTGGGGCTGTATCCCGACCAAGGCCCTGCTCAAGTCGGGCGAAAAGTACGAGAGCCTGAGCCACCTCAAGGACTATGGCCTCAGCGCCGACAAGGTCGGGTTCGACTTCGAGGCCATCATCCAGCGGTCGCGGAACGTCGCCAAACAGCTGAACAGCGGCGTCGGTTTCCTGATGAAAAAGAACAAGATCGAGGTCATCGAGGGCACGGCGAAGCTGGAAAAGGGCAAGGCCGCCCCCAAGGTCGTCATCGACCTCAAGGCCGGGGGCAGCCGCACGGTCGAGGCCAAGGCCGTCATGCTGGCGGTCGGCGCCCGCGCCCGCGCCATCCCCCAGATCGGGCTGGAAGCCGACGGCGACCGCATCTGGGCCTATCGCGAGGCCATGGCGCCGAAATTCATGCCCAAATCCATCGTCGTGATCGGCTCGGGCGCCATCGGCATCGAGTTCGGCAGCTTCTATCGTGCGCTCGGGGCCGAGGTCACGGTGGTCGAGGCCGTCGACCGCATCATGCCGGTCGAGGACATCGAGGTCTCGAAGGCCGCGCAAAAGGCGTTCGAAAAGCGCGGCATGAAATTCCGCACCGGCTGCACCGTCAATTCGGTGAAGAAATCGACCAAGGGCGTCGCCGTTTCGATCAAATCCGCCAAGGGTGACGAAACGCTCGAGGCCGAGGTCTGCATCTCGGCGGTCGGCATCACTGCCAATACCGACGGCATCGGGCTGGAGGCGCTGGGCGTCACCATGGACCGCGGCCACATCACCATCGACGGCCACTGCCGCACCAATGTGAAGGGCCTCTACGCCATCGGCGACTGCGCCGGCGCGCCCTGGCTGGCGCACAAGGCCTCGCACGAAGGCATCCACGCCGCCGAGCACATCGCGGGCTTCAAGACGCCCAATGTCCATTCCCCCATCGCCGGCTGTACCTATGCCCAGCCCCAGGTCGCCTCGGTCGGCATCACCGAGCAGCAGGCGAAGGAAGAAAAGCGCGAAGTGAAGATCGGCCGCTTCCCTTTCAAGGTGAACGGCAAGGCCATCGCCTCGGGCGAGACCGAGGGCTTTGTGAAGACCATCTTCGACGCGAAGACGGGCGCCCTGATCGGGGCCCATATGATCGGCGCCGAGGTGACCGAGATGATCCAGGGCTATGTTACCGCCATCACGCTTGAGGCGACCGAAGAGGACATCCACGGCATTGTCTATCCGCACCCCACGATGTCCGAGGCCATGCACGAGGCCGCGCTGGATGCGTATGGCCGGGTGATCCACATCTAGGATCGCGCGCCGCGCGGGGCGAACATGAGCGATTTGTAAGGTTGGGGCAGGGGCCTTTCTCCTTGCGCCTCCGACCCTTGCGGACCTAGTCTGCCCCGCGTCGAGAATGGGTAGGGGTTTCGCGTCTTGTTTCACTATCTGGGCATTGCCCTGGCCGGTCTGATCGTCGCCCAGGACCCCGTTGCGGCCCCGATCGTGAACCCGGGCGCCCCCGGTGCCGCCTCGCGCCAGATCACGGCCGCCGAGGCCGTCGACCTCAGCCGCACGACCTATACCGAGCAGGACGTCCGCTTCATGCAGCACATGATCGTCCACCACGGCCAGGCCGTGGAGATGGTCGAGCTGCTGCAGACCCGGGCCAGTTCGCCCGCCGTTCGCGCCATCGGTCGCCGCATCGCCCTCAGCCAGGAAGCCGAGATCGACCTGATGCAGAACTGGCTTCTGTCGCGCGGCCTGCCGCTGGAAGCCGCAGACCTGCACGCTGGCCACGGACCTGCCCCGTCGGCCTCAACGGCCCACGACGCTCGTACGGGCCACGACGCCCACGCCGGCCATGGCGGCCACGGCGCGGCGCCGGTCGATCCCGACACGGTTCCGATCATGCCCGGCATGTTGTCACCGGCCCAGATGCGCGCGCTGGCCGCCGCCGAAGGGCCCGAATTCGATCGCCTGTTCCTCGAGGGCATGATCCAGCACCATCAGGGTGCCCTCGACATGGTCGATGAGCTGCTGTCCTGGCCGGACTCCGGCAATGATCCGATGCTGTCGGACTTCGCGGCATCCGTCGTCGCCGACCAGTCGGCCGAAATCCTGCGTATGCAATCCCTTCTGTCTGAACTCTGAACCCTTGACCCAAGGAGCGGCCATGTTTGTTCGCAAAGCCCTGTATTCATCCGTCGCCGCCATGGCCGTCCTGCTGGGGGCCAGTGTCGCCTCGGCCCAGATCCAGACCATTCCCTCCGACGAGCGGACCACACTTGCCCCGGGCATCTATGATGCGGCCTCGGCCAGCTCGGGCCTCGCGCTCGAACACACCCTGGCGCCGCCTCCCGGCTTCTTCGATCCGGACGCCATTTTCGCGCCGCCGACCACCCGCGAAGAGGCAGCGGCCTATCGTGCCAATCCGCCGCGCTACAGCCCGCTGGCCCTGGCCAACAGCGACATGGCCGTCTCGGGCGGCCGCCTGTTCGTCGGCAATTTCAACGGCTTCAACATCTATGACATCAGTGGGGCAGGGGCCCCCGAACTGGTGACCTCCGTGGTTTGCCCGGGCGGGCAGGGCGATGTCTCGGTCCACGGGAATCTGCTGTTCATGTCGGTCGAGCAGAACAACGGCCGTCTGGACTGTGGCGCTTCGGGTGCCGACGGGGCCGTGAACCCCGAACGTTTCCGCGGCGTGCGGATCTTCGACATCAGCGACATCAAGGCCCCGCGTCAGGTTGCGGCCGTCCAGACCTGCCGTGGCTCGCACACGCACACCCTGGTGCCGAACCCGGCCGATCCGAACATCCTCTATATCTATAACTCGGCCACGGCCGGCGTTCGCCGCAGCGATGAACTGGCCATCTGCTCGGATGGTGACCCCGCCACCAACCCCGACACGGCGCTCTATTCGATCGACGTGATCGAGGTGCGTCTGGACCGTCCCCAGGACGCCGCCATCGTCAACCGTCCGCGCATCTTCGAGGATCGCGAGACCGGACAGGTGGCCGGTCTCTGGAAGGGCGGTCGCGCGGGTGTCGCCAGTCAGGCGACGGCGCAGACCAACCACTGCCACGACATCACCGTCTTCCCGGAGATCGGACAGGCCGCCGGAGCCTGCTCCGGAAACGGCATCCTGCTCGACATTTCGGATCCCAAGAACCCGCAGCGCATCTCGGACATCTTCGATCCCGACATGGCCTACTGGCACTCGGCGACCTTCGACAACACCGGCACCAAGGTGGTCTTCACCGACGAGTGGGGCGGCGGCACGGCACCGCGCTGCACGGCCGATGCACCCGGCAACTGGGGCGCCAACCTGATCGCGACCATCACCAACGGTGAACTGCGCGGACGGTCCTTCCACAAGCTGCCGTCGATCCAGGGACCGGCCGAAAACTGTGTGGCCCACAACGGCAACATCATTCCGGTGCCCGGCCGCGATCTGATGGTCCAGGCCTGGTACCAGGGCGGTGTCTCCATCATGGACTTCACCGATCCGATGGCCCCGACCGAGATCGCCTATTTCGACCGGGGGCCGCTGGGTGACCGGCTGATGATCGGCGGTTCGTGGTCGGCTTACTGGTTCAACGGCCGGATCTATTCCGCCGAGATCGCGCGCGGCCTCGACGTGCTGCGTCTGGTGCCGTCCGACCAGCTTTCGGCTGCCGAGATCGCCGCCGCCGAAGCCATCATGACGGACGAGATCAACCCCCAGACCCAGACCCGGATCAGCTGGGCCGACACGCCCGACGTCGCCGGGGCCTATCTCGATCAACTGCAGCGCGCCGGCGCGATTGAGGCAACCCTGGCCCAGCAGGTGACCGGAGTGATCACCGGCTGGCGCGGAGGTCGGATCGACGCCGCCGCCGCCACCGCGGCGTCGGCTTCGCTGAAGGCAGCTGCCGGAGCCCAGGGCGTGGCGCCGCTGGCGGCGCGCCGTATGAACGCGCTGGCCGATGTTCTGACCCGCGCCGCAGGCTAGTCTGCCGCGAACCGAAAGGGCCCGCCGGGGAACGCACTCCGGCGGGCTTTTTCGGCTCTCCGTTTATCGCCTAAGATATATTATGCGAAATAAAGAACGGGCCGCAGATTGCCTCTAATCAAAGACTGAAGTTTGCGGTCCACCCGTCATGGGCGACATCGACATGGGCCGGCAGGCGCGACTTCAGCGAGCGGTAGTCGAGGTCGAGGTGCAGGTTGGTCAGTAGAGCGTTCGGCACGCCGGTTCGTTCAATCCACTCCAGCGCGCGGTCGACGTGGGCGTGGGTCGGATGCGGCGTCCAGCGCAGCGCATCGACGATCCAGAGCTCACTGCCCCGCACGGCCTCCAGCGCCGTTTCATCCAGGGCATCCACATCGCTGGAATAGCTGACCGGGCCCAGCCGATAGCCGACGGACCGGATCGGCCCATGCCCCTGGTCAAAGGTCACGACGGGAATGGCCCCCCCTGCTCCCTCGACCGACCACGGCGTGCCATGCGGAGGGATGTCCCGCGCTTCCAGCAGAGCAGGATAACCCTGCTGGCTCTCGAAAATGTATCGGAACCGTTCCTCCAGGGCCTCGCGCGTCGGGGCGTCCATCCAGGCCGGAATGCGCGCGCGGTTGCGCAACACGAAGACCCGGAGGTCATCAATGCCGTGCGTCTGGTCGGCGTGGTCGTGGGTATAGAGCACGGCATCGACGTGCTTGAGCCCGGCCGCCAGCGCCTGCTCGCGCAGGTCCGGCGAGGTATCGATCAGGGCCGTTGTCTCACCGTCTGCGCCCGTCAGACGCGCCAGCATCGAACAGCGCATGCGCCGGTTCCGGGGCTCGGACGGATCACAGGCGCCCCAGTCGCCATCGCCACGCGGCACGCCGCCCGACGAGCCGCAGCCCAGGACGACGATCTCCAGTTCACCGCTCATGCCCCCTCCGGCCGGGGAATGCGGTCGAACAGGGCAAAGAAGGCATCGGTCGTGCGCGCCTCGGCCTCATCGCGGGTCCAGCCCCGGATCTCGGCCAGCTTGTCCAGCACGTGCCCGACCCAGGCCGGCTCGTTTCGCCGGCCCCGGTGCGGCACTGGCGCCAGATAGGGACAGTCGGTCTCGACGATGATTCGGTCGCCCGGCATGTCGCGGATCACCGCCCGCACATCCTCGGCCGCCTTGAAGGTCGCAATGCCCGAGACCGAGAACCATGCGCCCAATTCTGCTGCCAGTTCCGCCAGTTCCGGACCACTGGTGTAGCAGTGCATGAGGAGTTTGAACGGTCCGGCTGCCATCTCCTCGCGCAGGATTCCGGCCATGACCTCATCGGCCTCCCGCGTATGCACCACCAGCGGCAGTCCCGTCCGCCGGGCCGCCTCGACATGCACCCGAAACACCTCCGCCTGCGTCTCGCGCGGGCTGAGATCATAGTGGAAGTCCAGCCCGCACTCGCCTATTCCAACGACCTTTTCTCGCTCTGCCAATTTCACCAGTCGATCGACGGTCAGATCCGCATAGTGCCGCGCCTCATGCGGGTGCACCCCGACCGTGCACCAGATGTCGTCATGCGCCATGGCCAGCCCGTGGGTGGCTTCGAAGGTCGCCAGCCGGTCGGAAATCTCGACCATCAGGCCGACCCCGGCCTCGCGCGCCCGGGCGATCACCGCATCGCGGTCTTCATCGAACTGCGGCGCGTGCAGATTGACGTGGCTGTCGATCAGCATGCGGCGCGCGCCCTTGCCCGGTCCAGTTCGGCCATCAGGGTGAACAGCACATCCTGCCGGTCCAGGTTCAGCCCCGCCGTCTGGTCCGCCCGCGTCTGGATGCTGGACCACAGCTCGGCCCAGGCCTCCGCGCCCGGCCCGCCCGACAGGGCCCGGCCCTTCACTGCGGCGGCCAGCCGATCAAGGATCAGCTCGAACCGGGGCCCCGCATCCGCGCGCTTCAGGCTCTCGGCGACCGGGATCACCGCGCTCAGGTCGGAATCCCGCATCCAGCCGTCGACCAGGGCGTCGATACCCGCGACCTCATCTCCTGCCAGCGCCAGGGCCCGGCCCGGAGATCCTCCCGCCGCCCGCGCCGCCGCCCGCGCCTGGTCTTCGTCCAGCCCCAGCCGACCCTGCAACAGACTTGTCAGCCGGTCCTCACGCCACACCGGAAAGCTCAGCCGCCGGCATCGCGACCGGATGGTCGGCAACAGCCGCCCGGGCGAGTGGGCCACCAGAAACAGCACGCCGCGCTGTGGTGGCTCCTCAAGAATCTTCAGCAAGGCGTTGGCAGCATTGACGTTCAGGTCATCGGCGCTGTCCACGATCGCGACCCGCCACTCGGATCGCGACGGGCTCTTGGAAAAGAAGCCCGGCAATTCCCGCGCCTGATCAACCGAGATGGTCCGCCGGGCCTTGCTGCCCTCGGTCACCCGTTCCAGCACCATCAGGTCGGGATGCGACTGGGCCGCAATCAGCTGGTTGGTCGGATCTCCGGGCGCACTGCCCAGCGGCCCGCGCGCGGGGTCCGGTGCCGCCCCCAGCAGGCGCCGCGCCGCGCGATAGGCAAAGCCCGCCTTGCCCACGCCCTCCGGCCCGCACAACAGCCAGCCGTGATGCAGCCGCCCGCCCGCCATGGCGTCAACGAACGCCTGCTCGGCCGCCTCATGGCTGACCTCGTCATAGCGATCACGTGGGTGAGCCGTCACGCCGGAACCTTCGGCAGGGGCAGCCGCGCCTCGATCGCGTCCCAGACGCGCAGGGCCACGCCGTCCTCCGTGCCCCGCGCATCAATCACCCGACAGCGCTCGGCATGGTCGGCCGCGATGTCCAGAAAGGTCCGCCGCAGTCGCGCGTGAAACGCCAGCCCCTTGGACTCGAACCGCGTCTCGAACAGTCCCCGGCCAAAGGCCCGCTCCAGCCCTTCCTCGACCGGCAGGTCAAAGATCAGCGTCAGGTCCGGCTGGTCCGTCCCGACCACGGCCTGGTCCAGTGCCTCGATAAAGGCCCGGTCCACCCCGCCGCCCCCGCCCTGATAGGCCCGGCTGGAATCCGCGAACCGGTCACAGATCACCCAGTGGCCGGCGGCCAGGGCCGGGCGGATGGTCCGCTCCAGATGGTCATTGCGCGCTGCGAACATCAGCAGCACCTCGGTCGTCGGCGACCAGCGTTCGCCCTCGCCATTGACCACCAGGTCGCGAATCGCCTCGGCACCTGCGGAACCGCCCGGCTCCCGCGTCAGCAGCACTTCCAGACCCCGCGCGCGCAGACGCTCGGCCAGCCGCCCCGCCTGGGTCGACTTGCCGGTACCCTCCCCGCCTTCAAAGGTGATGAACCGTCCGCGCGTCATCCGCTCAGAATGGCGACATGCCGGGGGGAAACCAAGCCCGATGCGTCGATATCAACAGCCGCGATGGCAGCAACCCCGCGCTATATCCTCGGGGCCGGTCCCAGATAGCGCACCCGCACCCGGCCCACACCCCGCTGCAGCAGCCCCAGCTCATCCGCCGCCCCGCGCGACAGATCGATGATCCGCCCATCCACGAACGGTCCCCGGTCATTCAGTCGCAGAACCACGCTTCGGCCATTGTCCAGATTGGTCACTTCCACCAGACCGGGCAGCGGCAGGGTCTTGTGCGCCGCCGTCAGGGCGTTCTGGTCGAACCGCTCGCCGGTCGCCGTGGGCCGTCCGTCAAAGCCCGGCCCGTACCAGGAAGCCAGGCCAACCTCCTCATAATTCGGATCTTCGGCCGGATGGTACCAGCGCCCGCGGATCTGATAGGGCCGCATGGTGCCCGGCACGATCGGTGCGGGATTGTCGACCCGCACTGACGCTCCGGACCGCGACCCGCCCGTCAGCCCCGTCGCCCGCGCGCCCAGCCGCACCGTGCCCGCCGCGATGTTGTAACCGCCTTCGGCCACATCGCCCGCCAGCCCGGCCGCGGCCCCCACCGTGCCACAGGCCGACAGGCTCAATCCCGCCAGCGCAATCAACAGGATGCGAACTGCGGATGCAGATGTGGACATGGCGCGCCGACCCCGAAGCCAATTTGAGGCGGCCAGCATGCCCGCATCATTTTCTTCTTTGGTTAACGCCCCCTCCCCCTGCTATGACGCCGGTCCACTCCGGGGACAGGTGGCCGAGTGGTTTAAGGCAGCGGTCTTGAAAACCGCCGTAGGTGGAAGCCTACCGTGGGTTCGAATCCCACCCTGTCCGCCACGCCCGTCGGAGGAGCCTCCGACCAGGGTCGACCGCGAGATCCCGACCGATACCTTGCATTGACCGGTGCGCTTCCAGGGACGGCGGAACCTCGAGGTTGACGGGCGATTTCCATTGTCTGTTCAGCGGAGCGAGACAATGAAGGTGCAGAAGTTTTCGATCGCGGACGCCGTGATGGAGCGATCACCGGGTCAGGAGGCCGATGTGTTCGCCGGCAATCTGCTGGACGAACGACACGGTGGTCCGGTCACCATCGGCTATGGCCGCTACGGACCGAACCAGAGCCTCAGTGAAACCATGGCGGTGCACGACGTCATGGTCGTTCTGGAAGGCGAGCTTTCCGTCTCGACCGATGACGCCACCTTGACGGCGCGGCCTGGCGAGATCGTCTACATGCCCAGGGGAGAGGCCGTCACCCTCCGCTCGCACGCCGAGGGGGCCGTCACCGCCTATGTCACCTATCCGCACTGGCGACAGCCGGAGGGGTAACAAGGGGATCGCTGCGAAACCTCACCCTTTCTGTCCGCGCGCGTCCAGGACCTTGCGAAGCGAGGCTTCGATCTTCCCGCCGCTCCAGCTCTCTCCATACTCGGCGCCCGACCGCTCCGCCCGGGCGGCAAGGGGCGGCAGGGCCCCCACCCTGCGGGACAGGGCGGCGGTCATCGGCGCGGCCTCCCTTGTGATCTCGTCGAGCGCGGGAAAGCGGTCGCCCATCGTATTCCACAGCGTCGCCGTCACGATGTCCGCCAGCCCCGGCCGGGTTCCACCCAGAAGAAATCCCGAGCGCCTTTTCAGACCGTGGCGCCGCCCGGTCTCCTCCCACAACGACAGCCATTTCCTGAGACGCGGCTCGAACGCCGCCCAGCGCGTGTCGGTCCACATCTGGCGGCCCCCGTCGAGGGTCAGTTCGTCGATCACATCATTGGCGTCACCGACGATCTTCAGTGTCATCGCGCGGCCCCCCGGCGTGTCCGGCAGCAGATCCAGCGTCTCGCCGAGATAGGAGAGGATCGCGGGCATCTGGGAGATCACGACCTTGTTCGCCTCGTCGACAAGCACGGGCGGCCCCATGAACGGGACGGGCATGGCGTGCACCGGGCCTTCCATGAGCCGGGAAATTTGCCGGCTGTCCGGCTCTGTCCAGGTCTTGCCGGCAAACGCCAGGATCGCCCGCACGAATTCGCCCCGAAAGGGCAGCGGCCAGTAATAGAGGGTATAATCGGTCATCGCGTGCACTCCATGGAGGCTTGCTCCGGTCAACGCGTGCGAACGGCCGACGTTCAGGGGGCGCATGGCAGTGTCGCCCGGGATCGGGTCTCTTGACCGAGGTCCCATACGCCTTCGCGCCACGATGTCCGCCGATCGCGGATGCTCGAGACAATCTTCCCGACCAGGCTGCGGGTTGTGGCAGGATAAAGTCTCGGCAGGCGCGGGGTGCATCCATGAAGGAACGATGGGTCATGGCATCCGCTTTGAAGCGGTTGAGACTCAGAGGTCGGGTTCAGACCTCTCAGGCGTTCAAGGTGGAGTCAGGCCTGGAGTACGGACAGCTGACTCCAGCCCGCAGGAGAGCAGAACCTCCTGTGCAGACAGGGATTTCCGGCCTTATGGAGAAAGTGGAGTCTGTTTTTGGCCTTTGACTCCCCCCGGTCCCGTTTCAGACTATTCAGACGGTTCAGACGGTTTTTTCTGCGGAACCCCGAATGAGTGAAGCTGTCATCACCCGCGTCCGGGTCATCGACCTGGAGACCGCCGGAAGCAGCGCGTCGGATGTCTGCGAGGTCGGCTGGCAGGATGTCGAGCAGCGGGCGGACGGGACATGGCAGGTCTCGGCCATGTCGCGCGGGGCCCGTTTCGTCGACCCGGGGCGGCCGATCTCGCCCGGCACCATGGCCGTGCATCATATCCTCGACGAATGGGTGGCCGGCGCGGGCTACTGGCGGGATGTGGCCCCCGATGTTCTGCGGCCTGAAGGGGGTGCGCGCGCGCTGGCCGCCCACCGGGCCGGCTTCGAGCAGCGTTTCTGCACCCCGGACATGACCGGTGCGGCGGACTGGATCTGCACCTGGAAATGCGCCCTGCGCCTGTGGCCGGAGCTGCCGCGCTTTTCCAACCAGATGCTGCGGTATCTGCGGCGTCCCGAGGGGCTGGACCATGATCTGGGCCTGCCCGCCCACCGGGCCCTGCCCGATGCCTATGTCACCGCCCACCATCTGCGTGACATGCTGAACACCGTGTCGCTGGACCAGCTGCTGGAGTGGAGCCGCGAGCCCGGCCTGCTGCCGCGTGTGCCGAGCGGCCCGAACCGGGGCCGACCCTGGTCAGACCTCGGCGATGCGGCTCTGGCCGTGCTCGCCCGCGACCGCGATATCGACATCCGCTTCAGCGCCGAAACGGAGATCGGGCGGCGCACCGGACAGGCCGGGACCAGGGGGCCCGGTCCTGTCCAGCGGACCCTGCTGTGAGATCAGAACTTGCGTCCCACGCCGATCGACACGACCCACGGGTCCAGGTCGACGTCACTGGTCAGGGCACCGCCGTTGATCTCGGCGTCGGTGTTGAACCACACCTTCTTGACGTCGACGTTCAGGCTCCACGGCCCGGTCAGGCCAACGTCGGCACCGGCCTGCAGGGCCAGCCCCAGGCCATCGTCCAGATCGACGGTGAAGCCGTTCTTGTCGTCGCCCGAATAGAACAGCATGGCGTTGACGCCGGCACCGACATAGGGGCTGAAACGGCCTTCGGTCACCGGGCGGTATTGCACGGTGACGACCGGCGGCAGAACCCAGGTCTCGTGCACAACCACATCGGTGGCCCCGCCCTGGGCACGGATCTCATGTTTCGTGGTGCCCAGAATGGCCTCGACCGCGAAATGGTCGGTCAGAAAATAGGTGAAGCCCAGGGTCGGCATCAGGTCGTCGGACACATCGACCCGCAGGCCGGTGTCGGCCCCGGCCGCTGTCAGAATCTTGTCCTCGGTCGTGGGCGCGACCTGGGTCAGGCGACCGGTCACGATCCAGTCGCCGGCGCGCGGCGGGCTCCATGGTTCGGCGGTCTGGGCCTGTGCGGCTCCGGCGGCGCCGACCATCAGGGCGAGGGTCAGCAGGGCGGTTCTGGCGGTCATCTCGGACATCCCCGGCGGTGGACTCGCACCATGCGTTCCAGCGCCCGGGTCATGCGGTGCACCCGTCCGGCGACCTTGGCCTTGATCCAGGTCAACGCCGCGCCGGGTGCGGCAATTCGGCCAAGGCCTTGCTTTCGCCCCGGTTCACGCGCATACGGGGCGGGTCAACATCTCTGCGCAACGCCCTTTTTCTACTTTGCGACGCATCGAGATAAGCCGTTACCTCAGACACGACGGGCCCAGGGAGTGTTTCCCCGGGCCAACGCCAACGGAGGTCTCAACATGGCTACCGGCACTGTTAAATGGTTCAACACCACCAAGGGCTTCGGCTTCATTCAACCCAACGATGGCGGCACGGACGTGTTCGTCCATATCTCGGCCGTCGAGCGTGCGGGCCTCGGCTCGCTGAATGAAGGCCAGACGGTCTCGTACGAGCTGGAGCGCGATCAGCGCAGCGGCAAGACGTCGGCCGGACAACTGCAGGTCCAGGCCTAAGCCTCGGATTTAGTTGCGTTTAAGGGGCCCGTCTTCTCTTCAGAGAGGGCGGGCCCTTTGCTGTTCAGGATGCCCGAACCTTGAGCCGGGCCCCCTGCACCGCCTCGACCACGACGCGCGAGCCGACGGCCGGCGCGGCATCACCCTCAAGCTCGGCAGCCCATTCCGAGCCCGAGATGAACACCCGCCCGCGTCCGTCGAGGAAGGGGGTGATGACCTGGGCATGCTGGCCGATCAGGCGCGCGTCCCGGTCGTTGATGTCCGGCACGTCTGCCGGATTGACCCGCGTGACCACCCGCCGAGACAGCAGCGTCAGAACCGCCGTCAGCAGTCCGAAGACGATGATCTCGACCGCGAAGCCGTAGCGCAGGCCGATGGCGGTCAGCACCGCCACGACCCCCGCCGACACCGCCGGCCACAGCAGCCACTCGGTCGAAAAGGCCGACTCGATGGCCAGCAGGACAAGACCGACGCCCAGCCAGATCCAGTACGGCTGGGTGGCGTGAAGGGAAATGAGCGCTTCCATGGCCGGATCCCTTCAGGGTCAGGTACGGGGCACGGACCCACCGCCGGCCGGGCGAGTGGGCGGGGTGAGCGGGGTGCGCGGCGCGGCGGTCCGCGGGGCTTGCGGCGCGGTCGGCGGCGTACGGGTCTGCTGATCCCGGGCCAGGCCCACCAGTTCGCTCACCCCGGCCAGGGTGCCGACCAAGCCGGACATCTCGGCCGGCACGATGACGGTTCTCTGCTGCGGGCTGCGGGCCAGTTCGGCGAATGCCTCCACATACTTCTGGGCGACGAAGTAGTTGATGGCATTGACGTCGCCGGCGGCGATCGCCTGGGACACCATGGCGGTGGCCTTGGCTTCGGCCTCGGCTTCGCGTTCGCGGGCCTCGGCGTCGCGGAAGGCAGCCTCGCGACGGCCCTCGGCCTCCAGAATGGCCGACTGCTTGGCCCCTTCGGCGCGGGCGATGGCGGCCTGCTTCTCGCCGTCGGCCTCGGTGATGACGGCGCGACGTTCGCGCTCGGCCTTCATCTGGCGGGCCATGGCATTGGTGATGTCGACCGGCGGGGTCAGATCCTTGATCTCGATGCGGTTGACCTTGACGCCCCACGGCTCGGTCGCGGCGTCGATCACGGTCAGCAGGCGGCTGTTGATGCTGTCGCGCTGGAACAGGACCTCATCCAGTTCCATCGAGCCGATCACGGTCCGCAGATTGGTCGAGCACAGCTGGGTGATGGCGTAGTGCAGGTCCTCGACCCGATAGGCTGCGGCCGAGGCGTTCATCACCTGGATGAAGACGATCGCGTCGACCTTGACCATGGCATTGTCCTTGGTGATCACCTCCTGCTGGGGAACATCCAGGACCTGCTCCATCATATTCATCCGACGCCCGATGCGCTCGACGAAGGGCGTCAGCAGGCTGATGCCCGGCGACAAGGTCTTGGTATATTTACCGAAACGCTCGACCGTGAACTCGCGGCCCTGCGGCACGATCTTGACCACGCTGAACAGCAGGATCACCGCAAAGACGACGACCACAATTCCAAAGATATCCAGCATTCCCATCAGCCACGCATCTCCCTGTGTTTGCGACAGGCTAGGCCGGAAAATGCCGGTCCGCCACAGAAACCGGACAGAGCCGCATCACTCTGCCGCGAGCCGGGATGCCGCCAGCCGGATGACACGCACGGTCTCGTCCCAGGCGACGTGGCGCTCGATCCCCTCCAGCGGCCAGAACCGGGCCTCGGCGGCATCGTCCCCGGCGACCGGATCACCGGATCGCCAGCGCGCAGCAAAGTCGATCAGGACATAGTGACGACCGCTGTCGGGGAAGATCCCGTCGACCACATCGATCAGCGGGCCCAGGTCGGCTTCGACCCCTGTTTCCTCGGCCAATTCCCTGAGCGCGGCCGTACGCAGGGTCTCTCCGGGTTCGACCCGCCCTCCGGGCAAGCTCCACTCCCCCAGTCGTGGGGGCCTGCCTCGCCGAATCAGCAGCACCTGATCACCGCGCAGGCAGATCACCCCCACGGCCGCCACCGGCGCGGTCATGGGCGGACAGTCGGTCGGCGAGAGATCGGCCATCCGCCCTTTTCCCCGGCCCCGGCATCTGAGACAAGCGGATATGGCTGTCCCCTCCCCTGCGGCGATCTCCGAACTGAAAGCCGCCCTTGGTCCGAAGGGATGGAGCGAGGATCCGGCCGCGCTGGCCCCGCATCTGCGTGAATGGCGGGATCGCTGGCAGGGCCATACCCCGCTTCTGCTGCAGCCCGGCTCCACGGCGGAGGTCGCCGCCGCCGTGACGATCTGTGCGCGGCACCGGGTGGCCATCACGCCCCAGGGCGGGAATACGGGGCTGGTGGGCGGTCAGATCCCGATGGGCGAGGTGCTGCTGACCACGCGACGGCTGCGTGCCATCCGCGACGTCAGCCCGCTGGACGACGCCCTGACGGTCGAGGCCGGCGTGACCCTGCATGAAGCGCAGCAGGCGGCCCTCGCGGTCGACCGGCGCTTTCCGCTGAGCCTCGCGTCCGAGGGCACGGCGACCATCGGCGGGGTCCTGTCGACCAATGCCGGAGGCACGTCGGTGCTGCGCTACGGCATGGCGCGCGATCTCGTCCTGGGGGTCGAGGCGGTGCTCGCCGACGGCCGGGTGTTCAACGGGCTGAAGCGGCTGCGCAAGGACAATACCGGCTATGACCTGAAGCAACTGCTGATCGGGGCCGAGGGGACCCTGGGCATCATCACCGCCGCGACGCTGAAGCTGTCCCCGGTCCTGCGCGGGCGGGCGACGGCGATCGTCGGGCTGGAGACCCCGCAACAGGCTGTGGCCCTGCTGGCCCGCGCCAAGGCCGAATCGGGTGGCGGGGTCGAGGCCTTCGAGCTGATGAAGCGGCTGGGCACCGAACTGGTGCTGAAATGGATCCCGGATACGCGGGCGCCGCTGGAGAGCACCCCACCCTGGTCGGTGCTGATCGAGCTGGGTTCCGGGGATCCCGACGCGGCGTCTCTGGCCCTGGAACGCCTGCTGGCGGGAGCCCTCGAGGACGGGCTGATCACGGATGCCGCCATCGCCGCGAACGAGACCCAGGCCGCGGCCTTCTGGCGACTGCGCGAGGAACAGTCCGCAGGGCTGAAGCCCGAGGGGGGCGGCTGGAAACACGATGTCTCCGTGCCCGTCTCGCAGATCGCCGACTTTATCGAGGAGACCTCGGCCGCCGTCGAGGCGTTCGAACCGGGTGCCCGGATCAGCGTCTTCGGTCACGTCGGCGACGGCAACCTGCACTATGACGTGCTGTGCCCCGGGGGCGCGGACCTGACGGCTTTCCTCGGTCGTTGGGAGGCCGGGTCGCGAATCGTCCACGACATCGTCGCGCGCTACGACGGCTCCATCTCGGCCGAGCACGGCCTCGGCCGCCTGAAGAGCGACGAGGCCCGCCGCTACAAGTCGGAGGTCGAGCTGGACGCCATGCGCGCTGTTCGCAAGGCTCTGGACCCGTTAGGCATTCTCAACCCCGGCGTCCTTTTCTGACGCCCTGCGACGGACTGCCGCCGGTTTCATTCCCTAGCGAACCTGCCTAAGTCAGCCGTCGTCACAGGGAGACCCGACGTGCTGATGATCCTGTCTCCGGCCAAGCGGCTGGATTTCTCCGTCCCCGTAACCGCAGTGCCCGCGACGACGCACCGGATGACGGACGACGTCCGCAGCCTTTCGGTCACCGCCCGTCGCCAGACCCAGGCGGATCTGCGGCGGCTGATGGGGATTTCGGCGGATCTGGCGAAACTGAATCAGGCCCGGTTCAAGGCCTTTGATCCAGACAGCGAAGAAGGGCTGCAGGCCGCCCTCGCCTTTGCCGGCGATGTCTATCAGGGCCTGGACGCCCGCAACCTTACGACCGACGATCTGGCCTGGGCCCAGGACCATTTGCGGATTCTCTCGGGGCTGTATGGCCTGCTCCGCCCGCTGGACCGGATCCAGCCCTATCGGCTTGAAATGGGGACCCGGCTGAAGACCCGGCGCGGATCCAGCCTGTATGATTTCTGGAGCGACCGCATCTCGAAGGCCCTGAATGCCGATGCCGAGGGCCATGCCGATCCCACCCTCGTCAACCTGGCCAGCCAGGAGTATTTCGGGGCCGTGGACGCCAAGGCGCTGAAGTTGCCCGTGGTCAACATCCATTTCCGGGAAGAGAAGGACGGCGAGAGCCGGATCATCTCCTTCTTCGCCAAGAAGGCGCGGGGCACCATGGCGCGCTATGCCATCGAGAACCGCATCGACCGGGCCGAGGATCTGAAGGCCTTCGACCGCGACGGCTATGGCTTTCAGGCCAGTCTGTCGACCGATAGCGACTGGATATTCACCCGAACAGGAAATTCCTGACACCGCCGCGTGGCGCAGCGCAGCATCACCGGCTATAGATCACGCCACGTTTCACTCACGAATAGGCATTCGATGTTCCAGTGGCCCAAGCGCGGTGACAAGGCAGAGTCCGAACAGGCCCGCCCGCGCGACATGAACGACCTGCGTGGCCAGGTCGCAGTGATCACGGGGTCGACCTCCGGGATCGGTCTGGCCCTGGCCCGGGCCGTGGCCGCGCGTGGCGGCGATGTGGTGCTGAACGGACTGGGCGACCCGTCCGAGATCGAGCGCAACCGGGCCGAGATGGAAGCCGCCTGCGGCGTGCGTGTCCGCTATCACGGGGCTGATATGCGTCATGGCGAAGAGGTCGCCGACATGGTGGCCTTCGCCAAGCACGAGCTGGGCCGGCTGGACATTCTGGTCAACAACGCTGGGGTCCAGCACGTTGAGGCCATCGAGAAATTCCCCGCCGACAAGTGGGAACAGATCATCGCCATCAACCTGTCGTCGGCCTTCTATGCCACGCGGGCGGCGGTGCCGATCATGAAGGCCCAGGGCCGTGGCCGGATCATCAACGTCGCCTCGGCCCACGGTCTGGTGGCCAGCCCCTTCAAGTCCGCCTATGTCGCGGCCAAGCACGGCGTGATCGGCCTGACCAAGACCGTCGGCCTGGAGCTCGCGCGCGAAGGCATCACCTGCAACGCCATCTGCCCCGGCTTTGTCGAGACGCCGATCGTCGACAAGCAGATCGCCGATCAGGCCCGCACCCACGGCATCTCGAAGGATCGTGTGCTTGAGGAAGTAATCCTCAAATCCCAGCCGACCAAACGGTTCGTGACGACCGATGAACTGGTTGGCATCTTCCTCTATCTGGTGTCGGATCTGGGCGCCTCGGCCAACGGGACGGCCTTCTCCATCGACGGTGGCTGGACGGCGCAATAGCTGGATGGTGCATCAGGCCCCTCCCCCGCCGGTCTGTCTGGCCCTGCAGGGGGGAGGCTCGCATGGGGCCTTCCAGTGGGGTGTACTGGATCGGCTGCTGGAAGCAGGGGCGCTGGATTTCCGCGCTGTTACCTGCGCCTCGGCCGGAGCGATGAACGCCGCCGCCCTGATCACCGGACTGGAGGCCGGCGGCCTTGAGGGCGCGCGCAAGGCGCTGGACAAGCTGTGGCGCGAGATCAATCAGTCCGGCGGGCGCAATGTCTTTGGCGACAGCTCGATCTGGAGCGCGACCTTCAGCCCGGCCTGGATGAAGGACACGCCCCTGTGGCGGTCGGCCGAAAGTCTGGCCATGACGATGTCGCCCTATCAGTTTAACCCCTTCAACCTGAACCCCCTGCGTCGGGTTCTGGACACGGTTGTCGATTTCGACGCCGTTCGGGGTTCGGACATCCAGCTGTTCGTGGCCACGACGGCGGTCAAGCAGGGCCGGGTCCGCCTGTTCGACAATACGGAACTGACCATGGATGTGCTGCTGGCCTCGGCTTGTCTGCCGCATCTGTTCCAGGCGGTCGAGATCGAGGGCGAGCCCTACTGGGACGGGGGCTATCTGGCCAATCCGCCGCTCTGGCCGCTGTTCTACGCCTCGACGCCCGACGACATCCTGCTGCTGCCGCTCAACCCGTTCCGGCGGGACGAGACCCCGCGGGATGCCGATGTGATCATGGATCGCCTGAACGAGATCGTCTTCAACGCCCCGCTGGTCGCCGAGCTGCGGGCCGTGGCCTTCGTCCAGGATTTGATCGAGGCGGGGCGTCTGAACCAGACGGGCGACGACGGCTATCGCAAGCTGCGCATGCACGCCATCGAGGCGGACGCCCATCTGTCGGACCTGCCGCTGCGGTCGAAATTCGACACCGAATGGACCTTCCTTAACCGGCTCAAGGACAAGGGCCGGGCAGCGGCCGAGGTCTGGCTGCGGGACTGTCTGGTCCAGATCGGGAAGTCGCCGAGCATCGACCTGAAGGCGCGCTTCCTCTAGCCGACGAAGCCGGCGGCCCGACGCAGGCGGTCGTTGATAGCCTCGCCCAGACCTGTGTCGGGAATCGGCGACACGGCGATGCCCGTCGGATGCTCACGGTCCGCCTCGCGCAACAGGCGGAACAGGCGCGCGGCGGCTTCGGTCAGGTCACCCGTGGTACTCAGACTCCAGCGCGCCTCACCCACGCCCGGGCCAAAGCCCAGCAGGATCTCTCCGGGACGGGCGTCCGGAGCCTCGATCCGGACCGGCGCATCGGGCGCATAGTGCAGGGTCAGGCGGCCCGGCGACCTGTGCCCCTCCCCCGCATCGGCCTCCAGGGGGCCGACCACGCCCTCGATCTCCGCCCGCGTGACGCTGCCGGGCCGCAGCAGGCGCGGGCGATCCCCCAGCAAGGACACGACCGTGCTCTCCAGCCCGACGATGCAGTCGCCGCCGTCCAGCGCCACCGATGCCGCAGGACCGGTCTCGTCGACCGCGTCGCGGAAGGTCGTGGGACTGGGGCGCCCCGACCGATTGGCCGAGGGAGCCACCACGGGCCCGCCAAAGGCCGTGATGACCGCGCGGGCCAGAGGATGTCCGGGCACGCGCACCGCCACACTGTCCAGCCCCGCACGTGCGAGATCACAGACCGGACCGTCCGGCAGGGCCTGCAGCACCAGGGTCAGGGGACCGGGCCAGAACCGGTCAGCGAGGGCCTCGGCCATCGAGGTCATTTCGCCCACGCGTGCGGCCGCCTCGACGCTGTCAACGTGGGCGATCAGGGGATTGAAGCGCGGACGACCCTTGGCGGCAAAGATTCGCGCCACGGCCTCCGGGTTCGCGGCATCGGCGGCCAGTCCATAGACGGTCTCGGTCGGCAGGATGACCAGATCCCCGCGATGGAGGGCCGCAGCGGCCTCCGCGACAGGATCGCTCACGGTCGGCGCGGAATGAAGGGCAGCATGCGGTGCAGCACATTGTCACGGTCGACGAAGTGGTGCTTCAGCGCGCCGATGATGTGCAGGGCCAGCAGGACGTACAGCAGCTTGGCGCCCATCTCGTGCGCGTCCATGAACCGGCCCGCGACCTCGCGCCCGCCAGAGATCGGCAGCAGGGGCCAGTTGAACAGCCCGAACCAGGGAATGTCGCGGCCCGCCGCGGACGACGCCGCCCAACCCCCCAGCGGCATGCCGATCAGCACGACGTAGAACAGCACATGGGTGCCGCGAGCCATAAGCCTTTGCCATTTCGGCATTTCCGCCGGCAGCGGAATGGCCGGATTGGCGATCCGCCAGCCCAGCCGCACCAGGGTCAGGACCAGGATCGACAGGCCGACCGATTTGTGAAGGCCCATCCATGGCCCGCCCTCGGTCGCATCGTGAACCATGATCAGGGCGATCTGGCCGATCACCAGCACGCCAATCAGCCAGTGCAGGAACAGGGACACCTGGGAGTATCGATTCCGGGGCTCGGCCATGACTTCCCTTCCGTGACGGCAGTGGACCAAACTTGGCAAATCCGGCCATCGCGGCCAAGTGTCTGAATGATCCTATCGTTACCCGCTCGATCAAGGGAGTCCCGATGAGCTACCGCGCCCCGCTTCGCGACCTGGGCTTCACCCTGAAGCACGTCCTTGG
The DNA here is from genome assembly GCF_016742135.1 of Brevundimonas sp. Lineage (GTDB taxonomy): Bacteria > Pseudomonadota > Alphaproteobacteria > Caulobacterales > Caulobacteraceae > Brevundimonas. The sequence continues at coordinate 405,917 of NZ_JACVCG010000002.1, read as the reverse complement.
CCTTGAGGACCTGCAGGCCACCGGGGCCTTCCCGGACCTTGATGTCGATCTGGTCGATGCCGTGCTGGAAGCCGCCGGTCAGGTGGCCGAGGGCACGCTGGCGCCGCTCAATGTGCCGGGCGACCGGGCCGGGGCCCGGCTGGACGGCGACGGCGTGGTCCCTGCGCCCGGCTTCGCCGAGGCCTACAAGACCTTTGTCGAGGGGGGGTGGATGGGGCTGGCGGCCCCGGTCGCCCATGGCGGACAGGGCCTGCCCAAGGCGCTCGAGCTGGCCGCCTACGAGCCGGTGCATTCCGCCAATATGGCCTTTGGCCTGTGCCCCATGCTGTCACTGGCGGCGATCGAGGCGCTGGAGGCGCACGGCACCGAGGCGCAGAAGGCAACCTATCTGACCCGGCTGATCTCGGGCGAGTGGACCGGGGCCATGGTCCTGACCGAACCCAACGCCGGGTCGGACCTCGGAGCGCTCACGGCGACCGCCACGCCGAACGGCGACGGCACCTACAGCCTGACGGGCCAGAAGATCTTCATCACCTGGGGCGACCACGACATGACGGACAATATCGTCCACATGGTGCTGGCCCGACTGCCCGATGCCCCGCCGGGCCCCAAGGGCATCAGCCTGTTCCTCGCCCCCAAATTCCTTGTGAATGCCGACGGCTCATTGGGTGAGCGCAACGCCTTCCGTCCCGTCGGGGTCGAGCACAAGCTGGGCATCCACGCCTCGCCCACCTGCGTCATGGCCTATGAGGGGGCGACTGCGGAGCTGGTCGGGCGGCCGAATGAGGGGCTGGCCCATATGTTCGTGATGATGAACGCGGCCCGCGTCGCCGTGGGTGTCGAGGGCGTGGGCATCGCCGAGCGCGCCTATCAGCACGCCCTGGCCTATGCCACGGACCGCCGTCAGGGCCGGTCGGTGTGGACGGGTGAGGCCTCGGCGCCCATTCTGGACCACCCCGATGTGCGCCGCACCCTGTCGGTGATGAAGGCAAAGGTTGCCGCCGGCCGCGCCATCTGTCTGGCGACCGGCATGGCGGCCGATCTTGCCCGCAGCTCGTCCGATCCCGACGTCGCCCGCCAGTGGAAGGGCCGCGAGGACCTGCTGACGCCGATTGCCAAGGCGTGGTCGACCGACATGGGGGTCGAGGTCGCCTCCATGGGCATCCAGGTTCACGGCGGCATGGGCTTCATCGAGGAGACGGGTGCGGCCCAGTACTATCGCGACGCCCGCATCGCCCCGATCTATGAGGGGACCAACGGCATCCAGGCCATGGATCTGGTGGGCCGCAAGCTGTCGCAGGACGGCGGGGCCTCGGCGCGCCTGCTGATCGAGGAGATGAAGACGGTGCTGACGCCGCTGGCGGCCCTCTATGACGGCAAGCCGGTCGAGCGGATGGCCAATGCCCTGTCGGCGGTCGAGGACGCCACGCTCTGGCTGCTGGACCGCAAGGCGACCGAGGACGGAGCTGCCGATGTGCTGGCCGCTGCCGATGCCTATCTGAAACTGATGGGCGATGTCATCGGGGGCTGGTTCCTGGCCCGCGGTGCGCTGGCCGCCCAGACGCTGAAGGCCAATGGCCAGGGCGATGCCGACTGGTTGGACGGCCGCATCGCATTGTATGAGGTCTATGCCGCCAATGTGCTGGGCCATGTGTCCAGCCGTCTGGCCGCCATCGGCCAGGGCGGCGACCTGCTTCTGCGGATGACCCCCGCGGTGCTGGCCCCCTGATCTCCATCATGGCCGTTTGTTCATTTGACGGGTCGACACGACGCCGATCATGGTGCCGCATTCCGATTTCCGCCCTTTGCTGGAGCCTGTCATGAACCGTCGGCAGATGATCGCGTCCACCGCCGCCACCGCCCTTGCGGCCGCCGCCTCCCCGACCCTTGCCCGCCCCGCGAAAGGCCCCCTGCCCGACATGCCCGTGCCCCCCGTCGCCAAGAAAATCCCCGTCACCATCGAACAGCTGGGCCGCATCCGCGTGGACGAATATCAGTGGATGAAGGACGACAACTGGCAGGCGGTGCTGCGCGATCCGACCCTGATCAAGGCGGACGTCAAGGAACACCTGATCGCCGAGAACGCCTATCGCGAGGCGATGATGGCCTCGACCGAGCCGCTGCAGGCCACGATGTTCGAGGAGATGAAGGGACGGATCAAGCAGGACGAATCCTCTGTTCCTGTGCCGGATGGTGCCTGGGAATATTACGTCGAGTACCGGACGGGCGAGCAGCATCCGCATTACATGCGGCAGGGGCGGGCGGGTCCGTACAACCTGTTCGATCTCGACTTCCATCCCGTCACCCCGCCGCACGCTGCGGAAGAGCTGCTGGATGCGAACGCCCTCGCCGCTGGAAAGGCCTATTCTGAGGTCTCCGCGACCGAGCACAGCCCCGACCACAAGCTCTTTGCCTATGCTGAGGACGCGCAGGGCTCGGAGGTGCACCAGATATATGTGAAGGACTTGGCCACAGGCGAGGTACTGCCTGATCCGATCCAGTCGGCGACGGGGAATTTCACGTTCTCGCCGGACAGCCAGTGGATCTTCTGGACCAACCGCGACGACAACGGGCGGCCGGACAAGATCTTCCGTCGCCCCGCCCGCGGCGGCGTAGCGGCTCTGGTCTATGAGGAAGCCGACGACGGCATGTTCATCAGCGTCGGGCGGACGTCCGACGACGCCTTCGTAATCATCTCAATCGCCAACCAGGAGACCTCCGAAACCCGTTACATCTCCCGCGACGAGCCCACCGCCGAGCCGAAGGTGCTCGCCCCCCGTCAAGAAGGCATCCTCTATGACGCCGACCATGCGATGTATCGCTGGCTCATCCGCACAAACGCCGACGAGGCAGTAGATTTCAAGATCGTCGAAGCGGTCGGCGAGGAATTGGGCCGGGCCCACTGGCGGGATGTCATTCCTCACCGGCCGGGTCGTTATATTGAGGGGTTTACCCCTTACGTCGGCAATCTGGTCCGGCAGGAGAGGGCCGACGCCAATACGCGGATCATCATCACACAGTATCCTGGCACGCGTGCCTATCCCGTCGGGACACCCGTACCGCCACTGGGATTCGGAGAGGACGAGCACGAGATCGAAGTCGCCGAGCCGGCCTATTCGCTGGCACTCTCAACCGCCTTGGAGTTCGGCGGAGATACCATGCGCTACAGCTACAACTCGCCATCAACACCAACGTTGATCTACGACTATAGTATGGGTACCCGCGAGCGGACCCTGCGCAAGGTCCAGGAGGTCCCCTCGGGCCACAACCCGGAGGACTATGTGGTCGAGCGGCTGAACGCCCCGGCCAGCGACGGCCAGCTGGTGCCCGTCACCATCCTGCGCCGCAAGACGACCCCGGTGAACGGCTCGGCCCCGCTGCTGCTGTACGGCTATGGCTCCTACGGCATCCCCATGTCGGCCAGCTTCTCGACCAACCGGCTGTCGCTGGTGGACCGGGGCTGGATCTATGCCATCGCCCACATCCGGGGCGGATCGGACAAGGGCTGGGGCTGGTTCCTCGATGCCCGCCGCTTCACCAAGAAGAATACCTTCACCGACTTCATCGCCGCCGCCGAGCACCTGATCTCGACCGGCCACGGCAAGGCCGGGCACATCGTGGCCCAGGGCGGCTCTGCGGGTGGCCTGCTGATGGGCGCCGTCAACAACATGCGGCCCGACCTGTGGGCCGGCGTGATCGGTCAGGTGCCGTTCGTGGATGTGATCAACACCATGAGCGACGTCAGCCTGCCGCTGACCCCGCCCGAATGGCCCGAGTGGGGCAATCCGCTCGAGGATGCCGAGGCCTATGACTACATCGCCAGCTACAGCCCTTACGACAACATCGAGGCCAGGGCTTATCCGGCAGTGCTGGCCACCGGCGGCCTCTCGGACCCCCGCGTGACCTATTGGGAGCCCGAAAAGTGGGTCGCCCGCCTGCGCCCCGCGACCACTTCGGGCAAGCCGGTGCTGCTCAAGATCAATATGGAGGCCGGCCACGGCGGGGCCTCGGGGCGCTTCGACTATCTCAAGGAGGTCGCCCATGACTTTGCCTTCGCCATCTGGGCCATCGACAAGGGCTGGGAAAAGGCCTGACAACGTGGGCTCGACCCGGCCGAATCTGCGGTCTAGAAGACGGTGATGGCAATCCTCCGCACCCTGTCGATCCTGATTGGCGTCCTCGCGGTGCTGGTGCTCGGCGCTGCGTCGGGGCCGGTGGAAGCCGAACCCATGCCCTGTCACGAGCAGGGCATGCAGATGACTTCGTCTTCTGAGACACCCGAGCCCTCCAAGCCGGTCGGCACCGCAATGGCCTGCTGTGTCATGTGCGTGGTTTCGCCCCTGCAGGGCTCTGTCACCCCCTTGGTGTCAGTTGCCCCTTCCACACCGGCCACCTGGGCGGGCCAGGGGTCAACAGGCCTCGTCTCGTCTCCGGAAGCGCCCCCTCCACGATCGCCTGCCTCACTCTGAAAGCCGCGCTGGTTCGCCAGCACTCTCAAGACCTTTCAAGAGGAGGCCGTTATGGCTGTCCGATACCTTGCCGCGCTGCTGTGCGGCACCTGCCTGACCGTGGTTGCACCTGCCGCCATGGCCCAGGACTCCCACGACCACCACCCCCCTGCCGACCCGCATGCCGGCCATGACATGGGCGCAGATGTCCGGTCGGCTGATCCGCACGCCGGCCACGCCATGCCCATGACCAGCGTGCTGAGCGGCTATCCCATGACACGCGATGCCTCCGGCACCAGCTGGCAGCCGGACATGTCCGAACATGGCGGCATTCATTGGGGTCAAGGCGACTGGTCCTTGATGGCCCATGCGGTCCTTGATCTGGTCCATTCCGACCAGGGCGGGCCGCGCGGTGACGCCAAAACCTTTATTGCCGGCATGATCATGGGCTCGGCCCGTCGGGACTTTGCCGACGGCTCGACCCTCAACTTGCGGGGTATGATCAGCCCCGATCCGTTGATGGGCAAGGAAGGTTACCCCCTCCTCCTCGCGGCCGGCGAAACCGCAGACGGCCTCACGCCGCTGGTGGATCGCCAGCACCCCCATGACCTGTTCATGGAGTTGTCGGCCTCCTACGCCCGCCCCGTCTCGGATCGCGACTCACTGTTCATATACGTAGGCTTGCCGGGAGAGCCTGCCTTTGGACCGCCCGCCTTCATGCACCGCATGAGCGCCATGGCCAGCCCCGAGGCGCCGATCACGCACCACTGGCTGGATTCGACCCACATCACCTTCGGAGTCGTTACGACTGGCTGGATCCGGGACGGCTTCAAGCTTGAGACCTCGGCTTTCCGGGGTCGCGAGCCGGATCAGGACCGGTACGACATCGAAAGCCCTGACCTCGACAGTTGGTCGGTGCGGGCGTCGTGGAATCCCTCACCGGAATGGTCCCTGCAGGTCTCGTGGGCGGACGTCAAGGCGCCCGAGCAACTTGAGCCCGATGAAGACGAGACCCGCATGTCGGCCAGCGCCATTCACACGCGCCGGATCGGCACCATGGGCTGGTGGTCCACGACCCTGGCCTGGGGGGCAAAGACCAATGACCACGATGAGACCAAGGCCGGATGGGCTCTTGAGAGCGCCTTCAGCCCCGACGACCGCTGGACCCTGTTCAGTCGGTACGAACGGATCGAGACCGATGAGCTCCTGCCCGGTCATGGGGGTGGCCACGGCGACCTCTACACCGTGTCCAAAGTGTCGGTCGGCGCGGTACGGGAGTGGCAGATTCGTTCGAACGTCCGCTTCGGTGTCGGTGGCCTTTACTCTGTAAACCGGGTGCCGGATGGGCTTGCCGGCGAATACGGTGGCGATCCAGATGGCGGGATGCTGTTCATCCGGTTGCGACTGAACTAGCCTGGGTCCCCGGATAGTGTTCGACCACTGTCCGGGGGTGCTCCTAGTGCGGGGCGATGTCGCCCGGCGGGGTGCTTAGCCACGGTGCCAGCTTCAGCCGGCGCGGGGGGCGCGTGATGTCGCCGGAGGTCCGGAAACGACGGGCAAAGTCGACCACCTCGCGCAGGGTCGTTTCGTCGAATGGTTTGCAGACGACCCCCAGCGCGCCCGAGAATCCCTCGGGAATCTGCTCGGGGTTGGCGGTCATGAAGACGACGGCGACCCCGTGGCGCTCCACCAGATCATGGGCGACCTGGGGGCCGGTCAGGCCGTCGAGCAGATTGACATCAACAAGAGCCAGGTCTGGCTCGCACCGCCGCGCCAGCATGAGGGCGCTGGCCTGATCCATGGCCAGACCCACGACCTCACAGTCGGAGTCGGTCAGCATGAGTTCCAGCTCCATAGCCAGGATGGGCTGATCCTCGACGACCAGAACCTTGATGTCCTTGGGGACGTTAAGCTTCAACAGCACTACCAAGCACCGCTGAACAGGGCGGTGTCACAGACCAAAGACCGCAATTGTCCGATTGCGTACTTCAAACGCACCTGTATCGGATTGGTTCGACCTTTGCTATTCACCCGTTCGGGGCGTGATTTCAGGGTTCAGTATGGGCGTGTCAGCAATCGATCCTCTGGACGGGGCGCAACCGGCGTCAATACGCGAACTGAGGCTCATCCAGACGCTGATTTCCATTCGCCTGCGCGGCGTAACCGACCCTGAGGGGCGACGGCACATGAACTGGGTCAGCGACCTGGTCAGCGCCATGACGCTGATGGCCGAGCGGGGCACACGGTCCGGCGCTCCGGACTTTGCGACCTATATGAGCGAGACGCTCGGCTTCTGGGCGAGACTGTGCGAGTCGCGCGGACTGAAGCTGTCGGTGAACGGCGACGTTCCTCCGCTCCCGATCACCCTGCACCTGCCGCTGGCCATCGTCCTGCACGAGATCATGGGCGAGGTCGTTCGCAACTATGAACCCGGTGCCGTCGGCCAGGCCGCAGCCGTGGCCTTTGCGGCATCGGCGACCGACATCAGCATGGTCGTCAGCGCGACCACGCCCGCTGGCAACGACGCGGTCCACGCGGAGAGCATGGCTCTGGTTGAGGGACTGGTGTCCCTCCTGGGCGGCCAGGCCGTTTGCTCCGAGCCCGGACGGGGCGGGCTGACCGTCAAGGTCCACTTGCCCCTCGCCGCGCGGCAGTTGCAGTAGGACCTACTGGCCCTGTTCCGCCACCCGCCACGCGCCGACCGCAAAGTCCTGCGCGGTGCTGAAATATCCCTTGCGCGACGGGTTGCTGCTGCAGACCTCACGGCGGACATCGCCCATGATGGTGCCCTCGGCGAGCGGGGTCCAGCTGCCGTCGCCGACGAAGTCCTCGACCACGGTCCGGCCGCGCCGGTCAAAGAACTGCGAGCGGATGGTGGCGTAGCGCAGCTGGGAGCAGTCCATGTCGATGGTCGAGACCGCATAGTCGAACGGAACGGCCCCGGACTGGAGCGAAACCATGGCGAAGGTCACCTCGCGGCGGCTGCCGTTGATGTCCAGCGAGCCCCAGTCGACCGCCGCCACAGCCGCGTCGTTTGAAGACACCGCTTCCCAGCTCTGGGCCAAGACGGGGGTTGCCCCCGTGACCGCCAGGGTCGCTGCAATACCGATGGATCTGAACATGTTGGCCTCTCCCGATGAGGGGTAGAGCTTGCCCGACGACGGGCGGGCCGTCGAGAGCGGCATCCTGACCAAATCTGATGGAGATGGGCCGCGAGGGCGGTGGCTGGGGAACTAGGAAACGGGCCACCAAGCCAAAAGGCCAGAGAAATCAATAGCTGAACTCGGCGGTGAGTGACCGCTTTGTGCCGAGTTTGTATCGAGCGATTTGGGCCGAGTCGTCAACGCACCAACTCTGGGTGACAAGCTGCCGATTGGAGAGACAATAGGACCGTTAGCCCGGAGGTCTCTTGAGCCAGCACGTCATCGTCTTCGATCTCGAAACCGTCCCCTGCGTCGAGACGCTTGCTCGGCTTCATGGCCGGGCGACTTGTAGTGATGACGAAGCGGCCGAAATCCTCGGCGACAAGTTCCCGAAGTTGCCGCTGCACAAGGTGGCCGTTCTCGCCGCTCTCGTTGCCGAGCGAGTCGATGGCGTTTGGCGCATCAGGTCGCTGGGCGCACCCCACATTGGGGACCGAACTGAGAGCGATCTTATATCGGCCTTCGCCGCTCGTGTGGACGCCCTCCGGCCGATACTCGTGAGTTTCAATGGCAATGGGTTCGACCTGCCGGTCCTCCGCTATCGAGCGATGGTCAACTGCATCGCAACGCCGGGCCTGACATCCCGCCCCTATTTCAAACGCTACGATCAGGCTCACGTCGATCTGTGCGACGAACTCGCCAGCTTCCAGTCGAACGCTAAAGCTCCCCTCGATGATCTCTGCAAGATGATGGGACTACCGGGGAAGCCGGAGGGCATCGACGGCTCGAAGGTCTGGGACCACATCCGAGCAGGTCGTATCCAAGAATGCGCGAACTACGGTGAGACCGACGTCGTGAACACCTATCGGGTCTGGCTACGCTACGAACTCTTTCGCGGGGCGATCACGCCCGCACAAGCGGCAGACAGCGAGGCGGACCTGACTGCGTTCATCACGTCACGGCTCGCTGAGCGACCCCACCTTGCCTTTCTAGTGAACGAATGTCCTTGAGAGGGACAGTTCCGGTCATGATTGAGGGGATTACGGCGCCGCTTGACCTCCAAAAACAGTGGTGTTCAGATTCCTGAATGGGCCAGTTCCTCGACCGACTGCGACAGGACAATCCCGCCTATTCCCTTGAGGCGAGCGACAGCGGCTACCTGCTGATCCGTCGCGAAGGACAGGACGACAGCTTCAACAAGGTCGCCCGCTTCTCGACGAAGCTGGCACCGAGTTCGTGGTGTTCCCGACCCCCGATCACGAAGGATACGAGCGGGTCTTCCTCGTCCCGATCTAAAGGTCGATGAACTCGTTGGGACCGGGCGCGTAGGCCCGCAGCTTCATCCGACCGGGACAGAACATGCGTCGGCACCGGGCCGACTTCCCCCACGGCGACCAGTCTCGACCACGGGCGCGGATGATCTTGTCAGGGTCAGCGACCATCGCCAGACGACAATGCTGGCAATGGACCGAAAGGCTCCAGCCCCTGTCCATCATCCGGCCAATCGTCGGGCAGTAGCCTTGCCAGTTTTCGCGGGTCCACAGCCGGTATCGCGGATTGTGCGCCACGTCAGTTCGGGCGCTGGGGCTTCTTCGCAGCGGCCAGCTTGTCGGGGTCAGGGTCTCGGGACATCCCAAAAGAATGTTCCACTTTTGTTCGCGGTTCAATACGGTCTGGCTGGCCGTTCGAATTAAGCCGTGAGCGTTCGCCGCCGGTCCACGCGGCGAGCGATCAGGACAGCCACGACTGCCGCCGCGATCAGGATTGCGCCACCAACGAGCGCGTTCCTGATTGCCTCCTCGCGCAGATGTTCGGCGTTAGTGATCAGCCACGCCACCTCTTCTGCGGTTTTTAGAACCTGCTCTCGGAAGGCGTCGGTCGGCGCCCTCGCGAGAAGAGGCGCAAGAGAATCCATATCGCCCTTCAACGCGCCGACAAGAGAGTGGAGGCTTGCGATCTTGTAAGTCCAAAACGCCGCCCAGCCGCAGATCACGACGGCGGTGCCGATCAAAGCTTTCCTTTGAAGCGTCACTCGCCGGTCACCGCATGTCAGTCTGGTTGGTCATAACGACCCGGACGAACTTGCCTTGAGCGTCAAACAGCAACGCCACTGACCGCGCTTCGCCCGTGCCCCATGCCGTTCCGGTTGAATGCATCCAGAGTAGCTGTGTCTGGCCGTTGGCGAGGGTCATTCGATTGTTGGGCTGACCGAGCCGCGCGATGACTTCCGCCATTGGAGTGCCCGGCACGATCTGATCGACGGCGGTCGGATCGTAGTCCGTCCCCATCGACACGCAGCCGCCCAAGGCGACGGTTGAGAGCGTCAACGCGGACAGAACCGTGGCTAGGCGTTTCATTGTCTCTCCCCGTGATGCTGGGCGCAGGGTAGTATGCCAGCGGCGTAGTCTCGCGCCAAGGCGGAGGAAACGACGTGCGTCTTCTGAAATCACGAGCCTACAAGGCACTCGATAGGCCCCTCGCTACTACAATGGGCGAGAGATTTGCGGACTGGTGCAGGCGTAGAGGAGAGACGCTTACCTATGCAGGACTGGCCCATTACCTCGGCGGGTTCCTTGGGTTCGCTACAGCACAAGCCTTGACTTATGGCGATCTCAAGGACGCGGAAATAGATGAACTTCTCTCAATCTACTATACAGCCGCTACGATGTGCGGCGTCCATAATCTTGCCGAAGGAAAAATGACGACACTGGAGGAGTTCGATCAGATATTTGACGCGATGAACGCCTCCACGTTCGGCTTTAGTATGGACGCAGGTAGCGCCTTAGGGACATTTCTCCGACAGCGGCAGCGCAAATACATGCAGACCAGAGAGACATTGGGAAGCGCGCTGATCAATGATATCCGCGCAGCCAAGACCATCTGGCCCGGCGGCCCCGCATTTGAACGACCGCAGCCTTGAGGTTGCTGAGTTAGCTTCAAAGCCATCCTCGCAGGAAAGCTTCATGAGATTCAATATTGCTCTGGCCAGTCTCGTCGTCCTGTGTGCGGCACCGGCTCACGCGGAAACGCTGCTGCTGAATTGTCGGACTATCGACAACCTGAATGCCGACCCGCGAACGTGGTTTGCTTCGCCACCCGAAACCACCGAGGCCATGCTTCGGGCTGGCTTTGAACTCGGAGTGGCAGGGTTCATGGTCGAGCCTTTCACGACTTGGGCCATCGACATGGAAGCCCGGCAAATAAGTTCGCCGGAAAGCGCGGGACCACCTTACGAGAACGCCGAGATTTCGAGCAGCCTAGTATCAGCGGCGATGGTCTCGCCTAGCGGTTCAGTCCTGACGTTCCGCTTCAATCGGATCAACAATCAGGTGACCCTTCGCAAATCTCTGGACGAGGAAGGCAGGACGGCTTGGAAAGTGGCGCACGGGCGCGATTTTCCCGTTCTCATTAGCTTTACGCAGACATGCTCGGTGAGGTCCGTCCCAAACTGATTTTGGGTCGCGTATCCAAGACAGGGTATTTGCGTGTGCGCGGGAGACTGACCCCCCGGCGCCCCTCCTCCATCTGGCCACGCTCGCCCTACCCTCTCCCACGCTAGGCCATAGGGGCGTTGCGAAGTGCCTCCGAAAGCGATTCCGAGACGTTGCCTCGCCACGGTTCCGGCACGGTTGGCGCGACGATCTGGCTAACGCGCTGCAATGATTGAGCTTCGCTCCCATAAGGCATGGCAGCGATAAAAGCCGCCTAAAGCAACGCCGCCCGTCCACCCGGCATCGTTCGATACAAGGTGCTCGGAGCAACGCCGATCTGCCGTGCGATCTCGGACATCGAAAGCTGATCATCGGCCATCAGCGCCTTCGCGATCTTCAGCTTGGTCTCGTCCATCGCCTTCGGACGGCCCCCCATGCGGCCACGGGCGACTGCCGCTCGTCGGCCCGCCTCGCAGGCCAAGCGCTTCTGTTCAACTTCATATTGGCCGAGCGCCGCCAGCGTGTGGACGGCGAGCCGTCCGCTGGGGGTGGTGCTGTCGATGGCCTCGTTCAAGGACTTCAGGCCGATATCGCGTCGAGTGAACTGATCGACCAGATCGAGGATTTGGCGGACATCCCGCGCGAGACGGTCGAGCCGCAGGACGACCACGGTATCTCCGGGGCGGGCGAAGTCGAGAAGCTCGGTTAGCTGCGGCCGATCAGATCGCGTGCCAGATGCCGTCTCGATGAAGATGCGCTCGCACCCTGCCCGCTCCAGCGCGTCGATCTGCGATTCGTGGTTCTGTCCGCGAGCCGAGCACCTCGAATAACCGATCAGCATCCGTTTCCGAAAACCTCTTAAAGCCCCGCGTTGTCGGAGATAGATTTCAGGATACGGTATTCGGAGAGTCTGTCATCCATATCCGATGATTAACGAGAGACTTCCACGCGCCCTGCCCGACATCTCCTAGAAGTATACCTTTTCGGACGCGCATGAATAATGCGTCGAAGGCTCGTTCCTGCTAATTTGATAAATAGAAATGAGCGCGCTGGTTTGGGTCCAGCCAAAGGGAGTTCGTCGCAGCCTTTCCGGCAGAGGCGGCGCAAGCCCCGGCCGGTGACCCAAACCCGGTCGGGGCTTTTCTGTTTCGGCGGGACGTCAGGCCGTTATCTGGCAGGATCATCACACTCGGGGGTATAGAGGCGGGCGACCCCACTCGCAGACTGGAAAAGGCCGGAATACGAGACCGGCACAGGCGCCAAGGGTGGGCAAGCGGAATCCGATCTGTCGGAGCCGTCCGCAATACAAGGTCCGAAAGGATCATCGTCCGCTGGCCACGGGCGTAGGCAAGATGATCTGGGGTCCGTCGAGACAGAGTTGAAGCCCCAGAATCTCACCGACCGTTCCCTCGTTCTGCGCCGGTGAGATGCGCCGCCCGTGAGCAATGGGCGGTCAACCGTTGTGAGGTGGATACGTCACTCGGAACTCGCCATTCAGTTGGCAGCGGATCGTCCAAGAGGCGGCGCGGTTTCGATACCCCTGTCCACCATTCAGGATGGGGCGATTGGCTGGCACCGGGCAACCACCAGCGGGATAACACCCAAACGTCGCTGAACGAGGTTCATACCGACTCAGGAATGGAACATCCCCCTGTCCCTCCCTCCTCTGCCCCGGCTGTGCCGGATTCCAGTGTGTGGGAGGGGCAGGGGGAATTGTTCAATTGATCTAGGAATGGAGGAGAGCATTCTCTGACCGATTGCTCTGTTCTGCGGCCTAAAGCTGCTCCGTGCGGCTTGACCGCGAACGGCAGTGAGCGAGGCAAACGCGCGAGAGCCGTTCGAGCGAAGCTCGGACGACAGAGGCCGTCTCCTGTGTTCACTACGCGGTAGTTGCTCCCAAAAGCAAAGAGGCCGATGTTCGAAGGGTGATCACCTTCATCGACGAGTCTGGCTCTTTTGCAGGTATCGGACAGAAGAACGCGATCTCATGTGTGGGCGCGCTGACGCTACCGCACGGGAACCTTGCGCAGCTTCAGAAGCTCTGGACGCGCCTCCGGGCCAAGCTTCCGAAGGAGAAAGGTGAGGTAAAAGGCCGTCTGCTGACCGAAGATCAGGTAGCGAGCGTCGTTGAGATCATCCGACGCAATCAAGGGCTGTTCGAAGCCTCGGTCGTAGACCTTGGCTCCCATTCAGAAGTGGGCTTGGTCGCTCACCGACAGGCGTTGGCCGACGCGCTGACTGCGAAGCTGACGCCCATGCATCAACCGAACGTGCACCGGACGATGAATGGGTGGCGAAGCGAACTGCTGAATATGAAGCTGCCGGGCTACGTTCAAAGCGTGCTCACGTTCAACCTTCTGGGCCGAGTAATCGAGCATTCGACGCTCTACCACTGCCTCCGAAACCCCAAGGAACTCGGCCAGATCGCGTGGGTGGTCGATGCCAAGGACGGCGGTTCCATCCAGACACCGTGGGAACGATGGTGGCAGGAGGTAATGCTGCCGACACTCCAGTCGCAGTCGCTTCGCGAGCCGGGGAGCCGACTGGAGGGTGGCGACTACAGCCACTATGGACGATACCTCCTCAAGGATGGTCTACCGGATTGGCTCGTCGCCGAGGCTAAAGTCAAAGTTCAGCCGGGCGACCCGCTGCCGCTGAACCTACGAGCGATCTTCGAAGACCTCCGAGTTTCGTCCTCCAATGGCATGGGATTGGAATTAGTGGACATCCTAACGAATGGTCTCCGTCGAGCGCTGCGCGGCCATTTAGGACCGACCGGATGGCTCCCCATTCGGACGCTCATGATCCATCGGAAGCAGCAGTATATGGAGTTCGTCTCTCTGAATCGGGAGGACAGCTACGAGATGGAATATTCTCCCGTCGTCCGTGCCTTCCGACAAGGCGGCAGGAATATGGGCACCCCAAGCCTCTACCGGTCGATCTAGTGCGAGGTCGTCTTCAGGCAGACCAGTGTCCTGCCTTGAACTGCTCCGGTGTCCAGACGTCGCCGGTGTCGAGGTGCTCGATCATGACGTCTCGCTCGCCGTCTCGCACCCAATCAGCCGCGATCCGAGCGGCGTCCTCGGCGGCCATGGGATAGCTACGGGCGATCTCACCGCTGCTATGGGCGTAGCGGACCACGAACCTCATGGTGCCGACTATGCGTCAGCTTCTCCCGAACATCGAGCGGCCGACAACTCCGCGCACATTGCGCGACCCGGATGCTCGGGCGGCACGTCGCGCCATGCTCGATCTCCCGCACATCGCGCCACTCGCCCGCTTCGCCGCCGATCTCCGTGAGCGGCACAACGTCGAAGTTCCTGACTTTGACCCTCTGGATGGCGGCATCCACGCTCGCATGCTCTTCCTGAAGGAGAAGCCGGGGCCGATGACATCTGCGTCTCGCTCCGGCCGCGTCGGCTCGGGTTTCATCAGTCGGGACAACGACGACCCAACCGCCGAAGCCACATTCCGCTTCATGGAAGCGGCTGGCATCCCGCGCGAGGAGACCCTCATGTGGAATGTCGTTCCCGGCTGGAACGGCACGCGGAAGATCACGCGACAGGAATTACTCGACGGCGTGTCCGAGGTGCGGAACCTGATGACCCTGCTGCCCCGCGTCGAAGTTGTGGTGCTCGTTGGAAAGAAGGCCGCCAGAGCCGAGCCGCTGCTGGCGGGGACCGGCCTCGTGGTTCGGCACTCGCCTCACAACTCGCCTCTGGTTCGCGCTTCCAGACCCGACGAGTGGACGCGAATACCGGAGATGTGGGCCGAGGCTTACGCGCTCATTCGCGACTGACTCTGGTGCGCGGATCAGCGCTCGGATGTTAAGGATCGCGACGGCCACACGAAGAGGAAGATGGCTGGATCGGTAGCTGTGCGAAAGCCTGATCCGCCCCGTCGCCGCCCCCTCGCCCACGGTCCAGATTGGCTCGCTCCCGAAGTGTTGACGCGGCCATTCTCAGTATCATGCTCGCGACGAGTTGCCTCGTTTTCTATTGTTGTGGTCTGATCCGCTCGGGATAGCTTGGGCCGCCGGGGGACTATGCGACTTTTCAATAGGACGCCGCCTTCAAGAACTCCAAGCGCAGGGGATCGGCTAGGCGGCCGCTATCTGGTTCTGAAGGTCTTCGAGGGCGGTCTTGGCATAGTCTGCGTCGTGTCAGACTTGTCGCCCTCTCCCGATCGTGGGGATGCGCGCTTCGTCCTTAAGTTCGCGAAGGCCGACCTGCCGCCGGAGCAACAAGAAGCTTTTCGTCATGAAGCCTCCGCATGGGTGGCGATGGGCCGTCATCCTTCCATCGTCCCGGCATTCTGGGTCGACGAGGTAGGCAGTCGGCTATGTATTGCGGCGGAGTATATCGAGCCGGATGAACTCGGGCGCGGATCGCTCCTAGATCATCTTTGCGGACAACCAAAGGCACCCCAGCAAATCTTTCGCTGGACCGCACAATTTTTCGATGGTCTGTCCCACGCCATTTCGCGGGGACTTGTAACGCATTCGGACATTAAACCGGCGAACCTGTTAGTCAGTAGGTGGGGCGATTTGCAAATCACCGACTTTGGAATGGCAAAGGTGCTGGGGTTGCAAAGCTCTCGCGGGGGGACTCCAAAGTATATGTCCCCGGAACAGTGGCGAGGGCTGTATTGTAATCACAAGTCCGACCTTTATTCGTTTGCTTTCATATTGCATGAAATGTGCTTCGGGTTTCACCCGTTTGCCGATGATGAGATGGATCAGCTTCCATTTCGCCATTCGAGTGTCTCACCCCAGCTACCAATCCACCCCCTATCACCGCTCATAGAGCGGCTCTGGGCTAAAGCGGTCTCAGACCGGATCGACGTCTCACAGGCTAGGTCAATGCTCAGCGAGATTGCCGGGCGTTGCGGATTGAAACTCCCCGTTGTCAACGTGTCCACTGAGCCTGCGCTCGAAGAGCTTCGGGCCAAAGCGACCGTTGAGGGTCCGAATGGATTCCAAGACGCGCTCGATGCTGCGATTAAGATCACTCGTCGATGGCCCGGCGATGCAAGTGGCTGGACCCAACTAGGAAGGTTGTATCTGTCAGCGGGAGACCTGCGTGAAGCTCACGCAGCGACGGTTCGAGCCATCTCGATTGATGACACGCGCTCAGCAGCTTGGAACAACCTCGGTGTGATTTGGGGCGGGCTGGAGGAGCCGGAGCGATCAATCCTGTCATTTCGGAAGGCTCTGCAATGCGATCCCGACAACACCGGGGCGATGCTGAACCTAGCGAAACCACTCACCATTCTGGGTAGGAATTCCGAAGCCATCCGCATCCTTAAAGGCGCGATTGCTCTTGCGCCCGACAAGTTCTCGGCTTGGGTCAACTTAGCGGGCTGCCTGAAGGAGACCGGCGACCTACCAGAGGCACTCTCTGCCCTCGATCAGGGTTACGAACTCGCACCCCCCAGCATGAAGGCAATCATCCTTCGACAGCGCTCTGATTGGTTGAAGACGTGACCCCGGCATCTGCGGGTGAACGTCGGGGCGATTTGGTTGACGGATTCGACTTCCATGAGAGCCTGAACCCTCCACAGCACATGGAGGTCGCTTGGCGCCGGTCGAACAACCGCTCCGATGTCTCGCCGTTCGCGTCGTTCTCGACGAGGCAGGTGAGATCGATGGTCTCGAACTTGAAGCCTACCTCAACGATGTGGCCGGTGCCCGCCAGTGGCTCTCGACGACGGAGTGGCTCTTCGTCGATCCGCCCACGGAAGCTGGCGGGAAAGTCACCGTGCCGGTTGTCGTCCCTGAAGCGGTGGCTACGAAGGCGATCCTCGCCGACCTGACGTCCGAGCCGAACCGTATCGTCTTCGATCATCAGGTGACGCCTGCCGAGGCGCGGAAATGGCGCTGGGTCGCCTTTCAGGTGGCACCCCATCCGCAGGGGCAGGGCTACTTCCCGTGGGAGCGCCTGAATGCGTGAGGGGCTGCTCGGCTGGGCTACCGAAGCCTTGATCCGCCACGATGACGAAACGGGCGGCGTCATCGCTCGCACGCTGACGGCGGCTCCTGCGCGGAAACAGGCAATCTTCGCCGCCTTGGCCGTGGCCGAAGATAAGGCCGGGGTTATTGGCACCAGCGACGACCTCCTTCCGCCGTCGCTTGGGGAGGTGCTGCGCCATGGTCGGTCGATGGACATCCTTCGGCATGCTTTCGGCGATCTGCCCGTGGGCCTTCCGGGCTTGCTTGAGCGCATTGGCGAACGGCCGTTGCCGCGAGCGCGCGATTACCTTGCTCTGCGCGACCTCGCCGCCAGCGCGGACCCTCGCGGCGCCGACGCCCTGCGGCAGGGCGGCCGTATCACGTCCCGCAAGCTGGAGGTGCTGGCCGCGCTCGATACCCGGTGGCGTCACGTCAACACGCTGGAGCGCCTCGACACCACCTCCGAGGCTCTGACGTTTAACGCTGCCGTGGCCTTCATCCAGTCGGTGAACTCCAAGGCGACCGACGAGGCGGTAGCGCAAGCTATCGCGCAGATGCGGCCGTCCTCGACGTTGGCCCGGCTCCTCGACCGATTGCTTCGACGCGCCGACCGCTTGCCGCCCCACCCCGTCCCTGATGGGGACAACGAGCTTGTTCCGCTGACCAGCGTGCCCGCCCTTCTCCAAGCCAGTCGGAAGTATCGGAACTGCCTCTCTCACCGCTTGTCGGACGTCGCAGCGGGCCGCATGGCCGTTGGCGAGTTCCGTGGCGAATGGCTCGTAGAGTTCCGGCCGCTGACCTTGGGTGCGGGATGGATACTCCGTGACGTCCATGGTCACCGAAACGGGCCGGTGCCGCTGACTGTGGTCGCCGATGTCGAGGCAAGATGCGACCAGATCGGCGTCCCCCATATCGACGAGACTGTCGGAAGCGGCCTTTGGGAAAACTATCGCCGGTTCACTGGCGAACTGGAGTGGGGCTGAAGTGTTGCGACCGATATTGACGCACATCCCTGCAAGTAGCGAAGCTGTATCAACACAAGCAGGGGATTTGTGGCACACCGTCCCCTGCGAATGATAAGACCGAATGGTCGTCGCTTCGGGGGAATCGAGATTGGCCGACCAGTTCTTTCAGCGCCCTATCCTCAATTCGCCATACGAGCGGCCGACACTTCACTGGGAGCTTGATGCCGAGGGCCAGCCCACGGGCAACCTCGTGGAGGCGCGACGCCATTCCGACCTGATCACGCCTGTTCCGAAGCCGAAGAAACGGAAAAAGAAGGCTGCCCAAACCGAGATGGCCTTCGACGCGGGCGACGACCTCTCCTCGGCCGATCAGGAATACAACCCGACCCCGATCATCAATGAGGTTCGGCAGCACGTCGATGCGTGGCGCAATCTGGCGAACCCGAAGGACTGGCTGGTCACGCCCGAAACCGAGCGTCTCCTGAAGCACTGGCGCCACCACAAGTTTCAGGGCGTCCGCCCCTTCTTCTGTCAGGTCGAAGCTGTCGAGACGGTGATCTGGCTGACGGAAGTCGCCCCGAAACTCGGTGCGCGCGGCTCCAAATTCTGGGATCACATCAAGGGCGCCAACGCTCAGGCCAATCCGGCGTTGATCCGCATGGCGCTGAAGCTCGCCACAGGCGCTGGCAAGACGACCGTCATGTCGATGTTGATCGCATGGCATACCGTCAACGCCGTCCGCCATCCGAACAGCAAGATGTTCTCGCGCGGCTTCCTCATCGTTGCCCCCGGGATCACCATCCGCGACCGCTTGCGGGTGCTGCTCCCCAACGATCAGGAGAGCTACTACCGGACCCGCGAGATCGTCCCACCCGACATGCTGGCGGACATAGATCGCGCCAAGATCGTCATCACCAACTATCACGCCTTCAAGCTACGAGAGCGCGCCAAGGTGGCGGCGGGCACGCGCACGGCTCTGGAAGGTTGGCGTAAGGAAAAGCTGGAGACCCTCGAAACCGAGGGCCAGATGCTCCAGCGGGTCATGCCCGATCTCATGGGCATGAAGAACATCGTGATTCTGAATGACGAGGCCCACCACTGCTACCGCGCGCGCGTTCAGGACGCGCAGGGCGACACCGAGGCGGACCTCACCGGCGACGACAAGGAGGCCGCCAAGGCCGACAACGAGGCCGCCCGGATGTGGATCACCGGGCTGGAGACGGTGAAGAAGAAGCTGGGTCTGTCGATGGTTTACGACCTGTCGGCCACACCCTTCTTCCTGCGCGGCTCCGGCTACATCGAAGGCACGCTCTTCCCGTGGACCATGAGCGACTTCTCGCTGATGGACGCCATCGAATGCGGAATCGTGAAGCTGCCGCGTGTGCCCATCGCCGATAATGTGCCCGGCGGCGACACGCCGAAGTTCCGAAACCTGTGGGAGCACATCGGCAAGGAGATGCCGAAGAAGGGGCGTGGCGCTGGGAAGGTGCTCGACCCGCTCAGCCTGCCATCCGAGCTTCTGTCGGCGCTGGACGCTCTCTACGGCCACTACAAGAAGACGTTCGAGCTTTGGGAGGCCGAAGGCATCGGCGTGCCACCGGTGTTCATCGTGGTGTGCAACAACACTGCCACCTCCGAACTGGTCTACAAATACATCTCGGGCTTCTTCCGTGAAGGCGACGACGGCTCGCAGACGCTGCACAACGGCCGCCTCGAACTGTTCCGAAATTACGACGACTACGGCAACCGGTTCGCCCGCCCGAACACCATCCTGATCGACAGCGAGCAGTTGGAGTCGGGTGAAGCGCTCGATAAGGACTTCCGCGCCATGGCTGCGGAAGAGATCGAGCAGTTCCGTCAGGCCGAGGTTCAGCGCACCGGCGATATTCGGGCGGCCGAGAACATCGACGACGCCACCTTGCTGCGCGAGGTCATGAACACGGTCGGCAAGAAGGGGCGTCTGGGCGAGCAGGTGCGTTGCGTCGTCTCGGTGTCGATGTTGACCGAGGGCTGGGACGCCAACACCGTCACCCACATCCTCGGCGTCCGCGCCTTCGGCACCCAGCTACTTTGCGAACAGGTCGTCGGCCGGGGTCTGCGCCGCCAGTCCTACGAACTGAACGAGGAAGGGCTGTTCAACGTCGAATACGCCGACATCCTCGGCATACCCTTCGACTTCGCCGCCAAGCCGGTCATCGCCCCGCCCGCCAAGCCGCGCGAAACTGTGCGCGTCCATGCGGTGCGGCCCGAGCGCGACAAACTGGAGATCGTCTTCCCGCGCGTCGAGGGCTACCGCGTCGAACTGCCTGATACGCGACTGGAGGCGAACTTCGGCCCCAACTCCTATCTCGATCTGACGCCCGATCTGGTTGGCCCCTCGAAGACCAGCAACCAAGGCATTATCGGCGAAGGCGCCGAACTGACGCTCGACCATCTGGAGGACATGCGGTCCTCCAGCCTCCTGTTCCACCTCGCCAAACACCTGCTCTACACCAAGTTCCGCGATCCCGGCGAAGAGCCGAAGCTGGCGTTGTTCGGCCAGTTGAAGCGGATCACCAAGCAGTGGCTGGATGGCGGTTATCTGCGCTGCTCGGGCGGCACCTTCCCCGCACAATTGGCCTATCAGGAGATCGCCGACATGGCGGCCGAGCGGATCAAGGCTGCCATCGTCGAGAGCTTGGCGGGCGAGCGGCCGGTGAAAGCGATCCTCGACGCCTACAATCCGACCGGCTCCACGGCCTATGTGAACTTCAACACGTCCAAGGCCGACCGCTGGAAGACGGACCCCCGCTACTGCCACATCAACTGGGTCGTGTGCGACAGCGACTGGGAGGCGGAGTTCTGCCGGATCGCGGAGACGACCGATCACGTCCGGGCCTATGTGAAGAACCACAACCTCGGCCTCGAAGTGCCCTACCTGATGGGCAGCGAGCCGAAGAAGTATCGCCCTGACTTCATTGTCCAGATCGACGACGGCCGCCCCGATCCGTTGAACCTGATCGTCGAGACCAAGGGCTATCGCAAGGAAGACGCGGTGGCCAAAGCGAACACCATGAACGCCTACTGGGTGCCGGGCGTGAACAACCTCGGCAAGTTCGGTCGCTGGGCCTTCGCCGAGTTCACGGCCGTCTTCGAAATGGAAGATGAGTTCAAGAAGCTGATCCAGTCGTTCCGGGCCACCGCGCCGGTGAAGGAACTGGCATGAGCGGGGCGTGGGCGGACAATCAGGTCTATTGGGCGACGCTCGCCTATGCGCGTTGGTGGCTCGCTGTAGACGGTCCATTCCTCGGCGCAGTCGTGGCCGAGGGAGGCTTCACCGAACCGCTGCTGCGGCGTGTGGCGGTTCGCTACAACGTCAATCGCGGTTTGCTCCAGCCGGAAGAACAGCAGGAAGGCGAGGATGTATCCGCCAGCGGCATGATCGGTCTGGTGCGAGAAGCCGCAGCCGCTTGGCCCGCAAGCCTTCGGGAACGCGCCGCCTTGTGCATTGAGACAGCGGAGGCGGCCCAGAGCGCGGGTTGGACCGACAAGCTACAGGTTTCCGGCATCAGCAAGTTCATCTGGTTCCTGAAACCAGAGCGCTGGACCTTGTTCGACCGCTTCGCTGCCAAAGGCATGGGCGTCCCGGCTCACTGGAGCCGCCGCCGTCAGTTCGAAGCCTTCTACGAGGCGCTGGACGATGGCGAGTTTGACGGCGTGGTCGCGCGGATCGAGCCGCTCGTCGCGAGTTCAGTCCTCCCCGGCCTTCCCGCAGCCCGCATAATCGACTCCCTGTTGATGGCGCGCGGCGCGCGCGGATCAGCGGCGCATGAGGTGGAGGAAAGCCGCGCCTTTCTGGCCCTGCTTCCGCCCGAGTTTCGCGACGCTCTGAACCATCTCGCGACGCAGCTTCAGGACGAGATCGGCAACGACGTCCTGCCCCCGATGACCACCAAGCGTAAGAAGTCCTGACATGGCGAAGAAGCCGATCTCCGTCGAGGCGCTGAAGCACGACGCCAAGCGGATCAACATCCCGACCGCCGAGTTCGAGTCGCTGATGCGCGAGGAGGACAAGTCGCCGGTTCAGGTGGCCTACGAGCGCCGCAACCGCGACCTCGATCCGCAACTGGTCTGGCGCGGCAAAGACGAGCAGGACTGGTCCGACCTGATCGTTCAGGCGCCACCGCTGTATGTGCAGGAGAAGCTGCACCCGAAGGCGCTGATCGATGATCTGAAGCGGCAGACCAAGGCCCGGAAGGCCGAGGATGACGACTCCATTCCCGACCTATTCGCCGACTTCAACGGCCTGCCCGACAAGGAGGCGGTGACCGAGTTCTACCAACACGACCTACACTGGTCGAACAGAATGATCTCGGGGGACAGCTTGTCAGTGATGGCATCGCTGGCCGAACGTGAGGGGCTTCGCGGTCAGGTCCAGTGCATCTACTTCGACCCACCCTACGGCATCAAATTTAATTCGAACTTCCAGTGGTCCACTTCCTCGCGTGATGTGAAAGACGGTGCCAAGGATCATGTGACCCGAGAGCCAGAACAGGTCCGCGCATTCCGCGACACATGGCGAGACGGCATTCACTCCTACCTCACCTACCTGCGAGATCGCCTCCTCGTAGCGCGTGATCTGCTGGCCGATACTGGCTCGATATTCGTCCAGATTGGCGATGAAAACGTGCACCGTGTTCGGGCGGTAATGGATGAAGTGTTCGGTGAAGAAAACTATATAAGCCAGATAGACTTCAAAAAAACGGCCGGTCTTGCATCGGATTTTCTTGCAACATCTAAGGATCATATCCTTTTCTACGCCAAAGACCGAGAGTCCGCCAAGTTCAGGCGAGTTTTCAATCTCAAACAGGCAGGATCGGAAGGAGCCACCCAGTTCGGCTGGATTGAAAGCGAGGACGGGACGGTTAGGCGGTCGCTTCGGTCATCCGAGGAGGTTCCAGACAACTGGAAAGTCATATCCCACGACAACATTACCTCCACCGGATTCGCGACGACGACCAACTATCCGCTGAGCCTATATGGTCGCCGGATTGTGCTTAAGCAGGCAAACCAGCGCTGGAAGACGACGACTGAAGGAATGTTCCGAGTCAAAGCGGCAGATCGTGTGATGCTCTTGGGAAGCACACCGCGATATGTGCGGAAATTGGACGACTTTCCCGTATTTCCGATCACTGATGTTTGGTCAGATACGGGCGTGTCAGGCTTCGCTGATCCTCGGGTCTACGTCGTTCAAACCAGTTCCAAGGTGGTCGAACGCTGCATCCTAATGGCTACCGACCCCGGCGACCTCGTGCTCGATCCAACCTGTGGTTCAGGAACGACGGCATATGTGGCGGAGCAATGGGGGCGGCGCTGGATCACCATCGACACTTCGCGTGTAGCGGTTGCCCTCGCTCGGTCACGGCTGATGGGTGCACGCTATCCCTATTATGTGCTCGCTGACAGCGTAGACGGTCAGCGGAAAGAAGCTGAGATCACGCGCAGCCCGCCCAAGACGGCGGCCACCTACGGCTCTATCCGGCAGGGTTTCGTCTATGAACGCGTGCCTCATATTACTCTGCGGGACATCGCAACTAACACCGAGATCGACGCGATCTGGGAGCAGATGCAGCCATCCGTCGAGGCGGCCGTCGCGACCTTGAACAGTGCGCTCGAAGGTCATACGACGCCGTTCAAAGTCGAAACGGGTGCGCGCTTAGGAACACAGATCGACTTCACCTCCAGTGGCGAGGTGGTGCTTCCATCCGGCGAGACGGCTCCCGCGAATGGCTTCATGGAGTGGGAAATCCCGCGCGATGCGCCCGCTGGTTGGCCCACCTCGGCTAAAGAGGCTCTGACGAGCTTTTGGGAGGCGAGGATCGCCCGCCAGAGCGAGATCGACGCCTCTATCGCCGCCAAAGCGGAGTTCGAATACCTCTACGACAAGCCCTACACCGACAACTCCAAGGTCCGTGTAGCCGGTCCATTCACAGTCGAAAGCCTGTCGCCCCATATCACGTTGGCCGTGGGACCGGATGACGAACTCCTCAACCTCTCGGGTGCAGACGTCGCTGACGAAGGGCTGGAGTTCGAAGACGCCGACGATTTTGCCAGCATGATCCTGAAGAACCTGCGAGTCGCGGGTGTTCAGCAGGCACACAAGGAAGACCGGATCACCTTCACCAGCCTGATTGGCTGGCCCGGCGACCTGATCTGCGCCGAGGGCCGTTATCTGGAAGGCGATGTCGAGAAGCGTGCAGGCATCTTCATCGGCCCTGAATTTGGCACTGTGTCACGACCTGATCTTGTTCAAGCGGCTCGCGAAGCAGGAGACGCAGGGTTCGATGTTCTGGTCGCCTGCGCCTTCAACTACGACGCCCATTCCGCCGAGTTCTCCAAGCTTGGACGCGTGCCGGTCCTGCGTGCGCGCATGAACCCGGACCTGCACATGGCGGGCGATCTGGCCGCGACCGGCGCGGGCAATCTGTTCGTCATCTTCGGCGAACCCGACATCAAGATCGAAGATGCGGGCAAGGACGCGGATGGCGCCGAACTGATCCGCGTGAAGGTCTCTGGCGTCGATGTCTTCAAGCCTCAGACGGGCGAGGTGGTTTCCGAGGACACGGACGGCATCGCCCTGTGGATGCTGGACACCGACTACAACGAAGAGAGCTTCTTCGTTCGCCACGCCTACTTCCTCGGTGCCAACGACCCCTACAAGGCGCTGAAGACCACCCTGAAAGCCGAGATCGACGAGGAGGCGTGGGCCACCCTGAACAGCGACGTCAGCCGCCCCTTCCCCAAGCCCACCTCCGGCCGGATCGCCGTGAAGGTCATCAACCACCTTGGCGACGAGGTGATGAAAGTGTTCGAGGCGCGCTGATGAAGGCCCTGATCTCCAAGCCCGTGAACGACCTCCAACGGCAGTTCAACGAACTCTGCGAGAAAGGTGGCGGCGTCAAAGGCGGGCCGGTTCGTGGGAAGACGCTGGAGCTTTTGAAGTTCTACGGCCAGACCCTGAACCAAGGCGCCAGCGAGGAGATTCAGGAGCACCTCGCCGCTTTCCCTGACGCCAATCCGTGGCACGTCTGCTTCGCGCTCGGCCTGTGCTGGGGCCACCTCGCGAAGGTCGATCTGACGTTCACTGAGGCCGCTATTGGCGCCTTGGAACACATCAACGACGACGACCTGAAGACCGCCGGAAGCTTCTGCCTTGAGCGCGGCCCAGAGCCGATCATCAACTCGCTGAGGGGCGGCCACGCGCTGTTCCAGCGGGTCATGCTGCCATCGACACTTCCCGACACGCTGGATCGCATGGATCGAGCGCAGCAACGCTGGCTCACACCCATCGTCCACCCGACCGACCGCCCGCCCTACATCGGCAGTTGGAACGCGACGGCGATGTTCATGACGGCTCTGTTCGCCAACCCTGCGCTGGCGGCCACGCAAATGGAGCCGAAGCCGGTTCTGCCGCCGGGAGGCCCGATCTTCACGGGTCTTTCCCTTCTGCATCAGGCGGGCTTGCTGCCAACTCCGCCCGATACGGCGGACATCGACGGCAAGTCCTTCGAACCGGGGGTGCTCTACACCAACAATGGGCTGCTCCAGTCGCTGCTGGCAGGCTGCACTGGATGGTCGATGACCGATGTGCACAGCGGCGTCTACCTGCTGGGCACCCGGCATCACGAGTCCGATAGCTGGATCAAAGCCAAGACAGCGGCGGTGGCCTGATGCCCTACTTCTTCAAGCCCGTGGTGTGGAACAGCGAGGGCTATCGCCGCCCTTCCGGCGGTCGCTTCAGCAGCGGCTTTCCGAAGGAGAACGGCTATGGCCATGAGGAGTGGAACAACGCACCTCAACTGGCCTACGCGGATGGCGCTGACCGCTTCAAGGTCTTCCATAGCGAGGGGCTAGGCAATCAAGACCTTGAGGCTCAGGCGGGCCTGATCGCGATGATGTTGATCGCATCACACAAGGGCAGCCAGTTCTTGGTCGGGATCGCGGCGGGCTGCACACCCTTGATGACGGAAGCAGATCGTCCCGCGCGGGTGAAGTTGGCGCAGCGCCTCGGTTTAAATTCCGACGCGATGGCCGAGGAGGCATGGTCACTGAAATCCGTTCGGGACGCCTATGACAACGACCGCCGCGCCTTTGTTCGGAAATGGCGCGCGGACTTCCATTGGTTGCCAAACTGGACGTGCCCGGCCGATCTCTACCTGCCTCTATTCGAACCGGTCGCACTCGATCCGATCTCGCTGACCGGTAAAAAACGGCTGGTGGCGATGTATGGGTCTTACCAGCCGGTGGATCGGGCTACCTTCCATCAGGTTCTGGCCCGTGTCCCTGCCTCGGCGGGTCAGGCCACGATTGAACGGCTTCGTGCTTGGGCAGGCTCCGCCACCGAGATCACCCATGACGTCGAGCAAGCGTCATCCGCTCCGACCACTGTCCGGGCGGCGCTTGTGCAGGCGCGGATCGGTCAAGGGGCCTATCGGGCAGAGGTGATGGCGGCGTGGAACCACGGGTGCGCCGTGACCGGCTGCACCATCCCAGAACTCCTGCGCGCCTCTCACATCCGCCCGTGGGCGGCCTCGAACAACGACCAGCGCTTGGACAGCGAGAATGGCCTGATGCTCGCCGCACATCTGGACGCTCTGTTCGACCGGGGCCTGATCTCGTTCGAAGAGGACGGTCGCATGATTGTCGCGGAATCAATCAGCACGGAAGCCAAGGTCGTCTGGGGCATCGGCGAGGGGCTGCGGCGTAGGCCGGGGGGACGGCTCGCCGACTATCTCGCCTATCATCGCGAGCGGGTCTTCGTCGGCTGACCATGACGACATCGACCCTCAAGAAGCCGACCCAGCACAGCCTTTTTGCGATGGCGTTCCTCGACGCCTCCAGCGAGACGCTGCTGCGAGACTTCTTTACCAAGCGCTGCGGTATCCCTCCCGCCTTGGTCTGCCGGGACATGCACGTCACGGTCTATCATGCTCGCCGCCCGATGGGCGTCGCTGACGCCACGGAGACCATCCAGTTTTCAGTGCCGGGCAGCGAACTTCGTATGATGACTATGGCGCCGGGCGGGGAGAACCCGCGCGACGACATTGATCCGCGCCGCTGCTCTATCGGGCTTCGAATTCGCCGGGCGGAAGGAGCCGCCAAACCACTGGAAGCCCTGCGCCGTCGCTTCTACGGTCTCGAAAGCGTCCGCGCGCTTGGAGCACGTCAGCGCAGCGACCGCCGGAACAGCGCCTTTGGCGCACGGCACTACCAACCTCATGTGACGGTGCTCCGACCGGGCGCGATCTCCGATCCAGACCTTTCGAAGCTAGGTGAGGCTCTGCGCGCCCATGTGCCCGCCATCGCCTTCGACCGCTTCGTCATTCGCAATCGAGTGCGCTGATGGATTTCCGCATTGCCGACACCTTCACCGAGAGCCTCGCGCGGTTGACCGGGCAGGAGCAGAAGGCCGTGAAGACAACCGCCTTCGATCTCCAGATGAACCCTTCGTCGCCGGGCCTGTCGTTCCACAAGTTGGATCGGGCGAAGGATTCCAACTTCTGGTCCGTGCGGGTGAACGCCGACATCCGGGTGATCGTCCACCGCACGCCCGGCAGCATCCTGCTGGCCTACGTCGATCACCACGACAACGCCTATCGATGGGCCGAGCGCCGCAAGATCGAGCGGCACCCGACGACCGGCGCCATGCAGTTGGTGGAGGTGCGGGAACGTGTCGAGGAACTGCCCTCGCCGCCCGCTCAACCGGCGGCTCCGGCACCGGTAGTGATGCCTACCGGCAAGCCCTTGCCGCTGCTGTTCGACAACCTCCGCAAGTTCGAACTGATGGCCTTCGGGGTGCCCGAGGAGTGGGTCGATGACGTGCGCCGAGCGACCGAGGCGACTCTGTTCGATCTGCTCGAACATCTGCCGCAGGAAGCGCAGGAAGCTCTGTTGAAGCTGGCGGTTGGCGAACAACCCGCGCCGCCCGAACCCGTGGCTCCCGATGTCGATCCCTTCGAACACCCGGACGCCCAGCGTCGCTTCCGTATTCTCACCAACGTCGAGGAACTGGAGCGCGCGCTCGACTCTCCGTGGGAGAAGTGGGCGGTGTTCCTGCACCCAGCGCAGCGAGAAACAGTCGAGCGCACCTATTCCGGCCCGGCGCGCGTCACGGGGTCGGCAGGCACCGGCAAGACTATCGTGGCGCTGCACAGGGCTGTCCATCTGGCCCGAGCGAACCCGACATCTCGCACCCTGCTGACCACCTTCTCCAAGGCTCTGGCAAATGCGCTGGAGGGCAAGTTGGCGCACCTGACAGGCAATCAGCCAGAGATCGCTTCGCGCATCCATGTGCAGGCTCTGACGGGCGTCGGCTACGATCTCTACGCCCAGCTATTCGGCCAGCCGACCTTGGCTTCGACCAGCGTGATCCAGTCGCTAATTACCAAGGCGGCCGAGGAAATCGCCGAGCCGCGCTTTACCCCGCACTTCTTGCTCGGCGAGTGGACCGATGTCGTCGATGCATGGCGACTGACCTCGTGGGAGGACTACCGCGACGTATCCCGCCTCGGTCGCAAGACCCGGATCGGCGGCAAGCAGCGCGAGACCCTTTGGGCGGTATTCGAACAGGTCCGCGCGGGCCTACGTGACCGCAAGTTGGTCACATGGGCGGACATCTTTGGCCGACTGGCGGACCACTACGGCAGCGGGGCTGCGGCGCCCTTCGATTTCGTCGTGGTGGACGAGGCGCAGGACATCAGCGTGGCCGAAGCTCGTTTCCTCAGCGCTCTCTCGAAGAACCGGCCCGAGGCTCTGTTCTTCGCGGGAGACATTGGCCAGCGCATCTTCCAGCAGCCGTTCTCATGGAAGTCTCTCGGTCTGGACGTTCGAGGGCGGTCATCGACCCTGCGGATCAACTACCGCACTTCGCACCAGATCAGGTCGCATGCTGACCGTCTGCTGCCCATCACCGTCACCGATGTCGATGGCGTGACCGAGAGCCGACGCGGGACCGTCTCCGTGTTCGATGGCGCCGAACCCATCGTGCAGACGTTCGACGACACCGGCGACGAACAGACCGCTGTCGGCGCATGGATCGCCGCACGGATCGCAGAAGGCTGTCTGCCGCACGAGATCGGGCTGTTCGTCCGATCCGATGCCGAGATGAAGCGTGCACGCGCCGCCGCCAAGCTGAGCGGCGCGGCGGCCGTCGAACTGAGCGACAAGGTGGAAGCCGAGCCGAACAAGCTGGCCGTTAGCACCATGCATCTGGCGAAGGGGCTGGAGTTCCGCGCTGTGGTGGTCATGGCTTGCGACGACGAAGTGATTCCAGATCAGGATCGCATCGAACGGGTCGCCGACGAGTCCGACCTGCAAGAGGTCTACGATACTGAGCGGCACCTCCTCTATGTCGCCTGCACCCGCGCCCGCGACCACCTGCTGGTGACGGGCGTAAACCCGGCGTCAGAGTTCTTGGAAGACTTCGGCGTCTAGCGGCCCGCCCCCCGAATGTTCCACGGCAAATCGAAGCTTTCGATCAAGCCGAGTTCGAGACCAGCATCCCCGCTCACTGGCATGCCGTTCCACGTCAGGTCGGGCGGATGAGCCGTGTAGACTTCGATCACGTCGCCGACGCCGAGCGCTTCAATAAGAGCGGCGTTCAAACGCTTGCTAGTCCTCTGGGACTTGCCGGGGCGGCAATAGGATCGAAAGCGCTGAAACACCCCCTTGGTCGCCAAACCGACGTATAGCGCGGCGCCGTCCTTCACAAAGGCGTAGACGCCACGCTCTTTCGGGAAGTCTGCGCCCTGAACGAGCGATGCCTCGGTCACCGTCCATGCACCCACCCGGCTAAAGCCGCCCTCCTCAAGGAGAGCTACCGTAAGCGGCGGTTTTCTCGGAGGAGCTTTGCGAACTCGCGGCACCGGGTTCGGCGCTCGGAGAGCGCTGCCCAACAGGTCACAGCGCTTCAGGACGTTGTAGGCGTGTTGGTAGCGCACGCCGACCTGATCAGCGATCTGTGAGGTCGTGAATCCCTCAGCGGCAAGCGCTCTGATCTGATCCGCCTTCGTCATGAGATGCCCGACTCAGGCTGGGCCGCCAGTCGTTCTGAGAGCCAGTCCCAGCGGCCTTGGAAGGGCTGAAGTCGCTGTCGCAGGTCCGCACCAACGCGGGTCACGGCGTATTTGCCTCCGGCCGCCCATGAGTTCGTAGCCATCGCCTTGGCGCCGAGGACCACCAAAGCTTCCTCATAGGTCATCAGGAATAGGACTGGCGCGCTCGTGACATTCCAGATGTAGGCCAACGGAATGCCTCGTCCCTCGTATTTTCGGTCCAGACTGAAGCTTTCACCCGAGGCGCACTTCAACTGAAGAGGGAGCGCCCGGATGCCCTGCTCACCGACTTCCTTGAAGACAATGAGATCGACCCCTCGGTCCACGACGGGGGTCGCCACTTCGAAACCGCGCATCAGGAGTTGAGCCGTAAGCCAGTTCCGCCCCGCCACTTCGACGGTCGCTGAACTGATGTTCGAGCCTGCGATCATTCCGCCTCCGAGGCTTAGATAAATACCGGAAAGGAGACCCTCCGGTATGGACATCTACCACCACTTCCTCGCTCGTGGACTGACCGACTCCCAACGGCATTTCAGCAGCGCATGGCTCGGTCGCGCCGAGAACTACCTGTGTATTCGGTCTGATCGAGGACCATCCGCCGACGCGCTAATCGGCCTCTTCCAAACCCTAATTCGCGAAGGTCGGCTGATGCTGGCCGCAAGGGTCGGCTGGTCGGTGCTCTGGCTTCCCGAGGAGGCGCGGCGATGAACGAGGATGATCTTCTCTTCGGGTTAGACGATCTGGTCGGCTGGCAGCGCGGCGAGCGACCGAAAGAGTGGCTGGAAGAGCGGAAGGAGGTGCTTCTCGCACGTTGCCAAGCGCAGACCGCGCGACTGAACATCCTTCTATCGTCAGCACACCCAGCTCTAGTGGCGCGACTTAATAGGCCGATCTGACAGCCATCGCGTTTTTTTCGGCGAGCGAGTTATCATTCGCATTGGCTCCGACCAAGCCGTCGCTTTCTCCAGAGCAGGCACCCAAGAGGCGCTCCTCGGCCATCTGGCAGTAGACAGGCGACTGCTCGATACCGATGAACTTCCGGCGTTCCATCAGGGCGGCCACGCCCGTCGAACCCGAGCCGCAGAACGGATCACAGACGGTCTTGGCGTCCGTAGCCCCGATGATCATGCGCGGCAGTTCGACCGGGAACGGCGCCGGATGCGGATTGCCGCAATCCGGCAACACCTTGAGGACATCCTTCAGACCGTGGCCCTTGCGGAACCGGAACTTCGGCTTGGCGAACACATAGATCACCTCGTGCGAAGGCGTCGCGAAGCTGCGGTTGAAGTTCATGCCGGAGCCGCGATCCCAGACGATGATCTGGCGCACCGGCAAGCCGGGATTGAGGTCGTGCGGCGTCCGCAGCACGCCGTGCTGAACCCGGTTCTTGTGCTGGTAGAAAATAGCACCGTCCTCGGGGATCAGGCGCCAGCATTCCAGCAGGAAAGCCCTCTGCCACGCGACGTAATCCTCGTGGGGCATGGCATCGCCGTGACCGTCGTAGCCTTCGCGCAGCTTCGCGGACTTCCACTTACCATTCTGCGTCGGGAAGCCTCCCTGCCCCTCGCCAAGATTATAGGGCGGGCTGGTCACGATGATGTCCACGGAGCCATCCGCCATCTTCTTCATCTCGGTCAGGCAGTCGCTATTGATGACCATCGCCCCGGTGAGGTCGCCAGAGGGGACTTTCCGCCCGAGGTTGTCATTCGCGGGCGACGTCAGCCCAACATCTTCAACACCGTGGGTCGCCGCCGAGACCGCATCCGGCAACAAGTCCGGCTCGACCGATTCGATGCGCTTCTTGGCGATCTGGAAGAACTCGGGATCGCGCTCGATACCGATGAATTTGCGCCCAGCGGCCACCGCCGCGCAGCCGGTCGTTCCGCTCCCCATCGTGTTGTCGAGCACGACGTCACCGGGATTGGAGTAGGTGCGGACGATCCAGTCGAACAGTTCGACAGGCTTTTGGGTCGGATGAACGCCCTTTTGGACCGAAGGAAAGCGCAGGACCGAGCGGGGATAGTTGGTGTGCGTCTGACGACGCTCGGAAGAGCAGCGGTAGGGATGGGTCTTGTAGAGGTTCGACCCCACGCCTCCGTTGCGGCTCATGCGAGGTTCAGCGAGTTCGACCAGTCCCTGCGGATTGTAGGTCATGGGGCTGGAAGCGCGGTTGCCGATCCCGCCCTTCGAGAACACCAGAACGTCCTCATGCTCCATCAGAACCTGCGACTTCGCATGGACGAAGCGGGTGGCGCGGGTCTTCTCCCAAACCAAGGAGTATTTGTAGAGGCCGGGGGCGGACATCATCAGCTTGGCCGAGAACAGCCCCGCCGACGTGAGAACGATGGTTCCGGTCGGCTTCAGAATGCGACGATACTCGGCCCACAGAGCAGCCATCGGAATGATCTCATCCCAAGGCGCTCGCGTGCAGCCATACGGAAGATCGGCCGCAATCAGGTCCACCGACTGGTCGGCGATTTCACCCATGCGGGCGAGGGTTTCGCCCAGCATCAGACGAACGGCATCGTCTTGCAGTCCGAGACGCTTCTCGATGATCGGCCAGTAGGTCGCCTCGCGCTCGATCATCACCGAGGAGCGGCCGTGGGCCATCGCCGCCGCACCAGTCGTTCCCGAGCCAGCGAAAGGGTCCAGCACCACATCACCGGGGTTCGAGCACGCCAGCACGATGCGCTCGATCATGGCCTGCGGGAACGGGCAGGGATGCGCGGTGCGCTCCTTCGACGTGCCGTGGACCTGCGTGAAATCCCAGATGT
Source organism: Brevundimonas sp. (assembly GCF_016742135.1). GTDB lineage: Bacteria > Pseudomonadota > Alphaproteobacteria > Caulobacterales > Caulobacteraceae > Brevundimonas. Next base: position 373,114 of record NZ_JACVCG010000002.1, on the reverse strand, counting down.
CGGCGGGATTGGCTCCCGCCGGGTTGTTTCGCTTGTCCGCCGACGTGGAGAGACGACGAACTTCATCGAGGTTGAAGGTCGGTTCGATCTTCTTCGGACGACCGCGACCGCCTTTCAGCACGCCGGGCTTGACCAGATAGAGCCAGCGCTCCGAGCGCGTGGCGAAGCGCTGGGTGGTGTTCTGTTGCGCGCGACGATCCCAGACGACCTCCTGAACAAAGGTCAGGCCGGTTCCAGCGATCAGGGGGAAGAGATAGTAGGTCAGCGGCACGCGGCTGTTCGGTCCCGCCTTGTGCATGCCGACGTTGATCCAGATGGCGCCACCCGGCTTCAGCACGCGAGCCGCAGCCGTGATCCATCGGCGCGAGAACTCGATGTAGTCCTCGATGCTGGCGAAGGCGTCGCCATAAGCCATGCCGATGTTCAGATAGGGCGGCGACGTCACGATCAGATCGACCGAGCCAGCAGCAAACCCTTCCATCGTGGCGATGCATTCGCCCTTCAGGAGACGCGCGGAGGGCGCGGAAGGCGGCGGCGTGATGGTCGGCAGATCGTCGTTGGAGGCGACCGCGAGAATGGCTTGCACGGTTTGTTCAGGGCGGACCGTCAGGTTGGACAATGAGAAGCTCCGGCTGTGACTGGAAGCTTCAATTTGCCACGAGAAGTTCGCTGGTCGCTCCAACATGAGACGCCGAGAAACCTTTTATATTTCCTCTGCTTCCGACATCGAGGCCGTTGGCCCGGATGTGATCGCCGACGACTTCATTGGCATTTACTGGACGCTTCCAGCCCCCGGTCGGCTGGCGCTCCCCACCCCAATCGACGAAGCGGCAACGGCGAGCTTCACCATCAAACGCCAGCGGCATCTAGTTTCGGCAGTCGCAACTCGCATTGGGCTGAAACCGCTGGCCGAATGCGCCCTGCAATTTTCCACAAGTCTCGAATGGACCGAGGAATTGGACGAGGTGCTGGCAGATGCACTCGCGCGTTCCGACGAGGATACCGTTCTGATCAGCGTGGATTTTCAGGCGTTCGGATGGCGCACCCACCACGCTCTACGGCACCGTCTTCGAGGGGCTGGGCTACAGGATATACGTGTGTCGGCCGGGATGGACCTCGATGTGGCGGACCACTTCGCGCTCAACCGGCATTGGGATGAACGGCACCGACAGTTGCGGAAAGAAAGGAGGACGGGACTGAAGTCCCCTCGCTTCCAGCCAGATCGTCAGCGGTTGGATCAATTTCACGAATACATGCGACGCCGCATCGAGAACATCGACGAATGGCAGGATTGGTCGCTGGCGAAGAAGGCAGAAGCTCTCAATGCCCGGGCGCTATGGACCGTCAGCGGACTTCGCTGGAATGTCGAACTAGTCCGCGATCTTGAGGCGGCGCTGCGCGCGAGACCCGACTGACCAACTGGTCGGGCTGGATCACGAGCTTCAGCTAGGTCCGCTCACTGGTGAAACTTCAGCCCAGATAGGCGATGGGATCGAACTCCGGCCCTCTGAACGAGATTGAGTTCAGGTAGGCGTGCCCGCGCGTGGTCCAGAGCGCGTTCACGCCCATCGACGTGATCGTCCCCGCAGCCATGGCCGCACAGACTCGCCAGCAGACCTCGGGAGGCAGAAAGCCGCCGAGTTCGAACCGGCTCTTGGTCGCTTGGATGCTGCCTACCGCTAGAATCGGTTCAGTCGGTCTCCGGCGTCGGGCTTCGCTTCCAGCCGTCAGACTGTCGCGCGCGAAGAAGTGGGCCTCGGCCTCCCGGCCCTTGAAGCGATCCGGCGACAGGCACTCGACGAGGAAGCTGAACGACTGGTGCTCGTCATACGGCTCGTCGATCCGCCGATCATGCTGGAGGCTGAAGGTGTAGGTGGCCGAGGGACGGCGAACCCAGAACACGAACTCCTCATAAGTCGGCTTCGGGCGCCGAGGCACCGCATTGGCCATTGCAGGCTCCTGAACGATCACAGAGGGAACGTCGGAAAGTCGATCCTGTCCATCGCGGCTTTCAGCACACTGATCCGCGCGCCTCGGCCGTATGCACGCCCCACGGCATTTCCGCCGGAATGCCCGGAGATAAGGTCGTGTATTTCATCTTTGACGTCTGTCTCCCGCACGGCCTGTTTCCAAGTGTGCCGGAAGGAATGGAAAACCTTGGCCGGGTTATCGAGACCTTCGCCCTCGACCTTTGCATTGGCATGGCACCAGCGCCCCCACCACGGGCCGAAGCTGGCAGAAGCCTTTTTTCCGTTCCTGTTCAGCTTCGGAAACAAGGGACCGGGCGGCAACGCAGCGACATGCTTCAGGAAGCCTAGCTGAACTAGCCGGTCATGGATCGGGATGATCCGGCGGGCGGAACGGTTCTTGACCCGCCTCGGGCCTTTCAGAGGCCGCTCCGTAAGATCGATGTAGTGGACCCCGCCTTCGATCTTGATCTCACTCGTTTCCAGCGTTGCGAGTTCCTCGACACGAGCGCCCGTCCACAAGCCGAGGATGGGGAGCCAATATTTGTGGTCGCGCACCACGTTCGAGCCGGGCCGGTCGCGGTAGCCCCTACTCCCGCTACCCGCGAACCCATTGAACATTGGAGCCGAGAAGATCGCGGCCAAATCGTCGTCATCGTAGGGGTCGCGTTCCTCGCTCTCTTCAGCGGAGGGTTTCCGCATGGTCTTCGCGGCTGGATTCTTACGAATGAGGTCTCGATCTAAAGCGAACTCAAACAGGCGCTTATAGGTGGTGATCCAGTTCCACACCGTCTTGATGTGAAGGGTGCGGTAGCTGCCCTGCTGTTGAGCCAGAGCGATCAGTTCTGTGAACGGAATCTCGTCGTCAGACAGCCGCTTGGTTAGGGGAAACTTCTCCAACTCCAGCTTCATCGCGTCCATCTGGAGGGCCGTGACGTCGGCTATGTCAGGGTCACCGAGGTATTCCACCAGCCGCTTGACGTAGCCTCTGTGACGCGGTTCCAGCTTGGCGGCGCCAGAGGCTTCCCACAGATCGTAGACCTCCATGATCTTCGTGCTCGACGAACTGGGCGGGGTAGTCAGTTCACCCGGCGGTTCGAAAGCCACATCCATGATGGGAGCAGGAGGCTCCGGCGCATCCGAGAGGTTTCCCTTCCGATACTCCATGATGCGGTGTTCGACCGTCGCGAGCGCATCGGCGAACCAATCCCGCATTGACGGTATTGCCGGGTGCTTCGGGTCGCACATGACCCGCTGCTCGTTCAGCGCCGCAGCAAGCTTGTGGTCGAAGTCGGCGACAGCGCTCCAATCGCCTTCGCGAAGACTACCTACCAAATGAACGTGCGCTCGCATCTCGTCGCTGAAGCCGACTGGCGCCGGTTCAAGCGCGCCGTTGAAGGCGAGGTTAAGGGCGTCCTTTATTTGCTGGGACTTCCAGCGCTGAATAGCCAGATAGGCCCTGTCGCGGTCGATAGCCTGACGTGGGAGGGGCTTTGCCGCCAGCGCCACCCTACCCTTCGCCGCATCAATCTGATCTGACCAGTCAGCCAGCAGCGGTGCGCCGAGGCGAATGGCCTCGTTTTCGTCTTTGGTGTTGAGCGCGGCTTTGAACTCGCGCTTTCCGAAGACCGGTCGCAGCGCCTCGGGGATGGCCTTTCGCGCCTCCCACAGACCAGCCGAACCGCTACGGCTCAACCCCTTCAGTCTCGACGATGTGTGCTTCAGCTTTTTACCCATTTTGTGCCGACCTTTTGTGCCGAGGTCAGCGCGGAAATCCCCCTGAAAGAGGGACTTCCAATGATTTCAATGGGCTTAAAAATGGATGGCTGGGGAACTAGGACTCGAACCTAGAATGACGGTACCAAAAACCGTAGTGTTACCATTACACCATTCCCCAGCAGGGCCGGTGCGTCGCGGGCGGGCCCGCGAGAGGCGCCGAGATACGCCAAGGCTGCGGGCGATGCAACACCCCGTTTTCGCTTCTTTTGCGGCGCTTTACATCTCGCTGAGAAATAGGCCCGATCCCGGCTTGCGGGCGGTGTCCGGCCTCGGTATAAGCCCCCTCCTCAAGTCGGAGTGTGGCTCAGCCTGGTAGAGCACTGCGTTCGGGACGCAGGGGTCGGAGGTTCGAATCCTCTCACTCCGACCATTTTATCTGCAGCGCGACCCGGGCGCTGATCGGGGCTCCCGGGCCCTCCTCCCCTCCCTACGCCTTAAATCTGCCAGCCACCTCCGCCAGATGGCGGCCCACGGCCTCGATCGGCCGTTCGCCCAGCGCCTTCCTGCGCGCCAAGAGGTCGGGGGAGCCCGCGTCATAGTCGGCCATAAGTGTCTTCACGAAGGCGCCCGAGCGCACCTCAGCCAGCACCTCGTCCATGGCGGCCCTGGACGCCTCGCCCAGCACGCGCGGCCCGGTCAGATAGGCGCCATACTCGGCCGTGTTCGATATCCGGCCGAAGGCCCCGGCGATGCCCTTTTCGAACATCAGGTCGGTGACCAGTTTCAGCTCATAGAAGCATTCGAACCAGGCGACCTCGGGCGGATAGCCGGCGTCGACCAGTTTCATGAAGGCCCCGTCGACCAGCTCCCTGACCCCGCCGCACAGCACCACCTGCTCGCCGAACAGGTCGCTCTCGCACTCAGCGGCGAAGGTGGTCTCGAGAATACCCTTGCGACCACAGCCCAGCGCCGCCGCATAGGACAGGCCGAGGGCATGGGCCCCGCCGGACGCATCCTGATGCACGCCGAACAGGCAGAAGACCCCCTGCCCCTCTTCATACAGGTCGCGGATGCGCGGACCGATCCCCTTGGGCGAGGCCAGGATCACATCGAGGTCCGCCCGGGGCGTTACCAGGCCGAATCGCACCGACAGGCCATGGGCAAAGATCAGGGCCGCGCCGGGGCGGATAGCGGGTTCGATCTCGTCGGCCCACAGATCGCGGTGCGCCTCATCCGAGACCATGATGGCTACGACATCGGCCCCGGCCGTCGCTTCGCCGGCGGTCCGGACCTTGAAGCCGTCCGCCTCGGCCACCGCGCGGGTCTTCGAGCCGGCTTTCAGGCCCACGACGATGTCGGTCACGCCCGAATCGCGCAGGTTCAGCGCATGGGTCCGCCCCTGACTGCCATAGCCGATCACGGCGACGCGTTTGCCCCGGATGATCGACAGGTCGCAGTCGCGGTCGTGGAAAACGGGCAGCGGGGTCAAAACGCAGTCCCTCCACGGAGTAAATAAATAATGGCCCCGGCGCGCCCGAAACCGGAATCCCGGCCGGCGATCCTCGTCGTCAGTGAGCCGTCATCAACTTCAAGCGTCCAACGTGTGTTGTCGGATGAGGTGACATGGGCAAACTCTGAAACGAACGGCTCACGAGCGAGGCAAGGGTCGGAAACGAGTTCGTCCATGCGCCGAGATGCCTCGGAGTCCAGAGTGCGTTGATCGCGCCTGACAGTGCCATCGTCGTAGCGTTGCACGTAGTCTACCCGCCAACTCCCATCCGGGAAGCGTACGGCAACGGTGCTTTCCGAGTGCCAGGCCCAATGTTCTGTCCGCTGGAACAGCAGGACGCTGGGCGAACCCGCAGGAAATTCGGCCACGGCCTGTCGCCTGACCGCCTCGTGCTCCTCCCGCACGGAAACAGGCCGGATCCAAGTCTCTGGTTCCGACAACACTTCCTTGGGCACTGCCGGAGGATCGATCCAGTCATCGTCGCCGGCCCAACGGACGTCGATTGGATCCCGCTCCATAACGATCAAGGTCGGATCATCCGGGGGCGAAGGCGCGCGTCTGGGCGCAGGTATCCACAGGGCTATTCCCGCGGCAGGGCAGGCCAGATAGGCATCGGCACGAGCCCGCGCGTCCTGGCCATGAGCCGTCGAACTGGCGAACGCCAGCAGCGCTGTCGCGAGCAGCAGGCTTGAAAGCAGGTTCACTTTGAGAGGACTATGACTGGCATGACCCAAGATATTTCTCCCACTGAAGTTGTCACCTTCTGGAAAGAGGCGGGCCCCGGCAAGTGGTTCGCCAAGGATGAGGCGTTCGATGCCGCCTTCAAGGACCGTTTCCTGGACGCCCACATGGCAGGCGCCCGGCGCGAGCTGGACGGGTGGATGGAGACGGCAGAGGGGGCGCTGGCGCTGATCATCCTGCTGGACCAGCTGCCCCGGAATGCGTTCCGCGGCACGGCCCACCAGTTCGCCACCGACCCGCTGGCGCTCAGCCTGGCGAACGATGCCGTGGCGCGGGGGCATCTGGAGCGGACCGAGGCGGGCTTGCGCAAATTCCTGCTGCTGCCCTTCGAGCATTCCGAGCGGCTGGAGGACCAGGATCGGTTCATGGCCCTGATCGGGGATGACCCCGAGGACCGCAAATGGGGCGAGATCCATCGCGACATCATCGTGCGCTTCGGCCGCTTCCCGCACCGCAACGCCGCCCTGGGCCGCGAGACGACGGCCGAGGAGCAGGCGTTTCTGGATGAGGGCGGGTTCGGGGGGTAGCTACAGAAAATACCGTCTGAATGGTCTGAATGGTCTGAATTGCGGGTGCCGAAAACACCGTCTGAACCGTCTGAACCGTCTGAAATGAGTGCACCTCTGTCGGCCAGGCATTCGGCAACCGCACAGTATGGGTGCGGCGCGGACCAAGGTGGGCAGAACGGTCCCGGAAACGCTGGGGTGTTGAAGGTATTCGGGAAATAGGTCGCGGCTATCGCGGTTCCCGTCTCCTCCTTATCGAAGATGGGGAGGTGGCGCGGCGCGCCAGCGCCGTGACGGAGGGGTTCTTGAGAGCGTGCTCAAGAAAGATCCCCTCCACCACTCCGTGGTCCCCCTCCCCACCGCTGCGCGGCAGGGAGGAGACGCCGATCCGACTGAGTCCACAGATGGGTGGGCAAGCTATCCACCGCCGCGCATTGGCGTTTCGCGAATCAGCGGCAAAGTGGCGGGATGAACGCCCTCGCCCCGATCCTGACCGACGATGCCGGACCGGCGGCGGATCCCGCGCATCCCGAGTATCAGTATCTGAACCTGCTGCGGGACATTCTGGACAATGGCGCGCGGCGCGGCGACCGGACGGGCACGGGCACGCTGGGGGTATTCGGGCGGCAGATCCGGTTCGACCTGTCGAAGGGGTTTCCGCTTCTGACCACCAAGAAGCTGCACACCCGGTCGATCATCGTCGAGCTTTTGTGGTTCCTGCGGGGCGAGACCAATATCCGCTGGCTGAAGGACAACGGCGTCCGCATCTGGGACGAATGGGCCGACGCCGAGGGCGAGCTGGGCCCCGTCTATGGCAAGCAGTGGCGCAGCTGGACCGCGCCCGACGGCCGGGTGATCGACCAGATCGAAAAGGTGGTCGAGAGCATCCGCACCAATCCCAACAGCCGCCGGCACATCGTCACGGCCTGGAACCCGGCCGATGTCGACGACATGGCCCTGCCGCCCTGTCACTGCCTGTTCCAGTTCTTCGTGGCGGACGGCAAGCTGAGCTGCCAGCTGTACCAGCGCTCGGCCGACATCTTCCTCGGCGTGCCGTTCAACATCGGCAGCTATGCGCTGCTGACCCTGATGATCGCCCAGGTGACCGGACTGGAGCCGGGGGAATTCGTCCATAGTTTCGGGGATGTGCACCTGTATCTGAACCATCTGGATCAGGCCGAGGAGCAGCTGTCGCGGGCGCCTCGCCCCTTCCCCACCCTGACGCTGGCCCCGCGCGACGACCTGTTCGCCTATGAGCTGTCGGACGTGACGCTGGAGGGCTATGACCCCTGGCCCCACATCAAGGCCGTGGTCGCGGTATGAGCGGTGGCTTGGTAGAGGCGGTCAACGCACTCCTCAAGCAGCCGCTCCGACTATCAGCGATATGCGGCGGCGCCGCAGCAATGTTTCTTCTGGCGGACTATAAAAACCTACTGCCTGACTTCGAGGATTGGGGCCCTCTGGGTAGTTTGATTGCAACCGGAATACTGCTGATTTCAGTTTTTACCTTTGTCGTAGTTGGTTTGATGCGAGTTGCTCCGCTGTTCAGCGGTTGGCGTTATGAGGCCGATGTCAAGAACAGGATTAGCAAGCTCCCCGACGAGAGTTTGGTACTGCTGAGATCGAGCTTGAAAGGCGGAAACAACCAGACATGGATCAAGCCAGATTACCCGGGCATTGAGCCGCTGCGTCGTAAGGCGTTGGTCGAGGTAGACACGAGTGTTCCGGGTGTAGTTGCCGTCGCCTGCCATGGTCCGGTATGGGCGGTACTCGTGAAAAATTACGAGAAGTATACGACGCGGCCAGTTTCAGACGATGTTCGACAGGAATTCACCGCAGCCCTCAGCCATGCTTGGTGGGCTTTGGATCAGGCAGGATATGACCATAACGGTAGACCAGTTAAAGCGTGACGTCCTGCGCATTTCCGACATCTATGCGGCCGAACACGGGATCGATCGCGACCGCGACTGGGCCCTGCTGAAGCTGCAGGAGGAGCTGGGCGAGCTGACGGCCGAGCATCTGCGGATGAGCGGACGGGCCCGCGGTGAGGCGGATGCCGGAAAGCTGGGCGATGAGGCGGCCGATGTGCTGGGTATGCTGCTGATCTATTGCGACAGCGCGGGCATCGATCTGGAGGCGGCCATGCAGCGGAAATGGCTGCACTGGCTGGAGAAGGCCCCCGCATGATCCGCCCTCGCCTGTCCCTCGTCGCGGCCCGGGCGCGGAATGGCGTGATCGGGCGCGACGGCGACCTGCCCTGGCGGCTGCGCGGGGACCTGCAGCGGTTCAAGGCCGTGACCATGGGCAAGCCGTGCCTGATGGGGCGGACGACGTGGGAGAGTTTGCCGCTCAAGCCCCTGCCCGGCCGGCTGAACATCGTGCTGACCCGCGACGAGAGCTTTGAGGCCAAGGGCGCGGTGGTCTGCACCAGCCTGTCGGAAGCGCTGGAGATGGCGCGCGAGCAGGCGCGCGAGGACGGCGTCGACGAGATCTGCGTGATCGGCGGGGCGCAGCTGTATGAGGCGGTGATGGACCGGGCCGACCGGCTGTACATCACCGAGGTCGAGGCCGAACCCGAGGGCGACACTCTGTTTCCGGCCTTTGACGAGGCGGCCTTTGTCGAGATGGCGTCCGAGGCGCATGATGCGGGCGAAAAGGACGACCACCCCTATGTGTTTCGCACCCTGGACCGGAGAGCCAGATGATCGTCGCCACTACCAATGACCTGCCCGGCCACCGCGTGGTGCGGGTGCTGGGCATGACGCGCGGGATCACCGCGCGCTCGCGCAACATCGTCTCGGACGCCATCGGCGGCCTGCAGTCGATGGTGGGCGGGCGCGTGGGCGCCTATGTCAAACTGGCCGAGGCCGCCCGGCAGGAAGCCTATGAGGCGCTGCTGGAAGACGCGAAGGGCATGGGCGCCAATGCCATCCTGGCCATGCGCTATGACGCCAATGAGATTATGCCCGGCATCACCGAAGTGCTGGCCTACGGCACGGCCGTGGTGGTCGAAGCCGAGTGATGAGTGTCGAGTGTCGAGTGGCGAGTGACGAGGAAAGCCTGAACGTCCGGCCGCCCGTCTTACACGCCACTCATCACGCGCCACTCGCCACTTCCTAGCTGAGCGTCGCCATTGCCGAGCGTTCGAAATCCTTGAGCTCACCCAGACGGCCGTCGCGGATTTTCTGCACCCAGTACGGGTCGGCCAGCAGGGCGCGGCCGACGGCGACCAGATCGAACTCCTCCCGCTCCAGCCGGGCGATCAGGCCGTCCAGCGAGGCGGGCTTCGACCCCGCGCCCCCGAAGGCCGCGATGAACTCTCCGTCCAGACCGACCGAGCCGACGGTGATAGTGGGCTTGCCCGTCAGCTTCTTGATCCAGCCGGCGAAATTGAGGTCCGAGCCCTCGAACTCGGGCTCCCAGAAGCGGCGCTGCGAGCCGTGGAAGACGTCGACGCCGGCCTCCGACAGCGGGGCCAGCCACTGGGCCAGCTCATCCGGGGTATGGGCATTCCTGGCGGCGAAGTCGTGGGACTTCCACTGGGACAGGCGCAGGATCAGGGGCATGTCGGGGCCGATGCCCTCGCGCACTGCCTTGACCACCTCCGCGCCGAAGCGGGCGCGGTCGGCGATGGTCGGGCCGCCCCAGCGATCGTTGCGATCGTTCAGGCCGCTCCAGAAGAACTGGTCAATCAGATAGCCGTGGGCGCCGTGGATCTCGACCGCGTCAAAGCCCAGCTCGCGGGCGGCCTTCGCCGAGCGACCGAAGGCGGCGATGGTGTCGGCGATGTCTTCCTCGGTCATGGGCTCCAGCTTGCGGTTGCCGGGGGTGGTCATGCCGGACGGGCTGTCGACCTTGCCGAGGGGCTTCCAGTCCTCGCCCTGGCCGCGGGCCGAGCCGACGTGCCAGATCTGCGGCGCGATCAGGCCGCCTGCGGCGTGGACCTCGTCGACCACCTTCTTCCATTCGGGCAGGGCCTCGCCGTGGAAGACGGGAACGTTGGCGTCATTGCGCGCGGCGGGGCGCTCGACGACGGTGCCCTCGGTGATGATCAGGCCGACGTCGCCCTCGGCACGCCGGCGATAGTAGCCGGCCACATCGGAGGTCGGGATGCCGCCCGGCGAGAAGGAACGGGTCATGGGCGCCATGACGATGCGGTTGGGCAGTTTCAGCGACTTGATCTGGAAGGGCTGGAACAGGGCATCGACGGACATGGCAGGCTCGCGGTTCAGTGACTGGAACCGCCAAGGTGGCGATTAGGGTTGCGTTTGAAAACCCTGCCTCGCGGATTTTTCTCAGGACGCCGTGAGATTGAGCCTGTCGGCCACGGCACGGGCCAGATCGGTGAAGCGGCGGCCGGCCTCTCCGTCGGGGCTGTCGAGGGTCACGGGACGGCCCGCATCGCCCGCCTGCCGGACGGCGGCGTCCAAGGGGATATCGCCGAGGACGGGGATGCCCAGCCGATCCGCCTCGGCCGGACCACCTTCGGTGCCGAAGATGTCGCCGCTCATGGTCTGGACCAGTCCGAGCACCGGCGCGCCGACTTTCTGGAACAGGGCGTGGGCGCGGCGGGCGTCGGCGAGGGCGACCTCCTGGGGCGTAGTGACGATGATGGCGCCGTCCAGCGGGGTCTTCTGGATCAGGCTGAGATGCACGTCGCCGGTGCCGGGCGGCAGGTCAACGACCAGCACGTCCAGCGGCGCCTCAGCCGTGCCCCAGCGGGTCTGGGTCAGCATCTGGGTCAGGGCCTGCGACGCCATCGGCCCGCGCCAGATCATGGCGTCGGAGGCTTCGGTCAGCAGGCCGACGGACATCGCGGCAAGCCCGTGCACCCGGTGCGGCTCCATCTTGCCGTCGACATAGTCGGGCTTGCCGGAGATGCCGAGCATGGTCGGCAGCGACGGGCCATGGACATCGGCGTCGAGAATGCCGACACGCAGCCCCTGCTGCGACAGGGCCACGGCCAGATTGACCGCGACGGTCGACTTGCCAACCCCGCCCTTGCCGCTGCCGACGGCGATGACGCGGCGCACATGGTCGGGGCGGTCAGTGGGCACCGGGGCCTTCGGGCGGCCCTGATCGACGGCGGCCTTGGACAGGCCGGCGGTGCGGCGCGCGGGCGCCGGTGTGGTCTCGGCCGTCAGGATGACCGACACGCGGGTGATGCCCGGCAGGGCCTTGAGCGCGGCTTCGGCCTGGTCGCGGACGGGGGCATAGCGGGTCACCTCGGCCTGATTGACCTCCAGCACAAAGCCGGCGCGATCCTCGGCCACCACCAGACCCTTGACCTTGCCGCCGTCCATCAGGCCGCCGCCGGTGACCGGATCGGTCAGGCGGTTCAGCAGATCGATGACGGCCTGTCTGTCGGGCACGGCTTGCTCCTGAGCGCGCGAGGGGGTTTACCGGACCTTCTATCCCCCTGACCGCATCGGCGCGAGGTTCCATTTGTCCCAGGGCGAGGCCGCCAGACTGACCCTGATCGGGGGGCCGACCGCGTCGGGCAAGTCGGCGCGGGCGCTTGAGCTGGCCGAACGGACCGGGGCGGTAATCATCAATGCCGACAGCCAGCAGCTTTACGCCGGGCTGCGCGTGCTGAGCGCCCGACCGGATGCGGAGGAAGAGGCGCGGGCCGAGCACCGGCTGTACGGCGTGGCGGCGGGCGATGACCCCTGGTCGGTCGGGCGCTGGGTGCGGGCGGTCGAGGACCTGCTGGACGAGATCGGGGGGCGGCCCGCCGTGCTGGTCGGCGGCACGGGCCTGTATTTCACGGCCCTCACCCGGGGGCTGGCCGACATTCCGCCGGTGCCAGACGCGGTGCGGCAGGCCGTCGAGGCCGATTATGACCGGGTGGGCGAGACGGCATTCCGGCAGCGACTGGCGGGGGTCGATCCCGAGGCCGCAGCGCGGATCGAGGCCAATGACCGGCAACGGTTGATCCGCGCCATGGCGGTGGCCACGCATACCGGACGGGCCCTGTCGGACTGGCAAGCCGACACCCGCCCGATCCTGAGCCCCGGCCGCTGGACCGGTCAGTTGATCCTGCCGGAACGCGAGGCCTTGTATACTGCCTGCGATGCCCGCTGCGCCGTGATGCTGGAACGCGGGGCGCTGGGTGAGGTGCGGGCCCTGATGGACCAAGGCCTGTCCCCTGCCCTGCCGGTCATGAAGGCGGTCGGCGTGCGAGAGCTGGCAGCGCATCTTCGCGGTGAGACCTCGCGGGAGGAGGCGCTGGCCCAGATGCGTCAGGCCACCCGCAACTATGCCAAACGCCAGCTGACCTGGTTCAGGAATCAGATGCCGGACTGGGAGCGCATCTGATCTGCGCGGCCAGCAGACCGACCCCCAGCCAGAAGCCCACGATGGGGCTCATGCCGATCCCCAGCAGGGGCATGGGGAAGGCCCCGAACAGGGTCGTGCCGACCGTCAGCAGGAAATAGACTGACAGGGGCAGGCCCATGCCGGGCAGCCTCGCACCCGACCGGGCACCTGGCATCGGGGCCAGCGCTGTCGCGAGGATCAGGACGACCGCCGCCACTGCCAGCACCGGCGTGATGCCCCAGGCCAGAGCGACGATCTCCTCGACCTCGGGTACGGGCGCCAGCGGATCAGGCCTCAGCCAGCTGAAGGCGGTCAGCCCGGCAGCCACCGTGACAAGGCCGACCCGCACAGGCGTCGAAAGCGGTGCCCGAAGCGCGATGAGGGCCATTGCCCCCGCGAACGCCGTCGTCTGTGAGGCATCGGGCTGGAGGACCAGAAGGCCCAGAAGGACAAGAGCGAGACCCCAGCTGGACGCGCGCTCCCGCGTCCAGCCCAGGGCCACGACGGCCATCGGCAGCATCAGCAGGGCAAGGTTGATGTGCAGCGGGCCCAGCACCAGCCAGCGGTGCACCCCCTGCTGCGCCGGGCCCAGCAGGCTGGCGGCCACGAGCAGGGCCGCCAGCCCGAGCAGGACGGTCGCGGTCCGCTTTCCGGCGAGGGTGGCAATCCCCCAGGCAGCGGTCAGACCCACGCCCCAGGCGATCAGATTGCGCACCCAGGATCCGGTCGGCACGCCCGCCAGCGCACAGATCAGGCATCCCAGCCCCACGGTCGCCAGGCTCAGTGCGCCATAAACCAGAAGCAGACGATGCGAACTCCTCAGCACGGTCACGATAGCCTTCTCCCCCGGCGCTGGGCGCTACTCGATGATTTCCATGGTGCCGGGCTGGAAGGTGACACCTTCGAACTCGGGGTAGGCCTGGCGGAGGATGGCCGCCTGGGCGGGGTCGTTGACGTCCATGATGTACCAGACGCCGTCATCCTTGAAGGCGAGATTGGGCGACACGGCCTTCACCCGGATGCCCTGGGTTTCCATCACCATGTTGAGGTCAAGGATGACATACTGCCGGCTGCCGTCCGGGGTGACGAAGGTCTCGGCTCCGGCCAGGTCGACGTCGTATTCTACGATGGTCACCTGGCTCATCAGTTCATCCACCATCTGCCGGCTGGCCTCCCGCGCCTCGTCGGCAGTGACTCCGTAGGTGTCGGCGATGGTCTGAAGCACCTTCGGTGGCAGGAATTCGATCATGGCCGAGAACTGCCCGGCCTCGATCATGCCGCTCATCTGATCGATCCGGGCGTCGAGACCCGCGCGGTCGGAGGCGGACAAGGTGGCTTTCGAAGCGTCCTGGGCCAGGGCGGGCGCTGTGGCGAGGCCGGACCCCAGGGCCAGCACCACGGCAATCATGAGAAGACGGGTGAACACAGGGGCCTCCTTGGAAAAATGGTTTCCGTTGATTGCCCCAGGTCCGCGTCTCTGGCCAGCGCTAACGGATGCTGTGGCCGGTTATTGGATTTTCATCCCTTCGCCCCTATATTGGGAAGGTCCGGGTTCGCCCGGACTATGGCGATAAAGGCGCTTGTAATAAGCGGACCGGACCCGGGTGCGATTCCCGGCGGCTCCACCATTTCCCCCGCGTTATCGGCGGAGATCATGGGGCCGACTAGCATCGACGGACGTGTAAAGAAGATTGCTTTCGCTCGTACTGGCCCATCGTCATCGGGCCGTTTTCTAACTGCGAACGATAACTTCGCTGGGGAATACGCTGTCGCCGCGTAATGCGGTTCCGGTAATTCCAATCTAAACTCCTGGAGGTTCAGATCTTCAGGCGGGGCCTGTCGGGAGCCTGGCAACAGAATCCCGGCGCTTTCCTGCATTGATGGCGAGACTGCCCTTCCGCTGATGGGCGCGCGGGGTTATCAGGGTCCGTTCCTCACAGAGGCAGGCATGACCAGCGCGACCCCTCCCGTCGATGAAATGCACTATGAACGCCTGGCACAGGATGCCCTGCGCGGCGTGATCCGTGCCGCGCTTGAACGCGCGGCCGAACCCGGCGGCCTGCCCGGGGCGCACCACTTCTACATCACCTTCCAGACGCGGGCACCCGGCGTCCTGCTGCCCCCCGACGTGGTGGCCAAATATCCGGAAGAGATGACCGTCGTCCTGCAGCACCAGTATGAGGATCTCGCGGTCGAGGCCGACCGGTTCAGCGTGATGCTGCGGTTCGGGGGCGTGCCCAAGGCCATGACCGTCCCCTATCTCGCCATCACCCGCTTCTTCGACCCGTCGGTGCAGTTCCTGCTGCAGTTCGAGACCGTGGTCGAAGAGGTGGTCGAGGACCCGGTCGAGGAGGCACCGGCCGAGCCGACCACCCCGCCTCCGCCGTCCGGCGACGACGGCCCCAAGGTCGTCTCTCTGGACCAGTTCCGGAAGAAGTAGAGCGGCTGGCTAGCTGCAGCGGTCCGTGGCAGGGGGTTGCGAGAAGCGGACCCGGCCTATCTCACAAGCGCGATGACCCTCTGTACGGCTTCCGCTAGCGTATCGGAGTCTGCGGGATTCGGAGACAGGTCTTCCGTCGATACCAAGAGCCTGAAGGTCCGAGGTGGGAGGCTGCCCGATGCCACCACTAGATCTTTGATCGCTCCGTTCCAGTGCTCAAGCTGGTGGCGGTTATGGCCGATACTTAGCTCCGAATTACCTATGCCTTTCCCAGCCGCTCGGACATCGGCTCTTGCGATGGCTTCTTGGCCGCCCTGTTTCGCCGCCATCAAAGCGATATGACACCCCTTCTCAGTTGGCCGCAGGTTGACCCCGACGATATAGTGGCCGTCGTTTTCCAGAGGCATCGACAGTCGCACAATCTCGCCCGCCGGGGTCTGAACTTTCCACTGCTCACTCAGGCCGTCGTAGTACAGCCATAGCCCCTCGCTGATTTCGCAGATCGAGAACCGCTCCTCGATTTTGAGCCCCGCCCAGCTGCCGGGCACCGCGCGTACAAATATGTAGCCACATTTGCCATTAGGAGCACCATAGCGGACGACTTTCGAGAGATCGGGGAGCTCGCCATCGCCGCTGTAGCTTCTGGACACCTCCCAGTACTGCCACGCTTCAATGCCCGCAGCACGCGCCTCCACGATGAACTCAATGTCGTCCGTTATAATTGCTGCATCGAGGTGCCGCGCTGCGCGCGCAATCGGTTCGTCAATTTTATTGACGTGCGGAATTGGAGGTCCTCTGGGAGGCGGAGCAAAAAGTATTCCTTGAGCGCGAAGAACAGTGCGGACTGCCTGTGCCGGGTCATACGCTAGCCTGTACTTCCGCTTCAAACGATCCGAAACGCGCCCAACCTCCGCTTCAATCGACGGTGTGACATAGACCGGGGTAGCCATTCTTCGAAGAACAGAGATGGCATGAGCCGCCAAGCCACCACGATTGAAGGTGGCGTTGAGCAGCGTATTTGTGTCCAGAATGACCCGCTTGCTAAAATCGTAGTCGAAGAGAGGCTTCAATCTAGGCCCCCTGCGAATAGTTTGAGCCGATCAACGGGCCGTCGAAACATCCACATCTATTCCGCACCCTTTATGAGCCATAGGCAAAGCTTGTAACGTGCTTTTCGGGTGAGGGAAGCCACTGTCGCTCGGGTCTGGAGCTAGGCGCCAAGAACGGTCATAAGTTATAATCTCTGGACTGGCCCCCGCCGTCAGCCCCTGTCACTTCCCAACGCCTCCTCCATAGTTTAGCGAATTCAGTCCGTAATACGGAGTGGACCGCATGAACGCAGTGGATCGCAGGGCGTGGGCGTCGGACAGTCTGATGGCGACCATTGATCCCGGCCAGACCGAGGCGAATTTCGCGGGCCGCAGGCGCGTCGTCGATGGCGTCCTGACGCCGTCCGAGGCGACGGCTCCGATCACCCCGGACCAGTATGGGGAGCAGGATTTCATCATCGTTCCGGACTTCCTGACGTCGGCGGAATGTGACCGCCTGCTGGGCATGTTCGACCGGTTGCACGGCCTGGTGAAACATCGCCGCATCGGCATCGACTTCTGGGAGGGCCGGATCGTCTATATGACCGATGTCGCGGCGCACGATGCCTCGGCGGCGGCGATCATGGGTGGGTTCCAGAAGCGGGCGACCGCCATGCTGGGTGAGTTCTATGCCCTGACCCGCCCGCTGTGGACCGACACGGTGCAGCTGAACATCTGGGAACAGGGCTCGTGCCTGCCACCCCACACCGACAACAGCAATCCCGACGGCACGGCCCACAGCACCCCGTGGCGGGACTTTTCCAGCATCGTCTATCTGAACGACGACTATGAGGGCGGAGAACTGTACTTCACCGCCAAGGACCGGGTGCTGAAGCCGAGGCGGGGCATGCTGGTGGCGTTCAGCGCCGGCTATCACCACGAGCATGGCGTGCTGAAGGTTACGCGCGGGCGCCGCATTACCATGCCGGCCTTTTACACTTTCGATCAGCGCAAGGCCGATGCCCATATCTATCCGGAGCTTTATCCTCCCGCACCCGCCCCGGCTTCCGCACAGGTCCAGCCTCTGTCGGCCATCCTCGCCAAACCGCAGGCCAGCCCGGCCCGGGACCCGCTGTCGATCCTGTCGCCCGGAGGACAGGCACCCACCTGGCAGCCCCCGGGCAAATGGCGGCCGCCGGGGTGAGGGGAATCAGCTTCCGACGGGTTGACCCTCGCCGTTTCGCCGGGATCAATGGCGTGTAACGCTGATTGGGCTGGGGAGCCGCAAATGATCCGTCGTGCCGTTGTCACCCTCATCGCCGGCCTGTCGCTGGCGGCCTGCGCGACCACCTCGAGCGGTCAGACTTCCGAAGGCGCATTCGACGGCTGGGCCGCGTCGATCGTCGCCGCCGACTGGACCACCAGCCGGGGCACGCCGATCCAGGCTTTCGACAATGCGCGTCGCGATTTGGTGGCGGGCTTCCAGGACGTCGGCTTTGCGCGGGCCGACATGGTCGACTTTACCCTGCGCCCCGATGTACCCAACCCGACCTCGGCCGATCAGGCGCTGGACGCCATAGGGCGCAATGCCGAACAGGCGACCCGGGGGTGCTTTCTGTATTTCACCTCCCACGGATCGCCGCGCGGGATCGTGTTCGGCCCCAATCGCCTGATGAGCCCCGACGAGATGGCGCGCCGGATTGACGGCTGGTGCGGGACGCGGCCGACGGTGGTGATCGTTTCGGCCTGTTTCTCGGGCGTGTTCGCCGACCGGCTGGCGGCCCCGAACCGGATGGTCATCAGTGCGGCGCGGCGGGACCGGTCGTCATTCGGCTGTTCCGAGGACGCGACCTACCCCTATTTCGACGGCTGTATTCTCGAGAGTCTGCCGACCTCACCGAACTTTCTGGTCCTCGCGGATCAGGCGACCCTGTGTGTCTCCCGGCGTGAGCGCGAGGAAGGCCTTCGGCCGGCCTCCGAGCCGCAGACCGTGGTCGGCGTGGACATCGCGCCGCTTCTGGCCACCACCTACGCCTTCCGCCGCTGAGGTCGCCTTCCCCGCTTGCCACGATCCGTCAGGCGTGGAACATTTGCGGAACATGGAGCGCGGGAGGACGATATGCTCGAGGGCGGATGCCATTGCGGCGCGGTGCGATACCGGACGGACGGTAAAGTTGAGCATCACGCGCTTTGCCACTGTATTGACTGCCGAAAGGCCTCGGGTGCGCCAGCCGTCAGCTGGTGTCTTGTACCGACCGACAGCCTGACGATTACGGGCGAGACTCGTACCTATGCCTCGTCCGAGCATGGCCGACGCTCGTTCTGCGTCACCTGCGGAACGGGCCTGTTCTATACGAATGACGTCATCTTTCCGGGCATGACCGACATCCAGGGGGCCACGCTGGATGACCCCGACGCCCTGCCCATCCAGGCCCAGATCCAGACCGCCGAACGGATCGGCTGGATGGCCGCTCTGGACCAGATCCCGGCGTTCGAGCGCTATCCGCCGATCGGGCCGGACGCCTGACCTGAGCGCGGAAAGACCCGGATGGTGATGCGCTCACGGTCACCCTCGTGGCGCTGGACCAGCAAGCGGGCGACCTGGGCATCGTCGTGGAACAGATAACCCTTGATGGCGTCCAGCAGGGCCTTGGCCAGATTGTCGAGATCCATGTGCGGGGGCTCGCCGACATGCTCCATGTCGATCTCGACGACGTGGTCGCCCCATGAGGGCCGGGCGCCGCGCCATTCCTTGCGCATGAACTCATAGACCAGCGGCTTATAGTATTTGGCCTGGGTTGTCAGGCCGTCGATGGTGATCTCGACCCCCTGCCCCACCTCCCGCGCCCGGACCTTGCCGATCCCGATCCAGTCGGGGCTCATGGGTGACAGGGGGCGGGCACCTCGCCCACCACGGTCGCGGCCAGGATTTTGATCGGCGGCGTCAGCTGTTCTTCGGCACCAGCCGGGCTGCGATGGATGTCATGGACCACGCCCATGCCGGCGGTCACCCGGCCAAAGGCGGCGAACCCCTGCCCGTCCGGATTGCGCGCACCGCCATAATCGAGCGCCGGCGCGTCCTCGACCATGATGAAGAAGCTGGAGGTGGCCGTATCGGGCCCGTCGCGCGCCATGGATATCGTGCCGGCCCGGTGGCTGAGGCCCGTGTCACGCGTGCGCTCCAGCGGAATCGGCGGGTTGAGGTCGTCGTCAGCCCCGCGCGGGGTGGCCGCCTGGATCACACTGATCGGATTGGGGTTGGCGTTGGTCTCGGCGACGACGGTGCGGAAGAAGCTGCCCCCCTCGTAATGGCCGTCGGTGACATAGGACAGGAAGTTGCAGACCGTCAGCGGCGCCTTGTCGGTGGCCAGCTCCAGCGAGATGACGCCGCGTTCGGTGACCAGATCGACGCGCACCGGATCGCCGGACACCCTGGCCTCGGTCGCGCAGCCTGCGAGGGCCGCCGCCGCGAGGGTGATCATCGCCAGATATCGCATCCTGTGTTCCCGCCCCCGGGGCGCTTGTCCCCCTGACACTTCGTGCTACACCCGCGCCCATTCCCGCGCCAAGCCCCTGATCCCCGCTACCGGAAAGCCGCTCATGTCCGATACCCAGAAGCCCCGCGTCGAAACTGATACCTTTGGCCCGATCGATGTGCCTGCCAGCCGCTACTGGGGCGCGCAGGCGCAGCGCAGTCTGGGGAATTTCAAGATCGGCTGGGAGACGCAGCCCCTGCCGGTCGTGCGGGCGCTGGGCATCGTCAAGAAGGCCGCCGCCGAGACCAATATGGCACTGGGCAAGCTCGACCCGAAACTGGGCCAGGCCATCATCAAGGCCGCCGATGAGGTGATCGAGGGCAAGCTGAACGACCACTTCCCGCTGGTCGTCTGGCAGACCGGCTCCGGCACCCAGTCGAACATGAACGCCAATGAGGTGATCTCCAACCGCGCCATCGAGATGCTGGGCGGCGAAATGGGCTCCAAGGCACCGGTGCACCCGAACGACCATGTGAATATGAGCCAGTCGTCGAACGACACCTATCCGACGGCCATGCACATCGCCTGTGCCGAGGAGGTGGTGCACCGCCTGCTGCCGGCCCTGCAGACCCTGCACAATGCCCTGAACGACAAGGCGCAGGCGTGGAAGGACATCATCAAGATCGGCCGCACCCACACCCAGGATGCCACCCCCATCACCCTCGGCCAGGAGTTCAGCGGCTACACCCAGCAGATCGCCAAGGGCATCGAGCGGATCCGGTCGACCCTGCCCGACCTGATGCAGCTGGCCCAGGGCGGCACGGCGGTCGGCACCGGCCTGTCGGCCCCGGTCGGATTCGCCGAGGGCGTTGCCGACAAGATCGCGCAGATCACCGGCCTGCCCTTCACCTCGGCCCCCAACAAGTTCGAGGCCCTGGCCGCCCACGACGCCATGGTCATGACCCACGGCGCGATCAACACGGTCGCCATGTCGTGCTTCAAGATCGCCAATGACATCCGCTTCCTCGGCTCCGGCCCGCGCTCGGGTCTGGGCGAGCTGGCCCTGCCGGAAAACGAGCCGGGCTCGTCGATCATGCCGGGCAAGGTCAATCCGACCCAGTGCGAGGCCCTGACCCAGGTTTGCGCTCACATCCACGGCAACAATGCCGCCATTGGCTTTGCCGGCTCGCAGGGGCATTTCGAGCTGAACGTCTACAACCCGATGATGGCCTACAACTTCCTGCAGTCGGTGCGGCTGCTGGCCGATGCGGCGGTCAGCTTCACCGACAACTGCGTGGTCGGCATCGAGCCGCGCCTCGACAACATTGAGCGCGGCCTGAAGAATTCGCTGATGCTGGTGACGCCGCTCAAGGAAAAATACGGCTATGACCTGGCCGCCAAGGTGGCCAAGACCGCGCACAAAAACGGCACCACCCTGCGCGAGGAAGCCATCGCGCTCGGCATCCCCGGTGAGGATTTCGACGCCATCGTCCGGCCCGAGACGATGATCGCGCCCGGCTAGGGACCCATGGCGCGGCTGGATCGCCCGCGTTACAACTTCGTGCTAGGCTTCCCCTATGGGAAAGGCCGAGCTGAGAATCGAAATCGATCAGGCGCTGCTGGACGAAGCCCGCGCGCTGAATATTGACGTCGAAGCTCTGACCGTCGAGAGCCTTCGAGCCATCCTCGACGAGAAGCGCGTGAATCTGGCCTCGGCGGAAAAGGCCCGGCAATGGGCCTCGGAGAACGCCGAAGCCATCGCCCTGCACCGTGAGCGGATCGATCGCCACGGCGTGTTCGGAGAGGATGTCCGGACCTGGTGATCCGCCAGTTCGACATTCTGGATAACCCCGCACTGCGATCCCGCGAGATCGCCCCGTTTGTCGTAGTCGTGCAGTCCCATCTCTACGATGAGGGGCCCACGGTGCTGGTGGCTCCGCTCTTCCGAATGCCGGAAGAGGCCGTGCTTACGAAGGTGACTCTGCGGGTTTCCCACGCGGAGGAAGCGTTCGTGTTGATGCTCTCGGAATTGGCGGCACTGGATCGCCGATCTCTCGGGCCGACCCGAGGGTCTCTCGCTGGCCGCGAGGATGACATCCGCCGAGCTCTTGATCGCCTACTGACCGGCTTCTGACGCGCAAGACCCCGCCGGTGAAAGCGGGGCCTTCCGTCTTTCAGAGGCGGACCAGCCTACTGTTTGTCGGTCCAGCGGGCCTTGGCCTCGTCCTCGGTGAGGTTCAGGTGGACGTGCTCATCGACGTGGTTGACCCAGTCCATGGGGATCATCCGATGTTTGAAGCCGGTGTCGAAATCCAGCTTGGCCAGTTCGATCTCATTACCCCTGACGTGATCGACGCGGCCGATGCGGCCCCCGTCGGATCCGATGACGTCCATATGTTCCTTGATGGCTTCCAGCATGGTCGCTCCCTTTCGGTTGGATGTGTCCAATCAACGGGAGGGCGCGGAAAGCCGTTGCATACGGCAGCGCTGGAGGATGCTTCAGGGCTTGTCGCGGATGGTACGGCCGACCGGCGCGAGCGCCAGCTTGGCCAGCTCCAGATCCTTGAGCGCGAACGGGATGCCGATGATGGTGATGGCCTCCACAAAGGCCGCAATCAGGTGGCTGAGAGCGATGTACCAACCGGCGAAAATGAACCAGATGACGTTCAGGATCACGCCCACCGGACCCACCCCGATGTCACCCACGTCGGGGTCACGCCACACGATCTCTCGCCCGAATGGCCACAGCGTATAGGTCCCGATCCGCCAGGCCGCGAAGGTCCACGGCAGGCCGACGATGGTGAGCGCCAGCAGGGCACCGCCGAAGAACCAGCCGACGGCCGAGATCAGGCCGCCGAAGATCAGCCAGAGCACATTGAGGATCAGTCGAATTAGGTCCATGCGCGAATATATAGGCAGGGAGCCGGCCGGCACCGAGTGAATTTCCTGACATCCTGGGGTAGGCTTTGTCGCATGGCCGAGATCATCAACCTGAACCGCGCGCGAAAGGCCCGTCAGAAGGCGGCGGCAGCGGCGACGGCGGCAACGAACCGGCTTCTGCATGGCCGCACCCGCGCGGACCGTGAGGCGCGGCGGATCGAACGCGAGCGGGCGGACCGGCATATCGAGGGCCACAAACGGGAGGACGATCATGATTGATCCCCGCAAGGACAAGCGCGTCCGGCACGGCCTCATCCCCCTGCTGGTCGCCCTGCGGCTGGAGGCGAAGCGCAAGGCCGCGCGCCAAGGCAAGCCCGCCCCGGATGACGAGCACGACGACGACCGTCGCTAGCCTTGGGGCTAGCTGACCTTCGGCGCGCGGATCAGCAGCACCTGACCAGCCAGCACGAGGGCGAGGCCGAACAGCGCCGCCAGACCAAAGCTGGCTCCCTCGAACAGCACCGACACCAGCATGGCAATGGGCGGGGTCAGGGCCGAGATATAGCTGGCCAGCGCATAGCCCCGGCTCCGGGCAATGCTGAAATAGATGACGAAGGCGACGACCGAGCCGAGCAACGACAGATAGAGCAGCGAGCCGATGTAGCTGACCGTCGGCTCGATCCGCCATTCGACCCCCTGGGTCAGGCCGAAGACGGCCAGCATGGCGGTGCCATAGGCCATGGCCCAGGCGGTGGCGGGCATGACGGCCGAACCCGCGACCTGTCCTCTCCAGGCGAAATAGTTTCCGAGGGCCGAACTGAGCACGGCCAGCGCGGCCATGCCGACACCGAGGCCCGCCGCCTCTGTCATGTCGCTGCCCAGAATCTCCGAGCCAGACAGGACTGCGACACCGAGGAGGCCCAGCGCTGCTCCACCCCAGGCCAGACGCGACGCCTTTTGCCCGGCGATAAAGCGGAACAGCACCAGGTTGATGAAGGCCAGGCCGGCGAAAATGACCGCGACCACGGCCGACGGCACCCGCTCTTCCGACGCATAGACAAAGCCATAGGAGACGGCGAAGACGAAGGCCCCCTGCCCCAGCGCCGCCAGTTGCTGCACCCGGTTCAGCCGGACCGGACGCCGGGTAGTGAGGCAGAAGGCGAACAGGGCCAGCGCCGCCAGACCGAACCGCCAGACGATCGAGACGGTCGGCGCGACCGGCCCCAGCTGCAGGGTGATGGCATACCAGGTCGTGCCCCAGATGACGGCGCAGACACCGATGCCGAGAACCAGTTTCATCGTTGAGGAGGGGTGTCCGGGCGAGGTCAAGGAAGGAGCCGGTCAGATGGGAACGGAGCAGCCCGCCTCATGCCCCGAATTCCGCCCCGTGACGAGCGCCCATTTGCGCGCCCGCCGTCAGGGACCGTCAGTTTATCGCACCGCGCAGGTTGGCAAGCTGGGCCGGAGGACGGAATTAACGGGAGGACTGGAATGCATACGTTCCGTTTTCACACGGCGGCCCTTCTCCTGGCGCTGTCGCTGGGACTGAGCCAGGCCCCGGCGGCCATGGCCCAGAGTAATCCCTATGAGGCCGGCTGGGATGCCTACGAGGCCGGAAATCACGCCCGGGCGGCGCAGCTGTTGCGCCCCTATGCCGAAGCGGGTGATCCGCATGCCCAGAACGCCATGGGCTATATGAGCTTCTACGGGTACGGAATGCCCCGGAACCGGCTGGAGGCGGGCCGGTGGTACGGACTTGCGGCCCGTCAGGGTCACGAGCCGTCGCAGCAGGTCCTGAACCAGATCGCGCCACACATCATGGAGGCCTTGTTCGTCGATCAGATTGATCGATTTGGCCCCGACACCACAGATGTGGGCACCTTCCGCTACGACGTCGAGGTCTACTGCATCTACGGCGGAACCAACTGTCAGGCCTGGAGAACCCGGGCCCGCCAGTTCCAGGACGACTGGAACCGCGCTGCGGAAGCGGCCAATCTTCGGCGGGCATGGGGCGTCTATACCGGAGGGTCCGATGACTTCTGGCGGCGATCGCGTGAGCGCAGCGCCTGCCTCCGTCGAGTCTCGGAGTCCATCCAGCGTCAGACCTATGGTCAGCAGACCTGGCGCTATGTCGACAGCTGCGGCACGCTGTAGTCCGGGCCTCCGCCCGGGTCAGGCGCGCAGCTTCAGCGCCCGCCGGACTTCGACGGGCACCGACAGATAGATGTCGGGTGTGCCGATACGCAGGCGGCGGCGGGCCTCGTCCAGCGGGCGAGCGAACAGAGCCTCATAGTCCAGGCCGGGTAGCCATTCGGCCCGCCGTCCCATCTGCCACGCCTGCCAGACCGCGCGACGCGCCGGCACCGCGCGGTTCTCGCGCCGGATTTCCCCGGCCGCACCCCAGCCGATCAAGGCAAAGCCGAGGCTTCCCGTCTGGCCATAGGAAAAGGCGACCACGCAGGCCTCACCCAGGGCGTCAGGCTCAAAGCCGGTCAGCACATGCCAGATGTCGTGGACATCGCGCAGGCGTCGCGAATACCAGACGGTCGGGTGTTCGGCATCGATGAAGGGCACCACTTCACGCTCGACCCGGACCAGGCCGTCGGCGGTAAATCCCGTCGCTTCCCGGAACGCGCGATACGCCGCCCCGACAGACCCCTCGGGAAAGCGGGTCAGCCACTCGGGGTCATCCAGGCGCTGCGCCAGCTCCTCGCGCAGATAGGCCTGACGCCCGCCCTCGAAGGTGCCCAGCAGCTTCTGATAGCCCCGCGTGGTCGAACGACCGTTCAGGGCCTTCATGATCTCGAACACCTGGGCGGTGTCGTCCTTGTTTCGCACCAGGCGCTGGAAGGCCCGGAGCGCGGTCAGCGGACGCAGACGCTCCGCGCGCACCGGATTGAAGCTGTCGATGCCGGGGATTTGTGTGGCAAGGTCGGTCATGTGGGATTCCGGACAGGACGGTTGCTTTAGCATACGCTTGGCTGGCCCGGACGTCACGCCTCGACAGGACCCGTTCATGCTGAAGAAAAAGTCCGTGATGCTGGCCGGGCACGCCACCTCCATCGCGCTGGAGCCGGAGTTCTGGGCGGTGCTGGAGGCCCGTGCGGCGACACTGGACATCAGCCTGGCGGCGCTGTTGAAACAGATCGATGCCGCGCGCGGCCGACGCCCCCTCGCTTCGGCCTGCCGGGTTCACGCGCTGGCCTGGGCGTCGGATCCCGCCCCGCCCCCGGGCCGGAATAACCCCGTTCGCGATAGCGTTTGACTCGTCCCACCAAGGGATCATGGTGCGGAGATCAGCACAGGATTCCCCCCATGAAAGCCGATAACCGCCTTGTTCCCGCCGTCGCTGTTGCCGGGCTTCTGGCGCTTGGGATGGTCGGGGGCGGAGCCCTGATCGGCCAGGGCGTGGTCAATGCCAGGGTAGGCGACCGGGTAGTCACCGTCCGGGGCCTCTCGGAGCGGGATGTGGTGGCCGATCTGGCCATACTGCCCGTCCGCTTCACGGCGACGGGTGAGGTTCTGTCGGAGGTGCAGGGCAGGATCGATGCGGACCTTGCGGCCGTGCGCCAATTCCTGACGGCCCAGGGCTATCCGGCGGATGCCGTCACCTTGGGGCGGCTGGAGGTTACCGACATGCAGTCGCGGGAATACGGCGGCCAGAACAACGGACCCCGCTTTATTCTGGCGCAGACGGTGATTGTGCGGACGACGGACGTGGCGCGGGTGCAGACCACGACACGCTCACTGAACGATCTGGTGCGCCAGGGGGTGGTGATCCAGGATTTCAGCGGCCCCACCTATGTTTTTACCCGGCTGAATGATGTGCGCCCGGAGATGATCGCGGAGGCGACCGCCTCGGCCCGCACCGGTGCGGAACAATTCGCCAGGGACTCCGGGACGGCGCTGGGCCCCATCCGGGAAGCCACCCAAGGCTCGTTCCAGATCCTGTCGCGGGATGAGATCGGCGACGAGAGCCAGTCTCCCGACAAGAAGGTGCGGGTGGTCACGACCGTCCGGTACAGCCTGCGATAGGCCGAACCGAACGGTCGATCCCATGGGTTATTGAGCCGGCGCGGGCGAAGGCGTGGGAACGTCGGGCGCCGACACCTCGGGCAGGTTCACATCGACATCGACCTGCTTCTCCTGGGTGCCCATGCCGCCCGCGAAGACGAAGTAGGCGATGATGGCCAGCACGACGACGACACCGCCGACGATGAAGGCCAGACCCGCATTCCCGCCGCCGCCGTTGCCACCCGTGTTGTTCGATTGATCGGACATTGTTTCCTCCGGTTAAGCCTGATGTGCCAAACGGAGGCGAACGGCGCAGGTTCCCGGTCTCGTTGCCTTGCCGCGCATGATGGCCTTGGCGCGCGCCGGTTCCTATTATGTTTCGCTCATGTCCGACTCGCTCCCCCTCCCTCCCCGTATTTCCGACCTGGCGCGGGTCGGCTCGCCGCTGCCCGACTATCTGCAGGGGCTGAATCCCGAACAGCGCGAGGCGGTCGAGACGACGGAGGGGCCGGTGCTGGTGCTGGCGGGCGCGGGCACGGGCAAGACGCGGGTGCTGACCACGCGGCTGGCGCACATTCTCGCGACGGGCAAGGCGCGCCCGTGGGAGTTGCTGGCCGTCACCTTCACCAACAAGGCCGCGCGCGAGATGCGCGAGCGGATCACCCATCTGATCGGGCCGTCGGCCGAGGGGCTGCGCTGGCTGGGCACCTTCCACTCGATCGCCGCCCAGATTCTGCGGCGCCATGCCGAGCTGGTGGGCCTGAGATCCAGTTTCACCATTCTCGACACGGACGATCAGGAGCGGCTGCTGAAACAGCTGATGGAGGCCGAGGGCATCGACACCAGGCGGTGGACGCCCCGGACGCTGGCCGGTCTGGTCGACCACTGGAAGAACCGCGGCTGGACCCCGGCCAAACTGCCGGGTACGGAGGATTTCGCCAACGGCAAGGCGAAGTCGCTCTATGCCGCTTATCAGGACCGGTTGAAGACCCTGAACGCCTGCGACTTTGGCGATCTGTTGCTGCACAACCTGACGATCCTGTCCGAGCATGCGGATATTGCAGAGGAATACCGCAGGCGGTTCCGCTACATCCTGGTCGACGAGTATCAGGACACCAACGTCGCCCAATATCTGTGGCTGAGGCTGCTGACCTCCTCCACCGGCAATGTCTGCTGCGTCGGCGATGACGACCAGTCGATCTATGGCTGGCGCGGGGCCGAGGTCGACAACATCCTGCGCTTCGAGCGCGACTTTCCCGGTGCGAAACTGGTCCGGCTGGAGCGGAACTATCGCTCGACGGGCAATATCCTGGGCGCGGCCTCGGGCCTGATCGCGGGCAACCGCGGTCGACTGGGCAAGACCCTGTGGACCGAGGATGACGGTGGCGACAAGGTCCGCGTACGCGGGGTCTGGGACGGCGAGGCGGAGGCCCGTCTGATCGCCGACGAGATCGAGACCGCCCGGGCCTCTGGCCTGAAATACAAGGACATGGCGGTCCTTGTTCGCGCGTCGTTTCAGATGCGGGCGTTCGAGGAGCGGTTCGTCATGCTGGCCATCCCCTATACGGTGATCGGCGGGCCGCGCTTCTTCGAACGGGCCGAAATCCGCGACGCCCATGCCTATCTGCGGCTGATCCAGTCCGAGGACGACGATCTGGCCTTCGAGCGGATCGTCAATGTGCCCAAGCGCGGGATTGGCGACACCTCGGTGCAAAAGATCCTGCATCTGGCGCGCACGGCGGGCATCTCGGCCATGGCGGCGGTCCACAGGCTGATCGAATCCGACGAACTTCAGGCCCGCACGCGGACCGCCCTGGCCGGGTTCGCCCGCGACCTGCACCGCTGGCGGACCCTGGCCGCCGACCTGCCCCACCCCCAGCTGGCCGAAACCGTGCTGGAGGAGAGCGGCTATACCGACATGCAAAAGGCCGATCGCCTGACCGGTCAGACGCGGCTGGATAACCTCAAGGAGCTGATCCAGGCCATGCAGGGGTTCGATACCCTTCAGGCGTATCTGGAGCATGTGTCGCTGGTGATAGACATGGAGCGGGCCTCGGGCGACGACTCCGTCCAGATCATGACCCTGCACGGGGCCAAGGGGCTGGAGTTTCCGCTGGTCTTCCTGCCCGGCTGGGAGGAAGGCGTCTTCCCCAGCCAGCGGAGCATCGACGAAAAGGGCGAAAAGGGTCTCGAGGAGGAGCGTCGGCTCGCCTACGTCGGCCTGACCCGCGCACGCCGCGATGCGCGGATCAGCTTCGCCGCCAACCGTCTGGTCTATGGCCGCTGGACCGCCCAGATGCCCAGCCGCTTCGTCGACGAACTGCCCATCGATCACGTCCAGCCCGAAAGCGAGACCGGCTATTACGGGGCCGCTCCCAGCGCCCGTCAGGTGCAGGACCGCTGGTCCGAAGGCACGACCTTTGGCGGCGGCTACGACAGCCCCGGCTGGAAGCGGGCCCAGCAGCGGACGACGTCCGGTTCGGCTTCGCGCACCCCGCCCATCGAGGGCGTCGCCCGCCGCGTCGACAGCCCGGCGACCGCCGCTCCGTCAGGCCAGTGGGCCCGGGGCGAGCGCGTGTTCCACCAGAAGTTCGGCTATGGCCGCATCCAGGGCGTCGAGGGCAACAAACTGCGCGTCGCCTTCGACAAGGCCGGCGAAAAGAAGGTCATCGACAGCTTCGTCGAGAAGGCTTGAGGCGCGCTTCCCCAACGCTTCGTTAACGCCGCGCGTTCACCTTCCGGGGGTGCGCGCCTCACCGGGAGATTCGGCCTTGTCCCTGCCCGCGCCGCCCCTGTGGGAACAGGTTGCGGCGGGGTTGGTGATCGTCATGCTGACGGGGGCGCTGATCGGGCCGGTGTTCGCGCCGGATCAGGGTGAGACGCCGATCCTCAGGCTGATCTGGTTGCCCGTCTATGCGATTACCCTGGGACTGATCCTCAACCGTCTCGGGCGGATGGCCTCGGCCTGGCCCGCGTGGATCATTCTCGGCCTTCTGACCCTGCTGGCGCTGGCATCGCGCTACTGGTCGATCGATCCGGCGGTGACGGACCGGCGCGTGATCGCCCTGTTCATGACCAGCGCCTTTGCCGTCTATCTGGGCGTCGCCTTTACCGGGGCGCAGCTGCCCCGCCTGCTGATGCACACCGGGCTGGTGATGGCGATCGGCAGTCTGGTCATGGTGCTGGCCTTTCCCGCCATCGGCATCCACCAGGAAGACAACGCCGGTCTCTGGCGCGGGCTCTGGTACGAGAAGAACCAGATGGGGATCGTCATGGTGGCAACCGCCGTGGCGTCGGCCGCAGTGCTGGCTGCGCCCGACCGGCATGAGCGCACCGTCTGGACGGCCCTGCTGACCCTGGCGATCAGCATCGGCCTGATGCTGGGCACCCAGTCCAAGACCTCCCTGCTGTGTCTGATGGCCGGGCTGGGGGTCATCGGCGGCCTGTGGATCATGCGTCGGGGTGGGCCCGTCCTGTCGGTGCTGGCCGTCTGGGGCGCAGTGACCGCGGCCGGCATCGCCGCCTGGGTCTGGACCGACAATTCCGCCCTGATCCTCGAGCTGCTGGGCAAGGATCCGACCCTGACCGGGCGGACGGACATCTGGGAAAGCCTGATGCGGCGCGTCGCGGAACGCCCGTGGACAGGCTTTGGCTACAGCGCCTTCTGGGGCAAGGAGTCGGTGCCCGCCCTCTATGTCCGGCTTGAAACCGGGTGGCTGGTGCCATCGGCGCACAACGGCTGGATCGACCTGCTGGTCCAGGTCGGCTGGCCGGGCGCGATCCTGGTCGGCACGATCATGATGATCACCCTGGTTGCGCTGGTCCTCCGGCTGGGCGGTCAGGGCCTTCGCGAGGGCGGGTTTTCGCTGGCCTATCTGCTGGTTTTCACCCTGCTGAGCGCGTCGGAAAGCGTGCTGCTCAGCCATGCGAACCTGCCCTGGGCGCTGTTTCTGGCCATGACGGCGCGGGCGCTGACGCCCGACCCGATGCCGAGACGCCACACCGCCACGGTTCCGCTTGCCCGACGCCGCAGAGGGGCCTACCTGACCTCCCCTCGAATCGTTCCAAACTGAGGTCATGCCTCCCACCTCCGCGCCGTCCCTGTTCGACCTGCCCGAGCCCGAGCCCGAAAAGCCTGCGGCGGGGTCCCCGCGCCCGCCGGTGGCCCCCGTCGCGGCCGTGAGGCCCGCCGAGCCCGTACAGGCACCCGTGGCAACGACCGGCTATTCTGCCTCCTCGATCGAGGTGCTGGAGGGCCTGGAGCCTGTCCGCAAGCGCCCCGGTATGTACATCGGCGGCACGGACGAGCGGGCCCTGCACCACCTGTTCGCCGAGGTGCTGGACAACGCCATGGACGAGGCCGTGGCCCGCCATGCGAAACTGATCAAGGTCGAGCTGGACGCCGAGGGCTTCCTGTCTGTCCAGGACGACGGTCGTGGCATCCCGGTCGATCCCCACCCCAAACACCCCGGCAAGTCCGCGCTCGAGGTCGTCATGACCGTACTCCACTCGGGCGGCAAATTCTCGGGCAAGGCCTATGAGACCTCAGGCGGCCTGCACGGGGTGGGCGTATCGGTCGTCAACGCCCTGTCGGACCAGCTGGAGGTCACCGTCTGGCGCGACGGCCATGAGTGGCACCAGAGCTTCTCGCGCGGCCTGCCGCAGGGCGGCCTCGAAAAGCGACAACCGTCGAAGAAGCGCGGCACCCTGATCCGCTTCCGGCCCGATGCCGACATCTTCGGCACGGGCGCCGCCTTCAAGCCCGCGCGCCTGTTCCGCATGACGCGTTCCAAGGCCTATCTGTTCCGGGGCGTGGAAATCCGCTGGACCTGCGCCCCCGAACGGATCGTTGATGCGACGCCGGAGGCGGCGGTCTTCCACTTCCCCAACGGCCTGGCCGATGCCCTTGCCGAGCGGATCGGTGAGCTGGAGACCGTCACCCCGACCTTCAGCGGCCGGGTTGAACGCAAGGGCGAGACCGGCGCCGTCGAATGGGCCGTGACCTGGAGCCCGATCGGCTTTGGCGAGGCCGATGGCTTTGTGCAGTCCTATTGCAACACGGTCGCAACCCCCGACGGCGGTACGCATGAGGCCGGCTTTCGCGCCGCCCTGGTCAAGGGTCTGAAGGCCTATGGCGAGCTGTCGAATGAAAAGCGCGCCACCATCATCACCGCCGAAGACGTCATCGCCAATGCCGGCGCCCTTATCAGCGTCTTCATCCGAAATCCGGAGTTCCAGGGTCAGACCAAGGACCGGCTGTCGTCGCCCGAGGGACAGCGCCTGGTCGAGGCCCTGCTGCGCGACCCGTTCGACCACTGGCTGACCGAAAGCCCCAAACAGGCGAACGCCCTGCTGGGTTTTATCATCGACCGGGCCGAGGATCGGCTGAAGCGCCGCAAGGACAAGGAGGTCCAGCGCGCCGCCGCGACCCGCAAGCTGCGCCTGCCCGGCAAGCTGGCCGACTGCACCCGTCAGGCGGCCGAGGGCACCGAACTGTTCATCGTCGAGGGCGACTCGGCCGGTGGCTCGGCCAAGCAGGCCCGGGACCGCGCGACCCAGGCCATCCTGCCCCTGCGCGGCAAGATCCTGAACGTGGCCTCGGCGACGGCGGACAAGCTGCGCGCCAATGTGGAATTGTCCGACCTGACCCTGGCCCTGGGGGTCCAGCCGGGGAACCGCTTCAACCTGGGCGACCTGCGCTATGAGCGGGTCATCATCATGACCGACGCCGACGTGGACGGCGCCCACATCGCGGCTCTGCTGATCACCTATTTCTATCGCGTCATGCCCGAGGTGATCCGCGAGGGTCGGTTGTTCATGGCCCTGCCGCCGCTGTACCGCATCCAGGCGGGCAACCTGTCGGAATACGCCCGCGACGAAGCCCATCGCGACGAGCTGCTGGCCACCACCTTCAAGGGCCGCAAGGTCGAGATCGGACGGTTCAAGGGCCTCGGCGAAATGATGGCGTCGCAGCTCAAGGAAACCACCATGGATCCGAAGAAGCGGACCCTGGCGCGCGTCACCCTGCCCGAGTCCGAAGGCGAGATCGCCGATCTGGTCGAGCGGCTGATGGGCAAGAAGGCCGAGCCGCGTTTCGACTTCATCCAGCAGAACGCCCGCTTCGCCCAGGCCGATCTGGACCTGTGACGATCCGTCCCGCAATCGTCATCGAATGGTGATGATCCCGGCATGTTGAGGCGGCATATACGGCGCACAAGGAGCCTCCCATGTCCCTGATCCGCCGCCAGCTGCTGACCGCCGGTGCCGCCGGCCTGGCCTTCTCCGGCCTCGCCCGCTTCGCCCATGGCCAGTCCGCAGAGACCTATATCAATGAGGTGGAAGGCTATGGCCCGCTGAAGACCGATCCCGCCGGCCTGCTCGATCTGCCGGACGGGTTCACCTATCAGGTCATCTCCCAGAGCGGCGACACCATGGAAGACGGGCTGTTCGTGCCCGGCCAGCCGGACGGCATGGGCTGCTTCGATCTCGGCAGTGGTCGCGTGGCCCTGGTCCGCAACCACGAACTGAAGGGCTCCAGCGCCCTGCATCGCAATCTGGGTCCGGGCGGCCTCAATCAGGAACGGATCGGCGGCGTCGACGTCTCGAAGTCCTATGACACCTACAAGGACGGGCGCCCCCTGCCGGGCGGCACCACGACGCTTATCTATGATCTGGAAAGCCGCCGGACGGTCGGCGAATACCTGTCGCTGATCGGCACCTCGACCAATTGCTGCGGCGGGATCACGCCCTGGGGCAGCTGGCTGACCTGCGAGGAAAACACCGAGCTGCCCCAGACGGACAACGTCACCCGGCCGCACGGCTTCGTCTTCGAGGTCCCGGCGACGGCCGAAGGGCTGGTCGAGCCCGTGCCGCTCAAGGCCATGGGCCGGTTCGATCACGAAGCGGTCTGCATCGATCCCCGGACCGGCATTGTCTATCTGACCGAGGACAAGAACGACGGCCTGTTCTACCGCTTCATTCCCAAGGTCGCCGACAGGCTGGCCGAGGGCGGCACGCTTCAGGCCATGGTGGTGCGGGGACAGGCGGGGGCCGACACCCGGAACCAGGACGACCGGCTGTGGAACGTCGGCGACTGGCTGGAGGTCGACTGGATCGACATGGAGGATGTCGAGGCCCCCAATGACGACCTGCGTCAGCGCGGCCATGCCGCGGGCGCGGCCCTGGTCGCGCGGGGCGAAGGCCTGTGGTGGGGTCAGGACGAGCTCTACATGACCGCCACCTCTGGCGGGCCGATCCGCCGGGGCCAGGTCATGCGCCTGCAGCCGAGCATCGACGGCGGTCCCGACCGGCTGCAGCTGTTCGTCGAGAGCACCGACGAGAAGATGGTCAATATGGCCGACAACCTGACCATCGCCCCCTGGGGCGACCTGATCCTGTGCGAGGACAACTATTCCAGCCAGATCCGCAATCACATCAAGGGCGTGACTCCGGATGGCAAGCTCTACACCATCGCCCGCAACGTCTTCACCGGGAATGCCGAGTTCGCCGGCGCCTGCTTCTCGCCGGACGGACAGGTGCTGTTCGTCAACATCATGTACCCGGGCATGACCCTGGCGATCAGAGGCCCATGGACCTCGGTCCGGCGATAAAGCGCCGGGGCCGCGACCGCATCACCAGCCACAGATTGACCGTCGCGGCCGCCAGCACAACGGCGGCCCCGGCCTGGTGCAACACGCCCAGCCACAGGGGCACACCCTGCATCAGGGTGGCGATGCCCAGCCCGGCCTGCATCATCACGGTCGCCAGAAGCACCCAGGCCGCAGCTCCCGCCCCCTCGGCCAGTCGCCAGCGCCAGGCCTGAACCGCATAGATCACCACGGCCAGCATCAGGGCATAGGCGGTCATACGGTGATTGAACTGGGTCAGGGCCTGATCGTGCAGGAAGGCCAGCGCCCCCTGCCCCCAGTCTACCGGCGCGAGGAAGGCCCCGTTCATCAGCGGCCAGTCGGTATAGACCAGCCCGGCCTTGCCCCCCGCGACCAGCGCGCCCAGCAGGCACTGCACAAACACCAGCCCCAGCATCAGGCTGGCCCCGCGTGTCCAGCCCGACGGCGACTCGGACCGCTCGGGCCCGTTCAGCGCCTCCAGCCCCGTCCAGATCAGGGCCGCAAAGATCAGCAGCGCCAGCCCGAGGTGAAAGGCCAGGCGCTCGGGCGCCACGTCCACGCGCGCCTCCAGCCCCGACGACACCATCCACCAGCCGACCACGCCCTGCAGGCCGCCCAGCACCAGCAGGATCAGGCATCGCCAGACCAGCCGGTCCGGCAGGGCGGGCAGACCCATGCGCCTCAGGCCGGTGACATGGCGCGCCGCGAGGAACACCAGGAACGGCAGGCCAAAGGCCAGACCGATCACACGGCCCAGCTGGCGGTGGATCCACTCCCACCAGAAAATGCTCTGGAACTCGGCCATACTCATGCCGGCATTGACCAGCTGGTACTGGGGAATGGCCTTGTACTTGTCGAAGGCTTCCTGCCAGTCGGCGGCGTTCATCGGCGGGATGGCGCCCATCAGGGGCTTCCATTCGGTGATCGACAGGCCCGAGCCGGTCAGCCGGGTAATCCCCCCGACCACGACCATGGCGAACACCAGGGCCGCCACCAGAAACAGCCAGACGGCCACGGAAACGCTACGCTCGGGCTGACCAAAACGGTTCATTCAAAGCTCGCCACGGGTACACTACAGTGAAAGGCCGATGGACCCGACCTCGATACAGGCGATATGCCTGTCGATGACGGCAAGATCGAGTCGCTTCTGACGGTCACGCCGTCGCACAGGATCGGAGACGGACATGGGCAATCTGGACATCGCGGTGGCCGTCATCCTGACAGCGGCCCTGGCCTT
Source organism: Brevundimonas sp. (assembly GCF_016742135.1). Classification (GTDB taxonomy): domain Bacteria; phylum Pseudomonadota; class Alphaproteobacteria; order Caulobacterales; family Caulobacteraceae; genus Brevundimonas. The sequence continues at coordinate 337,650 of NZ_JACVCG010000002.1, read as the reverse complement.
AGGGTTTGATGCCGTAACCGGACGGCGGGGCCTGGCCGCACCGCTGCTGGTGGCCTTCACGGGGGCCCTGTGCGGAGGCTTTCTGGCCGTGCGGGTGTTCGCCGTGGCGACCATGGACCAGTGGCCGTGGGTCATCTGGTCGGTTGTCGGCGCGGCGCTGGCGCTGGGGGCCCATTTCCTGTTCCGGAATACCCGCTGATGCCCGTTCGCATGCGGCGTCTGGTGGCCATGGTCGGCATCCTCGCCTTTCTGGCCTTCTACATCTGGGCGGTGCTGGCCATCCACGCCCTCCTGCCGCGCTCCTTCTGGACCGACCTGATCTTCTATCCGATCGCGGGCATCGCTTGGGGCATCCCCCTGTTCCCCCTCCTGAAGTGGGCCGAGCAGGAGCCGCCGCCCCGCTGACCCGGGTCCTTCGGGACCTTTAAAATTCCTGCCGACTTTCCATATCCATACGGAACAGATCCGGATGGAGCGACGACACAATGGCAGGCGGCTGGACACGCGACGGCGCGGTTCTTGACCAGATCGAGGATACGGTCGGCGACGCGGTCTCGTCGGCCCGCGCCCGCCTGCCCACCGGCCCCGGCACGGAAGAGTGCGTCGAATGCGGCGAGGTCATCCCCGAGCGCAGACGCCTCGCCCTGCCCGGCGTCACCACCTGCGTCCAGTGCCAGTCCGGCCGCGACGCCACCATCCGCCACTCCGCCATCAACCGCCGCGGCAGCAAGGACAGCCAGCTGCGGTAGGAGGCCGCGGGGGCGACGTCTACTCGAGCCCGATGAGCACGGCCCTGCCGGAGAGTCCGCAACTCCGCCAGTCACCGACCAACGGACTTGCGGGAGGTCAGGGATGGGTGGAAAGCGGGAGTCATGCCAGCGTGCAGGCTTAAACTGGCGGCAGGCATCAGTACTGATGCTTTTCGCCTGCCAAGTCGATTGCTTCGTTCCGTCGCCGCCACGCGTAAGCCAACGCAATCTGTGCTAACTGAAAGGGATTTGGCTCGGGTAGCGTGACGCCCAGACCACGCGATGGAACTCGAATTGCTTTCTGGCGATCTTTTATCTCGATCGGCGTGAGAACAGCGGGTGCCACGAACGACCCTCCGATCAGCGGCTCGTTCTTGCCGGTTTCGGCTGGCCTAAGCCTAAAACTCTGGGCTACGCCGTGTTCGAGGGCGTTCCGGGCCTCGCTGACGAACGTCAGAGTCTCATCTTCATCAATGTCGAGAGTGCATTTCCTCCAAGAGGACCGATCGGCCTGCGTGCCAATCCGATCACATTTGTTGATGCAGCGCCGCCAGCTAACGAGGAAGTCGGTCCAGTGTCCAACCGCCTCCTCGAAGGTGAAATGCCCCCTCAGGCGGTCGAGCGCATCGTCGGCTTTCAGCAGAGCCTCATCTAAATCTACGTGTCGTCGCTCATCTCGATCAATAGAAATGGCCCACAACAGGGACTGGTCGCCGGGGGCTCTCGGGATGCTCACTCTCTGGTAGACAGGATGTTGCACCTGCTCGCTAAGAACGATAACCCCGCCAACAACTACCGACAGAGTGTAATCGGCTCGCATGGCGAAAGCCGCTTTAACGTTTGTGGCGTGCAGTTCTATCACGGGCAGATGCCAACTGAGCTCGCGCTTCCCTATCTCGGCAAAGGTTAGTATCCATTGGCCGGTTGGTAGAGCGTCCAAGCGGATCGCGATGTCCTGCGTCCTTTGATCAAGAAGCGTCACCGGCTTCTGGGGCGGCCAGACCGGGTCAAGCGCTAAGTCCAAGATGATGGTGAAGGGCGGTGGCGTCAGCATTGGCGGTTGGGTCATCCGCCTATCCTGAATGATTCGTGTTGGACGCACGCTATCCCGACGTTGACCGTAACGTGTAGTGGCCGCCAAGGATGGCGGTCGTCGTCTTAGACCGAGATGCGGACGACCTATTAAGCGGACCTTTTGAAGGTGTGTGATGTGTCGAGATCGGTCATCGACGCCATGCCAGATTGCGGACCCTGGACCAGCCCATAACGGCGCCTGTGACAACGCCCGCGACAACCACCCCAATTGCAAAGGGGCCGCCCGAAAGCGACCCCTTCAACCAACCGTCTTCATTGCGGAAGATGGTCGGAGCGACAGGATTCGAACCTGCGACCCCTTGACCCCCAGTCAAGTGCGCTACCAGGCTGCGCCACGCTCCGAAGGCGCTCCCTATAGACGGGGAGCCGTTGCGTCGTAAACCCAAATCACGGCCGGATGGCACAATAAAGCTGTCAGCGACCGAGGGCGGCCTCCAGCCGGCTTTGCGCGGCCTCAATATCGCGCAGCACCTCGGCCAGACGCTGGCGCTGCTCGGCGGTGAGGCCGGGTGCGGCGAAGGGGCTCTCCGGCCCGACCGGGGCCTCGGGGGCGGGGCTCACCGGCGCGGGGCCGACGGGCTCCTGGCCCAGGATGCGCTTGACGCCCTGGGCCTTGTGCAGGCGGGCGACGCCCTTGAGGGTCAGGCCTTCCTCATGCAGCAGGCGCCGCACGCCCTTCAGGACCTCGATGTCCTCGGGGCGATAGAAGCGTCGGCCCCCGGCGCGTTTCACGGGGGTCACAAAGGCGAATTTGGTCTCCCAGAAGCGCAGCACGTGCTGGGGCACGCCGACCTCGGTGGCGGCTTCGGAGATACTGCGAAAGGCTTCGGGGCTTTTGGCCACGCGCGGCCCTCCGTTCAGCCGGCGGCGGCGGCGTGGACGCGGCTCTTCATGATCTGCGAGGCGCGGAAGCTGATGACCCGGCGCGGATTGATGGCGGCGGGCACGCCGGTCTTGGGATTGCGGCCCATGCGCGCGCGCTTCTCCCGGACCTGAAAGACGCCAAAGCCCGACAGTTTCACGGTCTCGCCGCGCTCCAGCGATTCGACGATCAGGCCCAGCGTCCGCTCGACCAGGGTGGCGCATTCATTGCGCGACAGGCCCAGGGCCTCATGCACCGCGTCGCACAGATCGGCCCGGGTGAGCGTGTGATGGTCGTCCAAGCGTCCCTCCCCTCGCTGAAGTCAGTTCCACATTAAAGGCTGAAAGCCGTTGAAATGGAAAGGCGGAAATTCGTTTTACAGGCGAAGAGCGCAGGCACCCCAGGTCAGACCGCCGCCCATGGCCTCCAGCAGCACCAGATCGCCGCGCTTGATCCGCCCGTCCCGGATCGCGGAATCGAGGGCCAGAGGGATGGATGCGGCCGAGGTATTGGCGTGCAGGGCCACGGTCGAGACGACCTTGTTTTCATCCAGCCCCAGCCGGTCACCGACGCCCTTGATGATGCGTTGATTGGCCTGATGCGGCACGAACCAGTCGACATCGGCGATCTCGATCCCGGCGGCCTCGGCGGCGGCGGTGATGGCCTCGGCGATATTGACGACCGCGTGGCGGAACACCTGATTGCCCAGCATGCGCAGATGGCCGACCTGACCGGTCGTGGCCGGACCGCCGTCGACATACAACAGGTCGGTCTTGGTGCCGTCGCAGCGCAGGGCCGAGCCCAGAATGCCGCGATCCGCCGATGTTCCCTGCCCCTCGACCGGCTCCAGCACCACCGCGCCGGCGCCATCCCCGAACAGGACGCAGGTGGTGCGGTCCTCCCAGTCCATCAGTCGGGTCATTTCCTCGGCCCCGATGACCAGAGCGCATTTCGAGGTTCCACGCGCGACGAAGCCGTCGGCGACGCTCAGCGCATAGACAAAGCCCGAGCACACGGCCTGGATGTCAAACGCCACACAGACCGGCACACCCAGCTTCCTCTGCACGATCGAGGCGGTGGCCGGAAAGGTCATGTCCGGGGTGGTGGTGGCGACGATGATCAGATCGACGTCGGCCGCGGTCTTGCCGGCCTCCGCCAGGGCCTTTTTCGCCGCCTCGACCGCCAGGTCGCTGGTCGGCTGATCCGGCGCGGCCTGATGCCGCTGACGGATGCCGGTCCGCTCGACGATCCATTCGTCCGAGGTATCGACGAACTTTGCCAGGTCGGCATTGGTCACGACCTTTTCCGGCAGATAGGCGCCGACGCCGGTCACGGCACTACGAACAACAGTCACTGGTCAGTCTCCACACCGGGGCCGGTTGCCGAACCGGCCTCGTCCTCCTCGAGGACGGTCGTCATGCGCTTCAGGCTGGCGCTGACCTTGGTCATATAATCACTGCGGGCCAGATCGCCCGCCACGCGGATGGCATTGCCAAAGCCATAGGCGCTGGCCCCGCCGTGGCTTTTGACGACGATGCCGTTCAGGCCCAGCAGCGGCCCGCCGTTGATGGCATTGGGATCGATGCGGCTGCGCATCTTCTTCAGCGCCGGCAGCGCCATCATGGCCCCCAGCCGCGACGGCAGGCCGGACATCAGCGCGTCCTTCAGCAGGGCCGAGATGAACCGCGCCGTGCCTTCCGCCGTCTTCAGGGCGACATTGCCGGTAAAGCCGTCGGTGACGATCACATCGACCGTGCCCTTGGCGATGTCATCGCCCTCGACAAAGCCGTGATAGTCCAGATCGAAGGCGCCGCTGCGCAGCAGGCGGTGGGCTTCCCGCACCTGTTCGTGGCCCTTCATGTCTTCCGAGCCGACGTTCAGCAGGCCGATGGTCGGGCGCTTCGTGCCGTGGACGGCGGTCTGGAAGGCGTCGCCCATGATGGCGAATTCGATCAGCTGGGCCGCGTCGCAGTCGATATTGGCTCCGACGTCCAGCACGGCCGTGATGCCGCGAAGGGTCGGCCAGCTGGCGACAATCGCCGGACGTTCCAGTCCCGGCGCGGCCATGCGCAGCTGCAGCTTGGCAATGGCCATCAGGGCGCCGGTATTGCCCGCCGAGACGATGGCGGCGGCCTCGCCGGACTTCACCGATTCGATGGCGTTCCACAGGCTGGAGCCCTTGCCGCGCCTCAGCGCCTGGGCCGGCTTTTCGTCCATGGCCACAACCTTGTCGGTGTGACGGACGTCGATCCTGTCGCCGTGCAGCCGGTGCGCCCCGATCTGGGCCTCGATCGCGTTCGCATCGCCATGCACCAGAAACCGCAGGTCCGACCCCGGATGGGCCTTCAGATAGTCAGCAATCCCGCCCACCACCACGGACGGACCGTGGTCGCCGCCCATGGCGTCCAGCGAAATGACGAGCGTCTTCGACAAGCAGAAAACTCCTGGGGGGCCGGTCGGCCCCGGGTGGCGGACGATAGCGCCCGGCCCGGCGGATGCAACCGTTCTGCGAACTCAGCCGTCGCTATCGGCGCGCGGTTTGACATGGCCCTTCAGCACGGCAAAGGGCGAAATCTCGGCCGTTTCTTCCGGAGCCTCGAACACGGCCCCGGGTTTGCGCGGAAAGGGGTCGAGCGCCAGCGACAGATGTTCCAGCACATGACGGCTGATGTCGATGCGCCCGTCGCTGATCACGTCCGGCGCATCCTCGTCCAGACTGACCTCGACCTCGGTGCCGTCCGCGTGCTCATCGGCCTCGACCAGATCCAGACCAAAGGTCTCGTCGATCTGCTCCTCGACCGGCTCCAGCGTCAGGCCACAGGCCTGAACGGCCTCGGCCGTCAGCCGCCCCGACAGATGCCAGCCGACCCGGGCGGGCACCAGCGTCAGCTCGGCCTCGAACCGGGGCAGGTCCAGAATATCCAGCCATCTTGCGATGGCCCGGCGGGTCTCCGCATCGGGGGCCAGGGTGAAGGTTCGCATGTCCCCGATCTGGTTGATGCGGACGGCCTCGATCAGCACGGGCGGTGCGCCGCTCATGAGGACACCCCGGCCCAGTCGGGGGTCTTCAGGCAGGCGTCGACCGGCTGGGCCGCGAGGCGTGCCCGGCATTCCAGGGCGTAGGCGGCCAGCCAGGGCGCGTGGTCCGCGCCGCTGCCGGCATAGACGTTGCGGTCCAGGGCCTCGGCCAGGCCGGCGGCATCGTTCGCGCGCAACGGTGCCTCATAGGCGTTCATACGACCGTAGACCGCCTCGCCCAGCTTTCGCATCTTCTTCGACACGGCGACGTCCCCGACGCCCAGTTCGCGCAGCGCATTGTCGAGCGCCGATACATAGGTGTCGAACAGATCCTGGGCCGCGTCCCGGGCCGCAGGCGTGTCCTCGTCGCGCAGACGCAGCACCAGCAGCAGCACATGCAGGGTATAAAGCTCGAATCGGGCGTCGATCCGGTCCTCGACCCCGTGGTCCAGATAGAATTCGCGGGCGCGGGCGCGGGAGACGGCCAGTCCATAGGCCTCGCGGCCCGGCGAGGCCCTTTCCCTGAGACCGAGAAGATTTTTCAGCATGATCACACGGCCCCTTTTCCGCCGCGACGTTGAACTAGGACGCGGCAGGGTCTAGGTCAAAGACCTTGTATTGTCGCAGGCGCTGTCCATGAACCGTTCCAAGTCCCTCGTCGCCGCTTTTCTCCTGTCCGCCGGGCTTGTGGCCTGCGCCCCGGTCGTGGGCGTGCATGGCTTCCAGGCCGTCGACGTCAGGCCCGCCGACATCGTGGCCGGCACCGACACCAAGGAAACCGTGCTGGCGCGGCTGGGCTCGCCCTCGGCCACCTCGGTCTTCGAGGAGGACAGCGTCTGGTACTACATCAGCCAGACGACGCGGAAATACACCTTCAACCGGGCCTTTGTCGCGCAACGCAATGTGACCGAGATCACCTTTGACGAGGCCGGCAATGTGGCGGGCGTCCGCACCCTGGGGCTGCAGGATGGCGAGCAGATCGCCATGAACCGCAACCAGACCCCCACCCGCGGTCGCGAACTGACCATCATCGAACAGCTTCTCGGCAACGTCGGGCGCGGCCAGCTGCCCCGCACCGACGAGGACGCCCCCGGCCAACGCCGCCCGGATTAACGCCTCAAGTCGCCAGACTCCGCGAGGCGAGAATAGGCACAAAAAAGGCCCCGGAGATCGCTCCCCGGGGCCTTTCTTTTGTCTCCTCCCTGTCGCGCAGCGATGGGGAGGTGGCTCGAAGCGTAGCGAAGAGACGGAGGCGGTCTTGCCACCCACAGAGCCCCTCCACCGCTTCGCGGTCCCCCTCCCCATTCACCAGGCGGCGAACAGGGAGGAGACCCGGTCGATCAGCCGATGTTCCCGCTGGCCAGCACCGCCAGCAGCAGCAGGGCGACGATGTTGGTGATCTTGATCATCGGGTTCACCGCGGGACCGGCCGTGTCCTTGTAGGGATCGCCGACCGTATCGCCCGTCACAGCGGCCTTGTGGGCTTCAGAGCCCTTGCCGCCATGATGACCTTCCTCGATCAGCTTCTTGGCATTGTCCCAGGCCCCGCCGCCCGAGGTCATGGAAATGGCCACGAACAGGCCCGTGACGATCACCCCCATCAGCATGGCGCCCACCGCGGCGAAGGCCGCGGCCTTGTCCGGCTGGATCAGCATGACGGCGACGAACAGCACGATGGGCGACAGCACCGGCAGCAGGCTCGGCACGATCATCTCCTTGATCGCCGAACGGGTCAGGATGTCGACCGCCTTGCCGTATTCCGGCTTGACCTCATAGGTCATGATGCCCGGGTTCTCGCGGAACTGGCGGCGCACCTCGGCGACGACCGATTCGGCCGCGCGACCCACCGCCATCATGGACATGCCACCGAACAGGAAGGGCAACAGCCCCCCGAACAGCAGGCCGACCACGACGTAGGGGTTGCTGAGGTCGAACGCGACCGGGCCCATGTCGGCAAAGAACGGATAGTCCGCCGGATTGGCCGAGAAGTAGCGCAGATCCTCGGTATAGGCGGCGAACAGCACCAGCGCGCCCAGACCGGCCGAGCCGATGGCATAGCCCTTGGTCACGGCCTTGGTGGTATTGCCGACGGCGTCCAGCGCGTCCGTCGAAGTCCGCACATCGGCCGGCAGTCCCGCCATCTCGGCGATGCCCCCGGCGTTGTCGGTGACCGGACCAAAGGCGTCCAGCGCCACGATCATGCCCGCCACACCCAGCATGGTGGTGGTGGCGATGGCGATGCCGAACAGGCCTGCCAGCTGATAGGTGGCGACGATGCCGATGATGATCACCAGGGCCGGCAGAGCTGTCGCCTCCAGCGAGACAGCCAGACCCTGGATGACGTTGGTGCCGTGGCCCGATGCCGAAGCCTTGGCTACCGACTTCACCGGACGGAAGCCCGTGCCGGTATAGTATTCGGTGATGACCACGATGGCCGCCGTCACGGCCAGACCGACCATGCCGCACCAGAACAGGCTCATGGCCTCGAAGGAGTTGCCGTTGGCCGTCTCGATCAGCGGCGGGGCCATGCGGGTCACGATGAACCACAGGGCCGCGGCCGACAGGACGCCCGTCACGATCAGCCCCTGATACAGGGCTCCCATGATGTTGTTCGACTTGCCCAGACGCACGAAGAAGGTGCCGAGGATCGAGGTCACGATACAGACGCCGCAGATGGCCAGCGGCAGCAGCATCATCACATCGACATAGGGCTGGTCGCGGAAGAAGATCGCCGCCAGCACCATGGTGGCCACCGTGGTCACCGCATAGGTCTCGAACAGGTCGGCCGCCATGCCGGCGCAGTCGCCGACGTTGTCGCCCACATTGTCGGCGATCGTCGCGGCGTTCCGGGGGTCGTCCTCGGGGATGCCGGCCTCGACCTTGCCGACCATGTCACCGCCGACGTCCGCGCCCTTGGTGAAGATGCCGCCGCCCAGTCGGGCGAAGATCGAGATCAGCGAGGCACCGAAGCCCAGCGCCACCAGACCGTCGATCACCTCGCGGCCCGTCCGTTCCAGCCCCAGCATTTCGGTCAGCACGGCATAATAGCCCGCCACACCGATCAGCGCGCCGCCCGCCACGAACAGGCCGGTGATGGCGCCCGAGCGGAACGCCAGGTCCAGGCCCTTCGAAAGGCTCTCGGACGCCGCCTGGGCCGTCCGCACATTGGCGCGCACCGAGATCAGCATCCCGGCATAGCCGGCGGCGCCCGACAGCACGGCGCCGATCGCGAATCCGATGGCGGCCCATTCGCCGATCAGGACATAGGCGGCGATCAGGATAACGATCCCGACCAGGCCGATGGTGGTGTACTGGCGCTTCAGATAGGCCGAGGCCCCTTCCTGGATCGCCGCGGCGATCTCGCGCATCTTGTCGTTACCGGTTGAGGCCTTCATCAGCGCAGCGGTCTGGACAAGCCCGTAGAGGACTCCCAGCGCGCCTGCGGCGATGACCAGCCACAGATAGTTTGTCATGGCGTTTCCATACCCTGTTCATGCAAGGCGCCCGGACCCTTGGCGCGGCGGGCTTTTCGCCTCTGTCCGCCTTCCGGTCCCCCCGTGCGCGATGGACGCGACGCTGCGTCCTTCGGGAATTGCGGCGGAAACGTGCCAAATGCCCGGGCGAAGCGCAACAGCAGAACGGTGGTCAGGCGGTGGGAATTCCTGTCCGTCGACGCGGCGCCTGATGCAGCACCTCGACCCGGCTGATCTTGCCCTGCCCGGCGATGCGCGCCGCCGAGGCCATCAGACTGCGGGACAGGGCCACCGCGTCCAGTTGGGACCAGTCACGGGCCAGGGTGAAGGGCGTCCGGTGGGCCGCCTTGACCAGGGCGTCGCGGAAATGGGCATCCTTGGCCCGCACCGCTTCCATCGAGGCCGATCCCGACAGATGCAGGCGGATACTGACGAACACATAGTTCCGCACCCGCCCGTCTGCGATCACCGGCAGGCCGACCCCCTGCAGATTGACGACGGCGGCGGCGGGCTTTTCATCCCCCGCGGCCAGCGCCGGTCCGGCGACGCCGATGCCCAGTCCGGCACCCATCAGGGAGAGAAGATGTCTGCGATCCATACCCCCGCATAGCCGACACGGGTTAGAATTCCGTTGCCGGACCGGTCAGCGGTGAACCCAGCCCGCCCGGTCGATCGGCACGGCCTCGCCCTGGTAGCGGACATGGACCCCTTCCCCCGCCGTCACCTCGCCGATCCGGGTCAGGCGCAGGTGCAGCCGCTCGGCCTCGCGCCGTAAAGCCCCCTCCACCCCGGGGCGGGCCGTAAAGGCGATTTCATAGTCATCGCCCCCCGTCGCCAGTTGGGACAGGGCGTCGACCGGATCGGCGCGGTCCTCGAACCAGGCCTGCCCTGCCAGCGACAGGGGCAGGCTCTCCAGGTGCAGCGTCAGACCGACCGCGCTGGCGCGCGCCAGATGGCCCAGGTCCGCGATCAGGCCGTCCGAAACGTCCAGCGCCGCGCTGGCATGCTCAAGTACCGCCGGCGCGAAGGCGGTGCGCGGCATGGGACGCCGATAATGTTCCACGAGTGCGCCCAGCCGCTCCGGTTCCAACCCCAGCAGGTTGCGCGCGGCCCGCAGACCCAGCCAGCCGTCACCCACCGTGCCCGTCACAAACACCGGGTCCCCGGGCTGGGCCCCGGCGCGACCGACGATACGGCCCTTTGCCGCCCAGCCCATCAGGGTGATCGAAAACGACGCCGGTCCCGGCGTCGACACCGTGTCTCCGCCCAGCAGGGCCACACCGAACATGTCCTGATCGCGGCCCAGTCCCTCGACGAAGGCCTGGCGTTCCGGCCAGCCGCACCGCTCCGACCAGTGACAGGCCAGCAGATAGCCGAACGGCTCGGCGCCCTTGGCCGCCAGATCCGACAGATTCACGCGCAGCAGCTTCTGGGCGACCGTATCCAGCGGGTCGGTCGCCAGAAAGTGCACGCCCTCCACCAGCGCATCCTTGGTGACCACCAGATCGTGGCCCCTGCGCGAGGGGATCAGGGCGACATCATCGGATAGCCCTCTGCCCCACTCAGGGTGAGCCAGCGGCGCAAGCAGTCTGCGGATGGTCTCGAACTCGTCGGCGACGTCGACCGCCGGCATCAGGACCGGGTGTCGCGCGCCACCCCGTCCAGGGCGGCATTGACGAACTTGGCCTCGGCATCGTCGAAGAAGGCCTTGGCCAGCTCGACATATTCATCGATGACGATTTCCAGCGCGACTTCGGGCTTCCGCATCAACTCCCACGCGCCCGAACGCAACAGGGCCCGCAGGGTGGCGTCCAGCCGCTCGATCTTCCAGTTGGACGCCAGACGCGCACGAATGGCCGCGTCAACGGCCTTCTGCTCGGTGACGACACCCCGCACCACATCGGCAAACCAGGCCTCATCGGCCTCGGCCAGCATCTGGCCCTCGATGTCGCCGTCGAAGCGGTGGCGCGAGAACTCCTCGATGACGGTCTCTACCCCCTCGCCGCCCAGCTCCATCTGATAGAGAGCCTGAACGGCGGCCAGGCGGGCGACGGTGCGCGCGCGCCTCTGGCGCGAGCTCAGGGTCGGGGCATCCCCGGGTTTCTGGGCTTCGAGAAGGTCCAGGACGGATTTGAGGCTGTTCGGTTCGGTCACGCGCCCAGTCCTACGCGCAACCGCTTCTTCAGGGCAATCATCTCCAGACAGGCGCGGGCGGCCCCGCCTCCCTTGTCGCCCTCGCTGCGTCGGGCCCGGGCCCAGGCCTGGTCCTCGTCCTCGGTCGTCAATATGCCGTTGCCGATCGACAGTCCCTTGATGCTCAGGTTCATCAGACCGGCCGCCGACTGGTCCGAGACGATCTCGAAATGATAGGTCTCGCCCCGGATGACACAGCCCAGGGCGACATAGCCGTCATAGCGGGGCGCGGTCGGATAGCGCCCGGCCTCCTCTGCGGCGGCGATGGCGCCCGGCACCTCAAGCGCGCCGGGCACGGTCACGACGTCATACTGGACCCCATGGGCTTTCAGCGCGTCGGTCGCACCGTCCAGTAGGGCATCGGCCAGCGCGTCATAGAACCGCGCCTCGACGATCAGAATACGATCGGGATCCTTCACGCCACCGGTTCTCCGTCCATGTCACGCCAGCCGACGATGCGCAGGCCATAGCCCTCCAGCGCCGTCGGATTGGGGCGGGTCGAGCTCATCACAATCATGTCGCGCACACCGAGATCCTTCAGGATCTGCGCGCCGACGCCATAGTTCCGGATCGACCGGTCGACCGCCTGCGGCCGCGGCGTGCCCATCAGTCGCTCGGCCAGCCCGTGCAGTTCCGGATCGCGCAGGAAGACGACGATGCCCGCTCCGGCATGCTCGCTGATCGTCTTCATCGACTTCGGCACATAGTCCTGACGTCCCTCGACATGGCCCAGCAGGTCGGCGGCGAAATCCACCTGATGCATGCGCACCAGGGTCGGCTTCGACGGATCGACCTTGCCGCTGACCAGGGCGACATGCTCCACGCCCTCGATCGTATTGCGATAAAGGACCATGCGGAACGGGCCGCCGTGGATGCTGTCGAAGTCCGTGTCCAGCACCCGCTCGACGAAGGTCTCCGTGCGCCGGCGATAGGCGATCAGGTCGGCAATCGTGCCGATCTTCAGTCCATGCAGCTGGGAAAAGGCCACCAGGTCCGGCATCCGCGCCATGGTGCCGTCGTCATTCATGATCTCGCAGATCACCCCGGCCGGTGTCAGGCCGGCCATGCGGCTGATGTCGACGGCCGCCTCGGTGTGGCCCGTGCGAACCAGCACGCCACCGTCCCGCGCCACCAGCGGAAAGACGTGGCCGGGGGATACCAGGTCCTCGGGCCCCCGGCTCGGGTCCACGGCAATCTGCACCGTTCGCGCGCGATCAGCGGCCGAAATGCCGGTCGTCACCCCTTCCTTCGCCTCAATCGAGACGGTGAAGGCCGTGCCCATGCTCTCGCGGTTCTCCGCAGCCATCGGCGGCAGGCGCAGCTGCCGCGCGCGATCAGCGGTGATCGCCAGACAGATCAGGCCGCGCGCGTGCTTGGCCATGAAGTTGATCTGGTCGGGCGTGGCGAACTGGGCGGGGATGATGACATCGCCCTCATTCTCCCGGTCCTCGGCGTCCACGAGGATATAGGGCCGCCCGTTGCGGGCGTCCTCGATGATGTCCTCGATGGGGCTGATCGGGGTGTCGGTTTGCCGGGCGGTTTGCATCATTGCGTCTCCTGCCATCTGGCAAGGTAACGCGCCAGCATGTCGATCTCCAGATTGACGGAATTTCCGACCTGAAGCCCGCCCAGCGTCGTGTGGTCCCAGGTATGGGGGATGATGTTCAGGCCAAAGGTCCGGCCCTCGACCGCATTGACTGTCAGCGACACCCCGTCGACCGTGATCGACCCCTTGGCGGCGATATAGCGATGCAGGGGCGCGGGCGCCTCGATCACCATCCGATGCGAGCCCCCCTCGGGCGTGATGGACACGACCGTGCCCAGCCCGTCGACGTGGCCCGAGACGATATGGCCGCCCAGCTCGTCCCCCAGCCGGGCCGCCCGTTCCAGATTGACGCGCGTACCCTCGGCCCAGTCGCCCAGAGTGGTCTTCGACAGGGTCTCGCCCGACACCTCGACGGCGAACCAGCCGGGGCCCTTCTCGGTCACCGTCAGACAGCAGCCCGCATGGCTGATCGAGGCGCCCAGATCGATCGTCGCCGTACCGAACGTCGTTTCGATCTCATAGCGATGATCGCGCGCGGTCGGCGTGATGCGCCGCACCCGCCCCACGTCCGTGACGATGCCGGTGAACATTCAGATCCTTTCAAGCCGCTCCCACAGATCGTCACCGACGACCTCAGCGGATATGCGCCGAAACTTGGGGGCATCCGCCAGCTTTGCAAGCGACAGGGCGGCGACGCACGGCCGCCCCTCGCTGCCCAGCAGGATCGGCGCGCGAAACCACTCCAGTCGGTCGACCAGGTTTTCGCGCAGGAAGGAGGCCGCCACCTCCCCGCCGCCTTCGATCAGCACCGAACGAACGCCGCGCGCATGGAGGATGTCGAGGGTCGCATGGAGGTTCGCGCGCCCGTCCACATCGACAACCTCTACGACTTTGGCCTGACCGATGGGGCGGGGTTCAACCGTCGTGACGATCAGGCTGTTGCCCTGTGCCACCTGCGCTGTCGAAGGGGTCCTGAGTCGGCTGTCGAGCACCACCCGCAGCGGCTGGGGACCCGTATGGTTCGGCAGCCGGACGGTCAGGGCCGGATCATCTGCCAGCACCGTGCCGACACCCACCAGAATGGCGTCATGCCGGGCTCTCAGCCGGTGGCCCTGTTCCCGCGCAGCCTCTCCCGTGATCCATTTTGACTCGCCCGATGCCAGGGCGATACGACCATCCAGCGAGGTGGCCAGCTTCAGCGTGACGGTCGGGCGGCCGCTCATTCCCGGGTGCCGTCGTCACCCGGCCTGTCGTCGTTGTAGCCCTCGTCGCCGAGGAAGCGGGCGAAGTCGCCCGTGTGCCGGAAGTCCTTGTAAACAGAGGCATATCGGACATAGGCCACGTCATCCATGCCCTTCAGCGCCTTCATGATGAAGTCGCCGACCACGCTGGACGGGATCTCGGTCTCGCCCAGGCTCTCCAGCTGGCGCACGATCCGGCTGACCATCTGCTCGATCTGTTCGGGCTGAACCGGCCGCTTGCGCAGGGCGATGCCCAGCGACCGCTCCAGCTTGTCCCGGTCGAAGGGCGTGCGCCGCCCGTTCCGCTTCAGGATCACCAGTTCCCGCAACTGCACCCGCTCGAAGGTGGTGAACCGCCCCTCGCACGACGGACACATCCGACGGCGCCGGATGGCCGCCCCGTCATCCGACGGGCGACTGTCCTTCACCTGGGTGTCCGCATGACCGCAGAAGGGACATTTCATCAGAGGGTTATCCGTAAATTGGGAAGCGACGCGTCAACGTGCGCACTTCGTCCGCCACCCGGCGCGAGACCTCGGGATCGGCCTCGTCGCCGCCCTTCATGCTGTCGATCACATCGGCGATCCAGTGGCCGATCTGCTGGAACTCGGCCACGCCAAAGCCCCGCGTCGTGCCGGCCGGGGTCCCCAGACGCACGCCCGAGGTCACGGTGAACGGCGCCGTGTCGAACGGCACGCCGTTCTTGTTGCAGGTCATCAGGGCGTGCTCCAGCGCCGCCTCGGTCGCCTTGCCCGTCACGCCCTTGGGACGCAGATCGACCAGCATCAGGTGGCTGTCGGTGCCGCCCGAAACGATGTGCGTGCCGCGCTCGACCAATACCGCAGCCAGCGCCCGGGCATTGTCGACGACCTGCTGCGCATAGGCCTTGAACTCCGGCTTCAGCGCCTCACCGAAGGCCACGGCCTTGGCCGCGATCACATGCTCCAGCGGCCCGCCCTGCAGGCCGGGGAAGACGGCCGAATTGATCTTCTTGCCCAGATCGACGTCGTTCGACAGCACCATGCCGCCGCGCGGGCCGCGCAGGGTCTTGTGCGTCGTGGTGGTCACCACATGGGCGTGCGGCAGCGGATCGGGATAGACGCCGCCGGCGATCAGACCCGCGTAGTGGGCCATGTCGACCATCAGATAGGCCCCCACGCTGTCGGCGATCTCGCGGAAACGTTTGAAGTCGATGTGCCGCGAATAGGCGCTGGCCCCCGCCAGGATCAGCTTCGGCTTCTCCCGCTCGGCCATCTCGGCAACATGATCATAATCAATCAGATGATCGTCTTCTTTCACCTTGTAGGTGACAGGCCGGAACCACTTGCCCGACTGGTTCGCCGGCGATCCGTGCGTCAGGTGTCCTCCGCAGGCCAGGTCCATGCCGAGGAAGGTGTCCCCCGGCGTCAGCAGGCTCATGAACACCGCCTGATTGGCCTGCGCGCCCGAGTGCGGCTGGACGTTGGCAAAGGCACAGCCGAACAGCGCCTTCGCCCGCTCGCGCGCCAGATTTTCGGTCACATCGACATATTCGCAGCCGCCGTAATAGCGCCGCCCCGGATAGCCCTCGGCGTATTTGTTGGTCAGGACCGACCCCTGCGCCTCCAGCACCGCCTTCGAGACGATGTTCTCGGACGCGATCAGCTCGATCTGCTCCTTCTGCCGGGCCAGCTCGCCCTGGATGCCGCCGAAGATATCCGGATCGGCCTCGGCCAGCGTGCGCGAGAAGAAGGCGTCATGGGTATGAGCAGTCACGGCGGTCCCCGAATTCAATGGTGAACCTATCTAGGCCCCGCGGGGAGAGACCACAACATCTTGTGGTCAGCGGGCCGCCAGCGCCCGTTTCAGCTTGGCGAGAGCGATGCGCTCCAGCCCGTGGCGCTCTGCGACGGGCCCGACGGCCGACACTTCGACCCCCGTCGCCACATGGACCGCCGAACACTTCAGCCAGGCGCCGTTGCGCACAAACTCGACGATCACCTCGCCGGGGGCAGACCGGTCGTCAGGCGACGGCAGGGAGGCGCGCCACGTTGCAGTGGGTCCACAGCTTGTCCATGGCGGTCACCAGCGCATCCATCATGCCGTCGTCGTGGTTCGGAGAAGGCGTGAAGCGCAGGCGCTCGGTACCCTTGGGCACCGTCGGATAGTTGATCGGCTGGACATAGATGCCGTGCTCTTCCAGCAGCATGTCCGAGATCATCTTGCAGTGGACGGGATTGCCGACATGCACGGGCACGATGTGGCTGACCGACGGCATGACCGGGATGCCCGCTGCGGCAAAGCGGTCCTTCAGCGCCTGGGCCCGCTCCTGGTGCGCCGCGCGCAGTTCGGGGTGGGCCTTCAGGTGGCGCACCGAGGCCAGCGCCCCGGCGGTCAGGGCCGGCGGCAGGCTGGTCGTGAAGATGAAGCCCGAGGCCCAGCTGCGGATCGCATCCACGATCACCGCGTCGGCCGCGATATAGCCGCCCATCACGCCAATAGCCTTGCCCAGGGTGCATTCGATGATGTCGATCTGGTCCAGCACGCCGTCGCGCTCGGCGATGCCGGCGCCGGTGTCGCCGTACAGGCCCACGGCATGGACCTCGTCCAGATAGGTCAGGGCACCATATTTGCGGGCCAGGGCAATCGTCCCGGCGAGGTCGGCGATGTCGCCGTCCATGGAATAGACGCTCTCGAAGGCGATCAGCTTGGGCGCATCGGCCGGCGCCGCTGCCAGCAGGGCCTCAAGGTGGTCCAGATCGTTGTGCTGATAGATGTGCCGCTCACAGCCACCATTGCGGATGCCCGCGATCATCGAGGCGTGGTTCAGCGAATCGGAAAAGATAATCAGCCCCGGCAGGATCCGCTGAAGCGTCGTCAGGGTCGCCTCATTGGCCACATAGCCCGAGGTGAACAGCAGGGCCGCTTCTTTGTGGTGCCAGGCGGCCAGTTCTGCCTCGAGGTCCACGGCGGAACGGGTGGTGCCCGAGATGTTGCGCGTGCCCCCGGCTCCGGCGCCCGTCGCCTCGACCTCGGCCTGCATGGCCTCGACCACCACAGGGTGCTGGCCCATGCCCAGATAGTCGTTCGAGCACCAGACCACGACGTCCCGCTCGGTGCCGTCCTCACGGCGCCAGACAGCGCGCGGGAACTCACCGCGAACGCGTTTCAGGTCGGCGAAGACACGATAGCGCCCCTCGGCCCGGACCTGGTCCACGGCGTTTCCAAAGGCGGCCTTATAGTCGAACAAGAGCGGCGGTCTTTCGCTGATGCGTTTCCAACGCCGTCCTTTTGCGCTTCCGGGGGCCGAAAGTCCATGTTCGCGGTGCGGCGAATTGGCCGCAACCCCCTAATTGATAACGGTTCTCAAACTCGCCGGTCAGCCCTTCGGCAGCTCGTCCAGCTTGCCGCGCAGCAGCTGCAGGATGGCCGAAAAGTCCCGCCCGCCGTAGCCGAGACCGTTGAACATCTGGAACAGGGCCTCGGTCTGGGCACCCAGTGGGGTCGAGGCCCCCGCCTTGGCCGCCGCGTCCTGGGCCAGCTTCAGATCCTTGAGCATCATGGCCGTGGCGAAACCGCCATCATAGTTGCGGTTGGACGGCGCGGTCGGCACCGGCCCGGGCCAGGGGTAGTAGGTCGTCACCGACCAGCTCTGGCCCGACGACTTGGCGACGATGTCGAACATCTTGACCGGGTCCAGTCCCAGCTTCTCGGCCAGGCCGATGGCCTCGCAGGTGCCCAGCATGGTGATGCCCAGGATCATATTGTTGCAGATCTTGGCCGCCTGCCCCGCCCCGTGATCCCCGGCGCGGAAGGTCGCCCGGCTCATGGGCTCGAGCGCCGGTTCAATCCGCGCAAAGTCGCCCTCGTCACAGCCGACCATGAAGGCCAGTGTCCCCGCATCCGCCGCCATGGTGCCGCCCGAGACGGGCGCATCGGCAAAGGCATAGCCCGCATCTTTCGCCAGACCCGCGACCTTGCGCGCCGTGTCGACGTCGATGGTCGAACAGTCCAGCAGCAGGGCGCTGGAGGGCGCGGCCCCGATGATCTGCTCCGAATAGACCTTCAGCACATGCGGCCCGGCGGGCAGCATGGTGATGACGATGTCGGCGTCCTTGACCGCCTCGACGACCGAGCCGGCGGCTTCACAGCCCGCCTCGACCGCGCGCGCCACCGCTACTTCGGACAGGTCGAACGCCCGGACCTTGCGGCCCGCCTTCGCCTGGTTGGCGGCCATGCCCCCGCCCATGTTTCCCAGTCCGATGAAGGCGATGGTCATGGTCATGTCGGCGTCTCCCTGTCGTCGCGTTTCTTGCGCGGAGGGTTAGCCGCTCAGGGCGGCCAAGGCCAGCGTGACCTTAACCCGGCTTGCGGAAGCGATAGACGAACTGGTCGGTCTGCCCCCGGATCGACTCGTCGAACACGCTGACGGTCCGGTAATCGTCGGGATTGGCCAGGGCCTGGCTGGCGCCCTCGAAGACAAAGCCCGCCGCCTCAACCTCGGCCCTCAGGAAGTCGCCCTCGATCCGGTGCAGGCTCTGGACCTCGCTGTTGCCCGTGCCGGCACGCCCCGAGTGATCGATAATCACATAAAGGCCGCCGGGCTTCAGCGCGTCATAGATGGCGCGGTTCATCCGGGCGACATCCACGCCAAAGGCGGGGATGTGGAAGTCATGATATTCTTGGCTCATGAACACCACGTCCAGCGGGGTGTCAAAACGCATCTCGTCCAGCAGGCCGACGACCGGCACCACATTGCCATAGGTCGCGGCCAGCGCATCGGCATAGGGCTTCTCCCGTTCGGCCGTCCGCGTCGGCACACAGGCATAGACCCGGCCCTGATCCCCGACGACGGGTGCGAACAGGCGGGTGTAATAGCCTTCCTCGGGCCGGATGTCGGCCACGTGATCGCCCGGTCTGATTCCGGTAAACGTCAGCACCTGCATCGGCATGCGCAGGGCATCGCGGGCGCGGTCTTCCTCCGGGCGGCGGGGATCCGACAGGGCCATGGCGACGCGCGTGTCGGCGCGGGCCGTTGCGGGCGAGGTCGGGGTGATGATGGTCTGTCCGCCGCCGTCGCTGGCGATGATGATGCAGCCCGAGGCGGCAAACGCCGCAGCCATCGCGATCGTGGTTCTGAGAAGGGTGCGCATGGTCAATACTCCCGGCCGGTTCGGTTCAGGCTTACGCCAGTTGCGGCAGGGGCGTCCATTCCTCATCGGCCGCAAGCGGCGCAAACAGGGCGTCCAGCGTCTCATCGGTCACGCCCTCGATGGCGGCCGGCGACCACTTCGGGGCGTTGTCCTTGTCGACGATCACCGCCCGCACCCCTTCCTGGAAGTCGTGCGTGCGCACGACCCGGCCGCCCAGCCGGTATTCCATGGCCATGTTGTCGGCAAAGCTGTCCAGCGTCGCCCCGGTGCGCAGCTGGCGCAGCGAGACCTTCATCGACTGGGGGGACTTGGTCTTCAGGATCGCCAGCTGGGCGCCGGCCCAGTCCGAACCGTCGGCCTCCAGCGCCGCGAAAATCTCCTCCAGGGTGTCAAAGCCGAACAGCCGGTCGATGGCCGGCAGGTGCGGCTCGACCGGTGCCTCTCCGGCATCGGTCTCCAGACCATCGGCGACATCGGCGGGATGGGCCGGATCGGCCGCCAGGATGGCGCGGAACGCTTCCAGGGCATCGGTGGGCAGATAGTGGGTGTGGATCCCCAGAAACACCGTGTCCGCCGCCTTCAGCCGCGCCCCGGTCAGCGCCAGCCAGGTGCCGACAAAGCCCGGCAGCCGCGGCAGGAACCAGCCCCCGCCCACATCGGGGAACAGGCCGATGCCCGTCTCCGGCATGGCATAGGTCGTCCGCTCGGTCGCGATCCGCACCTCGGCGGGCTCGGAAATGCCGACACCGCCGCCCATGACGATCCCGTCCACCAGCGCCGTCACCGGCTTGGGGTATTCGAACAGCAGGTGATTCAGCCGGTATTCGGCGTGGAAAAAAGCCTTGGCCTCCGACGCATCCCCTGCCCCGCTTTCGGCGATCATGCGGATGTCGCCCCCGGCGCAGAATCCGCGCTCGCCCGCATGGTCGATAAGCACGGATTTCACCGCCGGATCGTCCTTCCACGCCAGCAGCGCCTCCGTCATGGCGTCGCACATGCCCTTGTTCAGCGCATGGATGGCCTTGGGCCGGTTCAGCGTGATCCGGCCCAGACCGGACTGGATGCGGGAGAGGATTTCAGGTTCGTCGGTCATACTTTCGCTTTCTCTGCATCGGCGACCCACAGATAGCTCGTCGCTGCGGCGGCGAGCGTGATCCAGAGGGCGACCGGAAACAGCCACGTCGGAGGATAGGCATA
Source organism: Brevundimonas sp. (assembly GCF_016742135.1). Taxonomy (GTDB): domain Bacteria; phylum Pseudomonadota; class Alphaproteobacteria; order Caulobacterales; family Caulobacteraceae; genus Brevundimonas. Next base: position 317,144 of record NZ_JACVCG010000002.1, on the reverse strand, counting down.
GGGCTCAGCGATCGATGTGGATGGCCACAACCCCGCCAAAAGCAAGGCGATGGGAATTGGCACACTGGTCAGAAGCACGAATCCGAACCTGTTCAGTCTGAGAAGCCGCGACAGCCAGAAGCTCAGCGCGATCACCACGACGCCAAACCCGCCGATTTGCGTCGCCCAGACGAGCAGCTCCAACGGCGTTCGCGTGGCCCAAAGGTGGTTCATGTCCGCGTCCAGACCTCGCCGGGTCTGGTCGACCAGATACATCGAAGCCACGGTCAGGCTTCCCGAGACCGCCCATGGGGCCACCAGGGCCCACCACGACCAGGGCAAAGAGGACGTGCCCCTCATTGCCGCATCATCTCCCGCGCGGTGATGACGCGCATGATTTCATTGGTGCCTTCCAGGATGCGGTGCACCCGCAGGTCGCGGACGATGCGTTCCAGCGGATAGTCCTTCAGATAGCCATAGCCGCCGTGCAGCTGCAGGGCCTCGTCGGCGATCTGGAAACAGGCGTCCGTCGCCAGCCGCTTGGCCATGGCGCACCATTTGGTCTTTTCGGGATGGTTGGTGTCGATGGCCCAGGCGCCGCGCAGCACCATCAGGCGGGCGGCCTCCAGCTGCGTCGCCATATCGGCCAGCTTGAACTGGGTGTTCTGGAAGTCGCCGATCGGCTTGCCGAACTGTTTGCGGCTGGCGACGTAGTCCTGCGCCGTTTCCAGCGCCAGCCGCGCCCCGCCCAGCGAACAGGCGGCGATGTTCAGCCGTCCACCATCCAACCCCATCATGGCATAGCGGAAACCGTGCCCCTCCTGTCCCAGCAGGTTTTCGGCAGGCACGCGGCAGTCATCGAACTGAACGATGGCGGTCGGCTGGCTGTTCCAGCCCATCTTGCGTTCCTGCCCGCCAAAGCTGAGGCCCGGCGCGTGCTTGTCAACGACGAAGGTCGAAATGCCCTTGGGCCCGTCCCCGCCCGTGCGGGCCATCACCACATAGACATCCGACGAGCCCGCACCCGAGATGAAGGCCTTGGATCCGTTCAGCACCCAGTGGTCGCCGTGCCGCACCGCCGTGGTCCGGAGCGCCGCCGCATCCGAGCCCGAGCCCGGCTCGGTCAGGCAGTAGCTGGCGATCTTCTCCATGGTCACCAGCGCCGGGACATAGCGGGCGCGCAGCTCGGCCGAGCCGACGCTGTCGATCATCCAGGTCGCCATATTGTGGATCGAGATGAAGGCCGCGGTCGAGACATCGCCGCGCGACAACTCCTCGAAGATCACCGCCGATTCGACCCGGCCCAGCGCCATGCCGCCGTGCTCCTCGCCGGTGTAGATGCCGCAAAACCCCATCTCAGCGGCCTGGCGCATGACGTCGACCGGGAAATGTTTGGTCTCGTCCCATTCGGCGCTGTGCGGCGCCAGCTCGGCCTCGGCAAAGGCGCGGGCGGCGTCCTGAATGGCGCGCTGGTCTTCGGTCAGGGCGAAATCCATGGGGGTCCTCTCTTGTCCTGTCGCAGGCCTTCTAGAGCATGGCGGCGCAAACTGAACCCCCGGCGACCGGCTGCGGCTTTGCCGTCCGCCCGGCAAGGGTTATGAGGCGGCATGTCCACGCCCGTCTTTCCCGCCAGCTTTCCCCTGACCCGCGGTCGCCGCCTGCGCAGCCAGCCCTGGGTGCGGCGTCTGGTCGCCGAGACGACCCTGACCCCGGCCGATCTGGTCTGGCCGCTGATCCTGCACGACGGCAAGGCCGACCGGGTGCCGGTCGCCACCCTGCCCGGCGTCGACCGCCTGTCGACCGCCGCAGCCGTCGAAGCCGCCCGACAGGCGCGCGATCTGGGCATTCCGGCCGTCGCCCTGTTTCCCAATGTCGACAATGCGCTGAAGGACTCGGTCGGCACCGAGGCCACCAATCCCGACGGCCTGGTCCCCGAGACCATCCGCGCGATCAAGGCCGCTGTCCCCGACATCGGCGTCATCACCGATGTGGCGCTGGACTGCTACACCGACCACGGCCACGACGGCGTGGTCGAGGACGGTCGGGTGCTGAACGACGCCTCGCTGGAGCGACTGGCCGAACAGGCCTTCATCCATGCCCATGCCGGGGCCGATGTCGTGGCCCCCTCCGACATGATGGACGGGCGGGTTCAGGCCATCCGGGAGGCGCTGGAAGCCAACGGATATCAGGACGTTATGATCCTGTCCTATGCCGCCAAATACGCTTCGGCCTTCTACGGGCCCTACCGCGATGCGGTGGGGTCCGCCAAAGCCCTGGTCGGCGACAAGCGCACCTATCAGATGGATCATGCCAATTCCGACGAGGCCCTGCGCGAGGTCGCCATGGACCTGGCCGAGGGTGCCGACGCCGTCATGGTCAAGCCGGGCACCCTCTATCTCGATATAATCCAGCGGGTTCGTCAGACCTTCTCGGTTCCGGTCTTCGCCTATCAGGTGTCCGGCGAGTACGCGATGATGCAGGGGGCCATCGACGCCGGCTGGCTGGACGAGGAGCGCGCCATCCTCGAAAGCCTCGGCGCCTTCAAGCGTGCGGGCTGCAGCGGCGTCCTGAGCTACTTCGCCCCGCGCGTCGCCGAATGGCTCAATCGCTGACCGCTTGACAGAGACGCACTGTCACCGGATTTACGCCGAACGCTGTTAACCATTCAGGCGTCAGGCGCTGGGGTCGTCTGCCGTTCGCGTTTCCGGGGGGTGCATGGGGTTCTTCGGCTTTGGAAAGAAGGCGCCGCGCGCCGTAACCGCCCTCGGCGACGGGCCGGGCGGCGCGACCACTCTCGAACGGCCCATGGAGCCTGCGGCCCAGCCCGTTGCGCCGCCGCCTCCCGCGCGTCCGACGCCCGATCAGGCCCTGGCCGAACTGAAAGCCGGCAATGAGGCCTTCCTGCGTGGCGAAAATAACCTCGGCTACGTCAAGGTGGATGATCTGGAACCGCTGCAGGGCGGACAGAATCCGATTGCCACCATCGTCGGATGCGCCGACAGCCGGACACCACCCACTATTCTTTTTAATCAGGGGTTTGGACGACTGTTCTCAATTCGTGTGGCAGGCAATACCGTCGACCGTCGCGGCCTCGCCTCCATCGTCTATGCAGTCAAACACCTGAACTGTCCTCTGGTGGTGGTCATGGGGCATACCGGCTGTGGGGCGGTGGCGGCGGCCGAGGCCATCGTCGACGGGGCCATGCCGCTCGACCCGTCGCTGGAGGAAATGATCGTGCCCATCATTCCCGCAGTGCTCGAGGCCCGCCGGTCGGACGCGACGGACATGGCGGTCAAGGCCGTCGAGCTGAACGCCCTGCGGGTCGCCGACAAGCTGCGCGTAGCCGACGCCTCGCTGGCCGATGCGCTGGAGGCCGGCACCCTCAAGGTTGTCGCCGCCGTTAAACAGATGCAGACGGGCGAGGTGAAATTCCTGGGCTAGGTCCGCCTGCGGGCCTGCAAGCGCGCGGCCAGGCTTGAGGTGTCCCAACGGGCCCCGCCCATGGCCTGAACCTCGGAATAGAACTGGTCGACCAGGGCGGTAATGGCCAGATGGCTGCCATTGGCGCGGGCTTCTTCCAGCACCAGCCCCAGGTCCTTGCGCATCCAGTCGACGGCAAAGCCGAAATCGAACTGACCCGCGGCCGCCGTCTTCCAGCGATTGTCCATCTGCCAGCTCTGGGCCGCACCCTGCGAAATGGCCTCATAGACGGCGTCCGTGTCGAGACCTGCTGACCGGGCGAAATGCACGGCCTCGGCCAGCCCCTGAACCACACCCGCGATGGCGATCTGGTTGACCATCTTCGTCAGCTGCCCGCTGCCCGCCGGTCCCATGTGCCTGATCGCCTTGGCATAGACGGTCAGCACAGGCTCGACGCGGGACAGGGCCCCGGCGTCGCCGCCGACCATGATGCTCAGCTTGCCCGCCTCGGCCCCGGCCTGCCCGCCCGAGACCGGCGCGTCGAGGAAGGCCATGCCCCGCTCGGCCGCGACGGCCGCCATGTCGCGCGCCACCCGGGCCGAAGTGGTAGTATGATCCACAATCACCGCGCCGGGGGCCAACTCCGGCAAGGCCGCCCCCACGACCTCGCGTACATCGTCGTCATTGCCGACGCACAGGATGAACAGGTCCACGCCCCGTGCGGCCTCGGCCGCCGTGCCTGCCGCCGTCCCGCCGGTCGTCTTCGCCCAGGCTTCGGCCTTGGCCGGGCTGCGGTTGTGGCCGATGACCTCATGGCCCGCCGCGACCAGATGCCCCGCCATGGGGGCGCCCATCACACCCAGACCGGAAAATGCGACCTTCATTCCACGCCCTCCTGGATGCGCCCATAGCGGCCCCGGAAGAAGGTCAGGCCGGCCCCTTCATGGGCCTCGAAATGCTCAACACGTCCGACCAGGATCTGATGATCCCCCATGGATATCTGCCGGTGCAGCACACAGTCAAAGCGCGCCAGGCCGCCCTTCAGCACCGGTGCCCCGGTTTCCGCCTGCCCTGTCTCTTCCGCCGCCAGCCGGCAGTCACCCCGGCTGAAGCGGTCCGCCCAGCCGGCCTGATCCACGCCCAGCACATGGACCGAAAAGGGCTTGCCCTGCAGAAACGCCCCGGCCCGCTCGGCGCTGTCGTCCAGACACCACAGCAACAGCCGCGGCTCCAGCGACACCGAGGTTACGGAATTGACCGTCATGCCGACCGGGCCCGAGGCCCCCTCGACCGTCACCACACAGACGCCGGTGGCAAAGGCCCCCATGGCGCGGCGATAGGCACGGCCTTCCGCGCCGTCGGGTTCAGGGGAGGAGAAGTCGGTCACGCGGCGACCTTAACGCCCACGCAGGGGCACACAAGCCGGGCGACACGGGAAACGTCGCCTTAACCTTGATCGACCAAGGATGCGCCCAATCCAGTGAGGCGCCCATGTCCCTGAGCGATCGTCCGATCCTCATCAAGAAGGTCAAGAAGGTTGCGGGACACGGCCACCACGGCGGCGCGTGGAAGGTGGCCTACGCCGACTTCGTGACGGCCATGATGGCCTTCTTCCTGCTCATGTGGCTGATCAACACCACCGACCCCGAACAGAAGCGCGGCATCGCCGAATATTTCGCCCCGGCCAGCATCTCGGCCACCACATCGGGCTCGGGCGGCATTCTGGGCGGGACGGCCCTGGGGGATGACGGCTCCAAGAGCTCGGGCTCCATGTCGGTCATCACGCAAATGGCGCCCGAAGCCCCCGACGCCCCGGACCAAGCCGGACAAAGCAGCCATCTGGCCGCCGCCAGCGAGACGGCCCTGCGCGAAGAGATCGCCCGGCGCGAGGCGGCCGACTTTGCCAGCGCCGCCGAGTCCCTGCGCCAGGCCATGCAGTCGATGCCCGAACTGGCCGAACTGTCGAAGCAGCTGATCATCGACCAGACCCCCGAAGGACTGCGCATCCAGATCGTCGATCAGGAGGGCCGCTCGATGTTCGAAGAGAATTCCGCACGCCCCAACCCGCGCGCCCAGATACTGCTGCGGGCCGTGGCGCGCATCATCACCGCCCTGCCGAACCGCATTTCGATCACCGGACACACCAGCTCGGTCGCCGGGTCGAACCGGTCCAGCGCCCCGGGCGACTGGAGCCTGTCGGCAAGGCGCGCCGACGCCGCCCGCTCCATCCTCGAAGGGGCCGGGGTGGATGTGGACCGGATCTATTCGGTCAACGGCAAGGCCGGGTCAGAGCCGCTCTATCCCGATGACCCCAGCCTGGCGGGCAACCGGCGGATTTCGATCATTCTGTTGCGCGAGGCGCCGGTCCTGCCCCGCGATACCAGCCTGTGACACCGGCCCCCGCCCTTAGCGCCTTGATGGCGAAGGGCCTTGCGCCCGAGCGCGGACTGGTTTCCCATCCCTGCATGCGTGGTGCGTGTCCGACAGGCCGAGACGTCCATTCCCGTGTCCGGGAGACCGGAGCCCGGCCCGGAGCACAGTCATGACCCGGCATGTGCCCCAGCGTCAGTTGCGCTTCTATCTGACCGCCATGGCCCCCTGCCCTTATCTGCCGGGCAAAATCGAACGCAAGGTCTTCGCCAACCTGCCGTTCAGCGACGGAGCCGGGGTCAATGACGAGCTGACACAGGCCGGCTTCCGCCGCAGCCAGAACATCGCCTATCGCCCGGCCTGCGAGGGATGCGACGCCTGCGTTTCGGTCCGCGTGCCGGTCTGCGGCTTTTCGCCCTCGCGCTCGCAGAGGCGCGTCCTTCACCGCAATGCCGATCTGACCCGCGACCAGGTGGAGGCCGAAGCCACCATGGAGCAGTTCGACCTGCTGCGCCGCTATCTGCTGGCCCGCCACGCCGGCGGCGGCATGAGCGACATGGGCTGGGATGATTATGTCGCCATGGTCGAGGACACGGCCGTGCGCACCCACCTCATCGAATACCGCCTGCCGGCCGCGGGTGCCGGCCCCGGAGACCTGGTCGGGGTGGTCCTGACCGATGTACTCTCGGACGGGCTGTCGATGGTCTACAGCTTCTTTGATCCGGTCATGCCGCGTCGCAGTCTCGGCCAGTTTGCCATTCTGGATCACCTGATGCAGGCGCGCGAACAGGCCCTGCCCTTTGTCTATCTGGGCTATTGGATCCAGGGTTCGGCCCGGATGGACTACAAGGCCCGCCTTCGCCCGCTTCAGGCCCTGACCCGCGAGGGCTGGCGCGACCTGCCCTAGGTCGTGTGCTCATAAGCGACGCGCGACGCCCTCCAAAAAACGGACTCGCGGAATGTCCGCTGGGGGTGGGAAGCGGACACTGGAACGCAGACTTAGGTGGCTGCGAGAACTTCAGCCGCTAACGCCCATCGCGACCGCGCTTTTGTCAGGCTATTCATCACCTCGTCGCTGAGATCACGATCCACTAACCGACCGGTCCGTGTGATCAATGCATCATGACCTATGCGGACGCACTTTTTGTAATGAGTTTTTTTGCTCTAAGTATGTCCCTAAAAAGAAATCCTCCCCAGAAAACCATGCATCCAAATGCTATTGATAATAGGAAAATATCCATGTTTTGATTATCACCAATCATAGCAAAAATGACTGCCAGCGCTATAAATATGGTTCTAGTGCGCCAGATAAATCCGATATCCCTGTAGAACTTAAGTTCCATAGACTCATCAAATGTTGCACCACTGCTATAAATTGATACAATCATTGGACCGCCAACTAATCGCATGCCAGCCCAATCCATACTAAGCAGAATAAAAAATAGTGCTATAGCTTTAATCATCTGATCATACAACTAAGCATTGCCCCGACAGTTAAATCTTTAGACTCACCAGAAGCGGTTGGCCTGCCTCCGTTAGATAATTCAGGTTCGATGTTAGTTCATCTGCGTAAATTTGTAGTCGATGCGCAAGCGGGCAAGAGGGCGAGCGCAGATACGGAACTGGCGATCTAAAGCAAGGCTGTGTCTCCACGTTCTCATCCACTGCGGGAGCGGGCACCTGACAAGCTGGACGTGAGCCACGATGGCGTCCCATGGGGGAGTCCGCAATGGGTCGAAGGCGGACATTGACTTGCCGCTTGTAAGCGGACCCGTCGCATCGGCGATTTTATGGGTACACACCCTAACCGGCGCTGGGCACCGAGGTGGAGGAAGCGTAGGTCTGCTGCGACCACGGCCCGGAATCACGGCCGCCGCCGAACTTGACCAGCGCCTCGATCCGTTTCGGGATCGGGGGATGGGTGGCGAACAGCCCCATGACCCCGGCCTTCTCCGGCTGATTGTCGAGGAACATCCCCTGCAATTCGTCCGGAGCCTTCAGCGTCGAACGCCCCTCGATCTTGCGCAGGGCCGAGATCATGGAATCCGGGTTCTTGGTCAGCTCCACGGCACCCGCATCGGCCACATACTCGCGCGTGCGTGACAGCATCATCCGGATGACAAAGGCCAGGGCAAAGCCGATTGCGGCGATGGCGATCCCGATCAGGATCAGCGGGCCGGCATTCTTGTTGTTCCCCCGCCCGCCGCGCGAGAAAAACAGGCCGCGAAACACCAGCTCGGCCATGACGCTCAGAATCCCGGCAAAGATGGAGGCGATCACCATCGTCCGCACATCCTTGTTGATCACATGGGTCAGCTCATGGGCCAGCACCGCCTCGACCTCGTCGCGGGTCAGGGTGTTGATCAGGCCGCGCGTGACGGTCACGCTGTAGCGCCCCTCATGCAGGCCTGAGGCATAGGCGTTCAGCTGGTCCGTCTCGATGATCCGCAGGGTCGGCGTCCGCATGCCGCGCGAGATCGCCAGGTTCTCGAGCAGGTTATAAAGCTCGGGATTGTCGCGCCGCTCGACCTTGCGGGCGCCCGTCATGGCATCGATCATCGCTTGGCTGCCGAAATAGGCGATGGTGAACCAGATGGCCGCCATCACCACGGCGGCCGGCACGGTCCAGCCCAGCATGCCAGCGGCCAGCGCCGTGTCGTCGCCCAGGGTGCCGCCCGACCCCGGAATAATGCCAAAGCCCATAAGCACCAGTTGCAGGCCATACAGCACCAGCACCAGCAGCACCGGGAACATGGCCAGCAACACGATCGAGCGGGTGTTGTTCGCCCAGATATGGGTCTGGAGGCCGACAGCCTGCATGGACGCTAGAACTGCACCGACGGCGGGGCGGCGGTCATGGCCGCGCGCTCACCCTCGCCCACGTCAAAGAAGGGCTTGTCCGAGCCAAAGCCGACCAGGCCGGCGAACAGCACGGTCGGGAACTGGCGGCGGACGGCGTTGAACTCCGAGACAGCATTGTTGAAGAAGCGGCGCGCGGCGGCCAGTTTGTTCTCGATGTCCGACAGCTCGGTCTGCAGTTGCTGGAAATTGGTGTTGGCCTTGAGATCCGGATAGGCCTCCGACACGGCGAACAGGCGGCCGAGGGTGGCCGTCAGCATGTTCTCGGCCTCGACCTTGTCGTTGACCGAGGTCGCCCGGGCGGCGGCTGCGCGCGCCTGGGTCACGGCATCCAGCGTGGCCCGCTCGTGCGTGGCATAGCCCTTCACCGTCTCGACCAGATTAGGGATCAGGTCCTGACGCTGTTTCAGCTGCACATCGATGTCGGCGAACGACTGGTCCGCGCGCTGGTCCAGCGCCACCAGCCTGTTGTAGCCGCCGACGACGACAAGCAGGATGAAGGCGACGATGACGCCGATAACGATCCAGGTGATCATGATGCGGTTCCTTTGCTGACGAACGCCCTTATCGCGCGAACCGATCCCCGCACCCAAGTGAAATCGGCGTTATGTCCGCAAGGAAACCCGCGCCGTCAGCGGAATTTGCGCAGACCTCGCGGTCCCTGACGCCCGACGGCAGCGCGCTTGCCGACCCAGTCGCGCCAGTCGGGCCAGTTGCGGCGGCGCCCGCCGCCATCGACCCACTCCGGTCCGGTCTCCTCGGCAAAGACCGTGGCATCGGCCATGCCGCCCTGACGGTAGGACTGGAACTTCACGCCCTTGCCCCGGCTCATCTCGGGCAGTTCGGCCAGCGGGAAGATCAGGGCCTTGATGTTGTCGCCGATCACCGCGACATGGTCGCCGGTGATGCGCAGACACACCGCCATTTCGCCGTTCAGCACCTGTTTGCCGCCGCGCTTCTGGGCCAGCAACTCATCCTCCGGCGCGACGAAGCCATAGCCGGCCCTGGATCCGACCAAGAGCTTCGCCCCCGGCTGGTGCGCCAGCAGGGCGACGATCTCCGCGCCCTCCTCCAGATCGATCATCAGGCGGATCGGCTCACCGTGCCCGCGCCCGGACGCCAGCTTGTCGGCCCCGATCGTGAAGATGCGCCCGTCGGTCGCCGCCACCAGCAGCTTGTCGGTCGTGTACGCCGGCACCAGGAAGGCCAGGCTGTCGCCCTCCTTGAATTTGAGCTCGGACGGATCGTCGACCTTGCCCTTGGCCGCCCGGATCCAGCCGCGTTCCGACAGGATGACCGTGATCGCCTCGCGCGGGATGAAGGCCTCGACCGGCGCGCTGGCACCGCCCTCGGGCGCCTCGCCAAAGATCGTGCGGCGGGGCGACGGCAGGGCCTTTCGCACCTCGGCCAGATCCTGACCGATGCGCTTCCACTGCCGCGCCCGGGAATCCATCAGCGCCCGCAGCCCGGCCAGCTCTTCGGTCAGTTCCTTGTACTCGGTCTCGATGGCCATCTCTTCGAGCCGCGCCAGATGCCGCAGCCGGGTGTCGAGCACAAAGTCCGCCTGCACCTCGGTCAGGTTCAGCCGGGAGATCAGCGCGGCCTTGGGCTGTTCCTCCTCGCGGACAATGCGGATCACCTCGTCGAGGTTGAGGAAGACGATCCGCAGGCCTTCCAACAGATGCAGTCGTTTTTCAATCCGCTCTGCCCGCCAGTTCGAGCGACGGATCAGCACCTCGCGGCGGTGATCCAGGAAGGCCTGCAGACAGGCCTTCAGCCCCATCACCCCCGGCGTGCCCGTCGCATCCAGCACATTGATATTGACCGGGATACGGACTTCCAGATCGGACAGCCGGAACAGGCTCTCCATCAGCACCTCGGGCTCGACCGTGCGCGCGCGCGGGTCCAGCACCAGCCGGATGTCCTCAGCCGACTCATCGCGCACATCGCCCAGCAGCGGCGCCTTCTTCTGGTCGATCAGATCCGCCAGCGCCTCGATCAGCCGGCCCTTCTGGACCTGATACGGAATCTCGGTGACGACGATCCGCCAGGTGCCGCGCTCCAGATGTTCGACCTCCCAGCGCGCGCGCAGGCGCAGGCCGCCGCGACCCGTCTCATAGGTCTCCAGCAGCGAGGCCTTGCCCTCGACCAGCACGCCGCCGGTCGGGAAGTCCGGCCCCGGCATGTGCTGCATCAGGGTCTCGGTCGAAGCCTCGGGGTCCTCCAGCAGGATCAGACAGGCCTCGATCAGCTCGCCGACATTGTGGGGCGGAATCGAGGTCGCCATGCCCACGGCAATGCCCGATGAGCCATTGGCCAGCAGGTTCGGAAAGCCCGCCGGCAGCACGACCGGCTCCTGGTCCTGATCGTCATAGGTGGGGCGAAAGTCGACCGCGTTCTGGTCGATCCCCTCCATCAACAGCACGGCCGCCGGCGTCAGCTTGCACTCCGTGTAGCGCATGGCCGCCGCGTTATCGCCGTCAATATTGCCGAAATTGCCCTGACCGTCGACCAGCGGATAGCGTTGGGCAAAGGCCTGGGCCATGCGCACCAGGGCGTCGTAGATCGAGGCATCCCCGTGCGGATGATAGCCGCCCATGACATCGCCCACGACCTTGGCGCATTTGCGCGCCGCCGCCTGCGGGTTCAGCCGCATCTGGTGCATGGCGTACAGGATCCGCCGATGCACGGGCTTGAAGCCGTCCCGCACATCGGGCAGCGCCCGGTTGGTGATGGTCGACAGCGCATAGGCCAGATAACGCCGCGACAGGGCGTCCGCCATCGGCTCATCAACGATACGGCCGCCGTCGGGCGGAGGGGTGTGCAGGGTCATGGCATCAATACAAAGGGGAAGCGGTAGACGAATCGCCCGCCGCCTCGGTCAGTCTAGGCTGAAATCGGTGCGGACGGGTGTCCGCCAGGCTCAGGGGCGGGTGGCGCGGCGCCCCCCCGGGTCGAACAGGTCGCCGAATTCATCGCCTTCGTACCACAGGGGGCGGTCCTCACCATCGGCGATGGCCCGGGCGATCGAGGTGTTGACCCGCACGAACCGGGCGGCCGCAGTCCAGTCGAACGGCAGGTCCGACTGGTCGCTGACCTGGTGATAGTTGTCCCGCAGGAAGGCCGCGATCGCTTCGCGCCCCTCTCCGCCCGGCCCGGTCGCCAGAAACACCGAAGGAATGCCGACCTTGACGAACTCATAGTGATCCGAGCGCACGAACAGGTTCTCTTCCGGCATGAAGTCCGGAACGGTGGCGACGCCGACCTCGGCGGTGGCCGCCGCAACAATGGTCCCCAGCGTCGAGTGGTCGGCGCCAAACGCGACGACATCGACGAAGTCATAGGTCAGGATCGGCATGTCCAGATTGACCACGCCGACGATGTTTTCCAGCGGCACGGTCGGGTCGGCGGCAAAGCGGCTGGAGCCCAGCAGGCCCAGTTCCTCGCCCGTCACCGCCAGGAACATGACCGACCGGCGCGGACGCTCATCCGACAGCGACAGGGCGCGGGCCACCTCGATCAGGGTGGCGATGCCCGAGGCATTGTCCATGGCACCGTTGGAGATTCTGTCCTCGGCGCTCTCGTCATCCGAAATGCCGACGTGGTCCAGATGGCCCATCACCACCACGACCTCATCGGCGACCGACGGATCCGAACCCGGCAGCATGGCCACGATATTGGGGCTCTCGAAATAGCGGGCTTCGGCCGTCAGGCTGACGCTGGCCGCACCCGGGATTTCAAATCCCTTCGGCGAGGTCCCGGCGGCAGCGGCGTCCTGGATGGCCCGCAGGTCCTGACCGGCCGCCTCGAACAGCAGGGCCGTGGTCGGCTGCGACAGGAAACCTTCGACCCTGATCCCCGGCGCATCGCCCTGCGGCACACCGTCGGCGGTGGCCCAGCGGGTCTGGGGTTCCCCGAAATAGCCCATCAGGGCCGACCACGGGATATTCCGCGTGTCGGCCGAGTGGATCATGATGTAGCCGACCGCGCCGTGCTGAAATGCCGTCGTCGCCTTGGCCGATCCCAGATGGGCCGCCAGTTCGCTGGGCAGACCTTCGGGCATGCCATAGAGCGCCAGCACCACCTTGCCCTCGACGTCCAGCCCCGCATAGTCGTCCAGACCATGGCTCGGCACATCCAGGCCATAGCCGACGAAGACAAAGCCGGTGTCGAAGGCCACCTCACCGACCTGCGTCGGCATCAGGGCCACGCCGTCGCCCTGGCTCCAGCGGTGGGCGGTGCCGTCCGGGCCGGTCCAGCTCAGCTGGCCCGCAGACAGGCTGATCTCGGCGAAATTGACGGGCTGGCGCCAGCTGGTCCGCTCGGCATTGCCCGCCGGGGTCAGCCCTAGCGAGAAGAAGTGGCTCTCGACATAGAGGGCCGCCAGCTCATAGCCGCGCGAGCCCGTATCCCGGCCCTCCAGGGCATCATGGGCAAGGAAGGTCACATGGGCCTCCATCCGCCGGGCCAGACCGGCGTCCTCCGTCGACTGGGCCAGGACCGGCGCGGCCAGCCCGGCCAGCAGCAGCGACAGGGCGGCGCCCAGACCTGCAAGACGACGATGGATCATGGTGTGACTTCCCCGATTACTTTCGGCGCGACCCTAGTCTCCCGACTGGGCCTATAACAAGCCGGATCGCCGCAGGCGCTCGATCATCCAGTCCCGCGCGGGCGGCAGGGGCTTGTCACGCGGATGAAAGACCCAGGCCTCGAGGAAATGGCCGGTCAGGGCCAGGCCCAGGCCGACATCCCCTTCCACGACCGCCGCCTGATTGCCCAGCAGGAAGGGCGGCAGGCCCAGCAGGCGATCGGCATAGGGCGCACCCTCGGTCCGGCTGACCGCCCTCCCCGTGCGCGGGCTGACCCAGGCCAGGTCATCCGTCGCCCCCGACACCGCACAGACATCCAGATTGAGACCGAACCCCAGACTGGCCAGCAGCCCCAGCTCGAAGCGGATGAACACGGCGGGCCAGACCGCATCGTGGGCAAAGGCCGACATCAGCGCCTCCATGGCCGCGAAGACACCCGGCTCGGGCTCCCGCTCCGGCAAGGCGCCCTGCACCACGGCGGTTGCAGCCGCCAGCCCCGCCAGGGCCAGCGGCGAGTCGAACAGCTGGCTGATGTCCTCGCCTCGCGGTTCCAGCCGGGCCGAGCCCAGCTGGCTGTCGTCCCGGGCCCGAAAGGCGGCCCGTACCCGTGACCCCGGCTGCAGAAAGGGCTTCATCCGGCGTGACGCGCCGCCCGCGACATAGGTCATCCGCCGCCCGTGATATTCGGTCAGCAGGTCCGCGACCACGCCCGTATCGCCGTGGGGACGGGCCGAGAGCACAAAGGCGTCGTCCTCGAACTCCATCAGGGCCGGGCGGCTTCCCCTGCGCGGATCACGGCCACGACCTGGCGCGCGACCTCATTGGGCACGGCAAAGCTCAGCACATATTGTTCGATCTTCCAGCCCTCGTCGGTCAGCCTCAGCACGCCCGAGCCACGCACCGTGCCATAGCTCGCATTCTCCAGCACCTCGTCGAACACCGCCACACACCGGCACGCGATCGGCAGGATCGACAGGTCCCGGGTGATCACCTGATAGTCCCAGCCCTGCCCCCGGCTGAAATAGGGCGTGGCATAGGCCTCGAACTCCGCCACGGTCCAGCGCTCGGTCGCATCCGTGCCGATGAAGCGAGCATCCGGCGTGAACAGGGTGAAATAGGTCTCACCGTCCGCCTCGCGCGCAGCCTGATGCAGGGCATCAATCACCGCCCCCGGATCCTGGGCCCGCGCGGGACCGGTCACGAGCGTCAGCGCGGCGAGAATGGGAACAAGGGCTTTCATGATCCGCTCCAGCATAGGGACCGCCCCAGCATCCCTCAATGCGGACCGCCTGTCTCTCGCTGATTGAGTGCTGGGCTCACGCCCTCAAACAGGATGGCCGCGCCAGAATTGCCACTCCTGACCAGATCCGCGTGTGCCCCCTGTGATGAACATTTTCCATGAGTCCCCTCTCCGTTGGGAGAGGGGGTTGGGGGTGAGGGGCTCAACGCGTCCTTCGGCGTGAGCCGCCGCACCGGTCCTGCCACGGCTTGCGCCGAATGAAGCCGCCGCCCCTCATCCGGCGCTCACGCGCCACCTTCTCCCATCGGGAGAAGGACGGAAACTCCAGCCGACGCATGCCCGAATTCAGACCATTCAGACGGTGAACCCGGATCCCCACGCTTCACTTAACCGATCGGTTGACAAGAGACAGACCCCCGGATATTTAACCCTTCAGTTACATACCATGGCTGCCATGACCCCCGACCCGCTCAGTGCCCAGTTCGCCGCCCTCGCCGACCCGACCCGTCGGGCCATTCTCGCGCGGCTGTGCGAGGGCGAAGCCACCGTCAACGAACTGGCCGAGCCGTTCGACATGAGCCTGCCGGCCGTGTCGAAACACCTGAAGGTGCTGGAAAAGGCCGGGCTGATCAGCCGCAGCCGCGAGGCCCAGTGGCGCCCCGCGAAACTGGAGCCCATGGCCCTGAAGGGCGTGGCCGACTGGCTGGAACACTATCGCCGCTATTGGGACGCGTCGTTCGATCGCCTCGATAGCTATCTGAGAAATCTGCAAAAAGGCAAAGACGATGGCCCACGAAACTGACAATCCGTGCGACACGGACGGAGCGGCCCACAATTTCGACCTGGTGCTGGAGCGCATTTTCGACGCCCCGCCCGAGAAAATCTTTCGCGCCTGGACCGAGCCCGAGCTGATCAGGCAGTGGCTGGCCCCCCGGCCCTGGACCATCACCGAAGCGGTCTGCGACCCCCGCCCCGGTGGGCTGACGAAGTTCACCATGCGCTCGCCCGATGGCCAGGAATTCCCGAACACAGGCGTCTTCCTCGAGGTCATCCCGAACCGGCGCATCGTCTCGACCGACGGCCTGACGCCCGACTGGAAGCCCGCCGGCCAGCCCTTCATGGTCAGCCGTATCGAGCTGGAGCCCCTGCCCGACGGCCGCACGAAATACACGGCCACCGCCCATCACTGGAACGAGGCGACGATGAAGCAGCACGAAGCGATGGGTTTCCATGACGGCTGGGGCCAGTGCGCTGACCAGCTGGGTGACCTGCTGAAGACCCTCTGACATGACCCTCACCGACGATCTCGCGACCCGCCCCACCCTGCACATGACGCGGGTGTTCGACGCGCCACGGCCGCTGGTCTGGATGGCCTGGACCCGGCCTGAGATGGCCGTTCAGTGGATGGGCCCGGTCGAATGGCCGGCCATCAGGGCCACCCAGGATTTCCGCGTGGGCGGCGAATGGCGAAAATGCCTGCGCTCGGTCGAGACGGGCGAAGAGCTCTGGCAGGGCGGCACCTATGTCGAGATCGTCGAGAACGAGCGTCTCGTCTTCACCTTCAAGTGGGACGAGAGCCACGAGGACGGCCCGCCCGCCGACACCCTGGTCACCGTGGTGTTCAGCGACACCGACGACGGCAAGACCCACATGGACTTCACCCACGCCGGCCTGAAGTCCCAGCGCAGTCTGGAAGGCCATCGTCATGGCTGGACCAGCACGACCGACCGGCTGGAAGCCTGGCTGGCCACTCACAAGGATTGAACGGGAGGAATTCCATGAAGATCGTCACCAGCCTCAGCTTCCGCGGCCAGTGCCGCGAAGCCTTCGAATTCTACGCAAAGGTTCTGGGCGGAAAAATCACCGCCGCCCTCCCCTATTCCGATGGCCCGCCCGACATGCCGGTGGGGGCCCAGTACAAGGACTGGCTGATGCACTGCTGGCTCGAGGTCGGCGACCAGGCCATCATGGGCGCGGACATGGACGTCGACTGGGCACCCGGCATCGACAAGCCGAAGAACGGCTTCGACGTCACCCTGCACACCGACGACATCGACGAGGCGCGCCGCTGGTATGACGCCCTGAGCGAAGGCGGAAAGGCCGTCATGCCGTTCGAGGCGACCTTCTGGTCACCCGGGTTCGGCAGCCTGATCGACAAGTTCGGCGTGCCCTGGATGGTCAACACCAATCCCGAAATGCCCGCTTAGAAGGCTAGACCTTCTCGTTCAGTAGGGCCTGTTGATAGGCCCGCACCCAGACGTTGCGAAACCGGCGCGACCGCTCCGCATGATAGATGTGGGCCAGCTCCGCATAGGAGCGGTCGAAGTCGTCATTGACGAACACATAGTCGAACTCGTCCGCGTGCTCGATCTCGCCTTTGGCGTTGCGGATACGGCGGTCGATGACCTCTTCCGCGTCCTGCGAGCGGGTCACCAGCCGTCGGCGCAGCTCTTCCAGGCTGGGCGGCAGGATGAAGACGCGTACGGCGTCCTCCTTGCAGCGGCGGGCCACCTCGCGGGCCCCCTGCCAGTCGATGTCGAACAGCACGTCCCGGCCCTCGGCCAGGGCCCGGTCGACCGGGGCGCGCGGCGATCCGTACAGATTGCCGTGCACATTGGCCCATTCCAGAAAGGCGTCCGCCTCGACCAGCCGCTGGAATTCCTCGCGGTCGACGAAATGGTAGTCGCGCCCCGCCTGCTCGCCCGGCCGGATGGGCCGTGTGGTCATGCTGACCGACAGCTCAAGCCCCGCGTGATCGGCCATCAGCCGCCGGCACAGCGAGGTCTTCCCCGCGCCCGACGGGCTGGCGACGATCAACAGGACGCCCCGGCGGGGCATACGCTCATTCGACATTCTGAACCTGTTCACGCAACTGATCGATGGTGGCCTTCAACGCCAGACCGACCCGAGTCAACTCCACCGTCGCCGATTTGGAACACAGGGTGTTGGCCTCCCGCATGAACTCCTGCATCAGGAAATCCAGTTTGCGTCCCGCCGGGGGCTGGCCCAGCAGGCGCCGCCCACTGTCCAGGTGGGCCCGCAGCCGGTCCAGCTCCTCGCGCACATCGGCCCGCGCGGCCAGCGCCGCCGCCTCGACCACGATGCGGTCCGCGACCTCCGGCGTGTCCGGCGTCAGCTCGGCCATCCGCCGGCCAAAGCGCTCGCGCACCGCCTCTGTCTGGGCGGCGGCCTCCGCCTCGGCCTCTTCAACCCGGTCGGCGATCTGGGCAAGGAAGCCCTCGATCAGAACAAGCAGCTGACGGCCCTCGACATGCCGCGCCTCGACCATCGCTGTCAGGGCCTGATCGATGCTGGCGCTCATGGCGGCCTCAAGCGCGGCCTTCTGGTCCTCGCTTTCCGCCTCCTCCGGACGGTCCAGAACACCGCGCAGCGCCAAGAGCCCGTCGGCGCGCGGACGCTCGGCCCCGCGCTCGACCAGGTCCAGCGACAGCGCCAGATAGCGATCCAGCAAGGCCTGATCGACGGAAACCTCCCCGGCGGCGTCTGCTTCGCGCCGCGCCTGCACGCCGAGCGTCACCTGGCCCCGGCTCATCAGCGCCTGGGCCTTCGCCTTCGCCTGCCGCTCAAGGCCGTCGAACCCGGGCGGGCCCCGGAAGCGGACCTCCAGACCTCGCCCGTTGACCGAGCGGGCCTCGACCGTCCAGACCCAGCCGTCAAGCGCCCCCTCCGCCCGGCCGAAACCGGTCATGCCGGACAGTCCGGTCATTCCGGCCGGGTCCCGCGCGGCAGGATGGTGATGTCGGCGCCCGTCTCTGGCGCGGGCTCGACCTGCAACGGCACCTCGGCCGGCGGCAAGCCCTGTCTCTGGCGTTCAATCGCCCGCCACCGCGCGACATTCTGCTGATGCTCAGCATAGGTCGAGGCAAAGGCGTGACCCCCGGTGCCATCCGCCACGAAGAACAGGGCGTCGGACCGCGGCGGGTTCAGGACGGCAGTGATCGCCTCCCGCCCTGGATTGGCGATCGGCGTCGGCGGCAGGCCGTCAATCTGATAGGTGTTCCAGTCCGTCCGCCGATCCAGCTCCGAGCGGCGAATGCCCCGCCCAAGAGGCCGCCCCTGGGTGATGCCATAGATGATCGTAGGATCGCTCTCCAGCCGCATCCCCAGCCGGATCCGGTTCGAGAAGACCGAGGCTACCATCGGCCGTTCCTCGGCCACGGCGGTTTCCTTCTCGACAATCGAGGCGAGGATCACGGCCTCCTCCGGTGAGCTGACCACTGTGTTCGGACTGCGCTGGGCCCACAACTCGGCGAGGTTGCGATCATGCGCCCTCTGCATGCGCGCGATGACCGAGGCCCGGCTTTCACCCCGCGTGATCTCATAGGTGTCGGGCCACAGCGTGCCCTCTTCCGGGATCTCGATCTGGCCGGTGAGAAGCTCTTCCGCCATCAGGATGTCAAAGGCCTGGGCCGAGGACCACCCTTCGGGCAGGGTCACATAGTGGCGCACCACCCGGCCCTCGACCAGCAGGCTGATGACCGAGCGCAGCGACGCGCCCGATGGCACCTCATACTCGCCCGCGCGCAGCTTGCGATCCGCCCCGGTCAGGGTCACCGCCGCCTTGAACATGTCGGTCGAGCGGATCACCCCGGCCTGCTTGAGCGTCGCCCCGATCGCCGACACGCCAGCCCCGCTGGGCAGCACCACGATGGTCGTATCGCCCTGGCGCGCCGAGGGCCCGGGTGCGTAAAAGACGCTCCAGCCCCAGATGAGGGCCCCGATCAGAAACAGGCTGAAGGTCGCCGATGCCGCCAGCAGGGCGGCTCCCAGCGGCCGTTTCGAGTCGGACGGCGCCAGCCCCTTACCCGCCACTCTGGTCGACCTTCTTCAGGATCAGGCTGGCATTGGTGCCGCCAAATCCGAAACTGTTCGACATGGCCACGTCGATCTTCATCGGCTTCGCCTTGTGCGGCACCAGGTCGATGGCGGTCTCCCGTTCCGGATTGTCCAGATTGATCGTCGGCGGCGCGATCTGGTCGCGGATGGCCAGCACGGTGAACACCGCCTCGATGGCCCCGGCCGCCCCCAGCAGGTGTCCCGTCATCGACTTGGTCGAGGACATGGCGACGGTCGAGGCCGCATCGCCCACCAGCCGCTCGACCGCGCCCAGTTCGATCCAGTCGGCCATGGTCGAGGTGCCATGCGCATTCACATAGTCGATGTCGCCCGGCTGGATCCCGGCCCGCTTCACCGCCGCCGCCATGGCTCGATACGCCCCGTCGCCGTCCTCGGAGGGCGCGGTGATGTGATAGGCGTCGCCGCTCATGCCATAGCCGACCACTTCGGCATAGATTTTCGCGCCGCGCGCCTTGGCGTGCTCATATTCCTCCAGCACCACGACGCCCGCGCCCTCGCCCATGACAAAGCCCGCATGGTCCTTGTCGTACGGTCGGCTGGCCTTCTCGGGCGTGTCGTTGAAATCGGTGCACAGCGCCTTGCAGGCCAGGAAGCCCGCGATGCCGATCGGCACGATCGAGCTTTCGGCCCCGCCCGCCACCATGACATCAGCGTCGTCCATGGCGATCATGCGGGCCGCGTCGCCGATGGCATGCACGCCCGAGGCGCAGGCCGTGACCACGGCGTGGTTCGGACCCTTCAGTCCATGGCGGATCGAGATCTGCCCTGACGCCAGATTGATCAGGGCCGAGGGAATGAAGAAGGGGCTGATCCGGCGGGGCCCCTTGGCCTCCAGCTCCAGCGAGGTATCGGCAATGGGGCCCAGCCCCCCGATGCCCGAGCCCATCATAACCCCGGTGCGTTCCCGGTCGTGATCGCTCTCGGGCTTCCAGCCGGCATCGGCCAGCGCCTCATCGGCGGCCGCAATCCCGTACAGGATGAAGTTGTCGACGCGCTTGCGGTCCTTGGCCGACATGATGCTGTCGGGGTCGAACACGCCCGGCGTGCCCGGCGTGCCGCCGCCCCGCCCGTCGACGCTCGGAACCTCGCCCGCGATCGTGCAGCCCCAGCCCTCGGTGTCGAAGGTGGTGATCGGCCGGATGCCCGACCGGCCTTCCAGAATGCCCTTCCAGCTGTGTTCCACGCCCGCCCCCAGAGGGGTCAGAAGGCCCAGTCCCGTCACGACGACACGACGCATCTTGGCGGCTCCTATCGATTCCACTGTGGCCACAAACACTAATGGCCGCCGGGCGGACCCGCTAGGGGCACACCACGGCGGCCATCGGGCCGGTTTCAGCCGGGCATCAGCCCGCCAGTTTCTCGTCGATGAACTTCACGGCATCGCCGACCGTCTGGATGTGCTCGGCGGCATCATCCGGGATCTCGATGTCGAATTCTTCCTCGAAGGCCATGACCAGTTCGACGTTGTCGAGCGAGTCGGCGCCCAGGTCGTCGATGAAGCTGGCCTTTTCAGTGACCTTGTCGGGATCAGCGTCCAGGTGGTCGATGACGATCTTGCGGACGCGTTCCAGAGTATCGGACATGGGTGTCTCTGCCTTGATAAGCCGCAGGGTGCGGCAGTTGTCTTACATGCCTGCCGTATGACGGCGTGGTCGTCGGCGCAAGCCTGAACCGGACTCGCCGCCGCCGTGTGCCCCTGCCCTTTAGCACAGTCGCTCGCGGGGGGAAGCCCACCCGGCACTGACATTGTCGAGAGGGTTCAGGCCCCCCCCCCGGCTAATCAGGCATTCTGAACTTCCCACGTGCGGGTATGCGGGTTCCGGCACACCAGTTCGCGGTCCAGGGATCCCGACCCCGTATCCTCGACCGTCAGCGTGGTCTGCCGATAGCGACAGATGTCGGTCACGGTACCCGGCTTCTGATCCGGTGCCGCAGCCGTCTGCGTCGCGTCGACCGGGACACTCCACTCGCGCGGCGGAGCATCCTCGGTGCGGACCAGAATCGTGCGTCGCTTGCCGTCCTTGCCGACATAGCTGTCCTCGCGGTCCTGGCCGGTTTCAAGGGCGGCATACTCAGCCTCCCGGATGCGTCGCTTGTCCTCCTCGGAAGCCATGGCCAGCAGCACGCCACAGATGCCAACCCCGACCAGACCGCCGGTGCCGGCACCCTGGCGGGCGTTACCGCTGCCGGTGTTGTTGCCGATGATGGCGCCCAGAACAGCGCCGCCGACGACAGCGACCCCGCACTGCCCCCAGGCGCGGTCCATGGCGGTGCCGCCCGCTGTGGCGCAACTGGTCAGGGCCAGGGATGCCACGGCCACCGGTACAATCAGCTTTTTCATTTCCATCTCCTGAGGATCAGAACGGGTTCAGTTCGAAAGGCAGGGATTTGACGGTCGGGGCGTCCAGAAACCCGTCGACATCGGGGTCCCAGATCTCGCCCCTGGCATGGTCGGGCGCGATCTCGGCTGTGATGGCGCGCATGCCGCTCAGGGGCAGCTCCGCGTCGAATTCCGGCTTGGCGTCGGTATTGAGACTCCAGCGCTGCCCCAGACCGCTGTTGTCGGACAGAAGTTCGCAGACATCGCCCGAGCACCTGAGCGACCCGCCGACCGGTGTGGCCCATTCGGCATCCGAAGTGACGAACAGCCAGCTGTTGACCAGGCGGTTCTGGGCGTCCCGACCAATGATCAGGCGCATGGGATAACGCATGCCCGGATAGCGCAGTTCGCCGCTATAGGTCTGGACCGCGACCGGCGCCGCCGGCAAGGAACCGAGCGCGCCGCTGCCCCATCCCAGCAGGTCACTCTGGCTGCCCAGGAAGAAGGCCGTTGCGAAATCGCGGGAACCCGCGGTTCCGCTGCCCTGGGAGCCGATCAGCACAACGTCCGCGCCGCCCAGGAACAGCCGGGACTCGCGCGCCAGTTCGAAGCCCGCCTCGCGCGCGGCCGTACTGTCGGACATGTCCGGAAATGTCGCCAGATCCGTGAAGACAAAGTAGCGCGCGACCCCGGCCCCGTCCCGGGCCAGTTGCCGCACGGCGGACAGCGACGACAGCAGGCTTGAGCGGGCGAAATCTCCCGCGCGGACCGGCGGGGGCGCAGCGATGTCGCCCATCCGGGCGATGCTGAGGATGAAACGTCGATTGTACGCCTCGGTCGCGCTCTCCAGCTCACCGGCAAGCGACCCGCCGACGAAATCTCCGACGCGAGACCGGTTCGATTGCGCATCGGCCAGTTCGCCCGCGGAAAAACCTGGCGCGCAGCCACTGTATATCAGGCGCGGCGCGCCCCCGTCCGACGGCATGACATAGACCGTCAGGCGTTCGCGGGGCGCCATTATCCCCGAGGCCTGGCCCTGGCTGGGACTTGCCAGGGTATTCATGGCCTCGAACAGTTTCGGATTCGCCGTCCGGAACGCGGCCCCCTTCCCCGGGACCAGCGCGCGCTCGTCAACCAGAAACACCGTCTGGCGCAGGGCGGGTGTCAGACCTTCACGATTGCACCAGGCTTCATCAAGGATGGCGCGGTGCGTCCCCCCTCCCGGGGCTCCCGTCGCGGCCCCGTCACCCTTGCACCCGGCGATCAGCAGGGCGACCAGGGCAGCAAACATCACGTGACGCATACGAGCCATCCTCAGAGCAGTTTCAGCGTGATGGGGCGGCCCAGATAGGTCGCGCCGGTGAGCACTTCCTCGCGCGCGGCATCGTCGCGCGTCACGACGGGCTGGACGAATTTTGGCGACGTCCCCTCGCCCTGCATCTGCTTCACCAGTGCGGTACGATATCGATGCAGGGCCGCCGCAACCTTGTGGTCGACCGCGCGAAAGGCGGCCAAAGCCTTGCTGTTGGCTTCCCACGAGACGCTGGCCTTCTGCGCCTTTTCCAGCGCATCCAGCTCTTTCTCACGGTGGGCAGCCTTGTCGTCGGCCTCCTTGAGGCGAGTGTTGATTTTCCGCGTCTCAACCATGGCCGCGGCCTGAGCCTGATCCACCTGCACCTTCTTCGGCGGATAGTCAGGGTCCTCATCATGATGGAAATAGGCCCAGATGACCCCCACGCCATAAACAATGATGTTGCTCAGGGTCATGAACATGATCGAGAAAATCATGCTTGGCGGGGTCTCGCCCGTCACTTCGGCAAGCTCGATCAACGGCATCACATAGAACATGCGGGACCAGCCGATCAGGCCCAGCGCCAGCGCCAGAAGACCCGCGCCAATGCCGAGCTTTCGGGTGGCTTTCCAGATGCGCGTCCTGTCGAAGCTGTTGAACCAGTAGTGCCACTGTTTCAGGATGGTGCCGTGGACGTGCGCGGCAAATCCGACGGCGAGGCCCACCAGAATGGCCATGCCGACCGCGAACATCCCGCTCTTGATCATCGGCAGCTTCATGAGGCTGTCGAAATTGATCGCGATCTCGATGCCCACGACGGTGATCAATCCCCCCCAGTACAGCCAGGGATTGGTCATGATGGGATCACGGTTGCCGTGCTCGGCACGGGCCTCCTCGAACTCCCGCTGCCGGGCGTCACGCTCCGCCAGCAGGTCGTGGTGGTTACGCCGCAGGTCGCTGTGGATGCGGTGATAGGTCAGCAGGCGATCATGCTGGTTTCTTGCCCGCTCCATCTCGACCAGGGTGCCGCGCCCCACGGCGGTCTTTCCAAGCGTTGCCGCCGCAAATCCGGAGCGGAGATGCTGAAGGGCGGCGGTCCGGATCGGCTGGATGCGCGACTGAAACCAGCTCAGCATCTCGGGGGTCAGACCCTGCGGATAGGTCCCCAACTCGTCCGTCAGCTCGACACGGCCCTGATCGGACTGTTCCCGTTCCAGCCCCTCCATCAGTTCCGTGCACAGCGCCGACCGGTCCGACAGGTCCAGGGCCTGCCAGACCTTCATGGCGTCTGGATCCGGAACGGCATCGCCGCTTTCGAAAAGGGTGTGATCCGTGGAGCCTTCCATGGGCGAGCCTTTCATCGGCGGGGCGCCTGGATCGTCCGGGGACGATGCAGGGGAATTGTCAGGGTTTGGGGAACCGGCGCGCTGGCCAGACTTCCGGGACCAGAGGTGGATGAGGCGGATCTCCCACCCGCAGGCACAGGGGCCGAAACCCGCCCATCGCCGCCGACCCCGATGGGGCGCCGGGTCGCCTGGGTCGCGACAAAGGTGGTCCGGGCCGGCAGTTCGACCAGACAGCGTCGGCTTTCGGCGACATTCGACGAGATGCACACCTGCTCCTCGCGTTGCCCGCTGAGGACGTGAACGACAGGCTCCACCCGCGCACCGAAAAGGAACTCGACCCGCCGGTTATAGCTGCGGTTCACGTCCGAATCGTTGGCGTACAGCGGCGCCGACTCTCCAAAACCGACCCGCCACAGGGCGACATCACCGACGCCGAACCGCATCATGGCTTCCGACACCGCATCGGCGCGGCGGACGGACAGGTTCTGGTTGTATTCGTCGCCGCCGACATTGTCCGTATGGCCGGCCACGAAGATCGCCACATCCGGGGCCTCCCCGCGGGCAGCCGCCGCGACGGCCTCCACCGCTCGCAGGCCGGTCGGCAGGATCCGCCATTGGGCGGTGTCAAAGAAGGTTCGTTCCGAGAACGACACCCTCAGCACCGGGACCGAGACCTTGAAATTCGCCGGCATACGATCGCGCGGCACCCGCACAACATTAAAGCGCGGGCGCGGGGTGATGCCCAGCCGGTCGACGGCCTGGTTGAGCCGGAATACGCGATCCTCGTGCTCGATCTCGACCGTGTCCTCAGCGCGGTAAACCTGCTGTCCCGCAAGCGCCGACGGGGCGGCGATCATGCCCCCCAATCCCAGCAGATACGCCCGCCGCGATACCCTCACCCCCACACACCCCCGTTAGTCGAACGAGGGCACGCTAGTATCGCCTAGGTTGCAACGCAAGTGACTTTCGGTTGTGGCGGTCGTTGCGCTCACGACTGCCGTCCTCTGAGGTTCCCCTCAGATCATCGCCATCCCGCCGTTCACATGCAGGGTCTGGCCGGTGACATAGGCGGCTTCGTCCGAGGCCAGATAGACGGCGGCGGCGGCGATCTCGTCGCCTGTGCCCAGCCGCCCGGCGGGGATGTTCTTCAGAATGGTCTCGCGCTGCTGGTCGTTCAGCACATCAGTCATCGGGCTGGCGATAAAGCCCGGCGCGATACAGTTGACCGTGATCCCCCGCGAGCCGACCTCCTGCGCCAGCGACTTGGAAAAGCCGATCATGCCGGCCTTGGACGCGGCATAGTTGGTCTGGCCCGGATTGCCGGTCACCCCGACCACCGAAGTCACGCCGATGATCCGGCCCGAACGGCGCTTCATCATGCCCTTCATGGCCGCGCGCGACAGGCGGAAATAGCTCTCCAGATTGACCTTGATGACGTCGGCGAAGTCCTCGTCCTTCATCCGCATCAGCAGGCCGTCCTTCGTGATCCCCGCATTGGCGACCAGGATGTCCAGCGGTGCCCCGGCGGCTTCCTCGGCGCGCGCGATCAGGCCGTCGACGCTCTCCGCATCCGACAGATTGGCCGCCGCAGCAAAGGCGCGGTCACCCAGTTCCTTCGCCAGATCCTGCAGCACCGCCTCGCGCGTGCCCGACAGCACGACGGTCGCCCCCTGGGCATGCAGCGCGCGGGCAATAGCCCCGCCGATCCCGCCCGTGGCCCCGGTCACAAGGGCCGTTTTTCCAGTGAGGTTGAACATTCTGATGTCTCCGGTTCAGATCGTCTTTGCGAACGCGTCCAGATCCTCCGGCGCATTCAGGGCCAGGCTTTCGGCGTCGGGGGCGATGCGCTTGGCCATGCCGGTCAGGACCTTGCCCGAGCCGATTTCGGCAAAGCGCGTCACGCCGCCTTCACCGGCCATCCACTCCATGCTCTCGCGCCAGCGGACGCGGCCGGTGACCTGTTCGACCAGCAGGCGGCGGATCGCCTCGGGGTCGGTCTCGGGGCGCGCCGTCACATTGGCGACCACGGGCACGGCGGGCGCGATGATCTTCGCATCAGCGAGCGCGTCGGCCATCTCGTCGGCGGCCGACTGCATCAGCGGACAGTGAAAGGGGGCCGAGACGTTCAGCGGAATGGCGCGCGCGCCCAGTTCCTTGGCCTTTTCGATGGCGCGATCGACGGCGGCCTTGTCGCCCGAGATCACGATATTGCCGGCATTGTTGTCATTGGCGACGACGCAGACGCCGACCTCTGAACCCGTTGCTGCGGCCGCTTCGGCCAGGGCCAGATCCGTCTTCGGCCCGATCAGCGAGGCCATGGCCCCCTTGCCGACCGGCACGGCGCGCTGCATGGCCTGACCGCGCAGCTTCAGCAGGCGGGCAGTGTCCGCGAGGCTGATCGCGCCCGCGGCGCACAGGGCCGAATACTCGCCCAGCGAATGCCCCGCGACATAGCCCGCCCTCGACACATCGATCCCGAACTCGACCTTCAGCACCCGGGCCACGGCCACCGACACGGCCATCAGCGCCGGCTGGGCATTCTCGGTCAGGGTCAGCTGGTCCTCGGGCCCTTCGCGCATCAGCATCGACAGGCGTTGGCCCAGGGCCTCATCCACCTCGTCGAACACCTCGCGGGCGCTGGCAAAGGCCCCGGCCAGGCTGCCGCCCATGCCGACGGTCTGGCTGCCCTGTCCGGGAAAGAGGAAGGCGAGGGTCATGCGTCCGGGTCCATAGCTGTGATTCCGCGTGCGGAGGGGTAGGCCAAGCCTGCCGCGACGGCAAGCCGGGGGCGTCCTCAGCCCGTGATGATCTCGTACAGCTGCTGCCCGGCCAGAACCGCGAACAGCAGGGCCGCCAGCCCCAGTGCCCCGTTCGACAGCCAGCCGCTGCGCCACGCGGCCGGCTGGTCCCGCCCGTTCAGCAGCCAGATGAGCGTCCCCGCGAGGAATGGCATGAACAGGCTGCCCAGCACGCCATAGGCCACGATCAGCCCGAACGGCCGGTCGATGAACAGCAGGGCCATCGGCGGAAAGGTCAGCCACAGCAGATAGCCGCGAAACGCCGGTGACTTCGACCCCGTCATGGTCGGGTCATCGGACCGCCCCAGCGCATGGGCGACAAAGTCGGTGACCATCAGGCTGACGCCCTGCCACACCCCGATCAGGCTCGAGAAGGTGGTCGCCAGAAAACCGACAAGGAACAGGATCGCAATCGGCTGGCCGAACCGCTCACGTAGCACATCCGACAGGTTCAGCAGGCCCCTGTCTCCACTGGCCAGGGCGATACCCGCCGCATGCAGCAGCTCGGCCCCCACGATCAACATGGCCACCACGAAAATGCCGGTCATGCCGTAGGCGATCCGGTTGTCCCAGCGCATCACCGGCATGAACTCCGGACCCTTCCAGCCCTTGGCCGTCAGCCAATAACCATAGGCTGCCATGGTGATCGTGCCCCCCACGCCGCCGATCAGGCCCAGCGTATAGAATCCCGACCCCGCGGGCAGGGTCGGCCAGAGCCCGGTGATCAACCTCGGCAGGTCCGGGGTGACCAGCACCGCCAGCCCGACCACGGTGACGAACATTATGGCCACCAGCCCGGCCATGATCTTCTCGAACAGGCCATAGCTGCCCAGCCAGACGAGGATCAGGCCGATCACGCCGGTGATCATGCCCCACGTCTTCAGGTCCAGCGCCGGGAACAGCGCCGTCAGTGGCAGGCCCGTCGCCGTCATGGCGCTGGCCCCGTACACAAAGCCCCAGAGGATGGCGTAGATACCGAAATAGAGCCCGGCCCAGTTCAGCCTCTGCCCGCCGCCGACCCGCACCGACGGCCCCGGCAGCCGCGCCCAGCCGTCAAACAGGGTCCGCCCCGACGCCAGTGTCCAGCGCCCGACGCCCTCGGCGAGCGCAATCTTCAACAGGGTCCCGACCAGCGCCGCCCACAGCAGCACATAGCCAAAGCGCCCACCGGCGATCAGGGTCGCCAGCAGGTCGCCGGCCCCGATGCCCGTCGCCGCGACGACAATCCCGGGCCCGACCAGCGACAGCCGCGGCTTGACCGGCGGCGGGGACACGCTCACCCCTTCGCCTCGTCCGGGATGAAGGCGCCCGCGATCCAGCTGACGATGCCGGTCACGATGGCGGCTCCGATGCCCGGCCACAGGCCGTCAACCACGAAGCCTCCCAGAAACAGCGAAGTCAGGCCGATCATCGCCGCATTCACCACCAGCAGGAACAGCCCCAGGGTGATCACCGTGATCGGGAAGGTGACCACCACCAGGATCGGCCGCACGAAGGCATTGACGATCCCGAGGATGATAGCCGCCGCGATCAACGACCCGGTCGAGGCAAAGGACACGCCCGTGATCAGATAGTCCGCCAGCCACAGCCCGACCATCGTCACCAGGGCCTGAACAACAAAGCGCACCATGACGCCGCCTCCCTTCCTGCAGATCTTTGGGACCACCCTCCGCCACAGCGCATGGGCCGGTCAATGGCTCCCGCATTCACCGACATGTTAGGCTTGCGCTCGATTCACGCCGGAGAGCACCGCATGAGCCTGCATGGCCCCTACGACACGGACAACATCTTTGCCCGCATCCTGCGTGGCGAGATCCCCTCGGTGACGGTCTGGGAAGACGATCACGTGCGCGTCTTCATGGACGTCTTCCCCCAGTCCGAAGGCCATATGCTGGTGATCTCGAAAACCTCCCGGGCCCGCAACCTGCTCGAGGTCGACCCCGACACCCTGAACCACATCATGCGCGCCGTGCACCGCACCGCCCGCGCGGCGGAAATGGCCCTCAAGCCCGAGGGGATCAGCATCATGCAATTCAATGGCGAAGCGGGCGGCCAGACCGTCTTCCATCTCCATTTCCACATCATCCCGCGCTGGTCGGATCGCCCGATGAAGGGCCACGGCCACGCCCCCATGGCCGACAGCGACCGGCTGCGCGCCCTCGCGGACAAGGTGGCGGCCGAACTTGAACCCGTCTGACAAGAAACGCCCCTTGCACCGGGGGCGCGGCCTGCGCATAACCGCCCGGCGCCGGTTTAGCTCAGCTGGTAGAGCAGCGGTTTTGTAAACCGAAGGTCGCGGGTTCGATTCCTGCAACCGGCACCACTTCCCGTCCCCTCCCCCGGGGTTTTATGGCCGACGCCGTCAACAAGCTGGGACACAGGATCGGCACGCGCGGCAGGCGCACCCGTTCGGCCCTTCTGACGGCGCTCCGGGACCTGTTGGCCACCCGGCATCTGGGCGAGATCCGCATCGCCGACGTCGCCCAGTCGGCGGGCATGTCGGCCCCGACCTTCTATACCTATTTCGACACCCTCGACGAAGCCCTGCTGGCCCTGTGCGACGAGGTCGCCAGCGACTGGCAGGGGCTGGCCCATCATGTCGAGGCTGACTGGTCCGGCGGCCAGGGTCTGGGCCACGCCCGCGCCCTCATCACCGATATGCTGGCCCTCTGGTATCGGCATGGTGCCATTATCCGGGTCGAGCAGATGATGGCGGATCGGGGCGATCCGGCCTTCGTGGAAGCCCGCATCGGACGCCTGCGCCGGCTGCATCTGGCGCTGGAACGCCGCATCGCCCAGGCGGCCAACGCAGGTCTCCACCCCCCGGGCTATGACCCCCGGCTGGCCTCCTATGAGGTCGCCAATATCGCCGAGTCCGCCGCCGCCAGTTTCAATCTGCTGAAGCGCGCCGACAGCGACAGCGCCATCATCGAGACCACCGCGCACATCCTCGTCCGCCTGATCACCGGGCGCTGATCGCCAGCCCCAGCGGGCCATACAGCCACGTCAACCAGATGCCGATCGCCAGAAACACACCGAACGGCAGGGCGTCCTGACCGCTGACGGCCTTGCCCGTCACCCGTCGCGCGACCACCAGACTGAGCCCGGCGATCCCCGCCCACAGCATGACACTGGCCAGGCCCATCCAGCCCACCCAGGCCCCGGCCCCGGCCATCAGGAACGGATCGCCGCCGCCCAGCCCCTCCCGACCTCGCAGCTTCCGGTACAGCCAGCCCAGCCCCCACAGCAGGCCGAACCCTGCCACTGCCCCGATGGCGCGCGCCGTCAGAGTGTCCGGCTCCAGCCACCAGGCGGCCACCAGCCCTGTCACGACCAAGGGCCAGGTCAGCACATCCGGCAGCCAGAAATTCTCGCCGTCAACAATGGCCAGCATCAATAGCTGCCAGGCCAGCAGCGCGCTGACAGTGGCAATCATCAGGGTCGGGGAGGCCAGCGCGGCCCAGACCCCGAGGCCCCCGGCCATCAGGCTGATCGCCCCTTCCCGCTTCAAAGATGCCGACCGCGCTGCCTCACCGTCCAGCCTCGCCAGCCACAGGCTCAGCCGGGACACCACCAGACCGACGACCAGGCCCCCTGCTCCGATCCCGACCGCAACCAGCATGTCCGCTCCATCTCAGCCGAGGCCGAACGCCACCGCCAGCCGATAGACCACAAGGGCCGCGAGATAGGCCAGGGCGAACATATAGACCACCATGACCCACATCCATTTCCATGAATTGGTCTCGCGCTTGACCACGCCCAGGGTCGCCACGCACTGCGGTGCAAACACATACCAGGCGAGGAAGGCCAGACCTGTCGCCAGCGACCACTGCACCGAAAGCACCCCCGCCAGGGTGCCGACCGCGCTCTCGGCATCGGCCACGGCATAGACGGTGCCCAGCGCCGCCACCGCCACCTCGCGCGCGGCCATGCCCGGCACCAGCGCCACGACCATCTGCCAGTTGAAGCCGATCGGGGCGAAGATCGGCTCCAGCGTCCGGCCGATCATCCCGGCGAAACTGTAGTCGATCGCGGCACCCGTCGCGCCCGGCGGCGGTCCGGGAAAGGTCGACAGCGCCCACACCACCACCATCAGCGGCAGGATGATCCGCCCGGCCCGTTCGAGGAAGATCCGCGCCCGCTGCCACAGGTTCAGGGCGACACTGCCCGGGTCCGGCATCTTGTAGGCCGGCAGCTCCATCATGAAGGGCTCGAACGCGCCCCTCCAGAAGATCTTGCGGATAATGAACGACACCACCAGCGCGCTGATGATCCCCGCCGCGTACAGGCCGAACATCACCAGCCCCTGCAGCTCGACCCAGCCCCAGATCGTCTCGCGCGGGATGAAGGCGGCGATGATCAGGGTGTAGACGGGAATGCGCGCCGAACAGGTCATCAGCGGCGCCACCATGATGGTCGTCAGCCGGTCCCGCTTCGAGTCGATCACCCGCGCCGACATGACCCCCGGAATGGCGCAGGCAAAGCTGGACAGCAGTGGGATGAAGGCCCGCCCGTGCAGGCCGGCGCCTCCCATGATCCGGTCCATCAGAAAGGCAGCTCGCGCCATATAGCCAAAGTCTTCCAGCAGCAGGATGAACAGGAACAGCACCAGAATCTGGGGCAGGAACACCAGCACGCTGCCGACCCCGGCGATCAGGCCGTCGACGATCAGGCTCTGCAGCAGGCCGTCGGGCAGGATCCCCGCCATCCAGCCTCCCAGCGCGCCGAGTGCCATCTCGATGGCGTCCATCCCGGGTGCCGCCCAGCTGAACACCGCCTGGAACATGACGAACAGCAGGGCCAACAGGATCAGCAGCCCCGCGACCGGATGCAGCAACACCCCGTCGATCTTGCCGGTCAGGGTGTCGGGCCGTTCGGGTGGTCGCACATGGGCGGAGAGGATGCGACCGGCCTCGCGGTGCGCCTGCCGGATCTCTCCCGCGTCCGGCTCGTGCCAGGTGGAGGCCCGGGCGGTCGTGGAGGCCAGCACCCCTTGCACTGCGACCAGCAGATCGTCCAGCCCCCGCTTTCGCGTCGCCACCGTGGTTACGACCGGCATGCCGATGGCTTTCGACAGCCCCTCCAGATCGATCCGGAGGCCCTGACGCTCGGCGATGTCATACATGTTCAGCGCCATAACCGCCGGCAGACCGACCGCCCTGATCTCCAGCGCCAGCCGCAGCACCAGCCGCAGATTCGTGGCATCGGCGACCACCACCAGCACATCCGGCACATCCTCGGGCCGCTGGCCCAGCACCACATCGCGCGTGATCACCTCATCCGGACTGCGGGCCCGCAGCGAATAGGTCCCCGGCAGGTCCAGCACCGTCATCGGCGTGCCGTCGGGGGCCTTGATCGCTCCGGCCTTCCGCTCGACCGTCACTCCGGCATAGTTGGCGACCTTCTGCCGACTGCCCGTCAGGGCGTTGAACAGGGCGGTCTTGCCGCTGTTCGGATTGCCGACCAGGGCCACAGTCGTCATCGACGCGCTCATGCTCCGGCGTCCGCCTCGTCCAGTTGCAGGCTCAGGCCCCGCACCTCGTGCCGCCGCAGCGCGATCCGCATGCCCTCGACGTCCAGCACGACCGGGTCGCGCCCCACCGGCCCTTCGTGAAGCACGCCCACCCGCGCCCCTTCGACCAGACCGAACTCCAGCAGACGCCGTTCCAGCTCCAGCGCATCGGCCGGGTTGTCCTCAAGGGCCTCGACCGCGTGAATCCGACCCCCCTGACCCCGGCGGGCCCGGCTCAGCTTGATGATATCGGTCATGAAAATTCGTACTGCCGTCGCGGGTCGGGCGGAAATTGTCGGGCTGCAACCGTCCGCGTTCGGCGCGCCTTCCAGTTGACAGTGATTATCAGGTGCTGCCCCGCGTCGTCCAGTCCGCTTGTCGATTTCCGCCGCCCGACCTATGCCGGACCGAACACGGAGCTGCCCATGAAACCCTCCCCGTCCCTTCGCTTCGCGGGTCTCACCTGCGCCGCCCTGGCCGTCGTCGCTTGCGGCGACTCGTCGGGCACGCCGATGCCGAAGGCACCGCCGCCCGAGCCCCTGACCGCCGAGCAGATCAGCCTGGCGCTCGCAGCCCTGCCGGCACCCTATAATGAGGCGGATTACGAAAACGGCCGGCGCGCCTTCGCCCGCTGCCGCGCCTGTCACACGGTCACCGAAGGCGGTCCCAATATGACGGGCCCCAATCTGTGGGGCGTGTTCGGTCGCCCGGCCGGGCAGCATGAGGGCTACAACTACTCAAAGGCCCTGCAGGCCGCCGACTTCACCTGGGACGGAGAACAGCTGGACCAGTGGCTGGCCAATCCCCGCACCTTCCTGCCGGGCAACAAGATGAACTTCGCGGGCATGCCCGGCGATCAGGACCGTCGCGACCTGATCGCCTGGCTCAAGATCGAGACCTCGCCCCGCTAGCCCGCTATTCAGCGGCCTTGGGCAGGGGGTCATTGGCCGCGACTTCCTGCGCTTCCCATTCCTCGATCAGGCGGGCCGTATACTCCGGCGAGCGGGTGAAGCGCGCCAGCACCCCATAGATCACCGGCACCACGAACAGGGTCAGCAGGGTCGCGAACATCGCCCCGGCAAAGATCACCACGCCGATGGTCTGGCGGCTGCCCGCCCCCGCGCCCTGCCACAGCACCAGCGGCAGGGCACCGAAGGCCGTGGCGATCGAGGTCATGATGATCGGGCGCAGGCGCAGGGTCGACGACTCGATGATGGCCTCGCGCACCGTCCGTCCCTGATCCCGCAGCTGGTTGGCGAACTCCACGATCAGGATGCCGTTCTTCGCCGCCACCCCGATCAGGATGATCAGGCCGATCTGCGAATAGATGTTGAGACTCGACCCCGCCATCACCAGACCGAACAATCCGCCCGCCGCCGCCAGCGGCACCGTCAGCATGATGACCGCAGGCGTGATCCAGCTTTCGAACTGGGCCGCCAGTACGAGGAAGACCAGCACCAGCGCCAGACCAAAGGCCCAGGCCACCGCATTGCCGGCCTGCCGCTGGTCGCGGGCCGCGCCATCCCACTGCACATTCACCACGCCCTGGGGCTGTTCGTCCGCCCGGGCCTGCAGGAAGGCCATGGCCTCGGCCAGGGTGGTCCCCCCGGTCAGATCGGCCTGGAGGCTGATCGCCCGTTGCCGGTCCTGGCGGCGTCGGTCCGGCGTATCCCCCGAGGTCTGGGTGGTGACCACCGCCGACAGCGGCACCAGCGCGCCCGACCCGGTCGAGACATACAGCGATTCAAGGTCGCTGACGGTGCTGCGGTTGCCCCGCTCGGTCTGCAGGATGACATCATATTCCTGCCCGCCCTTGATATAGGTCGTCGCCCGGCGCGATCCGAACATGGTCTCCAGCGTCCGTCCGATCTGCTGGGACGATACGCCAAGGCTGGCCGCCGTCTGCGGGTTCACATCCACCAGCAGGCGCGGGGCGTTCGGCTCATAGTCGATCCGGGGCCGCGAAAAGCCGGGGTATTCCTGGGCCGCCGCCAGGACGGGCTGAAGCCAGCGGTACATCTCGTCATAGTTCGAACCGGTCACCAGCATCGATATGCTGTTCGAGTTTCCGCCACCGCGCTGGAAGCCGCCCGGCACGCTGACGTTCACCTGCGCGGCCGTCTGGCCGCGGAGCTTGCCGTTGATCTCCCGGGCGATCTCCGCCGCGGACCGGTCCCGCTCTGACCAGTCGACCAGATTGAGCACGGCATTGCCGGAGTTAAAGCTGCCGCCACCGAAGCCTGGAGCCGAGATCAGATAGCTCTCGACCTCGCCCGAGGCCTTGTACTCGGCCAGGATGGGCTCCAGCCCCAGCATGATGGCGCGCGTATATTCGAACCCGGCGCCTTCCGGGCCCTGCACGCGGCCCACGACCCGTCCCCGGTCTTCCTCGGGCACCAATTCATTCGGCAGGCTCAGGAACATGGCGACACCGCCCGCCCCGACCAGGGCGATCATCCCGACCATGCCGACGACGGCGATCCGCCGGCCCAGCAGCATGGCGAGCGAGTTCCGGTAAGAGCTCTTCATACGCTCCATACCGGCGTCGACCTTGCGGGCCAGCCACCCCGAGCCGGAGGCCGGACGCAGGATCTTCGACGCCATCATCGGCGACAGCGACAGGGCGAGGAAGGCCGAGAAGCCCACTGCCGCCGCGATCGCAGCCGCCAGCTCGACGAATAGCCTCCCCACATAGCCCGGCAGGAACAACAAGGGAGCGAACACTGACAGCAGCACGATGGTCGTGGCGACGACGGCAAAGAACACCTGCCGCGCACCACGCTCGGCGGCCACCAGCGGCGGCTCGCCGTGATCCAGACGCCGCTGGATGTTCTCGGTCACCACGATGGCGTCGTCGACCACCAGACCGATGGCCAGCACCAGCGCCAGCAGCGTCAGCAGGTTCAGCGAAAAGCCCAGCGGTGCCAGCACGATGAAGGTCGACAGCAGGCAGATCGGGGCCACGATCGAGGGGATGATGGCCGCCCGCAGGCTTCCGAGGAACGCGAAGTTGACGAAAGCCACCAGGGCCAGCGCGATGCCGATGGTGATCCACACCTCATCAATGGCATGCTTGGTGAACACCGAATTGTCGGAACCCAGTTCCAGCTCAACCCCCTCGGGCAGGCTGGGCCTGACGGTCTCCATCATGGCCCGGACGCCCTCGGAGATGGCCAGGTCATTCGACTGGGCCTGCCGCGTGATGGCCAGACCGATCTGATCCAGCCCGTTGCCGCGGAACAGACGCCGATCCTCGGCCGGGGCCTCCTCGACCCGGGCGACATCGCCCAGCCGCGTCACATAGGTCGCGTCGCCGAGACTGGCGGGCATGCCCCCGAGCCGCGATGCCGCCCCGCCGGTGCCGATCGGCATCTGGGCGAATTCCTCGGCGGTGGAATAGTTGCGGGCCACCCGCACGGTGTAATTCTTGGCATCCGACTCCAGCGCGCCGGCCGGCAGCTCGACATTCTGGCTGCTCAGCGCTTGTTCGACGTCCTGCACCGTCAGGCCCCGCGCGGCCATCGCACCCGGGTCCAGCCAGATCCGCATGGCATAGCGCTGCTCGCCATAGATCTGCACCTGGGCGACACCGGGCACCGTGGACAGTCGGTCGATCAGGTAGCGATCTGCATAATCCGTCAGATCCATGCGGTTCATGGTGCTGGACCGCAGGAAGAGGATGATCACCGGCTGGGAATCCGAGTCCGCCTTGGCGACTTCCGGAGGCTGGGCCTGGTCCGGCAGGCGTCCCACCACGCGCGAAACGCGGTCCCTGACATCGTTCGCGGCGTCATCGATGTCGCGGTCCAGGCTGAACTCGATCCGCACGTTGGAGCGGCCGTCCCGGCTGGTCGAT
This sequence comes from Brevundimonas sp., assembly GCF_016742135.1. Taxonomy (GTDB): domain Bacteria; phylum Pseudomonadota; class Alphaproteobacteria; order Caulobacterales; family Caulobacteraceae; genus Brevundimonas. The sequence goes on along the minus strand of NZ_JACVCG010000002.1, from coordinate 280,686 downwards.
GAAATCCGCTCGACGCCCGGAATACCCGCGACCTGCTGTTCGATCGGCTCGGTGATCCGGCTTTCGATGACCTCTGCGGACGCGCCCGGATAGCTGGTGCCGATCGAGACGATCGGGGGATCGACGTCAGGCAGTTCCCGCACCGGCAGGAAGAAGAAGGCCGCCAGCCCGATGACGCACAGCACGATGGCCGCCACGGCGGCGAAGACGGGTCGGCGAACCGCGACATCGGACAGCATCATGGCGCGCGACCCCCTGACCGGGCCCGCACAGGCGCGCCAGCCTGAATGCGATTCAGCCCTTCCGAGATCACGGTTTCACCGAGGGACAGCCCCGACTGGATTTCCACGTATCCGCCCTCGACGGCACCGGGCACGACCTCGACACGCTGGGCCACCTGGCCCCGCTCGCCCTCGGCCACCCGATAGACAAAGGCCCCTGACCCTTCGTACTGGACTGCGGCTTCGGGCACAGCCACGCTCTGGCGTTGTCCCTGCTGGACCCGCACACGCACCGACATGCCCGGACGGATGCGCCCATCCGGGTTCGGCAGCTCCGCGCGGGCGGTAACAGACCGCGTCACCTCATCGATCCGGGTATCGACCTGCGCCACCCGCCCCCCGAAAACCACGCCGGGATAGGCGTCGGTCGTGGCTTCGATGGCGGCTCCGGGCCGTATCGACCCGATGAATCGCTCCGGCAACGGAAAGTCGATCCGCACCGTGCTGATGTCATCCAGCGTGGTGATCACCGTGCCCGGCCCGACGAGGGTCCCGGGTGTGATCGTCGTCAGGCCCAGCACGCCCGAGAACGGCGCACGGATCACGCGCTCGCCCCTGCGCGCCTCCGCCGCCTCCAGCGACGCCTGGGCAGCCTTCAGGGCCGAGTCCGCCTGTTCCAGATTGACCCGGGGCGCGATCCCTCGATCCACCAGTTCCCGGGTGCGATCATAATCCCGCTGGGCCTGTTCGACGCGGGCACGGGCCTCGATGATCCCGGCTTCCTGCTCGCGCGCCTGCAGCTCGACCAGCGGCTGCCCGGCCCTCACCGTCTGGCCGTCGCGAAACAGCACCCGCGTGATCAGTTCGGTGTTGGTCGAGGCGATATTGACTGACCGCTGTCCCCGCGCGACGCCCAGCAGCTGGAGGCTGTCGGAAAACTCCCGTTCCCCGACCTGGACCACGGCCACCTCCTGGCCGCCTCCGCCCCCCCGACCGCCGCCGGGGCCCCCGCCCCCGCCGCCCTCATCCGCGAGGGACAGCCGCACGATGACGGCGACGGCCATCAGCACGATCAGAACGCCGGCGGCGATGAGAAGGAAGTGGCGCTTGATCACGTGACGGAAGGTCCCTGCAATAATAGGGGCAGCACATAGCGGTCTGGTTGGCAGACGCAATTACTAATCAGGAACGCATCAGGTTGCAGATTCCGGCGCGGTGTTCCGTCGCAGCGTTAGAATCGACGCCAGACCCCCACGACCCAGCCCTCGGACTGCGGGGTTTCCCGCCCCGCCAGCGCCGTCCGCCAGCCCAGTTGCACGCTCCAGTCGCCCAGATCGCGCACCACCGACGTCTCGGCCGACAGCCAGCGCGGGCCGCCATTGTCGACCTGGCCGCTATAGACCTGGCTCAGCACCATCCAGTCCCGGCCGAACCGGCTGCCCAGCGTCACGTCCAGCCGCGTCTCGTCGTCCAGGCCCTGCCGGAAGCGCCGCGCGCCCTGAATGTCCACGAACAGGGACTGCATCCCCAGCAGGGGCCGGTCCGGCGTGACAGATCGCCCGGCCGACAGCCGCACCTCCCAGTCGCCCGTGCCCTCCCCCGGCGCCGCATAGCCGGCATTCCGCCCCTCGCCCCCGTCGGCATAGGTCACCTGCAGGGCCACGGCATTCTTCGTATCGCGATAGATCTGCCAGCTGAGACCGATCTCCAGCGGCCCCCGCCCCTCATAGTCGACGAAGGCATCCGATCCGGTCTGCCATTCGCTCCTGAACACCACGGTCAGCCGGTCGGTCAGGCCGTATTCCGCGTAAAGACTGAGGCTGGTGTCGCGCCGTTCCCTGAGCAGCGGCAGGCTGTTTCCATCCGGGTCAAAGCCGCGCTCGGCGCGCATCACTTCATATTTGAGGATGAACTGGGCCGTGGCCTGCTCACGGGTCCAGGGACCGGCCGCGACCGGAGAGGCCGCTGCCGCACCGGCAAGGACCAGGACGATACTGGCCCCCCGCACCATCGTCAGACGTCATAGCCCGGCGACTTCCGGTCCAGCATGCGCAGCGCGCCCGGCCAGGCCAGCGACGAGATGAAGCCGATGCCCTTGCCCTGCTCCTTCGTCTCGTTCTGCGCCGCATCGGGGGCGATCAGGACCTGGTCGCGTCCTGCCGACAGGGCCGCGATCTGCTGGGCACAGGCGCGCTCGAGGAAGAACATCCCGACCCAGGCCGCCGCCGCCGTCTGTCCCACCGCCAGCGTGCCGTGGTTCCGGAGCAGCATCAGCGGCTTGTCGCCCAGATCCGCCACCAGACGTTCGCGCTCGTCATGGTTCAGCGCCAGACCCTCATAGCCGTGATAGGCGACCTGATGCTGCAGCAGACAGGCGTTCTGGCTGATCGGCAGCAGGCCCTGCTGCTGTGCCGCCACCCCCACGCCCGCCACCGTGTGCAGGTGAATGACGTAATGGGCATCCTCGCGCGCGGCATGCACCGCCGAATGGATGGTGAACCCGGCCGGATTGATGAAGTTGCTGGTCTCCTGAACGATGTTGCCGTCCAGATCGACCTTCACCAGCGACGAGGCGGTGATCTCCTCGAAATAATAGCCATAGGGGTTGATCAGGAAATGATGCTCCGGTCCCGGCACCCGCGCCGAGATGTGGGTGAAGATCATATCGTCCCAGCCGTGCAGCGCCACCAGGCGATACAGGGCGGCCAGATCAACCCTGGCCTGCCACTCGGCTTCGGACACGCGGGATTTCAGGGATGCAGGGGCTCCGTCGGCCATGGGGCAGTCTCCTCGGTTTCAATGGGAAACTCGCGCCGTATGGCCATGCGGTCAAGCGGAGGCGGGATACGGCAGCGCTCGGCAAGATGTGGTTAACCCTGTCTTCACCGCCTTTTCCGATAGTCGGTTCGACATTGCATCGAGTCGGTCGTCGGCTTGACCTGTCGGGAGTTGTCGAACGTGACGGCAGTCGCCCTGAAAGACACCAGCCCCTATCAGTCCCCCGACACCCCTGTGTCCGAACTGCTGGCCCTGGCCCGCAGTCGGGCGCTCGAGGATCGTCAGCGCCTTCTGATGGGGGTCATGGCCCTCTGCGACCAGCATCCGGCCGCCAGTCAGAACCTGTCCCCCGTCCTGACCGACATCTTTCTGGTTCTGGCCCGTCAGGCCGAGCACGATATTCGCAAGGCCCTGTCCGAGCGGCTGGCCAGCGCCACCTGGGCCCCGCCGGCGCTCGTCAATATCCTGGCCCTCGACGACATAGAGATCGCCCGACCGATCATCGCCAGAAGTCCGATCCTCAAGGATGAGGATCTGCTGGCCATTCTGGTCAAGGCCAGCCTGGAGCATCAGATCGAGGTGGCACGGCGGCCCCATCTCAGCGCGCGGGTCGCGGACACCATTCTGGACCAGGCCCACCCCGCGCCGCTGACCGCCCTTGCGGGCAATGCCACCGCCGAGATCAGCGCCGAGGGGCTGCGGCGACTGGTCGAACATTCGCGGCGTCTGGCGGCCCTGCGGGCGCCCCTTGCCCGCCATCCCCGCCTTGACGAATCCATGGCGCGTCAGCTGTACAGCTGGATCGGCACGACCCTGCGCGAGTCCGTGCAGGAGCGTTTCGCCATCACCGATCTCAGGCTGGACGATGCCGTCGAGGAGGCGGTCCAGACCGCCTTCTCTTCGCTCGGCATGGGGACCCCGCCGGCCCCCGCCGACCCCGACCGCGACGAGATGGATCGGCGGCTGGTCACCAAACTGCAGGCGGCGGGCCAGTTGCGCCCCGGTTATCTCATCCGGGCCATCCGCGAGAAAAAACTGGGCCTGTTCCAGCATGCCCTGGTCGTGCTGGGCGGCTTTACCATGGCCCAGGTCCGGGCCTGCCTGTCCTACCGAACACCGGAAGCGCTCTATTATGCCTGCGCTGCCGTCGGCATCGACCGTGCCGTGTTTCCGCCTCTGCTCTACGAAATCCGCCAGTTGAACGGCGGACCTCCGGGCGAGGCCGGCGATGCCGTCTGGCTGCGCGGCGGCCTGTCTCCGCAGTCGGCGGCCCGGGCCCTGCATGCCCTGATCGGCGACGGAGACACGCCGACCGGATGATGCGCTCTCCAGGCGGCACTGCGCGTTTGACAAGTCGGCACCCCCGGTCTCACCTGTGACGGTGACACCTCCTCCCGCTCCCCGGCTGGCCTTCGTGGCCAGCGAACGTCCCGAGGCCCAGGCCGCGCTCGCCCGCCTGCGCGAGCGCTATGCCCATGTCCCGGAGACCGAGGCCGACGTCATCGTCGCCCTGGGGGGTGACGGCTTCATGCTGGAAACCCTGCACGTCAATCTGGCGCGTGGCACGCCGGTCTACGGCATGAACCGCGGGTCGGTCGGCTTCCTGATGAACGACTATGACGAAGAGGATCTGCTGCCCCGGCTCGCGGCCGCCGACCGGACCGTCATCCACCCGCTGCAGATGGACGCCTGGAGCGAAAGCGGCGCGACCCACAGCGGCCTCGCCATCAATGAAGTCTCCCTGCTCCGCCAGACCCGGCAAAGCGCCAAGCTCCGCATCCGCGTCGATGGACGGGTGCGCATGGAGGAGCTCACCTGCGATGGCTGCCTGATCGCGACCCCGGCAGGCTCCACGGCCTATAATCTGTCGGCCCACGGCCCCATCATCCCGCTGGACGCCCGCATCCTGGCCCTGACCCCGATCAGCGCCTTTCGACCCCGACGCTGGCGCGGGGCCCTGTTGCCCCACGAGGCCCAGGTCAGCTTCGAGGTGCTGGAGGCCGACAAGCGCCCGGTCAGCGCCACCGCCGACAGTTTCGAGGTCCGGCGCGTGCGCCGCGTCGACGTATGCGAACGGCGCGACATCAGGCTTACCATGATGTTCGATCCCGGCCGCTCCTTCGAGGAGCGCGTGCTGGCCGAACAGTTCGCCGGCTGACGGTCACGGCTTCTTAAGATCACCTGCGGCATGATCCGCTCCTGATTTCGACAGGAGCAGCCGATGAGTGGTCCGGCACAGGTCATTCGCCCTCCCAACACCCTTCGCCTGAAGGCCGGTGGGGGATTCGGCGGCGTCGATGCCAAGGCGATCGCCAAGGCCGAGGAAGCCCTGCAGGCGATGTCGTCCCAGTTCGCCCAATGGCTTCAGGATGAGATCGACAAGCTGGACAAGGCCCAGGCCGACATCCGCACCAAAGGTTATACGCCCGAGACGGCCGAGGGCCTGTATTTCCGGGCGCACGACCTCAAGGGGCTGGGCGCCACCTACCAGTATCCGCTGGTGACCCGCCTCGCCGGCTCGCTGTGCAAACTGCTGGACAACCCGGACAAGCGCATGACCGCGCCCATGGTGCTGGTCGATGCCCATATCGACGCCATCCGCGCCGTCGTCCGTGACAAGATCCAGACCGATGACCACCCGGTCGGCCAGACCCTGGCCGAAACCCTGGAAGCCCGCGTCGCCGAATATTCGGCCTGACGCAATAGTTGGTCAGGCCGCGTTTGCGGACCTGTCGGCGTCGGCGGGCAGAGGCGCCCGGTCCAGCCGCTCCATCAGATAGGCCAGATCCTCGCGCGGCACATTGGGCCGCTGCGTCAGGAAGCGTTCCAGCATGCGCTGGCGGAAGGTTTCGGCGGTGAAATCCGCCCCCTCTGCCTGTAGCGCCCGCCAGGTGTCGATCCCCGACCGGAAGGCCTGGAACAGGCGCGGTGGCAGACCCGCCCGGTCATAGATGGCTTTCAGCCCCAGCGGCCCCGCGTCATGCACCATCAGCCAGGTCCGCGCATGCGGCGTCTGCGCCAGCTCGGCCAGCCCATGCTCGACAAAGGTCAGCTGGCCTCGCGCCAGCGCCCGCAGCAAAAGCGACGGCGTCAGCGCCCGACGTCCGTTCAGCCTTGCGACGAAGGTCGCCATATCTGTCGCGCTGGCGGCCTGATCGACCAGATCCAGGGTGGCCCGCTCGCGCGCATGAGCCGACAGGCGGATGGCCGCCTCGGGCGCGATCGCATGGCGGCTGATCAGATGCTCGCGCACCGTTTCGGACACATGGGCGACCAGCCGTTCGGTGATGTCCGGCGGCAGCACCTGCCTGTACGACAGGGCGGTCATCACCTCGGATGCGTCGGCAAACCGGTCGACGACGACATTCATGGCCTCCTCGGCCAGATCGGCATTGTCATTGGCGGCCAGCGTCCGCACCGCCTCGCGGCTGCCGGTCTCGGCCAGCACCTGACAGACGTCCCGCGAAACGCGCGGCCGGGCGGCCACGGCCACCTGCCGGGTCGTCGATCCCGCCTTGACGATCTCGATCAGGTCCTCGTCGGAAAAAGCCGGTGAAAAGCCGATGATCGGCAGGGCCACACTGTCCACATCCGCCGCCAGCCGTCGCGCCACATCGCGCGGGATCAGATCCGATGACTTCAGCGTCACGGCCATTGCCCGCCGCACCAGCTCCGCCGCATCATGAGCCAGCACGCGCAGGATCTTTTCGGCCGCCGCCCGATCCTCGGGTGTCAGCTCGACCCGTTCCATATTCCGGCACAGCTTGTGGGTCGCCGCCGCACGTTCGTCCTCGTCGGTCGACTTGATCAGCCGGCGGATGTCGAATTCGGTAAGGCGGGCGCGATAGGCCGTCATGTCGGACTCAGCTTGTCTGTACGAACCGGTGTGCGCCGATTCCCGTCCCGAAGCATGCCGTGGACAGGCTTAATGCACGGTTTACCAACCGGGCCGGCTCAGGCGTCCGCGGTCCCGACAAACGCCCGCAGGAAGCCGGCATTGCCCTCCTCGCCTTCCTGACCCAGCAACAGCGCCAGCAGACTCTGGTCCTGACGCATGCGATCCATCTGGTCGGCGATCATCCGATCCTTCGGCGACAGGGGGTCGACCACCGGTGCCGAGGACGGCAGGGCGGGCATGCCCTGCCCCGCCTTGCTGGTCAGATTGGCATAGACCTCGCCCACGGTGGCTGGACGTCCATCCCGGTAAAAGATGGACCGGTTCGCCGACGCCGCCTCCGGAAACAGGGCCGCCGCGCTGGCACCGGGCCTGGTCTGCACCGCGTCGATCAGCCGGGCGGCCCCCGCCGGTCCCAGAAAGTGCGCGGCATAAAGGTCGCCGGCCGTGGGCTCGCGTCCGATCCGTCCACGTAGATAGGCCGCGTTCGAGGCCGTCAGCTCCCCCGCCATGGCCGAGGCCGCGACGGGATCATAGCGCAGATCCAGCACCACGTTCCGCGCCGCGCCGTCCACGCGCCAGCGACCGTCCTGCCCCTTGTAGATCAGGTCCGCGTACTGGCCATAGCCGTGTTTGCCGCCGTGTTGCTTGAGCGTCGCCAGCCAGGTCTGCTCGATGAACTGAAACAGCCCCGCCGCCGAGGATGTCCGGGCCCGGGCCGATGGATTCATGGCGCTTTCACGCTGGGCCGTCTTCATCAGGAAATCGAAGTCCACGCCCGTCGAGGCCGAGGCGCGCCTTATGGCCACCTCGACGCCACCCTGGGAGGGAATCGCACTGATCGACATGAGCGGAAGGCTGGGCTGACATGGTTAATTGAATCTTAACTCCCCGAACCGTGATCGCCGCTGGTCAGATGCGCCTTAAACTTGCCGCAAGGGAAGCGCCCCCTCACCTCAGGGTGTGCTGTGGGGACGGCATAAGGGAGAGACGTTCATGATGATGACTCACGCCGGTGGCCCCGGTCTGGTCAGCCCCCTCGACTATGGGGAAACGCCGCGCCGGAAACTGACCCCCACCACCCTGACCGCACTGGCGATCGTGCTGGCTGCCCATGTCGGCCTCGGTATCGCCCTCTACCACCAGCGCTTCGAACTACCTGTGAGTGCACCCTCCACGCCCGACTCGACGATCAAGCTCGAGTTCTACCAGCGGCCCCCGCCGCTGCTGGAGGTCGCGCCCGAACCGCCGGCCCCGAACCCTCCGATTCACCGTCCGACCCTGACCGTTCCGGCGACCGAGTCGCTGACCGTCGTCATTCCGGACACGCCCACTCCTGCGACCGGTCCAGCCGTCACCCTGACCCAGCTGATCCCGAACCCGACACCGGCCGGCACCGGGACGACGCCGACCGAGGCCGTGTCGGCGGGGCCCCCCGTCATCACCGACCCGGACTGGGTGCGCAAACCCACGGGCGAGGCCCTGATGCGCGCCTATCCCGAGCGGGCCATACAGGCGAACGTGACCGGTTCGGCCACGCTCAGCTGCACCGTGCGCGTCAACGGCACCCTGACCGACTGTCAGGTGCTAAGCGAAACCCCCGGCGGTTACGGCTTTGGCCGCGCGGCGACCCGGCTGTCGCGCGACTTCCGCATGAGCCCGCGCACCGTGGACGGGCAGGCCGTCGGCGGCGCCCGCGTCACCGTCGGCATCCGCTTCACCCTGCCCGAAGGCTAGCGACACGAAAAAGGGGCCGCCCATTCCAGGCGGCCCCTGATCATCCATCCGATGCCTGTCCGGTGGTCAGGAAAAGATCCCGGCATCCGTCAGGCCGGCGGGCCCTGCCTCGGCGTCTTCCATCTCCAGCCGGGTCAGCGTCGGCGCGGTCCAGGATTGCATGTCCTGAACCTCGGTGTCGATCTCGTGAGTCTGGTCGTGGGTCATGTGCATATCTCCCCATGTCTAATGGCTGGTCTCGTCCCGGGTTCCCTATCATGAAGCAGCCCTCAGGCCAACCGGCGCTATCCCTGAACGGCCTCGACCGTCTTCCGCGCCACCTCCGGCGCCATCAGCCAGCCGTTGCGACGCGGGGCCAGGGCCAGGTGAAAGCGAGGCAGGACCTCACCGGTCAGAGGCAGGCCATCGGCGGTCGCGCCCCTGAGCCCCATCCGCCATTCCACCGGGCCGATCTCCGTCAGACCCAGGGCCTGTCGCGCCCGCTCCAGAAGCGCGTCCTGCAGGGCCGAGGCGTCGGCCAGCAGCCCGCCTGCCTCCATGGTCGCGCCGATCACCGTGCCCTCGCCCAGCGGCACCGCATAGCCGCCGACGAACCGCGCCGGGCGTACGACCAGCCGCCGGGGCGTATACGCCAGTCGCCCGCCGATCGCCTGGACCCCATCCACCGCCCGCCGCACCGCCTCGGGCATTTCGGGAAAGGTCGTCCCGCACGCCAGCACCACTGCCCGCGCAGAAACGCCGGCCCCGTCGGCCAGCGTGAGCAGCCACGCCTCCCCTTGCGCCTGCACCACGGCGACCCGGCCCTCCAACCGTTCGACGCCCCGGCCGAGCGCTCCCAGCGCCGCGACCGGATCGACTCGCCAGTCCTCCGGGGTAAAGGCCCCGGTCTCCGTCCGCTCCGCGGCAAAGCCCAGCCCCGCCAGCCGGGCCATCACCCTGTCCGCGTCGTCGCCGATCCAGTCCGCCCCGTCACGGATCAGCTCGACACCATGGCGGGCGGCAAAGTCCGGCCACAGATCGCGGGCCTGCCGCAGCACGACGGCCCGCCCCACCGGATCGGCCTGCCAGGGGTCCAGCAAGCTCTCCATCGCCGGCGCGATCATGCCGGCCGCCACTGACGAGGCATTGGCGCCGCCCGGGTCGATGACGCACACCTCCCGCCCGTGCGCGCGCGCCTCTGCGGCGACGCTGAGGCCCAGCACGCCCGCGCCGATCACGGCAATGTCGCAAGAGGAGGTCACGCCCGGTGCATCGACCGGGCGCGTCCCGAAATCAAGCGGGGACGTGACCTATTCGGCGGCCATGGCGGCGCTGCGGGCCTCGGACAGCCGCTGCTCCAGCGCCTTCAGCTGATCCCACAGGGCCTTCGGCATGCGATCCTCGAAGGTCTCGAAAAAGGCCGGGATGCGCGAGGCCTCCTCGGTCCAGACCTCGACATCGACATCCAGCAGGGTGGCCAGATCGGTCTCCGACAGGTCCAGCCCGTCCAGATCCAGCGACTCGCGCGTCGGCACCCGGCCGACCGGCGTCTCGACTGCCCCGGCCTCGCCGTTCAGCCGCTCGCTGATCCACTTCAGAACCCGGGCGTTGTCGCCAAAGCCCGGCCAGACGAACTTGCCGTCCGATCCCTTGCGGAACCAGTTGACGAAGTAGAAGCGCGGCAGTTTCGCCGGGTCGCTCTTTCCGCCCATGGCCAGCCAGTGGGCGAAATAGTCCCCCATGTTGTAGCCGCAGAACGGCAGCATGGCGAACGGGTCGCGGCGCAGCTCGCCGACCTTGTTCTCGGCCGCCGCCGTGCCTTCCGACGCCACGGTCGAGCCCAGGAACACCCCGTGCTCCCAGTCGAACGCCTCGGTCACCAGCGGCACGGCCGACGCGCGGCGCCCACCGAACAGGATGGCGTCGATCGGCACGCCCTTGGGGTCTTCCCACTCGGGGGCGATGGTCGGGCACTGGCTGGCCGGGGCGGCAAAGCGGGCATTCGGATGGGCCGCAGGCTCGCCCGAGGCGGGATCGTGCGGCTGGCCCTTCCAGTTGGTCAGACCGGCAGGGGCCTCCTTCGTCAGGCCCTCCCACCACACATCATTGTCGGCCGTCAGCGCCACATTGGTGAAGATGGTGTTGGTGGCCAGCGTCTCCAGCGCATTCTTGTTGGTGTTGCGGCTTGTGCCCGGCGCCACGCCAAAGAAGCCCGCCTCCGGGTTCACCGCATACAGCCGCCCATCATCCCCGAACCGCATCCAGGCGATGTCGTCGCCGACTGTCTCGGCCTTCCAGCCGGGGATCGACGGCTGCAGCATGGCCAGATTGGTCTTCCCGCACGCGGACGGGAAGGCTGCGGCCACATATTTCACCCGGTCCTGCGGATCGGTCAGCTTCAGGATCAGCATGTGCTCGGCCAGCCAGCCTTCGTCGCGGGCCATGACCGAGGCGATCCGCAGCGCATAGCATTTCTTGCCCAGCAGGGCGTTGCCGCCATAGCCCGAGCCATAGGACCAGATTTCCCGCGTCTCGGGGAAGTGCACGATCCATTTGTCGTCATTGCAGGGCCAGGGCACATCGGCCTGACCCTCGGTCAGCGGCGCCCCCAGCGTATGGACGGCCGGCACGAAGGTCCCGTCGTCTCCCAGGGCGTCCAGCGCATCCTTGCCCATGCGGGTCATGATGCCCATCGACACGGCGACATAGCCGCTGTCGGTGATCTCGACGCCCAGCGCGCTGATCTCCGAGCCCAGCGGCCCCATGCAGAACGGCACCACATACATGGTCCGCCCGGCCATGCAGCCGTCGAACAGGCCGTTCAGGCGCGCCCGCATCTCGGTGGGCTCGGCCCAGTTGTTCGTGGGACCCGCGTCCTTCGGATCCGCGGGACAGATGAAGGTCCGGCTTTCGACGCGCGCCACATCGCGCGGGTCCGAGGCGGCATAATAGCTGCCCGGACGCTTGACCGGGTCCAGCGCCCTGAGCGTGCCCTTGTCGATCAGATCGGCGACGATCGCCGCCTTCTCGCTCTCCGAGCCGTCGCACCAGTGCACGCGCGCAGGCTTCGTCAGCCGGGCGATCTCCTCCACCCAGGCCACCAGCTTGGCATGACGGGTCGGGGCCGGGTGCAGCCCGGCAACGGGGGATTGGGCCATTTATGCGCTCCTGAACGTCAGACGGGAGCGCCGATCTTCGCCGGACTGCCCCCAGTGAGCGCGACGATCACGCTCTGTTACACGCTCAAAACACCGTCTGGACGCAAGGTCAACTGCTGCAAGTTTTGACCGCCCATGCCACACAACGCGCCCGGTCCGGGCACGCCGCATGGCTGTAACCGGTTACTTCGGGCACGGATGTGATGGAGATTTTTTTTGACGAACGGCAACGCTGCACACGATCCGGCCCTGTTAACCCCGGCTGGCGAACGAAACCTACCGCATATCCTCAAGTTCCTCGTCCCGCACCTTCCCGAGACCGGACGGCTGCTGGAAGTCGCGACCGGCACCGGCGGCCACGGCCTGGCCCTCGCCCGGGCCCATCCGGGCCTGAGCGTCCTGCCCACCGACTTCAGTGACGATGCGGTACGGGCTCTCGCGGGCTGGCGGGCCGCCCATGGCCCCGACAACTTCCTGCCCCCCGTCCGGCTGGACGCCGCTGACGCCGCGACCTGGCCGGACGGCCCGTTCGATGTCGTGTTGTGCATCAACATGATCCACATCAGCCCCTGGTCTGCGACCGTGGGTCTGATGAAGCTGGCGGGCGAGCGGCTGGTCCGGCCGGGTGGCCTGCTGGCCCTTTATGGCCCCTATTTCGAGGCCGACTTCGAAACCGCGGCCAGCAATCTGGCCTTCCATGAAAGCCTGAGGGCGCGCGACCCGGCGTGGGGTCTGCGCGCCCTCGAAGACGTCGTGTCAGAGGCCCGGTCGAACGGATTGAGACTGACGCGTCGCGCCGCCCTGCCCGCCAACAACCTCGGCCTCCTCTTCCGTACGCTCTGAACGCCCCTTCAGCCGATACGGGCAGTCGCCGCCGACAGGGCATCCCGGTCGGCCAGCATGGTCACGACGTCGCCATCGGTCACCACGGCCGGCGCATCCACATAGTCAGACGGATTTGCTCCGACCGCGCGGGTCGCATGCACCACGCCTTCGCCAAAGGCGATGACCGGCACGCCCCGGCTCCGGGCCGTGTCGATCAGCGCGCGCACCGCCTTGTCGCCCGCCTCGTCAGAATGGCCGCCCGGCACCACCAGCGCCTTCAGGTCACCGCTTTCCAGATCACGGGCCCTGGCCGTGGGCAGGACCGTCACGCCGTTGATGTGCAGGCTGGCATCACCGGTCGAGATCGGCGCGATCGACAGGCCACCGGCCTGGATCATCGGTTCGACATCGCCGAGCGGCCCGAAATTCATGTCACGGCGCATGGCCAGGCCGATGCGGGCCCGTGTCGGCACGCGCTGGAAACGATTACGATGAGCAGGCTTTCTGATGGTTTGAGCTTTCAAAACACATCCTTCTGTTATGGGCACGCATATTCCACGAAATCAGCGAGAAATCTGGACAGCGGCTCACTGCAGAAAACACAGCTTCATTTTCCGTAATCTGGGATCACGGGCCGCCACGCGTGCACGGTTCAATTGATGGGTTTTGATATAGGGCGCTTGTACTCAAAGTCAACGCGCGGTTAGGGCTTCAGTCCTGTATGCCCAGGTCGCTGGCGGCACGTCCTGCGACAGGATAAACCCGCCCCATGTCGCTAAGCCGCACCTATAAGGGCACCGAGCCCGTCCGCCTGAACAAGTTCATGGGCCAGTCCGGCCTGTCCTCGCGGCGCGAGGCCGACGCCCTGATCGCAGAGGGCCTCGTCTCGCTGGACGGCGAAACCGTGCGGGACGCGGGACGCAAGATCCTGCCCGGCCAGACCCTGACCCTCGCCCGTGCGGCACAGGACAAGCTGGCCGAAGCCGTGACGATCCTGCTGCACAAGCCCATGGGCTATGTCTCGGGCCAGCCCGAGCCCGGCAAGATTCCGGCCGCCCGCCTGCTGACGGCGGCAGCGCAACTGGATGACGGCCCCCTGCCCTCCTCGCGCGACAGCCTGCCTCCGATCGGGCGGCTGGACGAGGATTCCCGCGGCCTGCTGATCCTGTCGACCGACGGGGTGGTGGCCAAGGCCGTCATCGGTCCCGACGCCGACCTGCCCAAGACCTATCAGGTCTGGGTACGCGGCACGCTGACGGACTCCAAGATCGCCCGCCTACGCTTCGGCCTGTCGCTGGACGGCCGCGCCCTGAAGCGCGCCGAGGTCAAGCAGCTGGGGCCCCTCTGCCTGCGCTTCGTCCTGCGCGAGGGCCGCAACCGCCAGATCCGCCGCATGTGCGAAATGCTGGACCTGCGCGTCATGGACCTGTGGCGCACCCACATCGGCCCCCTCAGCCTCGACGGCCTGCCCGAAGGCCGCTGGCGTCACCTGACTGCCGCCGAGCGCGCGGCCCTCACGGGATCTGGCGCCGCAGGTGCCGCTTAGGCCGGGACGTAGGTCAGCTCGATCGCCTCCCCGCCGATCCGGCGGTGCATGACAAGGCGCAGCGGCGGCCGGGGCCCGACGAACAGCGGATCGCCTCCGCCCAGCACGACGGGGTGAACGCAGAGGCGATACTCATCGATCAGCCCGGTCAGACTGTGCGCCAGCACCGGCCCGCCGACATAGAGGTCGCCCTCCCGCTCCTGCTTCAGGCGGCCCACCACGCCCTCCACATCGTCGGCGACAAGCGTCGCATTGGGCCCCACCGACGTCAGGGTACGCGACACGACCCATTTGGGTTCGGCGCGCCACGCCGCCGCAAACTCATGCAGATCCGGCGTCCACTCGGGATCATCCTGTTCCCAGTAGCGCATGATCTCATACAGGCGCCGGCCATAGATGCTGCCGGCCGAGGTACGGACCTGTTCGATGAAATGCCGAAACAGGACCTCATCGGGTCCGAACTTCTCGTGATCGACATAGCCGTCCAGCGAGACATTCATTCCATAGACAAGACGGGCCATCCCGCACCCCCCACAAACTGACGCGTGTCCCCGGACGGGCCTGCGACCGGCTCAGGCCGGGGCGTGTTCCCGGAACGGCTTCATCTGATCCGCCAGCGCCCGCTGGAACGCCGGCCGCGCCTCGGCCCGGGCGACATAGGCGGCCAGCGCCGGATAATCCGCGACGATATCGGTGTGCCGCAGCGCCCGCAGGACATGGGTCATCAGGATGTCGGCCGCACTGAAGCGGCCTTCGACCAGCCACGGGCGGTCCCCCAGCGCCGTCTGGAGGGCAGAGAGACGCTGACGCACCCGGGCCTCAACCTGCGGGCGTCGCTCCCTGGTCCAGGCCTCGTCGGCGTGGAACAGATCGATCCCGGACAGTTCGGAGACCGACGGCTCGACGCTGTTCAGAGCCGCGAACATCCAGGTCATGACCATGGCGCGGTCGGCGGGGTCGGCGGGCATCAGCTGATCGGACGACTGGGCGATCCACAGGACGATGGCGCCGCTCTCGAACATTTCGACCGTGCCATCCCGATAGGCGGGCACCTGACCAAAGGGTTGCCAGGCGCGATACTCCGGCGTTGCCGTGTCCTCGAAGCCCAGCAGCCGATCTTCATAGGCCAGCCCCGTCTCCTCCAGCGCCCAGCGCACGCGCAGGTCCCTGACCAGCCCCTCCGCGAAAGGGGGCACCCATTTGAAGGCGGTGACGGTCGGCATGCTCTCTCTCCCTTTGACTTATACGTTGATATCAAGCTAATTGAGCGTATGTCAAACCCGATGCCCTATCAGGCCACGCTCCATGTCCGGGACCACTGCCTGTGCCTTCATGCCCAGCGAGCGGCGCGGGTGCTGGCCCGGCGATTCGACGTGGCGCTCGCCCCGGTGGGCCTGACCAGTGGTCAGTTCAGCCTGCTGAACGGTCTGAACCGACCCGAGCCCCCCACTATCGGTGCGGTGGCCCAGCTGCTGGCCATGGACCGATCGACCGTCACCGCCAACCTCAAGCCGCTTGAGCGCAAGGGTCTTGTGGTAACCACCCCCGACGCCCGGGATCGCCGCAGCCGCCGGGCCTCCCTGACCGATGCGGGCCGCACCATCCTCGCCGAGGCCCTGCCGATCTGGACGCAGGAACACGGTCGCCTCGATGCCGGGCTCACCGACGTCTCCGCGCTCCGCTCAGGTCTGAACGAAGTCACCGCCACCGCCTGACCCCGGCATTGCCTTTTCCGGGTCAGGCGAACTTCAGAACGCTATGAAGGCGCTGGTGCCATGGCGATGGCATCGGCGCAGGTCATCGTGTCGGGGGCGTTGTGGACGAACCGCACATATTGCACGCGGTCGGCCGAGTCATAGACCACCACCGCCGAGTAATCCCGGGCCGGTTCATACTTGAGAACCTTGGCCAGCACCTCTGTCGCGATTCCCATGTATCCCCGCGCTACGCCCTCTGTGCTGCACCAGTGCGTTTTCCGGCCCGCCACCGCAGGAACATTGACCCACGGAGCCAAGCGATGCGAACCGACATTCAGGTCCCCGCCCACCAGGACCTCGAGGGCCTCATTCACAACAACGGCTCCAGGAGACAAAGACGCGACGGTCGCGACCTTCGGATCCGGCATGGCGACAGTCACGATGGCCGTGTTGCCCTTGAGCGTGGAATGCAGGGCCTTGTCGAAATCGAGTGTGTCGCTGAAGCTCACAGCGGTGACGTTTGTGATTGGCAGGCAACAGAACTCGTTAGGAACGCAGGAGGTGACAGCGATACCGCTCGCCAGCACCGCAAGTCCGGCAAAAATTCTCATAGCGATCTCCTTGGATTTGAAGCGGGCGTATTGCCCCTCAAGACTCTCTCCGCGGTGCCATGGGTCGGGAAAGCCGCCATGACTATCGGTCGTTCAGATACGCTTCGTACTCACACGCATACGGGTAACCCAGCGCGCAGCCTCGCCTCAGCGCGGTGCGTGCCAGGCTCAGATTGGCGATACCGCCCCGGCCTTCGGCATACATTCGGCCCAGATTGCCGCAGGCCGGCCCGAAATCGGCGTCACACGCCCGTCGATATAGATAGAGCGCCCGCGGCAGGTCCCGCTCCACACCCAGCCCGGCGTCATAGTGGAACGCCAGGCCGCTACAGGCGGCAACATCATTGCCGTCGCACGCCCGCCGCAAGGTAGACGCGGCACGCCGGTCGTCGTGCGGCACCCCGCGAGCGTTGGCATAGGCAAAGCCCAGGTTTGCACAGCCCGGTGCAGACCCGCCCTGGCAGGCCTGATCATAGAGCCGCGCGGCCCGGGTATCGTCGCGGGGTACCGCGCGGCCCTCGGCGTACATGAACCCCAGACTGGAGCAGCCTTCTGCGCTGCCCCCGTCGCACGCCGACTGGTAAAGCGCGACGGCGCGAACATCGTCCGGCGCCACGCCCACCCCGTCCCGATACATATAGCCCAGGCTGTTGCAGCCCAAGGCCGAGCCCCCGCTGCACGCCGTTTCGAACAGGGCGAAGGCGCGCTCCACGTCCCGTGCGACCCCGCGTCCGTAGAGATGCAGAATCCCCAGATTCCGGCAGGCGACGAACACGTCCCCATCGCACGCCCGCTCAAACAATATGGCGGCCCTTGCATGGTCCTGCGGCACTCCCCGCCCCGCTTCATGGATGGCGCCCAGATCGTTGCAGGCGGCAGCGTTACCCGCCTCACACGCCTCACGCTTGCGGGCGCTGTCCTGCGTCTCCCCGGGCAACAGAGTGGCCGGGGCCGGCGCAAGCGCCGCCGTCAGATAGAGCGGCGCGGTCAGATAGCTGGCAACCATCGGGTTCTGCCGTCCCCCCGACGCCAGACGCACATCACGCCTTACCAGCATGAAGATGTCGTCCACCCGGTCGACGGAGCCATCCAGCCGCGGAAGCAGCGCGGCCGCAAACCGGCTGTTGGCCCCCGCCCTTCCATCTGCCGCTTCCTCACCGATATCAGCAGAATACGCGACCAGTAGCCCGGTGGCCGCCCGGCCGTTCGGCATGGCAAGGCCCGTGGAGGTCCCTCCCGTCTGACGACTCGGCAGCCGCAGATTGCGGCAGGCATCGATCACCACCACGCCAGTGACCTGGGCCTCATGCAATCGACCTAGCAAGGCGGTCAGCTTCACCGCCTGCTCCGGCAAATCCTCCCGGTACCGCAGGGCCCTGTCATCCTTGGGAATCAGATAGGTCTCCGCTTGGGCCCCGTCGCCGAAATAGCTGCCGTGACCCGCGAAATAGACGAAGACCATGTCTCCGGGGCGCAGCCGCCTCGCCAGGGCGTCGACCTGGTCCAGCAATTCCGCCCGGGTCAGGTCAATCTGGGCACCGCCGCCGACGAGCGTATATCCCAGCTTGCCCAGCCGGTCGGCGACATCCCGCGCATCCCGCACCGGGTTGTAGAGATCGTTACCGCTCTCATAGTCGTTAATGCCGATGATCAGGGCGTAGCGGTCCTGCGCCTGCGCCGGTCCCCACACAGCCACGAGGGCGACAATCAGACCCAACAGGGCGATGAAGCCCCTGCCCTTTCGAACGGCTGCCGGCAGCGGCAAGTCCATGGCCTCCCCAACCCACGTTCCCCGAACGACTAGACATCAGATGGGCCAGAGCCTGTCAACAACCCTGAGTCTGCCCCAGCGCTGCGATGTCGCAGGCCAGCGACGGAACTCTGCTGCGCCGCACGCGCTTGATGGCTAACGCCCCACCCCCATCCCATCAGGAGAACTTCATGACCGATCAACGTATCGAAGGCGCCGCTGAGCAGGCTATCGGCAAGACGCGCACCGGGCTCGGCCGACTGACCGGCGATCGCAAGCTGGAGCTCGACGGCCGCCTCACCGAATACAAGGGCAAGGCCCGCGACGCCTATGGCCGGGTCATCGACGGCCTTGACGGCCTCGTCGCCCGCGCCCCCGCCGACTATCAAGACACGGCCCGCAAGGGTCTGGACTTCGCTCGCCGCAAGCCGCTGCTGACCACCGGTATCGTCGCCGGTCTGGCCGTGGTGCTGGGTGCGCTCGGCCGCCGTCGCTAAACGCATCCCCTGACAGAGCAAGGGCCCGGAGATCGCTCTCCGGGCCCTTTTCGTGGGTCACATCACAGTCAGTCGGCAGCGGCGTCTTCGTCGGCTTCTGCGGCCTGCTTCGCCGCCGCCTCGGTGCCCGAGATGTCGAAGACGATCTTGCCGTCCTTCAGCGCCACCTTGACGTGCCCGCCCCGGGTCAGGCGTCCGAACAGGATGTCGTCGGCCAGCGGCTTCTTGATGTGCTCCTGGATCACCCGGCCCAGAGGCCGCGCGCCATACAGTTCATCAAAGCCGTTCTTGGCCAGCCAGTCGGTCGCCTCATCGGTCAGCTCAAGCGTGATGTTGCGATCGCCCAGCTGGGCTTCCAGCTGCAGGATGAACTTCGTCACCACCTGGCGGATGGTGTCCGCCCCCAGCGCCTTGAAGGTGATGATCGCATCCAGCCGGTTGCGGAACTCGGGCGTGAACAGGCGCTGGATGGCCTTGTCGTCCTCGCCCTCGACCTTGCCCCGGCCAAAGCCGATCGCCGCCCGCGCATTGTCGGCCGCCCCGGCGTTGGTGGTCATGATCAGCACCACATTGCGGAAGTCGACCTTCTTGCCCAGGGCATCGGTCAGCATGCCGTTGTCCATCACCTGCAGCAGGATGTTGTAGACGTCCGGGTGGGCCTTCTCGATCTCGTCCAGCAGCACCACGGCATGCGGATGCTGATCGACGGCATCGCTCAGCAGCCCGCCCTGGTCATGCCCGACATAGCCGGGGGGCGCCCCGATCAGACGGCTGACGGTGTGCCGCTCCATATATTCCGACATGTCGAAGCGCAGCATCTCGATGCCGAGCGTCGCGGCCAGTTGCTTGGCCACCTCGGTCTTGCCGACGCCCGTCGGACCGCTGAACAGGAAGCTGCCGATCGGCTTGTTCGCCTCGCGCAGACCGGCCCGCGCCAGCTTCATGGCCGAGGACACCTGGTCGATAGCCTGCTCCTGGCCATAGACCACCCGCTCCAGATCGCCCTTCAGCTCCTTCAGGCTCTCGGTGTCGGACTTGGAGACCGACTTCGGCGGAATGCGCGCCATCCGGGCGATGACGGCCTCGACCTCCTTCTGGCCGATGGTCTTCTTGCGCCGAGACTCGGGCAGCAGCATCTGGCTGGCGCCGGCCTCGTCGATCACATCGATCGCCTTGTCGGGCAGTTTCCGGTCCGACATGTAGCGCGCCGACAGCTCCACCGCCGTGCGGATCGCCGCCTCGGTGTAGCGCAGCTTGTGGTGGCTTTCGTAATACGACTTCAGACCGCGCAGGATCTTGACCGTGTCCTCGACCGTCGGCTCATGCACATCGATCTTCTGGAAGCGGCGGGCCAGGGCCCGGTCCTTCTCGAAATGCTGCCGGTATTCCTTGTAGGTGGTCGAGCCCATGCAGCGCAGCGTGCCCGACGCCAGCGCCGGCTTCAGCAGGTTCGAGGCATCCATGGCCCCGCCCGAAGTCGCCCCTGCGCCGATCACCGTATGGATCTCGTCGATGAACAGGATGGCATTGTCGTGGGTCTCGAGTTCCTTGACGACCTGTTTCAGCCGCTCCTCGAAGTCCCCGCGATAGCGCGTCCCCGCCAGCAGCGAGCCCATGTCCAGCGAGAAGATGGTCGCGTCCTTCAGGACGTCCGGCACCTCGCCGTCGACGATCTTCTTTGCCAGACCCTCGGCGATGGCGGTCTTGCCGACGCCCGGATCCCCCACCAGCAGCGGATTGTTCTTGGTCCGCCGGCACAGGATCTGGATCGAGCGCTCGACCTCGCTCTGGCGGCCGATCAGCGGATCGACCTTGCCCTGGCGCGACTTCTCGTTGAGGTCGACGCAATAGGCCTCCAGCGCCTCATCGCCCGACTTGGCCGCCGCCGCGTCCTCGGCATCCTCGGGCGAGGTCGCCTTGGCGGGTCGGGTCTCCGACGCCCCCGCCCGCTTGGCGATGCCGTGCGCGATATAGTTGACCGCGTCATAGCGGGTCATGTCCTGCTCTTGCAGGAAGTAGGCCGCGTGGCTCTCACGCTCGCTGAAAATGGCGACCAGCACATTGGCGCCCGACACCTCCTCGCGGCCCGAGGACTGCACGTGGATGACCGCGCGCTGGATCACGCGCTGGAAGCCCGCGGTCGGCTTGGCGTCGTCGCCGTCGGCCGTGGTCAGGGCCGCCAGGTCGTTGTCGACATACAGCGTCAGCGCCACCTTCAGCGCCGCCAGATCGACGTTGCAGGCACCCATGACGACCGAGGCATCCGGGTCGTCGATCAGGGCCAGCAGCAGGTGCTCAAGGGTCGCATACTCGTGGCGGCGATCGTTGGCATAGGCCACCGCGCGGTGCAGCGTCTCTTCGAGAGGACGGGAAAATGAAGGCATGGGCGAAGGCTCCTCTCAGTCCTTTTCCATCGTACATTGCAGGGGGTGCTGGTGCCGCCGGGCCGTCTCGACCACCTGGGCGACCTTGGTCTCGGCCACCTCATAGGTGAACACCCCGCACACCCCCACACCGTTCTGGTGCACGAGCAGCATGATGCGAGTCGCGTCCTCGCGGCTCTTTCCGAAGAAGCGTTCCAGCACATAGACGACGAATTCCATCGGCGTGTAGTCGTCGTTCAAAATCAGAACGCGATACAGCGACGGTTTTTTCAGCTTGGGGCGGGTCTCGGTGACGACAGCGGTCCCGCGACCCCCACCCGTCTCATCAGGCCGGTTCTGGGGCATTCGACGTCCGGTTCGGGGAAGAACTGATCATGTAGGTCATCATGTCCCGAATTGAAGCGGCGTCCAGTCACAGGTCCTTGTGAAATCTGACGGACCCGGTCGCCCTCCCGCGAAAACGGGGCCCGAACGCAAACAGGCCCCGGCGTTTCCACCGGGGCCCGTCCATGATCAGTCAGGAAACTCGGCTTAGCGAGCGGCCTGGAACTTCTCGACCGAGGCGGTGACGCGCTCGTTGATCGGCTTGAAGCTGTCCTTGACCGAGGCGGTCAGGACTTCGGCGGCCTTGTTCATTTCGGCCACATACAGCTCGATGGCCGACTTGGTGAAGCTGGTCTGCAGCTCGATCATTTCCTGGACCGAGCGGGCCTGGGCCAGCGACTGGGCGGCGGCGATGCCGTCTTCCCACGACTTGCGCGAATAGGCGGCGGCCTGCTTGGTCAGGGCCTCGGTGCCCTTCTGGGCAGCGGCGGCCGACTCGACCACGGCGTCGAGGTTCTTCTTGGCCTGGACGCTCAGCTCGCTCATCGAGGCCAGCGACTTGTCCATGCCTTCGCGGACGGCTTGCGCGCCGGCGGCCTGGATCTTTTCAGCCTGGGCCTGGGCCTTGGCGGTGGCGGTCTCGACGGTCTTCTTGGTGGTCTCGGCGGTGTCAGCCATGGTCACATCTCCTGGTTCGGTGGCGGCCTGCGCCGCTCTGAAAGGTCCACCCCACGCGAATTCCCGGGGCGTTGATGTGCCATATGGTGCAAGTGCGAAGGGAATGCAAGGGATTTTTGTGCACCGCACCATTTTGGGGAGCGTCCCGACACCGGAAGCCCGCTAGCGACCTATTGCGGACGTTAGCTGGAGCGCTTCAGCCGACTGGCAAGCTCAAAAGCTTCACTGAGCAACCGCTCTAGTCGACCGTTCTCCTCAACCAAAGGAACGCCGTTGCGATGTAGCGATAGATCGTTGATCGACCCCATTCCACCGTAGAGCTGAAGAAAGCGCTCAACACCGTAGCCGTCGGATCGTTCGACTATATCGGCGCAACGGGAGACCTGATTTGCCCAACGAACTGCACCTCCAGCACGCAAGACGTCCTCAATCTCCCGCATTAACCCAGCAAGGTGCGACACCTCGGGGTGAAGGCCAGCCGATTTTCGCCGCAACCATCGGAACATTGCACCCCCCATCCCAGACAGTGACTGTAGATGTGGCGACGTCCCCTTTCCACCCATCGCGGAAATTCGCAGAGTCCCCACTGGCCACTCCGCCGAGCCTCTGACATCGGACCCCGCACCACCCCGCCGTGACCGCCGTGCCTTCGCTGTGTCCGCTGTGATGAACCTCATTCTTAAGTCCCCTCTCCGTTGGGAGAGGGGGTTGGGGGTGAGGGGCTAACCGTCTCCTTCGGCGTGAGCCGTCGCACCGGCCCTGCCACGGCTGTCGCCGACAGACACCAACGACCCTCATCCGGCGCTCACGCGCCACCTTCTCCCATCGGGAGAAGGAACAATGAGGGTGGGTCAAACTCCACCCCCGTCGTGTTCTTCGTGCCTTCTTTGTGGTCTTTGTGATGAACCTCTTGCTTGAGGCGGGTGGATGTCGGGTTCAGGGCAGCAGATAGGATAGCCGCCGCCCGATTCCCCAACCCTTTCAACACCCCCACCGTTTCCCGGACCGTTCTCCCCGCCCTACCTCCCCGCCCCCGCACACTGGCCGGTTGAGACATACGGAGAGAACGCCATGGACCCAAACCACACCGAAGACGGCTACTGGCCCAACGACTGGCCCGGCCACGATCCCGACTACGACCCCGACCGCGCCAGCATCGACGACGAATGCGCCGGCATCTTCGCCGAGCGCGAGCCCCGATCCCGCGCATCCGGTCGCTCCGGCCATCACCGCGCCTCGGACGCCACCTGGGCCCGCGCCCGGGCCGACTATCTGGCGGGCGAGTCGGCCTCGGTCGTCTGCGACCGCTACGGCATGCGGGTCTCGACGCTCCGCAACCGCGCCGCCGAGGAAGGCTGGCGTCGTCAGGATCAGCCCGCCCCCGAACCCGTCGACCTCGAGGCCGAGCTTGAGGCGGGCCTGCCCGACTATGCCGACATGGCCAACCACGCGCTCATCCGCCTGAACCGCGTCATCCTGAAGGGCCACGCCACCGAAGCCGGCCGCTGGATGCGCCTGCACCGCACCCTGCTGGACATGGCCCGGAAGCCGGTATTCCTCCCCCCACGGGGGAGGGGGACCGCAGCGCAAAGCGCTGGGGTGGAGGGGGTAGTACCGCAGGCGAAACCCAATCCCCTCATGGACGCCCTCGAAGCCCAGGTCGCCGAAATCCAGGCGATGGCGCGATCGCTGGCCAGGGCGAATTCAGACGGTTCAGACGGTTCAGACGGTAAATTGCGGGAGGACGCAGCGTCTCCTCCCCACCTCGGGTGGGGAGGGGGACCACGAAGTGGTGGAGGGGATCTTCACCCCGCGCACAGCCCTCAGCCCTCGGCCCAGAACCCCTCCGTCACGGCGCAAGATGCGCCGCGCCACCTCCCCATTGCTCCGCAACAGGGAGGAGACCATTCAGACCCTTCAGACAGCAAATTCTCATCACCTCCCCATCTTGATGGGGAGGGGGACCGCATAGCGGTGGAGGGGGCGGCGGTGCCCTGTCCGAAAATGTCGCTGGCCGCGCCCGCCGTCATGAGCCACGGAAGCGCCGCCCCCTCCGTCACGCCGACTGCGCCGTCGCGCCACCTCCCCGCAAACGGAGAGGAGATGAGGGAGGCCGTTTCAGACCCTTCAGACCCTTCAGACGGTATTTCCCCACCGGCCAGCTGACGCACCCCGCCCCCATCACAAGTCGTTGACCGCGTCTTAACCCCCGTGAAACCCGCTATCTTCATGATAGGGTAAGCTCGTTCCGCCTGTGCGGCCCTTCCGGCGTGTTGGAGGGTCGCGTGTATCCGCAGGTCTTGATCCAGTAAGGCAGAAACCGCCCATGACCCTTCTTTTCCGGCGTACGGTCGTTCTTCTCCTGTCCCTGTCGCTGCTGACGGTCGGCCCCTTGCCGGGCGCGTTCACGCCCGCCGCCGAAAGTCGCGAGAACCTGCGCTATGCCGCCATTGTGGTCGATGCCCAGACGGGTGAGGTCATGTTCGCGCGCCACGCCGACAGCCGCCGCTATCCGGCCTCCATCACCAAGGTCATGACCCTCTATCTGGTGTTCGAGGCGATCACCGAGGGCCGCATTCAGCTCAGCGACGTGATCCGGGTCTCGCCGCGCGCCGCCTCCCAGCCGCCGTCCAAACTGGGCCTCGCCGCCGGTCAGACCATCACCGTCGCCGACGCCATCCAGGCCACGGCCCTGCGCTCGGCCAATGACATGGCCACCGCTCTCGCCGAGCACGTCGCCGGGTCCGAGGCCCGCTTCGCCGCCATGATGACGCTCAAGGCCGAGGCGCTCGGCATGTCCGACAGCCGCTTCGTCAACGCCAACGGCCTGCCCGACAGCCGCCAGATCACCACCGCCCGCGACATCACCATCCTGTCGCGCGCCGTCATGCGCGACTATCCGCAGTACTACCGCTTCTTCGGTGTCTCCAGCTGGACCTATCAGGGCCGCGACTATCGCAACACCAACGGCCTGCTCAGCGCCGGTGGGGGCTATGACGGCATCAAGACCGGCTACATCAATGCCTCGGGCTACAACCTTGCCGCCTCGGCCGTGCGCGACGGCCGCCGCCTGATCACCGTCGTGCTGGGCGGACGGTCCAGCGCCACCCGCAACGCCCATGTCGCCGAGTTGATGGACACCGGCTTCGAGATCGCCGCCAAGCGCGCGCGCGGTGAGCGGATCGAGGTCGCCCAGCTCTATTTCGAGCAAAAGGGCTATGGCATCGGCCCCGAGGTCGCGCCGCCGGTGGTCTATGCCTCCGCCGCGCCCCAGCCCTATGCGCCGTCGTCGCAGACCGCTTCGCCCCCGGCCGCCCTCGCCCAGGCCATGGGCGACCGCGACCCCGAGGTCATCCTCACCTCGGGCCCCGCCGTCGTGCCGTCGAGCACCACCTCGCGCCTGAACAGCGACACGCCCGCGCGCCGCCCCGCCCCCGCCCCCGCTGCGGGCGGCTGGTCCGTGCAGGTCGGGGCCTTCCGCGACCGCACCGTGGCCAACGACTGGCTGACCGAGGTCAACCGCCGCTTCCGCTCGACATTCCAGGGCAGCGGACGGTCGGTCGAGGAGGCCTCCGGCTGGTACCGCTCGCGCTTCACCGGCTTTACCGAGGAACAGGCCCGCGCGGCCTGCGAGACCCTGTCAACGCGCAATGTTACCTGCATGGTCGTGCGTCCCAACTGATGCCGCTTGTGTCGGCGCGCCGGGCTGATAGCGTCACCGCATGAAGCTTCACCGTCTCGCCCTGATCCCGCTCGCGGCCCTGGCCCTCACCGCCTGTGCCACGGCCGCGCCCGCCCCTGACGTCGTCCCCAGCCAGGCGGGGTGGGAGGCCGGGCAGGCCGCCTATCTGGACTGGAACGGCAACCGGCGCGGCTGGACCATCACCGACAGCGGGCTGCAGTTCCGCCGCGTCGGCCGCGCCAACCCGGACGGCCGCCAGCCTGCGGCCACCGACACCGTCCGCGTCCACTACCGCGGCACCTTCATCGACGGGCGCGAGTTCGACAGCTCGTACAGCCGCAACGAACCGGCCGAGTTCCCGCTCAACCGCGTCATCAGGGGCTGGACCGAGGGCGTGGCCCTGATGCGCGAGGGCGAGACATATGAGTTCGTCATACCGGCCGACCTCGCCTACGGCGACCGTTGGGTCGGCGGCGGCGAGATCCCGCCCAACTCGGTGCTGCTGTTCACCGTCGAGCTGCTGGCGGTTCTCTAGCGGCGCTTCAGCAGGGTCTCGCGGGCGGCGTTCAGCTGGGCCGCCAGCCCTTCGGTCCCGCCCTGGTCCGGGTGCGCCCGCGCCATCAGCCGACGCCAGGCGGCGTTGACCTCGGCGGCCGTGGCGTCCGGTCCCAGACCCAGCAGGGACCGCGCCTGCTCGACGGGCATGGCCCCCTGCCGCCGGGTTGCATCGGCCCTCCGCCCCAGCAGGACCAGGGCCCAGAAGGCCACCCCCACCGCCAGGACCGCCAGCAGGATCATTCCGTCACGTCAAAGGCCGCCTCGGCCCCCTCCAGCCCCAGCGCCATCATCAGCGAGCGCATCTCCTGCCGCGCCGCGACATGGGCCAGCGACACCGCCACCGGCCGGATCTCGTTCGACAGGTCGGCCACCGTCAGGCCGAAGGGGAACAGCTCGCGGTAGATGACCCGGTCCCGCAGACCCGGTCCGATGCGAAAGCCGATCCGCTTCGACAGCTTCTTCATGCGGTCGGACAGGCGCTCGCGGTTCCGCGCCGCCGCCACCGCCAGGCGGTTGGTGACCACGATCCAGTCGATGGGCGTGCCGCCCGCGATCGCCCGGTTCTTCCGCGCCTCCCACACGCTCTCGGAGTAGATCGACGGCCGGATCAGGTCCAGGCTGACCGGGTCCACCTGGCCCAGAAGGTCAAAGTCCACGAAGCTGTCGTTCATCGGCGTGACGATCTGGTCGGCAAGGCCATGCGCTCGGCGCGAAAGGACCGTGTCCCCGCCCGGCGTGTCGATCAGCACCACATCGGCCATGCGGCGGGCCTCGGCAAAGGCCTGTTCGAAGCGGGCCAGCTGTTCCTCTTCGCCGGCCCTGGCCAGCGCCTTGCCCTCCCCCAGATCGGGCTCGACCGGCAGGGGCAACTTCTGCCCGTTGGCCAGCATCCAGGCCTTGCGGTTGTCGAAGAAGCGCGCCATCGACCGCTGCCGCAGATCCAGGTCCAGCAGGGCCACGCTCCGCCCCGAGTACAGCAGGCCGACGGCGATGTGGATCGCCAGGGTGGACTTGCCGGCCCCCCCTTTCTCGTTCCCGACGACAATGACTTTCGGCTGGTTCATGCGCACTCTGCCCTGTCCCGCGACTCATGCGGGGCCCGGGCGCAAAATCGGGGGCCGGCCCGTCGGGGTCAACGGCTCATCGGCGGGCGGATGCGGTTCCCGGCCTCACGTGCCTCTTTGGCACCAAGGGTCCTGGATGCGCGCGGCGGCACAGACGGCGGCGGCACCGGATGCCGGCACAGCCACCTTCAGCCGGACCAACGACCGGCCGTCGACCGTCACAGGCTCGAAGCGCGGCGTCAGACCGGCAAGAGCCTCTGGGGCAGATGCGCGGATACGGGCCCAGGCCGTGCGGGCCGAAGCCTCACTGCCAAAGGCGCCCAGCTGGACCAGGGAGGCTTCGCCCGCATCCCTGTGGGTCGAAACCGGACGGGCGCGCAACTGCGGCACCGAGGCGGAGACGCGCTTCCCGACGGTATCGACGGTGGCCTCTGCGATGACCGGAGCCGCCGCCTGGATCAGGCCTTCCATGGCACCGTCCCGGGCTTCCCACAGGTCGTGCGGATCCATGACCTCGACGCGGACGGCGTCGGCACGGGCGTCTCTCAGGCCCATGTCGCGGGTCTTCATCGGCGTCTGCAGCCGGGACTGGCCGGGCCGGTCGAGGGTGACCGGGATGGCGGCGACCCGCTCGGCCATCTGCTCGAACCGGTGCGGATCATGCTCGACCCAGCCACAGCCAGTCAGGCTGAGGGCCAGGCCTGCCGCTAGGGCTCGCAGGACGCGGTGCTTCTGCACTGGACGAAGGACTTCTGCGGACGTCATAAGGCCACCCTACCCAGCCTCTGTTGCAGCCCCGTGCACAAGTAGGCTTAAGCGAGAAGGTAAATCCGGTCTCAACCATGGACTCAGCCGCCCCGCCCCTGCTCCGTGCCGCGTCCCCCGCCGACCTGCGTCGCGTCGTTGCCGGCTGGCGCGCAGCCGGCGAGAC
The DNA here is from genome assembly GCF_016742135.1 of Brevundimonas sp. Taxonomy (GTDB): domain Bacteria; phylum Pseudomonadota; class Alphaproteobacteria; order Caulobacterales; family Caulobacteraceae; genus Brevundimonas. The sequence goes on along the minus strand of NZ_JACVCG010000002.1, from coordinate 252,371 downwards.
GGTGGCTTTCGTCCCGACCATGGGCGCCCTGCACGCGGGCCATCTGCGGCTGGTCGAGCAGGGGCGCAGGGAGGCACGTCGGGTGGTCGCCAGCGTCTTCGTCAACCCGACCCAGTTCGCGGCGCACGAGGACCTCGACACCTACCCGCGGACGCTGGAGCGCGACGCCGGGCTGCTGGCCGGGGCCGGTTGCGACCTGCTGTACGCTCCGACCGCCAGGGTCATGTATCCACAGGGGTTTGCCACCCGCATCGCCATGGATGGACCGGCGCTCGGGCTGGAGACCGACCACCGCCCGCACTTCTTTGGCGGGGTCGCCATCGTCGTCGCCAAACTGTTGAATCAGGTCCAGGCCGACGTCGCCCTGTTTGGCGAAAAGGACTATCAGCAGCTGCGGGTCATCGCCCGACTGGCGGCGGATCTCGACATCCCGACGCGCATCGTCGGCGTGCCGACCGAGCGGGACGGGCATGGCCTGGCCCTGTCGTCTCGCAATGCCTACCTCAGCGAGGCCGAACTCGACATCGCCCGTCGTCTGAATGGGCGACTGGCCGCCGCCGCCGCGCGTATCCGCGACGGGGACCCGATCGACATCGTGGAGCACGAGACCGCTGCATCGCTGCTCAGCGACGGCTTTGCCCGCGTGGACTACGTCGCCGTGCGCGACGCGGACACGCTCGAGCCGCTCGCGACCGCCCGCGACCGAGCCATGCGTATTCTCGCCGCCGCCTGGCTGGGGCGCACCCGCCTGATCGACAATATGGCGGTCTAGTCGAACCGACCGCGCCCGGTCTCGTGATAGTTCCGCCACCAGCTCTCGTCGCGAGACCGCTGCGCCGCCGACTGGTTTCCGCCGCCCGTGGATCCGATGCCGGAAAAGGGCAGGGTCCAGACCTCATAGTCCGCCGTGCGAACACGCTCGGGCTCGGCGCAGACATGCGGATTCAGCTCGCAGAAGGCCATCGCCCAACGATCATCGACAAAGGCCTGACTGGCGGCGCGGCCGGCCGGGTCCGTGCCGAAATCCGGGATCGAGGGATCGTCGATGACCGAGATGTGCCCGTTCACATACAGGAACTCATAGGCCGCCCGGCCCTCCTCGATGTAGATCATCCGACCGCGCGACCCGTCATAGGCCTTGAGCAGGGTGCGCGTCCGCCCCCGGCGAACCGGATGCGGTTGCCGCAGGGCAATCACCCGGTAGGCCGGAGTGAAACTCTGGGCACCCTCGAGGAGGACCTCCATCAGGCCGTCGATGTTCGGCAGAATGGCGAACTGCGGCGTCCACGGCGTATCCAGTTGCGGCTTCATCACCGTGATCCGGCACGCCGGTTCAGGCTGGCCGCGGCTGTTGGGACTGTAGTCGGCGGAAAGCGTCACGACCCGTCCGCTGACATCCCGGTAGAAATAGGCCGTTCGGGCACCCGGCATCTGGCTGAACCCGGACTGTCGGGCGAGGGCAAAGACGTCGGCCCCGTCTTCCCCCTCCCAGCAGACATTGAACGCCGTCAGCACGACGCTTTCGACCGTCGTCCCACCCCCCTGTGCTGCTGCCAATCCCGGAAGCGCTGCCAGGATCAAGCCGCCAATGACGGCTGCCAGTCGTCCAACAAATCTCACCATTTCGTCAGCTCCCCTCGGTTCGGCCGGTATGATCCGACGACGGCAGGTCCGAGGAAACCAACCAAACGTGACGGCTCAGCCTATCGCGCCGACGCAGCCTTCCGGACCGCCGGGAGCAACGGACGCCGAGGTCAGCGCCAGGGTCCAGCCGTGGTGGGTGTCCAGTCCGCGACGCCCCGCGCCCGAGCCGTCACCGGCGTCACCCCCGGCGGTCACCAGCACCCGGTCTCCGCGCGGCAGGGCCGAGGGATCGATCCGCCCGATGGCCAGCGAGGTCGGGATGTCCTTGCCGAAGCCCTCGAAGACGCTGAGGGCCGCCCATTCGCGGCGCAGGCCCATCCACCACGGGTCACCGGCATTGATGGCCAGTACGGCGACCCCCCTGCCCTCTGCAGCAAAGGCCAGGGCGGCCTGCGGATCGCGCTCGGTCTTCAGTTCGGCGGCGCGACCGAACCGCAGGCGCGCCGCATCGAACGCCCGCGCCGGCTCGACCGGGGCCCAGACGCGGACCGACAGCTGGCCCTGACGCGCCAGACCATGGCCGACGACCTCGCGCCACAGGGCCTCGACGGCTGCCCGGGTGTCGGGTCGGGCGCTCTGGAGGACATGGGCCAGCACCGCCTGCTCCCGATCGGGGCGCAGCTTCACATAGCCGCCGGTCGGGGCGTCCTTGGCCTTGCCGACACGGTCCGCCAGGGCCAGGCGCTTCTGGAACAGGGCCACCATCCGGGCATCGATCTCGTCGATCTCGTGGCGCAGGGCGGCCAGGGTCATCTGTTCGGCATCGGCCGGAGGTTCGGGGGATTTCACAAGGGTCAGGGGCATCTTCAGAACTTTCGAAAAGGGAGGATCGGGGGAGGCCGAAGTCCGCCGCTCCGGTCGGAGCGGTCGCCGGTGAGGGGTCAGGAAGCCAGTCCCGACGCCTCAGCCGGCGTATCGAAAGCCGTAGAAATAGACGCCACAGGCATAGCGGGCCGACGCCGCGAAAGCGCGGGCGTCAAAAGCGGCAGTCAGGGCACGCTTGCAGGCCATGCATCGCTGATGCCCGCATAAATCATGCGTCGTCAAGCGCCCTCTCGCCCCAGAAGGACAAACCGCGTGCGGTTATCGGCGGAATCCTGCATGTCGTTGCGCAGAATCGACAGGCCGTAGATCTCGGCTGCGCCGGCGGGCGCAAGCGCCGCGCGTGCCGGATCTTCCGCTTCGGCGACCGCACGGGCGGCCCCGGCTGTGTCATAAGCCTCGACGGGCTTGAGGTTCAGCGCTGCCATTGTGCCCACGCATTGGCCCAGGGCCGCCGGGTGGCTTTCCACCGTCCGCACATCAGACAGGCGGCTGCCCGGCGGGCCCATCAGCGCCAGCCGGATCGGTCGCCAGACCTCGGCCAGAACATCGAGCCCCGACGCCTCGACCAGCCGCCTTGCCGGCTGAACGTCGCCGATCCGGGAATTCTCGACCGGGATCAGGGCGCAGTCGCACCGCCCCTCGTGGACCGACTGGATCGCGGCCTGAAAGGTGTCGTGGCCGATTGCCTCATCCCACGGGCGCAGCACGGCGCAGGCCTCGTGGCTGAAGGAGCCCGGCGCACCCTGATAGGCGACGCATCCCCGGGCCATGGCGGTCTCAGGCCGCTGCAGAGCGGGACTGCCGCCCGGATTTCAGTCGCTCCGCAACCAGGAAGGCCAGTTCCAGAGCCTGGTCAGCGTTCAGGCGCGGGTCGCAATGGGTGTGATAGCGGCTGGAAAGATCGTCCTCGGTCAGCATCTGGGCCCCGCCCAGGCATTCGGTGACGTTCTGGCCCGTCATTTCCAGATGCACCCCGCCCGGGTGCACACCCTCAGCTTCGGCGACATCGATGAAGGTCCGGACCTCGCTGAGGATGCGCTCGAAAGGCCGGGTCTTGTACCCGTTGCCGGCCTTGAGGGTGTTGCCATGCATGGGATCGATCGACCAGACGACCCGGCGGCCCGCAGCCTTGATCTCGCGCATCAGCCTGGGCAGGCGCTCGCCCACCTTGTCCGCCCCGAACCGCCCGATCAGCGTCATCCGGCCGGGGATGTTGTCGGGGTTCAGGATGTCCAGCAGGCGCAGCAGATCCTCCGCCTCCATGGTCGGGCCGCACTTGAGGCCGATCGGATTCCTGATACCCCGCGCGAACTCGACATGGGCCCCGTCAGGCTGGCGCGTGCGCTCCCCGATCCAGACCATATGGGCCGAGGTGTCGAACCATTCGCCGCTGGCTCCGTCCAGTCGCGTCAGCGCGCTTTCAAGGTTCAGCAGCAGGGCCTCGTGGCTGGTGAAGACCTCGACGCGGGACAGGTCCGGATGGGTTTCCGGCGTCACCCCGACCGCCTCCATAAAGGCCAGGGCCTCGCCGATCTTGTCGGCCAGTTCACGATAACGGGCCCCATAGGAGTTGTCGGCGGCGAACCCCAGCGTCCAGCGATGGATGTTGTAGAGGTCGGCATAGCCGCCGCCGGCAAAGGCGCGCAGCAGGTTCAGCGTCGAGGCCGACTGGTGATAGGCCTTCAGCAGCCGCTGGGGGTCGGGTACCCGCTCTGCGGCGGTAAAGCCCATGCCGTTGATGATGTCGCCGCGATAGCTGGGCAGTTCGAGCCCATCGATCATCTCGACCGAGGACGAGCGCGGCTTGGCGAACTGACCCGCGATACGGCCCACCTTCACCACGGGCTTGCGGCCCGCGAAGGTCAGCACGACCGCCATCTGCAGGATCAAACGGAAGGTGTCGCGGATGTTGTCGGTCGAGAACTCCTTGAAGCTCTCGGCGCAGTCGCCGCCCTGCAGCAGAAAGGCATTGCCCGCCTCGACCTGGGCCAGCCGTTCGGTCAGGCGCCGCGCCTCGCCCGCGAAGACCAGCGGCGGCAGCGCGCGCAGTTCGTCCTCCACCGCGGCCAGGGCGCCCGCGTCGGGATAGTCCGTCGGCATCTGCACGACGGGTTTCTCTCTCCAGCTATCGGGGGTCCAGCGGCGGGTCATAAGGCCAAGATAGGCCCTTGATCCTTCCCGAACAATAAAGCGTTGTGTCCATCGCGTCGCAGGCTTGCCCCGCGGCCGGACAGCCCTTGCCGTGCGCCCTGAAATCCCCTATACGCCGCCGCTTTCCAGGGCCTCGGTCCCGGTGCGGAATGTCAAAGGGTCCGGGAATGCCTTCCGGCCGCCGCTTCGGGAACCATCGTGGAGCCGACTCACCCGGTCCCTCCATGCCGAGCCCCACAAGGGAGATGACGATGGCTCTTTACGAGCACACGGTCATGTCGCGCCAGGACATCAGCGCGCAACAGGCCGAAGCCCTCAATGAAACGATCAAGGGTCTGGTCGAGCAAGGCGGCGGTGCCGTCGCCAAGATCGAATACTGGGGCCTGCGCAACCTGACCTATCGGGTCAAGAAGAACCGCAAGGCGCATTATTCGCTGCTCGCCATCGACGCCCCTCCCGCCGCCATGGCCGAGGTCGAGCGTCAGCTGTCGATCAATGAAGACGTTCTGCGCTGGCTGACCGTCCGCGTCGAGGAACTCGACCTGGAACTGTCGCCCCTGCTGGCCCGTCGCGAACGCGAGCGTGAACGCTCGACCCGCGACGAGTCCTCCAACGCTTCGGAATAAGGACCGGCCCCATGACCGATACCCAATCCCCCAAGCCGGGCGCCCCCGTCGGTGACGGCCCCGCCCGTCGCCCTTTCCATCGTCGCCGCAAGGTCTGCCCGTTCTCGGGCGAGAATGCGCCGAAGATCGACTACAAGGACGTCAAGCTGCTGCAACGCTACATCTCGGAGCGCGGCAAGATCGTTCCCTCGCGCATCACCGCGGTGTCGCAAAAGAAACAACGCGAGCTGGCCAAGGCCATCAAACGCGCGCGTTATCTGGCCCTCCTGCCGTATGTGGTGAAGTAAGATGAAGGTCGTTCTGCTTGAACGCGTCGAAAACCTCGGCGCCATCGGCGACGTCGTCACTGTCAAGGACGGTTTCGCCCGCAACTTCCTTCTGCCGCGCGACAAGGCCCGCCGGGCCACCGCCGCCAACCTGAAGGCTTTCGAAGTCGAACGCGCCGCCATCGAGGCCCGTAACGACAAGAACAAGGCCGAGGCCCAGAAGATCGCCGACAAGATCGACGGCCAGACCTACGTCATGATCCGTCAGGCCGGTGAAACCGGTCAGCTGTACGGTTCGGTCGCCGGTCGCGACGTCGCCGAGGCCATCCAGGCCGAAGGTGGCAAGGTCGAGCGCTCGCAGGTCGTGCTGCACTTCCCGATCAAGACGCTGGGCGTCCATGAAGTGCAGGTCCGCCTGCACGCCGAGGTCTCGGCCACCGTCAAGATGAACGTCGCGCGTTCGGCCGATGAAGCCGAGCGTCAGGCGCGCGGTGAGGACGTCATCCGCTCGCAGTTCGATGATGAGCGTCAGGCCGCCGAACAGGCCGCCCAGGACCTCATCGAGGGCGGCGCAGGCCAGCAGGAAGGCCTCGGCGAAGAGGCCTGATCGCCTCCACCCGAACGGACTGCCGATGAATGAGGGGGATGCGCCAGCCGGTGCATCCCCTTTTTCATGGTCGAATTCCATCCGTCCACAAGGCGGACGGACTATCGACAGCTTTCCGACCGCGTCTGACGCAGGGACGGCTAAAGGTTAACCCATGAACGCTCTCGCCGCCCTCGCTCCCTCGGACACCGGTCTGACCTCCCTGCCCCATAATCTGGAGGCCGAGCAGGCGCTGCTGGGCTGTCTGTTGTTCGACAACGCCGCCTTCGAACGCCTGTCGGACAAGCTGCGCGGAAGCCATTTCCACGAGCCGTTCCACCAGCGGCTCTATGATGTGATCGAGGATCATATCCGCCAGGGCCTGTTGGCCGAGCCCACCCTGCTGATGGGCCGTTTCAAGCAGGATCCGGCGTTCGAACAGTTCGGCGGCCTGCGCTATCTGGCCGATCTGGTTGACCGGGCCCCGCCAGCAGCCAATGCTCCGGATTATGCGCGGGTCATCTATGATCTGGCGCTGCGGCGCGAACTGATCCGGATCGGCGGCGACATCAGCCGGGCCGCCCCGGACCCCGAGACCCCCGCGCTGGACCAGATAGAAAGCGCCGAACAGTCGCTCTATACCCTGGCCGAAACCGGCAAGCCGTCCTCCGGCTTTGTCAGCTTTTCCCAGGCCCTGGCCGGGGCCGTGCAGATGGCCGGCGAGGCCTATCAGCGTGACGGCAAGCTGGCGGGTCTGGCCACACAGCTGGATGACCTCGACCAGAAGCTGGGCGGCCTCTATCCGTCCGACCTGCTGATCCTCGCGGGCCGCCCGTCGATGGGCAAGACCTCGCTGGCCACCAATGTCGCCTTCAACGTCGCCCGCAACTATCGCTGGGAGCCGACACCCGAGGGGCGCAAGACGGTTTCGGGGGGCGTGGTCGCCTTCTTCTCGCTGGAAATGAGCGCCGAACAGCTGGCCATGCGCATTCTGGCGGATGCCTCGGGCATTTCATCAGACCGGCTGAGAAAGGGCGAGATCGACGCCTCGGACTATGGCCGGCTGCGCGACGCCGCCATCGAGATCGGCGAGAGCCCGCTCTACATCGACGCCACCGGCGGCCTGCCCATCTCCAAACTGGCCGCCCGCGCGCGCCGCCTGAAGCGGCAGGAGCAGGGGCTGGACCTGATCATCGTCGACTATCTGCAGCTGCTGACCGTCGGCGACGCCAACAATCAGAAGAACCGTGTGCAGGAGGTGTCCGAGATCACCGGCGGCCTCAAGGCACTGGCCAAGGAACTGAACGTGCCCGTGCTGGCCCTGTCACAGCTGTCCCGCCAGGTCGAGAGCCGCGACGACAAGCGGCCCCAGCTGTCTGACCTGCGGGAATCGGGCTCGATCGAGCAGGACGCCGATGTGGTCATGTTCGTCTATCGCGAAAGCTATTACCTCGGCCGGTCCGAGCCGCGCGAGGGCACGGAGGAGCACCTCAAGTGGCAGCAGGACATGGACCAGCTGCAGCACGTGGCCGAGGTCATCATCGGCAAGCAGCGCCACGGCCCCATCGGCACGGTGCGCCTGTCGTTCGATGCCGATACGACCCGCTTCGGCAACCTCGCCCGCGACGGGCGCTATGACAGCAGCAACTACGGCGACTGACCCGGGCGTTTCGTTCCCTTCGCACCTGCGGCATAAGGGGCGGATGACCCGTGCCCGCCTGTCGGTCGATCTCGACGCCCTTGCCGCCAACCATGATTGTCTCGCGCGACTGACCGGACGGCCGGTCCAGCCGGTGGTCAAGGCCGACGCCTATGGGCTTGGGGCCGGGGCCTGCGTGACGCGGCTGATGCGGGCGGGGGCGCGCACCTTCTTCGTGGCGCGCCTCTCCGAAGGCGTGGCCCTGCGCGAGGCCGTGGGCGAAGCGCCGGTCATCTATGTGCTGGATGGCTGCACCTCAGGGGCTGCGGCGGCGCTCAGGGACGCGGGTCTTCGCCCCGTGATCAATCACGCCGACCAGTTGAGCCGCTGGCAGGAGGCCGGGGGCGGCGCGTGCGGCCTGCATATCGACACCGGCATGAACCGGCTGGGCTTCCGGCCGGAAGATGCCCCCGCCCCCTTCGCCGGGCTGGCGCTGGTCATGAGCCATCTGGCCTGCGCCGATGAGCCTGACAGCCCGATGAACCGGCAGCAGCGCGACAGCTTCGCCGCCATCCGCCGTCGCTATGCCGACATCCCGGCGTCGTTTGCCAATTCGGGCGGCTGCTTCCTGGGGCCCGACTATGCCTTCGATGCCGTGCGACCCGGCATCAGCCTGTGGGGCGGGGGCCCCGAGGGGCGGCCCGATCCGCGGATCCGGCCTGTCGCCACCTTCAGCGCCCCGATCCTGCAGGTGCGGCAGGTCCCGACGGGTGAAAGCGTGGGCTATGCCCGGGGGAAGGTGGCCGTCCAGCCTCTGACCGTCGCCACCGTTGGCGCCGGCTATGCCGACGGGGTGATGCGCGCCACCAGCCCCCGGGGCCAGGTCTTCGTGGCCGGACATCTGCGGCCCATTCTGGGGCGGATTTCCATGGACGCGCTGGCGGTCGACGTCACCGGACTGGATGTGGTCGAGGGCGACCGGGTCGAGCTGTTCGGGCCGAACCGGCCGATCGACGATGCCGCGCGCGACACCGGCACCATCGCCTATGAGCTGCTGACCTCGGTCGGCAGCCGGGTGGATCGCACCTACTCCGGCTGAGGCTACGTCAGGATCGGTCGTAGCCCGCATTTCCGCCGCTGCGCCCGCCTCGGGATTCGGTGTAAGCGAACCGCATGGCGCGTGACTCATCCCAATACATCTGCCGCGTCTGCGGCGCCGTCCATGCCAAATGGGCGGGCCAGTGCTCGGCCTGCGGCGAGTGGAACTGCCTGACCGAGGAGGTGGCCAGCGCCCCGCCCGGCGGGCTCAAGCCAGCAGCGACCAAGCGGGCGCGCGGCATCCAGTTCGAGGATCTGCGCTCCGAAAGCCCCGACCCGCCTCGCCTGATCACCGGCGTCAGCGAATTCGACCGTGTATGCGGGGGCGGTCTGGTGCCCGGCTCGGCCCTGCTGATCAGTGGTGACCCGGGCGTCGGCAAGTCGACGCTGCTGCTTGAGGTCTGCGCGCGCGCGGCGCTGAAGGGCGCCAGGGTCGCCTATCTGTCGGGCGAGGAGGCGGTCGAGCAGATCCGCTCGCGTGCCCGGCGCATGGGCCTGTCGGAGGCCGACGTCGCCCTCGCCTCGGCCACGGCGCTGCGTGAGATCGTGGCGACGCTGAAGCGCGAGACCTTTGATCTGGTTGTGATCGATTCCGTCCAGACCCTGTGGTCCGACGTGCACGAGGCCGGGCCCGGTTCCATCGTCCAGGTGCGGGCCTGTGCGTCCGAACTGGTACGTCTGGCCAAGGCGGGCGGTCCGGCCATGATCCTGGTTGGGCACGTGACCAAGGACGGACAGGTCGCCGGCCCCCGGGTGGTCGAGCACATGGTCGATGCGGTCCTGAATTTCGAGGGCGAGCGCGGCTATCCGTTCAGGGTGCTGCGCGCCGGCAAGAACCGCTTTGGCGCCACTGACGAGATCGGCGTATTCGAGATGGGCGACACGGGCCTGCGCGAAGTCACCAACCCCTCGTCGCTGTTCCTCGGCGACCAGAACGGGGACCGGTCAGAGCGCGAGCCAGGCACCGCCGTCTTTGCCGGGATCGAGGGCTCGCGCCCGGTCCTGGTCGAGATCCAGGCCCTGTCGGCACCCTCGGCCTATGGCACGCCGCGACGTGCGGTGGTGGGCTGGGATTCCGGGCGTCTTGCCATGGTGCTGGCGGTGCTGGAGTCGCGCTGCGGCCTCGGCTTTGGCGATCGCGACATCTATCTGAACGTCGCTGGAGGCCTGAAGATCAATGAGCCCGCCGCGGACCTCGCCGCCGCCGCTGCCCTGATCAGTTCGGTCTGCGACAAGCCCCTGCCGCGTGGCTGTGTGGTGTTTGGCGAGATCGGCCTGTCCGGCGAGGTCCGGGCCGCCGGCCGGGCCGAGGCGCGGCTGCGCGAGGCCCGCAAGCTGGGCTTCGACAGGGCCCTGTGCCCGCCCCTGACCCACGAACCCGGCGACATGACAGCTACCTCGCTCAGCCGTCTGGCGGAGGCGGTCGAACGAATCTCGCAAAGCAGGTATTAAACGCCTGTCTCCTCCCTGTTCGCGCAGTGAATGGGGAGGTGGATCGACGGCGCAGCCGGCGAGACGGAGGGGTTGTATGACGAGCACGAGCAGGTCAGTGGGGCGGAAAGAACCCCTCCACCGCTTCGCGGTCCCCCTCCCCATTTGCAATGGGGAGGAGACGCCGTGACCGCCTGGGACGTCTTTGCCGTACTGGTTCTTCTGGCCTCGGCGGCGGCGGGCTGGATCCGGGGCGGCACGCGTGAGCTTCTGACCCTGCTCAGCTTTGTGCTGGCGGCCTTCATTGCCCTGATCGCCCTGCCCTTCTCTGCCCCGGTCGGCAAGGCGCTGGTCGATCCCGACTGGGCCGGGACTCTGCTGGCGGCCCTGGCCAGCTTCCTGATCGTCTATTTCGGCGTCCGGATTTTTGGCTCGACCCTGTCGCGCCGGGCCCAGGCCCATCCGCATCTGGGCGGGATCGACCGGGTCTTCGGCATCGTCGTCGGTGTGACGCGCGCCCTGGTCTTGCTGGGCGCCATCCATCTGGTGATCGTGGCCGCCATGCCCGGCGAGAGGACGCCTCGCTGGCTGGGCGAGGCCGGCCTTTATTCCGTCAGCGCCGGCGCGGCCCGTATGATCCAGTTCATCCTGCCGGGAATCGGACGGGGCGCCGACGCCCTGGCACCGGTCGTGGATTCCTCCGTACGCCAAGGGTTTTCCGGTGACGACGCCTTGCCGAAAACACAAACAGGGCCTAACTCGCCCGACAACGCCCCCGAGTAGTTTCCTCCCGGTCATCGGAGCCGCCGACGATGTCCCACCGCCTCGCCGATCCCGTCGTCCATCACTGGCCTGAGCGCGAGGCCGAGGATGACCAGCTGCGGCTGGAGTGCGGTGTGTGCGGGGTCTGGGGCGCGGCCGCCAACGAAGCCTCCTCCATCGTCGCCCTCGGCCTGCACGCCCTGCAGCATCGCGGACAGGAAGCCTGCGGCATCGCCAGCGTGGCCGACACCCATTTCCATACCGAGCGCCACGTCGGTCTGGTGGGCGAGGCCTTCGGCAGCACCGATCTGACCGGGCGCCTGCCCGGCTCGGCCGCCGTCGGCCACACCCGCTATTCCACCTCGGGCGGCAGCTTTTTGCGCAACATCCAGCCGATGTTCGCCGATCTGGATACCGGCGGCATCGCCGTGGCCCACAACGGCAATCTGACGAACTTCCTGTTCCTGCGGAACCAGCTGGTCGCCGAGGGTGCCATCTTCCAGTCGACCTCGGACTCGGAGGTCATCCTTCACCTGATCGCCCGCAGCCGAAAGGCCCGCGTCGTCGACCGCTTCATTGACGCCCTGGCGCGGATCGAGGGCGGCTATGCCCTGGTGGCCCAGACGCCCAAGAAGATGATCGGCGCGCGCGACCCGCTGGGTATCCGGCCGCTGGTGCTGGGCAAGCTGGGTGACGCCTGGGTGCTGGCCTCGGAAACCTGTGCGCTCGACAGCATGGGCGCGACCTTCGTCCGCGATGTCGAACACGGCGAGGTGGTGGTCATCGACGATCAGGGCCTGAGCTCGCTCAAGCCCTTCCCGGCGCGCGCCGCGCGCCCGTGTCTGTTCGAATATGTCTATTTCGCGCGCCCCGACAGCGTGGTGAACGGCCGCTCGGTCTATGAGGTGCGCAAGCGCATGGGTCAGGGTCTGGCCCGCGAGCACGCGGTCGAGGCCGATGTCGTGGTGCCGGTGCCGGACTCGGGCGTGCCCGCCGCGCTCGGCTATGCCCAGGCCAGCGGGATCCCCTATGAGATGGGCATCATCCGCAGCCACTATCTGGGCCGCACGTTCATCCAGCCCAGCCAGGGCGCCCGGCAGAAGGGGGTGCGCATGAAACACAGCCCCAACCGGTCGGTTCTCCAGGGCAAGCGGGTGGTGCTGATCGACGACTCCATCGTGCGCGGCACCACCTCGGTCAAGCTGGTGCGCGCCGTCCGTGCCGCCGGTGCCACCGAGGTGCACCTTCGCTCGGCCAGTCCGCCCATTCTCTATCCCGACTTTTACGGCATCGACATGCCCGAGCGCGGGCAGCTGCTGGCGGCCAACAAAACGCTCGAGGAAATGCGCGCCCACCTGGAGGTCGACAGCCTGGGCTTCCTGTCCGTTGACGGCCTCTATGCCGCCATGGAGGCCGGTCCGCGCGACCGGGCCAATCCGCAGTTCACCGACCACTATTTCACCGGCGACTATCCCACGCGCCTGCTCGACCGCGAGATCGAGGAAGGGGGCCGCGACGCCAATCCGCGCCAGCTGTCCCTGCTGGTCAGCGCCTGATCCATGGTTGATGCCCCTGTGTTGAAAGACCGTATCGCCCTGGTCACGGGCGCCTCGCGCGGGATCGGCTATGAAGCGGCTCTCGGCCTCGCCCGCGCCGGCGCGCATGTCGTGGCCACCGCCCGCACCCAGGGCGGACTGGAAGAGCTGGACGACGCTGTTTTTGCCGCGACCGGCCAGCACGCCACCCTGATCCCGTTCGATCTGGTTGACGGCGGCGCCATCGACCGGCTGGGCGGGGCGCTTTACGCGCGGTTCGGACGGCTGGACGTCTGGGTCAACACCGCCGCCACCCTGGGGGCCGAGGGCCTGACCCCGGTCGCCCATGCGGACCCGCGCCAGTTCGCCAAGATCGAAAAGGTCAATCTGACCGCCGTCTATCGCCTGATCCGCTCGCTGGAGCCGCTGCTGCGGGCCTCTGATGCCGGTCGGGCCATCCACCTGACCACCAGTCTGGCCAGTGCGCCCAAGGCCTTCTGGGGCAGCTATGCTGCGACCAAGGCGGCGGCCGAGGTGCTGGTGCGGTGCTGGGCCGATGAGATCGAGTCCACCCCGATCCGCGCGACTGTGCTCGATCCGGGTCGCATGCGCACCCGCCTGCGGGCCCAGGCCTATCCGGGCGAGGATCCCGAAACCCTGCCCCATCCGTCGGAAATCGCGCCCCTGATCGTCGATCTGGCGCGCGGCGATCAGGTGCCCCCCGGGGTTGTGAGCTTCAAGGACTGGCGGGCTGCCCGGGCCTGAACAAATCGCTGTTCGATCCGGAAATGCGCTGATAGCGTCGCCGCAAAATCGGAGATTCCCATGCGCCTTCTTTTCGCGGGTCTGACCACCCTCCTGCTGCTTCTGACGCCGGTCGCGGTCTCTGCCCAGGACCCCAGCCGCGCCGAGCTGGAAGGTGCCATGGTCCAGATGTTCTCGACCGAATCCGTCCTCATCATGAATGTGGCCGGCGACGAGGACACGCCCGAGCACTGGTACATGATCCGCGAGATCAGCGGCGCGAAGGTGACCTCCGACTGCCATATGGAACTGGCCACGCCGACCATTCTGGAAAACAGCCCGAACGTGAACCCGGCCCCGCATTACCGCATCGCCTGGGGACAGCTGAGCGACCTTGAGCTGGATGGAGAACTGCTTGTCTTCCGGGCCGGTCACATGGCCGAAGACGAGCTGGCGGGCATGCTGTTCGATGACGAGTATCTGGCCGAGATGGTCTGGGCCGTCTTCCAGTTCATGATCGACGAGTGCAGCTGAGGGGGGCTGCCTAATACCCCGGGCCGTAATCCCAGCCCGCTAGGTCAGACATGAAGGCGCCGAGTTCGTAGAACGGGCCCTCCTGCGGGGTCTGCCTGTAGTTGTAGCGATACCCTTCAACGGGATCGAATGTCTCGATGATCCAGGAAATGCCATCGACCCCGCCAGCCACACAACTGCTTGAGGGGCTCCTTATCAAGCCTGATCTATCCAGCAGGCGCTCGAATGACCCGACTTCCCGAGCGTCCAGGCGACGGACAATCTCTCCCGTGGGAGGACCGTCGCGCCCCGGCCGATAGCGGGGATAAAGGGACAAACTCCTGGCCCTCATGGTCCACTGACCATCCTCTCCAGCTTCCAGTCGGACCGACATGGGACCGTCATAGCCGGGGTCCCAGACCAGGCGCACAACACGCGGCGATCCTGCGGGGCGTTGGTAGAGGGATGGCTCGCCGAGGTCTGCCATAACCTCGCCCCACCAAACCGCATCTTCCCTAGCGAGGACAAGGCCGCGATACCGTAAGCCAGGTTCGGGGATGCACTCGTTGGCCGTTGTGTGGAGCTCGGGCGGGAAATAGAGGGCTTGCCGGTTGCTGTACCAGCCCGCGACCAAAGCCGCCGCGAGCACACCGAAGGTGAAAACGATGGCGAGGCCTTTGGACATCGCCGCCCCCCTACTTCTTCGGCGCGTGCTTCTGGCCGGTGCGGATGCGGCCGGAGCGGCTGACCTGGCGGGCACCCCCGCGGGCCCCCTTCTGGATGGCGACACTCTGGCCGGCCTTTTTCGATGAGCGCGCCTTCAGGCCGCTGATCACCTTGGGCTTGGGTCCGCCGGCCTTCTTCTGCTCCAGCGCCTTGCCGGGCAGGTTCGACAGGGCCTCGGCCTTCTCCGCCTTCTTGATGCGACGGGGGGCGGTCTTGGCTGTGCCCTTGTAGCGTTCCGGCCCGGACTTGGCTCCGCCCTCGGCATAGGGGTTGGCCCCGCCCGACTTGACGGTCAGGCGGATCGGCGTGCCCGGCAGATCAAAACTTTCTCGCAAGGTATTGATCAGATAGCGTTTGTAGGTCTCGGGCATGGCCGAGGCCCGGCTGGCGAACAGCACAAAGGTCGGAGGCCGAGCCTTGGTCTGGGCCATGTATTTGGGCTTGATCCGCTTGCCGTCGACGGCGGGCGGCGGGTGTCGTTGGGTGGCCAGCGCCAGCCAGTCGTTGAGGTCGCGGGTCTTCACCTTCACCGACCAGGTGTCGTAGGCCTTGAGGATGGCGGGCATCAGGCGGTCCACGCCCCAGCCCGAATGCGCCGACAGGGCCACGAACGGCGTGCCGCGCAGCTGCGGCAGCTTGCTCTCGGCCAGCCGGGTCAGCTCGGCCAGTCGTGCCTGGGGCTGTTCCTCGAGATCCCACTTGGAGGCCACATAGACCAGCGCCCGGCCCTCGCGCTCGACCAGATCGGCCAGCTGCAGGTCCTGGATGTCAAAGGCGTTGTCCTTGTCCATCACCAGCACGACCACCTCGGCAAAGGTGATGGCGCGGATGGTATCGGCGACCGACAGCTTTTCCAGCTTCTCCTGCACGCGGGCCTTGCGGCGCATGCCGGCCGTGTCGACCAGCCGGATGTTCCGGTCTTCATATTGCCAGTCGACCGAGATGGAATCGCGCGTGATGCCGGCCTCGGGACCGGTCAGCATGCGATCCTCGCCGATCAACCGGTTGATCAGGGTCGACTTGCCGGCATTGGGGCGGCCGATGATGGCGATGCGGATCGGCTTGTCGGCCTCGTCCTCTTCATCGGCGATGAAGGATTCCTGACCCGCGGCGGCGACGAGGGCCGCATAGAGGTCCGCCATCCCCTCGCCATGCTCGGCCGACAGGGGCACCGGCTCGCCAAAGCCCAGGGAGTGGGCCTCGCCCACGCCGCCTCCGCTCTCGCGGCTCTCGGACTTGTTGGCGACCAGCACGACCGGCTTGGGCTGACGGCGCAGGCGTTCGGCGAAGATGCGGTCCAGCGGGGTCACGCCCTCGCGGGCATCCATCATGAACAGGATCAGGTCGCCGTCGCTGATGGCCGCCTCGGTCTGTTCGCGCATGCGCGATTCCAGACTGTCGTCGGTGATGTCCTCGAACCCCGCCGTGTCGATCAGGGTCAGTTCCAGATCGCCGAGCGTGCCCCGGGCATAGCGACGATCCCGCGTGACGCCCGGCCGGTCATCGACCAGGGCCAGGCGCTTTCCTACCAGCCTGTTGAACAGGGTGGACTTGCCTACATTGGGGCGGCCGACAATGGCGAGTTTCAAGGCCATAGCGGCGTCTAGCGTGTTTCTCTTGTGGCCGAAAGGCGGATCAGCGGACGCTGATCACCTCACCGCGATCCGTGACGACCAGAATGGCCCCGTTGAAGGCCGTCGGCGCCACATAGGACGGTGCCCCCAGACGCAGGGTCGAGATCACCTCGCCGGTCTTGGGATTCAGCCCGACCAGCTCACCATCCGAATTGGTCAGCACCAGCCGGTTCGACGCCAGCAGCGGCCCCGACCAGGTCGGGCGTACCGTCCGGTCGAAGAAGCCCAGGAATCCGCCTTCCTGACGCACGCGACCCTCGTTCAGGTCCCTGGTCCAGTAGACCTGGCCCGTCTCGCGGTTCAGCACGCTCAGCTCGCCCGACTTCGACACGATATAGACCACATCGCCGACCGGCAGCGGGGCGTTGACGGCCGCGACCGGCACCTGCCAGCGCGGTTGTCCCGTGCGAATGTCCATGGACGCCAGCACGCCCGAATGGCTGACCGCATAGACGAAGCCGCGGCTGATCACGGGACGACCGGCGATGTCACGGATTTCCGACAGGGCGCTGGTGCGGGTCGTGCGCGACAGTTCTTCCTGCCAGACCGGTTGACCGGTCGTGGCCCGGAAGGCGAACACCTCGCCCGACGACATCGGGGCGATCACCGTATCGCCGGTGATGGCCGGGCTCGAGGCCCGCATGATACGCGCGGGCTCCACGATGCCCCGGTACGACCACGCGACCGAACCGGTATTCACATCGAAGGCCAGGATCTGGTTGTCCAGATCGATCGCATAGACCCGCGATCCGGCCACGGTCGGAGCGCCGTGGATCGGCACGTCCACGGCCGTCTGCCACAGCATCGCGCCGCTGGTCTGATCAAAGGCCGTCATGGTGCGATAGCCCGACGAGACGAAGACCTTTCCACCGCCCAGGGCCACACCGCCACCGAAGCCGCCGCTTTCCCGACCCTCGGGCTTGACCGAAGCCCGCCAGATCACCGATCCGCTCTGCGCATCCAGAGCCGACACCGTGTGCTCGGCGTCGAGCGCAAAGATACGGCCATTCTCGGCCACAGCCGGGGCCATCACCTGCCGGGTCCGCGCCGAGCCCGCGCCGATGTTCCGGCGCCAGGCGATCCTGAAGTCTGCACCCGCGATCACATGCTCGACCGCGTTTTCCGAATTGCCGCCCGGTGCCGGCCACGACACGGCCGCCTGGGGGCCTGGCAGGAAGAAGTCACGCCCCGCCAACGCCGGCGACGGCACGAGGGCCTGATCGAACTCCAGCACCGACAGGCGCTCGCCTTGCGAAGCGACCGCCCCGGCATCCGGCGAACGGCCCAGGCTGAAAGGCAGCAGGTTGCTGACCGTTCCGCAGGCGGCGACCGAAAGGCCCGCGCCACAGACGAGGAGCATTCTCGCGAACCGGTTCATAGGCTTACTCCTGAACGTGGACGTCATTCGGCGGGCGCGGGCTGGGCCGCGGCCCCAGGCGAGGGGGCCTGGCCCTCGGGCGAGACCATCACTGGCGGGGCCTTCTGGGCCTCAAGGATATCGGACAGCGATCCGAGCGTGCCGGTGTCGATCATGGCGATGGCCGTCTGGGCACGCTGGCGAACCGTATCGGGAACGTCCTGTCCCAGCTGCAGCTGGACGAAGGTCGCGCGAGCCTCGGTGTTCTTGCCGTGCTGAAGCTGCGCCATGGCCAGGGCTTCGAGCGCCTGGGGCCGCAGCGGCCGACCCTCGCGGGTAAGCGGGGTCAGGCGTCTCTCGATATCCTCGTAGCTGGCGTCGGTGTCCATCACCAGGAGGGCGGCCTTGAATGCCGAGGGATCGGACAGCAGTGGGTCACCGACGGCCTTGGCCGACCGGTCAAGCAGGTCGATCGCCTCTTCGAAACGGTTGGCGGCCACGGCCAGGCCGGCGCGCTGGGCCAGGGCCATGGACCGGTAGGCGCCGTTGCCTTCGCGTTCGGCCTCGGCAAAGGCGGATTCGGCGGCGGCCAGGTCGTTGGTCTGCAGCGCTTCAATGCCCCGCTCATAGGCGACGGAGGCCTTGGCGGCGCGCCCGTTTTCATTCGCCTGCCAGCCCCACCAGCCGAGCGCGGCGATAAGGGCCAGGACAAGCACACCGCCCACCACGGGCAACCACGTTCTGGCCAGTCGCTTATAGCGGTCGGAGCGAAGCTCCTCCTCGACCTGCTCGAAGATATCCGTCACGAAAAAGCACGCCCCAAGTCGTTAATCTGAGTTCGGCGCGACCCTAGACCATTTTCGGCCCGGGTCGAGACGCCCCCATTGAAAAAGCGCATAATCTGCCTGCGGGAGAGTACCCGCTAGGACGCGACCGGCTTGCGCGAGAAATAGGTCTCGACTTCGGCAGGAAAACGGCGGGACCGAACATCTTCGGCATAGCTTGCCACCCCCTCCCGAATCTGGCCGCGCAGATCGCCATAACGGCGCACGAATTTGGGCGTCCAGTCGAACAGACCCAGCATATCCGGGGTCACCAGAATCTGCCCGTCGCATTCGGCGGAGGCCCCGATTCCCACAGTCGGGACAGCGATGGCGCGCGTGATCTCACCGGCCAGACCCTCGGCCACGCCTTCGATCACGACGGCAAAGGCCCCGGCATCGGCGGTGGCCTCGGCCTCGGCCATCACGCGCAGGCGCTCGTCCTCGGTCTTGCCCTTGGCCTTGAAGCCGCCTTCGGTCAGAACCGCCTGGGGCCGCAACCCCACATGGCCCATCACCGGAATGCCCCGCTCCACCAGATAGGCGATGGTTTGCGGCACGGTCGGGCCGCTTTCCAGCTTGACCCCCTGTGCCCCGGTTTCCTTCATCACGCGGGCACAGTTCTGATAGGCGATCTCCTTGCCCCCTTCATAACTGCCGAACGGCATGTCGACGACGACCATCGCCCGTTTGGCCCCCCGCATGACCGCCTGGCCGTGCAGGATCATCATCTCCAGCGTCACGCCGACCGTATTGGGCAGGCCGTGCACCACCATGCCGACGCTGTCACCCACCAGAAGCAGATCGCAGTGCTCGTCCAGCAGGGCCGCTGTCGGCGCGTCATAGGCGGTCAGGCAGACCAACGGTTCCTTGCCCTTTCGGGCCTGGATGTCCGGCGCAGCAAGGCGACGGACGGTTTCCTGTTTCTGGCTGGACATGGGAGGCTCCGGGCGGCTTTCGCATTGCAGCCTAGCCCCTCGGCGCTCCCGCGTCATCCGCGGGCCCGGTCGCGCGGGTCAGATATCCTGCGACAGGCGCACCACACCGGCCAGGGCCAGAGCCGCCACGACCGCCGCCGCGATCCAGAACAGCTGCATACTGCCGAGACCGCCCAGGGCCAGGTCCGCGACGCCCCAGCGCTCCAGAGCCGCCTGCAGGGCCGTGGCCACGTCCAGGTTGATCGACTGCCCGGCGGATTGCGCCGCGCCCACGCCGGGCAGGGCGTCCGTCCCGCCCAGATCCATGTCTAGAGTCAGCATCTCCCGCAGGGCCACCACCCCGCCGATCGCGCCCGCAACACCCAGGCCGACCGCCCGGAAGCGGGCGCCACTCTGAAGCCGGGCCTCAAGGTCCGCCACGAACAGTGCGGTATCGGGCATGGGGGGCGTGCGATCAAAGGCGCGCTCGATGAAGGGATCGAATTCATCAACCGACATGCGATTCCCTCCCTGTCTCGCCAGCCCCGGGATTGAGGATCTGGCGGAGTTTATCCAGACCACGTTTGACATGAGATTTCACCGTTCCAAGCGGCAGATTTAGGGCAGTGGCGATCTCCGGATGGGTCATCCCGGCTCCATGGCCGAGGGACACACACAGACGTTCCGCCTCGCTCAGGGTCTGCAATGCCGCGTCCAGGTCGAACCGACCCAAGGGATCGACACTCGATACCTGATCTTCTGCCGAATCTTCCGAAACATAGCGCGCCTCTTTCTCGCGTCGTTTGAGATAGAGGCGCGCGGCGATACGCTTGACCCAGGCCGCGAAGGTGCCCTCGCCCCGGAACTCGGTGCACCGCTCATAGGCCAGGATGAAGGCATCCTGGGCGATGTCATCGGCCAGCGAGGGCTGCGCACCCATCCGCCGCAGCAGCGCCCGCACGGTCGACGAATGCCGCCGCACCAGTTCGCCGAACGCCCGCCGGTCGCTGGCCGCCGCCAGGGCGGCCAGTTCCACATCGTGCCGGTCGGACAGGCCGGGTTGGGTCATGGTCGCGTCCCCCTTCGATCCCGGTCTCAGTCCCTGTTCTTGTTGAAGAAGCTCAGGATCAGGAAGGCCAGGCCGATGGTCGCCGGAATGACGGCAAACGCCAGCATGCCGTCGCCGACATTGTCGCTCCAATCGCCGTCGCCCAGATTACTGATCAGGCTGAAGGCGGCGATGCCGATGCCGACCGCCAGCCAGATGATCCCGCGCCGGATGTCCTTGGTGCGCGACGGCAGGTTCTTCGTGATGTCCTTGCTCAGCGCCTCGATCACCTCGGGCGGCAGGGGCTGGCCCTTGTCGATGGCGGTGCGAACCGTCGTCTGGATTTCCCGGCGCTCGCGGCTCTTCAGATAGCTGGGTCCGACAATGATCGCCACGATAGCGGCGAAGATGGTCCCTACGATGAAAATGGCGACGATGCCCTCGTCCATGGTTTGATCCTCTCAAGCGGCCTGAAACAGAATGTTCCCGGCTTCTATGGGGGAAGAGGCGCCGACAGGGTTGTACAGATGCGCCGCCCCGGGTGAAATCTTCGTAAGGTTGCCGCCGACTGTACGGAGTATCGCGTCATGACCACCCGCCGGACCCTGCTGGCCGCCCTGCCCGCCCTGTCGCTGGCCGCCTGCGCGACGGGTCAGATCCGCGGCCGCGGCCCGGGCCTGACGGTTGCGACCTTCAACATCTGGCACGATCAGGGCGACTGGCCCGCGCGCCTGCCCCTCATCGAGGCGATCCTTCGCGGCGCGAACGCCGACGTCATCGCCCTTCAGGAAGTGCTTCAGGACGGCGAGGCCCTGCCCAATCAGGCCCGGACCCTGGCCGACCGGCTGGGCATGCAGATGATGTTCAGTTCGGTCGATGCCGAAGATCAGCCGCGCCGCTATGGCAATGCCCTGCTGTCCCGCCTGCCGATCCTCGATCACGCCTGGGTCAAGCTGGAGCCGCACGACGATTACCGCACCGGCCAGCGCATCCGCTGCCGGATGGCCGACGGCACGGTGGTCGACATCGCCAACACCCATCTGCATCACACGCCCGAGGGCGGTGCCATTCGCGCCCGCCAGATCGCGCACCTGCTGGACTGGCTGCCCGACGACGGCACCCCGCTGATCCTGATGGGCGACCTGAACGCGCCGCTGGACAATCCCGAGATGGCGCCGCTGCGCGCCCGCTTCTCGGAGGCCCTGCGCGCCGTGCACCCGGATCAGGCCGACCGCACCACGCTGAACACCGCGCTCGGGCACCGGTCGGTGCAGATCGATCACATACTGTATGAGGCCGGGGCCTTTACTCCGGTCGAGGCGGCGATCGTCGGCGATCAGCCGGTAGGGGCGGTCTGGCCCTCCGACCACTTCGCCAAGGTGGCACGCTTCAGGACGGCCTGAGGCGGCGCACCAGCAGGCCCGCCGTCAGGAGCGTCAGCGCCGCCAGTCCACCGACCATGCTGACCTGCTCCACCACCGGGGCCAGCCCCGGCCCCATGGCCCTCAGCACCGGCAGCGCGAACGCAGCCAACACACAGGCCACCAGCACCCACGGTAGCAAAGCCAGCTGGCTCATCCAGAAGCGCCGGCGCGCGACGCGCTCGGCTACGGCAAGCTCAAAGACCGCATCGCGCGGCGCGGGTCTTCCGGCCGCGAGGAAGGCTTTCAGCGTGTCATCCGGCGTCATGGGTGCCTCCCAGAACGGACAAAAGCCGGGCCCGGCCTCTGCTGACATGAGATTTGACCGTCCCGAGCGGCAGATTCAAGACCATTGCCGCCTCGGCATGCGACCAGTCCTGCGCCAGACACAGCAGCACACAGGCCCGCTCCGGCGCCGACAGGCCGGACAGGGCCCGGTCCAGCGACAGGGCGTCCTCTGGTTGCACCCCTGCCGGGGTCCCCTGCCCCTCCAGCCAGGCCAGATCGCGGGCCGAGCCCCGCCGCGTAGAGCGTATCCGGCTGAACGCCCTGCGCCAGGCGATACCCATCAGCCAGATGCGAAATCCCTCGGCCCGCTTGAGCTCCGACAGCCTCTGCCAGGCGATCACCAGCGCCTCCTGCGCCAGATCGTCGGCCTCGGCCCAGCCGCCGCCCATCAGCGGCCTCAGGAATCCGCGCAGCGCCGCCTGATGCCGCTCGACCAGGCGCGAAAAGGCCGCGTCCGACCCGGAACGGGCGGCCGCGACCAGTTCGGCATCGGATCGGGTGTCGATCACCGCCCTGCCCCGACACGAACGTCAGGATCGGGGCCGTCGCGTCGTCGCGGCTGAAATCAGGGCCCAGACCGCCACCGCGCCCATCACCAGAGCCACCACGGTGAAGGGAAAGCGGATGTCAAAGTCGATGCCGAAGGTCTCCGGCATGTAGGCGGCGATGCCGAACCCGCCGGCCAGCACGGCAAACAGGCCGAACAGCGACCAGTAATTTGTCGGCCTGCCCGGACCGTCGTTGTCCGCGTCGATGGGCTTGTCCAGCACACGCAGCAGGGACTCGGGCGGCTCCTGCCCCTTGTCGGCATAGGTCTTCAGCAGCTTCAGCG
This sequence comes from Brevundimonas sp., assembly GCF_016742135.1. Taxonomy (GTDB): domain Bacteria; phylum Pseudomonadota; class Alphaproteobacteria; order Caulobacterales; family Caulobacteraceae; genus Brevundimonas. The sequence goes on along the minus strand of NZ_JACVCG010000002.1, from coordinate 229,507 downwards.
TCTCGCGTTGCTTGCGATAGTTCAGCCAGCTGGAAAAGCCGCCGAACACGAACCAGGCCATCGGGAACAGCAGCCACCAGTAGGAATGAAACAGATCCACCATCTCTTGATCTCCGCATCGGCCGCACCGCTGATCGACGGGCCGGTCATGGTGTAGTCGCCGCCCTTCCCCGGATCGGATGCAGCCCGTGCGATTTTATCCGAACGCCGTCTGCCATTCCTCAGGCTTGAATCCGACCAGCAGCCCGCTGCCCGTCTCGACCACCGGCCGCTTGATCATCGACGGCTGGGACAGCATCAGGGCCACGGCCTTGTCCGTCGTCAGGTCGGCCTTGTCCGTCTCGGGCAGTTTGCGAAACGTCGTCCCCGCCCGGTTCAGCAGCCTTTCCCAGCCGACCTGCTCGACCCAGCCCCGCAATCGCGCCTCGTCGATGCCCGCCTTCCTGTAGTCGTGAAAGGCATAGGCCTGCCCCGCCGCCTCCATCCACACCCGCGCCTTCTTGACCTATGTCGACAGCTCGGCCTCATAGATTTCCGGCTTGAACCCGACGATCCGTCGGTCGCCCAAATCCAAGATCGGCCGTTTGATCATCGACGGCTGCGTCAGCATCAGGTCGATTGCCTTCGCCGCATCGAGATTGGTTTTGTCGGCATCAGGCAGCTTTTTGAAAGTCGTGCCTGCACGATTGAGGACAACTTCCCAACCGTGCTCATCGACCCACTGCTTCAGCCGGTCGCGCTCAATCCCAGCCTTCTTGTAGTCATGGAAGTCGAACGCGACGCTATGCGCTGCTAGCCAATCGCGACTTTTCTTGACGGTATCGCAGTTAGGAATTCCGTACATGATCAGGCTCATGGGTTCACGCCTCCGAGCCACGGCTGGGCTCAAAATGGGGATTACCGGCCAAGAGCGAGCTCCTGAGAGCCTCGAATTGCGCCTGATCAAATGGCTTGTCGTAAAACCGCTCCAGCCATCTAGCTTGCGCCTCTTGGAAGTCCAGCTTCGCCAAGCTGTCCTCCGGACTCTCAGATTTGAACAAACGGACGAAAACACCGCCGGCTTGGAGGGCCAGCTTTGCCAGCTCAGACAGCGTCGCGCTCATCGCCGTTTCCTCGAAGAAGGGCCCGCAGTGTGCGCCTAAATCACCGGCTTGGAGCATCGCGAACCCGACTGTCGACGGATGGCTCGCAAGGTCATTCAGAAGCTCGTAGTGGACCGCGCGCTTCTTCTCGGTGAACCCGTCCAATTCATCGAGTTCCGTTCTCACCTTAACTGGCTTGAAGCGGGCCCAACGCTCCTTTTTGTCGAGCGTTCGCCAAGCTGAAATCAACGTCCGATCTCGACCGAAGAGGTCCAAGAGGAAGGATGTTTCCAGAAGGTCGCGCTGCTGCCCGGCAGAGGCCTGATAGTAGCCGGTCAGCGCGTTGTTTAGGGCGACAGCAATCCCGTTGAACGCTCTGATCCCAAGATGCTGCACCGTAAGGACATCCTGATCGTCCGATCCGCGCTCCAAAATGAAGTGATGGATTACATCCATCGAGGCCTTGATGATGGCCGCATGGCATCCCAGCACCTCGCAAGCCTCTATGGCTTCCGCAGATTTCTGGCGCAGAAACTCCTGTCCTTCAGCAAGGCCGCGGAATGCGTCGGGATAACCGGTCATCGGAATTTCGCTACAACCCTGACAGCTTGCTCGCAGTTCGGAATGCCGTAGAGAGTCGGGGTCATGTGGAGCTCCAGTTCGGTCATGACGACAATGGCGTTCCGGCCGAGTCGGGGCCACCCCTTGCATTTAACTATGTGGTTTAATATAGTCGCCGCCACATCCCACCGGAGGCCCCGCCATGACCTATGCCGATCCGCGTTGCCGGCTGATCCCCTGTCTGTGGTTCGATCATCAGGGCGAGGAGGCCGCCAACTTCTATGTCTCGCTGTTGCCCGACTCGCGCATCGACCACATCACCCGCGCGCCCGACGACTATCCGGGCGGCAAGGCCGGTCAGGCGCTGGAGATCCAGTTCACCCTGGCAGGTCAGCCGTACTCTGCGCTGAACGGCGGGCCCCATTTCAAATTTACGGAGGCCATCTCCCTGCAGGTCATCTGTGACGATCAGGCCGAACTGGACCGGCTGTACACAGCCCTGTCAGTGGTGCCCGAAGCCGAGCAGTGCGGCTGGCTGAAGGACAAGTATGGCCTGTCCTGGCAGCTGATCCCCCGGTCCATGCCGGCCATGCTGTCCGATCCCGATCCGGCACGCGCCAAACGGGTCTTTCATGCCATGATGGAGATGAAGCGGCTGGACATCGCCGCGATCGAGGCCGCCTACGCGGGCTGATTGTCGTCTGGCACGGCGCAGAAGATGTCGTGCAGCATGCCCATGATGCCCTGCACCCGGTCGTCGGCGATCGAATAATAGATGGAGCGCGACTCGCGTCGCGTCTTGACCAGGCCAGCCTGGCGCAACTCGGCCAGTTGTTGAGACAGTCCCGGCTGTTTCAGGCCAAGGTCCCGCTCCATCTCGCCCACGGCCCGCTCTTTCTGGACGATATGGCACAGGATCAGCAAACGCGTGGGATTGGCCAGCTGCCGCAGCAGGTCGGCGGCCTCCGGGGCCTTGTCCTTCAGGCGGGCCAGGGCGCGGTCGTCAGGCAAGGAAGGGGTGTCGGGGCTCATGGTGTCATGGGGGAAGGCTGCATCATCACGTCCAGATAATTACACACTTGTAGTAATTATGAAACTGTTTATATCGGGGCTCTGCAGCACGGAGTTTTGTGATGTCCGCTCTCTCCTCCGACACCGCCCGCGACCACGCCGCCTCGCTGATCAACGCCGCCCTGGCGGACCCGCGCAAGCGCCCGGTGGTCAAATCCTTCTTCGACGAAGCCACCTTCACCGTCAGCCACGTCGTCCATGACCCGTCGACGAAGAAGGCGGCCCTGATCGACAGCGTGCTCGACTTCGACCAGCCGTCAGGTCGCACCTCCCATGCCTCGGCCGATGCCCTGATCACTTACGTCGAGGACCGGGACCTGACTGTCGACTGGATTCTGGAAACTCACGCCCACGCCGACCACCTGTCCGCCGCCCCCTACCTTCAGGACAAGCTGGGCGGCCGACTGGCCATCGGTCATGAAATCCTGACGGTGCAGGACGTCTTCGGGAAAATCTTCAACGAAGGCACCGAATTCCGCCGTGACGGCAGTCAGTTCGACCAGTTGTTCAACGACGGCGACCGTTTCACCCTGGGGTCGCTCGAGGCCACGGTCCTGCACGTACCCGGGCACACCCCCGCCTGTCTGGCCTATGTGATCGGGGATGCGGTCTTCCCGGGCGACACCCTGTTCATGCCGGACTATGGCACCGCCCGCTGTGACTTCCCCGGCGGCGACGCCCGCACCCTGTACCGCTCGATCCAGCGACTGCTGAGCCTGCCGGATGAGACGCGCGTCTTCCTCTGCCATGACTACAAGGCGCCCCCCGGCCGGACCGAGTTCGCCTGGGAAACCACCATCGGGGCCGAGCGCACCGGCAACATCCATGTGCGCGAGGGCATCAGCGAGGACGAGTTCGTTGCCATGCGCACCCGGAGGGACGCCACCCTCGCCATGCCCCGGCTGATCCTGCCTTCGGTTCAGGTCAATATGAACGGCGGTCGTCCGCCCGAGCCGGAATCGAACGGCACCCGTTACCTCAAACTGCCGCTGAACCTGCTGTGAGCGGCCGTCTGTACCCCCGGTCAGCCTCGCTTGCCAAAGGCAGGCATGGGATGATTTCGACTCCCCCTCGGCCGCAGGGCCGGACATTCCCAGCCTACAGGAGGCGCACATCATGACGGACCGCAAGCTGGACGAGACGCTCACGACCTCACCCCAGATCCATCCGGACGAACTGGAGGCCATAGCCGCCGCGGGCTTTCGCGCGGTGATCTCAAACCGTCCCGACGGCGAGGAACCCGGCCAGCCGTCCGCCGCCGAGATGAAGGCTGCCGCAGAGGCCCATGGCCTCGAGTTTCGCCACATCCCCGTGACGGTTGGCGCGATTGGACCCGACGCCATCCAGGCCATGGCCGAGGCGCTCGATACCCTGCCCGGCCCGATCTTCGGCTTTTGCCGCAGCGGCACCCGCACCGCCATGCTGTGGGCGCTGGCCAGGGCCCCGGCCTCTGATCCCGACACCCTGATCGCCGCTGCCCGCGACGCGGGCTATGACCTGTCGGGGCTTCGCTCCCGGCTCTGAGGAGTCCCGCGTGGACCTGTCCCTGCTGCAGTACGCGCTCGGAGCGGCCGCCGGTTCGCTGGTCGGCTTTTCGCTCGGTCTGGTCGGTGGGGGCGGGTCGATCCTGGCCGTGCCCCTGATCGTTTATCTGGTGGGGGTGAAGGAACCGCATCTGGCCATCGGCACCAGCGCGCTGGCGGTCGCCGCCAATGCTGCGCTCAACCTGATCACCCACGCCCGGCACGGTACGATCAAGTGGAAGATCGCCGGCCTGTTCGCGGTGGCCGGCGTCGTGGGCGCCCTGCTGGGCTCGACCCTCGGCAAGGCCGTCGACGGCCAGAAGCTGCTGGCCCTGTTCGCCGTGTTGATGGTGGTCGTCGGCATCCTGATGCTGCGCGGGCGCAGGGGAGACGGTGATCCGGACGTCACCCTGACCGTAGGCAATGCGCCAAAGCTGGTCGTCACCGGCACCGCGACCGGCATCCTGTCCGGCTTTTTCGGCATCGGCGGCGGCTTCCTGATCGTACCCAGCCTGATGTACGCCACCCGCATGCCGATCTTTTACGCGGTGGGATCGTCGCTGGTCGGCGTCACCGCCTTCGGCCTGACCACGGCGGCCAACTATGCCCTGTCCGGCTGGGTGGACTGGCCGCTGGCCGGGGTCTTCATCGGCGGCGGTCTTGTCGGCGGCCTGATTGGTGCGGGCCTCGGCAAGACCCTCTCGACCCACAAGGGCGCCCTCAACACCGTCTTCGCCACCCTGATCTTCGTGGTTGCCGCCTATATGCTCTACCGCAGCGCGGGGGCGCTGGGGATGATCGGCGGCTGAGACGAGGGCCCGAATGGCTGCGGGGCTTCACAGCCTCTGGACCGGCGGCGATGTCAGTGTCCCGGCCCTGTCACCCAGCCTGCGATCAAACGTCAAAAAGGCGGTGCAGCGTTCCGACCCGGACAGATGCAGCGCATCGGCAAAGTCCATCCCCCGTTCCATCCATTCGAGAGCCTGCGCCAGGGACGAGGGTGTCTCCACCAGGATCCCCGGCAGACCCGCCAGCCCTCTCAGCGCCTGACTAATCTGCGCTGCCTCAAAGTTGTAGGCACTGCGCAACACCCATTCGGTTTCCAGCAGGACCGTCGTCGGGAGGAAGATGTCACCGTCCTCGACCACTGCACGTGCCACAGCCCCTTGCTGCGGGTCGTCGTTGGTCAGGAACCGGACGACAACATTCGTATCAATCGCGCGCACGACGTCTGGCCTCTGCTGCGACCGCCGCATCCATCTCTTCGAGAGTGACGGCCTTTCCCGAATGAGCCAGAGAGCCAAACACCGCATCCAGCTGTGTCGGTGAAAACACGGGCGCGGGTTTGAGCAATACACCCTCCGGCGTATTTTCCACGGTCAGTCGCGTACCGGGCAACCAGCGACGCTGATCACGGATGGCCTTGGGCAGGATCACCTGCCCCTTGGTGGAGACCGTTGTAGCGGTCTTTTCTGAGGGTTTCGGCATAGGCGAACCTCGCGGTAAGACACAAGTAAGATAATCGTTCAGTCTCGAGTCCGCAAGGTATCAACCGCGCCAACCATACGAGCATCCAACCCTATTCCCACTCAATCGTCCCCGGCGGTTTCGACGTCACATCATAGACGACGCGGTTGACGCCGCGCACCTCATTGACGATCCGCGTGGCCGTGCGGCCCAGCACGTCCCATGGAAATTCGAAGAAGTCCGCCGTCATGCCGTCGGTCGAGGTCACAGCGCGCAGGGCCAGCACCTTTTCATAGGTGCGGGCGTCACCCATCACACCGACGGTCTTCACCGGCAGGAGCACGGCAAAGGCCTGCCAGATCTGGTCGTACAGGCCGGCCTTCCTGATCTCCTCGAGGTAGATGGCGTCCGCGTCCTGCAGGGTCGCCACGGCATCCGGCGTGATCTCGCCGGGGATGCGGATGGCCAGGCCCGGCCCCGGGAAAGGATGCCGCCCGACGAAGGCGTCGCTCAGGCCCAGTTCGCGTCCCAGCGCCCGCACCTCGTCCTTGAACAGCTCGCGCAGCGGCTCGACCAGCTTCAGCTTCATATAGTCGGGCAGGCCCCCGACATTGTGGTGGCTCTTGATAACATGGGCCTTGCCGCTGGACGAGGACACGCTCTCGATGACGTCGGGATACAGCGTCCCCTGGGCCAGGAATTCAGCGCCCTCGATCTTGTTGGCCTCGCGGTCAAACACCTCAATGAACACCCGGCCGATGGTCTTGCGCTTGGTCTCCGGGTCCGACTGGCCTGCCAGCGCGCCGAGGAATTCCTTCGACGCATCAACATGGATCAGCGGGATATTATAGTGATCCCGGAACAGGGTCGTGACCTGTGTCGCCTCGTCCTTGCGCAGCAGTCCGGTGTCGACAAACACACAGGTCAGCTGGTCGCCGATCGCCTCGTGGATCAGCACCGCAGCTACCGAGCTGTCGACCCCGCCCGACAGGCCGCAGATGACTTTCGCATCCCCCACCTGTTCGCGGATCTGGGCGATCTTCTCCTCGCGATAGGCGGCCATGGTCCAGTCGCCCTTCAGGCCCGCGATGCCGTGGGTGAAGTTCTTCAGCATCCGGTCGCCGCGCGGGGTGTGCATCACCTCGGGGTGGAACTGGATACCATAGAAGCGCCGCGTCTCATCCCCGATCACCGCATAGGGCGACCCCGGCGAGGTGGCGATGACGCCAAAGCCTTCAGGGATGGCGACGATCTTGTCGCCGTGGCTCATCCACACTGGCTCGTTCTCGCCGACGGCGGCCAAGCCTTCCAGCAGGGGCGAGGCCTTCTGCACGGTGATCTCGGCCCGGCCAAACTCGCGGTGGTGGCCGCCCTCGACCTTGCCGCCCAGCTGCTCGCACATGGTCATCTCGCCGTAGCAGATGCCCAGCACCGGTACCCCCGCCTCGAACACCGCCTGCGGGGCGCGCGGGCTGCCTTCCTCGTGAACGCTCTCGGGTCCGCCCGACAGGATGATCGCGGCCGGGTTCATCGCCGCCATCGCGGCCTCGGCCTTCTGGAACGGATGGATCTCGCAATAGACCTTCGCCTCACGCAGCCGCCGCGCGATCAGCTGCGTCACCTGACTGCCGAAATCGACGATCAGGACTTTCTGGTGTTCGGGCTGGCTCATGCGATCAGTTCCGGGGCGGCAGGATGGGCGGGGTCTAGTCGGTCAGGTGCGCGACGATCAAGGGCGCGGAGGCCCTGTGCCTCCAGCACAGCCCCCAAACGATCCCAGACAGCCGCCAGATTCTCATCGACGTGATGCAGGGTGGACGTCCAGTCCTCCAGCGCCCTCAGCTCGGCTCGGCCGTCCGACACGCCGCGCAGGGCGACCAGCGGCACGTCAAACGTCTGCGCCGCGCGCACCAGCGCCCAGGTTTCCATATCGACCATATCGGCGTCTATGACCTCATAGGCGGCACCCGACACGACATTGGCGCCCGTCGAAAGCGTCGCGGTCGCCACGCCGGGGACCGGGCATGGCAGCGGCAGGATCGCGGGAAGGTCCGACAGCGGCGTCACCCCCTTCGGAAAGCCCAGCGCGCTCGCATCCATGTCGCGGTAGGAGACCGAGTCCACCTGATAGACCGCCGCATGATCCAGCGTGCGCGATCCACAGGAACCCAGCGAAACGATCAGGTCGGGCCGCTCGCCCCTCGCCTCAAGCCTCGCCAGCGCCGCCGTCAAGGCAACTGCCGCCTCGACCGGTCCGATACCCGTCATCAGCGGCTGGATGCGGGCCCGCAGATGCGCGCCATATTCAGCCGGTGCCGCCATGACCGGCAGCACAGTGACCGCGCCATAGCGTTCCAGCCGTGCCGTCATTCCCCTCGCTCATAGGCGGCAAAGAAGAAGCCATCGGTGCCCGTCGATCCCGGCGACAGACGCACCCGCGCCTGCGGGCCCTCGGCCCACGGCGGCGTCACCGGAACGGGCCGGAAGGCCGGGTTCGCCGCCTCGAACGCATCCAGGCTGGCCTCATTCTCCCGGGTCAGCAGCGAGCAGGTGACATAGACCAGCCGCCCGCCCATCTTCACCAGCTTGGCCGCCTGCCCCATGATCCGGACCTGCAGGGCATGCAGCCGCTCGATTTCGTCGGCCTTCAGCCGCCAGGCCTCCTCCGGGTGCCGCCGCAGCGTGCCCGATCCCGAGCACGGCGCATCGACGAACACCAGATCGGCCTCGCCGTTCAGGGCTTCGGCCCCGCCGCCATTCTGGCCCAGCAGCAACAGCTCGGCCTCGACCCCGGCCCGCGCCACACGCGGACGGATATTGTCCAGCCGCTTTTGCACGACGTCACAGGCGACCAACCGGCCCTTGCCCTGCATGGCCTGGGCCAGCGCCAGCGTCTTGCCGCCGCCGCCCGCGCAATAGTCGACGACCGTCATTTCCGGCCGGGCATCGGCCAGCCAGGTCACCACCTGACTGCCCTCGTCCTGGACCTCGAACCGTCCCGCCTTGAAGCCCTCCAGCGCCTGGATGTTGGGCGGCGGCTCCGACGTCAGGCGCAGCCCCCAGGGCGACCACGGCATGGGCTCGGGCGACAGGCCCGCCGCGCGCAGCTCGCCCTCGACATCCTCGACCGTCGCCACCGCCCCGTTGATACGCAGATCGATCGGCGCGCGCGGCGCCATCAGAGCGTGGGCCTCTGCGGCCCAGCCTTCGCCGAAGGTCGCCTTCAGGTCCTCGACCACGAATTCGGGCAGGCCCGCCTCGACCCAGCCGGGCAGTTCACTGTCCTTGATCGCCAGCCGCCCGCGCTCATGCTTCGACAGCGGCCCCGGGCCATAGCCCTCACCCGTGTGCAGCGCCTCGATCTCTTCCAGCGACAGACCGTCCAGCGTCGCCAGCGATCCGATCACCAGCGCCCGACCGTCCTCGCGGCCGCCCATGATCCACGACAGACGCCCCCGCGCGCGCAGCACCTTATAGACCCGGTCGGCGATCGCCTTCCTGTCCTTGGACCCGGCATATCGGTTCTGCTGGCCCCAGGCCTTGACCACCACCTCGGCCGGTTGGCGTCCCTGGGCGATAGAGTCCAGGATGGAGGCGGCGGCGGCGAGGCGGGCAGCAGGGGTCATTCAACGCTTTCAGACAAACAGGGCGGCGATGATCAGGATCAGGCCGACGGCGGCCACGCCCCAGACGGCGGACCGCAGATAGGGAATGCCCAGCGCATAGATCGGCACATAGACCAGACGCCCGAAGAAGTAGAGGTGGGCCCCCATTGCGGTCAGCTCGCCGGTCTTGCCCGCCACCTCGGCCATCAGCACCGCGGCGATGAACAGCGGCAGGGTCTCGAACAGATTGTCCTGGGCCCGCTTCAGCCGCCCGGCCAGTTTGCCCGGAGGTGGCACCTCGCCGTCGCGCGGCCCCGCGTTCCATTTGGCCCCCAGTTCGGAGGTCCGGACCGCGCCCGCCGCCAGGATCTGGACCAGCGCCAGAACGAGAGTAGCGGCCAGTGCGATAAACTCAGGCGTCATATCCATGGCCGAAACCCTCCCTAGCCCTGCCGATAGTTGGGCGCTTCGCGAGTGATCATCACGTCATGGACGTGGCTTTCCCGCAGGCCCGCATTGGTGATGCGCACGAACCGGGCGCGCTTTTGATACTCATCGATGGTGGCCGCCCCGACATAGCCCATGGCGGCGCGCAGCCCCCCGACCATCTGGTGGATGACCGGCGAGATCGGGCCCTTGTAGGGCGTCTGCCCCTCAATGCCCTCGGGCACCAGCTTTTCGGACGAGACCTCTTTCTGGAAATAGCGATCCGCCGACCCCCGGGCCATGGCCCCCACCGAGCCCATGCCGCGATACGACTTGTAGGACCGGCCCTGGTACAGGAAGACCTCGCCGGGGCTTTCGTCGGTGCCTGCGAACATCGAGCCCATCATGGCCACGCTGGCCCCCGCCGCGATGGCCTTGGCCAGGTCGCCCGAATATTTGATGCCGCCGTCGGCGATCACCGGCACGCCCGTGCCCCTGGCCGCCCGTGCCGACTCCATGATGGCGGTCAGCTGGGGCACGCCCACGCCGGCCACGATCCGCGTTGTGCAGATGCTGCCCGGCCCGATCCCGACCTTGACCGCATCGGCCCCGGCATCGATCAGCGCGCGCGCCGCGTCATAGGTCGCGACATTGCCGGCCACGATCTGTACCCGGTTGGTCTCGCGCTTCATGCGCTCCACCGCCCGCGACACCTGCACCGAATGGCCGTGCGCCGTGTCGATGACGATCACGTCGACGCCCGCATCGGCCAGCGCCAGCGAGCGCTCATAGCCGCTGTCCCCGACGGTCGAGGCCGCGCCGACCAGCAACCGCCCCTGCTCGTCCTTGGCCGCATGCGGATGGGCCTGGGCCTTTTCGATGTCCTTCATGGTGATCAGGCCGGTCGCGCGCATGTCGCCGTCGACCACGATCACCCGTTCGATCTTGCGCTCGCGCAGGATGGCGATCGCCTCTTCGCGCCCGGCCCCTTCCGGGACCGTGTACAGCGGCTCGCGCGTCATCAGCTCGGCCGCCTTGCGATCGGGCGAGGTATCAAACCGCATGTCGCGGTTGGTCAGCATGCCGACCAGCCGACCGGTCTGGCGGTCCACCACGGGAAAGCCCGAGATCTTCTTGCGGGCCACGATGTCCCGCACCTCGCCCAGGGTGGTGTCGGGATGAATGGTCACCGGATTGATGACCATGCCGCTTTCATAGCGTTTGACGACGCGGACCTGTTCGGCCTGTTCCTCGACCGTCAGGTTGCGGTGCAGAACGCCCAGCCCACCAGCCTGGGCCATGGCGATGGCCAACCGGCTTTCGGTCACCGTGTCCATGGCCGAGGACACAAGCGGGATGTTCAGCTTCAGGTCACGCGTCAGCCGGGTCGAGACGTCCGTCTCGGCGGGCATGACCTCGGACTCTGCGGGTTCGAGCAAAACATCATCGAAGGTTAGGCCTTCGCGTATCTCCATGAGGAGTCTCCGTTTTGCGGGCCGCGTATAGCGGTGAGCGCCCCGACTCGGCAAGGGGCAATCGCGTCCCGGTCGCCGCTTATGCCGACGATAGATTTTATCTCGTTGCAACCGTCGCTGATCCCAACCATTTTCGCGAGCGATGGTGCGACTGATCCTTCACACGGCGCGCAGCCTGGCGCTCAAGATCGCCAGCTATGGCGTGATGCACCTGGTGGTGGCCATTCTGGTCGCCTATGCCCTGACCCGCGACTGGCGGCTGGCGCTGGCCGTCGGCATGGTCGAACCCTTCTTCCAGACCATCGCCTATTCCATCCACGACCGCATCTGGCACCGCATCGAACGCCGCAAGCGTCTGACGCGTGTCGAGGAAACGGCCGAGGCCTTCACCGCCCGTCTGGAGCTGATGGACGCCCGCGAACAGGCCCGGTCGCACGGGCATGCGGGCCACAGCCACGCCCTGCCGACCTCATTCAGCCAGATCGCCATCAAGACCCTGACCTACGGGGTGATGCATTTCCTCGTGGCCGTGGCCGTCGCCTTCGCCATCACCGGCGACGTCCGCATCGCCCTGGCCATCGGCATCGTCGAGCCGCTCGTCCAGACCCTGTTCTTCACGATCCATGACCGCGTCTGGAACCGGATCGAAGCCCGCCGCGCGCGCAAGGCCAAGGATCTATCGCCGGCCTAGAGCCACCAGATAGACCTCGGAGCTGTCCTTTCGGCTGGACGCCGGCTTGACGTATTTGACCTCCCGGAACTCCGCCCGCAGATCGGCCAGCACGCCCCCCGCATCCCCGCCCTGGAAGTTCTTGGTCACGAAATGCCCGCCGGGCTTCAGGGTGCGCAGGGCGAATTCGGCGGCGCTCTCGATCAGGGCCACGATCTTCAAATGGTCGGTCTTGCGGTGCCCGATCGTATTGTGCGCCATGTCCGACAGCACGACGTCCGGGGCCCCGCCCAGGGCCTCGATCAACTGCTGGTCCACCCCCGGGTGGGTGAAGTCCGCCTGGATCAGCTCGGCGCCCGGGATTGGTTCAATCATCAGAAGGTCCACCCCGACAACCGAGCTCGCCCCGCGTGCCAGTGCCACCTGCACCCAGCCGCCCGGTGCCGCGCCCAGATCGATCACGCGCGACCCCGGCTTGATCAGATGAAACCGGTCGTCGATCTCCATCAGCTTGAAGGCCGCCCGGCTGCGCCAGCCCTCGGCCCGCGCCCGCTCCGACCACTTGTCCGCCAGCTGCCGCTTGATCCACTGCTGGCTGGACATGGACTTGTCGTCCGCGGTCTTCATCTTCGTGCCCATGCCCCGGCCCGCCGCCGTGCCCTTGGTCGGCGGTCGCACCATCCTGCGGCGGGGGGCGGGGTTTTCTTCGTCGGTCATGGCTCCCGACATAGCGCCCCGCGCGTTGAGCCGCTATGACCCCGCCACGACAAAAGGAGCCCGCATGACTGCACAGACCCTCACCTTCACGCTCGACACCGGCAATGACACCGGCGGCGACGTCGTCATCCGCCTGCGACCCGACCTGGCGCCCGGCCACGTCGCCCGCATCACGGAGCTGGCGCAGGAAGGCTTTTACGACGGCGTGGTCTTCCACCGCGTCATCGCCGGTTTCATGGCCCAGGGGGGTGATCCCACCGGCACCGGCACCTCGGGCTCGAAGAAGCCGAACCTCAAGGCCGAGTTCTCGGCCGAGCCGCACGTGCGGGGCGTCTGTTCGATGGCCCGCACCAGCGACCCGAACAGCGCCAACAGCCAGTTCTTCATCTGCCTGGACGACGCGACCTTCCTCGACCGCCAGTACACCGTCTGGGGCGTGGTGGAATCGGGCATGGAACACGTCGATGCCCTGCCCAAGGGGGAGCCGCCGCGTACGCCCGGCAAGATCGTCAAGGCGACGGTCAGCTAGATCGATTTCGCCGATCCGGGCGGGGTGACGTCAGTCCCCCGCCCACCAGCGAAAGCCCACCGCCTGCGGCGGTGCATCGCCCAGGCTGAGAGTGCCGTTCAGCACCGCCCCCTCCGCGCCCAGATTGCGGCGCGCGGTGGCCAGGGCCTCGTCATTCAGCCGCGCATCCAGCTGCACGATCCCCAGTTCCTCGGACACGCCGACAAAGCGCAGCATGCCGTTCTCGACGCTGTAGAAGCGCGGCAGCACCCGTACCCGGCCGGTGTGGATCTCGCCCAGCTCGGTCTGGATCATCGGGCTGGACTCATCAACGAACTCCAGCATGACCGGGGCAAACCGGCCCTCGCGTGTGCCCCCCTCCCAGGCGGCAAAATCCTGCGACTGTCCCATGAACACATGATCCAGCCGCCAGCTTCCCTGCCGCACCTCGGTGGTCGGCATGTAGAAGCCCGACACATCGTCCTTAAGGTCGTTCGAGAACCCCTCGGGCAGGTTGGCGGTGGCGCCCGTATCACTGCCGGCCGGCGCATTGGCCGGTTCCAGCGGCGGGTCGCAGGCGGCCAGCGCAAGCGCCGCCACCCCACAGGCCACAAGGGCGATCCGTCGGAACATCATCGGCTTGCTCTCCTGTGCGTCAGCGGCTCATCCCGGCGTCCAGCGCCCGGAATGACTGGATCGCCAGCGCGGTGGCGTTTCCGAAAACCGCCGGCGTGATCCGTTCGGCGTCGTCGCTGGGCTTGTGATAGTCGGGGTGGAAGTCGACGCCCAGATACAGGAACGGCACCCCGGCCGCGTGGAAGGCCCCGTGGTCCGAGGCGCTGACCCAATTATCCGATCCCGTGTCCTCGGGCCTGTCCTTGCCGAAGGCCAGGGACACGGTGCCGATCGGCCCGATCCCCTCCAGCAGCGGACGCAGGGTCGGGTGCTGATAGGTGCCGGTCACCCACAGGTGGCCGTCGGTCTCGGCACGCGCAGTCATGTCGAAATTCAGGTTCAGCGCGATCGATTCCAGCGGGAACGGCGGCGCCTCGACGAAATGCCTTGCCCCCAGCAGGCCGCGTTCCTCGCCGTCGAATGCCACGAACAGCACGCTGTGCTCGGGCGGATTGGCCTTCAGATATTCGGCCAGCGCCAGCATGGTCGCCACGCCCGAAGCGTTGTCGTCAGCCCCGTTGTAGATCTGGCCACCATACATGCCGACGTGGTCATAGTGGGCGGTCACCACGATGTAGCGGTTACCGACCCGGGTCCCCGGGATGAGGCCCAGGATGTTCACCCCGTCAAAGGTCTTGCGCCCCTCATGCGACCGCCCCTCGGCAGTGAAGGGCTGCAGCCGGCCCATGGGCGGGGCGGCGATCCCGATCTGCTCGAACCGTGAGACGATATAGTTTCGCGCCCGCTCGCCGCCCGGCGTGCCCGTTCCGCGGCCCTCCATATCGTCCGCCGACAGGGTCACCAGATCAGCCCACAGCTGGGACGAGACGACCGGATCAGGTGCTCCGGCCGTCTCCGGCAGGCCCGGAACACAGGCGGACAGGGCCGCGGCGGCCACAAGGGCCACCACGCTATAGGCGGATTTCGACAGACGACGCATGGATCCTCCGGATAACACTCAGCGCGACCCTAGCCGTCGTCGCGCACCCCGTCAGATTAACTTCCTGTCATCGGCACTGGGAAGCCGCCCGGGCGGTGTTAGACAGGGGACCAGCAGATTCCCGGACCTGACCATGACCGACCCCTCCTCCCCCGCTGTCGAAACCCTGACGCTTGATCAGGCCCGCACGGAGCTGGCGCATCTGTCCGCTGAACTGGCCCGCCACGACGCCCTCTATTTCGCCGAGGACACGCCCGAGGTCTCCGACGCCGCCTATGACGCGCTCAAGCGTCGGGCCCTGGCCATCGAGGCGCGCTTTCCCGAACTGACCACCGCCGACAGCCCCTCGACCCGCGTGGGCGCCGCCCCGTCCGGCACCTTTGCGGCCGTGCGCCACGGCGTGCCCATGCTGTCGCTCGACAATGCCTTTGACGAGGGTGACATCGCCGACTTCGTCGCCCGGGTCCGGCGTTTCCTCGCCCTCGACGTCGACACCCCCATGGCCTTCATTGCCGAGCCCAAGATCGACGGCCTGTCCGCCAATCTGCGCTATGAAAAGGGCCAACTGGTCGTCGGCGCGACCCGCGGCGACGGCCGTGAGGGCGAGGACGTCACCGCCAATCTGCGCACCCTCCCCGACATTCCCGACCAGCTGTCCGGCAGCGGATGGCCCGACCTCATCGAGGTGCGGGGCGAGGTCTATACCCCGACCGCCGACTTCCTCGCCTTCAATGCCGACGCCGAGGCCGCGGGCCGCCGCACCTATGCCAACCCGCGCAACTTCGCCGCCGGCTCCCTGCGCCAGAAGGACCCGGCGATCACCGCCGACCGCCCCTTGCGCTTCTTCGCCTATGGCTGGGGCGAGCTGTCCGCCGACTTTGCCGAAACCCAGAGCGACGCCATCGACCGGCTGGCCGATTGGGGCTTTCCCGTCAACGACCGCCGCCGGGTGGTCGAGGACACCGCCGGCCTGCTCGAGGTCTATCGCAGCCTCGAGACCGACCGCGCCCGCCTCGGCTATGACATCGATGGCGTGGTCTACAAGGTCGACCGGCTGGACTGGCAGAAGCGCCTGGGCTTCATCGCCCGTAGCCCCCGCTGGGCCATCGCCCACAAGTTCGCCGCCGAGCAGGCGCGCACGATCCTGAACGCCATCGATATCCAGGTCGGCCGCACCGGCTCCCTCACCCCGGTGGCGCGCCTGACCCCGGTGACCGTCGGCGGCGTCGTGGTCTCGAACGCCACCCTGCACAATGAGGATGAGATCGCCCGCAAGGACGTCCGCATCGGAGACACCGTCATCGTCCAGCGCGCCGGAGACGTCATCCCCCAGATCGTCGGCATCGTGCCCGAGCTGCGCCCGGACGGCACGGAGCCGTACGCCTTTCCGACCCACTGCCCCGTCTGTGGCTCCGAAGCCGTGCGCGAGGAAGGCGAGGCCCGCCGGCGCTGCACCGGCGGCCTGATCTGCGCCTCCCAGATCGTCGAGCGCCTCAAGCATTTCGTCAGCCGCCGCGCCTTCGACATCGAGGGCCTCGGCGAGAAGCAGCTGACCGCCTTTCACGAGCGCGGCTGGATCCGCGAGCCCGCCGACATCTTCCGCCTCGCCCGCGACACCGCCCGTCTGGACGAGCTCCGCGCCGAGGACGGCTATGGCGAGACCAGCGTCGGCAATCTGATCGCGGGCATCGACGCCCGCCGCACCATCCCCCTCCAGCGGATGATCTATGCCTTGGGCATTCCCGACATCGGCGACCAGACCTCTCTGCTGCTGGCCCGCCATTTCGGCAACTGGACGGCCTTCAAGGCGGCCGGCATCGAGGCCTCGACCGGCATCCAGACCGATGCCTGGACCCGCCTGTCCGAGGGGCACGGCATATCGGCGCGGGTCCTGTCGGTCCTCGCCGCAGCCGAGCTCGACGAAGCGGACCCCTGGCCCGACGCGCCGCTGGACCAGAAGCTCAGCCTCGCCTTCCCCGGTCTCGCCTCGCCTGCCCGTCGGGCGCTGGCGGAGCGCGCCTCTGACTGGTCCGGCATCCGCCGCCTGGCCGACATCGCCCGCACGGAAGGCCCCGGGCCCGCCCTGACCGGCATCGCCTCGGTCTCCGGGGTCGGACCGGTCGCGGCGCGCGAGATCGCCCACTTCTTCCACGAGGCCCACAATCGCGCCGTGGTCGAGGCGCTGGAAGCCGAGCTCACCGCCATCGAGGATGCTGAACGGCCCGAGGCCGATAGTCCGGTGAGCGGCAAGACCGTCGTCTTCACCGGCTCGCTCGAACGCTTCACCCGCGACGAGGCCAAGGCCCGCGCCTCGTCGCTGGGGGCCAAGGTCTCGGGCTCGGTGTCGAAGAAGACCGACTATCTGGTCGCGGGCCCCGGCGCCGGCTCAAAACTGGCCGAGGCCGAAAAGCACGGCGTCACCGTCCTCACCGAAGACGAATGGCTGGCCCTGATCGGCGGTCAGTAGAAGTCGCGCGCCACCAGCGTCACGGTTCTCCCGTCCTCCTGCGTCAGCACCACCTCGCGACCCGCCGGGCTGGTCAGCATGGTCCGGAGCTTCGCTGCATCCATCCCGGCGGCGGGATCGCCATCCACCGCCACGATACGACTCTCCGTGGTCAGCCCGGCGGCCTCCGCCGGCGAGCCCGGCGCCACGCGGGTGACCACAATCATCCCCGCGTCGAGCCGGACACCCAGCCCCAGCCGGTCTTTCGCAAACGGCGCCGCCAGTGCCTCCGGCGTCGCCGAGAGCCATAGCCGATCATGGGCAAAGTCCGTCACCAGGCGGAAGCGGCCCAGTATGCCCATGCCGATGTTGCCCGCCGTCCGGTCGGCATCCACCGCCGACGGGCCCGCAGGCGGAAACACGGTCGGGACATCCCGGATCTCGAACCCGCCAAGGGTCAGGGTCTGGATGGTGGCCAGTCCGCTCTCACGTACCCCGCCGACCGCACCGGACATCACGGTCGTCGCCGGACGTCCCTCCAGCAGCCCCTCGGCTTCCGCATAGGCCGGATAGAGGATCAGGGCACCGCCGTTGCCGGTGTCGAAGTCGACCAGCACGGGGGGGCGCCCCTCGATCGAGACCGCCACCCCCCGGATGGCCCCTGAGGACACCAGGGTCAGTTCGGTCGTGCCCTCCGGGGGGGCATATCCGCTCGGCTCGTGGAAGGTCAGGCTGCGCGCGGGAAAGTCGATGTCGACCACCAGGGCATTGAAGGCATCCTTGCCCAGAATGACCGGCAAGGGTCGTCCCAGCGCCTGGCCGATGGCGGCCAGATCGATGACTGCGACCGTCCGGTCAACGAAGGTGATCCCGCCCAGATCCAGCGTCACCCCGCGGGCAAAGCGTGCCTCGCCGACGCCGCCGGTCCCCACCGCCGCGACCTCGCCCTCGAGCGCAAGGCCGAGGGTTTGGGCAAAGCCCAGGTCCAGCACCGTCATTTCGGCGCCACTGTCCAGCAGCACCTCGGTCTGCGTGCCATTGACCCTGGCCGGTATGTAGATGCGTGTTCCGGCATAGAGGTCAAAGCTGATCGGGCCGCTGTTGCTGGCGCCTTCAACGGCCATCCGGTGGGCAGCCGTCACGGCGGGGGGTGCCCAGGCCGAGGTCGGCACGACCGGATTCAGCTCCACTGTCGACCAGCGCACCTCTCCCGGTTCACCCAGTTCACCCACGTTCCGCTCGCGGAACGGCATGCGCACACCATCGACGAACCGCCAGTCGTCGAAGGTCACCCTCGATTCCCGCCGGTCTCTTACGGTCCGAAGGCCGTAAAGTTCGCCGGTCCGGAGGTCGATCCACAGTTCGTGCACATCGACGTCCGGGCCGAAATCGATATCGAT
Source organism: Brevundimonas sp. (assembly GCF_016742135.1). Classification (GTDB taxonomy): domain Bacteria; phylum Pseudomonadota; class Alphaproteobacteria; order Caulobacterales; family Caulobacteraceae; genus Brevundimonas. The sequence goes on along the minus strand of NZ_JACVCG010000002.1, from coordinate 210,941 downwards.
GACTGCCAGGGTCCGCCCCTCGATCACGACGTCCGGGCGGCGGCTCAAGCGCGAAGGGTCGTCCAGTACGCCCTCGAACCGCAACAAGGCATCGCGCCGGAGATCCTCGGCGTCATGGGGGCTCAGGGCTTCGATCTGCCCGGAATTGGTCAGCACCCAGCCGTCGGCGCCGTGCCGCGCACTGGCCGAGCGTACCACGCCCAGATCCTGTTCTCGCCGCAGATCTCCGTCAGCCTCGGCCAACATGACCAGTGTCCCCTCCAGTCCCGAGGCCGTGACCCGCCCCTCCAGCCGCACGGCCTCCAGCGCCTCAAACGCCGGACCACCGCGCCAGTCGCGGTAACGGTCGACGATTTCACCCACCGAAGCATCCTGTGCGGCCCCGGGGGCCGCCAGAACCAGCCAGGCGGCCACGGCCATCAGGGTCTTCTTCATAACGGTGTCTCCGGATTGGATCGTCGCGTAAGCGCCGCCAGCCCTGCGGGGGCGCTGGCAAAAAGTGACAGGACCGCAAGGGGATCGGCCACGGATCTACCCCGCTCGGTCAGCCGAATTTCAGCTGAAAGCCCGCTATGCTGCAGGCAGGACAGATAGGCGCTGTCGCTCCACAGGGCCCGATGTACTCCGGCCAGATCCTCGGCCATCAGGGCGACCAGATGCTCCTGCCCGTCCACTACCAGGGTCAGTTGCTGGCCGGGCCAGTCGGTCGCCACCCGGGCTTCGGCCGTCGCCCGTCGCTGCGTCACTCCGGCGATCTCCGCGCTCTCACCATAGACCAGTCCCGCCACGGTGACGCCCCGCGCCGCGCAGTTCGCCAGATCCCCGCGCAGGGCCTCCAGCGGGACCGGGAACAGGTCGAACAGCACGATCTGACGCGCCGAGGACAGCATGGCCCTGGCTCGTTCCACCACCTGCCCCGCCTCGGCGATCTGATAGATGCGGTCGTCGTCGGCCGGTCGCGCCAGCGACCTCAGGGCCTCATCGGCCGCAGTCCGCGCCGACTCGAAATTGGCCTTCAAGGCGGCCAGCACCTCGCTCGGGGCGCTTGCCCGATAGGCCGACGGCTCACCCTCCTCGGCCAGCACCACGCCCTTCTGCGTCAGATGGCCCAGCGCCTGATAGACGTTCGGCGGCGCCTTGCCGCACAGCTTGGCCAGCCGGTATCCCGTCGACGGCCCCGCCTGCAGCAGGGTGCAGTAAATCCGCGCCTCCAGTTCGGTGAAACCGAGGGCCCTCAACCCCGCTTCAGCCTCGTTGCTCTGCTGTAGTGTTTGCATATGCTAATACTATCGGGCGGGCGGACCACGGGCGAATGAATTCGCGGTAATCCGTCAGGGGTTCAGCGCCCGGATCGTCGGTGAGGCGTCCAGCGCGGTCGCCTCCACCGGATCGGCCTGCAGCGACAGATGCGCGAACATCGTGCGGGCGCCTTCCAGATCGGCGCCGGATATCACGGCCGGATAGGCACCCTGCCCCTCGACCAGCGGCAGCAGGGTCAGGCTGACCCCGTTCAACACATTGCCGCCGATCACCGCGACCGTGTCCTCGCCCACCCGCACCACGACGTCGCAATGGCTGCCGACATAGCGGCCCAGATCCCGGCGCCGGTCGGCCAGACTGCGATAGTTGACCCCGCCGCGTGAGTTGCACAGCAGGTCCCCGGGCTGGATCGCCACCTCGCCCGGATCGTGGGCGACATAGGCCGCCCCTGGCCGCTCGCCGTCGCGCGCACGGATGGCCTGATCGATATAGACGCGGTGCGAGATGTCCCGCTCGAACTGGGCCATCTCGCCCAGGCCCGCTTCGCACATCACCCAGCTGACGAAGGCCGCCGACCACGGCTCGACCCAGTTGATCTCCCCCTCGCCACTGCGCCACTGCCGGTTCTGGCGGGACAGGATGCTGGCCCCGTCGGGCGTCGCGCTCCAGTATCCGGCGATGGTGGCCGCAAGCGCCGGCGTATGCTCCCAGCGCCCCACCGCTACGATCATCCGATCCTGGGCCGGCTCGTCCAGCCGCGGGTTGAGCGCATCCGGCACCACCCCGTCGGGCAGCCGCCGCTCGCGCACCCCGCGCAGGTCGATGGTCTGAAAGCCGAACACGCCCCATTCCTGCACCGCGACATCGACGATCCGTCGCCGCGCCCAGTGGGTCGGGCCAACCCGGCATCCCGATTGCACGATCCGCATCGCCCCGCGCCGTCCCTCGACCCGCTCGGACGGCGGGATTACGTCGAACGTTTCGCGCGGCAGCCGTTCCATGTTCTGGGCCGATGCCGACGGGCAGACCAGCAGGACCGCCAGCGCCAGCGCCGGCACCAGGATCAGCGCCCGCCTCAAAGCGCGGACCTCACGTCGGTCCGGACAAAATCATCGCCCTTGAACAGCAGCGGTTCCCCGGTTTCGCTCGCCAGGGCATAGGCGAAACAATCCCCGAAGTTCAGACGAGCCGGGTGGTTGCCCTTGCCGAACCGGCGGTAGGCCGCGCGAGCCGCCTGCGCCAACCCCTCATCGACCACCACGATTTCGGCTTCAATCGAAAGCAGCAGGAGGTCGGCGTCCCTGGACGACTGCTCATCCTTCCAGCCGTCGACCACCATGCCAAACTCAAACGCCGTGACGGCGGACACCTTGACCGGTTGATCCAGCAACCGCGTCAGATAGATCGCCGCCTCGGGCTCGCCCTTCACCACAGCCACAAGCGCAGAGGTGTCGACGATCAAGCCGGTAGACCCGTCTCTGGGTCATAGAACACGGCAGTGGGATCTTCGGCGGCGAAGAATTCAGGCGGCGCTGCCTTTCTCATCCGCTGCAGGATCGCTTCAACTTCCTCTCGCGTCGCCTTCTTCTTCACGGGCTCGGGCTCTCGAGCCAGTTGTTCGCGGAGCGCATAGGTCACGACCGCCGTCAGGCTTTCGCCGCGGCGTCGCGCCAGATCCTTGGCCAGGCGATGAGCTTCCGGGTTCTTGATGTTCAGCATGGTAGAAGCCAGTCTACCACACCGGCCCACCCTCTCATAGCGCGGCGCACTGCACCGTCAGCCAGTCCAGCACCTCGCCGTCCAGCAGCGGCCCGACCCTGGCCAGCACCTCGGCATGATAGGTATCGACATAGGCCCGCTCGGCGGGGGTCAGCAGGTCGACATCGATCAGCTTGCGATCCAGCGGCGCCAGCGTCAGTTGCTCAAAGCCGTGCATCGGCCGCTCGCCGCCCTCAATGGCCTCGGGCGGTGTCACCACCTGCAGCGTCTCGATGCGGATGCCCCAGTGGCCTTCGCGGTAATAACCGGGCTCGTTCGAGACGATCATGCCGGTCAGCAGAGGCTGGCTATTGACCGCCTTGGCGATACGCTGCGGCCCCTCGTGGACCCCCAGATAGCTGCCGACGCCATGGCCGGTGCCGTGATCATAGTCGAAGCCCTGCATCCACAGCGGCAGCCGCGCCAGGGCGTCCAGCTGATGCCCGGTCGTGCCTTCGGGGAAGCGCACCACGGCCATGGCGATATGGCCCTTCAGCACCAGGGTGAACATCCGCCGCTGATCGTCCGAGGGCTCGCCCACGGCAATCGTCCGTGTCACATCGGTCGTGCCGTCCAGATACTGTCCGCCGCCGTCGACCAGCAGCAGCGAGCCCTTCTCCATCCGTCGGATCGTGCGGGTCACCGGCTTGTAGTGCGGCAGGGCTCCGTTCGGCCCGGCCCCCGCGATGGTATCAAAGCTGAGGTCCATCAGGGCGCCCGTGCCCTCGCGGAACTGCTCCAGCTTTTCGACCACGGCCCGCTCGTCGGGCAGGGTCTCCTGCGCCTCGGTGTCCAGCCAGTGAAGGAACCGCGCCAAGGCTGCCCCGTCGCGAATGTGCGCCTGACGTGCCCCCTCGATCTCGACCGGATTCTTGACCGCGCGCGGCAGGGTGCAGGGATCCTGGCCGCGCACCACGGTTCCTCCGGCGGCCTCGACCCGGTCGAAATACCAGGCCGCGCTCTGGCCGGGATCGATCAGCACCGACCGGCCCGTCATCTCGTCCAGCGCCGCCGCCAGGGTGTCCGGATGTTCCAGCGTGACATCCTCGCCCAGCCAGCCGGGCAGTTCGTTCGTGACCTTGGCGGGGTCCAGGAACAGTCGCGCGCGCCCCTCGACATCGACCAGCGCCTGTCCCAGCGGCAGGGGCGAGCGGATCACGTCCCCACCCCGGATGTTGAACAGCCAGGCGACCGAGGTCGGCGCCGTCAACAGCGCCGCATCGGCCCCGGCGTCAGCGATGGCCTTGCCGACCCGCGCGCGCTTGTCGGCCGCCTCCTCGCCCGCATAGTCGATCGGATGGGGCACAACCTTCGCCTGCGGCTGGGCCGGGCGCTCGGCTCCCCAGGCCGCGTCCAGCGGATTGCTGTCGACGGGCGTCAGCGTCACACCGGCGCGCTGCGCCGCCGTCTGCAGGCGCTTCAGGGCATCGGGGCTATGCAGGCGTGGATCATAGCCAACAACCGAGCCTTTCGGCTGTTCCGCGAGATAGCGGGCCACGGCGGTTTCGTTGAAGTCGCGCAGCTCGAACTGGCCCTGATCCACCTGGGCCTTGACCTGCACCGTATAGCGGCCATCGGCGAATACGGCCGCCTTGTCCTTCATCACCACCCCGGCCCCGGCCGAGCCGGTAAAGCCGGAAATCCACGCCAGCCGGTCATTGGCCGCCGGCAGATACTCATTCTGGTGCTCGTCCTCGTGCGGCACCAGAAAGCCGTCCAGGCCCATGGCCTGCATCTCGCGTCGAAGCAGCGGCAGGTGGCGCGCACCAAAGCCAGGGTCGGTGGTCTCGTCGAATGTCTGTCTCATGCGCGGGGCTTAGCATCTCCCTCACACGTGCGGGAGTGCCGAAGCCCTATTGTTGAGGCGTCGTCGTCGTGACAACGGCCGGGCCCTCCGGGGTCGGGGCGGCCGGGGCCACTTCCCGTTCGATTACCACGGGTTCGGCGGCGCGGGCCTCTGCGGCGCGGGCCTCGGCTTCAGCGCGGGCAGCATTGGCACGGGCGACCTCGACACTGGCCTGGGCTCCGGCGATCTGGCCGGCGACCGTCGCCTGACGGGCGTCGGCCTCAGCCTGAGCCGCCGCCACTTCGGCAGCAAGCAGCTGGTCGTCGGTCTGCGGGGCCTGCCGGTTGAACAGGATGACCATGACGGCGATCAGGACCAGCCCGCCCAGAATGCCGGCGATCCACCAGCCGGTATTGCTCTCGCGCACGACGACGGTTTCCGTGGTTTCGGAATAGGCCGCCGGCTCGACGATGACCGTGTCCCGGTCGGGGTCGTTGGGATTGAAGTGGGTCACGCGGAAACTCCTCAGGTTCGTCACCTGAAACGGCGCTGCTGCCCCCCGTGTTCCTTAACCCTTCCGTCTCAGAACCAGCGCGCTCCAGGCGTCGCGGTGGATGCGCCGTTCCAGCCGGAAGCCTTTCGACGTGTAGGCCGCAGTCACCCGCCGTTCCTGACTGCGCAGCAGACCCGACAGGATCGCGACTCCGCCCGGCAGCAAGGCGGTCCGGATCGGCTGGGACAGCGCCACCAGGGGCGGAGCCAGAATATTGGCGAACACCAGATCATAGGGCCCCTGTCCGCGGACCTTCTGGTCATTGAGGCCCGAAGCATGGACAAAGCTGGCCTTCGCCTGGTTGAGCGCCGCGTTCTCATTGGCGATACGCACGGACGGGGCGTCTATATCCGTGCCGATCGCCACCCGGCTGCCAGTCTTCGCGGCCGCAATGGCCAGCACGCCCGTGCCCGCACCCACGTCCAGGACCCGCTCGAACCGCTCGCGCTTCAGAAGGTCGTCAAAGGCTATCAGACAGCCGACCGTCGTGCCGTGATGGCCGGTACCAAAGGCGGCACCGGCATCGATCTTCAGGTTCACCGTATGTCTCGGCACCCGCCCCTGATCGTGCGCACCATAGACAAAGAACCGCCCGGCGCGCACCGGCGGCAGGCCCGACAGCGACATGGCCAGCCAGTCGGCATCGGCCAGATCCTCGACCGTGGTGGTCAGCGCGGTGTCACCCTTCAGCGAGGTGACCAGCCGCTCGACCTCGGCATCCGTGGTTGGAAAGGCATCGATCCGCCAGATGCCGCGATCCTCGTCCTCTTCCAGAATGGAATAGGTCACGCCTTCCAGCAGGGGGTCGGAGTCCCAGGCGGCAACGCGGGCCTCGGTTGCGTCGCGCGACCCATGTGCGATAATTTGAATTGCGGACTCTGACATTTCTCAAACGCCGCTATCATACCGAATCGAGTGCATCGTCGGCGCGGCGTCTCGCGTCAAATCCATCCGAGGGGTCGGGGAATACATGGCCAAGGTTCCATCCAAGTCGAGTACGTCCAAGGCGGGCGCAACTGCATCTGCGGCTTCCAAGCCTAAAGCCGCGCCGAAGTCCACGGCGAAAGCGGCGGCGAAGCCCGCTGCGGCCAAGCCAGCCGCTGCCAAGGCCGCTCCTGCCAAGGCCCCCGCGAAGGCCGTAAGCAAGCCCGCCGCCGCCAAGGCCCCTGCCGCGAAAAAGCCCGCCGCCGCGAAGAAGCCGGCCGCGAAGGCCCCGGCCACCGCCAAGGCTCCGGCTGCTGCGAAGAAGCCTGCCGCCGCGCGCGCGACCCCGGCACGTCCTGCCGCTGCCAAGAAGGCCACCACGCCGCGCGCCGCCGCCAAGCCTGCGGCCAGGCCGGCCACCACGCCCAAGGCGGCGGCCGTGACCCCGGCCCCCGTCCAGGCCGCGCCCAGCCCGGCCCCGTCTCCGGCGCCTGCCGCCAAGCCGGCCGAAAAGAAGAGCTTCATCGGCGGCATCCTGGACGCCATCTTCGGCAAGCGCTGATCCGGTTCGCCCAAACAGAAACCCCCGCCGGTCGCTCCGGCGGGGGTTTTCAATTCGGGCCACGGGCAACGTCAGGCGGGCGGCAGGTCCTCGCCCAGAATGGCCATTTCGAACATGAAGGAGCCATCGCCGTCCTCGTCCTCAAAGACGATGCCGACGAACTCGTCGTCGACATAGACCTCGACCGAGTCGGCCTGCTTGCGGGCCTTCAGCTTGATGCCGCCATGGTTGAAGGTGCGCTTCAGATAGGTTTCGAGGCGCTTCTGGTCTGACTCGTTCACGGCATGCCTTTCACTTCGTTCGGCGCGGACCCTAAAGAAGGGAACACGCGAGGGAAACCCCGCCCCGGCCTAGATCACAAAGTCATACACAATGTCGGCCAGGGTATGGTCCATGGTCCGGGCGGGCGTGGCATCGGTCGGACAGTTGACCAGTCGCGCGGGCACGCCCGCCACCGTGCACCCTGCGGGCACGGGTTTCAGCACCACCGAACCAGAGGCCACCTTGGCATAGTCGCCGACGGTGATATTGCCCAGCACCTTGGCCCCTGCCCCCAGCAGCACGCCCTTGCCGATCTTCGGGTGGCGGTCGCCGCGCTCGGCACCGGTCCCACCCAGCGTCACCGCGTGCAGCATGGACACCTCATCGCCGACCACCGCCGTCTCGCCGATCACAATGCCCGTGCCATGGTCAAGGAACAGGCCCGCCCCCATCTGCGCCCCCGGATGGATGTCGACCTGGAACAGTTCTGAAATCCGGCTCTGGAAATGGAGCGCCAGGGTCTCGCGTCCCTCGCTCCACAGCCAGTGCGCCACCCGCCAGCCCTGCAGCGCCTGAAACCCCTTGAAGTAGAGGAACGGCTGCAGCAGCGAGCGGATCGCCGGATCGCGCTCCTCGACCGCCTGCAGGTCCGCCTCGGCCGCCGCGACAATCCCCGGATCGGCTTCGAAGGCCGCCAGACATACCTCGCGCACCGTCATGGCCCCCAGCTCGGCATCGCCCAGCTTCCGCGCAATCTGGAAACTCAGCGCCGCGCCAAGATTGCCGTGCGACAGGATCACCGCATTCATCTGCGAGGCCAGATCCGGCTCGTCGCGCGACGCCTGTTCGGCCGCCTGCCGCAGCTGGTGCCACAGGTTCGGGGCTTGCGGAACGGCCTCCAGTCGGGGCGTGGCCATGGGTCCTCACTCTTCGGTTCAGGGCGCAAGATAGGCTTCCGACCGCCAAATCGCCACCCCGGCCACTGGCGGCCCTGCCGGCGCGCGCCTAGCTAGGCTGCATGACCGAGCTTGCCACCCCCCTCGCCCTGCCCCGCCGCGATCCGGCCCTGATCGCCTATCTGCGGACCCGCCGCTCCGCTCCGGCCCAGGCCCTGGCCGCCCCCGGCCCTTCGGAGGCCGACCTCCAGACCATCCTCGACATCGCCCTGCGCACCCCGGATCACGGCAAGCTCTTCCCTTGGCGTCTGGTGGTCCTGACCCCGCAAACCCGCATGGCACTCGGCCATTCCCTCAGCCCCCTCGCCGACGCCCAGGCCGATCCGAACAAGGCCCGCGCGGTCCTCGCCAAGCTGACCGCCCCGCCTGTCACCGTCATGGTCGTCTCCACCCCCGTCCGCGATCACAAGGTCCCGGTCTGGGAGCAGGAATTGTCCGCCGGGGCCCTGGCCATGAACCTCAGCCACGCGGCCTTTGCGCATGGTTTCTCCGCGAGCTGGATCACGGACTGGTACGCCTACGACCCCCGCGCCCTCAGCCTGTTCGGCATCGCCGAGAACGAACGCATCGCCGGCTTCATCCACATCGGCACGCTCGAGAACCCGCCCATGGAGCGCCCACGGCCGGATGCGGCGCAGCACATCGCGGTGCGCTAACGCGGTTCCTCCTCCGGCCGGTGCACCAGCGACACCAGCACAATCGAGATGATCATCAGCAGGAACCAGCTGCCCAGCTTGTCCAGCGACACCGGCTCCCAGCCCGCCTCCTGCCCTGGATAGGTCCAGGCCCGCGCGAAGGTCCCGACGTTCTCGGCGATCCAGATGAACAGCGCGACCAGCCCATAACCCGACAACAGAGGCATCGATCGCCGCCGCCGATCCGGCGTGAACCAGAACCATCCCCGCCCGAACAGCACCCCGACCATCAGGAACAATAGTCCCCGCACATCGGGCAGCCAGTGGTGCAGGAAAAAGTTCAGATAGATGGCTGCCCCGAGCGCCCCCGTCATCCATAGCGGCGGATAGTCCCGCACCCGGATATGAAAGATGCGCTGCACCCGCGCGATATAGCTGCCGACCGCCGCATACATGAACCCCGAGAACAGCGGCACATCCCCGATCCTCAGCACCGACGCCTCGGGATAGACCCACGACCCGTGCGCCGTCTTGAACAGTTCCATGATCGTCCCCGCGATATGGAACAGCAGGATGACCCGCGCCTCATCAGGGCTCTCCAGCTTGAAGATCAGCATCCCCGCCTGGATCGCCACCGCCCCGATCACCAGAAAATCATAGCGCGCGACCGGCACCTCGGCGGGCCACAGCAGATAGGTCGCGACGATCAACGCCAGCAACAGCCCGCCGAACAGACAGGCCCATCCCTGCTTGATCCCGAACATCAGGAGCTCAAAGGCATATCCCCGCCATCGCCCCCGATCCGCCCACCCTTGCGCCCCTGACAGCCAGCGGCGACCGATCCGTTCAAGCGGGGGGCGATGGGACAGGGACATGCCCTGCCTTCACCAGTCCCGGCCCGGCAAATCATGAGCGGAGAATGAGCATGCGCTGAAACGCGCGCGCCGGTCAGGCGGCCAAGGGGGTGTTCAGCGCCGGCTTCAGGGGCTCGGCCCGTGTCAGGGGCAGGGTGACGGTGAAGGTTGTCCCCTTCTGAAGCACGCTATTCACCGCGATCGTACCGCCCATGGCGGTCACCAGCCGGCGACAGACCGCAAGCCCAAGGCCCGCCCCCTCATGGACCCGCGTGATCGATTCATCGGCTTGCGCGAAGTCGTCGAACAGGCGTGGCAGGAAGGCAGGGTCGATCCCCGGCCCGGTGTCGGCCACCGTCAGTTCCACACCCTCGTTCCGAACCGTCGACGTCAGCCGGATTTCCCCGCTTTGGGTGAAGTCCGCCGCATTGGTCAGCAGACACTGCAGGGCCTGGCCCACATGGTTCGCGTCCCCGCGCCACAGGCCGGGAGCACCCGCGTCGACGCCCACCGATATGGCGCGATCGGCGACGGCCATCCGCGCCTGCCCGGCCAGATCGTACAGCAGGGCGTCGAGGTTGAACGGCGCCATGTCGATGCTGACCTCGGCCCGCTCCAGCCGCGTCACCAGCAGGATCTGCTCGATCATGCCCAGCAGGTCAGCCCCCGACGCCTTCAGGATCTTCAGATGCTTCTGCTGGATGGGGCTCAGCTCGCCGTGCTCCATGATCTCGGCCATGCCCAGAACCCCGTTCAGGGGTGTCCGCAGTTCGTGACTGATGTTGGCCAGAAACCGCGTCTTGGCCTCATTGGCGGCTTCAGCCCGCTCCTTCGCCTCGGCCAGTTCGGCCCGGGCGCGATCCATTTCCCGCGCGATCCGGTTCAGCAGGACCCACAGCACCCCTGCGGCGCCGACCAGTGCCAGAACCAGACCGACCAGTAGCGGTGCCGCCTGGGCCAGCACCCGTGCGCCTGGCCGAGCGGGGGTCCAGGCCAGCTCTCCCAACGTCCGCCCCGCGCGATCCATGACCGGCAGCCCCGCCTGTCCCGCGGCCGCCTCGGCCACGAACGTCGGGTCGGTCAGCGCCAGATCGGTCGACAGACTGTGTACGACCGCCGTGATGTTCCGGGCCGAGACGATCACGGGATCACGTTCGCCGCGCGCCACCGTGCCGTCTTCCGGCACCACGGTTGACACGGCCAGCAGATAGGTCGCCTCCCCGACCCGCTCGACCACCGTCCTGTGTTGGGCCGCAGTAAAGCCAAAGCCCTCGGGGTGCCGGGCCTGCAGCTCCCGCACCAGCGGCAGCGCCACCTGGGTCAGATCCGCCTCGACCGCCGCCGGCACAGGCTCGCTCTCGCGCGAGGCCAGGATCATCTGCCCCGACGAATCAAAGGCCAGGGTCACGTCATGGCCCATGTAGTCGGCATAATAGTCGCCGAAGTTGACCTGCATCCACTCCAGGTCCCCGCGGTCGAATGCGAGCACCGCATCGTTCCAGACCGCCGCCGACTGCACGTCTTCCAGCGTCCTCTCCTGCATCCGGTCGAGGCGCAGGCTGGCCAGGGCGATCTCGTTTTCCCGCTGCACCCGGTCCACCGTGCGCGAGGCATAGGCGAACAGCCCCATGGCCCCGCCCAGCACCAGCGCCCCGACCAGCAAGGCAGCGGTCAGAACACGGCGCAAACCCAGATGGTGAGACAATTGGACCCCGGACATGGGATCATCATCCGCCCCCACCGCATAATATCGCGTTATTCGGGATGGTTAAGCGAGACTTGCACCCGCGATACGCGATCTTAAACCTTGCGCGTCATGGTCCCCGCTCCATGTGGAGTTCATCGATGCGTCTCACCCTCCTGCTCCTCGCCCTCCCCGCCGCGGCCGTGGCGAGCGCCGCCTCGGCCCAGGAGTCTCCCTGGACCTGGAGCGGTCAGGCCACCGTCGTCTCCGACTATCGTGACCGGGGCTACACCCTGTCCGATGAAAAGCCCGCGCTGCAGGGCGAACTGACCCTCATTCACGAGTCCGGCTTTTACGGCGGGGTCTGGGGCTCAACCATAGACGACTACGGCATTGGCCCCGACGGCGACGGCGCCCGCGTCGAGCTGACCCTCTACGCCGGCTGGTACGGCACCGTCCGCGGCTGGGATGTTGACGTCGGCGTGTGGGACAACCGCTATCCCGACGGCACCGACGTCGACTATGTCGAATTCCCCGTCCAGATCGGCCGCTCCATCGGCCCCGCCGCCTGGACGCTCGGTGTCATCTACGCCCCCTCCCAGACTGGTCTGGGGGACCAGGACAACACCTATCTCTGGACCCGCTTCGACTATGCCCCGACCACCTGGCCGGTTAGCGTCAGCGCCACCGTGGGCCACGAGAACGGCAGCTTCGCCCCCGACGGTAAGATCGACTGGAAACTGGCCGCCGAACGCGACTTCGGCCCCGCCACCCTCGGCCTCGCCTGGGTCGACAGCGACACCGAAGACAGCGCCGTGGTGCTCAGCGTTGGCGTGGGGTTCTAGGCCTCACCCCCGCCCGCGATATCCCGGTACGCCCTGCTCCGGCAGCCACACCCCCTCGGGCACGGCCCCCGTCTGCCAGAAGACGTCGATGGGAATGCCGCCGCGCGGGTACCAGTAGCCGCCGATCCGCAGCCATTTGGGATCCAGCAGGGCCACCAGACGCTTGCCGATGGCCACCGTGCAATCCTCGTGAAAGGCACCGTGGTTGCGGAAACTGGTCAGATACAGTTTCAGGCTCTTGGACTCGACCAGCCAATCCCCCGGCACATAGTCGATCACCAGATGGGCAAAGTCCGGCTGGCCCGTCACCGGGCACAGGCTGGTGAACTCCGGCACCGTAAAGCGCGCCACATACAGGGTGTCCTCATGCGGATTGGGCACCCGCTCCAGATGGGCGGAGTCGGGATCGGTCGGTTGGTGCGTCTGCGCGCCCAGCTGGCTCAGGCCGGAAGTGTCGGTGGTCATGGAGGGGCCTTTAGCGGTTTGCGGGGCCGGTGAAAATGGCGGGATGCGGCAGTGGCCCTTCTCCCCTCGGGGGAGAAGGTGTCAGGCGGAGCATGACGGATGAGGGGGACGTTTGCAGCCACACGGGACGTGACCTGTCTGTTCTCAACTCTCCCCCTCATCCGGGCCGCTCACGCGGCCCACCTTCTCCCCCCAAGGGAGAAGGGCTAAAATTGTCGGGTGGACCCTTGGCCACGTGCACACCCCCGCTGTGTTCTCTGTGTCTCCTCTGTGTTCGCTGTGATGAACCTCTTTTCTTCCTTCCCGTCAGCCGTCGCGGACGGCACCGTTCCTCGGATCGAGCCCGAGGATGACGATGGGTCGAACGCCCAGCTATGAAACCTCCCCCCGAATTCCACTACCCTTTCAAAGGGCCCACCGTTTCCAGAACCGTTCTTCCCGCCCTCGCTCGCGCGCCACCGATACTGTCCGGTTGCCGACATCGCTGGAGGAACGCGGCCATGATTTCAGACCATTCAGACGGTTCAGACGGTCAATTCTTCCCCTCTCCCGTGGGAGAGGGGGTAGGGGGTGAGGGGCTCTCCGGGACCTTCGGCGTGAGCCGTCGCACCGGCCCTGCCACGACAGTCGCCGACGGAGGCCGCCGCCCCTCATCCGGCGCTCACGCGCCACCTTCTCAGGCTCCGCGCTGCCCTTCGGGTCCCATCGGGAGAAGGACCAAGCCTTGTCGGAAGTTGTCCATTTCAGACGGTTCAGACGGTTAGACGGTCCTTTTCACCGTCTGAATTCCCCACCTCCTCCCCCATTTCAGACGGTTCAGACCATTCAGACGGTGTTTTTCACCCCCACCCCACACCGCCCGCTACTCGACCGTTGCCTTCCCCGGCGACAGCCGTCTATCCGTAGCCAAAGACAACGGAGGAGCCGCCCATGACCATTCCCGCTTCCCTGCAAAAGGGGCTGAAGCTGCCGGTGATCGCGGCGCCCATGTTTCTGGTCTCCGGGCCGGATCTGGTGGTCGAGGCCTGCAATGCCGGTGTCATCGGCACCTTCCCGTCGCTGAACCAGCGGACCACCGAGGGCTATCGGGAATGGCTCAAGGACATCAAGGCGCGGCTGAAACCCGATGCCGCCGCGTTCGGCGTCAACCACATCGTCCATCCGACCAACCCCCGCCTGATGGCCGACATGATGGTCTCGGTCGAGGAACAGGTGCCGCTGATCATCACCTCGCTGGGCGCAGTGCGCGATGTGGTCGATGCCGTCCACGGCTATGGCGGGGTGGTGTTCCACGACATCGCCAATGTCCGCCATGCGCGGAAGGCCGCCGAGGCCGGGGTCGACGGCCTGATCCTGGTGGCCAACGGCGCGGGCGGCCACGCAGGCGTGATCAATCCCTTTGCCCTGATCGAGGAGGTGCGCAGCTTCTTTGACGGCACCCTGATCCTGTCGGGCTGTCTGTCGACCGGCCGCGACATCGCCGCCACCCGCATGCTGGGGGCCGACTTCGCCTATATGGGCACCCGCTTCATCTCGACGACCGAGTCGATGGCCCAGAGCGCCTACAAGCAGATGATCGTCGACGCCGGCGCCTCGGACATCACCTATACCCCCGCCGTCTCGGGCATTCCCGCCAACTTCCTGACGCCCTCGCTGATCGAGAACGGCATCGACCCCAGGACCCTGCCCGAACACAAGCTGGACATGGCCGATGAGGCCAAGGCCTGGAAGACTGTCTGGTCCGCCGGTCAGGGATCGGGCGGCGTCCACGATGTTCTGCCCGTCGCGGACCTCGTGGCGCGCATGCAACAGGAATACCGTCAGGCTTCGGAGCAATTCGCCAGGGACAGCAACTTCGGCTAAGGGGGCGGCGTTTCTGTCGACCCGACACGCCGGAGTTCCCATGCGCCCTGTCCTGATCGCCCTTGCGGCGCTGACCGCCTCGGTCGTCGCCTCCCCCGCCCTCGCCCAGAGCCTGTCGGGGGGCAGCTGGGAGTACGGCGTCGGTCTGGGGACGGACAATCGCTCCAAACAGGTCTCCAAGTCGGACACCAATCCCTTCGTCTGGGGTCTGGCGGAATGGACCAGCGGCGACGGCTTCTTCTACGGCGGGCCCGGCATCGAGACCATCGACAGCGCGGGCTCGGACGTGGAAGTCGAACTGGGCTTCGGCGCCCGGCCCCAGGTCGCGGGCTTCGACCTGGACCTCAACGTCACCCACAAGTGGCGGCTCGACTCCAATCCGGGCACGGACGATGAGGCCTGGGAACTGACCGCCGACGTCAGCCGCGCCATCGGCCCGGCAACGGGCAAGCTGCGGTTTCAGTACTCGCCCGACGGCATGGGAACGACCGAGGCCTGGACCTGGGTCGAGGCGCGCGCCCGCTGGGACCTGACGCTGGACACCGCCCTCTCGGCCGGCATCGGTCGCCGCGAGCAGGATCTGTCGGTGGACTATACCGGCTGGGACGTGGGCGTGACCTGGCAGCTGACCCGGGCCATCGACCTCGATCTGCGCTACCACGACACCGACGCCGACCCGTCCCTGTTCGGCGACCAGTACGGCTCCGCCCTCGTCGCCAACGTCGGCTTCTACTTCTAAACCTTGGCCTTAGTCCCTATATAGGGGCATGACCTTTCGACCCACGACACTCGAGCGCGCCTATCAGCTGGCGCGCGAGGGCCGATGCCGGACCGTCGGTGATATCAAGATCCAGCTGAAACTCGAAGGCTACGAACGGATCCGTGAGTCGCTGTATGGCGGCACCCTCAACGCCGCCCTCCGCGACCTGTGCCGCGAGCACTACGCCGCTGCCGAGGCGGACGGCCCGGCCTAGCCCAGTGCCTGATCCAGATCGGAGATCAGGTCGTCGACGTCCTCGACCCCGACGGACAGGCGGATCAGGCTGTCGGTGACGCCCCCCGCCTCGCGGACCTCCTTCGGCACCGAGGCGTGGGTCATGATGGCCGGGTGGTTGATCAGGCTTTCGACCCCGCCCAGCGACTCGGCCAGGGTGAAGACCTCGACCCGCTCCAGCACCCGGCGCGTCCGCTCCAGATCGCCGTCGATCACCACGCTGACCATGCCGCCGAACCCGCCGCTCATCTGGCGCGCCGCCAGCTCATGCCCCGGATGGCTGATCAGGCCGGGATAGATGACCCGGGCCACGCCCCTGCGGGTCTCCAGCCAGCGCGCCACCGCCAGGGCGTTCTCGCAGTGGGCCTTCATCCGCAGGCCCAGCGTCTTCAGCCCCCGATTGGCCAGGAAGGCATCGAACGGGCCCATGATGCCGCCGACCGAGTTCTGCAGAAACTTCAGCTGCGTCGCCAGCTCGGGGTTGGCCGTCACCAGCACCCCGCCCACGATGTCCGAGTGCCCGTTCAGATACTTGGTCGCCGAGTGCATGACGATGTCGGCCCCCAGGCTGATCGGCTGCTGGCAGAAGGGCGTGGCAAACGTGTTGTCGACTACCAGGATCAGCCCCCTCGCCTTCGCGATCTTCGAAAGCGCCGCGATGTCGGCCAGCTTCATCAGCGGATTGGTCGGGGTCTCGACCCAGAGCATCCGGGTCCGGTCGGTGATGGCCGCCTCGACCGTCGCCGGGTCGGCCATGTCCACATAGGCGAAGTCCAGCCCCATCGACCGCCGCCGAACCCGCTCGAACAGCCGCCACGAGCCGCCGTACAGGTCATCGCCCGTGACGATGTGGCTGCCGGCGTCCAGCAGCTCCAGCGCTGTCGAGGTCGCCGCCATGCCGCTGGCAAAGCCAAAGCCGTGCGTGCCGCCCTCCAGGTCCGCGATACAGGCCTCGAACGCCTCGCGCGTCGGGTTCTTGCCCCGCGCATACTCATAGCCCTTGTTCACCCCGGGGCTTTCCTGGGCATAGGTCGAGGTGGCGTAGATCGGCGTCATCACCGCCCCGGTCGTCGGGTCCGGGCGTTGTCCCGCGTGGATGGCGCGCGTCGAGAATCCCGGGCGGTTCTTGCGGTCGGTCATGAGGGCTCGGCTCTCTAAAGAAGGGTTCGCTTGAGGAAGTCAGAGGCCAGTCGATGCACCTCGATCCATTGGGCGGGGGTATAGAGGTGGCCGGCGCCGGGCACCACCTGCAGCCGGACGGGCACATCCGCCTGTCGCAGGAAATCAACCCATCGGCGTGTGCTGGCCGGCGAGACATGGGTGTCGTTCTCCGAGTGGATGACCAGCACCGGAATGCGGCGACGTGGCGGGCGCGGTACATAGACGTCCCAGCCGCCCGCGACACCGATGGCCGCCGCCGCCCGGCTGTTGCCCAGTGCGCCATCGACAGCGACGTACGACCCCAGCGAATAGCCCATGATACCGACGCGGCGCCGGTCAATGCCCGAGCCGATCATCCAGCCGACGGCGTCGCTGCCGACCGCGCGCCAGGCATCCATGACCGGCTCCGGTCGGACGCCATCGTCGCCCGCCGCGTCGTAATAGGCCGGCACCATGACCTTGAAGCCCTCTGCGGCAAACCGCTCCGCGAGCGTGAGATAGGCCGGACCTATCCCGCCCGAGCCATGCATGAAGACCACCGCCGCTCCGTTCGGCCGCGCCGGAACATAGAGCGCCGCGCGGATCGGCCTTCCCCGGCTCTCGTAGGTCAGCGTCTCGACGGAGAAGGCCGCCTGCTCTGCCGGGGCCCCGCCTGTCAGCCACGGAGCCACCGCCGCCGCCACAAGAAGCTGTCGACGGGTGCCCCTCATGCCAACGTCCGGTCAAGGAACCGCCCGGCCCCATCGAACACGGTCCGCCATTCATCGGCATTGAACCGATGGCGGGGTGAGCGGAGCTCATGCGTCTCGACCGGTACCTGGGCAGAGGCCAGGACCGCTGCCCGCTCCCGCACGCGTCGCGCCGGGACCACCGGATCGCCATCAGCATAGATGAACAACACGGGCGGCCGGTAGCGAATGTCGCCGATATCCAGCGAACCGCCCGACGCCACGCCCACAAACGCCTGCGCGCCACCCTCTTGCAGTACACCGTCCAGCCCCAGCGATCCTCCTCGGGAAAAGCCCAGCCCCCCGACGCGGCCAGGATCAACACCCGGCTGCTGACCCAGCCAGCCCAGTCCATCGAGGATCGCCCGCCGCCAGCGTCGCGCGGCGGTAGCGGTGCTCCGCCTCTGGCTGGGCGTCGCATCGAAGTAGTTGGGCATCAGGCAGTGATAACCTCGCGCCGTAAGGCTTAAGGCTCCCTCGGTGAAGATGTGCACATCATCCTGGGCTCCGCCGCCGCCATGCAGCAGGGCAACCGCCGCACCGGCCATGGGGCCCCGTCGCGCCTCACCGACCGGCGAGAACAGCAGCCCGTTGATGGGGAAGGCCCCGCTCGGATAGCTGACCAGCGATATCCCCAACGCGGCCGGATCCTGTGCACCGGCCGGACGGGGCCAGACCCCGGTTGTCGCCGCCAGGCCCCCGAGCACAAGCTGGCGACGATCCGGGATCATCTCACCGGTTCAGGCTCAGGTGGTTGATCAGGTCGGTGCGGGTGATCAGGCCGACGAACCTTTCGCCGTCCAGCACGATGGCCACCCTGTCCCGGTCGAACAGCGGCACCAGGGCCTCGAGCGGCTCATTGACCTGAACCGTGTCCAGATCGCGGGTCATGATCCTGGAGACAGGCAGCCTGAACCGCTCCTCGCGGGTGATCTCGTCGGTGTTCATGGTGTGCACCAGATCGCTCTCGTCGACGATCCCGACCAGCCGCCCCTGGCTGATGATCGGGAGCTGGGAGACATCCGCCCCGCGCATCCGCTTGAACACGGTGTCGAGGGTATCGTCCGGCCCGGCGACCACGACAGCCCCGTCCTCATATTTGCGGGTAATCAGGTCGGACAGATCACCGTGCAGTTCGCGCTCGCCCAGACCCTGATCGGCCAGCCAGGCGTCGTTGTAGACCTTGGACAGGTACTTGGCCCCGGTATCGCAGACGAAGGTCACGCAGGATTTCGGCTCGGTCTGCTCGCGGCACCAGCGCAGCGCAGCGGCGATCAGCGTCCCGGACGAGGACCCCGCCAGGATGCCTTCCTTGAGCAGCAGTTCGCGGACCGTGGCGATCGCCTCGGCATCCGGGATCGAATAGGCCTTGTCGATCAGCTCCATGTCGGCCGTGTCGGGCACAAAGTTCTGGCCGATCCCCTCGACCGTATAGCTGCCTTCCGGGCCGGGCACGCCCTCATTCACGATACCGGCCAGGGTCGAGCCGACCGGATCAGCGAGGATGATCTCGGCCTTGGATCCCTTTGACTTCAGGAACTGGCCGATGCCCGTAATGGTGCCGCCCGAGCCGATCCCGGCGACGAAGGCGTCGACCTTGCCGTCCAGCTGGTCCCAGATCTCCGGGCCCGTGGTCTCGAAATGCGCGGCAGAGTTGGCGTCGTTTGCGAACTGGTTGACGTAGTAGCCACCCGGGATCTGCTGGGCCAGACGCTCGGCCATGTCTGTGTAGTACTCGGGGTGGCCGTGCGGTACGTCCGACCGGGTCAGGCGGACGTCGGCGCCCATGGCCCGCAGGTGCTGGATCTTCTCCTTGGACATCTTGTCCGGGATGACCAGCAGGACCTTGTAGCCCTTGGCCTGCCCCACCAGCGTCAGGGCCAGACCAGTATTGCCCGCCGTCGCCTCAACAATGGTGCCGCCGGGCTTCAGCCAGCCTTCCTTCTCGGCCGCCGCGATCATCGACAGGGCAATCCGATCCTTGATCGACCCGCCCGGGTTCTGACTTTCCAGCTTCAGGAACAGACGGCATTTGCCCGTATCCATGCGGCTGACCTCGACCATGGGCGTCTTGCCGATCAGGTCGAGCAGGGAGGCGGTGGGACCGGCAAGGACCGGTTTGGGGGCAAGCGACATTCTGACTCCTGGGCTTTGGGCGGAAGCTGGTCCCCCCATCTGCTCAGGTCAAGCCACCTGTCCGGTCGATGCCCTACATGACGGCGTGGACATAGGCACCGATGCAGCCGTCCAGCTCCCGTTCAATCACAGCCTGGGGGTTGTCAACATTGGCCTCGAGCCACGCGTTCAGCGCCGCCCCATTGGCGTCCGTCGACAGACCTTCCCGAGCTGCCGCCGCCAGTCGTTCTGCGTCGGCTGCCTTCAGTAGCTGGCCCGCCGTCTGTGCGGTCTCCTGATTCTCGGACGTCGGATCCGACTCGACCACCTGGGCTGTCAGCACGAGGGTGTAGAGAAACACACCGGTGCAGGTGACGGCCTGGCGGTGGGACTGCGGTTCCTGGGCGGCGGTCGAAAGGGCAAACGACAGGGCAAGGGCAGAGATGAACATGGCATGGCTCCATAGCGATGAGGCCACACTGCCCTGCCCCCGTCCGGTCTCATACCGCCGGAACCTGACGACAAATCCGCCCGAAGCGCGTTATGGAGCGATGATGACCAAGTCTCCCCGTCGCCCCCCCGCCGGCCTCCCGGACAAGGACACCCTGCTCGCCTTCCTGCGCGAGACCGGCTCGGCCCAGAAGACCGACATCGCCCAGCATTTCGGCCTCAAGGGCGCCGACCGCCGCGCGCTGCGCCAGATGATCCGCGAACTCGAGGATGAGGGCCGACTGGGTCGGCGCGGGCGCAAGGGTCTGAGCGAGGCCGGCGGCCTGCCGCCGGTGGGCGTTGCCGACGTCGTCGAGCGCGACATCGACGGCGAACTCATCGTCCGGCTGGTCGAGGCCTCCGACGATGCGCCATCGGCCGTGCTGAGCCCTGATCGCAAATCCGTCGGACCCGCACCGGCTGTGGGAGATCGCCTGCTGGTCCGCTTCTCGCGCGGCGAGGACGGCTGGGAAGCCCGCCTGATCAAGAAACTCGACACCGGCGCCGACCGGGTTCTGGGCGTGATCCGCCGATCCGCGCGGCAGGTACGCATCGAGTCCGTTGACCGACGGGGCAAGGACACGTTGATCGTCCCGGAAAGTCAGGTCGAGGGCCTGAGGGACGGCGACCTCGTCCTTGCTGCCGTCGAAAAGGGTCGTGACCGATACGGTCCGAAACGCGGCAAGGTGCTGGAGAAATTGGGCCGTGAGGATGACCCGCGCGCTGCCTCGCTGATCGCCATCCATGCCCACGGCCTGCCGACCGGCTTTTCCGAGACGGTCGAGTCCGAGGCCGAAGATCAGGCCCTGCCGTCGCTGAAGGGACGCGAGGACCTGCGCGACCTGCCGCTGATCACCATCGACCCGGCCGATGCGCGCGACCACGACGATGCCGTCTATGCCCATGCCGACGAAGACGCGAAGAACCCGGGCGGCTGGATCGTCTGGGTCGCCATCGCCGATGTCGCCGCCTATGTCCGCCCTGGCACGGCACTGGACCAGCAGGCGCGCGACAAGGGCAATTCCACCTACTTCCCCGACCGGGTTGAGCCCATGCTGCCCGAGGTACTGTCGAACGGCCTGTGCAGCCTCAAGGTCGGCGAGAACCGCGCCTGTCTGGCGGTCCGCATGGTCTTCGACGCCGAAGGGAAGAAGCGCAGCCACCGCTTCGTCCGGGGCCTGATGCGCTCGCACGCCAGCCTGTCCTATGAACAGGCGCAGGCCGCCTCCGAAGGCCGGTTCGATGATGTGACCGGCCCTATCATCGACGTTATCCTCAAGCCCCTGTGGGCCGCCTATAGGACCATGCTGAAGGGCCGCAGGAAGCGGGCGCCGCTGGCCATCGAAAGCCTTGAGCGCAAGATCAACATGTCGCCGAAGGGCGAGATCCTCTCGATTGAACCGCGCGTCTCTCTGGAGGCGCACCGGCTGATCGAGGAGATGATGATCCAGGCGAACGTCTCGGCCGCCGAGACGCTGGAGCAGAAGCGCACGCCGCTGATCTACCGCGTGCACGACACGCCCAGCCAGGAAAAGGTCTTCAACCTGGCCGACTTCCTGCAGACGCTGGGCCGCCCCTGGAACAAGGGCGAACCGCCGACCACGAAGAAGCTGAACGCCCTGCTGGACAGCATGCGCGACACACCCCACGCCGAGATCGTCAATGAGGTGGTCCTGCGCAGCCAGATGCAGGCGATCTATACGCCCGAGAACATCGGCCACTTCGGGCTGAACCTCGACCGCTATGCCCACTTTACGTCGCCGATCCGACGCTACTCCGATCTGATCGTGCACCGCGCCCTGATCCGGGCACTGGGCCTCGGCAAGGACGGCCTGACCGAGCGTGAGGTGTCCGAACTGCCGGCCATCGCCGAGCATCTGGTGATGACCGAGCGCCGTTCGATGGCGGCCGAGCGTGACGCCACCGACCGCTATATCGCCGCCTTCCTCGAGGAGCGGGTCGGGGCGACCTTCGAGGGACGGATCACCGGCGTGACGCGCTTTGGCCTGTTCGTGCGGCTGGACGAGACCGGCGCCGACGGCCTGATCCCGATCTCGTCGCTGGGCCGGGATTACTTCCACCATGACGAGGCGGCTCACGCGCTCGTCGGTCAACGGTCCGGCCAGCGGTGGACCTTGGGGCGCCGGGTCGAGGTCAGGCTGGTGGAGGCCACCCCTTTGACCGGCGGGCTGGTGCTGGAGATGCTGTCAGACGCCGAGGAGGGCAAGCCGCCCGCCAACTCCGGCGGTCGCGGCGGTCCGCGTGGTGGACCGCCCCGGGGCGGCAAGGGTCCGCGGGGCGGCAAGGGAGGTCCGCCTTCCGGCAAACCGAAGGGGCCGCGACGTCGCAAATGAGCCAGCCGTTCGACGCGCGGGCGGATCTGGCCGACTCGCCGGATGTCGGAGCCCGGATTCGCCCTCGCGACGCCGCGACCCTGATCCTGACCCGCACTCGTGCTGGGCAGCCGGAAGTGCTCATGGGGTGTCGCGCGCCGGGGCATGTCTTCATGGCGTCGAAATGGGTCTTCCCCGGCGGACGGGTTGAGCGGGCCGACTTCACTGCCCCCTGTGCCACCGACCTGCCTGCGCGGGAACTCACTTTGCTGTCGCGCGAGATGCCCGAGCGCCGGGCCCGGGCCCTCGCCATGGCAGCCGTGCGGGAGACCCACGAGGAGACCGGCGTCATCATCGGGCGACCGGCACCTCTCCGCAGCGTGGCCGGTCCGTGGCGCGACTTCCTGTCGACCGGACATCAGGCGGATCTGGCCTCCCTCCGCTATATCGCCCGGGCGATCACGCCGCCGGGCCGGCCCCGTCGCTACGACGCGCGCTTCTTCCTGGCGGATGCGGACGCCATGGATCTGCCGGCGCGCACGGACCATGGGGACGAGCTGGAGCGCGTGGCCTGGATTCCGCTGGACGATCTGAAGGACCTCGCCCTGCCCGCCATCACCCGGTTCGTGGTCGGCGAGGTCAGGGAACGGCTCACGGGACGGGACCCCGGGCGCCCCTTCATTCGCCAGCTCTATGGCCAGCATAAGATCGATCGGCTTTGACCCCCTCCCGGACGGGGCGTATCTGTTGGCCCTGCCCTCTCCTCGAGTATCGGCCCTGATCGCGTGAAACTGTCCCGCCCCTTCATCAAGCTGCCCTTCCGCTTCGACGTGGACCAGCTGCGGCGCGAGGTCGAGGCCTTCCCGGCTGACGCCTGGGCCAAGCACCCGAACAACATCCCCGGCAACAGCGCCCTGCGCCTGATCACCGTCGGCGGCACCGAGAACGACGACGTCGCCGGGGCCATGGCGCCGACCCCGCATCTGCAGTCCTCGCCCTATATCCAGCAGGTGCTCAGCCACTTTGGCGTGGTGTGGAGCCGGTCGCGGCTGATGCGACTGGGGCCGGGATCGTCGGTGCCCGAGCACACGGACATAAACTACCACTGGTTTCACCGGGTGCGGCTGCATGTGCCGATCGTGACGACGCCGGACGTGCGGTTCCACTGCGATGGCGAGGTGGTCCACATGGCCCCGGGGGAGGCCTGGATCTTCGACAACTGGCGGATCCACAAGGTCGACAACGGCTCCGACATCTCGCGGGTGCACCTGGTGGCGGACACCACCGGCAACGGCCGCTTCTGGGACCTGGCGGAGGCTGCGGCGACGCAGGCCCTGCCCGAGACGCCGATCCCCTTCCGGCCCGGCGAGCGGGCCCCGCTGGCCGTGGAGCAGTTCAACATCTACCGCGTCATGCCGCCGTCGGAGGTCGATGAGCTGCTCAGCGATCTGGTGGCCGAGACCGGCTCGGTCCGGCAAGGTGACGAGGGCCGGGCGCATCTGCAGCAGTTCGCCAGACTGACGCACGCTTTCCGGCAGGACTGGCGCCAGCTGTGGTCGCTGTTCGCCGACACCGACCGGGGCATCCCCCACTACCAGAAGCGGCTGCAGATGCTGATGCAGCAGGTCACCGCGCTGGGCGACGACCTGAGGGTCACCTCCAACATGATGCCCGTGCCCGCCGTGGTCCGGCAGCGGATCGGCGCTTACGGCGTCAACCCGGGGGTGGCGCCGATGGGCGGTGGCGCGCCGACCGGCATGGTCGGTCAGGCCCCCGCAGCGGCCACTGCAAGCCCGGCTCCGTCGCGCCCGTCCGCCATCCTGCAGACGCCGGACTATGACCGGCCGGTGATCATCGTGGCCGCCCCCCGGTCGGGCAGCACGGCCCTGTTCGAGACGCTGGCGGTGACGCCCCAGCTGCACACCGTGGGCGGCGAGGCCCACTGGCTGGTCGAGGGCTTCAAGGCCCTGCGGCCCGGTGCCCCCGGCATCGACTCCAACAGGGTAACGGCCGAGCACTACAGCGACCAGATCGGCCTGGCGATGAAGGCCCGGCTGGCCGAGAAGCTGCGCGACGGGGCCGAACGGCCCTTTGCCAACCAGGACAGCGTGAGGCTGCTGGAGAAGACGCCCAAGAACGCCCTGCGGATCCCCTTCTTCAACGCCCTGTTCCCGGACGCGCGGTTTGTCTTCCTGTGGCGCGAGCCGGAAGAGAACGTCTCCAGCATCATCGACGCCTGGCGGTCGGGCGGGTGGGTCACCTATCCGCAGCTGCCGGGCTGGGAGGGGCCGTGGTCGCTGCTGCTGCCGCAGGGCTGGCAGGGCCTGAAGGGCAAGCCCCTGCCGGAGGTGGCGGCCTATCAGTGGGCGACCACCAACCAGACCATCATGGACGACCTGTCGGCCCTGCCCGCCGACCGGCGGCACGTGGTCCTCTATGCCGACTTTGTGGCCGATCCGGCGGCAGTGATGCGGGGCATCTGTGACTTCGCCGGGCTGGAGTTCGATGCAGCGCTGGCGGAGCGGACCGGCGGCAAGCTGCCCGAGTCGCGCCACACCCTGACCCCGCCGGCCCCCGACAAGTGGAAGAAGAATGCGGCGGAGATCGAGCCCCTGCTGGCGGGCCTGAAGCCGATCCGGGACCGGCTGGCCGGGTTCTGAGCTCCTATTCGGCGGCGGTCGCGGCGACCGACTGTTTGTCCTTCAGGGTGACCAGTTCCTCGGCCAGCGTCGGGTGAACGGCGCAGGTGGCGTCCCACTGGGCCTTGGTCAGGCCGGCCTTGACCGCAATGGCGGCCAGCTGGATCATTTCGGGCGCTTCGGGGCCCACGATGTGGACGCCGACCACGCGCTGGGTGTCGGCATCGACTACCAGCTTCATCAGCACCCGCTCGTCCGAGCCGACGAACACGGTCTTCATGGGCCGGAAGCGGGTCAGATAGACATCGACGCCCTTTGAACAGTGACGCCGCGCCTCGGCCTCGCTGAGGCCGACCACACCGACCGGCGGCTGGCTGAAGACGCCGGTGGCGACGGCCTCATAGTCGAACGAGGAGGGATTGTTATTGTAGACGGTCTCGTGGAAGGCCACGGCCTCGCGGATGGCGACGGGCGTCAGATTGATCCGGTCAGTGACGTCGCCGATGGCCCAGATGCTGTCGACGCTGGTGCGCGAGTATTCATCGACCTTGATGGCCCCGCCCTCGGTCAGTTCGACCCCGGCCTCCTCAAGCCCCAGACCCTTGACGTAAGGGATGCGGCCCGTGGCGAACATGACGGCCTCGGTCGTCAGCTTCATGTCGTTTTCCAGATGGCTGACCAGGCCGTCGGCGGTCTTTTCGATCGAGGAATGCTGGCAGCCCAGCACCACCTTGATGCCGCGCCGCTCGATCTCGCCCGCCAGATGGGCGCGGACATCGTCGTCAAAGCCGCGCAGGATGTTGGGCCCGCGATAGACCAGGGTGGTCTCGACCCCCAGACCGGCAAAGATGCCGGCGAACTCGACCGCGATGTAGCCGCCGCCGGCGATCAGGATGCTTTTCGGCAGCTCGGGCAGGTGGAAGGCCTCTTCCGAGGTGATGGCGTGTTCAATGCCCGGCAGGTCTTCCGGCACCCAGGGGCGGCCCCCGGTGGCGATCAGGATGGTTTCGGCGGTGACGGTGCGGTCGAGCGCGCCGTCCTTCTTGAGCACCTCGACCGTATGGGCGTCCTTCAGCCGGGCGCGGCCGTGGATCAGCTCGGCCCCTGCCTTGCCCAGATTGGCGACATAGATGCCGGACAGCCGGGCGATCTCGACGTCCTTGGTCTCAAGGAAGCGCTTCCAGTCGAAGGTCGCGCCCTCGATGTCCCAGCCATAGCCCCCGGCGATTTCCAGCGCGTGGCTGACCTCGGAGGCCATGACCATGAATTTCTTGGGCACACAGCCCCGGATGACGCAGGTGCCGCCGACCCGGTGCTCCTCGGCCACGGCAACCTTCTTGCCCGACAGGGCCGTCAGCCGCGCCGCCCGCACCCCGCCCGAGCCCGCACCGATGACGAAGAGGTCGTAGTCGTAGGTCGTGGGCATTCGGGGCTCCTGAACCAGACGGTGAAAAAAGACCGTCTGAATGGTCTGAATAGTCTGAAACCGGGGGCGGTCCGGAACTCAGACGGTGAAATTAGACCGTCTGAACCGTCTGAAGGGTCTGAAATCGGCGGCAGTGCCGAATTCAGACGGTGGAAAAAAGGGTCTGAACCGTCTGAACCGTCTGAAATCCGCTCCGGCGAAGACAGGGTGAAGAGGGGTGCTGCAGAGCGGGTCGCTCCGTCGTGTCAGGGACTTAGGAAGGAAGGGGCGCTGCAGCAAGGAGAGGTCGGGTGTGCATCGGCTGTTACCCGGCCAGCTTCATATTCACGAGGCTTAGGGCCTCTGCGGGCGATCGGCGGTCACCTCGAGGGCGTCGAGAGTGCCTTCATGTACCGACACAGACGAGCCATCTTCGAACTCGATATCGTAAACGATACCAGTCGGAAACTGCTCAAGAAGCGAGTCAGACCTCGTAGCTTCCGGCAAGATTCCAACCACCCACGCACGCTCACCGGGCCTTGTCTCCGGCGGCGCCCCCGCCTTGGCCGTGACAATGTCGTTCCATGTGAACTTGGTGGTGCGAGAGTCTCCCATCACGGCACCAACACCTCAATCCCGTCGTCGGTCCCGATGATCGCCTCATCCGCGAGGTCGAGGAACAGGCCGTGTTCGACGACGCCGGTGATCAGCTTCAGGTCGTCGGCGAGGCGGCTGGGGTCGGTGATGGCACCGCATCTGGCGTCATAGATCAGATTGCCGCCGTCGGTGCGCACCAGTCCCCGCTCGGCCGTGCGAACCCGGGCGGGCATGGCGATGTCGTGGTCGGCCAGTACATCGGCGATGCGGTTGCCGGTGGTCTTGTGCCCGAAGGCGACGACCTCGATCGGCAGGGGAAAGGTGCCGAGCGTCTTCACCACCTTGGCCGCGTCGGCGATGACGAGGCAGCGGTCCGAGGCCTCCCACACCAGCTTCTCGCGCAGCAGGGCCGCACCACCGCCCTTGATCAGGGCCAGGCCCGGTCCGACCTCGTCCGCCCCGTCGACGGTGAGGTCGAGGCGCGGGGTGTCTTCCAACGTCGAGAGCGTCAGGCCAAGCTCCCGTGCCAGATCGGCCGTGGCATCCGACGTCGGCACGCACCGCAGGTCGGGCAGGTTGCGGGCGGCCAGCGCCTTGACGAACCAGGCGGCGGTCGAGCCGGTGCCGAGCCCGACCTTCATGCCCGCCTCGACCCGAAGGGCGGCGGCCTCGCCGGCGAGGCGTTTTTGGGAATCAGACATGACTATTTCGCCCCCTCCACCGCCATTCGGCGGTCCCCCTCCCCCGAAGCTGCGCGTCGGGGGAGGATCATTTCTTCTGGTTCGCCTTCTTGGCGGTCATCATCTGCATGAAGCGGGCGGCCCAGCCGTCCTTGACGGTCTGGGTGGCGCGGCCGAGGGCGAGGGCGCCGTCGGGGACGTCTTCGGTGATGACCGAGCCCGAGGCGGTCATGGCGCCGGCGCCGATGCTGACGGGGGCGACCAGCGAGCTGTTGGAGCCGACGAAAGCCCCCTCGCCCACCGTGGTCTTGTGTTTGAACACGCCGTCATAGTTGCAGAAGATGGTGCCCGCGCCGATGTTGGCGCGCGGGCCGACATGGCCGTCGCCGAGGTAGGACAGGTGATTGGCCTTGGCACCCTCGCCGATGTGGCTGTTCTTGACCTCGACGAAATTGCCGATGTGGACGTCGCGGTCGAGGCGGGCGCCGGGGCGCAGGCGGGCATAGGGGCCGACGATGGCGCCCTCGCCGACGTCAGCGCCCTCCAGATGGCTGAAGCTGCGGATGCGGGCGCCCGAGGCGACCTTCACGCCGGGGCCGAAGACGACATAGGGCTCGACGACTACGCCGGGTTCCAGATCGGTGTCCCAGGCGAAATGGACGGTGTCCGGGGCGGGCATGGTGACGCCGCGGGCGAGGAAGGTGTCGCGCTGGACCTTCTGGAACAGGGCCTCGGCCTCGGCCAGTTCGGACTGGGCGTTGACGCCCATGACCGCGTCCTCGGACGCCATGACGGCCCGGGTCGGCACACCGGCCTCGCGGCCCAGCTGGACGACGTCGGTCAGATAGTATTCGCCCTTGGCATTGTCGTTGCCGACCTTGTCCAGCAGGTCGAACAGCACGCGCGCCGGGGCCGACATGACGCCGGAGTTGCAGGTGCGGATGGCCAACACCTCGGCCGAGGCCTCCTTGGCTTCGGTGATCGCGGTCAGTTCGCCGCCCTCAATGACCATACGGCCATAGGCGCCGGGGTCACGGGCCTCGAAGCCGATCACCGACAGGGCGTCGGCGGCCTCGAACACCGGGGCGATGTCGTGCGCCTTGAGCAGGGGCACATCGCCATAGGTGATGACCACCTGTCCGTCGAACCCGTTCAGCGCCTCGCGGGCACACAGGACGGCGTGGCCCGTGCCCATGGGCGGATCCTGAACCGCGATGGCGGCCTCGCCCAGACGGGCGACGACATGGGCGCGGACCTCGGGCGAGTGGGTGCCGACGACGACCACAATGCGCTCACAGCCCAGAGCCTCGGCGGCGTCGATGGCGTGGTCCAGCATGGCGCGCCCGCCGACCGGGTGCAGCACCTTGGGCAGGCGGGATTTCATGCGGGTGCCCTGCCCCGCGGCAAGGATGACGGCGGCGCGCGCGGGCCCGTTATGGCTGTGGGTGGTCACGTCGTCGTTCCTCGTCTAGTCGTCCGTCTCATCGTCCGGGCGGCATAACGCATGAGACGGCATAAGGGGAGGCTGTATGTCATCAAAGGCGAAAGGATGGACGCTGCTGTTCGACCTTGACGGGACTCTGGTCGATTCCGCGCCGGACCTGATCGGCACGCTGAATGCCGTGCTGGCGACCGATGGCCTGCCGACCCTGCCGATGGCACAGGGGCGCGACCTGATCGGACACGGGGCGCGGGCGCTGTTGCGGCGGGGCTATGCGGCGGCGGGCGCGCCGCTGGAGGCCGAGGCACTGGATGTGCGGTTCGCCCTGTTCCTTGAGCTGTACGTCGGGCGGATCGCCGATCTGACCCGGCCCTATCCGGGCTGTGTGGAAGCGCTGACGGCGCTGAAGGCCGAGGGCCATACGCTGGCGGTGACGACCAACAAGCGGACGGACCTGTCGGTGGCCCTGACCGACGCACTGGGACTGACCGGCCTGTTCGCCTGTGTATTCGGGCCGGACCGGGTGTCGGCGCGGAAACCCGATGCCGCGCATCTGCTGGAGGCCATCGCGGCATGTGGCGGACGGGCGGATCGCGCCCTGATGGTCGGCGACAGCAGTCTGGATGCCGGGGCCGCCCACGCCGCGGGCCTGCCGT
The DNA here is from genome assembly GCF_016742135.1 of Brevundimonas sp. Classification (GTDB taxonomy): domain Bacteria; phylum Pseudomonadota; class Alphaproteobacteria; order Caulobacterales; family Caulobacteraceae; genus Brevundimonas. The sequence goes on along the minus strand of NZ_JACVCG010000002.1, from coordinate 181,297 downwards.
TCGTGGCCGTCGGCTTCGGCTATGCCGACATGGCGATTCCCGGGATGACGCCCTGGGCGGTGCTGGACCATTACGATGCCTTTCCAGCGCTGGTGGCGCGCTGTGTGCGAGAGACCGAACAGGGCCTTGCCCTTGCCGGATCGCCGGGCTAAACACCCCGCCTCCTGACCGGTCGGATGCGTAGCTCAGCGGGAGAGCACCTCGTTCACACCGAGGGGGTCACAGGTTCAATCCCTGTCGCATCCACCATTCCCCTACTTTTCATCACTCACGCCAGGACCGCTGGCGCGATCCGCTCCGTGAGGGGCGGCGAACGCTCGCCGACGCCCGGTCGGGCGCGTGAAAGGGCCGGCGACATATTCCTGTGACACCGCGCTTGATCGGGGCCTGTAACCGGTTACGTTGACGCCAACGAGAAACGAAGGGCAGGAAACGCGATGGCATGCGTCGGTCTCAACGGCGTGCGGAAGGACTTTGGCACCGTGCAGGTGCTGAAGGGCATCGACCTCGACATCGCCGACGGAGAGTTCGTCGTATTCGTCGGCCCCTCGGGCTGTGGCAAGTCGACCCTGCTGCGCACCATCGCGGGGCTGGAGGAGGTCAGCGCCGGCGAGGTGATGATCGGCGACCGGGTGGTGAATGATCTGTCTCCCTCGGACCGGGGCATCGCCATGGTGTTCCAGTCCTATGCGCTCTACCCGCACATGACGGTGCGCGAGAACATGGCCTTTGGCCTGAAGCTGGCCAAGCACGACAAGGTCGAGATCGCGCGGCGCGTCGATGCGGCGGCGACCATCCTGAACATCACCGACTATCTGGACCGCAAGCCCAAGGCCCTGTCGGGCGGGCAGCGCCAGCGGGTGGCCATCGGCCGGGCCATTGTGCGCGAGCCCGAGGTCTTCCTGTTCGACGAGCCGCTGTCGAACCTGGACGCGGCGCTCAGGGTGCGTATGCGCTATGAGTTCGCGGCCCTGCACCAGCGGCTGAAGACCACCATGGTCTATGTAACGCACGACCAGATCGAGGCCATGACCCTGGCCGACCGGATCGTGGTGCTGAACGGCGGGGTGATCGAACAGGTCGGCGCGCCGATGGATCTGTATGAGCACCCCTGCAACCGCTTCGTGGCCGAGTTCATCGGCAGTCCGAAGATGAACATGATCCCGGTGACCCTGGTCGAGGCCACGGCTGCGGGTGCGGTGGTGAAGACGGCGGGCGGCGATACGCTGCGGGCGGCGGTCAGGGCCGGGGGTGCGAAGCCGGGCGACACCCTGACGCTGGGGATCCGGCCCGAGCATCTGTCGCTGGACGGACCGGGCGAGGCCATCCATGGGCGGGCCGACTTTGTCGAGACGCTCGGCAATGCCACCTATGCCTATGTCGACATCGGCGAGGGCCAGGACAGTATGACGGCCCAGTTGGCCGGGTCGGCGCGACCGAAGTCGGGCGACCGGCTGGAGCTGAAGGTGCCCTCGGACAAGGCCTATCTGTTCGATGTGGACGGCAAGGCGTTCCAGCGGCTGCAAGGCGAGGTCCAGAAAAAGGCCTGAGCCGACCGTGTTGCAAGTCTCTCTGGGCCCCGGCCTACGCCGGGGAAGCGGAGGGAGAGCTTTCCTGTCTCCTCCCTGACGAAGTTGGGGAGGTGGCGCGGCGCGAAAGCGCCGTGACGGAGGGGCTCTTGAGGGCGTAGACGGAGGGGCTCTTGAGGGCGTACCTGCGGTGAAAAACCCCTCCACCACTTCGTGGTCCCCCTCCCCACCGCTGCGCGGCAGGGAGGAGACGATGTGTCGGCTTCGATACCGTTGTGAAATCGCCTTGGTCGCTGTGATGAAACCTGTTTAGCGCAGCTCGACCCTCCGCGTGCCCGGCGGAAGGACCAGCTCGCCGCCGGACCAGTCGATCGCGCGGCCGTCGATGCGGGCGGTGCGGGCATCGCTGCCATCGGGCCAGGCGAGGACGAAGCCGCCAGGGGGCGTAGCCGCGGTGTCGAGGTCGAGCACATAGCCGCGGCCGTCCTGCCGCAGGTGCCAGCTGACCGGGCCGTAAGCAGTGCGAAGATTGGCGATGCCGACGCCCTCCTCCGTCTCGATCCAGTCCAGCGGGATGCCGGCCGCCAGCACGAGGGCGTGGTCGCGGTCCCGCTCGTGCACGAACAGGTCCAGCGCCGAGCGGATGTAGTCCGAGCTGATCCAGGCGTGGGGCATGTCGCCGATGAAGCGCGGCTCGCGCTCGTGGCGGCCGACGACCTCGGCCCAGCCGTTCCAGGCGACGGGGCGCATGTCGCCGAAGAAGTAGTCGAGCGCGGCGATGGCCCGGTCGCGCTGGCCAAGGCGAACGAAGGCGCCGACCGCGCGCAGTTCATACGGCGTATAGTCGGGCCAGTCGGGACGGGCGTCCCAGCCCTGGGCCGTAAGCGGCGACCAGTCACCCGTGCGGCGGGCCTCGAAATTCAGCCAGTAAAGATCAAAGGTCCGCTGCAGCAGGTCACGCGGCAGGGCGTCGATCAGGCCACCGGGCGACAGAGCGATGGTGGTCGAGGTGGCGTCGAAATCGCCCCGGTCAGCCGCGCCCGCGATCCAGTCAATGTCGTGGTGCTCGGCGGTGGCGACGATGGCGGCGGCGATGTGGGCGCTGAACTGGTCGCGGCCGGCGGCGAAACGGGTGCGGGCCACGTCCTCGCCCAGAACATCGGCGATGAAGACGGCGTCGCGATAGCCGATCAGGCCCCAGAAGTCGTCCCAGTAGGAATAGGCGACCTTGTCGGAATAGCCCTCGTGGCTGATGGTCGGTGGCAGCAGGCCGTAGAGGTGGCGGGTGTCCGGGGCCTGGTATTCCGCCGTGCGGGTCTCGGCGCGCAGTTCGTCCATGTAATTGATGGCGCCCTCGACCTGGGGCCAGACGTCGCGCAGCAGGGCCTGGTCGCCGGTGTAGCGATAGACTTCGGCGGCGAGGAAGACGAACTCGCCGTGGCTGTCGTTCTCGGGGACGGGATCGGCCCCGCGCGCGTCGACGCAGCACGGCACCTTGCCGTTATCGAACACATAGGGGGCGAACCAGCGCAGATAGTCGGCCGAGATATCGGCATGTCCGAGGCGGTTCAGCCCCTCGGCGATCATGGCCCCGTCTCGGATCCAGGAGCGGTTGTAGGAGCGGGTTCCGGGCTGGAGGATCGGCCCCTGACGCGACATCAGGATGTGGGCCAGCGAGGATTTCAGCACATCCTCAACCACCTGGGCCCGGGGCGGCAGGATCAGCTCGACGCGGTCGATCCTGGCGCGCCAGTCGGCGGCGACGCGATCCTCGATGGAATCAAGGGCAGCCTCGGCCGAGGCGGTGACCGGCAAGGGATCAGGGACACCGGCCATGGGCAGCATCCAGCCGAACTGCCGCGTTTCGCCGGGCTGGAGGGTGACCTCATAGAAGAGCGCGCCGGCCATGAGGCCGTCGTCGGACTCGACCAGACGCGTGGACGCAGACTGGCGGCGTTCGGGCCGCGTCAGCAGGCTGTGCGGGTCGGCCCCGGAGGCGAAGATGGAGGCGGCAACCCCGTCGGGCATGACCAGTGGGCGGACGCGCGTGTCGTCGTTGAGCACCAGCTCGCCGCCGGTCCAGTCGATCCGGGCGATGGGGCCGACGCCCCCGGGCACGGCAAGGAACTGGCGAGGGCCGTTGACCTGATACGGACGCGCCATCAGGGCGAGCGTCACGGTGCGGGCGCGGTCCGAGGTGTTGGTCAGGTGATAGCGACCGAACAGGCGGGAGTTGTCGGGCGTGCCATCGGCAAAGGACGCGATCCGCAGGGCGAGGCCGTCCGTCTGCCACTGGACCCAGGGCATGGGCAGGTCATCGTCGCGCAGCCCCTGCGTGATGTTGACGTCGGCCCAGGTAGTCAGGCGACCGTCCTCGAGGATGAAGGGTTCGATCGAGGGGCCGCCGCGGCGCAGCTCGATGGCGCCGTCCTCGCCCATCAGGCCGCTTTCGCCGCCGCCATCGACGCCGACCAGGGTCCAGTAGGGCTGTTCGCCGTGGAACCCGCGCGGATACTGGCCGCGACGGGATTGCGAGGCGATGGCGGTGACGAACGCGGTCTGGGAGGCACCGAAGGCCAGCGGCTGGACCTCGAGGTCGGCGAGGCCATAGGTCTCAGCCCCCTCGAACAGCATGAGGCGAAGATAGCGGGCCGAGGCCTCGGGCGTGCGCAGCCAGTCGGTACCGCCGTCGGCATCCTCGACCGCGATCAGGGTCTGCCAGGTCGTGCCGTCGTTCGAGGCCTCGACGCGGTAGCGGGTGGCGGCCCGGTCGCGCTCCCACTGCAGGGTCAGGCCACCGAACTCACGCTCATAGCCGAGGTCGAGCGTGAGGCTCTGGAACGCCCCCTCCCCGGTGCGCCAGACGGTGGACGGGTCGCCATCGACGGCGTTGGACGCGGGAAAGCCCTCGGCTTCGGACGTCGCGGACGCGAGCGGACGCGGCGGCACGGCGGGCTCGGGCGGCAGTTCGCGTAGGGTCAGTTGATCGATCTCGATATGGCCTGCGCCACCCTCGGCGGCGACCACGACGAACTCCATCCGCTCGGCGCGGCGCAGGACCGGATCTTCACCCGGGCCCCAGGCCTTGGTCACCTGACGGCGCTTGATGGTGAACAGGGTCCAGTCGTCGGGGAAGTCATAGCGGGACACCTGACGCCACCAGACGTTTTCATTGGCCGCGTCGGTAAACTTGACCTCGAAGGTGTTGGACGGGCCGACGCCGCGCACCCAGAAGCTGATCTCGTAATTATCGGGCAGGACGAGGTCGATCTCGCGCGCGGCAAAGGCGTAACCGGCGCGGCCATTGAAGTCGAAGTCGAGGCGGAGGGCCTGCCCCTCCCGCCCCGGCACGGTGCGGATGGTGGAGGTCACATCGGTCGAAGCGTCGGCTTCCCACGCGCCGGTGGTCTCGAAGGCGTCAAGCACGCGGGTGTCCTGGGCGAGCGCCGGAGCGACAGCCAGAAGACAGGCAATGGTCGCCAAAAGACCGTTTCGGATCATGGACATACGAGGCACTCCTTACTCAGCCTTTGACGCTGCCGGCCAGCATTCCCCGGATGTAGTAGCGCTGCAGCGCGAGGAAGAGGATCAGCACGGGAGCGACGGTGATGACCGATCCGGCCATCATCATTTCAATGTCCTGCACATGCTCCCGCGACATGGCGGCCAGGGCGACCGGCAGGGTGTAGTTCGACTGGTCCGTCAGGATGATCAGCGGCCAGAGGAAGTCGTTCCAGCTGCCGAGGAAGACGAACAGGCCCAGCGTCACGATGATCGGCTGCATGGTCGGCAGGACGACACGGCGGAAGATCTGGCCCTCGGTCGCGCCGTCGACGCGGGCGGCTTCCAGCATTTCGTCGGGGATCGACAGGGCGTACTGGCGGACCAGAAACAGGCCGAAGATCGAGGCCAGCCAGGGTACCAGCGCGCCCGCATAGGTGTTCACCAGCCCCATGCCCTTCAGCATCAGGAACAGCGGCAGGGTGCCGATCTGGGCCGGGATGACCAGAGCGCCGATCAACAGTTGAAACAGCCGGTCGCGCCCGGCGAACTTGAGCTTGGCAAAGGCGTAGCCGGCCGGGACCGTGAAGCTGAGCGCCAGCACAGTGGCCATGGTGGCCAGCGCGAAGCTGTTCCACAGGTACTGGCCCATGCCCTGGGTCACGAACAGGGTGCGGTAGTGTTCGAGCGTCCAGTTGTCGGGCAGCAGCGGCGGCGGGAAGGTGGCGGCCTCGCCGGTCTGCATGAAGCTGACCGAGACCATCCAGGCCAGCGGGAACAACACCATCAGGGCGATGAAGGCGACCGCGAGGTTCAGCGCGATGACACGGGGTTTGAGCTTCAGGGGCTTCAGCTTCATGACGTGGCCCCCAGACGCTTCGACACCCACAGCTGGATCAGGGTGATGGCGAAGATGCACAGGAACAGGATGAAGGCGACGGCCGAGGCGGAGCCGAGGTTCCACCATTTGAAGCCCTCTTCGTACATGAAATAGAGGACGGTCACGGTCGACTGGGCGGGCCCCCCTTGCGTCATCACATAGGGCTCGGCGAACAGCTGGAAGAAGGCGGCGACCGAGATGATGCTGACCAGCAGCAGGGTCGGCGCGATGGCCGGCAGGGTCACGTGGCGGAACTGTTTCCAGGGGCCGGCGCCGTCGATGCGGGCGGCCTCGTAAAGCTCGTCCGGGACGGTCTGAAGCACGGCCAGGAAGATCAGCATATTGTAGCCGAAGGTCTTCCACACAACGAACATCAGGATGGCGGGGATGGAAGTCGAGGGCTGGCCCAGCCAGTCCACGGCGGGCAGGCCGACCGAGGTCAGGCCCCAGTTGATGATGCCGTAGCGGGTGTGCAGCAGATAGTTCCAGAGCACCGCCGTGGCGACCAGGGTCGTCACATAGGGGGCAAAGAACATCACCCGCCAGATCGGCCGCCACAGCACCATGCGGGCGTTCAGGATCACGGCGGCGGCCAGCGACACGGCGAGCGTCAGGGGAACGCCCAGAACGCTGAACCAGACGGTATTTCTCATCGCCCCCCAGAACAGGGAATTGCCCAGCAGGTTCTGGTAGTTGTCGAGGCCGACGAAGCGCAGGTTGTTGAGGTCGGCCAGCGCATAGATGTCGAAATCGGTCAGGCTGAGCAGCAGGGCCGAGACCATCGGAATGACGAAGAACAGGCCGATGGCGATCAGCGAGGGCGCGACAAAGCCCCAGGCGGCGCGGGTCCGCTTGCGGTGGTCCGAGCGCCGGGGCGGACGGGTCGCCTCGCGCGTGGCGGCAGGGGCCGTGACGGTCCGCATGGTCATGAGGCCCCTCCCCGCTCCAGCATCCAGCGGCGTTTTTCAAGCAGGCGGTCGGCGCGGCGGTCGATCTCGGCGGCGGCGGTCTCGGGCGTGTATTCGCCGCGCACCATGCGCTCGGCGACGATCTGCATCTCGGTGACGATCCGCTCCCACTCCGGGGCCTTGGGCACGGCTTCAGCGCGTGCCAGCTGGGCCTTGAAGGGCTGGATCATGGGGTCCGAGGCCAGAGCCGGTGCCGACCAAGCGCTTTCGCGGGCCGGCAGGCTGCCGGTGATCTGGTTGAAGCGGACCTGGGTCTCGGGCTCGAGCAGATAGCGCACCCAGGCCCAGGCGGCCTCGGGGTGGCGGGTCGAGTGGAACACCGCCAGCGACGAACCGCCGGGGGCCGAGGCGCCGGGGCCGGTGGGGCCCGGTATGCCGGCGGTGGCCCATTGGGTCTCGGGCGGCAGGCGGCGGCGGAAGTCGCCGATCGACCAAGGCCCGGAGAAGTAGAAGCTGAAATAGCCGCGCTGGAACTCGGTCCAGACGTTCGAGATCTGGGTGGCGGACACCAGCGGCGCCAGACCCTCGTCGAACAGGCTTTTGTAGAAGGCCAGCGCCGCGATGAAGCCGGGGCTGGAGAAGTTGCCGCGCGTCGCCTGATCGGCCAGCAGGGGCTCGTCCGCCTGAAGTCCGAAGGTCAGAAGTTGCTCGAACTCATTGACTGGCAACAGGATTGCAAAGTTGCCATCGCCCGCCGCACGCTTGACGGCATGCATGGCGGTCTTCCACTCGGCCCAGGTGGTCGGCACGGTGTCATAGCCGGCGCGGGACAGGATATCGGTGCGGCAGAACAGCAGGCGGGTGTCGACATACCAGGGCGTGGCGACGGCCTGACCGTCGACGCGGTTGGTGTCGAGCACCGCCGCGAACTGGTCGGTCAGCAGGTCCGAGGCGAAGGCGGGGGTGGCTGACAGGGCCCCGATGGCGGCCATTTCCGACACCCAGGTGTTGCCGATCTGGCTGATGTCCGGAAGGGAGTCGCCGGCATAGGCGGTCAGCAGCTTCTGGTGGGCCGCAGTCCAGGGGACGGCCTGGACCTCGACCGCGATGCCCGGATTGCGGCGTTCGAACTCGGGGACCAGTTGCGGCACGGCCGTACCCTCGGCGCCCATGGCCCAGAAGGTCAGGTGTGTGCGTCCATCGTTGCGGCCCGAGCAGCCCGCTGTGGCCAGTGCCGCGGTCGATCCGGCCAGCCAGCCCAGTGCCGTCCTGCGGTCGGGCCGGGCCAGCGTCATGCCGGGTCCAGCCAGCCGCCCTGGAAGCCGGCGCGCTGAAGGCCCCGGATCAGATTGGGCTCGCCGTGCATGTGGTTCCAGACGAGGTTGGTGCGATGGTTCTCGATCATGACCACGATGGGTCCCTGGTCGATGCCGAGATAGTCGCCGTTCACCCAGCCGATGTCGGGCACGATCTTGCCGTGCATCAGCGGGCCTTCGCGTTCCCTGAGGGTCGGATTGAAGGAATCGAGGAAGCCCCACTGCGTGTAGAGCGCCTCGCCGTAGCGGGCTTTCATGGCCTTGAGGCAGGCGGTGACCGCGTCCGGCGCGAAGGCCATCGAGGCCATGGCGGCGGTCGGCGCAATGGTGCCGTCGTCGCGCTCGCCCGGACCACGCGCCGAGTAGCTGAAGAACTCGCGCTCGCGCCCGTCGACGGTCTGGACGAAATCACCCGGGCCGTCGCAGGCCGTCAGACCCCAGATCTGATCGTCATAGCCCGCCCAGCCCATGGGATTGGTGCGGGCATAGTACTGCTGGGCCGCAACGGCGCGGACGCTGTTCTCGAAATAGTCGAAGTCGCCGATCTCGGCCGATTTCTCGCGCATCCAGGCGTCGCGGATGCCACGGAAGTCGATGAACATGTGGCTGTACTGGTGGCCGAACATCGGGCCGAAGTGCAGATGCGGCGTGCCGTATTCGGCGGTCCAGCTGCGGTCGTACACGGAGCACCACTCTTCCCACACCTCGGGGCCGACCGGGTGGGTGGGGCTGCCCATCGCCAGCAGCAGGACGATCATGCCCTCATTGTAGACATGCCAGTCGGCCTCGATGAAGCCGGTCTCGGGGTGCCAGCCCATGGTGATACGACGCGGGCGGACCTCGACCCAGTCCCATTCGACGCGCTCATAGATGGTCTGGACCTTCTGGCGGATCTCGGTCTCGCCGGCGTCGTCGCCATCGAAATAGCGGGCGGCGAACAGCATGCCGCCCAGCAGCAGGGCGGTGTCGACTGTCGACAGCTCGGTCGTGCCGAAGCGGTGGCCGGTGTCCATGTCGAGGAAGTGGTAGAAGAAGCCCTTGTAGCCCGTCATGCCGGTGGCCTCGGGCCCCTGGGGCGCATCATGGAAGAAGCGCACCGTGGTCAGGGTGATGTCGCGGGCCTCCTCGCGCGTCATCCAGCCGCGCTCGACGCCGACCGGCCAGCAGGCCAGGGCAAAGCCGACGGCCGCGACCGAGGAGAAGGACGGGGTGGGCCAGCGGTCGGGGGTCAGGCCGGTGCGCGGATCGGTGACATGGCGGAACCAGTCAAAGGTGCGCTTTTGCAGCTCCTCGACATCGGCATCGAGGGTGACCGGTGCCGCGGCACCGTCGCCGTTGCCGCGTCCGCAGGCGGCAAGCCCGACGAGCCCTGCACCCGCCACTGAAGCCAGAAGAAACCGTCTGCGATCCATACTTACACCTTTACGCGACTGTCGGGGCAAACCCGAAAACACAAAAAAAGAGGGGCCGCCCCCCACGCACGGTGAGAGGCGGCCCTCAGGCTCAGGAGATCAGAACTTGTAACGCGCGCCGAACTGGAAGGTCCGGGTCGGGAACAGCACCCGCGAGGGCTGTCCGAAGTTCGGGTTGGGGCTGGCGGCAGAGCCGGTGCCCCCGTCGAAGCCGGCGTAGTTGTCGAAGTTGAAGACGTTGATGGCGTCCACAAAGACCGACAGCTCGGAGCCGTTCGGCAGGCCCAGGTTCTTGGTCAGACGCAGGTCCAGGTTCCGGTAGGCGAAGGCGTTCGGAATGATGAAGCTGTATTTCTCCGGACGTCCGCCATAGGGGCGGTAGTAGAACCGGGAACCCGTCCCGTCGAAGACGTCGAACGGTGTGCCGGACCCGAGGGTCAGGATGCCCGACAGTTGCATGTCCCACGGCAGGTCGTAGATGCCGTTCGCGACGATGCGGTGCTCTTCATCATTGGCCGAAGGCCGGGTCGGTGAGGTCTCGACGCTGAAGCAATCGAAGCAGAAGGCGTCATTGCCACCGTTCTGGGTCGCTTCCGACCAGGTATAGGCCAGGTTCAGACCCCAGCCGGAGTCCCGGGTATAGGGCTTGTCCAGCTTGACGTAGAGGGCGGTGAATTCGCGCTCCTTGTTGTGATCCGAGACGAAATAGCCGCGGTAGGGGTTGGCCGCGCCCGGTCCACAGAAGCCGCCGTTGTCGCCGAAACCGCCGCCGTCGTTACCGAAGGTCTGCTCGCGGCAGCGGGTCAGATACTGCCAGGTGAACTCGTTTTCGGTCTTGCCGTAGGCCAGGGTGAACTCGGTCTGCCACTCACCGACGCGCTGGCGGATGCCGAGGTTGAACTGGTCAGTGCGCGGCGGTTCCCAGTCGTTCTTGAGCAGGAAGACCTCGCCCTTGCCGGCGATGGTGGCGAACACCGGATCCAGACCTGCAGCCGTGCGATAGGACTCCTGCCACAGGATCGGGTCGCCCGCAGAGCCGGAGGCCACGCCCAGCGGTCCGCCGGTGGTGCTGAAGAAGACGTTCTGACGGATGTCGAACGGCTTGACGATCTCGTCGTACGAGAAGTTGAAGTTGATCCGGTCGTAGTAGCGGCCGGCACCACCGAAGATCACCGTGCGGCGATCCCCGAACACATCGTACGAGAAGCCGATCCGGGGCTGGAAGGCGCCCATGAAGGGATCACGGTTGTCGCCGGTCGAGATATAGTCGTCGCGGTTGAACCAGCTGGGAGCATAGCCGGCCGGCTTGCCGCCGTCGGTCGAGGCGATCCACTGGTCCAGACCCGCCACCACGGCGGCCGGGGTGACATAGTCCTTGTTATTGGAGTTGGACTCATAGTCCCAACGGAGGCCGAGGTTGATCTCGAGCTTGTCGGTCAGCTGCCAGTCATCCTGGACGTACAGGCCGATCACCGTGTTATCCAGATCGACGTTCGGGAAGGAGCGGCCCAGTTCGACGCGATAAGGCACGGTGGTCGAACCGCTCAGTTCCGGGCGACCGTCGACATCGAAGTAGAAGAACGGGTTGCGGCCGAACTGCTTCAGGACCTCATAGTTCTGCATCGAGACCTTGGCGCCGATCTTGACGGTGTGGAAGCCGTTCATTTCCAGCTGGTTGAAGGTCAGATCGTTGCGGAGCGTCAGGGCCCGATCGTTGATGTCCTGGGTGCTGTCACGACCGCCCAGGTTGATGATGGTGGCCCCGCCGAAATAGTCCGGCTGGAAGCCCGGCAGGGTCGGATTGGTGTCGTTCTCGAACAGGCGGTAGCTCTGGCCGACATCCGAGAAGTTCAGGGCGCCGGGGTTATAGTTGTAATCCCGGTAGTCGACGGCCAGCTCGTTGAGGAAGCCATTGCCCTGCCACTGCCAGCGCAGGTTGCTGGTCAGGGTTTGCTGGCTGAGATTGTTGGCGCGCTCGTAGGAATCCGCACCGCCGAAGTCGCGGATATCGAACTCGTCACGGTAGGTGACGCTCCAGTCGACCAGATGGCCTTCCCGAGGCTGCCAGCTGAGCTTGCCGAAGAACAGGTCTTCCTCGAAGGGCGCGGCGAAGGTGCCGACATACTGACCGAACTGGGTCTGGAAGCGCGGGTCCTGGCGGCCGAGGTTGACCACATTGGCGCGGTTTTCTTCCTTGCGCTCATAGGTGCCGAAGAAGTGCAGCCGGTCCCGGATGATGGGGCCGCCGAAGGCCACACCCCACTGCTCGACGCTGAGGTCAACCTTGTCGTCACCCCGACGGCGGGCGAACACATCCTGCGCGATCAGGCTCTCGTCGCGGTACGAGCCGAAGATTTCGCCCTGGAATTCGTTGGTGCCCGAGCGGGTCACCGCCGTGATAATGGCCGACGAGGCCTGTTCATACTCGGCCTTGAAGTTCTGGCTGACGACCCGGAACTCCTGGATGCCGGCCTGGGGGAAGGGGTTCCCGCGGCTGTCGTCCTGGCCGATGATGCCCCCCGCGATGACGTTCGACTTCAGGCTGGCGCCATCGATGAAGGCATTGACCGACTCGGCGCGCTGACCGCCCGCAGTGATGGTCTGCTCCTGCTCATTGACCGAGACACGCACGCCCGGGGCCAGGGCGGCGAAGTTCAGGAAGTTGCGGTTGATCTGCGGCAGGGTCTCGATCTGCTGGGTGGTGACGTTGGTCGCGATTTCCGGGGTGCGGACCTCGGGCAGGCGACGACCCACGACCACGATGTCATCCACGCTGGTGCCACCGGGCGTGCCAGCGACGACGGTACCGCCGACGTCCAGATCCAGATCGCCGACCTGGCCGACGCCGATGGTGACGACGTCGGTGGCGGTTTCACCCTCGGCCGTCGTGACCGTGATCTGATAGGTGCCGGGGCGCAGACCCGACAGGACATAGCCGCCGTTGGCATTGGCGGTGGTCCGCGAGGTGAAGCCCGAAGCCACATCGCGGGCCACGATCGTGGCGCCGGCTTCCGCCGCACCGCCGTCGGTGACCGCACCCCGGATGGTGGACGTCGCCACCTGGGCCGTGGCCGTTCCAGCCATGCCCAGCGACACGGCCATGGCGAGGGCGGAGACCGCCCCCAGATATCGAATGTTCATTTTAGCCATCCTGGTTTTCCCCCTGAGCGGAAGCGGTCACGCCCGACGGCCGCCCGTCCGTCGCGCGCGTGGTTGAGACCGACGCCCGGGTGGACGTGCGGATTACGAGTTCAGGTCGAACGACCTCGCAGATGGAGGACGACCCGGTCGCCTCTCGTCCGGCCTGCGCGGTCCCGATCTGATCGACCAGCCGCTGCAGGGCGCGGCGACCGGTCTCGGCGATGCGAATTCTGAGCGTGGTCAGACCGGGCCTGACGAGGGCGGCGATCGGCACATCGTCGAAGCCGACCACGGCGACATCCTCGGGGCAGCGCACGCCCGCCTCCTGGAAGGCCAGCAGCGCCCCGATGGCCATCATGTCATTACCGCAGAAGACGCCGTCGAAGCGACGCGGGGCCGCCATCAGGGCGCGGGCCGAGGCATGGCCGGAGCCCTGGTTGAAGTCGCCCTCGACGACATGCGGCTCAAGTCCGGCCTCGGCCATGGCTTCGAGGTAGCCGGCCAGACGGGCCTCGGCCTCGAGGTTGCCGGCCGGACCGGCGATGTGGGCAATCGAGCGGCATCCCGTGGCCAGCAGATGGTCCACGGCCGCATGCGCGCCGCCGTTGTTGTCGACCACGATCGACGGGAGGGTGCTTTCGGCCGCCCCGCCGTGCATCAGCACCACGGGCAGGCGTCCGGCCATGGCGGTGGCCAGATTGGCCGAGTCGATCTGGGGCGACAGGACGAACAGGCCATCCACCCGGCCGCGCATCGAGCGGATCGCGGCGGCGGCACCGTCGGCATCGTCATGCGAGCTGGAGACGATCAGGTGATAGCCGTGCTCGCGCGCGGCCAGATCCATGCCCCGGATCAGTTCTGAGAAGAACTCTCCGTACAGGTCGGGCAGGATGATGCCGAGGGTGTTGGTCTTGCTGGTCGACAGGCTGCGGGCACCGCTGTGGGGCACGTACTGCAGGGCTTCGGCCGACTCGAGAATTCGCTTGCGGGTTTCCTCGGTGACGGTGTCCGAGCCGTTCAGGGCGCGCGAGACCGAGGCCACAGAAACCTGGGCATGACGCGCCACATCGCGAATTGTAGCCGGTTTCATTTTCCGGCCTCGCGGACTGGCGAAGGGTCTGGATCGAACGTCACGCTTCGGGCTCCCTGAACGATCCAGCCGTGCCGACCCCTTGGCGAGGTTCGTCGGTCAGATCGTGTAATCGGTTACATGACACACGAGTCATGAAACGCGCAAGTGCCCCGAATTAGACACAGGTGCCCGGGGTGGGCGGGCCACACCCCCCTTCCCCCACGCTCATCGCCCGATGCACGGGGCCGGATCGCGCGTTTGGATAACACCGTTAACATTGTAAACTCTGGTGTTTTTCAGTCCCCGTTCGGCCGACGGGAGCGGTCGACCGGGCCGGTGCAGATGGCCGGCGGCCTGGGGTCACTGCGTCACAGTTCGGTCCAAAATGTCACGGGAAAGCGACCGATCTTCGAACGCGACCTGCGGAACGGGGTGGCAGTGCGCCCTGCCAGGCGGTCGAAGGTGGACTTGACATGCAGGTATTTACCTGCATATTGGCCGGCAACACCGATTGAGAGCGATGGACACGGACAAGGTTTTCAAGGCACTGGCCGACCCGACACGCCGCAAGCTGCTCGATCTTCTGGCCGAGCGGAACGGGCAGACGCTCGGCCAGCTCTGCGACCATCTCGACATGGCCCGGCAGTCGGTCACGCAGCATCTCGGCATCCTGGAGGACGCCAATCTTGTGAGCACAACACGGCGCGGCCGCGAGAAGCTGCATTTCATCAACCCGGTGCCCCTGCACGACGTCTACGAGCGGTGGGTACGCAAGTTCGAACGCCAGCGGCTGAGCCTGCTGCACGACCTGAAGAAGGACCTGGAAGGAAATCCGGAATGACCCTGCAGAAGACCCGCTTCGTCTATGTGACCTATATCCGCTCGACGCCCGAAAAGGTGTTCGAGGCGATCACCCGGCCCGAGCTGGCCCGCCGTTACTGGGGGCACGAGAACGTGTCCGACTGGCAGCCCGGCTCGAAGTGGCAGCACATCCGCGCCAACGACGCACGCACCGTGGAATTGGTCGGCGAGGTCGTCGAAGTCTGCCCGCCCTCGCGCCTCGTCATGACCTGGGCCAACGCCTCCCAGGAAGCGGATCGCGACGCCTACAGCCGCGTCACCTTCGGCATCGAGGAGTATGAGGACATGGTGCGGCTGACCGTTTCCCACGACGACCTCATCGTCGGCAGCGGCATGGAAACGGGCGTCACCCGGGGCTGGCCGGTCGTCCTGTCCAGCCTGAAGTCCTTCGTCGAGACCGGTGCCGGTCTGGACATCTTCGCCAAACCGAAAGCCGCCTAGCGACTGAGGGAGTCGGCAACGCGGGCACCGCGCCGCGCGCCCATTTTCAACAGAGAGACACAATGTCCGGTCCCGATTTCACGACCTCCTTCCGGGTCGCCCAAGGCCCCGAAGTGGTCTTTGCCGCCATCACCACTCCGCGCGCCTGGTGGAGCGGACAGCATGAAGGCAACCCCGCCCGACTCGGCGAAACCTTCACCTACCGCTACGAGGATCTGCACTATTCGAGGCAGCAGGTGAGCGAACTGGTGCCCGGCAAGCGGGTTGCCTGGCGGGTGCTTGAAAGCGTGCTGAACTACGTCGACGACAGGAGCGAATGGACCGGCACGACCATTGCATTCGACATCGCGCGCAAAGGTGCGGGCACAGAAATCGTGTTCACCCATGTCGGCCTCAAGCCGAACGTCGAGTGCTTTGACACCTGCTCGGACAGTTGGACCGCCCTGATACAGGGCAGCCTCAAGGAACTGATCGAGACGGGCAGGACCGAACTGCCCGAACTGGCGGCCCCCGCCGCCTGAAGGCGCGACAGAACGTGAGCATCACCATGACCAGGATATATTCCGGCGGATGTGCCTGTGGCGCGATCCGCTATGAGACGCGCCGCGAACCCGTCTTCCAGAACCATTGCCAGTGCCGGGACTGTCAGACGAGGAGTGGCACCGGTCACGGCTCCTACCTCTCCTTCTCGGGCCGCGACGGGGTGAAGGTGACGGGCGAGGCGCGGGCATGGGGGATTGTCGCCGACAGCGGCAACGAAAAGCGGCACGCCTTTTGCCCGGCCTGCGGCACGCCGGTCTATCTGACCTTTGCTGCCATGCCGGACCTGATCGCGGTCCATGCGGCGAGTCTGGACGATCCCGGCCTGTTCGTTCCGCAGGCGGTCACCTACGGCGTCCGTGCCCAGACATGGGACACCCTCGATCCGGCGCTGCCGGTCTTCGAGCGCATGGTCCCGGGCTGACCCGCCTGACGCCCAGGGCGATTTGGACGAAGGGCTAACCTGCGGGGCGGACCCGGGCGTAGAAGGCTTCGATCAGGTCCAGCCGGTCGGCATGAGGCATCGGTCGGGCAACGGGACCGTCATTGGTGAACTCCAGAAGCTGATCCGGGGCAGAGCGCAGGTCCGGCCAGACAACCGCGGAAGGGGTGTTTGGATCGCCGGCCCTCGCGAAACGGGTCCAGTAGCCGGCCATGGCGTCGGCGGCGTCCTGATCTCTCTGGCCCAGGGGCCGTCCGACCGTGTCCAGGGTGTCGAACACATAGGGACGTTCGGAGGCATGGGTCGCCCCGCCGCTGGGCTCGGGGTTGGAATCCGCCACCACGTCGAACCGGTAGAGGAAGGTCGGATGCCCGGCTGCGGCGTGCAGGCGCGTCAGATGGCGGGCCGGCTCGTTGAAGATCAGGTCGCTGACCACATGGGCGTCATAGCCGTCGGGGCCGCCGTAGGCCGCCAGCAGGGCGTCGTGCTCGGCGGTGGTCATGGCATCGTCGGTGCGGCCGTAGGCCCCGGCGTCCGTGGGGCGGATCCACCAGAACTCCGCGCTGTTGGTGCCAAGCATCAGGGGCACCGGGGCCTGACGCCCGGCGGCGAAGGCCTCGACCACATCTTCGGTGAGGATGATGCCGTCGACAATCAGATTATCCGAGTAGAAGGCCGGCATGGGGCTGAGCAGGGCCTCGGCGGGCACGGCGCGCAGTTGCACCGCATCGACCTCGGCAGGCAGGCGGGCGCTGCGGGCGAAGGCGACCCCCAGCGACTGGGCCGAGGGTCGGCCGGGGCGGTCAAGCGCAAGCTGGGCCGATCGCTGACGGCCGAGGCCCGACTGGACGATGGCCTTGTGGAACAGGCCGCGTGCGGAGGGGGCAATCATCAACTGGGTGACCGCGACGCCGCCCGCCGACTCGCCGAAGATGGTGACGTTGCCGGGGTCACCGCCCAGAGTCGCGATGTTGCGACGGACCCATTCGAGCGCGGCGATCTGGTCCATGACGCCATAGTTGGCCGCCGGTTCACCGGCGGGTCGTTCCGCGGCCAGGGCCGGGTGATCGAAGAAGCCCAGACGGCCGAGGCGATAGTTGATTGTCACCACCACCACGCCGCGACGGGCCAGCGCACTGCCGTCATAGAGGGCTGCGGTGCCTGAGCCGTTGCTGTACCCCCCGCCGTGAATCCAGACCATGACGGGCAGCGGGCCCGGACGTTCGACCGGGGCCCAGACATTGAGGGTGAGGCAGTCCTCGCTCATCGGCAGGGGGCCGACGCCGGGATCGCCGTTCGCGGGTGGCTGGATACAGATGGCCCCGTAATCCGTGGCGTCGCGCACGCCCGACCAGTCTGCGGCCGGGGCCGGGGGACGCCAGCGCCGCTCGCCCACCGGGGGCGCGGCATAGGGCAGCCCCTTGAACGCCACCACATCTTGCGTCACCACGCCCTGAACGATGCCGTTTTCCAGCCGGACAGTGTCGACGGGATCGGGTGCAGGGACAGACACGGGCGCAAGGACCATCATCAGGGAAATCAGTCCGGAAAGCATCATCCTGCGATCCTAGACGGCTGACCCGTCAATCCCAAGCCGGTCGCTTGACATGTCCTGGGAACCCCTGTCGGACTCGGGCGTTTCGACAGCTTCGTCGAGGGGGCTGCCGATTGAAGTATCTTGAGTTGAGTGATGTCGCGGCGCGGGACATGGCGCGCGCGTTCGATGCATCGCCCAATCCCTACACCATGCTGACCCGCGACTTCTGCTATGCGGGGGTCAACCAGGCCTATCTGGATGCCGTCGGACGCGAGCGGGAAGACCTGATCGGGCGCAATCTGTTCGACCTGTTCGACGGGGGCGGACAGAGCGAGCAGGCGCACGAGAACGCCCGTCAACTGCGGGCATCGTTCGAGCGGGTTCTGAAGAACGGAGAGCCCGACCATCTGGCGCTGATCCACTATCCCATTGAAGTCACCGATGCGGATGGCCTGACGCGGATCGAGGATCGCTATTGGAGCGCAACCCACACGCCGATCCGGGGGGCGGACGGCAAGGTCGCCTATATCCTGCAGCACACCATGGACATCACCGAACTGCAGAACCTGCGGAAACGGGTGCTGGGTGACCAGGACAAGGCCACGGTCATGGACCTGCTGAGCAGCAACGTCATGGCCCGCGCCGAGCATCTGCAGAGCGACAACCTGCGCCTGCAGTCAGAACGCAACCGCCTGCTCGACATCTTCATGCAGACACCGGGCTTCATCGCGGTACTGACCGGGCCGAACTTTGTCTTCCAGATGCACAATGAGGCCTATGCCGAACTGACGGGCCACCGATCGCTCAACGGCAGGCCTATGGTCGAGGCCATGCCCGAGATCGTGGCCCAGGGCTTTCTGGATCTGCTGAAACAGGTGCGCGATACCGGCGAGACGTTCGAGGGTCGCGCCATGCCGGTGCAGCTGAGCAGCGGACCGGACGGCGCGCTGCGCACCCACTATCTGAACTTCGTCTATCAGCCGTTGCGCGACGGTCAGGGCGATGTGGCGGGCGTGTTCGTGCAAGGGCACGACGTGACCGATGTCGTCGAGGCCGGCAACCGGCAGAAGCTGATGATCGACGAGTTGAACCACCGCGTGAAGAACACGCTGGCGACAGTTCAGTCGATCGCCATGCAGACCGCCCGGACACACGCCGACCCCGAAAGCTTCGCCGAAGGGTTCCAGGCGCGCCTGATGTCGCTGTCCCATACGCACAACCTTCTGACCCGCACCCATTGGGAGGGGGCGGAGCTGGCCGATATTCTGACGCACGAGACCGAAGCCCACGGGGCCACGCGTATCCTGCCGAACGGACCGGCCGTTTCGCTGGACCCGGCCCAGGCCCTGTC
Organism: Brevundimonas sp.; assembly: GCF_016742135.1. Taxonomy (GTDB): domain Bacteria; phylum Pseudomonadota; class Alphaproteobacteria; order Caulobacterales; family Caulobacteraceae; genus Brevundimonas. Next base: position 162,366 of record NZ_JACVCG010000002.1, on the reverse strand, counting down.
CCTGGGGATGATCTTCCACGAACTGGCCACCAATGCCGCCAAACACGGGGCCCTGCAGTCAGGAGACGGACGGGTTCTGGTCGACTGGTCCGTGCAGGATGGCCAGGTGTCGCTGGTCTGGCGCGAAATCGACGGCCCGCCGGTCGCGGTCTCCGAGCACAAGGGCTTTGGCAGCCGTCTGATGGAGCGGAATGTGCGTCATGATCTGGCGGGACAGTGCCGCTTCGACTATGCCCCTGACGGATTGATCTTTTCACTGACCTTTCCTCTCGAGAGAATGCGCCATGAGTAATCCCGGGCTGGAAGGCCGAAAGGTGCTGGTCGTCGAGGACGAGTCCCTGGTCGCCATGCTGCTGGAGACCATGCTCGAGGACATGGGCTGCACGATTTTCGGCACGGCGGCGCGCGTGGAGGACGCCCTGGAGCTCGTCGCGGGTGACACCGCGCCGGACGTGGCCCTGCTGGACGTCAATGTCGCCGGCCAGACCGTCTATCCCGTGGCCGAGGCCCTGGATCGCAAGGGCGTGCCGCTGGTATTCTCAACCGGCTATGGCCAGGGCGGACTGGCCGAGGACTGGGCCGGTCGACCGACGGTCCAGAAGCCCTATACCGAGGCGATGATCCGGGATGCCCTGATGCGGGTGCTGGACGTCAGATACGCCTGAGATCGCGAACCACCGCACGGGCTGCGTTGTGCCCGGGCGCACCGGTCACGCCCCCGCCGGGATGGGCACCGGAGCCGCACAGATAAAGACCGGGAACAGGCATGCGATAGTCGGCATGCCCCAGCACAGGGCGGGCACTGAACAGCTGATCGAGGCTGAGGCGGCCATGGAAGATGTCGCCCCCGATCAGGCCGAACCGCCGCTCCAGATCGCGCGGGCCCAGTGCCAGCCTGCCCACAATTGACGCCCTGAAGCCCGGGGCATGAGCCTCAACCGTATCGATCATCAGGTCGGCGACCGTGTCTCGGTGCGCGTCGGCCAGGTCGGGCGCGACGTGCTGGCAGAACAGGCTGGCCACGTGGTGTCCCTCGGGCGCGAGGCTGTCGTCGAGGGTCGAGGGGATCAGCATTTCGACGATCGGCTGGCGGGACCAGCCGTCGCGGCGCGCGTCCTGGTATGCGCGGTCCATATAGTCCAGGCTGGGTGCGATGATGATGCCGGCCGTCAGGTGGTCCCCCTTCCCCGGCAGCGCGGTGAAGTCCGGCAGGCGATCCAGCGCCACGTTCATGCGGAATGTGCCCGAGCCTGACACATGCCGATCCATGCGCTCGCGGAAATCAGAGGGCACGATCGCCGGGTCGACCAGACGATCAAACAACAGGCGCGGATGCAGGTTCGAGACGACCGCGCGGCCGCGCACCACCTCTCCGGCCTCAGTAACCGCGCCCACGGCCCGGCCCTTTTCCGTCAGCACTTCGGCCACAGGAGCATCCAGGGTGATCTGGACCCCCGCCTCGACACAGGCGGCGGCCATGGCCCGGGTGATGGCACCCATGCCGCCGAGGGCATGGCCCCAGGCGCCGCGTTTGCCATTCACCTCGCCGAACACATGGTGAAGGAGGACATAGGCCGAGCCCGGGGTCCAGGGACTGCCATATGCCCCGACCACGCTGTCGAACCCGAACAGGGCCTTGATCGGGTCGCTTTCGAACCAGCCGTCCAGCCATTCCCCGGCCGAACGGGTGAACAGGTCGACCAGATCGCGCTGGGTGGTCTGATCCAGCGTCTTGACCCGCAGGCCCAGCGCCCCCGCGGCAATCGCAGGCCCGAGGCTGGCGAGGCCCAGACCGGGGGTCAGATTGGGCGGGGCTTTCAGCACCTGATCGCGCAGCACATCGGCGACCGCGTCCAGCCGGCGGCCATAGTCATCCAGCCGCGCCGCATCGCGCGGCGAGAAGCGGGCCACTTCCCGCGCCGTCAGCCCCCCCTCGCCCACCGACAGGCTGTCGCCGTCCGGCAGGGGCAGGAAGTTCGACATGCGCCGCTCGACCACGCGCAGTCCATGGCGCGCCAGCTGCATGTCGGCGATGACCTTTGGATTGAGCAGGCTGACGGTGTAGCTGGCAGTCGAGTTGCGATAGCCAGGGTGGAATTCTTCGGTCACCGCCGCGCCGCCGACCACAGAGCGCCGCTCCAGAACCCGCACCTTCAGCCCGGCGCGCGCCATGTACCAGGCGCAGACCAGCCCGTTGTGGCCACCGCCCAGCACCACCGCATCCCACGCCTCGCGCGCCATCCTGCCTCGCTTCGCCTGCTACCCGCGAAAGCTTAGTCCGGGCGCGGGCGCGAGGGAATCGTTTCCCCGCTGCCGCTTGCAGCCGATCGGTCGACAGGACGGCTTTACCGGTTCAGAAGGGAGGCCGGATGGAGGGAAGAATGGTTCGGTCCAGACGTATCCTTGGCGGCGTTCTGTCGCTTGCCCTGCCCCTGGTCGCGCTGACGTCCGGCCCCGACCCGGCCCGCGCCCAGGACGGTGGCATGTGGCAGGTCAACATCGCCGGGGTCCCGCTCAACTGCGTCAGCTTCTATGGCGAGCCCGTGCGCATCTACATGACCAGGGGCCTCAACAACGTGGGGATTGCGACCCGCGTAAGGAACGGTCGGCCGATCATCGTCATGAACCCTGATGTTTTGGCCCGCTTTCAGCCGCTGGTGCAGGTGTGGTGGTTCGCCCACGAATGCGGGCACCACGCGCTCGGCCCCTATAACAGCGAGACCAATGCGGACTGCTGGGGCGTGCGGGTGCTGCGCGATCAGGGGTTCATCCGCAGCGTCTATGATCTTCAAGCCTTTGTCTATGATCTCAGCAGCCTGCCGGGCAGCGCCGTGGGGCATCTGCCGGGGCCGCAGCGGGCCCAGAACGTGATCAACTGCTCGCTGACCTGAGTGGCCACAGCCACCGCACACGTGTAGCAAAGGGATCAGGGAGAGTGCCTGACTCCATGGTCCGTTTTCTGTTGATCGCGCCCAGGCCGCACTGGGACGCCGACTTCGCCGGTATCTCCGGCGGAGCGGACGACTCGGTGACCCGGGTGGCACCGGTCGCCATCGCCACCGTGGCGGCCATGGCGCCGGACGGGCTTGTCATCACGCTCCACGATGAAGCCCTGGTGCCGGTCGATTTCGAGACCGATGCGGACTTCGTCGGCATCACGGCCAATGTCTCGCAAGCCAAGCGCGCAATCGAGATCGCCCGTGAGTTCCGGGCCCGGGGCAAGACAGTGATCATCGGTGGGCCGCACATCACCCTGGACCCCGGGGCCTTCGAGGGTGCCTGTGACGTTGCCGTGACCGGCGAGTTCGAGGAGATCGCCGAGGGCTTTTTCGCTGACATGCTGAGCGGTTCGCTCAAACCGCACTATTCGGGGGGCCGCCCCGACCTGTCGCGCTCGCCCGTGCCGGCCTGGGAGCTGTTCGACAATGACCGGGCTCTGGTCGGGGTGGTGCAGACCAGCCGCGGCTGTCCGTTCGAGTGCAACTATTGTGACGTGATCCAGTATCTGGGCCGCAAGCAGCGCCACAAGACGCCGGATCAGGTGATCGCCGAGGTCCAGCGCCTGTATGATCTGGGCTATAACCGCATCGCGCTAGCCGACGACAATTTCACCGTTTATCGCAAGCGCGCCACCGAACTGCTGGACGCCCTGATCGCCTGGAACGGGCACGAGGGACGCGATCATGTGATCTTTGCCACCCAGGTCTCGATCGATGTGGCGCGCGACGACGAGATGCTGGTGCGCTGTGCCGAGGCGGGTGTGTCCAACCTGTTCATCGGCGTGGAGTCGGTGAACGAAGAGAGCCTGAAGGCCAGCAAGAAGCGCCAGAACCTGAACACCGACATGCAGGCCCAGTTGCGCAAGGTGGCCAGCCACGGCCTGAAGATCGAGGCCGCCCTGATGGTCGGATTTGACGCGGACGATCTGACGATTTTTGAGCGCCAATACCGGTTCGGCATGGGCCTGCCGGTCGGGACGTTCAAGATTTCCTCGCTGGTCGCGCCCATGGCCACACCCATCTATGACGAGATGCTGAAGGCCGGTCGGCTGGACCTGACGGGGGAGCAGGCGCACTTCCCCGGGGCGGACATGGTGACCAACATCATCCCCGCCCAGATGACCAAGCAACAGCTTTATACCGGCACACGCTGGCTGATCAGTCGGCTGTACAGCCCGGCGGCGTTCTGGACGCGTTTCGAGGCACTGGCCGACATTCTGGGGCCCAATCCCCTGCTGAAGCGCGGGACCGGACGGCTTTACAATTCGCCGTCGCGGGCCAGGGCCAATGCCCATTTTGGACGGATGCTACGCGCCGTCAGCCGGGGCAATCCCGAGATCGCCGACGTCATCCGCAAGGCCAACCGCCTGATGCGCGCCCGGCCGGACATCCGCGACGGGCTGGCGGACATCCTGACGACCTGGATGCTGTCGCTTTATGTGCACATGGAAAAGGGCGTTTATGACGCGGAGTGGGCCCTTATGGAGGCCCCGCCCTTCGACAGGGTTCAGTCGGCGGCCTGACGGCGTGGCTCAGGCGGCGAGCGTGGATTGCCGCGGCGCGTCCCGTTCGATCAGGAAGATGCGCCCGAGAGTGGCGATCATGTCCAGCCAGTCGGCCAGTGACGCCTCGCTGACCAGATCGGCGTCGCGCGGCTCGAATTTCGACGACCAGCCGCCGCTGTACATCCGGCATTCAGAACAGACGGCGTCCGAGGTGCCGCACTTTTCCTGACCCTGCTGCAGGTCGGTCTTGAAATAGCGCATCTGGCCGATCATCCGCGAATGGCAGTCGCGGGCGATGCCGGTCTCGGGATCGACGTCATAGAGGGGGCCCGGTCGGGTCGCCCAGGCGTTGTAGGCTTTCGAATAGACAACGGTGTCCGGAAAGTCGTCGATCAGGTCATCCATGGTGCGCAGGACTTGCGACAGGCTGTCCTCATCCCACAGAAGATTGTTTTCCCGGTTGGAAATGCGAAAGAATTCGCGATCATTCCCCTCCCCCTCGGTCAGCTTGCGCAGATAGGTGTGGGTCGGCGAATACATGTTGAAGGTGACCGGCAGGCCGTTGTCGCGCCCGATCTCGGCCAGACGTCGGGCGTCGCCGAGGTTCGTCTTCGTCAGGGTGTAGAGCAGAATGGCGCGGGGATCGCCGGCATAGTTGCGGATGGCCTTGTGGAACGAGCGACCGCCGCGCAGGTCGGCGTCGGTATCGGCCTCCACCCCCCAGACCGAGACCCCGATCCGGTAGGGCACGGACGGATCGATCCTGATCGTGCCGTTGGTGCCTATGTTGCCATAGGGGAAGTACTTGCCGGCGGCGATCAGGCGATCCTGATGCAGGGCTGGTTCGGCCCCGACGAAGTAGGCCATGGTGACGCCGCGCTCCGCCTCGGCGGCAAAAAACCGGTCCCAGGTGTCGACGCCCTCAACACCCTCGATCGGTTTGAAATCGTCGGAGAAATAATAGCAGCCTTCGCAGAACAGATTGCAGCGGGTAGCGACCTCATAGAAGGCGGGCTTGCGGAAAGCCCGCACGACCCGCTTGGCTTCTTCATAGGCCGGGGTCAGATGCGGCGCCCCCTCGAGCAGCTGCGCCAGCCGGGCCAGACGGATTCTACGGGTACTCGACACACTGCCTCCCTCGCCGATACAGGCTCGGACGGCTGACGCTATCATGGCTTGCACGGGCTGGGGAGACGGCGCGTGAATTCAACCGGGACATGTTACCCCTTCCCCGTGGCCCCGCGCCTTGAGCGCGGAGGCGATATCCGTGGAAAACAGACGCGCGCCCTCCGGATTCATGTGGTTGGGGTCGACGAACAACTCGGCCGGATAGGAACGGGCCGGGTCTCGCCAGCCATTGATGACCACGGCACCCTCCGCCTCGATCTCGTCCAGGGACCGCCACAGGGTTTGAAGCTCGGCATCCAGATGGCGAAGGGTACTGGCCTGCATTCCGGGTGAGGCCGGAGGCACGATGATGTACAGCTGTCCGCCCGCGGCCCGGATCCGCTTGTGGATGTCGCTGATCGCCCGGGCAGATCGTTGCGCCACGTGCGCGTCATAAAAGGCGATGGCCCTGATCTCGGCCGTCCGGTCCGATACCTGGCCCTGTGCCATGCCGGCGTCCTGCGCGGGGTCCAGTGTGCCATCGAGCCGCCAGATCAGGGTATCGATCGGTCTGGCGGGGGGGCGAAGACCGGCCGTCACCAGCATCTGCTGAAACCGCCTGCGCCAGTCCTGATAGCCCAGGGCGGGGGAGATCCGGGTCACGGCATATTGACGCCAGTCGCCGTCGATCAGACCGCTACGGCCGTTTTCGAACAGGAAGCGGTAGGTGATGCGCCGGTTGTGGCTGCGCCCTGACGCCGGGATGGCGTTGTTGTAGAGCGCCGCGCCCGGACTGAGCGCCAGGAACCACGTTCGGGGCGGGTCGGGACGACTGAGGACCAGCTCGACCATGGCGCGGGTCTCGAACACGTCCTGAAGGACAAAGAAGAAATCCGCCCCGTCGAGGCAAAGGGTGTCAAAACGGATCGCCCCTCCGACGGAACTGCCGACGATGATGGCCTCCTTGCCCGGGGTATCGGCGAGCAGGGCATTCATGGCGTCCATCTGACGGTTGTCGTCGAACGGACGCGACACGAGGTTGAGCCCGGCGAGCAGGACCGCGCCCAGAATGAAAAAGAGGATCAGGCGGCGCATCGGATCCCCGTCAGAAGTTGAAATAGAGGAAGCCGGGTTTGTCGAAGGTCCCGAATATCAGAATGACCGCGATCAGGGCGTAGTAGAAGCCCCAGGCGACGACCGGGCCACGTGATTTCAGGCGCTCGAACACCGGCTGTCGCGCGTCCAGCCACTGGTAAATCTCCAGGGCGACGATGGCGATGATCAGATAGCGGGGCAGGATGCCGAAGCCCGACAGCAACGCCCGGGGGTCGTCGATGGCCCATGCAGGCAGCGCGGCCATCTGGCCCCAGGTCTGGACGGACGTCTGCCAGCCGGGCGTCGCGACCAGGGACCCCAGGAGGATGAGGAAGCTCCACAGCACGACCCGGTTCAGACCGTTCTGAAGGAAGACCTCCACGCCTCGGGACAGTCCGAGCGCGCGCGACAGGCCGTTCGACAGCGCCGTCGCGCTGCGACTGCGACGGACGACGCCTTCGCCGATCATTACCAGACCCGCGACAAGGCCCGCCGCCAGCCAGGTCCAGGCGGCCCCGTGCCACAGGGCGACGAGCACGAGGGTGAGCAGGGTCGCGGCCGCTGAACGGGCCGCCCGGGTGTCCCGGTGCCCCCTGCCCCTGGCGGCACCCCGGCTGATCGGCAGATAGACATAGTCGCGGAACCAGTTGGACACGGTGATGTGCCACCGCCGCCAGAATTCGGCCACCGAGACCGACGCGAGCGGGCGGTCGAAATTCTTTGTCAGCTGGATGCCGAGGATCAGGCTGGTGCCGATGGCGATGTCGGCATAGCCCGACAGATCGGCATAGTAGCGGTAGATCTCACCCGCGGCCGCGGCCAGAACCAGAAGCGGCGAATGGTCGAGCGGCTGGCTCAGCACCGGCGGCACGATGTCGGCCAGTCGATCGGCGATCACCAGCTTCTTGAAATAGCCGACCAGCATCAGGGCGCCGCCGGCCGCGGCCCGACCGACCTCGAACACCTTGTGACGACGGAGCTGGGGCAGCAGGGACCCCGGGCGCTCGATCGGCCCCGCCAGAAGCTGGGGGAAATACATGACGTAGACGGCGAAATAGCCGAGGTGTCGCTCCGGCTGACGGCGACCGCGATAGACGTCGATCACATAGCCCAGGGTCTGGAAGGTGTAGAAGGATATGCCGAGCGGCAGCAGCAGGCTGATCGGCTCGAACGCCTGGCTGTCACCCCCGTGGAACAGGGTCAGGCCGGTATTGGCGACAAGCGCGAAGTATTTGAAGGTGAACAGCAGGCCGAGATTGCCACACAGGCTGACCGACAGCAGGGCCTTGCGTCGCCACCCCGGCCGGGCACGGGGCAGCCCCTGCCCCACGACGAAGTCGATCAGGGTGGAAACCCACAGCAGCCAGAGGAAGTCCCACCGCCAGGCTGCGTAGAACAGATTGCTGAGAGCGAGCAGAACGACCCACCGCCACCGCTGCGGCGTGAAGAAATACAGCACCACGACGAGCGGCAGGAACAGCAGATAGTCGAGGCTGTGAAAGCTCATGACGGATCAGGACCGCCCGCCCGGGTGCCGCGGGGTGACCCGGACCGGGGCACGACCCCAGGGCCTGAGGGTATAGTCGACCCGGCAGGTCAGATCGTGGCCGGGGTTGGGGAACAGCTCATAATCCGTGACCACCTGGCCGATCGCGCGGCTGAGCACCGTGAAAGCGAAGGAGGTGCCGACGCAGCCTCTGGGGCCGGCACCGAACGGCAGCCAAAGCCGGCGATGAGCGGTCAGGCCGTTGTCCATGAAGCGGTCGGGATCAAACGCATCGGGCCGGTCCCAGAGGCGCCGGTGGCGGTGCATGGCATAGATCCCGAGGACAGCGATGAAATCCTTGTCCACGACCTGGCCGCCGACCGGAAGATCCACGGTGACGTCCCGCAGAAGCTGGGGAATGGGAGGATAGAGCCGCAACGTTTCATGGATGACGGCGCTGGTCAGGGGAAAGGCGCGCAGGTCAGGTACGGGCCTTGACGTGCCGGAGCCGCGACTCCATTCGTCATGCACCCGCTGTTGAATCCCCGGGTGCCTTGCCAGCAGCCAGAGCGCCCAGGTCAGGGTGGCCGTCGCGTTGTCGTGTCCGGCGTGCAGGAACAGCAGGGTGGTATTCATCAGGCGATCCGGGTCGCCGTTATCCTCCCTGCGGATTTCGACCGCCCGGGTGCCGAGCGGACGCAGGCATTCGATCTGATCCTGCAGGGGGGCATGGGCCAGCCGGTCCATATGGTTCGCGGCGTCAACCAGCAGCGGATCACTGTGCCGTGCCTCGGCCTCGTCGCAGAAAAAGGCCCGCCACAGGGCCTGCATCGTCAGATGCCGCGCCGTCCGGAGCAAATCGACCGGGCCCTCCTGCCAATCCGACAGGGCTTGGGTGCAGGCCAGACCCACCGGATCGACAGCGACGTCCCCGGACGCTTCGTGGATCGGGCGCAGCATGGCCTGCCGCCGTTCCGGCCATTCAATCTGTTCGCCCTGAAGCAGGGTGTCGCCAAAGCTGCTGCCGAGAATCCGGTCGTGAAGTCGGGACCTGCGGAATTGCCCTGTGCGGTTCCGCAGCATTTCGGTCACCACGGCCGGATCGGTGATCATCACCATGCGACGGCGCCCGACCGTCGCCTCGACGAATGGTTCGTCCAGGCAGGAGTCCGGCCAGTGATGATCGGGGGCCTGAAGCGCCCTGATCATGCCGGGAAAGCGCAGGGGCTCGCGCCCCTGAAAGATCAGATGCGGCAGGTCGACCGTGGCCCGGGCCTGCGTCTCCTTCATCCCCGCCCCTCCGCGCGACTCGGCTGCGACGTCCTGCTTACGCTGTCCCGGAAAAGCGGGCCAGTTCAGTGAATTGCCCGGCCACCTCGCCGCCGACCACCATCTGCTCGCCCGATGTAACCCAGACGTGGGCCTTCAGCGCGTCCCCCGGCCCGTCCCGCGCAACGCCGTAGTGAAGGACGCTGGAGATCCCGCGTCGCCTCAGCATGACGTGGGCCGCCAGTCCCTGTTCGAAACACAGGGCACGCCAGGGCACATTCCGGGCGGCGCGACGCACCGCACGACGGACGGGCATGATGTCGTCGCGCGTCCGGGCCGGACGGCCACCTGATTGCACGCCATGCCTGGCCACATGGCGGAACGGCACAAAGGCGAGGCAGAAGGCCCCCACGCCGAGCGCCAGCACGGCCTCGGTCAGTATGGGGACGTCACGCAGCTTCATCGCTTCCCCCTGCCAGACGCCGGCGCGCCTTGCGCCAGAGCCACAGCGGGACCCGGATCACGACGTAGAGGAAGCCCAGTCCCTGCGGCAGGGGGATGTGAACGCGGTCGTAATCCCCGGCCCAGTTGCTCTGCAGTTCCGCCAGGAAGGCTTTGCCGCTGGTCCCGATCAGATGGCGGCCGATCCAGGTCATGCGCCACGGCTTGCTGTAGGCCGCGATCTCGGTCACGCCCCCGCCGTGGGTCAGGCTGGCATGGGCCGCGCGCACCAGATAACGGCCGGCGGCGTCCAGGCGGGTCACGGGCAGGTGGCGGCCGAACAGTCCCCGACAGAGAGCCAGCGCCACATCCGGCGCGCGCCCCGCGCCCATGGCCACGGCCTCGTCCCTCAACCGGGCAACCTCATCCCTGTCGCGGCCTTTCAGGAAAGCGGCCACGTCAGCGATCCATTTCAGCCGCGACCAGCTGTGACGGGTGCCGTGAACACAGAGGTAGGCGAACAGTTCGGGATCGGCGAGCGTCCGCAACTTGCCCGCGCCCAGAGCGACGGTCTGGGTGCGGCGAACATCCAGTCCCGCAAGTTCATGCGGATTGTCGACAAGCTTCCAGTGAAGCTCGAGATAGACCTGCCGCCCGGGATGAAAGAAGACACATTCCTTGGCCACCGCCTGGAAGCGGCCGAACGCTTCGGGAGACAGGCCGGTCGGGTAATGAAGGGTGTAACCCTGGGCCAGCAGGAGCTGGCAGGCGGCATCGACCTGATCCGGAGGCACCAGAAGATCGATGTCCCAGGAGTCCTTCATGCCCACGTCCCCGTGAATCAGAAGGGCAAGCGCAGACCCCTTCACGAAGGTGGCATCCAGCCCGAACTGATCGAAGGCGGATTGTAGGAACAGGCTTTCGCGCGCGAGGTTCAGACTGCGCCGGGCGGCCTGCCCGGCCAGGCCGGCGAGATGCGCGGCCGTGTCCGCAGGCAGAGCGACACCGGCCTCGGTCAGCGCCCGGTGGACCTGCGGGGCCACCCGGTGCCGCGCCACGGTCTGGAGCAAGCGGTCCATATCGACGCGTGGACTGGCCATCAGGGTTCGCAGCGCCTCGCCACGCGCACCCCCGTCGGCCGGGCGGCAGCAGGTGGCCACGACGTGGAGGGCCAGGGGCAGGGGTAGAGCCTCGCCCGGCCTCACAGCTGCCGGTCGTCGACCAGACGTCCCTCGTCGAAGGTCAGGCGACGACTGCACACCGACAGACTGTCAGAGCGGTGCGAGATCATCAGGATCAGGGGTCGGGGGTCGAGTTCGGCCAGCGCCTTCAGGACCGCGTCTTCGCTGTCGGTATCGAGAGCGGCCGTCGCCTCGTCCAGCACGAGGACGTCGGGACGCCGGAGCAGGGCGCGGGACAGGGCCAGCCGCTGGCGCTCTCCGCCCGATACCATGGCTCCGTCCTCGCCGACGACGCTGTCCAGTCCCAGGGACAGCCGGGACACGACCCGGTCCGCGCCGGTCAGGGCAAGCGCCTGCTCTATCCGGGCCTCGTCCGCCTCGACACCCCCCCAGAGCAGATTGGCGCGGATTGTGTCGTTGAACAGCAGCGGATCCTGGGTCACATAGGCGAGACGGTCCCTCCATGTGGAAACGGTCCGCGCATCAAGGGTGTGATCGCCGACACGGATACAGCCCTGCTGCGGCTCAAGCAGACCAGCCAGTAGATCGGCAAAGGTGGTCTTGCCCGCGCCCGACATGCCGGTAACGGCCACGAACTCTCCGGACCGGAGCGTCAGGGACAGGGCGCGAACACCCCGTCCATCGGTCGCCCCCTCGTGCAGATAGGTGACGTCTTGCAGTCGGACGGGGCCCTGCAATGCGCCGGCATCCGGGCTGTCGTCCACGGCGATGCGGGCCTCGCGGCCCAACTCATCAAGGGTCTCCTGAACCGCCTCCCACGCCGGCAGGGCATAGGCGACCTGCTGCAGGCCCGACTGGATCTGTATGGCGGGGCCCGCGATCCGCGCGAGCACGACCAGCAGGGTCAGCATGACGGCCGGCGGATAGTCGAGCACCAGAAATCCCAGCAGCAGGGAGACCGAGGCCACGGCTGCGCCCAGCAGGCTCCACATGACCCGCATGGCCGCCTGGCGATTGATGAAGGCCACCTGCTGGCGGGTAGCCACGTCGAGATCCCGTTCGAAGGCGGCGACGAAGGCGGAATGCAGATTCTGACTCATGGCGGCCTTGAGCCCGCCCAGGAAGCGACCCAGCTCGACCATCAGCCGCATGTTCGACGAGGTGACCCGGGCGCCGATCTCGCGGGTGGCTCCCAGCCAGCGCCCCATGACAAGGGCTCCGAGCGTCAATGAGATCAGCGCGAAAAGCGCCAGAACCGGAGCAAGGGCCACGGCTACCCCCGCCTGGATAACCAGAAGGACGACGGCCACACCGCCCTGCAGCAGGAAATACACACCCGAGGCACACCGCTGGATGTCTCCCCCCATCAGATGGGTGACACGACCGTGCCCGAGCGCGTTCAGCGCTTCCCACCGGCTGTTGGCGAGCGCCCGCGCCAGCGTGGACCTCTTGCTCTCCAGATATCCCACCTGGAGCTGCCCCATGCGCAGGTCCCGCTGCCACAGGACCAGCGCACGCAGTCCCGTGACCATTCCGAACAGGGCCAGAACGAGGACCAGCCGGGGGGCTCCCTGAACCTCCGGCCAGAGATTCAGCAAGACCCCAAGCGGCCCGGTCAGGGTTGTGGTGTCCGCGAACAGCGTTCCAAGCAGCGGCACCAGCAGGACCAGGCCGAACCCCTCCAGAAGCGCCCCCAGGGCCACCAGAATGATCAGCCCCGGTGCCCGACCCCCGATGTAGCGGGCCAGATCCCTGGCAAAGGCAACAGACTTTTCCATCAGCAGGGGCAATCAGGCATTGGTGCGGGCCGCCTTGCGCATGAAGTGGCCGGCGGAAACCCCCCGCAGGAGCAGCAGACGATAGGCATACATGATTTCCTGACCGGATCCTCCGTCCTCGGGCATGGACTGAAGAAGACTCTCGAGCCGGTCGAGATCAAGAATATCCGCGACGCCGTCAACGTTGCGCAATCGACTGACCTCCTGAAGCAGGGACTGGCGCGAGGTTTTCACATTCTCGTACCAGTCGGCAGCCTGATAGCCCTTGCGTCGTTCCTGCAGCACGGCGGCGGGAAGACGGTCGGACAGCCCCAGACGCGCCAGACGGCGAGGCAGGCCGCCCGAGAGAAAGGCTTCGGTCGGCAGGGCGAGGCAGTACTCCACCAGTCGCCGATCTGCGGTGGGGTCGCGGACATCCAGCCCCCAGCCGCCCGTCACACCCTTGGCATAGTTGGCCACGTCCACGCGTTCCAGAATGCGGAGACGCTGGGCAAAGGCATCGGCCTCGGAACGATACTCGAGGTCATGACCTCTTTCCCGGGCCCGGCGTTCCAGATCATAGGCGGTGACCGCGCTCTCGTTCACGGCCGAATAGTCGCGGAGCGACGCCACGCGGCCGCGGATCCGGTTGATCCCTTTCCAGAGTATGGACGGCATCCAGGGCCCGAGGGCCTGGGCGATGTAGCCCTGCCAGTTCATCCGCTTCTCACGCGACAGCGCCTGGCCCTGACGCAGAAAGCCGATCAGGTCGCCCCTTCGGATCAGCTCACCGGGCAGGGTCTTGCCGTCGAAGCTGAAGCTCATATTGCCCATGGTGCCGATCAGCAGCACATTCAGGCCCAGTCGCCGCGCCTCGTCATGAATGTGATCGATCCAGCGCGCATTGCAGATGTTGAGCACGGGCCGCTCGGATGTGTGAAAAGCCCGGTCAAGGCCCGCCGTCAGATCGCGGCCGTCATTGCGCAGCACGACGTGGTCCATGTTCGGATAGAGCGCCGCCGTGGCCGCCGCGAGTTCGGTCTCGTCCTCGACCCGACCGGGGGTGCCGGGAAGCTCAAAGCCCCGCCGGGGAGCAGAGGTGAAGGCTGTGACGCGGCCGCCCCGTTCCGCCATCAGCCTGGCTGCGGTGGCCGCCACAGCGGAACTGTCCAGACCGGCGCTGAGATGGCTGCCGATCCGACGGCCAGCCCCCCGCAATCGCGCCTGAACCGCCCGGTCCAGATGTCGGCGCAGCCCCTCAACCTGCGCCTGGAATGTCTCGGGGACCGGCATGGATCGATCGGGATTCCAGTGTCGGTGACGGGTCTGGCCCGTCGCATCCACCCGGACATAGCAACCCGGCTCAACCCGATAGATATCCTGAAACCAGGTCTCGGGACCGCTTTCCGGCAGGAGGGCCAGAAGCTCGGCCATGCGCGCGGGATTGGGGCCAATCGGCACTTCCGGCAAGGCGTGCAATCCCTTGGCCATGGAGGCAAAGGCGAACAGCCCGCCCTGGCGATGGTAATGCAGGGGCTTGCCCCCCAGGGCGTCGCGCGCCAGGACCAGCTGCCGGTCGCGTGCGTCCCAGACGGCAAAGGCATAATCGCCGTATACATGGTCAAACAGGCCGGTCTGCCACCGCTCCCATGCCGCCAGAAGCAGGCGGGTATCAGAGGCAATCGCGGTCTGGCCGGGATCCAGACCCAGCCTTTCGGACAGACCGTTCCGGTCGTCGAGGCGCACATCGGCAACCAGGTGGTAGCGTCCACACCCGCTGGTCAGGGGTGGGGTGTCGAACCGGTCCTCATCCAGACAGTCAAACCGGCGCAGGCCGAAGGCGACATCGCCCCCGTCCCAGAATCCCTCGCCGTCCGGACCATAGAGAGCCTGGGCGATGTTCATCAAACGGCAGGACTCGGCGGCGGCCCGCCCGTCCAGACGCCATACGCCCGCAAGCGCCGTCATTGCGTCCGTGTTCCCGGGTTCATCACGTGTCAGACAGCCAGACCAACGAACAGCCCGAGGCTATCCCAACCCGAAAACCCTACGGCAGGGCGATGCCCAAGCCAAACGCCTTCCGCCAAAGCCTGTCGCAGACAGGTTAAATGTCAGGAGGCGGAGGTGTTGGCGTCGACACCGGGAGCCGGATTCAACTCGGCATGCTCCGCGTCCAGCCGAAGCAGGGAGGGCGACTGCCACGGCTTGCGGTTGGTCGCCTCGCCCGATTGCTGAATATCACGCTCGTCGTTGATCGGATTACGCATTCTGATTGTCCCTGCGGATGTGACGACAGCCTGACATATCCGAAGCAGCAGTCAACGGATATCCACCAAAGCGCGAATTCTTTTTCGGGGCTACAAGGGCTTAGCCCTCTTTACGCCCTGAATCGAAACAGTCAGTTGGTGGCCCCAATGCCCGGGTGACTCGCATCCGACATCCTGCCGACGAGCGGTGATTCATCCTAGACGCGCAGGATCATCCCCTCGGATTCCATACTGGACAAAAGGGCGCAGACATCGGTCCTGCAGACGGCGGCGTCCACCTCATATTCCCGGGTCAGGCGAGCGACCAGGTCGCCGACGGTGATCGGGGTCTCCAGCAATTCCCAGATGCGCGAGCCGATCGGATCCAGCCCGTAGCAGGCCCCCCGGTCGATGCTCATGGCCATGACCTCGCCGTCCACCCGCGTGGTCAACAGGCCCCGGGCGGCGACGATCTGATCCTCATCCTGAAACCTCTGATGCCCCATGCGCGCGCCCTCACCCCGTCCGTTCGTCGATCTTCACCTGTCCGAGTTGACGAATCAGCTGTTCGACCTCGGCCTCGAAAACCTCATGCCCCCATTTGCGCGTCCAATCCAGAACGGCAACGGCGGCGGCAATGGACACGCAGTGGCCGAAGTGGGCCTGCTGGAGGTTCAGCGCGGTGACGACCTGCGGGCGATAGGTTTCTGCCATCAGCAACTGCACCGCGGCGCGCCCGCGAAGCTGGCGAAGGCCCGCGGGCTGTTCATCCGCGCGGCTCAGGCGGATGACAGCGGCCAGCGGCACGGGGCCCTGATCCGGACGAGCGGGCAGCCCCAGCTGATACTTGTCCAGGTCATCGTGGATCCGCTCAAGACCGTCGATGTCGTGGCCGTGGAATTTCGCCGCGTCGGCCCACAGCTTCACACGGGGCAATCCCGGATAGACGATGGGACGCCGGGCGGTATCAAAACCGATGACACAGACATCGTCGCTGAGCACCGTGTGGCCGGCCGCCGAGAACCAGGCGGCGAGGGTCGACTTTCCCGCGCCGGAATGCCCGGTGAACGTCACGGCGACACCGTCCATGACCACCGCATTGGCGTGCAGGGGAAACAGGCCCCGCTGGTGAATGAGGATGCCCAGCGCCGAGCCCAGGAGATACAGTCGCAGGTTCCGCTCGGAGCAGCCCTCGTCAACATCCACGGTCATGGACCGACCGTTTTCGATCCGGAACCTCGCCACGCCGGGGATGGCCAGCACAGCCGTATCGCCGTCACACTCCAGCCAGTTGGGGCCCGCCGACGCCACCGTCCCTCGCTGCACGGGCACAACATCCCGACCGGCGTCCGTCCCGACCTCGATCAGTTCGGGAAGCGGAATGTCGGAACGCAGGACGAAATCGACGCAAGCATAATCGGGCACACGCCCTGCTCGCCCGTTTCCACCCCGCTGGCAAGATCGGAAGGGGAAGGTTCTGGCGGAGACGGAGGGATTCGAACCCTCGGTACCCCTTACAGGGTACGACGATTTAGCAAACCGTTGCCTTCAGCCACTCGGCCACGTCTCCGGCAGGCGCCGTCGATAGCCGAGCCGGCGCGGGTGCGCAACAGGCTGTTCAGCGACGACGACAGGCTCGTGCGTTAACGGGACGGTCAGCGGACTGTGGTGTGATGCCGGGACCTCAGACAGGAAGCCGCCCTGCCCCATGTCCAACCCGCTCGCCAATGCCATTGTCGATGACGTCCCCGGTTCGACAGGCGAGCTGGATGCTGCGGGCCTCCAGGCCTTTGCGCGCGCATCCTTGTCAGGGGATTCACCGACCGACAGGAAGGCCGGCCACAAGCGGGGCCCTTTCCGTCCTGGCGTCTGGCTGAACGCGCGTGAGCGGGCGCGCGCCCGGCTGTCGGTTCACTATTTTCACGCCATCGACATGCTGGTCGTCACGGTCGTCACCCTGCTGAGCCTGTTTCTGTCGACACCGCAGGGGCTGGGGCAGGCGAGCGTGGGCAATGTGCTGCCGGTGATGCTCGGCGCGGTGGTCACCGTAGGCCTGATGCGCTCGATCGATATCTACCGGTTCGGCCGCGACACCTCGGGCATCATTCATCTCGGAACCGTCGGCGGACTGGTGCTGGCCGGGGGACTGGTTGCCCTGGCGACCGGTTTGGCTCTGGGCGGCACGAACCTGGCCCTGTGGCTGGTCTGGCCCGCCCTGATGATCGTCAGCCTGTACGGCCTTCACCTGTGCTGGCTGGAACTGATCCGGCGCATGCGGACCACGGGGGCCCTGACCCCTAACGTGGTGCTGGTCGGTGCCACCAAACACGCCGAGACCATGATCCGCGAGGCGATGCAGCGGCGCGATCTCAACATCATCGGGGTGTTCGATGACCGGATGGCGCGGTCTCCAACGGCGGTCGAGGGCGTCCCGGTGCTGGGTGACAGCGAGGCGCTGATGGCGCATCGGATCCTGCCCTATGTGGATCGCGTGGTGCTGGCCATCGATCCGAAGGCCGAGGACCGGGTGCGCGACCTGACCCGCCGGCTGGGCACCCTGCCCAATCCGGTCAGCCTGCTGGTCGATGCCGAGGATGGCAAGCTGAGAGCCTCGGCGATGGAGCGGCTGGCGCGCACGCGCCTCGCGCGCCTGAACGGGCCCGTCGACGACGACCGCCGCGCCTTCAACAAGCGCCTGCAGGACCTGGTCATCGGCGGCATTGCCCTGATCCTGCTGATGCCTGTCATGGCCATTATCGCCGTGCTGGTGAAGCTGGACAGTCCGGGCCCCGCCTTCTTTCGTCAGCGGCGTCACGGTTTCAATCACGAGGAGATCGTGGTCTGGAAATTCCGGACGATGAAGCAGGAAGCCGCCGACGCCACCGCCAGCCGCCAGGTCACCCACGACGACGACCGCGTCACGCGCCTGGGCAAGATCCTGCGCTCGACCAGTCTGGATGAGTTGCCGCAGCTGCTGAACGTACTGAAGGGCGAGATGAGCCTGGTGGGGCCCCGCCCCCACGCCATCGGTATGAAGACCGGCCAGATCGAGTCCGCGCGACTGGTCGCCGACTATGCCCACCGCCACCGGATCAAGCCCGGCATGACCGGCTGGGCCGCCATCAAGGGATCGCGCGGCCCCCTGCACACGGCCCAGGACGTCCGCCGCCGCGTGCAGCTGGATGTGGAATATGTGGAGCGGCAGTCGTTCTGGATGGACCTGTGGATCATGATGGTCACCGTGCCCGTGCTGCTGGGTGACCGGCTGGCGGTCCGGTGAACGGCGTGTCCTGATGTTCTGGCGCGGAGTCTGGGGCTATCTGCCCGCCAATGTGATCCAGGGCGTGGTCGGCTTTCTGACCCTGGTACTGTTCACCCGCCTGCTGAGCCCCGATGACTTCGGGCGCTATGCGGTCGCCTTTGCGATATTCAGCCTGACCCATGTGGCGGTGTTCACCTGGATCGAGGCGGCGATGGCGCGCTTCTGGGCTGCCGAGAGCGAGGGGCCCTCACTGGCCGACCATTTCGCCGGACTGTATCAAGCGACCTTTGTCCTGACGCTGATCTTCCTGCCGGTCATGGGACTGGCCATCTGGCTGTGGCCGATGGACATGACCTTCCGGATCGCCGTGGCGGCCGGGGTGGCCGGTGTCCCCGTGCGCTGCCTCGCGCGGCTGGTGCAGGAGCGGTATCGGGCCTCGGGCGAGGTCGGCAAGTCGGCCTGGGTGGACATCTTCACCAGCGTCGGCGGGCTTGGAATCGGCGTGGTCTTCGCCCTGCTGGGGGCCGGCGCGGCCTCCCCCCTGATGGGGCTGGGACTGGCGCCGCTGGTGCTTCTGCCGTTCGTGCTGCCGGCCGAGCTCAGGTTCGCGCGGGGGGGACGGGCCGATCCGCGGCGCCTTTTGTCCTATGCCCGCTATGGCTATCCGATCGCCATATCGCTGGCCCTGACGCTTGTCCTGGGATCAACCGACCGGATCCTGCTGGCCGTGTTTCTGGATGAGGCGGCGACCGGGGCCTATCACGCGGCCTACAGCTTGGCGAACCGTACCCTGGATGTGCTGTTCATCTGGCTGGGCGCGGCGGGCGGGCCGGCCCTGGTCATGGCGCTGGAACGGCACGGCCATGACGGACTGAAGGTGGCGGCCCGCGAGCAGGCCTCGACCTTTCTGCTGATCGGCATTCCCGCCGCCGTCGGTCTGGCCCTGGTGGCGCGCCCGATGGCCGAGTTCATGATTGGTGAAGATCTACGCGGAGCCGCGGCCGCCATCACGCCGTGGATCGCCTTTGCCGCCCTGATGTCGGGACTGTCGAGCTACTACTTCGGTCAGGCCTTTACGCTGGGCAAGCGCACCAGCCTGTTGTTCGTGACCATGGCGATCCCCGCGCTGGCCAATGTCGCCCTGAATCTGGTCCTGATCCCGGCGCACGGGGTGATGGGCGCCGCCTGGGCCACCGCCGCCAGCCTCGGGCTGGGGCTGACGTCGGTCATCCTGATCGGACGACGGGTCGTGGCCCTGCCCATTCCGGTCGACAGCCTGATCCGGATCGGCGTCGCGTCGGTGGCGATGGCCGCCGTGGTCATGACCCTGCCCTCGCCGGGTGGCTTTGTCGAGCTGATGCTGGATGCCGGGGTGGGTGCCGCCGTTTACGGGCTGGTCGCCATCTCGCTCAATGCCGCGGGAGTTCGCGATGTGCTGGCGGACCGCTATCGGCGACTGAAAGCCCGGGGGGTGCCGGCATGAACCGCGCGCGCATGATCGACAGCCCGGCGTATGCGACGGCCCGTCCGACCCTGTCGGTGCTGATCCCGTTTCTGCGGGACGACCCCACAGCCCTGCTGCAATGTCTTGATGGGGAGGCCCCGGCGCTGGAGGGCGCAGTCGAGCTGGTCGTCCTGGATGACGGGACCGGGGATGCCACGCTGACCACCGCCCTGATGGGTGAGGTCGGAGCGGCCCGGCTGCCCGTTCGCCTGATCACCCTGCCGACCAATGAAGGACGTTCGCAGGGGCGCAACCGGCTGGCGACCGCAGCGCGGGGCCGGACCTGGCTGTTCCTCGACAGCGACATGCGGCCGGACCGACCCGATTTCTTGCAGGCCTGGCTGGCTCTGGTGCGGCAAGACGACCCCGCAGTGGCGTTCGGCGGTTTCTCGCTGCTGCAGGCGCCGACGGACGGGCAGTTCGCGGTTCATCGGGCGCTGGCGGCACGATCCGAGTGCCTGCCGGTCGAGGTGCGTCGCCTGACCCCCGAGAAATACGTCTATACCTCCAACCTTCTGGTCCGGCGCGATGTGTTCGAGAGCGAGGCCTTCGACCCCGGCTTTACCGGCTGGGGCTGGGAGGACGTGGAATGGGCCATGCGGGTCTCGCGCGCCCATCCGGTTCTCCATGTCGACATTCCCGCCACCCATATGGGTCTGGACACGGTCGAGAGCCTGATGCGGAAATATGAGCAGTCAGCCGCAAACTTTGCCCGGGTAATCGACAAGCATCCCGATATAATCGCCACCTATCCCAGCTATCGGGCGGCACGGAAGATCCGGAGTATCCCCGGACGGGGCGTGCTGCGCGGAATGGCGCGGGCGTGGGCGCTGCGGGACGGGCTTCCGGTCGCCAGCCGGGCCTTTGCCCTGCGCCTTTACCGCGCCGCTCTTTATGCCGAGGCGGTGTGATGAGCCGGGTTGCCGTCATCGTCCCCACGCTGAGACGCCCCGAGGGGCTGGCCAGCGCGCTCGCCTCACTGGTGGCGCAGGAGGGCGTCGCCGACGTGCCGGGCGAGATCGTGGTGGTCGACAATGACCGCGAGCCCAGCGCGCGGGCGGTGACAGAGCGCTTTCAGGGACAGGCCCTTCCCGTCGTCTATGTGCACGAGCCTACGGTCGGGGTGGCCTCGGCGCGGAACGCCGGGCTGGCGGCGACCGATGCGCCGCTGATCGCCTTTCTGGACGATGACGAGATCGCCTCGCCCGGATGGCTGGCCGCGCTTCTGGCCACGCAGGCGAACATCGGCGCGGATGTTGTGTTCGGTCCGATCCGGGGCCAGACGCCGGAGGCCCCTGCTGACGTGCGCCCTTATCTCGAAGAGTTCTTCGGGCGTGCCGGTCCGAAGAGCGATGCCCTGATTGACCACCCCTTCGGCTGTGGCAACAGTCTGATGGTGCGGGCGACCGCCCTGCCCGGCCCGGCGCCGTTCGAGGTGCGCTGGGACCAGTCGGGCGGCGAGGATGACGCCCTGTTCGCCGCCCTGAGCGCACGCGGGGGTCGCTATGGCTGGTCAGCCGGGGCCTGGGTGGATGAAGTCGCACCGGCCCACCGCGCCAATCTGGGCTATGCCCTGTCGCGCGCCTTTGCCTATGGCCAGAGCCCGTCGCAGGCGGCCTGGGGCAGGCGGGACATGGTCGGTGTGATCAAATGGATGGCGGTCGGTGCGGTACAATTGGTGGGCTGGAGCGTCATCGCCCTGCCGCTGACCCTGCTGCGAAGACCCGGACGGGCGCGAGCGCTGGATCGGGCGGCGCGGGGTCTGGGCAAGCTGCTGTGGATGCCGGGGCTGGAGCCGCGCTTTTACGGCGCATCGGAATTGCAGCGACTGGACCGCGCCGTGACCTAGGCTGACCGGCGGCGCAGCAGGGTCGGTGCCTGATAGGTTGATCGGTTGACGACCACGCCGGCGATATGACCGCCGACCGCCTCGATCTCGTCGCGCAGGGCCACGGGGGCCGCGGCCTCGGTGGCCTGACCGGCCACCACAAGCACGGTGAGATCGGCAAGCGGGGCCAGGATCAGGGCCAGATCGCTGCGGTCCGCAGATGGCGCATCGATGACGATGGTCTCGGCATGGGCGCGAATGGCATCCCAGTAGCGGCTGTCGTCGATGGCCTCGGCGCGCTGGCCTGAGCGCAGGATTTCCTGATTGAAGCGGGTCACCCACAGGCGACCGCCAAGGGCCGGGCGCGCGGTCAGAAGGCGTGCCGGGGCCACGACCTGGCCGTCCCGTCCCATCAGAGGCGGACTGATGGCGAAGAAGCTGGACCCGTCGGGTGAGGCCTGGGCCGGGCGTCCCAGCCGACCGAAGCGTTCGGGATCGGCACCGATGGCCTCCATCTGGCCCTGCTGGACAAGGTCGGCATCGATCAGCCACACGGGGCGGCGCGCCCGCACGGCGGCGAGGCGGGCATATTCACGGGCGACGGTCGAGGTCCCCTCACCCGCCAGGGCCGAAACGAACAGGATCACGCGGCCGCGATGCCTACGACCGGGCCCCAGGGCGGCCCACAACTCTGCCATTTCGGTCGTCAGGTCGATCATCGAATCGCAATCACACGCACCACTGCACCGAACAGGCTAACACGCCCGCGCTCTTATCGTGCCTTCAGGGGCGCGACCGCCAGCACCGGCATGTCGAGGGTGCGGCCAACCACCCCCGCCGTCGCGAAATCGCGCCGGGAGAAAATCCGTATCAGCCCGACGCAGAGCGCCGTGAACCCGGCAAACAGGATCACCAGAGCCAGCAGAGGCAGCTTGAGGCTCTTGCCGGTGGTCGGCGCGGTGGCCCGCTCGATCACGGTGACATTGTCTGCGCCGGCTTGGACCAGGGCGCTGTCGGCGCGGCTTTGAGAGGCGCGTTGTTGGAACTCCCGGATGTTGGCCGACAGCACCTCGCGCTCGCTGGACAGGGTGGCGTTCTGGGATTCCATCTGCACCAGGTCGGACTGACGGGCCTTGATCTGGGCCAACTGGCCGTCGAGCACCGCCAGCCGGGCCTGAAGCGAGTCGCGCTCGGCCTGAACGGTGATCCGGGTCGTTTCCAGCTCGGTCCAGATCGGGTTCGGACCGGTGCGCACCTCCTTGACCCCGATCCCACCGCCCGAAGCGACATAGGCCTCCAGCTGGGCAATGCGGGCCTCGATGTCGCGGACGGGCTGGGAATCCGGAAGGTAGCGGGCCAACAGGGCCTCGCGCTCGTTGCGGGCCTGAAGAATCTGGTCCCGGGCCGACACGTTCAGATCCTGGGACAGGGCAACCTCGGGCGGGGTGCGGGCCAGCTGAGCCTCGAGTGTCTGCAGGCGCTGATCCGTCTGTCTCAGCAGGGCCTGGGTCGACAGGCGGTCGGCATAGACCGTCTGATAGCTGGTGGCATAGCCGGCCTTGGCCGCCGCGAAGTCGCCGATGTCATTGGAACGTAGAAAGGCCTGATACTCGGCATCGGCCTGGGCTAGGTCATTCTCGAAGGCCTGCTGCTGGGCCAGGTTGGCATCGGTGGAGCGATCCGTGAACAGTTCGCGGCGATAGGTCAGATAGGAGTCGATGATCGCGTTCAGCACCGTGGCCGAGCGCGCGGCATCATGGCTTTCAAAGCCCACGGCGATGATCGGGCTCCCGGGTGAGACCCCGACCTTGAGACCATCCTGAAGCGCCTTCATGGCCCGTGCCTCCTGAACGGCCCGGGTGCCGCTGGTCTCGTCGCCAAGGATGGCGGCGGGGCCCAGGGACTGGACGACGCGTTGTTTGACTTCGTTGCTGCTCAGGATCGAAGCCTCGGACTGGGTGACCAGATCGCCGTCCGGCGCCTGCCCTCTTTCCGTCAAGCCGACGCGGGGCTGATAGACATATTCCTGACCGACCCCGGCAAGGATCCGAGCCTCGGCCGTATAGGTCTTTTGCAGGGTCATGACGGCCAGAGTGCCCAGAACGGCAATCACCAGAAACACCAGCACCATGATGCCGATCTGATGAAACAGCAGCCCGACGATGTCCGCCAGGTCATATCGGGGTCTGGCAGAGGTGTAGGCGGTGGAACGCATACGGGGGAGAATCCTGTCGGGCCGGTCCGGATGATCCTGTGCCCCGCGCGTTAACCATCGGTTACCCACGTTCCCCGACAGTGCCATGGCCATGGTCAGAATGAGTCGAGGTAAGCCCGGATGACGGTCGATCGCAGACACCTGCTGTTGCTGGGGGTGGCGCTGGGGTTGTCAGCCTGCGGCGGCAACGCGGGGCGCATGCCCTCGGCCGGCTATGGCCGGGTCGCCACGACGGCCTCGCCCGGGGCATTCCCGGATATCGCCTTCGCGGACTGGACCGACGCAGAGCCGGAGTATGTTCTTTATCCCGGCGACGAGATCGAGGTCGCAACGCCGACCGCGCCGGAGCTGACCCGCACGCTCCGGGTCGGTCCGGACGGACGGGTGTCCCTGCCCCTGATCGGCCAGGTGATGGCGGCGGACCGGACCCTGTTCGAGCTGGAAAGCGATGTCAGCGCGGCCCTGTCCACCCAGCTGGTTCGCCCCGTCGTCGAGGTGACGCTGAGGCAGGCCGGGCCGCTCAAGGTCTGGGTGGACGGCGAGGTCCGCGCCCCGGGTGTCTATGACATGGCGGGCGACATCGATGCCTATCAGGCCATCATCCAGGCTGGCGGGTTCCTGCCCACCGCCCGACCGGCCGAGGTGGCCCTGATCCGCCGGGGGCCCGGCGGTCGGCGCATGATGCGGGTTCTGGATCTCAGACCGCGCCGGGGCGAGATTGTCGCTCTGCGACGGGGCGATGTCCTGTTCGTGCCGCGATCCAACCTGGGCGAGCTGGCCAACTTCTTCACGCAGATTCGCAACGCCCTGCCCATCGGCTTCAACTACACGATCAACGGGCAGTATCAGCAGTTTTAGGCCGCGAGCGTCACCGTGCCAGCGTCGATCCAGCGGCGAGCGGCGCGCTGGGCCTCGCTGATTTCCTCGCGGTCCATCTCCATCGACATCTCGCGGCGATAGTCGCGCGCCTCGATCGAGCCCTTCATGGCCGCCAGATTGAAGATCATGTGGGCCGAGACCCGGTCGAGGGGACAGCCCCCCTGCCCGGCCGAATACATCAGGCCCAGTTTGAACAGGGCGTCGCCGTCCATGTCCGGGGTGGGCAGCGGCAGGCCGCCCGTTTCAGCATCCTGCGCGAGTTCTTGCGCCATCATCACCAGTCCCTCCAGCCAAGGCCTTTCTGGCCCGCCGATGGTCCCGATAAAACCGGTCGCGATTGAAGTTAGCGTTAACACCACAGGGGCTTGCGACGACTTTTGTGTCACCAAGTCATGAAGACAAGTTGCTGTATTTACTACGCGTAAATCGGTTGTTCAGAGGCGGTTTACGGTTGATGGGCGGGCCTCATCCCCGACGGGCGCGTTGGCCGAACAGCAGCTTGCGCGCCTCTTCCGCGTCCTTGCCGGCAGCGCCGAGATTGCTTCGCAGCTCATCGCCGACGGCCCGCCCGGCCTTGACCGCAGGCCTCTGCCCCACCCGATCCATCCAGGCGGCGAGGTTGGGAAACTCGGCCAGGTCCTGCCCCTGATGCGTGGGCAGGATCCAGGGCCAGATGGCCATGTCCGCGATGGAGTAGTCCCCGGCGACGAACGCGCGGTCGGCCAGGCGGCGGTCCAGAACGCCATACAGGCGGTGGGTCTCGTCCGTATAGCGGCGGACACCATAGGCGATCTGGCGCTGGTCCTTGATCATGGCGGGGGCATACTGGCGGAAGTGGTGGGTCTGGCCGGCCATGGGGCCGAGGCCGCCGACCTGCCAGAACAGCCACTGGTCGACCTCGGTGCGGGCACGGACGTCCTGCGGATAGAACTGTCCGGACTTGAGGCCCAGATACTGAAGGATGGCGCCGGACTCGAAGATCGACAGCGGCTGGCCGTCCGGGCCGTCGGGATCGATGATGGCGGGCATGCGCCCGTTGGGGCTGATGGCCTGAAAAGCGGGTTCGAACTGCTCGCCCCGGCCGATATTTACCGGCTTGACCTCATAGGGCAGCCCCATTTCCTCAAGGGCGATCGAGACCTTCCAGCCATTGGGCGTCGGCCAGTACCAGAGTTCGATGGGGCGGGTCATGGAGGCCTCCTGCTTGCGGCCCTTGCATCTGGGCACAGGACAGACCCGTCACAAGGTTTTCCTGACCATGGCGTTCAGGTCGGGTTCATTTGGAACCCGACAGCCTCCGCTCATCGCGGATCAAGCCTGATCCACCGGACCCTCACCGGAGTAGAGTCATGAGACATCTTGCCCGCGTGGCCGTCGCCGCGCTCACAATGGCCGCCCTGGCCGTACCCGCCATCGCCGAAGCCCAGAGCCGCCGCGACCGCGACGACCGACGGGAATGGCGTCAGGACCGTCGCGACGACCGACGGGACTACCGCCGCGACCGGCGCGATGATCGGCGGGACTATCGAAACGACCGCCGCGATGACCGCCGCGACTACCGCAATGATCGCCGCGCCGACCGCTGGGACCGCAACAACCGCGACTGGTGGCGGGGTCGTCCGGAGTTCCATGACTTCCGCGGACAACGCCGGGGTTACTGGTATGCGCCGGGGTACGGCTACTACCGGGTCGAGCCACGCTACTACGGCTATCGCTGGCAGCGGGGCGCGCGCCTGCCGGCGACCTATCACCGCTATTATGTGCGGGACCCGCATTACTATGGTCTGAGGCCCGCTCCGCGCGGTTATCGCTGGGTCCATGCCGACAACAACATCCTGCTGGTAGCCCTGGCCACGGGCATCATCGCCGAGGTGCTGCTGGACATCTGGTAGGCGTCCACGGTTTCGGACAGAAAACCCCGCGTGGTTCGCCGCGCGGGGTTTCTCATGACCGGCAGTCAGATTTCGTTCACATACGGTTCAGCCTGTTCCTGCCAAGCCTCGGCACAGGTCATCGATCGGGATGACAGACAGGGGCGACAAGGACATCGAGATGAAGCGTACTCTTTTGGTCTTCAGTGCCTTGACGGCGTTCGCGGCCCCCGCGATCGTGCCTGCAGTCGCTGAGGCGCAGCAGTCTGAACGCCGCCAGGATCGGGGAGACCGCCGGGGCGGCGAGGCTCGTACCGAACGCCAGGAGCAGCGCCGCGAGGCCCGGCCACAGACCCCGGCCCAGCCCCGCACGGATCGCCCGCAGACCCGTCAGGACCGCGGCGACCGCCGCGAGGATCGTCAGGATCGACGGCCCGATACCCGGCCGGACACGCGACCGGATACGCGTCCGGGGACCCGCCCCGACACTCGTCAGGATCGGCGTGAGGATCGGCGCGACGACCGGCAAGACCGCCGCGAGGATCGGCGCGACGATCGACGCCCCGACACCCGCCCCGGCACGCGACCGGATGCCCGTCAGGATCGCCGCGAAGATCGCCGCGACGACCGTGGGGGGCGGCGCGAGGACCGGCAGGAGTGGCGGGGCGACCGTCGCGACGACCGGGCCGACCGGCGTGATGACCGGCGCGGAGATCGTTATGAAAACCGCCGAGACCGGCGCGACTACAATGAGTTCCGGCGCAACTGGAACCGGGACCACTGGCGCCGCGACTGGGACCGTCGTCATCGCTCGGACTGGTGGCGGGGGCACCGCTCGTTCCGGGGCTATACCGGCGTCCGCATCGGCTTCTATTTCGCGCCGGGCTACGGCTATTACTCGGTGCCGCGCCAGTACTGGAACCAGCGGTGGTACGAGGGGCAGTACCTGCCGTCCATCTTCTGGCGGTATCAGGTGAACGACTATCGCACCTACGGTCTGGGCTTCCCGCCGCTCGGCACCCGCTGGGTCTATGTGGACAACCACATCTATCTGATCGACGAATACGACGGCTACATCATCGAGGTCGTCTACGACTTCTGGCGCTGGTAGGCGTCAGGCCTGAATGACGAAGGGCCCGGAGAGCGACCTCCGGGCCCTTTTTTTCGTCGCGCTCAAGCAGCGAGCGACCGCGTCGCGAGCGTTAGTGCGTCAGGAAATACCCAGCTTCGCCTTCAGGATGTCGTTGACCGCAGCGGGGTTGGCCTTGCCACCGGTCGCCTTCATGACCTGACCGACAAACCAGCCGATGGCCTGGGGCTTTTCGGCGACGGCCGCGGCCTTGTCCGGATTGGCGGCGATGATTTCGTCCACGGCCTT
This sequence comes from Brevundimonas sp., assembly GCF_016742135.1. Taxonomy (GTDB): domain Bacteria; phylum Pseudomonadota; class Alphaproteobacteria; order Caulobacterales; family Caulobacteraceae; genus Brevundimonas. The sequence continues at coordinate 134,382 of NZ_JACVCG010000002.1, read as the reverse complement.
CTCGATGGCGCCCGTGTCGGTGACCTGTTTCAGGCCATGCTTCTCGACGACCTCAGCTGGCGCGCCCTCGCCGTTCCAGACGTGGTCGAAGACCTCCTTGGCGATCTTCGACGAGATGACATTGGTCTCGATCAGTTCGACCAGCTCGGCGACATGGCCTGCGGGAAGCGGGTTCTCGCTGAAGTCCTTGCCGTCGGCCGCCAGACGCGCCGAGACCTCATTGGTCACCCAGTTGGACACCAGCTTGGCATCGCGGCCAGTCGCCGCCGCCTCGAAATAGTCGGCCTTGGCCTGTTCCGAGATCAGCACGCCGGCATCGTACTGTGACAGGCCGTACTGGCTCATGAAGCGGCGGCGCTTGTCGTCCGGCAGCTCGGGCAGGCCGGCCTTGATCTCGTCGATCCACGCCTCCTCGATCTCCAGCGGCAGCAGGTCGGGGTCGGGGAAGTAGCGGTAATCGTGCGCCTCTTCCTTGGAGCGCATCGAGCGCGTTTCGCCCTTCACCGGGTCGAACAGGCGGGTCTCCTGGGTGATCGAGCCGCCGTCCTCAAGGATCTCGATCTGGCGGCGGGCCTCATACTGGATCGCTTGAGAAATGAAGCGGAAGCTGTTGACGTTCTTGATCTCGCAGCGCGTGCCGAAGGGCTCGCCCGGACGCCGGACCGAGACGTTCACGTCGGCCCGCAGATTGCCCTTTTCCATGTCGCCGTCGCAGGTGCCCAGATAGATCAGGATGGTCCGGATCTTCTTGACGTAGGCGACCGCCTCTTCGGGGGTGCGCAGGTCGGGGCGCGAAACGATCTCCATCAGGGCCGTGCCCGCGCGGTTCAGGTCGACATAGCTCTCGGTCGGCGACAGGTCGTGGATCAGCTTGCCGGCGTCCTGCTCCAGATGCAGGCGCTCGATGCCGACGTTGAAGAAGCTGCCGTCCTCGGCCTCGACCTCGACCACGCCCTCGCCCACGATCGGGTGATACAGCTGGCTGATCTGATAGCCGGTCGGCAGGTCGGGGTAGAAATAGTTCTTGCGGTCGAACTGGCTGAAGGTGTTGATCTTGGCGCGCAGGCCCAGACCTGTGCGCACGGCCTGTTCCACGCAGAATTTGTTGAGCGTCGGCAGCATGCCGGGAAAGCCCGCATCGACCAGCGACACCTGCTCGTTCGGGCCGGCGCCGAATCCGACGGCCGCCCCCGAGAACAGCTTAGCCTTCGACGCCACCTGGGCGTGGATCTCCAGCCCCATGACGATTTCCCAATCGCCGGTACGGCCCTTGATGGTTTTGGTGTTGGTCGCGGTGTCAGTCATGCCCTGCTTCTAGGACGGTGTTTGCACGGGGTGAAGGTGTTTTCGCGGGCGGGTCGGGAATCCCGTCTTGAGCCTGTCGTGAAAACGGGGTTCTCTGGGCGGGACGTTAACCTTGGAGCCGCCCGCCATGTCCAAATTCATCACCGCCCTCGCCGCCACCGCCCTCGCCACCGGCAGCCTCGCCGGCCTGACCGCCCCGGCCCACGCCACGGAAGCAGCCGCCGTGTCGGTGCGCGCCAACCCGACCGTCGACAGCCCGATCAAGGACCTGCTGGACGATCCCGATACCGCCGCCATCCTTGAGAAGCACCTGCCCGGCATCAGCGACCATCCGGCTCGCCCGCAGTTCGAGGACATGACCCTGGCCGAGGTCATGCCCTACTCCCAGGGCGAAGTGACCCAGGCGATCATCGACGCCATCGACGCGGATATCAAAGCGCTGGAAGAGTAAGGGGCGCCCTTGTCATCCCGGAAGCGCCGCCGGCGCTATCCGGGACGGCAGGTCGTCGTGTCTGTTGCTCCCGGAGCTCACGCCAGTGAGGGTCCGGAAGACGCGTTGCTCGAAAGATGCCTTCTCCCGGATAGACGGTCCCCGTCTTCCGGGAGTTTTGCTTTTTGAGGGTGTGCGTCCCGGATATTCGCTGCGCGAATTCCGGGATGACAATGGGGCACCTCTTTGGGCCGGCGCTAGTTTCACATTCCGCAGGACTAACCGAAGCTAACCATCACCACGAAGATACCCCCGGTGCCGCTGAGGCTTGGGATGTCTTTGAGCATGCCCGTCATCTATCATTCCGGCCTGGTCGACCGTCTCGATAAAGCCGCCAGGCACGAAGGCATAGATAGGCGCCTGCGCCGGCGAGGATCAGGAAGAGGATCGCGAACCCGGCAAAAAAGTAGAAGCCCGGATCCGCCAATGCGTTCTCGCGCCACAGGTCCACCAGTCCGACCTGAAAGGGGAGAACGACCATAGTACCGGCCGCAAAAAGGCCGCCGAACAGCAAGGCGGCACCAAAACCGCCCAGCAAACCTACGAGGTTTCGGCGTCCGCGGTCGTTCACCACCACCGCTCCGGCCTGGCGACGAACCCGGCCGACTGTTCCAGCACGTCTGCCACCTGAAACACCGTCGCCTCATCCAGCGCCTTGCCGATGACCTGAAGGCCGAGGGGCAGGCCGCCGCTGTCGACACCGGCGGGCACAGAAATGCCGGGCAGACCCGCAAGGTTGGCGGTCACGGTGAAGATGTCGTTCAGATACATCTGGATCGGATCGATTTCCTTGTCGCCCAGGGCAAAGGCGGCCGAGGGGGTCGAGGGGGTCAGGATGGCGTCGACCTTGTCCCAGACGGCATCGAAATCCTGGGCGATGCGGCGGCGGACCTTGAGCGCGCGAACGTAATAGGCGTCATAGAATCCGGCCGACAGCACATAGGCGCCGATGGTCAGGCGGCGCTGGACCTCGGTCCCGAAGCCCTCGGCCCGGCTGGTTTCATAAAGGTCGGTCAGCGATTTCGCTTCGGTCGCCCGATGGCCGAAGCGCATGCCGTCATAGCGGGCCAGATTGGACGAGGCCTCGGCCGGAGCGATGATGTAATAGGCCGGCAGGGCATATTTGGTGTGCGGCAGGCTGATCTCGACGATCTCGGCGCCCGCGGCCTTCAGCCACTCGACGCCCTTGTCCCACAGGGCCTGTATTTCGGCGGGCATGCCGTCGACGACGTATTCCTTCGGCACGCCGATGCGCAGACCCTTGACGCCCTTGCCGAGGCTGGCGGTCCAGTCGGGGGTTTCGACGTCGAGGCTGGTCGAGTCCTTCGGATCGAAGGAGCACATGGAGCGCAGCAGGATGGCCGCGTCCTCGACGGTCTTGGTGATCGGCCCGGCCTGATCCAGAGAGGAGGCGAAGGCGACCATGCCGAAGCGGCTGGCGCGGCCATAGGTGGGCTTGATGCCGACCGTGCCGGTGAAGGCCGCGGGCTGGCGGATCGAACCGCCGGTGTCGGACGCCGTGGCCGCGAGGCACAGGTCACCCGCGACCGCCGAGGCCGAACCGCCGGAGCTGCCACCCGGTGTCAGCTCTGCGTTCGAGGCCTTTGATTTCCAGGGATTCCGTACGGGGCCGAAGGCCGAGGTCTCGTTCGACGAGCCCATGGCGAACTCGTCCATGTTGAGCTTGCCCAGCATGACCGCGCCGTCGGCCCAGAGATTGGCCGTGACGGTCGACTCATAGGGCGGGACAAAGCCCTTCAGCATGTTGGAGCCGGCGGTCGTCTGGACGCCGTCGGTGCAGAACAGGTCCTTGATGCCCAGCGGTGCGCCTTCCAGCGCCCCGCCCTCCCCTTTCGCCAGCCGGGCGTCGGAGGCGCGGGCCATGTCGAGCGCCTTGTCGGTCGTCTGGACGACATAGGCGTTAAGGGCCGGATTGGCGGTCTCGATACTGGTGACGAAGGCACGGGTGATCTCTTCCGACGAGAAATCGCGGGCCTTGAGCCCGTCCAGCGCGGCCTTGAGGGTCAATTTGGTCAGGTCGGACATACTATTCGACCACCTTGGGCACGACGAAGAAGCCATCCGCTGACTTCGGGGCGTTGGAGAGCACTTCGGCGACCTTGTTGCCGTCGGTGACCACATCCTCGCGCAGGCGCAGGGGCTGGGCCACGTTCGAGGTCATGGGCTCGACCCCGTCGACATCGACCTCGTTCAGCTGCTCGATCCAGTCCAGGATGCCACTCAGCTCGCGGGCCAGCGGCTCCAGCCGCGCCTCGGGGGTCTTGATACGGGCGAGATGCGCCACCTTGCGCACCGTCGCGGCGTCGATCGCCATTCCGGCCTCTCCACAACTCGGGTGAACGGGCACGCGGCCCGACACGGCGGGATTAGCGGGACAGGCCCTGTTTCACAAGGCGGCGCGGCTAGGTCGACCCCCGTGCCGCGTGCTAGGTCCGGGACTGGCTGCAAGGAGCCCACCATGATTATCACCGGACCTCAGGCGCGCGCGGCGCGCATCCTGGTCGAATGGCCCCGCGACAAGGTCGCCCGTCTGGCGAACATCGACGTCGAGGCCCTGACGGCCTTCGAGCGCGGCAAGGTTGATCCCGGCCAGGCGACCCGGGATGCTCTGCGCGCCGTGCTGGAACAGGCCGGCGCGGTCTTCATCGACGAAGACAGCCCGGGCACCCCCGGTGGTGGCGTCGGGGTACGGCTGAAATGGACGCGCAAGGATGCCCGCCAGATCAACCGCATGGAAAGCGAGGGCGGCCCGGTCGGTGACGACGACGTCTGAGCGCTGCCTTTATCGTGCCGGGGTGACGGTCACCGTTTCGGGCACGCCCCCGGCGGGGCCGGGTGTGAAGCTGAGGATGAGGGCGGTCTGGCGGCTGCTGATCTCGCTGGTGGCCTGATCCATGACGCTTTCGCCGAGCCGCAGTTCGACGCGGCCCGCCGACACCGCCTGGATCTGGTAGTCCAGATAGTCGCCGATGCGGAACACGCGCCAGCCCTCGGCCGGGCTCTGGAAGAAGGCGATGTAGGTATAGAGGCCGTTCATGGCCGGGTCGCCGCCCGCCGTGCCGAACACCTTGGCGGTCAGGTCGCCCTGATCCGGCAGATAGTCGAGCGCCACCACGGCGGCGGCGGTCTGCAGCGAATCGTCCGTTTCTGGCTGGAGGACCACCGCCTGACCGGCCTCGACCAGGGCGCCGCCCGGGGTGGGGGCCGGCGTCGAGCCGGTCGATGTCGACGATCGCGCGGCGGACCCGGGATTGTTGAAGCCCTCCCATGCCGCCGACAGGCGATCGCATCCGGCAAGGCCGCTGATCAGCAGCCCGCACGTTCCCGCAATCATGATGCGTTTCATGATCAGCCTCCCGTTTCCCGCGACCAGCTTCAGCTTTGACAGCCTTGGCAGCAAGCCCTATCGCCTGACACGTGTCCGTCCACGCCCTGCCTGACCTCGCCGCCCATTGCCCGCCCGGCACGCCGTGGCTTGGGCTGGACCTCGGTAGCAAGACCATCGGCGTCGCGGCTTCCGACGCCACGCGCATGATCGCCTCGCCATTCGAGGTGATCCTCCGGACGAAGTTCACCGACGACGCTCATGCCCTGTTCCGACTGATGGACAGCCGGGGTGCCACGGCGCTGGTGATCGGCCTGCCCCTCAATATGGACGGGTCCGAGGGCCCGCGCGCCCAGTCCAGCCGCGCCTTTGCCCGCAACCTCGACCGCCTGCGCGACATTCCGGTCGCCTTCTGGGACGAGCGGCTATCGACCTCGGCCGTCGAACGGTTCCTGATCGACGATATGGATATGAGCCGCGCCCGCCGGGGCGAGGTCGTCGACCGCAATGCCGCGGCGTGGATTCTGCAGGGCGCACTGGACAGTCTGCGCGGCTGATCGCGGTTCGCGCTTTCGTTTTGCCGCGCATCGGACTATAGCCGCCCGTCGATGGCTCGCCCTGACTCAGACCTTCTGACTGTCATTCAAGAACGGCTGAGGCCGTTTCCCCGCGACCATTTCCTGTCCGTCACCGATCTGAATGAGCAGACCGCGCGCGAGTTGCTGGACCTGGCCGACGGCTTCGTCGAGCTGAACCAGGGGTCGACCAAGTCGCTGGAGCTGATGGCCGGGCGTACGGTCGTGAACCTCTTCTTCGAGAACTCGACCCGCACCAGTGCCTCCTTCGAGATCGCCGCGCGGCGGCTGGGTGCCGATGTGGTCAGTCTGAGCCCGCGCGCCTCTTCGGTGGCCAAGGGTGAGACCCTGATCGATACGGCAGCCACCCTGAACGCCATGAAACCCGACATCCTGGTGGTGCGCCACTCGGCCTCGGGGGCCGCAGATTTGCTGTCGCAGAAGGTCGGATGCGCCGTGGTCAATGCCGGGGACGGACGCCACGAACATCCGACCCAGGCCCTGCTCGACCTGCTGACGCTCAAGCGCGAGTTCGGCGACGTGGGCGGTCTGACGGTGGCCATCTGTGGCGATGTGGCCCACAGCCGGGTCGCACGCTCGAACGTGGCCCTGCTGTCCATGATGGGGGCGCGCGTGCGGCTGGTCGGGCCGCCGACGCTGGTGCCGGGCGATGCCGACCGCTGGGGCTGCGAGGTCTTCCACGACATGCGGCAGGGGCTGGAGGGCTGCGACGTGGTGATGATGCTGCGCCTGCAGCTGGAGCGGATGCAGGGGGCGCTGGTCCCCTCGACGCGCGAATACTACCGGTTCTGGGGGCTGGACCGCGAGAAGCTGAAGGTCGCCGCGCCCGGCGTGCGGGTCATGCACCCCGGCCCCATGAACCGCGGGGTCGAGATCGATTCCGACATCGCCGACGATCCGGTGATCTCGCTGATCCAGACCCAGGTCGAGATGGGGGTCTCGGCGCGCATGGCCGTGCTGGCGGGCCTGTCGCTGCGGCGCGAGGAGGCCGGACTGTGAGCGCGCCCGTCTGGATCGTGAATGCCCGGCTGCTGGACCCGGACAGCGGCTATGACGGCCCGGGCGCCGTGCGGGTCGAGGACGGCCGGATTGCCAAGGTGGTCAGGAGCGCCGCATTTACTGCACCCGACGATGCCGAGACCATTGATGCAGATGGCCTGTGCCTGTCGCCCGGTCTGATCGACATCCGGGTCAAGACCGGCGAACCGGGAGCCGAGCCGAAGGAAACGCTCAAATCCGCTGCCCTGTCGGCGGCGGCCGGTGGCGTGACGACGCTGGTGATCCAGCCGGATACCGCACCCGCGGTCGACGACCCGGCCATGGTCGACTTCATCCAGCGGCGCGGGGCCGCGCTGGGGCTGGTCAACATCCTGACGGCAGGGGCGGCGACACAGGGGTGCCAGGGGAGCCTGATGGCCGAGATCGGCCTGATGCAGGAGGCCGGTGCCCTCTATTTCACCGATGTCGATCAGGTCATTGCCGACAGCGGCACCCTGATGCGGGTGATGGCCTATGCCACGGCCTTCAATGCCCTGATCGCCTGTCGCCCGCAGGATCCGTGGCTGTCGAAGGGGGCCGTGGCGACTTCGGGCGAGCTGGCGACGCGGCTGGGCCTCTCGTCCGTGCCGGCCATTGCCGAACGCATGCAGATGGAGCGCGATCTGGCGCTGGTCGAACAGACCGGCGTGCGTTTCCTCATTGACCAGATTTCCACGGCGGGGGCGCTGGAGACCCTGGACCGGGCCCGCAAGCGGGGGCTGGAGGTCGCGGCCAGTGTCTCGATCAACCACCTGCGCTTCAATGAGGTCGACATTGGCGACTATCGCACCTTCTACCGCCTGGACCCGCCGCTGCGGGACGAAAGCGACCGGCTGGCGCTGATCGAGGCGGTGCGCGACGGGCGGATCGATGTGATCACCTCCGCCCACTCCCCTGCCCCTGCCGAGGACAAGCGTCGCCCCTTTGCCGAGGCCGCGCCGGGCGCCGTGGGTCTGCAGACCCTGCTGCCCGCCGCGCTGGGGCTGCACCACGAGGATGACCTGCCGCTGCTGGATGTTCTGAGGCCCATGACCGTCGGCCCGGCTGATCTGCTGGGACTGGCCGCTGGACGGCTGGCCGAGGGCGCACCCGCCGACCTGATCCTGCTCGACCCGAATGCGCCCGTTGTGATCGACGCCGATGCCCTGCGTTCCAAGTCGAAGAACTCGCCGTTCGACAACCGTCGTCTGCAGGGACGGGTGGAGCGGACCTGGGTCGGGGGGCGGTCGATCTTTTCGACCTGACTTGCGGCTCCGCTTGCGAGGCCTCATCGTCCCTCTCTGGATTAAGGGAGGCCGAATCAGGTGCAGGATCTGGCGGGAATCGCGATGCTGACGCTGCTGGCGGCGACAGTGGGCGGCTATCTGGTCGGCTCCATTCCTTTCGGCGTGCTTCTGACCCGGGCCGCCGGGGCGGGCGACGTCCGCAAGATCGGGTCGGGCAACATCGGCGCCACCAATGTGCTGCGCACCGGCCGCAAGGACCTCGCGTTTGCGACCCTGATCCTTGATGCCGGAAAGGGGGCTGCGGCCCTGCTGATCGCGCGCGCGATTACCGACAATGATGCCGTGGCGGCCATCGCGGGCGGCGCGGCCTTTCTGGGACATCTGTATCCCGTCTGGCTGGGCTTCAGGGGTGGCAAGGGTGTCGCGACATTCTTTGGTCTGATGCTGGCGGCGGCTTGGCCACTGGGACTGGTCGCGGCAGCGGTCTGGCTGCTGACCGCAGCCGTGTTCCGGGTGTCGTCGCTGTCGGCACTGGTCGCGACCCTGGTGACCCCGGCTCTCGCCCTCATGCCCATTGCCGTCCTCGACCTGCCGACGTCACACAGCGTCTTTCTGCTGGCGCTGGCGGCCATGACGCTGATCTGGCTGCGCCACTTCGACAACATCATTCGGCTGATCAAGGGCAAGGAGCCCCGGATCGGCGCCAAGTCCGCCTGATGGCGCTGGGGGCAGCCGAACGGATTGCCCGGCTGCAACTGGCCCGCAGCGAGCGGATCGGCCCCGTCACCTTCGCCCAGCTGATCGCGCGATACAGCAGCGCGCAGGCAGCCCTGGACGCCCTGCCCGGCGTCATCCGCAAGGCGGGCGGCGCGACCTATACCGCCGCCCCTAGAGACCGGATCGAGGCAGAGATCGCCAGTGGTGAGGCCCTTGGCGCGAGGCTGCTGGTCATCGGAGACGCAGACTATCCCGAGACGCTTGCAGCGGTTGACCCGGCCCCGCCGGTGCTTTGGGCGAGAGGAAGCCTCGACGGTCTTCAGAAGGAGGCCGTGGCCATTGTCGGCGCACGCATCGCCTCTGCCGGTGGCCAGCGCATCGCCCGGGGGCTGGCCTCACAACTGGGCGAGGCCGGCCTGATCGTCGTTTCGGGCATGGCGCGGGGAATTGATGCCGCAGCGCACTGGGGTGCCCTGTCGACAGGAACGGTGGCCGTGTTGGGCGGCGGCGTCGATGACGTCTACCCCTCCGATAATCAGGACCTGTACGAGCGCATTCTGGCCGAGGGCTGCATTCTGTCGGAAAGCCCACCGGGGACCCGGGCCCAGGCCAGGGATTTTCCAAGGCGCAACCGGGTCATATCGGGCCTGTCGCGCGGCGTGATCGTGGTCGAGGCCGAAATCAGGTCTGGTTCCCTGATCACCGCCCGCCTCGCCGCCGAGCAGGGGCGCGAGGTGTTCGCCGTACCTGGATCGCCGCTGGACCCCCGGTCCCGTGGTCCCAATTCCCTGCTGCGAGACGGCGCGATCCTGTGCGAACGGGTCGAGGATGTACTGGATGCACTCGGCAACCTTCGCAGTGTCCGGATCAAACCGCAGCGCCCGACACCCCTTGAGATTTCCGCCGATCTCGACACCGCCACGCTCAGGGCCGTCGAGGCTTCCCTATCCCCGACCCCAACCCCTCGCGATGATCTGGCCCGGTCCCTGGGGTTGCCGTCCTCTGTCGTTGCAGGGGCCCTGCTGGAGCTCAGCCTTGTCGGCCGCGCGCGCTTGTTGCCGGGTGGATTGGCCTCCCGGTAAGGCCGTCATCCCGCGATCCGGTTGCCAAGATCGCTGCCTGTTCGAGGGCAACCGCCAGCGGCTCATCGCCCTGGCATTTGGAGCGTGCCAGGTCCGCAAGCTGGCTCGCCATGGCGCTGATGTATTCCCGGAAGGGACGCTCCGTGCGGAGCGCCGCGCTATCATCAGTCATTCTGGGAGTCGCGGCATGGCGGGGATCGGGATTCTGCATGCGTGTGCCTCGGTGATGAACCGACGCTACCTTACCGCTTATTGATAGTAAATGTCTACTTTACCGTGTTTTCGGGCCTGGCGATTGACACGGGGCGAGAGGCGAACCACGTTCCCCCGCCTTCCTTTCGGCCCCGCTCCCGGGCCTCCTTTCCCCGAAAAGCCCACGCCCGCATGAATCTCGTCATTGTCGAAAGCCCGGCCAAGGCCAAGACCATCAACAAATACCTTGGCTCCGACTATGAGGTTCTGGCCTCCTATGGCCACGTCCGTGATCTGCCATCGAAGGACGGCTCTGTCCTGCCGGACGAAGACTTTGCCATGTCCTGGGAGGTCGATGCCCGGGGGGCCAAGCGCCTGTCCGAAATCGCCGAGGCGGCCAAACGCGCGGACCGCGTCATCCTCGCCACCGACCCTGACCGCGAGGGCGAGGCCATCAGCTGGCACGTGCTGGAGGTATTGCAAAAGAAGAAGGCGCTGAAGGACACCGAGGTCGAGCGCGTCACCTTCAACGCCATTACCAGGGCCGCCGTGCTTGAGGCTATGGCCAACCCCCGCCAGCTGGATATGGAACTGGTCGAGGCCTATCTGGCCCGCCGGGCACTGGACTATCTGGTCGGCTTCACCCTGTCACCTGTGCTGTGGCGCAAGTTGCCCGGCGCGCGCTCGGCCGGACGGGTCCAGTCGGTGGCCCTGCGCATCGTGGTCGATCGCGAACTGGAGATCGAACGCTTCAAGCCGCAGGAATACTGGTCCATCGAGGCCGATCTGACGGCGGACAGCCCGCCCTTCACCACGCGGCTGGTCAAACACGCCGGCAAGCGCGTCCAGCGACTGGACATCAAGGACGAGGCGACCGCCACCGCCGCGCGCAATGCCATTCAGGCCGGTCAGTTCACGATCACCTCGATCGAGAAGAAGCCGGTCAGGCGCAACCCCTCGCCGCCCTTCACCACCTCGACCCTGCAGCAGGAAGCCGCACGCAAGCTGGGCTTTACGGCCCAGCGTACCATGCAGGCCGCCCAGAAGCTGTACGAAGGCGTTGACGATCAGGGCGGCCTGATCACCTATATGCGGACCGACGGGGTTTATGTGACGCCGGAAGGCATCGCCCAGGCGCGCGACGTCATCGCCGAACGGTTCGGCCCCGCCTATGTCCCGTCCGAGCCGCGCTATTACAAGGTGAAGGCCAAGAACGCCCAGGAGGCGCACGAGGCGATCCGCCCCACAAACATCACGCGCCACCCGGACTCGCTGCGCCTTGAGGACGACCTGCGCCGGCTTTACGAGCTGATCTGGAAGCGAATGGTCGCCAGCCAGATGGAAGCCGCGCGCATGGACCGCACGACGGTCGAGATCGAGACGCCGGACGGTCAGACCGCCCTTCGCGCCACCGGCCAGGTGGTCACCTTCGACGGCTTCATCGCGGCTTATGAGGAAGGCCGCGATGACAAGCCCCGCGCCGGATCGGAAGACGACGAGGACGACACCACCCGCCTGCCGGCCCTGAAAGAGGGCGCTGTGGCGAAGGTCGAGGCCATCCGCGCGGACCAGCATTTCACCGAGCCTCCGCCCCGCTATTCCGAAGCGACCCTGGTCAAGAAGCTGGAGGAGCTGGGGATCGGGCGACCGTCGACCTATGCCTCGATCCTGACCACCCTGCGGGATCGGGAATATGTCCGCATGGACAAGAACCGCTTCTATCCCGAGGACAACGGGCGTCTGGTCACGGCCTTCCTCGAGCAGTTCTTTGGCCAGTGGGTCGAATATGATTTCACCGCCGCGCTTGAGAACGAGCTGGATGAAGTCTCGGCCGGCCAGATGGACTGGAAGGCGCTGCTGCGCGAATTCTGGTCCAAACTGAAGCCCGCCACGGCTGCGGTTCTGGAGCGCCAGGGCGTCATCGACGAACTGGATTCGGCCATCGGTCCCTTTCTCTTTCCCGACAAGGGAGACGGCACGGATCCGCGCCTCTGCCCCCTGTGCAAGTCCGGCCGTCTGCATCTGAAGGCCAGCTTCAAGATGAAGTCGTCCTTCATCGGTTGCTCCAACTATCCCGAGTGCCGGTACACGCGCGGTTTCGGGGCGGGATCCAATGCGGGCGGTGGGGCTGAGGGCGGCGACCGGGACCTGGGCGTCGACCCGGATACCGGCCAGCCGGTCGCCCTCAAGATCGGGCGCTTCGGCCCCTATGTCGAAACCACGCCGCCGGAGGCCGACAAGCCGAAGCGCTCCTCCCTGCCCAAGGGGTGGAGCCCGGCAACGCTGACGCTGGAACAGGCCCTGCGCCTGCTGGCCCTGCCGCGTCAGGTCGGGCCGCACCCCGAGGACGGCAAGCCGATCACCGCCGGCCTTGGCCGCTATGGACCGTTCATCCTGCATGACGGCGTCTATGCCAACCTGCCGGACATCGAGGAGGTGTTCGAGGTCGGACTGAACCGCGCCGTCGCCCTGCTCGCCGAGAAGAAGGCCTCGCGCGGGGCCCGGGGTCAGACGGCGCCGCTCAAGGAGCTGGGCAATCATCCGGAGAGCGGCGACGCCGTGCAGGTCATGGCCGGACGGTTTGGCCCCTATGTGAAGTGCGGCAAGGTCAACGCGACCCTTCCCAAGGGGACGGCGCCCGAAGACCTGACGCTGGAGACAGCCCTCGAACTGGTCGCGGCCAAGGCGGCGGCCGGCGGCAAGGGCAAGAAGGCGCCGGCCAAAAAGGCAGCGGCCAAGAAGGCTCCGGCAAAAAAAGCGCCCGCCAGGAAGGCCCCGGCCAAGGCCAAGGCCAAACCTAAGACGGCCTGAGGTCCTTCGGCGCCATTCCGGCCAGAACGTCGGGAATGAGATCCGGCAGATCCTCGGCGATCAGTCCCGGGCCAAAGCGGCGCGCGGCCTCGGCATGGATCCATGCTGCGGCGCAGGCGGCGTCAAAACTGTCCATGTGCTGGGCCGCCAGTCCGCCGATCATGCCGGCCAGCACATCGCCTGTGCCCGCCGTCGCCAGCCAGGGCGTGCCGTTCGGATTGACCGCGACCCGGCCGTCCGGGGCGGCGATGACCGTTTCGTGGCCCTTCAGCAGGACCACCGAGTCCGCGCGCGCCGAGGCCTGGCCGGCCGCATCGGTTGAGGGCAGATCGGCCAGATCCGGAAAGAGCCGCGCGAACTCCCCCCTGTGGGGCGTCAGGACATCGTCGCGATCCAGCAGGGCGAACAGATCCTCCTGCCGGCCGTCGAACACGCTGAGCGCATCAGCGTCGACTACCAGGACGGCACCGGTCGTGGCGAGGGCGCGCAGATTGCTGACGGTCTCCTCGCCCAGTCCCGCGGCCGGGCCGATCACCACGGCATCCACCTCCCTGAGCCGGTGCCCCAGATCCTCGGCCCCGTCGAAAGGCTCCACCATGACCGCCTCCAGAGACGCGGCAAGGACCGGGATGGCCGCAGGTGTTGCCATAACCCTGACCAGCCCGGCCCCGATGCGCAGCCCCGCCCGCGCGGCCAGCCGTGCCGCCCCGGTGCGGTGGGCGGGGCCCGATACGACAGCCAGCCGCCCACGCATGTGCTTGTGCGTATCCGACGTCGGCCAGGGCAGTCGATCCTTCCAGTCTCCGGAGTCAGGTGGGACGGTCATGACGCCTCCGTTCACGGATGATGATAATTATCAAAAGGGCCTTGCCTTATGCTGCAATGCAATGTCCCATTGCGGTCCGAGTGCACAGACCAGGTCCGGGCCAATTCCGGGTCGCCTCGGGGACGCCATGAAAAAGATCGAAGCCGTCATCAAGCCGTTCAAGCTGGATGAAGTCAAAGAGGCGCTGCAGGACGTCGGCGTGCAGGGCATGACCGTGCTCGAGGCCAAGGGTTATGGCCGCCAGAAAGGCCACTCCGAACTGTACCGCGGTGCCGAGTACGTCATCGACTTTCTGCCCAAGATCAAGATCGAGGTCGTGGTCAGTGACGACCTGGCCCCCGCCGTGATCGAGGCCATCCAGACGTCCGCCCGCACCGGCAAGATCGGCGACGGTAAGATCTTCGTCTCAGATATCCTCGACGTTATCCGTATCCGCACCGGCGAAACCGGCGCCCAAGCCGTCTGACCCCTCACCGACCGTCCCCCGTGGGCGGTCTTTCATTTTTCCTCCCCAGCCACAGGATTCGAAATTCATGAGCGTCAAGGCCATCCTTCAGGACATCAAGGACAAGGACGTCAAATACGTCGACCTTCGCTTTACCGACACCAAGGGCCGACTTCAGCATGTGACCTTCGACATCGACCTGGTCGATGAGGAGTTCCTCGAGGAAGGCACCATGTTCGACGGCTCGTCGATCGCGGGCTGGAAGGCGATCAATGAGTCCGACATGCTGCTCAAGCCGGACCTCGACACCGCCTACATCGACCCCTTCTACCAGCACACCACCCTGTTCCTGTTCTGCGATGTGCTGAACCCGGACACGGGCGAGCCCTACAACCGCGACAGCCGCTCGATGGCCAAGAAGGCGCTGGCCTTCGTCCAGTCCGCCGGCGTGGGCGACAAGGTCTATTTCGGCCCCGAGGCCGAGTTCTTCATCTTCGACGACGTCCGCTGGTCCACCCAGGCCCACGACACCGGCTACACCTATGACTCGCTGGAACTGCCGGCCAATACGGGCTCGGAATACAGCGAGGGCAATATGGGTCACCGCCCGGGGCCCAAGGGGGGCTATTTCCCCGTGAACCCGGTCGACTCCGGCCAGGACCTGCGCGCCGAAATGCTGTCGGTGATGAAGGATATGGGCCTGCAACCCGAAAAGCATCACCACGAAGTGGCCCCGGCCCAGCACGAACTGGGCCTGAAGTTCGCCGAGTTGGTGACCATGGCCGACCGGCTGCAGCTGTATAAGTACGTCATCCACAACGTCGCCGCCGCCTATGGCAAGTCGGCCACCTTCATGGCCAAGCCCATGTTCGGCGACAACGGCTCGGGCATGCATGTGCACCAGTCGATCTGGAAGGACGGAAAGCCCCAGTTCGCCGGTGACAAATACGCCGGCCTGTCGGACATGTGCCTGTGGTACATCGGCGGCATCATCAAGCACGCCAAGGCGATCAACGCCTTCGCCAACTCGACCACCAACAGCTACAAGCGCTTGGTCCCCGGCTATGAAGCCCCGGTCAAGCTGGCCTATTCGGCCCGCAACCGCTCGGCCTCGATCCGTATTCCGTGGGTCAGCTCGCCCAAGGCCAAACGTATCGAAGCCCGCTTCCCCGATCCGATGGGCAACCCCTATCTGACCTTCACGGCCCTGCTGATGGCGGGCCTGGACGGGATAGAGAACCGCATCGATCCGGGCCCCCCGGCTGACAAGAACCTCTATGACCTGCCGCCCGAAGAACGCGGCAACATCCCCGAGGTCTGCGGCAGCCTGCGCGAGGCGCTCGAGGCGCTCGACAAGGATCGGGCTTTTCTCAAGAAGGGCGGCGTCATGGATGACGACTTCATCGACAGCTATATCGAGCTGAAGATGGAAGAGGTGATGCGCCTGCAGCTGCATCCCCACCCCGTCGAGTTCGACATGTACTACAGCTGCTGATCGGCAGCCGGAATTGACGACGGCCCCGGTGATCGCTCGCCGGGGCCGTTTTCGATTCTGACGCCAGGATCAACGGTTGGTCGTTTCGACCTCGATGCCGTTTTCGTTGGCCCGCACGGTGGTCGAATCCCCGGCCTCGCGCTCGACGACGACGGGCGGAGGGGTTTCCGTCTCGACCGGTACGGGGACGACCGTTTCCCTCTCGACCACGGTGTGTGTTTCGGTGGTCGGCTCGGACTGCTGCTCGGCGGGGGTGCAGGCAACCGCACCGGCGACCAGCGCGGTCGAGGCGAGAACGGTCAGGGTAAGGCGGGACATGGGTGTCTCCTGTCGTGAAAGGTTCCGACAGAACGGCGCCGCTTGCCCGAGGTTCCGCCTAGACCGCCAACCCGTCCTCAATGTCCCGCTTGCGGCGGCGCAGCTCGATGAGGCGCACGCACCAGATGGAGACCTCGTAAAGCAGCACCAGCGGGATCCCCAGCATGACCTGACTGATCGGATCGGGCGGGGTCACGAAGGCCGCGACCACGGCGATGGCGACGATCGCGTACTTGCGTCCCTTGGCGAGGGCGCTGGAGCTCACGATCCCGGCCGTGCCCAGCAGGGTCATGACCACCGGCAACTGGAAGCAGAGGCCGAAGGCCAGCAGCAGGGCCATAACCAGATTCAGATAGTCGGACACCTTGGGCAGAAGCTCGGCCGAAATGCCGCCGCCGGTGACCTGTTGGCCGAGAGAGAACAGCATGACGAAGGGCAGCATGACGTAATAGACCATGGCCGCGCCGACCAGGAACAGCAGCGGGGCGGCGATCAGGAACGGCAGGAAGGCGCCCCGCTCATTGCGGTACAGGCCCGGTGCGACAAAGCGATAGATCTGGAACGCCAAGACCGGGAAGGTGACCACTACGGCCCCGAAGGCCGCCAGCTTCATCTTGGTAATCAGGAACTCCAGCGGCGCAGTGAAGATCAGATTCACGGTCTCGCCGTCACCCCGGGGCACGGGGATCAACCCGGCCGTGCCGAGGATCAGGTCAAAGGGCGATACACTGCCGCCGGGACTGGCCGCCTCGCGGAACTGGGCGGCCACGGCAAAGGGCTGGACCAGAAACACATAGATGGGGTCGGCGACGATGAAACAGCCGATGAATCCGACGACGAAGGCAATCACGCAGACGACCAGCCGTCCGCGCAGCTCGATAAGATGATCCATCAAGGGCGCGCGGGACGCCTCGATCTCGTCTTCCTCGCGATCGGGACGGCTCACAGGTCCACCGCCTTCTTGCGCGTGGCCTTGGGGCGGGCCGGGGCGGTTGCCTTCGTTGACGGGGACTTGGTGGCCTTCGCGCGGGGTTTGCGGACCGGCTTGGACCCGGCAGTGGCCTCGGGAGCTGACACTTCCGGCGCTTCAGGGACTTCGGCGTTCGCTTCCGGAAGCGGTGCCGGCACCGAGGGTGGCAGGGCCAGCGGCTCCTTCAGACTCTTGTCGATGTCGCGAAAGGCCTCTTCGGCCTCGGCTCCAAGGGGCACGGCCTGGGCATTGCGCAGAGCCTCGACTTCCTTGCGGAGCTCGTCCAGTTCGGCCTGGCGGGCCATTTCGTCGAAGCTGGAGCGGAATTCATTGGCCATGGCCCGGGCGCGGGCCAGGAACTGGCCGACCTTGCGCATCATCAGGGGCAGGTCTTTCGGGCCGACCACGATCAGGGCCAGCAAGCCGATGACAAGGATTTCCAGCCCGCCGATGCCGGGACCCAGACCACCCATGGATCACACGCCTTCGTTCAGGGGGATGATCAGCGCTTCAGGTCTTCTTTTTCGGCCTCGGTGCGGGGCAGAACGCTCTCGCCGGAAGACTTGTCGTCCTCGCCCTTCAGGCCTTCACGAAAGGCGCGGATGCCCTTGGCGGCATCGCCCATCAGGCCGGAAATCTTGCCGCGCCCGCCGAAAAGCAGGAGGGCCAGAACGACAATAACGAGGATTTGCCAGATGCCGGGCTGCATGAGTCTACGTCTCGAAAATCAGGGTGGCGGGAGTGCCGGTGACCTTGGTCTCAGATCATATAGGCCTTGTGATGGCCATACGCCAAGCGATCCTGTAGTGCGCGCTCATGTCAGCCCCACTTTCCTGCGACCTTTCCCACGTCATTATCCACACGGATGGTGCCTGTCGCGGCAATCCCGGGCCGGGCGGCTGGGGCGCAATCCTGCAGACGGGTGCCGGTCATGTGCGCGAGCTGAAGGGTGGGGAGCCGCAGACGACCAACAACCGGATGGAACTGACCGCCGCCATCATGGCGCTGGAAGCGCTGAAACGCCCCTGTCGCGTCGATCTGCATACCGACAGCCGCTATGTCATGGACGGCATCACCAAATGGATCGGCGCGTGGAAGTCACGCGGCTGGAAAACCGCCGACAAAAAGCCCGTGAAGAACGAGGACCTGTGGCGCCGCCTGGACGACGCCCGGGCCCGGCATCAGGTGAAGTGGCACTGGGTCAAGGGTCACGCCGGCCATATCCTGAACGAGCGCGCGGACGCCCTGGCCAACGAGGGGATCGACGGCTTGCCGCATCGTTAGGTCCTGTCGAGCAACTTCACGAGAGCACACTCCAGATCGTCACCGCCGCCTGAATCAGAGTCATTAGAGCGAGCAGGACCACCAGCCCGCCTTCACCCCGTGCAGCGCCGAGCTTGTCCCGGGCCGCTGGAGAATGCCCCTGTGAGGGCTTCGTCTTGATCAAGTGGTCTGGCACAGCTTCTCTCCTTCGAGAGAACCATAGCGCGATTCAATCTCTAATTATAATTAAAACGCGAATGACGGCCCGCCAGATATCTTCGGTTGAGAAGCGGCTTGCCCAACCAGTAGGCCAGTTCCGCCGGGCGGCTCACGTCCCAGACGGCCAGATCGGCGGCCTTGCCGACCTCCAGCGTGCCGACCTGATCGGCGATGCCGAGGGCCCGGGCGGCGTGGCGGGTGGCTCCCGCCAGCGCTTCTTCCGGCGTCAGGCGGAACTTCATGCAGGCCAGCGCCATGGCAAGCGGCATGGAGGTCAGCGGCGAGGTTCCGGGGTTGCAGTCGGTGGCCACCGCCATGGCCACGCCCGCGTCGCGGAAAGCCTGAACCGGCGGTAGCTGAGTCTCGTCCAGCATGACGAAGGCCCCGGGCAGCAGGACAGCGACGACACCCGCGCCGGCCATCGCGGCCACGCCAGCGTCCGAGATGTATTCGACATGGTCGGCGGACAGGGCCTGATAGCGAGCGGCCAGTGCCGCCCCTCCCCCGTCGCTGAGCTGGTCGGCATGCAGCTTGACCGGCAGGCCGAGGGCGCGCGCCTTGTCGAACAGCCGCGCCACTTCGGCCGTCGTGAAGGCGATCGGCTCCAGATAGGCGTCGACCGCATCGACCAGACCCTCGGCATGGGCGGCGGGCAGGACCTGATTGATCATCAGATCGACATAGGCCGCGCGGCGGTCGGAGAACTCGGGCGGGATGGCATGCAGGCCGAGGAAGGTGGTGCGGACGCGGACCCTGCCCGCCTGCTCCAGCTCCCGGGCCACGCGTAGCATGCGGAGTTCGGTCTCGGGATCGAGGCCATAGCCGGACTTGATCTCGACCGCCGTAACGCCGCTGTCGGTCAGGGCCTTCAGCCGGTCGAGGGCGCGCTCGGTCAGGTCGGCGTCGCTGGCCTCCCGGGTGGCGCGGACGGTCGAAGCGATGCCGCCCCCCTCACGGGCGATCTGGGCATAGGGCACGCCGGTCAGACGGCGTTCATACTCGCCCGAGCGGTCGCCGCCAAACACCAGATGGGTGTGACAGTCGATCAGGCCGGGCGTGACCCAGCGGCCGTCCAGCCGGTCGACCTCTTCGGCCTGATGATCGGGCAAATCCGCCCGCGCGCCGATCCAGACGATGCGTCCGTCGCGGATCAGGATCGCGCCGTCGTCGATGGCGCCATAGGGTTCGCCGACCGGAACCATGGTGGCGAGGCGGCAGTCTGTGATCAGCCGGTCGGCTTTCATCGGCCCTCGAACCCGGCCAGCAGCTCGCAGAACCAGCGCCCGACGGTCAGCGAGCCGAGATCCCCGACCTCGAGCGAGGGGTCGTATTCGGTCAGGTCAACAGCCCGGACCTTTGCGCAGGCGCCGATGACGCGCGTGGCCTCGAAGAAGGCGTGGACGCCGATCCCGCCCGGGCGGGCGCCGGGGCTGGCCGGCCACTGGCTGCGGTCGATCACGTCGATGTCGACATCGACATAGATGCGGTCCACCCGCGCGCTGAGCCGCTCCAGTTCCTCAGCCACGACCGCGGCAAAGCCCTTTCGGTGGCACTCACCCGCCGCGCGCACCGAAATGCCGGCCGCCTTCGCCTTGTCATGGGCCCGCTTCGTATTGGCATAGGGGGCCAGCCCCACCTGGCTGATCAGGGCCCCGTCCATGCCGTCGTCCAGCAGGGCCTGAACCGGATTGCCATTGGTCAGGCCCTGATCGGTGTCGCGCAGGTCGAAATGGGCGTCGAGGGTCAGCAGGCCCGTGCCCTCAAGCCCCAGTCCGTGCAGACCCGGGCGGGTGACGGCATTGTTGCCGCCGACGATCACGGTCATGCGCCGATGCGCCTGCGCCTGCGCCGCATCGCGCAGGGACACAAAGGCCGCGTCGGGAGCCAGGGCCTTGAGCGCCACATCCCCGGCATCGTGGACCCGCGTCTCCAGCGACCGCCCCGTCTCGACGTCATAGGTCGAAAAGCGCGGCAGGACGGCGCGGAAGGCGCGCGGGCCGAGGTCGCACCGGCCTGGCGTCAGCGAGCGTTCGTTCAGGGGCGCCCCGATCAGGGCCACCTCTGCATCCGGGTGATCGCCGATCAGGTCGGCAACCGACCGCCACCCCAGGGCCTCTGAGTCTTCCATCGTCATGAACGGGACCGTAGAGACGGGATCATGACGACTCAACCGATCTCGAACACCCGCACGATCCGCAGTCCGCGCGGCCCGGAAAAGACCGCCGCCACCTGGGCCGCAGAAGCCGCCCTGCGCATGCTGATGAACAATCTGGACCCCGAGGTCGCCGAGCGGCCCGAGGACCTGGTCGTCTACGGCGGGATCGGCAAGGCGGCCCGCGACTGGCAGGCCTTTGACCGTATCGTCGCCGAACTTAAGACGCTGGGCGGGGACGAGACCCTGCTGATTCAGTCGGGCAAGCCGGTCGGGGTGTTCCGCACCCATGTCGACGCGCCGCGCGTGCTGATCGCCAACTCCAACCTGGTGCCCAAATGGGCGACCTGGGAACATTTCAACGAACTGGATCGCAAGGGGCTGGCCATGTACGGCCAGATGACCGCCGGCTCGTGGATCTATATCGGCACCCAGGGCATCGTTCAGGGGACGTACGAGACCTTTATGGAGGCGGGCCGCCAGCACCATGGCGGCGACTGGTCCGGCAAGTGGATCCTGACCGCCGGTCTGGGCGGCATGGGCGGGGCCCAGCCCCTGGCCGCGACCATGGCGGGGGCCTCCTGCATTGCTATCGAATGCCAGCGCAGCCGGATCGAGTTCCGGCTGCGCACCCGCTACCTCGACGTCATGGCCGAGGATCTGGACGAGGCGCTGGCCCTGCTGGACCAGTCGCTGAAGGACGGCAAGCCGACCTCGATCGGCCTCCTGGGCAATGCCGCCGACCTGCTGCCCGAGATGGTGCATCGCGGGGTGCGCCCCGATCTGGTGACAGACCAGACCAGCGCCCATGATCCGGTCTACGGCTATCTGCCCTCGGGCTGGACGATCGCCGACTGGGAGACGAAACGGGTCAGCGATCCGGCAGCGGTCGAGGCGGCGGCCCGGGCCTCCATGGCCACCCATGTGAAGGCCATGCTGGACTTCCACCGCATGGGCGTGCCGACCACTGATTACGGCAACAACATCCGGCAGGTGGCGCTGGATGAAGGGGTCGAGGACGCCTTTGCCTTCCCCGGCTTTGTGCCCGCCTATATCCGCCCGCTGTTCTGCCGGGCCATCGGGCCGTTCCGCTGGGCGGCGCTGTCGGGCGATCCGGAGGACATCTTCAAGACCGACCGGGCGATGAAGCGGCTGTTCCCCGACAATGCCGGCCTGCACCGCTGGCTGGACATGGCGGGCGAGCGCATCGCCTTCCAGGGCCTGCCGGCGCGCATCTGCTGGATCGGTCTGGGGGACCGGCACCGGGCGGGCCTGATGTTCAACGAGATGGTGGCCTCGGGCGAGCTGAGCGCACCCATCGTGATCGGGCGGGACCATCTGGACAGTGGCTCGGTCGCCAGCCCCAACCGCGAGACCGAAGCCATGCTGGACGGCTCGGACGCCGTTTCCGACTGGCCCCTGCTCAACGCCCTGCTGAACACGGCCTCGGGTGCCAGCTGGGTGTCGCTGCACCACGGCGGCGGGGTGGGCATGGGCTATTCCCAGCATTCGGGCGTGGTGATCGTCGCTGACGGCACGCCGGAAGCGGCGAAGCGTCTGGAGCGGGTGCTGTGGAATGACCCGGCCACCGGCGTCATGCGCCATGCAGACGCCGGGTATGAGATCGCGAAGGACGCGGCCCGCGAACACGGGCTGAACCTGCCGTCGGTGGAGGGCTGAGCATGACGTCGATCGTGATCGGAAACGCGGACCTGACCCTTTCGCAGCTTCGCGCCGTGCTGGATGGCCCCGTGCGTTTGTCGCTGACCGATGCGGCATGGAGCGCGGTCGATCGGGGGGCGGCCACGGTGGCCGCCATCGTGGCCGAGGGGCGCACGGTATACGGCGTGAACACCGGCTTCGGCCTGCTGGCCAGCACCTCGATCAAGCCGGAGGATCTGGAGACGCTGCAGCGCAATCTGGTGCTGAGCCATGCCTGCGGGGTAGGCCCCGATCTGGAAGACCGGGTCGTGCGGCTGATGATGGTGCTGAAGGTCGCCAGCCTGTCGCGCGGGGCGTCGGGCATCCGGCGCGAGACGCTGGAAATGCTGATCGCCCTGCTCGACGCCGACGTATTGCCGTGCGTGCCGTCCAAGGGGTCAGTCGGGGCATCGGGCGATCTGGCACCGCTGGCGCATATGAGCTGCCTGTTGCTGGGGGTCGGTGAGGCCCGAGTGAAGGGCGAGCGCATGCCCGCCACCGAGGCGCTGGCGACGGTCGGGCTTGAGCCCCTGACGCTGGGGCCCAAGGAGGGTCTGGCCCTGCTGAACGGGACCCAGTGTTCGACGGCGCTGGCCCTGACCGGCCTGTTTGCCACCGAGGATGCCTTTGCCGCCGCCCTGGTGGCCGGGGCCATGTCGGTCGATGCGCTGAAGGGGTCGGATGCGCCCTTCGATGCCCGCATCCACGCCCTGCGCGGCCAGCCGGGACAGATCGCCGTGGCGGAGACCCTGCGCGACCTGATGGCGGGGTCGGCGATCCGCGACAGCCACCGGACGGATTGCTCCAAGGTGCAGGACCCCTATTCGCTGCGCTGCCAGCCGCAGGTGATGGGCGCGGTCCTCGACCTGATCCGCACGTCGGCTACGACGCTCGAGCGCGAGGCCAATGCGGTGACCGACAATCCGCTGGTGTTCGTCGAGGAGGGTGACGTCATTTCGGGCGGAAACTTCCACGCCGAGCCGGTGGCCTTTGCCGCCGATCAGCTGGCCATGGCCCTGTGCGAGATCGGCAATCTGTCGGAGCGGCGGACCTCGATCCTCGTCGATCCCAAGATGAGTGGCCTGCCCGCCTTTCTGGTGCGGGAATCGGGGCTGAATTCGGGTTTCATGATCGCCCAGGTGACGGCGGCGGCGCTGGTCGCCGAGAACCGGATGGTCGCTCATCCGGCCAGCGTCGACACCGTCCCGACCAGCGCCAATCAGGAGGACCATGTGTCGATGGCGACCCATGGGGCCCGGCGTCTGCTGGACATGACGCAGAATACGGCGACCGTCGTCGGGATCGAGCTGCTGGCCGGAGCCCAGGGTCTGGATTTCCACCGTCCGCTCAAGTCGTCACCCGCGCTGGAGCGGGCCTGGGCGATCGTGCGCGAGGCGGCGCCGGAATATGCGTCCGACCACTATTTCGCGCCCGACATCGCGCGGGCGACCGACGGGGTGACCGCCGGCCGCTATCGCGATTTCGTGTCGGGTCTGCTGCCCTCGGCCTAGAGGCCGGACGCGCCGAGGCAGGCGGCGCGGGTGGGCACCGGCGGCAGCTGTTCCATGGCCTCGGAATCCTGAATGAGATCGGCCGCCAGTTGGGCGATCTCATTGTTCACATCATCCGAGGACTTGCCGAGGGCCGCACCGGATTGTTCGGCATTGGTCAGCAGGGTGTAGTTGTCCGAGAGGAGCTTCTGCAGCTCTGCATCACTCATTTCCTGCTGCATCAGCTCGATCATGCCGAGGGTGCCGAAGGCCGCGCAGGTCAGGTCGAAGTCATAGCGGTCCTCCGCCTCTCGCGGGCGGGTCAGATTCGGGACCTGGGCGGCTGACGTGGTGGTGCCGCGCTCCGTGACGATCAGGCGATAGACACCGGTCTCGCCAGCGCCATAGCTGTTGGCGAGGATGAAATAGTCGCCGCCCGAGGCGGTGAAGATCAGGCGCGAATTGGTGTTGTCCTCGCTGACGTCGTCATTGGTCTGTTCGACGGGCGGCTGGCAGGCGCGCCCCGGCCCCATGCCGATGAAGGTGTCGAAGTCGCTGGACGTCAGGTCGATGGCATAGGACTGCCCGGCCCGGGTCGAGAGGATGTAGCAGTCATAATTGCTTCCATCGACCTCCATGACCGGATCACTGGCGCTGAGCGTGCCCCTGACGGGCTCGCCGATGCGGATTGTGCTCTGGGCCGAGGCCGTGGATGTGATGGCCTGGGCCGCCATCAAGGTTGTGGCGGCCACAGCGACCGTGCGGACCAGATTTTTCGGGGACATTGAATGATCTCCTGTCGAGACAATTTGGGTGGAGATGAAGGAGTGGAACAGACCGTCGGAAGCAGAAGGCCAGGCGGCCCTCGGCGCCCCTCGTCGTCCCGCCGGGCCTCCTGCCGTCAGCGGCCTGAGGCGTCGAGGCAGCCCTGGCGGGTCGCGATCGGCGGATAGTCGCGCATCAGCTCGTCGGAGGTCATGAGGGCGGCGCCATAGCTGGCGATCTCGTCGTCGACCTCGGCCTCGGTCTTGCCGATCGCGGCACCAGACGCCCGGGCGCTGAGGGTCAGCTCATAATTCTGTTCGAGATAGCGCATCAGGTCATCGTCGCTGAGGTCCTGCTCCATCAGCATCAACAGACCGACGACGGCCACGCCGGCGCACAGGGTGTCGAAATCAGACCTCTGCTGGGGATTGGTCGGTCGCGTGAAGCGGCTGGACGACACGGAGGCGCTGCCGGGCGCGCGGGACGTCGGCCTTTCAGTCACGCTCAGGCGATAGGCGCCTCTTTCACCGGCTTGGTAGCTGTTGGCGAGGATGAAGTAGTCGCCGCCCGCCGAGGTGAAGGTCAGGCGGGAGTTGGTGCTGCCGTCGTCCCGGTCATCGTTGGAATCACTGATCGGGGGCTGGCAGGCGCGACCCGCTCCGAGGCCGATGAAGGTGTCGAAATCGTCGGAATCCAGGTCGATGGTGTAGGACTGGCCCGCCCGGGTCGACAGGATATAGCAGTCATAATTGCTGCCGTCGGCCTCCATGACCGGGTCGCTCGCACTGAGGGTCCCGTTGATCGTCTGGCCGACGCGAATACTGGACTGGGCCGAGGCCGTGGTCACCACGGCCAGCGCCGCCATCAGGGCCGTCGCGGCCACGGCACCCGAGCGGGCCAGAATTTTCAGAGACATAGGACAAACTCCTGTCGGGGCGTCATGCCCCCGGTGAAACATTGAGAGAGCCTAGCGGAATCGCGTTACCGGCGTGAAGCCATGGGCACGGTCGCAGTTCGCCACTGTCGTCAGATATTCCGACACCTGCTGCGGCTTGTCGTCGATGAACCCGCCGAGGGCGATCAGAACAAAATTGCTTGAGGTGAAGTCGATCATGCCCTGTTCGGCTGCCGACACCCGACCGGAGACCTGACGGTCACGGGCCGCGTAGTCGATCGTGCCGACATTACCGTAGCGGCGGACGTTCGGCATCACGTCGCCCATGGCCCGGTAGGCGCCGGCGCAGACATAGGCGTCGGTCCGCCACTCGCTGACCACCTCCGGCAGGGCGTCCATGCTGCCGAGGCGTTCCTCGACCTCCGGCAGACCGGCGGTCACCTTGATCCAGTAGTTGCCACCCTCGCCGGCGTTGAAGGCATTGGCGCGGATCAGGAGACGCGGCTGGGTAAAGGTGCCGCTGACCTGGGAGTTGGTGTTGTTTCCGCTGTCGTCGTCGGCCGCCACGGTCGTCATGCCGTCGCCGCAATCCCGGCCGGTCCCGACCACGAGGAAGGTGTCAAAAAAGCCGCTCATCAGGTCGATGGTGATCGGCTGGCCGTTGGGCTCCACCACCCAGCATTGGTAGTAGCTGCCGTCCTGAAGCCGGGGCGAGCTGGCATCAAGGGTCCCTCCCGACTGCTCGCCGACCGCGATACGGGTCTGAGCCGAAGCGGCGCCGGCACCGGCGACAAGGGCGAGGCCAACAGCGGTGGCGGTGACAAGGCGTAGGAGCATGGGATCCCTCCAGATATGTGACAGAGGCTAGCTGCAAAGCTGCTGCAAGGCGTCTGACGAAGCCTGACAAGGAACCGCCCACGCCAAAGCCCCTCTCGCCCGGGGGGCAGAGGTGATGGAGAGGGGGGCGGCGCGCGGGCCGGGGCCCGGAACCGTGTGCTCCCGTGCTTTCGCCGTCAGGGAGCGTGTGTGATTTTCGGCACCTGGCCTGGCGCCGCCCCGGTCGGTTCACGCGAGCGGTCTGAAGCTCCGGTCTCTTCCGCCGGGACCGGGGGCGCCGACGAACTTGCGCACCCCGGCTCGTTTGACCCGGTTCGACCTCTTTCAGACGTCTCGGCCCGCGACGGGCGGGGTGTCCAGAAACACCCCGGGCCCCGGCGTTTACACCGGGCAGTCCCGCTCGACCGGCCCCCGCCGCCGCATCAGTGCCTGGGTCCCGAGGCGCCTCTCCTGCGACGGAGACAGGTGAAGAGTTGCACACCCCGCGACCCGGTCGGGAAGAACGGTGCGAGAAACGGTGGGGGCGTTGAAAGGGATAGGGAATTTCGGGGCAGGTTTTATAGTTGAGGGCGTCGGCTCAGCGGTCCTTCTCCCCCGATAGGGAGAAGGGAGAAGAAAGAGGTTCATCACAAAGGACACTGAGGGGCCACGAAGGGCACAAAGGGGGGGGGGTGTCCGGGCTCGACCTCGTTGTGTCCTTTGCGGGCTCTTTGTGGCCTTTGTGATGAACCTGCCTGGCAGCTACGCGCCGCCCCTCGGGTGGCGGAGACGGGTAGCTGCCCCCGAATCCTAGGGCTTGCGGTCAACCTTGAGAGCGTAGGCACCGGATTCGCCCTGGCCGTAGCTGCCGGCACGGATGATGTAGACTCCGTCGTCCGGGACCCGCCATTCGAGGCGTGCGTGGGTTTCGGACAAGCCGTCGTCATCGCTGGCGAGGACTTCGAGGCGACCGCCGTCCTTCTCCCGTCCGACGATGATGAAGGCGTCAAAGGCATTTGAGACCATGGTGATCACCAGGGTTTCCCCCGCCTTGGCGGAGATGCGATAGGCATCGAAATAGCTGCCGTCATCGGCGGCAGCGTCGGTCTCGGTAAGGGTACCGCGTGCGGTGGCGCCGACCAGAATGCTGCCGGGCGACGGGGCCGGCCCCCGGTCGATCAGTTCAAGGGAGTAAAGGCCCTCACCCCCCTCGCTGAGGGGCGACACGCGGATCACATAGTCGCCGTCCGAAGGGAGGGTGAAGTTGATGCGCGAATCCGTACCCTCGCCCAGACCGTCGTCGTCGGAGGCCATGGCCTGGAACTCCCCCTCGGCAGAGCCCAGGCGCAGGAAGGTGTCGAAGTCGCCCGACCGGGCGATCACCTGCACCCGGTTGCCCTCGACCCCGGTGAAACGGAAGGAATCGTAATTCCGGTTCTGGGCGTCGGTGGGATCCCGATCATCGATCACGCCCTCCCGCACGGTGCCGAAGGCGATGGGCTCGGGCGGTCGCTCGGGGGCGATTTCGGCGAGGCTGAGGGTATAGCTACCCTCGACCATCTGACTGAAGCCACGCACCTCGATCAGGTAAGGGCCGGTGCCCTCGAGCGTGCGAAGCAGACGGGAGTTGGTCCCGACACTGTCGTCATTGTCGTCCAGACGGGTCGGCGGCTCACCGTCGTCGCGATAGAGCACGAGATAGGTGTCGAAGTCCTCGGCCTCGAGCCGGATGTCGATGCGCTGACCTTCGCGCCCCTCGAAGCGATAGAGCTGCGCGCGGTAACCTTCGTCGTTGACGGGAGAGTCCGGGCCGAGGCTACCGGTAAGGCTGTCGCCGATGTTCAGCCGTTTGGCTTCGGGCCGTGGCGGGGCGGCCTCGAGACTCAGTCTGTAGGCCCCGGCCTCGCCCCACGACAACGGGCGGACGCGGATCAGATACTCGCCCGGTGCGGGCACGGCAAAGACCAGGCGCGAATTAAGCGAGTCGCCGTCGTCGTCATTGAAGGCCAGTTCCTCAAACCCGCCGTCCGTGAGGCGACCGACCTGGACGAAGGTATCGAAGTCGTCGGAGGTCAGAACCATCATCACCCGCTCGCCCGCGGCGGCGGAGAAGCGCCAGGCGTCGTAGGCAATGTCCTGATCGTCGAGAGGGTCGGTGTCATCAATGACGCCCTCCACCGATTGGCCGAGCCGTATCGTCCCGGGTTCCGGGGCCGGTGGAGCCGGCGGGCGTTCGACCGCAATCAGGCGATAGCTGCCTATGGTCTCATCATCAAAGGAACTGGCCCGTAGGGTGTAGGTGCCGTCGACGGGGGCCGTATAGCGCAGGCGGGCATCGGTGCCGTCACCCGCCCCATCGTCATCGACTGCCACAGGGTCAGTGTCGTCGCCGGGGCCGTAAAGCTCCAGATAGGCGTCAAAGTCGCCCGAGGTCATCTCGATCTCGATACGCTGGCCCGCCGTCAGCATCAGGCTATAGGCATCGTAGGGTCCGCCGAATTCATCGCGGGAATCCTCTGCCGCGAGGGTGGCGTCCAGCCCCTCGCCCAGGGTCAGGGATACAGCTTCCTGGGCCCAGGCCCCACCGGCCATGAGCAGGGCCAGCGCCGAGGCGCCGACAAGCCCGACAATTCTGGTCCCCTGGAATCGGCGCATGATATCCCCTTCACAGCTTTACCCGATCATAGACGCCGAACCCGGCCCTGTGTAAATCGCCTGACCGCAAGGATTCCTGACAAGGGATCGGCAGACCGGACCCGCCATGACCGTGACCCCCTCCCCGACCGCCCGGATCATCGACGGCAAGGCGCGCGCCGCGGCCCTGGTCGATCAGGTGGCGGGGGCCGCCGCCCGACTGAAGGCCGAGACGGGCGTGTTGCCCGGGCTGGCCGCCGTGCTGGTGGGCGAGGACCCGGCCAGCCGTATCTATGTGAAAAGCAAGGGCGAGACGGCGACGCGCGCGGGGCTGAACTCCTTCACCCACACGCTGGGTGCAGAGACGACCGAGGCGACGCTGCTGGACCTGGTCGCGCGACTGAATGCCGATCCGGCGGTGCACGGGATTCTGGTGCAACTGCCCCTGCCCGCCCACATCCGCGAGACGGCGGTGCTGGCGGCCATCGACCCGGACAAGGATGTCGACGGCTTTCACGTGATCAATGCCGGGCGGCTGGCGACCGGACAGCCGGGACTGGTGCCCTGCACGCCGCTGGGCTGTCTCAAGCTGCTGAAGGCGACGCTGGGCGACCTGTCGGGGCTGGAGGCCGTGGTGGTGGGGCGCTCGAACATCGTCGGCAAACCGATGGCGCAGCTGCTGCTGGCAGAAAGCTGCACGGTGACCATCGCCCATTCACGGACGCGGAACCTGGCCGAGGTCTGCCGCCGGGCAGATATTCTGGTAGCCGCGGTCGGACGGCCGCTGATGATCCCCGGCGACTGGATCAAGCCCGGCGCGACCGTCATCGATGTCGGCATCAACCGCGTGCCGTCGGCGGACCCGGTCAGGGCGGCCGAGGGCAAGACCCGGGTGGTCGGGGATGTGGACTATGCCTCGGCGGCAGCCGTTGCCGGGGCCATCACCCCGGTGCCGGGCGGGGTCGGGCCGATGACCATCGCCTGCCTGCTGGCCAATACCTATGCCGCCGCCTGTCGCGCGGCGGGTGTGGAACCGTCACAGTTGAGCGCTTGAAGCGGCGACCGTCCGGGCCGATACTCCACAGTCGGCCGGATCGTCGGCCGAACCGCTCAAGGGGGCTTTCCATGACCGTTCTGCGTGCGCCCGTGCTGGCCGTCGCCGCCGTGACCCTGACGCTGGGAGGCTGCGGCTACAACACCATCCCGACCCAGGAAGAGGCGGCCCGGGCCAAATGGGCCGATGTCGAGGCCCAGTACCAGCGCCGCGCCGACCTGATTCCCAATCTGGTGGCGACGGTGCAGGGTGCCTCGATCGCCGAGCGCGAGACCCTGACCCAGGTGATCGAGGCCCGCTCGCGCGCCACCTCGATCCAGCTGGACGCCGATGCCCTGTCCGATCCGGCAGCGGTCGCCCGTTATCAGGCGGCCCAAGGCGAGTTGAGCCAGGCGCTGTCGCGACTGATGCTGGTGGTCGAGCAGTATCCGCAGATCCAGTCGAATGCGAACTTCATCGCCCTGCAGAGCCAGCTGGAAGGGACGGAGAACCGCATCGCCGTGGCCCGGCGCGATTACAACGAGGCGGCGAGGGTCTATAATACGACGCTGCGCACCTTCCCGGGGAACCTCTGGGCCGCGACCTTCCATTCGGGGTCTGATCCCCTGCCCCTGTTCACCGCCACCGAAGGTGCCGAGACCGCGCCCCAGGTGCAGTTCAACACCGGAGCCACCCCCAACCCGTGACCCGCACCCTGACCGTCGAGCAAGGGATGTGGCGAGCCGCAGCAGCAGGACTGGCCCTGGCGGTGGTCTGGCTGGCGCTGGCCCTTCCGGGGCACACCCAGCCGCGCTTTCCCGAGCTGACCGGCCGGGTGGTGGATGAGGCCAATCTGCTGAGTCCGGCCAGGGAAGCCGAGCTGGAGGCGCGGCTGGCGGCGCTGGAGCGCGACACCAGTGATCAGCTGGTGGTGGTCACTGTGCGCTCGTTGGGCGGCTATGACATCGCCGACTATGGCACCCGGCTGGGCCGGCACTGGCAGATCGGCCAGAAGGACGGCGACAACGGCGTGCTGCTGATCGTAGCGCTGGAAGAGCGCAAGATCCGCATCGAGGTCGGCTATGGGCTGGAGGGCATACTGACCGACGCCCTGTCGGCCCTGATCATCCACGAGCAGATCACCCCGGCCTTCAAGGTTGGCGGCTTTGAGCGGGGGATCGAACAAGGCGTGATCGCCATCGAGGCGCAGCTGCGGCTGGACCCCGAGGAGGCGCGGGCCCGGGCGGCGGCGGTCGAGGCCGCCGGACCCGGAATACCGGTCGGCGCCCTGATCATCATCGCCCTGGTGTTCGGCTTCATTCTGATCGCGGTGATCGGCATCGTCAGCAATGCCAGCGGACGCCGCCGCCGGGGCGGATCGGACATCGCCCCCATCCTGATCTGGGCCGCGTCGGAGGCCCTGCGCTCGCGCGGCGGCGGGGGTCGCGGCGGCGGCTTCGGCGGGGGCGGATTTGGCGGCGGCTTTGGCGGCGGAGGGGGCAGCTTTGGCGGCGGCGGCGCCTCGGGAGGCTGGTAATGCGTATTTCCCCGATGGATCACGACCGTATCCGCCGCGCCGTCGAGGAGGCCGAACAGGCCACCTCGGGCGAAATCTTCTGCGTCATCGCCCGGCGGGTGTCGTCCTACCGCGAGGTGGGCCTCGCCTGGGCGGCGGCGGCGGCCATGATCCTGCCCCTGCTGCTGATCCCTCTGGGCTTCAGCGCGGCCTGGCTTCCCGGTTATTCCGACGGCTGGCAGGCGGCACAGCTGGCGGCCACGCCGGTGACCCTGGCCCAGACGCTCGGGGCCTATGCCCTGGTGCAGGTGGTGATCTTTCTGGGGGTGTTCCTGATCCACGGCCTGCCGGTGGTGCGCAGGCTGATGACACCGGCCTCGATCCGTCGGCACCGCGTGCGCAAGGCGGCGATCCATCAGTTTCTGGCCCACGGCATCCATGTGACGGACAACCGCACCGGGGTGCTGATCTTCTGCGCGCTGGACGAGCACCGGGTCGAGGTGGTGGCCGATCAGGGCATCCACGCTCGCGTGCCGGTCGAGACCTGGGCGGATGTCACCTCGGCCCTGACCCGTGAGCTGCGCGCGGGGCGCCCCATCGAAGGCTTCGAGGCCGCCATCGCCCTGTGCGGTCAGGTGCTGGCGGCCCATTTTCCGCCGGGTCCGGATAATCCCAATGAACTGTCGGATCGACTGGTCGAACTGTGACGCCCCCTGAAGGCCCGAGTGGTGACCGAAACCGGCCCTGTTGTCCTGTCAGGAGGCACGCATGCCCCGCCTGATGTCGTACAATGTGCACCGCTGCGTCGGTATGGACCGCAAACTGGACCTGGACCGGATCGTCGGCGTGATCGCCGAGTATGAGCCCGATATCGTCTGCCTGCAGGAACTGGATGTCGGTCGCGCCCGCACCGGCGGCGTCGATCAGGCCGCCGAGATCGCCCGCAAGCTGGCCATGACGGTCCATTTCCACCCGGCCATGCAGGTCGAGGCGGAACTGTATGGGGACGCCGTCCTGACCCATCTGCCCGAGCGGCTGGTCAAGACCGACTCCCTGCCCTCTGTCGCCGGCATTCCGGGACTGGAGCCGCGCGGTGCCCTTTGGGTGCGGATCGAGATCGGCGGACAGGACCTGAATGTCCTCAACACCCACCTGGGACTGGTGCCGCGTGAGCAGCGCCGTCAGGCCACAGCGCTGGTCGGGCGCGACTGGCTGGGGCGCAAGGACTGCTCGGGTCCAACCATATTGACGGGGGACTTCAACGCCACCTCGATCACCCGTCCCTATCGCATCCTGGCCCGGCGACTGGATGACGCCCAGCGGCGGCTGGGGCTGAAGCCGTCGGTCAAGACGTTTCCGTCGAGCTTTCCCGCCATCCGGATCGATCATGCCTTCGTCAGCCCGGAGGTGCGGGTGACGGGCGTCAGGTCGTCGTTTTCACCGCTGGCCCGGATGGCCTCGGATCACCTGCCGCTGATCGTCGACTTCGAGTTGCCGCCCGCAAGGGCCTGATCCGGACGCTGGGTCGGGTTGCGCCGCTTCCACGGACGCCAGGCATCATCGGCCGACGTCGGGTCGCCCAGTTGCCATTCGGCGATAAGAGCCTCGATGCGTGACGGCGGATGGGCCCCCAACACCCGCATGCGGTGCGCCCCAAAGGTCAGGATCGCCCGCCCGACCGAGCCGGTCACTTCCTCGGCGGCGCGATAGGCATCCATCGGCGCGCCGATAAAGTGGGCAATAGACGCCTGCCGCAGTCGCCGGATGGCGCGACGCCCGGCCTCGTCAACCGGTTCTGCGGCGATGTCGCATTCCGTGTCGAAGCCCATGGACCGGTTGTTCAGATTGGCCGAACCGATCCTCAGCACCCGGTCGTCGATCACCGACACCTTGGCATGGACGATCAGGCGCTGCCCACCGTCGGTGACGGGACTGAAGGCGAAGAAGCGATCATGATGATCGGCCTGCTCCAGCCGGTAGAGAACCTCGGAACGAGTCGTGTCCATGGTCAGGCGATCGAACCAGCTGGGGCTCTGCCCGGTCGAGATGAGGACCACCTCCGGGCCATCAGGCTCGGCCAGACGCCGGGCAAGGGCTGCCGCGATGCGGGGCGAGGTGAAATACTGGTTCTCGAGATAGATCAGAGATTTGGCGGATTCTATTGATTCAAGATGAAGGGTCTCGACTTCGCGGACCTCTCGCCGGCCGGCCC
This sequence comes from Brevundimonas sp., assembly GCF_016742135.1. GTDB lineage: Bacteria > Pseudomonadota > Alphaproteobacteria > Caulobacterales > Caulobacteraceae > Brevundimonas. The sequence continues at coordinate 100,829 of NZ_JACVCG010000002.1, read as the reverse complement.
AGCGGGGCTCGGTGCGCGCCACTCCGACGGGCACATTCACCAGATCCGGTTCGACCCCCTCGGGCCAGGGATCATGGTCGACGACATCGGGCTGGGTGCGTTCCCAGGTGGCCCGGAACCACCGCTCGCGCGCCAGATCGCCGAGGGCGCGGGCGGCATCGCCATCCATCACGCACATGGTCTCGTGACGGGGAGGTGCGATCAGGCCGGACGGCATGCAACGTCGCGGGTCGTCATCCAGATGTTCGGTGTTGTCCCAGCGATCCGTGGCCACGTCGCCGCCGCCGGTGAAGGCCACGGCATCGTCGATCACGATCACCTTCTGATGATGGCAGGCACCCAGCGGACCGGGCTGATCCAGCCGGAACTCGACCATGCGCTTGCGGAACCAGCCCTGGGCCCGATGCGGGTAAAAGCCCTGGGATGCGGCGATCAACAGGGGAGAATTCCAGATCAGCAGCCGGACATCCAGCTGAGGCCGGGTCTTGACCAGCATGCGCAGCTGATGGCCGATCTGGGCCTGATGATCATCGGGGCGGGTTTCGGGATCCAGCCGCGTGCGGGGGTCGAATTGCCAGCCCAGCACCACGATCGACCTTTGCGCCCTGGCAAGGGATGAGGCCAGGGCTTCGAAATAGGCCTCATTGTCCATGAGAACGGCGAACCGCGAGGCCGTGGCAACCTTCCAGCAGGCCCCGGGCCTGTCGATCAGGGAGGGTTGGGCAATCAGGGCGTCATTCCCGTCTGTGAACTGGCTCATGCCCTACCTGATGCGCCGAAGTCGTCATGACCGTGCCTTGCGTGTCCTATCGCACACTACCCGTCAATCCTGAGCGTTTCTTCGCATGCCGACGTTGTCGGGAGGGCGAAATTGTCGCATAGGAGGCTGGTGATGTCGCGTGTTTGCGGCATGAAGGGGAGGTGTGTCGCCCGTGCAGGCCCTGATCGAGATGATCATCGGCTTTATCGCCTTTATGGCGGCGGCGGCGCTTGCCCAGTTCGGTGTGGAATCGCGCGCCGAGCCCACCTCCAACCCCGAAGTGCATCGCGTCATTGAATGCGACAAGCAGCCTTCCTCCGCGGTTCTGGTCGGCACCGCGCCCAAGCGCGGGTGTTGATCCATCCCCTGCCCTGACGCGCTTCCTTTGCCTGAAGCGCTTTGCGCCCGCGTCCTGAGCCGTTAGGTTGACTTTTCGAGGTCGCGCCGGGGGGCGCGACGCCCGCGCATCGAGCAGAGTGTCCATGAAGTCCCGCCAACGGCCGCCGCTGAACCTGACCGCTCCCGATGAGGGTGCAGAGGTCGCTCACGAAAGAGAGGCGGGCGAGGTCAGGGGCGGCATGCCCGAGGGCGGAGTCGATCCCGAACCCGCGACCGAATCGCGGGCCGAGCGCCGGAAGCGCCGCCAGCGCGAACAGGCGGAAGCCGCAGCCGCGAAGACCGCCGCGCCCGAGCCGGAGCCGGCGGCCAGGACCTCGCTGTCCGTGCCGGTGTCAAAGGGCGAGGCTGTGCCGACCGAGCCGCCCGCTGCCCCCGCAGAAAGCGCGGAACTGGCTCCGATCCGGGCGGCACTGGACACTGTACCGGCCGAGACCATCAGCGCCCGGGGCGGGTACTGGACTGCGGCCCTCGCCTCCGCCCTGTGGGCGGGAGGCGTCGGCGCCTGGGCAGCCTATGAGGCCGGGTTCGGAGCCGCGCCGATCGAGCCGCTGAGACTGGCTTTTTACATTCTGGTGGCTCTGGCGCCTGCGGGTCTGACGTTTCTGCTGGCGCGGGCCGTGCACCAGTCCCGTCTGATCGCCGCCGAAACGCGCCGGGCCCGGGGTCTGGCCGAGGCCCTGATGGCCCCCACGGCCTTGGCGGCCCACAAGACCGGCGAGGTTCTGGTCGGGCTGAGAAATGACATTGACCAGGCGGCCCTGGCCGCCGAGCGCGCCCGTCAGGACATGGCCGAGTTGCGCCGGTCGCTGGCAGAGGAGAGCCGCCTGCTGAATGAGGCGGCCGAGACCGCAGGCCGGACTGCCCGTCGGCTGGTCGAGAGCCTGTCCGGCGAACGCGAGGCCATGGCCGCGCTGGGTGGCACGCTGGAGGGACAGGCCGCCCATGTGCTGGAGGTGGTGGATCGCCAGTCGCGCATGGTGGTGGAGGCCTCGGATCTGGCCCAGACCCAGCTAAGGGAGGCCGAGACCGCATTGGCTGCCCGGGCCGCCGACATGGCCGCCGCCGCAGGGGAAGCCCAGGAAGCCGCCCGCGCCGCCGCCGATGATCTGGCCCGTCAGACCCTGCGTCTCGAAAACGCCGGAGCGGGCGTTGCCGAACAGATCCAGTCGGTCGAGGAGGGTCTGGGCCAGCAGCGCGCGGCGCTGGTGACCGCCGCCTATTCGCTGCGCACCGATCAGGAAGATTTCTCGGCCCAGGTCGAGAGCCAGCGAGCCCAGCTGACCGAACAGCTGTCGGTCGTGCGCTCGACCAGCACCGAACTGGTCGAGACCACCACCATCGGAACCGAGGCGCTGCGCGACCTGGTCGAGGCCGCAGCGGATCAATTCCGCGCCCTGATCGAGATGTCCCAGCGCGAGGCCGACAATTTCGACAGCGCCACCAAGGTCTCTCTGGACCGGTTCGAGGCCCTGTCAGCCGACGCCCGCGACACCCTGCTGGAAGAAAGCCGCCGGGCGCTGGAGGCGCTGAAGGCCACCGCCGAGGAAAGCCGCAGGGCCGCCGCAGAAGCCACCGAGGAAGCCCAGCTGCGCGCCGACCGGCTGGGCGAGGCCGTGTTCGAGGCTTCGCAGAAGGCCGAGGCCGCCGCGGAAGCGCGTATCGACGGGGCCCGCAAGGTGGTCACCCACACCGCCGATCTGGTCGATGAAGCCGGCGACCGGGCCCTGCAACGGCTGGAAGCCACGATCGAGCGGATGAATGCGGCGCTGCAGAGGGTGGATGACTCGATCAACGAGCTGGATCAGCGCGCGGCCGAGCTTCCGGAACAGGCCCGCGAGCGAGTGGATGCCGTGCGCGCCGCCGTCGAGGACGGCCTTGCGGCCCTGTCGGAAGCGTCGCGCAAGGCGGCCGAGGACACCGAGGCGCTGGACGCCGGCTTCCAGGAGCGGGTCAGGCGCAACTATGAAATGCTGACCGAGGCGGTGCGCCTGATGGGTGTGGTCTCCGGCGACGGCGGGCGTGGCCGACGCGAGGCGCCTCCCCCTGCAGAACCGCCGGAGCCCCCTGCCCTGCGTCGCCCCCGGACCGAGCCGGAAGGTCGCGGCTTCGGCCTGCGCAACCGCGGCGACGCCCCCCGGACCCGGGCCCCGGACGAGGGCATGGGGTGGAAGGACCTGATGGGCGACGATCCGGAGCATGCGCCGATGGATCTGGACACGCCGGTGATGCCGCCCGCCGACACGGAGGCCCTGAACGAGCGGATGCTGGCCTCGATCCGGCGCATGGGGGTCGATCCCAATGCCCTCCTGCCCCGCTCGCGCATCGAAGAAGCCGCCGAGGCCTTTGTCACCCGCGATGCCGATGCTGCCCGACAGATCGTGCGCCGGGTGGCCCCCGCCGCCGTGCGCAGTGTCTCGCGCCGCGTTCTGAGCGATCCCGAGCTGAAGATCGATGCCGAGGCCTACGTCCGCACATGGTCGCGCATCGTCAGGGACCACGCGACGAACGGTGACGGACCGGCGGTGCTGAACCGGCTGGCTTCGGACGGCGGGCGGGCCTTCCTGCTGCTGGATGCCGCGGTCGGCGACCTCTCCTGAAGGGGGAAACCACCGTTCCATTCGGATTTGGGGGTTGACGATCCGGCCCCGATAACGACACGGTCCCCCCGCCGTCATATGTCCGTCACAGCTCTCTCAGGCCCATGCTCGACACGCCCGCCGATGCCCAGCCGGACTTGCGCCCCGGGCTTATGCTTTGCGCCTATGAGCCGGAGCTGGACTGGGACGTGGAAGGTCCGGAGGCGTCGCGTGACTGGATGCCCCCGGGCGCGCGCCTGATCCCTGTTGAAGCCGAAGCCCCGGAATCCCTGGCCCGAACCCTGGTTGAACGCCTGCGGGATCCGGCGTGTCGCGCGGCCCTGCTGGTCGGTCGGGCGACCGGAGCGGGCGACTTCCTGATCCAGACCCGCGCGGAAAACCGGGCGCTGAACGGCAAGGCCCGGCTGGTGCCCACGGGGCCGGGCGTGGCGCGCGCCACCGCCCCCGCCCTGGAAATGGCCCAGACCCTGTCCGAGGCCGGCCTTACGGCACGGCTGTCGTCCGAGACCGTAACCGACCCGGGCAATTATCTGCTGTATCGGCTGCTGTGCTCCCTGCCCGACGGCCCCGAGGCACCGCTGGTCGGCCTGTTGCGCGTGCCGGAGGGCGACGGGTCCATGATCAGACGCGCCGTGCGTCTGGCCGCCGAGGCCATGGCGCGGCACCTGTCACCCCTGCCCCGCCCGCGCGCGGCCTGAGCCTCGATCCAGCCGCCCACGCAGGCTGAGCGCGGCCACCCCACCCAGCGCCGCCAGCCCAGCCATCGCCAGATAACCACCGGCGCCATAGCTGTCGTAGAGCGGACCCGACAGGACGGTGGCGATGCCGATCAGGACCCCCGCAGAGACCGTCGAGGACAGGGTCTGGGCGGCGGTCTGGGCGTCCTCGGGGGCCAGGCGCTCGACGATCTCGACCCCGGCCAGATAGGTGGCGGCAAAGGTCAGGGCGTGCAGGCCCTGGAGCGGCCACAGCAGGGCGAGTGACGGACTGAAGGCCAGGACCGTCCAGCGCAGAACGCCCGCCCCGACCCCGACCGCCAGCATGGGCCAGGGCCCAATGCCCAGCCGTCGCCGCCAGGGATCCAGCCACCACATGAAGCCGATTTCGACGATCACCGATCCGGCCCACAGCGCGCCGACGAGACCGGTGGACAGGCCCTGCTGAGTCCAGAGGATGGCCGAGAAGCCGTAATAGAAGCCGTGGCTGGCCTGCACCGCGCCGATCGCCAGGAGGGCCGCCATGAACACCGGATCACCCAGCAGGCGCCCAAGCCCCAGAAAGCGGTTACGGCCCGAGGCGCGCCCGGCGGCACTGACCGCTTCAGCCGGCAGGCCGAACTGGGCATAGAGTGCCATCAGGGCGCTGCCGGCGACGATCCAGACGATCACCACCGCGACCGGCAGCCGGATCAGCAGCGCCCCCATGGCCAGATTGGCCAGCACAAAGGCCGCCGAACCGAAGCCGCGCGGGACGGAAAAGGAAAAGCCCTCGCGCCGGGCGATGCGCAGGCTCAGCACATCGATCAGGGGAACGATGGCCGAAGTGGCGGTCGCCGCCACGAACCAGCAGAGCGTCCAGAGCACATAGCCTTCGACCAGGCCCGCCGCGCCATAGCCCGCCACCGCCACCCAGCCGAGAATGGCGATCGGCGCGCGACGGGTGGCGAATCCGTCGGCCCAGACGGCGATCATCGGTCCCGTCACGAATCGCGCCAGCATGGGCACCGCCAGCAGGGTGCCGATCTCGGCCCCGTCCAGCCCCAGGCTTTTCAGCCACAGACCCGCGAACGGCAGGCTGACCCCGGTGACGCCGAAGAGCAACACATAGTGAAGGGCAAGACGAACGGAGGGCTGCATCCCCGTTCCGATAGCAGACTCCGGCGATTCCGTGGGTTAGCTTGGCCATATGTCGGTGAATCGTACCCTGGCGGTGACGGCCTGTGGCCTCGGCGCATTCTGTGTTCTGCTGGGTGCGTTCGCGGCCCACGGTGCGGGCCCGCAGGTCAGGACCCTGCTGACCACCAGTGCCCATTATGGTCTAGTCCACGCCCTGCTGGCAGTTGTGGCTGCGGGGCTGGCGACGCACAGTCGTCTGATCCTGGGGGCCGGGTGGCTGGCGGTGATCGGGGGCGCGATCTTTGCCCTGGCCCTCGCCCTGATCGGTATGGCGGGCCTGACCGCGATGGGTGCAGTGGCGCCGATCGGCGGTGTGCTGATGGTCGCCGCATGGCTCCTGTTTGCGTTCGGGGCGTTAGGCCTGCGCCACCACCCGCGTGACCCATCCTGAGTTCCACAGCGAGTATTCATGTCCTTTCCCAAGCCCGAGGGCGACCGCCGCGACCTGTTCCCCGAGATCGAAGCCTTTGCCAGCGGCTGGATGAAGACCCAGGATGGCCACGAAATCTATTTCGAGGAGAGCGGTAATCCGCAGGGCAAGCCCGTGCTGGTCCTGCACGGCGGGCCCGGCGGGGCGACCAGCCCGGGCATGCGGCGTTATTTCGATCCGTCGGCCTACCGGATCATCATGTTCGACCAGCGCGGCTGTGGCCAGTCCAGGCCCTATGCCTCGCTGGACAACAACACCACCTGGACCCTGATCGAGGATATCGAGCGGCTGCGCGAGCGCTGCGGCGTCGACAAATGGGTGGTGTTCGGCGGGTCCTGGGGTTCGACCCTGTCGCTGACCTATGCGGTGACCCACCCCGAGCGGGTCAAGGCGCTGGTGCTGCGCGGCATCTTCCTGCTGACGAAGAAGGAGCTGCACTGGTTCTACCAGGATGGGGCGTCGATGATCTTCCCCGACGCCTGGGAGCGGTTTCTGGCACCGATCCCCGAGGCCGAGCGTGACGACCTGATGGCGGCCTATGAAAAGCGGCTGACGGGGGACGATGAGGCCGCGCGCCGCGAATGCGCCATCGCCTGGTCCAGCTGGGAGGGCGAGACCGTCAGCGTGGGTGGGCCGGACTCACGCCCCGACAAGTTCGCCGAGGCCGAGTTTGCCATCGCCTTCGCCCGGATCGAGAACCACTATTTCCGCAATGGCGGATTCCTGCCCGAAGACGGTTGGCTGCTGAAAAAGATCGACCGCATCCGGCATATCCCGGCGTGGATCGCCCAGGGCCGGTTCGATGTGGTGACGCCGATGTCCGGCGCCTGGGCCCTGCACCGGGCCTGGCCGGAAGCGCGGCTGGAGGTGATCGGCGACGCGGGGCATGCCTCGTCAGAACCGGGCATTATCGACAGTTTGGTGCGCGCCACCGACTGGGCCGCAGGCCTGCCGGAGTGATCAAAACAGGCCGTGACCCTTGGGCAGTTCGACGTAACGGTGAACGCGGGTGGCCATCACGAGACCAAAGCCGATCATGACGGTCAGCATGACTGTGCCGCCGTTTGACATCAGCGGCATGGGCACGCCCACCACCGGGGCCAGCCCCATGACCATGGCCCCGTTGATCAGCACATAAAGGGCAAAGGTGGCGGTCACTCCGGCCGTGGCCAGACGACCGAAATGGCTGTGCGACAGGGAGGCGATCCGCAGCGAGATCAGGATCACGCCCAGATAGCAGAGCAGCATGCCGAACGAGCCGACGAAGCCGAATTCCTCGGACACCGCCGCGAATATGAAGTCGGTGTGGCGTTCCGGCAGGAACTCCAGCTGGCTCTGGCTGCCCAGACCATAGCCCTTGCCCAGCAAGCCGCCGGAGCCCATGGCGATCTTGGACTGCATGATCTGATAGCCCTCTCCCGAGGGATCGGCCTCGGGGTTGAGGAAAGTCAGGACCCGGTCGCGCTGATAGTCATGCATGACGAACTGGATGAAGGGCCAGACACCCGCGATGGCGGCCCCGGCCCCCGCGACAATGATCTTCCAGCTGAGGCCCGCCGCGAACATGATGGCGGCACCGGTCAGGCCCAGCAGAAGGGCGCTGCCGAGGTCGGGCTGGTGGGCGACGAGGGCGAAGGGTGCCCCGATCATGAGCGCCGGATAGATCAGTTTCCAGTGGAACCGGGCTTCCTGGGCCGTGGCACCGTGGTACCAGCGGGCCAGCGCCAGAACGAGGGCGATCTTCATCAGCTCGGACGGCTGGATACGGGTCACGCCGAGATCCAGCCAGCGGGTCGCGCCCATGGCGGTATAGCCCAGGCCGGGAATCTCGATCGCCGCGAGCAGCAGCAGCGACCCGAAATAGGCCGGATAGGCCAGATGGAACCACCATTTGAGGTTCACCAGCGACAGGGCCAGCAGGATCGCCAGACAGAGGCCAAAGCGGATCAGATGATTGGCGGCCCACGGCTCCCACGAACCCTTGGCCACCGAATAGAGCATGGCGGCCCCCATGCCGGCGATGGCGCACAGCAACAGGAGCAGTCGCCAGTCCAGCTGGGCGATCTTCACGCTCAGCCGGTCACGCTCGCCGGGACGGGTCAGGGCCGAGGCGGTCATTGCGGATCCGGAAGATAGGGCTGCGGGCCGGCAAGCTCCTGCGGCGCGGGCCTGGCGGGAACGGGGTCAGGCGCGACCGGGGCCGGCGACGGCGGCGCGATGGCCGCCGGGTCTTCCTCTTCCAGCGGCCCCACGGGCTCGGGGGGCAGCGGCCGCTCGATCCGGCTGCGCATGTCGGGGTCCTTGAGCAGCGTCACACGCATGACCTCGCGCGCCTTCTCTGCCGCAATCCGGGATCCCCCGCCGTGCTGGACGATGACGGCTATGGCATAGCGCGGCGCATCATGGGGGGCGAAGGCCACAAACAGGCCGTGGTCGCGACTGGACCACGCTACCGAGGTTCCCCGGCGCAGGCCGGCGCGGGCCTGGGCCGTGCCGGTCTTGCCCGCCATCTGTATGTCGCCGAGACCCAGCTGGCTGACCCGATAGGCCGTGCCGGTCACATCATTGGCCACCGCCGCCATGCCCGCGCGCACGATGTCCAGGTGCGTGTCCTCGAACGGAAGATCCTTGACGGCCGCGCCCGAGGGACGGTCCACCCCGCCCACGGACTTGATGAGGCGCGGCTCGATCGCCTTGCGGCCGTTGGCGATGCGGGCGGTCATGACCGCCAGTTGAAGCGCGTTGACCTCAATGGCCCCCTGGCCGATCGCCACGGACAGGGTCTCGCCCGGAAACCAGGTCTGGTCCGCCGGATTGCGAAAATTCTCACGCTTCCACTTCGTCGACGGCATGGTGCCCGCCCGTTGGCCCGACAGACCCATTTCATAGGTCCGGTGCAGGCCCAGCGCCTCGGCGGTGCGGGCGATGCGGTCCACGCCCGCCCGGTTGGCCATATGATAGAAGTAGACGTTGCAGGAGTTCTTGATGGCGTCGTGCATGGTCTGCGGACCATGACCGGCGCGCCGGTGGCATACGAACGTCCGGTTGCCAAAGCGATAGGCGCCCGAGCAATTGACCCTTTCGGTCGGATTGATGCCCGCATCCAGAAGCGCCAGGGCGGTGGTCATCTTGAAGGTCGAACCCGGCGGGAAGGTGCCATAGATCGCCTTGTCCAGCAGGGGACGGCGCTCATAGTCAGCCCAGGCGCGGTAGATGTTGCTGGGCACGCCCGAGACGAACAGGTTCGGATCGAACGAAGGCGAGGACACCATGCACAGGACGTCCCCGTTGCGGACATCCATGACGACACAGCCGCCGGACTCCTCGCCGAACACCTCGAGCGCCCGGTTCTGGATATCGGAATCCAGGGTAAGCACCACTTCCTGCCCGGGCACAGCGGGTCGGGAGTTCGCGGGATCCTCGCCGACCACCCGGCCGCGGGCATCCACCTCGACCCGCTGCCCTCCCGCCACACCGCGCAAATCGGTATCCAGGGTGGCCTCGACCCCCTGACGGCCAATGCGGAAGCCGGGGTTGAACAACAGCGGCGAGGCTTCCTCGCCCCGGGCCCGTACGGCCTCGACATCGGCCGCTGAAACCTTGGCCACATAGCCGACGACGTGGGCAAAGGCGCCGCCGTGCGGATAGTAGCGGGTCTCGTGCATGTCGGCCATCACGCCGGGCAGTTCATTGGCGTAGAGGTTGACCTTGGCGAATTCTTCCCAGGTCAGGTCGCTCTTGACCGGCACGGGTGAGAAGCGCGGGGCGGCGTTGACGTCGCGGATGATGGCCCTGCGGCGGTCGAGTGTTTCGGGGATCAACCGACCCAGAAGATCGAGCGTCTGGTCCAGATCCTTGGTCTCGTCGCGAACCACCAGCACGCGGAAGCTGGGCCGGTTGCCGGCGATGACCACCCCGTCCCGGTCCTTGATGACCCCGCGCGGCGGCGGGACGAGGCGGAAGTTGAACTGGTTGGCGGTGGCCAGGGTGGTGTATTCCTGCGCCTGGACGACCTGCAGCTGACCGAGTCGCGCAGTCAGGCCCAGCACGCCGAGGGCCGTCAGCCCCCCCATGACGAAGGTGCGCCGCAGGAAGGAGCCCTGCCGCTCATTGACGTCCGAAAAGAAGATCGAGGGTTCGCTGCTCATCGAAACCGCACATCGCCATCGTCAAACCGCTGGATCAGGCGATCCGCCAGCGGGAAGATCAGAAGCGTCGGCACCACCTGACCCAGAAGGGCCAGCAGGCTTGGCGCCCGCCCCGCGGCGATTGTAACGATGACCCAGGCCAGAAAGAAGGCCCCCAGAGCGGCGACCGTGTACCAGACGAACAGCACACGGGTTTCCTGCCCGATCAGGAAGTTTCGCGACACCAGAATGGCGGCATAGACGCACAGCAGGACCAGTCCCCACAGACCCAGCGGGCCGTACCACAGCAGGTCCAGCACCAGACCCAGGGCAAAGAGGGCCAGCGGCGCGGTGATCGAGGGCCGGATCAGCGGCCAGGCGAAGGCCAGGACCATGGGGATGACCGGCTCGGGCAGGCTGAGGCCGAACAGGGTCACGGGCGTGGCCAGTACCAGGGTCGCCAGTATGGCCAGCAAGGACGGATAGACGATCCACTGCAGAGGCCCGACGACGCGGACGGCGACCGGACGTCTCACTCGCCCGCACCGCCGGGCTGGGCCGGAGTCGCCGGAGGCGGGGTGGCGGGGGCCTGAGTGGCGGGGGCCGGCCCCAGGGCGGCCAGAGGCGGGGCATTCAGCGCCTCGGGATCGACCAGTTGGCCGAAGTCCTCGAACTTCATGACCTTGACGAAGTCGATGGCGCCCCGGTCACTGAACAGCTTGACCCGCCAGGACCCGTCGATGCCCCGCGCGACAACGCCGATCGGCACGCCGCGGGGAATACCGCCGCCGTCGCCCGAGGTCAGAACGCGGTCGCCGACCTCGACCGAGTCGGTGCCCCGGACGTATTCCAGACGCGGATTGCCGCTGCCGTCGCCGGACAACATGGCGCGCGCATCGGTGCGGTCGATCAGCACCGGGATGCGGCTGGAGACATCGGTGACCAGCAGGACGCGGCTGACGCGCGGCGATGTCCCGACCACTCGTCCGACCAGGCCGTGCTCATTGATCACCGGATTGCCGATCCGGACACCGCGAGATGTACCGACATCGACCAGGCGCGAGCGGGCGAACGGACCACGTGACTCCGAAATCGACCGCGCCGTTTCCATCTCGACGCTCGGCTCGACCCGGATGCCCAGCATGGCTTCATAGCGGGTGTTGATGTTCTGCAGGGCGATGTTGGCGTCGGCCACGGCCTGAAGCTCGGCCACCTGCTCCTTGAGGCGGCGGTTCTCGGAGACGGCAAAGAAATAGTCGCCGACATAGTCGCTGGCGGCGCCGACCCAGCGCACGGGAGCGGCCAGAACGCCCCCTACCCCGCCCGAGACCTGGTCACCGGCACCCCTGATGGCATTCTGGCTGTCGCCGCGACGCTGGCTGATCAGCAGAAAGGCCGAGGCGACCAGAACGATGAGCACGGTGATGCCCGCCGTCCAGATCAGCGGCACCTTGAGGTTTTCGAACGGTCCGTCGCGAAACGCCACGGCGACCCTTGCGTCAGAGGGTTGAAGTCACCCGGCCCACGCGGGAGCCGGCGGGCGAATCTGCCCATGAAAATCAGGCTATCGCAGAATCACCGGGCCTTGAAAACCGCTGATGTCCGCAGGCGCGCGAGACGGACTCTAGAGCGAGCTTTCCAGCACGCCCTTCATCCAGCGCGGGTGTTCCAGCACCCGGCCGCAGCCGATGGCCACGCAGGACAGGGGATCGTCGGCGACCGATACCGGCAGGCCCGTGTGATCGCGGATCTCGGCGTCCAGACCACGCAGCAGGGCCCCGCCGCCGGTCAGCATGATGCCCTTGTCGGCGATGTCAGCGGCCAGTTCCGGCGGGGTGGCTTCCAGCGCGACCTTGACCGCGTCGATGATCTGGCTGACCGGCTCGGTCAGGGCTTCGGCGGCCTGGCGCTCGCTCATGCGCACCTCGCGCGGGACGCCCTGCATCAGGTCGCGGCCCTTGACCTCGATCGACAGGCCTTCGCCGTCGGCCGGGATGCGGGCCGTGCCGATGTCCTTCTTGATGCGCTCGGCGGTGGTCTCGCCGATCAGCAGATTATGGTTGCGGCGCATATAGCTGATGATCGCCTCGTCCATCTTGTCGCCGCCGACGCGGACCGAACGCGAATAGACGATGCCGGACAGCGACAGCACAGCCACTTCGGTGGTGCCGCCGCCGATGTCGACGACCATGGAACCGGTCGGCTCGTGGATCGGCAGGCCGGCGCCGATCGCCGCGGCCATCGGCTCGTCGATCAGGCCGACGCGACGGGCCGAGGCGTTGAGGCAGGAATCATTGATGGCGCGGCGCTCGACCGCCGTGGCGCCCGACGGCACGCAGACGATGACCTTGGGGTTCACGAAGCCCTTGCGGTTATGCACCTTGCGGATGAAGTGCTTGATCATCTCCTCGGCGACTTCGAAGTCGGCGATGACCCCGTCGCGCATCGGACGGATGGCTTCCATGTGACCGGGCGTGCGGCCCAGCATCTGTTTGGCCTCGATGCCCACCGCGTGGACGATCTTGCGTCCACCGACGTTTCTGAGGGCCACCACCGACGGCTCGTTCAGAACAATGCCCTTGCCCTTCATATAGATCAGGGTGTTGGCCGTGCCGAGGTCGATGGCGATGTCGTTCGAGATCATGCCGAAGAGATGCATAGGGGTGGGATACCGTTCCGGGTTGGGCCTTTTTGGGGCGGTCAGCGATCATGTCCGCTGCGACGAAGCCCCGCCCCGCTGCGCATCCCCACGCACGGGCCGTCCTGATCGATATCGCCGAGCCGACCGTGGCCCGTTTGCCCTTACGGGACAGGGATTACAAGTCCTGAATCGGCCCGGCGTATCACGAGGGTGTCGTCAGGCGGCGACGGGTTCCAGACCCTCGGCCTTCAGCATGCGTTGAACGGCGGGGCGGGCCTGGACGCGATCCAGATGGGCATTCAGCTTCGGATAGCGGGCCGCGTCCAGCAGCTTCGCCTGCCGCGCCCAGCGGGTGAAGACGGAAAGATAGTTGTCGGCCAGAGTCCAGGCATCGCCGAACACCCAGTCGCCCTCCAGCAGATGCTGTTCGGCCAGGTCGTATTTGGCCAGCGCCTGTTCGACGGCCTGGTCCCTGGCCTCGCCCTCCAGCGGCGGGCGGCTGAACAGCACCTTGCCGATGGCCGGGTGAAGGCTGGACGCCAGCCAGCCATTGAAGGCGTGGAAGCGGGCCATGGCAAAGGCATCGCCGAGCGGGGCCAAATTCTTGTCGGGGTTGGTCTCGGCCACCCAGGCGAGGATGGCGGCGTTCTGGGTGATCACGCCCTGATCGGTCTTCAGCGCCGGGGTCACGCCCGCCGGGTTGATGGCCAGATACTCGGGCGTGCGCTGCTCGCCCTTCTTCAGGTCGATGACCGTGGCCTCATAGTCGAGACCGGCCTCCTCGAGGGCGGAATGCGAGGCCATGGCGCAGGCGCCGGGCGAGATGTAGACGGTCAGGGACAAGCGATCTCTCCTTCCAGATTCGGGTCAGTGCGACCTGAACGGGCAGATAGGCGTGCGGCTCCATATTGCAACCGACTCAGTTGCGTTTTGCCTCGCGGCGCTTGACCCATTCCCGCACGCCCAGCATCAGGGCCAGCCAGACGACGGCCACGCCCGCCAGGATCAGGCTGGTCCAGACGCCGTCGCCGCTGACCGCCACCGCCACCGCTCCGCCGAAGAAGGCCACCAGCGCCGTCTTGGGCAGGACGCCCAGGGCACAGCCGGCGAGGAAAGGCACGAACCCGGCCCGGGCCGCCCCGAACGCCATATTGACCACAATGAAGGGCGCCGAGGGCACATTGCGGATCATGAAGCTGGCGTAGAAGGCATTGCGCCCGACGAAGCCCTTCAGCCGCGTCACCGTCTTGCCGCTCCAGCGGTCCAGCAGCCGCGCGGTTGGCCCGCGCCCCAGCCAATAGGTCACTCCCGCCGAAATCACCGTAGCCGCCCAGCTGTACCAGAACCCCAGCGACGGCCCGAACGCCACCACACAGGCTGCGATCAACAGAAACTGCGGTGCCCCGATAAAGGCCGCCCCGACAAACAGTGCCACCGTCGCCGCAAACGCCCATGGCCCTCCGGCATAGCCCTCAAGCCAGGCCTCAAGCCGGTGATCCGCCTCCAGCCCCAGCATCGACTTGCCGACCAGCAACAGCCCAAGGACCGCCGCCAGCAGCACAGCCGTCACCAGCGCCGCCCGCCACCTGGCCGCCTCCATATTCAGCACAAAATCGAGGATGCGGCGGATCATTCGTCCTCAGGTTTCAGTTCGCGGAAAGGGCCAACGGTCCAGTCATCCAGATGCCATAGCCCGCCCGGCGCCCGGGACCATTGCTGGACATAGTCGGCAACCATATAGCGACGTTCACCGCCAGATGTGCCCTCTTCCCGATAGGCGACCTGCCCCTTGATCCAGCCTTGTTCGTCGTCCCTGGCCCCGATTTCAGCCTGATAGATGGTGAGATCGGGCAGAGTCGCGCCGAACTCGACCATGACCTGCGACAGCCGGGGCGCCTCCGCCTGACCGGAACGATAGGTATTGCTCTCTTGATAGATCTGACCACCCCAGTCCAGCCGACCGCCGTTGTCGGTCGACAACCATTCCCGCCATTCGGCTTCTGTTGGCGTGATGCCATAGGAAAATGACGGCGGCTCGCCCTTTTGAGTCATCAGACTGGCGGCCGCAAGCGTATTGCCAGACAGATACAGGCAGTCGCTCAGTCGCACGATGTTGTTGTAGTATCCGTCGAGGTCGAGTTCCGCACAGGCCGGAAACGCCTCTACGGCCAATCCGGCCAGAATGAACCCGAACCTGACGACGGGCTCCGGGCCGATTGTATCACAGGCGTTCTGGCGGCGGCGGTAGGGTTCGCTCAGCCGCTTTCGGCCATATTCGTATGTGTTCGCCAGCTCAACGGTCGTGGTCCAGCCGTCCGTGCAGAGGGTATAGACAACCTCATCCCCGGTCTGAACGTCCTCCGGTAAAGGCACGAGTTCACGGCCCACGATCCAGCTCTCATCGACGACCCGATCCCAGGCCTCACGGCTCACAGGGGCCGAAATCCGTTTTCCCTCAAAGCCATACACACTGACCATCGGCGGCGCATCCGGGCGCATCTCGAAACTGACCCCGAGTAGATCCCTGCCATAGCCATTCCTGTAGAACGCCCGGTAAACCACCGCCCCCGTGGCCGCTTCTTGCTCGATCGGCACCATACCGAGGGATTGAAGCAATTCCGCGCTCGGCGTCGGGTCCGGCTCCTGCCCACCCAACACCACACTCATCAGCATAGCCATCAGCATGAATGTCCCTCCTGCCGGGTCTGGAGCCTACCTGTCTCAGGTATCTCGAACAGCACGTCTATCAGAATACGGCGGATCACAGTTCGTAGGACCCCGTCGATTGAAACGGTTCCACGATCCAGCTCTCCAGCTCCCACTGGCCGCTGTAGGGAGAAAGGCCCCAAACCTGCGTGTACGAGGCCTCAAAACTAACTCGATGGGTCGGAGTATCCTGTTGGTAGGTAATGACACCAGTGACCTGTGCGGTTGTCGCAGTATCCCCGTGCACGGTCCCGACGTAGCCCCATAGCGCCTCGAGTTGACCGTCCTTCTCCTCAAGGAAGGTGCCGATGTCCGCTATGCCGACCAAGGGGGGCTCGTCATCCCATTGCAGGTGGGCTGTGCGGGAGCTGCCGAGCCACCAGATCCACGAGACGCGACCATCATCGACTACATTGAAGTCAAAGTTCCTGTGACCGATGGCGTTCATCACATCCGCCGCTGCGATGACATCTCCCGTCAGATTGCCGCAAGCTTCGAAACGCGAGACCTCGTTGCGATAGTACTCAGGATCGAGGCGGTCGCACGCGGGAAACAGAGGCATGGCGGCCCGTGCGAGCGACCATGAGAACTGGTGGGTCAGGTCTGCCTTGCAGCCCACTGACTGACGGCTGCGAACCGGCTCTGGCTCCATTGCACGCTGAGGCGCGTTCACTATTTCCACGGTCGAGGTCCACGGATGAAGGCACAGGAAGGGCTCATCGGCCTCGATCGGCACAAGCTCCCGGTCGGCATAGAGGGCCTGTCGACGAACGTCAGCCCACACTTCGGCAGGGACCGGAGCCTCGAGGCGCCTGTCGGGTGTAAAGTAGATCACTGCCAACGGGGGCTGACCCGGGCGCCGCTCAAACGACAGAGTCGGCATGCTGCGCCCGTAGCCATCGGAAAAGAACGCCCGATAGGCTTCTACCCCCTCGCTCGCCTCCTGTTCGGCAGGTTTCACGCCCCTTCGGGCGAGGACACAGACATGATCGCCAAATCGGTCCCAAGGCAGGCCATCCAGATCATCGCAGGGCTCCCCCGCTGAAGAAGCGGCTCCAGCCTGCCCGCCTAGTATCAAGCTCATCAGCATGGTGATCAGCATGCGGGACCCTCCCCGAAGCGTCGGGCATCCGATCTGCCCGCCCCCATTTGCACCGGCGCGCCGCCGCTCGTAAACAGCACAGGTCCGAATTGCCGGGCCTCCCCGAATGCGAGTCTGCCCCATGTCCGAGCTCCAGTCCAAAGCCCTTGCCCGCGTCAAGCCGTCGCCGACCCTTGCGGTGACCGCCCAGGCGCGCGCGCTGAAGGCCGAGGGCCGCGACATCATCAGCCTGGGCGCGGGCGAGCCCGACTTCGACACCCCGGATAATATCAAGGAGGCCGCCATCGCGGCCATCCGCCGGGGCGAAACCAAATATACCGACGCCGACGGCATGGCCGAGCTGAAGGCCGCCGTGGTCGCCAAGTTCGCCCGCGAGAACGGCCTCACCTATGCCGCCAATCAGGTCCACGTTGCCTCGGGCGGCAAGGCGGTGATCTACAACGCGCTTCTGGCCACCCTTTCACCGGGCGATGAGGTCATTGTCCCGGCCCCCTACTGGGTCAGCTATCCCGACATGGTGCTGCTGGCGGGCGGCGAGCCCGTCACCGTGGTCGGCGAGGAGGCCGATGGCTTCAAGCTGCGGCCCGAGGTGCTGGAGGCCGCCATCACCCCCCGCACCCGCTGGCTCATCCTGAACAGCCCGTCCAACCCCACCGGCGCCGTCTATTCCGCCGCCGAGCTGGAGGCCCTCGCCGAGGTCCTGAGTCGCCACCCGCACGTCTGGGTGCTGACCGACGATATGTACGAGCACCTGCTCTATGGCGACACGCCCTTTGCCACCATCGCCCGGGTCGCGCCCGACCTTTATGACCGCACCCTGACCGTCAATGGCGTCTCGAAGGCCTATGCCATGACCGGCTGGCGTATCGGCTATGCCGCCGGGCCCAAGGCGCTGATCGACCTGATGCGCAAGGTCGCCAGCCAGACGACCTCCAACCCCTCCTCCATCAGCCAGTGGGCCGCCGTCGAGGCCCTCAACGGCCCGCAGGACTTCATCGCCGGGCGCGGCCGGGCGTTCGAGGCCCGCCGAGATCTGGTCGTTGCCATGCTCAATCAGGCGAGCGGCATCCGCTGCGCCACGCCGGACGGTGCCTTTTACGTCTATCCCTCCATCGAGGGCCTGATCGGCAAGACGACGCCGGCCGGGACGGTGATCGACAGCGACGACACCTTTGCCAGCGCCCTGCTGGACGCCGAGGGCGTGGCCGTTGTGCAGGGCTCGGCCTTTGGCCTCAGCCCCTATTTCCGCATCAGCTATGCGACCAGCGAGAGCGTGCTGGAAGCGGCGTGCGAACGGATTCAGCGGTTCTGCGGAAGTCTGCGCTAGTAGACCCGGCTGACGGCGTAGTCGGCGAGCAGCTCAAGCGCGTCGCGCCAGTCGCTGTCGGGAAGGACCCGGAGGGCGGCCTTTGCCGCGTCGGCATAGTCGCCGGCCACGTCCAGGGTGGCGCTGACGGCACCCGTGCCGATCACCCGCTCCCGCGCGCGGGCGAAATCGTCGTCATCGCGGACGGACTTGGCAAAGGTCTGATCCCAGAAGCCGTCTTTCAGACCGCCGCCACGCTCGATAGCCAGGATCAGCGGCAGGGTGACCTTGCCCTCGCGAAAGTCGTCGCCGGCATTCTTCCCCAGCGCTGCGGCCGTGCCGCCATAGTCCAGCGCATCGTCGGCCAGCTGGAAGGCGATGCCGAGCTTCATGCCGTAATCGCGCAGGCCCTTGATCACGACGTCATCGGCGCCCGCTCCGACAGCGCCCGCTTCGGCGGCGGCCGCGAACAGTTCGGCGGTCTTGGCGGTGATGATCTCGAGATAGACGTCGGTATCGAGGTTGAGGTCGTGGGCGCGCGTCAGCTGCAGCACCTCGCCCTCGGAGATGACGCTGGAGGCCCGGGCCAGAGTGCCCAGCGCGCGCATGGAGTCCGTCTCGACCATCAGCTCGAAGGCGCGGGCGAACAGGAAGTCCCCAACTAGCACGCTGGAGGGGGCGCCCCAGATCAGGTGCGCGGCCACCTTGCCCCGGCGCAGGTCCGAGGTGTCGACCACATCGTCGTGCAGCAGGGTGGCGGTGTGGATGAACTCGACAGCGGCCGCCAGCTTCAGCGGGTTGTCGATGCCCCTGTCCCCGCCCGAGGCGCGCGCCGCCGCGATGGTCAGCATGGGGCGCAGACGCTTGCCGCCCGCCGCGATCAGGTGATCTGCCAAGGCCGGAATCAGCGGCACGTCGGACGCCATGCGCTCACGGATCAACTGGTTGACGCGATCCATGTCGGGTTCGCTCAGCCGCACGATCGGGGCGACATCTCCGGCGGGTCGGCTGACGGAATTGGAAACGGCGTCCAAGGAGAACTCGTGCGATACAGCGGGGGATAAGAAAAGCCGGTGCCCGTCTTGCCGGGGCGGGTTGGCGCGCACAATGGTGGTCGGACCATGAAGGGTCAAGACGCGTGACAGTCGCAGGCAGTATCCCGGAGGTCCAGGAAGACGCCCTGCTGGGCGAGCGGGTAAGGCTGGCCCAGCCGGTGCGGGGCTATCGCGCGGGCATGGATGCAGCCCTGCTGGCGGCCACGGTCGCGGCCCGCCCGGGAGAGCGGGTGATCGAGGCGGGTTGTGGGCCGGGGGCGGTACTGACCCAGATCGCGGCGAGGTGCCCCGGCGTGCAGCTGGTCGGGCTCGAGCGCGAGGCGGAGATCGCCGAATTGGCGCGGCGGAATGTCGAGACGAACGGGCTGGGCGACCGGGCGGATATTCTGACCGGAGATGTGGCCGACGGCTTTCGGGCGCTGGATCTTGCGCCGTTCAACTGGGCGGTCAGCAATCCGCCCTTTTTTGACGACCCCGGCAGCTTGAGGCCCCCTGCCCCCGAGCGACGCGCGGCGTGGATGGCGGATGACGGGCTTGAGGCCTGGACCGGCTTTTTGCTCAAGGCGGTGAGCGAGGGCGGACGGATCGTCCTGATCCACCGGGCCGAGCGACTGGCTGACATCCTGGCGCTGCTGTCGCCCAAGGCCGGGTCGTTCGCCATCCGCCCCGTCCATCCCTTTGCCGACCAGCCGGCCAGGCGGGTGCTGGTCCAGGCGGTCAAGACCGGCAAGGCGCCGCTGCGCCTGTTGCCGCCGCTGATCCTGCATGACCGCGGGGGGGCGCCGCATACGGCGGAGGCAGAGGCCATTCTGCGCGGGGAAGCGGCCCTGCCCTTCTGAGCGGCTTCTCGCCGGACGCACGACAGGGTATCCCGTCGCCATGACATTGCGCCCCCCCTCCCTGCGCCCCCTGTTTGTGACCCAGGTCTATGAGTCCCGTCTGGACGATCCCGCCCTGATCGGTGAGCTGGCCGAGGCCTGTCGCCTGCTGGCGGTTGAGGACGGGGCGGGCCGCGCCTGGTGCCGGGATCACGGCTATCGCGGCTATACCTCCTACGGCTCGCTCAACGACCTGCCGAAGCGGATGCCCGAGTTCGAGGCGCTGAAGCGGCATCTGGACCGTCATGCCCTGGCCTATGCCAGGGCGCTGAACTTCGAACTGGCGCGAAAGCCCCGGCTGGACAATCTGTGGGTCAATATCCTGAAGCCCGGCGGCGGCCATTCGGGCCACATCCACCCGCACGCCTTCCTGTCCGGCACGATCTATGTCGAGGTGCCGGACGGGGCCTCGTCGCTGAAACTGGAAGATCCGCGTCTGCCGATGATGATGGCGCGGCCGGGGGTTCATGCCGAAGCTCCGGAGGCCGAGCGGCCGTTCGTCTATCTGGCGCCCCGCTCCGGTACGGTGCTGATGTGGGAAAGCTGGCTGCGCCACGAGGTGCCGCCCAATGCCGCAAAGGCGGAGCGGATCTCGATCAGCTTCAACTACGCGTAATTCCGCCGAACCGGGCTTGACCGCGGTTTAGGTCTTCCAATCCTTGAGGGCAGCCAGGATCTTGCTGCGTCTCTGTTCGAGGAAGGGCATGTGGAAGGCCATTGGCCCTTCCCGCGATGCGGCGATCAAGGCATCGAACCGGGTCACGGTCCGCTCAAGCATGGGGCGATCCTGATCGACCCGACCCAGGTGCTCCATCATGGCCACGGCCGCGAAGGCGGCTTCGAACCACAGGCCCTGTTGCCTCTGGGGGTCCAGAAGGGTCAGGGCGCGATCCAGGGCGGTCAATGCCGACCTGGCATGGAACTCCGCGTCCGGGCCCCGACCTTCGATCTCCGCAAGGCTGGCATGAGCGCTACCGAAGGATTTCAGGGCCAGGGTTTCGCCATGCAGGTTGCCTGTCGCGGCGAAGAGGTCGGCCGCTGCTTCCGCGTCATCCGCTGCGGAGCGAAGCAGGCTCCTCCGGTGTTCGGTCGACTCCAGCGGAGCGAGGCTGCATCGAGCGACGGAGCGGTTAAGCAGGATTGATGCCTCCATGGCGCGATCCCTCGCGGTGGTGGAACTGTTCAGCATCTCCCCGCTGAGGCTTTCCGCCTCGCGCAGGCGGGAGACGGCCAGGGCGGGTTCGCCGCCTGCGGCTGCACCGATAAGCGCGATGACCATGTTCGCCCGGGCCTGTTCCAGGAGGGCGTCGCCAGCCAGTTGCGGATCATGGATCACGCGGCGATAGGTCTCCAGACTCCGCGCGATCAGTCGATCCTGATCGGGTCCGGCGGGCGTCAGCGCCGCCTGGATCGACAGAACCTGGGCCTCGATCTCCTGCACGGCTGACCCGACACGTGGCACATCCCGGCCCGCGATCCGTTTGGTTTCTGCAACCCAATGCAGGGCCTGCTGGATGGCCTGCGGTCGGGTTTGATCGTGGATCAAATGCACCCGAAGACGCCATACCTGCGCCATGCGATAGGCCGCCGTGCCCCGGATCGCGACGGGAAATGCCTCTGCGGGGCTGTCCAGAATCGACTTCAGCTGCGCGGCGACGGCATCCAGAAGCGCGAATCCCTGGGCCGATCCTGACTGTCCGACCGCCAGTATCACCGCCGCTGCGTGGTCGAGGAGTTCCATCGGCGATCGGGCACGGTCCGGCTCGGCGGCCAGATCGGCCACGTCGACGGCACCGTCTCCGTGGGCGGACAGCGACACCTTTATCCCGGAGAGCAGCCGCCGCGCCTCGGCCACGATCTCCGGGTCGGAAACCGTGCGGGCCGTCATCCGGTCGATGAAGGCCTGGACGTCATGGACCAGATCGCGCGGATCGACGTCCGGCGTGTCTCGCATCATCCCGGCCCGCTCCGTGACCGCCGCCCAGTAAAGCAGCTCTGCCTTGTCCGCTTTCCGGACATGGCCGAGAGCGTGCAAGCCTCTCGCCGCCTTTTCGAGTCCGTCAGCTGCCGTCTTCAGGCGCTCGGCGGCGTCGGCGCCCCCGGTCCGCAGGCTGAGCGTGTACAGGGCCTGGGATCTGGCGGCGAGGCACAGGTGATACTCCAGCGGATCCTGTTCGAGCAGCTGCGGCGTCAGCAGCACGTCATAGGCCAGCATGGCCGTGTTCAGCGCACCGGGTCCCAGCAGGGCGCCCTCCTCGCCCAGAGCCAGGAGATGGTCGGCCGCAGCCCGTCGCAGACCGACCCGCGGAGCCTCCCCGTCCAGAGGCGGCAGGGCGAGGGTCTCGAGCGTGCGGGCCGCTCGCGAATTGCCGCGTCGCGCCAGATCGACGATGGCGTCAAGCGCTGCGTTGACCTCCGCTTCCGTCCCGGCGACCGCCAGAGCCTGTTCCTCGCGCCGGATGTCCTCCTTGCGGGCGATGCGGCCTGCGATCTCGGCCGCCTTCAGCAGACCGCCGATGACGAGAACGTCGAGAACCAGACGGAAGACGAAAGCCGCGCCGCCACCTGTCGGCTGGACGACCTCCACACCAGAAGGATTGTCGTAGCCGAAGACCTCTATGTTGCCGATGATCGGGAGGGCCTCGAGCGCCTCTGAGGCGACGTACAGAATATTGCCGCCCTGCGCAGCGCTCGGGTCCAGATCAAAGAAGCCCAGTTCGGCCAGACGCCAGACCAGCAAGGCGCCGAACAGAAAGACACAGGAAAGCGCCGCGACCAGTTCGTTGTTGAAGTCCTCGCCGCCCGGAGCGCGCTTGTGGTGAGCCGCAAGCCCGAGGGCGCGATCTTCCTCGTCCCAGGTCCACCGCCGCACCACCGCCAGGACCAGCGCAAGGCCGAACAACAGCAGCGGAGTCGCCACCACGGCCGGAAGGAAGGCCCCGGCTATGGCCAGTCCCAGAAACCACGCCACCAGTCGTCCCCAGCGCCTCAACCCCTGCGTTTCGTCGAGCCCGAGCAGGCCGGCCAGTTGCAGGGCCAGAACACTGTCGAGCGACCGGAAGCCGAGCGACAGGGTCGCCAGGGGCCACCGGGTGGCGCGCTGCACCCCCGCCACCACAATCATCCCCATGATGAGGAACAGGACAGCGCCCGCTGCAGCGACCCCCAACTGCGTCGCCGCAACCGCCATATCCGGCATCTGTAGCTTCATCATGCCCCCCCGATTTGACCCGCCTTCATTTCATCACACGGCGCGAACGAGGAGAAGACGGCAGCGCGGCAACCCCGCCCGCGACATTCCGCCTTTATGGCCACGCTGGACCTCATCCGTGATATGGAACATAGCATGAACACATGGCCCGTCTCGACCTTCGCCGAAAACTGGAAATCCTGGCCGATGCGGCCAAATATGATGCGTCGTGCGCGTCGTCGGGGGCGGGCAAGCGGAACTCGGTCGGGGGCAAGGGGATCGGCTCGACCGAGGGGATGGGCATCTGCCACGCCTATACGCCGGACGGGCGGTGCGTCAGCCTGCTGAAGGTCCTGCTGACCAACTTCTGCATCTATGACTGCGCCTATTGCATCAACCGGGTGTCGTCGAACGTGCCGCGGGCGCGGTTTTCGGTGCAGGAGGTCGTCGACCTGACGCTGAACTTCTATCGGCGGAATTACATCGAGGGGCTGTTCCTGTCGTCGGGCATCGTCCAGTCGGGCGACTATACGATGGAGGAGCTGGTGCGGGTCGCGCGGATGCTGCGCGAGGAGCATGACTTTCGCGGCTATATCCATCTGAAGCTGATCCCCGAGGCGGACCCCGAGCTGGTGGCGCAGGCGGGGCTGTATGCCGACCGGCTGTCGGCCAATATCGAACTGCCGCGCGACGAGGCGCTGGCCCGGCTGGCCCCGCAGAAGGACGCCGGCGTGATCAAGCGGACCATGGGTCAGGTGCGCCAGCGAGTGGAGGCCGCCCGACCGGCGAAGAAGGACCGCAAACGCCCGCCCCGCTTTGCCCCCGGTGGCCAGTCGACCCAACTGATCATCGGTGCCGACGGCGCGCCGGACGGAGAGATTCTGGAGCGGTCGGCGTCGCTGTATGGCGGCTATGGCCTGCGCCGGGTCTATTATTCCGCCTTCAGCCCCATTCCGGATTCGTCGGCGCAACTGCCGCTGTCGAAACCGCCACTGATCCGCGAGCACCGGCTGTACCAGGCCGACTGGCTGATGCGGTTCTATGGCTTTTCGGCACCCGAGATCGCCTCGGCCACGCCCGATGGCATGCTGGACCTGGCGGTCGACCCCAAGCTGGGCTGGGCGCTGGCCAACCGGTCCAGCTTTCCCGTCGATGTGAATGTGGCGGAGCGCGAGACCCTGTTGCGGGTGCCCGGCCTCGGCGTGCGCTCGATCGACCGGATCCTCAAGGTGCGGCGCTACCGGACGCTGAGGCTGGAGGACATCCAGCGGCTGACGCGCAGCCTCGACAAGATCCGGCCCTTCATCACCACGCTGGACTGGACCCCCGGCGGCCTGACCGATGCTGCCGACCTCAAGGCGCGACTGGTGAAGCCGCGCGAGCCCGAGCAGCTGAGCCTGTTCTGATGCGCACCGTGCGGCTGGAGTCGGAGACCGACCTTGAGGGCTGGCGCACCCATGCGCGCGCCCTGCTGGCCGAAGGCAGTCCGCCGTCCAACACCTGCTTTCTGACCCGGGCGGCTCCCGGCGGTCTGTTCGAGGATGAGGCGCCCTCTGCCCCGGTCCCGCCCGGCTCAGGCCTGAGCGTGCCCCGCGCCTTCCTCGACCTCGCCGAACAGGTGGCCCTGCACCGGTCGGAGGACCGGTTCGACCTGCTGTACCGGCTGCTGTGGCGGCTCCAGCGCGAGCGGACCTTGCTGCACATCGTCTCGGACCGCGACGTGGCCGACGCCATGGAGCGGGCGAAGAACGTCAGCCGGGCGGCGCACAAGATGAAGGCCTTTGTGCGCTTTCGCCGGATCGAGGATGAGGGCGGCGAGCACTGGATCGCCTGGTTCGAGCCGGCGCACCGGGTGCTGGAGCGGACCGCCCCCTTCTTCCAGCGGCGGTTCACGACCATGCGCTGGACCATATTGACGCCCGACGGCACGGCACACTGGGACCTTGAACGCCTCAGCTTCGGGCCGTCTGCCACCAGGGATCAGGCGCCCGAGGGCGACGATGTCGAGGAGTTCTGGAAGACCTATTACGCCTCGACCTTCAATCCGGCACGGCTGAAGACGAAGATGATGCAGAGCGAGATGCCGCGTCGCTACTGGGCCAATCTGCCTGAGGCTTCGCTGATCCCCGACATGATCCGCGAGGCGGAGGCCCGGCTAGCCACAATGGTCAGCGCCCCGGCCACGCCCGCCAATCCGCGGCTCAGCCACGCGGTCGCGCCTGTCGTGGAGCGCCCAGGCGAGCGATCAGAACCGCCGGTGTCGCTGGACGGGCTTGAGGCTGCGGTTCAGGGATGCCGTCGTTGCCCCCTGTGGCGCGATGCTACCCAGGCCGTCTGTGGCAGGGGGCCGGCCCGCGCGGACCTGATGATCGTAGGTGAGCAGCCGGGCGATCAGGAGGATCTGGCCGGCGAACCCTTTGTCGGGCCGGCGGGTCAGGTGCTGGATGCCGCCCTGGCCGAGGCGGGCATCGACCGCGACCGGGCCTGGGTCACCAATGCGGTCAAGCATTTCAAGCACGAACCGCGCGGCAAGCGGCGCCTGCACAAGACGCCCGACTCCGGCGAGGTCGAGGCCTGCCGCTGGTGGCTGGACGCCGAGCGGGCGCTGGTAAAGCCCCGGCTGATCGTGACGCTGGGGGCCACGGCGGCGCTGGGCGTGCTGGGCCACAAGATCGCGGTGACGAAGGACCGGGGCCGCCCGATCCGGCTGGACGATGGAACGGCCGTCCTGCCCACCGTTCACCCGTCATACCTGCTGCGCCTGCCGGACGCGGCGACGCGCGAGGCCGAACGCGCCCGCTTCGTCGACGACCTGAAGGCCGCGAGGGCGATGCTCGGGACCGCCTGATTGCCCGGGCGGGCGTTGCCCTTCGCCGCCGCAGTCGCTACATCCCGCCCCAACCTCCCCCCACACGATTTCAAGGGCGCACCGCACTCCATGGCGCAGCAGTACATCTTTCAGATGCAGGGTCTGACCAAGACCTTCCCCGGCGGCAAGAAGATCTTCGAGAACATCTGGCTGTCGTTCTACAACGACGCCAAGATCGGCGTGGTCGGGGTCAACGGCTCGGGCAAGTCGACCCTGCTGAAGATCATGGCCGGGCTGGACAAGGAGTTCCAGGGCGAGGCCAAGGCCGCCGACGGCATCAAGCGCGGCTATCTGGAGCAGGAGCCCCAGCTGGACCCCAACCTGAACGTGCGTGAGAACGTCGAGGCCTGGTGCGAGGAGAAGCAGTGGGTGAACCGCTTCAACGCGGTGGCCGGCGAGCTGGGCGAAAACTACACCGACGAACTGATGGAGGAGATGACCGCCCTCCAGGAGAAGATCGACGCGGCCGACGTCTGGGACATCGACAGCCGTATCGAAATGGCCATGGACGCCCTGCGTTGTCCGCCGGACGACTGGGAAGTGACCAATCTGTCGGGCGGCGAGAAGCGCCGCGTGGCGCTGGCCCGCCTGTTGCTGTCGAAGCCCGACATGCTGCTGATGGACGAACCGACCAACCACCTGGACGCCGAGTCGGTCGCCTGGCTGCAGCACCACCTGGAGAATTTCCCGGGCTGCGTGATCCTGGTGACCCACGACCGCTACTTCCTGGACCAGGTGACGAAGTGGACGCTGGAGCTGGACCGCGGCAAGGGCCACCCGCACGAGGGCAACTATTCCAGCTGGCTGGAAGCCAAGCAGAAGCGGGTGGTGCAGGAACAGTCCGAGTCCGAGGCCCGTCAGCGGGCGCTTACCCGTGAACTGGAATGGGTGCGCTCGGGCGCCAAGGCCCGTCAGGCCAAGTCCAAGGCGCGTCTGGCCGCCTATGAGCGGATGGTCGCCGAACAGGAGGGCATGCGCGGGGCCCAGACCCACGCCGTCATCCAGATCCCGCCCGGACCCCGCCTCGGCAATGTGGTGCTGGAGGTCGAGGGGCTGGAAAAATCCTATGGCGACAAGCTGCTGTTCAAGGATCTGACCTTCAAGCTTCCGCCGAACGGCATCGTCGGCGTGATCGGGCCGAACGGCGCCGGCAAGTCGACCCTGTTCAAGCTGATCACCGGCCAGGAACAACCCGACGCCGGCAAGATCCGCGTGGGCGAGACGGTCAAGCTGGCCTATGTCGACCAGTCGCGCGACGACCTGAAGCCCGACGAGACCATCTGGCAGGCCATTTCCGGCGGTACAGATGTGATGATGGTCGGCAAGCGCGAGATCAACACCCGCGCCTATGTCGGCAGCTTCAACTTCAAGGGCGGCGACCAGCAGAAGAAGGTCGGCCAGCTGTCGGGCGGTGAGCGCAACCGGGTACACCTGGCGCGCACCCTGGCGACCGGTGGCAATCTGATCCTGCTCGACGAACCGACCAACGACCTGGACATCGAAACGCTTCAGAACCTCGAGGAGGCGCTGGAGGAGTTCGCCGGCTGCGCCGTGGTCATCTCCCACGACCGCTGGTTCCTCGACCGTCTGGCCACCCACATCCTGGCCTTCGAGGGCGACAGCCACGTCGAATGGTTCGAGGGTAACTTCGAGGCGTACGAAGAAGACAAGAAGCGCCGCCTCGGCACCGACGCCCTCATCCCCCACCGCATCAAGTTCCAGAAATTCGGGCGGTAATTTCGGCGGGCGGCGCGATCCGCGCCTCCCGCCCCTCCCCTCAGCCCATCCGGGCGGCGCGGGCGCGCATCTCGACGGCCTTGCGTTCCAGTTCATCGGCCTGCTGACGCAGGCGGGGTGCAAGCGCGCGGAGCTCGGCGTCGGTGACGACCTCCCCCCGTTCGCGGTTACGGGCGATCTGTTCGGCGCGATAGGCGGGGTCTTCCAGCCGGGTGGCTTCCTCGCGCATCTGGCGGGCACCGACCAGCATCTGCTCGGCCCCCTCGGCCATCTGACGACCGGCGTCGCGGCGGGCGACCGTGGCCTCGGCGCGGGCCCTTTCGGCCTCGGCCCGGGCGACCGCGGCCTGTTCACGCGCAACCGTCGCCTGGACGCGGGCGCGCTCCATCTCTGCCCTTTCCTGCGGCGTCGCCTGGCTCCAGGAGATGACGCGGGCACCCGACCGGGGCGGCGGCGGCGCAGGCGGGGCCGGAGGAACGGGTGGATCCTGGAGCCTGCGCGGCGGCGCGGGGGGCGCGGGCGGAGCCGGGACGGGCGCAAGCGCCAGCACCGGAGGCGCGGGCGGTGCGGCCGGAACGGGCGGCGGTGCCGGCGGGTCCTGCATCACCTGCAGGGCGGCGAGCGGCGTGGCCACCAGCGACAGGGCGGCAACGGTCATGGCCACGGTCAGCGGACGGGCGTGGGGGGCATGGTCGGTCATCAGGCAATCGATCCTCTTCTTGAAAGTGCGGGCGTCGCCCGCCATGGCGGTCGAGGTCCAGGGCAGAGCGGTGTTGGCGGTAGGCTGGCTGGCCCGTCGAACAAGGGCGTGGGCATAGGCCTTGCGGTCGACACGCGAGACGGCGGCAGCATCGGCGGCCTCTTCGGTTCGGGCCACCAGCGCGGCGTGCAGCACCCAGACCAGCGGATTGAACCAGAACAGGGCGACCGCCAGCCGCGACAGGATCAGGAAGAGCCAGTCACCGCGCCGCAGATGGGCCAGCTCATGAGCCAGCACCGCCTCGGCCGTGTGGGGCTCGGACAAACTGGCCGGGTCGAGCAGGATGGTGCCGGGCGGCACGCCCCAGCTGACCGGTCCGGGCAGGCGCTCGCTGGCGATCAGCCGGGGCCGACGCCCGGCGCACAGTCGGTCGAGGGCCGCGCGCCAGGCCGGACAGGTCACGACCTGCCCCTCGGATGTCCAGCGGTCAAGCGTCAGGACACCCAGCACCAGTCGTCCGGCGATGATCAGGGCGCCTGCCAGCCATGGGAAGAGCACAAGGGCCATGGACGAGGACCAGGGCAGGGCCGCTTCGATCGACACACCGCCGACCGGTCCGATTTCACCCTGCCACACGGCCGCTGAGCCGATGTCGGGCGCTGCGCCGGCTGGCAGAAGGGCCAGCTCCCAGGCCGGCAAGGCCAGCGCCACCCCCGGCAGGGCCAGCAGCAGGCAGACCGTGGCCCTCAGGATATCGGCCCGGTCGGACGACCGGCGCGCCAACGCTGCGGCACAGACAAGTCCCGCACCCGCGATCAGGGCGGACTTGAGGGCCAGCGACAGGATCAGGGTGGCGATCATGAGGGGTCCCCCTCTCCCGCCGTGCCCATCCGGTCGATGGTGCGGCGCAGGGCTTCGGCCTCCTCCGCCGTCAGGGATGCGCCCATCCCCAGCAGCGCGGTCGCGGCACTGGCCGCCGATCCGGCGAAGAAGGTCTCGACCATCCGCCTGAGCGCCCCCTCCGCCACAGCGTCGGTGCGCGGCACGGGGGCATAGACAAATCCGTCCGGACCGGCCGTCCGCCTTACCAGCCCCTTGGCCTCCAGCCGGCTGAGCAGGGTTCGGACCGCCGAGTCACTGAGGGGATCGGTCAGCACCCCGCGCAGGGTGGCGGCGGTCGCCTGTTCCAGCCGATACAGGGTTTCGAACACTTCGCGCTCGCGACGGGGCAGCTGGTCGATTGGGGTCGGGGGCATGGGACGCTCGCTACATTTGTAACGCTACATTTGTAGCGAAATGCGTCGGCAATGGGGCAGCCGGATGAAACCCCTGACAGGAAGGCAGCCCTTGCCAGCCGGCGTGCGACGGGAAAGAATCGCCCCATGACCCAACGCCCCGCAGTCCTGATCATGCAGCGGCATCTGGCGCCGCTGACCGGCTTTCTGGAAGCCAGCTATGACGTCTACCGGTTCTGGGAGCATCCACCGGTCGAGGCCGAGCGGGATATCCAGGCCCTGGTGATGGCGGGCGAATTTCCGCTGGACACGGCCCTGATCGAGCGGCTGCCCGAACTGAAGCTGATCGCCTGTTTCACCTCTGGCTATGACGGGATCGATGTCGGCTGGTGCCGGGCCCGCGGCCTGCCGGTCACCCATGCGCCGGCGATCAATCACGAGGATGTCGCCGACCATGCCATTGGCCTGATCCTCGCCTCGCGCCGACGGCTGGTCGAGGGGGACCGAACCCTGCGTAGCGGCGGCTGGACGCCCGAGACGCGCCTGATCACGCCCTCGCTGAAGGGGGCACGGGTCGGCGTCGTCGGCATGGGCCTGATCGGTCAGGCGGTGGCCCGGCGGGCCGAGGCCCTGCGGATGACGGTCGGGTGGTGGGGACCGCGGCCCAAGGATGTGCAATGGCCCCGGACCGACAGCCTGATGGAGCTGGCGCGTGGCTCTGACATACTGGTGGTGGCCTGCAAGGCCGACGAGGACAATCGCGGCCTGATCGACGCCGGAGTGCTGGCGGCACTGGGTCCGTCCGGCCTGCTGGTCAATGTCGCGCGCGGCAGTCTGGTGGACGAAGATGCCCTGATCGATGCGCTCAAGACCGGAACCCTGGGGGCAGCGGCGCTGGATGTCTATGAGGACGAACCGACCGATCCGGCGCGCTGGGCCGATGTGCCAAACACGGTGCTCACCCCGCATACGGGGGGTGCCACGACCGAGTCCGTCCAAGGGATGCTGATCCTGCTGATGAAGAATCTGGCGGCCCTGTTCGCGGACCAGCCGCTGGTCACGCCCGTTCCCGACTAGCGGTCGCGGCGGGGGCGTTCGGCCTCGGTGACCACGCCGTTGCCGTCGACGTCCATCATGGCGAACAGGCTGCGGGCGGCTTGGCGGACTTCGTCACGGGTCAGGGTGCCGTCGCCGTCCTGATCGGCGCGGCGCAGCATGCGGGACCCACCGCGCCCATCACCTGCCGCCAGTTCCTCGGGGGTCAGCCGTCCGTCACTGTCGACGTCCAGCCGGTCAAAGCCGGCCAGCATCCGCGCTTCCAACCCTTGCAGGGTCTGATCTCCGCCGTCCGGGCCGCGACGACGACGGTCCTTGAACCCTTCCCCCGCGCCCGCGATCGGCGCCGTCGCCGCCTCTGGCGATGCCTGCTCGGTCGGCTCGGGCGCCGGGGCCTGGGCCGCGACAGGCGCCGCAACGTCTTCCCGCTCGGGTGCGGGACCGCAGGCGGCCAGCGCCAGGACCAGACCGGCGACGGACATCGGATACAGTTTCGACATGGGTGGCTCCTTGCTTGTCCTGTGAAACCCACGCGCCAGCCCACGCGTTCCGTCGCCCGATTTTGCTTGCATAATCGTATAAGGATATCTTTATATGATTGAATGAGCTGGACGGCGGATCAGACCATAGAGGCCCTGCGCGGGGCGGGAGAGCCCACGCGGTTGCGCGTGCTGGCCCTGCTGGCGGGTGACGAGCTGTCGGTGATGGAGCTGTCGCACATCCTCGACCAAAGCCAGCCGCGCGTGTCCCGCCATCTCAAACTGATGACCGAGGCCGGCCTGATCGAGCGCTTCCCGGACGGGGCCCGGGTTTATTACCGCCTGTCCTCCGACCCCACGGCCCGGCGTCTGGTCGACACGGTGCTGGACCTGCTGGACGACCGCTCCAGCGAACAGGATCACCGCCGTCTGGACGAGGTGCGCCGCGACCGCGAGGCTGCCGCCGAAGCCTATTTCGAACAGGTCGCCCCGCAATGGGACCGTATCCGCTCGCTCTATGTCTGCGAATCTGCGGTCGAGGCGGCGATCGAGCGCGCCGCCGGGCCCGGGCCGTTCGAGCGTCTGGTCGATCTGGGCACCGGCTCGGGGCGGATGCTGACCCTGCTGGGCGGGCGGGCCCGCATGGCCGTGGGGCTGGACCTGTCCCAGAACATGCTGAACATCGCCCGCGCCAAGGTGGCCCAGGCGGGTGTCGGCAAGGTCGAGCTGCGCCACGGCGACATCTTTGCCACCCGCCTGCCCTCGCAGAGCGCCGATCTGGTGCTGGTTCATCAGGTGTTGCACTACCTGTCTGACCCGGCGGCGGCCGTCAGCGAAGCGGCGCGTCTGGTGATGCCGGGCGGCAAGCTGCTGATCGTCGACTTCGCCCGCCACGACCTAGAGGAGCTGCGCGAGGAACACCAGCACCGGCGGCTGGGCTTCACCGATGCCGAGATCAATGGCTGGCTGGCAGACGCCGGGCTCAAGGCCAGCGCGCCCATCGCCCTGCCCCCCGACAAGGACGGTCTGACCGTGCTGATCTGGACGGCGACACGGCCCGCCCAAGCCCGGCGGAGCGTCGCCTGATGACCTCGCTGGCCGAAGCCCGGGCCCTGCTGCTGTCGCCACTGGGACCGGTGGCGCGGGCGGGCTCGAACCGCAACGCGGTCAATGTCTCGTTCGAATTCTTCCCGCCCCGGTCGGATGAGGCCGAGGCCACGCTGTGGAAGGCCATCCGCCGGCTGGAGCCCCTCAACCCCGCCTTTGTGTCGGTGACCTATGGGGCGGGCGGATCGACGCGTGAGCGGACCCACCGCACGGTACAGCGTATTCTGGCCGAGACGGGCCTGGCCCCCGCCGCCCACCTGACCTGTGTCGAGGCCTCGCGCGGCGAGGTCGATGATGTCATCGCCGAGTACAAGGCCGCCGGGGTTGGCCACATCGTGGCGCTGCGCGGGGATCCGCCAGGCGGGAGCGGAATCGGCGGGGTCTATCAGCCGCGCGCCGACGGCTATGCCAATGCCACAGAACTGACCGCCGCCATCGCCCGGCACGGCGGCATGGACATCTCGGTCGGCGTCTATCCCGAAAAACATCCCGAAAGCCCCTCCATCGACCATGACATCGATGTGCTGAAGGCCAAGATCGACGCGGGCGCGACGCGCGCCGTCAGCCAGTTCTTCTTCGACATCGACGCCTTTTTGCGATTCC
Organism: Brevundimonas sp.; assembly: GCF_016742135.1. Taxonomy (GTDB): domain Bacteria; phylum Pseudomonadota; class Alphaproteobacteria; order Caulobacterales; family Caulobacteraceae; genus Brevundimonas. The sequence goes on along the minus strand of NZ_JACVCG010000002.1, from coordinate 67,957 downwards.
GCGACCGGGTGCGGGCGGCGGGCATCACCCTGCCCCTCATCCCCGGCATCATGCCGGTGTCCAACTTCGCCGGGCTCAAGCGGATGAGCGCGGCCTGTGGCGCCTCGGTGCCAGACTGGCTGGCCGCCCATTTCGACGGGCTGGACGACGACCCCGAGACCCGCAAGCTGCTGGCCGCCTCGGTCGCCGCCGAGATGTGCGCCCGCCTGCAGGAAGAGGGCTTTTCCGACTTCCACTTCTACACCCTGAACCGCGCCGACCTGGTCTATGCCATCTGCCGGGTGCTGGGCGTGCGCGAGGCCGTGTCGTGACCCGCGCCGACCGCATCGCCGCCCTGCATGCCGCCGCGAAAGAACGCATCCTCGTGCTCGACGGTGCCTGGGGCGTGATGATCCAGCGCATTGAGCTGTCAGAAGCGGACTTTCGCGGCGACCGCTTCGCCGGTCACAGCGGTCAGATGAAGGGCAACAACGACATCCTGTGCCTGACCCGGCCCGACGTCATCGCCGACCTGCATGACCGCTATTTCGCGGCCGGCGCCGACATCTCCGAAACCAACACCTTCTCGGCCACGGTGATCGCCCAGGACGATTACAAGCTGGACGCACAGTCGGTGTGGGACATCAATCTGGAAGGCGCGAAACTGGCCCGCGCCGCCGCCGACCGCTGGACGGAAAAGGAGCCGTCGAAGCCCCGCTTTGCCGCCGGCTCCATCGGTCCGCTGAACAAGATGCTGTCGATGTCGTCGGACGTGAACGACCCCGGCGCCCGCAGCGTGACCTTCGATCAGGTCTATGACGCCTATCGCCATCAGGTGAAGGCGCTGAACGAGGGCGGCGTGCACCTTTATCTGATCGAGACGATCACCGACACGCTGAACTGCAAGGCCGCGATCAAGGCGATCAAGGACCTGGAGGACGAGGGCATGGAGCCCCTGCCCATCTGGATTTCGGGCACCATCACCGACCGCTCGGGCCGCACCCTGTCGGGCCAGACGGCAGAGGCCTTCTGGAACAGCGTACGACACGCCAGGCCGTTCGCCGTGGGCTTCAACTGCGCCCTGGGGGCGGATCTGATGCGGCCGTTCATCGCCGAGCTGTCGCGGGTGGCCGACACCCTGGTCGCCGCCTATCCCAACGCCGGCCTGCCCAATGCCATGGGCCAGTATGACGAACAGCCGCACGAAACCGCCCACCACCTCGAGGAGTGGGCCCGCTCGGGTCTGGTCAACATCGTCGGTGGCTGCTGTGGCACCACGCCGGAGCACATCAGGCACGTCGCCGAAGAGGTCGCTCCGCTGAACCCCCGCGCCATCCCGGAACGGCCGGTGGCGATGCGGCTGTCGGGGCTGGAGCCGTTCGAGCTGGTGGCGTGATACCTTTAGGTGCCCGAGGGGGGTATAACTGGGGGTATATAGGGGTATTTACACGCACCCCAATCCACCCTATATTGCGGCCATAGGAGGTTCCCATGGCCCATACGACCGTTTCCGATTTCGTCATCTGGACGAAGCACATCCACGGCGATCCGGCGATCGAACGCGCGATCCTGGCTCTTGAGGAAGGCGAGGCGATCCGCCTGCGTGTCGCGGGCGCGGCCGGGGCCTGGACGCGCATGAAAGACGGCAAGGACGGCCGTCCCACGCCCGGCATCCGCCCCATCGGCGCCGCCAAGGACTTCTGGCGGGAACTCTACAGTTCACGACGGGGGGACGTTGTGGATATCGAGGTGATTAGCGAAGACGCCGGTCTGGGCGCACCTCGGGAAACCCGACTGATCGACCGCTCACCGGAGTCACGGCTGGCGGCCATCGAAGCCTTCCTCGGGCTCTCCGGCCAGGGCTGGCGCTCGGAAGGTCGCTCCGTGTCACGCGACGAGATGCACGAGCGATGATCTCGATCGACACCAATGTGGTCGTCTATGTTTCCGACGACGATGCGCCTCGGAAGCAGGAGACCGCCCGCGATCTCCTGCGCGCGGCGATGCAGCGGCCCACGCGTCTCGGCCTGCAGGTCATAGGGGAACTCCAGAACGTCCTGCACCGCAAACTCAAGCAGCCGCCGTGGGTCGCGGCGCAGAACGCCCGCAACCTGCTGCACGCCTTCGACACCTTCCCGGCCAGCGAACGCGCGACCGAGGAGGCCCTGACCCACATGGCGACGGGCCGTCTGTCCTACTGGGACGCCTTGTTGATCTTCTCGGCGCGCGACGCGGGCGTCACCACCCTCGTCACTGAGGACATGCAGGACACGGCCGTGATCGGCGGCGTCCGCATCCTCAATCCTTTCGCGCCGGACGGCTCGCCCAGCCCCGCCTTGCGAGAGCTTTTCGGAACCTGACTTGACCAAACCCGCCTCCAACTTCGCCGATCCCGACTTCGTCGCCAAATATGTCGAGAAGGGCCCGCGCGCCTTCATGCCCGGCCAGCCCGGCGTGCTGCAGATGGCGGGCATCCTGCTGGCCGAACGCGTGCCGGACGACGGCCATGTGCTGGTCGTCGGTGCCGGCGGGGGACTGGACACCCAGGCGCTGGCCAAGGCCGGGCCCGGCTGGCGCTTCACCGGCGTCGATCCTGCCGGAAAGATGCTGGACCTCGCCCGTCATATCCTCGGCGAAGAAACCATGCGGCGCGTCGACCTGATCGAGGGCGGCGTCGAGGCTGCACCCCAGGGGCCGTTCGACGGCGCGACCATGATCCTTGTGCTGGGCATCCTTCCGGACGACGGGTCCAAGCTGACGACGCTCCGCGATATCCATCGACGGCTGAAGCCCGGGTCGCCCTTCATTCTGGTCGACCGCTGCGACAGCGCCGACTACCCGCATTTTGACCGCAATATGGATCGCTACGTCGCCTTCGCGGCGGCCAATGGTGTCGATCCCGAGACATTGAAGAACGCCCGCGCCAGCCATCGCGGCAATCCGGGCCTAGCGACGGCTGCGCGCGACGAGGCGCTTCTGGACGAAGCCGGTTTCAGCGGCATCGAGCATTTCTATCACGCCATGAACTGGCACGGTTGGGTGGCGTACGCGTGAGACCTGTCTTCATCAACGTCGGTGAGCGGACGAACGTTACCGGCTCGGCCAAATTGCGGAAGCTGATCGTCGCGGGGGATTACTGGGCGGCCATCGAGGTCGCGCGCCAGCAGGTCGAGGCGGGCGCCCAGATCATCGACGTCAACATGGACGAGGGGCTGCTGGACGGCGCCGTCGCCATGCGGACCTTCCTCAACCTCATCGCCGCCGAGCCCGACATCGCCCGCGTGCCGGTGATGATCGACAGCTCCAAGTGGGAGGTGATCGAGGCGGGCCTGAAATGCGTTCAGGGCAAGCCGATCGTGAACTCGATCAGCCTGAAGGCCGGCGAGGCCGAGTTCCGCGGACAGGCGGTCAAATGCCTGCGCTACGGGGCGGCCGTGGTCGTCATGGCCTTTGACGAGGACGGTCAGGCCGATACGGCGGCGCGGAAGATCGAGATCTGCACCCGCGCCTACCATATCCTCGTCGACGAGGTCGGTTTCCCGCCCGAGGACATCATCTTCGACCCCAACATCTTCGCCGTGGCGACGGGGATCGAGGAGCACGACAACTACGCCGTCGACTTCATCGAGGCGACGCGGGTGATCAAGGCCACGCTGCCCTATGCGCGGGTGTCGGGCGGGGTGTCGAACGTCTCGTTCAGCTTCCGCGGCAATGAGCCGGTGCGGCGGGCGATCCACAGTGTGTTCCTGTACCACGCCATCCAGGCGGGCATGGATATGGGCATCGTCAACGCCGGCGACCTGCCGGTCTATGACGACATCGACCCTACCCTGAGGGAGGCCGTCGAGGATGTGGTCCTGAACCGGCCCCAGCGGACCAATGTGTCCAACACAGAGCGGCTGGTTGACCTCGCACCCTCATACAAGGGCGACAAGGGACAGGCCCGGGTCGTCGACCTGAAGTGGCGGGACGCCCCGGTCGGCAAGCGCATCGAACACGCCCTGGTGCACGGCATCACCGAGTTCATCGAGGCCGATACCGAGGAGGCGCGGCAGGCTGCCAAACGCCCGCTACACGTCATCGAAGGCCCGCTGATGGACGGCATGAATGTCGTTGGCGACCTGTTCGGCTCGGGCAAGATGTTCCTGCCGCAGGTGGTGAAGTCGGCGCGGGTGATGAAACAGGCCGTAGCCTGGCTGGAACCCTTCATGGAGGCCGAAAAGGCCGGCAAGCCGCGCGAGCAGGCCGGCCGCATCCTGATGGCGACCGTCAAGGGCGACGTCCACGACATCGGCAAGAACATCGTCGGCGTGGTCCTCCAGTGTAACAATTATGAGGTCATCGACCTTGGCGTCATGGTTCCGGCCGACCGCATCCTGGACGCCGCGATCGAGCACAAGGTCGACATCATCGGCCTGTCCGGCCTGATCACGCCCTCGCTGGACGAGATGGTGTTCGTGGCCTCGGAGATGGAGCGGCGCGGGTTCGATATCCCCCTGCTGATCGGCGGCGCGACGACCAGCCGGACCCATACGGCGGTCAAGATCGAACCGGCCTATCGCCGGGGGTCGACCACCTATGTCATCGACGCCAGCCGCGCCGTCGGTGTCGTCGCGGGCCTTCTGTCAAAGGACGAGCGCGCCAGCAATGAGGCCGCAACCCGCGACGAATACATTCGCATCCGCGAGCAATATGCGCGCAGTCAGGACACCAAGGCGCGCACGACCCTCGCCGATGCACGGGCCAATCGCTGGAGGGCGGAGGCGGGTGCCCCCCTGCCCTGCGCGCCCTCCTTCATCGGGACCCGGACATTCGACGCCTGGGACCTGCAGGACCTGGCCGACCACATCGACTGGACGCCCTTCTTCGCCAGCTGGGAGTTGATCGGCCGCTATCCGATGATCCTTGAGGATGAAATCGTCGGCGAGGCCGCGGGCGACCTGTTCAAGGACGCGCAGGCCATGCTGAAGCGGATCATCGACGAGCGGTGGTTCACGGCCCGCGGCGTCATTGGCTTCTGGCCTGCCAATGCGCGTGGAGACGACATCGTGGTCTGGACCGACGAGACCCGCACCGCTGAACTTGCCCGCTTCCACGGTCTGCGCCAGCAGATCAGGAAGTCGAACGGCAAGCCGAACCTGTGCCTGTCGGACTTCGTCGCCGAGGACGACCCGGACTGGATCGGTGCCTTTGCCGTTACCGCCGGCCACGGCGAACTGGAGATCGCAAAGCGGTTCAGGGATGCGGGCGACGACTATTCTGCCATCATGGCCACCGCCCTGGCCGACCGCCTGGCCGAGGCCTTCGCCGAGCGGCTGCACAGGGAGGTGCGGACCACGCTGTGGGGCTATGCGCCGACCGAGGCGACGACGGTCGAGGCCCTGATCGCCGAGCAGTACCAGGGCATTCGCCCTGCCCCCGGCTATCCGGCCCAGCCGGATCATACGGAAAAGGCGACGTTGTTCCGTATACTGAACGCACGGCAGAACGCCGGCATGGCCCTGACCGAAAGTTTTGCCATGACGCCCCCGGCTTCGGTGTCCGGCATCTATTTCGGCCACCCGGGCAGCCACTATTTCGGCGTCGGCAAGATCGACCGCGACCAGGTCGAGGATTACGCGCGCCGCAAGGGCTGGGACCTGGCCACCGCCGAGCGCTGGCTGGCCCCGATCCTGAACTATCAGCCGGAGCGTGCCGCGCGCAGCGACGCGGCCTGAGGCCTGGCCTGCGAAGCCCTATTCCAGCCCGACATCGGCCAGGGTCGCGGGCGGGGTGGTGATGTTTTCGCGGATCCGGCGGGCGGCGTGCTCGCACCGCCCCGGCAGGCCAAAGAACAGGCCAAACGTCTCGCTGCGCGCGGCGCTATCCTGCTCCATGACACGGGCCCAGCGGGTGCGGACAGAAGCTGCGGCCGCCTCGGCCTCGCGCAGGGTTTCAGGGCTCTGGCGCGGCCCGGCGACCTCGAGCGCGCGGCTGAACTTGCGGGCCTCGCCGCGGCCCAGCTCGATCAACTCCAGATCCAGGGCGTCGTCGGTGTTCAGGCTTTCGCCCAGCGTCACGTGGCCGCTGACCATTGCCTCGCACCAGGCCACCAGCGGATAGTCGGCGGTCGGCGCGCCCGGCGGCAAGGGGTTGGAATAGGCCACTGCCTCCCACATCCGTTCGTTGCTCTGCGAGGTGAAGACGGCGTCCGTGCCGCCCGTGCGGATCACGGCCTCCTGCGCGGCGGCGGTGCCGGCCAGCCCCATCGCCAGGGCGGTTCCAAGAAGAAGCGAACGAACAAACATGAAAATCCTGACGTCTGCGGGTGACAGCCCTGAATGCGGGGAACAGCGTCACGGTTCAACCGGGCATTTTGACGGCGGTTCCCGGGAGCGCCCAAAGAAAAGGGCGGCGAACCCGAAGGTCCGCCGCCCCGATCCTTGGTCTGGCGTACCGTTTAGAAGCGGTAGGCCAGGCTCAGGCGCACCGAACGCGGGGCCTGATAGGCCGTCGGCTTGGCAAAGTTGGGATCGGCAGCCCCATTGGCGAGGTCGCCGAACTCGTTGTAGTCGGTCTCGGCTTCGAACCCGAAGACATTGAACACGTCGGCCCGCAGGACCAGGGAGTCACCCGGAATGGTGAAGACTTCCGCCAGATTGTAGGCGAACGTCAGGTCCAGGTTCTTGGTCCAGTCGCTTTCGAAGACCGCGCCACGGGGCGTGGCCACACCCTGACAGAACCACGACGCCGGGCCGTAAAGCGAGGCGAAGAAGTCGGTCGGGTGAATACCCTGACAGCCGAACTTGCGCGGCGACTGAATGATCAGGTTGGCCCCGATGTTCAGCGCCGGCGTCACCTGCCAGTTACCGAACGCCTTGAAGCTGTGCGCGCGGTGGTTGGGCAGGAAGCCGTAGGAGTTGTCCGTCAGGCCCGGCTGGTCGAAGTCCTGCGACAGACCGGGGTCAACCTGGCCGTTGTCAGACTTGAGGGCCCCTTCATAGTTGCCTTCGCTTTCGGACCAGACGTAGCTGAACCGGGCGCCCCAGATACCGTCGAAGGATTTCTCCATCGAGATTTCCACGGCCTTATAGGTCCGCTCGGGCCTCGGATAGTTCAGTTGGTCGGCCGTCAGGGTGATCTCGCGATCACTTGTGATCACACCGCCGGTGGCACGCGACAGGTCGGCACCCGACAGGGTGATGACCATGTCCTCACCCGGGTTGGTCAGGACGTACTGGTGGAAGCCGTACCACACCGAATAGCACTGGGTGTAGGTCAGGTCCGTCGCGACGTTATCGCAATAGTCGAGAACGGCGGCGTCGATGGCGACGTCGTCGATGGCCGTGCCCAGTTCACGATAGGTGCCTTTGACACCCAGGGTCCAGCCATCCCACATCTGCTGTTCGTAGCCGAGGATGAACTCGTCCACGTACATCGGGTCCAGTTCCTTGTCGACCTGGGTCGAGATCGGACGCACCGACCCGTCGGCGAAGTTGCCCCCGCTCAGGAAGCCGGCGTTATTCGTCCCATAGCCGCGCAGGATGGGCTCGCCGGTGTTGTCATCGATACCGTCGCGGTTGGCATCCGGACGACCGGCGACAGCACCCGAGAAGTCGAGTTGCCAGACGTCCTGGATGAAGAACTCCGAACCGGCCAGGCGCTGGTTGGTGTTCACCGCGACCGGCAGGAAGTAACGCCCGTAGAAGCCGAACAGTTTGGACGTGCGGTCACCCGTGACGTCATAGGTGAAGCCCAGGCGCGGAGCCCACTGGTTCTGCAGGTCCACAAAGGCCACGCCGGCGATGTTCTCGTTCTCGAAGCCTTCGTTCCGGATGCCCAGGTTCAGGGTCAGCTGGTCCGTCACCCGCCAGGAATCCTGCAGGTAATAGGCGTTCTGGGTCGAGCTCCAGCCACCGTCGTTGTCATAGGCCCGGACGCGCGCCCGCGAGGCGAGGCCGATCGGGTTTGCCCGGCCGATCAGGGTCGGGTTGTAGTTCGGGTTCGGATTACCTGCGTTAGGCCCGGTCAGGAGGACCGGATCGAGCACGCCCGTGCCATTTGCATTGGTCAGGTTGCCCGCCGTGATAACGGTCTGGTTGCGGTACCATATACCACCGGTGCGATCACCCGTGCAGTTCACGACCGTGCTGATCGGACGCGATCCGGGAACGTTGCGGGCCTGAGCGCGGCAGTAGTTGTACCCAGCGCCGGAGTAGTCCAGCTCCTGATAGGATTCCAGCTTCTCCTGGTCGATACCGAAGCGGAAGTGGTGCGAACCGAAGAAGTCCGCATAGATGTCGACATCGGCCCGCAGGACAGTGCGCTCATCTTCATTGATCGAGGGCTGACCAACACCCCAGATGCCGCGACGCGGATAGCCGGGCAACTCATCGGTCAGCAGGGCGCCCGCATCTCCGGGGGAATAGTTGTACTCATTATACTCGTTGACGCCGTAGGCGATCGACGTCGTCAGCCAGTCCGTCCAGATGCCGGTGTAGCGGGCGATCCAGTTGGTACCCCCGAACTTGAACGTAGACGGTGTGAACTCACCCACATAGCCGCCGTTGGCGTCCACGAAGATGTTGCGGGTGTTCTGCTCCTGCTCATCCGAGAAGTAGGTGAACTCGACGCGGTGTTCGTCATTGATCAGATAGTCAATCTTGGCGCCGTAGAACGGGTCATTCGACGTCACCCGGGTGCCGTTCGCGCCGGCACCAAAGTCCGGATCGTTCGTCGGAGCGCCGATGTTGACGAATTCACGGTCGCGGAAATTGACCAGACCGAAGATGAACAGACGGTCCTGGATAATCGGGCCGCCAAAGTCGAAGATGATGTCGGAGGTTTCAACTTCATCGAAGCGGTTCTGGGCCAGATAGGTGTCCGGAGCGTCTGAACGCAGGCTGTCCGGTTCCCAATAGGCGGTGATGCCGAATTCCCACTGGTTTCCGCCAGACTTGGTCGTGCCGTTCAGGACGCCACCGGTGCCGCGACCGAACTCCGACGAGTAGCCACCGGTCTTGGTTTCCAGCGTCTGATAGAACTCAAACGGAACGATCGACGACCCGGTGAAGTCACGGAATTTCGTGATGTTCAAGCCGTTGATGAAGTAGGTGTTTTCACCCGCCGAGGCACCACCGATGGTCGGGATGCCGCCGAAAGCAGCATCGGAAGCGGTCACACCCGGAGCCAGCAGGGCCACGGCGCCGGCGTCACGTGCGATCGGCACATTGCGCGACAGCTCTTCGACGTTGACGGTCAGGCCGGTGGTGGTGGCGTCGAACTCGGACACAGCCTGACGCACGCCGACGACGACGATGTCATCCACGGTCGAGGCACCCGACGCGCTGCCGACGGTGAAGACGACCGAGGTCGTGCCGCCCGATCCGACCGAGATGGTGTCGGACAGCGAGGCATAGCCCGGCGCCGTGATGGTCGCGGTGTAGCGGCCCTGCGGCAAGGCGATGGCGCGGAACGAACCGGAGGCGTCGGTGGTGTAGGTGCGGGTGAAGCCTTGCGACACCGATTGCAGCGTCACGGTGGCGCCGGCGACCGGCGTCCGCGATTGCGTTTCAACGGTGCCGGACACGGCGCCCTGCACCAGGTCCTGGGCCATGGCGGTGCTGGGAGCCAGCAGGCCGACGGCCGGAGCCGCCACAAGCGCCATCAGGGCGGTACCGCCGATCATGGTCGAATGCAGCAGACGTTGGCGAATGGTCTGGGTTTTCAAACTGTGGTCCTCCTGTGGCCGAGACGAAGTTCCCGTAGGTCCCCCTTGCCTCGACAACCATTATCCATGCGCCCCAATGCACACAGACTGCCTTGAAGCCTAAACCCGCATCTTTGCGAGCGCACGATAATTACAGGCCGGTAATCCAATCGTCGCGACAATGTCGCAATCAAGCCACAGTGGCCCTATGATATTGAATCATCATGATTTTTTGGGGATCCCGGTCGGCCAGGCTCTGGTTGACCGGTGTCATTCCGAGCCCGCAGACCGGTAGTTTTGTCTTATGCCCGAAACTTTGACCGCCGCGCCGAATACTCTAGCTGGGCAATAATGCCCTGAGTCGCCCTATCGGCTGATCGCCACGCGGCTGGCATAGGGAACGGGCTCGGGCGTGCAGGAGGCCGCCATGAGCTGGCTCGCCATGATACACAGGAAGGCGAACGCGACCGGCAAGAGCCGATTTGAAACATCCAGAGCCAGGGATCGGGCCATGACGCGCACTCCACAAAGGGTTTACGAGCCCTTAACGCAAGGCCCGGGCCAGCCGGGGAGCCACCCCGCGTGACGGCGCCGCCCATTCCCTTCGTTCGCGATTTCACGCCCCTGTACGGACAGGCCGAGCGCCTGACGCCGCGCATCCGCCGGGTGCTGGCCCACAATCCCGGCCCGTTCACCTTTGCGGGGACCGGCACCTTTCTGGTCGGGGACGCAGACTCGGTGGCCGTCATCGACCCCGGCCCGGCCGATTACGCCCATCTGGAGGCCTTGCTGCAAGCTGTCGAAGGCCAGACCGTCAGCCATGTGCTGGTCACCCATGGCCATGCCGACCACCTGCCGCTGGCCCGGCCCTTTGCCGAGGCCGTGGGCGCGCCGGTGCTGGCCCACCCGGCCCTGTCGCCGGACCGGGATCTGGAGGATGGCGCCCGCATCACCGGCGACGGCTGGACGGTGGAGGTCATGGCCACCCCCGGTCATGCGCCCGAGCACCTGGCCTTTGCCCTTCTGGAAGAAAACACCCTGTTCAGCGGCGACCATGTGATGGGCTGGTCGACCAGTGTGGTCTCACCGCCCGAGGGCGACATGGACGCCTATCTGGCCAGTCTGGACCGGATCATGGACGCCGGGTTCGACACCCTGTGGCCGACGCACGGCGGGCCAGTGACCAACCCCCTCCCCTTCCTTACGGCGCTGAAGGGCCACCGGCTGAGCCGGGACGACCAGGTGCTGGAGGTGCTGAAAAGGGGCCCGTCCTCCGCGCAGGATATGGTGCCGACCCTCTATGCCGCGGTCGACGAACGCCTGTGGCCGGCAGCGGCCCAGTCGCTGCTGGCGCATCTGATCCGGCTGGAGCGTCGCGGCGATATCATGGCGTCAGAGGCACCGTCGGCCACCACCGTCTATCAGCGGCGCGGCTGAAGCTCCGCCACGACCCGCTGCAGAAGGCGGCACGTCTCGCCGCCGTTGGGCCGTGTGTTGCGGGCTGCAACCCTTATATCCGTCTGTCCCGGCCGAATGCGGATGGTGGCATCGTGCCGGAGGAGGAACCACATCCCTTCGTGGGTCCCCTCGACCTGGAACAGCGCAGACGGCAGGGGCGTAAACCCTGCGCGCCGCAAGGCCTCACTCGCATCCTCGGCCCGGACCTGGGTGGGGATGGAGACCACGCCCTCGCACGCTTCCACGTCGACCGTGCCGTGGTAGCGCCGCAGCGATGGCGAAAAGCCGGGAGGTTCAAGCGTGTCCGTCGCGACGTCGAGCGGCGATGAGTTATCGCCCCTGACCCCGGGAGAGGCGAGATAGAGCCAGCTGCCCATGGCCATCATGGCCACGGCCGCCAGCCCCAGCAGCCAGCCCACCGCTCCGGTCCGCCGCGCGCGCCACAGCAGGATCAGAGCGCAGATTGCGCCCAGCCCCAGCAGCCAGGGGACGACGGTGATGCTCAGCAGGTCGAGCGCGACTTCAAGACCCCACCAGCCGAACCGCAAGCCAAAGACAGCGACGAACACCAAGAGGGGCGCCGACAGCACGCCGGCGATGAGCGCCAGTGTCGTCCAGCCGCCGGTGCCGCGCCGCGCCATCGGATCAGCCCTGCGCCGTCGGCAGGACGTAGTCCTTCATCCGCTCGCGCACGAGCTTCTTGTCGATCTTGCCGGTGGCGCCCAGCGGGATGTCGTCGACGAACACCACATCGTCGGGCATCCACCATTTGGCGATCTTGCCCTGCAGGAAATCCAGATGCTCCTGCTTGTCCTGACTTTCGCCGGGCTTGAGCTTGATGACCAGCACCGGGCGTTCGTCCCATTTCGGATGGGCGGCGCCGATCACGGCGGCCAGCTCGACCTTGGGATGGCCGACCGAGATGTTCTCAATGTCGATCGAGCTGATCCACTCGCCGCCTGACTTGATCACATCCTTGGCCCGGTCGGTGATCTGCATGAAGCCGTGCTCGTCAATAGTCGAGACGTCACCGGTGTCGAAGAAGCCTTCGTTGTCGAGGATCTTGCCGCCCTCCTCCTTGAAATAGCCCCCGGCGATGGTCGGGCCGCGCACCATCAGCCGGCCATAGGTCTTGCCGTCATGCGGCATCTCCTGACCGGCATAGTTCTTGAGCTTCAGCTCCACGCCCAGCGGCGGCATGCCCTGTTTGATGCGCCACTTCATCTGCTCGTCGTACGGCAGGGCCGACAGTTCGGGCGTCAGCCGTGACAGGGTGCCGACCGGAGAGGTTTCGGTCATGCCCCAGCCCTGGAAGACCTCGACGCCGAATTCGTCGTTGAAGGCGCGGATCAGGCTTTCAGGGACGGCCGAACCGCCAATCAGCACCTTCTTGACCGTCGACAGCTTCAGCGAATTCTCGCGCATATAGGCCAGCAGACCCTGCCACACCGTCGGCACGGCGGCCGAGAAGGTGACCTTTTCGGACTCCAACAGTTCGTAGATGGAGCCCCCGTCCATCTGGGCACCGGGCATGACCAGCTTCGACCCGGCTGCGGGACCGGAGAAGGCGATACCCCAGGCATTGGCGTGGAACATGGGCACCACCGGCAGGATCACCTCATCCGGCGTCGCCCCCATGATGGTGGCCTGCAGGGTCACCAGGGTGTGCAGGAAGTTCGAGCGGTGCGAGTACAGCACACCCTTGGGATTGCCCGTCGTACCCGAAGTGTAGCAGAGGCCGCAGGCGGTCTGTTCGTCAAAGCCGCCCCACTCGATATCCTCCGAGGATTCCTCCAGCAGCTGCTCATAGCATTCGGCGCGGGGCAGTTTGGTCGCCGGCATGTTCCACTGGTCGGTCATGACCACCACCCGCTCGACGGTGGGGCAGTGCGGCAGGATCGCTTCCAGCAGCGGCACAAAGGTCAGATCGACGAAGATGATCCGGTCTTCGGCATGATTGATGATGTAGATCAGCTGTTCCGGGAACAGGCGCGGGTTCAGCGTGTGACAGACCGCGCCGATGCCCATAATGCCGTACCAGGCCTCGATGTGGCGACCGGTGTTCCAGGCCAGGGTCGCGACCCGGTCACCGACCTTGACGTCCCAGCCCTTCAGCACGTTCGAGACACGCTTGGCCCGGCCATGAATCTCGCCATAGGTGCTTCGCACCACCGGCCCCTCGACCGAACGGGTCACGACCTCACGGTGCGGATGCCAGTTCTTGGCGTGGTCGAGGATCTTGTCGACCGTCAGCGGCCAGTCCTGCATCAATCCGAGCATCGGTTTCCTCTCCGAAATTCATGGGTCTGGCCAGCGTTGCCCGCGGCACTTGCCGGCAAGCTATCGGCGGCGTGAGGGATAGGCAACGTGACGCAACGTCAGGGGCGGCGAGTTTCTTTGCCGCAGACGGCCCACTTTGGGCTAGTTTGGGCACGAACCTTTCCCGATCCGGCCGACAGGACCCGACCATGACCCTCGCGCGCACCGCCCTGACACTCTCTGCCCTTCTGGCCCTCGCGGGCTGCGATACCGCGACCGAAACGCCCGCCCCCTCGCCGCAGGCCGCACCGCCCGGACAGGAAACGGCCCAGGTCGCCCAGGGGGGACTGGCGCTCGAAGGCGAGGGCCTGCGGGCTTTCACGGCCCAGGGCTCGGCCCGCGCCCTGTCCTTCGGCATGTCGCAGGATATGGTGCTGACCGCCGTTTCCACCCTGCTGGACACCGGGACCCCGACCGTGACCACCAATGCCGAGTGCGGGGCCGGACCCACCCAGTTCGCCGAATATCCGAACGGCCTGCAGCTGACCTTTCAGGATGACAGGTTCGCCGGCTGGTTTCTGGACGCGCCCGGCCTGACCACGGCGGACGGGGTCGGCGTGGGCACGCGCCATGCAGATCTGCAGTCGGCGCGGGAAATCGAAATCGTGCCGGACTCGACCCTGGGGGTGGAGTTCACCAGCGGCGATCTGGGCGGGTTCCTCTCGTCGGAGGGGCCGGACGGCACGGTTGAGAGCCTGTATGCGGGCCTGACCTGCTTTTTCCGCTAATACCCGCCCATGGCCATTCTGATCGCGATTACCGGCGGCTCGGGCTCGGGCAAGAGCACCCTGGCCGAGGCCCTGATCCGGCATCTGCCTGCCGGGGCCGCAACCCTGGTGCGCGAGGACTCCTACTATCGGGATGCCGCCTCCCTGCCCGACTTCGACGCCGCGACGTTTGATTTCGACGACGTGTCCGCCCGAGATCACGACCTTCTGCACGATCACCTCAGCGCATTGAAGGCAGGGCAGTCGGTCGAGGCCCCAATCTATTCCTTTGTCACCCACGGGCGGGAGTCGGGGGGCGAGCCCGTGCCCGCCGCCGAGGTGATCGTGATCGAGGGCACACATCTGTTGTGCAGCCCGGCGCTGGTTCGGCTGTTCGACATCCGGGTGTTTGTCGACACCCCCCCGGACATCCGCTTCATCCGGCGGCTGCTGCGGGACCAGGTCGAGCGCGGCCGTACGGCCCAGTCGGTCATCGACCAGTATCTGCTGACGGTCCGGCCGGGGCATGAGCGGCTGACCGAACCGGCCAAGGTCCATGCCGACTTCATCGTCGCCGACGCCACCGCCGCCGTGGTACTCACCGACCCACAGTCCGTAGACCGGCTGGTGGCCCCGGTCCTGACGCATCCGCTGCTGGCCCGCTGGACAGGCGGCATACGTTGTAACCCCTAGAAATTCCGGTCTTGCAGGACGGCGTTATCCACGCCAACCTGCGCCGCCATGAGTTCGACCCGCACCGCGCCGCACCGCGCGCCAGCCCTTCACCCCAACCCTGTTGATGACCCCCGGTGCCGCTATGTGCTGGTCGAAGCCCGACGTCATTTCCTGGCGGAGGGCTTCGCCGCGACGCGGGTCGAGCCGATCGCGCGGGATGCCGGCGTATCGACCGCGACCCTCTATACCTTCTTCCCGTCCAAGGCCGACCTGTTCCAGGCGGTCATCGACGACACCTCGGACGAGTTTGCCCGACAGATGGATGAGGTCCGCGCTGTGGATGGTCCCGCGCGATGTCAGCTGACCCGGTTCTGCGAAGCCTATGTCGCCTTCATGGCCGACCCGCTGGTGACGTCCGTGTTCCGTCTGGTGATGGCCGAACGCACACGGTTCCAGGCCATGGCCCTCCACTTCTATGAGCGCGGCAAGACCCGGATCGGTGTCACCCTGGTCGAGGCCATCACCGCCCTGGCCGCGCGGGGCGAACTGGCCTGTGACAAGCCCTCCTGGGCGGCTGGCCAGCTGATGGGTATGCTCGAACATCCGGTGTTCTTCGTCCCGATGGTCACGGGCGACACCCTGGACCTTCGACGCTCTCACCGGCAGATCGCGGCCGATGCCGTCGAAACCTTCCTCGCCCGGTATGGCGGACCCAATCTGGATCGTGCGGCGCCTGACCTCGAAAGCTGATCCTCAGGGGTACAGCCGCTGCGTTCGCCAGGGCGCGTCCACGCTGTCCCGATCGAACCGCAGCCGGTCATGCAGGCGGAACGGGCGATCCCGCCAGAACTCGACCTGAATCGGCACCAGCCGCCACCCGGTCCAGCCCTCGGGACGCGGCACGTCCCTGCCCTCGAAGCGGGCCATTTCGCGCGCCACGGAGGCCTCCAGCTCGGTCCGGTCGGCGAGCGGACGCGACTGGGCCGAGGCCCAGGCCCCGATCCGGCTCTCCCGGGCACGGCTGGCGAAATAGGCGTCGGCTTCGGCGGCGCTGACCGGTTCGACGGGCCCTCGCAGCCGAACCTGCCGCCGCAGGGATTTCCAGTGGAACATCAGGGCCGCTCTGGGCTGCCCTTCCAGCTGCTGTCCCTTGTCGCTCTCACGGTTGGAATAGAAGGTCAGACCGGCCCGGCCGACATCCTTGAGCAGCACCATGCGACAGTCCGGCAATCCTTCGTCATCGACGGTCGCCAGCGCCATGGCGTTGGAGTCGTTGATCTCATGCGCCTGCGCGTCGGCCAGCCATCGCTCCAGCAGGGCGAAGGGTTCGTCGCACGCGAACTCGGTTTCATCGCTGTTGGCGGCAAGCGCGGCGGCATAGTCGCGGGCATAGTCCTCGCGCGACGGGCTGGGCGGGATGACGGGGATGCTCATGGTGGCGTTCTAGCGCTGACCGACGCCTCCTGCGAGGGCCAGCGTCACGGTTAACCCGGCATTGACCCTGTTCGTGGCTTTTGGTCGCATGAACGGTGCGGACACCTCCCCCTTGACCTATCGCCAGGCGCTTGCGGTGCTGGGCCTGCCCGGTCCGGTGGATCATGAGACGACGCGTCAGGCCTTTCTGCGCGCGGTCAAGGCGGCGCGCCCCGACCATTCCGCCGGGGACGCCGAACGGTTCCGCGAGGTCATCGCCGCCTGGCATGTCATACAGGCCGAGGGCCCGGCCCGGCCCGCCCTGGCCCCGCCGATGCGTCGCACGGCGGCCCTGCCGACCCTCTCGATCGATCCCGTGTTGGCCTTGCATGGGGGCCCGGTCATCACGCGCCACCGGGGACGAGCCTTCCGCCTGACCCTGCCCGCCGGTCTGAGGGCGGGTGACCATGTGCGGCTGAAGGGTGCCGGTCGCGACGAGAGCGACCTGTTCCTCGCGGTCCGGATCCGGGCGGCCGACGGACTGTCGGTGCTGGGCGACGACCTGTTCATGCAGGCCGAGGTCTCGCCCCGGGTGCTTCAGGACGGCGGGCGTGTCGAGGTGCTGACCCACGCCGGCCCCCGCAATGCCTGGGTGGTCGCGGGTCTCGAGCCACCCGTGCGTCTGCGGCTGAAGGGGCTGGGCCTGCCCGCGCGGGGCCGTCATGGTCAGGGCCACCTGTTCATCACCCTGACGCCGGCCGAGGAAGCGCCCTCGGCGGCCGAACATCTGCTGGACCGCTTCGCCCGGGTCTGGACGACCGCGCCGCTTGCGGCCTAAGGCCAGAGGGCCATGTCCCACAACAGCTTCGGCCATCTGTTTCGCGTGACCACCTGGGGCGAAAGCCACGGGCCGGCGATCGGCTGTGTCATCGACGGCTGCCCTTCCCGGATCCCCCTGACCGAGGCCGACATCCAGCCCTGGCTGGACCAGCGGAAGCCGGGTGGCAGCCGCTTCGTCACCCAGCGACGCGAGAGCGACACATTGCGCATCCTGTCGGGCACCTTTGACGACGGCGATGGCCCGGTCACGACAGGCACCCCCATCAGCCTGCTGATCGAAAACGAGGATGCGCGATCGAAAGACTATGGCGAGATCGCCCGCGCCTTCCGCCCCGGTCACGCCGACTACGTCTATCAGGCCAAATACGGTGTGCGGGACCACCGGGGCGGCGGCCGCTCCTCGGCGCGCGAAACGGCCCTGCGGGTGGCGGCGGGCGCGGTCGCCCGGCTGATCCTTGGCCCCGACGTCGCCATCCGCGCGGGCGTGGTCCAGATCGGCCCACACCGCATCCCGGACGACGCGCTCGACTTCGGCGCCGTTCAGGACAATCCGCTGTTTGCCGCCTCAGCCGACGTCGTTCAGCCCTGGTCCGACTATCTGGACGGCGTGCGAAAGGCCGGGTCCTCGATCGGAGCCGTGGTGGCGCTGGAAGTCACCGGCGTGCCCGTCGGCTGGGGCGCGCCGCTTTATGCCAAGCTGGATGCCGAACTGGCCGCCGCCCTGATGTCGATCAATGCCGCCAAGGGGGTCGAGATCGGCGCCGGTTTCGCCTCGGCCGAACTGTCGGGCGAGGACAATGCCGACGAGATGCGGCTGGGCCCTGACGGCCAGCCGGTCTTCCTGTCGAACAAGGCCGGCGGCATCCTGGGCGGCATCTCGACCGGCCAGCCGATTACGGCGCGGGTGGCCTTCAAGCCCACTTCTTCCATCCTGACACCGCGCCGGACTATCACTCGCGACGGCACCGAGACCGAACTGCGGACCAGGGGCCGTCACGACCCCTGCGTTGCCCTGCGCGCCGTGCCGGTCGTCGAGGCCATGGCCGCCTGCGTCCTGGCCGACGCCCTGCTGCGGCACCGGGCGCAAGCGGGGTGATGAGCCCACATTTCCCGCGTCAGAGCGGGAATGCGACCTTCACGACCAGCCCGGTCGGTTCCCACTCGCGGCTGAGGGTGCCGTTCAACTGGCGCACGACATTGACCTGGAGCGATGATCCAAAGCCCTCTCGCAGCGGGGCGACCACGGCCGGGCCGCCGGACTCGCGCCACACCAGCATCACCTGACGCGCCTCGAGCGTCCAGGTGACCGAGACACGCCCGCCACCACTGCTGCAGGCCCCGTATTTGTTGGCGTTGGTCGCCAGCTCATGGAGCAGCATGCTGAGGGGCTGGACCTGATCGGGTGACAGCATGACCTCGGGGCCGCTGGCGTCCACACTGTCCTTGGGACACAGCGCTTCCAGTTCTTCCCGCACGACGTCTTCCAGCCGCCCGCCTTCCCATTTGCGGCTGGCCAAGGACGTCTGGGCCCGCGCCAGGGCGCTGATGCGACCCGCAAGGATCTGCTTGTAGGTTTCAACATCATCGGCGCGCGTCAGGCGCGTGAGCGACTGCACGATCGAAAGGACATTGCGCGCCCGGTGGTCGACCTCATGCATCAGAAGCCTGCGCGCCTCCTCGCTGCGCTTCTCCTCGCTGATGTCCCGCACCTCGATCACGGTGCCGACGACGTTCGCCGCATCATCCCGGATCGGGCTGGCGGTAAAGGCGACCGGATAGAAGGAGCCGTCCTTGTGGACAAAGACTTCTTCCCCTTGGGTGCCGACCTTCTCGGGGAAGGCGCGGTCGATGGCGCATTCCGAGAGGGGGAAGGGCGAGCCGTCCGGATAGGTGTGGTGGATGACGTCGTGCAACGGGCGCCCGATCGTCTCATGGAAGGCATAGCCGGTCAGCTTTTCCGCCGCCCGGTTCATGAACACACAGTGTTGCCGCTCATCCATCAGGAAGACGGACATGGTCGTATTGCTCAGGATGCCGTCCAGTCGCAGGGCCGTGGCACGGAGCTCGGACTCCATGCGACGGTAATCTGTCGTGTCCTGGATCGCCGCATAGAAGACGGCATCATCCCCGTCGGCGATCAGCTGCAGCTTCACAGCCACATCATACTCTGTTCCGTCCTTGCGTCTGTGAACGGTGTCGAAGTCCAGCCTTTCGACCTCGCCCGCCTTGAGCGGTTCAATCAGGACAAGAAAGGCATCGCGGGTCAGGCGCGGCTTGAGGTCCCACGGCGTCAGACCCGCCAGCTCCTCGATGCTGTATCCCAGGTTGTCGCGGGCCCCCTTGTTCACGAGCCGGAACCGGAAATCTTCGGCGCCGAATATATAGACTTCGCTCGCGGCGCCCTCGACGATGCGGCCAAGGCGTTCGCTCGTCATACCTCCGGAATTTGGCATGACGAGAAAACTGTCGCTCCGGCGGGCAAAGGGAAGGACTATCCGTATAGAAGCGCCAAAGCCGTGGCAATGATCGCAGCCCGGCGCATCAACACCCTTTTCGTCACTGACACTGTTACCTATATAGCCCCCGAACCGACGCGGCATCGCCCGCGTTCCACCCTCAGGGAGACCGCATCATGATCGACGTCCGACCCTTCAACACTCTCGGCGGTGCAGACCACGGCTGGCTGAAGGCCCGCCACCACTTCTCGTTCGCCAACTACTACGACCCGAACCGCATGAGCTGGGGCCGGCTGCGCGTCTGGAACGACGACGAGATCGCCGCCAAATCGGGCTTCCCGCCCCACCCCCACGCCGACATGGAGATCATCACCTATGTCCGCACGGGTGCCATCACCCACGAGGATTCGATGGGCAATCGGGGTCGCACCGGCGCGGGCGATGTCCAGGTGATGAGCGCAGGCACCGGCGTGCGCCACTCCGAGTTCAACCTCGAGGACGAGACCACCACCCTGTTCCAGATCTGGATCGAGACCGACAAGCCCGGCGCCAGACCCGGCTGGGGCATGAAGCCCTTTCCCAAGTCCGACCGCAGCGGCAAATTCCAGGTGCTGGCCTCGGGTGACCCCGATGACGGTGCCCTCGACATCAACGCCGACGCCCGCGTGCTGGGCGCGACGCTCAAGGCCGGCGAGAGCCTTACCTATGACCTGGCCGAAGGCCGCCGCGCCTATCTGGTGCCGGCCGTCGGCACGGTCGAGGTCAATGGGACCGTGCTCAGTGCGCGCGACGGTGCCGGTATCAAGGACGAACCCACGATCACGGTGACCGCCCGCGAGGACGCCGAACTGGTCATGGTCGACAGCCGCTAGACCCGTCCTCAGTCCTTGTTCATCATTGGCCGGTAACCCTGTTTCCGACCTCGGGGAGTACCGGCCAATGATCCGTCCTGCATCGCGTGTGATTTCGCTCGCCGCCCTCGTGGGCTGCACCCTCATGCTGCAGGGCTGCCTGGTCGGCGCCGTGGTGGGCACCGGCGCGGCGGTGGTCGGCGGCACCGTCAAGGCCACCGGGGCCGTGCTGGGGGCCGGGGTCGATGCTGTCACCACTTCGGACGAAGAAACCCGACTGAAGCGCGAACGCGAACAGCGCGACTGGGAGCGCGAGCAACGCCGCTGCGAACAGCGCCGCGCCTCGGGCCGCGCCTGCTAGGCCTTACCGCACGCCGATGTATTTGTGGGTCTGGACACTCAGCCGCCACCGGGGGTGGGTCAGGCAGTAGTCGAAGGCGGCCGCAGTATTGGCCGCTACGTCGGGGCCGTCCATCGGCTGCAGCCAGAACCGCTCGAAGTCGAGATCGGCGAACCGTTCAGGCCGAGCCGTATCCTGCGGATAGACCAGTTTCAGTTCCTGACCCGAGGTCTGGACCACCGGCGCATCGGCCTTGGGGCTGACGCAGATCCAGTCGATACCGGCGGGGGCCGCGATCGTGCCGTTGGTCTCGACCGCGATGTCAAAGCCCCGCGCATGCAGGGCGTCGATCAGCGGAACATCGAGCTGAAGCAGCGGCTCGCCCCCGGTACAGACGACCAGGGGCCGTCCTCCCTGTCCGGTCCAGAACCCGGCCACATGGTCCGCCAGCATCTCTGCGGTCGTGAACTTGCCCCCGCCGTCGCCGTCGGTGCCGACAAAGTCGGTGTCGCAGAAGGTGCAGACGGCGGTCGCCCGGTCCTGTTCGCGCCCGCTCCACAGGTTGCAGCCGGCAAAGCGCAGAAAGACAGCCACGCGCCCGGCCTGCCCGCCCTCGCCCTGCACTGTCAGGAAGGTCTCCTTGACCGAATAGGTCATGCCGCCACCCATTCGGCATGGCCGCGCGCCCGCAGCTCGCACGCCGGGCAGGTGCCGCAGCCATAGCCCCAGGCGTGGCGCTGCGAGCGGTCGCCACGATAGCAGGTATGGCTGGCCTCAACGATCAACTCGACCAGAGGATCACCGCCGAGCTCATGGGTTAAGGCCCAGGTTTGGGCTTTGGTCAGGGCCATCAGCGGCGTCTCGATCTGGACCGGCTTGTCGAGGCCCAGCGACAGGGCGCGCTCCATGGCGTCGATCGTCTCGCGGCGACAGTCGGGATAGCCCGAGAAGTCGGTCTCGCACATGCCACCGACCAGCACGTCCAGCCCCCGCCGGTCGGCCAGCGCCGCCCCCACGCTCAGAAAGACCAGATTGCGTCCCGGCACGAAGGTGGTGGGCAGGCCGCGCGCATCCATCTCCATGGCCTTGTCGGCGGTCAGGGCGCTGTCGGCGATGGCACCATAGCCGGTCAGGTCGACGACATGGTCCGGGCCCAGACGGTCCGCCCGGTGCGGCAGGGCGGTATGCATGCCGTCACGCACCGCCAGCCGGGCCTGCATTTCGACTGCATGGCGCTGGCCGTAGTCGAAGCCGACCGTCTCGACGCGCGGATAGCGTTCCAGCGCCCAGGCCAGGCAGGTCGCACTGTCCTGACCGCCCGAGAACAGGACGAGGGCCGAGGCGGCGGGCTGTGGGTCGAAAGCGCTCATGACAAATCTGCGGTCGGCCCCATCCCGAAGGATTTCTGGCCGCGCGCATGCAAAAAAGCCCGTAAAGGCGGGAGATGCGCCTCATACACCCGCGACCGGGCCGATGCAAAAGCGTCAAAAATGCGGCGGGGAAATCGAAGTTTCCGATATTTACCAATCCGAAAATGGTTCCCGGTTAAGCCTCACATCCAGTTGAGGGAGTAACGGTCAGAATGCCGACGATCGAAACGCTGACCGAAAGGGCCGCGCCGGTCCCGCCCGAGACACTCGGAGCCGAGGTCCTTGCCCGCTTCAGGGAATTTCCTGACACGCTTGTGATACCGGTGGTCAGGAATGATCGACCCGTCGGCCTCATCGAGCGCAATACCTTCCTGCTCAAGATCGCGGGGCCGCTCGGCCATGCCCTTTACGCCAATCGGCCCATTACCGAGCTGATGGATGATGATCCCTCGGTGGTCGAAGCCGGGGTCCGCATCGACAGCTTCTGCGATGCCATTCTGGGTTCAGGGCCCGACGCGTTGACCCGGGGGTTTATCGTCACCCGTCAGGGCAGATACTGGGGCGTCGGCACGGTCATCTCCCTGCTGAAGGCCATCAATGACGAGCAGCGCCGCCAGAATGCCGAGCTGACCGAGCAGGCCCGCGTCCTGTCAGACTCCCGTACACAGGCCCTGTCAGCCGCCCGCGCCAAAAGCCAGTTCCTGTCGATCATGAGCCATGAGCTCCGCACCCCGCTGAACGGGGTGCTGGCCGTGGCCGAGCTGCTGCGCCGTCAGCCGTTGAACGCGACCGCCCAGTCGCACGTCCAGACGATCGTCGATTCCTCCGAGGTCCTGCTGCAGATCCTGCAGGATGCCCTGGATCTGTCGCGCGCCGAGGCCGGCGAACTGGACATCAACCTGCAGCCGACCCCGCTTCGGGCCCTGATGGATGATGTCGCCGCCATGTGGGAGCCGCGCGCCTCGCAGGACAACGTCCATCTGATCGTCAGCTATGAAGGCGACACCGAACTGGTGGCCCGGGTCGATCCCGTCCGGATCAAGCAGATCTTCAACAACCTGATCGGCAATGCCCTCAAATTCGCGCGCAACGGCATGGTCGAGGCCGGGCTCAAGGCCTGGATCGAGGACGACCGCGTCATCATGCAGGCGCGGGTTCGCGATGACGGCCCGGGGGTCGCCCCTGACCGCGTCGATGTCATCTTCGAGCCCTTCGTGCACGGCTCCGGGCCTGACGGAGCGGGTCTGGGTCTGGCCATCTGCCGCCAGATCGTGGACCGATTGGCCGGTCGTATCTGGGCCGAGAACAATCCGGGCCGGGGCGCGACCTTCGCCTTCGACATCTCGGCCGAGCGCGCCGAGCGACCCATAGAGGCCGAGAGCAATGTCTCGGACATGGTCGAGTCGGACATGATCGCCAATCCGCACATCCTGATCGTGGACGACAATGCCACCAACCGGGTTGTGGCCCAGGCCCTTTGCGAGATGTTCGGCTGCACGTCCGAAACCGCCGAGGACGGCATGGAAGCTCTGGACGCGGTCAAGGCCCGCGACTTCGATCTGGTCCTGATGGACATCAAGATGCCGCGCATGGACGGGCTTCAGGCCACCCAGGCGATCCGCAAGCTCAAGGGTCCGATGCGCGACGTGCCGATCATCGCCCTGACGGCCAATGCTGATCCCGAGGACGCCCGCCGCTATATCGCCTCGGGCATGGCCGCCGTGGTCGAAAAGCCGATCAAGCCCGAACGCCTGCGCCATGCGATGAACGCCGCCCTGTCCGCCCCCCATGCCGAGGACGAGGCCGCAACGGACGAACCGCAGGTCGCCGCGGGCTGACGCGGGACATTCCGCCATTTGCAGGCGTCGCCCGGCGCGATAAGCACGGGGCATGGACGTTCCCGCAATCGCCCCGCTTCTGCCGCAACTGGCCTCGGGCGCGGCCCACACCCACGCCCTCGGCTTCACCTATGAGTCGCTGGACGGTGACCGGGTTCGCATCCGGGTGCCCTGGCGCGAGGATCTGGTGGGTGATCCCGACACCGGGGTGATCGCGGGCGGCGTGGTAACCACCCTGCTCGATCATGTCGGCGGGCTGGCCGTCTGGGTGTCGCTGGACAATTTCAAGCCCCTGGCCACCCTGGACCTGCGCGTCGACTATATGCGCGCCGCCCGGCCGCGCACCGACCTGATCGCCGAAGCCCGCTGCTATCGCCTGACCCGGTCCATCGCCTTTGTCCGCGCCTGGGCGTTCGAGGACGCGCCCGACGATCCTGTCGCGGCGGCCCAGTCCGCCTATATCCTGACGACGACCCGGCCCCAGCGTCGTCCGAAGCCGGAGGCGGGGGAATGAGCCGCGTCATCGAGGCCATGCCCTATGCCCGCTTTCTCGGCCTGACCGTGGAACAGGCCAACGACACCCTGACCGTGACCATGCCCTTCTCGGATCATCTGATCGGCAATCCCATGCTGCCGGCCCTGCACGGCGGGTCGACCGCGGCCCTGCTGGAAATCACCGCCATGGCCCAGGTGGCCGAGAGCTTCCCCGGCATGCACCTGCCCCGCCCGATCAATGTCTCGGTCGCCTATCTGCGCTCGGGCCGGCCCCAGCACGTCCATGCCCGCGCACGGATCAACAAGGCGGGGCGTCGTGTCGCCCATGTGCTGGCCGAGGCCTGGCTGGAGGACGAGGCCCAGCCCATCGCCGCCCTGACCGCCCACTTCCTGCTTGAAGACAGCTTTTAGTTGTAAGTCATAATTAGTCATGGTTGCATGACCCCGTGGCAAGCCGCCACGGGGGGAGATTCGCACATGACCCGTTCCGATATCGGCCAGACCCTGGCCCTTCGCCTCTATGCCGCCGAGACGGCGATCGACTCAGCCCTGGTCCAGACCGCGCGACTGGCAGCCTATCTGCCCGAGGCCCGGGCCGGGGCCTATTTGTCTGCGGTCACGGGCCAGAAGGCCTTTGACGAGACGGCCCGCTCCGTTGTCGCCCTGGCCGAGGCCCGCGGCCACATCGTCCGCACCCATGGGTGTCTGGCCGCCCTCGCCCGAAAACTCGGTCTTGATGCCTTGGCGGTTGGTCCCGTCGACAAGCCTGAGGACGGCCCTCCCATCGGTGGCGGCTCCACCGGTGTCATTTCTTCAAAAACCCCAGTTTCAAGCAACGCTGAAGCGTGTTAAGGTTTCCTTAACCAAAGTTGCCTGGAGGCTTTTATGGACCGAACTCAAGTCATCGCCGGTGTTGCCAAGGATCTGCACGCCACGGAAAAGGCCATTGATGCGGCCATCACCCAGACCACCACCCTGGTCCAGTCGATGATCGGCGCCCGCGCCCTTCTGGAAGTGTCGCCCGTCGCCGGCGCCGGCAGCCAGGCCAAGGCCATGGAGACCATCGCCGCCCTGGGCGAAGCGCGTTCGGCCATCGTCGCCTGCCACGCCGAGCTGCAAAAGGACCATCGCAAGATGGGCTGGGGCGTCTATGCGGTCGGTCCGGTGAACAAGCCCGACGATTGGGAAACCCCCGTGGGTGGTACTCCTCCGACCAAGGGTCACCTGCGCGTCGCCTGAATTCGGCGTAATGTTTGATACCGGACATTCCGGTCAAACCCGATTCAATGCATGATCGCCCTCTGAGTGTTTCGCTCAGGGGGCGATCTCATGTTTGACACCCTGGCAGCACAGATCGGCGCGGTCTTCATCGTACTGGTTCTGGGCTTCGCCTTCCTGAAAGGCGAGGAGACCGAGCGGATCGCCGCCGGCGCCTACGGGCTTGGCTGGCTGGCGTCGCTGCTGGTGCAGACCGACAGTGACCTCTACAATGCCCAGTGGAGCATGCTGGGCATCGACATCGTCATGCTGCTGGTGCTGGGTGCCCTGGTGTGGAAATCCCACCGCACCTGGCCGACCTGGGCCTGTGCCGCCCAGCTACTGGTCGTCACCGCCCATGTGCTGATGGCGTTGGATACGCGGCCTTCGATCGCCTCCTACTACACCGTCATTAACCTGGCCGGTTACGGCGTGCTGGTCGCACTCGCCGTCGGCACCTTCTGGGCCTGGCAGGAACGCCGCGCGGCGGGGTTGGAATAGGCTTCTTTTCCTATATCCTGTCGTCCTGATTCGCGGAGCCCCCTGCCCCGGAGACTGTGTGCCGCTCGCTCATGCCCAGATATGGCGGGGCCTTGACCGGCTGGCGCAGGCGCAGGGGCTGACGGCGTCGGGGCTGGCGCGGCGGGCGGGGCTGGATCCGACCGCCTTCAACCCCTCCAAGCGTCAGGGACCACCCCCCGAGGGGCGGCTGCGCTGGCCCTCGACCGAAAGCCTGACCCGGGTTCTGGCGGTCTGTGGCCTGTCGCTGGGCCAGTTCGCCCGTCTGGCCGAGGATGCGGAAGAACCGCCCGCCGCCGTGCCCCTGCTGGGCCTGGCCCAGGCGGGTCAGGACGGCTTTTTCGACGAGGCCGGCCTGCCGACCGGTGAGGGCTGGCTGGAGACCGACCTGCCCCAGCCGCGCGACGGGCTGTACAGCCTCGAGGTGTCGGGGGACTCCATGGCCCCCCTGTACCGGCCGGGAGACAAGCTGATCGTCGATGCCGAGTCCCGGCCCGTCCGGCGCGGTGACCGGGTGGTGGTGCGCACCCGTTCGGGCGAGACCCTGGTCAAGGAGGTCGAGCGCGGCGACGCACGCGGCCTGACGCTGCGGTCGATCAATCCTGAGTATCCGCCGCGCCAGATCGAGACTGCCGATCTGGCCTGGGTCCGCCGCATCCTCTGGGTCAGCCAGTAGGGCGCAAGAAAACGGGGCGCGCCCCGCCGGACACGCCCCGCCCATCCCGCGTCAACGGGCGATCAGTAGGTCAGATAGTGGGCGCTGACCCAGCCGCCGTTGCTCAGCTGGACCCATTCACCCTGGGATCCCGTGGCCTGAACCGACTGGCCAGCGCTCAGGCTGCCGATCTGGCGATAGTTGGTCCCCGGGCCCGAGCGGACCCGCAGATTGCTGGTGGCGCGCAGGGTCGTGACGCCGCCTTGGGCCTGGGGGGCCTGTCGGGCGCGCTCACGCTGCTGCTGGCAGCCGATGTAGGAGCCGGCCGCGGCACCGGCCGCCGCACCGGCCACAGCGCCCAGTTCGCGCTCATTGCGGGACACCTGGCTGCCCGCCAGGGCGCCCAGCACGCCGCCGATCACGGCCCCGGTCTGTTGCCGTCCGCCCGGGGCGTCGCAGTTGGTGATACCGTTGGCAGCCTGGGCATTGGCGATACCCGGCACCGCCGACATCGCCACAAGGGCCGCACCGGCCATCAGGGCCCGGTTGATCATCTTCGACATGACTCACTCCTTCAGTGTCATCGATGTCGGGAAAATGCGCAGCCTCACCCAAAGGCTCCCGTGAACGGGTCGTTGTTTTCGGTTCATATTTCTGGCGCTACCGCTCGCGACACGGTCGCTCGCTGCTTGAGCGCGGGGTTTTTGCGCTACCGCTCGCGACGCGGTCGCTCGCTGCTTGAGCGCGGGGTTCTTGCGCTACCGCTCGGCTCGCGGAGCCTCGCTGCTTGAGCGCGGTACATTCCTCCCCCATCGGGGGAGGGGGACCCTCCGTCGCCCATGGGCGAAGGAGGGTGGAGGGGGCCGACCCTACCCCGCCAGCTCGCCGCGCGCGCCCTTCTCGATCAGCTTGATCGTCTGCGGCAGGCCATAGATGGCTGCGAACGACCCAAAGCGCGGCCCCTGCGACGCGCCCAGCAGCACCTCATACAGCGCCCCGAACCACGCCCGAAGGGGCTGGAAGTCGTGCGCCTTGCCGACCGCATAGACCTCGTTCTGGATCACCTCACCGTCGGTCGTGTCAGCCGGCAGGGCCTTCAGCCGCGCGGCCAGATCCTCGAACGCCGCCGTCTCCTGCTCCGTCGGGGCGCGATAGGTCTTCGCCGGCTTCACGAAGTCCTCGTAATAGTTCAGCGCATGCCCCATCAGCCGGTCCAGCGTCGGCTCGGTCTCCGGGGTGGCCTCCGGCAGATATTTGGCGAAATAGGCCCACAGCTGCGCCTTGGACGAGGCATTGGCCACGCCGACCAGGTTCAGCAGCAGGCTGAACGACACCGGGCTGGCGACCTTCGGCGGGGCCCCCGCATGGATCGACCAGACGGCATTGTCGATCCGCTTGGCCGGCTCCTGCGTCTGGAACTGGTCGATGAAGCTGAGATAGTCGTCGATCGCGCGCGGAATGACGTTGAAGTGCAGGCTCTTGGCCGACTTCGGCGACTGGAACATGTACCAGCTCAGGCTCTCGGGCGTGCCATAACGCAGCCACTCGTCCATCGTCAGGCCATTGCCCTTCGACTTGGAGATCTTCTTGCCCTCGATGTCGAGGAACAGTTCATAGTTGAAGCCCTCGGGCGGCGTGCCGCCCAGCGCCCGGCAGATCTTGGACGCTTCCCGCACGCTCTCGATCAGGTCCTTGCCCGACATCTCATAATCGACGTCAAGTGCCGTCCAGCGCATGGCCCAGTCGGGCTTCCACTGCAGCTTCACATGGCCGCCCGTGACCGGCACCTCGGTGCGGCCGCCCGCCGGATCGTCAAAGACGATGGTGCCCTTCTCGACATTCCGCTCCAGCGTCGGCACCTGCAGCACATGACCGGTCACCGGGCTGATCGGCAGGAAGGGCGAATAGGTGGCGCGCCGCTCCTCGCCCAGCGTCGGCAGCATGATGGCCATGACCGTGTCATAGCGCTCCAGCATGCGCAGCAGGGTCGCATCGAACCGGCCCGAGCGATACTGCTCGCTGGAGCTCATGAACTCATAGTCAAAGCCAAAACTGTCCAGGAAGGCCCGCAGCCGCGCGTTATTGTGCGCGCCAAAGCTGTCGTGCGTGCCGAACGGATCGCGCACCCGGGTCAGCGGCAGGTGCAGGTCCTCTCGCAGCATCTCCGGGTTCGGCACGCCGTCCGGCACCTTCCGCAGGCCGTCCATGTCGTCCGAAAACGCGATCAGCCGCGTCGGCCAGTGGTCACCGGTCAACGCGCGAAAGGCGTTGCGCACCATGGTCGTGCGCGCCACCTCGCCAAAGGTGCCCATATGCGGCAGGCCCGACGGTCCATAGCCGGTCTCCAGGATCACCGGTCGCCGCAGCGCCTCAAAGGTCGCCAGCGCCTCATCCGCCTTGCCCGCATCGATCAGCACCCGCGCGGCATTCAGCTCGGCGTCCGACAGCCGCTTCTTCAGCACATGGGCCAGCAGGTTGCGGGCTTGTTCAAACGGCCACGAGCGGGCCTCACGGGCGAGGGTTTCAAGGTTCTGCAGCATGCCCGAGCGTTTGCAGGGTCAGCGCCGCCCGGTCAACTCACGCCGCGGCGGCGCTCGCCTCCGCCCACTCTTCGCGCCAAGGGCGGTTGGCCTGGGTGAACAGTTTGTCGAACATCTCGGCGGCGTTCAGGGGCTTGGCGATGCAGTCGTCCATGCCGACGGCGAAATAGAGCTCCAGCTGCTCGGCAAGCGTATTGGCGGTCAGGGCGATGATCGGCGTCGCGGCGACCTCGGTGCCGAGCGCGCGGATGCGGCGGGTGGCCTCGACGCCGTCCATGACCGGCATCTGGATGTCCATCAGGATCACGTCCCAGCCACCGCGCCGGGCCGCCTCGACACCCTCGGCGCCGTCATCGGCGGTCTCACAGATCACACCCTGGGCGGTGAGCAGGGTCGAGACCAGCACCCGGTTGCTCTCATTGTCGTCGACATAGAGGACCACCATGGCCCGGCCCTCGCCTTCGTCGGCCTCTTCATCGGCGACCGGCACAGCCGCGTCCGACGCCGCAACCGACGACTTCGACCGCATCAGGGCGTCCATATCGATCGAACCGCCCCAGTCATCGCGCTGCGACAGGTCGATCATTCGCTCGACCACGGTGTGGAGGGCCTCACCTGCGGCCGTGATCCGCGCCAGATGCGCCGCCTGATCCGGGGTCAACCCGGCCCGGTCCAGCACATCGGCAAAGCCCATGACCGCGTTCAGCGGGGTGCGCAGTTCGTGGGACATGTCGCTGAGGAATCGCTGACGCGCCTCGGCCATGGCGACCTTCTGCTCGGCGGCGGCGCGCGCAGCCTCGGCCTCCACGCGGTCGGTCACATCGTGCTCGTTCAGCAGCACGCCGACGGCGCCCGTGACCGGATCCTGCACCGGTCGGCAGTCGATGTGGTGCCAGCGCGGTCCCTTCAGCGTGACCATCCGGTGGACCTCGGCGATCGTGCGCTCATCCAGAGCGGCGTCCAGAACCGCCTGTCCGGCACGCCGGTCCTCGAACCGGTCGACCAGGCCCCTGCCCTCGCCATAGGCCGAGAAGGCCCCCGGGTTGGCAAACAGGGCTGCCCCCGCCGCATCAAACAGGCCGATCGGGCCAGCAGAATGGCGCAGCGCCTCGACCGCCCGGCGTTCCTCGACCCCGACATCGGCTTCGGTCGCCTCGAACAGCAGCACTTCGCGGCCATCGTCCAGCGCGACCGTCGAAATCAGCGCCTGCACCGTCAGCGGCTCGCCGTTGGGATAGAAGGTCCAGCGTTCCTCGACCTGTTCGCCGCCTCCGGTGACGGCTTTCAGCCGGTCTGTCCGGGCCCGCACAGCCGGGGACAGTTTCGAGAAATCCCGCGACAGCAACTCGTCCAGATCGGTGGCACCCCACAGGGCCAGCGCCGTCCGGTTGGCATAGACGCCAAAACACCTATCCGGGTCGAACAACCACACGGCTCGTCGCAAGCTGTCCCAGGCGGTCAGCGGGGCCCCATCGGCCAGTCGCAGAAGTGCAAGCGTCATGGGGACTTACTGCCCGAAACGCCTGAAGTAACGCTTAAGGTGGCGCCATCGACGACTTGACCCCAAAGCACCGCCATGACCAAAACCGCCCCCGTCATGAAGACCGCCGATTTCGACTTTCACCTGCCCGAAGATCACATCGCGCTGCGACCGGCCGAGCCGCGCGATTCCGCCCGGCTGCTGGTGGTCCGTGATGGCGGTCTGGAGGATCGGATCGTCCGCGATCTGCCCGACTTTCTGCGCCCCGGCGACGCCCTGGTGTTCAACGACACGCGCGTCATCCCGGCCCGCATGCCCGGCAGTCGGCACCGCAGGGGCGAAGAGGGCCAGTGGCTGAGCGTGCCGGTCGAGGCGACCCTGCACCACCGCGACGCCCCGGATGTCTGGTCGGCTTTCATGAAGCCCGGCAAGCGCATCAGGCCCGGGGACCGCATCATTTTGGGCACGCAATGGGACTTTGCCCTGACCGTGGAAGGACTGGAGGCCACGGTGGTGGCCAAGGGCGAGGACGGCCTCGTCACCCTGAAATTCGACCTGTCCGGCCCCGATCTGGATGACGCTATCCGCGAGATCGGCGTCATGCCCCTGCCCCCCTATATCGCCGCCAAAAGGGCCGAGGACGACCGCGACCGGACCGATTACCAGACCGTCTATGCCGCGCATGACGGCTCGGTCGCCGCCCCGACGGCGGGCCTGCACTTCACGCCGGGACTGATGGACACCATCCGGGCAAAGGGCGTCAGCACCCATGCCGTGACCCTGCACGTCGGTGCGGGCACCTTCCTGCCGGTCAAGGTCGACGATCTGGCCGAGCACCGCATGCACAGCGAATGGGGCACGGTGTCCGAAGAGACCGCCGAGGCCCTGAACCGCGTACGCGCTACAGGGGGGCGCATCGTCTGCGTCGGCACGACCTCCCTGCGCCTGCTGGAGTCGGCCACCGGCGAGGATGGCGTGATCGGACCCTTCCACGGCGACACGGCCATCTTTATCACGCCCGGCTACCGCTTCCGGGCCGTCGATGTGCTAATGACCAATTTCCACCTGCCGAAATCGACCCTGTTCATGCTGGTCTCGGCCTTCGCCGGCCCCGACACCATGAAGGCCGCCTACGCCCATGCGATCGAGCGCGGCTACCGCTTCTACTCCTACGGCGACGGCAGCCTGCTGTTCAGGGGGTGAGTTCGGTGTCTCCTCCCCATCCCTGATGGGGAGGGGGACCGCATAGCGGTGGAGGGATTCTTGGCTGCATCCCCGCCATCAAGAGCCCCTCCGTCTCGGCGGCTATCGCCCCCTATCCACCTCCCCAACTTCGTCAGGGAGGAGACAGGTCTTGCGATAGCCGCCGCCTGAATGCCCAATCCTTTCAACACCCCTGCCCTACCTGGCACCGATCTTCCCGACCGGGTCTGCGCTTCTTCCATACTGTCGGGTTGCCATAACGGCGCCGGAGGCCCGCTTGATTTCAAGCCATTCAGACCATTCAGACGGTTCAGACGGTTCAGACGGTATTTTTCGCCGTATGAATTCCGCACGATCTCCAATTTCAGACTATTCAGACCATTCAGACGGTGTTTTCGCGATCAAGCCGGCCCCTCGGCTGATGGAACCAGCCCTTCACTGCTCCGCTTCCCTGTCATGACCGACCCCCGCCGCATCGCTACCCTCTACCGCATGGTCATGCCCGGCCATGTCTGTCCCTATGGCCTCAAGTCGCTCTGGCTGCTGCGGCAGAAAGGCTTCACGGTTGATGACCGGCACCTGACCACGCGGGAGGAGACGGACGCCTTCAAGGCCGAGCATGGCGTGAAGACCACGCCCCAGACCTTCATCGACGGCCAGCGGATCGGCGGCTGGGACGACTTGCGCCGCCATTTCGGCTGGCGGGTCTCCGGGCCCGGCAGCACCAGCTACATCCCCGTCCTGGCCGTGTTCGCCGTGGCGGCCCTGATCGCCCTGGCCATCGATTTCCTGACCACCGGCGGGATCAGCGGGCGCGTCCTGCCCAACTTCATCGCCACGGCCATGTGCTTGCTGGCCATGCTCAAGCTGCAGGATGTCGAGAGCTTCTCGTCCATGTTCCTCAACTACGACCTGCTGGCGCGCCGCTGGGTGCCCTATGGCTACATCTACCCCTTCGCCGAACTGCTGGCGGGGGTGCTGATGCTGGCGGGGATCCTGACCTGGCTGTCGGTGCCGGTCGCCCTGTTCATCGGCGGCATCGGGGCTGCCTCGGTCTTCAAGGCCGTCTACATCGACAGGCGCGAGCTGAAGTGCGCCTGCGTGGGCGGCGGCTCGAACGTGCCGCTGGGCTTTGTATCGCTGACGGAAAACCTCATGATGGTCGGCATGGCCGTCTGGATGGCCGCCATGGCCCTTTAGGGTCCAGGCCCCTAGAGGCCCAGCGCCCGGAACCAGGCGTCGATTTCCAGGGCCTCGGCGCGGATGGCGGCGGTGCGCTCGGCGGCCTCGGCGTCAATGCCCCACTGGCTTTCCTGGAAGGCCTCGTCCAGTCGGCTGAGATCGTGAGCGGCCTCGGCGGACAGCGCCCCTTTCAGCACCGCCAGGGCCAGCACCGCCGAGCCGTACAGGGGCACCAGCGAGGCCAGACCGGTCAGGGCAAAGTCGTCCAGTTCCAGCGCCAGGGCTTTCACCCGGGCCAGGGCCTCGGGCGACTGGGGCCGGTGGACGATGCCCGCGCCGGGCTCCAGCCGGATGCCGTGTTCGGCGGCCCAGGCGCGCCAGCGGCCCCATTCCGCCTCCTGCTTCGCACGCAGGCTGGCGGGCGCCTCGGCCGGGTAGCAGATCAGGTCACTGCCTGCGTATGCCGCGATCTCGTCGGCCACGGCCTCGCGCGCGCCGCTGACGGCGTCCAGCGCCGTCGAGGCCAGACGGGTGGCGGGCATGGTCGCGGGCTCGATCACCTCGGTCTGGCGATCCCATTCGGCCGCCACGCGCCGGGCAGTCTCGGCGGTCGGCAGCACCAGCGGGCGACCGGCGGGCGTTTTGGGCGTGCGCCCGTCCAGCTGCACGGCATGGCCTCCGTCGACCTCGGCCACACCGGCGGCCTTCCAGAAGCGCTTCGGCCGGTCGCCGGGCTCGCGAAAGCCCTTGGCGGCGGCGACATTGGGGTCCAGCGGCGGGATATGGCTCATGTCGTCTCCCTCAGGCGGGCGGCAAATGTCTCAAGCTGGCGGGCCAGATCGTCGAGGGTCGCAGCCACGTGATGGGCCCCGGCCTCGACTTGCTCGCTCTCCGTGTGAAAGCCCCAGCTGACACCCTGGGCCCACACTCCGGCGGCGCGGGCCATGCGCATGTCATGGCCGGTGTCGCCGATCATGACGGTCTGCTCCGGCCGGGCCTTACACGCGGTGATCGCCGCGTTCAGCATGGCCGGATGCGGCTTGCCCGGCCCGTCCTCGGCGCAGTGGCTGGACAGGAACAGGTCGGCCCAGCCCGCGCGGGCCAGATTGCGCGCCACCCCGCGCCGCGACTGACCGGTGGCCAGCGACAGCCGCCAGCCGCGCCGCTTCAGATCGGCCAGCAGGTCCATGGCCCCGGGATAGAGCGGCTCCTCGAACCCCGGCTCGGCATGCATGGCGACGAAGGCGGCCTTGTAATGGTCGGTATACCGATCGACCTCCTCCGGCCCCAGACCGGGTGCCAGCCGCGCCATGGCCTCGGTCAGCGACAGGCCCACTCCGCCCCGCACCACCTCATAATCCGGCTCGGACAACCCCATGGCTCGCGCCGCCGTCCGGGTCGCGCTCAGGATCGTCGCCCGACTGTCCACCAGGGTGCCGTCGATGTCGAACACTGCCAGCATCTAGCGCCGCACGCCCGCGAACGGGTCGTGATCGGACTCGTCCTCGACGAAGCCGAAATTCTCGAAACCGGCCTTCATCTCGGGGCTAAGCGGGGCTTCGACAATCAACTTGCCCCCGCCCGGGTGATCCAGCTCGATCCGCCGGGCATGCAGTTGCAGCTTCAGCGACCCCGACAGGGCCGCCGAGGTCTCGTCGCCGTACTTCGGATCGCCCAGGATCGGGTGCCCGATCGCCTTCATATGGGCCCGCAGCTGGTGCGTCCGGCCCGTGAACGGGCGCAGCGCCATCCACGCCACCTTCTGCCCGGCCCGCGACACCGTGGCAAAGGCGGTCTCTGCCGTTTCGGCCCCATGCTCCTTGATGTCGGCGGGGCGCATCATTTCGAAGTCATTGATGCCGGTCTTCTTCAGCGCCAGTTCGATCCGCCCGGACGCCGGCTTGGGCGTGCCCGCGACCAGCGCCCAGTAGGTCTTCTTGGCCTGCCGTCGGGCAAAGGCCCCCGCCAGCCGCTTGGCCGCCTCCGGCCCCTTGCCCAGCAGCAGCACACCGGTGGTGTCGCGGTCCAGCCGGTGAACCAGACGGGGACGCTCCAGCCCATCGCCCCAGGCCGACAGCAGGCCATCGATATGGCGCGAGGTCTTGGTGCCGCCCTGGACCGCCAGACCGTGGGGCTTGTTCAGCACGATGACCAGCTCATCCTCGAAGATCACCAGTGACCGGGCATAGGCGGCGTCGCGCGGGTTCAGGGCCTTGCGCTCGCCGGGCACCTTTTCCTTCTGCTCCGGGATCGGGGGCACGCGGATCATCGAGCCGGCGGCCAGCCGGTCTTCCGGCCGGGCGCGCGAACCATCCACCCGGATCTGGCCCGATCGCGCCAGCTTCTGGACCTGGATGTGCGAGACATGCGGCCAGCGCCTGCGGATCCAGCGATCCAGCCGGATGCCGTCTTCCTCGGCGGCGACGGGCAGTGTCTTGACTTCGCGGCTCACAACGCGCCTCCCGCCATCCGGCGCATGATCCATAGCCCCACGAACAGGGCCACAACGGCCACGATCACCGAAGCCAGGGCATACGCCATCGCCAGGCCCATCTGTCGACGTTCGATCATCAGGGCGATCTCGAGCGAAAAGGCCGAAAAGGTCGTGAACCCGCCCAGCAGGCCGACCCCGATCAGCAGACGCCAGGTATCGGCGTTGGCGGCACCCCGATGCGCCAGCCAGCCGACCAGCAGACCCATGGCGAGGCCACCCAGGCCATTGACGGCAAAGGTCCCCCACGGCCAGGCTGCGCCGGGCAGCAGACGTCCGAGGCCCAGCCCGACCCCGTAGCGCAGGGCCGCGCCGACCCCTCCGCCAGCCGCAACGATCAGAAAACGTGTCATGGGGCGGGCTTATACGCCTGTTCGAGGCAAAACGAAGGGCGGCACCGACCCGAAACACCTGACGCAATCTTCACTTGCCGAAACGGGCCGCGCGCGGTGATGGTTAACACGACGACGCCGGTTCGTGCGTCGGGAGAACGCCGGTGGCCGGATGGCGTGATCTGCGATACTGACCGGTCAGAGAAGCTGGGCTGTTTTCGATCATGACCGACCATACGCCACCACCGCCCCCGGGATCCGAGCCCGCGCCGATGACCGGGCCCGAGCCGGTGGCGGCTGCGCCGGCCCCGAATGCGCCGCCGCCCGGGGCCGCCGACCTCGAGGACCGCGAGGTCCCGGCCGGCCGACCACCCCGGCGCGACGCACACATGCGCACCGCCGACGGCATTCTGAAGCCCATCCAGGACAGCAGCTATTTCTCGCACGACCCCGATGAGGTGGCCATGGTGTCGGCCCACATCGACGAATACTACAATCAGGCGCTCGACATTTTTCCTTTCTGGGAAAAGGACGGAAAACCAGATCGTTTCCACGTGCTCTTTACGCGGCAGATCAATGAGCGCTTCCCGGCGGATTTGCCTCTGCGCAGCCACATCCACGACTATGGCCGCCGGGTATTCGCGGCACTGATGGTCCATGTGGGGGTCAAGCGCCTGACCCAGGCACTGGCATTGATCGGCCTGATGGTGCTGGCCACGGTCGGCCCGACCTGGCTGGCGGAATGGACCGGCTCGCGCCCTATCGGGCTGGGCCTCGCGGCGGGGGGCATGCTGGCCACGCTGGGGGTCTTCTGGGCGCTGCAGGCCATTCTGTTCATCCAGTACCGGTTCCGGCTGGAAAACGACTCCTACGAGCTCTCGCGCGAGATCGTGCAGCAGACGCGTGAGTTGCAGAACCTGTTCACCACCGCCCGCGCCATGGCGGACCAGGCCGAGACCCAGTACCAGATGGACGGCAAGGGCTGGGGCCAGCGCGCCCTCTATCTGACCCGCCTGACCATGTGGATCGGCGCGCGGATGGAATATCTGGAAAAGTACGTCCAGATGGAGCTGTGGCGCGTCCGGCGTGAGCGGTACTGGACGCGCTGGGTGTCGCGCATCGCCACGCCGCTGATCCTGATCATCTGGCTGGTGGCCTTTGCCTATGAGCGCCCGCCGATCGATGAAATGGCCTTCCGCGGACTTCAGGCCCTCGCGGTCGTGATCGGCATCATCATCAGCTGGCTGTCCTATTTCCGCTGGCAGACGCCGGTCGCGGCCATTCAGGACAAGCTGGGGGCCGACAGCTGGGTGCGCTATGCCTCGCTCGACGTCGACAATGCCGTGGCGGATCAGGTGCGTCGCGACAAGGAACGTCTGGTCGAATACCGGGCCCTGACGCGGGGACGCTAGGTTTTAGCGCCAGCCCAGCGCCCGGGTGACGTCGCGGGCGTCATAGGCGTACGGGCTGTCGGGTTTGGTCCCCCGGCCCATCACGACCTCGAGCGTGGTCGAGGTAGCCCCCGGTCCGGTCAGATTGAGGCCAAGACCGACGCCGACCCCTGACGTGGAATATCCGCCGTAACGGGCGGACCCCGCGCCGATCGAGACGCTGGGGCGCACCCCGCCGCGCGGATCGGGACGGCCGTCGGTCCACCGCTGGGTCACCTCGAACCAGTCATAGCCCCGGTCGAGGGTCAGCTCGGCCGCGCGCAGCAGGGCATAGTCGGCCACTGGCCCGGGATCTCCGACGCCGTTGTAGGTCACGCGATAGCGGTTCGACTCGATCGGAGCCTCGCTATAGCCCTGCCCGCCCTGCCCCATCTGCGGGCCATAGGGGGCCAGGCTGGCGCACGCGCCGAGGGTCAGGACTGCGGCCGCGATCAGGGCCAGTCCGGACGGTCTGGCCAGCATTCTCGTCTTCATGGCAAATCTCCGCTTTGTCAGGAAAAAGCGCCCGCCCCGCCGGAACGTTCCGGCAAGGCCAGCCCGGCCGCCGCCATCAGGGCCCTGAAGTCGTCCGGCAGGGGCGCCTCAACCTCGCGCACGCCCCCCTCGGGATGCGGAAAACGCAGGCGGGCCGCATGCAGCATCAGCCGCTCGGCTTTCCGGCCTGCGAGCGTCAGGGCACCCCCGTACCGGACATCTCCGACCAGCGGACTGCCCAGGTCGGCCATATGCACCCGCAGCTGATGCATCCGGCCCGTATGCGGCTCCAACTCGACCAAGGCACCCTGATCACTGCGCGCCAGCACCCGATAGCGGCTCTCGGACGGCTGGGCACCGGGCGTCTCGTCGGACACGGCCCGCATATAGCTTTCGCGGCCGATCTCCTGCCGCAACAGGGCCCGGCGGATCACGCCCTGATCCTGCGGCGGCGGCGTCTCGACCAGCGCCAGATAGGTCTTGGTCAGCTTGCGGGTCTGGATGGCCTTGCCCAGAAAGCCCGCCGCCGGCTTGGTCTTCGCCGCCAGAATGACGCCCGAGGTGTCGCGGTCCAGCCGGTGCACCAGATGCGGCCGCTTGCCGTTCGAGCGCGCGAAGGCCCACAGCAGATCATCCAGCGTATTCGCCTTGATCCGCCCGCCCTGGCTGGACAGGCCCGCAGGCTTGTTCAGCACCAGCACATGGGCGTCCTCGAACACCACCGACGCGCGCACGGCGGCGGTCTCGGCATCGGACAGGGTGACGGGCGGCTGGAAACTCACAGCCCGGCTTAGGCCATTCCGGCCGGCCCGTCAGCATCGGATCAGCGCAGGACGCCCTTCCGGGCCATCATGCGGCTGTACATCACGAAACCAATGGCAAGGAAGGTGACAACCGCCGTCTGGATTAACTCGGCCGTGGTGTAGACCTCCATGCCGTCGAATATGGTCAGGCTGGCGATGAGGCTGACCAGCATCGCGAGCAGCGAGGCCAGAAAGGCGTACATCGCCCATTTCATCCGCATCAACAGCAGCACGGCTCCCAGAACACCGCCCCAGACGCGGATGGCCCATAAGGCATTCATCCAGGCCGGCATGCTCGCCTGCCAGTCTATGGCTGCCTGGGTCGAACCCATGCTCCGCAGGAATTCCGCTCCCTGCATCTGGGTCATCACATACAGATAACCCCCGAAACCATTCCACAGCAGCGCCAGCGCGCCCACCGCCCAGAGATGCCAGGGCGTTCTTACCGTCATCGCGTTCATGTCTTTCCCCTCCCAAGGTTGACGTTGGGAAGGTTACGCCGAATTTCGAAAACGGCAACGCTTCTCGGGGCGATGCTATCCGCCGCTCAGCTGCGCGCGAAGGGCGGCCCAGCGGTCGAGGCGCTCCTTGATCTTCGCCTCATGGCCTTCGCCCTTTGGCGTGTAGAAGACGCGGCGGTCCATTTCGTCCGGGAAGTAGTTGGCACCGGAGAAGCCCTCGGGCGTGTCGGGGTCGTACTGATAGCCCTTGCCATAGCCCAGCGACTTCATCAGCTTCGTCGGCGCGTTGCGGATATGGGCGGGGGGCATCAGGCTGCCGGTCTCGCGTGCGGCCTTGGCTGCGGCCTTATAGGCCTCATAGACGCCGACTGACTTGGGCGCGGTCGCCAGATGGACCACCGCCTGGGCCAGCGCCAGTTCCCCCTCGGGGCTGCCGAGGAAGTCATAGGTATCCTTGGCCGCATTGGCGACCAGCAGTGACAGGGGGTCAGCCTCGCCGATGTCCTCGACCGCCATGCGGACGATGCGCCGCGCGAGATAGAGCGGGTCCTCGCCCCCGTTCAGCATGCGCGCCAGCCAGTAGAGGGCCGCGTCAGGGTCGGAACCACGAACCGATTTATGTAGTGCAGATATAAGGTTATAGTGCTCTTCTCGACTCTTGTCGTAAGCGGGGGCGCGCTTCTGGAGGGTGCCTGCCAGCCCCTGCACGTCCAGCGGTGCTTCGCCGGACAGGCCGAACAGCACCTCGGACATGGTCAGCAGATAGCGGCCGTCGCCGTCGGCCAGCGCCAGCAGGGCGTGGCGCGCTTCCGGCGTCAGGGGCAGGGTC
Organism: Brevundimonas sp.; assembly: GCF_016742135.1. Taxonomy (GTDB): domain Bacteria; phylum Pseudomonadota; class Alphaproteobacteria; order Caulobacterales; family Caulobacteraceae; genus Brevundimonas. The sequence continues at coordinate 27,851 of NZ_JACVCG010000002.1, read as the reverse complement.
TTGCCTTCCTGCGCCTCGGCGCGCGTCAACAGTTGATCCAGCGCCTCATCGTCCAGCCGCTTCAGCACAAACACCTGTGAGCGGGACAGGAGCGCACCGTTCAGTTCAAACGACGGGTTCTCGGTCGTAGCCCCGACGAGGGTCACAATCCCCTCCTCCACAAAGGGAAGAAATCCGTCCTGCTGGGCGCGGTTGAAGCGATGGATTTCATCGACGAACAGCAGGGTCGACTGGCCGGCGGCGCGGCGCATCCGGGCGGCCTCGAACGCCTTCTTCAGATCGGCCACGCCGGAAAAGACGGCCGAGATCTGCTGATACTCATAGCCCGCCGCCCGGGCCAGCAGGCGGGCGATGGTGGTCTTGCCGGTGCCCGGCGGCCCCCACAGGATCATCGAGCCCAGCCGTCCGCCCTCGACCATGCGGCGGATCGGCCCGCCCTCGCCCAGCAGGTGATCCTGCCCCACCACTTGGTCCAGTGCGGTCGGCCGCAGGCGGTCGGCCAGCGGCGCGTCAGGCGGGTGGATACCCGAGGCTTCGAAAAGATCGCTCATGCGCTTATGTAGGAGCAGCCTCGCCCGCGACAAAGGACAACTTATGGCCGATACCGCCCCGCCGACCTCCATTGGACTGATCCCGTATCTGACCATTCCCTCGCGGGGTGGACAGGCGGCCGTGGAATTCTATCGCGCGGCCTTTGGCGCCGAGGAGCTGTTCCGCAATCTGGCCGATGACGGTGAGCGCCTGATGCACAGCCGGCTGACGATCAACGGCAGCGTCATCATGCTGTCCGACGAGTTTCCGGAATACGGCCAGACGCCGGACATCAAGCCCGAGGGCATCGCGCTTCACCTGCAGGTCGATGACGCCGACGAATGGTGGAACCGCGCCATCGTCGCCGGAGGCATTCCAGTGATGCCTTTGGCCGACCAATTCTGGGGCGACCGCTATGGTCGGCTGATGGACCCGTTCGGCCATACATGGTCGATCGGAGCTCCGATCAGGCGCTGAGCCCCGATCAGCGCATGGTGCCGTTCAGCCGCTGACCACGCCGCAAGATCTCGACGCGACTGCCGCGCTGAAGCCCCGACAGGGCATTCGCGGTGGTGACGCCTCGGTCGTTGACCGCGAGAACGATGTCAGAGTTGCGGAATCCCTGGGCGAAGGCCATCGAATTGCGGGGGGCCTGGGTCACGATCACACCCGTCGCGAACGGGTCCCCCAGCAGGCGGTCGGCGATGGCGGGGTTAAGCGCCAGCACCTGGGCCCCGGCCATGGCGCCCTCGCGGATGACCACAGCGGCCTCGAGGTTGATCTCGCCCGGCAGGGGCTGGACACGCGCGTTCACGCGTTGCTCGCGCCCGTCACGCAGCAGGGTGACCGCCACGGTGTCGCCCGGGGCCCGGGTGCCGATGCGAAAGTTCAACCCGCCCTGATCGTTGATCTCATTATTGCCGACGGCGACGATCACATCGCCCTGTCGGATGCCCGCGCGGGCGGCCGGTCCGTTGGCGAACAGATCGGTGACCTTGAGCCCGCGCGGCCGGTCCAGGCCCATACGCGTGGCCTCCTCGGCCGTCAGGGGTTCACCCTTAACCCCCAGCCACGGACGAACGACCGTGGTTTCCCCGTCCAGAGCGGCATCGACGACACGCTGGACCATGGTGGCGGGCACTGCAAAGCCCACGCCCGAGGACGACCCCGAGCGCGAAAAGATCGCCGTATTGATGCCGATCAGGTCGCCGTCCATGTCGACCAAGGCGCCCCCGGAATTGCCAGGATTGATGGCTGCATCGGTCTGGATGAAGGAGCCGGAATCCGAAATGCCGGTCTCGGTCCGGTTCAGCGCCGAGATAATGCCGTTCGTCACGGTCTGGCCGACGCCGAAGGGATTGCCGATGGCCAGCACCAGATCGCCGATCTGCTGATCCTCGCCCACATCGATCCGCAGCACCGGCAGAGGCTCCTCGACCCCTTGCAACTGCAGGACGGCGATGTCGGAGCGCTCATCGGCCAGCAGGACCTTGGCGGTAAACTGGCGGCGGTCATTCAGGCCGACGACGATTTCATTCATGCCCTGGATGACGTGGGTGTTGGTCACTACCACACCGTCGGCCCGCACGATCACCCCGGACCCGACCGAGCCGGTCGGTTGTTGACGGAACTGGCCCCAGAAGGGATCGCGATAGGTCTGGACCCCGCGCGCCGAAATATTGACCACGGCCGGTGCCGCGGAGCGCACCACAGGGGCAAAGCTGGCCTTGACCTCGGCCGCATCGCGAGGGACCGCACGCTCGGCGGCGGGCTCGAACACACTGTCCTGGGCGCGGGTCTCATCCGGCGAGCCGCAAGCGGTCAAGGCAAGGGCCAGGGCGGATACAGCAAGAGACGGGAACTTCATCGGCAATCCACTGAAATCGTCAGACGGGCTGGATCGATAGTGCACCGCCGCAATGGGACGGCATCAAGGCATGACCGAACCATGGAGAATCCTTAATCTGCAACCGGCGGTTTCCGGCTTGCGGCAAGGCGCTCCGCCGGTCCACCCTCCCGGCATGAACGCAGTCATCGAAACCCGCAATCTTACCAAGACCTATAGCACGGTCAGAGCCCTGGATGGTCTCAGCCTGACCATTCCCAAGGGCGGCGTCTATGGCGTGCTGGGACCGAACGGGGCCGGCAAGTCCACCCTGTTCCGGATCCTGCTGGGCCTGATCGCACCCACGGAGGGTGAGGCCACCGTCATGGGCGGGGCCATCCGCGACCCCCGGGCCATGCGGCGGATGGGCTCGATGATCGAGACGCCGCGCTATCCGCCGTACATGAGCGCGCGCCAGGTGCTGACCTGGCTGTCACTGGCCCATGGGTTGACGTCCGACACGACGCGCACCGATCGCTGGCTGGAGCGGGTCGGCCTGACCGAGGCCGCAGACCGCCGGGTCCGCGGCTTTTCGGTCGGCATGCTGCAACGGCTCGGCGTCGCCGCCGCCCTGATCACTGAGCCGGAATTGATCATTCTGGATGAGCCGACCAGCGGCATGGATCCGCCCGGTATTCAGGAAATGCGCGCCCTGATCCGCAGTCTGGCGCATGACGACGGCCTGACGGTCGTGCTGGCCAGCCACCAGTTGCTGGAGGTGCAGCGCGTCTGCGACCGCGTCGCCATTCTCAACAAGGGCAGGCTGGTCCGCGAGGGCACGGTGTCCGAGCTGACCACCACGGGCGAGCGCCTGCGCCTGTCGGTCTCGCCGCTGGACAAGGCCACCACCCTTCTGGGCGATCGCGGCACGGTGGACGGCGCCGCCCTTCTCGCCAATGTGGCCCGCACCGAAGGCCCGGCCCTGATCCGCGCCCTGGTCGAACAGGGCATCGACATCGACGAGGCGCGCTGGGTCGGCACCGACCTTGAGAGCGTCTTTTTCACCGAGACGGGTTCCATCCAGACGCCGGAGCATGACCATGTGGGCTGATGCCATCCGCGCGGAAGCCTTCCGCCTCTCCAAAAGCCGCACGACCTGGTTCTGGAGCGTTTTCTTCGCACCGATCCTGATGCTCATCATGGGCGCCATCAGCAGCTTCGTGATCGACGCCAATGCCACCAAGCTGGCCGCCGACCCCGAGGCTCCGCCCGAACTGACCCAGATGATGGCCACCACCCCGCTGGATCTGGGCCAGGCCATGGTCACCAACGCGGGCAACCTGTCCAACGCACTGGTGCTGTTGTTCATCCTGATCGGGGCGGCCACCGTCTATGCCGGTGACTATCGCTGGGAGACCTGGCGCCTGATCAGCGCGCGCAACACGCGGCCGAACCTGCTGCTGGGAAAGCTGGCCGTCGTCACCGGCCTGTCTCTGGTCGCCATGCTGGCCATGCTGATCTCGGGCACCCTCAGCGACCTGATCCAGGCCGCCGTCTTCGACCGGGGGCTGACCTTCACCATGGACGCGGGGGATGTAGGCCAGTTCTTCCTGCTGGCAGGGCTGTCGCTGCTGCGGATCCTGCAGTTTACCATGGTCGGTCTGCTGGCGGCCGTCATGACCCGCTCGCTGCTGGTGGCCCTGTTCGTGCCGCTGGTTCTGGGGATCGCCCAGTTCTTCCTGCCGATGCAGGTGTTGCCGCCGATGGGCTTCATGCCCGACAGCTGGCTGTCGATCCTGATCAATCCGGGCGGTGCGCTGGACTCGATCAAGAACCTCGTGCGCGGAGGCGAGGCCGCCGCGGCCGTGGCCGACCATGTACCTGTGAGGGCGTGGATCAGCATCGCCCTCTGGACCCTCCTGCCCGCCGCCGGTGCCATCGCCTGGTTCAACCGCCAGGATCTGTCGAAGGAGTAGACCGTGAGGTCGAGGGTTTCGGTCGCCGCCCTGCTCGCCCTCGCCTGCGCGGTGCCGGGTCTCGCCCGGGCACAGGAGACGCCCGAGACCCCGGTCGAGGACATCGTGGTCCTCGGCACGCCCTTGCGTGAGCAGGTCGAAACCTTTGCCGATACCGTGGTCGCTCCACCGCACGGGCGTGGGCCGGCCCGCTGGAGTGCGCGGTCCGGCATCTGCGTCGGCGTGGTCAATCTGCAGCGCGATGCGGCCCAGGCCATGGTCGACCGGGTGTCAGAGGTGGCGCTGGAGCTCGGCCTGCCCATCGGTGAGCCGGGCTGCAGTCCCAATGTGCTGATCATTGCTACCGACGATGCGCCCACTCTCACCGCAGCCCTTGTCGAGCGCAGCCCCAATGCGTTTCGCCCGCCCTATGCCGGGTCCTCCCGCTCCCGACTGCAGCTGCGGCGCTTCATAGAGACGGACCGACCGGTGCGCTGGTGGCATATCAGCATGCCGGTCCATAGTGAGACAGGACGGATAGCGGTCAGCCTGCCCGGTTACCCTCCTGCGCGCGTCAGGGCTTTGAGCAGCCGCTTGACGACCCTGATCCAGAACGACCTGATGCGCGCCTATGTGATCATCGACATCGACCAGATTGAGGGCGTCAGCTTTCAGCAACTGGCCGACTATGTCGCCATGGTCGCCTTTGCCCAGGTCGACCCCGACGCTGACCTCAGCGGTTTTTCGACCATTCTCAATGTCTTCGACAACCCGAATATCGCCTACGGTCTCACAGACTGGGACCAGTCTTACCTGGGCTCTCTCTACGGGGCCGAGTTGAACCAGCGGAATCCCAATGCCCAGTCCGGGGCCGTAGCTGCCCTGATGTTCCGCGAGCGCAGGCGCGCCGAAGATGACAGCGAAGTCAAATTGGACGAAGCTGAGGGTGAGTGATCAACCTTTGGGGTAACAGTCATGCGCCTCTCATGCACCGGCATCGCTGTCGCCCTTCTTGCCGGTCTGGTCTCCTCGTTTGCCCACGCGCAGGAGACACCCGAGACCACGGTCGAGGATATCGTGGTGCTGGGCATGCCTCTGCGCGAACAGGTCGAGACCTTCGTCGACGTCGTCACGGCCCCTGCAACCGGCTGGGGCCCGGCCCGCTGGGATGAACGATGGGGTATCTGCGTGGGTGTGGTCAATCTGCGCGGCGATGTCGCCCAGGCCATGGCAGACCGGATCTCCGAGGTCGCGTTGGGTCTCAATCTGACCGTTGGTGAGCCAGGGTGCAGCCCGAACGTCCTGATCATCGCGACCGACGATGCCCCCACCCTGGCGAGAGCGATGGTCGAACGCAGTCCCAACGCATTCCGACCCCGCTATTCCGGCGCGGCACGGCCGGCGTCCCAGCTGGAAATCTTCCAGACCCGCGACAGCCCCGTGCGCTGGTGGCACGTCAGTATGCCAGTCACCCGGGACACCGGTCGCCCCGCCGTTGCCCTGCCGGGCATGGACCCGCCAATGATCAACAGCTGGGGGAGCCGCCTGACGACGCCGATCACCAGCCGGCTGCTGCGCGCCTATGTGATCATCGACGTCGATCAGGCCGAGGGGCTCAGCTTCAGGCAGCTGGCCGACTTCGTCGCCATGGTCACCTTCGCCCAGGTCGATCCGGATGCCGAGATCTCGGGCTTTCCGACCATCCTCAATGTTATTGACAACCCGAACATCGCCTTTGGACTGACCGACTGGGATCAGGACTATCTTGAGGCGCTCTATGGCTCCGAGATGAACCAGCGCCACCCCAATCAGCAGACTGGTGCCGTGGCCTCCCTGATGTTCCGCGAACGCCGTCAGGCCCAGCGAGACGCGGACACCGACACCCTCGAAGCTGAATAGACAAAGGGCGGTGGATCACTCCACCGCCCTTCAAATCCATCCGCCGCTGAGGGCGCCCTAGTCTTCGGCGTCGTCGTCGCTGCTGAACACGGGGCCCGAGTCCTGGCCCTTGGCCGACGTGTCGCGATCCACGAACTCGATGACGGCCATGGCGGCATTGTCGCCGTGACGGAATCCAGCCTTCATGATGCGGATGTAGCCACCGTTGCGGTCGGCATAGCGCGGTCCGATGGTCTCGAACAGCTTGCCGACCTGGGGCACGTCACGCACCTGGCTGATGGCCTGACGACGGGCGTGCAGGTCGCCCTTCTTGGCCAGGGTCACCAGCTTCTCGACGAAGGGGCGAAGCTCCTTGGCCTTGGGCAGGGTCGTGGTGATCTGCTCGTGCTTGATCAGCGAGGCCGCCATGTTGGCGAACATGGCCTGGCGGTGACTGGTCGTGCGACCGAGCTTGCGATAGGCGGCGCCGTGGCGCATCGGGGTCTCTCCTACTCAGTCCCGGTTCCCGCACATTTCCGTGGCGGGCCTGGGCCTTTTCCTTCTAACCGCTCCGTCAGCCGTCTGGCCGGGGGCGGAGGGGTTGAACTCAGATCTGGTCGTCGAACTTCTTGGCCAGGTCTTCGATGTTTTCCGGCGGCCAGTTGGGCACATCCATGCCCAGGCTGAGGCCCATGGTCGCCAGCACTTCCTTGATCTCGTTCAGCGACTTGCGACCGAAGTTCGGGGTACGAAGCATTTCGCCCTCGGTCTTCTGGATCAGGTCACCGATGTAGACGATGTTGTCGTTCTTCAGACAGTTGGCCGAGCGGACCGACAGTTCCAGTTCGTCGACCTTCTTAAGCAGGGCCGGGTTGAACGGCAGCTCGGGCTTGCCGTCCGACTGTTCGACCACGGCCTTCGGCTCGTCGAAGGTGATGAAGATCTGCAGCTGGTCCTGAAGAATGCGCGAGGCATAGGCCACGGCATCGACCGGCGAGACCGCGCCGTTGGTCTCCACTTCCATGATCAGCTTGTCATAGTCCAGCGACTGGCCCTGACGGGTCGGCTCGACGCGGTAGGCGACGCGCTTGACCGGCGAATAAAGGGCGTCGACGGCGATCAGGCCGATCGGCGCGTCTTCCGGACGGTTGGCTTCCGAAGCGACATAGCCCTTGCCGTTCTGGACGGTCAGTTCCATGCGCACCGAGGCGCCGTCATCCAGGGTGCACAGCACGTGGTCGGGGTTCAGAACCTCGATATCGTGGGGCACCTCGATCTGACCGGCGGTCACCGGACCGGGGCCGGTCGCCTTCAGCATCATGCGCTTCGGACCTTCCGAGTGCATGCGCAGCGCCAGTTGCTTGATGTTCAGCACGATGTCGACCACGTCCTCGCGCACGCCTTCCAGCGACGAGAACTCGTGAACCACACCGTCAATCTGGATGGCGGTCACCGCAGCGCCTTGCAGCGACGACAGCAGCACGCGGCGCAGGGCATTGCCGAGCGTCACACCGAAACCGCGCTCGAGAGGTTCGGCCACCAGGCGCGCCTTGCGCAGCGGGTCGGTGCCGGTCTCGATTTGCGGTTTCTCGGGACGGATCAGCTCTTGCCAGTTTCTTTCGATCATAGGGTCCCTCGAACGGGTTTCGTCGATCTGGAAGATCCGCGACTGCGAACCACCCGACCAACGGGAAAAGAATGCTTCAGCGGGCCTTAGACGCGGCGGCGCTTGGGCGGACGGCAACCGTTGTGCGGCATCGGCGTGACGTCACGGATGGTCGTGATGGTCATCCCGACGGCCTGCAGGGCGCGCAGGGCCGATTCACGGCCGGAACCCGGGCCCGAGACGTTCACTTCAAGCGTCTTCACGCCATGCTCTGCGGCCTTCTTGCCGGCGTCCTCAGCGGCCATCTGCGCCGCATACGGGGTCGACTTGCGCGAGCCCTTGAACCCCATGTGACCGGCCGAGGACCAGGAAATCGCATTCCCCTGGGCGTCGGTGATGGTGATCATGGTGTTGTTGAAGCTGGCATTCACATGCGCCACGCCCGAGGTGATGTTCTTGCGCTCGCGGCGTTTGACGCGACCCGTGTCCTTGGCCATCGATCAGCTCTTTCTCTTACTTCTTCTTGCCGGCGATCGGCTTGGCCGGACCCTTGCGGGTGCGGGCATTGGTGTGGGTGCGCTGGCCGCGGACCGGCAGGCCCTTGCGGTGACGCAGGCCGCGATAGCAGGCCAGGTCCATCAGGCGCTTGATGTTCATCGAGGTTTCGCGGCGCAGGTCGCCCTCGACCGTGTGGTCGGCGTCGATCGTCTCGCGGATCTGCAGGACCTCGGCGTCGGTCAGGTCATTGACCCGGCGCGCGGCCTCGATGCCCACCTTCTCGGTGATTTCACGGGCGGCGGCGGGGCCGATGCCATGAATGTACTGAAGCGCGATGACAACGCGCTTGTTGGTCGGAATGTTGACGCCAGCGATACGGGCCACGAATATCTCCAATAACGCGTTTCCAGACGCAGAAACCGCTCCGGTCAACAGACCAGGAGCGTGTCGCGCCCTTCGCGGAAGCGGGCCTTATACAGGGGATTCAGCTTGCGTCAATGGTTGGCGGACCGATGGGCGTCAACGGGGACGCCCAAAGTCAATTCCTACCACGATGCGGCGGCCCGGCTGGGGCCTGCCGCCTTCAGACGGCGGTCGGAACCGGAAATATTGTGACACGACCAGGCCCGCCTGGCCAAATCCCAGCCCCGGAGGGGACTCGCTGACCACCTGACAGGCCTCCAGCCGCTCATCCAGACGGATAATGCAGGATAATTCAACACGCCCGTAGCGGCTCCGGGCATTGGCGGGATGGTGCGCGCGGATCTGGTCGAGGGTCGGCCCGACGACAAGACGCGCCGGGGTGCTGCCGCTGCCCGGACCGAAACCCTCGCCCGTGCCGGTTCCCGTGCCTGTCCCCTGCCCGCCCAGCCCTTGCCCGGGCGTAGGGGTCGGAAGCGGCGCAATACCCACCTGAGGGGTGGGCTCCGGTGCCGGCTCAGGCGGGGCGACCAACTCGCGCTCCAACTCGGGCGGCGGCTCGGGCGGCTGATGGATTACGGATGGACTGGCCGGAGCCCCTCCCCCGGTCGCGGCGGCCGGCTCGGTCGGCGGAGGCGGCGGCGGAGGGGGCGGCTCGGGCGCATAGAGGAAGACGTCGACGATTCTCAGCGGTGCTGCGGGCGGGGCCGGTGTCGAACGACTAAGGGCAAGCAGGATCAGGCCGTGCAGGACCAGGACCACAGCCATGGCTCCGCCCCAGCGCGAGACCCGGCGCTGTCTGGCGGTCAGAGAAGAAAAGGACAGGCCCATCGGCCCAGCTTAACGCCCGAAACCCGCTTCGGTCGCCTGTCGCGATCAGCCGTCGGCCAGAACCGCGTCGATAGCCCCGGCAACGACATCGATCGACGCCATACCGTCGATCTCGACCAGCTTGCCCTGCCCCTCATAGTAGGGAAGCAGCGGGGCGGTCTGGCGATTGTAGGCCTCCAGCCGCACGCGGAAGCTGTCCGGATTGTCGTCCGGACGCCCCTGTTCGGCATAGCGCTGGGCGATACGGGCCTTGAGCGCCTCGTCATCGACCTTCAGGCGCACCACCCGGTCGATGGTCGAACCGCGACGGGTCAGCATGGCATCCAGGGCCTCTGCCTGGGCCACGGTGCGGGGAAAGCCGTCGAAAATGGCGCCGCCCGCAGCTTCGGCCTCATCCAGCCGCGCCTCGATCAGAGCCACCACGATCTCGTCCGTGACCAGTTCGCCACGTTCCATGATCCCCTTGACCGTCTGGCCGAGCTCGGAGCCGGAGGCGATTGCGGCGCGCAGCATGTCGCCGGTCGACAGCTGCACCATGCCCCGCGTCTCGACCAGCCGCTTGGCCTGCGTGCCCTTGCCCGCCGCCGGCGGTCCGAACAGGATCAGGTTCATGCGTTTCCCCCTGGCCTAGCGGCGCGCGGGCGCCGGCATGCCACCCCGTCCACCGCCACCGCGTCCACGCAGCTTGGCCTTCTTGATCAGCCCCTCATACTGATGCGCCAGCAGGTGCGACTGAATCTGCGCCACCGTATCCATGGTCACGGACACCACGATCAGGATCGAGGTACCGCCGAACAGCAGCCCGCCCAGCGAACTGGCCAGGAACTCCGGCAGCAGACAGACAGCGGTGATGTAGGCCGCGCCGATCACCGTCAGGCGGGTCAGCACATAGTCCAGATATTCCGCCGTGCGCTTGCCCGGACGGATACCCGGCAGGAATCCGCCGTACTTGCGCAGGTTATCGGCCGTGTCCTCGGGGTTGAAGGTGATCGAGGTGTAGAAGAAGCAGAAGAAGATGATCAGGAAGGCGTACAGCGCCATGAACAACGGCTGGCCGTGCGACATCTGGGCGGTGACGAACGGCAGCCACCCCATCCACGAGGGCAGATCCGCATTGGCCGTCATCTGGGCCACGGTCGCCGGCAGCAGCAGCAGGGACGACGCGAAGATCGGCGGAATGACGCCCGCGGCATTGACCTTGAGCGGCAGGAAGCTGCGCTCGCCACCGGCCATGCGGTTGCCTTCCTGACGCTTCGGATACTGGATCAGCAAGCGCCGCTGGGCACGCTCCATGAAGACGATGAAGACGACGGTGGCGATCGCGAGTGCGCCGAGGAACAGCAGCAGGAAGGCCGACATCTGACCTTGCTGGGCCAGGCCCAGCAGGCGCGCGACGCTGGACGGCAGGACCGCGACAATACCGGCGAAGATGATCAGCGAGATGCCGTTGCCGACACCGCGCGCCGTCACCTGCTCACCCAGCCACATCAGGAACATGGTGCCGCCGGTCAGGCTGACGACGGTCGAGACGATGAAGAAGATGCCGGGCGCATCGACCAGATTGGCCTGGCCGTTCAGGCCGATGGCAATGCCGAACGACTGCATCAGTGCCAGCAGCACGGTCAGATAGCGGGTGTACTGGTTCAGCTGTTTGCGGCCGGCCTCGCCGCCTTCCTTCTTCAGCTTTTCCCAGGGCGGATAGACCGCCCCCATCAGCTGCACGATGATCGACGCCGAGATGTACGGCATGACGTTCAGGGCAAACACCGCCATCCGCTCGACCGCCCCGCCCGAGAACATGTTGAACATGTCCAGGATGCCGCGCTGGCCATCGGGGTTCTGGAAGAACTGCAGGAAGGCCTCGGAATTGATTCCGGGGATCGGCACGAACGTCCCGATCCGGTAGACCAGCAGCGCGCCCAGCGTGAAGAGCAGACGCTTGTGCAGCTCGGTCGCTTTCGCGAACGAGCCGATGTTCATATTGGCAGCAAGTTGTTCGGCGGCCGAAGCCATAGCGGTTTACCCCGACGTTTCAGTCCATGACCGGCCGCGCGCGACCGGATGCCCATTCCCAGATAGGCGAAGGGCGGCCTCTTAGCGAGACCGCCCCGGCGGGTTTATTTTCCGGCCTTGTCCGCCGCCTGGCGGCGGGACCGGGCCGACACCTTGTTGGCGTCGCCCTTGGGGGTCTTCGGCGCGGGGGCCTTGCCCTTGGCCGCGTTGCGCTTTTCGACCCGAGCCTTGGCCTTCTCTTCGGCCTCAATTCGCTGCTGGACGACCGAGCCGCCGGCGGCCTCGATGGCCTTGACCGCGCCGGCCGAGGCCGACCAGACGACCAGGTTCAGCTTGGCCTTCAGTTCACCGGTACCCAGCAGGCGCACACCGTCCTTGACGCGACGCAGCACACCGGCGGCCACCAGGGCGTCGCCGTTGATCTCGGTCTTGGCGTCCAGCTTGCCGGCATCCACGGCGTCCTGCAGACGCCACAGATTCACTTCCGCCAGCTTGAGCGCGTTCGGATTGTTGAAGCCGCGCTTGGGCATGCGCATGTACAGCGGCATCTGGCCGCCCTCGAAGCCCAGCAGGCTGACGCCCGTCCGCGACTTCTGACCCTTGACGCCGCGGCCCGAGGTCTTGCCCTTGCCGGAACCGGGGCCCCGGCCGACGCGCATGCGCTTCTTGTGAGCGCCTTCGTTGTCACGGATTTCGTTCAGTTTCATGTGCCTGATCCTTTCGGGTGCTAGCGCCTGGCACGGCCAGACTCGGCGTTGAAAAAAGAAAGTGGCGAGTGGCGAGTGATGAGTGCCGAGTCAAGCAAAATCGGTTGAACCGACCCCCTGCCTACTCGCCACACGCCACTCACCACTCGCCACTTCACGTAGCGAATTCGCTTATTTTTCGACCACTTCGACCATGTGGCGGACCTTGGCGATCATGCCACGGACGGCCGGGGTGTCTTCCAGGGTCGATTCCCGACCCATGCGGTTCAGACCCAGGCCCATCAGGGTGGCGCGCTGATCCGACTTGCGGCGGATCGGGCTGCCGGTCTGGCGGATGGTGACGGTTGCGGTGTCTTTCTTGGCCATGATCAGCTCTCGACGGCTTCCGGTGCCGAGGCACCGTCATTGCGACGTCCCATCAGATCCGCGACCTTTTTGCCGCGCTTGGACGCGATCTGGCGCGGCGAGGACTGGACCTTCAGCGCTTCAAAGGTGGCACGGATCATGTTGTACGGGTTGGACGAACCGGTCGACTTGCCGACCACGTCCTGCACGCCCAGGGTTTCCAGAACGGCCCGCATCGGGCCGCCCGCGATCACGCCGGTGCCGGGAGGGGCCGAACGCACCATGATCTTGCCGGCGCCCCAGCGGCCGTTGCCGTCGTGGTGCAGGGTGCGGTTCTCGCGAAGCGGAACGCGGATCATGGTCTTCTTGGCTTCTTCCGTCGCCTTGCGGATGGCTTCCGGCACTTCGCGCGCCTTGCCGTGACCGAAACCGACGCGGCCCTTGCCGTCGCCGACGACCATCAGGGCCGCGAACGAGAACCGGCGGCCGCCCTTCACAGTGGCCGCGACGCGGTTGATGTGAACCAGCTTTTCGATGATGTCCGAGTCCGGACCCTCGGCCTGGGGTGCGTTGCGGTTGTCACGACGATTGCGATCGTTGCCGCCGCCGCCGCGTTGGGGTTGATGCGCCATGCTGCGGTTCCTTAGAAGTTCAGGCCGGCTTCACGCGCGGCATCCGCCAGCGCCTTCACCCGACCGTGATAGATGTAGCCGCCCCGATCGAAAACGACGTCGGTGACGCCCTTTTCCTTGGCGCGGTCGGCGATCAGCTTGCCGATACGCGCCGCAGCGGCGGTGTCGGAACCCTTCTGCTTCTTGCCCTTCTCGCCTTCCAGCGAAGAGGCTGAAACCAGGGTGACGCCGTTGGCGTCGTCGATGATCTGGGCCGAGATGTTCTTGTCCGACCGATAGACCGACAGGCGCATGCGACCGTTGGCCACCGCCTTGAGACGGCGACGGGTGCGCTCGGCGCGACGCTTGGCATTCTGTTTGAGCGTAGTGGCCATGACTTACTTCTTCTTGCCTTCCTTGCGCCGGACGGTCTCGCCCGCATAGCGCACACCCTTGCCCTTGTAGGGTTCCGGCGGACGCAGCTTGCGAATAACGGCGGCGATCTGACCGACGGCCTGCTTGTCATTGCCCGAGATCTTCACTTCGGTCTGCTTGGGCACGGCAAAGGTGATGCCGGCCGGCGGAGCGATGTCGATCTCGTGCGAGAAGCCGAGCTGCAGCGACAGCGACTGGCCCTTCAGCGCGGCACGATAGCCGACGCCGACCAGTTCCAGGGTGCGCTCGAAGCCTTCGGTGACCCCGGTGACCATGTTGTCGACCAGGGTGCGCGACAGACCCCACATGGCACGGGCACGCTGGGTGTCCGCGCGCGGCGCGAGGCTGAGGCCGTCATCACCCTGGGTGATTTCAATCTCTTCAGCCACGGTCCAGGAGCGTTCGCCCTTGGGACCCTTCACCACGATGGTCTGGCCGTCGAGGTTGACGGTCACACCCTTCGGGATGGCGATGGTTTTCTTACCGATACGGGACATCTTAGTAGACCCTGCAGAGGACTTCGCCGCCGACGTTGGCGTCGCGGGCAGCCGTGTCGGACATGACGCCCTTGGAAGTCGAAAGGATCGAGATGCCGAGGCCGTTCTTGATCGGCTTCAGGTCGCTGATCGCCGAATAGACGCGGCGGCCCGGCTTGGACACGCGGCTGATCTCGGCGATGACCGGCTGGCCGTCGAAGTACTTCAACTCGATCTCGAACTGCGGGAATTCGCCGGGGTTCTGGACCAGCGAATAGCCGCGGATGTAGCCCTCGTCCTTCAGCACGTCGAGGACGCGCTGGCGCAGACGCGAGGCGGGGGTGAGCACCTTGGAACGCTTGCGGGTCGCGGCGTTCTTGATGCGAGCGATCATGTCGCTCAGGGGATCATTGATCATCATGGCGTTCTTCCCCTTACCAGCTCGACTTGGTCAGGCCGGGGATCTGACCCTTGTTGCCCAGTTCGCGCAGCGCGATACGGCTCATCTTGAGCTTGCGGTAATAGGCGCGCGGGCGGCCCGTCACCTCGCAGCGGTTGCGGATACGGCTGGGCGCGGAGTTGCGCGGCAGAGCGGCCAGCTTGAGGCGCGCTTCAAAGCGTTCCTCCAGCGGCAGCGATTCATCGTTGGCGGTCGCCTTGAGGGCGGCCCGCTTCGCGGCATACTTCGCAACAAGCTGCTTGACGTGCTCGTTCCGGTTTACGGCGCTTTTCTTAGCCATTGTGCTTTTCCTTTCCCGCTCAGTTCACGAACGGGAATTTGAATTCGGTGAGGAGAGCCTTGGCCTCTTCATCCGTTTCGGCCGTGGTGCAGACGATAATGTCCATGCCCCACATCTGGTCGATCTGGTCGTAGTTGATCTCCGGGAACACGATGTGCTCCTTCAGACCCATCGCATAGTTGCCACGACCGTCGAACGAGGTGCCCTTCAGGCCCCGGAAGTCCTTCACGCGCGGCAGGGCGATCGTGATCAGACGGTCCAGGAACTCGTACATCTGGTCGCCGCGCAGCGTGACCTTGCCACCGATGACCATGCCCTCGCGCAGCTTGAAGCCGGCGATGGAGTTACGGGCCTTGGTCGGCACGGCCTTCTGACCGGCGATCGCGGTCAGATCCTTGAGGGCGGCGTTCGCCTTCTTGGAGTCGGCCACGGCTTCACCGATACCCATGTTCAGGACGATCTTGTCCAGCTTGGGCATCTGCATCGGGTTGGTGTAGCCGAACTTTTCGGACATCACCTTCTTGATACGGTCGTTATACTCGCCCTTGAGGCGCGGGGTGTATTTGGTGTCGGCCATCAGATGACGTCTCCCGTCGTCTTGGCGAAGCGGACCTTCTGGTCGTTTTCCACCCGGAAGCCCACGCGGGTCGCCTTGCCGTTGGCGTCTGCGATCGCGACGTTCGACAGGTGAAGCGAGGCTTCCTTGTTCTTGATGCCGCCTTGCGGATCAGCCTGGGTCGGGCGCGTGTGGCGCTGAACCATGTTGATGCCTTGCACGACGACGCGATTTTCGGTCGGCAGAACCTTCAGCACCTTGCCGGTGCGTCCCTTGTCCTTGCCGGTCAGGACGACGACGGTGTCGCCCGATTTGATCTTGGCGGCCATGGTTACAGGACCTCCGGAGCCAGCGAGATGATCTTCATGTGGTTCTTGGCGCGCAGCTCGCGCGGAACCGGGCCGAAGATGCGGGTGCCGACCGGCTCGTTCTGCTTGTTGACGATCACGGCGGCCGATTTGTCGAAACGGATAACCGAGCCATCCTTGCGTTGGATGTCCTTGGCCGTCCGGACGACGATGGCGCGCACGACGTCACCCTTCTTCACCCGGCCGCGCGGAATCGCTTCCTTGACCGAGGCGACGATGGTGTCACCAACCGAGGCGTAGCGACGCTTCGCGCCGCCCAGCACCTTGATGCACATGACCCGGCGAGCGCCCGAATTGTCGGCCACCTCCAGGTTAGTTTGCATCTGGATCATGGGATCCGATCCTTCTTCTTACGAAGCCGAGGCGGGGGAGTCGGAGACGACTTCCCAGCGCTTCAGCTTGGACTTCGGGGCACACTCGACGATGCGGGCCAGGTCACCGACCTTGAGGGCATTCGCTTCGTCGTGGGCGTGATACTTCTTGGACAGACGGACGGTCTTTTTCAGGACCGGGTGCAGCAGGGTGCGCTCGACCTTGACGACGACCGTCTTGTCGCCCTTGTCGGAGACGACCACGCCTTCGAGAATTCGTTTCGGCATCTTCGTTCCTTTAAGCCGCAGCCTGCTTCTGGCGCAGAAGCGTCGAGATGCGGGCGATGTCCTTGCGCACTTCACCCACGCGGTGGGTTTTCTCCAGCTGGCCGGTGGCCGCCTGGAAGCGCAGATTGAACTGTTCCTTCTTGAGCTTGAGCAGCTCGTCGGACAGCTGGTCGGGCGTCAGGGCCCGCAGGTCGGCGATCTTGGTCATGCCGCTTGCTCCGTGTGGCCGATGCCGGCATCCAGGCGGGTGACCACCTTGGTGCGGACCGGCAGCTTGGCAGCACCCAGACGCAGCGCCTCGCGGGCGATGTCGTCCGGCACGCCGTCGATTTCAAACAGGATCCGGCCCGGGTGGCAGCGTGCCGCCCAGTGGTCCACGGCGCCCTTGCCCTTGCCCATCCGGACTTCGGCCGGCTTGCCGGAAACCGGCACGTCCGGGAAGACGCGGATCCAGACGCGGCCCTGGCGCTTCATCTGGCGGGTGATCGCGCGGCGGGCCGCCTCGATCTGACGCGCCGTGATGCGTTCCGGCTCCAGCGTCTTCAGGCCATAGGAGCCGAAGTTCAGCGAGAAGCCACCCTTGGCCGAGCCATGGATGCGGCCCTTGAAGGCCTTGCGATATTTGGTCTTCTTCGGTTGCAGCATGACTTAGCTCTCACGTCCCCGGTCACGGCGCGGGCCGCGATCACCGCGGGGGCCACGCTCGCGGCCTTCATTCGACGACGGACCGGCAGCTTCCTGGGCCCAACGCTTGTCCTGGGCCATCGGGTCGTGCTCCAGCACCTCACCCTTGAAGACCCACACCTTGACACCGATGATGCCGTAGGTGGTCTTCGCTTCGTACACGCCGTAATCGATGTCGGCGCGCAGGGTGTGCAGCGGCACACGGCCTTCGCGGTACCATTCCATCCGGGCGATTTCGGCACCGCCGAGGCGGCCCGAGACGTTGATCCGGACGCCCTTGGCACCCAGACGCATGGCCGACTGCATGGCGCGCTTCATGGCGCGGCGGAAGGCCACGCGGCGCTCCAGCTGCTGGGCGATGTTCTCGGCGATCAGCTGGGCATCGACTTCCGGCTTGCGGACCTCGACGATGTTCAGGTGAACCTCGCCGTCCGTCATGGCGGCGATGTCCTTGCGCAGCTTCTCGATGTCGGCGCCCTTCTTGCCGATCACGACACCCGGACGGGCGGCATAGATCGTCACGCGGCACTTCTTGTGCGGACGCTCGATGATGATCCGCGACACGCCGGCACCCGACAGGCGCTCACGCAGCCACTCGCGCAGCTTCAGGTCCTGGTGGAGCAGCTTGGCGTATTCCTGGCCGCCGGCGAACCAGCGGCTGTCCCAGGTGCGGTTGACACCGAGCCGGAGCCCGATCGGATTGATTTTCTGACCCATCAGGCGGCCTCGCCGGCTTCACGGACCACGATGGTGATCTCGCTGAACGGTTTCAGGATACGCGACGAGCGACCACGAGCGCGGCTCGCGAAACGCTTCATCACCAGGTTCTTGCCCACGAAGGCCTCGGCAACGATCAGGTTATCGATGTCCAGGTTGTGGTTGTTCTCGGCGTTGGAAACGGCCGAGTACAGGACCTTGCGGACGTCGGTCGCGATGCGCTTGCGGCTGAATTCCAGCTCGTTCAGCGCCTTCTGAACCGGCAGGCCACGGATAGACTGGGCCACCAGGTTCAGTTTCTGCGGGCTGATGCGAACGTTGACCAGCTTGGCGCGGGCCTCGGTCGTCGACACGCGACGGGGATTTTTGGTCTGGGCCATCGGTTACTTCCTCTTGGCCTTCTTGTCCGCCGCGTGGCCCGGGAAGGACCGGGTCGGGGAGAACTCGCCAAACTTCATGCCGACCATTTCTTCGGACACCGACACCGGCACGTGCTTCATGCCGTTGTGCACGCCGAACGTCAGACCGACGAACTGAGGCAGGATGGTGGAACGACGCGACCAGGTCTTGATCACGTCCTTGCGGCCCGACGCTTGCGCGGCCTCGGCCTTCTTCAGCAGATACCCGTCGACGAACGGGCCTTTCCAGGAGGAGCGGGCCATCTTTAGCGAGCCTTCTTAACGTGGCGGCTACGGATGATGAACTTGTCCGTGGCCTTGTTCTTGCGGGTGCGGGTGCCCTTGGTGTCCTTGCCCCAGGGCGTGACCGGCGTACGGCCGCCCGAGGTCCGACCTTCACCACCACCGTGCGGGTGGTCGATCGGGTTCATGGCGACACCGCGGACGTGCGGACGGAAGCCCATGTGGCGCTTGCGGCCGGCCTTGCCCAGGTTCTGGTTCATGTGGTCGGGGTTCGACACCGCGCCCACCGTGGCCATGCAGCCGTCCAGCACCATGCGCAGCTCGCCCGACCCCAGACGGATCTGGGCGTAACCGGCGTCGCGGCCGACCAGCTGGGCATAGGCCCCGGCCGAACGGGCCAGCTGGGCGCCCTTGCCCGGCTTCATCTCGATGTTGTGGATGATCGTCCCCACAGGCATCGAGCGCAGCGGCATGGCGTTGCCCGGCTTCACGTCGGTCTTTTCGCCGGCGACCACCGTGTCGCCCGCCTTCAGGCGTTGCGGCGCGATGATGTAGGCCTTTTCGCCGTCCTCATAGGTGATGAGGGCGATGAAGGCGGTCCGGTTCGGATCGTACTCCAGGCGCTCGACGGTCGCCGACTGGAACTTGCGACGCTTGAAGTCGATCTTGCGGTACAGGGTCTTGGCACCACCGCCGCGGAAGCGGACGGCGATACGACCACCGGCACCGCGACCGCCCGACTTGGTCAGGCCTTCGGTCAGCGACTTCTCCGGACGCCCCTTGTGGAGCTCCGAACGGTCGATCAGCACCAGGGCGCGGCGGCCCGGCGACGTCGGATTATATGTCTTCAGAGCCATTGGTTCAGAGCCCCGTGGTGACGTCGATCGACTGGCCCTCGGCCAGCGTCACGATCGCTTTCTTGATGTCGACCCGACGGCCCTGAATGCCGCGGAAGCGCTTGGTCTTGCCCTTCTGGACCAGGGTGTTGACCTTGACGACGCTGACCTTGAACAGGCTTTCGACCGCCGCGGCGATCTCGTCCTTCGAGGCCTTGTCGGCGACGCGGAAGACGACTTTGTTCTGCTCGGACAGGATCGTCGCCTTCTCGGTGATGATCGGCGACAGGATGGTGTCGTAGTGTTTGGCGGTGGGTTGAGCGCCGGCCATTATGCGGCCTCCTTCTCAGAGAAGCGCGCCTCGATCGCCTCGACGGCGGCCTTGGTCAGCACCAGCTTGTCGGCCCGCAGGATGTCATAGACGTTCAGGCCGGCATTCGGCAGCACGTCGATGTGCGGGATGTTGCGCGCCGCCAGACCGAAGCCGGCGTCGACTTCCGGACCGGCGATGATCAGGGCCTTGGTCCAGCCCAGCTTGCCGAACTGCTCGCGCAGCTTGGCGGTCTTGGGTTCCTTGACCGAGACGCTGTCGACCACGATCAGGTCGCCCGAGACGACCTTGGACGACAGGGCGTGGCGCAGGGCCAGGGCACGGACCTTCTTGGGCAGGGAGAAGCCGTGGTCGCGAACGACCGGGCCGAAGGCGCGCGAACCACCGACGAACTGCGGGGCGCGACGCGAACCGTGACGGGCGCCGCCGGTTCCCTTCTGCTTGTACATCTTCTTGCCGGTGCGCGAGTTTTCGTTGCGCGTCTGGACCTTGTGGGTACCGGCGCGGCGCTTGGCCAGCTGCCAGTTCACATAGCGGGCCAGCAGGTCTCCGCGGATGTCGGTGATGCCGAACACGGCATCCGACAGCTCCACATCGCCCGAGGCCTTGCCGTCGAGTTTGATGACCGAGAGCTTCATTACGCTTCACCGCCTTCTTGGGTCTCGGCGACGGGCGCGTCCTCGGCCGGGGTCTCGGCAGGCGCTTCAGCAGCGGCCTTGGCCGACTTCACGGCACCGGGGAACGGAGCGTCGGCCGGACGGGCCTTCTTGATGGAGTCGCGAACCTTGACGTAGCTACCGTCGTGACCCGGGACAGCGCCCTTGATCAGGATCAGGCCACGGTCGGCGTCGACGCGGAACACAGTCAGGTTCTGCAGGGTGACGGTTTCCTGACCCAGGTGACCCGCCATCTTCTTGCCGGCGAAGGTCTTGCCCGGATCCTGACGGTTACCCGTCGAACCGTGCGAACGGTGCGAGACCGAGACACCGTGGGTGGCCCGCAGACCGCCGAAGTTCCAGCGCTTCATGGCACCGGCGAAACCCTTACCGATGGTCTGGCCCTGGATGTCCACGGTCTGACCGGCGATGAAGTGGTCCGCCGTCAGCTCGGCACCGACGTCCAGCAGCGCGTCTTCCGACACGCGGAATTCGCTGACGATGCGCTTGGGCTCGACCTCAGCCTTGGCGAACACAGTCCGCTGGGCCTTGTTGGTCTTCTTGGCCTTGCGGGCACCGGCACCCAGTTGCAGGGCGACATAGCCGTCCCGGTCCTTGGTGCGTTGACCCACGACCTGACAACCATCCAGCTGCAGCACGGTCACAGGGACATGCGCGCCATCTTCAGCGAAGATACGCGTCATTCCCAGCTTCTTGGCGATCACGCCCGTTCTTTGCGCGTCTTTGCGCATCGGATCCCGCCTCTTCTTCTTAAATCTTGATCTCGACGTCCACGCCGGCGGACAGGTCGAGCTTCATGAGCGCGTCCACGGTCTGCGGAGTGGGGTCGACGATATCGAGGACACGCTTGTGCGTGCGGATTTCAAACTGCTCGCGCGACTTCTTGTCGACGTGCGGCGAGCGGTTCACGGTGAACTTTTCGATCAGGGTCGGCAGCGGGATGGGACCGCGAACAGTCGCACCCGTGCGTTTGGCAGTGTTGACGATTTCGCGCGTCGAAAAGTCGAGGACGCGATGATCGAAGGCCTTGAGCCTGATGCGGATGCTTTGATCCATATCGGTCGTATTTCCCAAGCAGGCGAACCTGCGTCCCTGTGAACCATTTCAAAGACCGGAGCCTTCAGGCCGAAGCCCTCAGAGTACGCACGTCCGCAAAAACGAGCGGCCCACGCAGTTACCCGCGAAGGCCGTTTAAGTCCTGGATCGCTGCAAAGAACAGGGTCTCAGGTCGTTCCTGCGAACCGCGTCTGCACTTCATACTCACGCGAAGTGCACAGCCGGTCCAACAAGAGTGGGGGCTTATGCCGTTCGATTCCGCCTGCGTCAAGGGCGGAATCCCCGGATTTCAGCGACCGATGCGAATGTCGCCCGAGCCGAGCACGGCGCGGTTCACCTGGCCCGTGACCTCATACACCCGGACATCACCCGATCCCGCAATCGATACGCTCAGATCGCCGACCGTCCCCCTGAATTCGACATCTCCGGAACCCGCGATGGAGATATTCATCCGGGGAGCAGTCCCGCCGCGCACCAGCAACTCGCCGGAACTGCCCACGGCCAGTTTGACCGGACCGTTCACACCGGCCACCTCCACGTCGCCGGAGCCACCGATGGAGACATCCAGATCGCGGGTCGCTCCTGCTCTCACATTGCCGGACCCTCCGATGGCGATCTTCAGTCTGTCGGATGTGCCGACCACGGCGTCGCCCGATCCGCCCATCGACAGGTCCAGTGTCCCGTCGACATTGGCAATGGTCCAGTCCCCACACCCACCGTTGCCGAATTCCACAGTCCTGGCCCCCCGACCGATGGTGCCGAAGACGGCACCCGAGGCGCTCACGTCGACCGTGCGGGGCGTTCTCACGACGATCAGCGGGGCCTCCTCCAGATCGACCCGACCGATGTTGCGCAGATCGACGGAGGCCCCCTCTCCCGGCTGTCGCGCGCCGGCGGGCCCCGAGCGACAGTTCCGGATGGCACGGCGGGGCAGGTTGCCGTTGACCTCGATCCGGCGGCCTCGCTGGCGCACTGTGGGTACCGGCAGGTCTGCGCGGCCCCGTTCGATCTCGACCGCGACATCGCTTCGATCCTCGACCAGGACGATGACCCGGGCGACGGCGTTTTCGATCTGGACGTCCTGGGCCTGGGCCGTGCCGCCCAGCGCGGTCGTCGACAGCAGGGCGGCGGACAGGATGAGTGCGGTTTTCATGGGTGTTCCTCCCTTTCCCAAGGTGAGGAAAGGATGCGCCCTGCCGCCAGCCCTGTCATTTTAACTCGAGGTCATGACCTCGAATTAATGGAACCCGCCCCGTCGACCGCCCCCACCTGGGGCTCAAAGTCGCGTTCAAACCGGGCGATCTGGTCCGGCATCAGGTTCAGCTTCCTGAACGCCAGCGAGGCGGCCCAGCGGGCGGCCAGGCCCACCGTGCCGAGACTATCGGTCGAGCGCGGCTGCCGGCCCCGTGCCCGCGCCACGGCATTGGCATAGAGGGCCCCGTTGCGGAACCGGGTCGGCCAGGTCTGGAAGTCCATCGACAGGGACACGCAGAACCGATCCAGATTCTCGACCCGGTGCGGCGCATAGAAGGGCCAGGTCAGCGCCTGCCCCGGCTCCAGATCGACGACCTGGGCATCGGCTTCAAAGCTGCGCGTATAGGGCACTTCCTCGGTCGTCTGGCGGGCAACCACCTGTTCCATGGCGATCTCGGGCAGGTGCAACTCATCCCCCGGATACACGAATACCCGCTTGCGCCCCCGCAGGTGGAACAGCACCACACCGGCCGCATCGAAATGATAGGGCACCCGTGCCTTGGGCGACGACAGGATCAGCTGCCCGGCATTGCGGACGGCCCTCAGGCCGGGATACCGCGTCTGAATGGCGGCGAACTCACCCATGGCCGCCTGCCACAGCTCGGGCCAGCCCCGCTCGACCGAACGCAGATTGACCCAAAGCCGCCCCTGCTTGATCGCCTCCAGCAGTTCGACACCCGACAGCTGACCGCGTGCGCCCGTGCGCAGGCGCGATTGGCCGTCCTCGTCATAGTCATACAGGTTGATATCGAACAGCTCGGCGGGGTAGCGGTCCAGCAGGGCGGCGAGCGCCTCGTCAGAGGCAAATCCCCGGTCGACCAGCGCATGGGGGTGCACATCGGCTTTCCGGATCGGACCGGTGTAGCGTGTACCGGCGGTCTTCTGCAGCATGGCTCTCTCCGGGCGATCAGGCCGAGGCGGTCAGGATGTCGGGCGTTTTCCTGAGCGCCGCCCGGGCCGCGACGGCCAGGCCACGGGCGCGCGCCAGACCATCCACCTCACAGGCCTCGATAGCCGACCAGCGACGTCGCAGACTGGTTCGCAGCGCCTCCCCTCGCCCGGCACCGACCAGGGTCTCCAGGGTCGCAACCGCGGCATCCCCGAGCGCCGCCGAAAGGCCGGGCTTGTGGATCACCGCCTCGTGCAGGCTCTGCGACGCATTGCAGAAATACTTCTTGTAATGCTCGCCGCCAAAGCCGAAGTCGAACACCCGATAGCCCAGCTTCGAGCCCTGTCGCATCGTATCGAGACTCAGCAGGACTCCCGGCGAACAACGCGCCAGACCGGGCACATAGGCCGGGAACCAGAAGTGATAATGGCTGTCGGCGTGAAGCGAATATTCCAGGGCGCAGAGCCTGTCACCCGCCCACAGGGCCGCGATGCTCGCACCGAAATCGCCATCTGCCCGCATCAGCGCTTCCAGCAGTCGCACCGTCCAGCCGCAGGCGAACACATCGTGCAGCCCGCTGCGGCGATACTGGTCACGCTTCAGGTCAATGACCTTCGTCAGCAGCTTGGGATCGCGCAGGCCCAGTTCCACCCGCACGGGACCCAGTTCCGCCTCGAGACTCCGGCGAGCGCGTTCCTTGTCCTTGAAATACTTGCCCTGGGTCGTCCGCCGCTCGGCGTACCAGGGCTCAAACCCCTCCTCCGGCAGGACCGACATGACCGCCTCGCGCACCTGTCCCGCCCCGCCGGGACCCACCCAGCCACTGACGTTCAGCCGGTTGCCGCCCAGCAGGTCCGCGACATGGTTCAACGTGGGAGCCGTCTCGGGCAGACTGATGATCCCATGGTAATCGTTCAGGGGTGCCGCCAGCGGCTGGATCGCGCCGCCGCGCGTCTGATGCGGAAAAAAGCCCACCACATCCCCGCCCCGGTGCAGCACCGCCACCCGCGCGCCCGGCGTCACCTCTGCGGCAATGCGGGTAAATTCGGGTCGAAAATAGGGGCTGGACAGCGCCGGATTGGCCAGACGCATCTGGTTCCAAAGCGCCCAATGATCCGCCGACAGCGCATCGACGCCCAGCATCTCGACCCTCAGACCCATCTGCATACCCGTCCTGTCCGCCTCGATGGCCACGCCGGTCGCGCACCCTTCCGCATCAGCCTAGCCCCACAGCCTTGAATCGGAGTTGAGAGCCATGGTGAACGCGGGATTAGTGACACCGGGGCGGATGGAGCCGTCGGGCACCCTCGGGCGTTGGAGGCTCACAGCCCTGATTATGCCTTCAGAGGATCTCTCCCATGACCGACACTCGCCCCGATAACCGCGCCGTTGAGAACGAAGACCTGCGTCCCGACGAAGACGGCAAGCCGCCCCGTCCGGCCACCGAACCCCGTGGCGCAGAAGGCTCAAGCAATTCGGGCGAGACCGAAACCGATCCGGCCACCGGCGAACAGAATTGATGCGGCGTGCCGACATCTTCGTTCCCGTACTGGCAGTCTTGACGCTTGGAGCCTGCGCCCCTGCCCTCGCCCCTTCGACGATCCGGGCGTTCGACGTTCCGGCGGCCTGCCCGATCTCTCCCGGCGGCTTTCAGGAAAACGACGGACTGAACCGTACCCGGGCCGCGCTTCGGGCCGGCCAGTTGACCATACTGGCGGTCGGCTCCTCCAGCATCGAGGGCGTCGGTGCCAGCAGGCCTGATCTCGGCTATGTTCCGCTGGTGGAGGCAGGTCTGCGTGAGGCCTTTCCCGACGCCGTCATCACGGTCGTCAATCGGGGCATCGGCGGCGAGACGACCGCCGATACGGTCAACCGCCTGCGGGCCGAGATCGAGGCCGCCCGCCCCCATCTGGTGATCTGGCAGCTGGGCACCAATGACATGCTGCGCGACCTGACGGTTGCAGCGGTGGTCCAGGATTTCGACAGGGGTCGGGACATTCTCGGTGCCGCAGGCGTCGACGTCATGCTGATCGACCCCCAGCGCCTGCCCGAAGAGACGGACAATGAGGGTTTCCGGGGCCGCAATGCGCTCCTGGCCGCCGTGTCGGGCACCATCGCCTATCTGGGACGGCGGAACGGCTATGCCGTCGATCCGCGCTTCGGTCCGATGTCTGGCTGGACTGGTCTGGAGGGCGGCGGGGTCGGCCCCGACGACCTGCATCTCAATGACGCGGGCTATGCCTGCTGGGCCGCCAACACCGTCGCGGGTCTGGGAGACGCGCTGCGCTGAGGGGAACGCGGGCGGCCCTGCGGGGTTGGACAGGGGCCCTCCACCGGAGCCTGTTCATGATCCTTCGCCGCCCTCTCCCCGCTGTCCTCCTTGCCGCCCTGCCCCTGCTAGCGACGGCTGCCTGTGGTGACGACGCGCGTGAACGATCCCAACCGGAGGCGTCGAGTCCGGCCCGGGATGAGGCGACCCGTCTGCGCCAGTCGATCGAGTCCGCGACCGTCACCCCGCCCACGTCCAATGCAGACGCAGGCACCGCGCCCGGAGACGGCCAGACTGCCGACTCATCGGAGCGCGGCGGTGCGGTCACCGAGGCCCTGCCCGACGAGGCGCGGCCGGATCCGGCCATGGTGCGGGCCCAGATATTGCTGGACCGGACGCGCTTCTCCCCCGGCATCATCGACGGGCTGGGCGGCGAGAACACGCGCCGGGCCATCGCCGCCTTCCAGGAGGCCAATGACCTTGAGGTGACCGGTGAACTGGACGCCGAAGTGTTCGAGCAGCTGACCTCGGGCGACAGCAACCGGGTGCTGACCGACTACACCGTCACCCGGACTGACGTCGCCGGCCCCTTCATCGGCACCGTGCCTGAGGATATCGCCGCCATGGCCGAGCTCGAGACGGTCGGTTATGCCGACGCCCGCGAAGCGCTGGCCGAGAAATTCCACATGAGCGAGGCCCTGCTCGACGCCCTCAACCCCGGCGTCGATTTCGGTCGCGCGGGCCAGACCATCGTGGTCGCCTCGACCGGCCCGAACACGCTTGACGGCAAGGTCGCCCGCATCGTTATCAACAAGGCGGAGAATTCCCTGCGCGCCTTTGACGCCGACGGCACGCTGCTGGCCTTCTATCCCGCCACCATCGGCAGCGGCGAGATGCCGTCGCCGTCCGGCACCCACACGGTCAAGCTCATCGCGCCGCGACCCAACTACACCTATGACCCATCCCGGGTCACCTATGGCGACGGTGGCAGCAAAGTCGTCGTGCCCCCGGGCCCCAACAATCCGGTCGGGTCGGTCTGGATCGGCCTGTCGCGCGACACTTACGGCATCCATGGCACCGCCGATCCGGCCAAGATCGGCAAGACCGCCTCCAGCGGCTGCGTCCGCCTGACCAACTGGGACGTCGAACAGCTGGCAGGCGCTGTCGAGGCGGGCGTTACGGTGGAGTTTATCTAGGCCCCCGCCGGGTCGAGGCTGGCGTACCAGTCGGCATAGGGCGTCGTGCGCGCCAGATGCCGGTTGAGGTCTGGCGCCCCGTCCGTCCACCACACCGGACCGCGTTCTCCCAGCGCGACCTTGGCCGCGTCGACCGCCTGCCCGGCCGCAGCCAGCGCCTCGCGGTCGCCCGCCTTTCGCGCGCGCCCCACCTCGCGGCGTGCGGCCATGAGCCCCTTGACCAGAGGGGCCTTCTCCTCTGTCGACAGCGCAGGATTGGTCGCGCGCCACAGACGGCCGCGCACCACGAAATATCGGCCATCAGGCGTGGTCGGATAGGTCGGCTTCATCCTGCCCCAACGAAAACGGCCCCCGGATCGCTCCGGGGGCCGTTCTGTCTTTTCTCAGGCCTATGCTCTCCTCGCCGCGCTCAAGGAGCGAGCGACCGCGTCGCGAGCGTTAGCGCCCTTTACTCCGTGATCTTCGACACCACGCCGGCGCCGCCAGCCGTCCGCGCTTGTCGCGGACGGGGCACGTTTCGACGATTACTCCGTGATCTTGGAGACCACGCCGGCGCCGACGGTGCGGCCGCCTTCGCGGATGGCGAAGCGCAGCTTTTCTTCCATGGCGATCGGGGTGATCAGCTCGACGTTCAGCTCGGCGTTGTCGCCGGGCATGATCATCTCCACACCTTCCTTCAGGTGCACGATGCCGGTCACGTCCGTCGTGCGGAAGTAGAACTGCGGGCGGTAGTTGGTGAAGAACGGCGTGTGACGGCCACCCTCTTCCTTGGTCAGGATGTAGGCCTCGGCCAGGAATTTGGTGTGCGGGGTGATCGAGCCCGGCTTGCACAGCACCTGGCCGCGTTCGACGTCCTCGCGCTTGGTGCCGCGCAGCAGCACGCCGACATTGTCGCCCGCCTGGCCCT
>NZ_JACVCG010000008.1 GCF_016742135.1 Brevundimonas sp. | reverse complement strand
TGGCTCCACCCGCCTTCGCCAGCGTCATCGTGATCGCCGCCGTCAGCGTCGTCTTGCCATGGTCAACGTGACCAATCGTGCCGATGTTGCAGTGCGGCTTGGTGCGTTCAAACTTTTCCTTGGCCATGGCCAAAACTCCTGATGGCCCTGGCCCAGAACGGGAGTGGGGGCGCTGAGTGCTATCAAAAACCTGGAGCGGGTAGACGGAATCGAACCGACATATTCAGCTTGGAAGGCTGCTGTACTACCATTGTACTATACCCGCGCAGAGAGTGCGGTGTCCTGCATAAGCGGTGGGCACCACACCCGGTTCCGGTCCGGACACCCGCCCTATGAGATCCAAACGTGCGTGGTGGGGGAAGCAGGACTCGAACCTGCGAAGCTTACGCAGCGGATTTACAGTCCGCCCCCTTTGCCGCTCGGGACATTCCCCCAAGCACGTACCGGATCGTCATCAGGCCCCCGACCCGACCCCGAAGGATCAGGGCGAATAAAGGCTTCAGGATCGGGCATCGCCTGCGTTAGAGGGGGTGCCCAACCCGGAAAGCCCTTGGGCTCCCAAATCGGAGCGCGTCTTATAGTGTCGTCGAACCGCGAACGCAACGACCGGAAATCGGGTCGTAAGCCACCCCCCCGGGGCGGCACCGGAGAGGCTGCAAAGCCCGGCCGCAAGGGGGATCGCGCATCGGTGCCCAACCCCTGGGACGCCAAACCGTCCCGGGACCAGGCCCGTGACAAGGGCCGCGACCGGCTGGATCCCGATTCCCTGATCTGGGGCCGTCACCCGGTGCTGGCCGCCCTCGCCAATCCGGCCCGGCGGGGCATGGGCCGTCTGATGGCCACCGCTGATCGCGCCGCTGAGCTGGAGCGTGACGGGCTGCTGAATGGCCATGCGGTAGAGGTGGTCGAGGCCGACCGGCTGGCGCGCCTGCTGCCGCCCGGTGCGGTGCATCAAGGTATGGTGTTCAAGGTCAAGCCGCTGGAGGGCGTGGACCTCGAGGACCTCGCCCGGCCGGCGCGCGGCATACTGGTCATGCTGGATCAACTGACCGATCCGCAGAATGTCGGCGCCATCTTCCGCTCGGCCCTGGCCTTCGGGGCGCGGGGCATCATCGTCCAGGACCGGCACAGTCCGGCGCTGGCGGGGCCGCTGGCCAAGACCGCTGCTGGGGCCACCGAACGCCTGCCCTGCGCCCGGGTGACCAATCTGTCGCGCGCCCTGCGCACCCTGCAGGACGCCGGCTGGCACATCGTCGGTCTGGACGGCAGCGGCGAGGCCACCCTCGACGAGGCGCTCGATTCGCGGCCGACCGTGCTTGTCATGGGCTCGGAAGGCGACGGCCTGCGCCGGCTGGTGGCCGAGAATTGCGACACCCTTGCCCGCATTCCCATGCCGGGCGGCTTTGAAAGCCTGAATGTCTCGAACGCCGCCGCCGTCGCGCTCTATGAGGCGGCGCGCAAGCAGGCAGGCTGATGACAGCCCGCCCGGTTTGGGATTAGAGAGCCGACATGGAATTTCTCGCATCCCCCGAACTCGCCAGCCAGCTGACCGCGCTGGGCAAGGTGCTGATGATCGACCTGGTTCTGGCCGGCGACAACGCCGTGGCCGTGGGTCTGGCCGCCGCCGCCCTGCCCGCCGAACAGCGCCGCAAGGCCATTCTGATCGGTCTGGCCGCCGCCGTGGTCATGCGCATCGGTTTTGCCCTGATCACCGTCCAGCTGCTCGCCATCGTCGGCCTCCTGATGGCCGGCGGCTTCCTGCTGCTGTGGGTGTGCTGGAAGATGTGGCGCGAACTGCAGGAACAGCGCACCCACGACCAGGCCGAATCCGGTGAGGCCATGGAGATGGCCCTGGCCGCGCACCACGGAGGCGGTGCCTCTCCCGAGGAGATGGGCATCAAGCGCAAGACCTTCGGCGCGGCCCTGGTCCAGATCATGATCGCCGACATCACCATGTCGCTCGACAATGTGCTGGCGGTCGCCGGGGCTGCTCACGATCACCCGTGGATCATGGTGTTCGGTCTGGTGCTGTCGATCGCCCTGATGGGCGTGGCCGCGACCTATATCGCCAAGCTGCTGAACAAGCACCGCTGGATCGGTTACGTCGGTCTGGTGATCGTGCTGTACGTCGCCCTGCACATGATCTGGGACGGCTATCGCTCGGTCGTGGTCCGCACCGGCAATCTCGAAGAGCACAACGCCTCTGCGCCCGGCTTCCTCGACATCGACGAAGAGGAAGCGAAGAAGCACATGCGCGGCGTCCGCACGGAGGACAGCGCCCTGACCACCCCTCCCCTGCCGACCCACCCGGCGGACGCCCCGCCGGTGCAGGCGGTGCCGGGTGAACCGCCGGCGGCGAACTAGCCCTCGCCGCCGAAGCGGGCGGCCCATTCGGCGACCTGCTCGTCCTCGATCTTGCGGAACAGCACCTCGGCGGCCTGAAC
>NZ_JACVCG010000001.1 GCF_016742135.1 Brevundimonas sp. | reverse complement strand
TGGCTCCACCCGCCTTCGCCAGCGTCATCGTGATCGCCGCCGTCAGCGTCGTCTTGCCATGGTCAACGTGACCAATCGTGCCGATGTTGCAGTGCGGCTTGGTGCGTTCAAACTTTTCCTTGGCCATTCTCTTCTCTCCGTCCCCTGAACAGGGGGCTCGTCCTTGGGGTTTCAGGGCCCCCGGCGGACCGGGGTCCGCCGAAAGCAGGGGTTTGGGTTAGGCGTACTTCTTGATCACTTCGTCGGCGACGTGTTGCGGCACCGGCTCATAGTGGTCGTACTGCATGGTGAACTGGGCGCGGCCCTGTGACATGCCCCGCAGGGTGTTCACATAGCCGAACATGTTGGCCAGCGGCACGAAGGCGTTCACGACGGTGGCGTTACCGCGCATGTCCTGACCCTGGATCATGCCGCGACGCCCGTTCAGGTCGCCGATGACCGAGCCCAGGTATTCCTCGGGCGTGACCACCTCGACGGCCATGATCGGCTCGAGCAGCTTGGGGCCGCCCTTTTCGCGCAGTTCCTTGAAGGCGGCGCGGGCCGCGATTTCAAAGGCCAGCACCGAGGAGTCCACGTCGTGGAACGCGCCGTCGACCAGGGTGGCCTTGACGTCGATCACCGGGAAGCCGGCCAGCAGGCCGTTGTCCTTGGCCGACTTCAGGCCCTTTTCCACGCCCGGGATATATTCCTTGGGCACGGCACCGCCGACGATGGCGGATTCAAAGACGAAGTCCGATCCGGGCTCGCCCGGTTCGAACACCAGCTTGACGCGGGCGAACTGACCCGTGCCGCCGGTCTGCTTCTTGTGGGTGTAGTCGATCTCGGCCTTGCGGCTGATGGACTCGCGATAGGCCACCTGCGGCGCGCCGATGTTGGCCTCGACCTTGTAGGTGCGCTTCAGGATGTCGATCTTGATGTCCAGGTGCAGCTCGCCCATGCCCTTCAGGATGGTCTGGCCCGACTCGTGGTCGGTCGAGACGGTGAAGGACGGGTCCTCCGAGGCCAGCTTGGCCAGGGCGACGCCTAGCTTCTCCTGGTCGGCCTTGGACTTGGGTTCGACGGCGATCTCGATCACCGGCGCCGGGAACTCCATCTTCTCGAGGATGACGGGCGACTTGATCGGGTCGCACAGGGTGTCGCCCGTGCGGGTATCCTTCAGGCCGGCCAGGGCGACGATGTCGCCGGCATAGGCTTCCTTGATGTCCTCGCGGTTGTTCGAGTGCATCAGCAGCATACGGCCGACGCGCTCCTTCTTGTCGCGGGTCGAGTTCAGCAGGCCCATGCCCGTTTCCATCTTGCCGGAATAGATGCGGCAGAAGGTCAGCGAACCGACGAAGGGGTCGTCCATGATCTTGAACGCCAGAACCGACAGAGGCTCGTCGTCCGATGCGCGGCGCGTGACGGGCTCTTCGGTCTTGAAGTCGATGCCCGGGGTCGGCGGAATGTCCACCGGCGACGGCAGATAGTCGACGACGGCGTCCAGCAGGGTCTGGACGCCCTTGTTCTTGAAGGCCGAGCCGCACAGGATCGGATAGAAGGCACCGGTCAGCACGGCCTTGCGGATGCACTTCTTGATGGTCTCTTCCGACGGCTCATTGCCCTCGAGGTAGGCTTCCATCGCCTCGTCATCGAGCTCGACGGCGTTGTCGATCAGGTACTGGCGGGCCTCATTGGCCTTGTCGACCAGATCGGCCGGAATTTCCTCGTCGTGGAAGCTGGCACCCAGATTGTCATTGTCCCAGATGACCGCCTTCATGCGGACCAGGTCGACCAGGCCAGTCAGATTGGACTCGGCCCCGATGGGGAATTGGATCGGCACGGCCTTGGCGCCCAGACGGTCGCGGATAGACTCGACCGACTTGTCGAAGTCGGCACCGATCTTGTCCATCTTGTTGACGAAGACGATGCGGGGCACGCGGTACTTGTCGGCCTGGCGCCAGACGGTCTCGGTCTGCGGCTCGACGCCGGCGTTGCCGTCCAGCACGGTCACGGCACCGTCCAGCACGCGCAGCGAGCGCTCGACCTCAATGGTGAAGTCCACGTGGCCGGGGGTGTCGATGATGTTCAGGCGCTTTTCGCGCCAGAAGGCGGTCGTGGCGGCCGAGGTGATGGTGATGCCGCGCTCCATCTCCTGGTCCATCCAGTCCATGGTGGCCGCGCCGTCGTGCACTTCGCCAATCTTGTGGTTCTTGCCGGTGTAGAACAGGATCCGCTCGGTCGTCGTCGTCTTGCCCGCGTCGATGTGGGCCATGATGCCGAAGTTGCGGTAGTCCTCGATCTTGTGAGTGCGGGCCATGGGAAACGTGCCTTGAAGTGAGATCAGGACGCGGGGAGCGCCCTCGGGAAAGTCGGTCTGTGCGGATATGCGGCGCGGGCGATTTAGCTGAAACCGCCCGCGCCGGAAACCCTTAGATAGTCAGTGCAGGTGACGCTTTGAAGGCGTTACCAGCGGTAGTGGCTGAAGGCCCGGTTGGCTTCGGCCATCTTGTGGGTGTCCTCGCGCTTCTTGACGGCGGTACCGCGGTTGTTGGCGGCGTCCAGCAGCTCGGCGGCCAGCTTTTCCGTCATGGTGTTCTCGCCGCGCTTGCGGGCGGCGTTGACCAGCCAGCGGATGGCCAGGGCGCGACGGCGCTCGGGGCGAACCTCGACCGGCACCTGATAGGTGGCACCACCGACGCGACGCGACCGGACCTCGACCGCCGGGGCGACGTTGTCGAGGGCAGAATGGAAGGTCGCGACCGGCTCCATGTCCTTCTTCTTGTCGGCCAGGATGTCGAAGGCACCGTAGACGATGTTCTCGGCGACGGCCTTCTTGCCCTCGTACATGACGTAATTCATGAACTTGGTGACGACCAGATCCCCGAACTTGGGATCCGGCAGAACTTCACGCTTCTGGGCGCGGTGACGACGGGACATGGGCTTGCTCTTCTTGGTTGTCTGGGGTCCGGCCCGGGCCGGAAATTAATTCGTGAGGCGCGAGGCTTACTTCGGACGCTTGGCGCCGTAGTGCGAACGACGCTGCTTGCGGTCCTTGACGCCCTGGGTGTCGAGCACGCCGCGCAGGATGTGGTAGCGCACGCCCGGAAGGTCCTTCACGCGGCCACCGCGGATCAGCACCACAGAGTGCTCCTGCAGATTATGGCCTTCGCCGGGGATGTAGCACACCGCTTCGATGCCCGAGGTCAGGCGCACCTTGGCGACCTTACGCAGCGCCGAGTTCGGCTTCTTCGGGGTGGTGGTGTAGACGCGGGTGCAGACGCCGCGACGCTGCGGGCAGCCCTTCAGGGCGGGAACCTTGTTCCGGGCCACCTTGGGCTGACGGGGCTTGCGGATCAGCTGGTTGATCGTGGGCATTCGAACTGTTTCTCTTCATGTAGGAGACGTGTGCCTGTCGGCCGGGGCGTCTCGGAGCCTTCTTTTGGACCCGGCCGGATGGCCGCTGCCCGGGTGGATTGGTCTCAAACGCAAAAGCCGGAATGCGCGCTTCGGGCATTCCGGCGGGACACAGCCCGTCGCATTCGATTTTCACTCCGGTCCGGGCCGGGGCCCGTCTCGAAGGTGGCGCCTTCTACGCGCGGCAGGCCTCGGGGTCAAGGGTCGGGATCGGGCCGGGCCTTTCCGGAGGTGTTTCATCCTCGGTTCAGCCGGTTTCGTGCTGAGTTTGCGACGGAAACGCCAGATCCCGGCGTTAAGCCTTCACGTCCCCGCTTGCGGGCGGGCCCCTATGAACGACGAGACCCGATCCGCATGACCTCGCCCCTTTCGACCGGCCCCGCCCCCGCCAAACCCCGTCTGCGTCGCCGCAGCCGTCGCGGCTGGATCATCGGCGGCGCCGGTGTCCTGGTGGTCGCGGTGGCGGTGTGGTTCATCTTCCTGCGCGGGGGCGGCGACGCTGATCCCTACCGGACAGAGGCGATCCGCACAGGCGAGATCGTGCGCAGCGTCTCGGCTTCTGGCACGCTCGAGGCGCTGGTCACCGTCGAGGTCGGCTCGCAGATCTCCGGCCAGGTCACCGAGGTTCTGGTCGACTACAATGACCGGGTGCGGCGCGGTCAGGTCCTGGCCCGGCTGGATCCGGAGAACCAGCGCTCTTCGGTCGAACAGTCGCAGGCCGCCATCGTCTCGGCGCAGGCGGGTGTCGCCCAGGCCCAGGCCCAGGTCGCACTGGCGCAGGCCGAGTATGACCGTCAGAAATTCCTGTTTGACCGCCAGATCATCGCCCAGGCGGCGCTGGACGCGGCCGAGGCCTCACTGCGGACGGCGCGGGCCAATGAGCAGAGCGCGCGCGCCCAGGTGCGCCAGCAACAGGCCCAGCTTCGCGCCAATCAGGCGACGCTGGGACGGACCACCATCACCGCCCCCATCGACGGCATCGTCATCGACCGGCAGATCGAGCCCGGCCAGACGGTGGCCTCGGGCCTGAACGTCGCCGTGCTGTTTACCCTGGCCCAGGACATGTCGCGGGTCCAGGCGCTGGTGACGGTCGATGAAGCCGACATCGGCTCGGTTCGGGTCGGCCAGACGGTGCGCTTCACCGTCGATGCCTTTCCCGACGACAATTTCACCGGGCAGGTGACCCAGATCCGGGTTCTGCCCACCACTGAGCAGAGCGTGGTCGCCTATACGGTCGTGGTCGAGGCCGATAACCCCGGCGAAAGGCTGCTGCCCGGCATGACGGCCAATGCTGACATCATTCTGGAAGAGAAGCGCAATGTGTTGCGCGTGCCGAACGCCGCCCTGCGCTTCACGCCGGGCGATGTACTGGCCGCGCAGCAGGGCGGCCAGGCCCGGAGCGGCGGCTCACCCTTCGGGCCAGCGGCGACCGGCGGTAACCGCCAGCGCGGCGGCGGCGGACGCGGCAATATCGTCGCGACCCTGGTTGAGGAGCTGAAGCTGGACGCCACCCAGCGGACCACGGTCCTGCCCATTCTGGAAAAGGCCCAGCAGGACATGCGCGCCCAGCGCGGCGCGGGCGGCGGTCAACGCCGGGGGGGTGGCAATGCGGCCTCGGCGGCGATCCTCAATGCCGCCCTGGACGAGATCAAACCGCTGTTGCGGGCCGATCAGCAGGCGATCCTCGAGACCCAGCGTGTGCGTCTCGCCGGGGGTGGAAACCGTGGCGTCGTCTGGGTACTGCGTGACGGCAAGCCCGTACGTGTGCCGGTGATCACCGGTGCCACGGACGGCTCCTATACCGAAGTCATCGGCGGCGAGCTCAAGGAAGGCGATCTCGTGATCACGGGGGGTGGCCCCCGGGCGCCCGATGCCCGCGCCCAGCAGCAGGCCGCCCGGGTCACCGGTGGCGGCGGCGGCCCGCGTGGTTTCTAGGAACGGCCGATGATCGACATCCAGAAGCTGACCAAGACCTATGTCATGGGCGACAATGTCATCCATGCGCTGGGCGGCGTCTCGCTGACCATCGATCGCAGCGAGCATGTCGCCATTATCGGCCCCTCCGGCTCGGGCAAGTCGACCCTGATGAATGTGCTGGGCGGACTGGATCGTCCGACCACGGGCGACTACCGGTTCGAGGACGATCCGGTGGCCGACTATGACGACGATGAACTGGCCAGTTTCCGTAACCGCCGTATCGGCTTCATCTTCCAGTCGTTTCAGCTGTTGCCCCGGCTGACCGCCGTCCAGAATGTCGAACTGCCGATGATCTATGCCGGCATACCGGCGGCCGAGCGGCGGGACCGCGCCGTGGCCCTGCTGGAGCGGGTCGGCCTGGGCGATCGCCTGGGCAACAGGCCGACCCAGATGTCGGGCGGGCAGCAGCAGCGGGTGGCCATCGCCCGGGCTCTGGCCAATGCCCCCGACCTGCTGCTGGCGGACGAACCGACGGGCGCGCTGGACACCGCCACCGGCCAGGAAGTTCTGGCCCTGTTCGACGAACTGAACAGCCAGGGACTGACGCTGTGCATCGTCACCCATGACAATGAGGTCGCGGCGCGCGCCCGCCGTCGGATCGCCTTCCGCGACGGCCTGATCATATCGGATGACCGCAATGGCGCATGATCCCCATCCCGTCACGGGCAGCACCATGAGCCCGCTTGAACTGGTCCGCTTTGCCGTGGGGGCCATCGCCGCCCACCCGATGCGCTCGGCCCTGACCTCCCTGGGGGTCGTGATCGGCGTGGCGGCGGTCATCATGATGACCTCGATCGGTCTGGGGGCCCAACAGCGCGTCGAGGAAGCCCTGTCCAGTCTGGGCACCAATATGCTGGTCATCCGACCGGGTGCCCCTCGCGGGGCGGGCGGGGGATTCGTCCGGGGCGGTGGCGGATCGGGTGCCAGCCTGACCGTGGACGACGCCCTGGCCATGCGGACTCTCGAGGGGGTCAGGGCGGTGTCACCGGCAATCAATGGCGGCGCGCAGCTGGTCTATCAGGGCGCCAACTGGTCCAGCCGGATCGAGGGGGTCACGCCCGACTATCTGGTGGCGCGCGATCTGGAAATCGTCTCGGGCCAGATGTTCGATCAGGCCGCCGCCGACAGCGGGCGCAAGGTCGCCGTGCTGGGCCAGACGGTCGTGCGCGAACTATTCGGCGAGGGGGTCGATCCCGTGGGCCAGCGCATGCGCATCGGCCCCATCCCCTTCACCGTCGTCGGTGTGCTCGGCGAGAAAGGCCAGTCCGGATTCCAGGACCAGGACGACATCGTGGTCATTCCGCTGGATGCGGCCCGCAGCCGCGTCATTGGCCGGGGCGCGGGCTCGCGGGGCAACAGCGTCAACCAGATCTATCTCAAGGCGGTCGACGAGAACGCCCTTTATCGTCTGGAGCAGGACGTGGCCGAGCTGCTGCGTGAGCGGCACCGGATCCGCCCGGGTCAGGAAGACGACTTCAATGTGCAGAACCTGACCTCGATCCAGGAAGCCGCCCAGTCCTCGACCGCGACCTTTACCATCCTGCTGGCTGCGGTGGCCGGGGTCTCGCTGGTGGTCGGCGGCGTCGGGATCATGAACATCATGCTGGTGTCGGTGACGGAGCGCACGCGCGAGATCGGCCTGCGGATGGCCATCGGAGCGCGGCGCGGCGATGTGCTGACCCAGTTCGCGCTGGAATCGGTGACCTTGTCCCTGCTCGGTGGGCTACTGGGCCTCGTCCTGGGCGTCGGGGGTGCTCTGCTGATGTCTAAATTCGGGGACTGGCCCGCGGCGATTCCAGCCTGGGCCGCGCCGCTCGCCATCGGATTTTCCACCTTTGTCGGCGTGGTGTTCGGGGCCTATCCGGCCTGGCGCGCGGCCCAGCTGGACCCGATTGAGGCGCTTCGCCGCGAATAGGCCCTCATTTCAGCCCCAACCTGGCCACGGTTGCCCGCTTGTCTCCCCTGACCGGGGAGGCTGCCAGACGTGATCCGATCCAGACGACTGAAGGCGATCACCGCTGCGGTGGCAAGGCCCCGGGTCCGCAACTCGCTTGTAATGGCCGGGTCGGTTCTGGCCCATGCCATTGTCCTGGGCTTGTTGGCCACGGGAACCTTCGACCCGCCGGTCCAGACACGGCCCTACACGCCTCCGATCTATCTCGAAATCGAGCCGCGTCCCCTGCTGAAGGGAGAGCGGCCCAGACCGCCCCGGACGGCACCTTTGAACAGCACAGCCCCCCTGGCTGCGGCTGCTGACCGCCCGATGCGCGTGACCGAGCCCCTGGCTCGCCCCGAGGATGATGATGACGAGGCCCCGGTCACCCGACCCACGCCACCGGGCCTGCCCGCGCGTCAATCATCAGAGTGGGCCGTGCAGCCCGAGACCGAGGGTGGCCGTGTGGCTCGCAGCCTGCGGACCAGCACGCTCGGCTGCAATGCCCGGAATGGCCGCATGTCCGCCGCCGAGCAGGCCCTCTGCGACGAGGCCTTCAACGAAGGCGCAGCCCGGGCGAGACCCATCTCCGGCAGCGGCAATGCCGCGCGCGACGCCCGCTTCGCCGCCGAGGGCCGACGCGAGATGGAAGCCTATGAGGCCCGCCGCAGGCCGCTGGCGGGCGGCACAGGGGTGACGGGGGTGGGCGACTGCCCCGGATCGAACTTCGGTATCGGCTGCCCCGGCGCGCATCTGGACCCCGGCTTTCGACAGGACACCAATGACACCCTCGACGAAGGGCTGGACGGCCACGACCGTCGCCGGACCCCCGGCGGCGGCTAAGAAAAAGGGCGGTGCCTTTCGACACCGCCCCGCTTCATTTCGTCCGTCGGGCTGAAATCAGCCTTCGGTCTCTTCCAGCTCGGCGGCCAGATCGGCCGGCAGGGCCTCGACCGCGGCCTCGCGGGCGTCCGTGAGTTCGGCATCGCGCTGGTTGGCGACCTTCTGCAGCGAGCGCAGATAGGCCCCCGTGCCCGCCGGGATCAGGCGGCCCACGATGACGTTCTCCTTCAGGCCTTCCAGATTGTCGACCTTGCCGTTGACCGAGGCATCGGTCAGCACACGGGTGGTCTCCTGGAAGGACGCCGCAGAGATGAAGCTGCGGGTCTGCAGCGACGCCTTGGTGATGCCCAGCAGGACCGGCTGGGTGATCGCCGGACGCCCCTTGCGCTTGAGGACCTTGGCGTTTTCGGCCTCGACCTCGGGGATGTCGACGTGGTCGCCCTTGATCAGGGTGGTCTCACCCGAATCCAGGATTTCGACCTTCTGCAGCATCTGGCGGACGATCACCTCGATGTGCTTGTCGTTGATCGGCACGCCCTGCAGTCGGTAAACCTCCTGCACCTCGTTCACCAGATACTCGGCCAGCGCCTCGACGCCCTGGATGCGCAGCAGATCGTGCGGATCGGGGTTGCCGTCGATGATGTAGTCGCCCTTCTGGATCAGATCGCCGTCGTGGACGGAGATGTGCTTGCCCTTGGGGATCAGGAACTCGACCGCCTCGGCCTGGTTGCCGTCGGCATCCACTTCCGGGGTGATCTTGATCCGGCGCTTGTTCTTGTAATCGCGCCCGAATTCCACGCGGCCATCCATTTCGGCGATGACGGCGCAGTCCTTGGGACGACGGGCCTCGAACAGCTCGGCCACCCGCGGCAGACCGCCGGTGATGTCGCGCGTCTTGGCGCCTTCGGTCGGAACGCGGGCGATGATCTCGCCCGGCTTGACCACATCCCCGTTCGACACGGACAGAACCGCACCCACCGGCAGCAGGTAGCGGGCGTCAGCACCCGAGGCCAGCTTGGCGTAGGCATCGCCGCTGGTGATGCCCATGGCCGGACGCAGGTCAGAGCCGCGCGGATTGGCGCGCCAGTCGACCACCACCCGCTGGGCGATACCGGTCGCCTCGTCGGTTTCCTCGCGGAACGACAGGGACTCGACCAGATCCTCGAAACGGATGGTGCCTCCCACTTCGGTCAGGATCGGCGTGGTGTAGGGGTCCCACTCGGCCAGTCGCTGGCCGCGCGTGACCTCGGCGCCTTCGGTCACCCGGATACGGGCACCATAGGGAGCCTTGTGCGTCTCACGATCCTTGCCGTCGACGACGACGGTGACGACGACGTTGCGGCTCATGGCCATCAGGTCGCCGTGCGCCGCCTTGACGGTCGGGCCGGTGATCTTGATCGTGCCCGCATTGGTCGCCTCCATGAAGGAGGTCTCGGCCACCTGGGCGGTACCACCGATGTGGAAGGTCCGCATCGTCAGCTGGGTGCCCGGCTCGCCGATCGACTGGGCGGCGATGACACCGACCGCTTCCCCGATGTTGACGTTGGTGCCGCGGGCCAGGTCACGGCCATAGCAGTGTCCGCAGATGCCGGCTTCGGCTTCACAGGTCAGGGCCGACCGGACCTTGACCGCCTGTACGCCGGCCGCTTCCAGGATCTCGACTTCCTCTTCCTGGAGATAGGTGTCGGCGGGCAGCAGAACCGTGTCGGAACCCGGCTCCTTGATGTCCTCGGCCGCGTAACGGCCCAGCACGCGCTGCCCCAGCGAGACGAGGACGTCACCGCCTTCGACCACGGCCCGCAGGGTGATGCCCCGCGTGGAGCCACAGTCCTCCTCGGTGACGATCGAGTCCTGCGCCACGTCCACCAGACGACGGGTCAGATAACCCGAGTTGGCGGTCTTCAGCGCGGTATCGGCCAGACCCTTGCGGGCGCCGTGGGTCGAGTTGAAGTATTCAAGGACGGTCAGACCTTCCTTGAAGTTCGACACGATCGGCGTCTCGATGATCTCGCCCGACGGCTTGGCCATCAGGCCGCGCATGCCGCCCAACTGCTTCATCTGGGCCTGCGAACCGCGGGCGCCGGAGTTGGCCATCATGTAGACCGAGTTGATGTCGGGGCGCTCGCCCTCGGCCAGCACGCGCGGCTGGGCGATTTCGGCCATCATGGCGTCGGCGATCCGGTCCGTGGACTTGGCCCAGGCGTCAACGACCTTGTTGTACTTCTCGCCCTTGGTGATGAGGCCATCGGCGTACTGCTGCTCGTATTCCTCGACCTGGGTGCGGGTCTCGGCGACGATCCCGACCTTCTTCCGCGGAATCACGATGTCGTCCTTGCCGAACGAGATTCCCGCCTTGGCCGCCTCGCGGAAGCCCAGGCCCATCATCTGGTCGGCGAAGATCACCGTCGCCTTCTGGCCGCAGTGGCGATAGACCACGTCGATCAGATTGCCGATTTCCTTCTTGGTCAGGTTCTTTTCCAGCAGCCGGTAACCGACGTTCGGATTCTTGGGCAGGATCGCGCCCAGCTTCATCCGGCCCGGGGTGGAGTCGATCACCCGGGTGACCAGCTCGCCGTCGGCATTCATCTCGGTCCAGCGGGCCTTGATGCGGGTGTGCAGGCTGACGACACCGGCGTCGAGCGCGGCATCGATCTCGCCGATGTTGGCGAACAGCTTGCCCTCGCCCGGCTCACCGTCCTTGACCAGCGACAGATAGTACAGGCCCAGCACGATATCCTGCGACGGCACGATGATCGGCTTGCCGTTGGCCGGCGACAGGATGTTGTTGGTCGACATCATCAGAACGCGCGCTTCCAGCTGGGCCTCGAGGCTCAGCGGGACGTGCACGGCCATCTGGTCGCCGTCGAAGTCGGCGTTGAAGGCGGCGCAGACCAGCGGGTGCAGCTGGATGGCCTTGCCCTCGATCAGCTTGGGCTCGAACGCCTGGATGCCCAGACGGTGAAGCGTCGGCGCGCGGTTTAGCAGAACCGGGTGCTCGCGGATGACTTCCTCGAGGATGTCCCAGACCTGGGGCTGCTCGCGCTCGACCATGCGCTTGGACTGTTTGACGGTGCCCGACAGGCCCTTGGCGTCCAGACGCGCGTAGATGAACGGCTTGAACAGCTCGAGCGCCATCTTCTTGGGCAGGCCGCACTCGTGCAGCTTGAGGTCCGGGCCCACGACGATGACCGAACGGCCCGAATAGTCGACGCGCTTGCCCAGCAGGTTCTGGCGGAAGCGGCCCTGCTTGCCCTTCAGCATGTCGGCCAGCGACTTGAGCGGGCGCTTGTTGGCGCCGGTGATGACGCGGCCACGGCGGCCGTTGTCGAACAGGGCGTCGACCGATTCCTGCAGCATCCGCTTTTCGTTGCGGATGATGATGTCCGGCGCGCGCAGCTCCATCAGGCGCTTCAGGCGGTTGTTCCGGTTGATGACGCGGCGGTACAGGTCGTTCAGGTCCGAGGTGGCGAAGCGGCCACCGTCCAGCGGCACCAGCGGGCGCAGTTCCGGCGGAATGACCGGAACGATGGTCAGCACCATCCACTCGGGCTTGTTGCCCGACTCGAGAAAGGCCTCGATCAGCTTCAGGCGCTTGGAGGCCTTCTTGGCCTTCATTTCCGAAGGGCTGTCAGCCAGTTCCGCGCGGTGCTTTTCGGCCTCGGCGTGCAGGTCGATGCCCATCAGCAGGTTGCGGACGGCCTCGGCGCCGATCTCGGCCGTGAAGCCGTCATCGCCGAACTCTTCCTGGTAGCGATAGAATTCGTCTTCGGTCAGCAGCTGGTTCTGCTTCAGCGGGGTCAGGCCCGGCTCGGTGACGATGTAGTTCTCGAAATAGAGGACGCGCTCGACGTCCTTCAGCGCCATGTCGAGCATCAGCGAGATGCGCGACGGCAGCGACTTCAGGAACCAGATGTGGGCGACCGGCGCGGCCAGGTCGATGTGGCCCATCCGCTCGCGACGGACGCGGGCCAGGGTGACCTCCACGCCGCACTTCTCGCAGATAATGCCCTTGTACTTCATGCGCTTGTACTTGCCGCACAGGCATTCGTAATCCTTGGTCGGGCCAAAGATACGGGCGCAGAACAGGCCGTCACGCTCGGGCTTGAACGTACGGTAGTTGATGGTTTCCGGCTTTTTGATCTCGCCGAACGACCACGACCGGATCTTCTCCGGCGAGGCCAGGGCGATCTTGATCTGGTCGAAGGTCGGGGTGACCGGGACCGGGTTGAAGATGTTCAGGACGTCCTGGTTCATCTCAGTTCCTTAGCTGCGGCTCATGCCGCGAAAACGATTGGTGGCGGGTGGCGAGTGGTGGGTGGCGAGTAATGACTGGAGGACGCGGGCGAGGCTGGCTCGCCACACGTCACTCGTCACTCGTCACTCACGAATTCTCCAGCTCCACGTTCAGACCCAGCGAGCGCATTTCCTTGATGAGCACGTTGAAGCTCTCGGGAATGCCGGCCTCGAAGCTGTCGTCGCCGCGGACGATGGCTTCATAGACCTTGGTGCGGCCGGCCACGTCGTCGGACTTGACCGTCAGCATCTCCTGCAGGGTGTAGGCAGCGCCGTAAGCTTCCAGCGCCCAGACCTCCATCTCGCCGAAGCGCTGTCCGCCGAACTGCGCCTTGCCGCCCAGCGGCTGCTGGGTGACCAGGGAGTACGGGCCGATCGAGCGGGCGTGGATCTTGTCGTCCACCAGGTGGTGCAGCTTCAGCATGTAGATGTAGCCGACGGTCACCGGACGCTTGAAGCGATCGCCCGTCTGGCCGTCGTACAGGATCGACTGACCCGACTTCTCCAGACCGGCCTCGACCAGCAGACGCTCGATGTCACCGATGTTGGCCCCGTCGAACACCGGCGTGGCGAAGGGCACGCCCTTCGACAGGTTCCGGGCCAGTTCGATCAGGTCCTCTTCATCGTCCGGCAGCGGGGTTTCCTTGCCGTAGATGTCGATCAGACGTTCGACCAGGGCCTTCTTCTGACCGCCGTGCTGCCAGTCATCCAGCAG
Source organism: Brevundimonas sp. (assembly GCF_016742135.1). GTDB lineage: Bacteria > Pseudomonadota > Alphaproteobacteria > Caulobacterales > Caulobacteraceae > Brevundimonas. Next base: position 691,012 of record NZ_JACVCG010000001.1, on the reverse strand, counting down.
GCCGGCGATCTGCTTGCCAAGGCCCGCAGCCGCCCATCCCAGGTGGGTTTCGAAGATCTGGCCGATGTTCATGCGCGAGGGCACGCCCAGCGGGTTCAGCACGATGTCGACCGACGTACCGTCTTCCAGGTACGGCATGTCCTCGATCGGCAGGATCTTGGAGATGACGCCCTTGTTGCCGTGGCGGCCGGCCATCTTGTCGCCGGGCTGCAGCTTGCGCTTCACGGCCACGAAGACCTTGACCATCTTCATCACGCCCGGGGGCAGTTCGTCACCGCGTTGCAGCTTCTCGACCTTGTCCTCGAAGCGGCGATCGAGCGCCTTGCGGGCGTCCTCGAACTGCTTCTTCATGGCCTCGAGCTCGCCCATTGCCTTTTCGTCGTCCAGAGCAATCTGCCACCACAGGCCGCGCGACAGGTCGCCCAGCTTGTCCTCGGTGACCTCGCCGCGGCCCAGCCCCTTCGGACCCGAGACAGCATTCTTGCCCAGCAGCAGGGGCTTGAGGCGGCCGTAGACGTTGCGTTCCAGGATGGCCAGCTCGTCGTCGCGGTCCTTGCCCAGACGCTCGATCTCGGCGCGTTCGATGGCGACCGCGCGCTCGTCCTTGTCGACGCCGTGACGGTTGAAGACCCGCACATCGACCACCGTGCCGGCAACGCCGGGCGGCAGGCGCAGCGAGGTGTCGCGGACGTCCGAAGCCTTTTCGCCGAAGATGGCGCGCAGCAGCTTCTCTTCCGGGGTCATCGGGCTTTCGCCCTTGGGCGTAACCTTGCCGCACAGGATGTCACCCGGCTGGACCTCGGCACCGATGGCGACGATGCCGGCCTCGTCGAGGTTGCGCAGGGCCTCCTCGCCGACGTTCGGGATGTCGCGGGTGATTTCTTCCGGCCCCAGCTTGGTGTCGCGGGCCATGACCTCGAACTCCTCGAGGTGGATCGAGGTGAAGACGTCGTCGCGCACGATGCGCTCCGAGATCAGGATCGAGTCCTCGAAGTTGTAGCCATTCCACGGCATGAAGGCGACAAGAGCGTTACGGCCCAGCGCCAGTTCGCCGAGATCGGTCGAGGGACCGTCCGCGATCACGTCACCGACCTTGACCTCGTCACCCACACGCACGATCGGGCGCTGGTTGATGCAGGTCGACTGGTTCGAACGCTGGAACTTGGACAGGCGATAGATGTCGACGCCCGACCGTCCGGCGTCGGCCTCGTTCGTCGCGCGCACCACGATCCGGGTGCCGTCGATCTGCTCGACGATACCGTCGCGCTTGGCGACCACGACGGCGCCGGAGTCGACAGCCACGACCGCCTCCATGCCGGTGCCGACCAGCGGCGCGTCCGACTGCACCAGCGGCACGGCCTGACGTTGCATGTTGGCGCCCATCAGCGCCCGGTTGGCGTCATCGTTTTCCAGGAACGGGATCAGGGCGGCGGCGACCGACACCACCTGCTTCGGCGACACGTCCATCATGTCGACCGCGTCCTTGGGCAGCAGCTGCGATTCCCCGTTGATCCGGCCCGGGACCAGATCTTCGGCGATCTCGCCGTCCTTCAGCTCGATGTTCGCCTGGGCGATGACGTGCTTGGCCTCTTCCATCGCCGAGATGTAGACGACCTCGTCGGTGGCCTTGCCGTCCTTGATGCGGCGGTAGGGGCTCTCGATAAAGCCGTATTTGTTGACCCGGGCATGGGTGGCCAGCGAGTTGATCAGGCCGATGTTCGGGCCTTCCGGCGTTTCGATCGGGCAGATCCGGCCATAGTGGGTCGGGTGCACGTCGCGGACCTCAAAGCCCGCGCGCTCGCGCGTCAGACCGCCCGGCCCAAGCGCCGACAGGCGACGCTTGTGAGTGATCTCGGACAGCGGGTTGGTCTGGTCCATGAACTGCGACAGCTGCGAGCTGCCGAAGAACTCGCGCACGGCCGCGGCCGCCGGCTTGGCGTTGATCAGGTCGTGCGGCATGACCGTGTCGATATCGACCGAGGACATGCGCTCCTTGATGGCGCGCTCCATGCGCAGCAGGCCCACGCGGTACTGGTTCTCCAGCAGTTCGCCGACCGAACGCACCCGGCGGTTGCCCAGGTTGTCGATGTCGTCGATCTCGCCCTGACCGTCCTTCAGACCCACCAGGATCTGCAGCACCTTCAGCACGTCTTCCTTGCGCAGCACACGGATTTCGTCGCCGACTTCCGGGGTCTCAAGGCGCATGTTCATCTTCACGCGACCGACCGAGCTGAGGTCGTAGCGTTCCGAGTCGAAGAACAGCGAGTTGAACATCGCTTCGGCGGCTTCCGGGGTCGGCGGCTCGCCCGGACGCATCACGCGATAGATGTCGAACAGCGCTTCCTCGCGGCTCGAATTCTTGTCCACGCGCAGGGTGTTGCGCATATAGGCACCGACCGTGACGTGGTCGATATCCAGAATGTCGAGCGTGGTGAAGCCGTTCTCGACCAGCAGGTCGATGGTGGCGGTGTCCAGCTCGTCCCCGGCCTCGGCGTAGATCTCGCCGTTCTCCATATTGACCGCGTCGGCGGCCAGATATTTGGTGACCAGGGCGTCCGGCGTCAGCGACAGCGACTTGACCGTCTCGCCCAGCTTCTTGGCGGCGCGGGCGCTGATCTTGGTGCCGGCAGCAGCCACGACCTCGCCGGTGTCGGCGTCGATCAGGTCGAATTCCGGCTTCACACCGCGCCAGCGTTCGGGCTTGTAGGGGGTGACCCAGGTATCGCCACGCTTTTCGTAGGGGACGGTCTCGTAGAAGGTCTTGAGGATGTCCTCGCCGTCCATCCCCAGCGCCATCAGGAAGGTCGTGGCGGGCAGTTTGCGGCGGCGGTCGATACGGACGTAGACGATGTCCTTGGCGTCGAACTCAAAGTCCAGCCACGAGCCGCGATAGGGGATCACCCGGGCCGCGAACAGCAGCTTGCCGGACGAGTGGGTCTTGCCCTTGTCGTGGTCGAAGAAGACGCCCGGCGAACGGTGCATCTGGGAGACGATGACGCGCTCGGTGCCGTTGACGGTGAAGGTGCCCTTGTCCGTCATGAGCGGGATATCGCCCATGTAGACGTCCTGCTCCTTGATGTCCTTGACCGACCGGGCGCCGGTTTCCTCGTCCGTCTCGAACACGATCAGGCGCAGCTTGACCTTGAGCGGCGCGGCATAGGTCATGTCGCGCTGGATGCACTCCTCAACGTCGTACTTCGGCGGCTCAAACTCATAGGACACGTATTCGAGCACGGCGCGCTCGTTGAAGTCCTTGATCGGAAAGACGGACTTGAAGACGGCTTCAATGCCCTGGTCGATGCGCTCGCCCGGGCGAACCTCGCGTTGCAGGAACTGCTCGTAGGAGGCGCGCTGCACCTCGATCAGGTTCGGCATCTGCACCGCTTCAGGGATGCGACCGAAGGATTTGCGGATGCGCTTCTTGCCGGTGAACGACGTGGCGGAGGCGATCTGAGCCGTGAGGGCGAGACCGTCGAAGGATTTGGCCATTCCTGTTTCCCAATCAGCAGGCCGGGCGGCCCGCAGTCAAAGCAACGACCCGCGGCCGCCGACGGCGGTCCCGGGCCTTACGGTTGTCGGCGTCCACCCTCGATCGCGGGCCGTCGGCCTCGGCGATCAGGACACCCGTCATGTCGGCTCCCTTGGGGAGGAGCGCGCCTTCGCACCGGTCGGAGGGCAACGGACCAGGCCTCGGCGCTTTCGCGCGGACTCGTTACAGAGCTGTGCGGAACGCGCTGATATACTCGCTTTTCCGACGAAATAAAGGCCGGTCGAAAAATTCCTGTCGGCTCAGCCGCAGGTGATGCGCTCGATGACGCCGCTGTTCTGGTCGAAGAAGACGTTCATGCGCCCGGGGTTATAGTCCAGCGTCACCGCGCAGGTGGTGCAGGCGACCCGGACATTGGCATCCGATGGAAAGCTGACCGCCGCCACATTCCGCCCGATCAGGTCCCGGGATGCTGCGGCACCGCATGTGTCGGGCATGCCGTCGGGGATGGGCATATCGGGGTTGGCGGCGCAGGAAGCCAGCAGGGCGAAGCCCCCCATCAGGATCAAGGAACGCAGCAACATAGACAGACTCCTTTGTTCACAGGGCAAAGCCGCAGGCTCGGAAGCGGTTCCCTATCCGCAGCTGACTTCGGTGACGCGGTTTGTGGCCGTGTCATAGAGGATGTTCAGGAGATACGGCGACCTCGCCTCGGTCCGCGGGCAGGTGGTACAGGCCACCCGGCGGTTGGTCAGATCCACCGGCACGGGGATCTCGCTCCGGTCCCGCCCGACCAGCCACTGCAAGGGCTTGGCATGGCACAGGTCGTTGGGATCCTGAACCTCCACGGGTGCCTGCTCAGCATAGGGCGTGCGCCCGTCGGTACCGGCTTCGGGAAGAACAACCACCCCGACAGGGCGGGTCGGCACCGGCTCGGGGGCCGCACAGGCGCTGAGCGCCACCGCCAGGGCGGCGGCGATCAGCCCGCCTTTTCCCACCGACCTTCCAGCGTCTGCCGCCAGTAGCTGATGTCCGCGCCGACCGCCTTGAATGCCTTCCAGCGCTCGCGCGCCGCCTTCAGCGCCTCTTCGTCCTGGCCGTCGAATAGAATGAAACACCGTTGGAAATCCTCCGTCGGCTCAAAGCCTGCTCCATCGACGATGAACAGCGCCTGAGCACCGTTCAGATTGTCGGTTCCTGACGTGAACAGGATCGGTTGTCGCTCGGGATGCGGGCCAGAACTGTGGCCGTTGGCGAGAAAACTGTCGTCGCGCCACGTCCACAGCCCCTCCGCCAGTCGAGCCGCAAGGTCAGGGTCGGAGACCCGGACCTGGGCCCTCAGGTCCGCCTGCAGAACCTTGTCCAGAAGGGTCGGGAGCACCTGCTGCAGGCCCGACCGTTCCAGATGATAGAACCAGATCTGCGGTCCCGTTGCGCTCATGGCCGACCCTGGTCCCCTGCCCTCGCGGCCCGCCTCAACCTTCGTAGGAATCGGCGACCATGCGGTCCAGGGCGCGCACGCCAAAGCCGACGGCGCCGTCCGGCACGATCGACCGCTGGCTCTTGCTGACCCAGGCGGTGGGCGCGATGTCGATGTGCGCCCACGGGGTGTCATTGACGAAGCGCTTCAGGAACAGGGCGGCGGTGATCGACCCCCCGGCCCGGCCATTGCCCATATTCTTCACGTCAGCGGCCGGAGAATCGATGTGCCGGTCGTACTGGTCTGGGAGCGGCATGCGCCAGAAGTTCTCGTCGACCCGGGCGCCCGCGTCCAGAATGGGTTGGGCCACGGAATCATCGTTCGAGAAGACCCCGGCATAGTCGAGGCCCAGGGCGACGATCATGGCCCCGGTCAGGGTCGCCAGATCGATCATGAATTTCGGCTTGAACCGGTCCTGAGTGTACCAGAGGCAGTCGGCGAGGAGGAGGCGTCCCTCGGCGTCGGTGTTCAGGACCTCGATCGTCTGACCCGACAGGGATTTGACGATGTCGCCCGGGCGCTGGGCGTTGCCGTCCGGCATGTTCTCGACCAGGCCGATGACGCCCACGGCGTTGACCCTGGCCTTGCGGCCCGCCAGCGCATGCATGAGGCCCGACACGGCGGCGGCCCCGCCCATGTCCCACTTCATATCCTCCATGCCCTCGGGCGGCTTCAGCGAGATGCCGCCCGTGTCGAAGCAGACACCCTTGCCAACAAAGGCCAGGGGCGCGTCGCCCGCCTTCCCGCCATTCCATTTCATGATGGCGACCTGGCTTTCGCGCCGGCTGCCCATGCCCACGGCCAGCAGGGTCCGGAAGCCCAGCGCCTCAAGTTCCTTCTCGCCCAGAACCTCCACCTCAAGGCCCAGCTTTTCCAGCGCCTTGCAGCGTTTGGCGAATTCTTCCGGATAAAGAACGTTGGCCGGCTCCGACACCAGGTCGCGGGCGAAGATCACGCCGTCAGCCACCGCCGACATTGGACCGAACGCGGCTTGGGCAGCCTTGGGGTCCGTACAGACGATGGTCAGGGCGGTCACCGACGGAACCTTGTCCGGCTTCTGGCGGGTCAGGTATTTGTCGAACCGGTAGGCGGCCAGCTTCACGGCAAAGGCCAAGCGCGCAGCCTGGTCGGCGCTGAGGGAGCGGGCATCGACGGTCAGGCTTTCGGCACCGCTCATTTTCACGGCGTGATAGGCGGCACCAGCTGCCTCCTCGATCGCCAGATCGGTCAGGGTCTCGCGCTCACCCACGCCCGCCAGCACCACCACTGAGGCGTCAAGCCCGTGCGGCGCACTGACCACAAGGGTCTTGCCCTTGCCCCCCGTAAAGCGGCTTCCCTGCATGGCCCGGCTGAGGACGCCGCCCGTCTGGCCGTCCAGCGCGGTCCCGCCGTCGCACAGCTTTCGGCCTTCACCCACGATCAGGGCCAGGGCCTGCGGGCTTCCGAGATCGGCGACAAAGGCGATTTTCATAAGCACTCCCACCCGGAGCGGACACTCCGGTTTCAATCACTGATACAAATGGCGACGTTCAGTTTCGTCTGCGCGCCTCCGCGTGTATTAGATGCGCGTTATCGACACAGCCTGCAACCGGGCGAAATTTTCCCACGCATGACCCTGATTCAAGGCTACCTTTTCCGCCAATTGCTGCTGCCGGTCGCCGGGGCCTGCGGCGCGCTGGTGGGAATCGGTGTGCTGAGCCAGAGCCTGGATCAGCTGGAATTCGTAGTCGAGCGCGGTCAGAGCCTGTGGCTGATGCTGAAGCTGACCCTGCTGGCCGTCCCGCAGTTACTGGGAGTCATCCTGCCGATCGGCCTGTTCGTCGGAGCCCTGGTGGCGCTCAGTCGCCTGCAGCGAGAACAGGAACTGACCGCGATCCAGGCGGTCGGCCTGACCCGGACGGCCATGATCCGCCCGGCCGTGCGGTTGGCCCTGATCGTGGCCGTCCTCGGATTGTTGATCAATGCGGTCATACAGCCCTGGTCACAGAGCACCGCGCGCACCGAGGCCTTTGCGGTCCGTTCAGACCTGGCGGCCCTCCTGATCGAGGAAGGCCGGTTCGTTCAGGGCCCGGACGGCCTGACCGTCTACGTTCAGGAAATCGAGCAGAACGGCCTTCTGAAGAACCTCTTCATCTATATCCAGCGGGGAGAGACGACCGAGACCTGGAATGCCACGGAGGCGCGCTTTGGCCGGGTAGATGGCGAGCCGGTGCTGACCCTGGTGGGGGGCTCCAACCAGCGCTACTCGTCCGCAGGTGTTCTGAATCTGCTGTCGTTCGACACCTATGTGTTTCCGCTCGGGGCGTTCGCCGAGGTGGCGGATCAGCCGCGATTCAAGCCCGCCGACCTCGGGCTGAGTGACCTGTTCATGCCTCGTCCGGAAATGATTCCCTCGGTCGGCACCCGCAATGAGCTTTTGGCCGAGGCGCACTCCCGGCTGGCCTCACCCCTCTATGCCCTGACGGCCATGGCGCTGGCGCTGGCGGCCATCCTCGCGGGATCGTTCAGCCGCACCGGCTACGGGTTGAGAATAGCGAAGGCGGCGGCGGCGTTCCTGCTGGTGCGCATCCTCGGCTACGGCCTGGTAGCGGCCGCAGCGTGGACCCCGTGGGTGAATGTCCTGCAGTACGTCTTCCCGCTGGGGGTCGCAGCCATCGCAATGGCCCTGCTGTTCCGGCGGCCGGCCCGGCGTCGCCGCGCGCCATGGTTTGACGTCCGGACCCTGTTGCCGCGAGGCGCCGGCACATGACCTTCAGGCCCACCCGCATCCTGAGCCTCGGCCGGATCGAGCGTTATGTTCTGATCCAGCAGGCCCGTGCCCTGACCATCGCCCTGGCGGTGATCGGCAGCCTGATCATGTTGATCGACTTCGTCGAAATTTCTCGCGGAGTTGGCTCCGACGTTGACCTGTCGGCCCTGCGCATCCTCGGGCTGATGGCCATGAAGTCTCCGGCGGTCATCCTGCAGCTGCTGCCCTTCGTCTTTCTGTTCGGAACGCTGGCCGCCTACGTCGGTCTGAACCGGCGCAGCGAGCTGATCGCCATGCGCGCCGCCGGCCTTTCCGCCTGGAGATTCGTCCTGCCGGCCGCCGGCGCTGCGCTGCTCTTCGGTGTGTTGACGGTCACCCTGCTGGGGCCCGCCGCAGCGTGGGGCGACGGCCTGTTCCAGCGTGAGCGGGCCCGCCTGTCGTCTGCCCCGATCGAGGCGGATCAGCCCAGGGCGGTCTGGATTCGCGAGGGCAACAGTCAGCGGCAGATGATCATTCGCGCGGAACAACAGGACAGTGCCCGCGCGCGGCTGCAGGGCGTGACCGTCTTCATCTATACCGTCGGCGACAACGGCGCGCTGAGCTTCGTCGAGCGGATCGATGCCGCCTCGGCGGCCCTGACGGCCGGTAGCTGGCGGCTGACCGATGCCGTCGGCGCCCAGACCGGTCAGCGGGCTGTTTCCTATGCCCGGCTGGACCTGCCCTCCAGTCTGGCAAGGGACGAAGCCTTTGCTCGCTTCGCCCGGCCCCAGTCGACGTCGCTGTGGGCCCTGCCGACACAGATCCGGCGCGTTGAGCAGGCCGGCTTCTCGTCGACCGCCTATCGCCTGCGACTGCATCAACTGCTGGCGACGCCGCTGATGTTCGCCGCCATGTCGATCCTCGCCGCCGCCTTTTCCCTGCGGCTGATGCGGATGGGGGATCTGGCCCGCATGTCGATCGCCGCCGTCATCCTCGGTTTCGCCTTTTTCTTCGTAAATCAGACCTTCGCGGCCTTCGGGACGGCAGAGGTGATTCCGCCCTTCCTGGCTGCGTGGTTGCCTCCGGTGCTGACCGGGCTCGCAGCCTTCACCCTGCTGTTCTATACCGAGGACGGCTGAGCCGCCCCGTTCGAGGTTGATGTGAAGCAAGACAGGATTTCGTCCCCCCCGGAAGCCGCGCGGCACAGCCATTTGCGCGGGCGTCTGCTGGCGGGCGTCGCGACCCTGGCATGCGGGCCCCTGCTGCTGGCCGGACAGGCCTGGGCCCAGGACGCCACGCCGCCCGTTCCTGTTGCCGGATCAGCGGATGGCCTGGCCGCCGAGGCCGTGTACATGGATGCCGGCTCCGTATCCCGTGACGGAGACATATTGACCGCCGAGGGCACTCCGGACGGAGCCCGGGTCTTCGCCCGGTTCCGCGACCACACACTCCAGGCGCGTCGCATCGACTATGATCTGGCGAACCAGACCGCCAGCGCCCTGGGCGAAGTCGAGCTGGTCGCGCCGGACGGGACGGTGGTCTATGCCTCCCTGCTGGAGCTGGAAGACGATCTTCAGACCGGCGTTGCCGTCGATTTCGCCACCCGTCTCGAGAACGGGGCCAGCCTGATGGCGGCCACCGCCGTGCGGCGCTCGGACACGCTGAACGAGCTGAATTATGCGCTCTTCACCCCGTGCCCCATTTGCGACGAGGAGGGCCGGCCCAAGACGCCCAGCATCTCGATCCAGGCCGAGCGCGTGGTCCAGGACGAGGACTTGCGGGCCATCCTGTATCGCAATGCCGTCTTCAAGATCGGGGGCGTCCCGGTCCTGTACCTGCCCTTCTTCGGGCACCCGGATCCGACGGTCGAACGGGCCAGCGGCCTGCTGGTGCCGATCATCGAGTTCGACGAGGAACGGGGTCTTTCGTACGAGCAGCCCTATCTGCTTGTCGTCTCGCCATCCGAGGACTGGCTGATCAGCCCCCAGTTCAACACCCGCGTGGCTCCCCTGCTGAATGTGCAATGGCGCAGGCGGTTTGCGGACGGCACGGTCGAAGTCCGCAGCGGCTACACCTATGAGCGGACCTTTGGTGATTTTGATATCGACGGAGACGGTATCGACGACATCCCGACCCCTCTGGACCGGGAGCATCGCAGCTATCTGCTCGCCTCGGGGCGCTTCGATCCGGAGGGTCCATGGCGCTGGGGCTTCACGGTCGAACGCATCTCGGACAAGACCCTGTTCGACCGCTACGACGTGCGCAATCCCTATCCCGACAACGGCCTGTATTATGGGGACGAGCGCCGCCTGATCAGTCAGCTCTATACCGAGCACCAGACGCGGCGCAGCTATGTTTCGGTCGCGGCCTTCGACATCCAGAGCCTGAGGGTCGCCATTCCCAATGAGGCCGCGCCGGGTCTGAACGTATTCGAGGCCGACAGCAGCCTGCCGGTGGTCGCTCCGCTGATCACCGCCCGATGGGAGCCGTCAGGCCCTGTGTTCGGGGGTCGATTGCGGTTGAGCGGGTCCTCGGTCGCGCTGTTCCGGGATGATTTTGTCGGCAGCCCCGTGCTGCGTCCGGAGGTCGTTCCCGATCCGGTCCCGGCCGGGCTGTCGGGGGTCGACAGCCGCCGGATCACAGGCCGCTTCGACTGGCGTCGCGCGCTGGTCAGCCAGGCCGGCGTGATCTGGGAGCCGTTCGTGGACGGACGCGTGGATCTGTATTCCATTGACGATCTGCCGCCGCCGTTCGACGCCGGAACCGAAACCCTCAGTCGGGGTCGGCTCAGCGCGGGCCTGGATGTCCGGTACCCGCTGCTGAAGACCTTTGCCAGCGGTGGAGACCTGATCCTCGAGCCCCGGGCCCAGCTGTCGGTGTCGACCGCCAGTGACCTTGACCCCCGCATCCCCAATGAAGACAGCCAGACGCTGGAGCTGGACGAGAGTTCCCTGTTCCGCATGGACCGTTTTCCCGGACACGATCTCTATGAGGGGGGTGTTCGCCTGACGCTGGGAACACGGGCAACCTACACTTGGGGCGAGGCCCGCGAGGCCTCCCTGTTCATCGGCAAGAGCTGGCGCGATGACGAGGAACCCGGGCTGAGATCACTGATCCCGAATCCGGATCCGTTGGCACCTCCGGCCTTTTACGATCCCAGCGGCCTGGTCTCGTCTTCGTCTGACTGGGTCGTGCAGGGCAGCTTTTCCCCGTCCGATGGCCTGCGGGGCTGGGCCCATGCCACGGTGGACGACTCGGGCAACATCCGCCGCGCGGAGGCCTCTGTCGAGGCAAGCTGGAGACGACGCGATGCCGCCTCGGTCACCTATATCGTCGACCGCTCCAACCCCCTGGGGGGTCCGCTGAACCGGAACTATGAGTTCATCGAACTGCGCGGCCAGCAATTCGTCTGGGGCAATTGGGGCGTCGCCGGTCGCGGTGTCATGGATCTGGAGCGCGACCTGATCACCCGCTCCGAAATCGGCCTGCTGTTCGACGACGAGTGCTTCCGGTTCGAGCTGGGCTATCGCCGGGACAATACCCGGGTCAGACCCAGTGGCCCGTCTGACGGCATCTATATCCGCCTAAACCTCGCCACTTTTGGAGGGTCAGGCTATGATCGGAACGAAAGTCGCTGGTAGGCGGGGCACAAGACACGGGCGGCGGGTTTGACCTCGCGCCGATCTACGTCGATACGGGGCTGAGTGAACAGGGCTCCTGCGCCGAACCGGTATGAGGAATAAGAACGAACCATGCGTTTCATGCGTACAGTGATCGCGGTTGCGGCGCTCCTGGCCCTGGCCAGCCCGGCCCTTGCCCAGACCCAGTCCCCTCCCACCTCGGCGGGCACACTGAACCCGGCCTCTGACCGTCCGGCGCAGCCGCGCGTACAGCAGGCCGAATTCCAGATCCAGGATGGCATTGTCGCCACGGTCAACGACCGCGTCATTACTGGCTACGACCTGCGCCAGCGCATGCTGCTGATCATCGTCATGAGCGAGGTTCAGCCGACTGCGGAGAACATCGCCCAAATCCAGCGCGAAGCCCTGGACATGTTGATCGACGAGCATCTCCAGGCCCAGGAGATCGCCAAATTCCCGAGCCTGATCATCACCGATGAAGAAGTCGACTCCGAGATCGCGGCCATGGCCCAACAGGCCGGCATGACGCCTGGCCAGTATATGCAGGCCCTTGCCTCGGCCGGTATCCACGCCCGCACGGTTCGCGAGCAGATCCGCACCGCCATTGGCTGGCGTGAACTGGTCGGGGGCCGCTTCTCCAGCCGCGCGCGTGTCAGCCGCAGCCAGGTCGAACAGAACCTGCGCAAATATGAGGAAGCCGCCTCCAAGAAGCAGTATCTGATCGGCGAAATCTATATCGACGCCAACCGGGTCGGGGGCATGCAGGCCGCGATCTCCGGCGGTCAGCAACTGATCCAGCAGATGATCCAGGGCGCGCCCTTCCAGGCCGTGGCCCAGCAATTCTCGGCGGCACCGACAGCCGTGCGCGGCGGCGATGCCGGCTGGGTGGTCGAGGGAACTGTCGCCCCGGCCCTGCAACAGGCGTTCGACAACCTGGACATCGGACAGCTGTCCAACCCCATCGTTGTCGAGGGCGGCGTCTACATCATCTACATGCGCGACAAGCGCGAGGGGTCCGCCACCAGCCTCGTGCAGCTCAGCCAGATCATGGTCGAACTGCCCGAAACCGCGAGCGAAGCCGAGGTCGAGGCCGCAGCCCAGCGTCTGATGGCCGTTCGCCCCCAACTGACCTGCCAGACCATGGTGGCGCGCGCCACTGCGGAGCCGGGCCTGCTGGGCTCTGATCTGGGGGAAAGCGATGTGCTGAACCTTGCACCGCAGTTCCAGCCGTTTGCCCGTTCGGCCCAGGTGGGTGAGGTCAGCGAACCGATCCGGACCCCGCTGGGTCTGCACCTGGTCGGTCTGTGCGGTCGTCGCGTGGGATCGGCGGACATGCCGACCTATCGCGATGTTGAGTCGCAGCTGCTGCGTGCCAATCTGTCCATGCTGGGCCGTCGTTATATGCGCGACCTGCGCGCTGATGCCCTCATCGAGATGAAGTGATGACCCGGCCTGTGCCGCCGCTTGCCCTGACCATGGGCGAACCGGCCGGCGTGGGTCCCGAGATCATCGCCGCTGCATGGAAGGCCCGGCCTTCACCCTTTGTGGTCGTGGGCGATGCGCGGCTGATGGCCGATCATGTTCCGGTCGAGGTGGTGACGGACCCCGCGTCGACGGCGAGTGTGTTCGATCGCGCCGTTCCCGTGCTGGATCAGCCTGTCAGCACCCCGGTCACGCCCGGGCGCGCCGATCCCGCGCATGCCCCGGCCATCACCGGCTGGATCGAGACGGCTGTCCGCCTGTGCCTCGACGGTGCTGCCGCAGGCATGGTCACCGCCCCGATCGCCAAGGCCCCGCTCTACCAGGCCGGGTTTCGCTTTCCCGGACATACGGAATTCATCGCCGAACTGACGGCGGAGGCCCCCTGGAGCCAGACGCGGGGTCCGGTGATGATGCTGACCGCCAGGGACCTTCGCGCCTGTCTGATCACCATCCATTCGCCCCTGTCGCAGGTTCCCGAACTGGTCACCGCCGAACGGGTCAGCCGCGTGGCCCGGGTGACCCATGAAGCCCTGATTCGGGATTTCGGCATCCCCCGACCGCGCCTGGCGCTGGCGGGGCTGAACCCCCATGCCGGCGAAGGCGGCTCCATCGGCCTTGAGGAGCAGGAGGTGTTGATCCCCACGGCCACCGCACTAAGGGCCGAAGGTCTTAACATCAGCGACCCGCGGCCGTCCGACACTCTTTTCCACGACGAGGCCCGCCAGACCTATGATGCCGTGCTCTGCCTGTATCACGATCAGGCGCTGATCCCGGTCAAGACGCTGGACTTCTGGGGCGGCGTGAATGCCAGTCTGGGCCTGCCCATCGTGCGAACCTCACCGGACCACGGGACCGGGTTCGATATCGCCGGAAAGGGCATCGCCCGCCCCGACAGCCTGACTGCGGCGCTCCATCTGGCCCGTGCCATGGCCGACCGCCGGGTCACCGCAGCATGAGCGACCTCCCATCCCTGCGCCAATCGCTCGACGCCCACGGGCTGATGGCGAAGAAGAGCTTCGGCCAGCATTTCCTGCTGGACCTGAATGTCACGCGCAAGATCGCCCGGCTGGCCGGACCGTTCGCGGGCGATGCCGTGATCGAGGTCGGCCCCGGCCCCGGCGGTCTGACACGCGCCCTGATGGAGAGCGACGCCGGTCACGTGATCGCCATCGAAAAGGACGCCCGTTTCCTGCCCCTGCTTGGCGAGCTGGACGACGGCAGCGATCGGCTGCGTCTGGTCGAGGGTGACGCCCTCAAGGTCGATGAGCGGACCCTGGTCGACGGCCCGGCGCACCTGGTGTCAAACCTGCCCTACAATGTGGGGACGGCCCTGCTGATCAAGTGGTTGACCGGCCCGTGGACCCCGGCCTCCATGACGCTGATGTTCCAGAAGGAAGTCGCGCAGCGCGTGGTGGCCCAGCCCGGAGACGCGGCTTACGGACGTCTGGCAGTCATCAGCCAGGCCCTTTGCGAGACGCGGATGGTCATGACCCTGCCGGCCGCCGCCTTCACCCCGCCGCCCAAGGTGGCTTCGGCGGTCGTGCATCTGGTGCCCCATGCGCAACGGCTGGCCGCAGACCGAATTCGCAAGCTGGAGACAGTGACGGCCGCCGCCTTTGGCCAGCGTCGCAAGATGCTGCGCTCCAGTCTGAAGTCGCTCGGCGGAGCGGCCCTGTGCGAAGCGGCCGGTATCGAACCGGACGCCCGGGCCGAAACCGTCGACGTCGCCGGCTTCCTGCGGCTGGCCGACGCCCTGGCCTGAGGGTCAGTCGCGGGGGACGATCCGTTCGGGAAAGGGCCGTCCCAGCGCCTCGGCCACGGCCTGCTGGCTGATCAGGAAAACCTCGTCCCGCCGGTGGTAGTTGTTCGCAAGAACGATCACGACGACCTCTCCCTCGGGTTGCCAGATCACCATGTTGCGAAAGCCGGACCAGCTGCCGGTGTGATAAATCTGGACGTCGTCAAACGCCGGCTCGACCTGTAGGCCCAATGCCCGGGTGAACAGGCCATACCCCCAGTGGCGGCGCGGTCCGCCCCGGCGTTCGTCGGGTGTATCGACCGGCGCGTGATCCGCGATCAGGGCCGCATGGGCCTCGGGACTTAGTAGTCCGCCGCGATGCAGCGCCCATGTCCAGGCCAGCAGATCGTCCACCGTCGACGACAGGGCGCCCGCCCCCGGAATGATGCTGACATTTGCTCCCGGTTGGGGCGTAACCCCCGCGGGGAAATTCGCATAGCCCATGGCCAGGTCCGGCACCGCGTCATAGCCCGTGCGGGTCATGCCCAGTGGCTCAAAAAAGGTGCGCTCCAGATAGGTCGGGAAAGGCATGCCCGTCGCAGCCTCGACCACGGCGGCAGCCAGATTGAAGCCCGCGTTGTTGTAGCGGACCCGACTCCCCGGCTCGAACTGCAGATTATACAGCGCGCTGTCGCGGGTCAGCTCATCCAGCGTGGCCGGGGTGACGCGCCGGGTCCCCCAACCGGGCCGCGCCATCAGGTCAGGAATACCCGACTGGTGAGAGATCAGATGCCCGACGCGGATGTCCGACCACGCCTGCGGACAGTCGGCGATCCAGTCACAGACCGGATCCTCGACGCTCAGCACGCCCTCGTCCTGCAGCCGCAGGATGGCGGCAGCCGTGAACATCTTGCTGACCGACGCCAGCCGCAGGGGGGTGTCGAGTTCGAAGGGGCGGCCGGCCTCGCGATCCGCCATGCCATAGACCTGCCGGAACAGCACCTGGTCTCCACGCGCCACCAGAACCGCGCCGGTAAACCGGCCGCTGTCGGCCATGGCATCCAGGGATGCCTTGAGCCGGGGCATGTCCTCGACCACCATGACTGGCGGGCGGGCCCGGACAGCAGGGCCGGACGCAGCCTCGGCCGTGCCATGGGCGGCGTCGGTCCGCACCGCCACCGTCCATGCCATTGCGATCAGAACAGCCAGCGCCGCAAGGCCGGCAAGAATCGGTAAGGGTCTCATCTGACCCTAGATATCGAATGTCAGCCCAAACTGCGCGTAAAGAGCCCGTGAGTCCTGCCATTTCGGATCGACCTTGACGGTCAGGAACAGGTGAACGGGCCGATCCAACAGCAGGGTCAGCTCCTCACGCGACTTCTGGCCGATCCATTTCAGGGTCTGGCCGGAACGGCCCAGCACAATCGGGCGCTGGCTGTCGCGCTCGACATAGATGGTCTGCTCGATCCGCACCGACCCGTCGTCGCGTTCCTCAAAGGCCGTGGTTTCGACCGCCGCCGAATAGGGCAGTTCCTCATGCACCCGCAGGAACACCTTCTCGCGCGTGATCTCGGCCGCCAGGACGCGCAGCGGCAGGTCGGCGCTCTGGTCCTCGGGATACAGCCATGGCCCCTCCGGCATCAGGCCGGCCAGATGAGCCTTCAGGTCCAGCACGCCGTCACCGGTCGCCGCTGAAATCAGGAAGACATCGCTGTAGACCCCGGTGTTGAACAACTCGGTCATGACCTTCAGCATCGACTCGCGCTTCAGCCCGTCGATCTTGTTGAGGGCCAGGATGGCCTTGCTGTCCCGCCCCTTCAGCGACTCGATGATGGTTTCGACATCCTCGACCGCGCGGCGGTCGGCGGGCGACCCCTTGCCTTCACCAATGGCCATCTGGGCGGACGTATCGACCAGATGCACGACGGCGTCCGCCTCCTCCGCCCCTTCCCAGGCCGAGGCGACCATGGCGCGGTCCAGTCGGCGTCGAGGATTGAAGATGCCGGGCGTATCGACCAGCACCATCTGGGTCTGGCCATCCATGACGATGCCACGCACCGGAAACCGGGTGGTCTGCACCTTCTGGGTGACGATCGAGACCTTGGAGCCCGTCAGCCGATTGACCAGGGTGGACTTGCCGGCGTTGGGCGCGCCGATCACAGCCACGAATCCGGCCCGGGTTCCGGTCTGGGAGGTATCTGGGGTCAAATCACGCCTTCACGCTTCAGCAGGGCCAGGGCGGCCGCCTTCTCCGCCTCCTGACGCGAACGACCGGTCGCGGTCAAGGCATCCGTGCCGCTGATCGTCACTTCGACGCGAAAGGTCGGGGCGTGATCACTGCCCGTTCGTTCGACGACGCGATAGGCCGGCAGCCCCCGCCCGACCTTCAGCGACCACTCCTGCAGGACGGATTTCGGATTGCTGAGGCTTCGTGAGGATGGATTGGCCAGTTCGTCCTTCCACAGGCGCTCAAACACCTGGCGCGCGACGTCCAGCCCTCCGTCAAAGTAAACGGCCGCCAGGATGGCTTCCATGGCGTCGGCCAGGATGCCGTCGCGGCGCCGCCCCCCCTGTTTGCTCTCGCCGGGGGACATCCGCAGGGCCGGCCCCACGCCAGCCGTCTCGGCCACCCGGGCACAGGCGGCCTTGTCGACCAGACCATGCAGGCGCGAGGACATCTCGCCCTCGTCCGCATGGGGGAAGTCGCGCATCAACCGTTCAGAGACCAGCAGGCCCAGCACCCGGTCGCCAAAGAACTCAAGCCTCTGGTTGTCCAGAATGGGCCGGCCGACGGCATCCCGGGACGCGCCCTCGCCCACGCTGGGATGGGTCAGGGCACGCTCCAGCAGGGAAGGATCGCGGAAATCGTATCCCAGTGTCCGGACCAGCGCCCCGACAGCCTCGCTCCGCCGATCCGCCATCCGCTACTTCAGGACGGTGAAGAAGCGGTCGAAACGAACCTTGGTGAACCAGCTGACCGGGTTCTGAAGCCGCGCGCCCTGGTGCCACGAGAACAGGATCATTTCGGCCTTGCCGATCAGGTTTTCTTCCGGGACCAGGCCGACCCCCATGGCGCCCTGTTCGCGGCTGTCGATCGAATTGTCGCGGTTGTCGCCCATCATGAAGTAGTAGCCCTGCGGCACTTCGAACACCGGCGTGTTGTCCAGGCTGTAGTTCGGTCCGAAGTCCTGGATCTGATAGCTGCGGCCGTTCGGCAGGGTCTCACGCAGGGTGGTGACCGTCTGGCCGTTGAACATGTCGGCCACCTGTTCGCCGGTGACGACGACGTTCTCGACCGGCTCGCCGTTGAGGTGCAGCACATTGTTGATCATCTGCACCCGGTCGCCGGGCACGCCGATCACACGCTTGATGTAGTCGGTCTTGTTGTCGCTGGGCAGCTTGAAGACGGCGATGTCACCGCGTTCGGGCGCACGGTTCAGGATGCGTCCCTCGAACAGCGGCGGGCTGTAGGGGATGGCGTGCCTGGAATAGCCATAGCTCCACTTGGACACGACGATGTAGTCGCCCTCGTACAGGTTCGGCTCCATCGAGGCCGACGGAATGGTGAAGGGCTGGAACAGGAAGATCCGCAGCAGAATGGCGATGAACAGGGCGATGGCGACGGTCTTGATGATCTCGACCCACTCATTCTTGCCGCTCTTGCCGCCGTCGGAGCCGTCACCGCCATCGTCCCCATCGTCGCCGTCGCGGGCATCCCCGTCGTCGCTCCACACCGGGCGTCGCGAGGGATCCGAACCGGCGCCGGACGATGCCGCCGCGAGGGCAGCGGCGGCGGCGATCGGCTCGGGCGGCGGTGTCATGGCCTCGGCCGGGACCGGCTCGGGCTCGGGAGCGGCCACCGGCTCGGCGGCTTCTTCGGGGACCACGACCGGTTCGACGTCCGGGGTCACCTCGACGGCGGGTTCGGGCTCAATGTGCGCCACGGGCTCCTCCACGTCCCCAGCGACAGGCTCCGCTTCAGCAGGCTCGGCCACGGCCGCTTCGACAGGGGGCGTTTCCACCTCGACGGGTTCCGGCGTCGGCGTCGCGGCGGGCACGGCGTGATCGTCCGTCTCGGTCGTCTTCTTGTCTTCAGTCATGGCAAAAACCCCCGGTGTGCCGCGCACAGGCGTGAAAGGCCTATAGCGTGATTATGTGACGGGCAAGACTTCGATCACCACGAAGGCGAGCGCATAGGGATGCTCGTCGCTGAGCGTCAAATGGATAGTGGGAGTGTGGCCGGACGGTGTCAGTCGCGCCAGATGTTCAGCGGCATGTCCGGTCAGCTGCAGGGTCGGCCGACCGCTGGGCAGGTTCACCACCCCCATGTCGCGCCAGTAGACATCCGCCCGCATGCCGGTGCCGAGGGCCTTGGCACAGGCTTCCTTGGCCGCGAACCGCTTGGCATAGCTCCAGGCCGGGTCCGGTTTGCGATCCGATCGCGTGCGCTCCAGTTCGGTGAAGCAGCGCTGCCTGAACCGGTCGCCAAACCGGTCCAGCGACGCCTGGATGCGCCGAATGTCGCACAGATCGGCCCCGACCCCGACGATCACGCTGCGGCATCCATGGCCGCGCGCATGCGGTGTATGGCCTCAGGCAGGCCTACAAACACTGCCTCTCCGATCAGGAAATGGCCGATGTTGAGCTCCCGCACCTCGGCGATGGCCATCATGTCGGTCGCCGTCTGATAGTCGAGGCCGTGGCCGGCGTGCACCTCCAGCCCGAGATCAAAGGCGCGCGTCGCAGCGGCCTGCAGCCGCTCGAACTCCCCGGCTCTGTCACGACCGGACAGGTGGCAGTAGCGACCAGTGTGGAACTCCACGACCTGGGCTCCGACCGCGTGGGCGGCATCAACCTGTTCCGGCGTCGGCTCGATGAACAGGGAGACGCGGATTCCGGCGGCGGAGAGGGCCGCAGCGACGGGGGAAATCCGCCCTTCATGGCCCGCGACGGCCAGTCCGCCCTCCGTCGTCACCTCTTCGCGCCGCTCAGGCACCAGACAGGCGGCGTGTGGACGATGGCGCAGGGCGATGGCCAGCATCTCGTCGGTCACGGCCATCTCGAGGTTGAGCGGACGTCCAGCCCTGGCGCAAAGCCCGCTGAGCGCCTCGATGTCCGCGTCGGTGATATGGCGACGATCCTCGCGCAGATGGGCGGTGATGCCATCGGCCCCGGCCGCCAGGGCCTGTTCGGCCGCACGGACCGGATCGGGGTGCCGCCCGCCACGGGCGTTCCGCACCGTGGCCACATGGTCGATATTGACCCCCAGACGCACCCGCTCGGCCATGGTCTATCCCTTTGCCAGTCTGCGGCTGCCGGGGTCCTCGACCGGAAGGGCGGCCAGTTCGGGCGGCAGGGCGTCGGCCGGGTAAGCGGGCACATCCAGCGTTGCCAGCGCGATCAAAGGCACGCCGACATCGGCCCTCCCCCCCGACCGGTCGACGATACAGGCGGCGGCCACGACGTCACCGCCCGCCTTGCGGATGGCCGCGATGCACTCGCGCGAGGACAGGCCGGTGGTGACGATGTCCTCGACCATGACGACGCGCTCGCCCGGCTCGACCGTAAACCCGCGCCGCAGTTTGAACTCGCCCCCTTCCCGCTCGACATAGAGAGAGCGAACCTTCAGGTGCCGGGCGGTCTCATAGCCGGGAATGATTCCGCCCACCGCCGGGGAAATGGCCACATCGACCGGCCCGACCGTGGCCGTGATCTTGTCGGCAAGGGCCCTGCACAGCCGCTCGCAGCGGGCGGTGTCCATGAACACCAGATTTTTCTGCAGGAAGACCGGGCTGTGCAGCCCCGAGGACAGCACGAAGTGGCCCTCGCGCAGGGCCCCAGCATGGCGAAATTCGTTCAGGACGTCTTCGGTGTTCATGCGTCGCTTCTAGCCTCTGAAGGCGGCCGCTGGAAAGCCTGCGGCTCGGTCCTATTCCAGGTCCTGATGCGGCTTCAGGCCACGGCTCAGCAGTTCCTGCCAGATGCCTTCGGCGTCGTCGGCATACCCCATCAGGTCCAGATCCGTTCGGGCGATCATGCCGTGCTCGACCAAGGCCTCGAAACGGATGATCGAGGTCCAGTAGGCCCGATCCACCAGCACGATGGGGATGGGGGGGGCCTTGTCGGTCTGGCGCAGGGTCAGCAGTTCGAACAACTCATCAAAAGTGCCGAACCCGCCGGGAAAGACCACCAGCGCATTGGCCCTCATGGCCAGGTGCATCTTGCGCATGGCGAAATAGTGAAAGCGGAACGTCAGCTCGGGTGTCGACCAGGCATTGGGCGCCTGCTCGTGGGGCAGGGTGATGTTGAAGCCGACCGAGGGGGCGCCGACGTCCGTCGCGCCACGATTGGCCGCCTCCATGATGCCCGGTCCGCCGCCTGTCGCGATGACATTGTCGCGCACCTCCCCGACCTTGCCGTCGAGAGCTCCGCCCCGTTCAGACGCAATCCGCCCAAACTCGCGGGCGGTTTCATACCAGGATGTTCCCGGCTTCACCCGCGCACTGCCGAACACGACGATGGTCGAGCGGACGCCCCAGGCGCGCAGCGCCTCCTCGGCCTTGGCGTATTCCAGCAGGAACCTGACACCCCGCATGGAATCGCCCAGCAGGAAGTCCTGATCCAGCGCGGGCAGGCGGTAGGAGGACGACGCCATCTGGGCCGAGTTTTCCGGCGGCGTGTCCGCCATCATCCGCGCACGCGTTCTACGGAATCGACAAAGGCATTGGCCCGCAGGGCCGCCATCAGGGTCGTGGCATGGCGGGCATCGCGCACCTCGACGTCGATCTCGACATCAAAGAAGTCCTGCTGCCGGTGTGTCATCACCAGGTTCAGGATGTTGCCGCCCGCCTCGCCAATCTGGGTCGCGACCTGCCCCAGGACACCCGGGGCGTTCCGGATGGTGGCCTTGAGACGAGAGGCCGCCGTGGCGTTCATCTCGGCCCGCGGGGTCCACTGCAGATCCTGCCACAGGCTGTCATCCTCGCTGAACTCGACCAGCCGGCCGCAGTCGATCGTGTGGACCGTCAGGCCCTTGTCCGGCTCTATAATGCCGACGATGCGATCCCCGGGCAGCGGCGAGCAGCAGTGGCCGAAATGGATGCTGATACCGGGTGTCAGACCGCTGCCGCGCACATACAGCAGGGCTTCGCTCTCCTCGATCCGTCGCCGGTCGTGGGCGGCCTTGACCTGTCCCTTGAGCGCCGGGAACAGGATTTCCACCACCTTGGTGGCCTGGACCTGACCCCGGCCGATGGCCTCGAACAGGGCATCTTCGGTGTCGATGGAAAGGGTTTCGAGCGCGGGGACCAGCACCAGGTCGGCCAGTCGCTTCCCCGCCCGGGTCAGGGTCTGCTCCAGAGTGGTGCGCCCCAGCTTGTGGAACTCCTCCCGTTCCGAGCTGCGGATCGTGCGGCGGATCGCTGCCCGCGCGCGGCCCGTCACCGTCAGCGAGCGCCAGTCCACCGGCACCTCGCGCTTGGTGCCGCGGATGATCTCGACCACATCGCCGTTGTTGAGCTGAGTCCGCATCGGCTTCAGCTCGCCATTGATCTTCACCCCGACGGCGGTTTCGCCGACCTCGGTGTGGACGGCAAAGGCAAAGTCCAGCGGCATGGCACCGCGCGGCAGGGTGATCAGCTGTCCCTTGGGTGTGAAGACGAACACCTGATCGAGGAACATCTCCATCTTGGCGTGCTCGACCCAGTCGTCGCCGCCCTCGCCGGTCTCGATCACCTGCACCAGCCGACGCAGATTATCGAGCGGGTCGCGTCCGCCCGACTTCTCCATGGCCTCGCGGTCAAAGCCATAGGACTTGTTCTTGTATCGCCAATGGGCGGCCACGCCGTCCTCGGCGATGCGGTCCATCTCGCGGGTGCGGATCTGGGTCTCGATCCGCACCCCTCCCCGCCCGACCAGCGTCGTGTGCAGCGACCGATAGTTGTTCGACTTGGGCGTGGAGATGAAATCCTTGAACCGATCCGGCACCATGCGCCACGCCCGGTGGATGACCCCCAGCGCGCGATAACAGTCGTCCTCGGTCTCCACGATGACCCGGAAGGCGTAGATGTCGGACAGGGTCGAAAAGCCGACCGACTTGCGCTGCAGCTTGCGCCAGATCGAGTAGGGCGTTTTCTGGCGGCCAATGACCTCGGCCTCGACGCCCTTGGCCGAAAGCAGATCCTGAACTTCCCGGGCGACATCCTCGAGCGCCGTGCCCTGTTCCTGCTTCAGGGCCTCTAGACGACGTTTGATCGCCGTATGGGCAATCGGGTTCAGATGCTCGAACGCCAGTTCCTCGAGCTCCAGCGCGATCGAATGGATGCCGATCGACCGACCCAGCGGCGCATACACTTCCAGTGTCTCGCGGCTGATGCGCTCGCGCTTCTCGGGCTTCACATATTGCAGGGTGCGCATGTTGTGCAGGCGGTCAGCCAGCTTGACCAGCAGCACCCGCACATCGCGCGAAATGGCAAGGATGAACTTGCGCAGGTTCTCGGCCTGACGGGTGTGTTCCGCCTGAAGCTCCAGCCGGCTCAGCTTGGTTACCCCCTCGACCAGCTCGGCCACTTCCTCGCCGAACATGGCGGCGATGTCGTCGCGGGTCGCGGAAGTGTCCTCGACCACATCGTGCAGCAAGGCGGTAACGATGGTCGCGGTGTCGAGCCTGTAGTCCGTAAGGATGCCCGCGACCTGGATCGGGTGGGCGAAATAGGGATCGCCCGAGGCCCGCAATTGCGAACCGTGCATCTTCATCGCATAGACATAGGCCTTGTTGATCAGCGCCTCGTCCGCGGACGGGTCATAGGCCTTGACCGTTTCCACCAGTTCGAACTGGCGCAGCACGCGCATGCGCTCGCCCTGCGGCCGCTCGGGGGCTGCGGTGGGGTACATTTCGGTTTCGGCGAGTTTGGCAACCGGTGCGGTACGGGACCGCTTCGGGCGGAGAGGAACAACCGTGTTCGGTTCCGCTGTCAGTAGCGCTCCTCCTGCCCACCGTCGCGGTCGCTCTGCAGCGCGCGGATCAGCTCGGCCTCGGCCATGTTCATGTGCTGCGGCTCGGCCAGCAGGGCCCGGGTTTCGGCCTCATCCTCGGCCTCGGTGCGCTCATCCACCCGTTGCAGGCTGGTGATCAGATTTTCGGCGAGCTCGTCAGGCGACACAGTGTCGTCCGCCAGTTCGCGCAGGGCGACGACCGGGTTCTTGTCATTGTCGCGATCGATGGTCAGCGCCTCGCCCTTGGCGATGTTGCGGGCCCGGTGACCGGCCAGCAGGACCAGACCGAACCGGTTCGGCACCTTTTCGATGCAGTCTTCGACAGTGACGCGCGCCATGAAATTCCTCGACCTCTGGGAGAACCTGACAAAATATAGGCTTCAGCCCGATTGTGCAACGCCACATCGGCAGGAATGAGGCGTCTGGTCGTCCAAGGGAACCGCATCACATCCGATCCGCGCGGTCCCGGCCAGCTCGCTCACCGGCCGGCCCGACACGGGGTCCCTCCAGTCCGGTGCCACCTCCGCCAGCGGGCCCATGACGAACAGACGTTCAGCGGCGCGCGGATGCGGCAGGACAAGGTCGGCTTCCTCCCGGATTTCACCGCCGAAATCGATCAGGTCCAGATCAAGGGTGCGGGGGGCGTTTCGCTCCGCACGCCGCCGTCCATACCGGTCCTCGATACCGGCCAGAGTGGCCATCAACTCCGCCGCTGTCCCGTCCCATCTGCCGCGCACGACGCCATTCAGAAAGGCAGGGTCCCCCGGGTTCGGCCAGGCTGACGACCGCCACCACCGCGACCGGCGCAGATCATTCACTCCCGCGCTCTCCAGATCGTGAACGGCAGCACCCAGCAAGGCCCCTATATCTGTCCAGGACCCCTTGTCATTGCTGCCCAGAGCGATGATGACAGGTGTGTTCATATTACCCCGGGGTCATCCTTCGGCCCTACATATTTCAAAGGACATCGACGATGCACCTCTATCCCGACGAGCGTCTGGCACTGTTCATAGACGGCTCCAACCTTCATGCGGCGGCCCGGTCGCTGAATTTCGATCTCGACTTCAAGGCCATGCTGGATGATGTGCGTGAACGGTCGCGCTTCGTCCGCGCCTACTACTACACGGCCGTGGTCGAGGGCGAGGAGTTCTCGCCCGTACGCCCGCTGGTCGACTGGCTGGGCTACAACGGCTTTTCGACCGTCACCAAGCCGGTCCGCCGCTTCACCGACGCCTCCGGCCATGTTCGCATGAAGGGCAATATGGACGTCGAGATCGCCGTTGACATGATGCAGATGGCGCCGCGCCTGGACCACGCCGTCCTGTTCTCGGGCGACGGCGACTTCCGGCGGCTGATTCAGGCGGTCCAGTCCCAGGGGTGCCGGGTGTCGGTCGTTTCGACGCTAAAGACCCAGCCGCCCCATATCGCCGACGAACTGCGCCGTCAGGCCGACGACTTCGTAGAGCTGGCCGATCTGAAGACCCTCTATGGCCGCCCCCGCACGGTTCGCGACGACGCATGACACCGCCTGCCCCGGTCGCCGAGCCGCCCGCCGACTGTCCACTGTGCCCCCGGCTGGTGGCCTATCGTGCCGACAACGCACGGCGTGAACCCGACTGGTTCAACGGGGCCGCGCCGTCCTTCGGCGATCCCGAGGCCCGCCTTCTGGTAGCGGGCCTGGCACCCGGTCGCACCGGCGCCAATCGCACGGGTCGCCCCTTCACGGGCGATCACGCCGGCTGGCTGCTGTACCAGACGCTGATCGACACAGGCTTTGCGCAAGGCACCTATGACGCCCGGCCTGACGACGGGCTGCGGCTGATCGACTGTATGATCACCAATGCGGTGCGCTGCGCGCCGCCCGGCAACAAGCCCCTGCCGGTCGAGGAAGCCACCTGCCGTCCCTTCCTGACGGCCCGGCTTGACGCCCTGCCTCGCCTCAGGGTGATCGTCACGCTGGGCGACGTCTCGCGCCGCAATGTGCTGAAGGCGCTGGGCAAACCCGCCTCGGCCATGGCTGCAGGGCACGGGTCCGAGGCCCGGATCGGCCCCTATGTCCTGCTCAACAGCTATCACTGCTCCCGCCTCAACACGAACACCGGGCGCCTGACCCCGCTGATGTTCCGAGAGATCTTCGAACGGGCCCGCGCGCTCATCCAAATGTGATCGAACATTGTTCGCCTTACAGGCGAATGTGGCGGCCCGGACACAGGCTTTTCCCTTCACGGGTGTAGACTGATCTTCGCGGGAACATCTCCGCGAGAGCCCGCGTTTCGGCCCACAGGAGGCTGTCATGCGTACGAACACCCACTTCTTCACCCCTGCCGAGCGTAAGACTGCCCTCTGGGCGGTTGTGGCGGCGGTCGCCCTGTCGGCGGCGGGTTTCGCCTGGGAACGGGCTCAAGGGCCCTCGCTCGGCATCTATGATCAGATGGGCCAGACCCAACTGGTCGATGTGATCGAAGCCCAGCCCCTCGGCTAAGGGGCCGGCGTCAGCCTTTGTCGCGCAGGAGGCGGGCCTTGTCGCGCTGCCAGTCGCGTTTGGCGGAGGTCTCGCGTTTGTCGTGCAGCTTCTTGCCCTTGGCCAGTGCCAGCTCGACCTTCGCCTTGCCCGACTCGTTCAGATAAAGCTTGAGAGGGATCAGCGTCTGCCCCTCCTTCTGAACGGCACCGATCATCCGGTCGATCTGTCGCCGGTGCAGCAGCAGCTTTCGCGGACGTCGCGGCTCATGGTTGAACCGGTTGGCCTGGGCATAGGGCGGGATATCGGCGTTCACGAGCACGATCTCGCGCCCCTCGATGGCGGCATAGCTTTCGGCGATGTTGGCCCGCCCGGCCCGTAACGCCTTGATCTCGGTCCCGACCAGGGCAATCCCGGCCTCGACCGGTGCATCCAGAAAATAGTCAAAGCGCGCGCGTCGGTTCTCCGCGATCACCTTCGGCGCATATTTCTTTTTGTCTGACTGAGGACGCCTCTGGGTGGGTGCTTGCGCCATCACTGAACGCCTGCCGCCTTCATGGCGCGGTCGATGGCCGGCCTGACCGCATCGGCCGTGGGCGCCAGCGGCAGCCGTACCTCTTCGCTGCACAGACCCAGTTGCGACAGGGCGTATTTTGTCGGCGCCGGTGAATTATCGAGGAACAGCGCCTTGTGCAGGTCGATCAGCCGATCCTGCCACAGGCGGGCGCTTTCCAGATCGCCGGCCTGGACCGCGTCATAAAGCGCCACCATGGCCTCGGGCGCGACATTCGACGTCACCGAAATCACCCCGTGCCCCCCATGGGCCAGATAGCCGAGGAAGCTGGGGTCATCGCCTGAGATGAGATCAAAGCGGCCGTCGACATGGGTCCGCATCCAGCTGGCCCGGGCCAGGTCCGCCGTGGCATCCTTGATGCCGACGATGTTCGGGTGTCTGGCCAGCCGCGCCACCGTCTCGTTCGACATATCCACGCCGGTCCGGCCAGGCACGTTGTAAAGTAGCACCGGCAGTTGCACGGCCTCGGCTATGGCCTCGAAATGCAGGGCCAGGCCTTCCTGCGAGGGCCGGTTGTAATAGGGAGTCACCACCAGAGCCCCGTCCGCGCCGACGGTCTTGGCGTGGCGAACCTTGTCGATGGCGGCCGCAGTCGAGGACGAACCCGCCCCCGCGATCACGCGCACACGGCCCGCCACGGTCGCGACCACGGCCTCGATCACATGTGCGTGCTCTTCCGCCGTCAGGGTCGCGCTCTCGCCGGTGGTTCCCATGGGCACGAGGCCGTGGACTCCGGCCGCGATCTGGCGTTCCACCAGGGCGGTCAAGGCGGTATCGTCCACCTTTCCGTCACGAAGAGGTGTGATCAAGGCGGTGATCACGCCCTTGAAAGTCGGGCCGGTCATGGGAACGATGGTCCTTCGCGTGGGCTTTAGCGAGTCTGCGGAAAGGTTTCGAACGTAAGGGGCGCCTTGAGCCGCCGCAACCGAGATGATGGGGTTAGGACAAACCATGCTGACATCGATCCTGGCCACGATCCTGGCCCTCAGCGCCCCCGCGCCCGAGGTGCTGGTTTCCAACCTGTCATCGGTGACCTGGCTACCCGCCTCCAAGTCCGCCACCCGGACCCAGGAAGTGCCTTATGGCGCGACCGTCCGCCTGCTCAGCGAGGCCGAAGCCCGCCTGCTCAATCAGGCACTCACAGCAGCCCGCGCCCGGGACATCGACCGTGCCCGCAGCCTGGCGGCCGGGATCGGAAACGCCACGGCCCGCAAGATGGTGGAGTGGGCCCTCGTCGACACCTCGGCGGACCTGATGAGCTTCGAGGAACTGGCCCGCGCCCGCGTGACCTTCGCCGACTGGCCCCGCGCTGCAAGCCGCATCATGGCGGGGGAGCGCGCGATTACCCGCAGCGCGGCCAGTCCCGCTGACGTCATTGCCTTCTTCGACGGCCGCCCGCCCCTGACCGTTGACGGCGCCATCGGTCTGGCGCTGGCGCTCGAGGCCATGGGCCGGGGCGATGAGGCGCGCCCCATCATTCGCGACTGGTGGCGGAACCAGTCCTTCGACGCGGCCAATCAGACCCGCATCCTGTCGATCTGGCCGAACTGGATCGCGCCGGCCGATGACGAGGCGCGGCTGAACATGCTGTTGCTGGGACCCCATGGGCCCGCCACCCGCGCCATGATCGACCGGGTCGGGGCCGAACAGCGCACCATCGCCCAGGCGGTTCTCGCCCTGCGCACTGCCTATGCGCCCGATGCCATCGTCGCCGGTCTGACCCCGGCCCAGGCGGGTCACCCCGCCGTCGTGCTGGAGCGGGTCCGCATCCTGCGTTCCCAGGGGCGACGGGGAGAAGGCTTCGCCCTGCTGGCGGGCTTGCCCGCAGCCCCGACCCACTCCGACGGCCAGAACACCCTCTGGAGCGAGCGTCGCAACTACTTCCTCGACGCGCTGGAGGTCCGGAACTGGCAGGCGGCCTATGACTCCATGGCGGGCCATGGCTTCCCCGGCGGCGAGCGCATGGTCGATGCGGAATTCTTCGCAGGCTGGGTCGCCCTGGTGAAACTGAACGACCCCGCCCGGGCCGCGCGCCATTTCGAGTCCCTGCGGCAGATGTCCGGCACTCCGATCACCCAGGGGCGGGCGCTCTACTGGCTAGGACGCGCGACCGAGGCCATGGGCGACACGGCGACGGCGCAAAGCCATTATGCCGCCGGTGCCGTGCACATCCAGTCCTTCTATGGCCAGCTGGCGGCTGAAAAGGCGGGTCAGACGCGCATCATCCTGCCCGCCGATCCCGAGATCACGCCCGAGGCCCGCGCGGCCTTTGAACGGAATGAGGTCGTTCAGGCGACCCGCATGGCGGGGGAAGCCGGCGAAGCGGGGCTGCTCCGCGCCTTTGCCTATCATCTCGACGACACCCTGCCGACGGCCGCCGACGTCGCCCAGCTGATGGATATGGTGCTCGGTTTCGGCGACCGGTTCGGCTCGATGATGGTCGGACGCGCTGCCAGCCAGCGCGGCTGGCTCATGCCCGGTCGCCAGTATCCGATCCGCATCCCGCCCGAGGTTGCGGGTGCCGCTCCCCTGGCCTTCACCCTGGCCATCACCCGTCAGGAGTCGAGCTTTGATCCCCGGGCGGTGTCCACCGCCGACGCCCGCGGCATGATGCAGTTCCTGCCGTCCACGGCCTCCGGCGTCGCCCGCCGCCTGGGTATGCCCTATTCGGCCGAACGCCTCTGGGACCCGGACTACAATATGACGCTGGGCAGCTATCATCTCGGCGAGTTGATGGTCGCCAATGGCGGGTCGATGATCCTGGCGGCTGTCGGCTACAACGCCGGCCCGGCCCGGCCGCCCCAGTGGATCGCCCGCTGTGGCGACCCGCGCGGCGGCATCGTTGACCCGGTGGATTTCATCGAGTGCACGCCCTTCACCGAGACGCGCAACTATATGATGCGGGTCATGGAGAATATGCAGATTTACAAGGCGCGACTCGGCGATGGCACAGCCGAGCTGACCCTGTCACAGGATCTGGCGCGCGGCGGATCAGGCCCGACGCCCTATCTGTCTCTCGCGAACTAGAGGCGGCTCAGCGCAAGCACCGGGGCCCCGGTTCCGTCCAGCCAGCGTCCGGCCAGTCCGAACACCTCGGCCAGTATGGCGGCATCCAATGCCACCGCGGGGGCCCCGTCGGCGCGGACCTCGCCCCGATCCATGACGATCACCCGGTCGGCAAACCGCGCCGCCAGCGACAGGTCGTGCAGGCTGGCCACCACCGTCTGGCCTGCTCCAGCCCGCGCCTTCAGCCGCTCCAGCACCAGCAGCTGACCTTCCGGGTCGAGACCAGCAACGGGTTCGTCCGCCAGAAGCAGGCCCGCGTCTGACGCCAGCACACGGGCCAGCAGCACCCTCGCCCGCTCGCCCCCGGACAGCTCGGCAACGCCGCGGTCCGCCAGCGCCCCGGCCTCGACCTCCTCCAGCGCGGCCATCGCGCGGCCCCTCGCCCCATCGGGCTCAAGGAACACAGCCCCCAGCGCCACCACCTCGATCACCGGCAGGTTCCATGCGACTGTCCCATCCTGCGGCAGATAGGCCAGTGCCTTTGCCCGTTCGCGGGGGCCGAGGGTGGTGAGAGCCTTTCCATCGATCGCAATGCGCCCGCTTTCCGGCTTCATCAGGCCGCACACGGCCTGCATCAGGCTGGTCTTGCCGGCTCCATTCGGCCCGACCAATGCGACCAGCTCGCCCGGCATCACCGACAGGCTGACGTCGTGCACGACGGTCCGCTTGCCGCGCGACAGGCTCAGGCCCTCGATCTTCAGCCGGGGTGTGGAGGCCATACTCAGACTCTCCACGCGCGGGCGGCGCGCCACGCGATCAGGGCAAACAGCGGCGCGCCGACCAGAGCCGTGAACACCCCCAGCTTCAGCTCCTGATCCGTGGGGGTGATACGCGTCATCAGGTCCGCAATAACCAGGATCAGTCCCCCGGCCAGCGCCGAGGGCATCAATACGCGTCCCGGATCTGCCCGGACCGACGCCCGCACCAGGTGCGGGGCCACCAGACCGACAAAGCCGATCACACCGGCCGTCGCGACAGCGGCGCCTGCGGCCAGACTGGCGGCGATCAGCGCCAGCACTCTCAGCCGGTCCAGCGGCAGGCCCAGCGTCCGCGCCGTCTCATCGCCCAGAGACAGGGCCTTCAGCCCGGGCGCGCTCAGCACGGCAAGGGCGGCGGCGGGCACCAGCGCGGCGGAGACCCACAACACATCCCCCCAGCCCCGGTTCTGCACCGAGCCCAGCAGCCACGCCATGACCTCCGCCGTCGCAATTGGCGAAGGCGACAGGTTGAAGATCAGGGCGGTCGCCGCCCCGGCAAAGCTGGACAGGGCCACCCCGAACAGGATCAGGGCCTCCGGGGCCCGGATACGCGCCGCAAAGGCAACCAGCGCCGCCGCCCCGATGCCGGCTCCGGCCAGGGCGGCCAGTTCGACCGCGCCGGTGACCATGCCCGCCCCCGCGACGAGCACCAGCGCGCCTCCCAGACTGGCGGTGGCCGACACGCCCAGCACGCCCGGCTCGGCCAGAGGATTGCGGAGCAGCCCCTGCATCAGCGCGCCCGACAGACCCAGCGCCGCGCCCACAAACACCGCACAGACGGCGCGCGGCGCCCGCACCTGCCACAGGATCAGTCCCGGCCCCGACCCGGGGTCTCTGAACGCCAGCCCATACTGCGCCCCGCTCAGTCCGACCTCGCCGAGCGTCAGCGCCGCGATCAGGGCGAGCGCGAGTGCCAATGCAAGCATCAGATTGATCCGCGCCACCGTCATTGTGCGTCCCGCAGGTCGGCCAAGATGGGCACGGCCTCGGTCATGAACCAGGCGGGACAGGTCAGCATGCCGGCCGGCAGCCGGACATTCGGCCGTTCCTCGACAAGACGCTTTACCAGCGGATGCCGCCCCGGACCGCGCCGGTCAGCGCGCGTCTGGTCGTAGAAGCCGAGGGCAAACCGGTCGGGTGGGTCCATGGCCAGCCGCTCCACCCGCACCGCGCCGAATCCGGGATGCCCGGCGGCGTTCTCAAGCCCCGCAGCCGTCAGGCTGGCGTCGATCAGGGTACCGGAGCCACTGGTGAAGCCCCCGGCCGTCAGATACAGGGCGGCAACCGGATGTGCCCTTTCCGACGATGCGCCGTCGTCGAGAGTCGCGCGCATCCTGTCGATCAGGGCTTGCCCCGCGGTGCGACGATCCAGAGCCTGCGCCACATCGAGGATGCTCCGCTCGACCGAGGCGAAGTCGGCGGCGTCGGCGAGGGTCACGACCCTCACCCCCTGACGCTCCAGCTGGGCCAGCAACCGGGCATCCCCACCCCAGTAGCGCACGACGACATCGGGGGCCCAGGCGACCACCGACTCCAGCGTCGGGCGCAGCATCCTGTGCCCGGTGGCCTCGGCGCGAAGCCACGAGTCCGGGTCGTCCGCGCGCGGCGACAGGGCCAACTCATGCCCTTCGCCCATCGCCATCACATACTGGTCCGCGCACTGATCCAGCGACAGAACCCGCAGGCTCTCGCCCCCGGATTCGCTGTAAGCGGACCCGCACCCCGCCAGCAGCAGGAGGGTGACGATGACCGGCAGGGCCGACCGGGTCACGCCCGAATCAGGCCGTCGAACACGGCGTCGAGCGTGGCCTTGACCAGTTGGTCCCGCTCCACCCAGTCGAAATAGGGCTTGGTGATCAGCAGGGACACAACGCCGTGCCCTCCGGCCCAGATTACCTGGGCCGCTGTACGCGGGGGGACCTTCAGATGCCCGGCGGCGTCGACCTCCCGGACGACCGTCTCGAACGCCCGGAACAGGCCGATGCCGACTTCCTGGGCCGCCGACTTTGCACCCTCGGCCTCTTGCGGGCGCGTCAGATAGATCAGGCGATAGGCATTCGGATTGTCGAACCCGAAGGCGATATAGGATTCGATCAGGCGTCGCAGGCGCTGTTCCGGCGGCAGGTCAGCCTCCATGATCACGGCCTGGGCCCGCGTCAGGGCCTGGAACGCCTCCTTGCAGATCTCGTGCAGGATCGCCGCCTTGTCGGGGAAATGCATATAAAGGGCGGTCGACGACAGGCCAACCGCGTCGGCGATCTTGCGGATCGTCGCGCCCTCATAGCCGTGATCGACAAAGATGCCCTCGGCGGCGGCCAGAATTTCCTCGCGCCGGAAATGACCCTCGCCCTTGGGTTTGCGCCGGGATCTGGAACGGGGGGCTGTCGCAGGCAAGCCTGTCCTCCATGCGGTTGCGGCCAGCCATACTGACTCTTGTCGCCGGGCGCCAGTTGGCGGTCGGTCGGAGGCTCCGGCTTGTCCCGCGTGCTCATCATGGCTAACCCGTTGATCGGGAGGGGACATGGACGCGTCAGCAAGAGACGAGCGGGGAAGCCGCGTGGCAGAGGCGTCTGGCCCGCCGCCTGCACTCAGCGCGAGCCGACGGTCGCTGACATGGGGGCAAGGCTTCTCCGTGATCGCCGTTGGGGCTGGACTGGTTGGCTGGGTCTGGCGCGATCCGGCCGGACTTCACGCGATCCTGTCCTTCGCGGTCCCCGCGATCTTCCTCGCCTGCGCTCTCTGGCGACTGGCCCTGATCCTCGCCTCCGGACGACGTCGTGTGCCGCAAGTCAGCACTGCACCCCTGCCCCGCTACACTGTGGTTGCCGCCCTGCACGACGAGGCCGAGGTCCTGCCGCAGCTGGTCGAGAATCTGGCGGCCCTCGACTATCCTGCCGACCGGCTCGAGGGGTTTCTGGCCCTTGAGGCGCATGACCACGAGACCATCGAGGCCGCCTATGCGGCCGACCGTCCTGACTGGCTGTCGATCCTGATTGTTCCGCCGGGCGAACCACGCACCAAGCCGCGGGCCCTCAACCATGCCCTGGCCCGGGCCACCGGTCGCCTGATCACCGTCTACGACGCCGAGGACGATCCCGATCCCCTGCAGCTGCGGGAAGCGGCCGCCTGCTTTGCCCGGGATGCGACGGGTCGCCTGGCCTGTCTTCAGGCCCCGCTGCGCATTCGGCGGCGCACCCGCAGCCCGGAGGCCTCACCCTTTCTGGATCGCCAGTTTGCCGTCGAATATGCCGCCCTGTTCGAGGTGGTCCTGCCCGGCATGACACGGCTGGGCCTTCCCTTTCCTCTCGGCGGGACCAGCAACCACTTCCGCGTCGACATCCTGAAGCGCGTGGGTGGCTGGGATGCCTGGAACGTCACCGAGGATGCCGATCTGGGCTTTCGCCTGTGGCGAGCGGGTTATCGGCTGGGTGTCCTGACGCGTCCGACGTGGGAGACCCCGCCCGGTGGCCTCGACGCCTGGCTGCCTCAAAGAACCAGGTGGATGAAAGGGTTCATGCAGACCTGGGGCGTGCATACGCGCCGGCCCCTGTCGCTGGGACTGCGCGGGCTTCTGGCGCTGGTGATGACCGTGGGCGTGTCGCTGGCCTCGGCCGCAGTGCATGCCCCCTCGGTCGCCTGGGTCGCGGCCTCGGTTCTTGTGGCTGCGGTCGCGGGTCTGACGCCCTCGACGCCCATACCGGCGCTGGGGGTCCTGATGCTGGGGGCGGGCATGGCCTGGGTTTCGGCCTTCATCGGTGCCAGGCGGGCGGGAATTCCCTACAGCCTGATCGATGTCGTCCAGGCCCCGGCCTACTGGTCGCTACTCAGCCTCGCCTTCGTCCATGCCGCCTGGCGGCTGGTGACCGAGCCCTTCGCCTGGGACAAGACGCGCCACCGCCCGGATCCGGAGCCCGACCTTCCGCCCGAAACCGGGGCTGCCGCGCTGGACGCCGGACCGCCGGTGCGCTTAAGCAGCCCCCATGGCCTCGAGACTGTCCCCACACCCTGATGTTCTGATGACGCGCGACTGGGCCGACTATGCCCTCGTCGACTCCGGACATGGCCGAAAGCTGGAGCGCTATGGCCGCCATACCGTCGTCCGGCCCGAGCCCCAGTGCGTTTGGGAGCCGCGCGATGCCTCGGCCTTTGACCGGGCCGATGCCACCTTCGATCCGCAGGACGAGGACGACGACGGCCGCTGGCGCTTTGCCGGAAAGCCGGTCGACGCCTTTCCGCTCGGCTGGGGAGACGTCCGCTTCACCGCTCGCTTTACGCCGTTCCGCCACCTCGCCTTCTTCCCGGAGCAGGCGGCCAACTGGGAATGGCTGGACCAGCGCATCCGCGCCCGCAAGCGCCCGACCCGCATCCTGAACCTGTTCGGTTACACCGGGGTCGCCTCTCTGGTCTGTTCGGCCGCAGGAGCCGAGGTTACCCACGTCGATGCCTCGAAGAAATCCGTGGCCTGGGCGCGCGAGAATGCCGAGCTGTCGGGTCTCGCCGACCGGCCCATCCGCTGGATCGTCGAGGACGCCCGGCGTTATGTCGCCCGCGAGCGCAAGCGCGGCTCGCTCTATGACGGCGTTATCCTCGACCCTCCGAAATACGGGCGCGGGCCGACGGGCGAGGTCTGGCGCCTGTTCGAGGACCTGCCCGGCCTGCTGGCCGATTGCGCCGCCATTCTGGAACCGCAGGCCGACTTTCTGCTGCTCAATGCCTATGCGGCGCGCATCTCGGGCCTGTCGCTGGCCCATCTGATGGATCAGGCGACCGCCGGCCGCGCGGGTCGCATCGACTGGGGTGAACTGGCCCTCGCGGAAGCTGGCGAGAACGGCCGCGCCATCGGCCTCAGCTTCTTTTCCCGGTGGTCCGCGACATGAGCGAACGCCTGATCACTTCGCTCACCAATGACACGGTCAAGGCGGTGCGCGCCCTGCATATGCGAAAGGAACGCGAGCACACCGGCCAGTTCCTGTCAGAAGGCCTCAAGTTCATCGGCGAAGCCCTTGATATGGGGCGCACCCCCCGCCTGCTGATGGTCGGGATGGAGGCGCGGCCCCACGCCCTGCTGGACCGGGCACGTGCGGCGACCGAGGCGGCCGGCGGCGAGATCGTGGTCGTCACCCACCCCATCCTCGAAAAGATCAGCCGCCGTGATAATCCCCAGACGGTGCTGGCCGTCTTCGACCAGGTTTATACGCCGCTGGAGGATATCGACCCGACCTCGGCTCCGGCCTGGATCGCGCTGGAACAGGTGCGTGACCCCGGCAATCTGGGCACCATCATCCGCACCGCCGATGCCGCCGGCTGTGGCGGCGTCATCCTGATCGGCGACTGCGTCGATCCCTATTCGGTCGAGGCCGTGCGCGCCACCATGGGCTCGGTGTTCGCCGTCACCCTCACCCGCACCACGCCCGAGGCCTTCCTCGAATGGCGCAAGTCCTGGCCCGGCAGCGTCATCGGCACACGGCTGGACGCCACCGAGGCCCCGGGATCGGCCCACTTCACCCGGCCCAGTCTGGTGCTGATGGGCAATGAACAGGCCGGCCTCACCGACGCCCTCGCCGCCGCCTGCGACGTCAATGTCAAGATCCCGATGCGCGGCCGCGCCGACAGCCTGAACCTCGCCGTCGCCACCGGCATCATGGCCTATGCCGCGACCGAGGACCGCTAGGTCCCTCTGGGCTTGGCCCGTGTCGTGGCTTCGGCATTGGCCGGATCCTCCGGCCAGGGGTGGCGGGGATAGCGGCCGCGCATCTCGGCGCGCACGGCGGACCATGAGCCTTTCCAGAACCCCGGCAGGTCCTTGGTCACCTGCACCGGACGGCGAGCGGGCGACAGCAGGGCCAGTGTGAGCGGTACACGACCGTCGCCGACCGTCGGATGGACCTTCACGCCGAACAGCTCCTGCACGCGGATGTCGACGCGGGGCCCGCCCTCTGCGGCATAGTCGATGGCGGTCGAGCCCAGCGGTGTCTCCAGCCGCGCGGGGGCCAGCCGGTCCAGATCTCGCACCCGGTCCCATGGGATCAGCGTCCGCAGTCCCTGCTCCAGAGCGTCATCTGAAATCCCTTCCAGCCCCTGCACACCGGCCAGAAGCGGCCACAGCCACACCTCCCGCGCGGCCATCAGGCCCTCGTCCGAGACATCCGGCCAGCCGTCATCCAGCTCTCGCAAAAAGGCCAGCCGCGCCCGCAGGCCCGAGGCGCGTTCGCCCCAGCGCAGACCCTTGAGACCTTCCCGTTCGACCTCGCCCTTCAACAGGTCCGCCACCCGGCCCTTGTCCGGTGCACCCAGCGAGACCTCCTCGACCACCAGTTCGCCGATCCGCTTCAGGCGGCGCACCTCCATCCGGCCGGACGGCGTGCGCACCAGCTGCTCTTCCTCAACCGTCCGGTGCCCCAAGGCCTCGATGTCCAGGGGACAGGCCAGACGGATGCGGTCGCCGCTGACCCCGCCGCTCAGCTCCGCCACCGCCAGCCAAGGCTCGGACGCCAGCGCATCGGTCGGCTCCAGAAAGGCCCCGCGCCCCGACGCCAGCCTCACCTCGCCCGGCTTGCCCCGCGCCCGCGCCACCCGCTCGGGAAAGGCCTCGACAACCAGAAGGCCGGCATCAACCTCGCCCCCCTGCCCGCCCCCCGCCAGCCGCGCCCAGCGGTCGGCCAGCTTCAGCGCGTCGCGGGCGCGTGGCGAGCGGTCGCGCTCCAGCGCCTCCAGCCGGTCGCGCAGATCGGTCGCGGTGCCACCCAGTCCCGGCTCCCCCAGAATCGCGGCAATGCGGGCACCGGTCAGGGCATCCCCCCGGTCCGACGCCACCGCCACCATATGGGCCAGCCGGGGGCTCATCGGCAGCTCGGCCATCCGCCGCCCGTGCGGGGTCAGGTCGCCGCGCGCGTCCAGTGCCCCCAGCCGGGTCAGTACCGCTCGCGCCTCGGCAAAGGCCCCGACGGGCGGCGGATCGATCAGGGCCAGCCCCTCGGCCGACCGCGCGCCCCACCGCGCCAGATCGAGCGCCAGTCCGGTCAGGTCGGCTTCGAGGATTTCTGCGGGTTGTTCGGGGATCAGGCCGCGGCTCTCCTGCCGGTCCCAGAGCCGGTAGCAGACCCCAGGCCCCAGCCTGCCCGCGCGTCCCCTCCGCTGTTCTGCCGAGGCCCGGCTGACCCGCACGGTCGCCAGGCGGGTCAGGCCGCTGGCCGGATCGAAACGGGGCACGCGCGACAGACCGCCATCGACCACGGCGGTAATTCCCGGCAGGGTTAGACTGGTCTCGGCCACGGCGGACGACAGGATCACCCGGCGTACACCAGCCGGCGGCGGGGTCACAGCCCGGTCCTGCACGACCCGATCCAGCCCGCCGTGAAGGGGGACGACCTCGACACCCGACGGCAGGGCCGCCTCCGCCAGAGTGCGTCCCGCCCGATGGATTTCCGACTGCCCCGGCAGGAAGACCAGAACCGAACCCGCGGTCTCGGCCAGGGCTCGGCGCACGGCGCGCGTCACCGCCACCTCAAGCCGTTCGGTGACGACGCGGCCCAGATAAATCGTCTCGACCGGAAAGGTCCGCCCCTCGGCCTCGATCACGGGCGGATCGCCCAGGGTCCGCACCAGGGCCGCCACGTTCAGGGTAGCCGACATGACCACCAGCTTCAGGTCCGGGCGCAGCACCTCCTGGGCCTGACGCGCCAGGGCCAGGCCCAGGTCGGCGTCCAGACTGCGCTCGTGGAATTCGTCGAACAGGACGGCGGATACGCCCTCCAGACCGGGATCGGCGATGATCCGGCGGGTGAATATCCCTTCGGTGATCACCTCGACACGGGTGTTCGGCCCCACACGGCTGTGCAGACGGGTCCGATAGCCGACGGTCTCGCCGACCGCCTCGCCCCGCAGCTCCGCCATGCGCTCTGCCGCGGCACGCGCGGCCAGCCGACGGGGTTCGAGCATGAGAATCTTTCCGCCGCCGACGATGCCCCGATCCAGCAGGGCCGTCGGCACGACCGTGGTCTTGCCCGCGCCCGGCGGGGCGACCAGGACGACGGTCGAGCTCCTCCCGAGCGCATTTTCCACAAGAGGCAGGACGTCGTGGATCGGCAGCATGCCCCGGAATACCGGGTATCCTCCGCCGCATG
The DNA here is from genome assembly GCF_016742135.1 of Brevundimonas sp. Lineage (GTDB taxonomy): Bacteria > Pseudomonadota > Alphaproteobacteria > Caulobacterales > Caulobacteraceae > Brevundimonas. The sequence continues at coordinate 652,480 of NZ_JACVCG010000001.1, read as the reverse complement.
AAGCGTTCACAATCCTTTGTCCTTGTGAAACCACGTTGCCAGCAGGGGACTTGGCCGCTAGCGTCCCCAACGGTTCAAGAGCCGTCCGGGAGGCGGCCGTTATCTAGAGGGGGCGCAACCATATGTCCGCACAAGGCGCGAGACCGCCGGGAAACCGACTGTTTCTTAGAAAATCCGTCGATCAGATCCAGAAGGAGGCTGCGACCAGCCGCCTGAAGCGGACGCTGGGCCCCATCAACCTGGTCAGCCTGGGTATCGGCTGCATCATCGGCGCGGGAATCTTCGTGCTGACGGGCCAGGTGGCCTCGGCCCACGCCGGTCCGGCCATCATCTTCTGCTTCGTGCTAGCCGGCATCGCCTGTGCGCTGGCGGGCCTGTGCTACGCCGAACTGGCCTCGACCATGCCCGTTTCGGGATCGGCCTACACCTATGCCTACGGTACGCTCGGCGAGGTGTTCGCCTGGATCATGGGCTGGCTTCTGGTGCTGGAATACGGCGTGGCCGCCTCGACCGTCGCGGTCGGCTGGTCCGGCTATGTGGTCTCGCTGCTGGGGGATCTTGGCGTCGTCTTCCCGACGATAAGTTTCGCCGGAAACGAAGCGCCGCAGTTCGCTACCCCCTTCATCCAGGCCGTGGCGCAGGAAGCCGGGCCGATCATGTTCCAGCCTACGGGCACATTTAACATGGTCGCCGCCATCGGCATCGGCCTGGTGACGCTGCTCCTCGTCATGGGGGTCAGCGAATCCGCCAACGTCAACAATGCCATCGTGGTCATCAAGGTCCTGGTGCTGCTGACCTTCATCGCCATCGGCATAGCCTACATCAATCCGGCCAACTGGGTGCCCTTCGTGCCCCCGACGCCCGAAGGCGGCACCTGGGACCAGTTCGGTGTCGGCGGCATCTTCCGTGGCGCGGCCATCATCTTCTTCGCCTATGTGGGCTTCGAGGCGGTCTCCACGGCCGCGGCCGAGGCGCGCAATCCATCCAAGGACGTGCCGATCGGCATCCTCGGTGCCCTGATCGTCTGCACCATCATCTACATGATGGTCGCCATGGTCATGACCGGCGTGGTGCCCTTCATGGAACTGGCCAGCCCGGCCCCGATCGCTGTCGCCATCGACCGCATGGGTCTGGAATGGGCCAATGTCCCCCTGGCCATCGCGCCGGGTGGCGAACTGAACCTGATGAGCTTCCTCATCAAGATCGGCGCCGTGACGGGCCTGTCCTCGGTGATGCTGGTGCTGTGCTTCGGCCAGACGCGGGTCTTCTACACCATGGCCCGCGACGGCCTGCTGCCCCGCGCCTTCGCCGTCGTGCACGACAAGTTCCGCACCCCCTGGATCGGCACCATCCTGCTGGGTATCGCCATCGCCACCGCGGCGGCCTTCCTGCCGATCGGCATCCTCGGCGACCTGGTGTCGCTTGGAACGGCGCTGGCCTTCTCGATCGTCTGCTTCTCGGTGATCGTGCTGCGCATCCGCCATCCGGAGCTTGAGCGTCCGTTCAAGGTGCCCGGCGGCGTGGTGACCGCCACCCTCGGCATCCTGGCCTGTCTCGGACTGGCGGCGCTGAACTTCACGCCCATGGTCCAGCACGCCCTGGCCGACAACCCCCTGCCGCTGACCATCCTGGCCACCTATGCGGCGGTCGGTGCCGTGATCTACGCCATCTACGGGTTCTGGAACTCGAAGCTGGCCAAGGGGATCGACATCACCGAGGATCCGGCGCTCTCCAGCCCGGTCGAGGGGATGGCCGGTCACGTCGACAACGTCAAGGAAGACTGAAGGAGCGATCCGCCAGACGCGCGAAGGCCCGGAGGTCACCCTCCGGGCCTTTTCGTATCCGGCCCTTGACGGCTCAGGTGATGACCGAGGGCTCCGTCCGCCCCAGCCGGGCCTCGATCCCGGCAAAGGCCCGCGAGACCTCGGCCACGGCGGCCAGGGCCTCGGCCGGGTCGCGGTGCAGGTCACCCGCCGGATCCTCGAACCGCTCCAGATAGACCCGCAACGTCGCCCCCGACGACCCCGTGCCCGACAGGCGATATGTCACGCGCGCGTCAGGGCTCAGCCGGACGGTCACGCCCTGATGCTTCACCTCTGACCCGTCCACCGGATCGCTGTAGGCAAAGTCCACGGCCGACTGCACGCGATAGCCTGCGACCTGCCGCCCCTCGGCCCCGTTCGCCGCCTCGCGCAGAGCCTGCATGAAGGCCTGGGCCGGGCCAACCTCCAGCCCTTCATAGTCGTGCCGCTGATAATAGTCCCGGCCGAACCGCGACCAGTGGCCGACCACCACCTCGCCCACGCCCTTACCGGTCGCCGCCAGCACATTCAGCCAGAACAGCACGGCCCACAGGCCGTCCTTCTCGCGCACATGGTCCGAGCCGGTGCCAAAGCTCTCCTCGCCACACAGGGTGATGCGCCCGGCGTCCAGCAGATTGGTGAAGAATTTCCAGCCGGTCGGCGTCTCGTGCATCTCGATGCCCATCGCCGCGGCCACGCGGTCCGCCGCGCGGCTGGTCGGCATGGAGCGCGCCAGTCCCTTCAGACCGTCCCTGTACCGAGGCACACAGCCGGCGTTCGCTGCCAGGATCGCCAGACTGTCGCCGGGCGACACCACCATGCCCGGCCCCATGATCATATTGCGGTCCCCGTCCCCGTCCGAGGCCGCTGCGAAATCCAGCGGGTCGTCCCCGAACATGCGGGCCGTCAACTCGGGCGTGTGATCCGGATGCGGATCGGGGTGGCCGCCGCCGAAGTCAGGCAGCGGCTCACCGCGCATCACCGTCCCTGCGGGCGCCCCCAGTCGCCGCTCAAGGATTTCGACGGCATAGGGGCCCGTCACCGCATTCATGGCGTCGAACGCCATGCGAAAGCCAGGCCTGGAGACCAGAGCCCGGATGGCACCGAAATCGAACACCGTCTCCATCAGATCGGCATAGTCGGCGATGGGATCGATGATCTCGACCACGCCCTCGTCCAGCCGGAACTCACCGATGAGGGACAGGTCGGGCGCCTCCTCGTCGAGGATGCGATAGGCTCGGAGTTCCTTGCTGCGCGCGAACACACCGGCGGTGAAGGTCGTCGGCGCCGGGCCTCCGCTCTCCGTATTGTATTTGACGCCGAAGTCGCCGTCCGGACCACCCGGATTGTGACTGGCCGACAGGATCACCCCGCCCTTCGCGCCACGCTTGCGGATCAGGGCCGAGGCGGCCGGCGTCGACATCAGGGCGTTCTGCCCCACGATGACGCGCGAAAAGCCGTTGGCCAGCGCCATGCGCACGACGATGGCCGCCGCCTCACGACAGAAGAACCGCCCGTCGCCGCCCACCACAAGGGCATCCCCCGCCAGCGGCGCGGCTTCGTCGAACACAGACTGCAGAAAGGCTTCCAGATAGCCGGGCCGCATGAAGTCGCGCGTCGACTTCCGCAGGCCCGAGGTGCCGGGCTCCTGATCCTGCCACGGGGTGATGCTGACGCTCTGGACGGACACGAAATACCTCGGCCTGCGGCGGCACGCGGCCACCCGAAAGCCATGTGTCTAGAGCGTTTTGATCTTCAGGCGAAGGTCAGGCGATCGGCGCCGTCAACCATCCCAGCAGACTGGCCGCGCTCACGGCCCCGGTCACCACGCCGACGGTCACCGCCAGACGGGCATTACGGACGACGAAACCAATGACATCACTGAACATGACGACCTCCCCGGACGCCGCAATAGCGCCACAATCGGGACCGTTCAGCAAGGTGTACAAAGGGTTAATGCGCTAACAACTCCGTGATTCGCTTCAACGGCGAGTCAGATGGTGCAGCACGATCGCCGAGGTCGCCGCGACGTTCAGCGAATCAAAGCCGGACGCCATGGGAATCCTCACCGGTCGGGCGCGGGCCAGGACCTCCCGGGGCAGGCCGGGCCCTTCCGATCCCAGCAGGACCAGGGCGCGCTGAGGCGGTTCCAGATCGGTCAGATCCGGCCCCTCCCCGGGCGTCAGCGCCAGCGGCACATAGCCGTGGGCCTCGGCCCGTTCGACCATGACCGTGGCAGACACATCCGACGCAATCGGGGTCCTTAGAACCGCACCCACCGAGACCCGTATGGCCTTGCGATAGAAGGGGTCGCAGCAGGCGGGATCGACCAGCACCCCGCACGCCCCCAGGGCCGCCGCGTTCCGGAATATCCCGCCCATATTGTCGGCATTGCCGATGCCCACGGTCCCGACCAGCACGGATCGCTCCGGTCGTCCGGCCAGAAAGGCGTCGAGGTCCAGCGGCTCCGGTTTTTCGCCCAGCGCCAGAATCCCCCGGTGCAGATGGAACCCGGCGATCCCGTCCACAACTTCCTGCGGGGCCGTATAGATCGGCACATCGGCATCCAGTCGCGCCAGCACCGGTTCAAGCTTTGGCAGCCGCTTGTCCGCCAGCAGCACGGCCCGCGCGCGGCACCGCGACCAGGCCGAGGTCAGCACGTTCAACACCACCTCGCCCTCGGCGATAAACAGCCCCTCGCGGCCCGTCAGGTCCCGTTCGCGCACGTCGCGAAAGGCGGCGATCCGGGGATCATCGACAGAGGTCAGGGATACAGAGGTCAGGGATATCGGCGTCATGGTGTCGATTTATCGTTGCACAGTCCGGCGGGCCGCTGCTATAGCGCCCCCCTCTTGAGTTCCTGTTCCGCGGTAGCTCAGTGGTAGAGCAGCCGACTGTTAATCGGCTGGTCGTAGGTTCGAATCCTACCCGCGGAGCCACTCATCCTTCCCCGACATGGCATGAAAAAAGAGCCCGACGCAGCGCGCCGGGCTTTGAAAAGGCTTGGTGATGGTGGGTGCCTCGCTAAAGGAATCCCAAGACCGCTGTTCGGCTGATTGCCTTAAGAAGTCGTTAACGACGCGGCAGCCAACTGGTCTGTGGCGCACCGTCGGGTGCCTGCCATCTGAGGACAAAGCCATCCTCGCGCTCGTCGCGGCTGATGTCCGGGGCCGTGGCATCATTCCGGTCGACAGACAGGGGGGGAATGGCAAAGTCCTGCCCCTCGATCCGCACGTCTGCCGGCGGCGATCCATCGAAACCGACGCGCCATTGGCCGGTGGAATCCGCCTGCACCTGAATGGGGCCACGCCCGGGCACTTCGACCCTGACGTTCGTCCCGGGCGATGCCCGACCGGACAGGATCGCCGCCCGGCCGTCGTGGTCGACACTGGACAGAGGGGGCGCCTCGCCCAACCGCCGACTGGCCCCGCCCGGCGACAGGATCACGGCGGATCCGCGGGCCGCGTCCAGCACGATCATTCGCCCGGGGGCGGGCACCGTGTCCTGCCCCAGTTGCGCCTCGGGCGTGAGAACCAGTCCGTCGACCGCCGTCAGCCGCACCTCGAACCGGCCTTCGGCATCGGCCACTGCGGCATAGGCCTGGCCTGCGGGCGTCCTCAGCACGACCCGGCCGCCCGGGTCCGCCTGGCCCGACACCACCAATTCGGCGCCATCGCGGTGCAGGCCCGTGACCGACGGAGGCATGATCCATCCGGAACCGGCACCCGCGACCTGGGTGGCCGCCCCCGCTTCCCGGGATGAGCGCTCGTCCCCGCCGCACCCGGCCACGAGTAACGCGAGGGTCAGGCCGGTCACCGCCCTCCCTGCCGGGGATCGGAGGCCATATCGTTCAATCATGCGTTTCGCGGAAGCCATCTGCCCTGTATGGCAAAAACCCCCGCTTGCCGACAGTCATACCGACCGTCGAATCTCCTGCCTGTATTCCAGAGGTTCCATGCCCACGACTTCCGCCGAGATCCGTCCTTTCAGTGGCCGCTCCGTCTGCCTGTTCTGCGGATCATCCGAAACCGCCGACCCGAAATATACCGAGGCCGCCCGGGCCTTCGGCCAGGGCGTGGCGGAAAGAGGCTGGCGGCTGGTCTATGGCGGCGGCGGCGTCGGCCTGATGGGTGCCTCGGCCCGGGCCGCCCACGCGGCGGGGGGCCGGGTCCTGGGTGTCATGCCCGAGTTCCTGCGCAGCCGGGAACGCCTTTTCGACGACGTCGAGACCCTGGTGGTCGACTCCATGCACGAGCGCAAGCAGATCATGTACGACGAATCCGATGCCTTCGTCGTCGCCCCGGGCGGCATCGGCACGCTCGAGGAGGTCATCGAACTTCTGTCGTGGAAACGCCTCGACCTGCACGGCAAGCCCGTCATCTTCCTCGACATTGACGGCTTCTGGCAAAGCCTGTTCCGGGTCATGGAGCATTCGGTCGAGGCCGGCATGACCCCCGCATCCTTCCTCCAGGCATGGACAGTATGCCGCACGGTCGATGAGGCGCTTGAGGCCCTGAACGGCATGGACACGCCGTCCGATTTGAAACATGATCATCGATAAGTGATCAGCGGTCACCAAATAAGCACTGATCGCGATCACGGCCCTTGACAGTTTTCAAAAACAACGGACATTGCGCCGTCACGGGCTCCCCTGCCCGGTCCAAGATGGAGTTTCTCCCCATGCGCACGCTTCTGATCGCGGCCATTCTGGCTGTCGCTACCCCGACCCTGGCCACTCCGGTCCAGACCCCCGCCACCTCGGCGACGCTGGCCGACGCCGCCTCGGCTCCCTCGGGCCGGGTCATCGTCGACGGTGCCACCTGGCGCTGTGAAGGCACGAACTGCACCGCCACCGGCGGCGCCAACCAGCCGGCGACGCGCGCCTGCCGCCGCGTCGTCGCCCGTCTGGGCCAGGTTACCGCCTTTACCTGGAAGGGCACGGCCCTGACGGCCGAAGAACTGACCGCCTGCAACGCCTGACCGGTCTGAACTCTGGCGGGACGGTCAGGCCGTCTCGCCAGACAGCCGCTTCAGGATCCGCTCCCGCCCGATCAGCGGTATCAGCGCGGCCATGTCCGGTCCGTGCTCCTGCCCGGTCAGGGCCTGACGCAGCGGCATGAACAGGGCCTTGCCCTTGGCTCCCGTGCGCCCCTTGATCGCGCCCGTCCACGCCGACCAGCTGTCGCCGTCGATCGTTTCCGGCAGGGTCTCTGCCGCCACCCTGGCGAACTCCGCATCCGCGATCACCGGCGTGACCGGACCCTTGACGATCCGCGCCAGCGCCTCGACGTCGCCGAACCGCTCCAGATTGGGCCGCACCGTGGTCCAGAAATCCTCGCCAAGGTCACAGCCGGCCGCCGCCAGCCGACCCTGCGCCTGATCATAGCTCATGGCATGCAGCGCCTGGGCGTTCAGCCGGTCCAGATCCGCCGTGTCATAGCGGGCCGGTGACCGCCCCATCTTGTCGAAGCTGAACCCCGCACCCAGCGCGGCCATCGACGGTGCGATCTCCAGCGCATCGGAGGTACCGATCTTGCCGAGGTGGCTGGTGATGGCGATCGGCTCATAGCCCTGATCCCGCATCTCCGAGATCGACAGCGAACCCAGCCGTTTCGACAGCGCCTGCCCGTCCGCTCCGACCAGCAGCGGCATATGGGCAAAGCCCGGCAGGCGGCCCGTCCAGCCAAGGGCGATCAGCGCCTCGAAGATCTCGATCTGCGCGCCGGTATTGGTCACATGGTCCTCGCCGCGGATCACATGGGTGATGCCCATGTCCAGATCGTCGACCACCGACGGCAGGGTATAGAGGAACAGCCCGTCCTCGCGGATCAGCACCGGATCGGACATCGAGGCCGTGTCCACTTCGGCCGAACCGCGCGCCAGATCGACCCAGTGGACCCGCTTGCCGTCCAGCTTGAAGCGCCAGTGCGGACGGCGGCCCTCTGCTTCATACGCCTCGCGCTGAGCCTCGCTCAGCTGCAGCGCCGCCCGGTCATAGATGGGCGGCTGGCCGCGCGACAGCTGCACCTTGCGGCGGCGATCCAGTTCCTCGGCCGTCTCATAGCAGGGGTAAAGCCGCCCCGCCGCTTTCAGCCGCTCGGCGGCCGCGCGGTAGCGGTCAAAGCGCTGCGACTGGTTGTGGCGCTCGTCCCAGACCAGACCCAGCCAGATCAGGTCCTGCTCGATGCCGCGCTCGTACTCCGCCGTCGAGCGTGCCAGATCGGTGTCGTCGATGCGCAGCACAAACTGCCCGCCCTGCCCTTTCGCGAACAGCCAGTTGACCAGGGCCGTGCGGACATTGCCGACGTGCAGCTTACCCGTCGGCGACGGGGCGAAACGGACTTTGACAGGCATGGAGCGGTAAACCTTGAACGTGAGGCGCGTAGGTCGCGCTCCGCCCCGGCGAAGTCAAGGCAGGGATGCGTCAGGAAAGCTCAGCTTCGGCCACAGCACACCCGGCGCTGACCGCCGCCGCTATCGCGTCGAGGCCTTCGATCCGGTCTGCGGACTTGATCGGCACCTCATGTCGACTGATACGCTCTGGCGTGTCCTCCAGTCGGCCCTGCTGGATGCAGGCTGTGCCGTCAAGGCAGGAGAAGGTCAGGATCAGGCCTCCGTCCCAGTCGGCATGCGAAACCTCCCAGGCTACCTGCTCGAACGGCATCCGCCACAGGCCCCAGGCGGCATTCCGGCCGAAGCTGTGCGTAATGAAATCGCAGTCGATGGCCAAGTGGTGATAGTCGTTGACCCACCGGGAATACGGCGGCTCCGGGTCACCGGTAGGCCCGGCAAGGGCGAGGATCGTGATCAGGCCCAGCATCAGGGGTCGGTCCTTTCGAACAGCCACAACATCCCGGCGCGGTAGGCGTCCGGTGCATTGGCGGCGTGGGTGCCCCCGGCAATCGGGATCAGACGCACCTGCCAGGGACGCTGATCCGCATCCCGGCCCGACCAGGTCTCGGCCCAGAAGGCCGCCTCCGTGCGGAGATCGGCCCTGTCCCGCTCGCCACTCGTGACGGCGACCTTGAGGTCATTCCGCCCCGCCCGCGCGGCACTGCCAGTGATCGAGGCCATGCCGGGCGTCAGCGACGGGTTGCTGGCGATCCGGCCCTGGAAGACATCGGGATGGGCCACGGCTGAATACAGCACCAGATTGCCGCCCCGCGACTGGCCGAACAGGACGCGCCGGTCGGGATCGACATTGAACCGCCCCTCGATCATCGGCAGCAGCTCATCGGTCAGGAAGGTGTGGAACGCTTCGGCGCCGGCATGCTCGGCGGGAAGGCCCTCGTCCGGAGACTGGAAGTCGAGGCCCCGGCGGTTCACCGAGGGATCAAAGCCGCCATAGGCAATGCCGACCAACACAGCCTCGGGCAGGCCCTCGTCATAGGTCAGGAACAGGTGGTTGGCCGCAAGAATAGGGAACAGGCTGTCCCCATCCAGCAGATAGACGACCGGATAGGCAGGTCCCTCGGCGTCATAGTCGGGCGGCAGGCGGACATAGATGTCAAAGCCCCGCCCGAGGGTCGCGGACTCCAGCCGGAAGGCATCGCCGCGCAAGGCCGCTGGAAAAGGCACCTCGGCCTGTTGTGCATGGACGGGCGTCGCGCTGGCGAGCAGCAGAAGACCGAACAGGATGCTGACAAGGCCCCGCATCCGGTCACCGCCCTCAGTCGTCGCGGTGGACGCGCTCGCGGCGTTCGTGGCGTTCCTGGGCCTCGACCGACAGGGTCGCGGTCGGCCGGGCTTCCAGCCGTCCGAGGCTGATCGGCTCGCCGGTCTCCTCGCAATAGCCGTAGGAGCCGTCCTCGATCCGGCGCAGCGCCTCATCGATCTTGGCGATCAGCTTGCGCTGACGGTCCCGGGTCCGCAGTTCCAGTGCGCGATCCGATTCCGACGAGGCCCGGTCCACCAGATCGGGGTGGTTCTCGGTCTCGGCCTTCAGATTGACGACCGTGCCCTTGGATTCCCGAAGAATATCTTCCTTCCAGGCGTTCAGCTTGGCCTTGAAATAGGCCAGCTGCCGCTCGTTCATGAAGGGTTCGTCGTCGGACGGGCGATAGGGCTCCGTCACTTCATTCACAACAGACGCTAATGCGTTCATCGCACTCACGCTCACTCTTCACGCCCCCCTGTGGCGCATGCAGGCCTATAGGCAAGGCCGCGAGTCGTCTCAAGCCGAATCCCCAATCCCGCCAGCTTTGCCGGGTCACTATGCCGTGAGGCGTGACAATTCGTCCTCACCCTTGAAAGGGCTCAGCTTCGGGCGGCGGCGGCCTTGGCCAGTTCCACCGCGACGCGCAGGTCCACCTGGTCCAGCACGGCATTCAGACCGGGGTCCTCCGAGTCGGGCCGATCCTCGGCCCCGGTCCGGGACAGGGCCCCGAGGGCATCCGCATCCGCCTGGCCGGCCAGATGCGCCAGCTTCAGGGCTTCCAGACGGTCCAGCTGACGGTGGCCACGCCGGATCGCCCGGCGGCGGCGTTCCACCGCCCCCTCGACCCCTTCCACCCCCTGAAGCGCCATCAGCGAGGCGACGCCGGTCGGGCCGGACAAGCCCGCGACCCCGGATTTGGCCCCTGCGGCGGAAGCGCTGGCCGCGCCGCCCAGGCTGAAGCCGCCCGCAGCCTGACCCGGGCGGGTGGGACGGGCGGCAGGACCACTCGACTGCGGACCTTGGATCTTCATGTGCGGGCACTCCGGACCATGAGCGAAGTCTGGACCCGCCAGGTGAGGGTTTGGTTAACGGCCCGGCAAAAATTGCTGCCTGGAGACCCGCAAGCCGAGACCAACCCCTTGTTTTTCCTGATCTACGATTACGGCACGGAATTGGCATGACGCAGGTCGTAACTGTCAGGACCCCTTTCATGACGTCAGTTCTTGCCCGCCTCGCCTCCTGCTTCGCCGCTGGCGCCCTGGCGCTGGTCGCCTTGCCTGAGGCCGCCCAGGCCCAGTCGCGCATCAAGGACATCGTCTCGATCGAGGGCGTCCGCTCCAACCAGCTGGTCGGCTACGGCCTGGTCGTCGGGCTGAACGGCACCGGCGACAACCTGCGCAACTGCCCCCTGACCCGCCAGTCGCTGGAGGGCATGATGGAGCGTCAGGGCGTCAATATCCGCGGCGCCAACGCCAACACCAAGAATATCGCCGCCGTCATGGTGACCGCCGAGCTGCCGCCCTTCGCCACGCCCGGCGCGCGTATCGACGTGTCGGTGTCGACCCTGTGCGATGCCAAGAGCCTGCTGGGGGGTACGGTGCTGGTCACGGCCCTGCAGGGCGCGGACGGCGAGGTCTATGCCGTGGCCCAGGGCTCGATCCAGACCGGGTCGCTGTCGGCCTCGGGTGCCTCGGGCTCGTCCATCACGCGCGGCGTGCCGACCGCAGGCCGCATCGCCGGTGGGGCCGTGGTCGAGCGCGAGACCGGCTTCGACCTGGGCCGCCAGGCCGAGGTCCGCCTGACCCTGCGCAACCCGGACTTCACCACTGCCCAGCGCGTGGCCTTCGCCATCAATGAGACCTACCCCGGCACCGCCTATGCCGAGAACGGCACCGTCGTGACCGTGCGCGCGCCCCAGGGCTGGGGCATGGCCGGCTATCTCAGCCGCATCGAGAACCTGCCGGTCACGGTCGACGCCCCCGCCCGGGTGATCATCGACGAGGTCAATGGCGTGATCGTCATGGGCGAGGCTGTACGCGTCTCCACCGTCGCCATCGCCCAGGGCAATCTGACCGTCACCGTTCAGGAAGACCCCTTCGTCAGCCAGCCCGCCCCCTTCAGCCGGGGCGAAACCGTGGTCGTGCCCTCGTCCACCGTCCGCGTGGAAGAAGATCAGGGCACCCAGATGCGGATCATCGGGGGCGGAGCCTCCCTGTCCAGCCTGGTGGCCGGGCTCAACGCCCTCGGCGTCACGCCGCGGGACATGATCAGCATCCTGCAGGCCATCAAGGCCGCCGGGGCCCTGCAAGCCGACATCGAGGTGATGTAACGCCATGTCCGATCCGCTGACCCTCTCGCCCGACCTGCTCCGTCCGGTCCAGACCCCGACCCTGCGCCAGGACCGCATGCGCGAAACCGCTATCGACTTCGAGGCCTCCTTCCTGGCCCAGATGCTGCGCCCCATGTTCCAGGGCCTGTCGACCGAGGCCCCGTTCGGTGGCGGCCAGGCCGAAGAGACCTGGCGGTCGTTCCTGATCGACGAAATGGCCAAGCAGACCGCCCGCTCGGGCGGGATCGGCCTGGCCGACCACGTCATGTCCGAGATGCTCAAGATGCAGGAGGCTTCGTGATGCACGACACCGCTTTTACCGTCACCGCCTCGGCCCGCGTCCGCCAGCTGATCGACCTGACCCAGTCGCTGACCCGTCGCCTGTCCGACGAGCTGGCCGCCTTCGAGGCCCAGCGCCCGCAGGATGTGGCCGCGGGCCTCGCCGAGACCCAGGAGCTGGCCAATCGCTATCGCCGCGAGTCGGCCCAGATCAAGGCCGACCCCTCGGGACTTGCCCGCGCGCCGGCGGCGGATCGCATGGCCCTGGTCAAGGCGACCGAGGCGTTCGAGGCCATCCTCGGCCGTCACGCCCGTGCCGTCGAGGCTGCCCGCATCATCTCCGAAGGCCTGGTGCGCACCCTGGCCGCCGAGATCCGCGAGCAACGCGGCGTGCCCAATGCCTATGGCGCCACCGGCCAGGCCACCCCCACCGACGGCAGCGCCGTCGCCTTCAGCCGCTCCGCCTGAATCCAGACGGGTGAAAAAGACCGTCTGAAGAGTCTGAACCGTCTGAATTGCCTCCTGCTGCAACAGATGTCCGGGGCAGCCGCGCAGATTACACCGGCGTGGAGGCAGGGCGGGCAAATCGCACCGGGCTTGTACGAAAGCCTTGAATGTTCAGGAATTATCGGTGGCGATGCCGCGACCCACTGCCATCTGACCCGCATCGCGGCAACCCGGCGTTAACCGGACTTGCCACCGGTTTCTTCAAGACTGTCGGGCTAGATGGGCGGAATGGCGCTCAACAGTCGTCTTCTGGGTCTGGCCTTCGCTTCGGCGGACACCCTCGTCGAGATCGACGGCGAGGGGCGGATCGTGCTGGCCATGGGGGCGGCCCCCGCGACGGGGCATTCTCCGGAGACGACCTGGACCGGCCGCGCCCTGACCGATCTGTTCGAGGCCCGCAGCGCTGACCGGTTGAAGGCGGCCCTCGCCGGCCTGGCACCCGGGGCTCGAAGCGATCCGCTCGACCTTCTGTACAGCCTCGGTCCCGGGGCCTGTCGACGGGTTCGGGTGCGCCTCTTCAGCCTGCCCGAGCTTGCCCCTCACTGCTCCTGTGCCCTCACCTGGCTGGGTCGGGGCTTTGAGCTGGAGACGCCCGAGGCCAGGCCCCTGCTCACCCGGGATGACCTCATGCGTCAGGCGGGCCATGCACTCTCCGCCCGGAGGTCCGACCCGCTCACGCTCGCCTTTGTGGATGTGACCGGTCTGGAACAGGTCCAGGGGGAGCAACTCGACCGTCTGACCACCCGCCTGCACGGGGCCCTGCAGGCCGCCTCGGTCGACGGGGCCTCGGCCTCGCATCTGAGCGGCAACGCCTATGCCCTGCTGCGGGAGGATCCGGACGCATCGGCCGTCCAGGACGCTATTCACAATGTCGCGGCGCTGGAGGGCGTCGATGTCAGCGCCGACATTCGCCAGGTCGAGCTGACCCCCGGCGTGGACCGCCAGGCGACCCTGCGCGCCATGCGGCACGCGCTGGAGGTCTGTATCTCGAACGGGGCGCTCGACGATCCCGATGTCACCTTCAGAAAGACCCTGACCCGCACCCTGGAGCAGATGGACAGCTTCCGCGCCATGGTAAAGGCGCGCGATTTTGCCCTGCACTATCAGCCGATCGTCGAGCTGGAGTCCGGGGCGGTGCATCATTTCGAGGCGCTGGCACGCATTCCCGGCTGTGACGGCCCCGAGAGCACCATCCGTCTGGCCGAGACCCTGGCCCTGATCGAGAGCTTCGATCTCGTGGTGGCGGAAAAGGCCATCCAGCAGATGCTTCAGCCCGGCTATGGGCTGACGCGGGTGGCGGTCAATGTCTCGGCCGGGTCGCTGGCCACCGACACCTATGGCGAGGCCTTGATGCGGCTGACGGCCAACCATGGTGACATTCGCAAACGCCTGAAGCTGGAGGTCACCGAGACCGCCACCATCCTCGACCTGCCCGGCACCCAGGGGCGTCTGGCCCGGCTGCGGCAGGCGGGTTTCAAGGTGTATCTGGATGATTTCGGGGTCGGGGCGTCGTCCTTCGACCATCTGAACCATCTGACGGTCGATGGCGTAAAGATTGACGGCGCCTTCGTCATGCGGGCCTGCGAGGACGAAAAATCCCGCACCCTGATCCGTCATCTGGTCGAGATGTGCGCGGGGCTGGAGCTCCGGACCGTGGCCGAGCGCGTCGAGACGGGCGAGGTCGCCGAACTGATGCTGAGGCTGGGCGTGCAACTGGGCCAGGGCTGGTTCTTCGGCAAGCCTGAACCACAGCCCCGGCTGGACCGTCCCGCGCTCGCGGTCCCGGGCCGCCGCCGGGGCGCGGTGGAGTCGTGGGGCTGACGCTCAGCCCGGCCTGACCTCACGCTCAATCCTGATCGCCGCCAGAAAATCCCGGTCGTGGCTGACGACCACCAGCGCGCCATCCCACGCCGCCAGCGCCGCCTCCACGGCTTCAACGGCGTCGAGATCCAGATGGTTGGTGGGCTCATCCAGGACCAGCAACTGCGGCGGGCGGGTTCCGGTCATGACGCAGGCCAGCGCGGCGCGCAGGCGCTCGCCGCCAGACAGGGTGTCGACGCGCTTGTGGGCTTCCGCATTGCGGAACAGAAAGCGGGCCAGCGCCGCCTGGGCGTCGTTCCGCGTGCCGTCGGGGTTCAGCCTCTGCCAGGCCTCGATCAGGGTTTCGTCGTCGCGCAGCACACCGGCGTGCTGGTCCAGCAGGGCCAGCGGCACCGAGCATTCCACCGTGCCGGACGACGGCGCGGCTCGCCCTGCGATCAAGTCCAGTACAGTGGTCTTGCCTGAACCGTTCGGCCCGGTAATCGCCACCCGCTCCGGTCCGGTCAGATGCAGGGTAACGGGCCCGATCCGCACCCCATTGGCCGGCTCGATGACGGCCTTGTCCATCATCAGCACCCGTTTCCCGGCCGCCAGTCCGGTCGCCGGCAGGGGCAGGGTCATGCGCCGCACCCGCTCAACCCGCTCCCGCGCCGCGATCAGCGTCTGTTCGACCTCTGCCGCCTGACGGGCCGCCAGCCGGGCGTCATGGCCGGCGGAGTTCTCGGCCGTCTCCGCCCGGAAATCCCGCAGCATCTTCGGCATATCACCCTTCATGCCCTTCTTTCGTCCTGCCCGATCCCGCCGGGCCTTGCTCTCAGCCCGGCGCTGGGCCTCTGCGGCGGTGCGGGCGACCGCGCTCTCGGCCACGGCCAGGTCGCGTTCGGCGGCGGCGCGCTCGACGGCCTTCCGCTCCGCATAGAGGTCATAGTTGCCGCCATGGATCGTGATCCCCAGCGGCGACAGTTCGACGATCCGGTCCATCTGGCGCAGCAGGGCCCGGTCGTGACTGACCACCACCGCCCCGCCCGGCCAGGAGGACAGGCGCTCCGCCACCAGAGCGCGGCCCCCGGCATCCAGGTGGTTGGTCGGCTCGTCCAGCAGGATCAGCTCGGCCCCGGCCAGCTCCAGCGCCGCCAGTTCCAGCCGCGTCCGCTCGCCACCGCTAAGCGTCGCGGCCTCGCGGTTCATCGAAAGCCCGATGAGGCCGACAGCGGCCAGCGCCTCGGCCAGCCGGGTTTCCAAGGTCCAGTCCGCCTCAGCCAGATCATCCGCCGAGCCTTCACCCGCCACGATGCGCGCCAGCCGCGCCTGCGCCGCCTCGACACCCAGCACGGCAGCAACAGTCTGGCCCGGCACGGCTCCGGCGTCCTGCCGCAGACGGGCGATGGAGCCGGTGCGTGCGATGTGGCCCTCGGCCGGGCTGCGGTCGCCCGCGATCAGGTCAAGCAGGGTCGTCTTGCCGGTGCCGTTGCGACCGACGACGCCGGTACGCTCGCGCCCCAGCGACAGGGTCAGATTGTCGAAGAGGGTGCGGCCGTCAGGCGTGCGGGCGGCGACGCCGCTGAGCGTCACGAACGCGGATGGGGACGGGCTTCGGGCGAGGCTGGAGCGAGACATAGGCGACCACGACGGCGACGAGGGAAAGGGCGAAACCGATTTCCACAGCGCTGATCATGATCGTCTGGCCTCCAAAACTACTCACGCGATGAGAGGAGAATGGGGTCAAACGCCCGGCGGCGCAAGTCGCATTCCCTAAAGCGGCAACACCAGGTCCCGGTCGTCGAAGTGGGCATGCAGGGTCAACCGCCCGCCCCGTGCCTCAACCAGCTTGCGCAGCACCGCCAGTTTCGGATCACGCGCGGCCTCCATCTTGGAGACATTTGACTGGGTGACGCCGAGCAATTCCGCCATCTCGACCTGCGACAGGCCCAGCGCCAGCCGGAACGCCTTGAACGCCTGCACCCTCTCGCCGATTTGGGTGACAAGCGCCTCGACCTGACGTTCGTCCTCTTCGCTGAGGTCAGGGTTCCACGGCACGGACTGACGCTCGGGTGCGGGCTCTAGCCGAGGCCTGCGACCACGATCCTGTGGCCCGGCAAGATATCGAGTGCCAAGGTCTTCCATCCCGTCGACAGGTGAACCGGAAGCGGCAGGCTGACGGGGCTGGCCAGTTGGGTCCAGTCCGGCACCCCTTCCCACTCCGACCTTATCAACCCCAGCCCCTCGGGTCCGGACCTTGCCAGCACCCTTAGCAGGGCCAGCAGTTCGAGCTTTTGGCTGTTGGGCCATGCGTCACAGGCCTCCAGAAATGCAACGTCCAGTTCGACTGACCAACTCACCAAAGACCCTCACACAAGAGGTTCATCGATTGTGTCTCCACCGGGCTCACCTGAGGGTGAGGGCCGTGGTCAGAGTGGACGTGTCCACAATATTCCATTTCAGAATAATGTCAATCTTCACACGCCCAGCTTAAGTGTTCCCTAAATGTTCTTGCTGAAATGCGCAAATCAATGCCCATATAGCGGCGGCACGCCGGACCCGTCCGGCCCTCTTTGCGTTCCCGGACAGGCATGATCGAGAAACACGACTTCATCCGTGTGCGCGGCGCACGCGAGCACAATCTCAAGGGCGTCGATGTCGACATTCCGCGGGGCCAGCTGGTGGTCATGACGGGGCTGTCGGGCTCGGGCAAATCCTCGCTGGCGTTCGACACCATCTATGCCGAGGGCCAGCGTCGCTATGTCGAGAGCCTGTCGGCCTATGCGCGTCAGTTCCTGGAGCTGATGGGCAAGCCCGACGTCGACCTGATCGAGGGCCTGTCGCCGGCCATTTCCATCGAACAGAAGACCACATCGAAGAACCCGCGCTCGACCGTCGGCACGGTCACCGAGATCCACGACTATATGCGCCTGCTGTGGGCCCGCGTCGGGGTGCCTTATTCGCCCGCCACGGGCCTGCCCATTGAAAGTCAGACCGTCAGCCAGATGGTCGACAGGCTGACGTCCCTGCCCGAGGGCGAGCGCATCCTGCTGCTGGCGCCCGTGGTGCGCGACCGCAAGGGCGAGTACCGCAAGGAAATCGCCGAGTGGCAGCGGCTGGGCTACCAGCGGCTCAAGATCGACGGGGAATTCTATCCCATTGAGGACGCGCCGGTCCTCGACAAGAAGTTCAAACACGACATCGACATCGTGGTCGACCGGCTGATCACCAAGGACGGGCTGGAGGGCCGCTATGCCGACAGCCTTCAGACCGCATTGAAGCTGACCGACGGCATCGCCGTCGCCGAATGGGCCAGCGTCGCCGAGGGCGAGACCGAGCCCCGCCGCATCATCTTTTCCGAACGGTTCGCCTGTCCGGTGTCGGGCTTCACCATCAGCGAGATCGAACCGCGCCTGTTCTCGTTCAACAGCCCGACCGGCGCCTGTCCGTCGTGCGACGGTCTGGGCGTCAAGCTGGCCTTCGATGCGGGACTGGTGGTGCCGGATACCGACAAGACCCTGCACAAGGGCGCGGTCGCCCCCTGGTCGCGCGGCCCCTCGCCCCTCTACACCCAGACGCTGCAGGCGCTGGCCCGCCACTATGGCTTCTCGATGGACAAGCCGTGGCGCGACCTGCCGCAGCAGGCGCGCGACGTCATCCTCGGCGGCACGGGCAAGGAGAAGATCAAATTCGTCTATGACGACAACGCCCGCAAATATGAGGTCTCGAAACCTTTCGAGGGCGTGCTGCCGAACCTTGAGCGGCGCTGGCGCGAGACCGACAGCGCCTGGGTGCGCGAGGAGCTGGGCCGCTATCAGTCCGAAACCCCGTGCGAGTCCTGCGGCGGCAAGCGGCTGAAGCCCGAAGCCCTGTCGGTCAAGATCAGTGGCGAGGACATCGCCGATGTCAGCGCCCTATCGATTTCAAAGGCTTATCTCTGGTTCTCAACCCTCGAAGAGACCCTGACCAAGAAACAGGCTGAAATCGCACGACGGATCCTCAAGGAGATCACCGACCGGCTGCGGTTCCTGAACAATGTCGGCCTCGACTATCTGAACCTGTCGCGGAATTCCGGCACCCTCTCGGGTGGCGAGAGCCAGCGCATCCGCCTGGCGTCACAGATCGGCTCGGGCCTGACCGGCGTCCTCTATGTGCTGGACGAACCCTCCATCGGCCTGCACCAGCGCGACAACACCCGCCTGCTCGACAGCCTGCGCGGCCTGCGCGACCTCGGCAATTCGGTGCTGGTGGTCGAGCACGACGAGGAGGCCATCCTGACCGCCGACCATGTCATCGACATGGGGCCCGCCGCCGGTGTCCATGGCGGCCGGATCTGCGCCCAGGGCACGCCGGCCGAGGTCATGGCCAATCCTCAATCATTGACGGGCAAATATCTGACCGGCGAGCGCGAGATCGAACTGCCCGCCGATGGCCGTCGCCCGGTTGATCGCAAACGGATGCTCCGCATCACCGGCGCCACCGGCAACAACCTCAAGGCCGTGACGGGCGAAATCCCCGTCGGCCTGTTCACCTGCATCACCGGCGTGTCCGGCGGGGGCAAGTCGACCTTCACCATCGAGACGCTGTACAAGGCCGCCGCGCGCCGCCTGCACAATGCCTCGGACGCCCCGGCCCCGCACGACCGGATCGAGGGACTGGAGCATTTCGACAAGGTCATCGACATTGACCAGTCACCCATCGGCCGCACCCCACGCTCGAACCCGGCCACCTACACCGGTGCCTTCGGTCCGATCCGCGACTGGTACGCCGGCCTGCCCGAGGCCAAGGCGCGCGGCTATGGACCCGGACGCTTCAGCTTCAACGTCAAGGGCGGCCGCTGCGAGGCCTGTCAGGGCGACGGCGTCATCAAGATCGAGATGCACTTCCTGCCCGACGTCTATGTCACCTGCGACGTCTGCAAGGGCAAGCGATACAACCGCGAGACGCTGGAAATCGTCTTCAAGGGCAAGAGCATATCCGACGTTCTGGACATGACGGTTGAAGAGGCCGCGATCTTCTTCAAGGCCGTGCCGCCGATCCGGGACCGCATGCTGACGCTGGAGCGCGTGGGCCTGGGCTACGTCAAGGTCGGCCAGCCCGCCACCACCCTGTCGGGCGGTGAGGCCCAGCGGGTCAAGCTCAGCAAGGAGCTGTCCAAGCGCGCCACGGGCAAGACCCTCTACATCCTCGACGAACCGACCACCGGCCTGCATTTCGAGGATACGAGGAAGCTCTTGGAGGTGCTGCAGGAACTGGTCGAGGCCGGCAACACCATCATCGTCATCGAGCACAACCTGGACGTCATCAAGGTGGCCGACTGGCTGCTCGACTTCGGTCCCGAAGGCGGCGACGGCGGCGGCGAGATCGTCGCGGTCGGCACGCCGGAACAGGTCGCCGGCAACGCCGCCAGCTGGACAGGGCGCTACCTCAAGCCGGTCCTCGACCGCCACGAGGCCCGCCGCAAGGCGCGCGTGAAGGCCCTGACAACCGAGCCTGCTCCGGCCAAACGAAAAGCCCGGGCGAAAGCCTGACGCCCGGGCTTCATCGATAGTCGGTCAGTCAGGCGATCAGGCCAGCTCGGGCGTGCCCGTGCCCCTCAGATCGCGATAGGCGGCGGCGAAGGGGGCGTACATGACCGCGGCCAGCAGGGCCGAGGAAATCGCCTGCAGCAGAATGGCGACCCCCACCATCGGACCGATGGCTTGCAGGATGCCCATGGCGTTCATGCCCTCCAGCGACTGCCAGTCGACCGCAGCCCCCATGCCCATGGTCAGGGGGAAGAAGACGATCGTGGTCAGGATGCTGACGACCAGGGTCATGACAAAGGCGATGACCGCCATGCCGATCAGCCCCCACAGATGTCCGGCGGTGACCTTGAAGGAGTCGAAGAAGGCGAACTTCTTCTCACCCACGGTGATCGGAATCGCCAGCGAAAGCCGCACGGCCAGCCAGATCATCGCCGCAGCCGCCGCAAGGAAGACCACCACCATGATCAGCGGCCCGCCGGGCACGTCGGCGGTGCCCAGGAAGCCGGCAATGGCCCCGGCCACGCCGAACAGCACCATGGCCGCCAGACCCATGACGATCGACAGAACTACGGAGACCACCGCCACGCGGACCTCATCCATGCCAAGCCGCAGATAGCCGAAGGCCGAAGCCCCGGGCTCCAGCACCGAGCGTGCCACGGCGGCGTTCAGGACCGCGCCCATCAGTATGCCGAGCGGAATGACGATCGGAAACACCGACAGATAGGCCATCATGAAGGGCTGCAGATCCTCGGGCGTCGCCCCGGGGCCCATATTCTCGAGGTCGGCCGCAGCCGCCATCAGGCCTGCGATCGGACCGGCCGCAAGAAGAAAGATCAGGGCGAAGCTGAGCAGATAGAAGGCCGCCCACCACAGCAGCACTATCGGCTTGCGCCGGACCACGCGAAACCCTTCAAAGGCCGCGTCAGTTGCAGAAAACGTCATCACCACACCCTCCCGATTGATGAGGCCCCGAGCCTAGAGGGACTCGTCGGGATTGTCAGCCGGGGTTTCCGGGGCGCTGTCCGCCTCCGCCGACAGTTCGCGGACCACATGGGCGAACGGGGCATTGCCCAACAGCTGGAAGAAGCCCTGCACCCAAGCCAGCGGCACCAGCAGCACAGCCCCCGCAATGCCCCAGACCAGCGGCTGCTCGAACATGTTCATCACCCAGGCCTCGGGATCATCCATGGCCGGCATGTCCCATCCGCCCAGGATCGCGCCGATGATCAGCAGCAGGATCACAGCCACCACCATGATCAGCAGGGTCATGACGATGGTCACGATCAGCAGCATGATCAGAAGGCCGACCAGCTTCCACGACTGCCGCCGCCCCAGCTTCCAGCCCTGCTCGAACGCCAGACTGTGGTGCCAGACGCAGGCCGGCAGGATCAGATAGGCCCGCCCCGACGCCAGCAGCACCAAAAGGAAGGCCGCGATCCCCAGCACCACAAGGCCCAGCGCGCGCGGCAATTCCGGCAGCTGCCAGATCAGTGCCCCGATTCCGAAACACAGCAGGCCCAGCACGATCAGGGCGAGGATGGCGACGACCACGATCACCAGACTGGCGATCAGCACGCGGAACTCGTCCGCGCCCACCCGCATGAAAAACGCCCGGTCGCTGCGACGCCGGGCGAACGTGGCCCGCGTGACCGCCACAATCACGACGATGGACGCCAGCCATTCCAGCAGGTTGACCAGCATCGACCAGCCCTGGAACTGGAAGAAGACCGCCGTGCCGGCACCCGATTCGAAGTCGGGGTCCTGGGTGAACACATCGCCGCCGAACATGTAGAACAGCAGGGCGAGCCCGCCCACGCTGGGCAGCAGCCCCACCAGACCCCAGACAATGGTGGCCAGCGGTCGGCGTCCGGCCTGACGGAACGGCTCGGCCAGCGCCTCCATGATGTCGAATGTCTTCATCTCACCCTCCCCCGAGGTGGCCCGACGAGTCCGGGCTCCAGTACTCCAGCTGGCCATAGGCCGCCGCCAGCGCCCCCGCCGACAGGGGCATCCATAGCCCGACAAGCGTCACCATGGCCAGTTCCATCAACCCGCGGGATGCCGCCCACCCCAATAGGGCGAGCGGCGGTATGGCCAGACCGAGGAACAGCAGCATCAGCACCCAGAAACTGCCCTGGGCGATTCCCATGGTGTTCAGCGACACCGCATGGCCCCGCCCGACGGTCGCCTGCACGAACAGCGACAGCCGCACCATCAGCAACAGCGGCACGGCCAGAACGATCAGCGCGACCAGCCCCAGCACCACCAGCTGCCAGACCGGCCCGACATGGGCCCAGTCGCGCGCCTGTACGGCCTCAAGGTTCAGGCCCGACATGCCGGCGATGGCCAGGCTGACCAGCGCCAGCACCACGGCGATCATCGCCAGAAAGATCAGGTTCAGCCCGGCGGCCAGCACCACCCGCAGCAGGACCGGCCCCATGGCCACGCCGCCCGGCGGCGGATCGCGGTCCAGCGCCACGGCGGTCAGCCCCGTCCAGACCGCCAGGGTCAGCACGGCGGCTATTGCGGTGAACAGAAGCTGCGCGGGCTCTGACCCCCTCGTCCAGCCGCCAAGAGGGATCATCAGGGCCAGCAGCACCAGCCCGGCCCAGCCCCCCGCCCACAGGCGCGGCAGGCCCTTGACCGCGCTCGCCATGGCACGGCCCGGCCGCAGCCGACGCACATGCTCCATCGATGCCGTATTCGCAGACATTCCGCCTCCCCCCGTGGCCCGCATCCTAACGCCTTGCCCCCATCTGCGACCAGACGGTTGCTGACGAAGTCGTCCGGCGTGTCTAGAAAGCCGCGATGACCTCCTCCCCCTCCCCCATTCATGTGATCGGCGGCGGCCTGGCCGGCTCGGAAGCCGCCTGGCAGATCGCCCGCGCCGGCGTGCCCGTCATCCTGCACGAGATGCGCCGCGACGGCGTCCGCACCGACGCCCACCAGACCGACGGCCTGGCCGAACTGGTCTGCTCCAACTCCTTCCGGTCGGATGACTGGGAATACAATGCCGTGGGCCTGTTGCACGCCGAAATGCGGGCGCTGGATTCGATTATCATGAGCTGCGGCGACGCCCATCAGGTGCCCGCCGGCGGCGCCCTCGCCGTCGACCGCGAGGGCTTTTCCGAAGCCGTCACCGCACAGCTGATGGCCCACCCGCTGATCACCGTGGTGCGCGAGGAAATCGCCGGCATCCCGCCGGAGGATTGGGACAATGTCATCGTCGCGACCGGGCCGCTGACCTCGGCGGCGCTGGCCGACGCCATCCTGAAGACCACGGGCGAGGAGTCGCTCAGCTTCTTCGACGCCATCGCCCCCATCATCCACGCCGACTCAATCGACTTTGACATCGCCTGGCGCCAGTCGCGCTACGACAAGGCCGGGCCCGGCGGCGACGCAGCCGCCTACGTCAACTGCCCGATGGACAAGGCACAGTATGACGCCTTCATCGATGCCCTGCTGGCCGGCCCCAAGACCGAGTTCAAGGAGTGGGAGAACGTCCCCTATTTCGACGGGTGCCTGCCCATTGAGGTCATGGCCGAGCGGGGGCGCGAGACCCTGCGCCACGGCCCTATGAAGCCCGTCGGCCTGACCAATCCGCGCAATCCGACGGTCAAGGCCCACGCCATCGTCCAGCTGCGTCAGGACAATGCGCTCGGCACCCTGTTCAACATGGTCGGCTTCCAGACCAAGCTGAAATACGGCGCCCAGACCGACATCTTCCGCATGATCCCGGGGCTGGAAAGTGCCCAGTTTGCGCGGCTGGGCGGCCTGCACCGCAACACCTTCCTTAACAGCCCGAAACTGCTGGACCGCCAGCTGCGGCTGAAGGCCCTGCCGCGCCTGCGCTTCGCCGGTCAGGTCACGGGCGTGGAGGGCTATGTCGAAAGCGCGGCGCTGGGCCTGCTGTCCGGCCGCCTCGCGGCAGCGCAAGCCCTTGGCCGCGATCTGACGCCTCCGCCGCCCGAGACCGCCATCGGCGCCCTGGTCGAACACATCACCGGCGGCCATCTGGAAGGCTCGAAATTCCAGCCGATGAACATCAACTACGGCCTGCTGCCCCCGCTCGAAGCCCCACGCGTCGACGAGGACGGCAAGAAGATCCCGCCCAAGGATCGCGGTCGCGCGAAGAAACGCCTGATGAGCCTCCGGGCCATCGAGGCCCTCAAGGCCTGGCGGGACGCGGCATGACCGGCACCGACAGCGAACTGGAGCGCCTGATCGAGCGCCGCGTCACCCTGATCCACCGCCTCGACCTGATCGCGAAGGGGGCGCAGATCACCTATGACGACGGCACCCCGGTCGACATGGCCTCCGAACAGGCGCGACTGGAATCCGAGATCACCCGCCTCGACCGCAAGATCCTCGCGCTCCAGCCGCCCGCCGGGCGGGCCTGACTGTGCTGCTCGACCCCGTCCGCGCCGCCATCCGCAAACGCATCAGCGATGTGTTCAACGATGCGGAGAAGGGCGAGCGGCCGGTGATGCGGCGGGGCGATGCCCTTTTCCCGCCCGCCTCAGTCGCCTGGCAAGTCAATGGCGATGTGGTGACCATGATGATCGGCGGGGTGTCGGGCCTGCTGCTGCAGATGCTGCACCCGGCGGTGCTGGCCGGGGTCTGGGACCATTCCGACTTTCGCGCCGACATGCACGGGCGCCTGCGTCGCACCGCCAAATTCATCGCCGTGACCACCTATGACCACGCCGAGGCCGGTCAGGCCGCCATCGACAAGGTCAACCGCATCCACGCGAAGCTGGGCGGCACCCTGCCCGACGGCACGGCCTATCGGGTGTCCGACCCCGCCCTTCTGGCCTGGGTCCATGTGACCGAGACGATCAGCTTCCTCGACGCGTGGGTCCGCTATGCCCGGCCCGACATGCCGCTGGCCGAACAGGACGCCTATTTCGACGAGATGGCCCGCGTCGGTCAGGCGCTGGGGGCCGACCCCCTGCCCCGCACCCGGGCCGGGGCCGAGGCCCTCATCCAGTCGTATCGCCCCCAACTGCGTGCCGATGCCCGCACCCGCGAGGTCGCCGGTCTGGTGATGCGCCAGCGCATCGGCTCGCCCGCCGTCGATGCGGCAGCCGGGGTCATCATGCAGGCCGGCTTTGATCTCCTGCCCGCCTGGGCCCAGACGATGCACGGCCGCCGTCCGCCCCTGCCGCGTCCTCTGGTGCGCACCGGTGCCCTGACCACCGCCCGCTTCATCCGCTGGGCCTTTGACCAGTCGCCGAACCGCCGGGTCTGGCCGCGCGAGGCGACGGAGTTTCCCCGGACTTCCGGTTCCTGACGGACCGTGGAAGGCGCTTTCCAGACGCCCGATCGCTTTCTAGGGTGAGCGGCTATTGGTTCGGAGGTGTCCCATGCTTGGTGTTCTGGCTGCGCTTGCCCTGTCCGTTCCCGCAACTGACCCGCAGGACGGCCCCTGGCGACAGCTGATCGACTTCACCCCGACGGCAGAGCGGCCCGACGGCACCTCCCTCTTCCTGCTGGAGGCCGACATGCTGCCGCAGGGTAGCCCCGCCCGGCGGGAGGCGCGGACCGTCCGCTATGTCTGGGTCGATCATGGCACCGTCGTCGGCGATCAGGTCGTCACGCAGGTCACCGGCACCACCGACTGCGGCGGCAGCATCCGCATGCAGACCGTGCAGGTGTTTGACGCCTCGGGCCGCCTTCTGGGCGAGGCTGCGGTGGATGAGATCGTGCACGGCATCCCCCATTCGGCCGAGGGCCTGATCACCGATGCCGTCTGTCGCGGCTCGCCGTATCTGTACGACAAGCCGGTGGTGGCGACCCTGGGCGAGGCCACCGCCGACGCCGCCACCGGTGAGGGCCTGGCCGAACCTGCCGACGCCGTACGGTGGGACGTGGACTATGACGGTCAGGATGACATCATCCGCATCGCCATGCGCCCGCACAGCCACCGGCACGACGTGGAATTCATCCTGGCCAGGGATCTGTCTCGCGCCATCAATGTCGTAACCGCCGAGCAGCCGCCGACGGGACCGCTGCTGGAGCGCCGCATCCGCCCGCTGGAGCGTGACCGCTATCTGACGGCCTGCGACATGGTGGAGGGTAACGACGTCGAGCCCTGCGTTCCGGGATATCCGCTGGTCCAGCGCGGCGTCGAGGTGGTGACCGAGGGCCACCCCACAATCCTCGTCTGGCTGGTGAACGGGGAGCCCCGCGTGGCCCGCCTGCCGATGGCCGAGTGATCAGGCTGTTCGGTCGCCTCTCGCCCGCTCAGACGACCGCGCCGAACAGCCTGCCCACCGCAGCGGTCACGGCCATGGCCAGGGTGCCCCAGAACACCACACGAACCGCCGAACGCGCCAGCGGTGCCCCACCCGCTCCGGCCCCCAGAAGACCAAGCACCGCCAGGCCGATCAGGGCCGCTCCCACTACCCAGGCAAGAAGGGCAGCCATCGGCGCTACGGCAGCCACCAGCAACGGCAGGGCCGCACCCGTCGCGAAGGTCAGGGCTGAGGTCAGCGCCGCCTGTATCGGCCGCGCGGTCGTTATCTCGGAAATTCCGAGTTCATCCCGGGCATGGGCCCCGAGCGCATCCTTGTCCATCAGTTGCAACGCCACCTGGCGCGCCAGTTCGGGATCGACCCCGCGCGCGGCGTAGATGCCGGCCAGCTCCTCGACCTCGGCTTCCCGATCGGTGGCCAGTTCAGCCGTCTCGCGCATGAGATCGGCCTTTTCGGTATCGGACTGCGAACTGACGGAAATATATTCACCGGCCGCCATCGACATCGCGCCTGCGACCAGCCCAGCCACTCCGGCGACCAGCACCGCCCCGCGGGGTGCCCCGGCCGCCGCCACCCCCGCGACCAGGCTGGCGGTCGAGACCAGGCCGTCGTTGGCGCCCAGCACGGCCGCACGCAGCCAGCCGATGCGCGACACCCGATGCCTTTCCGCGTGGATCTTCATGCGTGTCATTGTCCGCTCTCCAGGTTCCCGCGCCAGATGAGACCGGTCCCTACTACACCTTTCCCCTCAGGCTCGCCCAGACCAGCCGCAGACGCTTGACCGGTTCGGGGGCTGCGGGGTCCAGCAGGGTCGCGGGGGCCACGGCGGGAAAGGCCACGGTTGGCAGGGCCTTCAGCGCGGCATTTGCGGCATCGCGGACGGCCCGCGCTGCCTCGGGCCGCCCGGTCTGGGCCAGACCCCGCATGCGACCGGCCTCGACCACCGCCGCCTCATGCCCCGGTCCGGCCAGCACCCGCACCGCCGCCTGCATCGGCCCGACGTAGAAGGCGTCCAGATCGTGGGCCTCGCCATGCACCCGGCCTATATGCGCCTCGATCAGGGCCTCCAGCGGCGCGCGGTCCAGCCCGTGGCGCTCGACCACGCCGGTCAGGGCCTCCAGCACCGGATGGCCGATGCGGGGGGCGCCTGAGAACACCCCGTCCATCTGGTCGGCCCACCAGCGATAGCGCATCTCGGCCAGCAGGGGCTGGGTCACCCGGGTCGGGATGACCATCAGCTCGGCCTCGAACGCATAAAGGGCGATCAGATCGGCGCGCCGCCCCTCGTCCGCCACGAACCGGCTGGACAGCCAGCGATCCGGATCGGCGGCCCGGACCTGGGCGTCCAGATCGACAGGCGGCGCACTCAAGGGATCAGCCGAACAGCGTCTGATACATGGCCATGGAGGTCAGCATCGGGAAGCTCAGCAGCAGGTTGGTGCGGCTGGCCAGCATGGCGACGCGGGCGGCGCGGGCCTTTTTGTCGTCGTCGACGGCGACGATGCCGAGCGCGCGCTTCTGGTTCGGCCAGATGATCCCCCAGACGTTCAGGAACATGATGATGGCCAGCCAGACGCCCATGCCCATCAGCATGAAGCCCTGATCCCCCTCGACCAGACCACCGGCCAGACCGAAGCTCAGGACCTCGGCGGCATAGGCATGGCCCCGGGCGAACATGACCGCCAGCCCCGCCAGCACCGTCACCAGCGCCGCCCAGCGGAACCAGAACAGGGCCTCGGGCGCGATATGCTTGCCGACCGCCGGCTTCAGCTCGGCCGGGATCGACGGCATCACCCGGATCTGGACGAAGTTGAAATAGTACAGCAGGCCGATCCACAGAATGCCCGCGGCCACGTGCACCCAGCGGAACACGGCCTGCCAGAAGATCAGGTCGAAGCCGCCGGCGGCGACCCGCCCGAAGGCAAAGACCATCAGTCCCGCCAGCACCAGGCTGAGGATGACGGTCGCGCGAAAGCTGCTCAGTAACTTGCCCATGGTTCGGCCCTCCCCGGCCTGATGATGATCGCCCTAGGGTCGGCTGGCACCGCCCAGCTTGATCGGCTTGGCCTCCTCGGCGAACTCGCCCCGCTTGACCCCCCAAAGCAGGATGACCGGCGCGGCGACATAGACCGAGGAATAGGTGCCGACGATGATGCCGAACATCAGGGCGATCGAGAAGCCGAACAGCACCTCGCCGCCCAGCGCCGCCAGCACGACCAGAACCATGACCGCCGTGATGCCGGTGACGATGGTCCGGCTGAGCGTCTCGTTGATCGACAGGTCGATCACTTCGCGCAGGGGCATGGTCTTGTACTTGCGCAGGTTCTCGCGGAGACGGTCGAACACGACGACGGTGTCGTTCATCGAATAGCCGATCACCGTCAGGATGGCGGCCACCATGTTCAGGCTGAATTCCAGCTGCATGACGACGATCAGGCCGAAGGTCATGATCACGTCGTGGACCAGGCCGACCACGGCCCCCAGGCCGAACTGGGGCTCGAACCGGAACCAGATGTAGAGAAACATCAGGATCGTCGCCATGCCGAGGGCCATCAGGCCCTTCTGGAACAGTTCGCCGGACACCTTGGAACCGACCACCGACACGCCGGAATAGGTCACCTCGCCGATGGTTTCGGTGATGGCGGTCTCGACCTGCTGAACGATCTCGGTCTGGTCGGCCCCTTCGGGCACCTGGAAGCGCAGCAGCATGGTCGAACCGTCGACGGCATTGCTGTCCAGCCTGGCGATGCCCTGCACCCCCACGTCCTGAAGCCCCAGCGCGCTGACGGCGCTCGAGACCTCATCCTGGTTTATGACCTGTCCGGCGGGCTTGGAGATCTCCATCGAGGCCCCGCCGCTGAAGTCGATGCCCATGTTCAGGCCGGGCACGAAAAAACCGACGAGCGCCGCGACGCACATCAGGATCGAAAGGGTGCCCAGAACGGGCGAATACCGGACGAAACGGAAATTCGTCTTCGACGGCAGCAGTTTGATAAGGGGCCATCCGCGCATGGGCATCACTCCGCCACCGGCAGTTTCTTGGGCTTGGCGACCTTGAGCCACCAGCCCAGGCCGACCTGGGCCACCAGCACCGCCGACAGCATGGAGGTGAACACGCCTATGGTCAGCGTCCAGGCGAAGCCGCGCACCGGACCCGCGCCGAAGAAGAACATGATCAGGGCCGCGACCAGGGTCGTCAGGTTGGCGTCGACGATCGTCCCCATGGCCTTGTGGAAGCCCGCGTCCAGCGAGGCGATCACGCTGCGACCCTGTCGGGCCTCGTCGCGCATCCGCTCATAGATCAGGACGTTGGCGTCGACGGCCACGGCGAAGGTCAGGATCAGGCCGGCGATGCCCGGCAGGGTCAGGGTCGCCTGGGTCATCGACATGGCGGCCATGATGAGCAGGCCGTTGAGCAACAGGCCGACCACCGAAATGCCGCCGAACAGCAGGCCGTAGGCCAGGAACATGAAGAGCACGATGACGACGAAACCCAGGGCGGTCGCCTGCATGCCGCGGTCCACCGCGTCCTTGCCCAGTTCGGCCGTGACGGTCCGGCGTTCCTCGACCTTCAGGGGAGCCGGCAGGGCTCCGCCGTTCAGCAGGCTGACCATTTCGGACGCCGAAGCGATCGAATAATTGCCTTCGATCACGCCCGAACCGCCCAGAATGGCGCTGCGGATCACCGGGGCCGAGATCACCTTGCCGTCGAGGATGATGGCGAACGGACGACCGATGTTGGCGGCGGTCACTTCGCCGAAACGGCGCGCGCCCTCGCTGTCGAAATTGAAGCCGATGGCCGTGCGCCCGTTCTGGTCCTGGGTGACGAAGGCCCGGGTCAGGTTCTCGCCCGACACCAGCACCCGGCGTTTGACCAGTATGGGATTGCCCAGGTCGTCGACCATGAGGATCGCGTCGGGCGGCACCCGGCCCCGCAGGGCCTCCTCCAGGCTGTTTTCGACATCGACCATCTGGAAGGTCAGCTGGGCGGTCTGGCCGATGACGCGTTCAAGCGCTGCGGGATCGCTCTCGCCCGGGGCCTGGATGACGATCCGGTTGCTGCCCTGGCGCATGATCGAGGGCTCGCGGGTGCCCAGATTGTCGATCCGGCGGCGCACCACCTCGATCGACTGGGTCACGGCGTCCGGGCCCATGCGGTTCAGGGCGGCATCGGTAAAGGCGACGCGCAGGCGGTTGTTCGACTGGCGGGTCACCTGACGGTCCGCCACGCCGCCCGCGGCGCCGCGGGTCACGCTGTCCCGGATAGCCGTAAAGGCCGTATTGACCTGGTCTTCCGTCGACAGGGTCACGACCACGCCGGTCGTATCGGGCTGGATCGACACGGGCACGATCTGTGCCTCGCTCAGGATCTGACGGACGTCCTCGACCGTATTGCTGACGCGCTTGGCCTGCATCTCGGTCACGTCGACCTCGAGCAGGAGATAGGAGCCGCCCTGCAGGTCCAGACCCAGGTTCAGGGCATTCTTGGGCAGGAAGCCGGGCAGCGCGTCGCGCTGGGCGGGCGTCAGCAGGTTCGGATAGGCGAACAGCACGCCGAACGCCACGGACAGGGCAAGAAGGATCACCTTCCAGCGCGACAGATGAATCATGGTTCGCTTCCCCGCAGACCGGCCCGATCAGGCCTTGCTGCTCTTGGCCTTGCGTTCGATGGCGGCGGGCGCGGTGCGGTCGCGCACCTCGGTAATCATGGTCTTGACCACGCGCACATTCACGCCCTGGGCGATCTCGGCCATGACCTCATCCGCCTCGACCCGGGTCACCTTGCCGATCACGCCGCTGGACAGGACGATGGTGTCCCCGCGCTTGACCGAGGCGACCAGCTCCTGATGCGCCTTCACCCGCTTCTGCTGCGGACGGATCAGCAGGAAATAGAACAGGACGAAGATGGCGATGAACGGCAGGAAGTTCATCAGCAGGGCGGTCATGCCGCCATCAGCGGTGGCGGCCATCAGCAGGATCGGGTCTTGGGTTGTCATGGTTTCTCCCGGCACGGAGCGTTGTCCGGCCACATGTCTCGAAGGTGGCGCGGAACCTAGGGGGCCGGACGCCCGATTGCAACGGACACCGGTGCCCCGGACGCACTCTTATCGCGGCAGGTGCAACAGGGGGTCCAGCGCCGTGGGTTGATCGCCCTGCATCCGCCAGACCTCAAAGTGGATCGAGGGCCTTCCGTCGCCCGCCGTGTCGCCGACGGTGCCCAGCTGGGCGCCTGCGGCAATGTCGTCGCCTTCGCGCACCGTGGCGCTGCCCAGATGGCCATAGACGGTACGCCAGCCGTCGCGGTGAAGCACCAGCACCGTCAGTCCCTGACCCGGCAGGGTATCGCCGACATAACCCACCCGTCCTGCGGCCGAGGCCCGGACCGGCGCGCCCAGCGGCGCCCCGATATTGATTCCGTTGTTGCGCTCGCCCATCCCCACGGGGCCAAAGCGGCGCAGGATGTCGCCCCGCACCGGCCAGTCCAGCGGGCCGCTGCGCGCCGTCGAGCCGTTGGTAACGGGCGGCATGGGCGCATTGCCCGAGGGCGGCGGCGGGGGCGGCGGCAGGGTCCCGGACGGCACGCGCACGCCGGTCGGCGATGGCCCCGTGGCATAGGGATCGCGTCCGGAATCCACAGCCGAGTCGGGCAGGATCACCTCGCTGCCGACGCTCAGCGCCGCCCGCGGGCCCAGATCATTCATCTCGATCAGCACCTGGATCGGCGTCAGGAACCGACGCCCGATCCCCGACAATGTATCGCCGGGCTGGACGGTATAGCGCGCGCCCGCCACCCGGCTGACCGGCAGGGCCTCAAGCGGGGCGGCCCCCGTCGGGGCAACTTCCGGCGGCGCACTGACGACGGGGGCATCCAGCGCCCCGCCCTCGACCGCGCCAAGCGGGGCTGCGGTGCCGAATTCCACACCGGGCGGGGGCGAGGTCGGTCGCGGCGGCGGCGGGGTCTCGGTGGTGCTGACCACCCGCACCCCCGCCGGGTTCACCGGCACCGGGCGCGTCGAATAGCGTGGCTCGGACGGATAGCTGGCGCAGGCGGCCATGGTCAGCAGGCCCATGGTCACGGCCAGAAGGGTCATCCCCCGTCGAAGGGTCACCATTCGCGTCTCTCCTCTCGATCCCGGGTCGTGCTGTCCGGTGTGCCCCGATGACGGCCATAAGCCAACCCGCCAAACCGCACCAAAGTTGGGCATGAAGGTTAACAGCCCCCCGAATTCCGGCCTCACCCCTCCTTGGCCGTGCCCTCGACCAGCGGCACGAACCGCACCTCGGTCAGGCTCTCGCGGTGGAACGATCCGTCGGGCTGGCCGACATAGCGGTTCAGCATCTGCACCGATGTCCGCCCCACCGGGCACACCAGTATGCCCCCGGGCTTCAGCTGTTTCAGTAGTTCGGTCGGCTCGTGCGGGGCCGCCGCCGTCACCATGATCCGGTCGAACGGGGCCTGCTCGGGCCAGCCCAGACCGCCGTCGCCGTGCCGGGTGATGACATTGTCGATCTGCAGGACTTTCAGCCTGGCCTCCGCCTCGCTCAGCAGGCTGCGATAGCGTTCAACCGAATAGACATAGCGGGCCAGCCGGCTCAGCACCGCGCACTGATAGCCACTGCCGGTGCCGATCTCCAGCACCCGGTGGCGCGGCTGCACGTCCAGCGCCTGGGTCATCAGGCCGACGATATAGGGCTGCGAAATCGTCTGGGCGCAATCGATCGGCAGGGCCTGATCCTCCCAGGCCTGATCAAGGAATTTCTCATGGACGAATACCGCGCGGTCGATCGATTCCATGGCCGCCAGCACGCGCGGGTCCGTCACCCCCTGCTGCCGCAGCCCCAGGATCAGCCGTCCCGCGCGATCGTCGTTCAGTTTCAAAAGTTCCTCCCCTGCGCAGCGGGGGAGGGGGACCATGCGCAGCATGGTGGAGGGGGCAAGCAACATCCGCGACAGAGCGCCAAGGGGCGTGCAGACGGCCGCCCCCTCCCCCGCTTCGCGGTCCCCCTCCCCCGTGAAGGACGGGGGAGGATCACGATACCTTCTCCACCGTCTTCGGCACCGCGCCGCCCAGCACCCGCTTCAGGTCGTTGACGCTGGTCCGGTGGGTCAGGTCGATGTGCAGCGGCGTCACCGAAATCTTGCCGTCGTCCATGGCGCGCAGGTCGGTGCCCGGCGCATGGCTCTGTTTCTCGCCGCGAAAGCTCATCCAGTAATAGTCGCGCCCGCGCAGGTCGGTGCGCCGGACCGCATGCATCTCGCCGACGGCCCGGAACCCCTGGGTCGTCACCTCGACCTCGCTCACCGCCTCGGGCGGGCGCGCCGGAAAGTTCAGGTTCATGACCACGCCGTCCTGCCATTTCTGGGCCAGCAGGCGGCTGATGATCGGCGGGGCATGGATCTCGGCCGTGTCCCAGTGCGCCATGACCGTGTCGTGGAACCGTTCCAGGCTCTGCGACAGGGCGATCGAACGAATGCCGAAGGCCATCCCCTGCAGCGCGCCCGCCACCGTGCCGGAATAGGAACAGTCCTCGCCCACATTATGCCCCCGGTTGACCCCCGACAGTACCAGATCGGGGCGCTCCGGCATCAGGTCATTGACCGCCAGCACCACACAGTCGGTCGGTGTTCCGGTCACGGCAAAGCGCTTGTCGCCCATCCGGTTGACCCGCAAGGGCTCGGTCAGGGTGATGCCGCGCCCCTTGCCCGACTGCTCGGTCCGGGGGGCGCAGATCCACACATCATCCGACAGGGTGCGCGCGATCCGCTCCAGGCACTCCAGCCCCTCGGCCTCGATGCCGTCGTCGTTCGTCAGCAGTATCCTCAAGCGCGCACCGTCCTGTCCCCTATCGAATGACCTCGACGCGATCCGCCTGGATCACGACGTCGCGGCGGCACAGGTTCGACACCTGCGACCCCTGTAGGTCCAGCAGCTGGCTGCTGCCCCGCTCGGACCAGGCCCGCGTGCGCCCGTAGAATCGGACCCGCTGGCCGTTCAGATCGCCCGAGGCGCGCTGCAGATTGCGCGGCAGGGCGCCGCTGACGCAGGGCGCGGCCCCGCCGGTATTCAGCAACACCTCGGTGTCATACAGCTGGAACTCCTCGCCGCGCACCCGGACCCAGCCGGTAAACTCGGTCGCGGAGGCATCGAAGCCGGCGGGCGGCGGCGCGACATTGTCGCCGGTGGCGCAGGCGGCCAGCGCCAGCGCGGGCAGGGACAGGGCGATCAGGACGGTCTTCATGGGATCAGGCTCCGACATGGGTGACGCCACCCATATAGGGCAGCAGTACGGACGGAACGGCGATGCGCCCGTCCTGATCCTGATAGTTCTCCATGATCGCGACGAGCGTGCGACCGACCGCGAGGCCCGAGCCGTTCAACGTGTGCACAAACTCCGTCTTCTTCTCGCCGGCCCGCTTGAAGCGCGCGTCCATCCGCCGGGCCTGGAAGTCCCCGCAGTTCGAGCAGCTGCTGATCTCCCGGTACGTGTCCTGGCTGGGCAGCCAGACCTCGAGGTCAAAGGTCTTCCGCGCCGAAAAGCCCATGTCGCCCTTGCACAGCAGCATCCGCCGGTAGGGCAGCTCCAGCGCCTGCAAGACCGCCTCGGCACAGCCGGTCATCCGCTCATGTTCGGCCTCGGAGTCCTCCGGCCGGGTGATCGAGACCAGCTCGACCTTGGAAAACTGATGCTGGCGGATCAGGCCGCGCGTATCCCTTCCTGCCGACCCCGCCTCCGCCCGGAAGCACGGCGTCAGCGCCGTCAGCCGCATCGGCTGGGCCAGCTCGTCCTCGGACAGGATGCTCTCGCGCACGAGGTTGGTCAGGGAGACCTCGGCGGTGGGGATGAGCCAGAGCTCGGCCTTGAACTCGCCGCTCTCGTATCGCTCAGCCCATTGTCTCTGCCTAGCCAGCCGCTCGGCCCGAAAAGCCTCTGGATCCACCATGGGACCTTGGCCTCCCGCGATGAGCTCGCGAGTGTGCCTCGTCTGATCCGCCTCATAGGCGTCCCAGAAGGACGCTGCGCCGAACAAGTCACCCTTGAACTTCGGCAACTGCCCGGTGCCGAACATGGCCTCGTCGCGGACCAGATACGGCGGATTGACCTCCAGATAGCCGTGCTTGTCCGTCTGCATGTCCAGCATGAACTGTCCGATGGCGCGTTCCAGCCGCGCCAGCCCGCCCTTCAGCACGGCAAACCGCGCGCCCGACATTTTCGCTGCGGCCTCAAAGTCCAGCAGGCCCAGCGCCTCGCCCAGATCGGCGTGATCCTTGGCCGGTCCCGTCCGGCGCGGCTCGCCCCAGCGGCCGGTCTCGACATTGCCGGCCTCGTCCTCGCCGTCCGGCACATCGTCGGCGGCCAGGTTCTTCAGCCCCGCGAGGATATCGCGCAGCGCGCGGCCCTTCTCCGCCTCGACCGCCTCATTCGCCGCGATCTCGCCCTTCAGCCCCTCGACCTCGGCCTTCAGCCGCTCGGCCTCGGCCAGGTCCTTTTTGCCCATGGCCGCGCCGATGGCCCTGGACGCCGCATTCCGCTTCGACAGGGCGTCCTGCCCCGCCGTCTGGGCGGCGCGCAGCTCGCGGTCCAGCGTCAGGATCTGCTCGACCACCGCCTGCGCATCCTCCACCCCGCGCGAGGTCCAGCCCGCCACATAGGCCTGCGGGTTGTCACGGATGGCGCGGATGTCGTGCATGGTCGGTCTTCGTCTTCGGCGGAGGAAACGATGCTCTAACGCCCCACGCGGAGTCGGGCAAACCCTACGACCCATTCCTCCCCCACCGGGGGAGGGGGACCATGCGCAGCATGGTGGAGGGGGCAGAGCTGCCTTATCCGACCAGCCATAAGCGCGAGCGTGCCGCAGCCCCCTCCACCGCTTCGCGGTTCCCCTCCCCCGAGGGGGGAGGAATGACGATCAGGATGCGCTACCCTCCCGAATCCATGCCCATCCGCCGCCTTCCCCCCGAGACCGTCAACCGCATCGCCGCCGGCGAGGTGGTCGAGCGCCCGGCCAGTGCCGTCAAGGAACTGGTCGAGAACGCCCTCGACGCCGGCGCCACCCGTATCGAGGTGCAGATCGAGGGCGGCGGCCTGACCCGCATCCTGGTGGCCGACGACGGCCACGGCATGGCCCCGGACCAGCTCGAACTGGCCATAGAGCGCCACGCGACCTCCAAGCTGGAACCCGACGACGCGGGCGATGTCGACCTGCTGCGCATCTCCACCCTCGGTTTTCGCGGTGAGGCCCTGCCCTCGATCGGCTCGGTCGCCCGGCTGACGCTCACCAGCAGACCCATCACCGGCGGCGACGCCCATGCCCTGCGCGTCGAGGGCGGCCGCGTCACCCCGCCCGGCCCCGCCGCCTTCCCCGGCCCGCACGGCACCCGGGTCGAGGTGCGCGACCTGTTCTACGCCACCCCCGCCCGGCTCAAGTTCATGAAGTCCGAGCGGGCCGAGGCCATGGCCATCGCCGAGGAGCTGCGCCGTCAGGCCATGGCGCACGAGGCCGTGACCTTCGCGCTGGACGTCGAGGGCCGCTCCGTCCTGCGCCTGCCCGCCGAACATCCGGGGGATGAGGGGCGCCTCCGTCGCCTGTCCGCCATCCTTGGCCGCGATTTCGAGGCCAATGCCCTGCTGGTCGACCAGACCCGCGACGACCTGCGCCTGTCGGGCTATGCGGGCCTGCCGACATACTCACGCGGCAATGCCCAGCACCAGTATCTGTTCGTCAACGGCCGCCCGGTGAAGGATCGCCTGCTGCAGGGGGCCCTGCGCGGCGCCTATGCCGACTTCCTTGCCCGCGACCGCCACCCCGCCGCCGTCCTGTTCCTCGACGTCGATCCGCTCAAGGTCGACGTCAACGTCCACCCGGCCAAGTCCGAGGTGCGCTTCCGCGACGCCGCCCTGGTGCGTGGCCTGATCGTGGGCGGCCTGCGCCATTCCCTCGCCGCCGCCGGCCACCGCGCCTCGACCACCGTCGCCGATCAGGCGCTGGGCGGCTTCACCCCCCACAGCGGGTTTGCCCCCGCCCCGTCCAGCCAGCCGCAGGCCACCGGCTGGTCCGGCTGGACAGGCTGGAGCGCCCCCTCCTCCGCCGCCCAGACCATCCCCGGCCTCAACGACCGCTCAGCCCGCGTGGAGCCCGAACCACTCGCCACTCGCCACTCGCCACTCGCCACTCCCGGCGAAGCCGACCCCATGGACCTCCCCCTCGGCGTCGCCCGGGGCCAGCTGCACGGCACCTATATCGTCGCCCAGACCCGCGACGGCCTGGTCCTGGTCGACCAGCACGCCGCGCATGAGCGCCTCGTCTATGAGCGGATGAAGGCCCAGATGGCCGAGGGCGGCGTCGCCCGCCAGACCCTGCTGGTGCCCGAGGTGGTCGAGCTGGACCCGGCCGAGGCCGAGCGCGTCGCCGACCGCGCCGGCGAACTGGCCGAGCTGGGACTGGTGGTCGAACCCTTTGGCGCCGGCGCCGTCCTGGTCCGCGAAGTCCCCGCCCTGCTGGGCCAGGTCGACGCCGCCGGCCTGGTACGCGACATCGCCGACGACCTGTCCGAACACGGCGCGGCCCTTGCCCTCAAGGAACGCCTCGGCGACGTCTGCGGCACCATGGCCTGCCACGGCAGCGTCCGCGCCGGCCGCGTGCTGTCAGGGCCCGAAATGAACGCCCTCCTCCGCCAGATGGAAGCCACCCCCCACAGCGGCCAGTGCAACCACGGCCGCCCCACCTACGTGGAGCTCAAACTGGCCGATCTGGAGAAGCTGTTCGGGCGGCGGTGAGGGGGTCGGAGCCGCGCAAAACGATCAGTCAGAGATGGGCTGTCCAGTGCTGCTCGGAAACGATGGCGATGGGCCGCCCTTCGTCCCGCCACTCGCATGCTTGGATGATCTTGTTACCGAACGCCGAATGCTTCCAGGACTCCGTAGCATAAGCTCCGACCACCAAAAAATCGGTCTTGCGGCTCAGGCTTCCTGACTGACCTCCACGCTCAGCTATAGCATGCTCACAGGCTTTGCGTTGGCCGTAGATGAAGGTTCCGGTGAAGCAATAGGACTTGTTGGCAAACGAAAGGGTCGGAGCGGGATCACATAGCGGCAGCGTGGATGACTTCAGCACCTCGCCGAGTTCGAAATCACGGTTGGAAAAGCTATTCAGAGCATCCAGAAGCTGCACCTTCTCTTCATCGTCTAGCTGACCATCGAGAAGAACTTCATTGATCCGATGGTAGAGTGTGCGGATGAGGGGTTGTTGACTGATTTCCATATTGGCCGCCAGCCACTTCTGCAGGAATTCGACCTCGGCAACATTGAGATCGCCGTCAGCCGCAACACCACGCGCAAGACCGATAAGCTCGTCGATCTGGCGTGATGTGATGCGATCACCACCCAGCTGATTGAAAATCTGGTCCATGCTGCCCTCCCCAAGGTTGCAACTGTGCGCAACGAACCACGGATTCGAGCGACAACCAAGTTGGAAGCGACCCTCTCCCCGCTCATCCCCACGGAAGTGGGGACCCAGTGATTGGGACTTTCAGAGACCTGTCTTTGCAAAGCCGGGTTCATCACAGCGGACACAGCGACGCCCGGCGCGACGCATCGTCTCCTCCCTGCCGCGCAGCGGTGGGGAGGGGGACCGCGGAGCGGTGGAAGGGCTCTTGGCCGCACGCGCCGGCCTCCAGAACCCCTCCGTCACGGCGCTATAGCGCCGCGCCACCTCCCCAGCTTCGCTAGGGAGGAGACAGGAAAGCCCATCCTCCGCTTCCCTCCGCTTCCCCGGCGCAGGCCGGGGCCCAGTAGTTCGGGCATTCAAAGCCCTGTCCTCGCCATTGTTTGACCAGGCCTTCAGCGCCCGCGACGATGCAAAGAACTGGATCCCCGCGTCCGCGGGGACGAGCGGATCAGGAGTATGGAACCCATGCCCTCCCTCCTCTTCGTCTGTCTCGGCAATATCTGTCGCTCGCCGCTGGCCGAGGGGGCGGTGCGTCATGCCGCGCGGCAGCAGGGGCTCGAGCTGAGGCTCGACTCGGCGGGCACCGGGCACTGGCATGTCGGGCGGCCGCCCGATCCGCGCGCGATTGCGGCGGCGCGGCGGAACGGGGTGGATATATCGGACCTGAGGGCGCGACAGGTGACGGCGGACGACTTCACCCGCTTTGACCACATCCTGGCCCTCGACCGGCAGAACCTCGCCGACCTGCGCCGTCTGGCGCCGGCAGGCAGCACCGCCCGCCTCACCCTGTTGCTGGACCACGTCCCGGGGCGAGAGGGTCAGGGCGTCGCCGACCCCTGGACCGGCACCGACACCGACTTCGACCAGACCTGGGCCGACGTCACGGCGGCGATGCCGGGGGTGTTGCGCCTGCTCTGAGTCCCCTCTCCCGGGGGGAGAGGGGGTTGGGGGTGAGGGGCTTACCCTATCCTTCGGCGTGAGCCGTCGCACCGGTCCTGCCACGGCATTCGCCGACAGACACCGCCGGCCCTCATCCGGCGCTCACGCGCCACCTTCTCCCAACGGGAGAAGGAACGGTGTGTTGGGTCAAAGGCAGCAGCCATCACACCCGCCCCCAAATTCCCCAACCCTTTCAACACCCCCTCCGTGTCTCGCACCGTTCTTCCCGACCAGGTCGCGAGCTGTGCAATCCTCACAGCGTCCCGTCGCGCGGAGGGCTCGTAAGGCTTGCGACCTTGTGGCGGCGGGAGCGGATGGAGCGGGGTTGAAGGCGGCGCTGTCCGGCTTCCGGGTCTCAGGGAGGCTTCGGCAGCCGGGCGCAAGGCCCGCCTTCAACACTGGGTCGAGGGGGATACTCGATCGCCCGGGACTGAACGCAGGTTCAGCCCGCCCGCCGGGGGCGCTGCGGTAAGGCCCGAACACGGCCACCCGACGCAAGCTTCCGGAAAACCACCCGCGCGGAGCGTCTGTCTTCGTCGAAACGGTAAACTCTATTCACTCCGGGCGAAGGCCCGGCGCTCCGCCTGCCCTCCAGCCCGCCGCGCCAACGGACGGGGGCGTCCGCCTGCGCCGAGCGGAGCGCACTAGAACTGAAACACCTCGACCACGCTCCCGGCCCGGCCGCCCGACACCACCTCGCCGCCGGCGATGGCGTACAGGCGATCTCCGACGACGGCGGCGGCCAGGCCATGTCGGGGCGTGATCATGTCAGGCCCCCGGGTCCAGGCGTCGGTTGCGGGGTCATAGATCCACGTCTCCGGAAACACCCCGCCGCCGCCCGGCGCGAACCACTCGCCGCCAAACGCCACCAGCTTGCCTCCGATTGCGCCCATGGCCAGCCCCCCGCCGACCTGCTGGCCGCTGTCGGCGACCGGGATCGGCGCCAGCGTATCCCAGCGGTCGGCCACGGGGTCATAGCGATCCAGCCGTCCGGTGCCGCCGCCCTGCACCGTGCGGCCGCCTGCCACCCACAGGGCGCCGTCCAGCACCGCCGCCGCCGCGCTGTTCCGGGCCGCAGGAGCGGGTCTCAGCGTCTCCCACCGGCCGGTCGCGGGATCAAGCGCCAGATGGGTGTCGACATCGCCCTGATCCGGCCAGTTGCCATTGGCCTCGCCGACCGGCGAGCGCCCGGTGACCAGATGCACCCGCCCGGCCATGAGCGCCCCGACCGCTTCAGCCTGCGGGCGCGGCAGGGGGTCGAGCGACCGCCACGCCCCGCCCTCCAGCACCCAGGTCTCGAGGCTGTTGGTCCATTCGCCGCCCTCGCCCCGGCGATAGCCGCCGATGGCCAGCACCCGCCCCGTGCCGTCGGCCACCATCATCGGATGATGTCGGGGCTGGGGCAGCATCGGCCCCTCGGACCAGACACCGGTCGCCGTATCGAGGATCGCCACACGCCGCTCGATGTGCAGGGGCTCCCCCTGACGCGCGACCAGCCCGCCCGCCGTGAAAATCCGGCTGCCGCTCGCGGCCGCACAGATCTCCTGCACCGGCCAGGGCATAGCCTCCGCCGGGCTCCAGCCACCGCTCACCGCGCGGCCCGTGCCCATTACGCCGAGGGCCGCCCCGGCCGCCAGAAAGCTGCGTCGATCCATGCCTCAATCCCCCTCATGTCGCAGGAACAGCACCTGGGCCGCGCCATACGTCCGTTGATCCAGCCGCGCATAGCCGGGTGTTGCGATGTCCGGCTCGGTCGCCCCCCGTTCGAGCACGACGATCGCCCCGGGGGCCAGCCAATTCCCCTCGCGCAGCCTGTCCAGCGTCTGCTCGCCCAGCCCCTTCCCGTAGGGCGGATCCAGAAAGGCCAGGATGAAGGCCTCGCCCGCCGAGCCCGGCCGCACGCCCAGATCGGTGGCATCGCGCCGGTGCACCCGGGTCGCCCCCATAAGGCCAAAGGTGTCGGCATTCTCGCGGATCGCCCCGCGCGCCTCGTCCGCCGTCTCGACGAACAGACAGAAGGCCGCCCCCCGGCTCATGGCCTCAAAGCCCAGTGCCCCCGATCCGGCATACAGGTCCATGACCCGCGCACCCGTCAGGGGCTCAGCCCATGCTGCATGCTCCAGCACATTGAAGATCGCCTGCCGCGCGCGGTCGCTGGTCGGGCGGGTGCCCTGCCCCTCGGGCGTGACGATGGCCCGGCCCTTCAGCCGCCCGGCGACGATCCTCATGCGTCCTCACTCCACTTTTGCGGCGGTGCCGCCTCGGCCAGGGCGTCCAGCCGGGTCTTCAGTTCAGCCATGAACCCCGACTTGTCTCCCGTCCAGCGCACGGGCTCGCCCACCATGGCGGTGCAGTTCATCGGCACCGGCGTGATCGCCCCTTTCGGCAACACCCGCCCGGCCCCCTGGATCCAGACCGGAACCACCGGCACCTCGGGAAAGGCCTCGGCCAGGCGCGCCACCCCGGCCTTCAGCGGCGCCATCCGCCCGTCGCGGCTGCGCGTGCCCTCGGGAAAGACCAGGATGATCTCGCCCCGCGCCAGCGCTTCACGCGCCGGGGCCAGCACATCCTCTCCGCGCTTGACCGTCCGCGAGATCGGCGTGATCCCCACGATCCGCCGCGACATCCAGCTGACCACCGGATTGGCGAGAAAATAGTCGGCCGCCGCCACGGGCCTGACCTGATGTAGCGCCCCGACCGGAAACAGGCCCAGCAGGATAAAGGCGTCCATATGGCTGTTGTGATTGGCGGCGACGATGGCCGGACCGCGCCTCGGCAGGTGCTCACGCCCGACTACGTCCATGCCCGTCATGAACCGCACCAGCGGCCGCGCCACCAGCGTCAGGAACAGGGTCCGTCCCCAGCCGAACGGCCGGGCCGGCTCAGTACCGGTCGAGCGCATAATAGGCCATCAGATGGAAATAGAGCGGGGCGGTAAATGTCAGGCTGTCGATCCGGTCCAGCACCCCGCCATGCCCGGGGATCAGGCGGCTGGTGTCCTTGACGCCCAGGTCGCGCTTCACCGCGCTCATCGTTACATCCCCGGCAAAGCCCGCCACCGGCAGAACCAGCGCCAGCACCAGCGCCTCGATCCGGTCCAGACCCGTGAACACCGGCGCCAGCAACCAGATCAGCCCGCCGGTCAGGATCCAGCCGCCAAGGAACCCCTCCCACGTCTTGTTGGGGCTGACCTTCGGCACGATCTTGCGCCGCCCGAGGGCCTTGCCGCAGATGTACTGCAGCACATCATTGGCCTCGGTCACGAACAGCAG
This sequence comes from Brevundimonas sp., assembly GCF_016742135.1. GTDB lineage: Bacteria > Pseudomonadota > Alphaproteobacteria > Caulobacterales > Caulobacteraceae > Brevundimonas. Next base: position 609,662 of record NZ_JACVCG010000001.1, on the reverse strand, counting down.
CAGGAACACCAGACCCGCCGCCCCCGCCGGAGCCTCGCTGTCGGGCAATCGCATCAGCAGCGGGATGGTGCCCAGGGTATAGACGCACACGATCACCGCCCAGGTCAGGGTCGCGACGGTTGCCAGATAGGCCCGCGTCTGCCCCCCCAGCGCCATCAGGAAGGGCACTATCAGGAAGAACCAGACCGGGATCGAGACCAGATAGATGCCGTACTGGTCCAGCGCGATCAGACCAAAGGCCAGCGGCACCGTCAGATAGGCGAACAGTACGATCAGCCGGTCTTCCCGTCTGAGCGGCGCCAGCGACAGGAACTCCCGCAGTGCGATGAAGGCCACCAGGGCGAACAGCACGGTCACGGCTTCCCAGCCCAGCGCCAGTGCCGCGCCCGTCAGCGCCACCATGCCCCACCACGACCAGACCCGCAGACGCAGCTCGGTCGCGTCGAACCCGGGCTTGAGCCTCGGCAGTGCCAGCACCAGCAGCGACGCCAGCGTCAGCACCGCCAGCACCGCCGCCAGCCCCAGGGCCACATGCGGATGCAGGCTGAACGGCCCGGCTGTCAGGGGTGCCATCATGGGTCTAGTCTCGTGCCGGAATCACACATCGGCCCGACCATGCCCCAGAACCGGCCCGCACGGCAGACCTTCCCGACATCGCTGTTCCGCTCGACCGTTGTGCATGTCGCCATGGGCGGTCTGGCCATGGGCGGCTGGGCGGCCATTGCCAATCGCGACCACCCCCTGCCGGACCTGCTGCTCGCCGCCCTTGTGCAGGGGGCGCTGTCGGCCCTGATCACCCTGCTCATGAAGCGGGGGCTCGAGGCCGGCTTTCACCGCATGGACGGTTTGGCCGCCCGGGCGGTGCCGCCGCTGGTCAGCTGCCTGACCATCGCCGGGGTGCTGTTCGCCGCCCATACGCTGGCCGGCACGCCCGAGGTCTGGGCGACGCTTGCCGTACCCTGGACGGTCTCGACCACCTATGCCTTCGTCTATGTGGCCAGCCTGCGGAGAGCGCCATGACCGACAACCGCCGCCCCCTGAAATCGCGCGGCACAGGCTGGGCCCGGGGCCTTGCGCGGTTGTGCGCCCGCATGGGTCTGTCACCTGACGCCATCTCGGCCCTCAGCGTGGTGTTCGCGGGCGTCGGATTCTGGGCCTTCTGGATGTCGGCCACGGCTGAAGGCACCGAACGCGCCAGCTGGCTATTCGCGGCCGGGGTGGCGATCCAGCTGCGCCTCCTGGCCAATCTGCTGGACGGCATGGTGGCGGTTGAGCATGGGCGCGGCGGTCCGCTCGGCCCGGTCTGGAACGAGCTCCCTGACCGGATAGCCGATGCGCTGTTTCTGGTGGGGGCGGGCATGGCGCTCAGGATCTATGACCCCGCCTTCGGCCCCATGCTGGGCTGGATCGCCGCCCTGCTGGCTGTTCTGACCGCCTATATCCGCGAGCTCGGCCGCGCCCTCGGTCAGGATGCGGACTTCGCCGGCCCGGGCGCCAAGCCACACCGCATGGCCGCCCTGACACTGGGCTGCATCGTCGCCGCCGGACTGGCGCTGGCCAAGGTGGACCAAAGCTTCGCCGCCCTGTGGCTGGCGCTGGCCGTCATCGTGCTGCTGACGGCCACAACCGTCCTGCGCCGCACGATACGCCTCGCGCGCTGGCTCAAGGCTACTGCCGGATCAGCCTGAGCGTTTGGGCCCCGATCCACCGCGCGGACCGCCCTTGCCGGGCGGGCGACCGCCGGAGGCGCTACCGGGCCTGCCCCCGAAGCCACCCCCGGGTTTACCTCCCGGCTTGCCGAAGGGCTTGCCAGCGGGCTTGCCGCCCCGTCCCTCGCTCCGGGGCTTGTCGATGAACTGGTCCTCGCGCGGCCTGAAGGTGCGCTTCGGCCGTTCGGTCCCCTCCCCGCCCTCGCCTTCCGTCCGGGCGCGGGGCTTGAACGATTTGGTGTGCTCGAACTTCGGCTTGGCCTTGGCCCAGCCGTCCTTTTTCGGGGCCCGGCGTCCGGTCTCGGCGCGTTCGGCAGCCTCGGTCGTGGCCACACCGGCCGCGCGGACCCGGCTGGGCTTGCGCGACGGGTCCGACAGGGCCGAGCCCGACTTGCCGACCACCACCGGGCCGCGCGGGCGCCGCCCGGGACTGGGCGCGGGGGTCGCGACCGTATTGCCCTGCGGCAGGTTCTCGGGGCGAATATACTCGCCCAGCATCTCGCGGATCACCCGGGGGCCGACCTCCTCGACCGCACCCACCGGCAGAGTGCCCAGCTGGAACGGTCCGTACGCCAGACGGATCAACCGGTTGACCGTCAGCCCGACCGACTCCAGCACCTTGCGGACCTCGCGGTTCTTGCCCTCGGTGATCGACACGCTCAGCCACAGATTGGCCGGGCCGCGTCCGTCCTCGCTGGCCGTCTCTTTCGCCTTGTCGATGGTCGCCTCGATCGGCCCATAGTGGACGCCGTCGACGGTCGTGCCGGTCTTCAGCGTATCCAGCTTGTCCTGGGTGATGCGCCCGCGTGCCCGCGCCCGGTACTGACGCACCAGGGCCGAGGTCGGCAGCTCCAGCGCCCGGCTCAGTTCGCCATCGTTGGTCAGCAGCAGCAGCCCCTCGGTGTTCAGGTCCAGCCGCCCGACCGAGATGACGCGCGGCAAACCGCTGGGCAGGGCGTCGAACACCGTCGGGCGACCCGCCGGGTCCATATGCGACGTCACCAGTCCGGCGGGCTTGTGATAGCGCCAGACGCGGGTCGCCTCGGCCGCGCCCACGGGCTTGCCCTTGACCGTGATCACGTCGTCGCGGGTCACCAGGGTGGCAGGCGTGTCCAGAATCTTGCCGTTGACCGCGACCTGTCCCAAGCCGATCAGCCGCTCGACTTCGCGGCGCGAGGCGATCCCGGCCCGGGCCAGCGCCTTGGCGATACGTTCGGTGCGCTTGGGCGCGGGTTTGCCCCCGGCCTGGTCGTCCCGCGATCCACCCTTGCCGGGCTTGTCGCGATCGTATTTTCCGCCGGGCTTGCGGCCGGAGGAGGCACCTCCCTCTTGACGCGGGCGGGGCTTCTTGTCGTTGTCTTTTGAATGGCGGTCCATGATGAGCGGTTCATGCGCATGGCATTGGCCCTGGCGCAAGCGGCGGCGGACGTGGACGAGGTCCCTGTCGGCGCAATTCTGGTTGATGAGTCGACCGGAACCGTGCTCGCGGATGGGTCGAACCGGCCCATTTCGACCTGCGATCCCACCGCCCATGCCGAGATCATCGCCCTGCGCGCGGCAGCCAAGAGCCTCGGCAATTACCGCCTGACCGGCCTGACTCTCTATGTGACGCTCGAGCCCTGCCCCATGTGCGCGGGCGCGATCAGCCTCGCGCGGGTCGGTCGGGTGGTCTGGGGGGCGGACGATCCCAAGGGCGGTGGGGTGGTCCACGGGCCGCGCGTCTTCGACCAGCCAACCTGCCACTGGCGCCCCGCCGTCGAGGGCGGATTGCTGGCCGACGAGGCCGCCGGCCTGCTGAAGCGATTCTTCCGCGCGCGGCGGGGAACACCGGCCACCGGCGACCGTTCCGACCCTCAACCGCCTGTGGAGGGACAAAGCGCATGATCCGAGCCCTGCTTCTGTCCGCCGGAGCGATCGCCGCCCTGTCGGCCTGTGAGGGCTCCACACCGGTAAGCTCGGACGGTGACGCCGTCCAGCAGCGCGCCGTCGAGGCCCAGACGGCCCGCAGGCGTACCGGTGCCGAGATCCAGGAGTATATGCTGAACCGGCAGATTCAGGCCTCGTACGTCTGTGTCGGGGGCGACCGCCTGACCGTCGATTTCGACAATCCGCGCGAGATGGCCACGGTCCGCAACTCCTTCGGCGAATCGTTCGACCTTCACAGGCAGCGCGCCGAAAGAGGCATCTGGTATCGTGCCAGCGGCAACGACCTGCGCGGAGAAGGCACCACCGCCGTCTGGACCGTCAGGGATCGTGACCCGGTCGAATGCCGGGCAGTCGATTAGGCCGCACCCGCCTCATTCAGGAAGGCCAGCACGCGTCCGGCATCGACGTCCCTGGCGACGAAGGCCTCGCCGATACCCCGCGCCAGAACGAGGGTGAGACGACCCCCCTGGGCCTTCTTGTCCTCAGCCATGCGGGCCAGGACCTCCTCCGCCCTGAAGCTTCCCACCGAGGCCAGCCGCGTCGGCAGTCCGGAGGCCGCCACCACGTCCACCATGCGCGACGCATCTGATGGCGGACACAGCCCCTCTCGCGCCGAGAAGCCGAAGGCCAGCACACAGCCCAGCGCCACCGCCTCGCCGTGGGTCAGCACCCTCTCATCGAAGCCCAGTTCGGCCTCCAGCGCATGGCCAAAAGTATGGCCGAGGTTCAGCAGGGCCCGGCTCCCGGCCTCCTTCTCGTCGGCCCCGACAACCGCCGCCTTGATCCGGACCGAGCGCTCGATCGCATCGGCCAGCGCGCCGTCCGGAACGCCGACCGGATCACCGATCGCTGCCAGCTGGTCGAAATAGGCGGCATCGGCCAGCAGGCCGTGCTTCAGCATCTCGGCCCAACCCGAACGTAGCTGACGGGCCGGGAGGGTCTTCAGCACATCCGTATCGGCCAGCACCCGGCGGGGTTGATGAAACGCCCCGACCAGATTTTTGCCGCGCGGGGTGTCGATCGCCGTCTTGCCGCCAACGGAGGAGTCCACCTGGGCCAGCAGGGTCGTCGGCACCTGAACAAAGTCGATGCCGCGCATGAACAGGGCTGCGGCCAAGCCGGCCAGATCGCCGATCACCCCGCCGCCCAGCGCGATCACCAGGCTCGAGCGGTCCAGCCCCTGCGCCATCAGGCCATCCAGCACCCGCTCCAGCTGGCCGAATGACTTGCTGGCCTCGCCCGCCGGCACGACGACCGACCCGACCCGGGCCCCCGCCGATGCGAGAGCGTCGACCACGCCCCCGCCGTACAGGCCGAATACGGTTTCGTCCGACACGACGGCAACCGCGCGTCCCGGACGCACCTCGGCTATGCCGCCGATGCCGACCAGCAGCCTTGGCCCGATGACCACGTCGTAGGGACGGAAGCCGTCGCCCGAGACCTCGACCACCCGGCTCATGACGCCTGGCCTCGCTGATAGGCCGTGATCGCCTCCAGGATGGCGTCGACCGCCTGTGAGTGGGCACCGGTGCCCACCTCGACCGTCACATCGGCAAAGGCATAGATGGGATAGCGGACCTCGGCCATGCGTTTCAGCGTCTCCAGCGGGTCACGACCGCGCAGTAGCGGCCGGGTGTCCCGCCGCCGGACCCGCTCGGCGACCACCTGCAGGTCGGCGCGCATCCACACGGTCAGGGCCTTGGCTTTCAGCAGTGCCCGGGTCTCGGGGTTCATCACCGCCCCGCCGCCGGTGGCCAGCACCATGGGCGGTCCCTCGACCAGCCGCTTCATCACCCGCGCCTCGCCCGCCCGGAATTCCTCCTCGCCATACAGGGAGAAGATGTCCGAGACCGTCATGGCGGCCGCTTCCTCGATCTCCGTATCACCATCGGCGAACGGCAGGCCCAGCCGCCGGGCCAGCCGGCGGCCCACGGTCGACTTGCCCACCCCCATGAGCCCGATCAGGGCGATGGTGCGGTCGACGGTCACAGTCGAGGCAGGGTTGGCGTCGGAAGCAGCTGGGGTCATGATCCGTTCGACCTCTACACCATGGCGCGCGACGCGCTACAGCCAAGGCCGGATGTGACCCCCCAGATCGAAGCCTTTCTGGAGATGATGGCGGTCGAGCGCGACGCCACCCCCAATACCCTTGCCGCCTACGAGCGCGATCTGGCCGATGCTGAGACGGGGCTGAGCACTTCGGGCGGGCTGATGGGGGCCGATTCGTCCGCGCTGGAGAGCTGGTACGCGGGCCTGTCGCGGGCCGGGTTGTCGGCGGCGACAGCGGCGCGGCGGCGGTCTGCGGTGCGCCAGTTCTACCGCTTCGCCCTGTCCGAGGGCTGGCGCAAGGATGACCCCTCTCGTCGTCTGGAGGCCCCGGCGCGCGGGCGTCCCCTGCCAAAGGTGCTCAGCCGCGAGGAGGTCGAACGCCTGTTCGAGCGTCTGGCTGAGCGCGACGGCCCGTCGGCCCTGCGCCTGCTGACCCTGGTCGAGCTGGCCTATGCGTCGGGCCTCAGGGTCTCCGAACTGCTGGCGCTCCGGGTTGAGCCCTTCCGCCGCGATCCCGATCACCTGATCGTCCGGGGCAAGGGCGGCAAGGAGCGACTGGCCCCCATCGGCCCCGCCGCCCGCCGCGCGATTCAGGCCTGGCTGGCGGTGCGCGATGCCGCGCGCAAGCCAAATGTGCCCGACAGCGTGTGGCTGTTCCCTTCGACCGGTGCCTCGGGCCACCTGACCCCGCGCCGGTTCGCCCAGTTGCTGGAACAGGCCGCGCTCGACGCCGGGCTGGAGCGCGGGCGCGTGACCCCGCACGTCCTGCGCCACGCCTTTGCCACCCATCTGCTGGAAGGCGGCGCCGATCTGCGCGTCGTCCAGACCCTGCTGGGCCACGCCGACATCTCGACCACCCAGATCTATACCCACGTCGCCCGTGTTCACCTGGCCCGCGTGGTCCGCGACAAGCATCCCCTCGCGCGTAAGGACTGAACCCCGCTTGCTCCCTGGCGTTTGGGCCACTAGGTTCCGCCGCCTTCCGGGGCGAAGTCTCCGCCCGCTGCAGGATGCCTTCATGGCCAAGCACTACCTCGAGTTCGAAAAGCCGATTGCCGATCTCGAAGCCAAGATCGAGGAGCTGACGCTGCTGTCCGAGACGGCCGGTTCGTTCGACTCCGAAATCGCCGGCCTGACGCGCAAGGCCGGGGAACTGCGCCGCAAAATCTACGGCAAGCTGGACCCCTGGATGAAGACCCAGGTGGCCCGCCACCCCCAACGCCCGCACCTGGTCGACTATATCGACGGCCTGTTCACCGACTTTGTCGAGTTGCATGGCGACCGTCAGTTCGGCGACGATCAGGCCATCATCGGCGGTCTGGCCCGCTTCCGGGGGCGCCCCGTGGTGGTCATGGGTCAGGAAAAGGGCCACGACACCCAGACCCGCCTGACCCATAATTTCGGCATGGCCCGGCCCGAGGGGTACCGCAAGGCGGTGCGCCTGATGGACATGGCCGAGCAGTACAGCCTGCCGGTGCTGACCTTTGTCGACACGGCCGGGGCCTATCCCGGCCTCGGCGCAGAGGAGCGGGGTCAGGCCGAGGCTATCGCGCGCTCGACCGAGCGCGGTCTGACGCTCGGCGTGCCGTCCATCGCCACCATCACCGGTGAAGGGGGCTCCGGCGGGGCCATCGCCATCGCCGCCGCCAGCCGTGTGCTGATGCTGGAACACTCCATCTATTCGGTGATCTCGCCCGAGGGTGCCGCCGGCATCCTGTGGCGCGACGGCGCCCGGGCCAGGGACGCGGCCATGGCCATGAAGATCACCGGCCCCGATCTGATGGACCTCAGGATCGTGGATCGCCTGATCCCGGAACCGGTCGGCGGGGCCCACAGCGACCGCGCAACCGCCATTGCCAATGTCGGTGATGTCCTGGCCGAGGAGCTGGAGGCCATGAAAGGGCTGTCGCCCGAGGAACTGCGCCGCAAGCGCGCCGAGCGCTTCTACGCCATCGGCCGCATGAGCTGACGACATTCGCTCGTCATCCTCGGGCTTGACCCGAGGATCGGTCGTGAGATGCCGACGCCGTGCGTGACACCGACCCTCGGATCAAGTCCGAGGGTGACGGAGGTTATCAAGCCTTCAGGGCAGACCCCCGCGTCTGCTTGCGCCACAGGGTCGCGTATTCGCCGCCCTGACGCGCGACCAGTTCGGTATGGGTGCCGCGTTCGACCACCCTGCCGTCCTTCAGCACCAGGATCAGATCGGCATCCGCGACGGTCGATAGCCGGTGGGCCACCACGAGCGTTGACCGCCCGGCGCGGGCCTTGCGCAGCGTCTTCTGGATCGCCTGTTCCGTGCGGCTGTCCAGCGCACTGGTCGCCTCGTCCAGGATCAGGATGCGGGGGTCGGCCAGCAGGGCGCGAGCAATCCCCACGCGCTGGCGCTCGCCACCCGACAGCTTCAGCCCGCGCTCGCCGACCTTGGTGTCCAGTCCGTTCGGGAGGGTCCGGATGAACGTGGCCAGCTCGGCCGCCTCCGCCGCCTGCCAGATGTCCGCCTCGCCAGCCTCGGGTCGGGCAAAGGCGATGTTGGCGCGCAGGGTATCGTTGAACAGGGCGACATCCTGCGGGACCAGAGCCATCGCCCGTCGCAAGGAGGATTGGGTCACCGCCCTCGCATCCTCGCCGTCGATGGTCACCCGGCCTGTCTGCGGATCCAGAAGTCTCAGCGCCAGCTTGACGACGGTGGACTTGCCCGCCCCGGACGGTCCGACCAGAGCCACCGTCTGACCGGGCTCCAGCGTGAAGCTGACATCCTCAAGCCCGGCCGACCGGGCGTCGTGGCGAAAGCTGACATCCTCGAACGCCAGACAGCCGCCGCGCGCATCGACCGGACGGACCAGATCATGGGCATCGGACGCATCGGCCACCTGCGGGCGCTGACGCGTGACCTTCAGCAGTTCTTCCATGTCGATGAAGCCCTGCCGGATCTCGCGGTAGGCAAAGCCCAGAATGTTCAGCGGGGCATAAAGCGAGATCAGGATCAGGATCGCCGCCATGACGTCGCCCGGCCCCAGCCGCCCGGCCGCTGCCTCGAACCCGGCCATGACGGCCATGATGGCCAGCCCCAGGTTCATGATCAGGGCCTGGATGCCATTCAGCATGGCCAGCGAATTGTTGGCCTTCAGCGCCGCCTGCACATAGGTGGTCAGCGCCTGGTCATAGCGGGTCGACGTCCGCATCTCGGCCCCGAACGACTTGACCGTCTCATAGTTCAGCAGGGCATCGACCGACAGGCCGGCGGCCTCGGAGTCAGCCGCATTCATGGCCCGGCGGTGCTCCAGCCGCCATCCGGCCATCCCGAACGTCACCGCTGCATAGATGACCACGACCGCCACGGCCACGACCGCAAACCGCCAGTCATAGCGCGCGCCCAGCACTCCGGCCGCAAGGATCAGCTCGATCCCCGTGGGTGCCAGGTTGAAGACGATGATGCGCAGCAGGAAGTCGACGGCCCGCGAGCCGCGTTCCATGATCCGGGACAGGGCCCCCGACCGCTTGGTCTGGTGAAAGTCCAGCGACAGCGACAGGGCATGCGAGAACGTATCGGCGGCCATCTTGCGCTGGGCGGCGGCGCGCACCGGGGCGAACACCACATCCGAAAGCTGCGGTGTCAGGGACGACAGGAACCGCACCCCGGCCCAGCCGAGGGCAAAGGCGGCAAACCCCCAGCCGACGGCGACCGCAGCCCCCTGCCCCGCCGCCAGCTCATTGACCGCGATGCCCAGCAACACGGGCGCCGCCACCCCCAGCGCCTTGCCCAGCAGGGTCAGGGTCAGGGCTGCGGTGATCCTCAGCCTCAGCTGCGGCGCACCTGACCGCCCGACGACCCCGAACAGATCGGCCAGCGCCTTCCAGGTCGATGGATTTTCTGCGGACGACTCCGCCGATGCGCCGTCCAGAGCCTTGACCGCGGGGTCCGTATTGCGCCCCCGCCCTCGTTCACCGCGCATCGCCATGGGCCCTATATGGAGGGTGTCGCGGGTTTGACAAAGCGGTCAGCCGATCCCGGCAATCGCCTCGATCAGTTCCTCGACGGCCTCGGTCGTCGTAGCCCACGAACAGACGAAGCGCACCGAGCCGTCGTCGAACCGGTAGCAGGCCCAACCCGCCTCGTTCAGGCGTCGATGGGCCATCGCGGGCATGCGTACGAACACGGCGTTGGCCTCGACCGGATGGGCCAGCACATGGGGCGATCGGGTGACGATCCCCTCGGCCAGCTTCTGCGCCATGGCGTTCGCGTGGGCGGCGTGCGCCTCCCATGCGCCGGTTTCCAGAAGGCCCAGCAAAGGCGCCGCCAGGAAGCGCCCCTTGGACGCCATCTGACCGGCCTGCTTCAGCCGGTTATCGATCCGCCGGGCCAGGGAGGTGTCGAACATCACCAGGGCTTCGCAGCACAGGGCACCGGCCTTGGCGCCGCCCAGCACCAGCACATCCACGCCCAGCCGCGCAATCGACGTCAGGTCGAATCCCGCAGCCGCCGCATTGGCCAAGCGGGCGCCGTCCATGTGGACGCCATGGCCGCGCGCCTTGACCGGATCGATCAGGGCCTTGAGCTCGTCTGTGGTGTAGACGGTCCCGTATTCCGTGGCCTGGGTCAGCGACAGGGCCGCCGGCGGCTGACGATGGCCGACCTCGGGCTCGGACAGGTGCGCCGCCAGCGCCACAGGATCGATCTTCCCCGAAAAGCCCGGCAGTCCGATCAGGCCGACACCCTGGCCGAAGAAGCCCGGTGCCCCGGTCTCGTCGGTGCAGACATGCGCCGCGTGATGGGCCAGCACGGCCTCGAACGGCCAGGCCAGCATCGACAGCGCCAGCGAATTGGCGGCCGTGCCTGAGAATACGAACCGGATCTCGGCATCGGCATCCAGCTTCTGGCGGATCAGGTCCGCCGTGCGGGCGCTGACGTCATCCGTGCCATAGGCGCGCGCAAAGCCTTCATTGGCCTGGGTCAGCGCAGCCAGCGCTTCCGGTGCCATGCCGGCCGTATTGTCGGAGCCGAAATCGTAGCGCATGGCTCAGTCCCCGGCCTGTTCCGGCTGGTCAGGCTGCACCAGAACCACACGCCTCAGCCCGCTGCCCTTCTGGGGCACCTCGACCTGATGCGGGAACGGGATTTCGATACCGGCATCATCCAGGGCTTCCTTGCCGCCCTGCATCAGATCGGCCTGTGTCTGCCACCAGTCTCCGGAGGCCACCCAGGCGTGCAGGGTAATCTGCACGGCGCTGTCCAGCAGGCCGGTGACGCCCGACCACACGGGCGGGTCCTTCAGGACCTTGTCATGCAGCCGCGCGACCCCCTCCAGCACCTCCCGCGCCTGCGTCAGATCCTCGCCATAGCCGACCGTGAAATTGATCTCGACCCGTCGGCGGGTCTGGCCGGACAGGTTCAGGATGCGATCCCCAAGCACCTGCGAATTGGGCACGACGATCTTGTGATTGCTGCCATTGGTCATCTGGGTGGTGAACAGGTCCAGCTTCTCGACCGAACCGACCGCGCCGCCGATATCGACCACATCGCCTACCCGATACGGTCGCAGGATCAGCAGCATCACCCCCGCCGCCACATTGGACAAGGTGCCCTGCAGGGCCAGACCGACGGCCAGCGATGCCGCACCCAGAACCGCGATGATCGAGGTCGTCTGCACGCCCAGTCGCTGCAGCACAGCGATCAGACCCATGATCAGAACGGCGACCCGAACGATCTGCACCGCAAAACTGAGGACGGTCGAGTCGCGCCGGAAGGCGCTGACCCGGCCCAGGCCCCTGCGCGCGGCCGAGGCCGCCCATCGCGAGGCCATGACCGTCGCGATCAGAATAAGGATGGCCAGCGTCAGGTTGACGGCAAAGTCACCGACCAGCTCCGTCGCCTTGGCGATCAGGGCAGCATCCAGGGTCACGGCATCCCGGCCCGAGGCCAGGGTCGAGGCAAGTAGGCTGGGGCTATCGCTCATGCCCCGGGTCTAGCGCGCCCGAAAGGCTTGTGAACCCCCCGGCCGCGAATTCTTTAGCCGTCCGCCTGGTCGCTCAGGCAGCGGCCTGGGCCAGGGCATCGGTGCCCATCATCGCGCGCAACGCCTCACGGCCCTCGCCGACATGGGTCATCATCTGGGCCAGGGCGGCGAAATCGATGGGCTTGTTCAGATAGGCGTCGGCCCCGGCTTCAAGACCTGCGGCGTGATCCTCGCTGCGCGCCGATGCCGACAGCACGACGATTGGTGTTTCGGCATTGACCCCGGCCCCGTCGCGGATGTGCCGCGTCGCGGTCAGGCCGTCCATGACCGGCATGTTGACGTCCATGATGATCAGGTCGAACGGCTGTTCGGCACAGGTTTCCAGCGCCACCTGCCCGTTCTCGGCGGTGGCCGAGACGTGACCGGCCGAGCTCATCCAGGCCTCCAGGATCATGCGATTGACCGGGTGATCCTCGACGATCAGCACCGACATCTGGCGCCCGTCCTCGACCTCGTTGGCGACTTCCTCAACGGCTTTCGGGGCAGCCCACTCAACCACCTCGGCCTCGACGGCGAAGGTGAAGGTCGAGCCCTTGCCCAGTTCCGACCGGACGGTGATGTCGCCGCCCATGATGTTGGCCATGCGCCGTGAGATCGTCAGACCCAGCCCCGTGCCGCCGAACCGGCGCGTCGACGAGGCATCCACCTGGGTGAAGGGCTGGAACAGACGCTCCAGATCCTCCGGAGCAATGCCGGTGCCGCTGTCGGTTACGGAGAATTCGAACGCCACCCGCCGGTCCCCCAGTCGCTTGCCGGTGACCGAATAGGCGACCTTGCCCGTGTCGGTGAACTTGACCGCGTTCGACAGCAGATTGTGGATCACCTGACAGACGCGCAGCGGGTCGCCGCGCACGGTGGCCGGGATATCGCCTTCCCAGCCGGTCTCGAACACCAGCCCCTTGGCCTCGGCCTGGGCCTGGAACGGGCCCGTCACGCGGCGATGCAGATCCTCGACCGAGACGTCGACGACCTCAAAGGTCATCTTGCCCGCCTCGATCTTGGTCATGTCGAGGATGTCGTTCAGCAGGCTCAGCAGATTGTCGCCCGAGTTGCGGATGATCGACAGATATTCGCGCTGGGTCGTTTCCAGCCGCGTCGCGCTGAGCAGCTGCGCGGCCCCCAGCACACCGTTCATCGGCGTGCGCAGCTCGTGCGAGATGATCCCCAGGAAGTTGGACTTGGCGTCATTGGCGGCATTGGCCTTGTCACGCGCCGCTTCCAGCTCCTCAATCAGATGGGCCTGATGGGCCTGGAAGGCGCGAATCCGTTCCTCGCGCATCATGGTCATGGTCACCAGCACGAACAGCCCGGCGGCCGTGAACGGTACAACAGCCAGGAAGGGCCAGAACAGCGGCGTCCCCCACTGGCTGACCGCGATGATGAGCGCCACAGCTCCATAGGGGGACGAAATGACCACGGCCTGGCGCGGCGAACTGCGCAGTTGCGCAAACACCAGCACATAGCCGGCCACCAGCAGGGTCAGGGCCAGCGGCTGTCCGAACGGCGCGCCCGAGAACCAGGCCAGAAGCGGTGCCGTTGCCCAGGCCGCGGTCGTCACCGTCGCCACGGCGGGGAAAACCAGACCCCAGCCCGCACCGACCCGCTCGCTGATACGTTTCTCGACCGCGCCCCGCGCGGCACCGGCCGCGAGCGTTCCGACGAACCACAGGCCGGCCGTCATGGGACCGAGGGTCGCCAGCAGGCCAAGCGCCCAGCTGGTGATGATCAGATAGCGCAGATACTGGGTCTGCAGAATGGCGCGCAGAGCCGCGGCGGCTTCGCCTGGCGCTGAGTCCTGCCCCAATCCGTCCGTTTCGACCAAGGCGGGCCCCCTCCACACCGTCAGCGAGAAGCTGTCACGCTAGGCAGAAGGTTCTAAGAGTAGGTGAATCTGCGTATCTTTCGCGTCATGCGTTCAGGACGCGGCGCTTTCAGCCTCAGCCGGAGTAAGCGCCTTCACCGACAGGGCGTGCACCGGGCCGGCCATTTCCTCTCGCAACAGGTCCAGCACGCACCGCTGCCGCGCGACACGCGACAGGCCCTCAAAGGCTTCCGACACGATCGTCAGATTGAAATGGCTCTCGCCCCCGGGCTTCGCATCCATGCCGCCCTCGTGGTGGTGACCGGCGTGGCGCGCGCTGTCGTCGACCAGTTCCATGGCGTCCGGCGACAGCCCTGCCCCCAGCTTTTCGAGAATTCTTAGCGCAATCGGGCCATGCGACATGCCATCTTCCTTGATGAGGACCAAATCAGGCCTACACTTTGGGGGATGCCCTCCTCGTTTCAATACAAGCCGCGCTTTACCGATATCCGCGTCAAGCCGCCCCGCACCGACGAGGAGCGGGCGGCCGAGGCCGATGTCCTGCGCCTCAAGCCGGGCGAAAAACCCTGCCAGTGGCCCGACTGCGGCCGGGCGGCGACGTCCCGCGCACCCAAGTCGCGGGAGCGCATCAACGACTTCTACCAATTCTGTCAGGCCCACGCCGCCGAGTACAACAAGGGCTGGAACTTCTACGCCGGCATGAGCGAGGCCGAGATCGCAGCCGCCCGCGAGAATGAGGCCATGACCGGCGGCCGCCCGACCTGGGAGATGAAGGCGGGGCGCCTGAACCGGGAGTCGGTCGCCGCCTCGAAAGCCGGCACGACAGGCGGCACCTGGCGCGACAGTTTCGGCCTGTTCGGCCGTCGGGGAGAGGCCGTGCCGGAAAGGCCCGGCGAGGATCGGCGCATCGGCCGACTTGAGCGCGCCGCCCTGGCCGACCTCGACCTGGAACCCGGCGTCGAGAAAAAAGCGATCAAGGCTCGCTACCACGAACTGCTGAAGCGCTTTCACCCCGACCACAACAAGGGCGACCGCGGCGCCGAGGCCAAGCTGCAGCGCGTCATCAAGGCCTGGAAGACCCTGCAGAAGGCCGGTCTGGCCTGACGGGCTTCAACTCCGCTCCCGCATCCGCTAAGCGCACCCCATGACCTCTCTGCTCGACGCCTCCCCCGATCCCCTGCTGACGCTCGAACCGCACCGCAAGGCGTCGGTCCGGGAGTTGTTCGGCATCGACGCCGACATGACCGTGCCGGTCTTTGCCGAGCGCGACAGCCATGTGCCGGACGTGGACGAGGCCTATCGCTTTGACCCCCAGACGACGCTGGCCATCTGCGCAGGCTTTGCCTTTGACCGCCGCGTCATGGTTCAGGGCTATCACGGCACCGGCAAGTCGACCCACATCGAACAGGTCGCCGCCCGGCTCAACTGGCCGCTGGTGCGCGTCAACCTGGACAGCCACGTCAGCCGGATCGATCTGGTCGGCAAGGACGCCATCGTCCTGAAAGACGGCAAACAGGTCACCGAATTCCGCGAAGGCATGCTGCCCTGGGCTATCCAGCGCCCGATCGCCCTGGTGTTCGACGAGTATGACGCCGGTCGCCCCGATGTGATGTTCGTGATCCAGCGCGTGCTCGAGGCGCAAGGCCGCCTGACCCTGCTGGACCAGAACCGCGTCATCCGCCCGAACAAATTCTTCCGCCTGTTCGCCACGACCAATACCATCGGTCTGGGCGACACCTCGGGCCTCTATCACGGCACCCAGCAGATCAATCAGGGCCAGATGGACCGCTGGAACATCGTGACCACGCTCAACTACCTCGACCACGACGTCGAGGCCGAGATCGTCGCCGCCAAGGTCCCCGAATGGCAGGACGCCGAGGGCAAGCGCACCATCGCCGCCATGGTCCGCGTCGCCGACATGACCCGCAACGCCTTCATGAACGGCGACATCAGTACGGTCATGAGCCCCCGCACCGTCATCACCTGGGCCCAGAACGCCACCATCTTCGGCGGTGACATCGGCCTCGCCTTCCGCCTGACCTTCCTGAACAAGTGCGACGAGCTGGAACGCCCGACCATCGCCGAGTTCTACCAGCGCGCGTTCGGCGAAGACCTGCCCGAAGCGGCCACGCGGGTGAAGGTGGGGTAGGCCCTACCCCCCGTAATACGTCGGCGAACCCGGCCCCACCGGCAGGCCCAGGCCGAACACCCACAGGAAGAACAGCACCGTCCAGGCCAGGGTGAAGAAGATCGAATAGGGCAGCATCATCGCGATCATGGTGCCGATCCCGACATCCTTGTTGTAACGGGTCGCCCACGCCAGGATCAGGCCGAAATAGCTCATCATCGGGGTGATGATGTTGGTCGTGGAATCCCCGATCCGGTAGGCGGTCTGGATCACCTCGGGCGAATAGCCGATCAGCATCAGCATGGGCACGAAGATCGGCGCGGTCAGGGCCCACTGGGCCGAGGCCGAGCCGACCATCAGATTGACGAAGGCGCAGATGGCGATGAAGGCGATGAACACCGCCGGCCCGGTCATGCCGGTGTTCTGCAGGAAGACGGCGCCGTTGACCGCCGTGATGGCGCCCAGATTGGTCCAGTTGAAGAAGGCCACGAACTGGGCGGCGAAGAAGACGATGACCAGATACAGCCCCAGCGTCGACAGGCCCGAGGCCATGCCGTCGATGATGTCCCGGTCGTTCCTTACCGTACCGACCACCCGTCCATAGGCAAAGCCGATCACCAGGAAGAACAGCAGGATCCAGACGGCGAAACCCGAGAAGAAGGGCGAGCGCATCTGATCGCCGGTCACCGGGTCGCGCAGCACGCCCCACTCCGGCAACAGCGTCAGCGCCATCAGGCCCAGCACCGCCAGCACCCCGAGGCCCGCCATCCACAGGCCCTTGCGTTCCTTGTCCGACAGGGGGGCCGCGCCATCCTCGTTCAGCACCGCCGGGTCGGCGCGCGAGGAATCGTACGCCCCCAGCTTGGGCTCGACGATGAAGATACTGACCAGCGAGCCGATGATGGTCACCAGGAAGGTCGAAACCGCCATAAAATAATAGCTGGCCGTCGCGGTCACCTGATAGGTCGGGTCGATCAGGCGCGCGGCCTCCTCGGTGATGCCCGCCAGCAGGGGATCGATGGTGCCGATCAGCAGATTGGCGGAATAGCCCCCCGAGACGCCGGCGAAGGCCGCCGCCATACCGGCCAGCGGATGTCGTCCCAGCGAATAATAGACCGCTCCGGCCAGCGGGATCAGCACCACATAGCCGACCTCCGATGCCGTGTTGGAGATCACCCCGGCAAAGACGATGGCCACGGTCACCACCTTCGGCGAGGCACTGAGCACCAGGGCGCGAACCGCCGCCGACAACAGGCCGGAGCGCTCGGCCACGCCGATGCCCAGCATGGCCGTCAGCACCACGCCCAGCGGCGCAAAGCCCGTGAAGTTGCTGACAAGGCCGGTGAAAATGCGGCGCAGTCCGTCCCCGTTCATCAGGCTGATGGCAGTGATCATGCCGTCTTCCGAGCGCCCCGAGGCCCCGACCGGCCGGGGATCCTCGACCGCCACCCCCATCCAGGCGAACAGGCCCGACAGCAGCACAATGCCCACCGCCAGCAGGAAGAACAGCGTCACCGGGTGCGGCAGGCAGTTGCCCAGCCATTCGACCCCGTCCAGGAAGCGGGTGAACAGATTGCGCCTCGTGACAGGCGGCGTGCCGTTCGGCGTGGCCGGCGGGGTGTCGGTCATCGGGTCCTCCCGGTCTTCAGGCGGTATGGATTAGCGGGCGACGGGCTTCGTCAGGTCGAACGCCACGCGCAGCAGGCGGTTCTGGCGAGCCAGCTCATAGACATAGGTCTCGCCCGGATTGACCTCGACGGCCCAGACATTGGTGGTCGAAACCGCCGCATTGTTGGCGTTGAACAGGGCGATCGAAAAGGCGTCGACCGGAAATTCCTGGCGTGTCGCCGTGCCCGCGTTCTCCGTATCCCCGCCGTACCAGTGCAGGGTGTGCGTCGTGCCGTCCGGGTCGCGGTGATCGTGCTTCAGCGTCAGGCCGGCCGACGTACGGGTGATCACCCAGGTGCGGCTGTGGTCGGTACCCACATGGAAGGGAATGCGGATCTCGGTCGCGGAACAGTCGCGCACATGCATGACCAGCCGCTGGCTGCGGAAATCGGCGTCGACCGGATCGTCGGTCACCACCTTGCCCTCGAACGTCTGGCCGCACAGCGCCGTCAGATTGGCGAAGAAGACGTCCTGCGCGCCACCGGCACCGCCAGCGGGGCCGGTGGCACAGCCGGCCAGCAGCATCAGGGACAGGGCGGTCGCGGGGGCGCTCAGGGCCTCGGGCAGGGTTTTCATGGCCGTCACCGTAGCCGCTCAGCCCCCGGGCACAAGAAAAACCGGCTGCGGCAATGTCGGCGTTGACTTGGGCGCGCGCCTGAGTATGTTCCGCGCCTCTCATTCCACGGCTTTCGCCGTCGCAAAGGTAATTGTCCGATGGCCAAACCGGCATCCATCAAGATCCGCCTCAACTCCACGGCGGACACCGGCTTCTTCTACGTCACCAAGAAGAACGCCCGCACCATGACCGAAAAAATGGTCGTCAAGAAGTACGACCCGGTCGTGAAGAAACACGTCGAATTCAAGGAAGGCAAGATCAAGTAAGATCCTGCTTTAAAACCTCGTCATGCTCGGACAACGAGCGCAGCGAGGCCGATCCGAGTATCAAACGCCCGGTCCGCAAAGGCCGGGCGTTTTGCTGTTCAGGCGTTCTCCGCGTCTGCCGCTTCGATTGGCTCCCATTCGATCCCTGCCGCCCGTAAGCGGGCATACGGATCGTCACCAAACTGCCAATTCGCAGGCATGGACTGCCTCATACCGACCGCGTTGACGCTATCCAGGCGCCGCGCCTCCTCCGGTGTGACATGAACGATCTTGAGGTGTTGGCTGATAAACGCGGCGATATCTTCGTCCGAAGCGTCGCGGGTAAGCATCTCGTGACAGGCCCGCACAATCATCACGCAAGGAATGACGTGCTCGCGTTGTTTGGCTCCAATCGAAGTAGAACGGCCAATCGTGACCAGCTCGTCGTCGATCAGGGGTCGATCCCAGACGCGAGTGGGAAGATTGCTTTTCCTCCCACATCCCTCGGATGACATGAGCGACCCTTAGGGTTGCTCGGCGAAGCAGTTCTTCACGTGAAAATTTCGTCGTATCGATCACCCGCTCATCCCGCTGCGGCCTTGGCCAAACTCTATGTTCCTGCAGTCCAGCACCTTTCAGAATCACGCCCATACTTACCCGGGCTTCACCGCATCGAAATAGTGGTTGCCGCCCCCGTCGGTCTGCTGGTCCGCGAGGATCAGCCCCGCTGCCTCCAGCGCCTGTCTATAGCCCGTTTCTCCCAGCGAGCGGGACGGTCGCCCGGTCAAGAGATCAGCCCACTCGCATTCCTGTTGCGGCGCGCTGAACAGGAACCGCCCGCCGGGGGCCAGCGCCCCGGCGACCCGCGCGATCAGCCGGTGCTGATCCGCCTCCGGCAACAGGAACATCAGGCCCACGGCCACCGCCGCGTCGAACGACCGTCCGAACAGATCGCTGGTCTCGGTGGCCTCGCAAGCGACCGGACAGTCAGGAAATCGCCGCCGGTATTCGGCAACCAGCGTCGGCGAGGCATCGACGCCCCAGACCTCAAGCCCTGCCTCGATCAGGGTGCGCGTGACCGGCTCGCCAAAGCCACAGCCGATGTCCAGGACCGTCCCGCCCGGCGGCAGCAACTTGGCCCAACAGCGCACCACGTCCGCGCCGGTGTCCGACCGTGCTGCCATGAAGGCTTCGGCAGCCGCCTCCCATCCATGTGAAGGGTCTGTGGTCATGCGCTCAGGTTAGCACGCCGCCCAGATTCACGCCGCCCGGGCAATCACCCGGTTGCGACCGGCGGACTTGGCCTCATAGACCCCCTCGTCGGCGCGTTTCAGCAGGGCGTCGGGGGTGTCGTCGCGGCCCGTGGTCGCGGCCACGCCGATCGAAATGGTGATCTGCAGATGGGCGTCGCCGCCCATGACGGGGAACGGCGCGCCGGCCATGTCCGCCCGGATGCGGTCGGCGATCCGCACCGCGTCTTCCAGCCGGGTGCCCGGCATGACCACGACAAACTCCTCGCCGCCCATCCGGCACGGCAGGTCCACGGCCCGCACCTTGGTCGCCAGACGCACGGCGAATTCGCGCAGAACCTCATCGCCGGCATCATGGCCGAAGCCGTCGTTGACCGCCTTGAAGTGGTCGATGTCCATCATCAGCACGGCCACGGGCTCGCCGCCCTGATTGGCGCGCCCCACCAGCGCCTGCAGCTGACCGGCCATATAGCGGCGGTTATGCAGGCCGGTCAGGGCGTCGGTGACCGCCATTTCCAGGCTGTAGTCCAGCTTCTGACGCAGGAAGTCGGCATAGCGTTTGCGCCGTACCTGGGTCCGGGCCCGGGCGGCCAGTTCCTCGACATCGATGGGCGTGGCCAGGATGTCGTTGGCCCCCAGTTCCAGCGCCTTGACCATGCGGGCGCGTTCATGCGGGTCGACCACCGCCAGCACCGGCAGGGGCCGGGTCGATTCCATCGACCGGCTCTGGGCCACCAGCCGCAGCCCGTCGAACCCGCGCGAGGCCGTATTGGCGATCACCAGATCGAACGGACCGCGCAGCGCGGCCAGACCCTTTTCGATGTCCGTCTCGACGGTCAGCCGATGTTCACCATCCAGCTGGCTGCGAATACGCTCCACCTGGCGCGGGTCATCATCGATCAGCAGGATCCGCCCGCCGGTGGCCCGCAGCCGCCCCGCCGCATCGGTGTCGACACCCAGCCGACGTCCGCTTTCCTCGCGCGACCGCAGCTCGTCCATGATCGACTTCAGTCGCGTCAGGGACCGCATCCGCGCCAGCAGCACCACATCATCGATCGGCTTGGTGACGAAGTCGTCGGCCCCCGCCTCCAGACCTTTGATACGCTCGTCACGCCCGTCCAGCGCGGTGACCAGCACCACGGGAATATGGCGTGTGGCCGGGTCGGCCTTCAGCCGGCGACACGTCTCGAACCCGTCCATGTCGGGCATCATGACATCCAGCAGGATGATGTCGGGATGATGGGCCGCGGCCAGATCCAGCGCGGCCTGACCGCTGTTGCAGGTCAGGACGTCGTAATATTCCATCGTCAGCTTGGCTTCGAGCAGCCGGACGTTGGTTTCAATATCGTCGACAACGAGAATTCTGGCTGGCATGGCGTCAGCCCATGTGTTTCCGGACCACGTCCAGAAAATGCATCACCGAGATGGGCTTGGAGATATAGGCCTCGCACCCGCCCTGGCGGATGCGCTCCTCGTCGCCCTTCATGGCAAAGGCCGTCACGGCCACCACCGGAATATGGGCCAGTTCCTCGTCATCCTTCAGCCATTTGGTGACTTCCAGACCGCTGATCTCGGGCAGCTGGATATCCATCAGGATCAGGTCGGGCCGGTGCTGGCGCGCCATGGCCATCGCCGTCAGGCCCTCGCGGGTCTGATAGGTCTGATAGCCCTGGGAATCGAGCAGATCATGAAAGAGCTTCATGTTCAGCTCATTATCCTCCACGATGAGGACTTTCTTGGACATCATCACCGGTTCCTGCCGCCCCTTGCCGGCGGCGGGGCTGTTGTCGTCTTCTCCATGGTCAGCATGCCTCGCCAGTCTTAAGTTGACGTGAAGGGCCGCCTCCGGCCCGGGTATTCCCGATGACCTCCCTCTGCCGAGACTGTCTGTCGCGTTTCGACCGGGCGGAAACCCGCTGCCCGGCGTGCGGGTCGCCGCGCATGGTCACCCATGCCGAGCTGGACAAGCTGGTCATCGCCCACCTCGACTGCGACGCCTTCTATGCCTCGGTGGAAAAGCGCGACCGGCCGGAGCTGCGCGATGTGCCTGTGATCGTCGGCGGAGGGCATCGCGGGGTGGTCGCGACCGCCTGCTATATCGCCCGCCAGTATGGCGTCGGCTCGGCCATGCCGATGTTCAAGGCGCTCAAGGCCTGTCCGGATGCCGTGGTCATCAAGCCGGACTTCGCCAAATACAAGCATGAGAGCCGCCGGATTCTGGGCGCTCTCGCCAACCTCACCCCCCTGATCCAGACCCTGTCGCTGGATGAGGCCTGGGCCGATCTGTCGGGCACCGAGCGGCTGAACGGCGGCTCACCCGCCTGGCAGCTGGCGCGGCTGCAGAAATGGATCGAGGACGAGGTCGGGCTGACCGTCTCGATCGGCCTGGCCCCCAACCGCTTCCTCGCCAAGGTCGCCTCGGAACTGGACAAGCCGCGCGGCTTTTCCGTCATCGGGTCCGAGGCGCAACAGCTGCTGGCCCCCCGCCCCGTCTCGATCCTGCCGGGGGTGGGGCCGATCTTCGGGCGCACCCTGCGGGCTGACGGCTTCGACACCATCGGCCGGCTGGCCGAGGCCGACGTCCGCGATCTGGTCAAGCGCTATGGTGACTGGGGCCTGCGCCTGCACGATCTGTCCCATGGCCGCGACAGCCGCCCGGTCGATCCCGAACACGACCGCAAGGGCATGAGCGCCGAGACCACCTTCAACGTCGATCTGTCCAAGGCCGCAGACCTCGAGGCCGAGCTTTGGCCCCTTTGCGAGAAACTGGCGGCCAAGGCCCGACGCGACGGCATCGCCGGCCGGGTCGTGACACTGAAGCTGCGACGCACCGATTTCCGCATCCTGACGCGCAGGCGCACCCTCGCCGATCCCGTCCAGACCGCCCGCACCCTGTTTGCCGAGGGCCGCGCCCTGCTTCAGCCCGAACTGGGCCCGCCCTACCGCCTGATCGGCATCGGCATGGCCGATCTGGTCGACGCCGCCGATGTCGCCCCCGGCCTGTTCGCCGCCGACCGCACGCGCGAGCTCAACACCGAGACCACCATCGACCGGCTGCGCGACCGCTTCGGCCCCGGCGCCGTCATCTCGGGCCGCTCGCTGAAAAGCTGAGCGCGACACTTCGGACGGGGTGACGCCTCGGCTGCGCCGGGCTAAACGCCCCGAAAGACATCAGGAGACGACCATGACCTACGCCGCCCGCATCGCCGAACTGGGCCTCGACCTGCCCGAGCCCGCCAAGGCCGTCGCCAACTATGTGCCCTGGGTGCGCAGCGGCAATCTGGTCCACATCTCCGGCCAGCTGTCGAACGATGCCTCGGGCGGGATCAAGGGCACGGTCGGCGTCGACGTTTCGCCCGAAGACGCGGCCCGCGCCGCCCGCATGTGCGGCATCAACCTTCTGGCCCAGATCAAGGACGCCCTCGGCGGAGACCTCGAGCGCGTGGTCCGCATCGTGAAACTGGGCGGCTTCGTCCAGGCCGGGCCCGACTTCATCGCCATTCCGGCCGTCATCAACGGCTGTTCGGACCTGATGGTCGAGGTGTTCGGCGACGCCGGTCGCCACGCCCGCTCGGCCGTCGGCGTCTATCGCCTGCCGCTGGGCTTCGCCGTCGAGGTGGACGCCATCGTCGAGGTGAAGTGACGGACGAAGGCTTTACCCTCCGCGTTCACGGCGCGGTCGCCGATGTCGGCCGGGACGCGTGGGAGGCGCTGGCCGCCCCCACGGGCGATCCCTTCATCGGCTATGACTTCCTCGACGCCTGCGAGGCCTCGGGCAGTGCCGCGCCCGACCAAGGCTGGGCCGGGCGGCATCTCGCGCTTGAGGACGACAGCGGCCGCATTCTCGGCCTCATGCCTCTCTGGCTGAAGGGCCACAGCAGCGGCGAATACGTCTTTGACCATGCCTGGGCCGAGGCATGGGAGCGCGCGGGCGGGCGCTATTATCCCAAACTGCTGGGCGCCGTCCCCTTCACCCCTGTCACCGGCCCGCGCTTCCTGATCCATCCCGACGCCGATCCCTCAACCGTCCGTCAGGCCCTGATCCAGGGGGCCGAGACCCTGTGCGCGCGCCTCGGCCTGTCGTCGATCCACGTCAACTTCCCGACCGAGGCCGAGGGGGCCGAGATGGCCGCCGCCGGCTGGCTGCCGCGCCTCGACCTGCAGTACGTCTTCACCGATCAGGGCTATGGCGATTTCGAGGGCTTCCTCGCCGCCCTGTCATCGAGCCGCAGAAAGACCATCCGGCGCGAGCGGCGCGAGGCCCAGGCCGGGCTCGACATCCGCATCCTGACCGGGGCCGACCTGACCGAAGACGTCTGGGACGCCTTCTTCGCCTTCTACCTCGACACCGGCAGCCGCAAATGGGGCCGCCCCTATCTGACCCGCGACTTCTTTGCCCGCATCGGCCGGACCATGGCCGACCGCATTGCCCTGGTCATGGCGTATCGCGGCGAGACCCCCATCGCCGGCGCCCTCAACCTGATCGGCCGCGACGCCCTGTACGGTCGCCAGTGGGGCACGCTGGAGGACATTCCCTTCCTCCATTTCGAGCTCTGCTATTACCAGGCCATCGAGTTCGCTCTGGCGCGCGGCCTGTCCCGCGTCGAGGCGGGGGCGCAGGGCCATCACAAGCTGGCGCGCGGCTATCTGCCCACCCCGGTCCGCTCGGCCCACCACATCCCCGACCCGGGTTTCCGCGACGCCATCGCCCGCTATCTGAACCACGAACGCCCCGCCATCCTGGCCGAGATCAGGGCCCAGACCGACGCCGGGTCCCCCTTCCGCAAGACCTGACTTTCCACTTCGGAAAATTATCACTTGCCATGATGGAAAGTCGCGCTACTTTCCACATCGGAAAGTGAGAACCCCATGACAGACCCTTCGAACCCCAAGGACGCCCTCGCCGCCATCCAGACCGCCCGCGCCGGTGTACCCGGAGAGATGCGTTACCCCCCGACCTACGACATCGCCTATGGCCTGATCTGCGGCCTGCTGGTCGCCGGTCAGGGCCTTCCCATGCCCTGGTCGATGATCGCCCTCGTGATCGCGCTGGCCGGTCTGGCCCTGATCGTCCACTGGTGGAAGAAGCATATGGGCTGGTGGGTCAGCGGCTATTCCCCCAAACGCGCCCGCTGGGTGGCCATCGGCCTCGTCGCCGTGTTCCTCGCCCTGATGGGCGTGTCGATCTGGGGCAAGTATGCCGGCATCGTCTGGATGCCTCTGGCCACCGGTGCTGCGGGCTTCGTCGCCGCCATCCTCGGCGGACGCCTGTGGATGCACGTCTGGAAGCGCGAGCTGTCCGAGGCGCAGGGATGACGCCCCCACCCCTCTTCGATCCCGTCATTCACGCCCCCGGGCGGCTGCAGATCTGCGCCATCCTCTCCAGCGTCGACGAGGCCGAGTTCGCCCTCCTCCGCGACAGCCTCAAGGTCTCGGACTCGGTCCTGTCCAAACACCTGAAACAGCTGGACGACGCCGGCTACGTCAAACTGGCCAAGACCCCCATGGACGGCCGCTCCCGTACCTGGGCCAGCCTGACCCCCGCCGGCAAAAAGGCCTTCGCCGCCCATGTCGCCGAGCTCACCCGCCTCGCCGCCCTGACGGGTTAGCATTCCTCCCCCTCAGGGGGAGGGGGACCGCCGGTACGGCGGTGGAGGGGGCTGGCCCTCGCACGCTGTTCGATGGTCACTAGAACGCCCTCAAGGTTGCCGAGAACATCGCGCGCCGCGATACGCAGGACCGCTATCCCCCGCATATCCAACCACGCCGTTCGCCGCTGATCATGGCGGAACTGGTCGGGTTGATCATGGCCTTGACCATCGACCTCGACCGCCAGCCGACCTTCGTCGCAGTAGAAGTCGAGGATGTAGGGCCCGATCGGATGTTGTCTGCGGAAGCGCAGGCCCGCCAGCTTGCGCCCGCGAAGTGCAGTCCAGAGCAGGCCCTCCGGCAGCGTCAGCTTTCGGCGGAGTTGCCGTGCTCGCACTATGGTAAGGCGGGGCGCTTCCATCAATGCAACTTATCAGGGAACAGGCCGCGCCGTCAGCCCCCTCCACCATGCTGCGCATGGTCCCCCTCCCCCTGCGGGGGAGGAATACTTGCCTCCCCCGCCCACCCTCCTTAAGGCTCAGCCCCTCAAGGAGACACCGCATGCAAGACATTCTCGACCAGCTGGAACAACGCCGCGCCGGGGCCAAGCTCGGCGGGGGTGAAGCCCGCATCGCCGCCCAGCACAAGAAGGGCAAGCTGACCGCGCGCGAACGCATCGAGGTGCTGCTGGACGAGGGCTCCTTCGAAGAAACCGACATGTTCGTCGAGCACCGCTCGCACGACTTCGGCATGGAAAAGCAACGCATCCCCGGCGACGGGGTGGTCACCGGCAGAGGGACCATCGGCGGTCGTCTGGTCTATGTCTTCTCCAAGGATTTCACCGTCTTCGGCGGCTCCCTGTCCGGCGCCCATGCCGCCAAGATCGTCAAGCTGCAGACCATGGCCCTGACCAATGGCGCGCCCATTATCGGCATCTTCGACGCCGGCGGCGCCCGCATCCAGGAAGGCGTCGAGAGCCTCGCCGGCTATGCCGACATCTTCCTGCAGAACACCCTGGCCAGCGGCGTCATCCCCCAGATCAGCGTCATCATGGGGCCGTGCGCCGGCGGCGATGTCTATTCCCCTGCCCTCACCGATTTCATCTTCATGGTGAAGGACACCTCCTACATGTACGTCACCGGCCCCGACGTGGTGAAGACGGTGACGAACGAGGTCGTGACCCATGAGGAACTGGGCGGCGCCCGCGTCCACGCCGGCAAGTCGGGCGTGGCCGACGGCGCCTTCGAGAACGACCTGGAGGCCCTCAGCGAGGTCCGCCGCCTGATCGGCTTTTTGCCCCTGTCGAACCGCGAAAAGCCGCCGGTCCGCGACAGCTACGACGACCCCGAGCGCGACGAGGCCAGTCTCGACACCCTGGTCCCGGCCAATCCGAACCAGCCCTATGACATCAAGGAATTGATCCTGAAGACGGTCGACGAGGCCGAATTCTTCGAGATCGCCCCCGACTACGCCAGGAACATCGTCACCGGCTTCGGCCGCCTCGACGGTCAGACCGTCGGCATCGTCGCCAACCAGCCCCAGGTGCTGGCCGGCGTGCTCGACATCGACTCCAGCCGCAAGGCCGCCCGCTTCGTCCGCTTCTGCGACGCCTTCGACATCCCGCTGGTGACCTTCGTCGACGTGCCCGGCTTCATGCCCGGCACCCGCCAGGAATACGGCGGCCTGATCAAGCACGGCGCCAAGCTGCTGTTCGCCTATGCCGAGGCCACCGTGCCCAAGCTGACCGTCATCACCCGCAAGGCCTACGGCGGCGCCTATGACGTGATGAGCTCGAAGCACCTGCGCGGCGACGTCAACTACGCCTGGCCCAGCGCCGAGATCGCCGTCATGGGCGCCAAGGGCGCCGTCGAGATCATCTTCCGCAAGGAAGCCGGCGACCCGGAGGCGCTGGCGGCGCGGGAGGCCGAATACAAGGAACGCTTCGCCAACCCCTTCGTCGCGGCGTCGCGCGGCTACATCGACGACGTCATCATGCCCCACGGCACCCGGCGCCGGCTGATCAAGGCCCTACGCACGCTGAAGAACAAGCAGCAAAGCAATCCGTGGAAGAAGCACGATAATATTCCGCTATGAAGTGGTGGCGAGCCAAACCCCAAGTCGAGTGGATTCTGTTCCACCGCGTCGAAGGCGGCGAGCCAGTCGAATTCTTCGAGGTACGCCTTTACCGCGAAACTGTCTGGACTTGTGCAGGGGCACCACAGACTTTCGGCACGAGCGAAGTCCGGAATTTCGATAGTCCGAAACACGCTGCCTCTGAACTCGATCGCCTTCTGTCCCTGAAGCAGAGTGAGGGGTGGGTCGTTGCCTCACGAGGCAGATATACCCCGGGCCAGTTCGACTTTACTGAGCTTAAAGATGCCGTGAAGGCTGCGTCACGGCTTAGTTTCGCTTCCACCATGGCAGCATTTAGCGATCAGACAATTTGTTCCTTCGGGCTGGTCACTGACGATGTCCCGATGACCCTCTACGCAGTAGCTCAATCGGTAGAGGCAATCGAGGCGGGAGCGGATGAGGACTATCGCGCTGAAGCGCACTGGAACTTGCAGGCTTGGTCACTAGAGGCTGGCTCTGCTCACTTCGATGTTCCCTATCGGATGCTTCTTCGACAGAGCCGTGACGACATCCCTTTCGAGCGCAAGCTGGATGATGAAACCTTCGCACAGAATGCGATTGAGGCATTTGTGACGGCCTTGGAAGAACTACGTGACGAGGGCGAGTTCACTAAGGCCCCACACCAGCCTTTCCTGCTGCTTGTGGAAGTCTCGGACTCGGCGCCGATCGAGGGCATGGCCGAACGATTGAACGTCGACGAGGATATTTTGAGCAGCTATCGCGCTTTCGCCGGTTAGGCCTCCGCCCTGACCAACCTCCTCTTCCTCTGCTCCCGCAATCGCCTGCGCTCCCCCACGGCGGAGCGGGTGTTTGCCGACTGGCCGGGCGTCGAGACGGCCTCGGCCGGCCTGGCCCCCGATGCGGACGAGCCCCTGACGCCCGAGCATCTGGACTGGGCCGACCTGATCTTCGTCATGGAGCCGGTCCACCGCCGCCGCCTGCAGACCCGGTTCCGCCGCCACCTGAAGACCGCCCGCGTCATCTGCCTCAACATCCCCGACGACTACACCCTCATGCAGCCCGAGCTGGTCACCCTGCTGAAGGCCCGGGTCGGGGTGCATCTGAAGTAGCGGGCCCTTTGCCATCCCTCGACGGCGGCCGAGTGGGCACTGTTGTCATCCCCGAATTCGCGGAGCGAATATCGGGGACGACACGCCGCACCCCCCGTCCCGCCCGGACAGCCGCGAGGCTGAGCCGGGCGAAGGGTAGCGTCAGGCTCTCCCCTTGCCCCGGATCGTCGCAAGCGCCGTCCGGGGCTGGCCAGTTCAGGGTCCGCCCCGTCCCCGATAACGCCTGCGGCGTTTCGGGGATGACAACAGCGCGAGGACCTTTGGCGTGGGATGGCAAAGACAGGTGTTTCCAGCGGTTGCCAGAGGGCCCTGTTGTCATCCCTGCGGTCGCCAAGGGGGCACGATTGTCATCCCCGAATTCGCGAAGCGAATATCGGGGACGCAGCGTTGCACACCCCGTCACGCCCGGACAGCCGCGAGGCTGAGCCGGGCGAAGGGTAGCGTCAGGCTCTCCCCTTGCCCCGGCCCGTCGCACGCGCCGTCCGGGGCTGGCCAGTTCAGGGTCCGCCCCGTCCCCGATAACGCCTTCGGCGTTTCGGGGATGACAATAGTGCCCCCCATCACGGGCAGAGTGATGGTGGAACGCTAAAAGAGTTCTTGCTTTGTTCTCACGCTCGTGCATCATCCGCCCGGGAGGCAGGGGCGATGCGCGAGCACAGCTACTGGGTCTACATCGTCGCCAGCGGGCGGTGCGGTTGGCTGTATGTCGGCATGACCAATGACCTGATCCGCCGCATCGGCGAGCACCGGCACGGCCAGATCGACGGCTACAGTCGCGAACATGGCACAGACCGGCTGGTCTGGTACGAACCCCACAGCTACGTCGATCAGGCCATCCTGCGCGAAAAGCGCATCAAGCGGTGGCGACGCCCGTGGAAGTTTGCCCTTATCGAGGCCACCAATCCCGACTGGGCGGACCTCTATCCTGCGCTTGCCTTCGTGCCCGAGGTCGATGCCGGTTCACGGTAGTTCGCCCGCCTTGCTGAGCCGACGCGCCCAGCTATGAAACTCGCCCCTCAATTTCCTCGTCCTTTCAACGCCCCCAGCGTTTCCCGCTCCGTTCTGCCCGACCAGGCCGCCGTCTCGCCCATACTGTCCGGTTGCCCAACACCCACCGACGGAGGCGCCACCATTTCAGACCATTCAGACGGTTCAGACGGTAATTTGGACCCCCTCTCCGTTGGGAGAGGGGGCAGGGGGTGAGGGGCCAACCCTGTCCTTCGGCGTGAGCCGTCGCACCCGTCCTGTAACGGCGGTCGCCGACACACACCGCCGACCCTCATCCGGCGCTCACGCGCCACCTTCTCCCACCGGGAGAAGGGAGCCAAGTGTCCGGGAGGAGCCCCAATCCAGACCATTCAGACTATTCAGACGGCATTTCTCCCCACCCCCGCCCCCATGGCCATTCCGGCCTTTTCCGCCTAAATGCCCCTCCCCTGTTGCCAGCGACCGTGACCCGCCTTGCCCCTTGCCTTTGACATTGCCGCCACCGACGGACGCGCCCGCACCGGCGTGCTGAAGACTGCGCGGGGCGAGATCCGCACCCCGGCCTTCATGCCGGTCGGCACGGCGGCGACGGTCAAGGCGCTGACGGTCGATCAGGTGGCCCGGACGGGGGCCGACATCCTGCTGGGCAATACCTATCACCTGATGCTGCGTCCCGGCCCCGAGCGGATGGAGCGGCTGGGCGGGCTTCACAAATTCATGGGGTGGAACAAGCCGATCCTGACCGATTCCGGCGGGTTTCAGGTCATGTCCCTGTCGGGCATTTCGAAGCTGACCGAGGAGGCCGTGACCTTCTCCAGCCACATCGACGGGTCGAAGCATGTGCTGACCCCCGAGCGCTCGATCGAGATCCAGGCTGACCGGCTGGGGGCCGACATCTCCATGCAGCTGGACCAGTGCGTCAGCTGGCCGGCCGAGCGGCCTGCGGCCCAGGCCGCCATGGAGCTGTCGATCCGCTGGGGGGCGCGCTCAAAGGCGGCGTTTGGCACCCGCGAAACCCAGGCCCTGTTCGGCATCCAGCAGGGCTCGACCTTCGAGGACCTGCGGCGCCAGTCGTCCGAGCAACTGCTCGAGATCGGCTTTGACGGCTATGCCATCGGCGGTCTGGCGGTCGGAGAGGGCCATGCCGCCATGTGCGAGGTGCTGGACTATGCGCCCGGGATGCTGCCCGCGGACCGGCCCCGCTATCTGATGGGGGTGGGCAAGCCGATCGATCTGGTCGAGGCGGTGGCGCGCGGCGTCGACATGTTCGACTGCGTCCTGCCGACCCGGGCCGGGCGTCACGGTCAGGCCTGGACCTGGGACGGGCCGCTGAACCTCAAGAACGCCCGTTTCGCCGAGGATCAGGACCCGCTGGATGCGACGCTGGAATGCCCGGCGTCATCAACCTATTCAAAGGCCTATCTGCATCATTTGATCCGGGCTGATGAGATCCTCGGCAAGGTGCTGCTGACCTGGCACAATCTGGCCTTCTATCAGGCCCTGACCGCGGCCATGCGCGAGGCGATCGCGGCGGGCCGGTTCGAGACCTTCCGCCGCGACTTCCACGCCCGCCACATCTCCAACGGCAAGGTCTAGCGGCGGGTCGGCTGGAACCAGCGGGGGGCGGCCGGCGGGGCACAGTTGAAACGCATCCCCTGCCCCTTCAGGAAGGCGCGCCGCAGCCGTCCGGCCTCGATCGCGGCCTGCACCTCGCGGCTGTGCTGGTCAGCGCCGGACAGGGCCCGGATCCAGCTGCGGGCGGGGATGAAGTCGGTGGCCGTGTTGCGGATCGCATCCAGCGTCGCCTCGGCCGCAGCGTCGACGGCGCGGTCGCCCATATTGCGGCCATCCGGGGCGGGCGGCTCATCCACATCGGGGCCCAGCGCCTCGTCCAGCCTCGTGATCTCGGCGCCGATGGTCGAGCACCGGTCGAGGTTGCGCAGGTCATAGGGGTTGGCCTGGGCCTGCAGCAGCACCGTGGGGATGCGCTCGCGCCGCAGCCCGACATCCTCCAGCGGCGCCGCGGCCGCCTCGCCGAAACCACCGGCGACCGTGCGCACGCCGCTGCACCCCGCCACCAACAGGATCAGGACCAGAGAGGAGACAAGACGCAGATGCATGGCCAATCCTTTACCCGGGCTGATCCCGGTCGCAACACCCCAACGCGCCGTGGACAAAATTGTTGACAAAATCCTAATTGCAGCGCTTATCGACTTGACGAATCAGGGGGATGGAGATGCTGGCGCCGTTGAATAGCTTTCTGTGCCGCCATGACTTTTACTGGTCCGAGCGTCATGGTGCCGAGCGCTGCCGCCGCTGCGCCAAGCTGCGCGAAAGCACCAAGCCCACCCATGCCGAACCGCTGCGCTTCGATGCCCCGCCGCCGCGCCCGGCTGCCGAGGTCATGCCCTTCCCCGATCTCGCCCCCCGCGAAGCCGCGCGCGCGCTGTCGGAACCGGCTGATCTGAAGACCCGGATCGAAGAGCTGGTCGGGGGCCGGACTCTGGACCGCGCGGCCACGCTGAGGCTGTTGCTGGACCTGATCGAGGACGGTCAGTCGTCTGATCCCCAGATCGTCGGCATCACCGCCGCCGACCTCTATGCCCGGCTCCATGCCGCGGTGAACCAGGCCTGATCTGCCGGGTTCCAGGCCCCAGGTCGGCTGCCATTCTCCGGTCGCTCCGGACGGCGGAGGCGTGCGGAAGTCAGCGCATTTCCTTGATCCGGATCAAGGCGACGTCAGCGATATCAGGCTTGGCTGCAGGCTGGGTGTGCCTCTGGCCCACCCGCTGATCGACAAATCCGGCTGCGAGGCGGCGATCATCGACTGAACCGTGACCCCGCCCTTGGCCCGATGCCCGCACCGCCGTCGATGCCGGGGCGATGACCCAGAGGCCTGCCATGAGCTACAAACATATTGTCACCCTGGCCGTAGGCGAACCGTTTGATCGCCAGTCCCTGAAGTTCGCCGCCTGGCTGGCGCTCCAGCATGAGGCCCGGGTCACGGTCGTTCCGGCCTACCCCGATGCTGCAACAAACATAGCCGCGCTGGGAGCCTCGGCCGGGGGCGCCTATCCGGCTGAAATATTTGAGGCACTGTCGCGCGCGATGAAGGAGACGCAGTCGCACATCGAGCGCACCTGTCGTGACGTTTGCGAAGAGTCAGACCTGACCTTTGGTCCGGGCGACGGCGCGCCGCGTCTTGTCCTTTCCGAATACGGTGGCGCGCCGAGCTTTGCCCTGGCCCGTCATCTGGCCCTCGCGGATCTGGTGGTCGTGAGCCAGGGGCTGCTCACGGCGGCGGACCGGCATCTTGTGGGACAGGTCCTGTTTGGCGAAAGAGCGCCGCTTCTGATCGGACGAGGCGATCCGGACGCCCTGTCCGGAGTCGCAGCCATCGCATGGGACGGCAGCGCCCAGGCGGGCCGGGCGGTCCGGCAGGCCCTGCCCCTGATCGGCACATCCCGCGCGATTCTGATTCTCCAGGCCCCGGAAGGCCGGCAGTTGGACAAGGATGCGAATCCCGAACGACTCAATGCCTACCTCCGCGCCCACGGCGTGGGTGCGGGCCGCCACATCCTGGCCGAAGGCTCCCCCGAGGGCGACGCCCTCATGGACGCGGCGCGGTCCAATGATGTCTCCCTGTTTATCGCGGGGGCCTACGGGCGGTCACAACTCGCGGAATATCTGTTCGGCGGCGCGACGCGGAGCTTCCTGAAAGCCAAGGACGGCCCCTCGCTGCTGTTGATGCATTGACCACGGTGTCCGAAGCTCCTGCGGACCAGGCTTTCCAGAGCGTGAGCCTGCGCTTCCTCGGTGCGGCGGAATGCGTGACGGGGTCGTGCACCCTGATCAGCTTCGGCGCGGTGCGGCTGCTGGTGGACTGCGGCATGTTCCAGGGCTCCAGAACGCTCAAGGCGCTGAACCATGAACCGTTTCCATTTGTACCGGCTGATATCGACGCCGTCGTCCTGACCCACGCTCATATCGATCATTCAGGTCTGCTGCCGAGGCTGGTGCGGGAGGGCTTCAAGGGGACGATCTACGCAACGGCGGCCACCAGAGAGCTGTGCGCCGTGATGCTGGCCGATGCCGCGGATCTGCAGGCCACGGATGTCGAGAATCTCAACCGGCGCAACGAGCGGCGGGGCTTGCCTGTGGTCACACCGATCTATGGTCCGGCGGACATTGCCCCGACACTGCGGCTGTTCGACACTGCCAAGCTGCGCGAAACGGTGCCGGTCGCGCCTGGCGTCACGGCTGTGTTCTGGCCGGCGGGGCACCTCCTTGGCGCCGCGTCTGTCGAGCTGATGTTCGAGACCGGGTCTGACCCTGTGCGTATTCTCTTCTCCGGCGACCTCGGCGCTCCCGGGCAAGCCCTGCTCCCGGTGCCGGACGGGCCGTCGCCTTGCCAGCATGTGGTGCTGGAATCCACCTATGGGGATCGGGAGCGGCCCACCCTGACGCTCGAACAGCGCCGCTCCCTTCTCGCCGATGAACTCCGCCTCGCCCGCGCGGCCGGCGGTCCGCTGCTGCTGCCCGTCTTCGCCATAGGCCGGGCGCAGGAGCTTCTCCTGGATCTGATTGCCGTCATGGACGCCCAGCCGGATCTGGCGGGAGAGGTCTTTCTGGATTCGCCCCTGGCGATCGAGGCCACAGAGGTCTTCCTGAAGCGCGGATGGAATCCCGACAGCCAATCCAACCCCTACCTGCCCCTTCGCCATCCGGAGCGCATACGGTTCCTGCTGCGCCCCCACGAAAGCGACGGACTGGAACGCCTGCGCGGCTGGCATGTCATCCTGGCCGGCAGCGGCATGTGCGATGGTGGCCGCATTCGTCGGCATCTCAAGCGCCTGCTCTGGCGCCCGGAGACGACATTGCTGATCACCGGCTATCAGGCCGTCGGCACACTGGGCCGCATTTTGCTGGAGGGTCATGACCGGGTCCGCATCCAGGGGGAGGATATTCGGGTTCGGGCAACGATCCGGTCGATGGAGGCCTATTCCGGACACGCGGACGCGACGGCGCTTGTCAGATGGCTATTGGACCGCGCGCCCGGCGGCAGCATCTTTCTGAACCACGGCGAGCCTGACGGCCTGAAGGGTCTTTCGCACAGGCTGCAGCGGGCTGGTGTCGAAGCCGGGCGCATCCTGACACCGGAGCTGGATCAGACGTACGTTATTGTTGGGCCCACTGTTGCGTCAGCAGCGGAGACGGCCTCAAGGCTGGCTCCGGGAATGGCGTCACAGCAAGACTGGCACAACCGGCGCGCCGCCTTTCTGGGCGTTCTCAATGAGACCCTGCAGAGTCTCGATGATGAGACGCGAACCCGACTGCTCGCCGAGCTGACCCGCCAGGTCCGATCCGCGCGCGACCGGGTACCGCCCCCCTGAGCGAAGGCCAGGGCCTGACGCCCTCCGGAGCGGCAAGGGTCGTCCGAGTTTTCCCAAGGTCGCATCTGGCGACGATGGGGAGGTCCCGGCTCAGGTGCGGCTCCTCAGGGGCGGTTCGACCACCAGGAGACGCCTCCGACGGTGACGATAAAGGTCGAGAACGCCGCGATGACGGCAATGATGACGATGATGGATTGAAGGGGCATGAGGGGTCTCCTTCAGGTCAGTATCGCCGCGTCTTCCGCCCTCCGCCTTGATCAGGATCAAGGCTGTTGCACATCCGGCGAGACATGCTGCGAGCATGATGGAACCGCTCGCGACATCGACATCCCCGATCCCCGATGGGGTGCCCACTCACGTGGTCATTGCTTCCCATCCAAGGCAGCGCAGCTTCACCTTGTCCATGGCCGAGGGCTACGCCGAGGTGGTGAGGCAGAACGGCGGCCGGGTGATCTTTCGGGATCTATACCGCATAGGTTTCAATCCACTGCTGCACGCGCGGGAGATGCCCGACCATGAGGGCTTTCAGCCTCGACCCGATGTGGTCGTCGAGCGCCAGCTGATTGGAAAGGCGGACGTCTATGCCTTCTTCTATCCCCTGTGGTTCAACAGCCCGCCGGCCATGATCAAGGGCTATGTGGAGCGGGTGTTCGGAATGGGCTTCGCCTATTCTCCCCACGGGCTCAGCGGCAACCGACCGCTGCTGGCGGATCGCGCGATGGTCACCTTTACCTCGACCGGCGCGCCCCAGGACTGGGTGGAGCACTCCGGCGCATGGGACGCCATGCGCGCCCATTTCGACGACCACTTTTCCGCTGTCACGGGCCTGAGAAATCTCGGACACCACAACTTCGGCCGGGTGCGCGCCGGCATGGGGGAAGCGGCCATGCGGGAACGGCTCCAGGAGCTTCAGCTCATGGCTGCCACTGTCATGCAGGGCGGCGTCATCCCTGAAGGGACCGGGACGTCCTGATCTTTATCAAGTCTTCTTATTGCCCCAGTCGGCCCAGACGGTTCATCCCGTCGAGCCAGGCCCTGCGTCGGGCGGGGGAAACCCCTTCGACCATGCCGAAGAGAGTCATCCGGACCGGCCTGATCCCCACGAAGTGGAAGATGTTGCGCCTGAGACTTCGGAGACCGTGCGCGCCGAACCATGCGACATAGAACCAGCCCGGCATGCCCATGGTCACCACCAGGCGCGCGGATCGCCCCTTGAGCCGTCCAACCGAAGCGGTCCGGGTCGGGTCGAACGCGAATCCGGGCCGCAGGACCTGTTCCAGAAAGGCCTTCAGCATTGCAGGGGCCTCGCCCAGCCACAGGGGGAACACCACCACCAGATGATCCGCCCAGAGCAGATCGTCCTGCCAGGTCTGAAGGGGCGGCGCGGCTGGCTTCTCCCAGTCGGAACGGCTGCCGAGCAGGGGGATATCCAGGTCCCCCAGGATCAGCGTGCGCAGGTCATGTCCGGCTTCCCGGGCCCCCTCCCGGTAGGATTCCGCCAGGGCATGACACAGCCTCTCCCGGGAGGGGTCGGGGTGACCCTCGATGATCAGGATGCGTCGGGGCGCTGCACGGGTCGCGGTCATGCCTCATGATCGAACGCCCGGGTCGCAGCCGCCTTGATCCAGATCATGCGGCACCGGCTTCAGTACCCGGCCGCAACCGCCATCCGCATCAGGTCCGAGAGCGACCGCACCCCCGCCTTGGACATGAGGTTGGCCCTGTAGACCTCCACGGTGCGGGCGCTGATGTCCAGGTCGCGGGCAATCTCCTTATTGGATTTGCCAGACGCCACGCCGGTAAGCACGTCCGTCTCGCGCGGGCTGAGGCGGGCCAGCCATTCGGGTTTGCCTCCGGGTGGAAGACCATCTCCCTCTCCAATCAGGAGCGCCGCCTCCACCAGACGAACGAAGATCTGGTCATCGAAGGGCTTTTCGAGGAAGTCCCAGGCCCCGGCCTTCATCGCCTCCACTGCCAGAGCCACGTCCGCGTGGCCCGTTATCACAATCACGGGGTGCGGAAGGCCCATCGCCTTCAGACGCCTTAACAGTTCAGTGCCGGAAAGGCCCGGCAT
This sequence comes from Brevundimonas sp., assembly GCF_016742135.1. Lineage (GTDB taxonomy): Bacteria > Pseudomonadota > Alphaproteobacteria > Caulobacterales > Caulobacteraceae > Brevundimonas. The sequence continues at coordinate 572,986 of NZ_JACVCG010000001.1, read as the reverse complement.
ACGCACGTCCGTCACCACGCATCCTTGTTCCAGATCGGGAGCGCGGGTCAGCAGCGTGTGCGCGTCTGAATAAACACGATAGTCGTATTTTCGCACCTCGAGCAGGAATGCCAGGGAATCCCGCATGGCCTCGTCGTCATCGACGATGTGCACCACGCCCTTCTCCATCAGATTTCCTCCTTCGCGAACGGAACGGTGAAAACGAAGGTGGCCCCGCCGCCCTCTCCGTCTTCCGGCCAGATCGTCCCGCCATGAGCCTCGACGATGGTGCGGCAGATGGACAGGCCAACACCCATGCCGTCGGCCTTGGTTGTCACAAAGGGCTGAAACAGCCGCTGCCTGACGTCTGGCGAGAGGCCCGGTCCGGTATCGCTCACCCACACCCGGGCGAAGTCTGCATCATGCGCGGCCACTCCGATCGTAAGCTCACGCGTCGAGGAGGCTGTCATGGCATCCAGTGCGTTGCGGATCAGGTTCAGGGCCACCTGCTGGATCTGTATCGCGTCGACCGACACGGGGCCGATGTCGCGGTTGAAAGCGTAGGTCGTCTGCAGGCCCATGGATCGCGAGCCCACCAGTCCGAGGGCAGCCGCCTCCTCCATGATCTTTGCCAGATCATGAGACCGCCTGTCCGTATCGCCCTTGGTCACGAAAGCACGCAGGTGGCTGATGACCTCTCCCGCACGCAGCGCCTGATCCCCGGCCTTTCTCAGCGCATCGCGGGTGCGTTCCAGATCAGGCTCAGGCTGCTCCAACAGGGTAATGCAGCCCTTCATATAGTTGTTGATGGCCCCCAGGGGCTGATTCAACTCATGGGCCAGGGAGGATGCCATCTCGCCCATGATGCTCAGACGCGAGACGTGCACCAGCTCGGCCTGAAGTTCCTGCAGCCTGCGCTCCTGTTCGCGTCTGTCGGTGAGATCCCGAATGAAGCCGGTGAAAAAACGGTCGCCTCCGAATTCCGCTTCACCAACGGCCAGCTCCATCGGGAACGTCGATCCATCGCGTCGCTGCCCGACGACGATGCGACCGATGCCGATGATCCGTCTCTCCCCTGTCGAGAGATAACGCTCCAGAAAGGCGTCATGGCCCTCGCGATAAGGCGACGGCATCAAAGCCTTGATGTTTCGCCCCTCCATTTCCGGCGCGCGCCATCCGAACAGGGTCTCGGCCGCGGCGCTGAACGAACGAACAATGCCCTTGTGGTCGATGACGATCATCGCCTCGGGCACCGTGTCCAATATCGACTGCAGGTGCGCCTGACGGGCTGCGGCCTGACGGCGACGGACCAGATTCACGTGCCCCATCTGGGCGATCACCGGACTGATGATCAGGAACAGGATCGCATCGACCAGATTGGCTTCGGACATCCAAAGCGAAGATCTCAGGAAGATGCCGGCGATCGCCATGCACAGGCCAGCCGCGATCAGCGCCGGAATGCGCCCACCCAGCGCGGCGGCCGCCAGAACGGCCGGGAGATAAAGGAGGAAAAGGCTTCGGTCCTGCAGCGCGCCGTGCAGGGCAAGACGCAGCAATAGAATGGCGCAGACGCAGGCCAGCGCCGCCAGACAGCCCCGCACCAGATCATGCCTGGCTACTGTTCGTGAGTCTTTCGCCACCATCGCTGTCTGGCAGCATAGCTCGCGTCGGGGGCAAGGTCATCCGCTATGCGAGCATCCCCCGCCTCCGCTCATCCTCGGCGAGCACGCTCACGCGTCGGCCCAGGCCTCGAGACGGTCCTGGCGCATAATTCGGTACCTGCGGGCTCCGAAGAATTGGACGACGCCATCGGCCTGCAACTGGGAGAGCATGCGCGACACTGTCTCGATGGTCAGGCCGAGGTAATCGGCCATGTCCTGGCGTCCCATGGCCAGTTCGCCGTGGCCCCTGCGGCGGGCCAAGGCGAAAAGGAACACGCCCACGCGCTCAAGGGCTGTGTGGCACCCCAGAAGCATCAGGTGCTCGCGAGACCGCTCCAGCTCCTGGGTCGTCGCTTCCCAAAGGGCGGCCTGTATGCGGGCATCGCCATCCCTCCCGGGGATAGACGATCCCGGACGAAAAACCAGAATCTCGCAGGTGGTCAGGGCCTCGGCGGCGAACCGGTGAGTGTCGCCGCACTCCACTCCGAAAAGGTCACCCTGGAAATAGAAGTCGCCGATCTGGCGGCGACCATCGCTGAGGAACCGCGTCGTCCTGACGGTGCCGGAGACGACCCGGTAAAGCAGGTCCGCCTCCTCATCCTGAGCGTAGATTTCCTCGCCCCGGGCGAATGTCATGCGCACGCCGACGCCCGCGAAAGGCTCCGGCGACGACGGACGCTCAAGGGTGTGTTGTTCCAGCAAGCTCATGGGGCGCTCCTTCCATGGGCAAGCTAATCTGGCGACCGGCAGCCAGAAATTCCGCATGAGCCCCTACGGGATCTTACGGAGTGGTCGCGACGGACGTTTGATCTGCATCATGGACCGCGAAGCCCGGTCAGGGACAGTTTCCGCAGCGGGAGACGATCATGCAGATTCACAGCAAATGCCTTGTGGTGGTGGCCGACGGCGAGAATGCCCTTCTGTTCAAGGAGTCCCGGAGAGGCGGCCCCCTGGCGGAACGGCCATCCTGGATTGCGGACCTCAAACCTCAGCCTGTGACTGCATCGCCCAAGGGGCGCGTCTTCGAGCGCTTTGGTCCCGGTTCCCACACCGTGGAAACCACCCCGCCCAGGGACCGGGCAGAGACGCGGTTCCTGCAGGCGCTGGCGGCACGCGTCGATCGCCTGATCACCCGGGAAGGCTTTGATGACCTCATCATGATCGCCCCGCCCCGTGCCCTTGGGGTGCTGCGCGATGCCCTGTCGGTGCAATCATCCAGGCGTCTGACGGCGAGTGAGGCGGCCCTCCGATGCCATGAAACACCCGCCGCGCTCCGGATGGTAATCCGTCGACTTCGCAGCGCGACCTGAACCGGAGCGTCCCAAGATGAATGTCCGAACCGTCTTGATTATCCTGCTCGGCCTTTCAGGGAGCGCCTGCGCGCAGCCCCCCGGAGACGGGACTCTGGATTCCACGGGAATGGAGGCCGCCGCCGCCGCCCGCGCCGAGCATATCGTTCGCGCCAACTGCTCAGGCTGTCACGCCATAGGCCTCCGGGGTGCCAGCCCCCTGCCTTCTGCGCCTCCATTCCGTGAGATCGCGGAGCGACGTGACCTTTTCGTCCTGGAACAGGATTTCGCGCAGGGGCTGGTGACTTCTCATCCAGAGATGCCGCCGTTCCACTATCGCGCCAGTGAGATTGACGACCTGATGGCCTATTTCCGCTGGCTGGAACGCGAAGGCCTCCGTCCCTGAGCCGGGGCCAGCCTGCGGATGGTACGCCCCCTCGGGCTCGAACCGAGGACCCTCTGATTAAAAGTCAGATGCTCTAACCAACTGAGCTAGGGGCGCATCCGTTGTTTCGGACGGCGCGGAACATAGGGAGGGTCGCCCCTCCCGGCAAGCTGAAATCCATGGCCGGATGCCGGGCAAGGCGCTAGGTGGGTTTCATGTCTCCGCTCTTTGGCCTGCGCATCGTTGAATTCGACGGACTGGGCCCCGTCACCTTTCTGGGCATGGTGCTGGCCGACCTCGGCGCCGACGTCGTCCGGCTGACCCGGTCTGACAGCGCCGGCGCTGCCGTTTTCACCGAGGTGGGCGGTGCCATACTGCACCGCGGTCGCCCCTCCGTGCCGGTGAACCTCAAGGACCCGAACGACCGGGCCCGGGTGCTGGATCTGGTGGCCCGCAGCGATGGCCTGATCGAGGGATTCCGCCCCGGGGTCATGGAGCGGCTGGGCCTTGGACCCCAGGTCTGCCAGGACCGCAATCCCGCCCTGGTCTTCGCTCGCGTAACCGGCTGGGGTCAGACCGGCCCGTTGGCCAACTCGGTCGGTCACGACATCAACTATCTTGCGCTCAGCGGCGCGCTCAGCACCTTCGGCGAAGCGGACCGCCCGGCCCGTCCACCGCTCAATCTGGTGGGCGACTATGCGGGGGGCGCGCTGATGGGCGCCATTGGTTTGCTGTCCGGCATCCTGCAGGCCCGCACCACCGGCAGGGGAACGGTGGTCGATGTCGCCATGACCGACGGAGTGGCCCTGATGACGGCCCTGTTCCACGCCTTGAAGGCCCGTGGTCTCTGGACCGATCAGCGTGACGCCAATCTGCTGGACGGTTCGACCCCCTTCTACCGGTGCTACCGGTGCCGCGACGGCGGCGAGGTCGCGGTCGGGGCGCTGGAGCCGCGGTTTTACGCCGCCTTGCTGGCCGGGCTGGGCCTGACGGCTGATGACGCCCCCCAGTATGACCGCAGCCGCTGGCCGGAGATCACCGACCGCTTCGCCGCGATCTTCGTTACCCGGGATCGCGACGACTGGGCTGACCTGTTCGCGGGTACAGAAGCCTGCGTGACACCGGTCCTGAGCCTGGATGAGGCCGTCACCCACCCCCACAACCAGGCGCGCGGCACCTTCAACGATCAGGGCGCACCCGCCCCTACCCCTGTGTTCAACGACGTTCGGGCCGGTGGCAGAACGACGCCTCCGTCGGCACTTGAGATCAGCGACGCGCTTGCGCGCTGGTGCTAGGCGACCCTGGCGGCCTCGGGCACGGCGGGGCGTTCCATGCAGGCCCGCGCCAGACTGTTGATCAGCCGCGTCGGATCGATCGGCTTGGTCAGGAAATCGGCTACCCCAAGGGCGTCCCACGCTGCCCGGTGGGTATCCATGGCATTGGCCGTCAGGGCGATCACCGGCGTGTCGATGTTCTGTCCTTCCAGCCGCAACCGCCGCGTGGCCTCCAGCCCGTCCATCACGGGCATCTGCATGTCCATCAGCACGGCATCGAACCGGCGCGTGGCCGCGAGTTCGACCGCCTCGGCGCCGTTCTCGGCAAGCGTCAGTTCGCATCCTTGCGGTTCGAGCAGCAGGGTCAGGATGCGGCGGTTGACCGCGTGATCGTCGACCACCAGCACGGACATGCCCGCCAGAGTCGCCGAGCCCGGGTCGATCTCGTCCCGGATCGATGCCGCCTGCCCTTCGACGGCCACCGGGACGGCAAGGGTGAAGCATGACCCCTGGCCCGGCACGCTTTCCGCCGTCAGATCTCCACCCATCAACCGGGCCAGCTTGCGGCTGATCGCCAGACCCAGTCCCGTGCCGCCATAGCGACGCGTTGTGCCGGCTTCGACCTGTTCGAAACTGTTGAACACGTGGCCCATCCGGTCGGCGGGAATGCCGCATCCGGTGTCTCGAACCTCGACCTGGAGATTCCGGGTGTCGGCACTCCAGCGGGCGTTGACCCTGATCTCGCCGGTCTCGGTAAACTTTACGGCATTGGACAACAGATTGAAGAGAATCTGCTGAACCCGCAGGGGGTCGGTCCAGACCCGTTCGGGCACATTCGCGTCGACCTCAACCGTCAGGGTCAGGCCGGACGTCCTGGCTCGGGTTTCCCACAGACGTGACAAGGCGATCAGCCGCTCGCGGACGTCCATTTCCGCGTGCTCAAGTTCCATCTTGCCGGCTTCGATCTTGGAGAAGTCGAGCACATCATTGAGCAGGCCCATCAGGACGTCGCCGGCGTCCAGCAGCATGGCCACATTGTCACGCTGGGACGGGTTCAGCTCGCTGGATTTGAGCAGATTGGCGGCTGAGATCACCGCGTTCATGGGCGTACGGATCTCATGACTGATGGTCGCCAGAAAGTCCGATTTGGCGGCGTTGGCCACCTCGGCCCTGGCGCGCTCCTCATCCGCCTTCCGGTTCGCCTCCCTGAGCGCCAGGGTGGTCGTGGAGGTTTGGCGCACCGCGACCACCAGATGCCCCAGGTACAGAATGCACCCGACCACTACCAGCATTTCATGCCAAGCTCCCCGGGCCACCGCCCCCACCACAGGCAGTCCCAGGAAGTATAGGCTGTGGGGGATAGCGGCCGACAGCAGCAAGGCCCGCTGATGATGCATATGAAGGCTGACGTGCAGCAGGCCACCCGCCACCTGCACGATGGCGAACACCCGGCCGATCTCTCCCCCGAACATCCAGACATAGGCGGCGATGGAGGAATAGATGGCGACATTCACCGCCGCCGAGATGCAGCACATGACCTTGCGGTTACGGGAAGGCTTTCGCGAAGGATTTCGGCGGACGGGCCCGAAGACCAGCTCATCGACCGCTTGCCCCAGCAACACGGCCACAAACCACACGGCCGGCCACATCGAAGGGGCCACGACCGTCGCCGTGACGCCGATGAAGGCTGCAAGACCCAATCGGGTCTTCAGTTCCCTGTGCCGGATCTGGCCAACCAGTGCGTAACCGGTATGCGGCATCACATGTCTCCTCAACCGGAGAGCGTGTCACAAGAAGTAAAAGGAAAGGTTGCGCCGGCCGGGTCGGTTGCTGCTTATTCCCCCACGCTGCGGGATCGGGCATGAAGGGCCTTCGGGAACGGCCCGCTGATCCAGGCATTTTCCAGCATTGGCTACGGGTTTCGACACAAGGGGGTAGACGATGAAGGCGATGAAACTGACCGGGCTGGGTGGGGCGGCCGCCGTTCTGCTGATGCTGTCCGGATGCGGCGACCCGCTTCCTGCGGACGAGGGCGTTGAGCCGATCGGTCCTGAAGTCTCCGAACCGGCGCTTCCGGAGCCCCAGGCCGTGGAGCCTCCGCCCGCAACCGAGGTCCCGATCCAGCCACCGCCGACCTTGCCGTCCGACAACCGGACATCCGAAGAGTCCGTCCGCCCTGATAGCGACACGCTTTTCTATTGATAAGGGACGGTTCCCGGCCAGACCGCCGGGAATGATCGTCTGCCGCCTCCATTGTCCGGGTCCAGTTTGCTAAAGCACCGCACACTTTTGCTCGCAGTTCTCGCGGTGTTCACGCTGTCGTCCGAGAGGGCACTGGCGGACCCCAAGGCCCGGATCCGTGGCAATCTGGATGAGGACCTCCGCCAGCGTATCGTTGCGGCGGTCGGCGAAGTCGACAGCCCACCGGACAGCCGCTTCGAGGCGCGCCGTCATGCGCGGTCCGCGGCCGAGGCCGCCGAGGCCCTCCTGCGGTCCGAAGGCTATTATCAGGCCCAGATCGAGGACCTGGTCGAGGGCGAAGAGGTGCCGGTCGCCGTCATTCTGGTGGATCCCGGTCGGCGGTTTCTAATCTCGAATCCGGTGATCACCTGGACGGACGAGACCCCGCTGCCGGAAGTGGAGACCGAGGTCCGATCCGAGATCGACCTGGAACCGGGTGCCCCGGGACGTGCCATTGATGTCATCGGGGCCGAAGGGCGCATCGTCGCGGGCCTGACCCGCCGGGGCTATGCCGACGCACGCGCGCAGCCCCGCCGGGTCGTCGTCGACCACGCCACCTTCACCGTCCAGCCCGAGTACCGGATTGATTCCGGCCCTTTGGTCACGCTGGATGGCATCCAGCTGGAAACGCGGGGCATTACCAGCGCCCGCTGGGTCACGGGTCTTGCCCCCTGGGACGAGGGGGACATCTATAATCCCGAGCAGGTCGCCGAGCTGGAGCGCCGTTTGCTGGAAACGGGCGTCTATGACGGCGTGGGCGTCGCGCTCTCCCCGCCGGGGCAGACCACTCCCGATGGCAACCGGCCGGTCATCGTCACCCTGACGGACAGGCCCGCACGAATCCTCGAGGCTGGAGCGACCCTGTCGACGGCCGAAGGGGCCGGCGTCGATTTGATCTGGACGCACTACAATCGCTTCGGTCGCGCGGACACGCTGCGCTACCAGGCCCGATTGGCCCAGATCGACAGTCGCCTGGGTATCGACCTCAGCCTGCCGCACTGGCGGCGTCCGGGCCGAACGGCCCGCCTGTCGGCCGCCCTCGTCAATGAAGACACGGACGCCTATCGCCGGACGGGCATAAGCCTGGCTGCCGATCTCAACCAGCGTCTCGGGCGCACCTCCTTTTTCAGCTATGGCATCGGGCTCGACGCCGGCCAATATGCGGAAACCCGCTTTGACCCGATCACCCAGCAGCCGGTGCGGTTCGACCGCGACCTGGCCCTGCTGACCCTGAGGGGCAGCAGTTATATGGATCGATCCAACGACCCGCTGAACCCGACCCGGGGCTGGCGGCTGACGCTCTCGGCCCAGCCGACCTTCGTGACCGGCGAGGACAATCTGATGTTCCTCAGGACCGAGGCCCAGGCGACCACCTACATCCCTGTGGACTCCGAGGGACGCACGATCGTGGCCGGTCGGCTCCGGCTGGGCAGCATTCTGGGCGGAGAGGAGCTGACGGTCCCGGCTGACCGCCTGTTCTACTCCGGCGGCGGCGGTTCGGTGCGGGGCTTCGCCTATCAGGGGGTGGGTCCCAGACTGCCCGACGATACGCCCCGGGGCGGCCTGTCCCTGTTCGAAACCTCCCTGGAAGTGCGTCGCGATCTGGGCCGTAATTTCGGCGCGGTCGTATTCGTTGACGCCGGGGCCATCGGTTTTCAGGAAACGCCCAACTTCAACAACCTGCGCTATGGTGTCGGTGCGGGCGTGCGCTACAATCTGCCTTTCGGGCCGATCCGGGCCGACATCGCCTTTCCGCTCGACCGTCGTCCGGCCGATGCGGACTTCCAGATCTATGTCAGTATCGGCCAGGCGTTTTGACCGACCCCGCCCCGCCCCCTTCCGAAGCCGAAACCCCAACGGCCGTCAGACAGAAGCGGTCACTGGCCCGTCGAATCGCCATCATCACAGGCATAGTCGGCGGCGTCATCGTGGTCCTCCTCGGGATCGCCTTGCTGGGCGGGCGCGCCTATCTGCTTAGCGAGCCCGGTCGCGAACTGGTCAGCACCTTTGCCAATGGCAAAAAAATCGGTCGCTATGGCCGGATCAATGTCGAAGGTCTCCAGGGCGACCTTTTCAACGACTTCACCCTGTCCCGCGTGACCGTCACGGATGAACAGGGCGTCTGGATTGAAATCACCGACCTGCGTGTCGACTGGAGCTATCTGCCGCTTCTTGCCCGCCGTTTTCACGCGGACACGATCACGGCCGGCCGTATCCACGTACTCCGTCGCCCGATCCTTGAAATCTCGACCGATCCACCGGGTGCCATGCCGCTGGATGTCGACATCGACCATTTCGCCGCCGAGGTGGAACTGCATGAGGATTTCAGCCAGACCTATGGTCACTGGCGTATCGAGGGCGATGCCAGGGTTCTGCGTCGGGGGCTGACCACCGCGTCGGTGGATGCCCGCAGCCTCGACCGCGAAGGCGACTTCCTCAAGCTTGAGGCTTCGCTGGGCAAGTCGATCGAGCAGATGGAGTTGAACCTTCAGGCCCACGAGGCGCGTGGGGGGCCGCTGGCCGGCATGCTCGGCTATTCACCCGATCAGCCCTTTGTTGTGAACGCTGTGGCCAATGGCCGCGTGATCGATGCGACGGCGAGAACCGGAGCCTTTGTGCCCCTGCGTGTCCAGGGCCGGTTCAGCGAGGAGGGATCGCGCGCATCCGGCTATGTGAACTTCAGCGGCTCTGACCTGTTCGCACCCTTCATAGACCGGATCGGCCGCACGGCACGCTTCGGTCTGGCCGGTATACCGCTGGACAACAAGGAGGGCGTGCAGGCCGTGGCCTGGCGGCTCTATGCCGACAACATCACCACGCGCGTCGACGGCCAGGTCAAAACCGATGACCTGAGCAGTCCGGACGGTCTGGCCGTCGACATCGCGACGCCGTCGCTGTCGCGCCTGGCGGGAGTGCCCCTTGCCGGAGCCTCGACCTATGTGGGCACCTTCACCGGCAAGGCCGATCGATGGGAACTGGCCGGACAGATTGCCCTGACCAGTACCGAACTGGCCAGCTACCGGGCCCAACGCCTGGAGGGCCCGGTCAGGCTGGCGGGTCGGGATGGCGGCTATGCCCTGACCACAGAGCTCGCGGCGTCCGGAGGATCCCGGTCGGGGATGGTCGGCGGTCTGCTGGGGGCTTCGCCGCAACTGTCCGCAGAGGTGGCCTATGGTGCGGACGGTTCGGTACTCCTGCGGCGGATCGACCTGACAGGCGAGGCCCTGCGCCTGAACGGCTCGGGCGGACGCGCGCTCAACGGCTCGCTGCGCTTTACGGGCGAAGCCCGTATCACCGACGTATCAAGCCTGTCCGCAAGGGCATCGGGATCCTTTGGCGGGCCCATCCGGGCGACCTCTTCAGCCAATGGCGGCTCATGGACACTCGGTTTCGAAGGCCGTGGGCGCGAACTGGCCACGGGCATGGACGAGCTGGACCGCCTGCTTGGGCCCACGCCTTCGCTGAATATGGCCGGAACCCTTCGGGGTGGGCGGGTCGAGGTTACGAATGCTGTACTCGAGGGGGCCCGGGGGCAGGCGACCGGTCGAGGGCTGATCGAGGCTGATGGCGCCCTGAAGCTGGCTGTCGACTGGTCCGCGTCCGGGCCGTTCGGCGTGGGGCCGATCGAGATCGATGGTGCCATGCAGGGGGACGGCGCTCTGACCGGCACCATGGCCGAGCCCCGGCTGGACCTGACCGCCGGCTTTGAATGGGTGAACATCGGCCCCATGGATCTGAGGGAAACCCGCCTGGTGCTCAGCTTCCGTCGGGGCGCGGACGCCTCGGACGGGCGGGTCGCCGTAACCGGGGCTTCGGCCTTTGGACCCGCCAGAGCCGTCGCCAACTTCTATCTGGGAGAGGATGTCATCCGCCTCAGCGAGGTCAATATCGATGCCGGAGGCCTGGTGGCGCGCGGTTCGATCGGTCTGTCGAACAGCTTCCCGTCCAGCGCCGATCTGGCCTTTGTCGCGCGGCCGGGGGCCTTCCTGAGCGCCGGTGAGATCGATGGCCGCCTCAGACTGACCGATGCACCCGGGCAGGACGTGGCCCTGATCGCGATAACGGGGCGCGGCGTGCGGCTTGCGGGCTCGCCCTATGTCATCCGCACCCTGCAGCTGGGGGGACGAGGATCGCTGTCCCGCCTGCCCTTCAATGTCCTCCTGGACGTCGGCGGGCCGACCCCGGTCCAGTTCAGGGGAGATGCCGTCTATTCCCGGACAGAGGCGGCGCAGTCCCTGGCGCTGACCGGCGGCGGGCAGGTCCGCGATGTCGAGTTCTCGACCCGCAATCCGATGGTCATCGCCTTTGCAGGGGATGGCCATGTCGCACGGGTCGACATGAATGTGGGCGGTGGCATTCTTCTGGGCGAACTGCGTCAGGGTGAGGACGCGGTGGTGGTCCAGGCCGACCTGACACGGGTGGAGCTGGGGTCGGTGCTTGAGGATCTGCGCGGCCAGGTGACGGGACGCGTGGCCTTGCGCGGCTCGGGCGATGATCTGTCAGGGTCGGCCAATGTGACGCTGGCCGGGGTCCGCAGTGTCGATGCCCCCGCCAACATGACCATCGGCGGCACGCTCGATGCCACTCTGGTCGGCAACCGCCTCGACCTGGAACTTGTGGCAAGGGGCGAGGGCTCGGTGAATGCCCGGATCGATCTGAGGTTGCCGGTGGTGACCTCGGCCGCGCCCCTGCGGCTGGCCATCGCCCGGACCGGCGACATGTCCGGTGAGATCGACATCAGCGGCCAGATCAAGCCAATCTGGGACGTCTTCGTGGGCAGCGAACGAAGTCTGGCCGGGCAGGTCGAAGCCCGGGCCACCCTCGCGGGCAGTCTCAACGCCCCCCGCATAAACGGCACCCTGGCCCTGGCAAATGGCGACTTCCGCGATTCGGCTTCGGGCCTCCGGCTCAACAATATGGTGCTGAACACGCGTTTCGACGACACCACGGCCCTGATCCAGACGTTCACGGCCGGTGACGGTGCGGGTGGGACAGTGTCGGGCAACGGTCGGATTGGCCTGCGCGAAGGCAGCGGTTCCTCGCTCAAGCTCGACTTCCGCCGCTTCCGGGTGATCGATAACGAAATCGCCTCGGCCCGCGGTTCGGGTGAGTTGACCGTGACCCGGGCCACCGACGGCAACATCACCCTGGTCGGCGATCTGACGGTGGACGAGGCGCGGATCGAACCCGAATTGCCGGGCAACAACGGTATCGTCACCATGGACGTCGTCGAAATCAATCGCCCCGGCGGCGACCCCGATACGGACCCCGATGATCAGGCGCGCGGTCCCCAGATCGGCCTGAATATCGGCATCCGTTCGCGTGGGGGAAATATCGAGGTCTCGGGCCGGGGACTGAACGTCCTGATGAACATCGATGCCCGCGTGCGGGGCACACTGAACCGTCCGATCCTGTCCGGAACCGCGCGGGTCGTTCGCGGCGATTACGAGTTCGCCGGCAAGCGGTTCGTCTTTGATGAGGACGGCTATGTCGAGCTGTCGACCAATCCTCGACTGATCCGCCTGAACCTTGAGGCCGTGCGCGAGGACCCGGTCCTGACGGCCAGCATCCGGGTGACGGGCACGGCCGAGAAACCGGAGATCACCCTGACGTCCACCCCCGCCCTGCCCCAGGACGAAATCCTGTCCCAGGTGCTGTTCGGGCGCTCGGCCTCGCAGCTGTCACCGGTGGAAGCCGCCCAGTTGGCCTCGGGCGTCGCCTCCCTGGCCGGTGGCGGCGGTTTCGATGTGATCGGCGGCCTGAGGGAACTCGCGGGCCTCGACCGGCTGTCGTTCGGGGGCGAGGCGTCAGCCCTGACCGTCGCAGGCGGGCGTTATATCTCGGACGACGTCTATCTGGAGGTCATCGGCGGCGGTGAAGGCGGGGCGGCCGTCAGCGTCGAATGGCAGGTCCGGCGCAATCTGGCGGTCACCTCGCGCTTTGGCGGTCAAGGCGAGGCCAGCCTGTCCGTCCGCTGGCGTCGCGAAAGCCTCAGACCCGGCGAACGCCGGGACCGCAGGCCCAACCGGGACTAGCTGCTCGGGAATTCGGCCTTGTCCAGCTGGGCCAGTTTCGACGCTCCCCGGATCCCGGCGATGTGAAGGGCCAGCTCGACCAGCAGGGCGATGAAGCCGAGAGTCGTGAACCACAGGGGTGCCGAAACGCCTGCGGGCAGATCCATCTGACTGGCCATGGCCAGACTCGAGACTGCGGAGACGAGGCCGTAGGCCACGAGGACGGTGAACAATATCGGGATAAAGCGATTGGGCTTGAACCACTGGACCAGGCCAAATATCGCCTGGATGACCAGCACGGCAGCCGAAATATACACCAGCGCAGACGCGACGATCCCGGCCATACCCGCCACTGCAGGATCGCCCTGGGAGCTCGCCATCATCGCGGCTTCCACGGCTTCCGGGCCCAGCCCCAGGGTCCGGATCAGCCCGACCACGCCAAAGGCGAGGCCGACGAGAATGCCGAGGCTGCTGGCCCTCGCCGCCGCAAGGGCCTCTGGCCGGGTCGTCGCAGTTGACGTCGGATTGATCGCCTTGAGCCAGTCGGCCATGTCAGAATACTCCCCTCTTGAGACGGACAGCCTCGCACGCGCTGGCGTCCGTTCAAAGCGACTGACCCTTCACCTTTGCAGGAAGGGTCGCTAGGGTCCGCCCGCATGCAGATACGCCCGGAAGACCAGATCGTGCTCGACCATGTCGCCGCACGGCGTGACGCCTTGGTGGGACGCGCGATCGACTGGGCCAATATCAACTCCGGCAGCCGCAATGCGGAAGGTCTGGACCGCGTGCTGAGCGCCATTGAGCGCGCGGTCGAACACCTGCCGTGTGCGGTGGAACGCGTAGCCACCGCCGCGTCCAGCCGCATCGAGGACGACGGCAGCGAGGTCCCCCTGGGCTTCGCACCGGCGCTCAGGCTGACCCAGCGCCCGGCTGCCCCGATCCAGATCGTGCTGACGGGCCACTACGACACCGTCTTCGAGGCCGACAGCCCCTTTCAGACGGTCGGCACCCGCGACGACGGCGCCCTGCATGGGCCCGGTATCGCCGACATGAAGGGCGGTATCTCGGTCCTGCTGGGCGCATTGGAGGCTTTCGAACATCACCCCGACAAGGCGCGGGTCGGCTGGACCGTCCTGTTGTCGCCGGACGAGGAAATCGGCTCGCCGGGGTCCGCCCCCCTGCTGGCTGAACTGGGCGCGCGCGGCCATCTGGGCCTGACGTATGAGCCCTCCCTGCCCGACGGCAGTCTTGCCGGGGCACGAAAGGGCAGCGGCAATTTCCACATCGTCCTGCGCGGCAAGTCGGCCCATGCGGGGCGCGCCTATCATGAAGGCGTCAACGCCATGGCCGGCGCGGCGCGGCTGGCCACGGCCCTCGACGACCTGAACGGCCAGCGCGAGGGCGTGACCGTCAATGTGGCGCGCATCTCGGGCGGTGCGCCGCTGAACGTCGTCGCCGACACCGCTGTGGTCCGGTTCAATGTCCGGGTGCCGGATCCCGAAGCCGCCGACTGGACCTTGGCGCAGGTCCAGGCCATCGCCGCACAACCGCCGATCAAGGGAGCCACGGTCGCGCTGCACGGTGGCTTCACCCGGCCGCCCAAGCCGATGGACGCGGCCCAGACCGCCCTGTTCGAAGCGGTGCGCCAGGCTGGCGCACTGCTGAACCAGACCCTGCGCTGGCAGCCGTCCGGCGGAGTGTGCGAGGGCAATAACCTGCACGCGGCGGGCCTGCCCAATATCGATACCCTCGGCGTGATCGGCGGCGCCATCCACTCGGGTCAGGAATACGCCTGGCCCGACAGCTTCGTCGAGCGGGCCCAGCTGTCCGCCCTGATCCTGTGCAAGGTGGCCTCGGGCGAGATCGATGCCCACCACCTCAAACAGCTTCGTCTCCAGTCCAGGTAGGTTCCATGCTGGTCGTTCGCCCCGCCGGTCCCGGCGATCTGGATTCCCTGCTGGAACTGGCCATCCTGTCCGGGCCCGGCTTCACGAGCCTGCCCGAGGATCCGGATCAGCTGAGCGAGCGGCTGGACCTGAGCCGCGACAGCTTTGCGGGCGCGATCGAGCCGCAAGAGCGCTGGTACACCCTGATGCTCGAGGAGTCGGACACGGGCGACGTGGACGGGGTCGGGTCGGTCAAGGCGGCGGTCGGCCTCAACCGGCCGTTTTTCAGCTTCCGGGTGGTCAACAACACCCAGTCTTCGCCCTCGCTGGGCATCAAGCTGGAACAGAAGACCCTGGTGCTGGTCAATGAGTGCACCGGCTGGTCCGAGGTCGGCTCGCTGTTCCTGAAGGCCGACCGACGCAAGGGCGGGGCCGGACGCTTGCTCAGCCAGTCGCGCTATATGCTGATCGGGGCCGAACCCGACCTGTTCGCTGACACGGTTCTGGCCGAACTGCGCGGCGTCTTCACGCCCGATGGCGCCTGTCCCTTCTGGGACCATGTGGCGCATAAGTTCTTCCCGATGGAGTTCGACGAAGCGGACCGCATGACCGGTTCCACCGACAAGCAGTTCATCCTCGATCTGGCCCCGCGGCACCCGATCTATGTCGAGCTTCTGCCCGAGCCCGCGCGCGCCGTCATCGGCAAGGTCCACCCCCAGGGCGTGCCCGCCATGGCGCTCCTGGAGTCCGAGGGCTTCCGCCCCAACGGTCTTGTCGACATCTTCGACGCGGGTCCGACCGTCAGCTGTCAGCGCGACAATATCCGCACCGTGCGGGACGCCCGCCGACTGACCGTGAAGGTCGAAACCGAGGTCGAGGCCGAGCTGCCCAGCCTGATCTCAACCGACCGGGTCGAAGGCTTCCGCGCGGTCCGACAAAAGGCCGCTATCGACGACGACACTGTGACCCTCACCGCTGAGACCGCCGCCGCCCTCAAGGTCAGGGCGGGCGACACGGTGCGCGTGAAAAGCTGACCCGTAAGGACTTCCAATGACCACCTTTGCCTCCATCGATCCTGCCACGGGCGACACAGTGTGGGAGGGCCCGGCCTCGACCGGCAGCGAGGTGGAGCAGGCTGCGACCCGCGCCCGCGCCGCCTTTCCCGACTGGGCCGACCGTCCTCGTCAGGACCGCATCGACGCCGTCAAACGCTATCAGGCGGTGCTGAAGGCGCGCGCGCCCGAAATCGCCGAAGTCATCAGCCGGGAGACCGGCAAGCCGCTGTGGGAAACCCGCACCGAGGCCACGGCCATGCAGGGCAAGGTCGATATCTCGATCCGGGCCTATGACGAGCGTACCGGCGAGCGCACCTCCGACACCGGCTTCGGCCGCGCCACCCTCCGCCACCGCCCGCATGGCGTGGCAGCCGTGCTGGGGCCCTTCAACTTCCCCGGCCATCTGCCCAACGGCCATATCGTGCCGGCCCTGCTGGCCGGCGACACGGTCGTGTTCAAGCCATCGGAAGAGACGCCGATGACCGGCCAGCTGATGGTCGAGTGCCTCGAGGAGGCAGACCTGCCTGACGGGGTCGTCAATCTGGTCCAGGGCGGGCGTGACGTCGGCGCGGCCCTGCTGGATCAGGATATCGACGCCCTGATGTTCACCGGATCGGGTGCCGCCGGGGCCTATTTCAAGCGATACTTCGCCGACAACCCGCATGTGATCCTGGCGCTGGAGCTGGGGGGTAATAATCCGCTGGTCGTGTGGGATGCCGCCGATGCCGAGGCGGCGGCCGGGATCATCCTCCAGTCCGCCTTCATCACCACCGGCCAGAGGTGCTCGTGCGCCCGTCGCCTGATCCTGCCGGAGGGACCGCAAGGCGACGCCATCGTCGAGGCCGTCGTGGCCCTGGCCGACCGGATCGTCTTCGCGCCGTGGAACAGCGACCCCGAGCCGTATGGCGGACCGCTGATCTCGAGCCGGGCGGCCAGCGCCGCCCTCCACGCCCTGCAGCAGCGCATTGATGCCGGTGCCCGGGTGATCCGTGCCTCGGGCCCCGTCGACGGCCTGTCGCCCGCCTTCGTTAAGCCGTCAATCATTGACACGACCGGCGTCGAGGTGCCGGACGAAGAGATCTTCGCCCCCTTCCTGCAGGTCCGCCGCGTGCCCGATTTCGACAGCGCCATCCGCGAGGCCAATGCCACGAAGTACGGCCTCTCCGCCGGGCTGGTCTCGGATAACCCGGCGAACTGGGAGCGCTTTATCCACCGCATCCGCGCGGGCGTGGTGAATTGCAACCGGCCGACCACCGGCGCAGCCGGCGATATGCCATTCGGAGGCCTGGGCCAGAGCGGCAATCACCGCCCGTCGGCATACTATGCCGCCGACTATTGCGCCTACCCGGTCGCCAGCTTTGAGTCCGATAGCGTTAAGAACATCGAAAACGAGATCAAAGGCTTGAGGTCGTGACCTCAACTGCTGTTGAAGCCAACGCCGACGGGCTGATCGGCCCTACCCACTCCTATGCCGGCCTGTCGCCGGGCAATCTGGCGTCGAGCCTGCATGCGGGCAAACCCTCCAACCCGCGCGCCGCCGTACGGCAGGGCCTGGACAAGATGAAGGTGCTGGCCGACCTCGGCCTGCCGCAGTTCGTGCTGCCCCCGCAGGAGCGGCCCGATATCGCCTTCCTCCGAGGTCTCGGTTTTACCGGATCGGACGCACAGATACTCAAGCGGGCCTGGGCAGATGCACCCACCTTTGCCGCCGCCGCCTGCTCGGCCTCATCCATGTGGGCCGCCAATGCCGCAACCGTGACGCCCAGCGCCGACTCCGGCGATGGGCGGGTGCATTTCACCCCCGCCAATCTGGTGACCAACCTGCACCGCTCGTTGGAGCACCCGCAGACGAAGCGGTCGCTGGACGCCCTGTTCCCTGACCGCTCGCGCTTTGCCGTGCATGACGCCTTGCCCGGCGTCAGCCATCTCGCCGACGAAGGTGCGGCGAACCACGTCCGCCTGTGTGCCGAGCACGGAGCTCCGGGCGTCAATCTGCTGGTCTGGGGGCGAGAAGCCTGGGAGGGCTGGGACGGCCCCTACCCCGCGCGCCAGACGCATGAGGCCTCACAGGCCATCGTCCGCCGTCACGGTGCAAGCGGCGCAGTCTTCCCGCGTCAGGGCCGGGCGGCGATCGCAGGGGGGACGTTTCACAACGACGTGGTCTGCGTGGGAGCACTCAACACCCTGTTCTTCCACGAGCTGGCGTTTGAGGACACAGCCGTGACGCTGGATACGATCCGCAGGGCTGCCGGGGGCCGGTTCGAGCCGATCTTTGTCGAGGTCTCCGCCGCCGACCTGCCGCTCGCCGACGCCATCAGCAGCTATCTGTTCAACTCCATGCTGATCCAGGTGCCCGGCGAGGACCGGCTGATGCTGATCTGCCCGACCGAGACCCGGGACAATCCCCGCAGCCATGCGGTCGCCGAACGGATCGCCGCCTCCAACGGTCCGATCGATCAGGTGCGCTACGTCGATGTGCGCCAGTCGATGATGAACGGAGGCGGGCCCGCCTGCCTGCGCCTGCGCGTCGTGCTGACCGAGGCCGAACTGGCGGCCACCAACCCCTACATGCGTCTGACGGATGATCTGTATGCCCGTCTCGGCGACTGGGCCCACCGATGGTATCGTGAGACGCTGAGTCCGGAAGACCTCGCCGATCCGGAGCTGCTGAAGGAGTCCCGGGGGGCGCTGGATGAGCTGACCGGCATCCTCGCGCTGGGCAGCGACTTCTATCCGTTCCAGCGCGCCTAGGCGGCGAACCGGCCACCCTTCGCCGCATAGGCCTGGGTGCCGCGGGTAAAGACCGTGTCGCTCGGCAGGATGGCGTCGATGGCGATGTCGTCCTGGCCCTCGAGGCGGTCATAGATCGGGCCGAAGTCCTTCAAGGTCTCGTCCTTCAGGGCTTCCAGACTATCGATGACGAAATAGACCTGCTGGAAATCGTCAATGCGATAGAGGGTGCGCATCACCCGCTCCAGATCAAAGCCCAGCCGGTTCGGCGACGGGTCTTCAAGAGCGAACACGCTCTCGGTCGAGGAGGACACAATCCCCGCGCCATAGATGCGCAGGTCATCGCCTTCCTTCATCAGGCCGAACTCGACCGTATACCAGTACAGCCGGGCCAGATGGGTCAGCATGCCCCGCCTGGCCGCCCGCTGCCCTCCCTTGCCGTAAGCCTCCATATAGGCGGCGAAGTCGGGATCGGTCAGCATGGGCACATGGCCGAACACATCATGGAAGATGTCGGGCTCCTGAAGATAATCCAGCTGATCGGGTCTGCGGATGAACTGGCCGGACGGGAAGCGCCGGTTGGCCAGATGATCAAAGAACACATCGTCCGGCACCAGACCCGGCACACACACCACCGTCCAGCCGGTCAGGGCCTGAAGCCGGGGATTCATCGCCTCGAAGTCAGGAATTCCGCCTGTGTTCAGGTCCAGCGCCTTCAGCCCATTCAGAAAGGCTTGGCTGGCACGCCCGGGCAGGATTTTCATCTGCCGTGCATACAGGGTGTTCCAGGTATCGTGCTCGACAGGGGTATAGGCTGACCAGTTCTGCGGAATGGTCCAGTCTTCGGCAGCTCCCTCGGGCGGCGCTTCAAAGACATGTTCGAAATCGGACATGGGGTCCCCTTCGCATCGGCTGAACGGACGGGCATCCTAGGCGCTCGTGACACCAAGGGCCATACGACCGGCGTCAGTCACCCTCAATGCAACTGGACAAACCGGGGCTGCAGGCGCCCCTGATCGTCATGGGTGAACCAACGCTCCAGGTGAGGAAGGGCTGCATCCCCCGGCTCGGGACCGACCGTAAGGCTTTGCTCAGCCGCATAGACCAGGATCCCCGACGACTCTTCCAGCACGAGCACCTTGTAGAAGGGCTGATCGGTGGACACGGCCCCGGTCTCATCGATCGGCCCATCATAGCTCGCATCAACATCCACGACGATGCCGTTGAAAGCGTCATCCCTCTGGCGAACGCTCTGACCCAGTCCGAATTTGGCGGCTTTGGTCTTCATCATGGGCACAGTCTGGCAGGGCGGTTCTGAGCCTCCTCCGACGCTTCTGTTCATTTTCATGACAGACTGGCTTGGCGCGGACGATCCCATCTGGTTAGTCTGTCGGAGACGGGGACCACTTTGGCTCCCCCTTTGAAAGTTCGGCCATGCCGGAGATCGACGGCGCGCCCGCGGAGCGCGACGGAAGGTCCCCCCGCCCTGGCGATGCGGCCACTGCGCCGCAACTCTATGGCGCCCTTGATCTGGGGACCAACAATTGTCGCCTTCTGATCGCGCGCCCCACGCGTGACGGCTTCAGGGTGGTCGATTCATTCAGTCGCATTGTCAGGCTGGGCGAAGGCGTCAGTCGCACCGGACGCCTGACGGATGACGCCATGGACCGTGCCTATGAGGCCCTGGCCATCTGCGCCGAGCGGGTCGCCAAGAAGAACCTTCCTTCGGAGCGGATTGCGGCCGTCGCCACCCAGGCCTGTCGCGCGGCCGAGAACGGACCTGAATTCATCGAGCGGGTCCGTGTGGGTACCGGGCTGAAGCTGCGCATCATTACCCCCGATGAGGAAGCCCGCCTTTCCGTCGAGGGATGCCGCAATCTGCTGGATAGCCGGTCACAGGCGGTTCTGGTGGTGGATGTCGGTGGCGGATCGACCGAACTGTCCTGGTTGATGAGTACCGAACGGGGTTTTGAGACGGTCGGCTGGATGTCGGCACCGGTCGGCGTGGTCACCCTGGCTGAAGGGCACCCGGAGACGCCCGTCGACCCCCTGGTCTGGTACGAATCCATGGTGGCCCACATGTCCCGGGCCATCGAAGCCGCCCCGGTCAATGGGGCGGTCAAGGCGCTGTTCGATGAAGGGCGTGCCCACCTGGTTGGCACCTCGGGCGCGATCACCAGTCTGGCGGGCATCCATCTCAAACTGCCCCGCTATCAGCGCGACCGCGTCGACGGGCTGTGGATGACACGAAACGACTGCGAAACGGCAGCCCGACTACTGCTCGACCTGGGGCCCGAGGGGCGAGCCCGCAACCCCTGCATCGGTCCCGATCGGGCCGATCTGGTCATGGCGGGTGCCGCGATCCTTGAAGCGGTCCAGCGCGCCTGGCCGTGCGAGCGCGTCCGCGTCGCCGACCGGGGCCTGCGCGAGGGCCTCTTGCTGGAACGGATGCGCTCGAACAGGCGGCGCCGACGTCGCTCCCGGGGCCGTCGCTAGATCAGCGGAAGGCCGGGTCGCTGACCTGCACCGGCAATTCCAGATCGCAGATCGAAAAGTCGGCACCCCGGTGAAGGCGGACGCTCGCGATGGTGGTGGCGAAAATCGGCGAACCCGCGTCCAGCACCCGGGCCGCCGGTCGGCTCTCGACCGGAAGGTCAGAGGCGACGCGGACGCGGAGCATGCGATCCGGCTCTCCCGGCACCATGCCACTGGGCTCCTCTCCGGTCTTGAGCGCGCGCACGACATCCAGGCCCGCGATTACCCGGCCCCAGACGGTGTAGCGCTTGTCCAGGGACGGATAGGCCTGGCGCATCAGGAAGAACTGGCTATTGGCGGTATCGGGGTTCTCGTCTCGCGCCATGCCGGCCACGCCGGGACAATACACCGCCCAGCCATGCACCTTGCCGTCACTGGTGCGGGACATCAGCTCGGCGGGCTGGGTCTGGACCGGAAGCGATCCGACAAAGCCCAGCAGGGCCCCCATCGGCGCCGCTACGGGCGCGAAGTCCATGTCCGGGCCCCGGCGGAAGGTGAACTCACCCGGCAGGTCGGGATAGGCGCTCTGGCCCTCGCCCGTGCCCAGAGGATCACCCGTCTGGGCCATGAACCAGTCGATCACTCGATGCCAGGCCAGGCCGTCATAGAATCCGATCCCGGACAGCAGACGAATTCGCTCAACGTGCAGGGGTGCGATGGCCGGGGCCAGCTCGACCAGGATGCGTCCCCTGGTCGTGTCAATGATCAGCAGGTTCTCCGGGGCGACCAGACGCCAGTCCTGGGAGGGAGGTTGCGCCACCGTAGCCTGCGGCACCTCAACGGGTTGGGCCGGAGGGGCTGCCTCCTGTCCTGCGGCTGGCGTGGCCAGCGCCAGCACCATCATGCCCGACAGAACCTTCATCGCGTTTGCAGGGCACATGCGCTCCCCTCCCCTCGATCGCTTACTGTACCCGCGACGGCAACTGAATGTCGCAGATGTTGAAGTTCGCGCCCCGTGCGGTGCGGGCCTCGGCAATAAGCTGCGCCGCCTCGGGACTTCCATCATTCAGAACCTGCACCGTTGGACGTTCCGCCTCGGGCAGCGACGCCGCCGTTCGCACACGCACAAGGGTGTCCGGGTTTTCGCCGACCCGGCCGTTGTCGCTCTGGGGCCCGGCCTTGAGAGTCTTGACGACGTCCAGCCCATCCACGATCCGACCGAAGGGCGTGTAAAGGCCGTTCAGCTCATCCTCCCGCCCCGTCATCAGAAAGAACTGGCTGTTGGCACTGTCCAGGCTGCCCGCACGGGCCATGCCGACGACACCGGGACAAAACAGCCCCTGTGCACCCACCTTGAAATCCGCAGTCACCATCATCTGGCTGTCCGGCTGGGTCGTGATCGACAGACCTCGCATGACGCCTCGCAGGCCGGGGCCACTGCCCTCGACCAGCACAAAGCCGGCATCGCGACCCCGACGGAAATTCAGTTCGGCCGGGACGTTGGCCAGATGACTGCCGCCGCCGCCTGTCCCCATGGGATCACCCGTCTGGGCCATGAAGCCTTCAATCACCCGGTGGAACGTATGGCCATCATAAAAGCCCTGATCCGCCAAGGTGGCCACCCGTTCGACATGGGCCGGTGCGACATCCGGAAACAGTTCCACCAGGACCCGGCCCTTGCTGGTCTCGATCACCAAAAGGCGTTCCGACGGGACGGTGCGCCAACTGGACGCCTCTTGCGCCTGTACGGGCAGCGGAGCCACGCCCAGCAGCAGAGCGGACAGAAGCAATGCGCGACCGGATCTCATCAGCATAATCATCACCTGTCAGTCTCTACCCTTGACCCGGGCCCGGACACGTTCCGCGACAGCCGGGCTGACAAAACTTTCGATCTTCCCGTCCAGTCGGGCGATCTCCTTGACCAGCCGCGAGGCGATCGCCTGGTGCCGGGGATCCGCCATCAGAAACACGGTCTCGATGTCACTGTTCAGACGCTGGTTCATGGCCGTCATCTGGAACTCGTACTCAAAGTCGGCGACCGCGCGCAAACCGCGCACGATGACATTGGCATCCAGTGATTCCGCGAAATGCATCAACAGCGTATCAAAGGGCTGAACCACAATGTCCGCGTTAAGGGTCGCAACCTCGGCCTTCAGCATCTCGACCCGCTCTGCGGTTGTGAACAGGGGGCCCTTGTCGTCGTTCCTGGCGACGCCGATCACGAGACGATCAACCAGCTTCACGGCGCGGCCGATGATGTCCATATGGCCATTGGTGACGGGATCGAAGGTTCCCGGATACAGCCCGATGCGCATGTGTCGGCCTCCCTCAGTCTTCCGGGCTTAGCATCGGTCGCGCCCGGCTCCTAGAGCGGCTGAGGCCGGGCCCGAGACCACGCGTCGGCGACCTTGGCGATGGCCTGGGCGTTGACGGAAAATGCGTAGTCCCCGATGGCCGCAACACCACAGGCCGGTGTCGCGCTGTTGGTGATGAAAGCGCCCTCAAAGCCCGCCAGATCATCGAGCCTTACCACCCGGGTTTCCTGTTTCAGGCCGACATCCTCAAGATGCGCCCTGATCAGGGCCTGGGCGACACCTTCCAGCATGGGTGCCTTGGGCCAGACCACCGTCCCCCCCCTGACGAAGCCGATATTCCAGAGGCTGCCTTCGGAAATGCGCCCCTCGGGGTCCACAAACAGGGCATCATCGAACCCGGACAGACGGGCCTGTCTGCGCGCCCGGATCAGTCCCATCGTCGCCACATGCTTCAGGTCTGGCGTCTCCCGGCTATAGGTCAATGGCTGCAGCCTCAACGGTGCCTCGCCGAGGGGGGCCACGGGCGGAAAGACGCTGACCATCACGCTTGGCCGGCCCTCGTGGGTCGGGGCCCGCGGGCTGATATCCCGTGAGAACAGACTGACCCGCACAAAGGCATCGGACCGCTCGCCAAGCGCCTGCCGAACCCGTCCCTGCACCTCGGCCTCAGGCACGGCCGCGCCGAACATCGTGTGGCCTGCATGGCTCAGGCGCGCCAGATGCCGATCCAGCCCCCGTACGGCCCCCGAGGACACTGCAAACGATGTATAGGCGCCATAGTTGACCAGGGCCTGATGCGTCAGATCCTCAACCGTCGCCGGTGCTCCGTCGATCCAGAGGTCGCCGACCGCCAAGATCGTCAGCTCCCGTCGGGCTCACCAACGACGACATCACCGCCCGGCATCTCGTCGTCGCCGGGCGTTTCGGCGAGACGTTCAACGGACACGACCTTTTCGCCCTCCGCCGTGCGGAAGACCGTCACGCCCTGGCTGGAACGACCGACCACGCGGATCTGGCTGACCGGCGTCCGGATCATCTGTCCACCCGAGGTCACCAGCAGCAGATCGTCCGTCTCCTCGACCGGGAATGACGCTGCCAGGCGGTTGCCCGCGCGTCCGCCCAGACCATGGGCTGTCAGCCCCTGCCCGCCCCGGGCCGTCCGCCGGTACTCATAGGCAGACGATCGCTTGCCGAAGCCGGTCTCGGTGATGGTCAGGATGAACTGTTCGGCCGCGCCCAGTTCGGCGATACGTTCGGGCGAGATCGGGGCCTCGGCGACGGCGTCATCCTCCGTCTCGAGCGGGGTTTCGTCCTCGCCCTCACCCGCAGCGCGGCGCATGGCATTGGCGTGTTTGACATAGGCCGCGCGCTCCTCGGGCGTGGCGTCGACCCGGGCCAGCACAGCCATGGAGATGACCTCGTCCGTCGGCTGCAGCCGTACGCCACGGACCCCGGTCGACTTGCGGCCCTTGAAGACGCGGACGTCATCGGCCTTGAACCGGATGGCACGGCCCATGGCCGTGGTCAGCATTATGTCGTCATCCGCCCGGCACAGGCTGACACCGACCATGTGGTCGCCTTCCTCAAGCTCCATGGCGATCTTGCCGGCCCGGTTCACGGTGGCGAAGTCCGACAGCTTGTTGCGGCGCACGTCGCCCGACCGGGTGGCGAACATGATGTCGTAATTGTCCCACTCGGACTCGTTCTCGGGCAGGGGCAGCACATTCATGATGCTGTCGCCCGGATCGATCGGCAGCAGATTGACGAACGCCTTGCCGCGCGAGGTCGGCCCACCCAGGGGCAGGCGCCATACCTTGAGCTTGTAGGCCTTGCCGTTCGACGCAAAGAACAGCACCGGCGTATGGGTCGAGGCCGAGAACACGCCGACGACGGCATCGTCATCCTTCATGGCCACGCCCGAGCGACCCTTGCCGCCGCGGTGCTGCGTCCGATAGGCGTTCAGGGCCACGCGCTTGACGTAACCACCGTGGGTGACGGTGACGACCATGTCCTCCCGCGGGATCAGGTCCTCGTCCTCCATCTCGGCGTCGCCCTCGCCGATCAGGGTTCGGCGCGGCACGGCGAACTGATCACGCACGGCGATCAGATCCTCGCGGATAAGAGCCAGCACATGCTTGCGATCCGACAGGATGGTCAGGTGCCCCTGGATGGTATCGGCAAGACCCCGGGCCTCACCAAAGATGTCGTCACGGCCCAGTCCGGTCAGGCGGCTGAGCGTCAGGGCCAGGATGGCGCGGGCCTGCTCATCGGTCAGGCGGATCTTGTCACCCTCGACCAGCACAGTGCGCGGATCGGCAATCAGCTCGACCAGAGCCATCATATCGCCCACCGGCCACGATTTGGCCTGCAAGCGCTCGCGGGCCTCGGCCGGATCAACCGACGAGCGGATGATATGGATCACCTCGTCGATATTGGCCACGGCCACGGCCAGACCGACCAGCACATGGCCCCGGTCGCGCGCCTTGCCCAACTCGAACTTGACGCGCCGGACCACCACCTCCTCGCGGAAATCGAGGAAGGCCTCCAGCATGCGGCGCAGGCCCATCTGCTCCGGCCGGCCCTGGTTCAAGGCCAGCATGTTCACGCCGAACGAACTCTGCAGGGCCGTGTAGCGGTACAGCTGGTTCAGGATGACGTCGCCGGAAGCCTCGCGCTTCAGCTCGATAACGATGCGCATTCCCTGACGGTCGGACTCGTCGCGCACGTCGGAAATGCCTTCCAGACGCTTTTCGCGCACCATTTCGGCGATACGCTCGATCAGGGTCTGCTTGTTCACCTGGAACGGCAGTTCCGTAATGATGATGGCCTCGCGATCCTTGCGGATTTCCTCGATCGTGGCCTTGCCGCGCACGATGATCGAGCCGCGCCCCTCACGCAGCGCATTGCGCGGCGCGGTGCGGCCCATGATCTCGCCACCGGTCGGGAAATCGGGGCCCGGAACGATGTCCAGCAGGGCTTCATCGCCCATGTCAGGGTCATCCAGCAGGGCCACAGCCCCATCCACGACCTCACCCAGATTATGAGGCGGGATGTTGGTCGCCATGCCGACGGCGATGCCGCCCGCGCCGTTGACCAGCAGGTTCGGAATCCGCGCCGGCAGGACGACGGGCTCCAGTTCCTTCTCGTCGTAGTTCGGCTGGAAATCGACTGTGTCCTTGTCGATGTCGGTCAACAGGGCAACGGCCGCTGGTGCCATCCGGGCCTCGGTATATCGCATGGAGGCCGGCATATCGCCGTCCACCGAGCCGAAATTGCCCTGACCATCGACCAGCATCAGCCCCATCGAGAAGGGCTGCGCCATGCGCACCAGCGCCATATAGACCGAGGCATCGCCGTGGGGGTGGAACCGACCCAGCACGTCACCGACCACCCGTGCGCACTTCGAATAGGCGCGCTCGGGCGTCATGTTCAGGTCGTGCATCGAATACAGGATGCGACGGTGAACAGGTTTCAGACCGTCACGCACGTCCGGCAGGGCGCGGCTGACGATGACGCTCATCGCATAGTCGAGGTACGAACGGCGCAGTTCGTCCTCGATGGTGATGTTGTCTATGTGGCCGCCATCCCCGCAGCCGGGAATTGCGGACGGGTCAGCGTGATCGGAGAATTCGTCGGTCAAGGATTTTTGGCTTCATCTGGCCGGAATCAGAACAACTTCCGGGCTTGGGGATTACTAGCATCGGCATCCGGGGCTGGCAAAGTTAAGCCCATAGATATCCCCGGCCTGAATCGCCCTGAGGAGAGAGACCATGACCTTATCCCGCCTTCCACTGATCCTGGCCGCCTCGGTCGGGCTTGGCGCACTGATGTCGGGCTGTGTGGCTATCACCGAAAATCACTACAGCCGCGACGATAAGGCCGTAGCCCGCATTGGCGATTTCGGCGAGGCCACCCTGATCAACGCCTCGGGCCAGACCATCGGACGCGCCGTATTGACCCAGGGCACCACGGGCCTGCTCATTCGCGTCGAGGTCGACGGCCTCACACCCGGCTGGCACGGCATCCACATCCATGCGACCGGCGAATGCCAGGCCCCCTTCACCTCGGCGGGCGGCCACATCAATCATTCAGACCACACAAGGCCCCACGGCCTGCTGAACCCCGGCGGCCCCGACGACGGCGATCTGCCCAATATCTACGCCGACCAGCAGGGTCGCGTACGCGCCGAACTCTTCACCACCCGGGCCAGGATCGCGCCCGAAGGCCCAGGCCAGTGGCTGTGGGACGAGGATGGTTCGGCCCTCGTCATTCACGCCATGCCGGATGATCACAGGTCACAGCCGATCGGCGGCGCGGGTGATCGCGTGGCCTGCGGCATCATGGCGGCGGGTTAAAGCGTCTGTTCGAACGCCTCGACCAGCCGCTCCAGTCTGACGAGACCGATCGTCCAGAAGGCGGGGTCCTTCGGGTTCAGCCCGAAGGGCCGCAATGCCTCATCGTAGGGTCGCGTGCCACCGGCTGCCAGGAGGTCGCGGTACAATGGCGTGAACGCCGCCGGATCCTTGCGCCGCGTCTCCATCAAGGCCGCGACCAGCAGGTCCCCGAAAGCATAGGCATAGACATAGAAGGGCGAGTGCACGAAGTGGCTGACATAGGCCCACCAGTGCTCATAGCCGTCGTTCAGGGTGACGGCGGGGCCCAGGGACGCGCCCATCTCTTCCAGCCAGATTTCCCCGATCCGCGCCGCCCCGACCTCGCCGGTCTGCCGCTCGTCGTGGAAACGGGTCTCGAAGCGGTGGAAGGCGATCTGGCGCACGACCGTGTTGAGCCCGTCCTCGATCCGGCCCGCCAGCAGACCCTGACGTTCGGCCTCGGGCGCCGTGTCCAGCAGCCGGTCGAAGGTCAGCCCTTCGGCAAAGATGGAGGCCGTCTCCGCCAGCGTCAGCGGGGTATCGGCCAGCAGGCTGCCGGCCTGTGCCGCCAGTGTCTGGTGCACGCCGTGCCCCAGCTCATGCGCCAGCGTCAGCACGTCGCGCCGCTCGCCCATCCAGTTCAGGAAGACATAGGGGTGGCGATCCGCCGTCACGGGGTGGGCATAGGCGCCCGACTGTTTGCCCGCTCGGGGCCTGGCATCAATCCAGTTGCGGTCAAAGAAGGTCGCGGCCCGCTCGGCAAACTCGGGCCCCAGGTCCGAAAAGCTGTCCAGCACGATGGACCGCCCTTCGTTCCAGTCGAAGCCGCGCGGCGGTTTGGTGGTCAGCGGGGCATTCCGGTCCCAGTGATTGAGCGTCTTGACCCCTAGCGCCCGCGCCTTGGCCGCATAGTAGCGGTGCGACAGGCGGGAATAGGCGGCGGTCACGGCCTCGACCATGGCGTCGACCGCCTCGCCGTCCACCTCATTGGCCAGATGGCGGCTGTCGGCGGGGCGTTTGAAGCCGCGCTTCCTGTCCTCCAGCGCCTTTTCGGCAGCCACCGTATTCAGCACCAGGCCCAGCGTGCGCGTCTCGGCCTTCAGCGCTTCGGTCAGGCCCTCGGCCACGGCCTTGCGCCGCGCCGCCTTGGGATCGGACAAGCCATTCAGTGCCTCGCTGAGCGTCAGGGTATCGCGCCCGGCCTTGACCCGAAGGTCCGCCAGCGTCTCGTCGAACAGGCGCGGCCACTGGGCCGAGACCGGCATCTGCTCGGCGATGAAGGTCTCCAGCTCCTCTGACAGCTCATGCGGTTTCATGGCCCGCACCCGGCGCAGCCAGGGCCGCCAGCGCGCGGCCGGAGTATACGCCGCAAGCGCCGCCTCGACCTCGGCCTCCTCCAGCTGGTTGATCTCCAGCGTCAGCCAGACGGTCGGGGTCGAAATCTCGGCCAGTGACTGGCGCACATCGGCTTCGAACGCCTGGGCCGCCGCATCATCGCGCCGGGTCGAGGCATCGAGAAACGCATAGGCCCCGACCGCCCCCAGCCTGTCCGCGGCCTGTTCATACAGCGTGATCGCCCGGTCCAGCCGTTCGCCCAGCACCGCCGCTTCATTCCGGGCCGCGATCAGCGTCCCGGCCAGCGCATTCATCCTGGCCACGGCCGCCCGCGCCGCCTCCATATCCCGCTTCAGGCCCGGATCATCCTTGGCGGCATAAAGGTCGGACAGGTCCCAGAGGGGCAGGTCGGCGGGCGGTGTCTTGAAAGGAGCGTTCATGCCCTTGGGTATGGGGGCGCGAACCCGTGGAGGCAACCGGCAGGCGGGCTCGAAGTCTGGCCTCGCCCCGCAAACTGTGCCCAGATGCCGGTTCGGGGGGGCCCCTTGATGATCGAAGCTGACACCACCACACGCGCTGCCATGGCGTCCGGGCATCGCGGGCTGATCTTGCCACGCCTGTTGATCGGCCTGCTGCAGGGCCTGGCGCTCTACGGCCTCTACTGGAGCGTGGACCACACCCCCCGCCTGTGGCCCGCCACCATACCCGAACTGTTCGGCCCCCTCGTGCTGGTCGCCGCCTACCTGCCCGTCGTGCTGCTGGGCGGTCTGGGCCGGCTCAGGCTGAAGACACTGCTTATCTGGACCGGGGTGGCGGCCGCGACACTGGCCCTGCTCGGCTGGCATGACATGGCGCGTCAGGTGCTGATCGACCAGCGCGAACCCTTCCTGTCGCCGCCGCTGTTCCCCTTCCTCGCGGCCGCCCTGTTCATTGCCCATCACCTGATCGTTCCCGCCGATCAGGAAGGCCGCCGCATCGCCGCCTACCCCCGCTATTTCGACGTGGCGTGGAAGGCGGGCGTGCAACTGGCCCTGTCGGTCGGCTTTACCGGCGCCCTGTGGCTGTTGCTGTTTCTTGGCGCCGGCCTGTTCGGCCTGATCGGCATCCGGGCGTTCGGCGAGCTGCTGGCCGAGCCCTGGTTCAACCTGCCGGTCACCAGCCTGACCTTCGCACTGGCCGTGCATCTGACCGATGTCCGCGACGGGCTGATCCGGGGGGTGCGGTCGGTCGTGCTGATGCTGCTGTCGTGGCTGCTGCCGGTCATCGCCGTGCTGACCGCGGCCTTCCTGGCGGCCCTGCCCTTCACCGGCCTGTCCGGCCTTTGGGACCAGGGCTCGGCCACCGCCCTGATGCTGTCCGCCGCCGCCGTGCTGATCGTCCTGATCAATGCCGCCTATCAAGATGGCACAGACGACACCCGCCCGCCGCTGGTGCTGCGCTGGGCCGTGATTGTCGGCGGCCTGCTGTTAATCCCGCTGGTCGCCGTGGCCAGTACAGGTCTGGCGCTCCGCATCGGCCAGCACGGTCTGACGCCGGACCGGATCGTGGCCGCCGCCTGTATCCTCGCCGGTCTGGCCTATGCGCTCGGCTATGCCTGGGCCGCGATCACCAGCCTGCGCGGGCGCGACTGGATGCAGCCGCTGGAGCGCACCAACGTCGGCACCGGCGCCCTGATTGTCGCCCTGATCGTGCTGCTGTTCAGCCCGGTGCTCGACCCCGCCCGCCTGTCGGTCATGGACCAGATGGCCCGCCTCGAGCGCGGCGCGGTCACGCCCGAGCAGTTCGACTATCGTTTCCTGCGCTTCGAGAGCGGCAAGGTCGGGAGGGCGGCGCTGGAACGGCTGACGAAATCCGATGACCCCGAGATTGCCAAGCTGGCTCAGGACGCACAGCTTCGTCGCATCAGGTGGGAATCGACGAACGCCGTAGAAGAGCGGCTACACCCCGACCGCCCGTCCAGAACGGTCAAGCCCGTCATCGAGGCATGGCCGAAAGGCACGGCTCTTCCCGAGACCTTTCTGAACCCATCAGAACTGATTGATGACAGTCGGACAGGGTGCAGGTCGACATCCGACTGCGTGGCGACCCTGTTTGATGTGGACGGGGATGGAAGAGATGAGATCCTGATGGGAACGACTTTCTTCGTGTACATTTTCGTCTCCGAGCCTGATGGCGTGTGGAACGGTGTCGGCTCCTACGAAGCACCCTCTTGCAAGGAAGGAACGGCTCTCATCCGGGAGGGCGGCATCGAAGCTCGCCGAAACAGGTGGCCCGGACTAACTATTGGCGGCATCCAACTCGATTTCGATGGCTGGTACCGTCAATGCCCGGCCAGTGATGACGAAGTGCAGCCCGAGGTCGCGGAAATTGAGGAGCACGGCAGGCTCAATCCGAGGGGTCACGGTTGGGTCTATTGAATTGACCCGTTAACCCCGCGCACACCACGCCGGACAACGCGATCTTCACCGCATCCGGGGTACACCCGTCCCGAAACGAGCCAGTCCGGGGGTCTGCCCGCGAGACCGGCCGCCGGTGATGATAAGGGGTGCTCTATGGCCAAGACCGTTCTGGTCGTCGATGACGATCCGACCCAGCGCCGCCTGGTCCAGGCGGTTCTGGAGCGCGAAGGCTTTGCCGTCGCCCAGGCCGAAAACGGCGGCGAGGCGATCGACTCCCTGACCAAGGGTGGCGGGGCCGATGTGGTGCTGCTGGACATGGTCATGCCGGGCATGACGGGCCTCGAGTGCCTGACCGAACTGCGCGCCGCGGGTGTGACCACCCCGGTGATCGTGCTGACCGCCAACGCCGGCATCGAAAGCGTGGTCAAGGCCATGCAGGCAGGGGCCCAGGACTTTTTCGTCAAGCCGGTCTCGGCCGAGCGCCTGCTGGTCGGGGTCAGGAACGCCCTGCAGCTGACCCAGCTGACCGCCGAGGTTGGCCGGCTGAAGAAGCACACCTCGGGTCGCACCACCTTTGACGATCTGGTCGGCGACAGCCCCGCCATGCGCATGGTCAAGGCGCTGGGCATCCGCGCAGCCTCCTCGACCATTCCGGTTCTGATTACCGGCGAGAGCGGCGTCGGCAAGGAAGTCATTGCCCGCGCCCTGCACGGCGCTTCGGACCGGGCCGGACGGCCGTTCGTGGCCGTCAACTGCGGCGCCCTGCCCGCCAATCTGGTGGAGTCGATCCTGTTCGGCCACGAGAAGGGCAGCTTCACCGGCGCCCACGACAAACACCTCGGCAAGTTCAAGGAAGCCGACGGCGGCACCCTGTTCCTTGACGAGATCGGCGAACTGCCGCTGGACATGCAGGTCAAGCTGCTGCGCGCCCTCCAGGAAGGCGAGATCGACCCGGTCGGATCCAAACGCCCCGTCCGGGTGGACGTCCGCATCGTCTCGGCCACCAACCGCGACCTGGCCAAACAAGTCGAGGGCGGGGCGTTCCGCGAGGACCTGTTCTATCGCCTGAACGTCTTTCCGATCGAGGCCCCCGCCCTGCGCGACCGCCGCGAGGATGTCCCGGCTCTGGTCGATCACTTCATCGGCCGCTTCAATGTCGAGGAAGGCAAACGCGTCGTCGGCTGTGCGCCCGAGACCGCAGACCTGCTGAAAGCCTTCGACTGGCCCGGCAATGTCCGTCAGCTCGAGAACGCCGTCTATCGTGCCATCGTGCTGGCCGACGGGCCGTTCCTGAGGCCGCATGACTTTCCGGCCATCTCAGGCGTAGCCATGCCGACGCCCGAACTGGATGCCGCGCCCGGGGCCACTCCGGCGGCCTTGGCCCACGACCTGCCCTCTGCTCCCGACACGCCGATCCGCATCCTCGACGGCAAGGGCCACCTGCGCACGCTTGAGGAGATCGAACGCGACCTGATCCAGCACGCCATCGAGGTCTATGCTGGCCATATGTCCGAGATCGCCCGCCGGCTCGGCATCGGTCGCTCCACCCTCTATCGCAAGGTCCGCGAACAGGGGCTGGACATCGACATGGAACAGTCTGCCTGACGCCGCATTGCGGTTTCTTAAGTGGCGCAGCGACGCGATACGGGCCAAGAGGCATATGACCCTGTTCAGCGACGGCTCATGAACGACAATTCCAACTCCTTCGAAGCGCGCCCTTTCTCCCAGGTGTTGACGGACGTCGGCGCGGTCGACGATCCCATCCTGCCCATGGAAGAATTGGTCGAAACCTTCGGAGAGCGGGGGTTCGGTGCTCTGTTGCTGACGCTGGGACTGCTCAGCGCGGTCATCGGGGTGATCCCGGGCATGACCACCGTGCTGGGCGTGCCCATTATGATCATCGGGGTGCAGCTTCTGTTCCGCAGGGACGAGCTGTGGCTGCCCGGCTGGATCATGAAGCGCGACATTCCCCGCCCGGCCTTTGCCGAAGCCGCAGAGAAGGTGAAGAGCCGCCTGCAGAGGGTCGAGCGATTCAGCCGCCCTCGCCTCAGCTTCATGAGCTCGGACCTGTCCGAGGCCCTGATCGGCCTGATGTGCGTGATCTGGGCGGCGGTGCTGATGCTGCCGCTGATCGGCTTCAACCTTTTTCCGTCACTCATCGTCGCCGCATTCGGCTTTGGTCTGATGCAGAAGGACGGCGTGATGATGCTAATCGGCTGGGTGATCTCGGCCGGCATGGCCACCTTTACCTGGCTGGTCTGGGAAACCGTCAGCCGCGTCCTGCTGGGCCTGTGGGAGATGGCGGCCCGGCTCTTCTGAATGAAAAGGCCGGAGGGTGAACCCTCCGGCCTCAGGTGCATCGAACCTATCGGAACAGCGACAGGACCAGCTGCGGAGTCTGGTTGGCAATGGACAGGGCCTGGACCCCCAGTTGCTGCTTCGTCTGCAGCGCCTGAAGCTTGGCGCTTTCCTTCGCCAGATCGGCATCGACCAGATTCCCGACCCCTGATTCCAGCGAGTCCGTCAGCTTGCCGACGAACGTCAGATGGGTGGTCAGGGCCTTCGACTTGGTGCCCAGACGCGCGAGCGCGCCCGAGACGGCATCGATGGAGTTGTTGACGGCCGTCAGCGAGGCGGCCGCCTTCGTCAGGGTTTCGATCGACTGCGTCGTGGCCACACTGACATTGGTGCTTCCCAGCGCCATCACCTCCGCTCCCACGGTGAGGGTGGCGTTGCCTTGCGCATTGGCCAGGGCGTTGAAACCGGTGGCGCCGGTCTTCAGCAGGTTGATCCCGTTGAATTCGGCGTTGGCGGTCACGGTCGCGATCTGGTCGCGCAGGGCCTGGAAGTCCTCGTTCAGTGCGGCCCGGGCCGCCGTTTTCAGCGACGCATCGGTCGCCGCCAGTGCCTTCTCCTTCAACTGCAGCAAGAGGTCAGAGACCGTCTCGCCCGCCGCGATGGCCACATCGACTGCGGCTACGCCACGGTCCAGTGACTGTTTGACCGCCCCCAGGGCACCGATCTCGGCACGTTGCCCCTGGGCAATAGCCCAGATGGCACCGTTGTCCTTCACGCTGGACACCTTCTTGCCGGTGTTGATCCGGCTTTGGGTGACCGCAAGTTCAGCGTTGGTGGCGTTCAGGTTCTGGAGCGCAATCAGGGCGCCCACGTTTGTATTGACCGAATTGCTCATCGGCGGGTCCTTCCATTCTGGTCGGGTGGGTTAACGGTCTTCTGACCGTCGAACCAGTTCTGGTTCACCCCCGCACAGGCAAGAAAAATGCCGCCGAGGCCGGGGCCCTTGCGGCATGATTTCAAACGGTTTTTTCCAAGAGGGAGGCGCCTCGACCGGCAAGAGCTTCCGGGTCGGCAATAAGGATCAGGCAGCTTCCGACGCAGGCGGGGCCAGGCCCTGCATGATCATGCGGTTGATATCGATCAGCGGCTCGAAATCCTCCTCGCCGCGCATGATCTGAGAGCTGTGACGGCTGACGAACAGGCTGATCGAGATGATCTGGGCACGCAGGGCCTCGCCCATGGCGTTGCCGGGATCCGAACAGTCAGTCGCCAGGGCAGACCAAACACGACGGTTCCAGTCCAGGGCGTCAATGCGGGTGGCGACATCCGACGGATCCGCCTGCGCCGCCTGCATCAGGGCCCGCGTTACCTGGCCGAACAGCCGGTATTCCATCTCACGCGGGGTTTCAGTCCGCGTCGCGGCCTTGCTGTACGCCTGAAGCGACATGACCCAACCTTTGCTCTTCGTATTCGATCAGTTTCCGCGCCGTCATCAGCGCCTTGTAATATTCGCGCGCCAGGACATGCCGCGACGCCGCGACGCAATCCGCCATCGCTTCGGGATTGCGCGTCGCGCTCATGAACTCGCTGACCCGCAAGGTGAATTCATCATGGAACTTGGGGGCCGCCGCCTCGTCCAGATACATCATCATGACGGGGAAATAGATGCGGCGGGCCGGCGTGTTGACTTCGTCCGGCTGCATGATGTCCTTCTCGCGCAGCACGCTGGCCTTGTTCTGCAGAACCAGAACACTGCGGCGATCCCCGTTCTGGACCACGGCGCCGTTCAGCACGAAACGTTCACCCGGCTTCAAGGACAGTTTCAGCGGCATCGGGCGGGCCTCCCCTTCAGTCCCGCCCCTGCGAACTAGCGCGGCGGTCTCCAAAAGCCTCTAAACAGTCGTGGTTAACCGTGTGTTGTGAAGCCCCGGTCAGACTGGCGGCGAAACCCCGCCACGAAAAGTCCGCTCCGCATGACCCTCCCCGCTCTTGATGCCGACACCCCGATTGCCCACGGCCCCTTCGCCGTCGCCCAGGGAGTGGCGGGCGACGCCGCCTCCACCGACGCCCTTAACCGCCTGTCGCGAAAGCTGTCGGGACGAGCGGGCTCGGCGCGCACCCAGCGCCGCATGGTCGAGTTGCTGAAATCCGCCGTCGCGGCCGTGCGTATGCAGGACTACACACGCGGGGCGGAACGCTGCCTCGAGGTTCTGAAGATCGACGAGAAGAGCGGCCTCGCCTGGCATGTTCTGGCCATCTGTCAGGAGAAGTCGGGCCATCTGGCCCAGGCCCTGTCGGCCTATGAAGCGGCCCTCGCCCTGATGCCGGACGAGAACAATATCGCCCATGACCTCAGCCGCCTGGCCCAGCGCCTGGGACAACCCGAGATCGCCGAAAAGCTGCTGCGCAAATTTCTGGCTGTGGAACCCGGCCATGTCGACGCCACCAACAACCTGGCCTGCGTACTGCGCGACATGAATCGTTATGCCGAAGCCGTGGATGTACTGCGTGACATGATCCAGGTGGAACCGGGCAGCGCCTTGCTCTGGAACACCCTCGGCACTGTTCAGAGCGACCAGGGCGACATGGCGACCGCCCTGACCTTCTTTGAGGAAGCCCTGCGCCTCGACCCCGAATTCTCCAAGGCCCGCTACAATCGCGCCAATGTCCGCCAGCCGCTGGGCGACCTGGAGGGAGCGCTGGCCGACATCGACGCCGCCTTCCCCGGGGCCGAGCCGGGCTATGAGACCGCCATGATGACCATGGCTCGCGCCCTTCTGCGCCTGGGAGCCGGTGACCTTCCGGGCGGATGGGCCGATTATGAGATCCGCCTCAGCCCCGACATGCCCGAGGCCATGCACGCCGTGGTCGACATGCCGCGATGGGATCCCGAGACCCAGCCCGCCCGGGGCCGACGTCTGCTGGTGGTGGGCGAACAGGGCATCGCAGACGAAATGGTGTTCGGCACCGCCCTCGGCGATCTGATCGAGGCCGTCGGGCCCGAGGGGCAGGTCATCATCGCCGTCGAACCCCGGCTGATCGACCTCTTCCAGCGCAGCTTCCCGCAGGCGATTGTCGGCGGGCACCGCGCCGTCAGGATGGAAGGCCGTCTTTATCGCTACATCCCCTTCATGGAGGGCGACGATGCGCCGTCCGCCGACGCGTGGGTGCCGATGGCCAGTCTGATGCCGGTTTTCCGTCCGACAGTGGCCGCCTTCCCAGACCGGACGGGCTATCTGGTCGCCGACCCTGCGCGCGTCGCCCACTGGAAGGCCGAGGTCGAAGCCCTGGGCCCGGGCCTCAAAGTCGGCCTTCACTGGAAGAGTCTGGTCCTGAACGGCGTGCGCGCCCGCTACTTCTCCAGCTTCGAGCGGTGGAAGCCCGTGCTGACCACCCCGGGCTGCGTCATGGTCAATCTGCAGTGCGGGGACGTCAGTGCCGACCTGGCCGCCGCCGAGGCCGCCGGCGTCAGCCTGTGGACGCCGCCGATCAATCTCAAGGATGACCTTGAGGATCTGGCCGCCCTGTCCCTGGCCATGGACGTTGTCATCGGGCCCGGCATCGCCGGCACCAACATCGCCGCCGCTGTCGGGGCCGAGACGTGGCTGATCTACGCGCCGGATGACTGGCACCTGCTGGGAACCGACCGGTACCCCTTCTATCCCCACGCGCGCACCTTCAGCCGGACCTTCGATGGCTGGGATCAGGCCATCCGGGACGTCGCCGCGGCCTTGGCAGAAAGAGCCTCCGGCTGACGGAACGGGGCTGGCATACGTCGCGTTCTCTCCCCGACAGGAGACAGCGATGACACCCCCCGAAAACACCCCTGACGAACAGGACCAGTCCGAAACCTTCGACGAGACCCACATCGACGACGAGGGCGACGGTGACATCCTGCCCGACGAAGCCGACGATGTGCTGGACGTCACCCAGAGAGAGGGCGATGCGGGTGAGGATGACGAGGACGAGAATGACCTCGTCGACCTTGCGGCGCTTGATGACGATGACCTGGAAGGGCCGGTCGAGGCCGGGTCGGACGAGGTCGAACTGGTCTATGACGGCCTGATGCGAAACCGGCGTGGTGCCCAGTCCAGTGCCGCGCACTGGGAGGCCCGCAGGCTCGACGACGACGATATCGAAGTCCTCGGCTACGGCCCCGACGAGGACGCCCCCTCATCAGACAGGACACCCGCATGACCAACAGCAACCGGCCCACCAAAGATGACCACGATGCCGACGCCCCCTATGCCCGCAAGGTCGAACGGGAATCCGGCAAACCGGATCAGCTGAAAGACCGACTGTCGGAGTCGGAGAGTCGTCAGGACGCCCTTCAGGATGAGGCCCTGGAGGAAAGCTTCCCCGCCAGCGATCCGCCGACACCCAAGCGGATCACCTGATCCCTGTTCACCTGAGCGCCCATCGGCTACCACCCTTCCGGGATCACACCGGAAGGGACCGCCGTTCATGAGCCGATTTGCGGGCACGCAGCGCTACATCGCCACCGAGGACCTCAAGGTGGCTGTCAATGCCGCCGTGGCACTGGAACGCCCGCTGCTGGTCAAGGGCGAGCCCGGCACGGGCAAGACAGTCCTTGCCTATGAACTGGCCAAGGCCCTGGATGCCCCCCTGATCACCTGGCACATTAAATCCACGACCAAGGCTCACAACGGCCTCTATGAGTACGATGCCGTCAGCCGGCTGCGCGACAGCCAGCTCGGCGACGCGCGCGTGCATGACGTGCGCAACTATCTGAAACCCGGAAAGCTGTGGGAGGCCTTCACGGCCGCGAAACGTCCCGTCCTGCTGATCGACGAGATCGACAAGGCCGATATCGAGTTCCCCAACGACCTGCTCCAGGAACTCGATCGCATGGAATTCTTCGTGCAGGAAACCGGCGAAACCATCCGGGCCGACACCCGGCCGGTCGTCATCATCACTTCGAATAATGAAAAGGAACTGCCCGACGCCTTCCTGCGGCGGTGCTTCTTCCACTACATCCGCTTCCCAGATGCCGAGACACTGAAGTCGATCGTCGACGTGCACTTCCCGGACATCAAACCACGTCTGGTGTCCGAGGCCCTTCGTACCTTCTACGAAATCCGCGACACGCCCGGTCTCAAGAAGAAGCCATCCACCTCCGAACTGCTCGACTGGCTCAAATTGCTGCTGGTCGATGACATCGATCCGGCCACCCTGCGTGAAACCAGTGGCTCAAAGCTCATTCCGCCCCTGCACGGGGCCTTGCTCAAGAATGAGCAGGACGTCCATCTGTTCGAGCGCCTGGCCTTCCTCAGTCGCCGGGAAGGGGCCCGACCGGGCGGCTGAGTCGGCTTACCGCGATTTCACTGGATTTCTGCCCCCCGCGAAGCAGGATGGGGATCGAAGAGGACGTGTTGATGAAACGTACGCCCACCCTGATCATCGGTAGTCTCCTGCTGGCCTCCACCGGCCTTGCCGCCTGCGGGGATGACTCGATCCGCATCACCACCACCCGCGAAGGCGGCGCGAACAAGGGTGTGCTCAAGGTCGTCCAGACCCTTCAGTGCCCCCAGACCCAGGGCAGCCTGACACGCAAGGGTACGGCCCAGCACGGCGGCACGGTCTGCGTGTACGCCGGTCCGCGGGGCTCCGAGGTCACCCTGCATCTCCAGCCGCTGGACGGCGCCTCCCCGGATGCGGTGCTGAAGGCTTTCGAGGACCGCCTGTCTGCGGACATGCCCCAAACCATCGCGGCCATCGAGGCTTCGTCCAGGACCGAGCCGCGCGCAGGAACGCCCGGGCCGGACAGCGCCACGGTCGAGGCACCCGGGATGCGCGTCCAGGCCGAAGGTGACAAAGCCCAGGTCAATGTCCCTGGCCTGTCGATTAATGCCGATGGCGACCGCGCCCGCATCCGCATCGGCGGCGTGACCATCGACGCCAATGACAGCACCTCCAGCGTCAAGATCGAGGGAAGCTCCGGGGACGACAGCGTCAACATACAGGCCGCGGCTGACGGTGCCATGATCCGCACCCGCGCGGCGGGGGATGCCACGCGCGCCACCTGGCTGATCACCGATGGGCAGACGCAGGGGTTGGGCTGGCGGCTTGTCGGATATGAAGCCCGCGGCCCCGCGGGCGGACCGCTGGTGATCGCTGTGGTCCGCGCCAAGGAAACCCGCCGGGACCCTCTGCTGGAGGACGCCCGCGACCTCCTGACGCTGAACGTCGGGGAATAGGTCGAATCCATCCGGCCCCTTGATCCGAGGCTCAGGATCGGTCACCTGACCGCCTGATCAAAGGAACCGACTTGGCTGACCGCTCATCCTCCTCCCGCGCGCCCCGCGCCTGGCAACGCATGTTGTCCGGGCGGCGGCTTGACCTGCTCGACCCCTCGCCCTTCGACATCGAGATCGAGGACATCGCCCATGGGCTGGCCCGGGTGGCCCGATGGAACGGCCAGACAGTGGGCGACCATGCCTTTTCCGTCGCCCAGCACAGCGTGATCGTTCAGGAGATCGTCGCCCATATCGAGCCCGACATCGAGCCCGGGTGGTTGCTCTCCGCCCTGCTGCACGATGCTTCGGAATATGTGATCGGCGACATGATCTCGCCGTTCAAATCGGCGCTCGGCGTAAACTACAAGGACTTCGAAAGCCGTCTGGAGACGGCCATTCACCTCCGGTTCGGTCTTCCCGCCAAAACCCCGCGCGCCATCAAGACCCTGATCAAGACGGCCGACAAGGCCTGCGCCTATTTCGAAGCGACCCAGCTGGCCGGCTTCAGCAAGAGCGAGGCGCTCGGATTCTTTGGACGTCCCCCCGTCGGCTATGACCTCGAGATCCGGCCCGAGCCCGCCTCTGTCGCCCAGGCGCGCTATATGGACCGCTACCATGCCCTGATCGCCGCCCGGGATGCCGCAGCCGCGCCCAGGCCCGCGCCTTGGACGCCAAAGGTGCCTCGTCGCGCCGGCGGGCGCCGAAGCTGACCATGGCCGAGCCCGCTCCACCCACCGGCATCCGCATCGGCCTTTCGGCCGTGGTGATGGGCCTTCGACTGGGGGAAGCGGTCGTTCTGACCACGCGGGCGGAAGACGGCTCCGCCGCCCTGCCCTTCGGCCCCTTCGATCCGGCACGGGACCGCACCTTCGAGCTGGCCCTCCGGGCCTTCGTCACCGCCCAGACCGGCTTTCGTCCGGGCTATGTGGAACAGCTGTACACCTTTGGCGACCTCGGACGCGCCTCGCCCCGCGCCACGCCGGGGCCCGAGCGCCTGCGCGAGGTCTCGGTCGGCTATCTGGCGCTGACCGCCGATGCGGCGGACACCGGCCCCATCGTCCGCCTGGGCAGCGAGGCCCGCTGGCGGCCCGTGCTCGACTTCTTTCCCTGGGAAGATCACCGTCAGGGACGCCCCCCTTCGCTGGGTCCGCTGGACGGTGCCCTCGACACCTGGGCCGAGGCCGACCCGCGACGCCGCGCCCGCGTCGATTCCCTGTTCGCCACCCCGGCGGACCAGCGCTGGAGCGACAGCCGTGTTCTCGAGCGTTACGAACTGCTCTATGAGGCCGGTCTGGTGCAGGAGGCCGCTCGTGACGCGGACCGCGACCGGTCGACCCTGCCCTCCGGTGCCCCCATGGCCTCGGACCACCGGCGAATCCTTGCCACGGGTCTCGGTCGGCTGCGGAGCAAGCTGCGCTACCGCCCTGTCCTGTTCGACCTGGTACCGCCCGTCTTCACCCTGTCCGATCTGCAGCGCGCGGCCGAAGCCATCACCGGCATATCCCTGCACAAGCAGAATTTCCGCAGGGGCGTCGAACGCACCGGTCTGGTCAGCCCCACGGGCCGGTTCAGCACCGGCACCGGCGGTCGCCCGGCCGAGCTGTTCACCCGCAGCGCCGTCGATCCGCTCGACGGCCAGACCCTGGGCCTGCCCCTGCCCGCGCTGCGCTGAAATCGCGGTCGTGGCCTCTTGCGGCGCGGCCCCTGTCCGACTAGAGAAGCCGTCCGTTCGACCAGAACACGACGGCCCCGCGGAGAGGTGGCAGAGTGGTTGAATGTACCGCACTCGAAATGCGGCGTGCCTTCACGGGTACCGGGGGTTCGAATCCCCCCCTCTCCGCCATCGCCTGAATTATTGAATATCAACGATTATTTAGCGTCGCAGTGGTCGTGAGCAGGGACAGAAGTCCTGATGGCAGGCGGGCCCCGGCGGAAAGTCGCCCCTCACCGTCTCGTCCTGTTAAGCCCAGACCGGGGTGAGATCGGCCGCAGTCGAAATGCGCGGCTCACGCGTACCCGTGGGAATGACGTCATGGAACATGTGCGACGGGATCAGCGTCAGCCAGCCTGCGCGGGGCTTCAGCCAGACCCGATCCCAGCACGGTTCAAATCCGGGAAGAATCTGGTCGCATCGCCGAGCTCAAGCGCACCGGCCCGGGTACTGCCGTCCCGCGAGCAGGCGGGGGGACCCCGGTTGCCTTGCGAGCGCTGCAACCGCCAACTCAAGCCGAGCGGCGTAGGCGATGCGGCCCTTCGGGCTTTCCTGCCACTCGATCATCACGTCCCCCTTCACCCGCGCCATCAGGGATAGCGGGGGTGTGGCGACACGAAACAGGCGACGACACCGTACGCGCCGAAACTGCCGCGCCCGCCGGTGATGACCACCGGTCCGCACTGGAGCCAGGCATGCGCGAGCAGTTGGCCCTGCCGCCCGGGCACAAACGTCG
Organism: Brevundimonas sp.; assembly: GCF_016742135.1. Taxonomy (GTDB): domain Bacteria; phylum Pseudomonadota; class Alphaproteobacteria; order Caulobacterales; family Caulobacteraceae; genus Brevundimonas. Next base: position 530,573 of record NZ_JACVCG010000001.1, on the reverse strand, counting down.
AGGCCCCGAAATAGGCCGCATAGGGCACCCTCAGCAGACGGCAGAGGGCCACGCCGGCGATCGCCTGGGGCAGGCAGTCCGACCTGAGCGGCATATAGCGGGCAGCAAAGCTGATCGCGCGCGCGATCAGCACGGCCCTGTCGAGCTCCTTTGCCGAGCCGATCGGCGCAAGGGCCGCCGCGCCCATATTGCGTCCGAGCAGCGGGGCGATCCGTCGGAACGGCGCAACCGCCACCAGCGTCGCGGCGGCTCCGATCAGAAGCCATGCGACGGGGATCAGGGCGATCAGGGGCAGGGGCAAACGCGAGGCCGCCCGCAGCTTTCCCAGCAGCATCACCGCTCGTGTCACGGCCATACCCCCTTCACCCTTTCGCCCGTTGTGATCGCAGCGGGCGTCGGCCTCGCCGGCCAGCGCACCTCGAGGCCCAGACGGTGGACATGATTTGAAAGCGACAGATCCGCCCCGTCGATACGGCGAATCTCCGTTGGCGGGGCGGGCATGGCCAGCGTTCCGAGCAGTTGATAGTCCCGGTCGAGAAAGAAGACCTCTCCCGTTGACCTGTCACGGACATCCCGTTCGGCAAAGACCGAACCGCCGACGACGATCTCCTCCCGGCCCACCGACAGGCCACGGGTCATCAGCTCCGTCACCTTCACCCGCAAGCCGTCGGAGCCGATCAGCTCTCCGGCGAACGACCCACAGGAAAGCAGCGTACCGTCTTCCAGCACCGCCAGGCCGTGACACCCGGATCCCGCGAGCGGGCGCCGCTCGATCAGGCGCCAGTCGGCGTCGAGGATCGCTACCTCGCTGCACAGTCCCGTGTGCCCCGCGCCGTTGTGAAGAAGCGCAAGACGGTAGTCTCCGCTGGCGATGAGGGAGTTCAGATGGACGTAGCCGTTCTCCCAATCGCGCGCCGCCGCCAACGGTATCGGCTGATATTCATGCACGGTTCCGTCCGGCTCGATCGCGACGACAATCTGCCGATAGGTGTCCGCAACGAACAGGGTGTCGCCGATCAGATCGATCTGGTGGCACCCGTTGTCGAGGCCGTCCACGAAGACGTCGGCTGCCACGATCTCGTCGCCGGCGCGATGCAGCCGCACGATGCGGCCAAGGCGGCTCAGCGCGCTCGGTCGATCGCAGGCTTCAAAGGCGAAGAGGGTATTCCCGGCCACCGTGAGGCCGAAGAACTGCCCGTGGGCGATCAGGCGATGGCCATCACGGGCCACGGCGAACAGCCCGCGGCGGGTCGAGACCAGATGCTCGCATCCGCTGAGGTCCCGGCTGGCGAGACGGACCCGGCGTTCCCCGTACGCCCGGCGCGCCAGTGCCTCGCCCAGGACCCGACGGCTGGCCAAGGGACGCGTTTGCCCGGTCATGCCTCGCCATACTTGCTGGGCAACAGTGACGCCGGCGGCTCAGGTTCGCGCGTGCTGGCGAGTGCTGTGCGCGAGAATATCCGGGCGATCAGTTGCGGCGATGCCAGCCGCATCCCGGACGGATCGAAACGCGGCCCCTTGGCGGGCGCAAACCCATGGGTCAGGACCGGCCTGAACGGCAATCCCTCCAGCGCATCTTCAACCCGGTAAAGGGCATGCTCGACGATGAGAAGGCCTCCGGGCGTCAGCTGGGAGGCGAGAAACCGCGCCCACGCCGCGAACCGATCAAAAGGGTAGAAGCGACTGATGTCACGCATGTCCCGTGTCTCTACTTCATGCGGCCGCCGGGTGAACACCGCCATGCAGAAGATTGCATCGAAGGGTCCATGGGCCTGAATGACCTCATCCCTCGAGCTGATGAACAACGTCGGGCCCTCTACCTCCCGTTCACGACAGGCCCGCAGCAGACTGGCATTGATCTCGGCACCGACAATCACCGCGTCCGGGAAGTAGTGACGCAAGCTCTGGACCTCTTCGCCTGATGAGCATCCGAACGAGAGAATCCGGAGAGGCGCGCGGTCGGCCAGCAGCGTTTGCGCCGCAGTGAAGAGGGCCGGGTATCGGTCGGGCCAGGTGAAGCTGTTGTCCTGGTGTATGCGGGAGGGGAACAATGTGCGTGTCACCAGTTCCGACCATGCACGGGGCTCCCGGAACAGGCGGAGCACATCTCCAAGCCGCGCCAGCCCTGCTTCCGCCAGTCTGCTCCGGCGCGTCGCCACCCTCCCCGCCCTGACACTGCCCCGTGGACTCATCAGGACACGTCTCCGAAATCCCGGGCCGAGGTCAACTCAATTGTCTCTGTGACGGGGACCACAGGAGCAGGTCGCCCGGTTCACGTCGTGCAGCCGACATTTGATCATTGCAAGACGGGCATGACTTCGAGGACAGTCGGAGTTCCCGCCGAATTCCCCCATACGGGTTGCCCCTCGCCCATGGATGCTGCGCCTTGAATACACCCAGCCTTGGTCCGATGGGCGCGACGATTCCGGACGTGGCCCACGCCCGCGCGGCTTTCGCACGCTCTCGTGCCCTGGTCCTGCCCGACGTGCTGGAGCCCGGACTGCTGCGCTCTGTCATGGCCGCGTGCGACCGTGCTTCCTTCGCCTCCGATCACGTCGAACACCTTGGCCACCGCGAGGTGGAAAGGCCGCCAGTGGCGGGAACGGCCCTGCTGCTGGCCCTGCGACGCCCTCAACTGTTCCGCTGGCTTGAGGCGATAAGCGGTTGCGCACCCATCACAGGCGTCGAGGGCAGAATCGTCCGCACCCGGGCGCGGGCTGGCGACGAACTGGCGTGGCACGACGACCTGAACGGACCGGTGCCGCGTCGGCTGGGAATCACAATCGGACTGGGCGAAGCACCCTACACGGGCGGATTGTTCGAGATGCGGAGCCAACCTGATGGACAGACCTTGATCGAGTTCAAGCATGACAGCCCGGGCACTGCTCTGGTCTTCGAGGTGTCGACACGCTGTGAGCATCGCGTCCATCCACTCCTGTCCGGGGGCCCTGGCGGCTACGGTGCCGTAAAAGGCGCTCGGCATCTCATGCCCCTGCGGACACCACCAATCGACACGGTCCCCTCCGAAGGTGTCGAACATGGCGTCACCGAACCGGAAGCGCGCGCCATCGGCGAACACCAGGCCATTGTTGACGACCCGTCCGCCAGCCCTGTCGCCAAGACTCTCGACGCGCCTCACCTGCACATCGGGTGGCCCGGATCCCTCATCCGCTCGAAACTGGACAAGCGGATGGTCGGAAGACCACCGGAGGCCGAACGCCTGGGCGACGAACAACTCCCGCGATGGATCGGAAGGGTCGATGCGGCGAGCCCGCAGAGCCTGGTCAGCCAACATGGGGCTTGGCGACATCAAGCGTGAGCAGCATTCCCCGATGTCGCAGGGTCACATCGACGCGTTCCCCTGCCACAGTTTCAATGGGCGAAGGCAGGCGTCTGAAGGACACGCCCCAGCTGGACTCCGGGTCGGGCGGAAGCGGCGCGTTCTCATACGATTCATCGGGCCCGAACTGAATCGATATCCATTGCATCACGGCATCGATGCGCCCGCCCGTCGAGGTCAGGGAGACGGTTTCAGAGGCCGGCCCGAAGGGAGGCGAGCGGTCGTAATCCATGCAGAGCGCGGAGACAGGGTCCGAGCACATCTCCACCTTGTGTAGCTGCCCTCGCCTGATCCACCGCTCCGGCTCCTGAAGCAATTCGAACGCCGACAGGTCGAAGCCTTCCACATCCTTCAGATTGCGACAGTCACGCTCGCGATTGTCGCGCACCAGGGCGACGCGCACGCAGGCGCGCCCGGGGACGGAGGGTGCACCCGGCTTCAACAGCCTCGCTCTCGCATCGCTCAGCGAGCGGGTGACGCCTTCGTCGAACAACTGGGCCCCGAAGATCTCGTGGATCACCAGATCGGCCGGCCTCTCGAGATCATCCGGAATAGTCAGATTTGTCGAATATTTGGCCACGACGCGGATGCGGTCGGAAAGGCCGTTACGGCGGATGATTTCCGTTGCTGCAGCAGCGATCACGGGCTTGGTCTCGCAGGTCACAACCCGGGCACCCGCGCGTGCGGCAATCATGGCCAGCAGGCCCGCTCCGCAGCCGATCTCGAGGACCGTCATGCCCGGCTTGACGACCGCCTCAATAGCACGGGCGTAGGCGCGATTGCGCTTGCCGTCGAGCAACATGGACCTGTGGAACGACTGAACCCCCTGCGCCAGCGCGCTCCGGACGCACATGTCCACCGCCAGACTGTCAGGTGCCGCCGCCACCGCCGCCTCGCCAAGCGCCAGCGCATCCGGGAAAAGGCCACGCTCGCGAAGCAGGCTGCAGAGCATCGCCATCTCTTCAGGGCGGCCCTGCACGGCCGCATATCGGGCGAGGATATCTGCGTTTGTTTCGCTCATGGTCATCCCGGGGTTATAGAGCCCGTGAAGCGCGGCGTCAGCGGTCTTTACGCGCCCCGAGTTCATGAAGGTCGTGAGGGGGCCCGGTCACGCCAAGGCATCACCCCTGACAGGGTGCGGTCCTGCAAAACTGCGATGAAGGACTCGGAAACGCCGGGAAGCAGGAGGTCGGACGGTGGGCCATCAACCGCGTCGAGAACTCACACCTGCCCTTCGGATCAGTCGAAGGCGAGACGCAGGGTGTGGCTGAAGGGGGTCTGGCCCGTTATGTAAACCTTCTCGCCGGCCAGGTTCAGGCGTCCGCCGGCCCAGCTGTACTGTTCGCCGGAGCTCACGCGGGGCATGGCATCGCTGCCACCGGGGCCGAGGCGCAGGGTCTGGCCTCCGACGGTATAGCTGGCCTCCGCTCCTGTCAGTATCGCACCGACGCCGCTGACCTCCTGCACACCTGTCAGGGTGCCGCCGGGGCGAAGGGTCACCTCGATGGCGATATCGACCTCGGCTTCTCCGTCGGTGATGAAATCCAGTGCATAGCCATCCGCCTGGGGCCGGGCGACCATCTGGATCGCCAGCCTGCGGAAATGGGCCGGGCGGTGGCTGAAATCGAGCGCGCTGTTAAACCTGCCGTCGACCGATCGGCTGAGGGCATAGGCTCCATCCGGATCCCGCCGCTCCGCCGGCATGGGCAGGTAATAGGGCACCTTCATCTCGCCGCTCAGGGTGACCGCGCCGTCATCGGAAAGAGCGATATGGGAGGGACGGAAATGCCCCATGCTGAAGAAGTCGGGGATCACCCGGATGGCGTCGATGACCAGGGGCCCCTTCCACAGGCGCATCAGGGTCGGATTGGTGGCCAGGCCCGAGCCGATGGTGTTGTAGAAGCGCGAGGGCTCACCGTTCTCAAACCAGTCGCTGCCGGCATAGAAGCTGGCCGTCATGTCGCCGCGGCGCTCACGCACCAGATTGACGGTTCGGAAATAGCGCTGGAGATCGACGAAGGGCTGGACCGGCGACGGGATCGGCCCGGCCAGCTTCGGATGGTCCAGAACATCGGCCAGGGCGTCGCCCAGCTGGCTGCTGTCGTGCTGCTCGATCCAGCGGACCACGCCCGCGAAGCGACGATCGTCAAAGTCCTGCGCCAATTCGCGGTACTGCAGATAATAGGTGTGCAGGGTCTGCCTGCTCTGGGCCTGGTCCTGGCGTCGTGAATAGATGGTCTCGACATCGCCATAGGTCGGCTCGGCCATGTCGATCGTGGTCTCAAGGTTGCGCCGCACCAGCTGTTTCAAGCCCTCCAGCCCCGGCAGGCGGGCCAGCCGCAGGAGCGACGGATTGCTGACGGCCTGGGCATAGTTGGAACTGCGTTCGGAATAGATGCCCTCGGCGTTGATATCGACGCCCTCCGCCAGCCATTCGTCGATGCGGGCGCGATAGGCCGGATTCGGGTCGACCCGATCGATCCGCGCCAGCGCCGCCGAGAGTTCCCAGCGGTGGTTCGGCGTGTGTATGCCGCCGGTACGCAGCGCGGGGCCCGCCTTGCGCATCATCGCGGCCAGACGGTCTGAAATGGCCCGCACCACCGGATGACGGATACCCTCCGCAGCCTCGGTCATGGCCCCCATGTCTTCCATAAGGAAGGCCGAGTCCGGCGGCGAGTGCCGGTTTCCCCCGCTGAAGGTGCCGTCGTCGTGCTGGGCCGCCTCGACCCGGCTGAGCAGGGTTTCCATGGGCCCCTCGAGGGCCGCGCTGTGATGGTAGCGGGAGTCCGGCCATATGTAGGGCGTGAACAGGCGTCGCAGTTGACGGAGGGTGCCGCGCGCACCGCCCATGCCGGCACCGGATCGCTCCAGGCCCTCAAGCACCTCCGCCGCCAACCGGTCGGCCGCCTGGGTCAGGAGGGCCACGGTGGTCGCGTCCCTTCCCTGCATCCGCCCGAGAGCCAGTTCCGGGCCGGACAGTGCGAAGGCGGCGGACGCCGCCGTGCCCGTCAGGAAGGTGCGTCTGCGCATGTGAAGCTCCGCTTGTCCGGATTGCTCTGTTCTCGGTATCAGCCTTACCCTGACCCGGTCGACACCGCACGAGGCGGGCATCGACCGGGCTTCGGGGAGGAAGGCTAGAAGGTCGCCCGCAGGGTCATGGTCACCGTGCGACCGTCATAGTCGGCACGCCGCGGCATGTTTTCCTGGTTTTCGTACTCGACCCGGATCTCGTCCGTGAGGTTGTATGCGTCGAGCCCCAGCGAGATCGTGTCGTTGATATTGTACGAGGCCGACAGATCGATCTGGCCGCGCGCGCGAACCTGACGCGCCGCACCCGTGAAGCTGGCCGTAGAGGCGAGGTCGTATTCGCTTCGCAGGTTATAGACCAGCCGGATGCCGTAGCGCTCGGTCTCATAATAGCCGATGACGTTCAGGTTATGCTCGGACACGCCCGGCAGGGTGGCGTCCTCGCCGGTGACCGTCTTCCCGTCGACGACGGTGTAGGCGTAGTTGAAACCGCCACCCAGGTTGGACCAGAGGCCCGGCAGGAAGTCGAACGACTGTTGCAGGTTGAACTCAACCCCGCTGACGGTGATCGGATTGTCCTGGTTGGTGAAGCCTGAGGCGACGACCTGGTAGGGCTGGGTCACGCCGCCCTGCGTAAAGGTCAGGCTGCTCAGGCATTGGTCACCGTTGATGGTGAGGGTCCCGACACCCCACCCGCCGCCATCCGCCGGACACAGGAGGTTCCGGTCGGTGATTGGTCCGATCAGGCCGGTGATCCGCTTGGTGAACATAGCCAGCGAGATGATGCTGTCAGGCCGGTTGTACCATTCCGCCGAGAAGTCGAACGACGTCGCGTCATAGGGCTCCAGCTCGGGATTCCCGAGGGTGACGGTATAGACGCCATTCGTGGTCGGCGCGCTGACGACGGTGCTGGGCGAGAACTGCAGTGGCTGAGGCCGGACATAGCTCTTGTAGGCGGCCGCCCGCAGGACGATATCCGGGGTCGGCTCGGCAATCACGATGAAGGACGGCAGCCACTTGTCGTAGTCCTGCTGGTACCGTTGCGGCACGAAGTCTGACGGGGCACCGATGGTGTTGGTCACCGTGACCCGGGTCAGGGCATCGACCGTGTTCTCCGCGGACTCGTACCGCAGGCCGACATTGCCGCGGACCGGCATGCTGCCGACGTCGAACTCATACTTCAGCTGGCCGTAGGCCGCGAGGATGTCGGTGCCGTTGGTGAAATTGTCCCGGGCATAGGCATTGTTCGCATAGTTGATGTTGTAGCCCGACGGCGACAGCTCGGCACCCGGATAGACGGTGACCGGGCGCAAGGCCGTGAGCGCCCGGTTCAGATCGACAACCTGCCAGTTGTCGGTCGGCCGGCCGCCCCGTCCGTTGAAGAAGTCGGAGGCAAACGGCGCCGTGACCAGAAAGTCGGGGGTGACATTCTGGATCGGCAGACCATACGCCATGATGCGATAGCCCTCGGCGATGAAATTGACGCTTTCATAGACGCCGCCGAACTGGAAGCCCTTCAGGATGCCGCTGTCGTAAAGGTCGCGTTCAATGTCGATGCGCGCGGTTTCCGCCTCGCTGGTCCCCATGGTCTGGGTCCCCTGGAAGTTGAAGCGGTTCCTGCGCAGCGCCGGGTTGGCGTTGTCGAACCAGGCGCCGGATGCGCCGACCCCGCCCCAGACACCGGTGCTGATGCCCGCCGTCGTGACGGCCGGCGTGGGCTGGAGGGTCTGGATGTGGTTGTCGATATTGTCGCCGCCCGTCACGATGCGACCGGTGATGCCATTGCCCGCAGCGGTCTGGAGCGTCTGGAAGTCGACCGAAATCTCGATCGAGTCATTCTGCGCCCGCGAAACCGCCGCTGTCCCGCTCACGGTCCAGCCGTCATTGCTCTGCCATTCCCCCGTCAGGTTGAAGCCCCAGACCTTCTGAGTCTGGCTGAAGCCCCTGGTCGAGGAGGTGATGTCGGCATTCGAGAAGCTGAAGTCCTCGACCACATAGCGACCGTCGTCCATGCGCACAGGCGCGCTGTTGGCGGTCAGGATGCTGGACTGGTTGTTCGAGGTGATCAGCAGATACTGCGTCGTCATGGGCAGGTCGCGATCAGAGTAGAACCCCGAGATGCCGATGCGCGTCTGGTCGTTCAGGCGGTACTCGGCCCCGATCGCGCCGGTGATCAGATCCCCCTCATTCAGGCGAACATACTGACGGTGCTGGGCGTCATACAGCACGCCGGCCGTGGAGGTACTGCCCGTGCAGGACGGGCAGGCCGTCGAGCTTGCATAGTAGGGGTAAAGGGACGGATTCAGTTGGGCCTGGGCCGGCGTGAAGGCCGCATAGCTGTTGAACAGGATGGTATCGCGACGGAAGTCCTCATGGCGCCAGGCCAGGGTTCCGAACACCGCGAAGTCATCGCTGAAGTGGTGGTTGTAGCCGATCGTGGCGGCCGGCGACCACGTCCCGCCCAGTTCATTGTACTCGGACGCGACCTTCATGAAGCCGCCGTCCGCCCGGCCCAGCGCCGGGGCGATACGCAGATCGACATTGCCCGACAGGCCGCCGCTCTGGGCGTCGGCCAGCGGCGACTTGTTGACCACAATGGCGCTGAAGATGTCGGAGTTGAAGGCCCCCAGCGGCGCGGATTCGCGCAGGATCGGCTCGGCAAAGGCCACGCCGTTAAGGGTCAGGCGCGAGAACTCGCCCGGCAGGCCGCGCAGGTTGATGGTCGCGTTGCGGCCTTCCGCCTCGCGGTTGATCTGCACCCCCGGAACCCGCTGCAGGGCTTCGCCGACATTCAGGTCGGGAAACCGCCCCAGACCGTCCGACGAGATGCCGTCCGTGATCGAATCCTCATTCCGCTTCGACGCGATGGCATTGGCATAGCTCTGGCGGAAACCGGTGACGACGATCTCATCGACCTGGGTCTCCGGCCGGGGCTGGGCATCCTGTCGACGCTCTGGATCCTGAGGTGACGCATTGGCCGGAGCCTCCTGAGCACTCGCCAGCGAGGGCAGGCCGGCGAGGGCGGTGGCCCCCAGCAGGACCGAAGCAAGTACGCGCATGTTCGGGCGATACACCATTTGATCAACCTCCCCGTTCGCCCTTTGCGGGCCTCTATGATTGCCCCGAGTTAGAATATGTATTTCAGAACGTGTCAATCCTGTAGTTTCGATTTCATTTTATGATGTGGAGGCGGTTGAAAGTCTTGTTCCTGACGCGTCAGGACAGCCGGATCACCGCGCCCTCCGTGGCCGACCGGGCCGCCGCTTCCGCGAGGACCAGAGCCGCTACACCGTCGTGGTGATCAATCAGCGGCACCGCCCCGTCCAGCACATCGGCGAAGTGGTCCATCTCCCGCGCATAGGCGACCCGGTAGCGATCGAGGAAGAAGTTCTGGAAACGGTCGGCCGCAGCGCCGCTTGCGGTCCAGGTCTCAACCGTCGTCTCAAGCTGGTTCTGCGCGCGGATCATGCCGCCCGAGCCATAGGCCTCGATCCGCTGGTCATAGCCATAGCCGCTGCGCCGGCTGCTGGAGATCACGCACAGCCGCCCCCCCGCCGTCTTGAGAATCGTCTTGGCCGTATCGACGTCGCCGGCCTCGCCGATCGCGGGATCAACCAGCACAGATGTGGTCGAAAACACCTCCACCACCGGCTCACCCAGCAGCCAGCGGGCCATGTCGAAGTCGTGGATCACCATGTCCTTGAACAGGCCGCCGGAGGTGCGGACATAGTCGGCGGGCGGGGGGGCCGGATCGTGACTAATGATATGGAGAGTCTCGAGGTCACCCACGACACCCTCTATCAACCGTGCCTGCAGGGTCGCGAAATTGGCATCGAAACGCCGGTTGAAGGCCAGTAGCACCGGCTGGCCAAGCGAATCGAAGGTCGCTGCGGCTTCGGTCGCGCGGGCCAGATCCTGATCCAGCGGCTTTTCGCAGAAGACCGCCTTGCCCGCGCGCGCCGCCGCCAGACTGTAGTCCAGATGGGTGTCGGTCGAGCTGGCGATGATCACACCCCGAATCGACGGATCGGCGAACACGTCCTCGGCGCTGCGGGTGACCGCGCCATATTGACCGGCCAGTTCGGCACCGGCCGGGGTCGGATCGGTGACGCTGACCAGCTGCAGCCGGGCGTTGGCTGCAGCATTGGCCGCGTGAATTCGCCCGATGCGCCCCGCGCCGATCAGTGCCACAGTGTGCATAGTCATCCCCTCGAACACGAATATCGCAGGGACGATCCCCTGGAAAAGTCGTGACATACCGGCTTCCTTCGCGACACGCGAGAGTTGCCAGTGAAAAATCGAACGGATATTCCGTCTGATGAAACTTGAGGTCGAGATATGGAACAGACGCCCCCCGCGCCCGCCTCGGCTGAAGAGCTCAGGGCCCAGATCGTTCTTCGCTACGAGGGCCTGAGCAAACGGCTGAAGCAGATCGCCCGGCACATCCTCGACGAGCCGAACGACTTTGCGCTCGAGACCCTGTCGGTCATCGCCTCGCGGTGCGGGGTCCAGCCCTCGACCATCGTGCGCTTTGCCAAGACCTTCGGCTTTGAGGGCGCCAGCCAGATGCAGCGCCTGTTCCGGGACGGCCTGCTGAGCAGTCACGCGGCCCTCGGCTATTCCGAGCGGATTCGCCAGCTGAATGAGGCGACCCACGACGAGACGGCAAAGCCCGCCGACCTGCTGTCGGAATTCGTCGAGGGCAATATCCTGGCCTTGCAGAACCTGACCCAGACGGTCAGCCGCCAGGAAATCGAAGCGGCGGTCGAGATGATATCGCGGGCCTCAACCGTGCATGTCACCGGCTTTCGCCGCGCCTTCCCGGTCGCGTCCTATCTGGTCTATTCGCTGCTGCAGGCCGGCAAGCGGACCGTCTTCATCGACGGGGTGGCGGGCCTGGCCATGCCCCAGGTGAAGTCGATCGCGCCCGACGACCTGCTGATCGCCATCAGCTATCACCCCTATGCCGCCGAGACGGTGGCCGTGGTCGAGGCCGCGCGCGAGGGCGGCGCGCGGGTTCTGGCTATCAGCGACAGCGCCGTCAGCCCGATCTCGGCACCGGCCGATCTGGCCCTGCTGACCCGCGAATCGGAGGTTCGGTCGTTCCGCTCGCTTTCGGCCTCCATGTGCCTGGCCCAGGCGCTGGTGATCAACTTTGCGTTCGCCGCCACCCAGCCCGGGGAAACGCGTCCCCGTAAGCGTCGGAACGCCTCCTGAAATTGCCGTTCCGTTCGTGAGAATTGTGAAACAGGTATTGCGACTTTGGAATTGATGGAATAGTCGTTTTGGACACCGGGGCGTCTGAAACGAATGATCACAAGCACTTCCAGAGCCGACAAGCGCCGCCCGCTCGACCTGCTGACCCTGGGTCGGGCCGGCATCGATCTGTATGGTGAGCAGATCGGCGGGCGCCTGGAAGACATGGCGAGCTTCGCGAAATATGTGGGCGGCAGCCCCACCAATACCGCCGTGGGCGCAGCCCGACTGGGCCTGAACGCCGGGCTGATCACCCGTGTGGGGGATGATCATTTCGGCCGCTTCCTGCGCGAGGAACTGGACCGTGAGGGTGTCGACACGTCCGGCATGAAGACCGATCCGGACCGGCTGACGGCGCTGGCGGTGCTGGGCATCCGCGACCCGGACACCTTTCCGCTGATCTTCTTCCGCGAAAACTGCGCCGACATGGCGCTGTCGGTGGACGACATCGACCCGGCCCTGATCGGCCGGGCCGGTGCCCTGCTGATCAACGGCACCCACCTGTCCCAACCGGGCGTGTTCGACGCCAGTCTCAAGGCCGCCGAACTGATGAAGGCCCAGGGCGGTCGGGTGATTTTCGACATCGATTATCGCCCGGTCCTGTGGGGGCTCACCGCCAAGGCGAATGGCGAGGATCGGTTCGTCGCCAGCGCGCGGGTGACCGATCGACTGCAGCAGGTACTGCCGCTGTGCGACCTGATCGTCGGCACGGAAGAGGAAATCCATATCCTCGGCGGGACCGATGACACGCTCGCCGCCCTCAGCGCCATCCGTGCACACAGCCCTGCCCTGCTGGTCTGCAAGCGCGGCCCCGACGGCTGCGTCGCCTTCCCGGACGCCATCCCCGCCTCGCTGGACGAGGGTGTGGCCAGCCGCGGTTTTCCCATCGAGGTCTTCAATGTTCTGGGCGCGGGCGATGCCTTTATGGCCGGCTTTCTGCGCGGATGGCTGCGCGACCTGCCGCTGGAAAGCTGCTGCGAAATGGCCAATGCCTGCGGGGCGCTGGTGGTGTCGCGTCACGGCTGCGCGCCGGCCATGGCGTCTTGGGACGAGCTCCAGACCTTCCTCGCGGGACACTGGCCGGACCGGCTGCGCGACAGTGCGGTGCTGGAACAGATTCACTGGTCGACCAATCGGCACGGCGATCATGCCGACCTGACCGTCCTGGCCATCGACCATCGCAGCCAGTTCGACGACCTGATCAAGGACCTGGGTGTCGGCGACGAGCGCGCGATCGCGCACTTCAAGGGGCTGGCGCTCAAGGCGGTGGATCGTCTGGCGCAGGGCGACGGTCGCTATGGCATGCTGCTGGACGGTCGCTTCGGTGCCCGGGCGCTTGAGGCCGCTGCCGACCTCCCCTACTGGATCGGGCGTCCGATCGAATTGCCGGGATCGCGACCGCTGGCCTTCGAGGGTGGCCCCGACGTCGGCGCCACCCTGAGGGAATGGCCGATCAATCACGTGGTCAAATGCCTGGTCTTCTACCACCCCGATGATGACGCCGAACTTCGTGCCCGCCAGGACCGCCAGATCCTGCGCCTGTTCGATGCCTGCAGGTCGACCCGTCACGAATTCCTGCTGGAGATCATCGCCTCGAAGCACGGTCCCGTCAGTGGCGACACGGTGGCGCGGGTGATCCATCACATCTACGACCTCGGCGTCTATCCGGACTGGTGGAAGCTGGAACCGACCAGCGACGCCACGGCCTGGGCCGCCAGCGAAGCCGCCATTCTGCAGCATGATCCGCACTGTCGCGGGATTGTGCTGCTGGGCCTGTCGGCCACCCAGGACCAGGTGCTGGCCGGGATCGCCGCCGCCGCCCCCTTCCCGCTGGTCAAGGGGTTTGCCGTCGGACGGACCATCTTCCACGACGTCGCCGCCCAGTGGCTGAAGGGCAGGCTGGACGACGAGGGCGCCATTGCCCAGCTGACGGAAAACCTGCGCGTGCTGGCCGAGGCCTGGCGTCGGGCGCGACGGGCACGGGCGGCAGCATGAGCCCCACGGTGCGCCTGACCCTGTCCCAGGCCCTGACACGCTGGCTGTCGGTCCAGCATGTCGAGATCGACGGACAGGTCGTGCCCTATTTCGCGGGGGTCTGGGCCATCTTCGGGCACGGCAATGTCGCGGGCATGGGCGAGGCCCTGGCCGGGATGGAAGACTCCCTGCCGACCTTCAGGGCCCACAACGAACAGGGCATGGCCCACGCCGCCATCGCCTTTGCCAAACAGTCCCGTCGCCGGCGCGCCATGGCCTGCACAACCTCGATCGGACCGGGCGCGACCAATATGGTGACGGCGGCGGCCCTGGCGCACGTCAATCGCCTGCCGGTGCTGTTCCTGCCGGGCGATGTCTATGCCTCGCGCCGCCCTGACCCCGTACTGCAACAGATCGAGGATTTTGCCGACGCGACGGTCAGCGCCAATGACTGTTTCCGCCCGGTGTCGCGCGGATTCGACCGCATCACCCGGCCCGAGCAGATTCTGGATGCCCTGCCCCGCGCCATGGCGACGATGGTCGACCCGGCGACCTGTGGCCCCGTCACCCTGGCCCTGTGTCAGGACGTTCAGGCCGAGGCGTATGATTATCCCGAGGCCTTCTTCGCCCCCCGCACCTGGCGCATTCCCCGACCCCGCCCCGATGCGCGGGACCTCGCGGATCTGGTCGAGGCGATCCGGGCGGCAAAGGCGCCGCTGATCGTGGCCGGGGGCGGTGTCCTCTATTCCGGGGCCGAAGAGGCCCTGTCGGCCCTCGTGTCCACGACGGGCATCCCCGTGGCCGAAACCCAGGCCGGCAAGGGCAGCCTGCCGTGGGATCATCCGCAGGCGCTGGGCTCGATCGGCGTGACCGGGACCAGCGCGGCCAATGACGCCGCCGAGGCCGCCGATCTGATCGTCGCGGTCGGCACCCGGTTGCAGGACTTCACCACCGGCTCGCGAACGATGTTCACGGGCAAGAGCCTGTTCCAGATCAACGTCGCGGGTTTTGACGCGACCAAGCATGGTGCCCACCGGGTGCAGGGGGATGCCCGCGAAGTGCTGACCGAGCTGTCGGAGGCGCTGCGCGACTGGACGGTGTCGTCCGACTGGCGGGATCGCTGCGCCGACGGCGTCGCGGAATGGAACACGGCGTGGGAGGCGGCCACCGCGCCGTCAGATTCCCTGCCGTCCGACGCCCGGGTGATCGGCGCCGTGTGGCGTCAGGCCAGCGAGGATGCCGTCGTGGTCTGCGCCGCCGGTGGCCTGCCGGGTGAGTTGCACAAGCTGTGGCGCACGCATCGGCCCGGTGGCTACCACGTCGAATACGGCTTTTCCTGCATGGGCTATGAGATTGCCGGGGGCCTCGGCGTGAAGCTGGCTGAGCCGGACCGCGAGGTCTTCGTCATGGTCGGCGACGGCAGCTATCTGATGATGAACTCCGAACTGGCAACGGCGGTGATGCTGGGCCAGAAGCTGACCGTCGTGCTGCTGGACAACCGCGGCTATGGCTGCATCAACCGGCTGCAACAGGCGACGGGCGGGCGGCCCTTCAACAATCTGCTGGACGATGCGCGTCACGCCTCGCCGGCGGACATCGACTTTGCCGCCCACGCCCGCGCTCTGGGCGCGGAGGCCGTAAAAGTCTCGGGCATTGCCGAATTGGAGCAGGCGCTCGCGCGCGCCGCGGCCAGCGACCGCACCCATGTCATCGTCATCGACACCGATCCAGTCGTGACCACAGAGGCCGGCGGCCACTGGTGGGATGTGGCCGTGCCGGAAGTCTCGACCCGTGCCGAGGTCCGCAAGGCCCGGCGCATCTACGAAGCCCGGATCAAGGGAGAGGGTGAATGACCATCCGCTGGGGGGTCAGCCCCATCGCCTGGGCGAACGATGACATGCCTGAGCTGGGCGGCGACACCACGCTCGACGCCCTGCTGACCGATGTGAAGGAGATCGGGTTCGAGGGCGTCGAACTGGGCAACAAATTTCCGCGCGATCCGGGGACGTTGAAGCCGGTCATGGCGCGCTACGGGCTCGACATCGTCGGCGGCTGGTATTCATCGAACCTGCTGGTCCATGATGCCGATGCCGAGATCGAGGCCATGGCAGGGCATATGGACCTGCTGAAGGCCATGGGTTCGACCGTCTTCATCCTGGCGGAGACCTCCAACGCCGTGCACAGCGACCGCGAGGGCGGCCGGCTGGACTCGCCGCCCCGGCTGGCGGCCGGCGACTGGGCCATGTTTGGCCAGAGGCTGAACCGGGTGGCAGCGCATGCCAATGATCAGGGGATGCGCTTCGCCTATCACCACCACCTCGGCACCGTGGTCGAGACCGGCGAGGACCTGAACCGCTTCTTCGACGCGACCGGCGACCATGTGGGGCTGGTGCTGGACACGGGCCATGCGGTCTATGGCGGCATCGATCCGGTCGAGGTGGCCACGACCCGGCCCGAGCGGATCAGCCATGTGCACTGCAAGGACGTCCGCACCGACCGTTATGCGCAGTTCCGGGCGGCGGGCGACAGCTTCCTGAACGGGGTGGTCGGCGGCATGTTCACCACGCCGGGCGACGGCGACTATGACTATCCGGCCTTCATGGCCGCGCTGAAGGCCATCGACTATTCCGGCTGGATCGTGATCGAGGCCGAGCAGGACCCGGCCCTCGCCGACCCGCGCGAATACGGCCAACTGGGTCTGGATACGCTGAAGCGACTGGCCGGCGACGTGGGGCTGGTCTGATGTCCCTGCTGGTTCGCCCCCATGCCGCCGATGAGACCGGCACCGTGCTCGAGGTCACCCCGGAGAGCGCCGGCTGGCGCCACGTCGGCTTCCGCGTGGTGAGGCTGTCGGCGGGACAGTCTCACAGCGGGGGCGAGGCGAGGCGTGAGACCTGCCTGGTGGTGCTGTCGGGGACGGTCACGGTCGTGGCCGGCGGCGAGACCCACGCGGGACTGGGCGACCGCGCTGACGTCTTTTCGGGCCCGCCGGCCTCGATCTACATCCCCGCCGGCATGGCCTGGACGGTCACGGCCGGGCGCAATGCCGAGGTGGCCGTCTGCTCGGCACCGGGCACGGGCAAGGGCGCGGTGCGTGTGCTGGGTCCGGAGGCGGTCGAGGTGCGCGGCAAGGGCACCAACACCCGCCATGTGCGCAACATCCTGTCCGACGCCGACGACGTGGCCGAGAGCCTGCTGGTGGTCGAGGTCATCACCCCGGGCGGCCACTGGTCCAGCTATCCGCCCCACAAGCACGACCGCGACGCCGTGCCCGACGAGACCCTGCTGGAAGAGACCTATTACCACCGGCTGTCGCCGCCGCAGGGCTTTGCCTTCCAGCGCGTCTACACCGAGGACGGGTCGATCGACGAGACCATGGCGGTCCACGACGGCGACGTCGTCATGGTGCCGCGCGGCTACCACCCGGTCGGAGCCCCGCACGGCTATGACCTCTACTACCTGAATGTCATGGCGGGACCGGTCCGCAAATGGGTCTTCCAGAACGACCCGGCGCACGACTGGATCGTGCGGTGACGGAGACTTCCATGCGACAGATTTCCCACGTCATCGCCGGCGCGTCCGCTTCCTCCGGAACGCGCACGGGCGAGGTATTCAGCCCGGCTTCAGGGGAAGTGCAGGCCCGTGTCAGCCTGGGCGTCGCCGCCGACCTCGAGCGGGCTGTCGTCGCGGCACGGACGGCGCAGCCGGCCTGGGCCCGGGTCAATCCCCAGCGTCGCGCCCGGGTCCTGTTCCGCTTCAAGGAACTGGTCGAGGCGAACATGGACGCCCTGGCCGAACTGCTGGCGTCGGAGCATGGAAAGGTCGTGGCCGATGCGCGCGGCGACATCCAGCGCGGGCTGGACGTCATAGAATTCTGCTGCGGCATCCCCCATGCGCTGAAGGGCGAATACACCCAGGGCGCCGGGCCGGGCATCGACGTCTATTCCATGCGTCAGCCGGTCGGCATCGGAGCGGGCATCACCCCATTCAACTTTCCGGCCATGATCCCGATGTGGATGTTCGGGCCAGCGATCGCCTGCGGCAATGCCTTCATCCTGAAGCCGTCCGAGCGCGACCCGTCGGTGCCGAACCGGCTTGCGGAGCTGATGATCGAGGCCGGCCTACCGGAGGGCATCCTGCAGGTCGTGCACGGCGACAAGGAAATGGTCGACGCCATCCTCGACCATCCCGCCATCGGCGCGGTCAGCTTTGTCGGCTCGTCCGACATCGCCCAGTACGTCTATGCCCGCGGGGCCGCCGCCGGAAAGCGGGTGCAGGCCATGGGCGGGGCCAAGAACCACGGTGTCGTCATGCCCGATGCCGATCTGGACCAGGTGGTGGCCGACCTGTGCGGCGCGGCCTTCGGTTCGGCCGGAGAACGCTGCATGGCCCTGCCGGTCGTAGTGCCGGTCGGTGACCGCACGGCTGATGCCTTGCGAGAGCGTCTGGTGCCGGCCATCGAGGCCCTGCGTGTCGGCGTGCCCGGCGACCCGGACGCCCACTATGGGCCCGTGGTGACGGCCATTCACAAGAAGCGCATCGAGACCTGGATCCGCATCGGCGTCGAGGAAGGTGCCGAGCTGGTCGTCGACGGCCGCGATTTCATACTGCAGGGACACGAGAATGGCTTCTTCATCGGGCCGTCGCTGTTCGACCATGTGAAGCCGGCGATGGAGTCCTATCGCGAGGAAATATTCGGGCCTGTCCTGCAGATGGTCCGGGCGCCCGATTTCGAGAGTGCCCTCGCCCTCGCCGACCGCCACCAGTACGGCAACGGCGTGGCCATTTTCACCCGCAACGGCCACGCCGCGCGAGAATTCGCCAGCCGGGTCCAGGTCGGGATGGTGGGCATCAATGTGCCGATCCCGGTGCCGGTCGCCTATCACAGCTTTGGCGGCTGGAAGCGCTCCGGCTTCGGTGACCACAACCAGCACGGCATGGAGGGCGTCCGGTTCTGGACCCGCGTCAAGACCGTGACCCAGCGCTGGCCTGACGGCATGGCGCCGACCGGCACCACCGATGCCTTCCTGATTCCGACCATGGACTGAGCGGGCCGCGCGCCCCGCGAGTCCGGCGCGCACAAGAACGACTTCCCCGGCAACGACCGGGGCAGCAGGAGGACAAGCCGTGACCGACCCCATCGCCGCCCGGCCCGCAATGCCGACGCATCCGACCAGACCCGTGCGCTGGTACAATATGGTCGCCTATGGCCTGAACGATGTGCTGGGCGGCGGCTCCATGACCGTCATCGGCACCTGGATCCTGTTCTTCTACACGACCTTCTGCGGCCTCTCGGTGGCCGAGGCGACCCTGATCTTCGGGGTCGCGCGCATCCTGGACGCCGTGGCCAGCCCGATCATCGGGCACTTGTCGGACAGCCTCGGGCGCGGCTGGATTGCCCGCACCTTTGGCCGGCGCCGCTTCTTCATCCTGGCGGCCATTCCGCTGCTGCCGTCGTTTGCGCTCATGTGGCTGCCGGGACAGACCTTCTGGTACTACCTGATCACCTACGTCCTGTTCGAGCTGGTCTATGCGATGGAGATCATCCCGTACGAGACCCTCGCCTCGGAAATGTCCACGGACTACAAGACCAAGGCCCAGCTGGCCGGGGCCCGCATCCTGTGCGGACAGCTGGCTTCGGCCGGGGCTGCCTTCCTGCCCGGCTTTCTGATCACCCGGCTGGGGCCGGATGATCCCAACACCTACTTCTACATGGGCATCATCTTCGCCGTCCTGTTCATGATCGTGGCCGGTCTGCTGTACGCGTTCAGCTGGGAGCGCCAGCGCCCGCCCGGACTGGAAGAGGCCGAGCGCAAGGGTCGCCCCACCCTGCTGGCCGCGATGGGATCGCTGTACCGCAACCTGTTCTCGACCCTGCGCATCCGGGCCTTCCGCCTGCACCTGGGCATGTATCTGGGCGGCTATATCAGCCAGGACATCTACAACGCCGCCTTCACCTATTTCGTGGTGTTCGCCCTCAGCGGCTCGGCCGCCATCGTGGCAGGCCTGGTCGGCGTGACCTCGCTGGTGCAACTGGTCTCGGTGATGCTGGCGATCAACTTCGCCATTCGCCTGTCCCCCGCCGCCGCCTATCGTTTCGCGGCCCTGAGCTTCGGGGCCGGGGTGGTGATCTTCATCGGCATGTATTTCGCCGGGCTCAACGCCGCCTCGGTGCTGCTGTGGCTGCCGGTCGTGGTGGCCGGTCTGGGCCGCGGGGCCCTCTATTATGTGCCTTGGGCGACCTACAACTACATGGCCGACGTGGACGAGATCGTCACCGGTCGCCGCCGCGAAGGGGCCTTTGCCGGCGTCATGACCTTCGTCCGCAAGATGAGCCAGGCCGCCGCCGTCATGCTGGTCGGTCAGGTGATGCAGGCCGCGGGCTTTGTCTCGGGCTCCGAAGTCCAGAGCCCGCAGGCCATCACCGCCATTGTCGCGGTTCTCGGCATCGGCACCCTGGCCGTCCTGATCTGCGGCGTGTTGATTTCCACCCGGTTCAAGCTGAACCCGGCCAGCCACGTCATCCTGCTGGAAGAGATCGAGCGCTTCCGCTCGGGCGAGCGCACGCCCTCCGATCCGAAGCACCAGGCGATCGTCGAGGATCTGTCGGGCTGGAAATACGACCGGCTGTGGGGAAACAACCCCGTCGGCAACACGCGCTGATGCCAGGACTGTTCAAGGAGTAACCATGGTCGCCCTTACCCATGACGTGCCGCGTGATCAGGTGATCGAGACCATCGGCCGCCTGATCGACAACCTGGTCAACATCAAGGATGAGACCGGCGAATTCCTGATGACCCTCGACGACGGCCGGGTCATCGACACCAAGGGCTGGAACGACTGGGAGTGGACCCACGGCGTCGGCCTGTTCGGCCTGTGGCGGCTGTACGAGCAGACCGGCGACGCCGAGGCCCTGAGGGTGATGACCCAGTGGTTCGAGGACCGGTTCGCCCTCGGCACCCCGACCAAGAACATCAACACCATGTCGCCCATGTTGGCGCTGGCGTATCTGTACGAAGAGACGGGCGAGCCTCGCTACCGCCCCTATCTGGAGAGCTGGGCCGAGTTCCTGATGGCCGATGACGGTCTGCCCAAGACCGAGGAAGGCGGCTTTCAGCACATCACCTATGACACGGTGAACTATCAGCAGCTGTGGGACGACACCCTGATGATGTCGGTTCTGCCGCTGACCAAGATCGGGCTCCTGCTGAACCGGCCGTTCTATATCGAGGAAGCCAAGCGACAGTATCTGCTGCACATCAAATATCTGGCGGATCGCAAGACCGGCCTCTGGTACCACGGCTGGACCTTCGACGGTCGGCACAACTTCGCAGGTGCCCTTTGGGCACGCGGTAACTGCTGGGTCACCATCGCCATCCCCGAGTTCATCGAGATGCTGGACCTGCCGCCAGGCGACGCCCTGCGGACCTTCCTGACCGATGCCCTGCTGGCCCAGGTCGAGGCGTTGGCCCGGCATCAGGACGAGAGCGGTCTGTGGCATACCCTGATCAACGACCCGACCAGCTACCTCGAGGCCTCTGCCACGGCCGGCTTCGCCTACGGCATTCTGAAAGCCGTCCGGAAGGGCTATCTGCCGCGCCGGTTCGAGCCAGTCGGGATCAAGGCGGTCAAGGCCGTACTGGCCAACATCGATGACGCCGGCGAGCTCAAGCAGGTCAGCTTCGGCACCCCGATGGGTCACGATATGCAGTTCTACAAGGACATCCCGCTGACCTCCATGCCCTACGGACAGAGCCTGGCCATCGTCGCCCTGACCGAGTTCCTCAGAACCTATCTCTGATCGCTGCCTTCGCGTCGCCCGGCGGAGTCTGCTTGAGGGAGGGGGCGCGCGCCAGCGCGCGAACCGGACCCGTCGCGGCGGGGGCCGACAACCGGCGTTTTCTCGGAACCGGATGGTGAGCCGGTCGGTTTGCCTCAGACACCCCCAACCGACGAGGAAGCGCCATGACCGTCCGCCAGAAGCCGCTCGACCAGCAGACCATCGTTATCACGGGAGCGACCTCCGGCATCGGTCTGGCGACGGCGAAGGCCGCGGCTGAAGCAGGCGCCGCCGTGGTTCTGGTCGCCCGAACCGACGCCGCGCTTGAACAGGTCTCGAGCGAAATCCTCGCCGCGGGCGGCCGCGCCACGACCGTGGTGGCCGACGTGGGCGATGAAGCCCAGGTACAGGCTGTGGTCGATCATGCCGTCGATACCTTTGGGGGCTTCGACACCTGGGTGAACGACGCCGGAGTCGGCATCTATGGCGACATCATGGACCTGCCGTCCGAGGAACATCAGCGCCTGTTCCAGACCAACTACTGGGGCGTGGTTCATGGTTCCAAGGCGGCGGTGCGTCATCTGGAGACCCGCGAGGACGGCGGAACCCTGATCAACGTCGGCTCGATCAACTCGGACTTCGCCATTCCGCTCCTGGGTGCCTACGCCGCCAGCAAGCACGCGGTGAAGGGCTTCACCGACGGGCTGCGGATGGAACTGCGTCATGCCCGCAAGCCGGTCCAGGTCACCCTGGTGAAGCCTTCGGGCATCGGCACGCCCTTCTCGGAACACGCCCGGAACCACACCGAGAACGAGCCCCAGGTAGCCCCGCCGGTCTATGCACCCGAGGTGGTGGCGAAGGCCATCCTGCATGCGGCGACCCACAAGGTCCGCAGCGTGACGGTGGGAGGGGCGGGCCGGATGATGGTGGGAAGCGCCCAGCTGGTGCCGAAGGTCATGGACCGGGTGTTCGGCTGGTCAATGCCGAAGGTGCAGCAGTCCGATGACCCGAAAACGCCCGGAGACAATCTTTTCGAGGGCCGGTCGGAGGGTCGGCTGTACCGCAAAAAGGGCGGGGGACGCCCGTTCAGCGCCTATACCACGGCGGTTCGTCGACCGGCCCTGTCCGCCGGCCTTCTGGGCGTTGCCGCCGTGGGCGCCACGGCCCTGGTTGTTCACGGCCTCCGGCGTCGCCTGCCTGTCTGACCTGCCCCGGGGGCACCCATACCCTGGTCTGAAGGGGCACGGTCTCGCAGCTCGGGTTTGTCCAGGCCTGAACCTCGCATGACAGTCATCGATGCGGGCTTGACTCGGCAGGCCTGAAGAGAGGCATATAGGAGAACATTTCGTGAACACCATGCCCCCATCTGTCCCTCTCCGCCAACTGCGCGCGCATCTGTCTTCTCCGGGTCCGGTCCAGCGGTCCGCAGGTGCTCGGCTGTTCGACATCCCGGCGACAGGGCGCGGGGCCGTCTTTCCCGCCCATGCCGTGCATGAGGTGTATGCCGCTTCGACCCGGCATGGATCGGCGGCGGAGGGCTTTGGTCTGGGGCTGGCGCTTCAGGCGGAGGGGACGCTGGTGTGGATTCACGAGGATCGGGGTCGGCATGAAAGGGGGACCCTTTACGGGAGCGGACTGCGGGAATGGGGGGTGGAGACCAACGCCCTGTTGCTGGTGGGGGTGCCCGATACGGCGGCCTTGCTGGCGGCGGGCGAGGAGGCCCTCCGCAGTGGAGCCCCGGCCGCCGTCCTGATGAGCGGCTGGGGGGAATCCCGGGCCTGGAGCCTGACCGCCAGCCGTCGTCTGGCGCTGGCCGCTGCGGCCGGGCGGACAACGGCGATTTTCGTTCGAACGGGGGCCCAGCCCCAGCCCAGTGCCTCGGACACACGGTGGTCGGTCAGCAGCACACCGTCGAGAGCCCTGGAAGCGGGAGCACCGGGCCGACCGGCCTTTCGGGTGAGTTTGTTGCGGAGCCGGGCGGGAGTGGCTCCGGGTGAGTGGATTATGGAGTGGGATCGTGACACGCGATCGTTTGTCGAACCGAAGACATCTGGCGATCTGGTTTCCGCTCCTGCCCATCGACCGGCTGGGATCCGCGCGGCCTGAGGGACCTTTCTGCCTGATCGAGCGAAAGGCCAACGCCTTGCGACTGGCCGCCGTGGATGCGGAGGGGCTGGCACTCGGCCTTGCGCCCGATATGACCCTGGCGGATGCACGCGCCCAGATTCCCGACCTGGAAGCCTGGCCGCATGACCCGGGCGCGGACAGGGTCTTCCTGGATCACCTGATTGAGGCCTTTGGTCGCTTTTCCCCGATGGTCGCGGGCGATGATCCCCATGGGCTGGTGCTGGATGTCACCGGCTGCGCCCATCTGTTTGGCGGTGAGGCAGGGCTGATGGGGGCCGTCCAGGCACTGTCCAGGCGGCTGGGACTGGGAGCCCGGTGCGCCCTCGCGCGCACGCCGCAGACCGCCCGTGCCCTGGCCCGGTTCGGCCCGGGCGGCATCGCGCCGGAGGGGCAGGACGCGGCCCTTGCACGGCACCTGCCCGTGGCGGCCATGGAACTGGACCCGCGTGACCTTCAGGCCATCCGCAGGGCCGGTCTGAAGACCCTGGGCGATCTGGACGCCCGCCCCCGCGCGCCCCTGGCCGCCCGTTTCGGGGCCGACTTCCCGGATCGGCTGGACCGGCTGATGGGGCGGGTGGATGTGCGCATCACCCCCCACCGTGCGCCGCCGCCGGTCGTCGTCGACCGGGTGCTGGCCGAGCCCATCACCGAAACCGGGGCTGTGCATGCGGTCATCGCCGATCTGCTGGCCGACATGGAGCGTCAGCTGGAGACACGCGGTCTGGGCGCTCGCCGGTTCATTCTCGGCCTTTACCGACTGGACGGTGACATCCGCCGCATCGCGCTTTCCACCGCCCGGCCGGTGCGCGATACGGGGACGGTCCTGCGGCTGTTTCGTGAGCGGCTGGCGGCCTTGGCCCGACCCGTGGATCCGGGATTCGGCTTCGACCATCTGCGCATGGGGGCCGAACAGCTCCAGGTCCTCGGCGCCCGACAATCCGCCTTCGACGAAAGGGGCGATCACAGTCAGGCCCTGGACGCCCTGATCGATCAGCTGAGCGCGCGTCTGGGCCCCGAGGCGGTGGTGCGTGTCACCCCCGTGGCCTCCCACCTGCCGGAGCGGTCCAGCCGGCGGATCCCTGCCCATGCGGCACCGGGTGGTGCCGTCTGGCCCCCGACCGATCCGGAATCTCCGCCGCTGCGGCCGCTTCATCTGTTCGATCCGCCCCAGCCCGTGGAAGCCTTGGCCCTGGCACCGGACAGCCCCCCTGCCCGGTTCCGGTGGCGGCGCGCCACACATCGGGTCATCCGCGCCGAGGGGCCAGAGCGTATCGCGACCGAATGGTGGCGTGCGCCTCGCCACCGGGTGCGGGACTACTACCGGGTCGAGGATGAGGAGGGCCGCCGCTTTTGGCTGTTCCGGGCGGGGGGCTATGGCGAGGATCCACCGCCGCGATGGTATGTGCATGGGCTGTTCGCATGAGCACGCCCGCCTATGCCGAGATGGTCGCGGCCAGCAATTTCTCGTTCCTGCGCGGCGCGTCGCACCCCAAGGATCTGGTTCTGACCGCCATACTGCAGGGCCACACAGGACTGGGGCTGGCGGATCGCAACACCGTCGCGGGCGTCGTGCGGGCCTGGAGCGCGCTCCGGCAGCTGCGCGAACATGGCGGCGCTCCGACCGAGAAAATCCGCACCGGGGGCTCGCCCGGTGAGGTCGCCTACGTCGAATGGGGCGCCGTGCCTCCCGATCTGGCGGAAGTCATCCGGGAACGGGCGCTGGACTTCCGCCTGCTCACCGGCGCGCGGCTGGTGTTCGCGGACGGAACGCCGGACATCGTCGCCTATCCCGAGGACCGGGCCGGATGGGGACGGCTGACGCGGCTGCTGACGCTTGGAAACCGCCGCGCGAAAAAGGGCGACTGTCTCCTTCATCTGAACGATCTGCTGGCTGCCCCCGACGGTCTCATGCTGATCGTCGTCCCCGACCCGGCGCTGGACGGCCTGCCCGAGCTGCTGGGCCGTCTGAACGAGGCTCGGCCGGGCGCGGTCTGGCTGGGGACGGCCATGCATCGGCGCGGGGATGACCGGCGACGGTTGGCGCGCCTGAAAGCCATGGCAGGAACGGCGCATACGCCGCTGCTGGCCCTGAACGACGTCCTCTATCCCTCGGCCGACGAACGGGACCTTCAGGACGTCCTGACCTGCATCCGCGAGGGCGTGCCCATTGATCAGGCGGGCCTGCACCTGCTGGCCAACGCCGAACGCCATCTGAAGTCCCCGGAGGAGATGGCCCGCCTGTTCGCCGACGCCCCGGAGGCCCTGGCGGAGACCCAAACGCTTTTGGCCCGCTCAAATTTCGACCTGGATCAGTTGCGCTATGAATATCCGGAAGAGCCCATCCCACCGGGCCACACCCCCCAGGGCTGGCTGGAGAGCCTGGTGAATCGTCGCCTGCCGGTCCGCTATCCGGACGGAGCGCCCGGCAAGGTCATGGCCCTGATCGACAAGGAGTTGGCCTATATCACCGAACGCCATCTGGCCCCCTATTTCCTGACCATCCATGACCTTGTCCGGGAGGCCGAGAACCGGGGAATCCTGTGTCAGGGGCGAGGCTCCGCGGCCAACTCCGCCGTCTGTTATGTGCTGGGGATCACCAGCGTCGACCCGGTCCACCACGACCTGTTGTTCGAGCGCTTCATGTCGGCGGACCGCAACGAGCCCCCCGACATCGACGTCGATTTCGAGCACGAGCGGCGCGAGGAGATCATCCAGTACATCTATGGGCGCTATGGGCGCGAGCGGGCCGGTATCGCCGCGACCGTGATCCGCTACCGGCCGCGCAGCGCCATCCGCGAGGTCGGCAAGGCCTTGGGCCTGACCGAGGATGTGACCGCTGCTCTTGCCGGCACCCAGTGGGGTAGCTGGGGCACGGCCATTGCCGACGAACGGGTCGAGCAGGCGGGCCTGGACCCCGCCAATCCCATGATCCGCAGGGCCGTGGACATGGCGGGTCGCATCATGGGCTTTCCCCGCCATCTGTCCCAGCACGTCGGAGGATTCATCCTCACCTGCGGGCGGCTGGATGAACTGGTGCCCGTCGGCAATGCGGCCATGGCCGACCGCACCTTCATCGAATGGGACAAGGACGACATCGACGAGCTGGGCCTGATGAAGGTCGATGTGCTGGCGCTCGGCATGCTGACCTGTATCCGCAAGGCCCTCGACCTGATGCGTCTGCATGAGGGCATCGACCACGACCTGGCTACGGTCCCCGCCGAGCAGGCCGATGTCTATGACATGCTGTGCCGGGGCGACTCGATCGGCGTCTTTCAGGTCGAGAGCCGGGCCCAGATCAACATGCTGCCGCGCCTGAGGCCTCGCGCCTTCTATGATCTGGTGATCCAGGTAGCGATCGTGCGACCCGGCCCCATCCAGGGCGACATGGTCCATCCCTATCTGCGCCGTCGGTCGGGGATGGAAGAGGTGGTCTATGCCAGCCCGGCCCCGCCGCATGACCCGGAAGAGCTGAAAAAGGTCCTGCACCGCACCCTCGGTGTGCCCCTGTTCCAGGAACAGGCCATGAAGGTCGCCATGGTCGCCGCCGAGTTCAGCGACCGAGAGGCCAATGGGCTTCGCAAGGCCATGGGTACCTTCCGGGGGGACGGCAACCTGCACACCTATGAGGACCGCATGGTCGGGCGGATGATCGAGCGGGGCTATGATCCGGACTTCGCCCGACGCTGCTTCGAGCAGATCAAGGGCTTCGGCTCCTACGGCTTTCCCGAGAGCCACGCCGCCAGCTTTGCCCGGCTGGTCTATGTCTCCAGCTACATCAAATGCCGGCACCCCGCCGCCTTCGCCGCCGCCCTGCTGAACAGCCAGCCGATGGGCTTCTACGCCCCGGCCCAGATCGTGCGGGATGCGCAGGAACACGGGGTTCGGGTCCATCCGGTCGATGTCAACCATTCGTGCTGGGACAACACGCTGGAGGGCCCGGGGGAGGCCCTGGCCCTGCGGCTGGGCATGCGACAGATCGATGGTTTCCGTCAGGACTGGGCCACGGCCATAGGGGATGCCCGCACCCGTCCGTTCGAAAGTCTCGAGGGTCTGATGCGCCGGGCGCGCCTGCCGGTCGCGGCGGTCCGCAAGCTGGCCGATGCCGATGCCTTCCGCTCGCTCGGCCTCGACCGACGCGAAGCCCTGTGGGAAGCCCGACGCCTGCCGGAGGATGACGCCCTGCCCCTGTTCGCCGCCGCCCATACCCGCGAACTGGGCGAGGAAGCCGACGCCAACCTGCCCCGCATGGCGCTGGGCGAACATGTGGCCGCCGATTACCAGACCACCCGGCTCAGCCTGAAGGCGCATCCCATGGCCATCCTGCGCCCCACATTTGAAGCCGAGGGCCTGCTGACCTGTGCCGCGGTGGAGGCGAAGCGCTCCGGTTCGCGCGTCAGGACCGCCGGGGTCGTGCTCGTGCGCCAGAGGCCCGGCAACGGCAAGGCCATCTTCATCACCCTGGAAGACGAGACCGGCGTCACCAATCTGGTCCTGTGGGTCCGCACCTTCGAGGCCCATCGCCGCATCGTCATGAGCGCACGCCTGCTGGGCGTGGAGGGCGTGGTGGAAAAGAGCGCCGAGGGCGTGGTCCACCTGATGGCCGATCGGCTCCATGACCGTTCCGCCGAGCTAAATCGCCTGTCGCCGGACCACCAGCCTACCCTCCAGCTCTCCGGGGCCGACGAATTCGTCCATCCCCAACATCCCAGAAACCTCCGCATGCTGCCGGGGTCGCGGGACTTTCACTGACCGCAAAGCCCCAATTCTGCGGAACCCCGTGCGGGCGGGCCGGGTTAAGCAAGCCCCGGGAATGTCACGTCGGACAGGAGTCATGGGAAGCCGCAACGAAGACCTGGTTCCGGCGATACCGACGCCCATCATCGACCGCCTTGAGGCGGTGCTTCGGGCCCTGGATGCCAGGGGCCAGAGGATCATTCTGGCGGAGAGCTGTACCGCCGGCATGGTGGCATCGACCATCACCGCCGTCGACAAGTTGGGGCACGTGCTGGAATGCGGCTTTGTCGTCTATTCGGACGAGGCCAAGGCAAGGCTGCTGGGCGTCCCCCGGTCGGTGCTGGCCGACCAGGGGGCCGTCTCGGAAGAGGTCGCCCGCCGGATGGCCGAGGCGGCGCTCGGGAGTGCCGGCGGGGATGTCGCCATCGCCATCACCGGCTTCGCCGGCCCGGCGGGCTCATGCGACGAGGAGGGCCTTGTTCACTTTGCCCTTGCCCGTCCGGGCCACCCCACGGAACACCGTGAGGAGCATTTCGGAGCCCGCGGCACGGCCGGTGTTCGCCTGGCGGCCCTCGGCACCGTGATTGATCTGCTGGAGGCCTCGGGGGTCGGACCCTGAAGCGGGCATCGCACGATACGGCTGGAACCCCTGGCCCCCTGAAGGGTTGGCCTTTGGAGCTTGGCCTTTAGGGGGAAGAGGAGACTCCGATGATCGACAGACCCGCCGTGGCCCTCTGGGCTGTCCGGGCGCTGGGGGCGATTTTCATTCTGGTCGGCCTGCCCCTCGTGATCGGGGGGCTTTGGCTGCTCATCCTCGGCGGCTCCTTCTATTATTTCCCCGCGGGTCTGGCGCTCATCGTGTCCGGGGCCTTTCTGGCCCTCCGGCGACCGCTGGGGGCCTGGATCTACCTCGGCCTGTATGGCGTGACCCTGCTCTGGGCCCTGTGGGAAGTGGGGCTGAACGGCTGGGCGCTGGTGCCCCGCGTGGTCGCGCCGACCGTCCTCCTGATCGGCCTCGTGGCCGTGCTGCCTCTCATCCTGCCCCAAGGCCGATGGGTCGCGATCATCGGAGGGGGAGCGCTGGCCCTGTTCCTGCTGATCGGCGGCACGGTCGTGGCCTTTGCCAACCGGGCCCCCGCGGGTCTGCCCCTGCCCGCCGAAAGCGGCGACATGGGCGAACCGGGCCTGTATCAGACCGGGGCCGACTGGCCGGCCTTCGGCGGCACCCATGCGGCCCGTCGCTATTCGCCGCTGACCCAGATCAACCGAGACAACGTCAAGGAGCTGGAGCGGGTCTGGCTGTTCCACACCGAGGACCTGCCGGAGGAAAAATGGGGGGCCGAGACGACGCCGCTGAAGGTGGGCGATACCCTGTACCTGTGCACGGCGCGCAATCAGCTGATCGCGCTTGACGCCGAGACCGGACAGCAGCGCTGGCGCTATGATCCGCAGGTCTCCGACGACTGGATACCCTATACGGCGGCCTGCCGCGGGGTGGTCTATTACGACACCCGTCGCAGCGCCCCGCCGCAGACCGGGGACGCCGTCCGCGCGCCTGCGGAAGCGGCGAGCCTCCAGGCGCCGACCGAACTCTGCACCACCCGCATCATCGAGGGCACGCTGGACGGTCGACTGATTGCGGTCGATGCCCGCACCGGCCGCCCCTGCCCGGGTTTCGGGCAGAATGGGCAGGTGGATATCAAGCGGGGCATGGGCGACATCATCCCCGGGATGGTGTCGATCACCTCGGCCCCCACCATCGTCCAGGGCGTGATCGTTACCGGCCACCAGGTTCTGGACGGCCAGTACAGGGACGCGCCGTCCGGGGTCATCCAGGGCTTTGACGCCGTGACCGGCGAACTGCGCTGGGCCTGGGACATGGGTCAGCCCGAGCGGGACGGCCTGCCCCCGGAAGGCGAGACCTATACCCGCGGAACCCCCAATATGTGGACCACGGCAAGCGGCGATGAACAGCTCGGCCTGGTCTATCTGCCCATGGCGAACTCCGCCGCCGACTATTACAGCAGCGACCGATCCGAGGCCGAAAACCGCTATTCGACGTCCCTGGTCGCTCTGGATGTCCGGACCGGCAAGCCCGCCTGGTCGTTCCAGACGGTCCGGGTCGATGTGTGGGACTATGACCTCGGCAGCCAGGCGACACTGATCGACTTTCCCACCGATACCGGCACCGTTCCGGCCTTGGTGCTGCCCAGCAAGCAGGGGGACCTCTACATCCTCGACCGCCGAACCGGCGAGCCCCTGGTCGAGGTCGAGGAACGCGCCGTGCCCGTGGGCGGCGTCGAGCCGCAGGACCGCTCACCCACCCAGCCCTTTTCGACCTTCCATACCTTGGCCAGGGACAGGCTGACCGAGAAGGACATGTGGGGCATGTCGCCGATCGACCAGATGATCTGCCGTATCGGTTTTCGTCAGGCGGAGTACGACGGCATCTACACCCCTCCTTCGGCCGAGCGGCGCTGGATTCAGTACCCCGGATACAATGGCGGGTCCGACTGGGGCGGCGTGGCCGTCGACCCCCGAAGGGGCGTGATCATCGCCAACTACAACGACATGCCCAACTACAACCGGCTGGTCCCGCGGGAGGAAGCGAACGAGCGGGGATGGTATCCTCGCGGTCACGAAAAGCTGGAAGAGCAGGGCGAGACGCCGGCCTCGCGCGGTGGCGTGCCCGAGGGCGCGGAAGGGGCGGGCGATCCGCAATGGGGCGTGCCCTATGCCATCGACGTCAACCCCGGCTGGCGGATGGGCTTCACCGGCATGCTCTGCAAGCAACCGCCCTACGGCGGGATCCGGGCGATCGACATTCGCACGGGCCGGACCCTGTGGGACCGTCCGCTGGGACAGGCGCGCAAGAACGGCCCGTTCGGCATCCCGTCCATGCTGCCGATCGACATCGGCACGCCGAACAATGGCGGCGCGGTCGTAACCGCGAGCGGTCTGATCTTTATCGCCGCGGCCACGGATGATCTGATCCGCGCCATCGATATCGAGACCGGCGAAACCGTCTGGACGGACGTCCTGCCCGCCGGCGGACAGGCGGCCCCCATCGTCTATGAGGAGAATGGACGGCAATTCCTGGTGCTGATGACGGGCGGGCATCACTTCATGGAGACACCCCGGGGGGATCAGGTCATTGCCTGGGCCCTGCCGGATCGACGGAACGACGGCAACCGGTGAGGCGCGATAAACCAGGGCAGGCGGACATGATGTGGGGGCAAGGGGATTTTTGATGAACACAGCCTACTGCGGCCCACCTCCCCTGCCGGCCGACCTCTGGACGAGCTTCAACCTCGACCCCGTGCTCCTGATCGGGCTTGTGGCCCTGGGCGTGGCCGTGAGACGTCACCCCCCGGGTCTTCTCGCGGTGGCGGTGCTGGCGATCGCCTTCGTGTCACCGCTCTGCGCCCTGTCGTCCGCACTGTTCTCCGCGCGGGTGGTTCATCACGTGCTCCTGATCGCCGTGGCGGCCCCTCTGCTTGCCCTGGCGTTGCCGGCGCGCCGGACGGGAAGTCTGGCCGTCCCGTTCGCCCTTTCCACCGTGGTGCTCTGGGTCTGGCACCTGCCCGCAGCCTATGACGCCGCCCTGTCGAATGTGCCGCTTTACTGGATCATGCAGCTGACGCTCTTCGGCAGCGCGGTCTGGTTCTGGTGTGCCCTGCTGACGAAGGAGCGCTCGCCGGTGGATCAGTTGGTCTTCGTGGTGGCGGCCTTTGCCCAGATGGGCCTGCTTGGCGCCATTCTGACCTTTGCCTCGACGCCTCTTTACGCAGCCCACGCCGTCGCGCCCCTCACCTGGGGGCTGACGCCGCTTGAGGACCAGGCCCTGGGCGGGCTGATCATGTGGGTTCCAGCGGGGATTCCCTATGCCGTCGCAGCGGCGCTGCTCGCGCGTCGAGGCTGGGGTCGTCTGAGAGAGATCGTGGCATGATCGACTGGATTGCGCCGACCATTCCGCTGTTCAAGGCCGCGCACATCGTCGGTCTGGTGATCTGGATCGGGGGGCTGGCCACCCTGCCGTTGATGCTGACCCGGCACGATCCCGCGGTGTCAGCCGAGGACTACCACCTGATCCGAAAGGCATCGCACCTCACCTATACCATGGGCGTAACGCCCGCTGCCGTGATCGCCGTCATCGCCGGCACCTGGCTGATCTTCATGCGCGAGGTGTTTACGCCCTGGCTGTTCGCGAAGCTGGCCTTCGTGGCCTTGCTGGTGCTCGCCCATGCCTGGATCGGCCATGTGGTCGTAAGGATTGGGGAGGAGCCTTCCGAACACACCCCGCCCCCCGCCTGGCTACCGATCACGGCGGTGGGCCTGCCCACGCTCGCGATCCTTTTTCTGGTGCTGGCCAAGCCGTATCTGGGCTGGATCAGCTTCCCGGCCTGGCTGACGGAAACGCAGGGAGGTCAGCTCTTGTTTGACGTCCCCAGCTGATAGTCGAAGACCAGTTTGCCGCCATGCCAGCCCGTGATCGCCACCATACCGACCGACAGCGCCGACAGGAGAATTCCATAAGGCAGCACCGCGTCCTCATAGCCATACAGCCGATAGCCCCAGTTGGCGCCCAGCAGGGCCAGCAGGGTCACGGCGATGATGAAATGCGTCCAGGCCGGAGCCCGAGCCCGGATGCCCGACACCAGCAGCAGCTCGGCCGTTCCGGAAAAGCCCGCCAGCATGCCGAACAGGAAGCCCGTGCCTGCAGCCCACAGGGCGGCACGCGCCCAGAAGGCGTCGCCGGTCCACCAGTAGAGGGCGTCCGCGCCAAAGGTGCAGAAGGTCAGGGCGATCGGAAAGGCCACGCTCATCGCGTGGATGGGGTGGCCCAGTACCGCGATGCGGGACTCGGTGTTGTCGAAATGAGGCGCCGCCGCGATCGGGTCGATCAGCTCTTCCGCTTCCTGCTCAACGGATTCTCTCGACACGGTGCCTCCCTCTGCCGCTGCCTTCTGGTCTCGACAACGGCGCTGGCGCTCGCCGGTTGCGAAGGCGCGCTGTCGACCGTGGACCCGGCGGGGCCCGCCGCCCGGACCATCGCCACGCTGTGGTGGGTGATGCTCGCTGGCGCGGTGATGATCTTCTCCCTGGTGATGGTGCTGCTCGCGCTCGCGTTTCGCAAGTCCCGTCCCGCCCCGGACGAAGCCCGGCACGAGCGCCTCTGGGTCATCAAGCTGGGTATCGCCTTTCCGGTGGTCGTCCTTCTGGCGCTGCTCGGTTATGGACTGGTCGTCGGGGAGCACCTGCTTCCGCGTCCGGGGCCCGAGGTCGTCGGCGTGGGGGCCGAGGCGCGACGCTCGGCCTGGACCTTCACCTATGCGGATGCACCCGAGCTGACCACCGACAACGTCCTCCACATTCCGGCGGGCCGACCGGTCGATGTCGCCGTCACGACGGCGGATGTCATTCACAGCTTCTGGGTTCCGCGTCTGGCGGGCAAGATCGACGCCATTCCGGGTCATGTGAATGTCCTGCGTATCGAGGCGGATGACCCGGGCGTCTATGCCGGGCTCAGCGCCGAGTTCAGCGGCCCCGGCTATGACCATTTCGCCTTTACCGTCGTCGCCCACGACCCGGAGGGCTGGGAGAATTTCGTGACAGGCCAGGCCCGATGAACACGCTTGAGCGACACCGCAAGCTGACCGCCATCTGGTCGTCGAAGCCCGGCGTGCGGGGCCTGTTCTCGACCGTCAACCACACCGATCTCGGCAAGCTGTTCCTCGGCACGGCCTTCTTCTTCTTTCTTGTGGGCGGCGTGCTGGCGATGCTGATCCGGGCGCAGCTGGCGACCCCGCATTCGGCCTTCGCGGGGCCGGAGATCTACAACCAGATCTTCACCATGCACGGGACCATCATGATGTTCCTGTTCGCGATCCCCACGTTCGAGGGGCTGGCGATCTACCTGCTGCCCAAGCTGCTGGGGACACGCGACCTGGCCTTCCCGCGGCTGACCGCCTACGGCTACTGGTGCTATGTCTTCGGCGGGACCATGCTGCTCGCGTCCATGGTGATGGGCATCGCGCCGGACGGCGGCTGGTTCATGTACCCGCCCCTCACCGGCCCCCTCTTCTCCCCCGGGATCAACACCGACTTCTGGCTGATCGGCATTACCTTCGTCGAGATTTCAGCCATCGCGGCTGCGGTCGAGATCACCGTGTCGATCCTGAAATATCGCGCCCCGGGGATGTCGCTGGCGAAGATGCCGATCTTCGGCTGGTACGCGCTGGTGACCGCCCTGATGATCCTGACCGGATTTCCGCCGCTGATCCTGGGCTCGATCCTGCTGGAAGTGGAACGCGCCTTCGGCCTGCCCTTCTTCCAGGCCGATCTGGGCGGCGACAGCCTGCTGTGGCAGCACCTGTTCTGGCTGTTCGGCCACCCCGAGGTCTACATCATCTTCCTGCCGGCGGCGGGGGTGATCTCGACGGTGCTGCCGGTCATGTGCCGGACGACGATCCTCGGCTACGGCTGGATCGTGGCCTCGGCCGTTGCCCTCGCCTTCCTGTCGTTCGGACTATGGGTGCACCACATGTTCACGACGGGCATTCCGCACATGGGCCTGGCCTTCTTCTCGGCCGCATCCACCCTGGTGGCGGTGCCGACGGGGGTGCAGATCTTCGCCTGGATCGGCACCATGTGGAAGGGGCACCCCCAGTTGCGCCTGCCCATGCTGCACCTGCTGGGCTTCTTCTTCACCTTTGTGATCGGCGGCCTGACGGGGGTCATGGTGGCTGTCGTGCCCTTCGACTGGCAGGCACACGACACCGCCTTCGTCACCGCCCATCTGCACTACGTCCTGTTCGGCGGCTTCGTCTTTCCGATCCTGGCGGGCCTCTATTACTGGCTGCCGCACGTCAGCGGACGCCGGCGCTTTTTCCGCCTCGGCGAACTGGCCTTCGCCCTGATCTTCATCGGCTTTCACGTGACCTTCCTGGCCATGCACTGGGTCGGCTTGCTGGGTCAGCGACGGCGCATCTCCACCTATCTGCCCGAGGACGGCTGGACGACCATCAACCTGATCTCCTCGATCGGCAGCTTCGTGCTGGCGATCGGCATCGCCATGGTCATCATCGATCTGATCCTTCATGCCCGGACCGCCCGGCGCAGCCGGCGCAACCCATGGCAGGCCGGTACGCTCGAGTGGGCGATGATGACCCCGCCGCCCGCCTATAATTTTGCCAGCCTGCCACACGTCACCTCCCGGGATCCCCTCACCGACGATCCGGGCCTGGCCAATCGCCTCGCGCGGGGCGAGGGCTATCTGCCCGAGCCGAAGCAGGGGTGGCGCGAAACCCTGACCGTCGATATCGCGACCGGAAAGCCCGACTTCCACGTCATCTATCCGACCAACACCCGCCTGCCGATCCTGATGGCAGCGGTGACGGGGGTCTTCTTCCTGTCCGTTCTGCTCAAATTCTGGTGGACCGTCCCGATCGCCGTGATCGGCGTCACCCTGCTGGCCTGGCGCTGGGCCTGGTCGCAGGGCCGCAAGCAGGATCTGCCGCCCCAGGCGGTCGGGCGCGGGATCGAGCTGCCGAACGCCACCGGCGTCGACCGCTCACCCAGCTGGTGGGGGTCCGTCTTCCTGTTGACCGCCAACGCCACCTTCTTCGGATCGCTTCTGTTCGGTTTCGCCTTTCTGTGGACGGTGGCCCCGAACTGGCCGCCCCCGGCGTGGTTTACCGCATCCCTGCTCGAGGTGGGGCTGGGCGTCGGAGGGGCCGCGCTGGCAGCGGTAGCCACCCGCCGCGCCACCCGGGCCAATCACAGGGGGGGCGACGTCAGGCGGGCACTGGCCGTGGCCCTTGCGGGCATCCTCGCGGTCGGTATCGCCGCGGGGGCCATTCTCCTGCGCGCGCCGACGCCTGACGCCCATGCCTACGGCGCCACGCTTCTGGTGCTGGGCGGCTACGTGCTGTTTCACGCCGCGCTTTCGGCGGTGATGGTCGCCTTCCTGATGGCCCGTGTCGCGCGGGGTTTCACCTCGCCCGTCCGGCGGGCCGAGTTTCCGGTGGTCAATCTCTGGATTGACTACCTTGCCGTCATTTCAACGCTGGTTCTGATCATGACCCATCTGCCGGCCCTGCTGACATGAAGGATGTTCTGCGAATCCTGATTGCCCCGCTCGTCTGGCTGGCGTCGTTCAGCGCGGTCTATGGCCTGCATGGTCTCATCTGCGGACACGGCATCGGCGGCGAGGTGTTCGGCATGATCTCACTTCAGCGCGTGCTCATGGGAACGGCCTGGCTGGTCGTGCTTGGGATCCAGGTCGGCCTTCTGTGGGCGCTCCATGCCCCGCGTTTCGCCTCGGGATCGTCCTTCGTCACCTTCGCCAGTCGGGCCACCGGATGGACCGGTCTGGTAGCGACGGCCTGGTCCCTGTTCCCGACGGTCACAACCACCTACTGCCTCTGATCCGCAGGAGGAAGCGGCCCTCTTGCGGCCCGCACTGTGAACTCCGCCGACGGCAGTCCCGGCCAGATTAGGCGGAACGGTTCCGGGTCGCAGCGGTTGAGCTTGGGTGTGCGCGCCATCGGCGCGCCCCTGTTCCAACTGACAAGCGAGGTCTGAACCAGCGCATGTGTGGCCTGAGTGGCGAGATCAATTTCGACGGACAGACGGCCGATATCGCCGCTGTGGAACGGATGACCGGGGCGCTGGCCCCACGCGGGCCGGACGGCAGCGGGGTGGTCGCAAGGGGCCCCGTCGCCTTTGGCCACCGACGCCTCAAGATCATCGATCTCAGCGACAAGGCCCAGCAGCCCATGGTCGATCCCGACCTCGGCCTGATGATGGTCTTCAACGGCTGTATCTATAACTACGCCGAGCTGCGCGCCGAACTGCGGGGTCTGGGTTACCGCTTCTTTTCCGAAGGCGACAGCGAGGTGATCCTCAAGGCCTGGCACGCCTGGGGCGAGGCCTGTGTCGACCGCTTCCGCGGCATGTTCGCCTTCGTCATCCATGAGCGCGACAGCGGTCGCGTGGTGATGGGCCGCGACCGGTTCGGCATCAAGCCGCTGTATCTGGCGGAACAGGGCAAGCGGCTGCGCTTCGCCTCCAGCCTGCCGTCGCTGCTGGCGGGCGGAGATGTGGACACCTCGATCGATCCGGTCGGCCTGCACCACTATATGACCTTCCACGCGGTCGTGCCGCCGCCGCACACCATCCTGAAGGGCGTGCGGAAACTGCCGCCCGCGACCCTGCGCATTTTCGAGGCTGACGGCACTCATAAGGATCGCCTCTACTGGGCGCCGCAGAATGTACGCCGGGCAGAGGACGCGACCCTGACGGCCGAAGACTGGCGTGACCGCGTGCTGGAGGCCCTGCGGGTCGCCGTGAAGCGCCGCATGGTCGCCGATGTGCCCGTCGGGGTGCTGCTGTCCGGCGGGGTGGACTCCAGCCTCGTCGTCGGCCTCTTGGCCGAACTGGGCCAGACCGACCTCAAGACCTTCTCGGTCGGCTTTGAGGCCGCCAATCAGGAGAAGGGCGACGAGTTCGTCTATTCCGACCTGATCGCCAACCATTATGCCACCGACCACCACCAGATCTTCGTGCCGCACGACCGGCTGATGCAGTCCCTGCCCGGCACCATCGGCGCCATGTCCGAGCCGATGGTCAGCTATGACAACGTCGGCTTCTACCTGCTCAGCCAGGAAGTCGCGAAACACATCAAGGTCGTCCAGTCGGGCCAGGGCGCCGATGAGGTGTTCGGCGGCTATCACTGGTACCCGCCGATGCTGGATACGACCGATCCGGTCTCGACCTATGCGGGGGCCTTCTTCGACCGCAGCGACGCTTCCCTGCGCACCCAGGTCAATCCGGACTATCTGCCCGAGACCGACGCCAGCCTCGATCTGGTCCGTGCCCATTTCGGCCTTCCGGGTGCCGAGACCGCCGTCGACAAGGCGCTGCGTCTCGACAGCCAGGTCATGCTGGTCGACGACCCGGTCAAGCGGGTGGACAATATGACCATGGCCTGGGGGCTCGAGGCCCGGGTCCCCTTCCTCGACCACGAACTGGTCGAGCTGACCGGGCGCATCCCCCCCGAACACAAGCTTTCGCAGGGCGGCAAGGGCGTCCTGAAGGAAGCCGCGCGGCTGGTCATTCCGTCCGAGGTGATCGACCGCAAGAAGGGCTATTTCCCCGTCCCCGCCCTCAAATACATCGACGGGCCCTATCTGGAGATGGTCCGGGACACGCTGAACAGCCAGGTGGCGCGGGAGCGCGGCCTGTTCCAGCGACCGTATCTGGAAACCCTGTTCGAGAACCCGCGCGACCACATCACCCCCCTGCGCGGCTCCGAGCTGTGGCAGGTCGCGGTTCTGGAAATGTGGCTGCAGTCCCATGGCGTCTGATGTCCCCCGCCAGAAGCCGCGCGCGACCGCCCACCGCCTGAAACGCATGCGCCATGAGGGGCTGAAGCCGATGGTCGGCGGCACCGAGCGCGAGATGACGCCCGATGCCGTACTCGACATGGGCTGGGGCCGGCTGTTGTTCGCCCAGACCTTTGCCAATGCCCAGCCGCTGATCGAGGCCCTGCGGGCCGAGGGGCCGGACCGGCGCGACATCGCCTTCTATGTGCGCAATCCGCATGTGCTGCTGGCCTCGGCCCCGCAGGAGGTGTTCCTCGACCCGTCGCACACCTTTCGGCTGGACCTCGCCACCTATCGCCCGGGCCGGCGCCAGCCGCGAGGCTTCAGTGTTCGACGGCTGGTCTCTGAGGACGATGTCGAGGCGACCAACCGCATCTATGCCGCCCGGCGGATGGTCCAGATCCGCCCCGACTTCTTCACCAGCCGCAAGGATGACCGCGCCCTGACCTATTTCGTGGCCGAGGATGAGACCACCGGCGCGGTGATCGGCACAGTGACCGGCGTCGATCACGTGAAGGCGTTTTCCGATCCGGAGGAGGGCTCCTCCCTCTGGTGCCTGGCCGTCGACCCCCAGGCCACCCAGCCGGGCGTCGGCGAGGCCCTGGTCCGGCGTCTGGCGGAACATTTCAAGACACGAGGGCTGGCCTTCATGGACCTGTCCGTCATTCACGATAACGAACAGGCCATCGCCCTCTATGAGAAGCTCGGGTTCCGCCGCGTCTCCTTCTTCGGGGTCAAGCGCAAGAACCCGATCAACGAGCCCCTGTTCAAGGGACCGGACCCGGCCGCCGACCTCAACCCCTATGCCCGGATCATTGTCGATGAAGCCCGGCGTCGGGGCATTGCGACCGAGGTGATCGACGCCGAGGGTGGATTGGTGCGCATGACCTGGGGTGGCCGGTCCATCCGCTGTCGCGAAAGCCTGTCGGAACTGACCTCGGCCGTCGCCGTCAGCATCTGCGACGACAAGCGGATGACCCGCCGGATTGTCGAGCACGCGGGACTGGTCGTGCCGGGCCGCCATGAACCGGACGATACCCAGGCCCTGGCAGCGGCGCTGGCCGACGGCTCGGCCCTCGTGGTCAAGCCCGCGCGCGGCGAACAGGGCAAGGGCGTGGCCGTCGGGCTGACCACGCTCAGCGAAGTGCAAGCCGCCATTGCGGAAGCGCGCACCCTCTGCCCCGAGGTGCTGGTCGAGGATCATGTCGAGGGCGAGGATCTGCGGCTGGTGGTGATCGACTTCAAGGTCGTGGCCGCCGCCGTCCGCCGCCCGCCGCGCGTGGTCGGGGACGGGCAGTCCACCCTGCGCGACCTTATCGCCCATCAGAGCCGGAGGCGTGAGGCGGCAACCGGCGGGGAGTCCCGTATTCCGCTGGATGGCGAGACCCGCCGCACCCTGGCCGAGGCGGGCTACAGCCTCGACGACGTGGCCCCGGCCGGTGAGGAGAT
This sequence comes from Brevundimonas sp., assembly GCF_016742135.1. Classification (GTDB taxonomy): domain Bacteria; phylum Pseudomonadota; class Alphaproteobacteria; order Caulobacterales; family Caulobacteraceae; genus Brevundimonas. The sequence continues at coordinate 490,498 of NZ_JACVCG010000001.1, read as the reverse complement.
CCGCGTGCGCAAGGCCGCCAACCTGCATCTCGGCGGCACCATCCACGACGTGACCGGCGAGGTGCATCCGGCCCTGATCAACGCCGCCGTGACCGCAGCGCGCGCCATCGACATCTCGGTCACCGGCATTGATCTGATGGTGCCCGACCACCGGGGCGCGGACTATCATTTCATCGAGGCCAATGAACGCCCCGGTCTGGCCAATCATGAGCCCCAGCCGACGGCCGAGCGGTTCATCGACCTGTTGTTCCCCCTGTCGGGCGCTGCCGCCAGCCGCGCCGCCCTGCACAGCTGATACCCGGAAGCGCCATGTCCAAGCCCGCGATTGACGCCACCTATCTGACCGACCGCCTGTCCGCCCTGCTGAGCATTCCCAGCCCGACCGGCTATACGGACGAGGCCGTGTGGGAGATCTGCCGCGAGTTGCAACGGCTGGGCATTTCCTTCGACCTGACCCGGCGCGGTGCCATCCGGGCCAAGCTGGCGGGAAAAGCCTCCAAGCCCGCGCGGGCCCTCGTGGCCCACGTCGACACCCTGGGTGCCCAGGTCAAACGCATCAAGGACAACGGCCGGCTCGAGGTCGTGCCCATCGGCCACTGGTCGTCCCGCTTTGCCGAGGGGGCCCGCGCGACCATCTTTGCCGAGGGCCAGCGGTTTCGGGGTACCCTCCTGCCGCTCAAGGCCTCGGGTCACACCTTCAACGAGGAGGTCGACACCCAGCCCGTCGCCTGGAGCCAGGTCGAACTGCGCATCGACGAACGCGCCTATGACCGCGCGGCGACCGAGGCCCTCGGCATAGAGGTTGGCGATATAATCGCCATCGACCCCCAACCGGAATTCCTCGACAATGGCTACATTGTCTCGCGCCATCTGGACAACAAGGCGGGGGTCGCCACGCTTCTGGCGGCGCTGGAGTGTATGGTCCGCGAAGGGCGTGTGCCCGAAGTCGACACCTATGCCCTGATAACCATCGCCGAGGAGGTCGGTGTCGGCGCCTCATCCGTGCTGGTGCCAGACGTCGCCGCCATGATCACCATCGACAACGGCACGACCGCGCCGGGCCAGAATTCGTCCGAGTTCGGCGTGACGCTCGCCATGGCCGACCAGACCGGGCCGTTCGACTGGCACCTGTCGCGCAAGCTGGCGCGGCTGGCGCGCGAGCATGACATTCCCCTGCAGAAGGATGTGTTCCGCTATTACCGGTCGGACTCGGCCTCGGCGCTGGAGTCAGGGGCTGACATCCGCACGGCCCTGCTGACCTTCGGCATCGACGCCAGCCATGGCTATGAGCGCATCCACCTGAATGCCCTGACCTGTCTGGCCGAACTGCTGGTGGTCTATGCCGGGAGCGAGGTCGAGATCGAACGCGACAGCCGCCCCCTGACCGGCGTCAGCGGCTTCACCCACCAGCCGATCGACTGACCGTCCCTTGCCGTCCGTTACCGCTGCCCTAAGGTGCCGGTCATGGAACCGCCCAAGGACAAGGAACAGGCTCTCGCCGGTCTGTTGAACGGGACGATGGTCACCATGCTGGCCAGCGTGCTTCCAGCTGTCATGATCTGGCAGATCGCCCGTCACTGGCGAGAAATGTTGTCGGCGGGTTTGGTTGACACCGCTATCGACAGTGCCTTGGGCATCGGGCTCCTTGTCGCTAGCATCTCCGCGCTCCGCTTCGGCGTCCGCATGCTCCGCCTGAACTGGACCGCCCTGCGGAGGCTCTGACCGGCCCTACTGCAGCGGCCGGAGCAGCGGCGCCACCGCCTCCATCCGGTCGACCGACGGGGCGAACTCCGGGTCGCGCCGCGCCTGGGTGGCCTGTTCAAAGGCATAGCCGAACGACAGCACCCGCTGGTCCTGCCATTTGCCGGCGATGAAGCTCATGCCAACGGGCAGGCCGTCGACGAAGCCCATCGGCACGGTCAGGTGCGGATAGCCGGCGACCGCCGCCAGCTGGCTGGCCGAGCCCAGATAGTGGTCGCCATTGACCACATCGATCGACCAGGCCGGGCCGGTGGTCGGCGCGATCAGCACCACGACGTCATGGTCGGCCATCATCCTGTCGATGCCCTCAGGCCCGGCCAGCCGGAAGGACCGTTCACGCGCGGCGATATAGTCCGGGTCCTCAAGCCCCTTCGTCGCTTCGGCAGCCACGAAGATGTCCTGGCCGAACAGGGCCAGCTCGCGCGGCGTGGCCTCGTTGAAGGCGATCACATCGGCCAGCGTCCGGGTCGAAACCTGCGCCGGATCGGTCGAGGCCAGATAGAGGTTGAGGTCGACCTTCAGCTCGGTCAGCAGCACGGCGAACTCGGCCCCGCCGATAGCGCCGCGATTGGGCCCCTCGGTGATGTCGACCAGAATGGCTCCGGCCGCTTCCAAGGCCTTCAGGTTCTCCTCGAAAACCTGATCTGTGCCGGTGGAATAGCCGGTCAGGAAGCGCATCACGCCGATCCGTTGACCGCGCAGGGAACCGGCGTCCAGCCCTGCGGCAAAATCCACGCGGTGGGCATCCGCCTCGGCGGTCGCGGGATCGGCGGGGTCGCCGCCTGCGATGACGGTCAGCACCACGGCGGCATCGCGCACGGTGCGGGTCATGGGACCGGCCGTGTCCTGGCTGCGGCTGATCGGCACGATATGGGTGCGCGACACCAGACCCACGGTGGGCTTGAAGCCGACGATGCCGTTGATGGCCGCCGGGCAGGTGATCGAACCGTCCGTCTCGGTGCCGATGGCCGCAGGGGCCAGACCGGCCGCCACCGCCGCCGCCGAGCCCGCGGACGACCCACAGGTGTTCCGGTCCAGCGCATAGGGATTGCGCGACAGGCCGCCCACGGCGCTCCAGCCGCTGATCGACTCCGACGAGCGGATATTGGCCCACTCCGACAGATTGGCCTTGCCGAGGATCACGGCCCCCTCGGCCCGCAGCCGCGCGACCAGCGGCGCATCCCGCCGGGGCGCATTGTCGATCAGCGCCATCGACCCCGCCGTGGTCGGCATGTCGAAGGTCTCGATATTGTCCTTCAGCAGGATCGGCATGCCCCGGATGCCGTCACCGGGTTGCCAGTCGATCTCCGTCACCGAGGGCGACCAGGTGATGACCGCATTGGTGGTCATCCGGTCGCGGCCGCACAGGACGACAACTTCAGCGCTGAGTTCCACACAGCCGCCCGCAGCGTACACGGCTTGCTCTACAGCGCGCGCATCCGACAAGGCCTCGTCACTCGTCCGCGTGACCTCGACGCTGATGCAGCCGCCCAGCGTCAGAGCCAGCAGGCTGGCGCCGATCAGTCCGCGTGCGGCGATCGAGAACCGATCGTGCGGTCGAGGAAGTCCAGATAGGTCCGCCATTGGTGAAGCCCCCGCTCATTGCCCCGGATGCCGTGGCGCTGGCCGGGATAGAGCATGGTCTCGAACGGAATGCTCTGGGCCTGCAGCGAGTCCAGCACGCGGGTGGCGTTTTCAAAGATGACATTGTCGTCGGCCATGCCGTGCATCAGCAGCAGGCGCCCGGTCAGCTGGTCCAGCTGATTGACCACGTCCGAGGCCGCATAGCCCTCGGGGTTGGCCTCCGGCGTCGACATGAAGCGTTCGGTATAGTGGGTGTCATAGAGGCTCCAGTCCGTGACCGGGGCCCCGGAAATGGCCGCCGCCAGACCCATTTTCGGCTCGGTCAGCATGTGCAGCGTCATGAAGCCGCCGTAGCTCCAGCCCATGGCGGCGATACGCCTGTCATCCACATAGGGAAGCGTTCTCAGATAGTTGGAGGCCAGAACCTGATCCTCGATCTCAGGTTGACCCATGGTCAGATAGAGCGCCTGTTTGAACTTCGTCGAGCGCTCGCCCTCGCCCCGGTTGTCGAGGCGGAAGACGATGTATCCGGCTTCGGTCAACAGTTGAGTGGTCGCGGCCTGCCAGGCGTTGCGCACGCCCCCGCCAGAAGGCCCGCCATAGACCTGCATGACGACCGGGTAGGTCCTCGACGGATCAAAGCCCGGGGGTGTCGTCATCTGCCAGACCAGGGTCTCGCCGTTGCTTTCCAGCGTGCCGAAGGTCGGGGTCTGGCGGCGCGAGACATAGGGCCAGAAGGGGTGGCTCTCATCCAGCCGGTTTTCCTCGATCCAGCGCAGCCGCGAGCCGTGGACGTTATAGAGGGCCGACTGGGGCGGTGTCTGCAGATCGGTGTAGTTGCCGACATAGGCCGTGCCCGTGGCATTGAGCGAGACCGACCACCAGCCGCCCCGCGGGGTCACCTCGAACGGCGTGGCCGTCTCGTCCAGGTTGACCCGGAACAGCTGCTGCTCGATCGGATACTCCTTGCCGTCGCGCATGGAGGCGGTGAAGAAGACGTCGCCGGTATAGGCATTCACCCCCTCCAGCGCCTTGACCGCATACTCACCGGTCGTGAGCGGCCGGATCAGGGTGCCGTCGCGGTCATAGAGATACAGGTGCCGCCAGCCGCTCTCCTCCGACGACCAGATGAAGCGCCCGTCGGCCAGCGGTTTGAAGTTGTGCGTCAGCCCCACCCAGGCGTCGCTGGTCTGGGTCAGGATCACCCGCGACCGGCCCGTGGCCGGATCGACCGTCATCAGATCCAGGGTCTTCTGGTCGCGCGACTGGCGCTGGACGTACAGGGTCTGGCCATCGACTGACCAGGCCACCCGGGCCAGATAGATGTCCGGATTGGACCCCAGGTCGACCTTGATGCGGCGTCCGGTCTGAAGATCGTGGACATACAGGTCGACCAGGGCATTGGGCCGCCCGGCGCGGGGGTAGCGCTGCTCGATCACCGTGGCCCCGCCGCCAGTGATGTCCAGCCGGGGAATGATGTCGACCGTCGACTCATCCGTGCGCTGCAGGGCGATGTAGCGCTCGTCCGGGCTCCACCAGTAGCCGGTGTCACGGTCCATCTCCTCCTGGGCGATGAACTCGGCGGTGGCCCAGGTGATCAGACCTTCGCCGTCCGTCGTGACGGCCATCTCGCGGCCGCTGGCGAGGTCATAGACGATCAGGTCCTGATCCCGCACCCAGGAGACATAGTTGCCGTCCGGGCTGACCTTGGCGTCGATCTCGTCGGCTTCGGTCTCGGTCAGGCGGCGCACCGCCCCGCCCTCACGTTCGGCCAGGAAGACATCGCCCTCCAGCGGCGTCAGGATATAACGGCCCTGCTGGTCCCAGGCATATTCGACCACACCCCGGGCGCTGATCCGCATACGCTCGCGTCGGGCCTTTTCCGCCTCGGACAGCTCCCCGGCGTCCGGCACAAGGGCCCGGGCATCGACCAGCTTGAAGGGCTCGCCGCCCTCGACCGGGACAGCCCACAGGTCCTGCACGTTCACATCGTCCTCGCGCGAACGCAGGAAGGCGACCAGCTGGCCGTCGGGCGACAGGCTGACGCCGCGCGCCACCGGCCCGTTCAGCGACGGACTGGAAAACACCCGCTCGGGCGTCAGGATCGACGGATCCGCCGCCTGCTGGGCCTGGGCCAGACCGGCCACGGCGGTCGCGGAAACGAGGGTGAGGGCGGAGACGGTGCGTCGAAGGGTCGTGGTGTGCATGGGCGGCACGCTAGTGCGGCTTTTGCGGATCGTCACCCCGGAAATGCATCGGGCAGACGGAACGTCTCACCCGGGTTTCGCCGGCGGGCGTCACGCTCTAGATAGGGCGGCGATGACCCAGACCCTTTCGTCCACTCCGGCCCCCGCTCCGGCCGATACCGCCCCTGCCCGGCCGTCGCCCCACCACGCGCTGAAGGTGCTGTCGGTGCGCCACTGGACCGACCAGCTGTTCAGCTTCACCCTCGAGCGGCCCGAGGACTTCCGCTTCCGCTCGGGCGAGTTCGTCATGATCGGCCTGCCGGGAGAGGATGGCGCGAAGCCCGTGCTGCGGGCCTATTCCATCGCCAGCCCCCACTGGGCCGAGGAGCTGGAATTCTTCTCGATCAAGGTGCCGGACGGCCCCCTGACCTCGCGCCTGCAGAAGATCCAGCCCGGCGACACGGTTCTGATGGGCAAGAAGCCGACCGGCACCCTGGTGCTGGATGCCCTGACCGGCGGCGAGCGGCTGTGGCTGATCGGCACGGGGACGGGCCTCGCCCCCTGGCTGTCGGTGGCCCGCGATCCCGAGACCTACAGCCGGTTCGGCCAGGTGATCGTGTGCCATACGGTGCGAAACGTCGCCGACCTGGCCTATCGCGACTTCTTCACGCGAGGCATCCACGACGATCCGCTGGTCGGCGATGAGGCCCGGGCCCAGCTGACCTATTATCCTACCGTCACGCGCGAACGGTTCGAGACGCCGGGGCGGATCACCGACCGCATCCGCTCGGGCGATCTGTTCGCCGACCTGCAACTGCCGATCGGGTTTTCGCCCAATACCGACCGCGTCATGCTGTGCGGCTCCATGGCCATGATCAGGGAAGCCGGCGAACTGCTCGAGACCTGGGGCCTGAAGGAAGGCTCGAATGCCGAGCCGGGCGACTATGTGCTGGAGCGCGCCTTTGTCGGATAGCATCCCCGTGGACCGCCGCACCGCGCCGGAGGCCTGCACCTCCATGGCCGAGGTCCGGCAGGGCGTCGACGCGCTGGACCGCGCGCTGGTCGCCCTTCTGGCCGAGCGTCAGGCCTATATGGAGGCCGCCGCCCGCATCAAGCCCAGCCGCGACGTGGTCCACGACGACGCCCGGATCGAGGATGTGGTCGCCAAGGTGCTGGCCGCCGCACGGGACGCGGGCCTCTCCCCCGACATTGCCGAGCCGGTCTGGCGGCTGCTGATCGACCGCTGCATCGCCCATGAGTTCGCCACCTGGGACCGCACGCGGAACTAGCCCCGCAGTCCCCGCAGCATCAGCTCATGCCGCCAGGCCGCCACATCGGCCAAGGCTATATCCAGCGCATCCCTGACCCGATCCAGCAGGGGCGGCGCTTCGACCCTGTCGGCAGCTTCGGCGGCAGCACAGGCCTCGGCCAACGCCACAGCCCCGATGCCCGCCGCCGCACCCCGGACGGTATGCGCCGCATCGCGCCAGCCCTCGTGGCGGATATCCAGCATCGGTGACCATAGCCCCGCCTGCTGCACGAACAGGGCCAGCACCTCTTCCGAAACAGCGTCATCGCCGCCGGTCATGGCCTCAAGCACCGAAAAGTCGACCGCCCCGCTCAGATCCCGCCGTGCCATGGTGACCCCTCCGACTCAGAGGCCGCAGCTTAACGCCGCAGGCCCGCGCGCGAAATCGGCCTTGCGTTCGGAGGACCGAGCCAGTATGTCCGGCCCCTTCGCGCGACCGGGCCCCATGCCCGACCGGACGATACGGGTGATTAGCTCAGTTGGTAGAGCAGCTGACTCTTAATCAGCGGGTCGTAGGTTCGAGCCCTACATCACCCACCATCGTCCCCCTCGCGAAGGCCCATCGAAAAGTTGGCCAAGCCGCTGTTCGCAAAGAGCGCTTTCAGGACCACGGCGGTGCCGGGTTGCGATGGACTGGGCTGACCGTTTTGCCAGGTCAGCCATTTGGTCGGCGGTGAGACCGGGTCCGCTATGGCATCGTCGATCAGGCCGAAGGTGCTTTCTGGCGCAGCACGCGCCGCTTCACCGTGGGAAACGGAGTTAAAGGTCGCCCCGAAATGGTGCGCGGTCAGGCCCTTCGCGGCGAAATCCGCGCCGTAGCGCCTGAACTCATCCGGCAGGGTCTCCATGGCGTCGAGCGTGACGTTCAGGGCCACGAACCCGCTCCAGCTAGGGTCGTCGAGCACCGTATCGACGAAATACTGGTAGAGAGCATCCCTCCCGCGCGTCGTCGCCGCCCCGCAATAGGCCTTCAGCCAGACGCTGAGCGCGGTGATCCGGTCCGGAACGTTGAACGCCTGAGCAGCAGTCCACCTGCTCGGATCGGCCAACCGATCCCGGAGCGTTCCGCTACACATCTTCACAATCAGCACATTGCGGAAGTCGGTCGTGGTCGAGCCCCGGCCGATGTTCAGCCGGAACCGCCAGTCGCCGATATCCAGCCGGTTCCGGAATCGGGCGTCCCCAGACAACCTTGGCGCCGTGGTGCCAAATGGCATCGGATCAGTGGCGACCAGCATCAATGGGTTGGACTGGAAGCACTGAATGACCGCCTCTGTCGGCCGCACGAAGCCAAACAGGTCATGGGCGCCGACGACCTCTGCATGTCCGCGCCGGACCGCGTACCGGGCCAGGGCGATGGTGCCGTCATCGTGCACGAACATGGGCGTGGTCCATCCGGTCACGCCGGGCCCCGACGCCGGCTCCAGCGCTACAGGTCGTTCATTGCCCCGTCCAGCGGAACGGGCTGATCTCAGCGCACGTCCTGGCGTGAGGTGCCCTTGCCGTCGTAGTAGAGGGTGAAATGGGTGCGGGGCGGGATGGTGATCCGCTCGCCCGGTGTCGACCCCTGGCCGGTCATGCCCGCCATGACATCATAGCATCCCGCCGAGACATCCCAGGTGTAAGACTGGCCCGGCCGGACGACCACGCCCTGGGGCAGGCGATCCAGCCCATAGGAAGAGGCCTGGCAAGTCGAGATCAGGACGGTGTCGAACGGCTGACCGTCCGACCGGTTCTCGAAGGTGAACCGCGCCATGGGCTCGCCCTCGCGGATCAGATCGCCGCCCGTGATCAATGAGGCGCAGCCGGACAGGGCCAGGGCCAGGCCCGCCGCCGCCACGCCTGTCTTCAGATATCCATGAACCGTCATGCCAGCCTCCCTGCCGATGGGGAAGAATGGAAAGATCAGACCCCGCCGCGCACCTGTCGAAAACTGACGGTATGACGCGAACGTCAGCTTACTTCGCGGGGCTCCAGCGCCCGCCAGCCGATGTCGGACCGGTAAAAGCCGCCCGGCCAGTCGATCCTGCGCACGGCGGCATAGGCCCGCTCGCGCGCCTGGGCGATGTCCGCCCCGCGCGCGCAAACGTTCAGCACCCGCCCGCCCGAGGCCACCAGACTGCCGTCGTCCCGACGCCGGGTGCCGGCGTGGAACACCTGCACATGCGGGCCGAAATCCTGTTCGGCGCCCCGGATGACGGAACCGGTCAGGGGGCTGTCCGGATAGCCCTTGGCCGCCATCACCACGGTGATCACCACGCCGTCGTGGAATTCGGGCTCTGCCACGCGGCTCACATCCCCTCGCGCGCAGGCCAGCAGCAGCGGCACAACATCGCCCTTCAGCCGCATCATCAGCACCTGGCATTCCGGGTCGCCGAAGCGGGCGTTGAACTCGACCACGCGAGGTCCCTCGGCGGTGGCCATCAGGCCGACGTACAGCACGCCGCGATAGGGATGCCCTTCCGCCGCCATGCCCGCCATGGTCGGCTTGACGATCCGGGTCTCGACCGCCTCGACCAGCTCGGGCGTGAATACCGGTGCCGGCGAATAGGCGCCCATCCCGCCCGTGTTCGGCCCCAGGTCCCCGTCAAAGGCCCGCTTGTGATCCTGGGCCCCGCCGAACAGGCGCGCGGTCCGGCCGTCGCACAGGGCGAACAGCGAGCCCTCCTCGCCCTCCATGAACTCTTCGATGACCACCCGGGCACCGGCGCTGCCGAACCGGCCGCCCAGCATGCGCTCGATCTCGGCCTCGGCGTCCTTGCGGTCGGGGCTGATCGCCACCCCCTTCCCCGCCGCCAGGCCATCCGCCTTGATCACATAGGGGGGTCTGAAGACCGAAAGCGCCTCGCGCGCGTCCTTCAGGGTCTCATAGACGCCATAGCCCGCCGTCGGAATCTCGTGCCGCTCGAGGAATGCCTTGGCAAAGGCCTTGGAGGTCTCAAGCCGCGCGGCCTTCGCCGTCGGGCCGAAGCAGGGAATGCCCACGGCATCAAGCCGGTCGGCCAGCCCGGCCTCCAGCGCCATTTCCGGCCCGACCACCACCAGATCGGCCTTGATCTCGCGCGCCAGCGCCGCCAGCGCCTCGGCATCGTCGGCACGCACATCGCCGCGCAGCTCACCCAGCCGCTCCATGCCCGGATTGCCCGGCGCGATCACCAGTCTCCGGCACAGCGGCGACTGGGCGATTTTCCAGGCCAGCGCATGCTCGCGCCCGCCCGATCCGACGAGGAGGATATTCATGCCCGCGACATGACCGCCGCGCGTCCCGGGGTCAAGCCGCAGGCCGGTAACATTGCCTCTCCGGCCTCCGCGGGTCTAAGCCTGAAAGCGCATGACCGACGATTCCTATGCCTTTGAGGGGACTGCCCCGGCTGCGCCCGCGCCGGGCGACAACAATCCGGCCGTCTCGATCTCCGAGCTGGCCTTTGCGCTCAAGCGCACGCTCGAGGACCGGTTCGGCCATGTGCGGCTCAGGGGCGAGATTTCCAAGGTCAACCGCCATGCCTCTGGCCATGTCTATCTGACGCTCAAGGACGACAAGGCCTCGCTGGACGGGGTGGTCTGGAAGGGCCAGGTGCGCGGCCTGTCGATCCAGCCCGAGACCGGGCTGGAGGTCATCGTCACCGGCAAGATCACCAGCTACCCGGCGCGCTCCAGCTATCAGATCGTCATCGACAGCATGGAGGCGGCGGGGGCCGGCGCCCTGCTGGCCCAGCTGGAGCGGCTGAAGGCGAAGCTGCGCGACGAGGGCCTGTTCGAGCCCGCCCGCAAGTCCGCCCTGCCCCGCTATCCCCGCGTCATCGGCGTCATCACCAGCCCGACCGGCGCCGTGATCCGCGACATCCTGCATCGGATCCGCGAGCGCTGGCCCTGCCATGTGCTGGTCTGGCCGGTCGTCGTCCAGGGCGAGGTCGCGGCGCGTCAGGTGGCCACCGCCATCCGGGGGTTCGAGGCCCTGACGCCCGGCGGCCCCGTCCCTCGCCCCGATGTGCTGGTCGTGGCGCGCGGCGGCGGATCGGTCGAGGACCTGTGGCCCTTCAACGACGAGGATCTGGCCCGCGCCGTCGCCGCCTGTTCCATTCCGCTGGTCTCGGCCGTGGGGCATGAGACCGACACCACCCTGATCGACTTCGTCTCGGACCGCCGCGCGCCGACGCCGACGGGGGCGGCCGAAATCCTGACCCCCGTCCGGGCCGAACTGGTCGCCACGCTTGCCGATCTCGAACGCCGGCGTCTGCAGGGCGCAGCCCGGCTGATCGAGGATCGCCGCACCCGCCTGCGCGCCACCGCGCGTGGCCTGCCCAAACGGCCCGAAGACCTGCTGGGTCTGGCCCGTCAGCGGCTGGACCATGCCTCCAGCCGCCTCGGCTCGGCGCTGGGCCGGAATGTCGCCGTCCACCAGCACCGGCTCGCCGTGCTGCAGGGGCGTCTGGGCCGGGGCCTGCTGGACCGGGGGCTGGAGCGCCGCGCCACCCGGCTGGCCACCCTGTCCGAGAAGCTGTCCGTCCCGCCGCGCGCACTGGATCGTGGCACCCAGTCGCTGATCGCCCTGTCGCGCGCCCTCAACAGCCTCAACCCCCGCACGCCCAAGCCCGGCTTTGCCCGTGTGGAAGGCGCGGACGGCGCGTGGCTCACGTCTGCATCGCGGATCCATCCCGGACAGGCCCTTGCTCTCGTCTTCGCCGACGGCAGGGTCGACGTCCGCGCCGAGGGCGGCACAGCCCCTGAATCGGCCCCCACGCCCGCGCCCAGACCGCGCCGTGTTGCACCGCCGCCACCGGATCAGGGCGACCTGTTCTGACTGCTTCTCTATTTCCGGACAGGCGCTAGACTGGCGTCATGGACGTGAGGGGCGACAGGTCCGGCCATGGCCGGGTAGACGGGCAGGAAGCGCGGCTGCGCTATGCCGACGGAGATTTCGTCATCATGACCGGCGGATCCTTCGTCCGGTGCGCCGTCAGCGGCCGCCCCATCCCGCTTCAGGCCCTCAGATACTGGAGCGTCGCCCGGCAGGAGGCCTATTTCGGCCCCGAGGAAGCCGTCCAGAACCTGGCCCCTCCGAAATGACCCTCGACCGCCGCGCCATCCTGTCCGGCCTGGCGGTTTCGGGATGGGCGGCGACCGGCGCGCGCGCCCGCAGCGACCCGTTCAATCTTCAGGGCCGACCGGTCCAGGGCGGGCACCTGATCGGCCGCACCTGGCCGCGCGCCCTGGTCTTTTTGAACGACGAGGCCCTGACCACCGCCTCGGCCGAGGGCTGGTTCATCGTCGGTTTCGACCGCGACGCGCCGCTCCGCCACCGCATCACCGCCCGCTCGGGCTCCCGCGAACTGTCGACCGACGTGACCCTGGCAGAGGGCCGATTCCCCACCCACAGGATCAGCGGCCTACCCCCCGCAACCGTCGCCCCCCAGGCCCCGGAGGTGCTCGCCCGCATCCGCGAACAGGCCGCGATCAAGGCCGAGGCCTACGCCAGCCGTCTCGACGCCGACTATTTCCGCGACGGCTTTTCGCCCCCGCTCGAGACCATGCGTGTCACCAGCGCCTGGGGCAGCCAGCGCATCCTCAACGACACCCCGGCCCAGCCTCACTATGGCGTCGACCTCGGCGCGCCGACCGGCGCCCCGATCACCGCCCCGGCCGCCGGTCTGGTCACCCTGGCCGAGCGTGACTTCCATTACGAGGGCGGCCTCGTCTTCATCGACCATGGACAGGGGCTGACCACTGCCTATCTGCACCAGTCCCGCGTCGAGGTCTCGGTCGGCCAGACCGTCTACCGCGGCCAGCTGATCGGCCGGGTCGGCGCGCGCGGCCGGGCCACGGGGCCGCATCTGTGCTGGCGGATGAAGTGGCGCGACCGCAACCTCGACCCGTCCCTGCTGCTCCGCGGCTAAGTCAGAACGCCGGGTTTCTCCCCGTGGACCCGCGCGACTTTCATGACTAGGATGTAACAAATCAACGCCCCTCGCGGGCCCAGCCTTCCTGTGTCTTCATGTCGTCCCTTCAGTCGATTCACATCCTTCTCGTGGACGACAACCAGCACATGCGCGCCATCACCTCGGCCATCCTCCAGTCTGCGGGCATCCGCAAGATTCGCGAGGTCGCCGACGGTTCGGCCGCGCTTGAGGCGTTGCGGGGCGACGTCTTCGACCTCGCCATCGTCGATTTCAACATGTTCCCGCTGGACGGGGTCGAGTTCACCCGCCTGGTCCGCAACAGCCCCGACAGCACCAACCCCTATCTGCCGATCATCATGATGACCGGCCATTCCGAGAAAAGCCGCGTGGTTGAGGCGCGCGATGCCGGCGTCACCGAATTCGTGGTCAAGCCGATCACGGCCAAGGCCATCCTCGAGCGCATGAATGCCGTGATCTACAAGCCGCGGCCGTTCGTGAAGACCGACAGCTATTTCGGGCCCGACCGCCGCCGCTCGGCCTCGAAGACCTTCAAGGGCCCCTACCGCCGCTCGACCGATGCCGGGGCCGAATCCAGCGACGCATAGACCCGGTCGGGCCAGCGTTTGTGCACCCAGAACCAGTCGACGGGATGCTCGCGCACCCGCGCTTCGATAAAGCTCGTGATGGCCTGCACCCCGCGCGCGATATCGGCCTGCCGGTCGTCGGTCCGCTCCGGCTCGATCGGCTCATAGACGGTCACCCGGAACCGCACACCCGGCAGCCGCACGACCGACATCGGCTGCAGCACCGTTCCGAAGCGCAGGGCCAGCCGGCTGGGTCCCGGCGCGGCGTTCACCGGCTGACCGAAGAAGGTCACCTCCGGCCCCTCCGAGAACTTCTGATCATTCATCAGGGCGACCGATTCGCCGCGCGCCATGCCGGCCAGCAGCTCACGCGCCCCGTCCCCGCCCTTGGGCGCGAACAATTTCACGCCATAGCGCGCCCGCGCCTTGCGGATCTGGGCGTCGACATAGGGGTTGTTGGCCGCGCGATAAGTGATCTGGCACGGCACGCCCGAGGCCAGGATCACCGCCGACATCGTCTCGAAGCAGGCCAGGTGCCCGGACACGAACACCACGGGACGTCCACTGTCGCGAATGGTGTGCAGCCGTTCCATCCCGACCACTTCCAGCCGCCCGCTCTCGATGGTGATCCGGTCCAGCAGCGGCGTCTCGGCGAACGTCCGGCCGGTCTGCTCCCAGGCCGCGATCGCAAGCGCCTCGCGCTCCTCCCGGGGCATGTCGGGAAAGGCTATCCTCAGGTTCCGCGTCACGGTCCGGTGCGTGCCCGTGCGCGGCCCCAGGGTCTTCAGCAGCCAGCCGCCCAGGGCCGACGCCCGTTCAACCCCCAGCAGCCGCAGAAAGCCCGTCAATCCGGCGAAGGCGATCGCCTCCAGTCGCCACTGGAGATCCTGGGTGAAACTCACCCGCCTGTCGGCCTCACCAGGCAATGGTGATGCCGCCGTCGACCACCAGGGTCTGGCCGGTCATATAGGTCGAGGCGGGCGCGGCCAGATAGACGGCGGCGCCGGCGATCTCGTCCGGCTGGCCGATACGGCGCAGCGGGGCCGGATCGGTCGCCACCTTCAGGATCTCGGGGTTCTCCCACAGATACCGCGCGAAATCTGTCTTGATCAGGCCCGGTGCGATACAGTTGACCCGCACATTCGACGGCCCCCACTCGACCGCCAGGTTGCGCGCCAGCTGCATGTCAGCGGCCTTGGACACATTATAGGCCCCGATCAGGGCGTTGCCGCGCAGGCCCCCGATCGACGAGACGATGATCACCGAGCCGTCCTTGCGCTCCAGCATCCCCGGCGCGACCATCTGGATCAGCCAGTGGTTCGAGACCACATTGTTCTGCAGGATCTTGTCGAACTGTTCGTCCGAAATGCCCGCCATCGGCCCGGCATAGGGATTGGACGCGGCGTTGCACACCAGGATGTCGATCTTGCCCCAGGTCCCGATCGTGGTGTCGACCAGCCGTTGCAGGTCTTCCTTCGAAGCGATGTTGCAGGGCACGGCGATCGCCCGCCCCTCGCCAAAGCGCTGGTTGATCTCGGTGGCCACCTCATCGCAGGGCCCGGCCTTGCGCGAGGAGATGACGACCCTGGCCCCATGCTCGGCCATCCGCTCGGCGATGGCCCTGCCGATCCCGCGTGAGGATCCGGTGATCACCGCCACCTTGCCGGTCAGGTCAAACAGTTCCATGTGCGCGCCACTCCTCAGGTTATCGCTGTCCACCGATTCTTTCTGAATAACCCTAGCCGCCACGGGCCGATAGCCCGATACTGGATCGATTCCTTCGGGAAGATCGGACAGACGGCCCTTATGCGCACGCTTACTCGTACCGCCCTGATCTTCAGCTATCTGTTCCTGGCCATGACGGTCGGGGCGCTGATCTGGCGTGGCGGACTGGGCGCGGGTGCGGGCGTTGCCGCGACCTTCGGCGCGCTGGGCGTGCTGGGCGTCATCCACCTCTACCTCACCGGCCATATGCGCGAGCGGGCCCTCAGGGCCGAGGTGGCCCAGATCCGCGATGCCCATCGCCTTCTGGCCGATGCGCTGGAAACCACCCAGGGCGCTCTGACCGAGCTGGCCCAGGCCATCGAGTCCGGCGCGCTCAACCGCACCGACGAGCTGACGGGCGAGGTCCGCATGCTTGAGGGCCTGATCCAGCAGATGAGCGCCAGCATCGACGAGCGCCTGTCGACCGCCGCCCCCGCCCCCGACACCTTCGAGGGCCGCCGTCAGGCCCAGTCCCACGCCCTCTTGCGCACCGTCCACGATGCCCTGACCGAGGGCCGGGTCGACCTGTACCTGCAACCGGTCGTCACCCTGCCCCAGCGCCGCACCGTCTTCTACGAAAGCTTCACCCGCCTGCGCGACTCGACCGACCGGGTCATGATGCCGGCCGAATACCTCTCGGTCGCCGAGGGCGAAGGTCTGGTTCCCGCCATCGATAATCTGCTGCTGTTCCGCTGCGCCCAGATCGTCCGCCGTCTCGCGCGTCAGGACCGCAAGGTCGGCGTCTTCTGCAACGTCGCCCTGTCGTCGCTGGGCGATGAGACCTTCTTCCCCCAGTTCCTGCATTTCCTCAGCGAGAACCGCGACCTCAACCAGTCGCTGATCTTCGAACTGGGGCAGGCCACCTTCGACGCGCGCGGCGCGGTCGAGGCCCGCAACATGGCCAAGCTGGCCGACCTCGGCTTCCGTTTCTCCATCGACAAGGTCCAGACGCTGGATCTCGACTTCGCCGACCTGCAGCGCTCGGACGTGCGCTTCGTCAAGGTGGCCGCCGACCTGCTGATCGAGCAGCTGCTCGACCTCGACGGCGGCTCGCCCCTGCCCAGCCTGCGCGACATCCAGGCCGCCGACTTCGCTGCTCTCACCCGCCGCTACGGCATCGAGGTGATCGCCGAGAAGTGCGAAAGCGAACGCCAGATCGTCGACATCCTCGAGCTCGACGTCTCCATGGGCCAGGGCCATCTGTTCGGCGAACCCCGCGCCATCAAGGAACAGGTCCTCGCCGAAACCGACCCCCCCGCCGACTTCCTCCGCTCCACCCTCCGCAGCGCCGAGCAACGCCGCCGGGTGGGGTAGGGGCGACGCAAAGGGGAATTACTGGATGTTTGGGCGTCTCGTCGTTCTTGTCGCCGGAGTGGTGTCACTGGCAACGGTGGCCTGCGCCCAGAACGTCCGCTCCGGCCCCGAACTGCTCACGGTGGCCGAGCGCAGCTTCTCCGACCTCCCGTTCGGCACTCCGGAAGGATCACCCGGCCTGACGATGGTCATCGACGGCCAATGCCAGGAATGGGGTGAATGCAGCTACATCGACGCGAACGGGGTCGGACATGCCTTCTGGAAAGGCGAACTACTGGTCAAGTTTTTCGTCTTCCCGGAGGACAATAATCGACCCGCAGCGGTACTCGGCATCGGCACCGCGCGAGAAATGGACGACGTTGTCACCCGGGTGAGCCGCTTCCTGCCTGAAGCCGAACTCGAGTGCCGTCCCGATGTGGATCGCGGCCATAGGTGCGGGGCAACTCTGGGTGAAGGCTGGATCACCCTGCGGTTCGACCGCCATGGCCGCATTCGGGAAGCCCGGATCGACGCCTACCACTTCACCTGAAAGCGCCGGGGCACCAGCCTACTCGGCCGGGATCGGCTCTGGCGGTGGCGTCTGGCCGGTGACCTCCGACGGAGGCACGCCCTCCCGCACGATCTGCTCGTCTCTGGCCGTCTCGCTGATGTCGGGCGTTTCGGGCATGGCCTCGGCCACGACACTGGTTTCCGTGTCCCCGCCGGACCGCGTGTCGCAGGCCGCAAGGCCGGTGGCCAGGGCGGCGGCGGTCAAAAGGGTCGTGATCTTGCGCATGGTTTCCTCCTGTCAAAGAGGTAACCGGTCAGGGCGCACCCCGTTCCCTCACCAGCGCCGGTTATCATCCCGCCAGTAGACCCGCTCGCGACCATAGCGGTAGTCCCGGTTGTAGCCGCCAAAGCCATAGCCGCAGGGATCGTCCTCGGCCGACAGTTCGCTGCCCAGCAAAGCCCCGGCCGCGGCACCGATCAGGGCTCCCTGCTCGCGGTTGCCCTCTCCGGCCACCGCCGCACCGACGGCCGCGCCCAGCACGGCTCCGGCGCTGATGGCCCGCTCGCGGTTCTTCGCATAGTCCCGCTCGCACGCCGAGGCATAGTCGCCGTAGCCCGCCGTTGCACAGCCGCTGAGCATCAGCCCGCAGGCCGCCACCGTCGTCATTGCCAATATGGATCGCATGTCGTCTCTCCCTCAAACCCCCATCCACGAACGCAAGGGCGGGGGCGGCGTTCCGCTCCCTCATCTCCTCCCCATTCATGGGGAGGTGGCGCGGCGCATAAGCGCCGTGACGGAGGGGGCGGCGTCGCGGGTGGGAGGTCTTGTTCGGTCAAAGGCAGCGACGCCCCCTCCACCGCTGCGCGGTCCCCCTCCCCGCAAACGGGGAGGAGATGAAAAGAGCCACCTCTGATCACACTGCCTACTGCCTACTGCCTACTGCCCCCTCCCCTTCCCCCACCCCGTCCGCTCGGCTAACGACAGCCGCATGACCCTGCCCGCCCCCCTGCCCCGCCTGTCCGCTGTTGCGGGCGACTATGACCTGCTGCTGTGCGACGTCTGGGGGGTGATCCATAACGGCCGCGAGAGCTGGCCGGGCCCCTGTGCCGCGCTCAAGGCCTTCCGGGATCAGGGCGGCACCGTCGTGCTGATCTCCAACTCGCCGCGGCCGGCCTCGGATGTGGTGGCCCAGCTGGATGGACTCGGTGTGCCGCGCGCGGCCTGGGACGGCTTTGTCACCTCGGGCGACGCGACGCGGATGGAGCTGGCCAAACGCGCGCCCGGCCCGGCCCTGATCATCGGGCCCGAGCGCGATGCCCCCCTCTATGCCGGCCTCGGCCTCGACGTCACCGAAGACGTGGCGGACGCCGCCTTCGTCTCGGTCACCGGCCCCCGCGACGACACCACCGAGACGCCCGAGGACTACCGCGCCGAGCTGTCGACCGCCGCCCGGCGCGGCATCGACCTGATCTGTGCCAACCCCGACCGGGTGGTCCAGCGCGGCGACACCCTGATCTATTGCGGCGGCTCGCTTGCCGACCTCTATGAACAGCTGGGCGGCCCGGTGGTCATGGCCGGCAAGCCCTTTGCCCCCATCTATGAGCTGGCCCTGACCGAGGCCGGACGCCACCGCCCCGGCCCCGTCGACCGGTCCCGCGTGCTGTGCATCGGCGACGGAGTCATCACCGATGTGCTGGGGGCGGAACAGCAGGGCCTCGACTGCCTGTTCATCGCCCAGGGCATCCATGGCGACGCCGCGCGCGGTCCTGACGGCGCCCTGGATGCCGCCCGCGCCGGCGCCCTGCTGGCCGAGGAAGGCACCACCGCCCGCTACGCCGCTCTGGACCTCGCCTGGTAAGGCTCGCCTTCGCGCGATTCCGGCGCTAACACCGCCCGATGACACAGACGGTTAGCGCGCACCCCTCGGGCGGATACATCCTTGACGAGCTGTTCGTCGGCATGACGGCGGAAAAGGCTGTCGAGGTCACCGAGGCCCGCATCCAGCAGTTCGCCGAGGCCTCGGACGACTTCAATCCCCTGCACATGGACGAGGCCTTTGCGTCGAAGACCGCCTATCGCGGTCGCATCGCCCATGGCCTGCTCAGCGCCTCGTTCGGCTCGGCCGTGGTCGGCATGATCCTGCCGGGCGCGGGCTCCATCTTCCTCGGCCAGAACACTGCCTTCCACCGGCCGGTGAAGATCGGCGACACCGTCATCGCGCGCGTCACCGTCGCCTCCATCGATGCGGAATCGGCCCGCGTGGTCCTGCGCTGCGAGGGGCTGGTCGGCGACCAGCTGGTGCTGGACGGCGAGGCCAGTGTGCGCGTGCCGCGTCGTCGGCGTCCCGCAAAGGGCTGACGTGGCCCTGACCGTCATCGAGACCTGGCGGGACCTTCCCGCTTCCGCACAGGGCGCAGCGGTCGCCATCGGCGCCTTCGACGGCGTCCACCGGGGGCATCAGGCCGTGATCGACGCCGCGCGCCAGGTGGCCCGGCAGCGCGACCTGCCCCTCGGCGTGGTCAGCTTCGATCCCCACCCGCGCCGCTGGTTCCAGCCGGACGCCGCCCCCTTCCGCCTGATGTCGCCCGGCCAGATGGCGCGCGCCCTGGACGGCCTCGGCGTCGACCGACTGTACCGCCTGCCCTTCGACGCCGACATGGCCGCCCTGAGCGACCAGGCCTTCGCCCTCGAGGTTCTCGGTCCGGACGGACTTCACATCGGGCACGCCGCCGTCGGCTTTGACTTCACCTTCGGCAAGGGCCGCTCGGGCTCGCCCGAGGCTCTCGCCCGCTATGGCGAGCAGGCCGGCTTCACCGTCAGCCCGGTCGCCCGTGTCGATGACGCCGATGGCCTGAAGCTGTCCTCCTCGGCCGTGCGCGAGGCCCTCAAGGCCGGCGACATGGCCCGCGCCACCGCCATCCTCGGCCGCCCCTTCGCCATCGAGGGCGAGGTCATTCATGGCGACAAGCGCGGCCGCACCATCGGCGTACCGACCCTCAACATCGCGCTGGGCGACTATATGCGCCCGGCCTTCGGCATCTACGCCACCCGCACCCGTCTGGCCGAGGGCCGCGTCATCGACGGCGTCGCCAGCCTCGGCGTCCGGCCCATGTATCTGCTGGAACAGCCGCTGCTCGAGGTCTGGCTGTTCGACTTCGACGGCGACCTCTACGGCCGGACGGTAGAGACCGAGCTGGTCGCCTTCCTCCGCCCCGAAATGACCTTCGACGGCCTCGACGCCCTCAAGGTTCAGATCGAGGCCGATGCCACCGCCGCCCGCGCCGCACTGGCGGTTTCGGCTGGCCTCATGCCCGCCGCCTCTGCTAGACCGGCCTGACCATGACCGTCCGCGTGATCCGTGTGATTTCGATTAGCCGCCCGGCGTAGCGCCGCAGGGCTGACGCCTCGCGCTCGCCGGGATGCCCCGCTCAGACAGCGGAATCAAACGTCACGCGAACGATCAACGACACGAGACCTGACCTCATGGCCGACACCGGCAATAATTCTGGCGATAATGCTCCTGCTGGCCGCGACTATCGCGACACCGTCTTCCTGCCCGACACGCCCTTCCCCATGCGTGGCGGCCTGCCCAAGAAGGAGCCCGAGATCCTCGAGGCCTGGGGCGACCTCTACGCCCGCCTGCGCGCCGAGCGCCAGGCGCAGAACGCCCCCCTCTACGTTCTCCACGACGGCCCGCCCTACGCCAACGGCGACATCCACATCGGCCATGCACTGAACAAGACGCTGAAGGACTTCGTGGTCCGGTCGCGCTTCCTGCTGGGCTATGACGTCGACTATGTCCCCGGCTGGGACTGCCACGGCCTGCCGATCGAATGGAAGATCGAGGAACAGTTCCGGGCGAAAGGCCGCCGCAAGGACGAGGTGTCCAAGGCCGAGTTCCGCGCCGCCTGCCGCACCTATGCCGAGGGCTGGATCGACGTCCAGCGCGAGCAGTTCAAGCGCCTCGGCGTCACCGCCGACTGGGACAACCGCTATGCCACCATGGACTTTGGCACCGAGGCCGCCATCGTCGCCGAGTTCCACAGGTTCAAGAACTCGGGCCAGCTCTATCGTGGCTCCAAGCCCGTCATGTGGTCTCCGGTCGAGCGCACGGCGCTTGCCGAGGCCGAGATCGAATACCATGACCACGTCTCGCCCACGATCTGGGTGAAATTCCCGGTCACCGGTGCCACCGACGACCACGACGACGACCTGCTGGCCTTCCGCCACGCCACGCCCTCCATCGTCATCTGGACGACCACGCCCTGGACCATCCCGGCCAACCGCGCCATCAGCTACAGCCCCGAGATCGCCTATGGCGTCTATGAGGTCACCGCCATGGAAGAGGGCCTCGAGTTCGAGCCCTGGGCCAGACCGGGCGACCGGCTGATCCTGGCGGACAAGCTGGCTGGCGAAGTGTTCAAGGCCGCAAAGATCGCGACCTTCACCCGCCTCGGCGACATCAATCCGTCAGGGCTGGAGTGCGCCCACCCGCTGGCCGCGCTTGACCCCGGCTATGGCTATGCCGTGCCCCTGCTGGCCGGCGATCACGTGACCGACGAGGCCGGAACCGGCTTCGTCCATACCGCCCCCGGTCACGGTGCCGATGACTATGAGGTGTGGAAGGCCCACGGCCACAAGGAAGTGCCCGACACCGTCGACGCCGACGGCGCCTACTATCCCCACGTCCCCCTGTTCGCCGGGCTCAAGGTGCTGGAGACCGAGGGCAAGAAGGACAAGATCGGCAAGTTCGGCCCCGCCAACAAGGTCGTCACCGAAAAGCTGATCGAGGCCGGCAATCTGCTGGCGCGCGGCCGGATGGAGCATTCCTATCCGCACAGCTGGCGGTCCAAGGCGCCCATCATCTTCCGTAACACCCCCCAGTGGTTCATCCGCATGGATGAACCACTTACTTCCCGGAATCTGGGGTTCATCCGCATGGATCAGCCGCTCAAGTCGGGTGAAACCCTGCGTGAGACGGCGCTGACCGCCATCGACGCCACCACCTTCCATCCGGCGGCGGGCAAGAACCGCATCCGCTCCATGGTCGCCGACCGCCCCGACTGGCTGATCAGCCGCCAGCGCGCCTGGGGCACGCCGCTGGCCATGTTCGTCGACAAACAGACCGGCCAGCCCCTGCATGACGACGCGGTCGATGCGCGCATCCTCGCTGCCATCCAGGCCGGCGGCGCCGACGCCTGGTTCGAGACCCCCGATGCCGACTTCCTCGGCGCCTATGACCCCGATCAGTTTGAAAAGGTCACCGACATCCTCGATGTCTGGTTCGACTCGGGCTGCACCCACGCCTTCACGCTCGAGCCCCGCACCCCGGAGCAGGGCTATGACGGCGACCGCCCGTCGCACTGGCCCGCCGACCTCTATCTGGAAGGCTCTGACCAGCACCGCGGCTGGTTCCAGTCCAACCTGCTGGAGGGCTGCGGCACCCGTGGCCGCGCCCCCTACAAGGCGGTCCTGACCCACGGCTTCACCCAGGACGAGCAGGGCCGCAAGATGTCCAAGTCGCTGGGCAACACCACCGACCCCGCGACCGTCATCAAGGAGTCGGGCGCCGACATCCTGCGTCTGTGGGTGGCCCTGGTCGACTATGCCGAGGACCAGCGCATCGGCAAACAGATCCTTCAGACCACGGTTGAGGCCTATCGCAAGCTGCGCAACACCGTCCGCTATCTGCTGGGCGCATTGGCTGACTTCGATGAGGCGGAGCGCGTCGACTACGACCAGATGCCGCCGCTGGAGCGCTTCATCCTGCACCGCCTGTGGCAGCTGGATGGCCAGGTCCGCCAGGCCTACGAAACCTACCGCTTCCAAGACGTGATCCGTCCGGTGCTGGAGTTCTGCTCGGGCGACCTGTCGGCCCTCTATTTCGACGTCCGCAAGGACAGCCTCTACTGCGACCGCCCCGACGCGATCCGCCGTCGCGCGGCCCGCACCGTCATGCACGAGGTCTTCCTGCGCCTCACCGCCTGGCTGGCCCCCATCGTCCCCTTCACCATGGAAGAGGCCTGGACCACCCGCTACCCCGACTCCGGCACCAACTGCGCCCGCGTCATCCCCGACACCCCGGCCGAGTGGCAGAACGAGGAAGAGGCGGCGCGGTGGGAGGACCTGAAGTTTGTCATCGAGACCGCAATGGGCGCTATCGAGGTAAAGCGGCGCGATCAAAAAATCGGTAGCGGGCTGGACTTGAAATTGGTCCTCCAGACCGGAAATCCCGTGCTGGATCTCTTCGATGTTCCGGGCCAATCGCCGACCGACTTTCTTGCCGAGATCCTGCGCGTGAGCATCGTCGACGTCCTCCCCATTGAGGGCGATACACGCGATGTATGGCAGAGCACACCCGGTGAAGAGTTTCAGATCGTGGGAGGCATTCGGGTCGGCTTGAATGCGCCTGTGCGCGTCAAAGTGCTGACAATTACAGACCACCCTAAATGCGCCCGGTCGTGGAAGCGCGACGGCACCGTCGGCTCCGACCCCGACTACCCCGACCTCAGCGCCCGCGACGCCGACGCCGTCCGCTGGCTGGACGCGCGGAAGGGGTAACGCATCGTCTCCTCCCTGTCGCGCAGCGGTGGAGTGAGATGCGTGGTCATCCTCGGTCAGGCCATTCTCTCGTGCCCTTCTCCCCTTGTGGGAGAAGGTGCCCCCGGAGAAGGGGGCGGATGAGGGGTTACACTGCGATTGGACGTTCATCGCGCGGGATGAATCGAGCTCCCCGTCAACCCTCTGAGAGACCCCTCATCCGGCCCGCTCTCGCGGCCCACCTTCTCCCACAGGGGGAGAAGGACCGCTGGGTCGAAGCCCTCAGCTATGATAGCCGGCCCCAAATTCCCCCGCCCTTTCAATACCGCTCCCGTTTCCCGGACCGTTCTTCCCGACCGGGTCCAGCCGTGTGCAACACTCCTCCCGTCCCGTTGCACGGAGGGCTCGTAAGGCCTGCGACCTTGCGGCGGCGGGAGCGGATGGAGCGGGGTTGGCGGCGGAGCTGTCCGGCTTCCAGGTCTCAGGGAGGCTTCGGCAGCCGGGCGCAAGGCCCGCCGTCAACACTGGGTCGAGGGGGATACTCGATCGTCCGGGACTGAACGCAGGTTCAGCCCGCCCGCCGGGGGCGCTGCGGTAAGGCCCGAACACGGCCACCCGACGCAAGCTCCCGGAAAACCGTCTGCGCGGAGCGTCTGTCTTCGTCGAAACGGTAAACTCTATTCACTCCGGGCGAAGGCCCGGCGCTCCGCCTGCCCTCCACCCTCTGCCCCCGGGCGAGAGGCGAACAATCACGTCTCCTCCCCATCGCCGATGGGGAGGGGGACCACGAAGTGGTGGAGGGGTTCTTGCCTCGTGCTCGACCTGGAGAGCCCCTCCGTCACGGCGCAAGCGCCGCGCCACCTCCCCGACTTCGTCAGGGAGGAGAGTCTGATCTACGCCCGCACCGCCCCGGTCCGGCCCTCAACCCCCAACGCCACCAGCGCCGTCGCGGCGATCTGGTCGGCGTTCAGGCCGGCGGCGGCATATTGCAGCTCGGGCTTGTCGTGGTCCTGGAAGACATCGGGCAGGTGCAGGGTGCGGATCTTGAGCCCGCCGTCCAGCGCGCCCTTGTCGGCCAGCATCTGCAGCACAAAGCCGCCGAAGCCGCCGATCGCGCCCTCCTCGACCGTGATCAGCACCTCATGCTCGCGGGCCAGACGCAGGATCAGATCCTCGTCCAGCGGCTTGGCGAAGCGCGCATCGGCGACTGTGGTCGACACACCGCGCGCCGCCAGCGCCTCGGCGGCCTTCAGCGATTCCTGCAGCCGCGTGCCGAGGCTCAGGATGGCGACCGTCGTCCCCTCGCGCACGATCCGGCCCTTGCCGATCGCCAGCGGGGCGGCCAGTTCGGGGATCTCGACCCCGACGCCATCGCCGCGCGGATAGCGGAAGGCGCTCGGCCGGTCGTCGATCTCGAGGCTGGTGGCGATCATCGCGGCCAGTTCGGCCTCGTCTGCCGCGGCCATCAGCACCATGCCCGGCAGGGCGCCCATATAGCCGATGTCGAAACTGCCCGCGTGGGTCGAGCCGTCGGCGCCCACCAGTCCGGCCCGGTCCATGGCAAAGCGCACCGGCAGCGACTGGATGGCCACATCGTGGACGACCTGGTCATAACCGCGCTGCAGGAAGGTCGAATAGATGGCGCACACCGGTTTCATCCCGTCGGCCGCCAGCCCGGCGCAGAAGGTCACCGCGTGCTGCTCGGCAATGCCCACATCGAACGTCCGCTCGGGGAAGGCCTGGCCGAACAGGTCCAGCCCCGTGCCCGACGGCATGGCCGCCGTCACCGCCACGATCGACGGATCGCGCCCGGCCCGCTTGATCAGCTCGGTGCCGAACACCTTTGTATAGCTGGGCGCGTTGGAGACGGCCTTGGACTGCTTGCCCGACACCACGTCGAACTTGACCACCCCGTGGTATTTGTCGGCGCTGTTCTCGGCGGGGGCATAGCCCTTGCCCTTCTGGGTCACCACATGGACCAGCACGGGCCGGTCGGTGATGGCTGCGGCATTCTTCAGCACCGGCACCAGGGCCTCCATGTCGTGCCCGTCGATGGGCCCGACGTAGTAGAAGCCCAGTTCCTCGAAGAAGGTGCCCCCCGTGACCATGCCCCGGGTGTATTCCTCGGCCTTGCGCGCCGCGTCGCGGAACGGGCGCGGCAAGTGCTCGGCCACCTTCTTTCCGAAGCGCCGCATGTTCTGATAGGCACCGCCGGACACCAGCTTGGCCAGATAGGCGCTCATCCCCCCGACCGGCGGGGCGATCGACATATCGTTGTCGTTCAGGATCACCGTCAGCTGGCCGGTCGTCTCGGCCGCATTGTTCATCGCCTCATAGGCCATGCCCGCCGACATGGAGCCGTCGCCGATCACCGCCACCACCTTGTTGCTCTCGCCCTTCCGGTCGCGGGCTGCGGCAAAGCCGAGCGCCGCCGAGATCGAGGTCGAGGCATGCGCCGCGCCGAACGGGTCGTAGTCGCTCTCCGACCGCTTGGTGAAGCCCGACAGGCCCCCGCCCTGACGCAGGGTGCGGATGCGGTCGCGCCGCCCGGTCAGGATCTTGTGCGGATAGCACTGGTGCCCGACGTCCCAGATCAGAATGTCCTTCGGCGTCTCGAACACATGGTGCAGGGCCACGGTCAGCTCCACCACGCCCAGCGCCGAGCCCAGATGCCCGCCGGTCACCGACACGGCATCGATCACCTCGGCCCGCAGCTCATCGGCCAGCTGCTTCAGCTGGGGTGTGGTCAGGCCACGCGAGTCGGCGGGAACCTTGACGGTGTCGAGCAGGGGGGTATCGGGCATGAAACAGGCTCAGTGTCGGGCGCGAGATCGCCCTCTGCCTTCTCTACATGATTGACCGGGGTACGGAACACCAGTGAGGGATTCCTGAGGAATGCCTGATTGCCGCAGCCGATCCCGTCAGGAGCGCCGCTGCAGCACCACATCGACGCAGGCCTTCAGCATTTCGGCCTCGTCGCCGAAGACCTCCAGATGCCCGCGTGCCTGATCGCGCAGGTGGGCGACCCGCTCACGGGCGGCTTCCAGCCCCAGCAGGGTGACGAAATTGGTCTTGCCCAGCCGGGCGTCCTTGCCGCCGGCCGCCTTGCCCAGCAGGGCCTCGTCCCCCTCGGCGTCCAGCACATCGTCGACGATCTGATAGGCCAGCCCCAGATCATGGGCAAAGGCGATCAGGGCGGTGCGCCGTTCGTCGCGGATGTCGCCGATGATCAGCGGAATCTCGAAGGCGTGGGTGATCAGGGCCCCGGTCTTCAGCCGCTGCATCCGCGCCACCCCGCCCAGATCGTCGCGTACCCCCATCAGGTCGATCATCTGGCCGCCCGCCATGCCCCGGGCCCCGGAGGCATAGGACAGCCGGCGCGCCAGCTCGCAGCGGATGGCCGGATCGTCATGCGTGTCCGGGTCCAGCAGGATGTCGAACGCTGCTGTCTGCAGCGCGTCCCCGGCCAGCACCGCCGTCGCCTCGTCATAGGCGCGGTGCAGCGTCGGACGACCCCGCCGCATGTCGTCGTCGTCCATGCAGGGCAGGTCGTCATGGATCAGCGAATAGGCGTGCACGCATTCCAGCGCGCAGGCCGCCCGCAGCACCGGTCCCTCGTCCAGATCGAACAGACGCGAGGCCTCGATGGCGAAGAAGGGACGCAGCCGCTTGCCCGGCCCCAGCGCCGCATAGCGCATGGCCTCGGTCAGGCGGGACTCCGGACCATCTGCCCGGGGCAGCAGTTCGTCCAGCGCCACAGTGATCAGGTCGGCGACCTCGGCGATCCGGTCGATCACCGCCTGCTCCGGCGAATTGGCGGCCAGCGGGATCAAAACAGGCGCCCGCCGACCGGAACCTCGCGGTCGACCCCGACCAGCACGACCTCGCCCTCGGCATCGGGAAAGCCGAGGGTCAGCACCTCGGACCTCATCGGGCCGATCTGGCGCGGCGGGAAGTTGACCACGGCGGCGACCTTGCGGCCCACCAGCTGGTCGAGGGTGTAATGGCGGGTGATCTGGGCCGAGGATTTCCTGACCCCGATGTCGGGGCCGAAATCGATCGTCAGCCTGAAGGCGGGCTTCCGCGCCTCGGGAAAGGGCTCGGCGGTGACGATCCGACCCACGCGCACGTCAACCTTCAGGAAGTCATCAAAGGTGATCTGATCGGCGGCGGGCCCGGCCATCACTCGAACCCGGCTGGTTCGGCCCGGGCCGCCTGGCCGTCGGGGCCGACGACGATCTGTTCGACGCGCAGCTGGGCGGCCTTCAGCCGTTCCTCGCACAGGGCCTTCAGCCGGGCCCCCTCTTCGTACAGGGTGATGGACTCTTCCAGCGGTGCCTGGCCCGACTCGAGCCGCGAGACGATGCTCTCCAGTCGCGAGAGCGCCTCCTCGAAGGACAGGTCCGGATCGGTCTTGGGAAGGTCGGCGGTCATGGCTGCGGTTCTGACAGGCCCGGTCAGGACAGGCAAGACAGGGGGCGGCTCAGCGTCTCACGAACCGTCGCTGCGACCAGTACTTGAAGCCCTGATTGTGGGCCAGCCGCCAGCCGTGGGCCTTCAGCCGCCGACCGACCATGTGGTTGAAATAGCCGTGGGCCAGGACCAGCACATCGCCTCCCATGGCGGCCTTTTCGATCAGCAGGCGGGCGGCGCGATCGGCCCGGGCCTCAGCCTCGCGCCGGGTCTCCTGTCCCTGATGGTGGTCAAAGGCATGCCACCAGAAGCGCGACACCACGCCCCACCAGCGGGGCGACAGCTTGAACCAGTCGGGAAAGGGCGGCGGAGGCAGCGGAGCCTCGATGAACAGGGCGTCGCTGATCACCTCGCGATCCCCCGAAATGGCAGCGGCCGTCTCTATGGCGCGCTGGCGGGTCGACGACAGGATCAGGGCGGCCCCCTCTGCGGTCGCCAGCAGTTCGGCCGGCGGCGTCTGGCCTTCCAGCAGGCCGCCCAGCTCATATTTGCCCCACCAGTCGCGGTACTGACGTGCGGTGATCAGGCATTTGCGCGACAGGGCCGGCTCGCCGTGGCGGGCCAGCACAATGTCACCGCTGGTCCCGGGCAGGGGCATGGCCGATTCGGCATCCCTGCGCGTGTGGTCCGCAGCCAGATCGTTGAGGCGGTCGGGGTCAAGCATGGCGCCGGGGCGGCTGGCGACAGCAAGACTGTCGGTCGACGTGTCCCTCATTCCTCCCCCAGTGCCTGAACATGGGCCACGGCGGATCGCCCCAGGCCCTCGAGGTCGTAGCCCCCCTCCAGCGAACTGACAACCTTGCCCGAACAGACCCGCCTCGCGACCTCGACCACCGCACGCGTTGCCCAGGCGAAATCCTCGGCCTCAAGGCTCTGGTGCGCCAGCGGATCCCGCCTGTGTGCATCGAACCCGGCCGAGATCAGGATCAGGTCGGGCGAGAAGGCTTCCAGAGCCGGCATCAGGCGGTCGGCAAAGGTCCGGCGCCAGGCCTCGCGGGCTGCATGAGGCTCGACCGCCGCATTGACGATATTGCCGACGCCCGTCTCGGACGGCGCGCCGGTGCCGGGATAGAGGGGCATCTGATGGATCGAGGCCAGGAACAGCGTCGGGTCTGCCTCAAAGGCCGCCTGGGTCCCATTGCCGTGGTGCACGTCAAAATCCACCACCGCGACGCGCCCTGCCCCCTCGGCCTGCGCCGCCCGGGCGGCCACGGCGACATTGGAGAACAGGCAGAACCCCATCGACCGGTTCGGCTCGGCATGGTGGCCGGGCGGCCGGATCGCGCAGAAAGCCCGGTCCATGTCGCTGGCCATAACTGCCCGCACGGCATCGACCACAGCCCCTGCAGCCAGAAGGGCGGCCCGCACACTCCCGGGCGACAGGTGGGTATCGGCGTCCAGCGATACCCGACCGACCTCGGGCGAGGCGTTCAGGATGTTGGCCACATAGTCGACCGGATGCAGACGCTCCAGGTCCTCGACCGAGGCCTCGGTCGCCGCGCGACGGTTGCCGTCCAGTCCGGAGTCCGCCAGCGCCGCCAGCACCGCCTCTAACCGCTCGGGCCGCTCGGGATGGCCGATGCCGGGCTGGTGTCCGGTCATGTCGGGATGGGTGAAGATCGGCAGGGTCATTGCGACAAGACTAGGCCGCGAATCCCGCCTTGTCGCCTGCCTCTCAAGAGCGTGATAAGCGCCCCGTATGAGCGACATCCTGATCCGCCCGGCCCGCCTGACCGACGCCGCCGCCCTGTCCGAAGCCGGGTCCCGCACCTTCGTCGAGACCTTCATGGAGGGCTTCGGCATTCCCTATCCCGAGGACGACCTGGCCGTCTTCATGGAACAGGTGTTCAGCCTGGAGGCCACCCGGGTCCGGCTGTCCGACCCGGCCATGGGCTGGTGGGTGGCCGAGCGCGACCACCGGCTGCTGGGCTTTGCCAATACGGGCCCGAACGCCCTGCCCCATCCGGACGCCCGGCCCGGCGAGACCGAACTGAAACGGCTGTACATCCTCAAGGAGGCCCAGGGGCTGGGCCTTGGCACCCGCCTGCTCAAGGTCGCCATGGACTGGATGACCGAACACGGTACCGGCGCCCAGTGGATCGGCGTCTGGAGCGGCAATCTGAAGGCCCAGAAGCTCTATGCCGCCCATGGCTTCGAGAAAGCCGGCGAATACCAGTTCCCCGTCGGCAAATGGATGGACGACGAGTTCATCCTGAGGAAACCGGCCTGATCCCGGCATGGACGCGGGGTCAGCGGCATGGTCTGTTAGCCGCCTGTTCCACTGAGGGTCCCACCATGGTGCGTCACCTTTCCGCGGCCGCGATTGGCCTTTACCTGCTGATCCTGCCGGTTGCGGCCACAGCCCAATCCGTAAGTGTGGAAGCCGCCCGCGACCATGCGGACGCGATCATCGCCAGCTCCCGAGGGGCTGCCTTCCTGACCAATGTCACCGACTCGACGCTTCCACGGGTCCGTCATGGACCGAGCGGCATGGTCTGCGAATTTCCGGGGGCGGATGCGCGCGACAACATCCGGGTGTTTGACCGTTCCGGTCTCGACATCGGCTGTGGATCCTGGAGGGGATCGACCTTCGTCACCCTCTTCGCCACCCGCTATGACGAGGTCTACACACCCGAGGAGGTCATGGAATCGGCGATACGCGCCCTGAGAAACGGCGCACCCGATGCGCGCCCGGTCGACCGGAACTTCTCCATCACGACCCTGCCGGGACAGCCGCAGCCCCTGCTGGCCGTCTTCGATATGAGCCTGTCCGGACAGCCCGTGCGCAGCCTGATCCTCGTTCGCCACATCGGCGAGTGGAGCTTCAAGGCGCGGGGTACCGGTCCTTCAACCGATGACACCGTCGTCGAGGTATCCAGCATGGCGCTCGCCCGGGCTCTTCCTCGCGAGGCCGGGAGCGACTGACGCCCGAATGCTCCTCCCCTTCTTCACGGCCCTGCGGGATGCCCGGGTCCCGGTCTCGCTCAAGGAATGGCTGTTCCTGATGGAGGCCATGGACAAGCGCGTCCTGACCGCCGGCACCCGTGTCGAGGACTTCTACCACCTGTCGCGGGCCATCCTGATCAAGGATGAGAAACACTACGACCGGTTCGATCAGGTGTTCGGCAAGGTGTTCAAGGGGATGGAGACCGTCGGCGCGGGCGAGGAGCCGGATGTCGGTGGCGTGCCCGAGGACTGGCTGAAGCTGCTTAATGAAAAATACCTGACCGACGAGCAGAAGGCCGAGATCGAGGCCCTTGGCGGCTTCGAAAAGTTGATGGAGACGCTGAAACAGCGCCTGGAGGAACAGCACGACCGGCATCAGGGCGGCAACAAATGGATCGGCACGGGCGGCACCAGCCCCTTCGGCAACGGCGGCTATAACCCCGAGGGGGTTCGCATCGGCGGCAAGTCGCAGCACGGTCGGGCGGTCAAGGTATGGGAAAAGCGCGAATACCGAAACCTCGACGACTCGGTCGAGCTGGGCACTCGCAACATCAAGGTGGCACTCCGCCGTCTGCGCCGGTTCGCCCGTCAGGGCACGCCGGACGAACTGGACATGGACGCCACCATAGACGGCACCGCGCGCCAGGGCTGGCTGGACATCCAGATGCGGCCCGAGCGGCGCAACACAATCAAGGTGCTGCTGTTCCTCGACATCGGTGGCTCGATGGATGGGCACGTCAAGCTGTGCGAGGAGCTGTTCTCGGCCGCAAAATCCGAATTTCGGCACCTTGAGTTCTTCTACTTCCACAACTGCCTTTACGAGGGCGTGTGGAAGGACAACCGGCGCCGGCATGAGGCGCGGACCCCGACGTGGGAAGTCCTGAACCGCTATCCCGGCGACTGGCGGGCCGTGATCGTCGGCGACGCCACCATGAGTCCCTATGAGGTCACCATGCCCGGCGGCTCGGTCGAGCACTGGAATGAAGAAGCCGGCGCGGTATGGCTGAAACGCCTGCGCCAGCAGTGGCCAAAGTCGGCCTGGCTGAATCCGGTGCCCGAGCGCTACTGGGCCTATACGCCCTCGGTCGGCCTGATCCGGGAGGTGATGGAGGACCAGATGTTCCCCTTGACTCTCGACGGCCTGGAGCGCGCCATGCGCTCCTTGGCCCGATAGGCCGACGACCACCAGAAGGAGGCGTCCATGCTCGGTGCAATCATCCTGGGTCTGGTCCTGCAGGACCCCGCCCTGCCGCAATGGGCCCGCGAAGACCCCTTTGCCTGGGAGCGCGCCCGCTGCCATCCCCAGATCCGGGGCGATACTCCGCTGGAGTCCTGCCAGTTCCGCGTCCGGCAACAGCTGGCGGCCGAGCTGGGCGACAGCCTGCCCGAGGCCCTGCGCCCGACTACCTCGCTCGAGGCCTGCGCCCGCGCCCAGGCCGAGGCCAACTTCGCCGTCCAGTGCGGCCAGTCCCGTGAAGTTCGCGGGCCGGCGGGACCACAGCTGCGCGAACCGGCACGCTGCAGTACCCGCCCCCGTGCCCGGCCCGACGGCGGCGTGATCTGGGAAGAGGTCTGCGATCCGGCCGGCTCGCGCGAGGATACCGGCGGCTTGCGGATCAACCTGTCGGGACAGAATTGAAAAGGCCACCGTCCTGCGACGGTGGCCCTTCGATCCGGCGGAATGATCCGGATCAGGTCTTGATGTCTTCCTTGACGTCACCAAAGGTCTTCTGGACCTTGCCTTCGACCTGATCGGCCTTGCCTTCGGCCTCCAGCCTGTGGTTGCCGGTCATGTCGCCTGCGGCGTCCTTGACGTTGCCCATGGCTTCCTTGGCGCGGCCTTCAATTTGATCCTTGTTAGGCATCACTGTTCTCCTGGGATTGGCGAACCCGGTGTTCGCCCGATGCCAATTCAACAGGTTCGGCCCGCCGTCGTTCCCCGGATCACGCGGGTTTGTGAGTCCTCAGCCACATGGTCACAGCCCACGCATGAGCCTCGTGGCGGAGGCTCACCAACGCCTCCAACGGGTCCAGCCAGATCAACTCGTGGTCATCCTCGACCTTGCCGGAGGGGGTGGGGTCCAGCAGGCGCAGCGTCCAGAAGCCACC
The DNA here is from genome assembly GCF_016742135.1 of Brevundimonas sp. GTDB lineage: Bacteria > Pseudomonadota > Alphaproteobacteria > Caulobacterales > Caulobacteraceae > Brevundimonas. The sequence goes on along the minus strand of NZ_JACVCG010000001.1, from coordinate 457,541 downwards.
CCTGTTGTTGACCGTTCGCCCATCGCTCTTGTCCACGAACTGGGCCGCCTCGGTCAGGCGAGCATCGACGGCAACGCGCAGGCCCGTCTCCTCGCGATACTCCCGCACGACCGCCTCCGCCTCGGACTCATCCCCGTCCCGCGCGCCGCCCGGCAGATCGAGGTAGCTGTTCTCGCCCCGGTCTATCCGGACGCAGGCAAGCCGCCCCCCGTGCACCAGAAGGCCGAACGCCGTGGGGCGCGGCGCATAGGTGCGGTCAGGTCTGGCATATCCGAACTGCAACATGTGTCCGGCCTAGAGATCGAAGGCCAGGCGGGCGCGCACGCCCTTGTGCGCCGTGTCGAAATCGACCTTCGAGCGCAAACCACCCGCCATGGCCGCGATGATCTTTGAGCCCAGCCCCGTGCCCTTCGGCCCTTGCGACGGGTCGCCCAGACCGACGCCGTCGTCCTCGACCGTCAGCAGGGCTCGCCCCTCGCCATCAGCCTTGAGGTGGACGCGAATGTCCCCGCCCTGACCGGGTTGATAGGCATATTTGACAGCGTTGGTGACCAGTTCGGTTACGATCACACCCAGGGAGACCGCCTGATCGGTTCCGACCTTCATGGGGTCGGCGTCCAGGGTCAGGTTGGGCGCGCTGTCCTCACGGCCCAGGGAAGCGGAGAGTTCCTCGATCAGGCTCTTCAGATACTCGTCCACGGCCACCTGGGCCATGTCGCCCGAGGTGTACAGCCTGCGGTGCACATGCGCGACCGCCTCGATGCGGGCCTGGGCCTCGCGCAGGGCGTCCCGGGCCGCCCCGTCCGCCAACTGCCGCATCTGCAGCGAGATGAAACTGGACACCAGCTGAAGCGAATTGCCCACCCGGTGGTTGACCTCGCGCAGCATGGCCTCGGCCCGGTCGCGAGCCATGCGGACCTCGTCCTGGGCGGTCTCGTTCTCCCGCTGCAGGCGGCGCCGGTTGTGGGCGTCCTCGATGGCCGAGCGCAGGAGCGAGGTGAAATCCTCCGACACGTCCTTGATCACATAGTCCGCGGCCCCGGCGCGAAGGGCGGCCACGGCAATGCGGCCTTCCTGGGCCCCGGTGACATAGACGACCGGCGGCGGGTCCGGCAGGGCCAGGATATCCGGCAGGACGTCCAGGCCATCGCGCTCGGGCATGTAGTGGTCCAGGGCGCAGACGTCGAACACCTGCCCGCTTTTCAGGCACTCCAGCCCTGCCTCGCCATCAGCGGCGCAGGTCACCACAAAGCCCTGACGGCCAAGCTCCTTCTCGACCAGCCGCGACAGGCCGCGGTCGTCGTCGATGTACAGCAGGCGCAAGGGTGTGGTCAGCGGTTCCAAACAGTGCTCATTCAATCGATTTCGGGAGCCTGGATGACCGACAGGAACAGGCCCAGCTGCCGGATGGCTTCCGAGAAGGATTCATACTCCACCGGCTTGGTGATGTAGACATTGCAGCCCAGATCATAGCACCGCTGGATTTCCGTCTTGTCGTCGGTAGTGGTCAGGATCACCACGGGCGCGCGCCGCAGCCGGGCATCCGACTTGATCTTCTCCAGAATGTCGGTGCCCGACATGTCCGGCAGGTTCAGATCCAGAAGGATCAGCAGTGGACCATTGGCCAGCACCGCCTCGCTGAACAGATGCTCCAGCGCCGAGGTGCCGTCGGCGAAATGTTCGATCTCGTTCGAGATGTTGGCCCGACGGATGTTCTTCTCAATCAGTCGCGCGTGGCCGTGATCGTCCTCGATCATCAGAATTTTGACGGGTGTGGTCATGACAGGGTTCCGTTGTCCGAGACGTAGAGACGTTTGGGAAATTTGAGGATGAATGTCGAGCCTTCGCCCAGTCTCGACTCCACGGCGATGTCGCCGCCCATGCGGCGAATGCTGTTCCTGACGAAGGCCAGCCCCAGGCCCTCGCCCGGCTGGTCCTGTTTGCCCGATCGCCGGAACAGTTCGAAGATCCGCTGGTGGTCGCGCTCGGAGATGCCCCGGCCGTTGTCGATGATCCGGTATTCGACCATGCCGTCGGCCAGATCCTGACCTTCGATCCGGATACGCCCCGGACGCTTCGGATCCAGATATTTGACCGCATTGTCGATCATATTGCCGAACACCTGCTCCAGCGACAGGCGATCGCCGGTCAGCACCGGCAGCTCGGCCACCTCGATCTCGGCACCGGCGCTTTCCGTCTGATGGTTCACGCTGTCGGCAATCTTGCCGACCATGGCCGTCATATTGATGGGCTCCGCGGAGAGCACCCGTCGCCCATCGCGGGACAGCTTGAGGATGGCGTTGATCAGCCGGTCCATCTTTTCAGTGGAGGCGCGGATGAAGCTGATGGCCTCGGGCACATCCTCACGCACGGCGACCAGGGCATCGCGCTCCAGCACACCCGGTGCCTCGGTTTCGACCCTGGTCATCTGGCGGTCGATGGTCTTGCCCGCCTGCTCGAGTTCTGAGGTGTAGCCCATCACATTGACCAGGGGCGCGCGCAGGTCGTGGCTGACGATATAGGCGAAACGCTGGACCTCCTCATTGGCCCGGATGAGGTCGCCCGTGCGGTCCCGGACCTCATTCTCCAGATTGGCATTGATCCGATCCAGTTCGTAGTGCGCGGCCTGCATCTCCCGCAGGTAACGCAGCACGATCCAGGCCATGATCCCGGCCAGCATCAGGACCAGAACGGCCGCCATGGCGTTGACGCCGATGGTCGCCCGCGCGGACCATTCGGACTGCTGACGGCGGGCGTCGAACCGTTCGCTTTCGATCAAGTCGATGTCGGCGAGTTCCGCTCGCATGGCGTCCATCAGTTCCCTGCCCCGTCCGTCGCGGACGATCTGAACCGCGTCGCCGGCTCGACCGCTCCGGGCCAGGGCGATGCTGGCGTCCATTACACTCAGCCGTTCTCGGGTCAGATCCCGCAGGCGGTCGACCCGTTGGCGCACCTGCGGATCATCTGCCGTCAGATCGTCTAGTTCCTGCATCACCAGCGGCAGGTCGCGGATGGCATCGTCATGGATGGCCAGAAACTGCTGGCGCCCCGTCAGCAGATAGCCCCGCTGGCCGGTTTCGGCGTCCACAAGACGGGTCAGGACGTCGCGCGCGGCCATCTGGACGCGAAGGCTGCGATCGAGGCTGTCATTGAACTGGGCCGTGCGACCGATCATGAAGAAGGTCGCCAGATTGACGACCAGCAGAAGCACAAGCGCCAGCGACAGCAAACCAAGCAGTGACCGCCCAAGGCTGGCCGTGCGCAGGAAGCGGCTGAATGCCGTCAGATTTTCACGGAGGTCCCAGGCCATCGCGGCCACGTTTACCCGCCCCCCTCGCCAAGTCCAGTCGCGTGTCGGGTGAAACCTTCGACGCCCCCGCGATTTAGGGTTAGCATGCGATGAAGCCGTAGCGTTAAGGGGGCGACATGGTCTGGTGGTGGTGGATTATTCCGGCGATCGTCGGCGCGGCAGGTGTCATCTTTCTGTTCAGCGGACTTGGGGCATTTTTTCGGGGCAAATTCCTGAGCGGTGGCCTTGGGGCCATCGGCGGCGGGGGCCTGGCCGCAGCTGCGGCGATCGCGGCCCTGCTGGGCATGAACATCCAGACCTACGCCCGGCTTACCCATGAACGGCCCGTGGCCACGATCCAGGTCAAGCAACTGGGGCCACAGTATTTCGAGACGACCGTCATCCAGCCGGCGGCGGGGGATGCCAACGTTCCCGTCACGACCGTCTACCCCCTGCACGGCGATGAATGGCGGATCGAGGCCCAGGTCCTGCGCTGGAAACCTTGGGCCACCGTGCTGGGCCTCGATACCCAGTATCGGCTGGACCGCCTGTCGGGACGCTACCGGTCGATCCAGCAGGAACGCGAGGGCATCCGCAGCGTCCATGACCTGAGTGGCGGAGACCAGCCCGATGCCCTGCCCTGGAGGATCAGCGCCTGGGATACGGCCCGCCGCTATCGCCGCTATGTCGATGCCGTCGACACCCTGTATGGCGGCGGGGCCTATATGCCGATGGCCGATGGCGCGGAATATGAGGTCTGGATCACCCAGTCCGGTCTCGTGGCCCGGCCGACGAATGAGGCGGCGCGTCAGGCCTCGTCCGAAGGCTGGACCGAGGTCAACTGACCGGACGCGTCAGACCTGTCCCAGCGTCCGTAGGCGCGCGCGCGGGTGGATTTCGTTCTGGCTCATAACGACCGTCTGACCGCGGAAGCGTTCGATGATCGAGCGGACATAGGGCCGCACCTGGGGCCCGGTCAGCAGCACCGCCGTCTCGCCGGACATGGCGGCTCTCTCGAACACATCCCGCACGGCGCGGATGAAATCCTGCAGGCGTGACGGGGCCATGGCCAGCTGCTTGTCCTCGCCCTGTCCCACCAGACTCTCGGCAAAGGCCTGCTCCCATTCGGGCGACAGGGTTACGATGGGCAGGGCCCCATCGTCGGCCTTGTGCTGCCAGCACAGCTGACGCGCCAGACGGCTCCGGACGTGTTCGACCAGGGTGGTCACTGAACTGGTGTGGGGGGCGGCTTCCGCCAGTCCCTCCAGAATGGCGGGCAGATCCCGGATCGAGACCTTTTCCTTGAGCAGGGCCTGCAGGACCCGCTGCAGGGTGGTGACGGTCACCGAGCCGGGGATCAGGTCCTCGACGAGCTTCTTCTCCTCGCCCTCCAGACCGTTCAGCAGCTTCTGCACCTCGGCATAGGACAGCAATTCGGCCATGTTCTCCTTCAGGATTTCCGTCAGGTGGGTCGTCAACACGGTCGAGGGGTCGACCACCGTGTAGCCGCGGAAGGTCGCCTCCTCGCGCAGGGACTCGTCGATCCAGGTGGCGGGCAGGCCAAAGGCCGGTTCCTTGGTGTGTTCGCCGGGCAGTTCGACCTGGCGGCCCGCCGGGTCCATGGCCAGCAGTTGCCCAAGACGAACCTCACCTTTTCCGGCGTCCATCTCCTTGATCCGGATGGCATAGCCTTGGGTCCCGAGACGCATGTTGTCGAGAATGCGCACGGCCGGCATGACAAAGCCGTACTCCTGCGCCAGCGACCGGCGCAGCGCGCGGACCTGATCGGTCAGGCGACGGCCTTCCAGGTCGTTGATCAGGGCCAGCAGGGAATAGCCCAGCTCGATCTTGACCTCATCGATGTTGAGGGCCGTCTGGATAGGCTCCTCGACGTCCTCGCGGGGTTTGGCCGACTCCGCCGTCTCAACAGGTGCCGGTTTCAGGCGTGCCCGACCCAGTCGCCAGGCCATGAAGCCGGCCCCGGCCGCCAGGGCGAAAAAGGGCAGAAGCGGCATGCCCGGGATCAGGCCGATCAGGGCCGAGGCCGCCGCCACCATGCCGAGGCTGATCGGATTGGTGGCCAGCTGGCTGACCAGGGCCTTGTCGGCCGAGCCCTCGACCCCGGCCTTGGACACCAGAAAGCCGGCCGCGATCGAGATGATGATGGCCGGGACCTGGGTCACCAGACCGTCCCCGATCGTCAGCTGGACATAGGCCGAGGCCGCCTCGCCCATGGGCATGCCGTGCTGCAGGGTGCCGATCAGAATGCCGCCCAGCACATTTATGAAGACGATGATCAGCCCGGCGACCGCGTCACCGCGCACGAATTTCGAGGCACCGTCCATGGCGCCGAAGAAGGTCGACTCCTGCTCCAGTTCCTTGCGCCGGGTCTTGGCCTGGTCCTCACTGATCAGGCCCGACGACAGATCGGCGTCGATAGCCATCTGCTTGCCGGGCATGGAGTCGAGGGTGAAGCGGGCTGAGACCTCGGCGATCCGGGTCGAGCCCTTGGTGATGACGACGAAGTTCACCACCAGAATGATGGCAAAGACGATGATGCCGATGATGAAGCTGCCGCCCATCATCAGGGCCCCGAACGCCTCGATCACATGGCCGGCGGCGTCGCCTCCCTCGTGCCCGCTCGTCAGAACCAGCCGGGTCGAGGCCAGGTTCAGCCCCAGCCGGAACAGGGTCGAGACCAGCAGCACCGTCGGGAAGATGGCGAAGTCCAGCGGCTTCTTCATCATCAGAGCCGTCATCAGGATCAGCACGCTGGAGATCAGCGAGATCGCCAGCAACATATCCATCAGGAAGGCCGGGATCGGCAGGATCAGCAACAGGATGACGCCGATGACGCCGACGGCCATGCCGACCTCGCCGCGCGCGATCCAGCCCAGCATGTCCCTGCCCGAAGGCCGGGCCATGCCGTCCTTCATCATGACGGGGGCGTCCGTCATGCGAGGGTCCCCAACGCCCGCCGGACGGCCTCGGCGATGACGGCGTCACGGTCTGTTTCCCGGGACGACCGGCCCGCGTGGTAATAGACTGCCACGGGCAGTGCCGTGCCATCGGGAGCATAGATCACGCCGATGTCGTTCGTCGGGCCATAGCCCCCCGTCCCGGTCTTGTGCGCTGTGGTCCAGCCCGAAGACAGCCCGGCCTTGATGCGACCCGGGCCGGTCGGCGTGTCAAACATCCAGCCCTTCAGCTTCGTGATCGAGGCATCATCCAGGGGTCCGCTCGGGCGTGAACCGTCATCCCGGTTGACCAGAAGCGCGTAAAGATTGGTCGCGGCGGCGCGGGGCGAGGTCGTGTCCTTGTCGCCGTCCAGCCGGTTCATCTCGGGTTCCCAGCGGTCGACCCGGGTGACGGTATCGCCAAGGCTTCGATAGAAATCCTGCATGCGTGCAAGCCCGCCCATCTCGCGCAGCAGCAGGTTCGCAGCGGGGTTGTCGCTCAGTTCGACCGTCCCCTTCATCAGAGCCTCCACCGTCAGTGTGCCACCCACCGCGGGCTCGGTGGCGGGAGCGTGGTGCGTCATGTCGGCGGCGGTGACAGCGATCTCGCGGTCCAGTCGTTCCTCGCCCTTCTGGATGCGCTCAAGCGTCGCCGCGGCGAGAAAGGCCTTGAAGGTCGAGCAATAGACAAAGCGCTCCTCGGACCGCCACGACAGCAGTCGATAGTCAGGCGTGATCAGGCCGAACCCGAGGCGACCCCCGAAGCGGGCTTCCAGATCCGAGAGGTCGAGCGCCTGTGCTTCCGGCAGGAACCATTCCACGGTTTCCTTGACAGCATCGGCCTGCGCCTCCGGACGCTGGCAGGCCACCAGCGGCAGGGCCGCCATACCCGTAAGAAGGCGTCGGCGATCCACGCGCGCGCTCCTCAGCCGACAGCGGCGGAAATGCCCGACTGGGGCGCCGGGATGGGCGTGCCTTCGTCGGCGTATTCGTTCAGCTTGTTGCGCAGGGTGCGGATCGAGATGCCCAGAATGTTGGCGGCATGGGTGCGGTTGCCGAGGCAGTGACCCAGGGTGTCGAGGATCAGGGTCTTTTCCATCTGCGCCACGGTCTGGCCCACATAGGCGCGGGTCACCGCATCGGCCGTCTGGGCGGCGCGACCGGCAGGGCCTGCATCATAGACGGCCCCGGTCAGGGGCTGGCCGTCGGGCAGGCGGATGGCGTCGGCATCGATCTCAGACCCCTGAGCCAGAAGCACGGCGCGGTGCATGGCGTTTTCCAGCTCCCGGACGTTTCCGTTCCAGCGATGGGCCATCAGGGCGCGGCGCGCGTCGGCCGAGATCGGACGGACCGGCACACCATTCGCGGCCGCATATTTCCGCACGAAAAAGTCAGCCAGCGCGGGGATGTCGCCCGGGCGCTCGCGCAGGGACGGCAGGCGCAGATTGACGACGTTCAGCCGGTACAGCAGGTCCTCGCGAAAAGTGCCTTCCGAGACCGAGCGGGCCAGGTCGCGGTTCGAGGTGGCGATGATGCGGATATCCACCTTGACCGGGGTCGTGCCGCCGACGCGGTCGATGACGCGCTCCTGAAGCGCGCGCAGCAGCTTGGCCTGCAGCCGCACATCCATCTCGCTGATTTCGTCCAGCAGCAGGGTGCCGCCGTCGGCTTCCTCGAACTTGCCGACCCGGCGGGCCACGGCGCCGGTGAAGGCACCTTTCTCATGGCCGAACAGTTCGGACTCGAGCAGATTGTCCGGAATCGCGGCGCAGTTGACGCTGATGAACGGCTTGTCGGCGCGACGCGAGTTCTGGTGCAGATACCGGGCCATCACCTCCTTGCCGACGCCGCTTTCGCCGGTGATCAGGATCGAGGCTTCCGAGCGGGCGACCTGATCCGCAAGACCGATCACCGCCTTCATCGACGGATCGGCCGAGATCAGGGGGCGGTCGTCGTCGGCCACCGCCGACAGGACCGCGGCGATCAGATCCGCCTCGGGCGGGAGAGGGATGAACTCCTTGGCCCCGGCGCGGATGGTGGCGGCGGCATCGTCCGGCCCCGCATCGACGCCGCAGGCCACGACCGGCACATGGATGCGCTCGGCCTCATTGGCGGCGATCAGGGCGGCGATGTCGATGCGATAATCGACCATCAGCAGGTCCGCGCCCTGCCCCCGTCGCAGCTGTTCCGTGGCCTGATCGCCCCGCTCGACGTGATGCACCTTGGCCCCGTGGGCCATGGCCATTTTCACGGCCGAGGCCAGTTGCCCGCTCAGTCTGCCAACTACCAGAAGCCGCATGGGTCTTCTCCTCTAAATCTCACTGCCGGTCGCCAAACTCAGGCGCCCGTGTCCTCGGTCTTGATGATTTCCGTCATGGTCACGCCCAGGCGGTCCTCGACCACCACCACCTCTCCACGCGCGACCAGCCGGTTGTTGACGAAGATGTCGATGGCCTCGCCCACCTTGCGGTCCAGCTCCAGCACCGAGCCACTGGTCAGCTTCAGCAACTGGGCGACCGACATGTGCGACTTGCCCAGCACGGCCGAGATGTTGACCGGCACGTCGAATACCGGGGCCAGGTCGCTGGCGGACTTGTCCAGGCCATCCTCGGTCGGCACGGGCATGACCCCGTGATCGAACTCTTCAAGCGGCAGATTGTCAGCAGTCATGGGGTCATCCCTTCGGACGATTCGGCGGTATCGGGGGTCTGGTCAGCGGCGAGCGCGCGGGCGACCGCGGCGGACAGTCGGGTGAAGGCTTCTTCGGGATCAAAGGCGGCGCGGCCGTCGGTCCATTCCAGCTCAAAGGCGGCCTGCGTCGCGCCCGGCTGGTCGCGAAAGCGGACGGCCCCCGCATAACCTACATTGGCGCACAGCGTTTCGATCTCGGCGCGCCCGGCCTCGTCCAGACCGGCCATGGCGATCACCAGACGGGGCGAGGCGTCGATCTCGCGGCCCAGTGCCTCCAGCGCCGCCTGCACGGCGGCACGGGGCAGACGATCCAGAGCGGTGAAGGCCAGGGCACGCCCGGTCGCAAGGGCCAGGTCGGCGGTCTGTTCGCGATAGGTCTCCACGACACCGGCCAGTCGCGGCAGGTTGGCGGCCAGGGCTGCGCTCAGGTCGGCAATGGCCAATGATCTGCGGCTGTCGACCTCGGCAAGCGCCTCGGCATGTCCCTCGCTGCGGGCCCGGGCAACCAGCGCCTCCACCTCGGCCGGCGAATAGGCGCGCTTGACCGGTTGCCAGTCCGTGGACCGCACGACCGCACCCGAGGCGTCGAACTCGGTGTCGAAGACAAAGGGACGTGAGAGGGCGGGAGACGGGGTCATGTCAGTAGATCAACTCGTCATCGCCGCCCTGGCCCACCAGCATGATCTCGCCCTTGGCGGCGAGATCCTTGGCAACCTGAACCATGGCCATCTGGGCGGAATCGACGTCCTTGAGGCGCACCGGCCCCATCGACTCCATGTCCTCGCGCATGATCTTGGACGCCCGCTCGGACATATTGCCGAAGAACAGTTCGCGCAGGGATTCAGAGGCCCCCTTCAGGGCCAGGGCCAGTTGGTCCTTTTCGACCGCGCGCAACAGCGTCTGGATGCCGCCGGGATCCAGCTTGGCGAGATCCTCGAACACGAACATCAGGGCCCGGATGCGCTCGGCCGCCTCGCGGTTGCGCTCTTCCAGGGCACCGATGAAGCGGGCCTCGGTCTGACGGTCGAAACTGTTGAAGATGTCCGCCATCATCTCGTGGCTGTCGCGCTTCGAGGTACGCGCCAGATTCGACATGAATTCGGTCCGCAGGGTCTGCTCGATCTTGTCGAGGATCTCCCGCTGGACCGGCTCCATCCGCAGCATCCGCTGGACGCACTCCATGGCGAAGTCCTCGGGCAGGGCCGTCAGCACGCGTGAAGCATGGTCCGGCTTGATCTTGGACAGAACCACGGCGACCGTCTGGGGGTATTCATTCTTCAGATAATTGGCGAGAACGGCCTCGTTCACATTGCCCAGCTTGTCCCACATGGTCCGGCCGGCGGGACCGCGGATCTCCTCCATCAGCCCTTCGACGCGGTCGGGCGGCATGAAGGACGACAGCAGCTTCTGGGTCTGCTCGAAGCTGCCCATGACCGCGCCCGAGCCGCTCATGCCCGAGACGAATTCAAGCAGCAACTCCTCGACCACAGTCGAGCTGACCGTACCCAGCGCCGCCATGGCCTGGGAAATCTCCTTGATCTCGTCCTCGTCCAGACCCTGCCACAGGCGGGTATGCTCCTCGCCGAGCGAAAGCAGTACGACGGCCGCCTTTTCGGGGCCGGTCAGCTTGCGGACATCCTCGACCGCAGCCTTGCGCGTGACCATCCGGGCCGCCATCAGCCTTCATGCACCCAGTTGCGGAGGATCGAGGTCGATTCCTCCGGGTGGCGCTCGACGAACTCCGAGACCTTCCTGACCGAAGACGCCTTCACCTGTCCTTCGATGCGGGCGATATCCAGACGTTGTTCCATGTCGGTCGGGCCGGCCAGCTGGCCCACCGCCGCCTGGCCCGAAGCACCGACGGGCGTCGTCTGAAGCGGGGTGACGCCCACCCCGCCCGCGAGCGCCGGAGCACTCCCCCCGCCGCCACCGGTCGTGGCCTTCAGCAGCGGGCGAAGCACGAACAGGATCAGCAGTACGCCGGTGATCAGCAACACCAGCAGTTCGATACCGCGCATCATGTCGTTCTTGGTGAAGTCGAACAGACCACCCCCCGCCTCGGTTCCCCCATTCGGAGCAACCTCGCGATTGAAGGCGACATTGCTGACCCGGACGATGTCGCCGCGCTCGGCGCTGAAGCCGACGGCGGCCTTCACCAGCTCCTCGATCTCGGTGATCTGTTCGGGCGTGCGCGGCGCATAGGTTGGCTCGGCCCCGTCAGCCCCCGGCGTCCAGACGCCGTCAACGGCGACCGCCACGGCCAGCTTCTTGACCTCACCCGGTTCGCGGACCGTCGTGGTCAGGGTGTTCGAGATTTCATAGTTGGTCGTTTCGGTCTCGTCCGTGCGGGTCGAGCCCTGGGCAGAGATCCCCGGCGCTTCGCCGCCCGGGATGTTCTGGTCGGCCCCCACCCCGCCCAGGGGCTGGCCGGTCGTATCCTGAGAATTCGAGCCATTGATGGCCATGGAGCGCACCACCTGACCATCCGGGTCAAAGCGCTGCTCCTGGGTCGTTGACCGGCTGTGATCGATCTCGGCGGTGACCTGGACGCGCGCGGCACCGGGACCGACGATGCCCTGAACCACGTCCATGACCCGCGCCTGCAGCTGGGCCTCGGTCGTCGCCTTCATCCGGTCCGCGCTCGCTCCCGAGAAGCCGTCCTCATCGCCGCCCGCCGCCAGGGTGCGGTTGGTGTCGTCCATGACGGTGACCCGTGTGGGCTTGAGGTTCGGCACGCTGGAGGCGACCAGAGAGCGGATCCCCCGGATCTGATCGGCGGTCAGGTCACGCCCCCCGAGGCCAACGACGACCGAGGCGGTCGGCTCGGCCGCCTGGGCCTGAAACAGGGCCCGCTCGGGCAGGGCGATCAGCACACGGGCCATGGTAACCCCGCGCAGGGTCATGATGTTGCGGGCCAGCTCGCCCTCAAGCGCGCGCTTGGCATTCAGGTTTTGCTGGAATTCGGTCTGGCCCAGCACCGACTGGTTGTCGAAAATTTCGTAGCCGACCGAGCCGCTGGTCACGATCCCCTTGCCGGCCACCAGCATGCGGGCCTTGCCGACCTCGTCCCGGCTGACGAAGATGGTCGAGCCGTCGCCGCGCGACGAATATTTGATGCCGGCCGTGTCCAGCGCCGAGGTGATCTCGGACGCCTCGCGCAGGTCGAGGTTGGAATAGAGCAAGGCGTCAGGTGCCTGGCCGATGCGCAGCATCAGGACCACGAGCACCGCCGCGACTCCGGCAGCCACACCCGCCAGGGCGGCCAGCCGCCCGACCCCAAATCTCTGCAAAGCCCCTGAAAAGCCGCCCACGCGCGCCCCAACACCCCTACTTACAGGCGACACGCCCGCTAGGCAGAAAGTGCCGCCCGCATGGTAAACGGCGCGTTAAGAGGCGACAGGGATTACTGAATTAGCCGTGGCCGGATCACGCGATCAGGCCTCAGGCCGCGCGGGCCCTCACCTTTTCGTCCGCCGCGGCCTGAATACGGGCTTCAGCGATGGCGTCGGCCACTTCGTTCGTCGGACGCTTCTCACGGTCGGAGCGTTCCAGGACTTCCTCCAGCGTCTCCATCAGGCGGGCCAGCTTGCCCTCCACCCACGCCGGGTCGTATGCGCCGCCGCTGTTCCGGGCCGCCATCTCCGAGGCGACGTTGATGATGCCGCCGCCGTTGACGACATAGTCGGGCGCGTACAGCACCCCGCGCTCGAACAGGATGCGACCGATCTCTGGCGTGGCCAGCTGATTGTTGGCGGCCCCAACAATGGCCCTGGCCGAAAGACGGTCCAACGTTTCGGGGTTCAGCGTCGCTCCGAGCGCGCAAGGAGCATAGATGTCGGCCTTGACGTCATAGATGGCGTCGGGGGCCACGATCTCGGCGTTGTTGCGGGCCGCGACCTCTTCCAGCAGGGCGGTGTTGACGTCGGTCATCACCAGTTTGGCCCCGGCCTTGTGGAGCTTGTCCGCCAGATAACCCCCGACGTGTCCTATGCCCTGCACCGCGACCGTCAATCCGGTCAGATCGTCCTGCTTCCACAGGCGGCGCGCGACCGTCAGGGTCGAGCGGAACACGCCTTCGGCGGTTACCGGGCTGGGGTCGCCCGAGCCCTCCTTACCGCCCGACAGGCCGACGACGAACTCGGTTTCCTTGCGAGCCTCGGCGATGTCCTCGACCGAAACTCCGACGTCCTCGGCCGCATAATAGATGCCGCCCAGGGTGTTGATCGCGCGACCAAAGGCCTGGAACAGTTCCGGAGTCTTCTGGGTGCGGCTGTCGCCGATGATGACCGATTTGCCGCCGCCCATTTCGAGATCCGCCACGGCATTCTTGTAGCTCATGCCCCGCGACAGACGCAGCACGTCCTCAAGCGCCTCGGCGGCCGTGGCATAGTTCCACATGCGCGTGCCGCCCACCGCCGGACCACGCGCCGTCGAGTGCACCGCAGCAATTGCCTTGAGGCCAGTCTTTTCGTCATAGAAGGCGTGGACGCCCTCATGGTTCGAGAACGACGGCGAATCGAACAGTGTCATGCCCTTTGCGAGCCTTTCCTGGGTATTTTTGTTGCGGGGCTGATACGCGGGTTACAGACCCGGGGCAAGCGTGACCTTACGCAGGGTCACCCGGCTACCGCAGCGGAATCGGCCCGGCGCCGGACGGCAGGACCGAGGATGCGTCCTTCAGCCACGCCTCGACGTCAGCGAACACCCGCACGGCCTGAAGATCACGGTTCAACAGATGGTAGCCGTCCTCGTAAAAGGCGGTGCGCAGCCCCGGCATTGCCCCGGCCCGCCCGAGCGCCTGACGCACGGCCTGATCCGGCACAAGGTCGTCCCGGGCACCGTAAAGAAACAGCGTGGGCACATCGACATCGCCCAGTCTCTGCCCGGCCGCCTCCATCAGATCCACGAGGCCGTACAGAACATCGAACCGGGTCGAGAGCGTCTGCGCCGGATCGCGACCGCTGCGGATCAGCTCCATCAGATGATCCGAGGGCAGAACCCGGTCGGCGGCCCAGGCGGGCGGCTCGACCGCCAGATCGCCAAAGGTCCGGGCCGCAGCGAACAAGCTCAGCCTGTACAGCAAGGGTTGGCTGGACCAGCCCCACACCGCCGGTGCCAGGAGGATCAACCGGTCCGCATCAGGCGGGGTCTCTGACGCAAAGGCCGTAATCCCCACGGCACCCCCCATGCTTTCCCCGGCCACCGCGATCAGGGCGTCCGGATGGCGCGCGCGGACCAGCGTAACCACCTGCTCCAGATCGTCCGCCATCAGCCTCCCGGGCCACACGCCCCGCCCCGGCGCATCGCCAAAGCCGCGCTGGTCATAGGCATAGGTGGCGATCCCGCGCTCAGCCCACCATGGTCCGGCCAACCGGAAGGCAGCGCGGCTGTCGTTGATGCCATGCAGGGCCACAATGACCGCCCAGGGCTCCGCGTCGGGCGGTGCCCAATGAAGGGAGGGCAGCACCGCTCCATCGCGCATGACGAAGGCGGCACCCTCGATCCGGGCCTGTCCATACTGGTCAGGAGGCAATAACGCCCGCTGGACATAGGGCGCGGCACACCCTGACAGAACCATAGCCGAAATCAGAGCCGCCCAGAGTCGCATCATCGGTTCAGAATGCCCCGGACCCGTTCGCGAAGATACGGGACCACCTCGGCTTCGAACCAGGGGTGGCGGGTCAGCCAGGCGGTATTGCGCCATGATGGATGCGGCAGGGGCAGCACATCGGGCAGGTGGTCCCGCCAGTTCCGCACGGTGTCGGTCATCCCGCGATAGCAATCCCCCAGGGCCCACGCCTGGGCATGGCTGCCCACCAGCAGGGTAAGCTCAACCTGGGCCAACGCCTTCAGCAGAGGGTCCCGCCAAAGCTCGGCACAGCGGGCCGGAGGCGGATAATCGCCCCCCTTGGGACTCGTGCCGGGATAGCAAAAGGCCTGGGCCGCGACGCCGATCCGCTCATCGCCATAGAAGGTCTCCGCATCCACGGCCAGCCAGGCGCGCAGCCGGTCTCCCGAGGGGTCGGTGAAGGGCCGCCCGCTGTCATGCACCCGGCGCCCGGGCGCCTGGCCACAGATCAGCAGACGGGTGTGTTCCGATACCATGACCACCGGTCGGGGCTCATGGCCGAATGTGTGCGCACAGGCACGGCACCCGGCGATCCCGGCCAGCAGCGCGTCCAGATCAGTCCGCATCGTCCGGCGCGGCGGTCCGGGCCTCGATCAGCTGCTGGGCCTCCTCGGCCGTCGGCAGACGCAGCCGGATCACGCCCTTGAAGCTGGAGGGATCGACCGGCTTGCCCTTCTTAGTGATCATCAGACGCCCCTGCCGCATCAGGCCCAGGGCGGTGGTACGCACCCGCGGCAGCATCCGCTGCCATTGCTCAGGCTGCACGGCCTTGGCCACATCCGCCGGCTCGATGCTTTTGCCTGGTCCCAGGGCAGCCAGTTTTTCGTAGATTGTTTCTTCGATGGGGTCGCTCATTGCCCCTATATGCTGCATTGCGGGGGGAAGAAGAAGGCTGAGGATCATATGGTCGCCAAGATCACCGTCACCGAGGGCGAGTTCGCGGGCTGGCAGACCTACGACCTGCATGGCACCTTCGATCAGGTGGTCGGGCCCTTCTACTTTCGTCCCGACCCCGATGGCCGGATGCGTTGCGCCTTTCGCGCCGAGGCCAAGCACATGAACGCCGGCGGCCGTATGCACGGCGGCTGCCTGATGACCTTTGCTGACATCGCCCTGTTCCAGGCCGCCTATCAGGAGATGGAGGGCGCGTCGGGCGTGACCGTACAACTGGATTCGACTTTCATCGACGGTGCGTATGTCGGCGAACTGGTCGAGGCGACCGGCGAGGTAATCCGCGCCGGCAAGAGCCTGATCTTCGTGCGGGGACAGATCAATGCCGGTGAGCGGGTGCTGATGACCTTCTCGGGCGTCATCCGGAAATTCAATACGCGCGACTGACCGGCCTCGGTCACGGCGCTGGTGTCCCTGACCGTGCCGCGCCTGCCGGCCGCTCGCAGAACCGTGATTCAGGCGTGATTGGTTGGGGATTTCCCCGGCTGCTAGGCCGGTTCCCATGACGACTGCTGAAACAGGCCCGCCCGGGGACACCCCAATGCCCGGTGGCCGCTATATCGCACTCCGTCCGGGGGACACCGCGCCGTGGTTCCGGCAGAGATCGACCAGCCGCGACGACCATGTATTCGACACCGCTGCCGGGCGCTGGATCGTGCTGGGCTTCATCGGCAGCACGGCGGATGCGGCCGGACAGAGGGTCCTGACCTGGCTGCAGGCACAGCGGCCCCTGTTCGACGATACCCACATCGCCTTCTTCGGCCTGACCCAGGATCCCCGTGATGAAGCGCGTCTGAAAGCCCGGCTGCCGGGAATCCGGTGGTTCTGGGACTTTGATCGTTCCGTCGCCCGCCTCTATGGCGCTGCCCCCGATTCCCCCCATCCGGATCCGGCGATCGAGCCGTTGAGGCGGTTCTGGACGATCCTCGACCCCTCCCTTCGCGTGAAGGCCATCATCCCCTTCGCCGAAGGCGGAACGGACCTTGAAGCCCTGCAGGTCCTTCTGTCGGATCTGCCGCCGGTCAATCATGCCACGGGCATTGCCGGGTTTGCCCCCGTCCTCTACCTGCCGCAGATCTTTGAACCGGAGCTGTGTGCCCGCCTGATCCAGACCTATGACAAGGCTGGCGGCGCCTTGTCCGGCGTCATGGTCCAGCGCAACGGGCGTACGAAGCTGGTGACCGACCCGGGTCACAAGACCCGCCGCGACGTCCTGATCGAGGACCCGGCGCTGATCGCCGCCACCCCGAGCGTATCCACCGGCGCATCCTTCCCCAGATCGAACGCGCCTATCAGTTTCAGGTCACCCGGATGGAACGCTACCTCGTGGCCTGTTACGACGCGACCGATCAGGCGCATTTCCGCCCCCACCGGGACAATACCACCTCCGGCACCGCACACAGGAGGTTTGCCGTCTCGATCAATCTCAATGCCGATTTCGAGGGCGGAGAGGTCGGCTTTCCGGAATATGGCCCCCAGACGTATCGCCCGCCGGTCGGGGGGGCGGTCGTGTTTTCCTGTTCCCTGCTGCACCAGGTCACGCCGGTCTCGCGGGGGCGACGCTACGCCTTTCTGCCGTTTCTTTACGACGAGGCCGCCGCCACGATCCGGGAGGCCAATCTGACCCGGCTCGACCTGTAGGTCAGGCCCCTGCCCTGGCCGCCGGACGGGCGCGGCAGGCGTCCAGCCAGCGGTTCAGGTTTTCCAGCTCGGCTGGCGGGCGGTATTTGATCAGCCTCGCGAAATCCAGCCCGACCACGGCGACGATGTCGGCGATGGTGAAACGGTCCAGAGCGAGGTAATCCCGTCCGTCGAGGTGGCGATCCAGCGTCTTCATGAACCGCTCGGCGGCGACGCGGTTGTAGTCCGCGACCTGGGGCTGGGGCGTGGCTTCCAGCACGGCCAGAGCCGGGTGGGTAAAGCGCACCGTCAGCATCACCGGATTGGCCAGATAGAATTCGCAGCGCCGGGTCCACATCTCGACGATCGCCTGCTCACGGGCGTCGATCCCGAACAGGTTCGGCTCGGGATAGAGGGATTCCAGATAGCGGCAGATAGCCACCGACTCGGAGATACAAGTGCCGTCGTCGAGTTCCAGCGCGGGAACATGCGGCACGCCGACCTTGGCGCGATACTCCGGGGTGCGGTGCTCGCCGGCCAGCAGATCGACCTGCACGACCTCGATGTCCTCGATACCCTTTTCGGCCATGACCCAGCGCACCCGGCGGGGATTGGGGGCGCGATGCGAGGTGTAGAGCTTCATGGTTCGATCTCCGGTTTCAGCCGAATATGGCGTCGGGCATCAGGCCCACAACCGAGGCGGCCATCAGGGTGGCGAGAAAGCCGGCGAACAGGGCCTTCCAGATCAGGCTCAGCACCTCCTGGCGGCGATCGGGCATCAGCACGCTGAGACCCGTCACCATGATGCCCACCGAGCCGATATTGGCGAATCCGCACAGGGCATAGGTCATTAGCATCCGGGTGCGGTCGCTGATGTCGCCGACCGGAATCCCGCCCAGCTCGATGAAGGCGACGAATTCGGTCAGGGTCAGCTTGACCCCCAGCAGCCACCCGGCCTTGCCCGCTTCGGCCCATTCGACGCCGGTCAGCCACGCCACCGGCATGAACACCCAGCCCAGCAGCCTCTCCACGGTGACCGGCCCGTCGAACAGCCACAGCCCCCCCATCATGAGGTTGGTCAGGGCCACCAGGGAGACGAACACGATCAGTACCGCGGAGATGTTCAGCACCACCATCAGTCCGTCCGACGTGCCCTTGACGATGGCGTCGATGGCGCTGTCGTACTTGAGCGCAGAGTCATAGTCGGCGTGGGCCCCGCCCTGACCGGGCGTCTCCGGAACGATGACGCGCGCCAGCAGCACCCCCGCCGGTGCCGCAATGATCGAGGCCACCAGCACATGGCCGGCGGCGTTCAACATCACTGGAGACAGGATCGCGGCATAGGCCACCATGGTCGAGCCCGCCACCGTGGACAGGCCGACCGTCATCATCAGGAACAGTTCCGACCGGGTCAGCTTGTCCAGATAGGCGCGGATCACGATCGGGCTCTCGATCATGCCCAGAAAGATGTTCGCCGCCACCGCCAGGGCCGACGCCCCTCCCAGCCCCATGGTGCGCTGAAACAGCAGGCCGAACCCAAGGGTGATCCACTTCAGGATCTTCCAGTGCCAAAGCAGGGCCGACAGAGCCGAGATCACCAGGATCAGCGGCAGAACCTGAAAGGCGAAGGTGAACAAGGCCCCGTCGTTGGTCACGGCATAGGGTTGGTCGCCGCCGGCCAGATAGCCGAACACAAACTGCGTCCCGCGGCTGGTCGCGGCGGCCAGGCCGGCGACAGCGCCGCTGATCGCCGAGAGCAGCCTTTCGGAGCCTGGAATGGCGAACAGGGCCAGCACCAGCGTCGACTGCACCGCCACCGCGCCCAGCGCCAAACGCCACGGAAAGCGCTTGCGGTCCTCGGACAGCAGCCAGCAAACGGCGACGATGACGATCAGACCCAGCGCGCTCTGGGCATTCAGTGTCGTGAACATTGGCACTCCCCGGCCGCGCGATGTGCTGCGCCCCGTATCGCTTGAACGCCAGCCCACGCGAACTGGCAAGGGGCGGTTTGATCCTGGCCCCAGGAGTCGTCAGGTTCAGACAGGCTTGCCGGGCCGCATACCGTTGATAGTCTGCATCCGGTCTGGGGGAGGCACACACCATGGCGGGTTCCGAGCGGCTTTTCGGCGGGTGGGGCAGGGTCATGAGGGGCTGTCTGGTCACACTGGCCACGGGCCTCATGGCGCTGACCGCGCTTCCGGCTTCGGCCCAGGACCCGATCCGGCTGGGCGGAGAGGTCCAGGGCCGGCTCCAGGCCGGCGACGCCCAGCTGACGTCAGGCGAATATGTCGACGTCTATGTGTTCGAGGGGCGCGCCGGCCAGCAGGTGACCGTCCGGATGTCGTCCAGCGACGTCGATTCCTATGTGATGATCCGAGGTCCGTCCGGCTTTGCCGAGTTCAATGACGATCGTGACGAGGGCGATGTCGATTCCCAGCTGACGGTCCGACTGCCGGCCAGTGGCCAGTATCGCATTCAGGCCACCACCTTCGCGCCCGGCGAAAGCGGTCGCTACACCCTGAGCGTTCTGGAAGGCGTCGGCCCCCCGATTTCCGCCCAGGGCGGTGGCCGTGCGCAGGAAGGCACCGCCAACGCCGGTCAACTCAACGGCTCTGATGAAACCATCTCCAGCGGGGAATATGCCGACAGCTGGTCGTTCACGGGCACGCCGGGCCAGACCTATGTGGTGCGACTGAACTCGGCCGAGTTCGATCCCTATCTGATGGTGCGGGGCGTCGGGGTTCAGGAAGACAATGACGACGACCAGACCGGGCGCGGAAGCCGCAACAGCCGCATTCAGTTTGTCATGCCCGACACGGGTGAAGTCTCGATCATCACCACCAGCTATGAAGTCGGCGAAACCGGTGCCTACACACTGATCCTGGAAGAAGCGGGCGGCACCACCGCCATAGCCGCAACCGGCGGGTCCATTGTGCGCCCGGGCCAGGCCGTGACGGGACGGCTGGACGTCGGCAACGACACCTTGCGGTCCGGCGAATACATGACCGTTTATACCCTGCACGGTCAGGCCGGAGATCACATCGAGGTCACCCTGCGATCGGACCAGTTCGACCCCTATCTGTTCGTGCAGGGCCCGGGCGACTTCGCGGTCGCCAATGACGATGACGAGACCGGCGAGGACGGCGTCAACAGCCGTCTGGTCCTGACCCTTCCGGCCACTGGCGAATACCAGATCGTCGCCACCAGCTATCAGCCCGGCGAAACCGGCACCTATCGCCTGAGCGTGTCAAGCAGCGACGCCGGCAGTGTCCAGACCGCTGTCTCCCCCCGCGCGGGCAACAGCTTCGCCGGCGGCGTCTCCCTGTCGGGAATGCTCTCAGGCAGCGATGAACAACTGACCACCGGTGAATATGCCGATCGCTATGTGATCACGGGACGGCGCGGGGAAAGGGTTGCCCTGGACCTGCAGTCTGATGCCTTTGACACCTATCTGATGCTGCGTGGCCCCGGCGATGCCTCGGCGGACAATGACGACGGCCCGGACGGCACCAACAGCCGGATCGACATGATCCTGCCGGCCGACGGCGATTACACAGTTTCGGTCACCAGCTACGGCCCCGGCGAGGTCGGCCCCTACAGCCTGACGGCCGGCCTCAGCCTCGGCACCCCGCGTCAGGCCGGCGTCCGCGGGGGTCCTCGCGTGTTTGCCATCATGGTCGGCGTTTCCGACTATGGCGGCTATGCCTCGGACCTCGCCTACACGGCCGATGACGCCCTGAAGCTGGCCGAGGCCCTGCGGCGTGAAGGCGTACTGAACCCGGCCAGTATCGTGCTGACGGACGCTGACGCCACAGTGGGCGGCGTGCGGCGGGCCTTTGCCGAAGTTGCGGCCCAGGCCGGTCCCGATGACATCTTCCTGTTCTTCTTCTCGGGCCACGGCTCGCAACAGTCGGTCGCCGTCAGCGGCAATGAGCTGGACGGGCTGGCCGAGACCATCGTTTTGCGCGATGGCCAGATCACCGACGCCGAAATGGCCGAACTGTTCGCCAGCCTCGACACCCGCCTGTCGCTGATTGTGCTGGACAGCTGCTTCTCGGGAGGCTTTGCGCGAAACGTCGTCAATCGTCCCGGCGTGATCGGTCTGTTCAGCTCGGAAGAGGATCTGACCAGCCAGGTAGCCGTCAAATTCCAGGCCGGGGGCTATCTGTCCCACTTCCTGCGCACAGGCCTGACAGGCGAGGCCAACTATGACGGCGACGACCTGATCACCGCCGGCGAGCTGACCACCTATCTGCGGCGCAAATTTGCCTCGGAGGTCATGGACGTCCAGACCCAGACCATGGACGGCCAGCGCAGTTACCAGCACCTGGTGGTCGAGCGGGGCGGCGTGCAGGTCGACGATGTCGTCATCCGCATTGGGCGCGGATAGGGATCAGGTGCGCCGCACCAGGCGGGAATAGGTCTCCATCAGGTCGAGGGTCATGGAACCCGGAGTGAAGCGATATTCGCCGATCTCGCTGACCGGGGTGACCTCGACCGCAGTGCCGGTCAGGAAACACTCGGAGAAGGTGGACAACTCCTCGGGCCGGATATGGCGTACCACGACCTCGATGCCCTTCGACTCTGCCAGGGCGATCACCGTCTGGCGGGTGATGCCATCGAGAATGCCATCGATCGGCGGCGTATGGATTACGCCGTCCCGCACGAAGAAGACGTTGGCCCCGGTGGCCTCGGCCACATAGCCGCGCCAGTCCAGCATCATGGCATCGGCATAGCCGCGCTTCTCCGCGGCCGTCTTGGACAGGGTGCAGATCATGTAGAGACCGGCCGCCTTGGCCGCCGAGGGCGCCGTCATGGGGTCAGGCCGGCGCCATTTGGCCCATTCCAGACGGATGCCCTTCGCCTTGGTCTCCGGGTCGAAATAGCTGGGCCAGTCCCAGACGGCGATGGCCACGTGGATCTTCGTCTTGCCGGCCGAGACACCGACCTGCTCCGGACCGCGATAGGCAACAGGCCGTACATAACAGTCGCGCAGCCCCATTCGCTCGCACGTCGCCTTGCAGGCGGCGTCGATCTCGGCCACGCTGTACGGAAGTTCGAAGTCCAACAGCTCGGCCGAGCGGCGCAGGCGCTCGCTGTGCTCGGTCAGCTTGAAGATTTCGCCATCGTACATACGCTCACCCTCGAACACCGACGAGCCATAGTGCAGGGCATGGGTCAGAACGTGCGTTTTCGCGTCGCGCCAGGGCACGAAGTCGCCGTCCATCCAGATCCAGCCGTCACGGTCGTCGAAAGGAACGAAGGCCATTGAACAAAGTCTCCCTTAGCTGTGCGCAGGTTAGAACCTCCGGGGTCGCTCAGGTCAACGTTCTCGCCGGGGAGAGCCTGAAATGAGTGGCGCAGACGGGCGTTCCCACGGGCGGTCGGGCCCGGTCGCGGGGGCCGGTTCGGGACGGCACCTGCTGATCGTCGATGACGACGACCGGATTCGCGAGCTGCTCAAGGAATATCTGGCGCGCGAGGGCTATCGCGTGACCGGCGCCGCCCACGCGGCCGCCGCCCGCCGCCTGATGGAGCTGATCGAGTTCGACCTGATCGTGCTGGACATCATGATGCCCGGCGAAAGCGGCCTAGACCTGACCACCTGGGTCAGGAGCAAGGCCGAGACGTCCCAGACCCCCGTACTGCTGTTGACCGCGCGCGGCGAGTCCGGCGACCGCATTGAGGGCCTGTCACGCGGGGCCGACGACTACATGTCCAAGCCCTTCGATCCGCGCGAGCTGGCTCTCCGGATCGATGCCATCCTGCGTCGGACCGGCGGCAAGCCCCTGACTCCGCGTGAGATCAAGCTGGGCGACGCCGTCTTTGACATGGAGCGGCTGGAACTGATGCGCGGGGGTCGCCCCCAGCGCCTAACCGAGGCCGAGGCCCAACTCCTGAAAACCCTAGCCATTCACGCCCATGCCCCGGTCGAGCGCATGGCCCTTTCGCCCGATACCGCCGATATCACCGGCCGCGCCGTCGACGTCCAGGTCACCCGCCTGCGCCGCAAGCTGGAGGTCGACCCCAAGAATCCGCGGTATCTCCAGACCGTGCGCGGCGTCGGCTATATGCTGGCGCCGGACTGACGCGCGGCGAGACGGGCCCGTTCCATGAAACTTCTCCCGTCCACGGTCTGGACACGCTTCCTCAAGCGCCGACTGCCGACCTCCCTGTGGGGCCGGTCCCTGCTGATCATCGTCCTGCCGGTCCTGGTCATGCAGGTATTCGTCACCTGGATCTTTTTCGACGCCCACTGGCAGACCGTGAATGCCCGACTGTCCGAGGGACTGGCCGGGGACATCGCCTGGGCCGTCGACACCTACGTCGACGACCCCACTCCCGAAGCCCTCGAAACCCTGGCTGACCGGGCCGAGCGCACCCTTTCGCTGTCGATCGCCTGGCAGGATGACAAGGCGCTTCCCGAGAACGTTCGGCGCGGTCCCATCGGGGTCGTCGACCGGGCCCTGGAGGCGGCCCTCGACTCGCGTCTCGACCGGCCCTTCTGGTTCGATACCACCCGATATCCGAACTATGTCGATATCCAGGTCCAGATCGATGACGGCGTGATGCGCATCATCGCCCCGCGCGAGCGGGCCGTGGCCACCCAGGCGCACATCTTTGTCGTCTGGCTGTTGGCCGCCACCGTGCTGCTGATGTCGGTCGCCATCCTGTTCATCCGGAATCAGGTCCGGGCCATCGAGCGCCTGGCCGCCGCCGCCGAAGCCTTTGGCCGGGGCGAGACCCG
This sequence comes from Brevundimonas sp., assembly GCF_016742135.1. Taxonomy (GTDB): domain Bacteria; phylum Pseudomonadota; class Alphaproteobacteria; order Caulobacterales; family Caulobacteraceae; genus Brevundimonas. Next base: position 433,656 of record NZ_JACVCG010000001.1, on the reverse strand, counting down.
AGAGCGGTTCAAGCCGCACGGCGCGCGCGAGGTCCGGGCCGCCGCGCGCGCCTTCTTGGACATGCGCGATCGCATTCAGCGCCATATTGACCAGAGGACCGCCCTGCTCGCCTCCGTCAGCCACGACCTAAGAACCCCGCTGACCCGCCTGCGGCTGGAATTGGCCCTTGCCCCGCCGTTCAAGCGCGCCTCGGCCATGCAGGGCGACCTCGATCAGATGGAGCATATGATCGACGAATATCTGGCCTTCGCCCAGGGCGAGGCGGGCGAAGCCAGCGAGGCCCTTTCTGTCTCTGAGCTGCTGAGCCAGGCTGCGGACGATGCGCGCCGGATCGGCGCGACCGTCGAGGTGGACGCACCCGCGACCCTGACCGTCAATGTCCGCCCCCTCGCCTTTCGGCGGGCCCTTGCCAATCTGGTCGGCAACGCTGCGGCGCATGGCGATACGGTGCGATTGTCCGCGCGGCGTCTGCCGTCCGGCGGCACCGAGATCGCCGTCGAGGATGATGGGCCGGGCATTCCGGAGGACATGCACGAAGAAGCCTTCCGCCCCTTCTCCCGCCTCGACGCATCCCGCAACCAAAACCGCAAGGGTGTCGGCTTGGGCTTGGCCATCGCCCGCGATGTCGCGCGGGGGCACGGCGGGGACATTACTCTGGATCGCAGCGCGCTGGGCGGCCTGATGGCGCGAATTCGCCTTCCGGGTTAATATGGGCTCTCACAGGAGTGCACCCATGCGCCGTTTCGCCTTCTTCGCTCCCCTTGCCGCCGTGACGCTTGTTGCCGGTGCCGCGGTCGCGCAAAGCCCCGATGTCTCCGTCGTGCTCGGTCCGGACCTTGTCAAAAAGGCCGATGAACTGGGCGAGCGCGACCTGCTGCAGCAGGCCGATCAGTTGGCCGTGACCGTCGAGCGCGCCCTCGCCCGGGAGCAGGCCCTTCCGGGGGCCACCATCTCACTGGTTCTGGTCGACATCCGCCCGAACCGCCCGACCTTCGCACAGCTGGCGGCCCAGCCCGGGCTGGACGGCATGCGTAGCCGCAGCATTGGCGGGGCTACGATCGAGGGAGAGGTCACCCTGGCCGACGGCACCCGCTATCCGGTCCGCTATGACTGGTATTCCTCGACGCTCGCTGAGGTGAGAGGCTACACGACCTGGCAGGATGCCGGTCATGCCTTTGACCGCTTCGCGCGCCGCCTCGCGACCGGCCGCCTAGCGGGATAGCTCACGGGCACGGGCCACAGCGGCGCTGACGGCGGCAGCCACGGCCCGCTCGGCGCCGCCGTCGGCCTCCAGCGCATCCAGACCGGCGCGGGTCGTGCCGCCCTTGGAGGCGATGCGTTCGATGGCGTCCTCAAGGCTCTGACCGTCCGAGACCCCAGCGGCAGCGGAGCGCAAGGCCCCGCGGGCCAACCGTACGGCGGCGTCCGGGGTCAATCCTTCGACCTCCCCCGCCCGGGCCAGGGCCTGAACGAAGGCATAGATGAAGGCCGGGGCCGATCCCGCCACCCCCGTCGCCGCGTCCAGCAGATTTTCGTCTTCCAGCGGCACCACATCGGCCATGCCCTCGAACAGGGCCGTCGCCATGGTGCGTGCCTTACTGTCAGAGGCATAGAGGCCCGCCACACCCTGACGCTGGGCCACCGCCGTGGTCGGCATCAGGCGCGCGACCGGGCGCCCCCCCGCAGCCTGACGGATATCGTCCAACCGCACACCCGCCATCACCGAAGCGACCACCGTGTCCTCGGGGATCACATCGGCAAAAGGCTGCAGCGCCTCGCGCCAGACGGCCGGCTTGACGGCCAGCACCAGTATGCCGACGCCCGTCATCCGGTCCGGTGACGGATTGATCATGGCACCCGCCGCCCGGGCTTGATCGGTAGCGAGGGTCTCATGCCTCGCGATGATGGTCAGCCGGTTCGCCTTGAACCCCGGGGTCGCCAGCCAGCCCTCGACGAGGGCCGAGCCCAGACGTCCACACCCGATCAGGCCAATGTCGACGTCCATGGAAAAGGTGTCGGTCATGCCGTCTCCACGTCGGCGAAGGCCCAGCGGGGCCCTTCAGCAGGGTGGCGTGCCTAACATGGCCCGCTGCGGACCATCAAACCGAAAGGATCGGATCAGGCGGTGCCGACCGTCTGGAACATGCAGGCGTCGATGGCGTCCTGGGGCTTGCGCCCGCCGCGCACGAGGTAGTCAAACGCGGGGAAGTAGCGGTCGGCAGCATCGATGGCCGCATCGATCATCGAGGCCGCCTGCGACAGGGTCGGACGTTCGCCGTGCGGCAGGGCAAGCGCGTGACGGAACACGATCTCCTGATCCTCGCTCCACAGTTCGAAATGGCCCAGCCAGGTGCGCTGGTTGATCAGGCTGATCAGCTCATGCAGGGCCGGGCGACGCGTCTTGCCGACACGCAGGTCCAGCGCACAGCACAGTTGCAGGCAGTCCCCCTCGGGACGCCAGGCGAACCACAGCTCATAGTCTTTCCAGTCGCCGGCAAGGGCGAAAGCCAGATCGCCGTCCGCCGTCCGGTCAAACGGCAGATTTTCCGCCGTCAGAACATGTTCGACCACATCGAGGGGATCGAAGGCCATTTCCGCCTCGTCCGGTCTGACCATGTCCATTCAGAGAGTCCTGTCTTTCAGAAGGTTACCGGGAAGACCCCGGGAATCGCCCTCAGCACGCTGACGGTAGGCCTGTTCGCGGATTCGGCTCAACCGGCTGCGTCCCCGGGGGGAAGATCGCCTGTGGACGTTCCCTTTTGAGGCTTGTTGCGGCTGCGTTTGACGGGGTCGGCGTCGCCCCCCTTCAGCGCGGCCAGTTCGGCGCGCAGAGCCCTGACCTCGGCCCTCAGCGCCTCGAACTCGTCGCGACGCACCAGATCCAGTTCGGCGACCATGCGGTCGGTCTGGGCCCGCATCGCGGATTTGGCTTCCTCGCCGGCCGCCTGGGCCAGGCCCATGGCACCGGTCGACAGCCGTGCCAGTTCGTCGAGAAGCGGATTGCGGGTCTGCATGGAAGCCTGCCTTGATGTCTGTCCCGACGCTGGGCTGCGCCGGTTTCCAGAGAGTTAATGAAATCTTGCGTCGGTGACGTCCATGTGGCCGATCGACCCGACCGCCGCAAACCCCCATCGTCAATTCTTGCAAGACGCCCCCGGCCCGTCTTGCTAAAGGCGAGGCAACGCTGATCACATCAAGGACGCCCCGTGCCCTTTCCCGAGTTCGATCCGGTCCTGATCTCCATCGGCCCGTTTCCGCTGCGTTGGTACGCCCTGGCCTATATCGCCGGCCTCGGTCTGGGCTGGTGGTATGCCTCAAAACTGGCAAAGACGGTCCCGATCTGGTCGCCCGGGCGGCCGCCCGCCACCCAGAGTCAGATCGATGACCTGGTCCTTTGGATCGCCCTGGGCGTGATCCTCGGCGGGCGACTGGGCTATGCCCTCTTCTACAAGCCGTCCCTCTATGCCCAGCTGTTCACCGGCGAGGGCTGGTCGCGGCTGGAGTTGTTCCAGATGTGGAGCGGCGGCATGTCGTTCCACGGCGGCCTGATCGGCGTCACCCTCGCCATCATCTGGTTCGCCAACCGGCAGAAGATCAACCTGCTCAGCCTCGGTGATCTGGTCGCCCCCGTCGTGCCGATCGGCCTGTTCTTCGGGCGCATGGCCAACTTCATCAATGGCGAGCTGTGGGGCCGCACCACCGATGTCCCCTGGGCCATCCGCTTCTGTAACCAGACGATCTACAACACCTATGGCTTCTGCCCGGCCGGCGATGTGCCCCGCCACCCCAGCCAGCTCTATGAGGCGGGGCTGGAGGGCCTGCTGCTGTTCGCCATCCTGACTCTCGGCGTCTGGAAGATGAAGCTGCTGACCAAGCCCGGCTACGTCACAGGCCTGTTCCTGCTCGGCTATGGCCTCAGCCGCGCCGTGCTGGAAACGGTGCGCGAGCCTGACACCCATATGCCCGACGCGCTTCAGGGCGTGGTCACCATGGGCATGCTGTTGTCCATACCGATGATCCTGCTGGGCGGCTGGCTGATCTGGCGTGCATGGAGCCGTCCGCCGGTCGGCGCGAACTCCTGAGCGGCCCGGCGCAAGCGGCGAACCTGAAGGGGCGGCTCCAGCGCGAGATCACCCTGACCGGCCCGCTGAACGTCGCCGACTATGTGACTCGTTGCCTGCATGATCCGCTGGGCGGCTATTATGCGACGCGCCCGGCCATCGGACCGGACGGCGACTTCCTGACCGCGCCGACCGTCAGCCAGATGTTCGGTGAATTGATCGGCCTGTGGCTGGTCGAGACCTGGTCGCGGATGGGCGCGCCGTCCCGCTTTCAACTGGTCGAGGTCGGACCGGGCGACGGCACCCTGATGGCCGACATCCTGCGCGCCGCTCGCGTGGTCCCGGCCTTTCTCGACGCCTGTGATCTCACTCTCATCGAGCCGAGTGGCCCGCTGCGCGCCCTGCAAAAGGAGCGGCTGGCCGAAGCCCCTGTCACGCCCCGCTGGGCCGACAGGCTGTCCGGCGTAGACGGCGAAGGTCCCGTCCTTCTGGTCGCCAATGAGGTGCTGGACTGCCTGCCCGCCCGCCAGTTCGAGCGCACCCCCGACGGCTGGGCCGAGCGCATGGTGGGGCTGGATGCCGAGGGCGAGCTCGCCTTTCGCCTCGGACCGGTCGGTCCGGGCTTCTCGCCCCCCGGCCATGACGTCCAGCCCGGACAGGTGGTCGAACAGTCGCAGGCCCAGCGTGCCTTTGCCGGCACCGTCGCCGATCTGCTGAAGCACCATACCGGCGCCGCCCTGCTGATCGATTATGGCCGCGACACGCCGGGCCCGGGCGATACGCTTCAGGCCCTGTCCCGCCATCAGAAGGTCGATCCGCTGGCCACGCCCGGTCAGGCCGACCTGACCCAATGGGCCGACTTTCCGGCGGTTCTCGCGACCGCGCGAGCCGCCGGCGTGACGACCGCCCCCCTGCTCACCCAGGCCGAATTCCTGACCCGGCTGGGCCTTCCCGTTCGTGCCGATCGGTTGAAGGCCAGCCAGCCCGGGGCCGCCCCCCTGATCGACCGCCAGGTCCAGCGCCTGACCGCCCCGGACCAGATGGGCACCCTGTTCAAGGTCGCAGCCCTCTACGGCCCCGACACCGTTGCCCTCCCCGCCTTCGAGGTTGCCCCATGACCGACCTGCCCACGCCGATCACCCATCCGCTGCTGGATATCCCGGGCATCCGCCACGGCTTCTTCACGCGGGAGGGCGGCGTCTCGACCGGGATCTACAGGGGGCTGAACACGGGGGTCGGCTCAAGCGATGATCCCGAGGCGGTGCGCGAAAACCGCGCGCGCGTGGCGGCGGCCATGGGCGGCACGCCCGCTGACTTCGCCGCCTGCTACCAGATCCACTCCGACATCGTGCATATGACCGACCAGCCCTTCGGTGACGAGCGGCCCGAGGGTGACGCCGTGATCGCCGTCGAGGAAGCGGGCATCCTGTGCGCCGTCCTGACCGCCGATTGTGCGCCCATCCTGATCGCCAATCCCCGCGCCGGGATGGTCGCGGCGGTCCATGCCGGCTGGAAGGGCGCGGTCGGCGGCGTGATCGAAACTACCCTGCGCGCCATGAAGGAAGGCGGCGCCGAGCACGACCAGACCATCGCCGTCGTCGGCCCGACCATCGCCCAGGCCTCCTATGAGGTCGACGAGGTCTTCGAGGAACGGTTCCTGCGCCAGTCCTCCGGCTCGGGCCAGTTCTTCGTCATGGGCAAACAGCCCGACAGACGTCAGTTCGACCTGCCGGGCTATGTCATATGGAAGCTGGAGCGCGCGGGCGTCGGCCAGATCGCCTGGACCGGCCATGACACCCTGCCCGACCCGGACCGCTTCTATTCCAACCGCCGCGCCCACCTGAGCGGCGAGCCCGACTTCGGCCGGATGATGAGCGTGATTACGCTGGAGTAGGCGTCAGCCCGCCATCGCCATGTCGGGCGTGCGGACCACCTCACGCCAGGCCTCCGGGCGGGCCAGCAGTGCCCGGACCAGCATATTGTTGACCGCGTGGCCGGCCTTGTAGCCTTCGTAGCGGCCCAGCAGCGGGCCACCCAGCACATAGAGGTCGCCGATGGCGTCCAGCGCCTTGTGCTTGACGAACTCGCGCTCCATCCGCAGGCCGCCGGTGTTCAGGATCTGGTCGCCGTCGATGACGACTGCATTCTCAAGGCTGCCGCCGCGGGCCAGACCGGCGCGGCGCAGGGCCTCGACCTCATGGGCAAAACCAAAGGTGCGGGCCGCCATGATGTCACTGCGGAAGGTCGCCTCGTCGACGACGAAATCCACCACCTGATTGCCGATCACCGGCGTGTCGAAATCGATCTCGAAGCGCATTTCATAGCGGTCGCAGGGCAGCAGCCGCGCGTGCTTGTCGCCCTCGGTCACCTCGACCGGCGACAGGATCTCGATAAAGCGCAGCGGCGCGGCCTGATTGCGGAACCCGGCCCGGTCCAGCAGCTGCACGAACGGCAGGGCCGAGCCGTCCAGGATCGGCAGTTCGGGGCCATCCACCTCGACCACGGCATTGGAAATGCCCAGCGCGCAGAAGGCCGCCATCAGATGTTCGATGGTCGACAGGCGCACGCCGGCGCCATTCTCGATCATGGTGTTCAGGCGGGCCTCGACCACGGCCTGACCCGAGACGGGAATACGGTTGTCACGATCCGTCACATCGGTGCGCACGAAGACGATACCGGTCCCCGTGGTCGCCGGACGCACGGCCAGACGCACACGCTGGCCCGTGTGCACGCCGACGCCGGCGATGATCGCCGGGGCGCGCAGGGTCTGTTCGAGATGATCGGCTTTGACCGGGCTCACGAAACGTCCACACAGAGGCCGGGCGGAACTGCCCGACGACACCTCTATGGGTTGGTTGACGAGACGAAAACCAAAGTCAGGTTTCGGATTGTTTCGATGCGGTTACGAACGCCCGGATCCCGGACGTTCGCACCGTGACATCAGTTGGCCAGACGCCTCAGAAACGAAGGGATTTCCAACTCATCTTCCTCGGCGGAGGTTTCCGGCTCGGGCGTCTTCAGGGCCGAGTTGCCAGACAGGCGCATGGACCGGGGCTCGGGCCGGGCTTCCGGCGCATAGGGGGCGGGCTCCGGCGCGCGCTTGCGGCCGAACAGGCTCCAGCCCGACTTGCGGTGGTGATCACGGTCGTCCCACTCGGGCTCGGGTTCCGGCTGGCGTTCGGCGCGCGCAGGCTCGCGGGCCGGCTCCATATAGAGGTCACCCTGGACGGGGCGCGTCGCGGCGCGAGGCGTATGGTCGGCTTCATACTCCTCGACCCAGGGGTCGACGATGGGCTCAAGCGTGCGCGGCTCTTCTGCCTTCATGACCGGCTCCGGAGCCTGGGGCTGCGGGGTCACGCGCGGCTCGGGCGCGCGGACCGTCGGCTGGAAGGTCGGGGTCACCGGGGCCGGCTCGGCCGAACGGATGACCGGCTCAGGCTGACGGACCGGTTCACGCACGGGGGCCGCCGGACGGGTCGGCGCGACGGGGCGCGAGAGAGTCGAGGGCGGGGTCTGGGCCATGACGCCCTCGTCCATACCGGTGGCGACCACGGAGACGCGGATCTTGCCATCCAGCGCCGGATCGAAGGCGGCGCCGAAGATGATGTTGGCGTCGGGGTCGACCTCGGCCGAAATTGCGTTGGCGGCCTCGTCGACCTCCAGAAGGGTCATGTCCATGCCGCCGGTGATGTTGACCAGCACGGCCTTGGCCCCCTTCAGGCTGGTTTCGTCCAGCAGCGGGTTGGCGATGGCGTTCTGGGCCGCCATCAGGGCGCGATCGTCGCCCTCGGCCTCGCCCGTGCCCATCATGGCCTTGCCCATTTCGGACATCACGGCGCGCACATCGGCGAAATCGAGATTGATCAGGCCGGGCAGGATCATCAGGTCGGTAATCGAGCGCACGCCCGAGTGCAGCACCTGGTCGGCCATGCCGAAGGCATCGGCAAAAGTCGTGCGCTCATTGGCGACGCGGAACAGGTTCTGGTTCGGAATGACAATCAGGGTGTCGACATAGCGCTGCAGCTCGGCAATGCCGGCCTCGGCCAGACGCATGCGGTGGCGGCCTTCAAAGGTGAAGGGCTTGGTCACCACACCGACCGTCAGGATATTGCGGTCACGGGCGCATTTGGCGATCACCGGCGCGGCCCCGGTTCCGGTGCCCCCGCCCATGCCGGCGGTGATGAAGACCATATGCGCCCCCTCGAGGTGCGTAGCGATCTCGTCGGCGGACTCCTCGGCGGCATTCATGCCGACTTCGGGGTGGGCGCCCGCGCCCAGGCCCTGGGTGATGGTTTCGCCCAGCTGGATCCGGCGGTCGGTCTTGGCAAAGCTCAGATGCTGGGCGTCGGTATTGGCGACGACGAAATCGACGCCTTCCAGACCCGCATCAATCATGTTGTTGACGGCGTTTCCGCCCGCGCCACCGACGCCGAACACGACGATGCGGGGCTTCAATTCCGTGGCTTCAGGACGCACCAGCGACAGCGACATGTGATTTTCCGACCTTCAATCCGAGCCCGCTCCCGGAAACCACTGCAAACCCCCGAATCGCATTGGTTATGAGCGGGTTAATAGAACACCCGTAAGCCTTAACAGGTGGTTACCGCATAGACTGAGTCGGGGACCGCGCCAGAGGGGTCGGATGCTCCCTGCACGCATTATTCTGGGGAGGGCGACCCATGATCGCCGGATAGGGGCAAAGAAAAAGGGCGGCTCTCGCGAGCCGCCCTTTCCGTTCTGGATCGGAAAATCCTTACCAGGGACGATAGTTCAGACCGATGAAGAAGCGACGGCCCCAGGCATCGAAGTTGTTGTAGAGCGTGCCCTGCAGATAGGGGTTTTGCTCGTTGTCGAAGGCGTTGACCACACCGGCGCGGACCGACAGGTCGTCCCGCACATTCCAACGGACCGTGAAGTCATGCCGGGTGAAGGCACCCGTCTTCAGCGCGTCGGTCGGGATATTGTCGATGTTCGACGCGATCGAGAAGGGGTTGAAGATGTGCTGCGACGTTTGCCAGTCGGCCGTCCAGTTCACGCTCCACACATCGTTCGGGGCGTAGGTCAGCGACGAGGTGTAGCGAACCCGCGGGAAGTACAGGTTGCCCGCCGACGAGGTGTGCGCCTCAGGGTTGGCCGAGTCGAGGTAGGACTCCTGGCGGATCAGCCACAGGCCGTTGATGCTGTAGGAGAACCGGCCCCAGTCCTGACCGAACACATCATAAGTGTCCAGATTGTAGTTCAGGCCGAAGTCCAGACCCTCGGTCGCCAGCTTGGCGTAGTTGATCGAGCCCTGGATGAAGCCCCCGATCGGGTCGCCCGACGGGCCACCGATGTAGAACTCACGGCCCGGGTTCGGGTCGTTGCGGAAGATGGTGTTACAGGCCGCGAGGTTCAGCGACGGACCGTTCACACAGTTGGCCGCCGCCTGGGCCGCCGTGACGGTCGAGATCACATTGGTGACCTCGATGTCATAATAGTCCAGCACCATCGACAGGTTCGGGAACATGCGCGGACGCAGGATCACCGAGAAGGTGAAGGATTCCGACTCTTCCGGTTCCAGGAACGGGTTACCCGCGTTCACGCCGGCGACACCCGAGGTGTAGTTCGGGAGGTAGTCGTCGGCGGTGGTCAGGGTCGTACCACCGAAGTCATAGGACAGGGAGGTGCCGTTCGCAGCGTTGTACTGCGCCAGCAGGGCGTTGCAGTTGGCAACGCGGTTGGCACGGACTTCCGACGACAGGGCGGGGTTGGTGATCTGCGCCGTGGAGCAGGGGTCAACCACGCCGTTCCAGAAGGTCTGGGTCGCCGGCGAGAAGTTCTCGGCCAGGTTCGGCACGCGCACCGAGGTGTTGAAGCTGGTGCGGAAACCGATGTCCGGGATCGGACGGTAGACCAGGTTGACACCCCAGACCTCGACCTCGCCCACGGTGGTGTAGTCCGACTTGCGGTACGACCCGCTCAGTTCGGCATAGTCACCCAGGAAGGAGTCGCGGAACAGCGGCAAGGCCACTTCGCCGTAGAACTCGTCGCTTTCATACTCGGCACCGATGAAGTCCGGGCCGGTGTTGAGGAACAGCCAGCGGTCGCCGGTGTCGGCGCTGCGGCCGATACCTTCGGCGAACTCACGACGCTTTTCATAGCCGAGGGCCACGCCGATCGGACCGGCACCCCAGAAGTCCCAGAGCTGACCCGAGACGTTGACCAGGGTCTGCTCCGAGATGTTCTTTTCGCGGACGCGGATCGAGGCGTCGACATAGGCCAGGGCTTCCTCGGACTGATTACCCGCGCCGAAGACGTTCAGCGGGGTACATTCGGCCAGCGCCGCAGCACCCGTGGCATAGTCACGAAGGTCGGCATAACCCCAGTTGTAGTCGTAGGGAGTGCCACCCGCGGCAGCGATACGCTGGGCGCGGCAGACGATCTCGCCCGGACGGCCATTGACGATACCGGCGGTATCGACCACAGCGTCCGCGGCCAGGGCGAAGCGCAGCACATCGACGCCGCGCTCCTGGTTGACGTTGTTCATTTCACCGCGGGTGTAGCCGACATCCCAGCCCACATTGCGGAAGAACAGCAGCTGATCCAGATCACCGTCCAGCGCCACGACATAACGTTCGATCTCGCGGCGGTTGTCCTGGAAGCGGTCCGGCCCGAACATCACGTGACGGGCATAGGGGGCCGCGAACACGCCCAGGGCGGCACCCGGAGCATTGGCGGTCGGCGCCGCATAGTTGGTCGCCGTGTTGGCAGCGATCGCGTCCTTCACGTTCTGCGGCAGGAAGGCGTTGTCCGACCAGCGCAGGTCGAACGAGCTGGTGCCCCGGATGGGGTTGGTCGCCCCGGCGCCATAGGTGATGTCCAGCAGGTTGATGTCGAAGAAGGTCGGCTGCGCGATATCGAACGCATCTTCCTTCACGAACTTGTACTCGCCGCGCAGATTGACGTTGGGCAGGACAGCGAAGGTGAAGCCGGTCTGATAGCGCTGCGATTCGAGTTCAGGGAAGCGCGACGCGGTCGAGAAGTCGGCCGCGCTGACGCCGTCACCGCCGATGTTGTACGGACGCGACAGGCCGGTATTGCCGATCCGCTGGCCGAAGTTGGCCAAGCGGGCCGTGCCGGTGCCTTCCGGATACCAGAAAGTCTTGCCGGGAGCGACCGGGTAGCAGTTGGCGTCGATGCTGGCCACGTTACAGGCGAACAGGCCGCCGGTACGGGTGGGCCACGGGATCAGCGGATTGGTCAGCGGGCTGGGCTGCTGAGTGTTGTAAAGGGTGGTCTGACCCCAGCGCGGGCGATCCATCCGGTTCAGATCGCTGAACAGGAAGTTGTCCAGGAAGCCGTCCGACGGGACGGTGGTGGGGTCGGCATCAATGCCGATGAAGCGATAATCACGGTTCAGCCAGTCGACGTCGAACGAGGTGACCTGGTCAGCCTTTTCGTACTCCGCGAAGGCATAGAGGTTCAGACGGTCATCCATCAGATTGGTGCCGATCAGCGCCGAGGCACGACGGGTGGCCTTACCGCTCTGACTGATCTGACCGTAGTTGAAGTCGAGTTCCAGGCCCTCGAAGTCGTCGCGCAGGATGAAGTTCAGCACGCCGGCCACAGCGTCGGCGCCGTAGATCGACGAGGCACCGCCGGTGATGATCTCGATGTTCTCGATCAGCAGACGAGGAATGGACGAGACGTCAACCGACAGGGTGCCGCGCGACGAACCGACGTGGCGACGTCCGTCGACCAGGGTCAGGGTACGGCCGGTGCCCAGCGAGCGCAGGTTGGCGAAGTCCAGACCGCCGTCGTTCAGACCCGAACCGGTCGTGTCCGACGGAACCAGCGAGTTCGACAGGGCCGGAATGGTGGCCAGGTAGTCGATCACGGTCGACTGACCGGTGGTCAGCAGCGCTTCACGCTCGACCTGGATCAGCGGGGTGGGGGCGTTGGTCGGGTCGCGACGGATACGCGAACCGGTCACGACGATTTCTTCAACCCGCGTTCCGGCTTCCGGATCTTGAGGATTCTGCGTGGCGGTCTGAGCCAGGGCCGGAGCCGACGCCATCATGACGCCGGCCAGGATGGTCGTTCCAAAGAGATATTTGCGCTTCAACAGCATGTTGTGATGCCCCAACCAAGTGATTTGACAATACGTGACGCGGACCACGGCTCGTGACCCACGCTTCCGGATTGCACGCTAGCAGCAAAGTGGCGCGCCACAAGGCATTGTGGCCCGACTGTGACCACTCAAGGCCCCAGATGTTACAATCCGGACACACTCTCGCCATCGAAGGGAAATGTAGCAGGCCCTTTGCGGGCGGCCGCTTCAGAGATTGCGGCGCAACCAGTCGGCGGCCCGGGCGACCATGCCCCCGGCGTGCGGGTTCGGCGCATCATTGGCCGAAATCTGGCGGGTCATCAGCCTGCGGGCCGAAACCGATTCTCGCGGGCCATAGGCGGCTTTGAGCAAGCAGCCCGCCGCCGCACAGAAGGCCGGGCCCGACGCCGCATCGGCCAGATGGGGTGCCCGTTGGGGCCGACCCAGCCGCACCGGGCGGTCAAACACACGCACCGCCAGTTCGCGGACACCATTCAACTGGCTGGCCCCGCCGGTCAGCACCACACTGGTACCGGGCTCCAGGGCGATCCCGCTGCTACGGATCCGGTCGCGCAGGATCTCGAGCGTCTCCTCGACGCGGGGCGCGATGACACTTTTCAGCATGGCACGTGGCACCACCACCGCGCCCGCAGAAGGATCCTCCCCCCGGGGCGGTGCTTCCAGCAGTTCGCGGTCTTCATTGGCCGACGCCATGGCCGATCCATGCAGAGTCTTCAGCCGCTCGGCCCCGGCGCGCGAGGTCGACAGCCCCTTGGCAATGTCGCTGGTGACATGGTCGCCGCCGACATTGAGGCTTTCGACGTGCAGCAGGCTCCGATCCGCCCAAACCGTGGCCGTCGTCGTGCCACCCCCCATGTCGATGCAAAGGGCGCCCAGATCCATCTCATCGTCTTCAAGCGCTGCCAGCGCCGAGGTTACAGGCGCGGCGACCACGCCCTGCAGGTCCAAGTGCGCCAACTCGAGACAGTGGCTGAGCGACATGAAGGCCGTCTCGGCCATCGACACAACCAGCAGGTCCAGTTCCAGACTGTTGCCGCGCATGGCGCGCGGATCGCGCACACCCCGGGCATCGTCCACCGACCAGGCGACCGGCAGCACATGGATGGGACGGCGGTCCGGCAGTCGAATCTTGTCGAGCGCCAGACCGATCGCTCGCGCCAGATCGGCGTCGCTGACCGGATGAGCCCCCAGCGACACACGCGAGCGAACCCGATGGCTCTGCATCCGGCCCGCCGAGGTACTGACAATCACGCCGGTCACGGGGACGCCGGCGGCGCGCTCGGCCCGTTCGACAACATGGCCGATGGCCTGGGCGGCCCCTTCCATGTCGACGATCATGCCCTGCTGGACGCCGCGCGACTGCACATGGCCGACCCCGGCCACGCGAACGGTACGGTCGGCGTGACGCACGCCGTCCGCCTTCATGATGAAACAGGCCATCTTGGAATGGCCGATGTCGAGCGCGGCAACCAGGGGGGCGCGGCCGCTCCCCACGGCTCCGTCGAGGGTCAGCTCGGGGCGACGCGGGGCCATCAGACTCCTCCCGCCACAGGGGATTCCGCCAGATCACCCGCCAGGGCCGCGGGCCTGAGCCCGAGGGTCCCGGGCACCTTCAGGTCCACCAGTTCAAAGCCCCGCTCGAACAGATGATGGCGCTGGTCCAGTGCGTCCAGCTGGATCAGGGCCGCCTCCATGTCTTCGGCAGGCAGGCGGATAAGGCCACCGTCCTTCAGCCGGATATCCCAGCGCCGCTCATCGACGCGGATCAGGGCCTCGGTCCGGTCGCGCAGACGCGGGCGCGCCTCGATCAGCGGCAGGATTTCGGCGGCGGCCAGTTCGGCCCCCGTTCCAACGACCAGCGGCAGATGCAGATACTGACGGGGGTCGGCCCCCCGGATGACCTGGCCCTCTCCGTCTATAACGGCGACCTGTCCATTGGCCTGCCAGATCGCCAGCCGGTCGTGCTCGACCACTTCGACCAGCAGAGTTCCGGGCAGCAGGCGTACGATACGCGCATCCTTGACCCAGCTGACGGCGCGCACCTGTTCCAGCAGTGCATCCAGATCCAGCGAACTCATCGACTGGCCGGCCGTCACATCCAGCGCTGCCTGAATGGCGGGCATGGCCTCGTCAGACGCCCCCGTCACATGCACCCGGCCCAGACGGAAACCCATCCCGGCCACCATGCTGTCGACGCCGTCCGAGACGGACTGACCCACGCGCTCTGCCCGCGCGCCGGTCGCCATCAGGCCGCCGATGAACAGCACGCCGACCAGCAACGAAATCCCGACCGCGCGCGCGGACAGGTCCAACCGGCCGATCGCCGCCATCTTTGCCGGAATACCGACCGCCTGCGCCTTGCTGCGTCCTGACCTCCCGCGCGAGGCCGGAGCCTGACGTCCACGCGACGCGCCCCCGCCCTGCTGGCGCCGACCGCCGCGAACTACCGCGGGCATGACGCGTCCTCCACCATCCACCTGACCAGTTCCGGATACCCTATGCCGACATGGGCGGCCTGCTCGGGAACAAGCGAGGTCGAGGTCATGCCCGGCTGGGTGTTGACCTCCAGAAGAACGAGAACGTCCTTAACATCGTCATAACGAAAATCGGATCGCGACACACCACGGCAGCCCAGCGCCTCATGCGCCCGCTCGGACAGACGCAACGCCATCTCGAACACATCGGGCTTCAGCCGGGCCGGCAGTTCGTGCACCGAGCCGCCGGGTGCATATTTGGCCTCATAGTCATAGAACCCCTTGGTCGGCGTGATATCCGTGACGGTCAGGGCGCGCGGGCCGTCCGCCTCACCCAGCACGGCCACCGCCAGCTCGCGCCCCGCAATGAAGGGCTCGACCATCACCTGTTCGCCATAGGCCCAGTCGTCGGCCCCGACCTCCTGCGGCGGACGGTTGGCGCCCTCGGTCACCAGAAAGACGCCGACCGAAGATCCCTCGGCATTGGGCTTGATCACATAGGGCGGGACCATGACGTGGTCTCGCGCGACCTCGTGCCGGTCGAACAGGCCGCCGCCCGGCACCGGAATGCCCGCCGCCGCCAGCACGGCCTTGGACTTGGCCTTGTCCATGGCCAGCGCGGAGGCCAGCACCCCCGAATGGGTATAGGGAATATTGAGCGTCTCCAGCACGCCCTGGACGCAGCCGTCCTCGCCCCAGGCACCGTGAAGACAGTTCAGCACCACATCGGGCCGAACCAGCCCGCCCAGCACATTGGCCAAATCCCGCCCGGCGTCGATGCGGCTGACGCGGGCCACCTGCCCCTCCAGCGCGTCCGCACAGCCCTTGCCCGAGTTCAGCGACACCTCGCGCTCGGCCGACAGCCCCCCCATCAGGACGGCGACATGCAGGTCTTTCAGGGGGCGGTTCATGGGGCGGAACGGGACTCAGAGGGGGCGGCCGATCCTCCTGATCTCCCATTCGAGGTTTACGCCGAGTTTACTTTGAACGTCGGATCGCACCGCCTCGCCGAGCCCCTCGATGTCGGCGGCCGTCGCCTCGCCCGGGTTGATCATGAAATTGCTGTGCAATTCGCTGAACATGGCCCCACCGCCAGTGACGGAGAAAAATTTCCCGCGCCAGCCCGCTTCATCCACAAGTTTCCAGCTGGAGTGACCCGGCGGGTTCTTGAAGGTCGAGCCGCCGGTCTTCTCCCGGATCGGCTGGGTCTGTTCGCGGCGACTGGTGATCTCATCGATCCGGGCCTGAACCGCCTCCGGATCGTCCGGCGTGCCGCGATAGGTAGCCTCCAGCCAGAGGATATCGGCCGGCGCCTCCGAATGCCGATAGGTGTAGCCAAAGTCGGCCAGCGCATAGTCGACCCGCTCGCCCTCGCGGGTCACCCCCCGGGCCGAGACCAATACGTCCTTCGTCTCAGATCCATAGCAGCCGGCATTCATGGTCAGGGCACCGCCGATCGTGCCCGGGATGCCGGCGTAGAACTCCAGCCCGCCGATCCCGGCCTTGGCCGATGCCCGGGCCACCATGGAATCCAGCGCGCCCGCGCCCGCCGTGATGGTCTCGCCCCCGGTCGTGATCTGCGCCCAGGGCCGCCCGGCCAGCCGGATCACCACCCCCTCGACCCCGCCGTCCCGCACGATCACGTTCGAGCCGACACCCAGAACCGTCACCGGCACCCCCGGGTCCAGCGCCTTCAGGAAGCCGGCCAGATCGTCCTCGTCGGCGGGGAT
Source organism: Brevundimonas sp. (assembly GCF_016742135.1). Taxonomy (GTDB): domain Bacteria; phylum Pseudomonadota; class Alphaproteobacteria; order Caulobacterales; family Caulobacteraceae; genus Brevundimonas. The sequence goes on along the minus strand of NZ_JACVCG010000001.1, from coordinate 417,280 downwards.
GAACAGCACATCCGCCGCCCCGCCCACGCGAAACCAAGTGTAGGGCCCCAGCGGCTCATTCCGGAGCAGCTTGCCGCGGACCGCAGGGAGGGTCTCTTTCCAGCCGCTCATGAATCCTCCGACTGGTTCGAGATCATGCCACTTGCACGGGGATCGCTGGCGTCGCTCTCATACTCGGGCATGCCGTCGCACAGCTGTAGCCAGGGCAGTTTCGATTCTACCCCATAGTGGGTTTCCAGCGTGACATCCTCGGGATGGTCCAGCGACCCGATGGTCACGCAGTTCCAGTCGCCCTTGTCGTAGCCGAAATAGAGCGGGGTTCCGCAGTCGCGGCAGAAGCCCCGCTGCGCCACGTTTGAACTGCGGTAGAAGGCAGGCTCACCCTGAGTCCAGGTCAGCTGGCTTTTGCGAACCCCCGTCAGGGCGGCAAAGACATTGCCCGCCGCGCGCTGGCACATCCGGCAGTGGCAGAAGTGCGTCCCTTTCGGCTTCACCGACAGGGCGTAGCGCACCCGCCCGCACTGGCACCCGCCCGTGACCGTCATCCCAGCGCCTCCAGCTGGCCCGGCAGGGCATAGGCCCAGGCGGTGATGTCGCCAGCGCCCAGCAGCACCACCAGATCGCCGGCCCTGGCCTCTTCGCGGATCAGGCGCGGCAGGGCGGCGGCGCTTTCCAGGGGGCGCACCGAACGGTGGCCAAAGCGGCGGATGCCCTCGACCAGGGCGTCCTTGTCCACGCCCTCGATCGGTTGCTCGCCTGCCGCATAGACATCGGCGACCAGCACCGAGTCGGCATCGGCAAAACAGGTCGAGAAGTCGTTCATCAGGTCGCGCAGCCGGGTGTAACGGTGCGGCTGGACCACGGCGATCACCCGGCCCGAGCCCTCGGTCTTGTGCACCACCTGACGGGCGGCCTTGAGCACGGCGGCGATCTCGACCGGGTGGTGGCCATAATCGTCAACGATCCGCACGCCATCGACCACGCCCGTGGTCGTAAAGCGCCGCTTGACCCCGCCAAAGCCCGCCAACCCCTCGCGGATCGCGGCGTCCGATATGCCCAGTTCGCGCGCCACGGCGATGGCGGCCAGGGCGTTCGACACATTGTGAGCGCCCGCCATCGGCAGGTGCAGGCCCTCCAGCACATCCGGCTCGTCCAGCGCGTCCAGCCCCTGCTTCTGGAAGGCCACGTCGAAGCGTGCACCGTCCGGGCCCATGTCGCAGTTGATCGCCCGCACCATGGCCTGCGGATTGGTGCCATAGGTGACCAACCGGCGGTTATCGATGGTCGCCACCAGCCGCTGCACCTCGGGGTGGTCCAGACAGACGGCGGCAAAGCCGTAGAAGGGTATGTTCTCGACGAAATCCACGAAGGCCTTCCGCACCCCGTCAAAGTCGCCGTAGTGGTCCAGATGCTCCGGATCGATATTGGTCACCACCGCGACCGTGGACTTCAGCCTCAGGAAGCTGCCGTCCGACTCATCGGCCTCGACCACGATCCAGTCGCCGTCGCCGACCTTGGCGTTGGTCCCATAGGCATTGATGATCCCGCCGTTGACGATGGTCGGGTCGGTACCGCCGGCATCCAGCAGGGCCGCGATCATCGACGTCGTGGTGGTCTTGCCGTGGGTGCCGCCAACCGCCACCGAGAACTGCAGCCGCATCAGCTCGGCCAGCATCTCGGCCCGCCGGACCAGCGGAATGCGCCGTCCGCGCGCCACTGTCAGCTCCGGATTGTCCGCCTTGACCGCCGTGGAATAGACGACCGCCGCGACCTCCTCGCCCACGTGGGCGGCGTCATGGCCGATGAAGATCTTCGCGCCGAGTTGCTCCAGCCGCTCGGTATTGGCCCCGGCCTTCGCGTCCGAGCCCTGCACCTGATAGCCGATCTTGAGCATGATCTCGGCGATGCCGCTCATGCCGATACCGCCGATGCCGACGAAGTGGACGGGCCCGATCGGGAAGGGAACTGGACGAAGACGTGCGATCATCGGCGCGTCATAGCGGACTTTGTCGGGATGACGCCAGACGCCCCCGCCCTTCGCTTTCGGCAACAGGGCTAACCGCCTCTTAACCCTGCGGACTCAGGATCGCCGCCTGTATCAACGGGGCCGCATTCATGTCCGACATCCAGACCGACGTCATTCTCAAGGGTGACTGCATCGAGGTGCTGAAATCCCTGCCCGACGCCTCGGTCGACGTCGTGTTCGCCGATCCGCCCTATAATCTGCAGCTGGGCGGCGACCTGCTGCGCCCGGACAATTCGCGTGTCGATGCGGTCGACGACGACTGGGACAAGTTCGACAGCTTTGCGGCCTATGATGCCTTCACCCGCGCCTGGATGGCCGAATGCCGCCGCGTGCTGAAGCCCGAGGGCTCGATCTGGGTGATCGGCAGCTATCACAACGTCTTCCGGCTGGGCTCCGCCATTCAGGACCTGGGCTTCTGGGTGCTGAACGACATCATCTGGCGCAAATCCAACCCCATGCCGAACTTCAAGGGCACCCGCTTTACCAATGCCCACGAGACCCTGATCTGGGCGGCCCGCAGCCAGGGGCAAAAGCGCTACACCTTTAACTACGACGCCCTGAAGGCCTTCAACGAAGACACCCAGATGCGCTCGGACTGGACCTTCGCCCTGTGCACGGGCGAAGAGCGGATCAAGGACGCCGATGGCAAGAAGGCCCATCCCACGCAAAAGCCCGAGGCCCTGCTGCACCGCGTGCTGCTGGCCTCGACCCGGCCCGGCGATGTGGTGCTGGACCCCTTCTTCGGCACGGGCACCACCGGCGCGGCTGCCAAGCGTCTCGGCCGCCATTACATCGGCATCGAGCGCGAGGAGGACTACATCCGCCTGGCCGAAAAACGCCTCGCCGCCGTCGTGCCCGCCAACCCCGAGGACCTCGCCGTCATGGGCTCCAAACGGTCCGAGCCGCGCGTGCCCTTCGGCGCCCTGGTCGAGGCCGGCCTGCTGCGGCCCGGCGACCGCCTCTATGCGCCCGACGGCTCGCGCGAGGCCCGCGTACGCGCCGACGGCAGCCTGATCCACGGCGACCTCACCGGCTCGATCCACAAGCTGGGTGCCCTGCTGGAAAATGCCCCGGCCTGCAACGGCTGGACCTACTGGCGCTTCAAGACCGACCAGGGCTTCAAGTCGATCGACACCCTCCGCGCCGAAATCCGCGCGGCGATGTAGGATGACCCGTTCCTCCCCCGTTTACGGGGGAGGGGGACCGCCGCAGGCGGTGGAGGGGGCGGACAGGGTACGCCGTCTCCCACCGCCTGCAGTCTGCAAATTCCGTGAGTGTGCTCGGTGCAGCCGCCCCCTCCACCACTCCGTGGTCCCCCTCCCCCGCTGCGCAGGGGAGGATCAGTAGGCCAGAGCCCGATCCAGCCCTTTCCTGAATACCGTCGGCAGGGCCGCGCGCGCCTCCGCAACCTCGCGCCAGATCAGGTCGGCCTCCCCCTCCGCCCGCATCACGATCAGCTCTAGCTCGAAATGGGTGAAGACGTGGCGGACCGTGCCGACGTTCCGCCATTCTGCATCGACCGGCTCAGCGACATTTTCGTCGCCATCCCAACCGCCCGTGGGCAGCGCCAGCATGCCGCCCAGCAGGCCCTTGTCTGGCCTCTTCACCAGACCGACCCGGCCCGCGCCATCGACCAATACCCAGACCACACCCTCGCGCCGGGGCTTTGGCACCTTGGCCATCTTTTTTGGCCAGGCCTCGGGCATGCCGCTGGCCCGCGCCTGACAGTCCCCGGCCAGCGGGCACTCGCCGCACAGGGGCGACCGGGGCCGACAGATGCGCGAGCCCAGGTCCATCAGGGCCTGGGCCCAGTCGCCCGGATCGAACGCCTCCGGCTCCGGCGTCAGGGCATCAGCCAGCGCCCGCAGTTCGGGGCGCGCCTTCGGCAGCGGCGTCTCGACGGTAAACAGCCGCGCCAAGACCCGCTCGACATTGCCGTCGACCACCACAGCCCGGCGGCCAAAGGCGATCGCCGCCACCGCCGCCGCCGTATAGGTCCCCAGCCCCGGCAGGGCGCGCAGACCCTCTTCGGTACCCGGAAACACCCCGCCATGGTCGCGCGCCACCGCCCGGGCACAGGCCAGCAGGTTCCGGGCGCGGGCATAGTATCCCAGTCCCGCCCACGCCCCCATGACGGCCTCGTCCTCTGCCGCCGCCAAGGCCTCCACCGTCGGCCAGCGCGTGGTGAAGGCTTCGAAATAGGGCGTCGCATGGGGCACGGTGGTCTGCTGCAGCATCACCTCTGACAACCAGACCCGATAGGGATCGGCCCGCGCCGCAGACCCCGGCGGCATGCGCCACGGCAGCGCCCGGGCATGAGCCCCATACCAGGACATCAGTGCCTGTCGGATCGCGGCCAGTCTGTCAGAATCGGGAGAGCTCATCGTCGCCAGCATAGGAGGCCACGTGATCCCGGGGTATAGAGACACCATGCCCCGCCCGCTGCCCACGGAAGACGAAACCCGCGAAATTCTTGCCCGCCGCAAGACGCGTCCCCTGCCGCGTCCTGCCCCGCGTGTCGGCCGGGCGCTGGAAAAGCTGATCCGCACCCTGGACGACCGCTATGGTCGTGGCGCCGAAGCGCTTGAGGCGCGCTGGCCGGAAATCGTCGGCGAACGATTGGCCGCCGTCACCCGCCCGCAGAAACTGACCCGCCCGCGCAAGGGCCCGGACGGCAAGCCAGCCGGCGCCACGCTGGAGCTGCGTGTGGCAGGCCCTGCCGCCCTGTTGATCCAGCACCAGTCCGCGGACATTCTGGAGCGGGTCAATCTGTTCCTAGGCCAGGGCGCTGTCGAGCGCCTCCGCATCGCCCAGGGACCGATCGGGCCCCGTGCCACACGCTCGCGCGCTCCCCTGACCAAGCCTGCCATCCCTCCTCCGCTCGGTGCCGCCGATGAGGCCGCGCTCAAGGCCTCGGTCTCCGCCGCCCCCGCGCCCTTGGCCGCAGCGCTCGAACGCCTGGGCCGCAGCGTGTTGAACCGGGGTCCCCGCTCGTCCTAGGACAAAACTTTGCCGCAAGGCGTCTCGACAAAGCCAAGGCTGGGTCCTAGCCAAGGACTCGCTGTATATGACCTGCCTTCCGCGCGCTGACCGTCAAGAGGATTGACCCATGTCCACCGGCAACAAGACCGCCCGTTTCCGCTTTGCCGCCATGAGCCGCCGCGCCGCCATCACGGGTGCGGCGCTGGCCGCCATGGGCACGCTCGCGGCCTGCGGCGGGTCCGAAGGCAGTCAGACGGCCCAGGGCGACATGGCCAAGGGCGCGCCCGAAGGGGCCAAGGTCACGGTCGTCGAGTACGCCTCGGTCACCTGCGGGGTCTGCGCCGCCTGGCAGGAACGCGTCTGGCCCGAGTTCAAGGCCAAATATGTCGACACCAACAAGGTTCGCTACGTCTTCCGCGAATTTCCGACGCCCCCGGCTGATGTGGCCGCCGCAGGCTTCCTCCTGGCCCGCTGCGCCGGCGAGGACCGCTATTTCCAGGTGGTCGAGGAGATCATGGCCAGCCAGCGTGAATGGCAGCAGGGCGTGCCCCCCGCAGCCACGCTCAGCCGTATCGCCACCTCGGTCGGCCTGAGCGAGGAAGAGTACCGCACCTGCGTCACCGATCCTCAGGCCTTGGCTGCCCTGGAAGAACGCATTCAGTCGGGACGGTCCGCAGGCGTGACGGGCACCCCCACCTTCTTCGTCAACGGGACGCGGGTGGCTGACAGCTCGATGGCGGGCCTCTCAGCCGCTGTCGACGCCGAGCTGGCCAAGTAGGGTTGATGCGCGCGGGCCTCGCCACACTGGCCGCCTTGGCGGTTCTCGCCCTGGGCCAGCCGGCGCTGGCCCAGCAGACCGTGCGGCCGGGCTCGCCGCCCATGGCCGCGCCCGAGCGTGTGCTGGCGGTCGATCCCGCCGATCGCACCCTTGGTCGGGACGACGCGCCCGTGACCTTGACCGCCTATCTCTCAACGGTCTGCGGGCACTGTGCCGACTGGCACGAGGCAGACTTCCCCGAGATCAAGCGGCGCCTGATCGACACCGGTCAGGTGCGGGTCGTCTGGCGGGATCTGCCCACCAATCCGCCGGAACTGGCGTTGGCGGGTGCCGTGCTGGCCCGCTGTGCGGCTCCCGAACATTACGACGATGCCCTCGGTGCCCTGTTCCGGGGTCAGGCCACCTATCTGAGAAGCGGCAATGTGGACGGCTGGCTGATCTCGGCCGCCACGGCAGCCGACCTGCCGCTCGACCAGGCCCAGGCCTGCGTCAATGATGACAGCCGTTATGCCGAAATCGAAACCCGCGCCCGGCAAGCCTCCAGCCTGGGGGTGCGCAGCACTCCGACCCTGTTCCTCGACGGTGTCGTGACGCCGGCCCGCACGGCTGATGAGATCGAGGCCGCCATCGTCGGCCGGCCGCGTCCCGCGACCCTTTCGGCCGACTGACGCTCCGGCCCGATGCAGTTCCAGCGGCTCAGGCTTGTCGGGTTCAAATCCTTCGTCGATCCGACCGAGGTGCACATCACCCCGGGGCTGACCGGCATCGTTGGTCCCAACGGCTGCGGCAAATCCAATGTGCTGGAATCCCTGCGCTGGGTCATGGGGGCCAACTCCGCCAAGGCCATGCGCGGTCAGGGCATGGACGACGTCATCTTTGCGGGCGCCGCAGACCGCCCGGCGCGCAGCCATGCCGAGGTCTCGCTCAGCATCGACAACAGCCAACGGCGGGCGCCGCAACCCTTCACCGACTCGGCCGTGCTTGAAGTGTCGCGACGCATCGACCGGGGGCAGGGCTCGACCTATCGCATCAACGGCAAGGAAGTGCGCGCGCGCGACATCCAGCTGCTGTTCGCCGATGCCTCGACCGGCGCCAACTCCCCGGCGCTCGTCCGTCAGGGTCAGATCTCCGAGCTGATCGCCGCCAAGCCCCAGAACCGGCGGCGTATCCTGGAAGAGGCCGGCGGCGTCTCGGGCCTGCACACCCGTCGGCATGAGGCCGAGCTGCGCCTCAAGGCCGCCGAGACCAACCTCGACCGGCTGGACGACATCGGCAAGGAGCTGGAAACCGCCCTCAGCCGCCTGAAGCGCGAAGCCCGTCAGGCCGAAAAGTACCGCAAGATTTCCGCCGAGATCCGCGCCCTGCAATCCGCCGTCCTGCTGGCCCGCTGGAAGGAAGCCGTCCAGGCCCGGGACGACGCGACGACCACCCTGCGCGAGGCCGAAGCCGAGGTCGGCCGTGCCGAAGTCGCCGCCGCCCACGCCCGGACCGAGGCGCTCAAGGCCCAGGAGGGCCTCAAGCCAGCGCGTGAGGAAGACGCCGTCGCCGGCGCCGTCCTCCACCGCGCCACGCTGGAGCGCGATCGTCTCGATATGGCCGAGCAGGCCGCCCGCGCCGAGGTGGAACGGCTGGAGCGTGAAGCGGCCCGCATTGCCGGCGACATCGCCCGTGAGACCGCCATGGCCGGCGATGCCGAAGGTGAGCTGACCCGTCTTTCCGAAGCGGTCGCCGCGCTCGAGGCCGAGATCGAGGCCGCACCGACCCGTGGCCCCGAGCTGGATCGCGCCCTCGAACAGGCCGAGGCCATGCGCCAGACCGCCGAGGCCGAGGTCGAGCGCCTGACCTCTGAGCTGGCCGCCGTCGAGGCCCGCGCCCGCGCCGAGTCCGCCAGGCGCGAGGAAGCCGAAACGCGGCTGGCGCGGCTTGAGGCTTCCCGCGACCAGACCGCCGCCGAGCGTGAGGCGCTGGCCCCCTCCGACAGCCCCGAACAGGCTGAGGCCGAAGCGGCGCTGGCCAGGGCCCAGGCCGATCTGGCCGCAGCCCGCGACGCCATCGAACAGGCCGAGGCCGACCGTGCCGAGCTGGCCCGAGCCGAACAGGACGCCCGCACCGCCGCTCGCACCCTCGAGGACAGGCTGGGACGCCTGCAGACCGAGGCCCGGGGCCTGGCCCAGCTTCTGGCGCGGGGCAAACGCGACCACCCGCCGGCCCTCGATTCCGTCCAGGCCGCCCGGGGCTATGAGGCCGCGCTGGCCGCAGCACTGGGCGAGGACCTGGACGCCGCCCTCGACCCTGCCGCCGCGGCCCACTGGTCCGGGGCCGAGGCCGCGCCCCCCGTCTGGCCCGAAGGCGTCACCCCCCTGACCGACCACGTCACGGCTCCCGACGCCCTTTCCGCGCGCCTCGCCTGGTGCGGCGTGGCCACTGCCGACCTGGCCCCGCAACTGGCCCGCCGCCTCCCGGTGGGGGCCCGTCTGGTGACACGCGAGGGCGACCTTTATCGCTGGGATGGACTGGTGGTCCGGGCCGAGGCTCCCCGCCCCGCCGCCATCCGGCTGGAGCAGCGCACCCGCCTGTCGGAGGTCGAGACCGAGATCGATCAGGGCCGCCCCGCGCTGGAGGCTGCCCAGGCCGAACTGAAATCCCTGACCGAGCGCCTGCGCGCTGCGGATGAGGCGGTGAAGGCCGCGCGCCTCGTGCCCTTCACCCTCGACAAGGCCGTCGCCGCCGCCCGCGACCGGGTCGAGGCTCTGGCCCGCGACACCGCCCGGCGAGAAGCGCGCGCCCAGTCGCTGGACGAGGCCCTGGCCCGTCTGGACACCGAGATTGCAGCCGCCTCGGCAGCGGTCGAAGCCTCCCGCGCCGTCGAGAGCCCCGCCACCTCTCCGGACGACCTCAGGGCCCGTGTCGCCGAGGCCCGGACCGTTGCCGAGACTACCCGCGCCGCCACCGCCCAGGCCCGCCTTGACCGCGACACAGAAGCCCGCGCCGTGGAGGGACGCACCCGCCAGCTGCATAGCCTGATCCGCGAGCGCGACGCCTGGTCCGGCCGGAGCGAGGAGGCCCGCACCCGCCTGTCCGCCCTCAAGACCGAACAGGCCCGGACGGCCGATCAGCTCAAGGTCGCGGCACAGGCCCCCGACCAGTTCACCGGCAAGCGCAATGCCCTGCTCGACACCCTGACCGCCGCTGAAGCACGCAAGAAGGCTGCATCCGACGCCCTGGCCGAGGCAGAAGCACGGGCGACCGAGGCGGATCGCGCCTCCCGCGTCGCCGATGCCGCCGCCTCACAGGCCCGAGAGGCCCGCGCCGGACTGGTCGAGCGCGCCCGTGCGACCGAGGATGCCCTGGACTTGGCCGTTAACCGGCTCCGCGAGGCCTCGCAGCTGTCTCCCGAAGCGCTCGAGGCCAAACTGTCGGAGGACGCCGTCGCCCGTCCCGCCGACGTGGCCGGCGCTGAAAGCCTTCTGGCCGGTCTGGAGCGCGAGCGCGAGCACCTCGGCGCCGTTAACCTGCGCGCCGAGGAAGAAGCCGGCGAATACGCGGACCGGCTGGAGGCCATGCGCACCGAACGCGCCGATCTGACCACCGCCATCGCCCGCCTGCGCGATGGCATCGAAGAACTGAACGCCGAGGGGCGCGAGCGCCTGCTGGCCGCGTTCGACATCATCAACGACAACTTCAAGGCCCTGTTCGAGGCCCTGTTCGACGGCGGTCAGGCCGAACTGAAACTGGTCGAGAGCGACGATCCACTGGAGGCCGGCCTCGAAATCTACGCCTGCCCGCCCGGCAAGCGGCTGGCGGTCATGAGCCTGATGTCCGGCGGCGAACAGGCCTTGACGGCCGCCGCGCTGATCTTTGCCGTCTTCCTCGCCAATCCCGCCCCCGTCTGCGTGCTGGACGAGGTCGATGCGCCGCTGGACGACGCCAATGTCGACCGCTTCTGCCGCATGCTGAACGAAATGCGCAATCGCACCGACACCCGCTTCATCGTCATCACCCACAATCCGGTGACCATGAGCCGTATGGATCGCCTGTACGGCGTCACCATGCCCGAGCGCGGCGTCTCCCAGCTGGTCAGCGTGGACCTGAAACAGGCCGAGAAGCTGGTGGCGTAGTGTCTTGCCGCCCGGCGGCATCACGGCCATGGTCTGCACATGAGCTTCGAACCGCTTCAGGCCCGGCGTAAGGAATCCGCCCTGCAGCGCACGTCCAGCGGCCGGATCGGCACCGGCAGCTCACCCTTCAGTCTGCGCACCTGGAAAGACCTCGCCCTGGACCACAGCGGTCCGGGCCTCGCGATGACCGGGCTGATCGTCGCGGCCTTTGTCTTCGCTCTCTTTAACGGCGGACCTGTTGCTTGGGCTCTATCCGGCCCCTTGATCGCTGACGGGCATATCCATCGCCTCTTCACCCATATGTTTGCTCATGCGGGCCTGTCTCACCTTTGGATGAACGTCGCCGGCCTCCTGGCCCTCAGCCCGATCGTATATGCGAAGCTGGGGAGCGGGATCCCGGGGTGGGGTCGCTACAGCACTCTCTATTTCGCCGCTGGTCTAGCAGGCGCAGCCTTGTTTCTGGCCTTCAACCCTACCAGCGACCTCCCCATGGTCGGGGCTTCCGGAGCGATCTTCGGCCTTTGGGGTGCAGCGGCGAGAGCCGGGCCGGAGCCGGAACCCGTTCCCCTCTGGTCGAAGCAGGTCGGTCTGGCGGTGCGGGATGCCACGATCAGCAACATCGTCCTGATCGCTCTGCTCTTTGCCATCTCACGGTCAGGAGATGTGCAGATTAAGCTCGCATGGGAGGCTCATCTTGGCGGCTTTCTGGTCGGGCTTTTCCTGATGCCGCACCTGATGCAGAGGGACGACGTCCGCCTCACCGCTTCAGCGCCGACCTCAGGTCATCCATGATCGGGCCGATCAGGTGCCAGGGCTCCACGCAATAACGGTGGAACAGACGGCGGGGGTCCACCGCCAGCCGGTACAGCCATTCCAGGCCCGCCTTGCCCATCCAGCGCGGCGCGGCCTTCTGGACCCCCGCCTCATAGTCGAAGGCGGCGCCGACGTTCAGCACCACACAGTCCGGCAGGGCGTCCAGATGGTCGGCGATCCAGATCTCCTGACGCGGCATGCCCATGCCGACCAGCAGCACCTGCGGGGCGAAGTCATTGACCGCCTCGAGCAGTCGGCGATTGTCGTCTGACCCGGGCGTGGCATCGAAATAGCCTGACCGGACCGCCAGTTCGACGCGACGGTGACGCGCCCTCAGCCGCTCGGCCGCCGTATCAGCCACGCCCTCGGCCCCGCCGATGAACATGACCCGCCAGCCCTTGCGGTCCGCCAGGCTCCAGAAATGCTCGCGCCAGTCCAGATAGGTCGAGCGGTGCTTGCGTCGCGTGCCCCGCCCCACCAGACGCCCGAACGCGATCAGCGGCGTCGAATCGATCTGCACAATATCCGCCAGGCCATAGAATTCGGCGACCCGCGGCTCGGTCCGGATCAGATGCAGACTGTGCAGATTGTGGTTGGCGATGACCGCCTTCACGCCCGTCTCAACCCAGGCCTCAAGCTGGTGCATCACCTCTTCGGGACGCACCTTGTCCATCACCTGGCCCAGCAGGCGGATGCGCTCGCCCTCGCGACGCGTCAGCCGATGCGGTACACGCGACCGGGCCCGCCGGTCCGGCGCGGCGACCACATGGGAAAGGGCCAGCTGCTGGTCAAACATGAGGGGACGATACAGCGGCGCTCTAAAAGCGGGATGATCGGATGCAGTTAATGAAATCTGTCGTGCCCACCCTCATCGCCGGGATCGCGCTGGCAGGATGCCAGACCGCCGCGCCTGCCCCCACGGGGCCCCAGCTGCTGCTGACCGGGGTCGGACGATTTGCCGTGTTCGTCGGACTGTCGACCCGTACCCGCTCGGGCGATCACGTCCGCCTCCGGTCCCTGCAGGTGGTCGAGCCCGGCTTCGAGGTTGACGGCCGCGCCTTCTGGGGCGGGTGGTCGTGGTGGGACTTCGACTGCGCGGCAGGGACGGCCGACCGGCGGGACTTCGCCTCGGTGTCCGAGGGCGGGGTCGAAGGCCCGTCCGTGGCCGACACTGATCCTCCCTACCCGGCTGCCCCAGGCGGAGACGCCGCCGAACTGCTGGCCGTCGCCTGTTCCGATGCCCGAGCCGGACGGATCCTGACAACGGTGGAATCCGCCGTCATTGCGGGGCAGCAAGCCCTCGCTGAATAGAGACGCCCTGTGCCCTCGCCCGCTCTAGGCAACTCCCCCGGGATTTGCCATGGTCAGGAACAGTCAGGGGGGCCTGACAGGTTTTTGCGGTACCAGAGGTTCACGCAACAGGAGCATGAGAATGTCGACCACCAAATTCACCCTCGCGGGCGGCATCGCTGCCCTTGCCCTGCTGGCCGCGGGAACAGCTTCGGCCCAGAGCGCACCGCTGAACTATCAGCAACACCTGACCTGCTCCGCCATGTTCTTCGCCTTCTCGAAGCTCCAGTCCGACCCGGAAGACGTCAGCGCCCTGGAGGCCGCCACCGGCGTCATGCTGAACCGCGCCCAGGCCCTGCCGGCCGCTCGCGGCCTGTCGGAAGACCAGGTCATCGAGGCCGCGGTCGCCGAAGCTATCCAGATCATGGAACGGGTCGATGCCCAGTCCGGAATGAACGCCAAGCAACAGGTCATCTACAGCTGGGGTCCGGGTCTGGACCGCTGTCTGGAAGCCGTGCTGGCTGAGGAATAGGCGACCGCATCTGATCGCACGCTGCGGGGCCCCGGGAGACATCCCGGGGCCCTTTTCTATGCGGACGCCGCCTCGACCAGATCCGCCAGCCGAGACGCCGCGTCCGGCAGCGCCGCCGCTCTTGCCCCTTTCGCCATCGCCGCCAGACGGCCGGGTTGGTCCAGAATACCGGCCAGGGTCGCGGTCAGGCGTTCGACGGTCAGGTCATCCTCCGGGATCACCACGGCCCCGCCCGTCTCGACCAGCCCCTGGGCATTGTGCCGCTGGTGGTCATCGGTCGCGATCTTCAGCGGCACCAGGACCGACGGCAGGCCGACGACGGCCAGCTCCGTGCAGGTCGATGCCCCGGCCCGGCCGATCGCCAGATGCGCCTCGGCCAGCCGCGCCGCCATGTCCGAAAAGAAGGGCGCGACCTCGGCCGCGACGCCCGCCCCGGCATAGATGGCGGCGGCGGAGTCCAGGAACTCGGGCCGCGCCTGCTGCACAACCTTCAGCCGCTTGCGCAGCGCCTCGGGCAGGGCCGCCACCGCGCGCGGCACCGTGTCCGACAGGATCCGCGCGCCCTGACTGCCACCCGTCACCAGCAGGTGGATGTCATCAGTGGCACCCGGTGCACGATAGGGCTTGCCCGCCAGCGCCGCGATCGGCGGCCTTACCGGATTGCCGACCACCTCCAGCCGGTCCTTCAGCCCGTCGGGCAGACGCCCCAGCGTCGGAAAGGCCGACGCCACTGTGCCGACCCGCCCGGCCAGCAAGCGGTTGGTCCGGCCGAGAACCGCATTCTGCTCATGGATCAGCGTCGGCAGGCCCATGCTCATCGCCGCCAGCAGCGCCGGCGCCGACGGATACCCGCCAAATCCCACCACCACCGAGGCGTCCAGCCGACGAAACGCCCGGCGCGCCTGCGCCACCCCGACCGCGATCTTGATCCCGGCCTTCAGCAGCCCGATCGGCCCGCTGCCGGTGGCCGAGTCCAGGGCCAGACGTTCGTCCGCCGGGAAATGTTCGGCAAAAGCCTGGCCCCGCCGGTCTGTCGCCAGCACGATCCGCCAGCCGCGCCGCGCCATCTCCTCGGCCAGCGCCTGGGCCGGAAACAGATGGCCGCCGGTTCCGCCGGCGGCAACGACGCAGGTCCTGGTCATGGATGTCCCTATGGAAGAATGCGGCCCAGCTTCGGCTCCGGCCGGCCACCGGTCCCGGGCTCGTAGGCCCCGGCTCGCCTGCGGGTCAAGGCCAGGGCCAGTCCCATGGTCAGCCCCATGGCCACCATCGACGACCCGCCATAGCTGATGAAGGGCAGGGTCATGCCCTTGGTCGGGATCAGGTTCAGATTCACCGCCATATTGATCGCCGCCTGCAGGCCGATCAGCATGAACAGCCCCGCCGCCGCCGTCTGCTCGAACGGGTCGTTCAGCCGCATGGCCCGCGACAGGCCTCTCAGCACGATGAAGGCATAAAGGCTGATGATCACCAGCGACAGGATCAGGCCGAACTCCTCCGCCCCGACCGAATAGATGAAGTCCGTATGCAGGTCCGGCACATGGCGTTTCATCACGCCCTCGCCCACCCCGCGCCCGAACAGGCCCCCGGCGCGGATCGCCTCCGAGGCCCGGTCGATCTGGTGAGTGTCCTCCTGACCGGGGGCGAGGAATTTGGCCAGTCGCTCGCGCACATGGTCGAACAGGAAGTACAGCGAGAAGATCCCGGATACGACCAGACCCCCCAGCACCGCCATCCACTTCAACGGCACGCCCGCCATAAAGAAGACCGCCATGAAGGTGGTGGTGATCAGCAACGTCTGGCCGATGTCCGGCTGGATCAGCAGCAGGCCGACCGTCACCGCATAAAAGGCGAAGGCGATCGAGACCCCCGGCACGCCCTGCCCCTTCTGCCCCTCGGCGAACATCCACGCCGCCAGCACGATCAGCGCCGGCTTGGCGAACTCGGACGGTTGCAGACCGAACGGCCCGATCAGGATCCAACGGGTCGCCCCCTTGGCTTCATTGCCGAGGATCGGGAGGACAGCCATGACCAGCAGCGCCCCGACAAGCCCAAAGGCCGCCACCCGCCGCACGCCCCGGGGCGACAGCAGGGACGCTCCCAGCATCACCCCGACCCCCGCCGCGACAAACGCAATCATGCGGATCGAATAGTGGAAGGGGTTGGACAGGCTTTCGTCAGCCAGAATGGCAGCGGGACTCGAGGCGAACGACAGCGCCACGCCGATCCCCATCAACGACAGGGCAGCAACCACCAGTCCGCGATCCACCGTCCAGAACCACTTGGCCAGCAGGCTCTGGTCACTGCGGGAAAAGGGCGGCACATAGGTCTGGGTCATGGGGCTGGCTCAGGTTTGGCACCCAGGGCCAGGGCGGCGGCGCGGAACGCCTCGCCCCGCGCCTCGAAGTCGGGAAACTGGTCAAAGCTGGCGGCGGCGGGGCTCAGCAGCACCACCTCCTCACGCCCGCTGGCGGACGCGGCCTCAAAGGCCTGCTGGACGGCGGTGGCCATGTCCCCGCTGATCCGGTGGGGCACGTCACCCAGCGCCGCCGCGAACGGCCCGGCCGCCTCGCCGATCAGGAAGGCCTCGACCACGCGCGGGAACAGCTCGGCCAGATCGTCGATCCCGCCCGCCTTGGCCCGCCCCCCTGCGATCCAGAACACCCGATCATACGCCGCCAGCGCCTGCCGCGCCGCATCAGCATTGGTCGCCTTGGAGTCATTGATGAACCGCACACGGCCGGCCCGCCCGACCGGCTCCATCCGATGCGCCAGTCCCGGGAAGGACAGCAGGCCTTCGATGACGACCTCGTGCGGCAACCCCAGATCAGTGGCAGCAAGAAATGCGAAAGCCGCATTCTGGGCGTTGTGACGACCGGGCAATGATCGGGCCTTCGAAAGGTCCACGATCTGGCATCGCTCAACAGGACCGTCGGGCCGCGGTCGCACGTTGTAGGTCAGCCAGCCCTCGTGGAGGTACATGCCAGTGACACCCTCCAGCGGGCGGTCCACCGAGACCTCGTCCACCGAGCCGCGACGCCTCAACTGTTCCAGCAGGGCTACGCCCGAAGGGTCGTCCACGCCGATATACTTATTGGTGGTGTCCGCCCGAAATATCCGCGCCTTCGCCGCCACATACCCTTCCATCCCCCCGTGCCGGTCCAGATGGTCGGGGCTGATGTTGGTCAGGATCGCCACATCCGGCGCAAAGCTGGTGGTCAGGTCCAGCTGATAGGACGAGCATTCGATCACATAGACCGCGCCCGGCGTCGGCTCCGGCAGCGCCAGCACGCCGATCCCGATATTGCCCCCCATATGCACCGTCATCCCGGCCTGTTTCAGCACCCAGGCGATCAGCGCCGTAGTGGTCGACTTGCCGTTTGTCCCGGTGATCGCCACCACCTGCGGCCGCTGCCCCTCCGGCAGCGCCGCCAGCGCCCGCGCGAACAGCTCAAGGTCGCCGACGATCTCGACCCCGGCCTCCGTCGCCTTGTCGACAGTCCAGTGCGGCACCGGATGGGTCAGCGGCACACCGGGCGACAGCACCAGGGCGGCAAAGCCCGACCAGTCGACCGCCGTCAGATCCTCGACGATGAAGCCCTCGGCCTCGGCCTGCATCCGGCTGGAAATGCCGTCGTCCCACAGCACCGGCTCGGCACCCCCGGCCTTGAGCGCACGCGCCGCCGTCAGTCCCGACCGTCCAAGGCCGAAGACCGCGACCCGCCTGCCCTCAAAGCCCGGGACCCGGATCATCGTCTATCTCAGTTTCAGGGTCGCCAGACCCGCCAGCGCCAGCATCGCCGACACGATCCAGAAGCGGATGACCACGGTCGACTCCGGCCAGCCCATCTTTTCGAAATGGTGGTGGATCGGCGCCATCAGGAAGACGCGCTTCTTCGTCGCCTTGAAATAGCCGACCTGGATCATGACCGAGAGGGCTTCCAGCACGAACAGGCCCCCGACGATGCCCAGCACCAGCTCGTGCTTGGTCGTCACCGCCACCGCGCCCAGCGCCCCGCCCAGCGCCAGCGACCCGGTGTCGCCCATGAAGATCTTGGCCGGCGGGGCATTGTACCAGAGGAAGCCCGTGCCCCCGCCGATGATGGCCGCCAGAAACACCGCCAGCTCGCCCGAACCCGGCACATGGTGGATCTGCAGATACTCCGAGAAGACGAAATTGCCCGCCAGATAGGCGATCATGCCGAACGCGGCCGAGGCCATCATCACCGGCACAATGGCCAGTCCGTCCAGCCCGTCGGTCAGGTTCACCGCATTCGAAAAGCCGACGATGGTGAAGGCCGCGAACGCCACATAGAACCAGCCGATGTTCAGCAGCACATCCTTGAAGAACGGAAAGGCGACCGACGTCTCCAGCCCCGCCGAGGTCGAGGGCGTCATCCACAGCACCGTCGCCACCCCGGCGATCACCGCGACGATGGTCTGGGCAACAAGCTTCTGCTTCGAGGTCAGGCCGGCCGAGCTCTGCTTGCTGACCTTGGCATAGTCATCGACAAAACCCAGCACGGCAAAGGCGGCCGTCACGAACGAGACGATCCAGATATAGGGGTTGGTCAGGTCGCCCCACAGGAACACGCCCGCCGCGATCCCGGCCAGGATCATCAGCCCGCCCATGGTCGGCGTGCCCACCTTCGACAGGTGCGAGACCGGCCCGTCGTCCCGGATGGGCTGGCCCTTGCCCTGCTTCTTGCGCATCCAGGCGATGAAGCGGCTGCCCATGGCCACGGCCACGATCATGGCGGTGGCCAGCGCCAGCGCCACCCGCACGGTCTGGTACTGGACCAGGTTCAGAAGCGGATAATCCTGTGCGAACTCCGCATAGTAGAGATAGAGCAGGTAAAACACCCCGAGCGGCCTCCTTAAGCCCCATCATCATGATCAAGTGCGGCCAGGGCGGTCGCGACCGCGCCGGCGCGAGAGCCGTTCGATCCCTTGACCATGACCGTGTCGTTGTCGCGGACCAGACCCGCGACCTCATTCGCCAGCTGCGCCGCCGTCTCGCGCCACACCCCGCGCTGCGCGGACGGCAGGGCGTCGTGCAGGTGGCGCATCATCGGCCCGGCGGTGTGGACCGCATCAACCCCTGCCTCGGCCAGCGGTCCGGCCAGACCAGCGTGCATGGCCCCGGCCTGATGACCCAGCTCCAGCATGTCGGTCAGGAACACCACCCGCCGTCCGCCCTCCGGCACGATGCGCGCGCCGAGGCTCCGAAAGCCCGCCGTCATCGACAACGGATTGGCATTGTAACTCTCGTCGATCAGGGTGAAGGCCCCGCCCGACATCAGCCGGACCCGACGCACCTGTCCGCGACCCGCCAGCGGCGAAAACCCGGCCAGGGCCGCAAGCGCCACATCCAGTGGCACGTCCATGGCGCGCAGCACCGCCAGCACTGCCAGACTGTTCAGCCCCCAGTGATAGCCCGACTGGCGCAGGCGAAACTCCAGCGCCTGACCGTCCATGATCGCTGAGACCGTGGCCCCGTCCGCATCCGGCTGAAAATCCAGCAGACGCGCATCGTGATCGGCCGCGCTGCCGAACAGCCGCACCTCGGCCCCATGCTCGCGGGCGACCTCGCCCAGCAGGCGCGTCCAGGGGTTGTCGCCGTTGATGACCGCGATCCCGCCCGGCTCCAGCCCCTCGAAGATCGCCGCCTTTTCGCGCGCGACCCCCGCCTCGCCATCGGCAAAGGCCTCGATATGAACCGGCCCCACCGTGGTCACACAGGCGACATGCGGCCGCACCATCTGCGACAGGGGCGCGATTTCGCCCGGTGCATTCATGCCGATTTCGAACACGGCGCGCGCGGTGTCGCGGGGCATGCGCGCCAGTGTCAGCGGCACCCCGATGTGGTTGTTGTAACTCTTGACCGAGGCGTGGGCCGGACCCGCCAGATCAAGGCCCGCCTTGATCGCCTGGGTGACGCTGGTCTTGCCGACGCTGCCCGTCACGGCCGCCCGCCGCGCCGGGCACCGGTCGCGGGCAGCCTGGCCCAGCGCCTCCAGCGCCCTCAGCGTATCGGCCACCTCGATACACGGGCCACCTTCCACGACGCGCTCCACCAGCGCGCCCGCTGCCCCGGCGTCGAAGGCCGTCCCGGCAAAGTCATGACCGTCGCGCACCCCACGCAGCGCCACGAACAGCGTGCCGGGCTCGATCTCGCGACTGTCAAAGCTGACGCCACAGGCGGCAAAGTCCGCGCCGTGGTGGCGTCCGCTGGTCGCCCGGGCGATGTCGTCAGCGGTCCACAAGGGGGAAGTGGGGGTCTCAGGCATGAATGCTCAGGGCCTCGGTGGCGACAGTCACATCGTCGAACGGATGCACCGTATCGCCGACAATCTGCCCCTGCTCATGCCCCTTTCCGGCGATCAGCACCACATCTCCCTCGCGCGCCATATCAATGGCCGAGCGGATGGCTTCCCGACGGTCGCCGATCTCCTGCGCCGCGGGGCAGCCGTTCCTCACCTCGGCCCGGATCAGGGCGGCATCCTCGGACCGGGGATTGTCATCCGTGACGATGGCGACGTCGGCGAGCTCACCGGCCACCTGCCCCATCAGCGGGCGCTTGGCCCGGTCACGGTCTCCCCCCGCCCCGAACACCACGATCAGTCGCCCGTGCACATGGGGCCGGAGCGCCTTCAGCACCGTCTCCAGCCCATCGGGCGTATGGGCATAGTCGACATAGACCTCCGCCCCCCTCCCGGCTCCGTCGGTCCGCACGCGCTCCAGTCGCCCCCGGGCACCCTCGATATGCTCCAGCGCCGCCAGCACATCGCCAACCGCCGCGCCGCCCGCGATACACAGGCCGGCAGCCACCAGGGCGTTCGAGGCCTGAAAGGCCCCGGCCAGGGGCAGCAGCACCTCATGGCTCTCGCCGCGATACTCCAGCACCAGCTTCTGCCCCTCGGGCCGGGCTTCGCGCCCCATCAGGGTCAGATCACGTCCCCGCTCACCGACTCCCAGAATGTTCAGTCCTGACATGATCCCGGCGGCGGCGAAGCGCGAATAGGCGTCGGAATCGGCATTCAGGACCGCCGTCCGCCCGCGCGGCAACAACGTCTCGAACAGACGCAGCTTGGCGGCCCGGTAAGCCTCCATGTCGCCGTGATAGTCGAGGTGATCCTGCGTCAGATTGGTAAAGGCCGCCGCCTTCAGGCTGACCCCGTCCAGCCGCCGCTGATCGATCCCGTGCGATGACGCCTCCAGCGCCAGGTGGGTGACCCCGCCCGTCGCCATCTCCGCCAGCAGGCGCGCCGCCTCGGCCGCATCCGGACTGGTCAGGCCGGGGCCCGTCAGGGCGCTCACCTCCGCGCCCCGTTGCACCGTGGCTCCCAGGGTGCCGAGGCTGGCCGAGACCAGACCCATGCGGGCCCAGATCTGGCGACAGAAGGTGGCGACCGAGGTCTTGCCGTTGGTGCCCGTCACCGCCACGCAGGTCTTCGGCTGGGCTCCATAGAAGCCGCGCGCCGCGAGCGCATAGGCCCGGCGCACATCCCCGGCCGTCACCAGTACCGGCGCGCTCCCGGCGGGCGTGTCAGTGGGGGCCAGAACAGCGGCTGCGCCCCGGGCCAGGGCCTGCGGAATAAAGGCGCGCCCGTCCTGCACCGTACCGGGCAGGGCCACAAACAGACTGCCCTCGGCGACCCGGCGGCTGTCAGCGGTCACACCGGTGATCACCGGGTCCGAGGACACATCCCGCTTCAGCAGATCGGACAGGCGCTGGCTGTGCATCACAGCGAGGCCTCCATGTCCCTGAGCGTCGGATTCGGGCGGCCATCCGCCAGTTGCCAGCGGTCGTCGGCGCGCTCGACCCCCACGAAGGGCGCGATGCGGTCGGCGATCCGTCCGACGGCGGGGGCGGCGACGAAGCCCCCCGTGCGCGGATAGCTGCCCGGCTCGTCGACCAGCACCAGAATGGCATAGCGGGGCGCGTCCAGCGGCCCGTCACTGGGGAAGACGCCGATGAAGGTGCCGACCGCCACCGCCGGATCATAGCGGCTGCCGGTCCATTTGTTGGCCGAGCCGGTCTTGCCTCCGACCCTGAGACCCGCTGCATTGGCCCGACCGCCCGACCCGCGCACCACATTGCGGCGCATCAGGTCCAGCATGTTCAGGCTAGTCTGCGGAGAGACGACCGGCCTCGGTTCGGCACCGAGGGCGCCACCCTTGCGAAGACTGAGCGGAACATACCGGCCGCCGTTGCTCAGCGCGCCGACCGCCGCGATAACCTGCACCGGCGTCACCATGATGCCATACCCGAACGACAGCGACGCCAGGGTCGTCGGCGTCCAGTCGCCCGGCACCCGGGGCGCCGCGGACTCGACCAGTTCCAGCGGGGCCCGCTCCAGCAGGCCCAGTCGCCCGAAATAGTCCTTCATCACATCGGGGCCCATCTGAACCGCAAGGCGCGAGGTGCCGATGTTGGACGAGTGCAGATAGACCTCCTCCAGCGTCATGATCCGGTTCTGGGCGTGGAAGTCGGTGATCCGACGCTTGCCGATCATGAAGGGCTCGGAGGCGTCGAACAGGGTGGTCATATCGGCCGCGCCGGTATCCAGCCCGGCCGCGACCGCAAAACTCTTGAACACCGACCCCATCTCATAGTGGCCGGATGTCGCCAGGTTGCGCGATCCCCTGTCGGGCCAGCTGGCCATGGCCAGAACCTCGCCGGTCTGGACATTGGTGACGATCGCCACGCCAGCCTTGGCGTTGGTCTGGGCCATGGTGGTGGCCAGTTCATTCTCGACCACCCCCTGTATTCTCAGGTCGATGGACAGTTCGAACGGAGCCCCTGCGGCACCCTCGGCCCGAAGTTCCTTGTCAAAGGCCAGCTCGGCTCCGGAAATTCCCTGCCCGCCCGTGTCGGTCGCACCGATCAAATGCCTGGCCTCACCATCCAGGGGATAGACGCGGCCATCCTCCATGGCGAAAGTCACGCCCCCCAGACCCAGGTCGTGCACCCGGGCGCGTTCCTCGGGGGTCAGGCCGCTGGCCACGATGACCTGCCGGTCACCCCAGATCGCACCCTTCAGCCGGTCGGCGTTCAGGCGCGGCAGGACGCGGCGGATTTCGCGATAGGCCACATCCCGGTCCCAGACCTGCGACGGGTCGATGAACAGGGCATAGAAGATCACATCGGTGGCCAGAAGCCGTCCGTTGCGGTCCACCAGATCGGCCCGGCTGCGGTCCGACGCCGCGCCGCGATAGCTCGCCCCCACCGCCTCGAACAGGGCGGCATAGCCTGCCTTCACGCCCAGCCCCGCGAACACCAGCCCAAAGACCGCCAGCACCAGAAAGATGCGGACCCGGCTGTCCTCTTCCGGGCGGCCGTGGGCCCGGGCCCGCTCAAAGCCATGCTCGATCCACCACACGCCTTCCGCCAGCCAGCGCCACGAGGGCGAGAGGCGGCGCGCGCGTCGGCCCAGACCCTTCCACGGGGCCCGGGGTCCGGCACCCCGTACGGATGAGGGATGGGGCTGCACGCTCATTGCACCACCTCCTCGACCGGAGGGGGTGGCGCCGTCTCATCCTCGACAGGCGGTTCTTCGGCCACCGGGAGCCCGACGGCCGGCGGCTGGCCGATCGGGACCAACCCCGCCTGGCGCGACAGGGCCTCCAGCCGGGCCGGGCTCTCCAGCCGCGCCACCTCGGCCCGCAGCATGCGCACCCGCAGCGAGGACTGGTCGATCTCGCGTTCCAGCTGGGCGATGCGGGTCGTCTGTCGCGCCGCCGCCGCCTTGGTCAGATAGACCGACAACAGCATGGCCGCGACGCACAGGATGCCGAAAATCTCGACCCAGCGGATGCCGCGCACCTTCCAGTCGAACAGGCGCTTCAGGGCCGTCATGCCGCCAGCCTCCCCCACGCCGGGGCATCGGTCCGAACCGCCGCGCGCAGGCGGGCCGAGCGCGCCCGCGGGTTGACCGCCAGCTCCTCGTCCGAAGCATCGACCGATCCCTTGAATTGCAGACGGAAGCTGGGCGCCCTCGGCTCGACCCTTTGGGGCGCATGACGCGATCCACCGGGCGCATTTCCGGTGCGCTCGGTCAGGAAGCTCTTGACCATCCGGTCTTCCAGCGAGTGGAAGGTCACCACCGCCAGCCGGCCCCCCTCCGGCAGGATCGCCTCGGCGCCTTCCAGCCCGCGCGCCAGCTCGCCCAGCTCGTCATTGACCGCGATGCGCAGCGCCTGAAACACCCGCGTCGCCGGATGGGTCGGCGCACCGCGCCGCCCGCCGAGAGCCGCCTCGACCACCTCCGCCAGATCCAGCGTCCGCTCGAACGGGCGCTCCACCCGCCGGCGCAGGATGGCCGTGGCGATCCGGCCGGACTGACGCTCGTCCCCGTACAGCTTGAAGATATGCGCCAACGGACCGTGGTCCCAGCTGTTGACGATATCGGCGGCGCTCTCGCCCTCGCGCGACATCCGCATGTCCAGGGGCCCGTCCTTCATGAAGGAAAAGCCGCGCTCGGCCTGGTCCAGCTGCATCGACGACACGCCGATGTCGAACACCACGGCATCGACCGGGGTCTCATCCGCCAGCACCTCGACCAGCTCGGAAAAGGGCGCGCGGACCAGGCGGAATCGCCCGGGAAAGTCGCGGCCCAGCGCATCGGCATAGGGCTGGACCGTCGGATCGCGGTCCAGCGCGATCACCTCGGCCCCGGCCTCAAGAAACGCGCGCGAATAGCCGCCGGCACCAAAGGTGGCATCCACCACCCTCTGGCCGGGCGCGGGCCGCACAGCCTTGATCACGGCCTCAAGCAGGACCGGAATGTGTGGCCGGGGCGCCTCGGTCATGACCCGCCCCCTTCAACCTTCAACTGGGCCGCCAGCCGCAAGGCACCCAGCTCGGCAATGCCCGACCGGGCCAGCTGCCGACGCTCGGCCCGCCTCGCCACCCAGGCCTCGCGGTTCCAGATCTGGAACCGGTCGCCCAGCCCCACGATCACGACCGTCTCGCCCAGACCCGCATCCTGGATCAGGCTCTCCGGCAGGGTCACCCGGCCCCCGCCGTCGAACGTCAGCCGCGTCTGCTCGCCCAGCACCTGCCATTCCAGCGCCGAGCGCTGCTCCGAGCCGAACGGCAGCGAGCGGATCATTTCGACATAGGTGGCGAACAGCGGGTCACCGCCGGCCTCGAGGCAGTCGGCCTCGATCGACGGGAAGACGAAGATGGCGTGCTCGGCCCCGTTTTCAGGGGTGCGGAAGTCCTGCGGGATCAGCAACCGCCGCTTCGCGTCCAATTGTTTCTCGACCGTCGAGAGAAACACCCCGTCCCATCCGGACCTTCCGGCCCGCCCCTTGGCTCTTGTCACGACGTCCAGGCGACGTCAGGCACCCCAAATCATGCGACTGGGATAGCATGGGATGAAATGGGTCTCAATGGGATTAGTTGACGATCCTTAACCATGAACCGGGACAACTCTTGTCATCAGGACTGTAAAACTCAGAACATACAGCGAACATCGAAAGTATTAACAGCCTGGGGACACAGTTTGCGCCACCTTTCCGCTCAAGGGGTTAACAGGTCTCAGCCCGCCTCAAGCAGCGAACGACCGCGTCGCGAGCGTTAGGCAAAAAACACTGCCTCAAGCAGCGAGCGACCGCGCGGCGAGCGGTAGCGTAAGGAATAAAACGCCAGACGGTCTGTAAGCCGGGTTCTGTCCCGCCCCCGAGGGAGCATGGACGGTCATTCCTCTTGGCCGATCGTTGCCGACCGGCTCCAGCAACCTACCCGGACGTCTGGGGCGGTGACCCCCGCAGGCGAGCCTGCACGACATCCCTATTCGGTCTTGCTCCAGGCGGGGTTTACCGTGCCGTCTCCGTTGCCGTCGACGCGGTGGGCTCTTACCCCACCCTTTCACCCTTCCCGGCCTCGAAAGGCCGGAGGTTTGCTTTCTGTGGCACTGTCCCTCGGGTCACCCCGGGCGGGCGTTACCCGCCGCCTTTTCACCGTGGAGCCCGGACTTTCCTCGACAGGGCCGAAACCCCGCCGCGACCGTCCGACCGTCTGGCCAGGCACAGATGGGCGCCCGTCGGCTCGACGTCAACTCGGCACGCCCCCTTCGATCAGACACCGTCAGTGCAAGCCCGGGCGCTCGGCTGATATCCCGATGAAGGGAGGGTTCTGACCATGAGCCAAATCGCACTCATCCTGGCGGCGTTCGCGCTGGGGGCGACCGCGCCCCAGGACCCGATACCGCCAACCGCGCCGGCGAGGGAACCGACGACATGGCAGGAGGCCAATTACGCCTGCCGGGGTCAGACGTGGCGCCGACCCTCCGAAACCGTGCTCGCCTGCACCGAACGTCTGGTCGCCACGGACGCCCTGTCGCAACCCTTGCCGACAGGGCGGGTATCGCAGGAACCGCAGTGCCGACGCGAGAGCGGTCGCAACGAGGCCGGCACCGGCTTCCGCTTCTCGGTAACCTGCATCGAGACCACGACAACTCCGGCCAGAACTCCGTCCAATCCGCGCTGACCCCGGGAGACGGGAGGGGTCACGCCCCCAGGCCGGTCACGCTCCTCGCCGCCACCAGCTGTAACAACCCGACCAGCCGCGCGCGGGTCTCGCCGTCAGCCACGCCGTCCACCCGTGCGGGTCGCCAGTGCCGCTGGAATGCCGCGACCGCCAGCCTCAGCGGCTCGTCAAACTCGCCCCTTGGTTCCACGCCATAGCCCAGCTTGTGCAGACCCGCGCTCAACACCGTCGCGCCCAGGCCGGCGTCCCCCGGCCGCAGGGGCGAGCCCAGCGCCGCCACCCGTTCGGCCGCCGGCTCAAACCACAGGCCATGCCCCTCCCCCGCCAGCCGCTTCCACGGAAAGCGTTCGCCCGGGTCCTCCTTGCGGTCGGGCGCCAGGTCGGAATGGCCGATGATCCGGTCATCCGGAATGGTCCAGCGGCTGCGGATATCGGCGATCAGGGCGATCACAGCCTCGATCTGGACGTCGGGAAAGTCGCGATAGCCCCATTCATGCCCGGGATTTACGATCTCGATCCCGATCGAGGCAGCATTACAGTCGGTCTCGCCCTGCCAGACGCCCTTGCCCGCATGCCAGGCGCGGCGTTCCTCGGGGACCAGGGCATAGAGGGTGCCGTCCTCATCGACGACGTAGTGGGCCGACACCCGCGCTGCGGCATCGCGCAGGCGGGCGATGGCCTCCTCGGCCGTCTGCATGCCGGTATAGTGCAGCACCAGCATGTCGGGAGGGCCGCGTCGGGCATCGAAATTGGGAGAGGGCGCGGCCCGGAATTCCAGGGTCACGACCGGTTACCGGCCTGACCGTTCCCAGCCATAGGCGACCCAGGTGCCATCGACCTTGTGCGCCTCGATCACCGTATCGTCGCCATCGGTGCGGCGGCGGCCCTTGCGCGGTCCGCCCGTCGTGCGGCGCGCCCGGCTGGCCATGCCCATCAGGAACATCACCACCCCGGCGACAACGGCGATCACGGCCACGGCGACAGCGGTGAACACGGCCAGCAGGGCACCCACCGCCATGGCACATCCGGCGGCGACCACGCCGCCCAACCACATCAGCGGCCGCAGAAAACCGCCCCGATCACCGACGTTCGCCGTCGCGGCACCCAGGCTGTCAAAGCGAGGTCCAGTCGAACTCATGCGTACTCCTTGTCGGCTCCGGAACGGGGCCTGCCCGCCACTAACGCCGAAGCCTCAATGTCGGTCCATCCTGCCTTCGGGTCAAGCAACCGGGGGGTGCGGCAAACCCGCCGCCCGTCAACCCAGCGGCCGGTCCGCCAGCACAACGGCCCCCTCGCGGCGCATACGGTCCGCCTCGATCCGGCGCATCACCGCCTGGGCCTGGGGATCGTCGATCGCGCCGCCGATCAGGATCAGCGCGCGCGCCGCCTCGCCCGACACGCCAAAGGCTTTCGCCAGTGCCGCGAACGGGGACTGCTGCTCGGGGAAGCGCTTGATCCGGACCGAGGTGTCCGCATCGATGCCGGCCAGTTCCTTGGCCTTGGCGATGGCCTCGCTCATGCCGCCCAGTTGATCGACAAGACCCAGCTCCAGCGCCTGGGCCCCGGTCCAGACCCGGCCCCTGGCGATCTCGCCGACCCGCGCGGGCGGCAGGTCCCGGCCCCGGGCCACCAGGGTGATGAAGTCGCCATAGATGCGGTCCATCGACCCGGCAAAGGCCGCGCGCTGGGCCGGGGTGAACTGCTCGCCTATGGCATAGGCGTCGGCATAGTCACCCCCGACCGACAGACCGCGCACATCCACGCCGAACCGCCCCAGGGCCTCCCGCAGCACCAGCTTGCCGCCGAACACCCCGATCGATCCCGTCAGGGTCGAGGGCTGGGCCACGATATGGTCGGCCTCCGCACTGATCCAGTAACCGCCGGACGCCGCATAGGTGCCCATCGACACCACCACCGGCTTGCCCGCCGCCTTGGCCGCGCGCACCGCCGCCGCGATCTGCTCCGACGCTTCCGGCGACCCGCCGGGCGAGGACACGCGCAGCACAATGGCCTTCACGGCCTTGTCCTTGATGGCGTCATAAATGGCCTCGGCCATCACGTCCGAATGGATCGAGGATCCGCCCCCGAACGGATCGGCATTGCCGCCCGAGCCGGTGATGATCGCCCCCTCGCCGCCGATCACGGCGATGGCGTCACGGCCCGAGCCGTTGTTCGGACCCTTGGCCCTGGCATATTTGTCGAAGGGGATGATCCGCGCGCCCCGGCCGGCGCGGCGCAGGGCCTCATCCTCGGCCTCCTCCACATGGCCGATCCTGTCGATCAGCTTGCGCTCCAGCGCCTGATCCGCTGTCCAGGGCCCGGCCTCAATGCTGGCCTTCAGGGCGGCGGGCGTGATCTTGCGATCCTGCGCCGCCTGGACGACCGTGGTGTCATAGATGGAGCCCATCCAGGCCAACATCGCCTCGCGGTGCGGCCCGGTGAAGTCACTCTGCGTATAGATATTGACGGCGTTCTTGTACTCATGGCGCTGCTCGAACTCGGGCTCGACGCCATATTTGTCGAACGCCCGGCCAAGGAAGATTTCCTCGGCACTGAACCCCGTCGCCTGGAAACTGGCCGTATTCTGCATCCACAGCTCGGACGCCGAGGCTCCGACCATATAGCTGGACATCACAGCGCCGGCGGGCATGAAGCCCTGCGAATGGGCGATGACCGGCTTGCCCGAGGCCCGGAAGCGGCGGATCGCCTGACGCACCTCGTCGGCCGCCGCCGGTGTCATGCCGGTTTCCGGCAGACGGATCAGCAGCACCTTGACGTTCGCGTCGTCCTCGGCCTGGGACAGGGTATCGACCACCTGCATGACCGACAGGCCCCCGCCGCCGAACAGGGCAAAGGGCGAGGTCGGCGGCTGATCGCTCAGCCCGCCGCGCAGATCCAGCTCCAGCACCGCATTGCGGGGGACTTCCGGTCCCGACGAACTGGCCGCCGCCATGGTGATCAGCACGATCGGCACGACCACGACAAAGAGCAGCAGGCCGGTGAAGACCCCCAGCACGGTCAGGAAAAACTGTTTCATGTCGGTCGGAAGTCCCGTCGAGGTCGGAAGGCGGCGGAGGCTCGACCATAGAGGGCAAGCCGTCACCGTCAAATGAACGTCCCGTAACACGCGAACTGCGCCCGGTCTTTCTGTTGCCTCGCAGCATCGTGATTGATGGCCGGGGGCGAAGCCCCTATATGAGGCATCCCTCAGCGGGGGCTGTTCCCCGCGCCGAACCGGAGACCGCACTCCCCATGCTGGTCACCCTGATGAAGTCCAAGCTGCACCGCGCGACGGTGACCCAGGCCGATCTCGACTATGAGGGATCGATCGCCATCGACCGGGACCTGCTGGATGCCGCCGACATCTATCCGAACGAACAGGTCGATGTGCTGAACATCACCACCGGCGCACGCTTCACCACCTATGCCATCGAGGCCCCGCGCGGCTCGCGCGTGATCGGCGTCAACGGCGCCGCCGCCCGTCTGGTCCAGAAGAACGACAAGGTGATCATCGTCACCTATGGCCAGCTTCCGGCCGAGGAAGCCCGCAACTATGCGCCGACCGTCGTGCTTCTGGACGACGCCAACCACATCAAGCGCGCCGCCTGATCCGGCACGAAAAAGGGGTGACGCCTCGCGCCACCCCTTTCCGGTCTGATCATCCATCCGCCTAGCGGATCAGGTCATAGACCCCCGTGATGTCCACCCGCACCGTCAGCTCGCCCGGCGACACCGAGGTCGCCGCATCGGACTGGACCATCATCTCGGCCCGGGCATAGGGCATGGGCGGCGGGGCGCTCATCGACGTGCCTTCACTCAAGCCACGAATGCCGCCCAACCTCACGCCCAGAGCTTCGGCATACAGGCTGGCCTTGCGCTGCAGGTCCCGCACCGCCAGGCGCCGCGCCTGGTCCTCGGCCGCCGTCCGGTCGGTCAGGCCAAAGCTGATCCCGTCGATCTGGTTGACGCCCGCGCTGACCACCGCATCCGCCGTGGTGCCGACCCGCGACAGGTCGCGTACCGTCACCGTCACCCGGTTGACCGCCTGATAGCCCCGCAGACGCGGCGGCTGATTGGGCAGATAGTCATACTGCGCCGACAGGTTCAGACCCGAGGTCTGGATATCGCGCTCGGCGATCCCGGCCCGACGCAGGGCGGCCATGACCCGCTCCATATACTGGGCGTTCTGGCGCATCGCCGCCTCGGCGGTCGCTGCCTCGGTCATGACGCCGAAATTGATCGTCGCCATGTCCGGCGCAACCTTGACCTCGCCATAGGCTGCCAGGCTCAGATACGGCGGCGCCACCATATGATGGCCGGCGGGCTCCGGCATCGACTGCGCCAGCGCCGGTGCGGACACACCGGCCAGGGCCACGGCCGCGGCCATCGGCATCAGCAGGCGAAGGGGGGAACGGATCATGGAAATCTCCTGAGGTTCGGACACGCGCCACCCGCGCGCCCATGGGGCCAACCTCGACCATACTGGCTGAATGAACGCTCAGGCCCCGGGGTCAGGTTCCGTTCATCGAGGTGGGACGATCACCTCCCATCGGGAGCCAGAAGACTGACAGAGCCGTGCTTCCCCGCGGCCCGAAGGGCGGCGCGGGCGGCCAGGCAGGCTCCATCACAGCGCACACCGCTTTCACAAAGGACACAGCGGGCGCGGAGCCCGCTACCCCGTCGTGTTTTCCTGGGTCCCCCTCATCCAAGCCGCTCCCGCGGCCCACCTTCTCCCCCAAGGGAGAAGGACCGCTGAGCCGACGCACTCAGATAGGATAGCCGCCCGCCAATTCCCTAGCCCTTTCAACACCCCCACCGTTTCCCGTACCGTTCTTCCCGACCAGGTCGCGAGCTGTGCAATCCTCAGAGCGTCCCGTTGCACGGAGGGCTCGTAAGGCCTGCGACCTTGTGAGCGGCGGGAGCGGATGGAGCGGGGTTGAAGGCGCGCTGTCCGGCTTCCGGGTCTCAGGGAGGCTTCGGCAGCCGGGCGCAAGGCCCGCCTTCAACACTGGATCAGGGGGGATACCTGATCGTCCAGGAGGTGTCGCAGGACACCCCTGCCCGCCGGGGGCGCTGCGGTAAGGCCCGAACACGGCCACCCGACGCAAGCTCCCGGAAAACCGTCTGCGCGGAGCGTCTGTCTTCGTCGAAACGGTATTTATCAATGTCTCCGGGCGAAGGCCCGGCGCTCCGCCTGCCCTCCAACCCGCCGCACCCACGGACGGAGGCTTCCGCTCATCTCTTCCCCCTCGGGGAAGGGGCAGCACCGCCTCCGCCACCCTCTTTGCAACATCCCGTGCGCCTGCTAGGCCCGGAGCGTCGCCTCCGGGGGCCCGTAGCTCAATGGTTAGAGCCGACCGCTCATAACGGTCTGGTTGGGGGTTCGAGTCCCTCCGGGCCTACCAGAAGCCGCGACGGCGCGGCTCGACCCAGCGGGCATCGCCGTAATAGTCGCGATCCTGGATGTAGCGCCCTTCGCGGTCGTACCAGCCATAGCCGTCCTGGTAGGTGTCGTACCCCTGCAGGGAATAGCCGTCGTCATAGTAGTCGAGGCCCAGCAGCCCATCTTCCTGCGCCCACCAGTCACGGGGATAGGAGCCGTAGACACACTCCCAGCCCTGGCCGCCCGACCAGTAGGGCTCATACCGGCCCCGGGTCCGCTCGCGGAACCGCGCGCGGCAGACGTGGCGGGACCAGACGCGGTTGCCGCTGGCCTCGATGCTGGCGCGGTTCTCGCCATAGATGACCTCGCGCACGCCCGAGAAGACATTGTTGGTGATGACGGCCCGGCCCGAGGCCACGGCCACGCCCACGCTGTCGGCCCGGATGCGCGTGTCGGTCAGAGTCAACTCGCCGTTGTAGACCACCACGCCCTTGTCCGAGCGGCAGACGCGGCTGCCCTGGATGTCGACCGAGGCCCCCTCGACCGCCACACCCTCCACATAGCCGCAGATGGCCGTGTTGGTGACCTCGACCCGGCCATAGTTCCGGCCCGACCGGATGATCATGCCGATCGAGCGCGGGCCGAACGCATTGGGCGCCCCGATGCCCTTCAGGGTCGTCGAGTCGACCCGGGCGGTCTGGCCGGCTCCGGGGATCAGCTCCATGCCCACATGGGCGCCGGTCACGACTACCTCCCAGGCGGTCAGGGACGCGCCGTCGGCCACAATGGCGGGCGCGACCGTCTGGGTCTCCAGCACGGCGTTGCGGATGTCCAGCAGGCCCCCGTCCATATAGATGGCGGCCTCGTCACCGACGTGGCGGAAGCCGACCCGGTTCATCAGCACCTCGGCGCCGTAGCCGATGACGCAGGCGGCATCCCCGGCCCGCTGCGACGAGAAGACCACGTCGCGAACATCGACCCGGACCCCCCGGGCCACCGTCATGCAGGGCAGACCGTCGGGGGCCTGCAGGGTGGCCATGGGCTGGCGGTTCCAGTCGCGCGGATCAAAGCCGCCTTCGCCGATGATGGTCAGCGGCTTGTTGATGTTCAGCCACCCAACGCACGGGCCACCGCGCGCCCGGAGGATCAGGGTGCCCCCCGGCGCGACGCGGCGCACGGCGTCCTCGATCGCCCCCGACCCCGGATTGCCGCCGCAGTCGACCAGCACCACCTGCTCACCGCCGGGCGGATAGGGCCGTCCGTCGTGGGGTCCGGGATAATAGCCCGGGCGGCGGTCACCACTGGTCCAGCGGCGGTGGGTCGTTGCGCGGCTGCGGCGCGGGGCGGGCGGATCCAGCAGGACGCCGAAGTTCGGCCGCGTCTCGCTTTCGACGCGGGCGGCCACCTGCGCGCCGGCTTCGGGGGCCAGCGACAGGGCCGTGGCGGCGACCGCCAGGCCGAGGGCGGGTGCCATCAGGGAGCGAAGGCGGAGGGGACTGCGGAACGGGATCATGTCTCAACGCCCTCCTTAACGGCGCTGCTGGGAACGGGAGACCTGGGACAGGACGGCCTGCAGGCGGGCCACCGACGGCGCAAAGCCGGCGAGGGCCGAGTCGATACGCATCACCACGGCCTCGGCCTTGTCCTGGTCGGCGACGCCGGAAACGCCCAGGGCGAAGAAGGTCGACAGGGCGAACTTGGCCTCGGGGCTGCCCTGACGCGCGGCCTCCGCGTACCAGTAATAGGCCCGGGCATAGTCGGGCGGCACGCCGATGCCCTCGGAATACATAACGGCCAGCACCAGTTGCGCCTCGGAAGAACCGTTGACCGCGGCCAGCTGGATGGCCCGCACCCGCTCCTGATAGGAGAGGCGCCCCTCTATCGGATGACCCAGCACCGCCTCCAGCGATTCGATTTCGCGCTTGGACAGGTCCTCGGGGCGGGCGGCGGCCCGGTCGGCGATGCCCAGATAGCGGATCGCCCGGCCCACATGGATGAAGGGAAGCTCCGTCACCCGCGACAGGGCGTATTCATAGGCGTCCCCGCGCGGCCGGCTCTCATCCGAGAAGGGCACGCCCGAGGCCGGGGCTGTGTTGGGATAGAATTCGTAGGGCGGCACCCACTGGCGGGCTTTGGCCTCTACGAAGCCGCTGTACTGGGCCCGGCCGGGCGAGGAGCTCTCGAAGTCCTTCATCAGGACAAAGGCCCCGACGTCGCCCGTCTGCACCGCCAGATAGTTGTAGAGATAGGCGTCCACCTCATTGCGCTGGAACAGGTTCAGCGCGGCCGGATAGCCGCCCCGGCGGCGATCCCGTCCCGACCCCCGGCCGATGGCCTCGCGGGCCTGCGGGTTGTCCTGCGGCTCGCCGAACGCGCCGTAAAGGGCGTCGTGCAGACGGGCGAGCGTGCGATAGCCGTCGGCGCCCTGGGTCGACAGGACATAGATGACGCGATCCCGCACCGCCTGCTGTTCCGCCAGGGTCATGCGCGACAGCTGGGTGTTCAGGCGCTGATAGGCGTTCTGACGCTCCCAGGCCCGGCAGTCATCGTATTTGGACAGCGGACGCCAGCCGCCGAACATGCCGCGTTCAACCCGGTTGATCGGGGCAAAGCCATCCTCATTGGCGAGCGCCATGGCCAGCCAGACCGAGCTTTCGATGGGGTCTTCCAGATTCTTGTCGGTTGCGCGCAAGGCCGCATAGCGCCCTCCCAGCTCCAGCTGGGCAAAGAAGTCGCCCCGGAACGCGGCCCGGCGCAGGGCCCGAATCCCGGTCTCCTGCGCGTTGAACTCCGATCCGGTCAGATTCGCCGGGCGCGGGCACGGGTTGGCGGTGGCGGAGCGCTGGAAGAAGGTGGGCGGCCGCTCACCACAGGCGGCCATCGACAGCAGGGCCAGAATCAACAGCACGGCCACCGCCGCAATGGCGATCGGCCCGTTGCGGCCCCGCATGCTCCTGTTCCCGCCGGTGTCGCTCATAATCCCCCACACCCCTTACCGCACCCGAAGGCCGTTCCCCGAAGGCCGCACGACGTTAACCTTTTCCCAATCTGGATGATCGGTCCAGTGAACTTCGCGATATGGTTAACGCAACCGGTGCCATACCGTTGCCGCACGGTGACCACATTGTGTCCGAGCTAGACTTTTCCCCAGATGGTTGCTTTCGAATTCACCTGCGAGGCGAGGGGCTTACCCCCTTCCCTCGCGGGGTTTTCGTCCCATATGGCCGTTCTGACACGACTTCAGGATCTCCCCCCATGGCCTATATCGCCCGCGACGACCGCCCGGAGGACAAGAGCGCCCGCTATGCCGAGGTCGCCGGGGAGATCATGGCCGTCCTGGACGGCGAGCCGAATCGCATGGCCCGCATGGCGACCATCGCCTCCATGCTGCACGACGCCTTTGACACCTTCTTCTGGACCGGCTTCTACGTCGTGGATGAGGACAGGCGGGCCGAAGGCGTCGATGAACTGGTGGTCGGCCCCTACCAGGGCACCCTGGGCTGCCTGAGGATCCCGTTCGGACGGGGCGTATGCGGCGCCGCCGCCGCCACGGGCCAGACCCAGCTGGTCGAAGACGTCCACGCCTTTCCCGGACACATCGCCTGTGACAGCCGCTCGGCCAGCGAAATTGTGGTGCCGGTCCGGGATGGGGAAGGACGGCTGATCGCGGTGCTTGATGTCGATTCGACCGAGAAGGCCGCCTTCGACCGCGTTGACCAGGCGGCGCTCGAGGATCTGCTGGGCCGGGCCTTCGCGGTTTGATCTCCCGTTTGATCCCAAGTTTGATCCATGGGCCCAGCCGCCTATGGTCCGGCGGATAGGCACCGGGAGACACCAGGCATGAGCGACAGGGTATTGGTCATCACGGGCGGTCAGGGTCAGCTGGGCCGGGCCGTGATCACGGCGGCGCTGGCCCGGGGGCTGAAGGTTGCCGCGATCGACCACTCGGCGGTGGAGCCGTTCGATTCGCGCGCCTGTCTGGAGATCGGCGGCATCGACCTGACCGATGCGTCAGCCGCGAAGCGTGCCGTGGACCGGGCCCACGCGCATTTCGGGCGGCTGGATGCGGTGCTGAACATCGCGGGGGGCTTTGTCTGGCAGACGGTGGACGACGCCGAACCCGCCTGGGACCGGATGTACCGGCTGAACCTTGTCACCGCCCTGAACACCAGCCGGGCCGCACTGCCCCACCTCAAGGCTTCCGACGACGGGCGCATCGTCAATGTCGGCGCGGCCGGGGCGCTGAAGAGCGGCATGGGCATGGGGGCCTATGCCGCCTCGAAGTCGGCCGTGCATCGCCTGACCGAAAGTCTGGCCGAGGAAACCAAGTCCACCTCGGTCACCGTCAATGCCGTTCTGCCGTCCATTCTGGACACGCCGCAGAACCGCAAGGACATGCCCGACGCCGACCCGGCCAGCTGGGTCAGGGTCGAGGATCTGGCCGAGGTCATGCTGTTCCTCGCCTCACCGGCCTCACGCGCCATGACCGGCGCCCTCGTGCCTGTGACCGGCCGGGTCTGAGCGGCATGACGCCCCGGCCCTGCCGCAGTGTGCTGTTCGTTCCGGCCTCGAACGCCCGGGCGGTCGAGAAGGCGCGCGGTCTGGACTGCGATGTCGCCGTACTGGACCTCGAGGATGCGGTGGCCCCGAGCGCCAAGGTCGAGGCGCGGGAAGCCGCCTGTGCGGCGGTGCGCGAGGGCGGTTTCGGGCCGCGCCTGGCCGTGCGGATCAATGCGCTTGAGACCGAATGGGGAAAGGACGACGCCCGCGCACTCGCCGAGGCCGGCGCGGACTGCATCATCATCCCCAAGGTCGAAAACGCCGATCAGCTCAAGGCCGCGGCCGGGGTCATGGGCAGGGATTGCGCCCTCTGGGCCATGATCGAAACGCCCCGCGCCCTGTTCAATCTGCAGGGTATTTCCGGGTGCGAGGCCCCGCTGGAGGCGCTCATGCCCGGCGTCAATGACCTGGCGGATGCCCTGGGTGCGACCCTCGGCGAGGACCGCGAGCCGCTGAAATCCTGGCTGGCGATGATCGTCGCAGCGTCGAGGGTGTCGAGCCTGCTGGCCATCGACGGTGTCTACAACACCCTCGACAACCTCGACGGTTTTGCCACCGAATGTGCCCAGGGAGCGGCCTTCGGCTTTGACGGCAAGAGCCTGATCCATCCGTCGCAGATCGGACCGGCGAACGCGGCCTTTTCGCCCGATGCGGCGGCGGTCGCCCATGCCCGCAAGGTGGTCGAGGCCTTTGCCGCCCCCGGCGCGGAGACGCTCGGCGTGGTGCGGGTCGATGACCGGATGGTCGAGCGGCTGCATCTGGCCGCCGCCCGGCGTCTGCTGGCCCGGCACCAAGCCCTGACCGGCGCGCGGAACGGCGAATGAGCGGGGACGACCGGCCCCTTGCATGGGTGTCGGCGCCCGGTCTGTGGCGCATCCGGGGGCTTCAGGCCTTCCTGCCCGAGTACCGGCTGCAACGCCTGCCGTCACCCCGGACGCGTGCAGTCCTGGGCTGGGGCCGGAAAGGGACGTCGTGGATCGGCAGGACCTGGGCCGCGCGCGCGGGGCTGCCCTATCTGGCGCTCGAGGACGGCTTTCTGCGGTCCATCGGGCTGGGCGAGGCCGGTGCCTCGCCGCACAGTCTGCTGATCGACGACCTGGGGGTGCACCATGATGCCCGCCAGCCCTCGCGGCTGGAGAGCCTGATCCGCGAGCCGGACGGCTGGTTTGATACTGACATGGAGGCCCGGGCCCGCGCCCTGATCGGGACCCTGCGCGAGACCGGCCTGTCGAAGACCAGCATGGGGCGTCTGGATATCGACCTGCCGCTCGCGTCAGGCCCCCGCGTCCTGATGGTTGACCAGACCGCCGGTGACGCCTCCATCGCAGGCGGACTGGCGAATCGGGAAAGCTTCCTCGCCATGGCCGAAGCAGCCCGCGCGGCGGCAGGCGGCGGGCAGCTGCTGGTGCGTCGCCACCCGGCGACCGTGGCGAGGCTGAAAACGGGGTGCCTGCCGCCAGAGGCGCTGACCGGGGCCATCCCGGTCGATGACATGGCGCTGGATGTCTTGCTTCCGCAGGTCGACGCCGTCTTCGCGGTCTCGAGCGGTCTGGGATTCGAGGCCCTGATCCGGGGTTTGCCGGTCCACTGTTTCGGCCTGCCCTTCTATGCCGGGTGGGGGCTGACCACCGACAGCCTCCCCGCGCCCCGACGGGGCGATGAACGGTCACTGGAGGTGCTGGTGGCGGCGGCCCTGATCGTTCAGGCCCGGTATGTGGACCCGGTGACGGACAGCCCCTCGACACCCGAAAACACAGTGTGCCGACTGCTGCAGCAGCGGGACCGGGCGCGCAGGCTGGCGGGCTATTCGGCCTGCGTCGGCTTCTCTCCGGCCAAGCGGGGCGCGGTGCGGCGTCTGATGAACACGCCGCTCGGCGAAACCGTCTTCTTCGCCTCGACCGCCGCGGCTGTGACGGCCGCGAGGGAGCGTGACGGCCGCCTGGTGGTCTGGGCCGGCAAGGAGGCACCCGATGTCGCAGAGGCGGCCGAGGCGGCATCCCTCCCCCTCTGGCGGATGGAGGATGGCTTCCTGAGGTCGCGGGGGCTCGGCTCCGATTTCAACGCGGCCCTCTCAGTGGTCCTCGACCCTGTGGGCATCCATTTTGACGGCTCGCGGCCTTCCGCCCTGGAGCTGGCGCTGGAGGCCGGACAGACCCCGGCCGCAGACGTCGTCCGCGCCCGCGCCCTGCGGCAGGTCCTGATCGAGCGGGGGCTGAGCAAGTA
The DNA here is from genome assembly GCF_016742135.1 of Brevundimonas sp. Classification (GTDB taxonomy): domain Bacteria; phylum Pseudomonadota; class Alphaproteobacteria; order Caulobacterales; family Caulobacteraceae; genus Brevundimonas. Next base: position 380,076 of record NZ_JACVCG010000001.1, on the reverse strand, counting down.
TAATCTCGGCGGCGAGACGCCGCCCGGCTGGCCCAGAGACCGCCCCCGGATATTGATCGTCGGTCAGGTCGAAAATGACCGGTCCATCCTTCTGGGATGCGAGGATATCGCCACCAATGCCGCGCTGGTCCGGGCGGTTCGCAAGCGCTTTCCCGACGCCTTTCTGATCTATCGCGACCATCCCGATACGGTTGCCGGCAACCGCCCGGGCCGGTTGGATGCCGACACCGCCACGCTGGTTGACGCCCGGGCCGAGGGGTTGAACATCAGTGCGTGCATCGATGTCTGTGATGTCCTCGCCACGATGACGTCCCTGACAGGGCTTGAGGCCCTGTTGCGCGGCAAGCGGGTCATGACGTGGGGGCGTCCCTCCTATGCGGGCTGGGGCCTGACCGAGGACGCGCTGGCCTTCCCCCGCCGGACCCGCCGGGTTGATCTCGATACCCTGATCGCCGAGGCCCTGATCCGTTACCCGCTGTATGTGACCCCCGACGGATACCCCTGCGAGGCCGAGGATCTGGCCCGGTGGCTGGCCAATCCGGAGCCATCAGCGGACAGCGGTCGCACCGGTGGTTTGCGGCGCTGGGAACGCGGCCTGATCGCCAGCCTCGACCGCGGCCATCCACCGGCCTATTGAAGGCCAGCATCAGAACACGGATACCCTTGTGAGCGCCTCTTCTCCGACCGCCGTCATCGCCGCCACCGGCCTGTTCACGCCGGAACAATCCATTTCCAACGCCGAACTGGTCGCGGCCTACAACGCCTGGGCCGAACTGGAAAACGCGCGTAACGCCGATGAAATCGCCGCCGGCACGCGCGAGGCCCTGACGCCGTCGTCGGTCGAGTTCATCGAGAAGGCCTCGGGCATCAAGAGCCGCTTCGTGCTGGACAAGACCGGGGTGCTGGACCCCGAGCGCATGGTCCCGCACCTTCCCGAGCGCCCCAATGAGGATCTGTCGATCCTGGCGGAGATGGCGGTCAAGGCGGCGCGGGACGCCATCGCCGCCTGGGGCAAGCCGGTCAGCGAGATCGGCGCCGTTCTGTGCGCCGCCTCGAACATGCAGCGGCCCTACCCGGCGATGGCCATCGAAGTGCAGCAGGCCCTGGGCATAGAGGGCTTTGCCTTTGACATGAATGTCGCCTGCTCCTCGGCCACCTTTGGCATCAAGACGGCGGCTGACTTCATCGCCTCGGGCTCGGTCAAGGCCGTGCTGATGGTCAACCCCGAGGTCTGCTCGGCCCATCTGAACTTCAAGGACCGCGACAGCCACTTCATCTTCGGCGACGTCGCCACCGCCGTGATCATCGAGTCCGCCGAACAGGCCGGGCCTGGGGGCTGGGACATTCTGGGCACCCGCCTGAAGACCACCTTCTCGAACAACATCCGCAATAATTTCGGCTTCCTGAACAATGCGGCACCCGAGGGCATCGGCAAGCCCGACAAGATGTTTGTCCAGCAGGGCCGCAAGGTCTTCAAGGATGTCGTGCCCATGGTGTCCGAGATGATCGTCAGCCACGCGAACGATCTGGGCCTGGAGCCGACCGAACTGAAGCGGCTGTGGCTGCACCAGGCCAATATCAACATGAATGAGATGATCGGCCGCAAGGTGCTGGGCCGCGATCCCGCGCCGTCCGAGAACGTCATCATCCTCGACGAATACGCCAACACCTCCTCCGCAGGATCGGTGATCGCCTTCCACCTGCATCAGGAGGGGATGGTGCCGGGTGAGGTGGGGCTGATCTGCAGTTTCGGCGCCGGCTATTCCGCCGGCACGGTGTTTGTGCGCAAGCGGGGCTGATCCCCTGACGATCACATTTTATGGCACCGCTTGCACGCGGCAGGGGTTTTTGCGAACGGGTGTCTCAAGTCTTGGCGTCGTAACGGGAGCCCAGATCCATGACCCAATTCGCCGCGCCCGAGTTCTCGGGCCCCTGGATGGCCGGAATTGACGAGCCCCTGGCCCGTGATGTGGCCACCGTGCTCAAGAGTATGGGCGGCTCGTGCCATCAGGCGCAGGTCGTGCAGTGCGTCGCGGCCCTCAAGCGCCAGCGTGGCGAAACCGTCGCCCAGGACCTTGCCCAGAGGATCATCGAGGTCTTCGAGAAATACCGCGACCTGTTCTTCCGGCCGTTCGGTGAGGGATCCATGCGCTGGGCCCTGAAGCCCGAACTGGCCTGATCCCGTCGCCGGACACAGAAACGGCGCGCCACCGCAGGGTGACGCGCCGTTATCGTGTCGTCGGTCGGGATCAGAACTTGCGGACGAAGTTCAGCGACCAGACGTCGGCGTCGCCACCGTCCTGGAAGTCACGACGGGTCCAGTCGCCGCGAATGCCATTCTGGCCGTCGAACGAGTATTGGGCACCCACGCCATAATTCCAGCTTTCGTCATCGACCGTAAGCGAGCCGGTTGTGTCGGAGAACTTGATCTCGTTCTTGCCGTAGCCGACCCGACCGAACAGTTCGAAGTTCGGGCTGACGGGCAGATAGGCCACGCCATACACGGAAGCATCGTATTCCAGCTCAGCGTTGACCGGCGAGCCGCCGAGCGAACCCGAGTCGTCGCCCAGGCCGAACGACAGTTCGCCTTCAACACCGAAATTCGGGGTGAAACGGGTGCCCACACGGGCCGTGATCGCTCCCAGATTGAAGCCTTCAGCGTCGATCTGGCTGTAGCCTACCGAGCCATAAACATTCGCACCGGGATCCTGGGCCAGCGCCGGGGTGGCGATCAATGCAAGAGCCGCAGCAGAGAGAATGAGACTACGCATATTTGTAGTTCCTTTTTTCCTTGTTCAGATGCCACTCACCTGAACTGACCGCCCAAAACTAGTAATCTGGTTCTGTCCTTTCCATGGCCAAAGGATTACCGGCCGGTAACAGTGGTTTTCAGAACACAGTCATCGTTCTGTCAATTATGGCGTGAAATCGGCAGCGCCGTCATCAGTCCGGCACGCCCACCACGGCGTCGACAGAGTTGCTGGTCACAGGGTGATACAGCGGTCGCGACCGGGCATAGATGCGACGCGCCAGATCGCGGCCCCACTCGCCCTCGCCCCACAGGGTCTGGAACAGGGGCAGGACGAATTTGCGCCGCCCCATGCCGGTCAGGAAGGCTTCGGTCGGGGCCACGGCCGGTTCATAGCGATGGGTCATGGCGATCTGCAGCCAGGCGAACAGCACTTCCGCATTGCCCTCCACCGACAGCCCCAGGCTTTCGTCCAGCGTTTTCAGTTGGGCTTCGCTCAGCCAGTCCTGACCGGCCTGATGCCCCTCGGGCCGCCAGGCGAGGAAGCGCTGACGCTGCTGGGTGTTCCAGCCCTGCCACAGGGATTGCGGCGGCGCCCCACCATCGAGGAAGACGCTGCGGGCGGCGGAATCGACCGGATCAAAGGCTTGCGAGACCGGGGCGACGGCATTGGAGGGCAGGCCGGGCTGATAGACCCAGGCGTCCATCATCAGGGCCTGTTCAAGCGCGGCGTCCCCCCGGATCAGATAGGTGCGGATGTCCTCGAGGAACATGGCGGTCGTCATGGGCCGGTAGGCGTTGCGTTCGAAATAGCCCTTCAGCCAGGCGTCGAACCGGTCGCGCCCGACGGTCCGCTCGATCGTCCGCAGGAAGAAGGCGCCCTTCTCATAGGCGATATTGGTCATGCCGTCGTCTGGATCGCGCCCGGCGAGGTCCAGTTTCAGTCGGGTATCCTCGGGCGGCAGGGTGGCAAGGGCGCTCTGAAGGTCCTCCCATCCCAGCACCTGCTCCTGCATGGCGCGGTCGCGGCCATAGACCGCTTCCATGATCCGGTTCTCGAAATAGACGGTGAAGCCCTCGTTGAGCCAGAAGTCGTCCCAGGTGGCATTCGTCACCAGATTGCCGGACCAGCTATGGGCCAGTTCGTGGGCAACCAGGGCGACCAGCGACTGGTCTCCAGCAATGATGGTGGGGGTGGCAAAGGTCAGGCGCGGATTTTCCATGCCACCGAACGGGAAGCTGGGCGGCAGGACCAGCAGGTCGTAGCGGCCCCAGATGTAAGGCCCGTAGAGCCCCTCGGCGGCCTCGACCATGGCCTCAACCTCGGGGAACTCGGCCGCAGAGCGCGCCAGCATCGACGGCTCGGTGTAGACACCGGTGCGTGCGCCCAGAGCCTGGAAGGCGATGTCACCCACCCCGATGGCGATCAGATAGGGGGGCACCGGGTTGTCCATGCGAAAGTGGAAGGCGCGGCCCCGCGGGTCCGGCTCGCCGCCGGGCGTCAGCATCTCGGCGCTCATCACCGCTGTCATGCCCTCGGGAACACTGATCCGGGCCGAGTAGGTCTGGCGGATGCCGGGGCTGTCCTGGGTCGGGATCCAGGTCCGGGTCAGGATCGCCTGACCCTGGCTGAACATATAGGGAAGCCGTCCGCCCGCCGTCTGCTCCGGTTTCAGCCACTGCAGGGCGGCCGCCTCGGGCCGGGTGGAGTAGTCAATGTGGATGCGGCCCTCGGTAAAGGGAATGGCGATGATCAGCGGCTTGCCCATGAAGGGGCTTTCCTGGCCGATGGTGTAGTCCAGCGGGCCATCGTCCGAGCGCACGCCGTGAATATCCAGATCCCGGATGTCCAGGATGATCTCGGTTGCGCCCGGCTCCGCCGTGATGCTGAGGCTGGCCGTGCCGGCCAGCATGCGGCGCTCGAAGTCCGCCGCGAGGTTGAGGTCCACATGGTGAACGCGCGCGATCTCGGGCCGGGCATACGAATGGACATCCCGCACCCACTGGACGTCGGCGGGTGCCTGAATGGCGGGTGCGGTGCCCGAACCGCCCCATCCCGGCATCGAGGCACAGGCCCCAAGAGTCAGGCCCAGGGCGGCAGTGATGGCGAGGGTAGAGACGGATGCGAGTTTGAAGGCCATCGGGGGTTCCTCATGGTGTCGTTTCGGGCACCCGCCGGATATGTGTCCGGGCAGCCCTTCGTTCCGGTCACCGGACCAGTCCGGCCGCGCAAGGTCAAGCTCAGGCCGGGCGGCTCGCCCTCTCGGCGGTGCTGAACAACGTGCCGCGCTCGGCGACCAGCACCGCGATCAGCGCCAGAATTCCGCAGATCGTGATGCCGAGGGTCATGGGTGCCGCCGTTCCGTCAAAGCTCTGACCGATCACGAAGCCGGCCAGTGAGCCGAAGGTGGTGGAGACGAACCCCTGCACCGACGAGGCTGTGCCCGCGATCCGGCCCATGTTGTTCATGGCGAGGGCCCCGAGATTTCCCGCGATGAAGCCAAAGCAGAACATGGTCAGACCCTGAAGCACGGCGAAACTGATCAGGCTCTCATTCCCGGACAGGGCCACCCCTGCATGGACGGCGGCCGAGGCGATGAAGCCGATCAGGGCCAGATGCGAGAGACGTCGTGATCCCAGCCGCTCGACCAGCCGGGCATTGGTCAGGGAGGCCACGGCGATGCCCGCCGCCATCAGGCCGAAGACGGTGGTAAACAGACCCGGCTGCTGGAACACATCGAAGAAGATCTGCTGGCTGGAGTTGATGAAGGCGAACAGGGCCCCGGTGATCGCGGTCATGGCCAGGGTGTAGCCGACCGACAGCCGGTCGCTGACCACCGCGCGGAAGGCCTCGGCGATCCGGCCAAGGCGGATCGGCAGACGGTTCTCGGGTGCCAGCGTCTCGGGCAGGCGGATCAGGGCCCAGATCATGAAAGCCGACCCGGCCAGCGCCAGCACGCCGAAAATCCAGCGCCAGGGTGCCACGAACAGCACCAGCTGACCCAGCGTCGGCGCCAGAATCGGCACGCCAAGGAAGACGAGGAAGCTCAGCGACATGACCCGCGCCATGGTCCGCCCGGAATAGCGGTCGCGTACGATCGACACGGCCAGCACGCGGAGCGCCGCCGCGCCCAGTCCGGTGCCCAGCCGCGCGAGGATCAGGGCCTCGAACGTGGTGGTGAAGGCCGCCACCACGCTGAACAGCACATAGAGACCGAGTCCCACCATCAGCACGGGTTTGCGCCCGTAGCGGTCGGCCAGCGGCCCATAGATCAACTGGGCCACACCGAAGCCGAGCAGATAGGCGGTGATCACCCATTGGCGGGAGTTTTCGGAGGCCACGCTCAGGGCCTCGCCGATGGCGGGGAGCGCCGGCAGCATCATGTCGATGGCCAGGGCATTCAGCGCCATCATCATGGCGATCAGGGCGACGAACTCGGGAAAGCCCGGGCCGCGCACGGGCTTGGTAGTCGGTACATCGCCGGTTTGCATGCCGTGCAGATGTGACGGGGGGGCCGGTATTGCAACCGCGAAAGGCGACGCCCGGGCCATTTCAGGGTCGACGACCGGTATCCCTCTGCTAATCGTCTGACATGACGACCGATCCGATCGTGCCCGACCCGGACGAAACCGCGCGCCAGATGGCCGAGTTGCGGAACCGTATCGCGCTTCTGGAAAGCCAGATGCATGCCCTGGCCGCCCTGCGCCTGCCGGATGAGGGCCACTGGCTTGGCAGCCCGACCCTGCGCGACGATCGCAAACCCGGAATGGACGTCCTGAACCAGTCCCGTCCCTGTCGTCAGACGGATTTCGAGACCCCGTGGTTCTCCAACTGGTCGGAGCGGCTGGGCGAACGGCTGCGCTATCATCGCAAGCTGTGGGAGTTCGTGTTCATCGCCCAGGCCCTGCATGAGCGCCGCCAGCTGCGCGCCGGGGCACGGGGCCTGGGCTTTGGCGTCGGGCGAGAGCCGCTGGCGGCTTATTTCGCCTCGCGGGGATGCCGGATCATGGGCACCGATCTGGCGCCGGAGCAGGCTGCCGATGCTGGATGGACCGCCACCGATCAGCACGCCGAAGGCAAGGCGGCCTTGATGCGCCCGGACCTGTGCGACCCCGAGGTGTTCGAGGCCGCCGTTGATTTTCGCGTCGTGGACATGAACGCCATCCCGGACGATCTGACCGGTTACGACTTCTGCTGGTCCGCCTGTGCGCTGGAGCACCTGGGCAGTCTGGAAGCGGGCATGGCCTTTATCGAGCGGTCGATCGACACCCTCCAGCCCGGCGGATTCGCTATCCATACGACCGAGTTGAACCTGACGTCGGATGTGCACACGCTCGAAACCGGGGGCACCGTGCTGTATCGTCGCCGCGACCTGAGCGCCCTGGCCGAGCGGCTGACCGCTGCGGGCCATACGGTCGCGCCGCTGGATTTCGATGCCGGAAGTGGGCCCGTCGACAGCTTCGTCGACATCCCGCCCTATCTGCCGGAGCCTCACCTGCGGCTGGCGCTGGCCGGATTCGCCACCACATCGTTCGGCCTGATCATCCAGAAGGCCGGCCAGCCCTGAAGGCCATGGTGCGGGTGGTCGGGCTCGAACCGACACTCCTTTCGGAACCGGATTTTGAGTCCGGCGCGTCTACCAATTCCACCACACCCGCGTGAGGTCCGGCGGATTTAGCGGATCACCGCCGGGTGCGCCATACCGCCGAGCGCATTCATCCCACGGGCTCCACCCTCTGTTCGATCGTACCGAAGATCGAGTGGTGCTTTTCGTCCAGCATTTCGATGCGGACGGTGTCGCCGTGCTGCAGGAAGGGCGTCTCGGGCTTGCCGCGCAGGATGGTCTCGACCGTGCGGACCTCGGCGATGCAGGAATAGCCGAGGCCGCCCTCGCTGACCGGCTTGCCCGGGCCGCCGTCGGCGTCGCGGTTCGAGACCGTGCCCGAGCCGATAATCGAGCCCGCCACCAGCGACCGGGTCCTGGCCAGGTGGGCGATCAGGGTGCCGAAGCAGAAGGTCATGTCGTCGCCGGCATCGGCTTGACCGAACGGCTGGCCGTTCAGGGTGACCGTCAGGGCGCCGTGCAGCTTGCCGTCCTTCCAGCGGTCGCCCAGCGAGTCGGGCGTCACGAAAACGGGCGTGAAGGCGCTGGCCGGCTTGGACTGGACGAAGCCGAAGCCCTTGGCCAGCTCGGCCGGAATCAGGTTGCGCAAGGATACGTCGTTGACCAGACCGACGAGGCGGATGTGGCCCAGCGCCTCCTCGCGGGAGACGCCCTGCGGCACGTCGCCGGTGACGATCACGACCTCGGCCTCGAGGTCGCAGCCCCACGCCGGATCGGCCAGCGGTATGGGGTCGCGCGGGCCGAGGAAGCCATCGGAGCCACCTTGGTACATCAGCGGATCGGTCCAGAAGCTCTCGGGCATTTCGGCGCCCCGCGCCTGCCGGACGAGGGCGACGTGGTTCACATAGGCCGAGCCGTCGGCCCACTGATAGGCGCGCGGCAGGGGGGCGGCGGCCTCGCGCTCATGGAAGCGGCCGCGCGGCACGGCCGCGTGCTCCAGGCTCTCGGCGAGGGCGCGCAGGCGCGGCTCGCACCGTTCCCAGTCGTCCAGTGCGGCCTGCAGGGTCGGGGCGATCAGGAAGGCATCGGTGAACCAGTTCAGGTCTTCCGACACCACGACGAGGCGGCCGTCACGGCCATGTTTCAGGGATGCGAGTTTCATGAGCCACGATTAGGCGGTTTGGGGCGCGAGGAAAACCTCAGTCTGCCGACAGTTCGCTGTAGGCGGCCCGCATCTCGCGGATCCGCGCGTCCTTGTCCCGCCACCAGTCGTTCAGGTCCGCAATGGCGGCACGGATGGCATGGTCCCGTTCTCGCGGCGACAGAGAGCCGCCGTGGTCGTGGCCACCATGACCGCCTCCCCCGCCTCCGGGCCCGCCGCCTTGCCCCCTTTCGCGGACTCCGTTGATGACCGTGATCTGGGTGACGGATGTCGAGGACGAGGATTCGGTCGCAGGGCCGTCGTCGGCCGGCTTGTCGTGGCCCGGGTCATCGTGATCGTCGTGCGTTTCGGCGTGGGCATGGGGCACATGCCGCTGACCCGCCAGGGCGGCCTTCAGGCTGGCGAGGCCCGGATTGAGGCCATTGGCGATGGACAGGGTGGCTCCCAGCCGCTTGCGGATGACGCGCTCCACATCCTCGGCCTTGCCGACGAGGGAGCCGCCATCGGCCTTCATGGCGGCCTTGAGCGCATCGTCGACGGCCTTCCAGATGCTGCCGGCGGCATCGGGATCGCGGCGCGTCTGGGCGTTACGAACCATCCAGCCCAGAAAGAAAAGCAGCGCCCCGAGCGCGACCAACGCGGCGAGGAACAGCGGTTCCAGACCCAGGAACAGGGGCGAGTCCACGGCCTCATAGGCGTCCGGTGCCTGAAATTCAGTCGGATACACGGCCACGATCCCTCCCTCAGCCCGGGCCATGATGGCAGGGTCCGCCCGGTTGGCAACGGGAAAGGTTAACGACGCGGATCAGCGATCCGGCTCGACCACCGCCCGGGCCTCGGCGCCCTGTCGCGTGCCCGGCAGCCGCACCTCGACCTCGATGGCGATACTGCCCTCGGGCTGGTGCGCCCAGATGTAGCGGCGCTCGACCTCGACCTCGAGGCCGCCGGCGGTCAGGCCGCCATAGGTGTCGCCCCAGGGGGTGATGCGCTTCATCTCCGCCCAGCTGAGGGCGCAGGCGGCGTCCAGTTCCTCGATGGCCAGCGCGGACAGGTCGTCGGGTCGATGATCGCTCACAACCAGCGCCTCACCCGGTTGCGATAGGCGGCATAGTCGGACCCGAATTTCGCCGCCAGATAGGCTTCCTCCTTCTGGATGACGAACCGGTCGACGACCAGCAGGCAGGGGATCAGCATGGCCAGCGCCGCGGGTGAGTCCATGGCTATGGCCAGACCGGCATAGGTGATGGCGAACCCGACGTAGATCGGATTGCGGCTGAAGCGGTACGGGCCCTCGGTCGCCAGCACGGTCGAGGGCTTCCACGGTTCGACCGCCGTGCCCAGCCGCCGGAACAGGCCCGCCGCCATGCCGTCCAGCAACAGGCCGCCGAGGATCAAGGCCAGCGCTACCCCGCGCCGCACCTCGGTCGTCAGGCCAAACCCCATCTCGTCCGACGGGGGCAGGCCGATCTGCACGCCATAGCGATCCAGCGCCCAGCCGAGACCCAGGAAGGCGAAATAGATGACCGGCGGCGGCACCGCCACATTCGGATGGTCGCGCGTGCTCACGGTTCAGTCTTCCTCATCGGCATAGATGGCGACCCGGCGCTCCTCGCCCTCAGCCACCCGGCCCCGGTACATGCCGGAGGTGTTCATGGCGAAGATCACCCGGCCCGCGCGGGTCATGACGATCACGCCGCCCTCGCCGCCCAGCGCGCCGACCTCGGCGATCTCGGCCCGGGCCTCGGCGATGCCCGGCAGCAGCTGGGACACCAGGCAGATATCGCCTTCGGCGGCTCGGGTTTCGCACCAGGCCCTGCGCTGTTCGAGATCGGCGGCGGCCAGCTGGGGATGGGCCGCACCGAAAGCGATCCGGGCACAGATATCCCGCGCCACCGTGGCCCGGATGAAATATTCGCCCGAGCCGGTGGCAGATACCGCACAGCCCTCGGCGTTGGAGGCATAGGTGCCGGCGCCGATTACGGGCACATCGCCGACCCGGCCCCAGCGCTTGCCGGACATGCCGCCGGTCGAGGTGCCGGCCGCCAGCCGTCCCTCACGGTCCAGCGCAACCACGCCGACCGTGCCGAATTTGCGCTCGTCGAGCGGCGGAGTGACCGTGGCCATGGCACCTTCAGCCGGCGCGCCTTCGGGACGGGCGGGCACGGGCAGGCCCTCGCGCTCCAGCTGACGCACCAGCCCGCGCCAGCGCCGTTCGGTGAAGAAGTAGGCGGGCTCGACCTCTTCCAGTCCCTGATCACGGGCAAAGGTCTCGGCCCCCTGACCGATCAGGAAGACGTGCGGTGAGTCCTCCATCACCGCACGCGCGGCGCTGATCGGATGGCGGGTGCGGGTCAGGCCGGCGACCGCCCCGGCGTCCAGCGTCGTGCCGTCCATGATGGCGGCGTCATGCTCGATCCGACCGTCGGCGGTGAAGACCGCCCCACGCCCGGCGTTGAACAGGGGATCATCCTCCAGCACCTGGATGACGGCCTCGACCGCATCCAGCGCCGAGCCGCCGCCTTCCAGCACCTCGGCCCCGACCTGAAGCGCGCTGTCCAGCGCCGCGCGATAGGCCGCGTCCTGCTCGGGGGTCAGGCTGCCCCGTTCGATCACCCCGGCCCCGCCGTGAATGGCCAGCGACCATCCGCGGCCGTCCTGGGCGAGGGCCGGCGAAGCCAGCGTTACAATCAAAGCGGTCGCAACCGCCGCAAGCCAGGTCTTCATGATCCGCCTCCCCCACTGGGCGTCATCGCTCGTGATGCGCCCGTTTCCACAGTTGATAGCCCACCACCGGCACCAGCCCCATCAGGGTGGCGGCGACCACCAGCGGCCAGAAGCCGAGGTGCGGCGCGGCCAGCCCCGCCGTCACCCCCGCCGTGACCGGTCCCGTGAACGGGACCCAGGCCGGCGGCTTAGGCATCGACCTTGATGACGCCGCGCCGGATCTGATCCAGCTCGATGGAGTCGAACAGGGCCTGGAAATTACCCTCGCCGAAGGCCTGGTTGCCCTTGCGCTGGATGATCTCGAAGAAGATCGGACCAAAGGTGTCCTGGGTGAAGATCTGCAGCAGGATGCCGTCCTCGTCCGAGCCGTCGATCAGGATGCGGTTCTCGCGCATGCGGGCCACGTCCTCGCCGTGGTTGGGCAGGCGTTTGTCGATCAGGTCGAAATAGGTCTCGATCGTGTCCTGGAAGGGAATGCCGCGACGCTTCATCTCCTCTACCGTCTCGAAGATGTTGTCGGTGGCCAGGGCGATGTGCTGGATACCCTCGCCGTTGTAGCGCTTCAGGAACTCCTCGATCTGGGAGTTGTCGTCCTGGCTCTCGTTCAGGGGGATACGGATGGCGCGGTCGGGAGCGATCATGGCCTGGGACAGCAGGCCGGTCGCCTTGCCCTTGATGTTGAAATATTTCTGCTCCTCGAAGGCGAAGACATCGCCGTAGAAGCCCGACCAGGTACGCATCTGACCGCGACGGACGTTGTGAGTCAGATGGTCGAGGCTGAACAGGCCGACACTGTTCTTGCGCTCGGCCTCTTCCCAGCCCTCGATCTCGTCCCAGCCGTCATAGAGCGAGCCCGCCTCGCCGTACTGATCAATGAGGTAGAGCAGCGACCCGCCGATGCCCTGAAGAATATAGGGATAGCCCTTGCCAAGGGCGCCGCCGTGATGGCCCTCGGCGGGCCTGGCACCGCGCGCCACGGCGCCTTCGTAAGCGGCTTTGGCATCATTCACCCGGAAGGCCATGCCGTTGGCCGACGGGCCGTGCTCGGTGGCGAACTCGCCCGCCTGTCCCTTGGGGCTGCGGTTGACCAGCAGGGTGATGTCGCCCTGCTTCAGCCGGACCACGTCGTTTTCCGGGTTCACATGGGTCTGGGTGAAGCCCATCAGCTCCAGCCGCGCGACCATGGCTTTCGGCTCGGGGCCGGTGAACTCGACGAATTCGAAGCCGTCGACGCCCAGCGGGTTCTCGGCATTGATCTGCCGGGCCGTGGGGTTTTGGGTCGCGTCATCCATGGTCGCGTCTCCTGATCCTGAAGGGTTCACGGCGGCACGCGCGGCCGCCTTTGTGGCCGGAACCTAGTCATCCGGACCGCTCAAGCCAAGCGAAGCGGCTTCACCTTGTGGCGAGGGCCGGTCAGCCGAGCTCTGGAAGGTGGTCCGTGACCAGCCGCAGGGCCCAGTCGGCGCCCAGCAGGAAGGCGACCCCGAGCGTGGCCAGCAGGCTGATCCACGCGGTCGCGATCATCGCCCCGCCGATGACGAACAGGCCGTCCCTCTGGATCAGGCCGACGGCCAGCAGCGACAGCGCCACCGAGGGGATGGTGTTGGTCATGGGCAGGACGATGGTCAGGGTCGCCAGGATCATGAACAGGGCCGCCAGCTTTTCGCCCGCGCCCGAGGCGAAGGCCGACAGCCGGGGGCGGGAGAAGCGGTCGATCCAGCCCAGCCGCTGCTCGGCGAAGTCGGCCATGGCCTTCAGCCAGCTGGCCCGGGCCCGCAGTCTCAGCACCCACTGCGGCAGCCAGGGTTCCTCGCGCCCGACCAGCAACTGGGCCGCCAGGATGACGATGACGACGCCAACGACCTGGGGCACGCCGTAGAGGCCCGGCACCAGACAGGGGATGGCGAGGATCAGGATCAGCAGGCCGTAGGCCCGCTCGTCCAGCCTGTCGCGGATCTCGTGCAGGGTCAGGCCGTCCTCTGCCCCGTCATCGGCCAGTCGCCGCAGCAGGCGGGCCAGATTCTGGCGGACGTCGTCCTGTTCCGAGGACGGCGGGAGCGGTGCGGGTACGGTGGTCATGCCCCCCGTCTAGCATCCCGACGTGTCAGGTCCAGCCGCCGACGATGATGGATCGACGTTCCCGCAGGACCGCGCTAAGCATCGCAGCATGATGTCGGCCTATCGTGTCCTGACCCGCTGGTGGACGGTGTTTGCCCTCGCGGCGTCCCTGAGCCTCCTTGCCGCCGCCCACGCCTTTGAGCGGTTCGGCGGACTGGCCCCGTGCAACCTGTGTCTCAAGCAGCGCGAGGTCTACTGGGTGGCGGTGGCCATCGCCCTGACCGCCAGCCTGTGGGCCCTGGTCAGCCGGGCCAGCCGGGGAACGCCCCGTATCGCCGCCTTCCTGCTGTTCATCGTCTTCCTGACCGGAGCGATCACGGCCGGCTTCCATGCCGGGGGCGAGATCGGCTGGTGGGAGCTGCCGGCCCTGTGCTCGGGCGGGGCGGGCGAGATCAACCTGGAGCGGCTGGCGGCCCTGGCCATGGGCACCGCCGAGGTCGAGCCGATCGTGGCGTGCGACGCCGTGACATGGCGCTTTCTCGGCCTGTCCATGGCAGGCTGGAACACCCTGATTGCAGCGGCGCTGGCGATCTTCAGCCTGCTGGCCGCCAAGCGCCCGAAGGATGCCCGTGCCCCCAGAGGCTGACCCCTCCGCCGACCCGCTGAACGACCCGGAGATCACGGGCCGCAAAGGGTCGCGCGCCATTCCCCTGCCCCGGCCCGGTGCGGGGATGAACCGGGCGCGGATGGCCGAGATCCTGCGGGTCGACCACGCGGGCGAATATGCGGCCGTCCAGATCTACCGCGCCCAGCGCGCCGTCTTTGAAGGGCGGAAGGGCAAGTCTCCGATCAGCGAGGACCTGACCGAAATGGAGGGCCACGAACAGGTGCATCTGTCGCGGTTCGAGGCCCTGCTGAACCAGAACCGCGTCGCGCCCACCGCCGCCCTGCCCCTGTGGCATCTGGCCGCCGGCGTGCTGGGCGCGGGCACCGCCCTGCTCGGTGAGAAGGCGGCCCATGCCTGCACCGAGGCGGTGGAATCGGTGATCGAGCAGCACTATGCCGACCAGATCGCCGAACTGGCCGACCGCGAGCCAGAGCTGGCCCGCGAGCTGGCGCAGTTCCGGGCCGAGGAAATGGCCCACCACGACCACGCCGTCGAACACGGCAGCCGCGACGCGCCCGGCTATCGCCTGCTGTCCTCGGTGATCAAGGCCGGCTGCCGCGCCGCCATCAAGGTCAGCGAGCGGATCTAGGCCGCGCGCCTGAGCCGTCGGCCTGAGCGCTCCGTCCTGGGTTTGGCGTCGAACAGTTCGGCCAGTTTCTCGATCATGGCGCCGGCCAGCTGGTCGACGTCGGTGATCATCAGGGCGCGGCGGTAGAAGCGGGTCACGTCGTGGCCGATGCCGATGGCCAGCAGTTCGACGTCGGACCCGGCCTCGATCATGCCGATCACCTGGCGCAGGTGGCGTTCCAGATAGTGGACCGGATTGGCGGTCTGGGTGGTGTCATCGACGGGCGCGCCGTCCGAGATGACCATCAGGATGCGGCGCGCCTCGGGGCGGGCCAGCATGCGCTCGTGCGCCCACGCCAACGCCTCGCCGTCGATGTTCTCCTTGAGCAGGCCCTCGCGCATCATCAGGCCCAGATTGCGCTTGGACCGGCGCCAGGGGGCGTCGGCGGTCTTGTAGATGATGTGGCGCAGCTCGTTCAGCCGCCCGGGGTTGGCGGGGCGGCCGGCGGTGATCCAGGCCTCGCGCGGCTGGCCGCCCTTCCAGGCACGGGTGGTGAAGCCGAGGATCTCGACCTTGACCCCGCACCGTTCCAGCGTGCGAGCGAGAATGTCGGCACAGACGGCGGCGACCATGATCGGCCGTCCGCGCATCGAGCCGGAGTTGTCGATCAGCAAGGTGACGACCGTGTCGCGGAACGGGCTTTCGCTCTCGGCCTTGAACGACAGGGGCGCGGTCGGGTCGGTGATGACGCGCGTCAGGCGGGCGGTGTCCAGAACGCCCTCCTCAAGATCGAACATCCAGCTGCGGTTCTGTTGCGCCAGCAGGCGGCGCTGCAGCTTGTTGGCCAGGCGAGCGACGACACTGGACAGCTGGATCAGCTGCTGGTCCAGCAGGGCACGCAGGCGGTCCAGCTCGACCGGGTCGCACAGCTCCTCGGCGGCGATGACCTCGTCAAAGGCGGTGGTGAAGGCGCGATAGACGGAGGGGTCATGCCCCCCCTCGCCTTCGGTGCGACCGGGGCGCATGCCTTCCTCGGTATCCGACGCCTGATCCGACTCCTGCCCGTCGGCCTCGGCGGGCGTGCCGTCCGGACGGCTGTCGCGCTCGCCTTCGGAGCCGGAGTCCTCGCTACGGCCCTCGGGGGAGTTGTCCTCGCTGTCGCCGGTGTCGGGGTCGTCGCTGTCGTCCTCGGTCTCGGAGGGGGCATCGTCCTGAGCCTCGTCCTCGCCCTCGCTGTCGTCGGCCTCGTCCGCCTGACCGTTGCCGGGATCGAGATCGAGGGCCTTCAGCACCGCCTGCATCTCGCGGCCGTAGGCCTGCTGATCGTCGAGGGTGGCGACCAGCCGGTCGAGCGCCGGACCGGCCCGCTCGATCAGGTCATCGCGCACCAGATCGAGGGTGGCGGCCGCCACTTTCGGCAGGGGGCGTTCGCCGAGCCGTTCGGCCAGCAGCAGGCCCACGGCCTGATCCAGCGGCACCTGATCGGCCTGGGTCACGCGGACAAGGCCGCTGCGCTCCATGCGGGTGACGAGGGCGGCCTCGAGATTGGCGCGAACCCCCGCAAGGGCGCGACCGCCCACAGCCTCGACCCGGGCCTGTTCGGCGGCCTCGAACACCTCGGCGGCGCGACTGTCGACGGGGGTCAGGGTCCGGTGCAGGCTGTCGTCGTGGTTGGCCAGCCGCAGGGCCAGCCGGTCCGCCTGTCCGCGCAGCGAAGCGCTCTCGGGGCCGGAGGGGTCGCGCGGCGGGTGCGGCAGGGTCAGGACCCCGTTCGACAGACGCGGCCCGTCCGAGGCGAACACGACCTCAAGCTCGTCCTGTTCGGCGAGGGCCCGCGCCGCATGGGCGAGGGCGCGCTTGAAGGTCTCGGTCGGTGTGTCCGGCGGCATGACCCTGACCTAGCCCCGGCAGGGCGCGGGGGAAAGGGGCGGGGAATTGAGACGGTGAGAAAACACCGTCTGAATGGTCTGAATGGTCTGAAGTGGGTCCTCCCCCATCGGGGGAGGGGGACCATCCGAAGGATGGTGGAGGGGGCCAGCGGCGGTGGAAACAGGCGCGCTTACGGCCAGTGCCAGCTCTGCCCCCACCACCCCAGCGCTGCGCGCTGCGGTCCCCCTCCCCCGATGGGGGAGGAATAGACACCGTCTGAACCGTCTGAACCGTCTGAATGGTCTGATTTCGCTCTCCCGCACGGCGGTCCTGGCAACCGGACAGTATGGATCAGGCGCGGGCCCGGTCGGTCAGAACGGTGCGCGAGAGGGCGGGGGCGTTGAAAGCGTTGGTTTTTTGGGCGGTGGCCATCATGGTCACCGCCCTCAGTCCGGCGTCATCCTCGGGCTCGACCCGAGGATCGGGGACGTCCGAAACGGTTAACGGTCTGCCCGGACCGATCCTCCGATCAAGTCGGAGGATGACGGGACCTCGGGACCGACGGGGCGTCAGCCCTTCTGGTCGGCTTTCAGCTTGTCCTGGTGGGCGCGGATGCCCTGGGCGATGAGTTCGGCGGCCTCGCCGGCGTCGCCCCAGCGCTTGACCGTGGTTTCCTTGTTCTTCTCCAGGTCCTTGTAGCGGGTGAAGAAGTGCTGGATCTGGTCGATCATGATGGCCGGCAGCTGACGGTAGCTGGCGACGTCGGTGTAATAAGGATGCAGGGCGTCGACCGGCACGGCCAGGATCTTTTCGTCCATGCCCTTTTCGTCTTCCATGATGAGCACGCCGATCGGGCGCGAGCGGATGACGCAGCCCGGCACCACCGGCGTCGGGTTCAGCACCATGACATCGCAGGGGTCGCCATCCGCCGACAGGGTGTGGGGCACGAACCCGTAATTGGCCGGATAATACATGGCCGTATGCAGGAAGCGGTCGACGAACAGGGCACCCGAGGCCTTGTCCATCTCATATTTGACCGGCAGGCCCCCTTGCGGGATTTCGATGATGACGTTCAGGTCCCAGGGGGGATTGGGTCCGACGGGGATGGCATCGATGTTCATGACGGGTCTATTGTGCACTTGCGAAACGGGGAGGCGCGCGTGATAGGCAAACCCGGCACCAGTAGCAAGCGTTCCGCGCAAGGCCCGACGCATCGGGCGGCAAGGGCATTCTTCATGAGGCGTTGCCTATGACTCCGCTCGACTGGGCTGCCGTGGCGCTCTTTACCCTGTGCTGGCTGGGCTATGAGCCGGTCTTGCGCGTGCTGTCGCGGTCGGTCGGCACCCTGAATCAGGACATGCAGCTGGTCCGACGCGTGTGGATGTCGGCCATGACCCGGCGGGAAATCCGGCTGGTCGACAGCCAGCTGATGGGCCATTCCATCAATACCGCATCGTTCTTTGCCTCGACCAATCTGCTGCTGATCGCGGCGGTGGCGGGCATATTGTTCGGGGGAGAGGCCGCGCTGCGCGGCTTTGCCGTCGTCGGGGCCGAAGCCGTGTCCCTGCCGCTGCTGGAAGCCAAGCTGGCGCTGATCCTGATCTGTCTGGTGCGGGGACTGCTGGATTTCATCTGGGCGATTCGCCAGCTCAACTACACCCTGGCGGTGATTGGATCAGTGGGCGAGGACGACGGGGCTCTGGATCGGGAGGCGCTTGGCCGGGCAGCGGGCGATCTGATCAATCCGGCCCTGGCCTCCTTCAGCCAGGGGGTGCGGGCCTACTATTTCGCCCTGGCGGCCGCGGCCTGGCTGATGGGGCCGCTGTGGCTGAGTGTCGGGGTGGTGGCGGCCTTTTCCCTATTGATCTGGCGGCAGGAAGGCTCGCCGGCGGCGCGGGCGATCCGCAAGGTGAGGGCGGTGCTGGAATCGGATTCCGGGAAGACCCCGTCGGGGCGCTGAGAGTGAGCAGTTGCAGCCGTTAACGGGGTATTTTTTGACTTTGAAACGGTTACATCGGTGAAAATTGCCGTTCTCCCGTTACAATCCGTGACAGCGGGTGAAAAATAGCCGCTTGACGGATTGTGCACCGCAACCTAACTTGACCTTGACGCCTTCGGGCGTCTTGCCCTTCCTGGGCGTTTCCTCCCTATAGACTTTCATGCCGCGCCCCCGGGCGCGGCATTTTTTCTGTCCGGTGGATCAGGAGACGAGACCGATGGCCTCACGCGCCAGGGTATCGATCAGGCGGTTGACGACGCCCTGGCAGCGGGCCCAGCCGGGCCCCGGCTCGATGCGGGCCTCGTCCAGATACAGGGTGCGCGACAGTTCGATCTGCAGGGCGTGAAAGCCTTCGCCCGGGCGTCCCCGGCGTTCAGTCGTCCAGCCGCCGGCATAGGGCTGGTTCAGGGCGACCTTCAGCCCCTCTGCCCCCAGCAGGGCCGAGACGCGGCGCGTCAGGGCCGTGGCGCAGGAGGCGCCGTGCCGGTCGCCGAGAACGATCTGCGGAAAGCCCGGCAGCGGTCGCCGTGCCGGCGGACTGGCGCGCGGGCCAGGCATGGAGTGCCAGTCGATCAGCACGGCCACGCCGTGGCGGGCGCGGGCCTGTTCCATCAGGACATCCAGCGCCGCGTGATAGGGGGTATGGACCGTCGCGATCCGGCGGGTGACCTCCGCAAGGCTCAACCGCTCGCGGTAAAGGGGCCGACCGTCACCGGTCAGGCGGGGCACGACCCCATAGCCGGCCCCGGCCCTCGGCCCGCCCCCGGCCCCCGCCGGAAGGTCATGGATCAGGCCGGGGTCGAGGTCATCCGGCGCCCGGTTCAGGTCCAGCCAGGCGCGGCCGTGGGTGGCCAGCAGCACCGGTATCCCCTGCCCGGGCGCGCCCTCGATCAGCCGGTCGACCAGGGCATCCTCGGCGCTGCGCAGCGACACGTCGGCCAGGTCGGGATCAAACCCGGCCGACGCCGGATAGAGGCGGCCCGAATGCGGCGAGGCGAACACCAGCGGGCTGGCGGCATCCCCGACGGGGGAAAGCAGGCGAAACGGAGCCCCGGCCGATGCATCCCCGTCTTCGCCCGTCATACCCCCTCTCCCTCTGGCCCTGTCGAATCCCTGTGGACAGGGATCAATGATTTTCATGGCCGGTTTACGCTTGTCGCCTTAACCTTTTCCGCAGGTGAGGCAAACGGCCGATCGGACTGACGGCCCTGGGGACCCTTTGATGGCACGCATTCTTCTGGCGGAAGACGATGGATCGCTGCGCGGCTTTCTGACCCGGGCGCTGGAGCGGGCCGGTCATGAGGTCGTCGATTGTGAAAATGGCGATGACGCCATCGATGCGCTGGAGCACGGGCCCTATGACCTGTTGCTGACCGATATCGTCATGCCGGGGGCCGACGGCATAGAGGTGGCGCGCGTGGCCGCCGCCCGCCAGCCGGGCCTGCGCATCATGTTCATCACCGGCTTTGCCGCCGTGGCCCTGACCGCCGCCCAGAGCACCCCCCAGGCCAAGGTGCTGTCCAAACCGGTGCACCTGCGCGACCTGGTCGGCGAGGTCGAGAAGATGATCGCCGCTTAGCGCTTGCAGTTTCGAGGCGAGGCGGGTTATACCGCGCGCCTTCCCGCCCCGGGGATGCCCTAGGGCCGTCACGGCGGACGCGTAGCTCAGCGGGAGAGCACTACGTTGACATCGTAGGGGTCACAGGTTCAATCCCTGTCGCGTCCACCATTCTTTTCAATGACTTCGCTGGCCAGCAAGCCCTCGCGACGAGGGCCTGCCCATGATTGGCCCATGAAACGATGAATCTGCCCGATCGGGAAGATTCCGCTGTTTTCCGTGCATTGCAGACCGCGATCTTCCCGCTCGGGAAGATCGACCTTGACCGACACGGCCCTGTAGGGCAATCTTCCCGCTCGGGAAGAACGCGCATGATCGTCACCGCAGAGGATTTCGGCCGGCAGGTCGCCGATGCTCGTAGGGCTCTCGGCCTGACCCAGCGCGACCTCGCCCTGGCGATCGGAACGGGCGAGCGCTTCATCGTCGAACTGGAGGCGGGCAAGGCCACCGCCCAACTCGGCAAGGCGCTCGCAGCCGCCAAGGCGGTCGGCATCCGGCTGGAGAACACGGCGGGGCGTCGCTGATGCCGACGCTGTTCCATCGGGACAGGCCGGTGGCCGAGGTCACGCCGTCGCCGGCGGGGCCGACTCTGGCCTACGAGGAGGCTTGGCGCGCCTCACCCGACGCCTTTCCGGTCTCGCTGTCCATGCCGATGGACCAGACGGCCTGGCCGCCCGAGGTGGTCGTTCCCTGGCTGATGAACCTCCTGCCCGAGGGTGAGCCGATGCGCGCCATGCAGCGCGCGCTTGGTGTCGCCCAGGAGGACGTGCTCGGCCTGATCGCGGCCACGGGGGGCGACCTCGCTGGCGCCCTGCGCGTCGGCGGCCCCCGTGAGGCGCATGGCGACTACCGTCCCGCGAACGCCGAGGATCTTGAGCGGATCATCGGAGAGTTGCCGCGCAAGCCCTTCCTCGCCGGAGACGAGGGCGTGACCATGAGTCTGGCGGGCGCCCAGGACAAGCTGCCGGTCGCCCTGCTCGATGGTCAGATCGCCATTCCGCTGGACGGTGCGCCGTCGACCCACATCCTCAAGCCCGACAACCCGCGCCTGACCGGCAGCGTCCAGAACGAAGCGCTGTGCATGGTGCTCGCGGCGCGGTGCCGGCTGCCTGCGGCTCCAGTCACGACGGGTCGGACCGGCGACCGGACCTACCTGCTCGTCGACCGCTACGACCGGGCAGGCCAGGCGCCCGCCGCCACGCGCCTGCACCAGGAGGATTTCTGCCAGGCGCTCGGCCTGCCGCCGGGCGCCAAATACGAGCGTAACCAGACCAGCGTGCGCGGGCCCTCGCTGGCCGACATGTTCACCCTGGTCCGCCGGCACATGACCGCGGTCGACATCACCCGGCTGCTGGACGCGGTGATCTTCAACATCGCCATCGGCAACGTCGACTCTCACGCCAAGAACTACTCGATCCTGCTGACCGCGGACGGCGCCGCCTTGGCCCCGCTCTACGACCTGATGAGCGGCCTACCCTGGCCGAGCATCACCCAGAACCACGCCCAAGCCGTCGGCGGTCAGGTCCGCGGCCGCCACATCCAGGCCCGCCACTGGCGCCGCATGGCCGAGGCCTGCGGCCTGGCCCCGGCCGCGACCGTGCGGCGGGTGATTTCCCTGACCGGCCGCATCCAGCGCGAGATCGGCCCGGCCGCCGAGGCGGTCGCCGCCATGCCCGCTGGCGGCGGCGCCTTCCTGGACGCCGTCGTGCATGACATCACCGAGCGCGCCGCCCTCGTCGGCAGAAACGCCGCGCGCGACGACGGCGGCGATGACGGCGATGGTGAGGAGCGGGCCGCTCGGGGCGAAGCGTTTCCGTCCTCGACGAGCTAGGCGCTGCGCCGCCGGCTTAGGGCCTTGCGGGCGTTCTCCATGTGGTCGGGGCAGTGGTGGCCGTAGACTTCGCGGATGGTCTTCTCGCTCGTGCCGGTGAAACCGGCGACCTCCCAAGGCTGAACGCCGGCCTGCAAGAGCCAGGTGATGCAGGTGTGTTTGAGCGTGTGAGGGGTTACCTCCTCGCCTAGCTTGGCCAGAACCCGGGCCGAGTCGAAGCCCCGCCTGACGCGCTGGATCGTTTCGCCCTTGTATTCACAAGGGCCCACCGCCGTGATCCGCCGCCAGCGGCGCAGATGCGGCAGGAGGGCGTCCGGGATCGGACAGGGCGGGCGGGCCTTTCGGGTGTCTCGCTCCATCAGGCCTTTTCGGTAGATGCGACCTGCGGCGAGGTCGACCCAGCCGGCGTAGGCGCTCGGCTCCCAACGCAGGGCGAGAACCGCCGCGCTGCGAGTCGCGGTGTGCAGGGCGATCAGAATGAACCGGGCCACGTGGTAGTTGGGGGCCGTTACGCGCCGCCACCCAGTCCCGCGGCCGGCGCCATCGAGGCCGGTGGGCTCATATCCCAGAGCGCCCCGGAGCAGCCGCTGGACTTCGGGTTTGGTCAGCCAGCGGGCCTCCGGCGCCGCGTAGTCGGGCTTCAGGACGGGGATCGGCCGGTCCAGCTTGCCCGCCCGATGGGTGTAGTTGAGCGCGGCGCCGAGCGTGTCCAGTTCACGCTTGGCCGTCGACACCGCCACTGGCTGGCGGCCGACCTCCCCTGTCGTCCGCGCCTTCACATAGGCCTTCGAGGTTTCGGCGTTGATCTGGTGACAGGTCATCTCACCGAAGAACTCGGCCAGCCACATGACGTGGGTAGCCTCCGGCCCCCGGTGATCTTCGGCTAAGTTGTCGAGGTAGTAGATCAGGCAGTCGGCGACCGCGACCTTCCGGGGGTCGTGGTCGCTGAAGTCGGGTTCGTGCTTGGCCGCTAGGTAGCGCGCGAGCGCTTCCTCCGCCTCTCGCTGGCGATCAGGGCCGCAGCCTGTGCTGACTTCAAGTCCGTGGTCGAGGATGACGTAGACGGGCGGACGACCTGCGCGGCGACGGAGGAGGAGGCGTGGGGGTTTGCGGGGCGGCGGCACCGTTCTCTCATTTCCTGGATGTAGTTGAGCGTCGTCTTGCGGCTGCGGCCGACGGCCTCGGTGGTGAGCAGCCCCCGGTCGGCCATCCCCTTCAGGGCCGCGGCGGAGACCGAACCGTCAGGGAAGGCAAACCGGGCGGCGTTCGCAAACGTCAGGGGCGTGTCCGGCCCGAGCCAGTCCGGAAAGTGGGCGGGGCGGCTGGCCGGTTCGGCGGCCCGGCGCTCACCAGCATCACGATCATTGCGGTCAGTCATCGACGACATTCCAAAAGGTTCCCCGCCCGGCGGGCGCCGGGCGGGGTAGTCACCCCATCGTCGTCGAGGTCACCCTACCCCACAGCACCGTCCGGCGCAAGCCCTGAGTTCTGTTAACCCTTTGACTGTAAAGGAATGTTTTGCGTCAGCGGGCCCAATCGGCGCGGACGAACGCCTTCTCCAGGAAGCGGGCGATCTTGTCCCACTCCTGCCCCGTGCGCCCGCCGAGCGCAGCCTTGGCGCGCACCTCGGACAGCAGCGTCTCGCGCCGGACATACTCGACCAGGCGGTCATACTCCTGCCGGCGGACGCCGCGCGCCGCAGCCGCCCGCGCTTCCAGACGCGGGAGATCGAGGGCCCCCTTCAGGCGGTTGGCGCGGTCGCTGACGACGCGGACGTTGCCGACCACGTAGCCGTCCTGCGGGCGGATACGGTCGAGGGAAGGGGAACGCTCGCTCCGCTTGCCCCCGGTCTGCAAGGGCAGCCCGAGCACGGGGCACGACGGGGGGATCACGATCGAGTCACGCGGGAGGTTGAAGGTCAGGTTCAGCCGCCGGGCGCGCTTGCGGGCGCGTTCCCAGATTTCGCGCGCCGGACGGCGACGGCGACGGTCCTGAAGGTAGCCGCGCATGTACGCGGCGTTGCAGGCGCGGCAGGTCTCGCGGTGGAGGGTCCGGCCGTGGACGGGGCATTGCGGCGAGAGGGACAACATGGTCAACTCCGATAAGGCATATATTGCCTAACGAATTCGCAGTTGGTCGTAAGAGTCAAATTTAATTTTGAGGCGCAACAAGCACATTGACCCGGATCACCCGACCGGCGCCCAATTGCGGGCGGCCCGAGGGCTGTTGAATGTCTCGGTCCTCGAGGTATCTGAGCAGACGGGCTTGGTCCCCAACACCATCAAGCGGGCCGAGGGGACCAACGAGCTGTCACCGACCACTCGGGCCAACGCTCGTCTGTTACTGCGCTATTTCACCGAGCGCGGGGTCGTGTTTGTCCCTGGCGACGACACCTGCGGGCCAGGCGCCCGCCTGGCGCTCGGAGCGTCGTTCAAGGGGGAGCGCCGGCGCAGCCGCAGGGGCGGCGAGGAAGACTCCGTCGGCCCCAACGACGACGAGCCGAACTAGACGACATTCTCGTCACGCGGCCGGCCATGGCATCGGTCGGGCGCCTGCGGGCTCCACCTCTCCAGAGAACGCACGCAGGCCCGTCGACACAGACCGAAATTCTTCGAGAGTCTTCTGGCTACTCTCGGTCGTGTCGGCCCGAGACAAGAGCCTGCCCCGCCGCATCTGAGTCACGAAGGTGGATTCGCTACTCAGAGGCCCATCCTCAAAAATCGGCGGAGGTGGGCCCAAAAAAATCTGGCCGAAGGCCTCACTTAGTACCCTGTAATTATTCGACATTCACATAATCATGACTCAGGCGAGTCACGCTGCCCCCGAACCGTGACTCACGGGCGGGTGTGCCGATCTGGCACAGGGCGGACCCATAATCGTGACTCACGCCTTCGGCGGGGTCCGGCGGAGATGCCCATAATCGTGACTCGGATTGCGCGTTGATTTTGCGAGGGAAATCGGCGCGTCGGGCGTTGAGTCACGCTACGCTTGAAAGGTGACTCAGATGAGATTTTCACCTAACCGGCTGAATCCATGAACAATTCGACTGTTCTGGGTGACCGAAGGTCCGCCGGGGGCGGGGCTGGGGGGTTCACCCCCGCCCCCGGCGGGCGCGGCGACGGGGCGATCAAGCGGCCCGTAAGAGCGTTTCAGCTTGGGCCAGGACGGTCTGCACAGCCAGATCAGACAGGTCCGGCGGATAGCCGAACCGTCTGAGGATGCGCTTGACTAAAATGCGCATGCTAGCCCTGGCGCTCTCGCGGTGGTGCCAGTCGACGGTGACGTTGCCGCGGAGCTGTTCGACCAACTCGTGCGCAATGATCCGCAGCTGCTCGCTACCCAGCACATCGACTGCCTTCTGGTGTTCGGCAAGCGCGTCGTAGAAGGCGAGCTCTTCTTGGGACAGTCCGGTTTCTTCTCCCCGGGCGTACGCGGCCTTCAGATCCTGCGCGAGGCCAATCAGTTCCTGGATCATCTCCAAGGCCGACACGGCCCCCGCATGATAGCGCGCGACCGCCGTCTCAAGACGTTGGCTGAAGGCCTTGCTCTCCACGACGTTGGTGCGTGACCGGCTCTTGATCTCGCCCGCCAAGAGTTTTTTCAGCGCCTCCAGGGCGAGGTTCTTCTTCTCCATGCCCGCCACCTCGAGCAGGAACTCGTCCGACAGGATCGAGATGTCCGGCGTCTGCAAACCGGCGGCTTGCAAGATGTCGATGATCTCCGCGGACGCGATCGACCGGTCAATCAACTGCTGGACGGCGAAGGTCTTCTCGGCGGCGCTCAGGCCGCCCTTGGCCGAGCTCTTGGCCAGCGCGGCGCGAATGGCCTGGAAGAACCCGACCTCGTCCCTGATTTCGCGCGCGGCGTCGCTGGCGGACGCCAGAGCGAAGGCTTTGCCCAAACCCAGAACCAGATCGTGGAACTGGCGGTGAGCCTGCTTCTTCGCCTCGAGGGACGCGACCTTGGCGGCTTCCGCCTCTGACCACTTGAGCACCCAGTCGATGGCGCCCGCCAGACAGGCCAGCCGTTGTGTCGGCGAGCCGGAAACCCCGGGTTCGTAGTCAAAGCCATGGAAGATGCCGCGCACCACCTCGTAGCGCTCCATCAGGACCGCGACCGCCTCTTCCTCGTTGATGCCTGTCTTGTCCCGGTCCGCCTGGGTGTACTGACCGAGCGCCGACTTCAGGTTTTGCGCGATGCCGATGTAGTCGACGACCAGACCGCCGGGCTTGTCGCGGAACACACGGTTGACGCGGGCGATGGCCTGCATCAGCCCGTGTCCGCGCATCGGCTTGTCAACGTACATGGTGTTCATGCACGGCGCGTCGAAGCCGGTCAGCCACATGTCGCGGACGATCACCAATCGGAGCGGGTCAGCCGGATCGCGGGCGCGCCTGGCCAGCAGGTCCCGCCGCGCCTTGTTGCCGATGTGCTTCTGCCAGGCGAGCGGGTCGGACGCCGAGCCGGTCATGACGATCTTCACTGCGCCCGAGGCGTCATCATCCGCGTGCCAGTCGGGCCGCAGCGCCACGATCTCGTTGTAGAGGCTCACGCAAATCCGGCGGCTCATGCAGACGGCCATCGCCTTGCCGTCGAGAGCATCGATGCGGGCCTCGAGGTGCTTCACCAGATCGGCGGCGATCTGCTTGAGGCGCTTGCTGGAGCCGACCAGCGCCTCCACCGTCGACCACTTGGCCTTTGCCTTCTCGGCCTCGGTCAGGGTCTCATCGGCGACCAGCGCCTCGATCTCGGCATCGATCTTGGGCTTCTCGTCCTCGTCCAGTTCGATGCGGGCCAGTCGGCTCTCGTAGTAGATCGGCACGGTGGCGCCGTCCTCGACGGCGCGGCTGATGTCATAGACGTCAATGTAGTCGCCGAACACCGCGGGCGTATTGACGTCGTCGGCCTCGATAGGCGTGCCGGTGAAGCCGATGAAGGAGGCGTTCGGCATCGCCTGCCGGACATAGTGGGCGTAGCCGTAGCGGCGCTCGCCGGTTTCGCGGTTCAGTTTGGAGTCGAAGCCGTACTGGCTGCGGTGCGCCTCGTCGGCCATGACGATCACGTTGCGGCGATCCGTCAGCTCCGGAAACCGCTCCTCGCCGCGTTCAGGCGCGAACTTCTGCAGCGTGGTGAAGATGACGCCGCCGGACATCCGGCTCAGCAGGTCCTTGAGATCATCTCGGCTGTCCGCCTGTTCGGGCGTCTGGCGAATAAGGTCGCGGCACAGGCCGAAGGTCGAATAGAGCTGGTCGTCCAGGTCGTTTCGGTCGGTCAGCACGACCATGGTCGGGTTCTCGAGCGCTGGCGCCCTGACCACGAGGCCGGCGAAGAAAGCCATCAGCAGGCTCTTGCCTGAGCCCTGGGTGTGCCAGATCACCCCGATCTTCCGGTCGCCGTCAGGACGGGTAGCGGCGACGGCCTCGGCCAGCGCTTTGCGCGCGCCGTGGAACTGGTGATAGCCCCCGATGATCTTGAAGGGCCCGCGGTCGCCGTCGCCAAAGACCGTGAAGTCGCGGATCAGGGCCAGGAAATGCTCGCGTTCGAACACCCCGCGCAGAAGAGTCTCCAGCTCGGGCGAGCCCTTGTGCGTGAAATCGTCGTCCGCGCCGGTGATCGTGCGCCACGGCATGAACCGCTCGAAGTCCGCGGTGAGCGACCCGATCCGCGCCTCGACGCCGTCAGACGCGACCAGCACCGCATTCGTGCGGAACAGGCTCGGGACCTGCGCCATGTAGGTCTGCAGCTGATTGAAGGCGTCGGTGGTGGTGGCGTTCTCGGCCGCGGCGTTCTTCAGCTCCAGCACCGCCAGCGGCAGGCCGTTGACGAACAGCACCAGATCCGGGCGCCGGTTCCATGAGCCCTCGACCACGGTGAATTGATTGACCGCCAGCCAGTCGTTGGCGTCCGGGTCGGCGAAGTCGATCAGCCACACCTTCTCCGAGACGATCCGCCCGTCCGCGGCCCGATGCTGCACCCCGACGCCATCGGTCAGCAGCCGATGGATGCGGCGGTTCTCCTCGACCAGGGACCCGGTCTCGCTCGACAGCAACTGACGGATCGCTTCGTTGCGCGCCGCTTCCGGCACATCAGGGTTCAGCTTCGCAAGGGCCGTCTCGAGCCGCGGCAGGAGCACGACGTCAGAGAAAGCCAGGCGCTGCGGCGCCGGCCCGTCCGGCGCGATGCTGGTCCCGTGCAGATGGATCCAGCCGAGGTCCTTCAGGATCTCGATGCCGGCTTGCTCAACGACGTCCTCGGAAAAGCCGCCGGACATCAGGCGTACCGTTCGGCCATGTACGCCTGCATCTCGCTCATCGGAAGCTCACGTGAGGCGTTTCCGTTGCGGACATAAAACTTCTCGGACGGCTGGCCGTTCTTGTCGAGAACCTTGGTCACGAGCGGCTTCGAGGCCTGCGAGATCACCACTTGGCAGATCTCCGTGTCGCCGACGACCGGGAAGTTGACCTTCACTTTCGAAGCGACGAAAGCGGCCCCGTAGGCGCTGGTCAGAAGGTTGCGAAGGTGCAGTTCGTACTTGTCGCAGTCCGCGCCGCCCAAGGCAGCGTAGTCCTGGTCAAGACCCACCGGAACACCGTTGTCATCCACGCCGATCAGCAGCGTGCCGCCTTGGCTGTTCCCGAACGCCGCCACCGTCTTGATGATGACGGCCTCCAGAGCCTTATTCACCGTGCCCTGCTGATAATCCCAGCGCAGCGAGGACTTGAACTCGAGTTCGTCAGACTCTCCTTCGGCGATCAGGTCTTCGATCGAGACCTGCGTGGCGGTCGCCTCGGTGACCGCGATCCCCTCGAGGAAGTCGTTCAACTGACCGGCGAGCATCTTTCTCCGTTCGGCGAGAAATAGCTCGAAGTTCTCGAGCCGCCACAGCTCCGGATCCTCGGGAATGCTTTGCAGCTTGAGGGCGTTCGGCGAGCGGGCCTTCACCTCGGCCAGGTAGTCCGCGGCCTCCTTGGCGGACTTGGTCCGGTTCGCCACCTGGGTCAGGATCGCCCGGTTCGTGACCTCCTGGGCCAGTGAATACTTGATCCGGTTGTCCTTTCCGTATCCGGCCGCCTTGAGTCGCGAGAACGGGAAGATGTGGTCGTTCTCGAGCTGGTACCGTTTGCCCATCGTCTGACGCAGCGCCACGCCGGTCGTCAGGCAGACCGCGTTGCGGCTCTTGAAGTACCAGCGCATCAGACCGAATAGCGGATGGCCAATGGCGCGCCCCTCGAACTCGCCCGGCGTGATCGGCAGCGGCCGCTCTTCCTCGATCACCTTCAGCAGGTCATCGAACGGGCTCGTGGACTCCCCCAGCATGCGCAGGTCGCGGTCCAGTTTCTGCGGAAGCTGGCTGATATAGCGGGTCCTGATCTGCGAATAGTAGAACCACTTCACCACCTTACGGATTTCATCCTCGGTGAGGTGGCCGCCTTCCTTGTCGTAGCAATAGACGATGATCGGGATCAGGGCGTAGACGGAGTTGATCTCGTCCGTGTGGTCCACATAGGCGGATGACCGCATCAGGCTGACGACATAGTCCAGCACCTGACCATCCAGCCGCGCCCACGCCGCACGAATGCGCTCGTCGTTTTCGGGCCCATGCAGCTTGCGCATGTCGGAGCCCATGTGGTGCAGGCAGCCGAGCAGAACATAGACAATGAAGTCCAGCTTGAAGACGAAGCCCTGCTCCGCCAGCTGGGCGAGCTTGGCCTTGAACAGGTCCCGGGCCTGGGGCCAGTAGCCGGAGATTTGGGCCAGGGCGAGTTCGGCGTCAGTCAGGGCCACGCCGCTGGCGTTCACCTTGTAAAAGATGTCGATGGCTTCGCGCAGGGTGGCCTTGATCGGGATGGTTTGCTCGGGGAAGTCGCGGTCCAAAATGCGCTCCACCGCGCGGATCCAGTCGTCGATCCGGTCCTCGCGCGCCCCGTCCACCTCTTCGCCGAGCGCCTTCAGTTCATCGCGGATGTCACGGGCCCGGACGCGCTTCTGGAACACGTCGGTGATGTTCCGCCAGCGGGGGTCCTTCTCCATTTTCAGTTTGGAGTAGTATTCGAGTTCGCCGGTCTCAAGGTTCACGTGCAGGCCGCGGGTGTCGTGGATGATCTCGGCCTGGGTGTAGTAGGGCGGCAGGGTCCCGCGGATCAGCATGTACAGGGTGGTGATGCGCTGCTGTCCGTCCAGCAGGAGACGGATCGCGCCCTGCTGCTCGTTGTACTGATAGGGGCCCTTCAGCTCCGGCGGCGCGTTGGTCTCCCACGTCAGCATGGTGCCGGTGGGATATTCCTTGATCAGACTGTCCAGCAGCTCCTTGGCGTGTTCGCGCTTCCAGACGTATTCGCGCTGAAACGCCGGCACGAACAGCTGTCGCTCGTCGATCTTGTCGAGGATGGTGGAGATCTTCATGTGCGCCGCCCCCCTGGCGGTTCTAGATTGTGATACGCGCCGCCGAGGCGGACAGCACCTGGTCGAGGATGGCGCCCAGGTCGGTCAGCGTCTCGGGGACGAAACAGATCAGGTCGGCCGAGCCGAGCTGGGGCATCTTCTCCAAGGCGCTGTGCCGCCCGTAGAGCGGGGCGCCGTCCTTGCCGATCTTGGTCCAGAGCGCCGAGGCCGGCTTGTTCTTGCCTTTGGTCGCCAGCGACCCGGCGGCCCTGGCGTGCACCCACAGATTGGCGCTGCTCTTCGGGTCCTGCTCGAACATGATCTCCAGCGGCGTTCCGCCGTCGGCGCGAAGCACATAGCGGCGCGCCTTGCTGTCCTGGTGACCCATCGGGTGCACCTCACCCAGGCCGTCGAGAAGGGCGACGGCGGCGGCCTTGATCGTCTTCTTGTCCAAACTCACGCCGCGACCTCGCTGGCAAATTTGGCGGACTCGCCCACTCGGACCTGCCCGGACATCAGACGGGGCAGCAGGTAGTCGCGGGTTTCGGCGAGGGTGCGGTTTTCTCGGCCGTTCGCAGAGATGCGATCGAAGAATGCATCTACGAACGCACTGAAAGCATCGAGAACGGGGCCGGTGGGTATGGCCATTGGCCACGCCTCCAAGCTTTCGGCTTGGGCACGTTGGCGGCCCGACGTCCCCGTCATGCTCTGGATGGCATGACTGCGATAGTCGTCGTTCCGGCACAGCAGATAGGGCAATGCCCGCGGCGTTCCCGGCCGTGCGCGATGCACGATGAACTCCGTCGAGCCCCAGCCCACAGGGAACTCTTCGGTCAGGAAATCGACGAACGCGGCCTTCCCGTTTTCCAGGCAAGGAGTGATCCGAGCGAGTAGCGCATCCCCGTTACGAAACCGCATCCCTGACCCGAAATCGCGCATGATCGGCAAATCCGCGTTGCTTCCAACGGTCGGGAGCGAAGACATGTCCGAGTAAGGGGCTGCCGCCCCCTTTCTCAGCGGTTCCCTTGGATTGAACTCGATCAGGGCGCCCGCCGCCCCCGCCGTCCAGCCCTCGGGCAAGCCTTCTTCGCCAAGGGTTGCGGGAAACAGCCCCGCGACTTCGGCAGCGCGGGCGGGGTCGGCGGAAAGCCCGCCCATGATGGCGACCGGGTCGGTCTCGCCGGCCAGCTTGCGGCGCACGGGGCCGAAGTCGACGAACCAGTCGCGGAAGATCGCCTGGGCCATCGCCTCCAGCGTCTCGTTCATCCGCCGGTTCAGCTCGATCTTGTCTTCGTAGGGAGAGACAATAGATGTGATCCGTCGCTGCTCATCGAGCTCTGGAACTCCAACCACCATGCGCTTCAGGTCCTGAAGCGTTACGTGACCTAGCCCGGTGGTCTGCTTGTTCCGGGCGATCTCGGCAAACCGGGGCTTCAACCATCGGAGAACGAAGAACAAGAACTCCTCGTCGATGCCCTCGTCCGGCGTGACCTTGAAGATGTGCTGGTTGAGCCAGCCATCTTCGCCTCGCCACCGGAACACGTCGATGGAAGTGTCTGGGTTGCCCGACCAAGAGAACAGCATGTCCCCGGCCCTAACGAACACCGACTGATCGTAAGTCGCTGACGTCCGTGCGGTTTGCGGGGTGATGCCTGCCTTAAGCTCAGCGATCTTGATTACCGGGCGGCCGCTCGGCGAGAAGTCGATATTCTTGAATGCTAGACCGTTCTTCCACCGAGCCAGCTCATATACCGAGCGCTCACGCCAGCCTGCGAAGTCACGGCGATCATACATCGGGCTGTGCTTCAAGTATGGCCGCGGCGATCTTCGCCTCCAGTGCCCGCCCCTCGGCGAACTGCTCCGCCAGCTTCGACCGGAGCGCCCCGAACCGCTCCTCAAACGGCACGCCGTCACCCTCCTCGTCCGCTGCTCCGACATACCGCCCTGGCGTCAGCACGTGCCCGTGGCCGCGCACCTCCTCCAGCGACGCCGACTTGCAGAAGCCTGGCTCGTCGGCATAGGGCGCCAGCCCCTGCGCTTCGTTAGCCTCCGGCTTGTTGCGCCAGCGGTGGTAGGCGCCGGCGATCCTGTCGATGTCCTCGGCCGAGAACTCCCGTCGCGTGCGATCGACCATGTGGCCCAACTTGCGGGCGTCGATGAACAGGATTTCGCCGCGCCGGTCGCGGTGGCCGTTGGCGCTCTTGTCGCGGGCCAGGAACCACAGGCAGGCGGGAATCTGGGTCGAGTAGAACAGCTGACCCGGCAGGGCGACCATGCAGTCGACCACGTCGCCCTCGATCATCGCCTTGCGGATCTCGCCCTCGCCCGACTGTTGCGAGGACATCGAGCCGTTGGCCAGCACCACGCCTGCCGTGCCGCGCGGGGCCAGGTGGTGCAGGATGTGCTGAAGCCAGGCGAAGTTGGCGTTGCCCTTGGGCGGGGTGCCGTAAACCCAGCGCGCGTCACCCTCCAGACTGGGCTGCCACCAGTCCGAGATGTTGAACGGCGGGTTGGCCATCGCATAGTCGAACTTCAGCGTCGGGAAGGCGTCGCGGATGAACGAACCCTCGTTGTTCCAGGCGATGTCGGCGTCGATGCCGCGCACGGCCAGGTTCATCTTGCACAGCCGCCAGGTCGTGTGGTTGCGCTCCTGGCCATAGATGGCGATGTCGGATCGCTTGCCCTGGTGGTCTTCCACGAACCGTTCGGACTGCACGAACATGCCGCCGGAGCCGCAGGCCGGATCGTAGACGCGGCCGTGGGTCGGCTCCAGCACCTCTACGATGGTGCGCACCACCGACCGCGGCGTGAAGAACTCGCCGCCGCGCTTGCCCTCGGCCCCGGCGAACTGCGAGATGAAATACTCATAGGCCCGGCCCAGCAGGTCCTGGGCCCCGTCGTGGCCGACCTTCATGTCGACGTTGGAGAACAGGTCGACCAGTTCCCCCAGCATGGTCTTGTCCAGCTGGGGCCGGCTGTAGATCTTGGGCAGCACATCCTTCAGGACGGTGATGTTGGCCTTCTCGATCGCCTCCATGGCGTTGTCGATCAGCCCGCCGATGTCGCCTTTTTTCTCGCGGCCGGTGGTGACGTCGGTGAAGGTGATCTCGGGCCGCTTGGCGTTGGCCTGCAGATTGGCCCAACGCGCCTCAGGCGGCACCCAGAAGACGTGGGCGGCGAGGTATTCCTCGGGATCCTCGGGGTCGGCGTACTCCTCGCCCTTCAGCTTCTCGTACTGAGCCTCGAACGCCTCAGAGATGTACTTCAGGAAGATCAGCCCGAGCGCGACGTGCTTGTACTCGGACGGCTCCAGATTGCCGCGGAGCTTGTCGGCAGCCTTGAACAGCTCTGCCTCGAACCCGAGGTCGCCGCCGGTTACTTTTTCACTTGCCATACAAGCCCCCCACACTCTTTCTAATAGGCGCAGGGGGGAGGGAGATGCAACCGGGACGGCTACGCCAGGTGCTCCGCGCGGCGTTCGTTTGCAGCTTGGGTTGCCCCTCTTTTCGCAACGCTATTTGATGAAGAGTGCGCGCGTAGTCGTGGGGGGAAGTAGTGGAAGACGCATTGAACGGGGCCCTTCACAAGGTCCTGTGGTTCCTGAGCCTGGCCTATGTGCACGAGTGGTTCGTGCCGTTCGTGCTGCTGCCGATCATGCTGGGCATGGCCGGCTTCCTTCACTGGCGAGCGCGGAAGGAGATTGCCCCTTATCTTGCGGCGGCGCGCGCGCGTGTCGAGGCCCTGAAATCAGCGCTGGGCGACACCGGGGATCCACTTAGCGAGCGCCAAGCATTCGCCGCCAATTTCGTCGATCTGTCCGCAGTCATGGGTCGGCAGGAGCCGGGCGCCCATGCCCTCGTCCAGGCCTGGCGCGAGTTCCAGGAGACTTTCGTCGACGAAAACGCCGACCCGATCCGCAACACAGGTCGCCCCAGCGTCTTCTTCGGCCGGGTGGCGCCCCGGCTGGCCTATCTGACGTTCGCTTCGAACGTCTTCGTCGGGATCGGCCTGATCCTCACGTTCATTGGTTTGATCGTCGCCCTTGGCCAAGCCGCGCAAGGCATGTCCGGCGATGATGTTGGCGCCGCCAAGGGCGCGCTGGCCGGCCTCCTAACGGTCGCGGGCGCCAAATTCTTCACCTCGGTCGCGGGGCTGATCGCCTCGATCTGGCTCAGGTTCGTCGAGCACGATCTGAGTAAGAAATCGCGCGGCCTGACCGAACAGATCAGCAGCCTGCTGGAACGAGGCCTGCTGTATGTGCCGCCCCAGCGCCTTGCCGCCGAACAGCTCGAGGTCATGAAGGAGCAGCGGGACCAGCTGAAAACCTTCAACACCGACTTCGCCATGCAGCTCGGGGACCGGATCGGCGCGCAATTCCAGCAAGCTCTTGCGCCCATGACTTCCTCCATCTCGCAGATGGTCGACAGCATGAGCGAGGTGACAGCCGGCATTGGCGACGGCGCCCGGAAGGCGATCGAAGAGGTGAGCGGCGATCAGCTCCGCGGCCTCAGCGAGGTGCTTGCGACCCTCGGCTTGAAGATCGAGGCGATCAGCACGGCCGTCGGAAGCTCCGGCGATGAAGCGGCCCGTCAGATCCGCGACGCCGGGTCTGACTTCGCCAAGGCCGCTGCCGACATTCGCGAGGCGTTCGACCGCCTGGCGGCGCAGGTGGATGGGATGGGCGCCAACCTGCAGGCTCAAGGGGAAGCGGCCGCCAAGGCGCAGGCTGATGTCCTGCAACGAACGCTCGAGGAACTGGCGACAGCTCAAGCCCGATCTGCCGAGGCGATCGACAGCGCCGTGGAAAGCCTGAAGACCGCGGGACTTGAAGCGGCTTCGACGATGCAGTCCGAGGTCCAGGCGGTGCTCGCGACCGGAGTGGCGGAGGGTCAACGCGCGTTCGCCAGCGCGATCGAGGAGTCTGGCGGTGAGCTCAGGGCCACGGTGCTGGGCCTCGCCAAGGCGGTCGGCGATGCCGCCGGTTCAGTGGACCGAGCGTCGGAAGGTTTCGTCCGTAGCGGAGATCAGGCCGTCCGATCGGCCGAGGCCCTGTCCGGCGTGACCGGCCAAGCCGGAACTCTGGTGTCCAGGATCGCTGAGGCGGGGCAAGGCTTCAACACCGTGGCGGCGCCGATCGTGCGAGCGGCGCAGGCGATGGACGAGGCGGTCTCCAAGATCCAGTCCGCCATCCAGGCTGGACGCGCCGCAGACGCCCAGGCGCTCGAGCAGATGCAGGAGCTCGCGGTGCAGATGAAGGGGACCTACGAAGCGGCCGAGGAGGCCTGGGACAACTACCGCAGCCGGTTCGCGGAGGTCGACAAGGCGCTGGCGCAAGCCGCAGAGCGGATGTCTTCGACGCTGGGCGACAGCCTGACCCAGTTCTCCTCCTTCGCGACGAAGACCGACAGCGCCTTGGCGGACGCCGTGAGCAAACTCTCCAACGCGCTGGCGCCCATCGAGGACTATGCCGAAGCGTTGGGCGACTACGTCGAGCAGCAGGCGAAGGTCCAAGAGGCTGCTGAATGATCCTCGACGACGCGCACGAGTCCGAAGTCGACGAAGAGAACTACTTCGTCTCGATGACTGACATGATGGTCGGGCTCGTGTTCATCTTCATCATCATGCTCATGTATTTTGCTCTGCAATTTCAGGATATCACAGACCAGATGACGGGGGCCGACCGTCAACGGGCCGAGATCCTCCGTGAGCTCCAGGAAACGCTACGGGAGAAGGGCGTCGAGGTCACGATCGATACCCAGAACGGCATCCTCCGACTGCCCGACGCAATCCTGTTCGACAGTGGGCGAGCGGAACTCAAGGCGGACGGCCTGATCGCCGTTGGTCACCTCGCAGATGCGCTTTCGGAGGTGTTGCCTTGCTACACCGATACGCGGGAGAGCGTTCAGGCGCGGCCGTCGACCTGCCCCGACACGGCCTACCGGATCGAGTCCGTCTACATCGAAGGGCACACAGACGTCGATGCTCTGTCGGGCGGCGGATTGATCCGGGACAACCTCGACCTGTCCGCTATCCGTGCGACCAACACCTTCCGTGCGCTGATTGATCACCAGCCGGCAATCGCCGCGCGGTGCTCGATGAAAGGTGATGACTGCGCTGCGGTCCTCAGTGTGAGCGGCTATGGCTCTGAACGACCGGTCGCCGCCGGAGACGACGAGGCGGCAAAACGTAGCAACCGCCGCATCGATCTTCGTCTGATCATGGTTGCGCCGGACTCGACCGCCGCAATCCAGGCGGTTTCTCAAGAGCTGAACCGATGACGGGGCTCGCGGCTATCCTGGCGCAGCCGGACGCGCTGTCGCGGCGGCTTAAAGTGGGGTCAATTGAGCCTATTGCCCTGAACAGGACGGTCGCGACCCTGCCCGGCATCGGAGGGACGGCGATGGATGCCGAGCAGACAGGAGCCCTTCAACGCCGCGTTCATGAGGCTGTTGAGCGGGGAGAGGTCGAGGCTCTCAAGAGGCGCGATCTGCGGGAGGCCTGCAAGGTTTTCCTCCACGACCCCCAACCCCTCATCGACAATGTTCAAACGACAGATGCGATCTTTGAGCGGGTCGGGGCAAAGGGTCAGCGATCCGCCCTTTTTGCGCTGGTCGCGGCGTACATCGACGGCTTCCGCGAGGGCGAGGCGTTCAAGCTATTCGCGGAACGGATTCGGCAGCTGCTCAGGCGTTGGAAAGGGCGATCCGTCGAGCCTTGGGTCGGGCTTGATCGATCAGTCGGTCTTTTCGACCCCCAGAAGGCCCCCACCACGATCGCTGATGCTGTTCTTGGGTCCGATAGGCCTCCGCTTGAGATCTTGAGCAGGCTCGGCCTGGACACGACTATCCGACAGCGAGGCGGCTTGGCCGAGGCCGCCTTCGTGGAGGCGACGAGAAAGGTGGCCGGAAAGCGCGGCCTCGCCTCGATTCCACTGCAGGAGCGGATCATCGAGTGGGTGAGGGACGCTGACGGGAGGATCATATTCGCCCGCGCCTTTCCCCACGCGGTGTCCGCACTCCTTCTGCCTTGGGCGAACGATGATCCGCCCAAGGAGCATCGCGGTCGGCTAATCGAGGTCTTGCAGGCGCTCGGCGGCGGCGATCCGCGAACCAAGCCAGCGGCGTGGCGCCCCGTCCGGGAGCAAGCCCCGGACGCCTATGCTGTCCTGATGCGCTGGTTGACGCGGGCGTCAGTGTTTCAGTTCTTCGACATCGTGGATCGAAGCCTGGCTCACGATCCAGCAGGCAGGAAGATGTGGAGCTACCGGCGCCGTTTCTGGACCGCCTATCTTCTCGGAGAAGAAGGAGCTCCAGAGATCGAAGAAGCGTGGGTCGCGTTCGGCAGCGATGGCGCCCGGCTGGCAAGACAAGCCGCTAGGGAGAACAGCGAGGCGGGCCTCACCGCGTTCGGTCACCAGGAAGACAAGGGTTCAACCCACGCGGCGTTGATCATGCGCATTGGCGACTTGCTAATTGTCGACTGGAGTCACAACGCCAAATGCAACTTCTGGCGAAAAGGCGAGCGAGGGCGTCCGGAGCTATACCGTAGTCGCTATCAGAAAGGGGAGCTCTACAGCGCCCCGGAGCAGCAATCCCACCCCTCGCCCTCTACCTACAGCTGGCAGAAGACGTTCGCTGCAATAATCGAAGGGCGACACTTCTGGAGCGAGCGTGTGAGCTGGAGGCCCAAACGTGTCTAAGCTCTGGAAGGGCCGGAAAGAGCGCGAAGCGCGCTTCTTGTGCCGGGTCGATGGTGAGGTGTTGATCCTCGAGCTGGTGGAGCGCGACAAGGCGATCGCCTTCGATGATTGGCCGACCAAGGCGCCTCAAGCCGCTGCCGCTCTGACCGAACTACGATCCAATTCAGAGGCGGAGGGCGAGCCCGAGATTGTCGTGGACCGAGCCGGTCTTAGGATCAGTGCGGCAGCGCTTGCCCGTATCGACGCTTCCATCTCTGCAGCTCTAGATCTTCCGCCGCCAACTCGACTGGCGCTCGACCTCTCCCCGAAAGGTGGGATCCAGGATAAAGATTTCGTGGTCGCGGCGCGTTGGGTTCGCCCCGGCGGCGCTGCCGAACGAGTGGAGGTCCGAGGGGCTGTACTGAGGACCGCGAACGGCCTCCAACGCATTCCTGAACCTCTTTTCTCCATCTATAGAGCCGCTCTCAGACTCGGCAGTCCAATCGCGGATGACGCCGAGCGTTATCAAGCCATTGCAGAGCTCAAGGCGCGGTGGCCTGAGGATCCCGACCTGGCGGTAAGCGCCGACGCCTACTTGCAGGATCTGCGAATTCACTACGCCTCGGGGGTATCGCTGAAACTGACTCAGCTGACTCCAACCACGACCACTTTTGATCCGGTCCTGTTTGGTTCGAGATCAATCGCGGACGCTGAAACCGCGGACGAGCCTCTAGATGAAGACCTGGACAGTTTGCTGCCGGAGCCGGCGCAGCGAATCTTCGCCAAAACCCGGTTCTACGCCAGCGATGGCGCCAGATCGGCGTATGTGCTGCGCAAAGGAGAGTACGTCTACGTCGACCCTGCAGTCCGTCCGATCCTTGCGGAAATTCGCAGACTCCAAGGCTCGCCGGAATCCGAACGGCGCGATTTCGTGCTCAACCCCACCGGAATTTTGCGAGAACGATTAGGCGCGTCAATAGCCGATCAGCTCGGTCTGGAGCGCTTGTTCGTACAGACGGAGCAGTTCTCCGAGCGAGTCGCCGGCGTGGACGTTTGGCGCAAGCCGGTCCTGCCGTGGCTGACACCGCTCGGCAAGAACCAGTGGATCCCCGAGCGCTTCGGCCTACGAGTTGGCGACGACTATTTCGTAGTCCCGATTGATCAGACCCAACTCTTGATCAGTCGGGTGGAGGCTGCACACGCCGCCGAAGCCAAGACCGTCGATGTGAGCGATCTGCTGGTTGCAGCAGATGAAAATGTGGCTCCTCCACGGTCACTGCCGGTCAATGACCAGATGTTGGCTGCAGTCCAAAGCCTGCAGCCGTTTGCCATCGGAGGCGAGCCGGGCGATCCAGAGGTCGGGGCCGACGCGCTGCAGGGATGGGATGGGGCGACGCAGGGGAAGCTCTTCCTGGTTGTTCGCGACAACTTCGAAGAAGTTGAATACGCCACCCCCACACTTGGCGACTCTGGCCCGGCCGAACCCACCGCATTCGCGGAGCCGAAGGGCCTCCGCAGCCGCCTAAAGCCCCACCAGGTTGAAGGTCTGGAATGGCTTGCGAGAAGCGCCTCGATTGGACGCCCCGGCGCACTCCTCGCCGATGACATGGGCCTCGGAAAGACGCTCCAGGCTATCGCGTTTATGGCGTGGATGCAGAGCGAAGCCGCGGCCGGACGGCGGCCTGCCGAGCCTCTTCTCATAGTCGCGCCGACCGGCCTGCTGGGAAACTGGCAGAGTGAAATCCGAAAGCAC
The DNA here is from genome assembly GCF_016742135.1 of Brevundimonas sp. Lineage (GTDB taxonomy): Bacteria > Pseudomonadota > Alphaproteobacteria > Caulobacterales > Caulobacteraceae > Brevundimonas. The sequence goes on along the minus strand of NZ_JACVCG010000001.1, from coordinate 340,453 downwards.
TTGGAAGACCCCGGGCTGGGCCCCATCGCGCGGGCCTTTGGCGGAGACCTGAAGAGGCTTCGCGAGGAATCCGGACTTGCTGGCAGAGACATCGACACGGGGCGCGCCGCGCTCGATAGTGGGGCGTGGCGGCAAGCCGGTGTCGTACTGACCACCTACGAGACCCTACGAGACTATCACTTCAGCTTCGCCCGCACCCGCTTCGCGATCATTGTCTATGACGAGATCCAGAAGTTGAAGAACCCAGCGAGTCAGATGACCCGCGCCGCCAAGACGCTGAACGCCGCGTTCGTACTGGGGATGACCGGAACCCCCGTCGAGAATCGGCTTCAAGACCTGTGGTCGCTGATGGACGTTGTTGCACCCGGTCTACTTGGATCTAGTCGTGATTTCGAAAAGCGGTACCCGCCGGAGAACAGGGCGGGGCTTGCGGAACTCAAGTCACTGCTCATGGACGGAGACGCTGAGAAGCCAGCGTTCATGCTGCGACGCCTGAAATCCGAGGCGCTCGAAGGCCTGCCAAAGAAAACCGTGGTTCCGTACCCTGTCGAAATGCCGGCGGTTCAAGCCCAAGCATATAAGGATGTCGTGGTCAGGGCCGCTGCGGCTTCAGCGTCTGGCACGCTGGGGAAGGGAGGGATGCTGACCTTTCTCGCCGCGATGCGAGGGACGTCCTTGCATCCTCGTGGTCCCCAGGAGCCGGTTGGGGACTTGGCTGCCTTCGCATCCGAGTCGGCGCGGATTCAAAGCACCTTCCAGGTGCTTGATGAGGCGAGGCGCAAGAACGAAAAAGTGCTCGTTTTCGTGGAAGACCTCGCCATGCAGGACCGCTTCGCGGAGCTGGTTCAGGCCCGATATGGACTTCCCCGTCGCCCAATGCGGATTAATGGCGGCGTTCCGGGACCTGCCCGACAAAAGATGGTCGAGCAGTTCCAGTCCGAGCCGGATCAGTTCGATGTCATGGTCCTGTCCCCCAAGGCGGGCGGTGTTGGCCTGACGATCACGGCAGCCAACCACGTGGTGCATCTCTCGAGATGGTGGAATCCAGCCGTTGAGGATCAGGCGACCGACCGGGTCTTCCGGATCGGTCAAACCAAGGACGTGTTCATACACATCCCGCTGGCGGTCCATCCCGACCCGGCGCTTAACAAGTCCAGCTTCGATCTCCGCCTGGACGCCCTCATGGAGCGGAAGCGGGCGCTCACCCGAGACCTGTTCCTTCCCCCCGAAGCGAACGACGCCGATCTCACCCGCCTGTTCGACGACGTCTCACTCACGAGCGAACCTGATGCTCCTGAGCCTCTCGAAGAGAGCAAGACTGCCACGTCCTCTCACCAGGCTGGCTTACCGGCAGCGGCGAGCCGTAGGGCTGAACCCCCGGTCGTCACGGCGCCCCGGCCAACTCTCAGTCTGCCGAAAGCCATCGAGCGGACGGGTGCCCGTGTCTGGCTTCGCGCGCCGTACGAGCCAAGACCCACGCCGGAGATCTTGTCCCTATTCGAAGGCAAGCTGATCAGAAGAGCGACGATCAGCGATCCCTATGCTTTGGTGAACTCCTCGGCGAGGGATGCACAGATCAGGTTCGTTTCCGATTTGGCTGAAGTAGCGACAGTGAAATCGATCGTGGTGGAGTACGCGCCCGAAGCGGGCGACGACCCTGACGATTCCGCCGCTCGGCGTGACATCGGCGCTCGTTTCGCCGCCAGCGCGGCTGCACGCAAAGGAGCGACCTTTTCACCAGTGCGGCGACCAAGGAGGAACCGGGCGGACGATTTCCACGACCGGCAGGTCACCCTGGAGATCGAACACGCCGGAGGGGCTGTGAGATCGCACACGCTGTTGATCGGGCGGGGGCTGACGGCGCTGTACGAAGATCGGTGGCAGTGTTCTGTGAGCTACGCCCCCCCCTCATGATCGCGTGGCTTTCGCCCGCTTTTGACTCAAAGCGGACGTGCCGAATGTCCGTGGTATGTGCCGGTACTGGAACCACATTCTACAAGGTCTGCCGGCTGAACACCTAAGCGGGCGCGTCGCCCCGCGCAAGCACCCCGGTGTGGACGACCTCAGGTTTGGCCGAACTTGAACCAGCAGACCTAGGGTGCGTCGTAAAGCCGTTCGCCGGAGCGGTAGGTAGCGGCAGTGATCGCCGATCGCCGCGTCGCACAACCGGGGCGCGCCGCGCACCCACTCGGCAGTCGATTGACTCGCGGAGCTTCAGTTTGAGCTGACGCATCCGGAAGTTGTCACGGCCCAGCTTCGACGATAGCCTTCTTGAAAAACTCGGCTAGCGCGCAGGTCGAGGGGGAAACTATGCCGAGCGCCCAACCAGCGCTGACGATATCGCGTGCCGATATCGATCAACATTGCATCGGCGAGGAGTGGCAGATGATCGATTTCGATCATCTCGCGTATCTTGTCGCTGTCATCGCGTTAGGCCAAGCGGCGCACGTCGCCAATATCCTTGCTGGCATCTCGTCTGGCGGCGTGAACCTCGGCCTCGATGAGATCAAAGACCAGGCGAGGCGTATCCTCACGGTCGGCCACGGCACCACGCTTTATGGCCGTGATGGGTTCGTTTTTGAATGCATCTCGTGGGTCGCGGCTTGTCAGAACATCGAGGCTGACGAATACCTTCGCGATCCGCACATCAAGTCTACGACCCAAGGCTTAGACGGCCTGCTGATCAAGGTGTCGGGCGGCGAGATCGCTCGCGCGACAATCTTTGAGGACAAGTGCTCGGAAGATCCTCGACGCATATTCCGTGATGACGTCATGCCAGCGTTCAAGAAGTATCATAATCGGGAGCGTTCTTCCGAACTTGTCGCTGGTGCCTCCGAGCTTCTCAAGCAGGCCGGGTTACAGCCGGGAAGCGTTCCAGCAGCAGCACAGAAAATCGTGCGCCATGACAAACGGCGCTACCGTGCCAGCCTTCCCGTGGGGTCGGCAATCTCGTGCGCCGCGACCAGAGCAGCTTTGTTCAAGGGCTATGACGAGCTCGAGGGGATCAATCAGGACCAACGTCTAGGCGCTGTGTTCAAGCTGCCCGATGATGACGTCCGAACGTGGATAGCTGCACTCGCAGCCGCTGCGCTCGCTCATGTTGAGGCGCAAGACGATCTGGAGATGCTGGGGCACGAGGATGTTTGACCCCGACACAGCCGCTCTCATTCGATCGGCACCCGACCTTCCGGCACAGCCGGCAGACCGTTTACCCATCCGACTTACCAAGGCCTATGCACAGCTCGTTGCTGCCCGTTTGAATCGGGGCGTCGATCAAACCGGACCGAAGACCGAGCTAGCCGAGATCGCTGACACCTATGAGCTGATAGCCGTCCTCAGCGGGGCGGCCGACGAACGCCGCGCCGCTGCGTTCGTGGCGGGCACGGCGAACCAGCTGTTGTCGAAGGGGACTGGTGTTGCAGGTACCGAAGGTCTTCTTACGCGCGACCAGGTCCATCCTGCGATATCGGCTTCCTTGTTGTTCTTGGCTGCCGAGCAATATCCGGATGCCAACGAAGCCGCCAGTGCTCTCCCGTCACGCGTGGAGGGAGAAGATTTTCAGATCAGCCTCTTGGCTGAAAGTCTGAGAGCGCTTGGGAAGGGTAACTTGGAAGATGTCCTGACACGGGCTGGCCGCCGAGCTGACCTCAACCGCCGCCGTGTTCGGGGTGATGGAACGGCTATCCTTTACGGTGCTCTTCTAGATGGCGTCGAACTTCTTGCCGCAGAACTCCTCGGGCGTCGCCACCCAGCTTCCGATACCATTGCGTTTGAGCAATCAGGCGATGCATTTGGGAAAGTAGTTGATCTCTCGTCCTACACACAGGATTTCCCTCTCGCCGAGAGCCAACTCGTCACCACTTACCCTGGGCCAAGGCACCTTGGCCTCCTATTGCGAGCGGCAGGAGAGACGCTGGCGTCGGCATCGATCCAGCGGCTGACTCCACCCAATGGAACTGATGCGGAGTTCTGGGCGCGTTGGCTAAATCATCGCGCTCAATCCAAGCCGCTGATGTGGCCAAATCACCGGACCGCCCTTGAAGCCCGCTTCCATGAAACGGGCATATCGGCGCTGATGACGTTGCCGACCGGGGCCGGCAAAACGACCGTGGCTGAATTCAAAATCGCCGGCGTGCTCGGACGGGGCAAATCCGTGATTTTCCTAGTCCCAACGCACGCCCTAGCCGATCAGCTACGCGACGATCTTGAGGAGGCCTTTCCAAGCGACGTGATTGGTGGATCGGTCTCGACCGACTTTGACCTGCTCCTCAGCGACTTTCTCCCGCTGGCTCGCATTGAGGTCATGACGCCCGAAATGTGCCTCGCGCGTCTAACGATGGCGCCGGAAGCCTTCGACGACGTTGGGCTTTTGGTCTTTGACGAGTGCCACATGTTATCGCCGCAGGCTGGCTCAGTGCGCCGTGCCATCGACGGGATGCTCTGCGTTCTCGGCTTTCAAAAGCAGGTACCTGCTGCAGACCTACTTTTCCTCTCCGCAATGGTGAAGGACGGAGCGGACTTCATCCGCTGGATAGCCGCAATCACAGGCCGAGACTGCTTACTTGTTAATCCGATCTGGAAGCCCAGCAGGCAAGCTCGTGGCGTGCTCCTGTATGATAGACTATCCCTCAGGAGCATTCGCGGTGCGGCGGATCGGGCTCGACTGACTGCCGGCACGGCGGGCGTGGGCAAGGCGACTAAAGCCGAACTGCACGCAAGGCCCTACGCGCTCTTCGGGCTTCAGCATAACTGGAACATTGGGGCCAACACCGACATAGCTCTCACTGAGCTGCTGAGCGACGACGTCCAACTCGCTGGCAAGGTCGGTGAAGACGGAAGAGTGTTTGTAACGTCTAATACGGGCGTCGTGTCATCAGCTGTGGCCGCCGCCGCAGCAGCGAATGGCCTGAAGACCATCGTCTTCGTTAACACCGCGCAGCAAACGCTGACCAACGCCGAGCGGATCGCAGAGCGGTTGTCCGCAGTCGAAACCAAAACGGACTTTGAAAGCGAACTCTGGGCCGCCATCCAAGACGAAATGGGTCCGGGAGCGACATCTCTGGTGCCAGGGTGGTCACCCGCGCTTCCCCATTGCGCCGACCTCTTGCCCGCTGAGCGTCGGTTCGTCGAGACGCTGTACCGACGGGAAAATGGCGCGTCGGTGATTGTCGCGACGACCACACTTTCACAGGGCATGAATCTACCGGCGGAGTTTGCAATCATTGCCGGCGACAAGCGCGCCGAGTTGGGCGGACGGGAAAGTCTGAAAGCGCACGAGCTACTTAATGCGGCAGGGCGAGCCGGTCGCGCTGGACACCTTGCTAATGGGGTGGTGCTGTTGGTGCCGGAGGGCCTCCTAGCGTTTGCCAACGGGGAGCCCGAGTTCGCTGCGAAGAGCAAGCTCAAGTCGATTCTGCCTGAAAGCGATCGTTGCATCGAGCTCGACGATCCGATCGGCTTTGTCTTGGACAAGATGCAGGAAGCAGCCGAGCTGCCTGAGATCGACTACTTGATAAATCGCCTTCATGGGAATGAGGATGGCATGTCCCGTGTCCAGGATGTTGGGGCGCGATCCCTTGGCGCATTCCTCGCGCGACAGCAGGGCGCGGAAGCTGAGTTTGCTGACAAACTGACCAGTTTGGAGGCTGAAATCGCGGCTTCCGAGATCGAAACTTACGAGCCCTTTGTGCTCAACGCTGCCGCGCGATCAGGCCTGCGCCCACCGATATTGCAGTCACTTATGGCCCGCCTGCGGGCGACACCCGAACTTCCCGCCGACGTTGCTACCTGGATCACCTGGACGACGGACTGGTTTCAGGCGGAACCAGAGAACATGGACATCCTCGGTAACTCGAAATTAGCGTTGCGTCAGACCTTGGGGCTGGCCAAGGATGGCCAAGTTCCTGGAGAGCTCCCACGCCTGAGGGATGCTCTGATTGCATGGACGAACGGCTTGCCATTGGCGCAAATCGAGACGGTCCTCGGGGGCTCGCTAGCAAAGAAGTCGCATTGCCCGAGGGCACGAGAAATCGCGACAGAGATTGCGCCTCGCGGCTTCTCCTTCGCCTTGGGCCTTATCGCGCAAGCAGCTAGCTTAGTGCTAGCTGAAAGAGGTCAAGATCCCGATGACGCGCCAACGCTTACGTTTCTCGCAACCGCTGTCCGTCGTGGGGTCAACTCACAGGACCTAGTGACGTTCGCGACAGAGCGGAAAGGACTACACACCAGGCGGCTGATTCATACGCAGTTCGCTGAGAGCCAAATTTCCCTTTAACTGAGGGCGGAAACAGACCCACAGGGGCAATAACTTAGCCGGCAAGGTATCGCGCAACGCCAAGTTCCGCCAGCGCGGCCATGGATAACCGTGCTTCTCGCTGCAGCCGAGCTGCGGTCGGTAGCCAGTCACGGGCTATAGCCCCGGCGAGCATCTGATTGTGATTTCAGCTAGCCCATCTTGGCTGCAAATAACGAAAGGTAATGTCCGCTTTTCGCCGACCCGCTAGGGTCCCCTCCTGGCGCTAAGCGGCCTCCAGACGGGCGGGCGTTAATGATGAACGGCTCTTGCAGTGACGCTCCTTGTCCACAGAGGAGTGTCCCAAGTTGGGAGAATACGAATACTGCCGCAAGGGCATCACCATGCGCGGCATTCGTCGCGCCTTCCGCGACGAGATGGAGCGCAACGCAGACCTGGTGAAGGTCATCACCAAGGCCGGTGGCGTCACCCGCGTCAGTGAAATCGGTGAAATCGCCATGAAGAACCAGGGGGAAGACCTGCGACTAACCTGCGTCTCCCGCAGCAAGCCCATCACGATCTGGGTCGATGTTCAAATCGACAAGACGTTTGGCAAGCCGGGCTTCAAGAGAACCGGCAAGCTGCCGGCGGTCGAGGTCGCTCATAAAGGAGCTACTCGAACGATCACCGTCGCGCCCGAGAAGTGGTTTCGCCACACCGGGAACGCACGCTATGCGCAGAACATGGTGACCTTCGAGTCGCTCCTGAAACTCGCCTCGGAGGATTTCTACCTCGCCCTGCTCGACGGCATCGAGCGTGCGGAAGAGACCTTTGAGGAGATGCTGCGGCCCAGGATGGACCTGCCGCACTGGGTGATCCTGCGCTTGAAAGGGTTCTAAGGCCGCTCTCAGGTGACCCGCCGGATGGCGAGCTCGCCTCGCGCGCCCAACAGGAAGCGTCGGATGTGTCCAATGTGCGGTTCCGGCACCTCGGCCCCTTCGACAGCGTGCAGGGCGAGGGCGGAGAGGATGGCCGCCCGGTCCGCAACCTTCGGCAGGCAGACCACCTCCAGGATCAGGCCTGCGGTCCGGCCGCCATCGCCGAACTGATCCCAGTCCTCTACTTCCTCTGGGAAAGAAAAAGAGCCCGACAGGAACTCGCCGACCCCATCCCGTACTCGTCCGCTCATGAGGATGTAGTCGACTAATTCAACGGCGTTTACCGCAGCCTCGGATGGCGGAATAGACCCGATCATCAGCGCGATGAACTGCTCGGCCGCGTAGTATCTGATCATCAGGTCGTTATGGGCGGACAGGCGGTAAACGGCGGCGAAGAAGTCCGGCCGCGGCAGGAAGGCCCCGACGTCCTCGGGCGGCCAAATTCCCTCATCGAACCTCGAACCACTCACGACCGCGTCCTCGGAGTCGGCGGCTTGGCCACGGTCAGCATGAAGGCCGGCAGGTAGACCCGCGAACTCGGCTGACGCTCATAGCGGACGCCGCGGAGGGCGCCGGACCAGAGCAGTTCTCCTTCCGACACCGCGCTGAAGATGGCGATGTGGGTGGCGAGCAGGGGCTGGGAAGCCTCGAAGGTCACCGGATGGGGGACGGCCATACGGGTCAATCCGGCCGGGGCCAGGCCGACCGTCTGCCTCAGATAGCCGGCGGCGACTACTTCCTCATACCCGTGCCCGTCCGGATCAGCGCCGCGGCTCAGCAGACCGGCGAATAGCGAAGCCGGGACTTCCGCGCCCACGCGCAGGCTGATCGCCATGCTGAGGTCGGCGTGAAGCGAACCGGCGAGGTATTGGAGATGGCCGTGCGGGTGCCGACGAACTGCGATCCCGGCGCTGGACTTGAAACGGGGGCGAAGCATCAGTGACCCTCGCTGTGCGTGTGCGTGACGGTGCTCATGAGCGCTCCTATGTAGCCCGACCGCTGCGCGATCGACCTCAAGCAGGCGCGACCGCGCCTAGTGTGGAATTGAAGGGAAGGCGAGCCGAGCTCAGCGTCGCCGCGGGGGAGGGGAGCGCCACCCGACTAGTTATTACCTAGCACGTCCCTGCCATCAGGTCAAGAATTGAATTTTAGGTTGACTTGATATGGGCGAACTCAACTGCTAATTAACAGCCGTCTGCACGCTGATCCGAGCTAAAGTGTTAACAGGCGGCATGCTCGATTGAGCGATAACTCAAAACTCGGAATTCTGTACTGCCCATGAAACACCCGTAAAACGTGGGCGGGGTGCCTGATTTCCTTGAGTTTCCGGCCTGTGGATAATTTCAAATCGTTGAAATCATTGAAGATGTTCGCGTTGACATCGTAGGGGTCACAGGTTCAATCCCTGTCGCGTCCACCATTCCTTCCAGTGCTGACCTCGACGAAGGCCGCGCCTAGCGGAAGGCCGCACCTTTCCGGACGCCGAGACGGCGGAAGATCATGGCGGCAGGGCAGAACCCTGTGACCGAAGCCTGGATCAGGTTCGCGCCGACGAACGCGGTCAGCCAGACCCAGCCGGGATGAACCCAGTAGGTCAGGGCGAGGCTGATCAGCACGATGCATCCGGCGAACAACATGACGATCTTGTCGAGGTTCACGGCAGGGTCTCCGGAGTTGAGGCGGGGGTGCTGACACGACGCACCTTGTGGGCGCCGATCAGATCGAGGGCCAGCTTCTCATAGAGGGGCTCGGCCTGGCCCTTACGGACCTTGCGCAGGAAGTAGCCTTCGAAGGCGATCTTGGCGGCATGTACCCAGCGGCCGCTGGCGGACCAGTTGATGTTGCGCGGCGGAATCTGGGGCTGGGCCATGAAGGCCACGCCGCCGTCGCCGAAATCGGCCAGGCAGATGGCGTTCCAGCTGGCTTCGAAGGACGGCGCCTCGCCCTTGAGGATCTGCTTCAGATTGGCCGAGATGGCCGAAACCATGCTCTCGATCATGAAGCCGGTCTTGGGGACCCCGACCGGCACGGGCGTCGGACCGGTCGGCGGAATGGCGATGCAGACGCCCAGGGCGAAGATGTCGGGCCATGTCGGGTTGCGCTGATGCTTGTCGACGAGGATGAAGCCGCGCGGATTGGTCAGACCCTCGACCCCGCGCACCGCCTCGACCCCGCGGAAGGCCGGCAGCATCATGGACCAGGTGAAGGGCAGATCGTGGACGGTTTTGACCGTCCCGTCATCGTTGACTTCCTCGACGTGCATCAGGCCGGCATCGACGCCGGTCACCCGGGCGTTGGTGATCCATTTGATGTGGCGCTGGCGCATCTCGCTTTCCAGCAGGCCCTTGGTATCGCCGACACCGTCCAGCCCCAGGTGGCCAATGTAAGGTTCCGAGGTGACGAAGGTCATCGGCACCTTGTCGCGCAGCTTGCGACGCCGCAGTTCGGTGTCGAGGATCATAGCGAACTCATAGGCGGGCCCGAAGCAGGAGGCCCCCTGGACGGCCCCGACCACGATGGGCCCGGGGTTTTCGAGGAACCGGTCAAAGGCCCCGGCGGCCTCGACCGCGTGATCGACGTGGCAGATGGAGACGGTATGGCCGTCGGGGCCGAGGCCCGGTATCTCGTCGAAGGCCAGCTCGGGACCGGTGGCAATGACCAGATAGTCATAGACAATCACCCGGCCGTCGGTCAGGTCCACGACCTTGTCGGCTGGGCGGATACCGCTGGCGCCGACGTTGATGAACTCGACGCCCTTGCGCTTCATTACCTCCGGCAAACTGACCTCGATGGCCTCGCGCTTTCGCCAATTGACCGCCACCCAGGGGTTGGAGGGTGTGAAATGGAAGATGTCCCCCTTTGACACCATGACGATCCGCGCCTGGGCGCCCAGGGTGCGACGGATGTCATAGGCGGCTATGGCGCCGCCCAGGCCTGCACCGAGAATGACAATGGTGGGCCGGGTCATGACGGGTCTCCCATTCGATGTCTCCGATATTCCAGTGTGCGGGCCCCGACGAACCGGACCTTGATCTCCATCAACGCCAGGCTGTTGCGCCAGGACGATCATCACCGGGCTTGCGCTAGCATTAGCATTATCTAATATTAGGTCAAGCTAACATAAAGGCCTGAAGATGAAATCCAACGCCGCTCTTGCTGCTGTCATCGCCGGTTCCCTGATGATAGGCAGCCTTACGGCTTGCGGAGCAGAGCCGGATCCGGCGGCCCCGGAACCGGCCCCGGGCGAACGCCTGACCCTGGGCGAGACGTGGATCGCGGACCTGAAGCCGACCTCGGCGGAGATCACCTCGCGCGATCTCGGAGAGGCGCGGGCGCGGATCCCGGGCACCCTGATCCAGATGACGGTGCGCGAGGGCGACATTGTCCGTCAGGGTCAGGTTATCGGCGTGGTCGCCGATGACCGGGTAGACCTGCAGACCGCCGCATTCGACGCCCAGGTGTCGGCGGCCGAAGCCGAGGCCGACCGGGCCCGGGCCCAGCTGGCCCGGGTTCAGACCCTGTTTGATCGCGGATTCTATGCCCAGGCCGCCCTGGACCAAGCAAAGGCGGCGGCCCGGGCCGCCGACGCCCAGGCCCGGGCCGCCCGTGCCCAGCGCGCCGCCAGCGCCGAGACCGGCGCGCAGGGCCGCATCCTTGCCCCGACGTCCGGCCGCGTCCTGAGCGCGGATGTGCCGGCGGGCTCGGTGGTTGCCGCCGGCCAGTCCATCGCAACCGTGACCGCCGGCCCCCTTGTCCTGCGTATGGAGTTGCCGGAGGTCCAGGGCCGCAATCTGAGGGTCGGCCAGACTGTGGGCCTGTCCGGCGACGGCCTTCCCGCCAATGGCACCATCGTCCAGGTCTATCCGGCGGCCAGCGGCGGCCGGATCACCGCCGACATCGCCGTCGAGGGTCTGGCGAGTGACCGGGTGGGCCAGCGCGTCACCGTGCTGGCCCCGGTCGGCGAGCGAAAGGCCCTGGTCCTGCCGCGCCGCTTCGTATCCACACGCTATGGTATCGACTTCGTCCGCACCGTTGATGCCGCCGGACGGGTGTCGGATGCGCCGGTCCAGCTGGGCGGCCCGGTCGACGGCGACCGGGTCGAGGTCCTGTCAGGCCTGAAGGCCGGAGATGTGGTGCTGAGCCCGGAGCCCGTCCGATGAACCTCGGCATTTCCGGTCGCCTGACGCGCGCCACGCTCCACTCGCCGCTGACGCCCCTGATGCTGCTGGCGGCCATCGCCGTCGGCCTGATGGCCCTGCTGTCGATCCCGCGGGAGGAGGAGCCCCAGATCAGCGTGCCCATGGTCGATATCATGGTCGCCGCGCCGGGGCTCAGCGTGGCTGACGCCACAGAACTGGCGGCCAAGCCGCTGGAAGCCATCGTGCGCAGCATCGATGGGGTGGAGCACGTCTATACGCAGGTCGAGGACGACCGGGTGATGGTCACCGCCCGCTTCGAGGTCGGATCCGATCCCGACGATGCGGCAGTTCGTGTCCATGAAAAGGTGCGCGCCAACTACGGCGCCATCCCCGTCGGCGTGTCCGAGCCGCAGATCGTCACCCGTGGCATCAACGATGTGCCCGCCGTGGTCCTGACCCTGACGCCGCGCGCCGACACGGCAGGCCGATGGACCGACCAGGCGCTGTATGACGTGGCCACGCGTCTGCGCACCGAGATCGGCAAGGTCGAGGATGTCGGCCTGACCTTCATTGTCGGCGGACGGCCGTCCGAAATCCGGGTCGAACCGGACCCCGCCCGTATGGCCGCCCGCGGCGTTGCCCTGTCCGCGATCCTTGAAACCATCGGTCAGGCGCACCGCAGTTTCCCGGCGGGCTCTGTCCGCGACGGGGGCCAGGCGGTGCCCCTGCGCTCGGGGAACCGGATGAGCTCGCCCGAAGACGCGGCGATGCTCACGGTCAGTTCTGCGACGGGCGAGCCCGTCTATCTGCGGGACGTGGCGACGATCGTTCAGGGGCCGCGTGAAGATCAGGCCCGCGCTGCCCACTACACCCGTGCCGACGGCGGCTGGAGCCGGACCCCCGCCGTCAGCCTGGCGGTCGCCAAGCGTCAGGGCGCCAATGCCGTGGTTGTCTCCCATGCGGTGCTGGCACGGGTCGAGGCGCTGGAGGGCACCCTGATCCCGGAGGGTCTGGAGGTCGTGGTCACGCGTGACTATGGCGAGACGGCCAATGAAAAGGCCAACGAGCTTCTGATGCACCTCGGGCTGGCGACAGTCTCCATCGTCGTCCTGATCGGCTTTGCGATAGGCTGGCGCGAGGCGGCCGTGACGGCGGTGGTCATTCCCACGACCATTCTGCTGACGCTCTTTGCCTCCAACCTGATGGGATACACCATCAACCGGGTCAGCCTGTTCGCCTTGATCTTCTCGATCGGCATCCTCGTCGACGATGCCATTGTGATGATCGAAAATATCGCCCGACACTGGGCCATGAACGATGGTCGAAGCCGGGCGCAGGCGACGGTGGAGGCCGTGGCCGAGGTCGGCAATCCGACCGTGGTCGCCACCCTGACCGTGGTCGCCGCCCTGCTGCCCATGCTGTTCGTCTCGGGCCTGATGGGCCCCTATATGGCGCCGATCCCGGTCAATGCCTCGGCGGCCATGGTGTTCTCGTTCTTTGTCGCCGTGGTCATCGCGCCCTGGCTGATGATCCGCCTGGCGCGCAAGACCCTGGCCGGCGGCCATGGTCACGAGCAGGGCGAGGGCCTGCCGGGCCGCCTGTATCGCAGAGTGGCGACGCCGGTGATCCGCAGCCGTCGCAGTGCCTGGACCTTTCTGATCGTGGTGGGTCTCGCCACCTTGCTGGCCATGTCGATGTTCGGCTTCAGGGCAGTGCCGGTGAAGCTGCTGCCGTTCGACAACAAGTCCGAGCTGCAGGTCGTTCTGGACATGCCCGAGGGCACCAGTCTGGAGACCACGGAACGGACCCTGGCCGCCGCCGCAGCCGTAACCCAGACCCTGCCCGAAGTGGTGTCGATGGAAAGCTACGCCGGGACCGCGACCCCGTTCAATTTCAACGGCCTGGTGCGCCACTACTTCCTGCGGGACCGACCGGAGCAGGGCGATCTCGCGGTCCTGCTGGCGCCCAAGCATGACCGCCATCGCAGCAGCCACCTTGTGGCGCTGGACCTGCGCCGCCGCCTGGCGGACCTGCCGCTGCCGACCGGCGCATCGATCAAGGTCGTGGAAGCTCCGCCCGGCCCGCCAGTGCTCGCCACCCTGCTGGCCGAGGTCTATGGCCCCGACGCCGCCACGCGCCGGGCCGTCGCCGCCGAACTGGAGACCCTGTTCCGGGCCGAGCCGTCGGTGGTCGATGTGGACAACTCGTATGGGGAGCGCCGCCCGGTGCTGAGGCTGGTGCCGGACCGGGAGAAGATCGAGCGCTTCGGATTGTCCGAGCGCGAGGTCCATGACTCCGTTGCCGCCCTCATGGGCGGGCGGATCTTGGGCTATGCCGCGCGCGACGACGAACGCACACCCGTTGAGATCGCCGTGCGGCTGCCGCAGTCGGCCCGGGCGTGGACCGAACAGCTGGCCGTGATGCCCGTGGCCAGGACCACGGTCGACGGCACGCATCGGCTCGTCGAACTGGGCGAGGTCGTGGATGCGCGCCAGGAACTGGCCAGCTGGCCCGTTTATCGCCGCGACGGCCGGGCGGCCGAAATGGTCACGGCCGAGCTGGCGGGTCAGTTCGAGGCCCCGATCTATGGCATTCTCGCCATCGGAGCGGCCATTGATGCGCACGACTGGGGTGACCTGCCCCGGCCCGAGGTCCGACTCAACGGCCAGCCGACGGACGAGACGGTTCCGACCGTGCTGTGGGACGGCGAGTGGGAGATCACCTGGGTGACCTTCCGCGACATGGGCGCGGCCTTTGGCGTGGCCCTGCTGGGGATCTATGTGCTGGTCGTCGCCCAGTTCAAGGATTTCCGCATTCCGCTGGTGATCCTGACGCCCATCCCCCTGACCCTGATAGGGATCGTCATCGGCCATATGCTGTTCGGCGCGCCGTTCACCGCCACTTCGATGATCGGCTTCATCGCCCTGGCGGGGATCATTGTGCGAAACTCGATCCTGCTGGTCGACTTCATTCGCCATGCCCGAACGCCCGGCCGCCCCCTGCGGGAGGTCTTGCTGGAGGCCGGTGCCATCCGCTTCAAGCCCATCCTGCTGACGGCGCTGGCGGCCATGATCGGGGCAGCCGTGATCCTGTTCGACCCGATCTTCCAGGGCTTGGCCATTTCGCTGCTGTTCGGCCTGATTTCCTCGACCCTTCTGACGGTTCTGGTGATCCCGGCGATCTATATTACGTTGAGGGATGACGGTCGGCCGGTCGGCGCGCCACCCCCTGCGGAAGAAACGCCATGACAGATGCCCTCCCCTCGCCCGACGCGGCCGCCCTGGCCGAGCTCGAGGCCAGCGCCGCCCCGGCGGCCCGACTGATGCGGCTGTTCGCCAATGAGCAGCGATTGATGCTGATGTGCCGCCTCAGCGAGGGGGAGTGCGCCGTCGGAGACCTCGCCGCCTATGTCGGCCTGTCGCAGTCGGCCTGTTCGCAGCACCTCGCGCGTCTGCGCGACGCCGGCGTCATCGCCCCACGGCGCGAGGCCCAGACCATCTATTATGCCATCACGGACCCGACCGCCGCCCGGGTCATCGCCCTGCTGTGCGACCTCTATGGCCGCAAGTCGAAGAGCCCGACCTCGTGAGCTGAGGGGTTAGGGGGGTGGCGTCGGGCGCTGACCGCCCTTCAGGCTATCGCTGGCTTGCCCCCGCAGCCGCGCTGACATCGTGGCCAGGAGGGAGGACGGTGCATGAAGGTTTCTCATTGGCTGGCTGTCGGCGTTCTGGTGATCGCTTTTGGGCCGAAAGAATGGGGCGAGCGTCGTCTTGACCATCCCGCGGCCGCCCGATGTCGATCTGGAATTAATCGCTGATGCGGCGCCATGACCTGGACCCCATCACGATCACCGCCGCGCTAATCGACGATGTCGTTCCCGTAGCGCTTCAGATCGTTGAGTGGCTCATCATCATAACGGCCATCCGTTGGGCCGCCGGTGCATCCGAGAGTTCTTGGCTCAACTGGCTTGCCACAGCGTTGACCCTAATGGCGACGCTATATGTGGCCCGGAAGATGACCCAAGCGATGCCCGCACACTGGCTGCTTGGCTCAGCACACGATGACAGTCTTAGAGCTCATTTCGTTAACTCGATCCTCATCGTGTCGACCGCGTTGCTTCTATTCGGCGCGCCAGGACTAGTCACGCAATCGATTGCGGACTTGGGGGTGTTGAATGCGCCTCCAAGCCATCCTCATTAAGTTCCCGAAAAGAATCTGATCGCAGCCGAAGGGTAGGTCACAGGCTCAAGCACTATCGCGCCTGCCATTTCTTTCCAGACTGCGCACAATCGCAAAACCCACCCGGGTGACCAAGCGGGTTTGCCGTCGTTGAAGTCGCGTGAGCGCCTACGCGTCGGGATCCGGCACGGACTCGCCGGTGTCGCCTTCGTCGAAGAGGTTGAACTCGTGCCAGAGGCCGTTGAGGACGCCGAACAGGACGGCGAGGCCGAGGCCGAGGATCCAGGCAAAATACCACATGGCTCAGGTCTTTCCGGTCAGTAGAGGTCGGGGTTGGTCTTGAGGGCGGCGGTGGTCGAGCGGCCCCACAGCACCTTGTAGACCCAGGCGGTGTACAGAAGGATCAGCGGCAGGAAGATGATCGTCACCACCAGCATGATGAACAGCGTCAGGTGGCTGGAGGAGGCGTTCCAGACCGTCAGGCTGGACGTCGGATCAATCGAGCTGGGCAGGATGAAGGGGAACATCGACAGGCCTACGGTGGAGATGATGCCGACCGCGCCGGCCGAGGAGCCGATGAAGGCCAGGGGCTCGGACCTGCGCCACAGACCGAGGAGCGCGGCCGCAGTACCGAGGAAGCCCAGCGCCGGGGCGATCATCATCCAGGGCCAGGTCGCATAGTTGTCCATCCACGCGCCCCCGGCGGCCTCGACCGTGGCGCGCAGCGGGTTGGAGACGCCATTGGGGTCGACCACCCCGACGATGCGGAAGCCAAGGTCACCGAAGGCCACCCAGGCGCCGCCTGCGGCGAACAGCACCAGGCTGAGCAGGCCCGCGACCGTGCCGATGGCAAAGGCCCGCTTCTGCACCGGGCCGCGCTCGGACTTGAGGCCCAGCCAGGTAGCCCCGTGCAGGACCAGCATGGTCACCGACAGGAGGCCGCACAGCAGGGCGAAGGGGGTGAACAGGCCCAGCAGGCTGCCCTCGTAGAAGGACCGCAGGTCGCTATCGAGGCGGAAGGGAGCGCCGATCAGCACATTGCCGACGGCCACGCCGAACACCAGGGCGGGCACGAAGCCGCCGATGAACAGGCACCAGTCCCAGAAGCTGCGCCAGCGGGGCGAGGGCCGCTTGGAGCGGTATTTGAAGGCCACGGGCCTGAGGATCAGGGCCGACAGCACCAGGAACATGGCGAGGTAGAAGCCCGAGAAGCTGACGGCATAAACAAACGGCCAGGCAGCGAAGATGGCGCCGCCGCCCAGGATGAACCACACCTGGTTGCCCTCCCAGGTGGCACCGATGGTGTTGATCACCATGCGGCGTTCCTCGTCGGTCTTTGCGACGAAGGGCAGCAGGGCACCGACGCCCAGGTCAAAGCCGTCGGTCAGGGCAAAGGCGATCAAGAGCACGCCCAGCAGGCCCCACCAGATGACACGGAGGGTGGCGAAATCGAAAGGCAGTTCCATGACGGATCTCCGGGTCTGGCGGGTCAGGCGGTGGCGGGTTCGGCTTCGCCCGAGGGCGATCCGGGTTCGGAGCCGGCTTCGTCATGTCCGGCGAAGGGCCCCTTCTTGATGGTGCGCAGGATCAGGCCGACCTCGACCACGGCCAGGGCGCCATACAGGACGGTGAAACCGATGATGGTGCCCCACAGCTGCGGCACGGTCAGGCTGGAGGCCCCGAGGAAGGTCGGCAGAACCCCTTCGACGGCCCAGGGCTGGCGGCCGACCTCGGCCACGATCCAGCCCAGCTCGGCGGCGATCCACGGCAGGGGAATGGCCAGCACGGCGAGGCGCAGGAACCACCGGGTCTCATGCCTGCGCAGGGTGCACAGGAGGAAGGCCGTGGCGAACAGGGCGATCATCAGGAAGCCGATGCCCGCCATGATGCGGAACGACCAGAACATGACCGGCACATTGGGCACCGTGGCCCAGGCGGCGGCACGAATCTGCTCGGCGGTGGCGTCGCGTGGATCCTGGACAAAGCGGCGCAGCATCAGACCATAGCCCAGGTCGTTGCGGTGCAGTTCAAAGGCACCCCGGGCGGCGACGTCCTGTGGGTCGGCCTTGATCTTCTCGAGGGCGTCATAGGCCAGCATGCCGGATTCAATGCGCGTCTCGGCCACGGCCACGAGCGGCAGGATGCCCTCGACCTGACCGTCCAGACTGCGGGTCGAGATCAGGCCCAGCACCCAGGGGATCTTGATCTCATAGTCGGTGCGGTGGTTGGCCATGTTCGGCAGGCCGACGGCCGTCAGGCCGGCAGGGGCCGGTTCGGTCTCCCACATGGCCTCGATGGCGGCCAGTTTCATTTTCTGGTTGTCGGTGAGGGCATAGCCGCTCTCATCGCCCAGCACGACGACCGACAGGGAGGACGCCAGACCAAAGGCGGCGGCGACCGTCATCGACCGCTTGGCAAAGCCCTTGTGACGTCCCTTGAGCAGGTAGAAGGCGGAGACGCCCAGCACGAACACGGCCGCGATCACATAGCCGGCCGAGACGGTGTGCACGAACTTGGCCTGGGCCACCGGATTGAACAGGACGGCGGCGAAATCGGTGACCTCCATCCGCATGGTGTCGGGGTTGAAGGTCGATCCGACCGGGTTCTGCATCCAGCCGTTGGCGATCAGGATCCACAGGGCCGACAGATTGGTGCCCAGCGCCACAAGGAAGGTGACGAACAGGTGGGTGACGGGCTTGAGCTTGTCCCAGCCGAAGAACATCAGACCCACGAAGGTGGCCTCGAGGAAGAAGGCCATCAGCCCCTCGATCGCCAGCGGGGCCCCGAAGATATCGCCGACATAATGGCTGTAGTAGCTCCAGTTCATGCCGAACTGGAACTCCATGGTGATGCCGGTCGCCACGCCCAGCACGAAGTTGATGCCGAACAGCGTGCCCCAGAATTTGGTGATGGTCCGCCAGATGGGCCGCCGGGTCATCACATAGATGGACTCCATGATGACCAGCATGAAGCTGAGCCCCAGGGTCAGGGGCACAAACAGGAAGTGGTAGAGGGCCGTCAGCGCGAACTGAAGGCGGGACAGGTCAACGACCGCCAGATCGATCATGGAATCGAACACTCCCTTGGGGCATGGCCGGATCGGCCGGATATGTCGCTGCCGTAAGACAGGGGAAGGTACCGCGCCTTGATCTGCATCAAGGGGCAGGCGGACCTCGATCCGCTATAAGGACGGGGTGACCGCTGCACCCCTCTCCCCCCCTTTCCCGAGACGCTGGCTGCGCGACGCGGGCCGGTCCCACCGTCGCGCGCTGGGCCTCGCGGCCCTGATCACCACGGCCGACGTCCTGCCCGCCGTGGGCTTTGCTTCAGGCCTGGCGCTGACCCTCACCGCCTGGCCGGACCGGTCGGGGATGATCCTGATCGGCCTGGTGGTGATGATGGCCTCGCTTCTGGTGCGCGGTCTGGTGTCGCAGCAGGCCGCGAACCTGGGTGCCGGAGCCGCCGCACGAATCAAGGGCGAGGTCCGGCGCGGCGTCGTGGCCGACCTGTTCGCCGGGCTGCGCCCCGGGGGCGGAGGCCTGATCGCCGCCGTGGAAGGCGTGGACCGGCTGGAAGGCCATTATGCCCGCTTCGAACCCGCGCGGATGGCCGCGGTGTTCGCCCCGGTTCTGGTGCTGATCGCCATCGCCATGGCCAGTCCCGTCTCGGCCCTGATCCTGGCATTGACCCTGATTCCCTTCGGGATGAGCCTGTGGCTGGCCGGAACGGCGGCCGCCGCCGAGAGCCGGAAACAGTTCCAGGCACTGGAGGCGCTGTCGGGGCTGTTCCTGGACCGTATCCGGGCCCTGCCGGCCATCGCCGCGTTCCAGGCCTCGGACGCCGTGGCCTCCGAAGTGGAGCGCGCGTCGGGGGCCCTTGCCGGACGCACCGCCCGGGTTCTGCGCATCGCCTTCCTGTCATCGGGCATCCTGGAGTTCTTCTCGGCGCTCGCGGTGGCCCTGGTCGCCGTCTATTGCGGCTTCCAGTTGCTGGACCTCATGCCGGTGCCGATTCCGGAGCCGCTGGACCTGGGGCGGGCGGTGTTCGCCCTTGTGCTGGCACCCGAGGTCTATGCACCCCTGAGGCGCATGGCCGCCGCCTATCATGACCGGCAGGCCGCCGAGGCCGTCGTACCGACGCTTGAGCGCCGCGACGCCCCTGCCCGGTTTCCCGCCCCGCGCCTCGGCAAGGCCCCTGCCGTAACCTTCCGCAAGGTCGGCATCGCCTATGGAGAGACGCCGCCGGTGATCTCGGGGTTCGACCTCGAGGTCCGGCCGGGCCAGGTGGTCGCGCTGACGGGGGCCAGCGGCACCGGCAAGAGCAGCCTGCTGCACCTGTTCCTCGGCCTGTCACCGCTGACGGAGGGTGAAGTCGAGGTCGACGGCCACCCCCTGTCGCGCCACGGGGACTGGTGCGGTCAGATCGGCTGGATGGGACAGACAACGGTGGTGGTGCCGGGGACGCTGGCCGACAATATCGCCCTGTCGCGGCCCGGAGCTTCGCATGATCTCATTCGGGCCACGGCGGAGCAGGCCGGCCTGACGCTGGATCTTGAGCGCCGCATCGACGAGCGTGGCGGCGGCCTGTCAGGGGGCGAGCGGCGCAGACTGGCCCTCGCCCGTGCGATGCTGAAACAGGCCCCGCTGCTGTTGCTGGATGAACCCACCGCCCATCTGGATGCCGAGTCCGAAACCGCCCTGCTGCCCGCTCTGGCTGCGGCCACACGCGGCCGGACCTGTCTGATCGCGACCCATTCCCGGGCGGTGATGGCGCTGGCGGATCGGGTGATAGCGCTGTGAGCCGGGACGTTTCACCGCTTGAGCAGCTGATCCAGGCCGAGGTGCGGGCCCAGCGTCCGCGCCTGCTGATCGCGACCGTCGCGGCCATTGGCGTGACCTGCGGTGCGGCCCTGCTGCTGGGCCTGTCGGGATGGTTCATCACGGCGGCGGCGCTGGCGGGTCTGGCCGGACCGGCGGTCGCCCATGCCTTTAATTATATGATCCCGAGCGCCCTGATCCGGCTTCTGGCCATCGTGCGGACCGGCTCGCGCTACGTCGAACGGGTCGCGGGACACGAAGCCGCCCTGCAGGGACTGGGCCGCTTGCGCCCCCGCCTCTACGCCCGGCTGGCCGAAGGCCGGGGGGCCAGCCGCTCCCTGTCGACCGGCGAGGCCTCCTCGCGACTGATCGAGGATGTGGACGCGATCCAGACGCGCTTTATCCGCCTGCCCGCCCCATGGGCCCTGGGGGCGGGGCTGCTGGTCTCGGTCATCATGGCCGCGCTGGCCCATGTCGGTTCGGGGATCGTCCTGGTCGCCGGCGCGGCGGCGCTGGTCGTGGGCAGCCGCTGGATCGCCGGGCGATGGGTGCGCCCCGCCGCCGAGGCCCGCCAGGCGGCGCAGGGGCAGTTGAAGGCACGGCTGGCCGAGCTTGAGGCGGCGACACCCGAGCTGAAGGCCTGGTCGCTGCAGGATTGGGCGGTTGCCGAGGTGGCGCGCGCGGCCGACGCGACCGACGCCGCCGCCGTGACGCTGACGCGACGCGCCGGTTACCTGATGAGCTGGGCGGGCGCGGTCACCGGCCTGACCCTGGCGGGGGTGGTGGCCCTGCCCCTGATCCTGTCCCCGGTGCCGACCGCTGTCCCCTTGATCGCGCTCGCTGTCCTGGCTGCGGCGGCGGGCATGGAGGCGGCGCTGGGTCTGATCACGGCGCTGCGCGATGCCGGGGCCGCCCGGGCGGCGACCGCGCGGCTGGAGCCGCTGATGGGAGAGGCCGTGACGGGACCGATTCAGACCCCCGCCGGGACGGCCCTCCGTCTGTTCCCGGATCGACCGGAGATCCCGGGCGGGTCGCGTCTGCGCCTGAGCGGACCGTCGGGCGTCGGCAAGACGACCCTGATCGAGCGGATGATGGGACTGCGGCCCGGCCCCGAGGGCCAGATGTCCGTCGGCGGGTTGGACCCCGCGCGAGCCGATGTCGATGTCCGGGGCCTGTTCGCCTATGCCGCCCAGGAGGTGTCGTTGCTGAACGGGACCGTAGCCGAGAATCTGCGGCTGGCCGATCCGAAGGCCCCGGAGGCCCGGCTGTGGGAGGTTCTGGAGGAGGCGGCGCTGGCCGAACGCGTCGCGTCGTCCCCCGAGGGGCTGGGCATGCCGGTCGGGCCGGGTGGCGCCTTTCTGTCCGGCGGAGAGCGGCGTCGCCTGACGCTGGCGCGGGCCTATCTGCGGCCGTCCCCCTGGCTGGTTCTGGATGAGCCGACCGAGGGCCTCGACTCAGACACCGAGGCCCGGGTGCTGCGGCGGCTCAAGGGGCGTCTCGAACGCACCGGTCAGGGGTTGATCCTGATCAGCCACCGCACGGCAGGCGTGGAGCTTTGCGACAGCGCCGTGGCGGTTCATGGCCATCCCGGCCGGGCGCGTCTACCGCTCGTCGCCGGCGAGGGCCGCCAGCCGGTCGGGGCGCAGGATGCGCAGCTCCGAGACTGACACCAGCTGGACGATGCCGGCCGTCTTCAGCCTGCCGAGCACGCGGCTGACGGTCTCGATGGTCAGGCCCAGATAGTCGGCGATCTCGGTCCGGCTCATCGGCAGGCGAATCTGACCCTCGGCGTGGGGGCGCATCGGATCGCGATCCGCGAGATGGAGAAGGAAAGAGGCCAGCTTCTCCTCGGCGGTCTTGCGTCCCAGAAGCACGATCTGGGCCCGGGCCTCGGTCAGTTCATGACCCGCGCGTTCCAGCAGGACCGCCTCCAGGGCCGGGGTCTGGCGAACGAGAGCCCGGTAGTCCGCCATGGCGAAGCGACAGGCGGTGACCGGCTCGATCGCCTCGACCGATCCGGTATGACGCGCCGTGGCTTCCAGACCGACGAAGTCGCCGGCGAACAGGAAGCCGGTGATCTGACGCCGTCCGTCGGCCATCAACGTCTGCACCCTGGCCGAGCCCGATGTGATGTTGAACAGATAGTCGGCCCGTTCCCCCTGATGGGTCAGGGCCTGCCCGGGCGCGAACCGTACCGGCTCCGCCAAGGCCGAAAGGCGGGCCAGATCCTCGCCTTCCAGGGTGGCGCAGACGCTGAAGGCCCGTGCCCCGCAAGCCCCGCAGTCTGCGGCAAGCGGGCGGCTTGGACAGACGGTGGGCTTCAATCGAACCTGGAGCATGGGGGAATCCCGTGGGAGGAAGGTCTTTCATAGGCGGGCCATATCCCCGTGACAATTGCGACGGGCGGTCGCCTCGGCCATAGAAGCGCCATGTCCAATTCGCCCTTTGCCGCCCCCTCCCCCGCCGACTGGCGCGCGCTTGCCGAAGCCGCGCTCAGGGATCGCGACCTGACCAGTCTGGTGCATCTGGATGCCGACGGGCTGGATGTGCGGCCGCTGTATGCCGCCGCCAATGCCGACGCGCCCGTTTGGGCGCCCCGCCCCGCCCATGCGGACGGCCGGGCCTGGGACCTGCGGGCCCTGGTGGAAGGCGAAGACGCGGTCGCGCTGAATGGCGTGGCGTTGGCGCAACTGGAGGGCGGAGCGGCCTCGCTGCTGGTGCGGGGGGGCGTGACGGGAGATTCGGACACGCTGGTCCAGACCCTGGCCGGGGTTCAGCTGGAACTGGCCGAGGTGGCGCTGGACGCCGGTCTGGACGGGGCCACGGCAGCCGACGCCCTGGCGGTCGCCGCCAAGGGCTCGCCGCGCGCGAAGCTGGCCTTTCACATGGATCCGGTTTCAGCCTTTGTCGCCGAGGGCGGCGGAGCCCGTCCGCTCGCGGACTATCTGGAGCTGGCAGGCAATACGGCGGCGCGCCATGCCGAGGCTTATCCCGACGCGCGGGCCTTCCTCGCCTCCGGACGGGTGGTGCATGAGGCAGGCGGCACGGCGGCCCAGGAGCTGGGTTATGTGCTGGCCAATGCCGTGGCCCTGACCGACGCGGCAGGCCGGGCGGGACTGTCACCGACGCAGGCGTTCCAGCGCATGGTGCTGGGCGTGTCGCTGGACCAGACCTATTTCGACGGCCTCGCCAAGGTGCGGGCGCTGCGCCTGATGTGGCGGACCTTCACCCGGGCCTGGGGAGCGGAGACCGAGGCGGTGATCGAGGCGCGGTCATCGCGGCGGATGCTGGCCACGCGGGACGCCTGGCCGAATCTGCTGCGATTGACGGCGGCCGGTTTTGCCGGGGCCGTGGGCGGTGCCGATGTGATCGTGCTGGACGGCTTCAGCCGGGCGGCGGGTCTGCCCGATGCCTTTGCCCTGCGACAGGCGCGTAACACCCAGTTGATCCTGATGGAGGAAGCGCACCTTGGCCGGGTTGACGATCCGGCGGCCGGGTCGTGGTTCCTGGACACCCGCACCCGCGATCTGGCCGACGCGGGCTGGGCGGCCTTCCAGACCATCGAGCGCGAGGGCGGGCTGGTCGCCTCGGTCGAGGCCGGACGGCTGCAGGCCCGGGTGGCAAAGGCACGCGAGGCGCTGGTGGCGGCCTATGCGCGCGGCGATGCCCATCTGGTGGGCGTAACCCGGTTCGTCGACGAAAACCCGCGCCCGGTCGATGTGACGGCCGAACCAGAGAACGCGCCGTCGCCGCTGGACCACCGATGCGAGTCGCTGTCCCCCCTGGGCCTCGCCGCGGACCTCGAGACCGGGGAGACCGCCCGATGACCCGCCCCGATTTCACCACGCTGAAGCTGGACACCGGTGCGACCGGCACCGGACCGGACCGGCCCGCCTGGCAGACGCCGGAAGGCATCGCGGTCGCGCCCCGCTATGGTGCAGGCGCGCTGGAGGGGCTGGACTCCATCCACGGCCTGCCGGGCATCGCCCCCTATCATCGCGGCCCCTATCCGACGATGTACGCCCAGAACCCCTGGACCATCCGCCAGTATGCGGGGTTCTCGACGGCCGAGGAGTCCAACGCCTTCTACCGGCGCAATCTGGCGGCGGGGCAAAAGGGGCTGTCGGTCGCTTTCGATCTGGCCACGCACCGGGGCTATGATTCCGACCATCCGCGCGTGGCCGGAGATGTCGGCATGGCCGGGGTGGCGATCGACTCCATCCTCGACATGCGGACCCTGTTCGACGGCATTCCGCTGGACCAGATGTCGGTGTCGATGACGATGAACGGGGCGGTCCTGCCGATTCTCGCCCTCTATGTCGTCGCCGCCGAGGAACAGGGGGTCGCCCCCGCCCAGCTGACCGGGACCATCCAGAACGACATCCTCAAGGAGTTCATGGTCCGCAACACCTACATCTATCCGCCCGCGCCCTCGATGCGGATCATCTCCGATATCTTCGCCTGGACGGCCGAACATGCGCCCAAGTTCAACTCGATCAGCATCTCCGGCTATCACATGCAGGAGGCAGGCGCCTCGGCCGACCTGGAGCTGGCCTATACGCTGGCGGACGGGATCGAATACCTGAAGGCGGGCGTGGACGCCGGCATGGACGTCGACCGGTTCGCCCCGCGGCTCAGCTTCTTCTGGGCCATCGGCATGAACTACTTCATGGAAGTGGCCAAGATGCGGGCCGGGCGGCTGCTGTGGGCCGAGGCCGTGTCGAAATTCGGCGCGAAGAACCCGAAATCGCTGAGCCTGCGCGCCCACTGCCAGACCTCGGGCTGGTCGCTGGCGGCACAGGACGTTTTCAACAATGTCGGCCGCACCATGGTCGAGGCCATGGCGGCAGCGGGCGGCCAGACCCAGAGCCTGCATACCAACGCGCTGGACGAGGCGCTGGCCCTGCCGACCGATTTCTCGGCCCGGATCGCGCGCAACACCCAGATCCTGCTGCAGCAGGAGACCGGCCTGACCCGCGTGATCGACCCGTGGGGCGGCAGCTATTACGTCGAGCGGCTGACCCACGAACTGGCTGAACGGGCCCGCGCCCACATGGCCGAGATCGAAGGCCTGGGCGGCATGGCCAAGGCGATCGAGGCGGGCATTCCCAAGCTACGCATTGAGGAATCGGCGGCGCGGACACAGGCCCGCATCGATACCGGCCAGCAGACGGTGGTGGGCGTGAACCGCTATCTGTCCGATCAGGTCGACGACATCCCGGTGCTGAAGGTCGACAATGCGGCCGTGCTGGCGGCCCAGATCGACAAGCTGAAGCGCCTGCGGGCCGAACGTGATGAGACGGCGACGCTGGCAGCGCTGGACGCCTTGACGGCGGGCGCGAAGGGCAACGGCAACCTGCTGGCTCTGTCGATCGAGGCGGCACGCGCCAAGGCCACCGTGGGTGAGATCTCGGACGCGCTGGAAGCCGCCTTCGGCCGTCATGTGGCGTCGGTGAAAACCGTCAGCGGCGTCTATGGCAGGGAAGCGGGCAAGGACCCGAAGATCAGCCGGGCGCGCGACATGGTGGCCGCCTTTATCGAGAACGACGGCGGCCCACCCCGCATCCTGATCGCCAAGCTGGGGCAGGACGGGCACGACCGGGGGCAGAAGGTGGTGGCCACGGCCTATGGCGACCTGGGGCTGGAGGCCACGGCGGGTTCCCTGTTCCAGACTCCGGCCGAGGCTGCGCAGGAAGCCGTGGAGAAGGGCGTTCACGCCGTGGGCGCCAGCTCGCTCGCCGCCGGTCACCTGACGCTGGCGCCGCAGCTGATCGCCGAGCTGAAGAAGCTGGGCCGCGAGGATATCATGGTGGTGGTCGGCGGGGTCATTCCGCCTTCGGACGTGCAGCCCCTTCTGGATGCCGGCGTGGCGGCCGTCTATCCGCCCGGATCGGTGATTGCCGACACGGCCATCGATCTGATCGACAAGCTGAACCAGCGGCTGGGCTATGCCCAGAAACCCAAGGGCTGAGGCGAGGCTTTACGGCCGGTAGCGTGACGGCAGGGCGGCGACCTCTTCCTCGGTCAACTTGCGCACGACGCGCGCCCGACAGCGGTTGGACGAGGCCCCGGCGACCGACACATTGATGTCAATGGGGTCTCCGACGCAGGTGCGCTCGGACGAGCCCGCAAGCGGGGTAAACCCGAGGCTGCTGGACGAGTCGAGATCGCGGCAATAGCCGGTGGATTGCAGCTCGAACACATCGCCGCCCAGAGCCTTCACATAGAGGGATGGCGATTGTCCGGCGCGGAAGTTGACGACCCGATCCGACATGAAACAGGCCCGCTCGGACCCGGCGGCCCGATCCATGTCCGGGGCCGGGGCGCAGGCAGCGACCATCATCAGGAGAGGGAACGAAAGCGCGGCAAGGCGGATCATGGCAGGTCTCCGGGCAAGGATTCAGCGACGGCCCTCGATGCGGGGACCGATGCGGGCGCTGCAGTATTCGACGGGATTGACGCTTCCACGCACGGCGATGCGCGTGGCATCGCCGGGGCACAGGCGGGTGACACCAACGGCATCCGGTTCAAGGGCAAAGCCCAGCGCGCCGTCGAGGCCCGGGCAGGCCCCGAAGATGGTCAAGGGATAGGAATCCCGCCCGACGTTCAGATAGACCGTCTGGCCCGGACCATCCTGGAAACCCCGCACCTGCGATGGGGAAAAGCAGGTCTGGTCGTTGAAGGCCGGCGCGTCATCGGACGAACGGGTTGGCGCGCACGCTCCGAGGGCCAGGAGAGACCCGGCCAGGGCCAGCGGCAACGGGGTGCGGATCAAGGCGGTCATGACGCACCAACGTCTGACGGTTTCGCGGGTTTCGCAAGCCCGGACTCCCGGAGGCGGGGATCCAGCCTGCGGGAAAAGGCGTCCGGCATCGGCGACGGACGATCAAGGCACAGGGCGGCAATGTGCTCGGCCAGCAGGGGCGCGAGACAGAAGCCGCGTGATCCCAGACCGCCAAGCATATACAGGCCCTCCTGGATAGCACCGGCATAGGGCAGGCGATCGGGCGTGGTGGCCCGGGTCGCGGCGCGGGAGAAGACCGGCCCCTGCCCCGCACGGTCCGCAAGACCCGGGAACCGCGCCGCCAGCGCCGCCCGATTACGCATCGTATCGGCGGCCCGCACCTCCACGCCGGTGTCGTCCCGGTCATGAGTCGCCCCGAACAGCAGGCCGTTGCCTGTGGGGATGGCGTATCCTCCCCAGGCCACGGGGAGGGGTATCGAGACTGCCGGGGTCACCTCGACCTGGCCGCGCACGGGCTGCAGCGCGAGGTCGGGCAGCAGCGCAACCGCCCCCGCCCCCCCGGCCACGATCAGACAGGAGGTTCTGCGGATGATGGCCCCTTCCGCGTCGTGCAGGGCCCAGCCCTCGGGGTGGCGCTCGATCCGGGCCACCGAGGCGCGGGTGGTTCCTTCCGGCAGCCATGCGGAAAGGATGACCCGCGGCCGCACGACCCGCGCGTCGACCATCAGGAGACCCGGCGTATCCACCGTCTCGCCGAGGCGGTCGGACGCTTCGCCGGGCGACAGGACCCGCATGTGACCGTTCTGCCAGATCGGCTGTTCCGCAATCCGGGCGTGGCGGTCGATGTCGCGCTCGCGGCCGGGCAGTTGCAGCACGCCGCGCGCCAGAACCGCGCCATCGACGGCGTCGTAGAGCTGTCCGGCCCGCTCCAGAGCCTGGGCGAAGCCGGCGGCGAGATCGGCATCCCCGGCATCCAGACGCGGCGTGACCAGGGCCGCGTCAAAGCCGGAAGCCCCCGAACCGGGTGCCTCAGCCTCGATCACCTCGACGGTGCTGCCGTGCGCCGCAAAGGCCCGGGCGAGCGCCGCCCCGGCGATCCCGGCCCCCAAGATGACGATGTCGGAGAGCGGGGATTTCGGGGCAGGACCGCCGTCGCGGACCGCCTCCAGTCGCTCGCGCTTGCGGCCGTGGCCGGGCCGCTTGTCGACGCTGAAACCGGCCTCGGCCAGACCCCGCCGGACAGCACCGGCCACAGTGAAGGTGGCCAGCCGTGCCCCGGGCCGTGAGCGGGCCGCGACCCGGGACAGGACGCCGGGCGACCACATGTCGGGATTGGTGGCGGGCGAAAAACCGTCGAGGAACCAGGCGTCGGCCAGGCCTGCCCAGTTCGACAGCCCCTGCTCTACCGGGCCGATGGCCAGATCGAGGGTGGCGTTGAAGGCCGGCAGATCGAGCCGGTGCATGCCGGGTGTGGAGGGGGGCCAGACGTCCAGCAGGGCGCGGGTGGCAGGCTCCAGCTCGGGCCAGGCGGACAGGGCGCGGGCGGCCTCGTCCCGCGACAGGGGGAAGCCTTCGATGGAGAACAGGCTGAGCCGGGCACCGGGGGCGGCATGCTCGCGCCACAGCATCAGCAGCGCCGCCATATTGAGGCCCGTGCCGAAGCCAAGTTCCGCGACACAGAAATGGTCGCGACCGGCAAAGGCGTCAGGAAGGCCGCAGCCGTCGAGGAAGACCGCCCGGGTCTCGGCCAGACCGTCCTCGGGTGAGAAATAGATGTCGCCGAACCGGCCCGATCGCGGCGTGCCGTCGTCATCCCAGACCAGATCGGGGGAGGTGTCGGAGGGGGGCGTCATGCCATCTGCCCTAGCGCGGGAAGCCGGGCGTGTCGCGGGGGTTAGCCCGACTCCGCTTCTGCGCGAGATTGCGCCGCGCAACAGAAAAAGGGCCGCCCGTGGGGGCGGCCCTTTCCCGATTCAGCCCCGAAGGACCGTATCCGTTTGGCTTACTGAGCAGCCGGAGCGGCTTCGACCGGAGCGGTCGTTTCAGCAGCGGCTTGACCAGCGGCGGCGGTGGCTTCGTCGGCCGCAGCGCCAGCTTCCGCGGCCGAGGCTTCGGCGTCGACGGCGGCTTCTTGAGCGGTTTCGGCGGCGGCGTCAGCTTCAGCAGCCGGGGTTTCTTCGGCGGCGGGGGTGCAGGCGGCGATGGCCAGGGCGGCGGCCGAAGCGGCGACCAGAGCAACGATACGCATGTGTTTCATCCTTCAGAAGGTTCAACGGGGTCATGAATCCCCGCAAAAGGGTGATAACGGAAATGTGAGCCGACTCGCAAGCGAATTCTCACGGGTTCGTGATCTTCCGTGAGCGACCGAACCCCGTCCGGTCAGGCCGCTTCCATCGGTGCGTTGGCCAGGCTCTCTTCCATCTCACTGAACGAGGGCTGCGCCCCGGAGGGAATGTCGCCCCGGCCGATCTCGACCGAGATCTGGGCCGCATTGCCGTGCAGGTGGGCGACCAGCACCGATTGGATGATCTTGTAGAAGGCCCCGTCGCTGTCGACGATCTCCTTCAGACGCGCGGCCATGGGGCCGACAAGACCATAGGCCAGGAACACGCCGAGGAAGGTGCCAACCAGAGCGCCGCCGATCATGCCGCCCAGGATTTCCGGCGGCTCGGTGATCGAACCCATGGTCTTGATCACGCCCAGCACGGCCGCGACGATGCCCAGCGCCGGCAGGCCGTCGGCCATGGTCTGCAGCGCATGGGCACCGGCCAGACCTTCATGATGGTGCTTTTCCAGCTGCTTTTCCATGGCGTCCTCGATCTGGTGCGGATCCTCGAGGTTCATGGTCATCATGCGCAGGGTGTCGCAGATGAAGTCGGTGGCGAAATGGTCCTTCATGATCTTCGGATATTTCTGGAAGATCGCGGACTCGGCGGGCTTTTCGATATGGCTTTCGAGGGCGATGACGCCCTTGGACTTCATCGTCTTGGTCAGCTGGAACAGCAGGCTGAGGAGGTCGATGTAATCCTTGCGCTTCCACTTGTTGCCGACGAACACCTTGCCGAAGCCGGCCAGGGTCGCCTTGATCGTCCCGACCGAATTGCCGATCAGGAAGGCGGCCACGCCGGCCCCCAGAATGGCCATCAGCTCATACGGCAGGGAGTGCATGATCACCCCCATCTTGCCGCCCGCCAGGATGTAGCTGCCGAACACCATGGCGAACAGCAGGACGATGCCGATGATCTGGAACATGGACGGAGGCGACACCTGTGGCGAACGAGAGGCGTCAACCCTGCCCGTTAATGCTTAAAGCCGCGTTGCCAAGAAGGTGATCGCAAATGCCTGAAATTTCATGGGGCTGTCGGTGACCCAAGCGCAAGGCTCACCCAGGGTGAGCCAAAGTTGCAATGAGGGAGAGGCCGCCATGCTGTTCGACATACTGATGAAACGTTATTCCGCGACGGTTTAGGCCTGAGCCCCGATCCTTTTCTCCAACTCAATGATGCACCTCAGACCAGCATCGCCGATCTGCTGCATAGCTTGCGCGGGCAGACTGCACTCGACTCCGGATTGGCGTTTCCACAAGATGAGCTTCCACCCGAGCGGCATGACTTCCGCCCGTTCTCACTGGACAAGGGCGGAGAAGATTTCGTGCTTTTCGGCGCGGGGGGTCCCGACGATGAGGATCCGGGCACCCCGGTTGATGATATCGAGGTCGTCGGTGGACGAGGCGGGTTTGGTTCAGCCACCAGCGTGACAATTGGAGACAATGACAGTCAAGGGGGACTCGATGATCTGGGAGGCGGTAGCGGAAGTGGTGGCGGGTTACCCCAAGACCCTGATCGACCAGATGGTTGGAATGCTTGTGAAGATCGAGAGGCTGATCGATTGGCCTCGCTCGCTGCGGCTTTGTTAGCGCAACTGGAAGACATAGATACTCGGGAGTATGGATTTTTCATCTACCGCGATGAGAATGGCGATCTGCAACTTGGTTCAATGATTTCGGGAGATAACAACTCTCTGACCGGATTGAACCCGGGCAGCGTGCCAGCCGATTTTGGATTCACGTCTTGGAATCAAGTAGTTGGAATAATTCATAGCCATCCCAATGTCCGTTTCCACGATGATGGGTACTCTGTAAATGTAGACCTCTCAGATGGACATTTCCAGCCAAGTAGCCGCGACTGGGAATGGCCAGACTTTCTAGTCTCTGAAGGTGCAGACGGTACAAATTTTACACAATACATCTACTTCGACGGCATCATATACGAGTATGATTTTTATGAAAATTCCCCAGATGATGATAACCGTGTCCGGCTTGCGACCAATGACGCAGACACCTGTGGCGAAGGCTAAACGATGACCCATAATATTCTAAGAGTATTCGCCTTCCTTGTCGTGCCATTCGCCACGCAGGCCTGTGCCCAGTCAGTGTCGGATACGCCACCCAATGTAAGCAGGCAGCCCCCCCCACATGTGGAGTATGAGCCTCCACTTCAGAGCCTAGTCATTCATCGTCATGAATGTCCCAGTGGTCCGGTTCATCTCGAGATCGAAGCACGCTGGAGCCTGTCCGGGCCAGGTCGGGTCAGGGTAACGGCTTATTCGGGTGCGGGGGGGCAGGCCTCGGAGACAGATCTTGCGCGCTGGAACTATTGGCTGGCCGATCTGACGGCCCTGAGTTCGGTGGAGGTGACCTGTCAGGCGGGAGACAATGAATCGATAGTCATTCAGGGTCTGAAGACTGGCCGACGCCAGGCCTCGGTCGCCGTCTGGTGGTGGCAGGGCCGACTGGGCTGGTCCGGCAGCTAGAGCCGCGTTTCGCCGTCGAGGATGGCCTGGCGGGCGGCGGGGGTCAGCCTGGTGTAGCCGGCCTTGCCGCCGCGCACATACAGGGGGCCGTCGACCCTGTCCGGGTCAAAGCCGTCGGTGACCAGATCGACCTTGCGGTATTTGAAGGTGCCCGTGGTGTCGACGGCCTTCATGATGCGGACGAACTGGGGCTGGGCATAGGAGGGCAGATTGGCCTCGACATATTCGGCGAAGGCGGTGGCACCGAACCGGCCCTCGACCACGAGGGCGACCATGCCGGCCTTGCCGTCCTGACCCGGGACGGGGACGCCATAGGCGATGACTTCCCTGACACCCGGGGCCTCGGCCAGAAGTTGTTCCACCTCGGCGGTCGAGACGTTCTCGCCCTTCCAGCGGAAGGTGTCGCCGATACGGTCGATGAAGTAGAAATAGCCCTCGCGGTCCTGACGCAGCAGGTCGCCGGTGCGGAACCAGCGGTCGCCGGGCTTGAACACGTCGGTGAGGATTTTTTTCTGCGAGGCGGACTTGTCGGCATAGCCCGAGAAGTCATGGCGGGTGTCGTCGCCGATCATGCCGATGGCCTCGCCGACCTCTCCCACCGCCGCCAGACGGCAACGCCCGTCCGGGCCGCGCACCGGGGTTTCGGTGTCGAAGTCGAACTGCACGAGGCGGATGTTGACCTTGCCCTTCACGAACCAGGGGACGCGGCCGATCGCGCCCGACTTTCCGTCGAAATTGAAAACCGAGACATTGCCCTCGGTCGAGCCGTAGAATTCGAGAATCTCGGGAATGGCGAAGCGGCTTTTGAAGTCATCCCATACGTCGGGGCGCAGGCCATTGCCGTAGGCGAGGCGCAGCTTGTGGGCGCGCTCGTCGTCATTCGCGGGGCTGTTGACCAGATAGCGGCACAGTTCGCCGATGTAGACGAAGATGGTGGCACCGGTCCTCTTCACATCGGGCCAGAAGGCGGTCGCCGAGAAGCGCTTGCGCAGCACCAGCTTGCCGCCGTTCAGCAGGGCCGGGCCGATTCCCACCAGGCCGCCGGTCGAATGATAGAGGGGCAGGACGTTGTAGGTGACGTCCTTTTCGGTCGCCGCCGTGCAGCCGGCGAAGGCGAGCATGTAGGTTCGGGCGCGCGAATGGGGCACGCGGGCCGCCTTGGGCAGACCGGTCGTGCCGGAGGTGTAGATATAGAGGGCGGTCGAGCGGTTGGTCAGGCCCTGACGGGCGCCAGGTGCCGGACGCACCGAGGAGGCGCTGCGCAGCGGGGTGTCGAGGTCGCGGCGGTCGCTGACCTCGTCCTCGTCGGCCAGACCCAGGACCCAGAGCATCAGATTGCGGTCCGTGTGCGGGCGGGCATCCTCGACCGCGCGCCAGCATTCCTGATCGGTGATGATCTGCGACGCGCCGGAGATTTCGATGCAGTGGCCCAGCGCCGCGCCGGTCAGATTGGTGTTGATCAGGGCGGTGGCCACACCGACCTTGGACAGGCCGAACCAGGCGGCGAGATATTCCGCGCGGTTCAGCATGACCAGGGCGACCGTGTCGCTGCGCTTGAGGTTCCGGCCCCGGGCCCAGTGGGCAAAGCGGTTCGCCAGACCATCGAACTCGCGATAGGTCAGGCTTCGGTGCTCGTCCTCGATGGCGATGCGGTCGGGGAAGCGGTCGACGGCCTCCTCCAGGTCGTCACAGACCAGCACCGGGCTGTCCAGATCGATCGGCTTGATGCGCGAAAGCAGGCGACGCAGTCCGGCGGCAAACTTCAGATCCCGTCGGATGTTGGCCAGCAAGCCCATGATCGCCCGATCCTCCCTGTGCGGCTGTTTCATCGGTGATGACGGGCCGGAGGCGTAAGGTCAACCGCGAGGGGAATCGCCGGGGCCGGCGCCGCACGGTTTCTGGCCGGGCGTGGCGCGCGCGCCCCGGTGACGCAGGGTCAGGCGCGGGCCGCCCTATTCGTTCGGCGGAAACTCCAGCTTCGACACGTCATAGCCCAGCTCGGCCGCCCGCCGGACCAGAGCCTGGAGCTCGGCATCCGTCGGAATCGCGCGTGTGTAGATGAACAGCTTTTCGAAGGTCGGGTCGGCCGAGATGAACCAGCTATAGTCGTCGGCCCGATCGAGGATCCAGTAGTCCCAGGTGACGAAGCCCGCCACATAGCGGACCCGCAGGCGGGTGTTGGTGCCGGGATCGAGGATCTCGCCGCGCCCGCCGATGGCCTTTTCGCGACCGTCCGGGGTGCCGACCTGACAGGTGTCGCGCACATCGACGCGGGTTTCATTGACCAGGGTGTAGTTGGAGGCCCCGGCCACGCAGCCGTCGGTGATCGACATGGGCAGGCGCGCGACCTCCAGCCAGCGACCGGAATAGAGGCGTTCGGCGTCTACGGGCTTGAGCGGCTCCGGCGCGCGCCATTCGGAAGGTGAAGGCGCGGTGACGCAGGCGCTGACCATCAGGGCCAGGGCAGCGAGGGCGAACAGGCGGACAGGCGGCATGGTCGGGGCTCCGATCGGTCAGGTGCAGGATATACGCCGCGACGTCACACCCGGACGCAGACGTCAGCCGAGGTCCAGATCGCGGGGCGGACGGATGCGGCGAAAGCGGCCCTCGACGAAGGCAAAGGCACCGAATGCCATCAACCCGAGCGCTGTGGCGCTGAGAAGCCAGGGTCCGGCGGGCAGGGTCTCAACCGCCTCCAGCGCGCCGCCGAAGCTGGTGATCTCACTGGACCGCTCGCGGAACCCGGCCAGCATGACGAGGCCGGCCAGCGGGAAATAGGCGAGACCGCGTGAGACATAGCCGATATGGGCCAGGGGCACGACACGACGGCACAGCTTTTCCGAACAGCGCAGATCGCGGCCAAAGTCAGAGCGGATGCCGCGCACGACATTGCCCATCCCCACCGCCAGGATCACCAGCCCGATGCCGATCAGCATGGCCTGCCCGAACGGCAGATCCATCAGGGCGCGGGCCTTTTCCTGATTCTCGGCGATGTCCTCGGCCGAGAGATTGGCATGGACCTCATCGAGGACCTCGAAGACGGTCGAGGCGAGCAGGCCATAGACCACACCGCTGACCGCCTGCCCCGCCCGTTTGCCGATGGCCGCGAGGCTGCGGCCCTCGTGATCGGCATCGAACACCGATTGAAGCACACGCCACAGCACAAAGGCCCAGAGGCCGATCCCGAGGGTCATCAGCCAGACCCGGCCAAAAGGCTGGCGCGCCAGGGTTTCAACGACTCCCGTCGATCCCGCCGTCTGGCTGGTCAGGTCATGGGCCGTCATCATCAGGATCACGCCGATCGACAGATAGACGAAGCCGCGCGCGCCGTAGCCAAAGCGGGCCAGCGCCTCGAGCAGTACCGGCATGGCGGGCCGTCGCTGCCAGAGCCTGCGGGCCCGTCGGGCCAGCCTGTCGGTGCGGAGATCGGCCCAGCCTGTGTCCATCGGCGACAACAACTCCTGACGCGGCGACAGGCTCCGCCTTGTGAGCGGGATATCGGAACCCTAATTGCGTGGCCTGAGACGAGGGGGACGGAATGCAGCCGGTCATTTCCATCAACGGCCTGACCAAGACCTATGCCAGTGGCCATCAGGCGCTGAAGCAGGTCGATCTGAATATTGCCAGGGGCGAGATCTTCGCCCTGCTGGGTCCGAACGGCGCCGGCAAGACCACGCTGATCAGCACCATCTGCGGGATTGTGACCCCCAGCACGGGCACGGTTCTGGTCGACGGACACAATATCCAGTCCGACTATCGCAAGGCCCGCGAACGGATCGGCCTGGTGCCGCAGGAACTGACCACCGACGCTTTCGAAACCGTCTGGGCGACCGTTACCTTCAGCCGCGGACTTTTCGGCCGGGCCCCGAACCCGGCCTTCATCGAGCAGATCCTTCGCGACCTGAGCCTGTGGGACAAGAAGGACGCCAAGCTGATGACCCTGTCGGGCGGCATGAAGCGCCGGGTGATGATCGCCAAGGCCCTCAGCCATGAGCCCGACATCCTGTTTCTGGACGAGCCCACGGCGGGGGTCGATGTCGAATTGCGCCGCGATATGTGGGCCCTGGTGCGGGGCCTGCGCGAGCGCGGCGTCACCATCATCCTGACCACCCACTACATCGAGGAAGCCGAGGAGATGGCCGACCGCGTGGGGGTGATCCTGAACGGCGAGCTGATCCTGGTCGAGGACAAGACCAAACTGATGAAAAAACTCGGCAAGAAAACGCTGACCCTGAACCTTCAGGACCCGATGCAGACGGTGCCGGCCGAACTGGCCGAGTGGAAGGTCGAGCTGAAAGCCGACGGCCACGAGCTGGAATATGTGTTCGATGCCAATGCCGAGCGCACCGGCGTGCCCTCGCTGCTGCGCGCGGTCAGCGATCTGGGCATCGGCTTCAAGGACCTGAACACGGCCCAGAGCTCGCTGGAGGACATTTTCGTGAGCCTGGTGCACCGCGACAAGCCGGCCCGGCAGGCCACCGGTGAAGGAGCCGCATCATGAGCTTCAATGCTTACGGAGTCTGGGCCATCTATCGCTTCGAGATGGCGCGCGCGCTGCGCACCTTCTGGCAGTCGATCGTCACGCCCGTCATCACCACGGCGCTCTATTTCGTGGTGTTCGGCTCGGCCATCGGCAGCCGCATGACCGAGATCGACGGCGTGGCCTATGGCGCCTTCATCGTGCCGGGCCTGATCATGCTGAGCCTGTTCACCCAGTCGATCTTCAACGCCAGCTTCGGCATCTATTTCCCCAAATTCACGGGGACGATCTACGAGATCCTGTCGGCCCCGATTTCGCCCTTCGAGATCGTCCTGGCCTATGTGGGCGCGGCGGCCACCAAATCGCTGGTGCTGGGGCTGATCATCCTGGCGACGGCGGCCCTGTTCGTGCCTCTGCGGATCGAGCATCCGCTGATGATGATCGCCTTCCTGGTGCTGATCGCCACAACCTTCTCCCTGTTCGGCTTCATCATCGGCATATGGGCCCAGGGGTTCGAGCAGTTGCAGATGATTCCGATGCTGGTCGTGACGCCGCTGACCTTCCTCGGCGGATCCTTCTATTCGATCGACATGCTGCCGGGCACCTGGCGGACCATCTCGCTGTTCAACCCGGTCGTCTATCTGATCTCGGGCTTCCGCTGGGCCTTCTACGGGGTCGGTGACGTCAGCGTGGGCATCAGCCTCGCGGCGACGCTGGGCTTCTTCTTCACCTGCCTTGCAATCGTCGGCTGGATGTTCCGGACGGGCTACCGGCTGAAGGCGTAGGCGACCGTCAGCCGGGAGACTTCATCGGCACATAGCCGCGGTCGACCATGCGTCGCAGGCCCTCATAGGCCTCGGACAGTTCCTCGAAGGCCACCCTGCAGGCCGTGAGACGCGCGATCTGGTCAGGGGTGGAGGGGGCGCCGGATTCGGACTGGCGCAGGGCCTCGGCCACCCACTTGGCCCGGGCCGTCGCAACCGTGACGGCCAGCCGCTGGAAATGACCGGCGTCGACCGAGGCCAGCATCTGGCCCACCACCTCGCGGTTGGCGACATAGGCGGTGTAGTCGATATGCTCCATCAGGCCGCGCAGGCGGCGCTGCTCGTGGGGATCGATGTCCTGGGGCTCGAAATGGTCCCGCGTACGCCGGTAGCTGGAAGTCTGGATCGTCGACATGGCGGCCTCGCAAAGGCGTGGGCCCTGAGGGTGCGCCGTGTCGGTTAACGGGGCGTTGCGGGTTCCCCCTTGCGGTGCAGGGCCTGACGGACGGCCTCGAAGGTCGACTGGATGTCCCCGGACGGCGGCTTGCCCATCATGCTGACCAGCCAGATCGCCAGCCCGCTGAGGATGAAGCCGGGCACGATCTCATAGACGCCGCTGCCCTGCGACAGGGTCTGGCCGTCGGCGAGCACCGGGGCATAGATCCAGAACAGGACGGTCACCGCGCCGACGATCATGCCGGCCAGCGCGCCGTTGCGGGTCATGCGCTTCCACGTCAGCGACAGGATCACCAGCGGCCCGAAGGCGGCGCCGAAGCCGGCCCAGGCGTTGGACACCAGCCCCAGGACGTTGTTCGTGGGATCGTACGCCAGGAAGATCGCCGCCAGCGACACGGCCAGCACGGCCAGGCGACCGATCAGGACCAGTTCCTTCTGCGGCGCATTCCGGCGCAGGAAGATGGAATAGAAGTCCTCGGTCAGCGAGCTGGACGACACCAGCAGCTGGGACGAGATGGTGCTCATGATCGCCGCCAGGATGGCCGCCAGCAGGAAGCCGGTGATCAATGGGTCGAACAGCACATCGGACAGCAGGATGAAGATGGTCTCGGGATCCGCGACCTCCAGCCCCGTGCGGGTGGCATAGGCCAGACCCACCAGCCCGGTTGCCAGCGCCCCGATCAGGGTGATCAGCATCCAGCTCATGCCGATGTTGCGCATGGTCGGCACATCCTTGAGCGAGCGCACGGCCATGAAGCGGACGATGATATGCGGCTGGCCGAAATAGCCGAGGCCCCAGGCCATGGCCGAGATGACGCTGATGACGGTCGCCCCCTGGAACAGGTTCAGCAGGCCGGGGTCGATACCGCGCACCGTCTCGACCGCCTCGACCGGACCGCCGACCGCGCCCAGCGCCACGATGGGGACCAGAACCAGGGCCACGAACATGATGCACCCCTGCGCGAAGTCCGTCAGGCTGACGGCCATGAAGCCGCCGACCACGGTGTAGGCCAGAACCACGCCCGCCGTGATCCAGAGACCCCAGGCATAGTCGAGACCGAAGGCGCTCTCGAACAGCTTGCCGCCCGCGACCAGACCCGACGACGTGTACAGGGTAAAGAAGATGACGATGACCAGCGAGGAGATCACCCGCAGCAGGCGCGACCGGTCCTGGAACCGCTTGTCGAAATAGTCCGGGATGGTGATCGCGTCCCGGGCCATGACCGTATAGGTCCTGAGACGCGGCGCGACGATCAGATAGTTGGCCAGCGCGCCGATGAACAGGCCGATGGCGATCCAGGCCGAGGACAGGCCGGACAGATACATGGCCCCCGGCAGGCCCAGCAGCATCCAGCCGCTCATGTCCGAGGCGCCCGCCGACAGGGAGGCCACCGCCGGTCCCAGCCTGCGCCCGCCCAGCATGTATCCCGACACGTCCGAGGTGGACTCGCGATAGGAATAGAGGCCGATGCCCAGCATCAGGGCGAAATACAGGCCGAGGGTGATCCAGGTTCCGGTTTCCATAGGCCATGGGGTAGCAGCGTTGCCGCAATCGGGTCCACCCCCCGCCATATTCCCGAACGGAACGGCTGACCTTGCCACGGGTTAGCCATAGTCTGGGACAAGCTATTCTTGTCCCTCACTCTTGACTGGAGAAGTCCATGACCATCCGTCTGAACCGCCCCGCCCTTGTGTCGACCCTCGCGGTGGGGGCCCTGTCCCTGTCCTTGGCCGCCTGCGCCGGCATGGGGGCCCGCGAAGGCACCTATACCCAGAAGCTGGACGCCCTGATGGCCGACTGTGAGGCCCGCGGCGGCATTCTGACCCCGACCGGTGCGCAAAGCGCCTCACCCGAGCGGGACTACGTCTGCGAGATCAGCGGCCTGCCGTCCAGCCGGACGCGATAGAAAGAGCTCCTCCCCCATCGGGGGAGGAATGCCCTCGTTCAGGACCGGAGACGCCAGCGGGCGCCTTCGGGGCCGTCCATGACCTCGACATTCAGCTCGGCCAGGCGGTCGCGGATGCGGTCGGCCTCAGGCCAGTCCTTCGCGGCCCGGGCGGCGGCCCGCTGTTCGATCAAGGCCTCGACCTCGGTCGTCAGGGCGTCGGAAGCGTCACCCTTCAGCCAGTCGGCCGGATCGGACTGAAGCACACCCAGAAGGTTTGCCGAGGCAACCAATTGCCCTTTGGCCCGGGCAACCGCCCCTGTATCGCCTGCGGTCAGGGCGCGCTCGATCTCGCCGGACAGGGCAAACAGAACGGCCATGGCTCCTGGTGTGTTCAGGTCGTCCTCAATGGCCTTGAGGAATTCAGTGGGCGGCTCGCTGGGCGAAACCGCGACGCCGGCCGAACGGGCCAGCGCGCCATACAGCCGGTCCAGCGACTTGCGGCTCTGATCCAGCAGGCTCGGGGTCCAGTCCAGCGGCTGGCGATAGTGGGCGGACAGAAGGGCCCAACGCACGACCTCGCCCGGGATGGCCTGCACCAGGTCATGGAGCAGCAGCACATTCCCCAGCGACTTGGACATCTTTTCCGCATCCAGCGTCAGAAAGCCGTTGTGCATCCAGTAGCGCGCATAATGATCGTGCGGGCGCTCGCCATGGGCATGGCCGTGGGCGCAGACACCCTGGGCGATCTCGTTTTCGTGGTGGGGAAAGGCCAGATCAATGCCGCCGCCGTGAATGTCGATCGGCAGGCCCAGCACCTCCTCGATCATGGCCGAGCATTCGATATGCCAGCCGGGACGGCCCGGCCCCCAGGGCGACGGCCATTCCGGCTCGCCCGGCTTTGACGGCTTCCACAGGACGAAGTCGTGGGGGTTCTTCTTGTACGGAGCGACCTCGACCCGGGCACCGGCGATCATGTCGTCCAGGTTACGGCCCGACAGGGCACCATAGGCCTGATAGGCCGAGACGTCGAACAGCACATGACCCTCGGCCTCATAGGCGCAGCCGTGGTCCAGTATCGCGCGGATCTGGGCGACGATGGCGTCCATGTGATCCGTGACGTGGGGCGCGATGTCGGGCGGTGTGACGTTCAGCCGCGCCATATCCTCAAGGTAAGCGGCCTCATAGCGCGCGGTGATCTCGCCGATCGGCACGCCCTCTTTCGCGGCCCTGGCGTTGATCTTGTCATCCACGTCCGTGACGTTGCGGGCATAAACGACGTGTTCGGCCCCGTACCGGCGGCGCAGCAACCGGACCAGAACATCGAACACCACCGGCGGCCGCGCATTGCCGATGTGGGCATAGTCATAGACCGTCGGCCCGCAGACATAGAGGGTCACGCGCTTCTCATCGCGGGGCTCAAAGACCCTCTTGGAGCGGGTCAGGGTGTCGTGAATCACGAGAGGCATGACGGGCGGCCGGTCCGGCTTGCTTGCGGGGAAAGGGGATCATCCCATATAGCCGGGACGGGGCGCGTCCAACCACACAGTTCGTCCCCGCAGAAAAAAGGGAGAGCGGCGCGCGTCATTTCCGGAACCCTCGTTCCGGCGCAACTTCGTCGCCTACATCGATATGGATGCCATCGTGCAAACGCCCGGCCTGATCGCCGACCCCGACGCCAACGCCCTGGTCCGTCCCTCGCGTGAAGAAGCCATGCAGGCCGTGCGGACCCTGCTGGCCTGGGCTGGTGACAATCCGGACCGCGAGGGTCTGGTCGATACGCCGAAACGCGTGGTCGATGCCTATGCCGAATGGTTCGAAGGCTATCACGCCGATCCGGCCAGGGAGCTATCGCGCACCTTCGAGGACGTGCAGGGCTATGACGACATGGTGCTGCTGCGCGACATCGAGGTCGAGAGCCACTGCGAGCACCATATGGCCCCCTTCCTGGGCAAGGCCTATGTTGCTTATGTGCCGACCGAGAAGGTCGTTGGAATCTCCAAAATCGCCCGCGTGGTCGAGATCTTCTCCAAGCGGCTGCAGACCCAGGAAGTGCTGACCAACCAGATCGCCGGGGCCATCGAATCGCACCTGAAGCCGGCCGGCGTGGCCGTG
This sequence comes from Brevundimonas sp., assembly GCF_016742135.1. Lineage (GTDB taxonomy): Bacteria > Pseudomonadota > Alphaproteobacteria > Caulobacterales > Caulobacteraceae > Brevundimonas. The sequence continues at coordinate 298,890 of NZ_JACVCG010000001.1, read as the reverse complement.
CTGATCGATGCCGAGCACCAGTGCATGACCACCCGCGGCGTCCACCACCGTCATGTTTCGACCATCACCACCCGCTTCACGGGCGTTTTCAGGAGCGATCCGGCGCAGATGGAGCGGTTCCTGAAGCTGGCGAAAGGTTGAGACGCCCCTTGCGGTTCGCCCCTCAGGCGTAATCCTCAGAATCGGAACCCTTCAGGGCCCCTGACCGCTTTACAAGCGCCGTCAGGATCGCCATGAGACGGTTGAAGCTGATCCACACGCGCGCCCCGAGCGGCGGCATGACACGGAGACGACCCCATGGGCGCCAAACTTTCGGGACCGAACGGTGGCAAGACCATCAGCCAGAACGCGGACATCAACGTCACGCCGTTCGTCGACATCATGCTGGTGCTGCTGATCATCTTCATGGTCGCCGCCCCGCTGGCCACCGTCTCGATCCGCCTGGACCTGCCGCCGGCCACGCCGCCCGTTCCCGGACAGGAAGTGGTCGAGCCCGTGGTCATCAACATCCAGCAGTCCGGCCAGATCTTTATCGGCGTCGGCGACGTGCTGACCGAAACCGACATTTCGCGCCTGCCGGTGGACGCCTGCGCGGCGCTGGGCGGCGGACGCTGTCAGGAAGAGCGCGTCTTCATCCGGGCCGACGCCGAGGTCATGTACAATGACTTCATGACCGTCATGAACACCCTGCAGATGAACGGCTTCCTGAAGGTCGGTCTGATGAACGAGGACATCATGTAGGCATCGGGCCAACCGCCTGATACCGAAAGGGCCGCTCCCGTCCGGGGCGGCCCTTTTCAATTCGGAGCGCGTGCGATGACCGAGGATGAGGTCGATGCCCTGATCATGGCCCTGCCCGGGGCCGAACATGGAACCGCCTATGGCCAGCCCTGCTGGCGGGTCGCGGGCAAATTCCTGACGCGGCTGCGGGCCGAGGATGACAGCCTGGCGCTGGATGTCGGCTCGATCGAACGGCGAGACATGCTGGTCGAGGTCGACCCCGAAGTGTTCCACATCACCGACCACTATCGCGCCTACGCCTATGTGCTGATCCGTATCAAAGGGGTCGATCCGGACTGGCTGAAGGCCGAACTGGCCAGCCGCTGGAGGAAGGTCGCGCCCGCGAAACTGAGAAAGGCGCATCCGGAGTTGGCCGGGGCCGCAGCGCCCTCTTGACCTGACCTCGCGGAAATCTGCCAGGTTCGTTGCAAATAAGGACGAACCCCATGACCGAGCCGGCTATCGAGGACCTGACCGTCAGCGCCTCCGACGGCTATCCGCTGTCGATGCGGCTGTACCGGCCCGCCGATCCGCACATGTCGGTGCTGATCAGCTCGGGCACCGGCTTTCCCAAGGGCTTCTATGACCGGGTCGCCCGCCATCTGGCCGGACGCGGGGCCGTGGTGCTGACCTATGACTTCCGGGGTATCGCAGGGTCGCGACCCGACGATCTGGCGGCGCTGCAGATGGACTATCCCGACTGGGGCCGGCTGGACATGCCCGCGGCGCTCGAGGCGCTGGCCGACGCGGCCCCGGGCCTGCCGCTGAGCCATCTGGGTCACAGTGTTGGCGGGCATTTCCTCGGCTTCATGGCCAATCATGACCGGTTCGCCCGCCATGCCTTCGTGTCGGTCGGTACCGGCTACTGGGGACGGCACCATCGTGCCTATAATCCGCTGGAGCTGTTCTTCTGGTTCGGCTTTGGCCCGCTGAGCCTGAGGCGGCACGGCTATGTGAAAGGTGGAGGCCTGTGGGCCGGGACCGACCTGCCGCGGGGTGTGTTTGAGACGTGGAAACGCTGGTGCCTGAAGCCCGCCTATTTCTCCAACGAGCTCGCCACCACCCTGAAGCCGCATCATTTCGAGGCGGTGACTGCCCCCATCCGCTCGTGGATCTTCACCGACGATCCGATCGCCACGCCGCGTACGGGGGCGGACCTGCTCAAGGTCTATCCGCGTGCCCCTCGTGAGATCATCGTCCGGTCGCCCGGAGATTATGGCGTCCGGCGCATCGGCCATGAGGGCGCCTTCCGGCGCGGGATGGAGCCCCTCTGGGATGAGATCGCCAATTGGCTGGAGGGCGCTGCCCGCCCTTGATCCGGGCGGGATCGGCCCCAGCTAAGGCCCCCTCCCCCGTGCTGAAGGATCTCCCATGGCCAGGACCGATACGCTGACCGTCGACGGACATGACATTCCCCTTATCGGCCTCGGCACATGGCAGCTGGAGCCCGACGATGCGCGGCGCATGGTCGGCCATGCCCTCACGAACGGCTATCGCCACATCGACACGGCCTGGATCTATCGAAACGAACACGGTGTCGGCCAGGGCATCCGGGACGCCGGTGTGCCGCGGGACAGCTTCTGGCTGACGACCAAGATCTGGGTCGACCATTTCAGCCATGACGCCCTGCTGAAACAGGCCGAGGAGTCGGCCAACAGTCTGGGTACGGCGCCTGACCTGCTGCTGCTGCACTGGCCCAAGGCCACGCCGCCGCTGGAAGAGACCATCGCTGCCCTGAACGAGGCGAAGGCGCGCGGCCTGACCCGCTCGATCGGCCTGTCCAACTATCCCTCCGCTGAATGGCGAAAGGCCCAGCAGCTGTCAGAGGCGCGGCTGGTGACCAATCAGGTCGAGTACCACCCCTATCTGTCGCAAAAGACGCTGATCGACACGGCCCGCGACCTCCGCGCGTCGATCACGGCCTGGTCGCCGTTGGCCCAGGGCAAGATCGCGGAGGACGCCACCCTCCGCACCATCGCCGAGGCCCATGGCAGGTCGGTCGGACAGGTGACCCTGCGCTGGATCGTACAGCAGGGCGTGATCGCCATTCCCAGGACGTCGAAGGAAAGCCGTGCGGCCGAGAACCTCGACATCTTCGACTTTTCCCTGACCGATGAGGAGATGGCGCGCATCCACGGCCTGGCCCATCCGGGCGGTCGCTTGGGCGACTGGATTGATCCGGCCTTTGAATGGGATCAGGATACTTCCCGACAATAATGAACCTGGGGAGGTTCGCAGATGGGCAGGGTCCTGGAATTTCCGGGAACGAACCCGGTTGATGTCGCGGTCGGACGACGGCTGAAACACTGGCGTGACCGACGCGGATGCGATGTCGATGCGCTGGCAGGCGCCCTGAAACTGACGCCCGAAGCGGTCCGTCGGCTGGAAAGCGGTCAGGCCCGCATGGACTCGACCCAGATGGCCGTCGCCACCCGGCATCTGCATCTGCCGGTCTGGGCCCTGGTGTCGGACACCCCCGCGTATTGAGCGACAGCCTGTCCGCGTGACAGACGCCGCCTCGCCGCCTAAGCGTTTTCGCATGGCCTACAAGTCCCTGCGCGAATTCATCAATCTGCTGGAAGCCGAGGGCGAGCTGGTGCGCGTGCGCGAGCCCGTGTCGACCCAGCTCGAGATGACCGAGATCCAGACGCGGCTGCTGAGGAACGGCGGCCCGGCGGTGCTGTTCGAAAAACCGGTCATGCCGGATGGCACCATCAGCCCCATCCCCTGTCTGGCCAATCTGTTCGGCACGGTAAAGCGCGTCGCCATGGGGGTGACGCTGGAAGGCAAGAGCCGCACCACCGCCGCCGAACTGCGCGAGGTCGGCGAGCTGCTGGCCTTCCTGAAGAATCCGACCCCGCCGCGCGGCCTGGCCGACGCCATGGAGATGCTGCCGCTGGCCAGGACCGTCATGGCGATGCGGCCCAAGGTGGTGAAAAAGGCCGCGGTGCAGGAGGTGGTGCTGAAGGGCGACCAGATCGACCTGACATCCCTGCCGGTTCAGGGCTGCTGGCCGGGCGAGCCCGCGCCGCTGATCACCTGGGGTCTGGTCGTCACCAAAGGCCCATCCGACGACCGCGAGGACGACTTCAACCTCGGCATCTATCGCATGCAGGTGCTGGGCAAGGACAAGGCCATCATGCGCTGGCTGGCCCACCGGGGCGGGGCGCAACACTATGCCCGGCACAAGAAGGCCGGAAAGCGCGAGCCCCTGCCCTGCGCCGTGGTTCTGGGCGCCGATCCGGGCACCATTCTGGCGGCCGTGACGCCGGTGCCGGACACCCTTTCGGAATACCAGTTCGCCGGCCTGCTGCGCGGGGCCAAGGCCGAACTGGTTCCCTGCAAGACCGTGCCGCTGATGGTGCCCGCCACCGCCGAGATCGTGCTGGAAGGCCATGTCCTGCTGGACGAGCACGCGCCCGAGGGGCCGTACGGCGACCACACGGGCTATTACAACTCGGTCGAGACCTTCCCGGTGTTTCAGGTGTCGGCCATCACCCTGCGCCGCGACCCCATCTATCTGACCACCTTCACCGGGCGCCCGCCGGATGAGCCGAGCGTGCTGGGCGAGGCGCTGAACGAGGTCTTCATCCCCCTGCTGCAACAGCAGTTTCCCGAGATCACCGACTTCTGGCTGCCGCCGGAGGGCTGCAGCTACCGCATCGCCGTGGTGTCGATGAAGAAGGCCTATCCGGGCCACGCCAAGCGGGTGATGATGGGCTGCTGGAGCTATCTGCGGCAGTTCATGTACACCAAGTGGATCATCGTGGTGGACGACGACATCAACGCCCGCGACTGGAAGGACGTGATGTGGGCCATCTCGACCAAGATGGACCCGGCCCGCGACATCACCGTCATCGAGAACACCCCGATCGACTATCTGGACTTTGCTTCGCCCGAGAGCGGCCTCGGCTCCAAGATCGGCCTCGACGCCACCGACAAATGGGAGCCCGAGACCAAACGCGAATGGGGCGAGGAAATCCGCATGGACGAGACCGTGGTCGAGCGGGTCAGCGAGATGTGGGACCGGCTGGGATTGCCCGGTGACGGAACGCCGATCTGGAGGTGACTTCCCGGCCGTGTTATAACTTCGTTGCAACGGAGTTCGGCCATGGTCACCTCGATCCGAAAAATCGGCAACTCGCAGGGCGTCATCCTGCCCAAGCCCGCGCTTCAGGCGCTCGGCGTCGCGGAAGGCGGCGCGGTAGAGTTCGTCTATGAGCCTGGCAAGATCAGTATCGTCCCCGCGCGACGTCCTGTTCGCGAGGGATGGGAAGAAGACGCCAAAGCGATCGCGGCCGCAGGTCTGACCGATGAGGAGCGCGAGTGGATCGACGCCGATCTGACGGACGATGCCCCCGACGCCTGGGATGCCTATACCGAGGCAGACATGGAACGCGTTGAGGCTGAACTGCTTGCCGACGGCGTGGTGAAGTCATAGTGCCGAAGCGCGGCGAGGTGTGGTGGGTAAAGCTGGATCCCACCGTTGGACACGAAATCCGCAAGACCCGCCCGTGCATGATCGTCTCGCCGGACGAGATCAATCGGCACGGCACCTGCATCGTCGTGCCTCTGACCAGCAGCCGGGGTCGGCGCTATCGCGTCACCACGTCCATTTCCGGAAAGCTGGGCGCGGCAGCCGTGGATCAGGTGCGGATGATTGATCACGCGCGGCTGGGCCGTCGCATCGGAGACGCTGAAGCCGGTATTCTGAGCGCCACGCTGGCGGTGCTGCGCGAGATGTTCGAGGAATAGCCCGACGAACTGGAGAGGTGTCAGGTGAGCGACCCACCCCGGTCTGGCGACGTCTCGCGGGGATGTGGTGACGAACAGGCAATCTCCCTCTAGGCTTCAGCGCCGGTCACGGTCGGGGGGGGCCGCATGAGCGCGTTCGAGTTCTTTTTCAGCTTCTATGGCCTGCTGCTGGGGCTGTCGGTTGCGGAGCTGGTGGGCGGGTTTTCGCGCGTCCTGCATGAGCGGGAGCGGATCCGGTTCGGCTGGCTGACGCCGCTGCTGGCGATCTTTGTGGCCATCGACATCGCCACCTTCTGGAATCAGGCCTGGGTGATCTTTCGCGGGGCGCCGTTCAACTTTGCCCTGCTGGTGCTGGGCCTGGTGGTCGCCGGGACCTTCTATGTTGCGGCCAGCGTGACCTTTCCGCGGGTGGCGACCGAAGGGAAGAAGCTGGATCTGGACGACCATTTCTGGGCGCACCGGCGGATCGTGTTCGCCTGTGTACTGGCCGCCAATCTGATCGTGGCCGCGACCTTCTTCCTCGTCACCGGGCTGAGCGGCGAGATCGGTCAGATTGCGCTGGGACCGATCTTCTGGATCGGACTGGCGATCTTCATCGGCGGGACCTCGATCGGGGCCTTTGCGCCGGGTCGCAGGTGGGTGATCGGGGCGCTGTGCGTGCTGGTCGCCTATCACGTTTTCACCACGGGACGGGCGCTGACCGCGCTGGTCCAGGCCGGGGGCTGGTCGCTGACGGGAAGCTAGACCAGACGTTGCGGCCCTCTATCCGGCATGGTCAAAGGGAGCCCATGATGCGTCGCCTAATCCTGATCAGTCTCATTGCGGCGTCGGCCCAGCTGTTTACGGGAGCCCTCGCCATGGCCCAGACCTCCTCGCCGTCCCTGCCCAATCAGGCCCTGTATGATCCGCAGGGGTTCCTGCCGCCGGCACCGGCGTGGGACGGCGCCAGCCGGTCGCTGCTGCGGCCCGCCTCGGACACGTGGGCCACGGACTTCGAGCGCGACCCCGAGCTGGACTTCAGCCCGAACTATGACGACACCCGCGCCTGGTTCGACCGGCTGGATGCGGCATCGGACTGGATCCGCATCGAGCAGTTCGGCACCTCGCCCGAGGGGCGACCGATCTATGCGGTGATCGCGTCAAAGGATGGGGCGACCTTCGATCCGTCCAAGCCCGTGATCCTGGCGCAGGCCGGCATCCACCCCGGCGAGATCGACGGCAAGGACGCGGGCATGATGCTGCTGCGCGACATTGCCTTTTACGGACGGGATGACCTGCTGGACGGGGCCAATCTGATCCTGATCCCCATCCTGTCGGTCGACGGGCATGAGCGGGCCAGTGCGTATTCCCGGCCGAACCAGCGCGGGCCGCGCATTCAGGGCTGGCGCAATACCGCGACCAACCAGAACCTGAACCGCGACTTCATGAAGCTGGACCAGGCCGAGATGCGGGCGGTACGGGGGCTGATCCTGAAGTACCAGCCGGATCTGTATCTGGACATCCACGTCACCGACGGTCTCGATTATCAATATGACGTGACCTATGGCTACAACGGCGAGAACGGCATCTGGAGCCGCAGCCCGGAGACGGCCCGCTGGCTGGACCGGGCCTTCAAGCCGGCCATGAACGACGCGCTGGAGGCCCAGGGCCACATTCCGGGCGAGCTGGTGTTCGGCATCGACGACCGGAACCCGCGCGCGGGCCTGTCGGACGGCGGGTTGGGCGAGCGCTTCTCGAACGGCTGGGGCTCGGCCGCCCATGTGCCGACCATTCTGATCGAGAACCACAGCCTGAAACCCTATGAGCAGCGGGTGCTGGGCACCTATGTCTTCCTTGAGACGGCGCTGACCGTGCTGGCGGACGGGGGCAGCGACCTGCGCGCGGCGGTCGAGGCCGACCGGGCCCTGCGCCCCGCGACCATCCCGACCAATTTCGTGCCGACCGAGGAACCGGTGTCGATCCGCCCGTTCAAGGGCATCCGCTATGAGACCTGGGTGAGCCCGGCGTCGGGCCGCGAGGAGGTGCGCTGGCTGGGCGTGGCCGATCCCGAGCTGTGGCAGATGCCCTTCTATGGCTCGGTGCCGACGCTGGAGCTGACGCGGCCCGAGGCCTATTGGGTGCCCGCGCACCGGGCCGACATCATCGAGCGGCTGCGGATGCACGGCATCGAGATGGAGACCCTGACCGAGGCGCGCACCGTGTCCGTCGAGATGCTGAGGCTGGATGACATCCGCCTGTCGCCGCGCACCAATGAGGGCCATGTGCCGGTGCGGGTGGGCGGGGTGACGCCCGAGGCCCGCGACTGGACCTTCCCCGCCGGATCGGTGCGGGTGTCGACCGACCAGCCGCTGGGCGATGTCGTAGTGCTGCTGCTGGAGCCGCAGTCGAGCGAGAGTTTCTTTGCCTGGGGGATGTTCCTCGAGGTGCTGAACCGCGTCGAATATATGGAAGCCTATGCCATCGCCCCGCTGGCCGAGGCCATGCTCGCGGCCGATCCGGCGCTGAAGGCCGAGTTCGAGGCGAAGCTGGCCGCCGAGCCGGAGTTTGCCGCGAACGGCGATGCGCGGCTGGCCTGGTTCTATCAGCGGACGCCCTTCTATGACGACCGCTTCAACCTGTATCCGGTCGCGCGGGAGACACGCTGATGACCCTGTCGGATTTCATCGGGCCCGAGGCCTTGCCCGGAGCGTTGGACGCCCTGTCGCTGTGGGTCGGCCTGTTGGTGCTGTGGCTGGTGGTGCTGTCGTTTGGTGTGGTCGGGCAGAGGCGACGGCTGAAGGTGGCCTTCGGCGACGGGGGCCATGTGTCGCTGACGGCGGCCGGGCGGGCGTTCGGCAATGCGGCGGAATATGTGCCGGCCGGGCTGATCGCCCTGTTGCTGCTGGCCCTGACCGGGGCCACGCCGCTGTTGATCCATGCGCTGGGGGCGACCCTGCTGATCGGGCGGGTGATCCATGCGGGTGGCCTGCTGTTCCAGAAGGGGCCGTCGCTGGGCCGGATCCTGGGCATGGCCCTGACCTATGCGGTGCTGCTGTTTGCGGCAGGGCTCCTGATCGGGCAGGCCGTCGGCTGAGGTCGGACAGGCGCGGACGGTTGCCCCTGAGAGCCGCTGTCGCCATATCGGGGCATGGCCGATTCCTCCTCTCCCTCCCCTGACCTGATCCATGATGTCCTGACCGCCGCGCTCAGGGCCGGAGCCGATGCGGCTGAGGTCGTGACCTCCGAGCGGACCTCGCTGTCGGTCGGCGTGCGCGACGGGGCGCTGGAGGATGTCGAGCGCGAGGAGTCGCACGATCTCGGCCTCCGGGTCTTTATCGGACGGCGACAGGCGACGGTGTCGACCTCCGACTTGTCGGCACCGACGCGGGCGCGGCTGATCGAGCGGGCCGTGGCCATGGCGCGGCTGGCCCCCGAAGACCCCTATGCGACGCTGGCCCCCGAAAAGCGGCTGGCCCGGGCACCGTTTCGCGAGCTGGATCTCTACGACGACAAATTCCCCGAACCCAGGGCGCTGGAGGCGGCGGCCCGCGACTGTGAAGCGGCCGCACTGGGCGTCGAGGGCGTGGCCCGGTCCGAAGGCGGCCATGCCTCGGCCTCGCGCAGCGCCTGGCGGCTGGTGACCTCGCACGGGTTCGACGGCCAGTATCGCGGCACCGCCTTTTCGCTGGGCGCGGGCGTCATCGCCGAGAAGGACGGGGCGATGGAGCGGGGCGGAGAACACCGCACCCTGCGCCATCTGTCGGACATGCCGTCGGCGGAATCGCTGGGGCTGGAGGCCGGACGTCGGGCCGTGGCCCGCGTCGGGGCGCGCAAGATCGCCTCGCAGACCCTGCCGGTGATCTTCGAGAACCGGGTCGCGACCCAGGTGCTGTCGCCGCTGCTGGGCGCCATCTCCGGCCCGTCGATTGCGCGCGGCACCTCCTTCCTGAAGGACGCCCTGGGCGAGGCCGTTCTGCCCGCCCATCTGTCGCTGATCGATGATCCCTTCCGGGTCCGCGGTCTGGGCTCGACCCCGTTCGACGATGAGGGGGTCGAGGTGATCGAACGCTCGCTGGTCGACCACGGAGTCCTGACCACCTGGCTGATGAATACGGCGGCAGCGGCACAGCTGGGGCTGGCCAGCACCGGCCATGCCTCACGCGGTCTCGCGGGCCCGTCGGGCGTCTCGACCCACAATCTGCACCTGACCCCGGGCGAGGCCGATCTGGCGGGTCTGATGGGTCAGGCGGGCACGGGCCTGCTGGTGACCTCCATGTTCGGCCCGTCGCTGAACCCCAACACCGGCGACTGGTCGGCGGGGGTGTCGGGCTTCTTCTTCGAGGGCGGCCAGATCACCCATCCGGTCAGCGAGGTGACCGTGGCCGGAAACCTGCGTGCGCTGTGGAAGCGGATGGTGGCGGGCCGCGATCTGGAGTTCCGGTCGTCGTTCAACAGCCCGTCGCTGCTGATCGACGGGGTGGCGGTGGCCGGCAAGTGACCGACCTCGCCGCCGATCTGGCCCTGATCATCGAGGCCGCGCGCGAGGGCGCCATTCTGGCCGAGGCCGAGCGGGTCAAGGGGCTGGAGATCGAGCGCAAGCCCGGCGGCTCGCCGGTCACCAGCGCCGACCATGCCGTCGACGCCTTTCTGAAGGAGCGCCTGCGGTCGGCCCGCCCCGACTATGGCTGGCTGTCGGAGGAGACGCCGGACAGCCCCGAGCGGCTGAAGCACCGGCGGATCTTTGTGGTCGATCCGATCGACGGCACCCAGGCCTTTATCGCCAACCGGCCGTGGTGGTGCATTCCGATCGCCGTGGTCGAGGACGGCCAGCCCGTTGCCGCCGTCATCCACGTGCCGGAACTGGGCGACACGTTCGAGGCCACGCTCGGCACCGGTGCCCGGCTGAACGGCCGGGCGATCCGGGCCAGCGACACCGATGCGCTGGAGGATGCCTCCCTGCTGGCCAGCGCCCAGATGCTGCAGGGCCCGCAGTGGGTCACGCCCTGGCCGCCCATGCGGTTCGAGAAGCGCAATGCCCTGGCTTACCGCATGGCGCTGGTGGCAGGCGGGGCGTTCGATGCCACGGTCGCCCTGACCCCCAAATGGGACTGGGACGTCGCGGCAGGCGCCCTGATCGCGCGCGAGGCCGGGGCGATCGTCACCGATCACCTCGGCGGGGACTGGCGCTTCAACCGGCCCGACCCGCGTCAAACCAGCCTGATCTGTTCGGCACCGGCCCTGCACCCGTTGATCCTGGAGCGAACCGGGGCTATCCCCCGGGCCAGTTGACCCCTCCCCTCCATCAGGAGGCCTGCCCGCAGGCCAGCCGCCCATGACCGACACCCCCAAGACCCCCGGCCAGGAACCCGAGCAGCTGCTGCATCTGGTGATCGGCGGAGAGCTGCGTCACCTGGACGCCCCGGTGTTCCGCGACCTGTCGAAGATCGACTTCGTCGGTGCCTTCCCGAACTACGAAGAGGCCAAGAAGGCGTGGAAGGCCAAGGCCCAGGCCACGGTCGACAACGCTCACATGCGCTATTTCATCCTGCACGCGCACCGGATGATCGACCCGCGCGGCGACGCCCACTGAGGCCCCTGTCTGGTGCAGTGGCGCGGACCGTGAGATGCTGAGCCCATGACCCTGTTCGGCCAGACCTTTGATACGCAGCAGGTGTTCGCCCTGGTGCTGCTGTGCGCCAGCCTGATCTACTGGGTGTTCGTCATGCGGGGCGAGCGCAGCTATCACCGCTGGTTCAAGCGCTGGGAAGCCGACCGCAAGGCGAGGCGCGAGGCCCAGGACCGCGCCGAGGGCGGCGGCGGATCGGGCGGTCCGTGGGGTTGAGCCCGATCGGCTAGACGGCAATAGTGACCCACCGCTCGCTGACGGGATCCTGCCATGTTGCTACGCGCCCTGCTGCTTTCCATCCCTCTGCTGGCGACCGCCGCTCAGGCCCAGGATGCTGTCCTCGACCCGTCGACAGATGAGGTTCTGCAAGCCCTTCAAGACAACACCACCCTGTGGCCCCAAGACTGGTTCCTCATGGGGGAAGGCATTGCTCTTAAGGGCGAAACAAGGATGCGGGCGTCAGAGGGAAGCCCCGGCATCTGCGAGCAGGACAGTTTCTGGATCGGCATGGGGCCTGATCGGGGCGAAGGCGTCCCGCGGGCGACGGAGGCTCATGTCCAGACCAGTTACGGAATCATGGCCGTCGAACTCGAACGCGGGAATGAGACCGTTGAGGAGGAGTGGGAGAGGGACATCGCCCATGACATCGCCTGCTATCACTGGGGCCAGCAGGGAAACTTGGCCTATATAGACGCAGAGCATGACGGCGCCGTCTGGCTGGCAGGGCATATTATCGAGGCACTCGCGCTCGACGCGCGGACCGATCAGCGCGTGAGATGGGGCTGCGAGAATATTGAACGTTGCCCCACCCGCGATCAGGGGCTGGCGATTCTCAAGCCGAGCGATCTAGAGCGCGTAAGAAGCGCCGAGGGCGAATGCCGAAGCGGGTATTCCTATGACTGCTGGGCACTGGTGCTCCGTAGTGATGGAGACTTGTGGATCCTCAAAATCGAACTCTCTGAGCTCCGCCCTCCGAGCGCCGTGAGCGTGATGTGGGGGTGGGCCGATGGCCGCGTTATCGCTGACTAGGGGGTAAGCCCTACTCCCGCTTGAGCAGGCGTTCGGTCAGCAAGGTGCCCCACCAGCCGGCCTTGAACTCGGCGCGAATGGCCTTCGGATCATAGCCGGGGCTGTCGACCCATTCGAGGAAGCCGATGCCCTGCGGTTCGATCTCGTGGACGTATTTCTCGAGGTAGAAGTCCAGCACGCCGGTCAGGCCCTCGCGGCTGTGCAGGTACTTTTTCGACAGCTGGCTCATGGCCTCGGAGATCGGCTCGCCCAGATGGAAGTGGCGATAGAAGACGGCCATCAGACCGGCCCGGTCGGCGCCGGACTTGCAGTGGATCAGCACCGGATACTCAATGGTCTGGAACAGGGCCTTGGCCCGGTGCACACGGTCGGGACCCGGCACGTCGCGGGAGTCCAGCGGCGCATCGATCAGGGTCAGGCCCAGCCGCTCGCAGGCGTCCTTCTCCAGCCAGTAGTAGGCCTGGTCGCGCGCGCCGCGCAGGTTGATGACGGTCTTGATGCCCTTCGCCTTCCAGCGGGCCAGCTGGCGCGGTGAGGGTTGGTTGGTGCGGACCAAGTCGGGGCCCAGCCAGTGGGCATTCGAAAAGGCCACGCGCAGGAAGGCATGGTCGTCCAGCCAATAGGACAGGTGGGTCTTGAAGCGGCCCAGGCGCGTGGACAGATCATGGCGCGACATGGGGGGCAGATAGCCTTTCGCCGGGAAGGGCAGCAATGCAATTTCGCCAGACGCTTGACTTGCGGGGGGCATCAGACGACCGAGAGGGCATGTCCGCGTCCGACGCACCCACCCGACCTGCCCGCCCGCTGCTGGGCCGGATCTGGCGTGACTATCTGTCCCGGCACAAGGCGGCGCTTGCCCTGTCGCTGGTCTGCGCGGCGGTGGTCGGGATCATGGCGGCGACGGTGCTGCAGCTGCTGGAGCCGGCCATCGACGGCCTGTTCCTCGGCGAGGCGGTGACCATCTGGGGCGTGATCACCGTGCCGCCCGGGCGGGCGCTGGTGTGGATTCCCCTGATCATCGTGGGGGCCGGCCTGATCTGGACGGTGGCGGCGCTGGGACAGGCGGCGCTGGTCAACCGGCTGGGCCACGGCATCGTCGGCGACATCCAGATCAAGCTGTTCGGGGCGATGATCCGGGCCGATCTGGCGCGGCTGCGGGCGCAGCATTCGGGCGGCTTTGTCTCGTCCGTGCTGTTCGACGCCAATCTGGTGCGGGAAGCCTTCACCAACGGCATGGTCAACTATACCCAGCATGCGCTGACCCTGATTGCGGTGATCGCCTATATGGCCTGGACCGACTGGCGGCTGACGCTGATCGTGCTGCTGGGCGCGCCGCTGATCGCCCTGGTGATCCGCCGGTTCGGCAAGCGGATGAAGAAGGCCACGACCGGCGCCATGGTCGAGACCGGCAATCTGTCGACCGCCCTGATGGAGAATCTGGACGGGGTGCGGCTGATCAAGATCGAGAACCGCGAGGACGCCGAACAGGCCCGCGTGGGCGAGGTCGTGGGGCGGCGCCAGCGCCATGTGATCAAGAGCGCCGATTCCCGCGCCTTTGCTGGTCCGATGTCGAACCTCGTGGCCATGATGATCGTCGCCGCCGTCATGGCCTATGCCGGCTGGCAGGCGCGCGACGGGGCGATGACGGTCGGGGCCTTTGCCGCCTACATCGGCCTGCTGATGGCGGCGGGGCAGTCGCTGCGTCAGGTGACCAATCTGCAGACCGTCATGTCCGAGGGCCTGACCGCGGCCGACCGGCTGTTCGGGGCGCTGGATATCCAGCCCGAGATCCGCGAGGCACCCGATGCCGCCCCCCTGCCGCACGGACCGGTGACGGTGGCGCTGGAGGGCGTGTCGTTCGCCTATGGTCCGCTGAACGAAGACAGCGCCCCGACCCTCTCCGACGTCGATCTGGTGGTCCGCCCCGGCGAGACGGTGGCGCTGGTCGGACCGTCGGGCGGCGGCAAGAGCACCATCCTGAGCCTGCTGCCGCGCTTCTATGACGTCACGGCGGGCAAGGTGACGATCAATGGCCGCGACATCCGGGAGCTGAAGCTGCCCGACCTGCGCGACCGCATCGCCCTGGTGACGCAGGAGCCCTTCCTGTTCGACGACACGCTCGCGGCCAATATCGCCTATGGCCGGCCGGGCGCGACGCAGGACCAGATCGAGGATGCGGCCCGGGCGGCTGCGGCCCATGAGTTCATCACCGCCCTGCCGGACGGCTATCAGACCCGGGCGGGAGAGGCGGGCCTGCGCCTGTCGGGCGGTCAGCGCCAGCGGGTGGCGATCGCCCGGGCCTTTCTGAAGGATGCGCCGATCCTGCTGCTGGATGAGGCGACCAGTGCGCTGGACACCGAGAGCGAAGCGCTGGTGCAGGGCGCGCTGGAGCGGTTGATGGAGGGCCGCGCCACCTTGATGATCGCCCACCGGCTGTCGACGGTTCAGAACGCCGACCGCATCTATGTGATCTCGGCCGGGCGGGTGGTCGAACAGGGCCGCCACGCCGATCTGGTGGCACAGAAGGGCCTGTATGCCCGGCTGGCGCGCAGTCAGGCGCTGGACGGACAGCCCGCCGGTGTTGTGGCATGAGGCCGCTGCGCAATCCTCTGATCCAGGGCCTGCTGGCCTGGCTGCTGGCGCGGTGGATGGCCTTCTGCTTCGCCACCATCCGCTGGCAGCGCGAGAATGAGGGCGTGGCCGAGGCGGTCTGGGACCAGGGCGGCGGGGTGCTGGCGGTCTTCTGGCATTCGCGCATCGCCCTGTCGCCCGCGAGCTGGCCCCTGGACCGGGCGCAACCGACCAAGGCCCTGATCTCGCTGTCGCCGGACGGTCAGTTCATCGCGCGGGCCGTGGCGCGGCTGGGGTTTCCAGCCATACGGGGGTCCTCGGCCAACAAGGACAAGGCCGACCGTGCCAAGGGCGGGGCGCAGGCCCTGCGCGATGGCCTTCGGCAGCTGAAGACCGGCGGGCTGGCGATCACGCCGGACGGGCCGCGTGGCCCGGCCAATGTCATGGCGCCCGGCCTGCCGACCCTGGCCCGGATGTCGGGCGCGCCGGTGCTGCTGATCGGGGTGTCGTGCAGCCCCGCCATTCGGCTGAACAGCTGGGACCGGGCGGTCCTGCCCCTGCCGTTCGGCAAGGGGGCGGTGGTGTGGGACCGCGTCGACTGGCCCGGGGATGGTGACATGGAGGCCGTCACCGCCGAGTGGACCGACCGGCTGAACGCGGTCGAGGCGCGCGCCGACCGGCTGACGGGTTTGAGCAGGGACGCGGCGTGAGCCTGCTGCTGCACAGCTACCGCCTGCTGACCCGGCTGTTGCAGCCGCTAGCGCCCCGGGTGCTGGCGCACCGGGCACGCAAGGGCAAGGAAGACCCGGCACGGCTGGACGAGCGGCTGGGGCAGGCCGGAGTGGCTCGCCCGGACGGGCCGCTGGTCTGGATGCATGCGATCAGCGTGGGTGAGAGCCTGTCGCTGCTGCCGGTGATTACCCTGCTGGCCGAGCGGCGGCCGGACCTGTCGGTGCTGGTAACGACCGGCACGACCACCTCGGCCCGGATGATGGCCCAGCGCCTGCCCAAGGGGGTGATCCACCAGTATGCGCCGGTCGATGTGCCGGCCGCAGTGGCGCGGTTCCTCGACCACTGGCGACCGTCGCTGGGCCTGTTTGTCGAGAGCGAGCTGTGGCCGAACCTGATCCTTGAAGCGCGGGCGCGGGACATTCCGCTGATGCTGGCCAGCGCGCGGATCACCGGGCACAGCGCGGCGGGCTGGAAGAAGCGCCCGGCGGCGGCGCGGGCGCTGCTGGAGGCCTTTGCCTGCATCCTGCCGCAGGATGAGGCCTCGGCGAGCCGGATCGCCGATCTGGGCGGACGGACGGGCGGGCGGGTCAATCTGAAGCTGGTGGGCGCGCCCCTGCCCTTTGACCGCAAGGAATTCGACCGGCTGAGCGGGGCCATCGGCGACCGGCCGGTGGTGGTGCTGGCCAGCACCCATGACGGCGAGGAAGCCGCGCTGGTCCAGCGGCTGCAGGCGCTCGACCCCCTGCCCTTCCTGATCGTCGTGCCGCGCCACCCGGAGCGGGCGGGAACCATCGAGGCGGACATGGCGGCGCTGGGCCTGACGGTCGCGGTCCGGTCCCGGGGCGAGACGCCGGGCGCGGACTCGCAGGTCTATCTGGCTGACACCCTGAACGAGATGGGCCTGTTCCTGAGGCTGGCCGAGGTGGTGGTGCTGGGCGGGGCCTTCGGGCCGCTGATCGGGCGCGCCCCCGTCGGCGGCCACAATCCGCTGGAGCCCGCGCGGCTGGCCCGGCCGACCCTGACCGGGCCGGACATGAGCAATTGGAGCATCGCCGGGGCGATGGCCGAGGCGGGCGGCCTCGAGATCATCACCGACCTGTCCCGTCTGGCCCCCCGGGTGGGCGAACTGCTGGCCGATCGGGATCAGGCGCGCCAGCTGGGGCGGCAGGCAGAACAGGCCGCCGCCGGCGCCGACGGCGGGCTGGAGGTCCTGTGGCAGGCGATGGTGCCCCTGCTGCCCCCGGCCGGAGGACGCCGATGAAGATCTCGACCCCCCGCTGGTGGTACCGCCGCGACCGCAAATACGGCGTGCTGCCCCGGCTGCTTTTGAAGCCGGTCTCGTGGATCTGGGCGGCGGCGACTGCGCGGCGGATCGCGCGGACGGTGCCGCATGATCCGGGCGTGCCGGTCATCTCGATCGGCAATCTGACGGTCGGCGGCTCGGGCAAGACGCCGATTGCGCTGGCGATCCTCGAGCGGTTGAAGGCGCGGGGGGTCGTGGCCCACGCCCTGTCGCGCGGCTATGGCGGCAGGCTGGCAGGGCCCGTGCAGGTCGATCCCGCTGCGCACACGGCGGAGGATGTCGGCGACGAGCCGCTGATGCTGGCGCAGGTCGCCCCGGCCTGGATCGCGCGGGACCGGGCGACCGGGGCCGATACCGCCGTGGCAGGCGGGGCTGAAGCCCTGGTGCTGGACGACGCCCACCAGAACCCCACGCTGACCAAGACCCTCAGCCTTGTCATCGTCGACGGCGAGACCCGCGATGACGAATGGCCATTCGGCGACGGGGCGGTGTTTCCCTCCGGCCCGATGCGCGAGCCGCTGGCGACGGGGCTGGCCCGGGCCGACGCGGTCGTCATCCTGATGCCGGCCGACCTCGAGGCCCCCGATCCGGAGCTGGTGACGACCTTCGGTGCCCTGCCCGTGCTGATCGCCCGGCTGGAGCCGGCTGGCCCTCCTCCCACCGGACCGCAGATGGGCTTTGCCGGCATCGCCAAGCCGTGGAAGGTCGAGCGGTCGCTGAAGGCTGCGGGCTGCAATCTGGTCGACTTTGCCCCGTTCGCCGACCACGCCGCCTATTCCGACGGCGAACTGAAGGCCCTGGCCGAGCGGGCGGCGGTGTTCGACGCCGGTCTGGTGACGACCGAAAAGGACTGGGTGCGCCTGCCCCCCGATTGGCGCGCCCGCGTCACCGCCTGGCCCGTCCGCGCCCGCTTCGAGGACGCGGCGGCGCTGGACGCCCTGCTGGCCCGGGCCTGCGGCGGCTGAGGCCTATTCCGACTTGTAGACCACCCCGCCCTTCATGACGAAGGTGACGCGTTCCAGCACGGTGACGTCGCTGAGCGGGTCGCCGCGTACGGCGATCAGGTCGGCGGGCATGCCCGGCGCGATGCGGCCGGCCTGATCGGCGATGCCGAGGTGTTCGGCGGCGTTGACAGTGGCGGTCTGGATGGCTTCCAGCGGGGTCAGGCCGGCGCGAACCAGCAGGGCGAACTCCTGCGCATTGTCGCCGTGGGCCGAGACCCCGGAGTCGGTGCCGAACGCGATCCGCACGCCGCCCCGGTGGGCGCGACCGGCCATGTCCAGCATCAGGGGTCCGGCCTGCAGGGCCTTCTCCGTCTGGGCGGGGGTGAAGAAGTTGTCGGGGCCCGAGGCAACGCGCGCGACATAGTCCCCGGCCATCAGGGTCGGCACCAGCCAGGCACCGCTCTGACGCATCAGCCGGATCGACTCGTCATCGAGGTAGGTGCCGTGCTCGATCGAGTCGCCCCCGGCGCGGAGGAAGGCGTTGATGCCGTCGGTGCCGTGGGCGTGGGCGGTGACGCGGCGGCCCATGCGGTGGGCGGCCTCGACGATGGCGGCCAGCTCGGCCTCGGTGAACTGCTGGCCCAGACCGGCGGCCGTGTTCGACAGGACGCCGCCGGTCGCGGTGATCTTGATGACGTCAGCCCCGGCCCGGACCTGTTCGCGGACGGCCCGCATGCAGTCGTCGACGCCCGAGCAGACGCTGGGCGAGGACAGCACGTGCAGGACCTCATCCCGATAGCCGTTGGCATCGCCGTGGCCGCCGTGGATGGACACAGAGGAGCCCGAGGCGATGATGCGGGGGCCGATCACATCGCCGCGCCGAATGGCGTCGCGCAGGGCGAAGACCGCTTCATTGGCTCCGCCCAGATCGGCCACGGTGGTGAAGCCCGCCATCAGGGTCAGCCGGGCATGGCGGGCCCCGATCAGCGCCCGGTCGGAGGTCGAGAGGGTGACGGCGTCCAGGCGGCCGGTCGGGCTTTGCTGGCTGGTCAGATGGACGTGGCTGTCGATCAGGCCGGGCAGGACGAAGGCGTCCCGCAGGTCGATGACCCGGCCCTCGCCGACGAAGCCGTCGCGGATCTCGACCACCCGGCCACCCGTGATCACGACAGTTTTATCCGTAAGAATTCTGCCGGTTCCCGGGTCGGCGAGCAGACGACCGACCTGCAGGAACGTCGTTCCCCCATCAGGAGAAAGGCCAGTCGGGACCGCCGCTTGCTGTGCCAGGCTGGGCACCGTCGACAGCAGCCACAGGCCAATCGCCATCAGGATCGAACGCATCTTCCCCTCCCCGGTACGAGGTTTGCACCATAGGCCGATGTGGGGTTTCGCCAAGGCTCAGGTTGATATGGCCGTGCGGATTTGAAACAAGTCGACATCATCGTTGAACCGCAAACAGGGCGTCGCATGCGGATATCGAGACGAGGACTGATCCTGGGGGGCTCCGCGCTTCTGGCCGGATGCTCGTCCGCCACCGCCAGCACGGTTGAGCTGGCCGCACCGCTGGTCATGCCCGAGCCGGTGCCGGCCCCGCTGATTGAGCCGACGGTGCTTGCCAGTGCAGACCCCGCGCCCCTGGACCCCAAGGGTCTGGTGCGCAAGGAAGTGATGGACCGGGCCATGGCCGCGCTGGACATCCACCACCGCCGGATCCCGCAGCGGGACCGGATGTATCTGGTCGATTTCAAGGTCCATTCGTCCCAGCCGCGCCTGTATGAGGTCGACCTGCTGGCCGGGACGGTGACCGCGCTTCGGACCAGCCACGGCCGGGGATCGGATCCCGAGCATACGGGGGTTCCGCGCACCTTTTCGAACACACCGGAAAGCTACATGTCGTCGGTCGGGTCCTATGTGACCGCAGGCCCGAACTGGGGTCCGCAGCAGGGGCCGAATGTCCTGCTGGACGGGCTGGAGTATTCCAACGACAAGGCGCGCGAGCGGGCCATCATCGTCCACGGCGCTGACTACGCCGATCCGGAATTCCTGGAGCGCGAGGGCAAGCTGGGCCGGTCCTACGGCTGCTTCTCGGTCGCCCACGCCGACCTGCCGGGCCTGCGCGAGCGGATGGGCGAGGGCCGCCTGCTGTTCGCGTTCAGCTAAAAGATCCTCCCCCGTCCTTCACGGGGGAGGGGGACCGCCCGAAGGGGGGTGGAGGGGGCGACCTCCAGCCGCCGGTGTCCGGTTTCCACCCCCTCCACCACTCCGTGGTCCCCCTCCCCCGAAGCTTCGCGTCGGGGGAGGATTTCCTTATTCGTACCCGTGGGCGGCTTCGTTGATGACCTGTGAGGGCATGTTCGAGAAGTCGACGGCGACGGGCGCCGCCAGTTTGGCCTGAAGCGTGCGGATGACGTGGGTCATGCGGCGGCGGACCTCGCGTTCGGCCTCGGAGCCCGTGTCGAGGCTGAGCGGGGCGAGGCAGAAGTCGATGATGCCGTCGGTGGATTTGATGGGTTCCATGGTGGGGTCCTTTCCTATTCGGCAGCGACGAACTGGGCGGTTTCGGTCGAGTCCTTGAGCGCCGTGGTCGAGGACTGGCCGTTCGAGATGACGGTGGCGACCTGGTCGAAATAGCCGGTGCCGACCTCGCGCTGGTGGCGGGTGGCGGTGTAGCCGGCGGCCTCGTTGGCGAACTCGCGCTGTTGCAGCTCGGAGTAGGCCGCCATGCCGCGGTCGCGGTAGCCGGAGGCCAGCTCGAACATGCCGTTATTCAGGCTGTGGAAGCCCGCCAGGGTCACGAACTGGAACTTGTAGCCCATGGCGCCCAGCTCGCGCTGGAACTTCGCGATGGTCTCCTTGTCCAGCCTGGCCTCCCAGTTGAAGGAGGGCGAGCAGTTGTAGGCCATCAGCTTGCCGGGGTGCTCCTTCTGGATGGCCTCGGCGAACTTCTTTGCATCGTCGAGGTCGGGGTGGGAGGTCTCCCACCACAAAAGGTCGGCGATGTTGGCATAGGCTAGGCCGCGGGCGATGCAGTGGTCAAGGCCGGTGCCGGGCTTGAGGCGGAAGAAGCCCTCGGGCGTGCGGTCCTCGCGGTTGATGAAGGGGTGGTCGCGCTCGTCGATGTCCGAGGTGATCAGCTGGGCCGACTCGGCATCGGTGCGGGCAACGGTGATCGTCGGCGTGCCCATAACATCGGCGGCCAGACGGGCGGCGACCAGATTGCGCTCATGCGCCTGGGTCGGGATCAGCACCTTGCCGCCGAGGTGGCCGCACTTCTTCTCACTGGCCAGCTGGTCCTCGAAGTGGACACCGGCAGCGCCCGCCTCGATGAAGGCCTTCATGATCTCGAAGCTGTTCAGCGGCCCGCCGAAGCCGGCCTCGGCGTCGGCGACGATCGGGGCGAACCAGTCGCGTTTCGCCCCGCCTTCGGCATGCTCGATCTGGTCGGCGCGCTGCAGGGTGCGGTTGATGCGGCGGCACAGTTCCGGCGCGGCATTGGCCGGGTAGAGCGACTGGTCCGGGTACATGGCCCCGGCGGTATTGGCGTCGGCGGCGACCTGCCAGCCGGACAGATAGATGGCCTTCAGGCCCGCGCGGACCATCTGCATGGCCTGGTTGCCGGTCACGGCGCCCAGGGCATTGATGTAAGGCTCGCTGTGCAGCAGTTCCCAGAGGCGATTGGCGCCGCGCTCGGCCAGGGTGTGGGTGATCGGCACCGAACCGCGCAGACGCAGGACGTCTTCCGGCGTGTAGGGGCGTTCGATCCCGTCGAAGCGGCCCTTGGGCGACGGCACCAGATCGGCGAAAGTGGTCATGGGTAGTCCCTCGTCTTGGATGCAGGCGGCGCGCGGCCACCGGTTGCGAGGAAGGAAACACGCGACAGTCACGATTGATACACAGGGACAGGCCGTAATCCTGACAGTTAGTCACATCATGACACTTGCAAGCCCGTCACAATATGACAGAGTGCGACCATGGATCAGGCGCCGGATCGCAAGCTGTTTCTGGGGGGGCGGCTGAAGCGGCTGCGGCGTGAGCTGGACCTGACGCAGACGGCCATGGCCGCCGACCTGGGGGTTTCCCCCAGCTATCTCAATCACATAGAACGCAACCAGCGGCCGGTGACGGCGCAGCTGCTGCTGCGGCTGGCCGAGACCTATGACGTCGATCTGCGCGCCCTGAACCAGGGCGGGGTGGGCGAGGCCGAGCTGACCGAGGTGTTCGCCGACCCCCTGTTTTCCGGCATCAGCGTGCCGCGCCATGAAATCCTGCAGCTGGGCGAGGACCTGCCGGGGGCGGCCGAGGCCCTGATCCGCCTTTACCGGTCGCTGGCCGAACAGCGCAGCCGCAGCCGGATCGAGGCCGAGCACGGCGGGGTCGAGACCGGCACGCCTTCGGATTGGGTGCGCGACCACATCCAGTCGCGGAACAACCATTTCGCCGAGCTGGATACGCTGGGCGAGGCGCTTCATGCCGCCCTGTTCGACCCGGCGGGCGGGGTGCACGACAGCTTCGAGGCTGCGGCGCGGGCGCGACTGGTCAGCCGCCACCACCTGACCGTCAAGGTGATGCCGGCCGAGGTGATGGTCGAGTGGACGCGGCGGTTCGATCCGCACCGGCGACGGTTGCTGCTGTCCGAGACGCTGGGGCCGTCGTCGCGGGCCTTTGCCGTCGCCTATCAGCTGGCCTTGAGCGAGCACGGGGCCGAGCTGGAGGCGATGACCGGGGCGGCCCGGCCCCCGGATGAGGCGACCCGGCGGCTGCTGAAGGTGTCGCTGACCAATACGCTCGCGGCCGCGACCCTGATGCCCTACAGCCCGTTTCAGGCAACCGCTGAGGACACAGCCTATGACCTCGGGCGACTGACGGCGCGGTTCGGCGTCTCGTTCGAGCAGGCGGCACACCGGCTGACCACCCTGTCCCGGCCCACGGCGCGGGGGGTGCCCTTCTTCCTGATGCGGGTCGATCAGGCGGGCAATATCTCCAAACGCTATGCCTCGGGCGCGTTTCCGTTCTCGCGGTTCGGCGGGGCGTGCCCGCGCTGGCGGCTGCATGCGGCCTTCCGGACGCCCGGGCGGATCGTCACCCAGATCATCGAGACGCCGGAGGGCGGGCGCTGGTTCACCCTGGCGCGCACGGTCGGGCGGCAGGGCGACGGGGCCGAGGATGGGCAGGATCTGGCCATCGGTCTGGGGTGCGAGCTGAAGCATGCGCCCCGGCTGGTCTACAGCCGGGGGCTGGACCTGACCGCGCCGGAGGTCACGCCGATCGGCCCGGCCTGCCGGCTGTGCCACCGCCACCCCTGCGCCGAGCGCGCCGCCCCGCCGCTGGACCGGCCGCTGGCCGTAGACGACTGGGCCAAGTCGGTCAGTCCTTATCCGTTTGAGGCGGGGTAGCCCCATGCTGCAGCTCGACCCGCGCGCCAAGCTGTTGGCGGCCGCCTTTTCGGCGGTGGCCGGGTTTGTCGATGTCATTGGATTTCTGATGACGGGCGGGTTTTTCGTGTCGTTCATGAGTGGAAATTCGACGCGGTTGGGGGTCGGCCTGGCGGGCGGGAACTGGACCGCTGTCGTCGCGGGCGGGTTGATCCTGGCCTTTGTGATCGGGGTGGTCGTGGGCGCCAGCGTCGGCCGGCTGGCCCGGGCGTCCAAGGAGTCGGCGATCCTGGGACTGGTGACCGGCCTTCTGGCGTTGTCGCTGGTGGCGCACTGGCTGGACCTCGGGGTTCTGGCGGCGATCCCGCTGGCGCTGGCGATGGGGGCGCAGAACACCGTCTTTGCCGAGAATGGCGAGGTCCGGGTCGGCCTGACCTATATGACCGGCACCCTGGTGAAGCTGGGCAAGCGGATCACCGTGGCGCTGTGGGGCGGGGAGCGGTTCGGATGGGTGCCGTTCCTGCTGCTGTGGCTGGGGCTTCTGGCGGGGGCCGTGATGGGCGCGGCCGGATTCGCGCTGTTCGGCGCCAATGCGCTGATCGCGGCGGTGGGGGCCATGCTGGGACTGACGCTGGTATCCGTGACGGGCCCGCAAGGGCAGTCCGGCGGCGTTTAAGGCTCAGGGGCCGCTCCCCCGCTTCTGCAGGCGGCGGCGCTGGGCGCGGTTGAGGGGTGGTTGGGGCTGTTGCGCCGGGGGTGGAGTGGAGTCCCGCAAAACAGACTCCACTTTCTCCACTTCCGAGACGGCCTGCTGGGCGTGGAGGGCGGCCAGCTGGGCCTCGGCGGCGCGGACGATGGCCTCGCTTTCGCGCAGCGCATCGAGGCTTTGCTGATGGGCGGCGCGGCGGCGCTCGGCGGCCCGGGCCTGGTTCTCGGCGGTGGCCGTGGCCTTCAGCTGGGCATGGACCCGCGTCCAGCGCACGGCCCCGGCCGCATCCCCGGCATCCAGCGCAGCGCAGATGCGGTGCCAGACCTTGTCGAGCGCGGTCCACAGATCATCGACGGGGTCATCCAGATTGACCGGCGCGAGGGGCGGCAGGGTGTCGGCCCGGCGCGGATGGTCGCGGCGCAACCACCCTTCACGCGCGGCGCGTTGCCAGAAGGTGGACGGCGACAGTGCCAGCTCGCGACAGACCATGGCGGCGGTCGACCCCGCCAGATAGGCCTCGCGCGCGACCGTCCAGACGTCGTCGGGGGCGGGGGATGGGGATGGGGCGGCGTGGGTCATGCCAGGGAGGCTGGCACGCGGGTGCGTCAGAAACGGACGGGGGGTGGTAGGGGGCTGACCGTCAGGGGTTCTTCACAGAGACCACAGCGAAGAGAAGCCACAAAGACCACAGCGAGGGGGTGCGGGGGTCAACGGCGGGGGCTCAAGGGCCCGGGCCGCCCTTTTTTATCTCCTCCCCATGTCATGGGGAGGTGGCGCGACGCGCAAGCGTCGTGACGGAGGGGGCGGCGATGTCAGCCTCACGTCTCCAGCCTGTCCAGCAGGGCGATGGCGGCCGCAAGGGTCGGAGCCCCGTGGTGCCTGCGTTCCCCGTAGTTCAGATCGATCACACGGGCCCATGTATCGAAGAAGCGGTCCGTGGTGACGACAACGGTGTAGGTGTTGCGACCGGCAGCGCTGGCCAGTCGGCAGAAGGTCTCGCCGATGCGCACCATGCCACCCACGTCGACATCGTCGATCGGGCCCTGATCATCGATGATCCAGTTCCAGTCGGTCAGGTCGGGGTCGCCGGCCACGGCAGCGAGGACCGCCTTTTCGAATTTGATCCAGGAAGTCCCCGGCGGCACGGTGGCGATGGCCCTGCGACGCGCCTGATCCAATTCGAAGGAGATCGACATGGGATTCCCCTGACATCCGTCGCGGAGACTCGAATCCCGCATGGTCCTTGATCCAACAGTAGTGGCCGGGCCCGGGTCTGCAATGGGAAAGCCTAGCTCAACGCCCCCCTCGCCGCGTCCAGCGCCTCGGCCATGGCGGTCTTGAGGCGGTCGGGGGCGAGGATGCGGACCTGATGGCCCCAGGTGAACAAATGCCAGGCCAGTTCGCGCATGCCCGAGGCGGTAAAGCGCACGCGCACCGAGCCGTCGGGCAGGTCCTCGAGCGACTGGGTGGGGTGCCAGCGCCAGGCCCGGGCCTCGTCCGCGCCCTCGGGCGTGATCAGCAATTCCACGTTCTCGACCTCGTCCTGATAGATGCCGAAGGAGCGGGAGGCGAAGGCCTGGAGGTCAAAGCCTTCGGGCGGGCGGGCGGTGCCCTCTTCCACCGTGATGGCGCTCATCCGGTCGAGGCGGAAGGTCTGGATGCGGCCGCTATCGCGGTCGGCGGCGACCAGATAGTTGGCCCGGCCGAACATCAGGCCGCAGGGGGTGACGATCCGCCGGCGCGAGGGGGCGCCGGGGCGGCTGTAGACAAAACCCAGCGGACGCTCGGCCAGGACGGCGTGACGGATGGGGGTCAGCTCGGCCTCGTCCGCCGTGGGGCGCGGGCCGGCCTGGACGGCGATGGTCTCGGCCCGGACGAGGGCCTCGAGATCCGGGGCCAGACGGTTGAGGGTGGTCGAGCGCATGGCCGATTTGATCTTTCGCTCCAGCGACTCCAGCGCAGTGGCTCGGGATGGCTCGCCCGACAGGCGGAGCGCCGAGGCGGCCTTGGCCAGTTCGACCAGTTCGGCGGCGGTCGGCGCCTGTTCAAAGGCGGACAGGCCACCGCGGATGCGCCAGCGCTTGTGCGGCGGATCGGAGACCTCCTCGGCCGCCGGAAACATCATCAGGACGGCGTCGCGCATGCGCTCGGCCGTGCGGCGGCTGACGGCGAGGTCGCGGGCCATGTCGTCCAGCGACAGGCCTTCGGAGCTGGCCGCCAGACGGCGGGCCAGGTCCAGAATCATCGCGGCCTTGTCGTGACGCATGGGGGCTCCGGATGCCTACGACCGTTTCTGACGTATGTGTGCGCCATTCTATCCTTGTCATCAAGCGCCGGAGCGATCCGGCCCCGCCAAACGAGGATCAGACCCATGTTCCACACCGCCCCCGCCCCTCGCCCGACCCGCCTGGCCGACCGCTATCTGACCGTGCCGTGCGACGCCGATGGTTGCAGCGATCTGGCCGTCATCTGGGACCGGCTGGAGGAACAGGTGGTCGATGTGATCCACCTGTCGGCGACCGCGGGCTATACGGTCGAGGACCAGCTGTGGGACGAGGCGCGCTGGACCCCCGGCATCAGCGATCAGGACAGCTGGATCCCGGCCATGGCCGCCTGATCCGCGAGCGCGCTTGCGATCCGGGGCCGGGGCCGCTAGCCCTCGTCGGCTTACGGAGGACAGACCTGTATGACGACGGCCCACCAGGACGGCGCGCGCCTGATCAATGAGGCGGTGGAGGCCTTTAAGGCCCGCGACCGCGACACCACGGCCGACAAGCTGGCCCGGGCGATCAAGGCCGATCCGCCGATCGGCACGAAATGGGCGTCGGTCTCGCGACTGGCGGCGACCATGGGCGAGGTGTCGATCGCGCTGGCCGCCGCGCGGCGGAACATCGCTGCGGCGCCGACGGCGGAGTCGCGGCAGGCCTATGCCAATCTGCTGAGCCAGAACGGACGCTCGGAAGAGGCCCTGCGCGAGGCCCAGGCGCTGGTGCGCGAACGGCCCAATGATCCGGCGGCGCTGCATTTTCTGGCCACCTGTCAGGTGCAGTTCGGGGACAATGACGCGGCGATTGCCAATCTGCGGCGGATCCTCGACCTGCCGACCGTGGCGCTGGGGGCCGAGAACGCCTGGGCGGTGCTGGCCGGCATCAAGAAGTTCACGGCGGACGATCCCGACATTCCGGCGATGGAGGCCCTGGCCGTTCGCATCGGCCATGCGCCGGAGCGCCGCCTGAACCGGGTGGTGCTGCTGTATGCGCTGGGCAAGGCGTATGACGACACCGGCCAGACGGACAAGGCGTTCGCCGCCTTTGCCGAGGCCGGGCGCCTGCAGATGCCGGACAGCACCTTCAACGCCGACCAATCCGACCTGTTCGTGGATCAGGTGGTCAAGGGCTATGATCGCGCCTTCATCGACAGCCTGCCGAAGAGCGAGGTCGACAGCGACCGGCCGATCTTCATCCTGGGCCTGCCGCGTTCGGGCACGACCCTGGTCGAGCAGATTCTGGTCAGCCATTCGGCGGTCCATGACGGGGCCGAGGTCAATCTGTTCCGCCATGCGGCCATGTCGGTGCAGGGTTATACGCCCGACGCCGTGCGTGCCGCCTTTGCCCAGCCGGGCGGAGAGACTTTGGCCACGCGGATCGGCCGGGCCTATCTGCACCTGATGGACGAGCGCTTCGGCCCCTACGGCCGGGTGATCGACAAGACGCTCAACCAGACGCGGTTTCTGGGCCTGATCCACCAGTGCCTGCCGAATGCGAAATTCATCTGGCTGAGGCGCCATCCGGCGGGGATCGCCTGGTCATGCTTTCGTACCCGGTTCGTCAAGGGGGCCGACTGGACCCGGTCGCTGACCGACATCGCCCGGCACTTCAAGGGCGAGGACCGGCTGCATGAGCACTGGACGAAGGTGCTGCCGCCCGAGACCCTGCTGACCGTGCCCTATGAGCAGTTGGTCGATGATCCCGACACCTGGATGCGGCGGATTCTGGATCATGCCGGACTGGACTGGGAAGATCAGGTGCGCGACTTCCACGCCACCGACCGGGCCGTGACCACCGCCAGCTTCGCCCAGGTGCGCCAGCCGCTCTACGCCTCATCGAAAGCTGCGTGGAAGCGGTATGAGACGCACATGAAGCCGTTCTTCGACACCTATTACGGGCCGGGTGTGGACTAGACCGAAATCGGTTCAGTTGGACGCATGTCTGACTGGGCTCAGATTTCGGTCCAGTGTTATTCGAGAGCCTGATTCACGGCTTCGGCGGAATCGCGAAGCGATTCCACCTCAACCGATCAGGCTCTGGGACACGCCGTAACGTTCGCGCATCGTCTTGATGGACCAGTCGATCAGGGCGGTCAGCTTTTCGCGGTCCACATCGGCCAGCCGGTTGAGATAGAGGCAGGAGACGCTCGTCTTGCACTTGCCCAGCCCCTCCATCAGATCGGGCCGCTCGGCAAAGCCCGGCATGATGTAGAGCGTGAGGTTCGCCTTCCTCGGCGAAAAGCCGATGATCGGCCAGTCGGCGGGCTTTTTGGTCGTGTTGACATAGGTATAGCGGTCATAACCGACGATCGACGGGCCCCACATGACCGGGTCGCAGCCGGTGCGCGCGCGCAGCAGGGCGTCCAACTCGATACTGTCCGCGCGCCGGCCCGCATGGGGCACGGCGGCGAGGAATTCCTCGACCGAAGCATCGTTCGGCAGCGTCTTCAGCTCGGACATGGGTCAGGCCCTCCCCTGCGGCGCATCATCCTCCGCCATTTCGAATCCGGCAAACTCGAATCCCGGGGCGACGGTGCAGCCGACGAGGGACCAGTCGCCGAGGCTTTCGGCGGCCTGCCATTTGCCGGTCGGGACGATGATCTGGGGCTGCTGGCCCGCCCCGATATCCGGGCCGAGGATCAGGCGGCCGATACCGTCGATGTCGAGCGCCAGCGGGGCACCGACATAGTGGTGCCAGATCTCGGTGGCGTCGACGCGGTGCCATTTCGACCGCTCGCCCGCCGTCAGCAGGAAGTAGATGGCCGTGCCGACCGAGCGCCCGTCGACCATGCGCGGATCGCGAAAGGTCTCGCGGTAATGCCCGCCCTCGGGGTGCGGGGCGAGGTCCAGCAGGGCGATGATGTCGGCGGGGGTCATGGTTCAGAACCTGCGGTGGCCGGGCTCGGCGACGATCTGGTGGTCATCCTGCCAGATGATGCGGCCGGGGTCGCGGGTGGTCAGGATGTCGACGTGGATGCCGCAGGCCTCCAGCGCGGCCTTGAGCCGGTGCATGCGGCGAATGTGTTCGGTGGCCCCGGGCTTGAACCAGGAGAGGCCGGTCTGACCCTCCACAACGTACTCGCCACCATGAAGGCGCGCGCGTCCCGAGGCGAATTTTTCGGGGCGCGCCAAGTGAGTGGTGAACCAGCGATCAAGAGCGGCCAACTCCTTAAGCGCCCAGTCCTCGGCAACTTCGCTCTGCTCGGCGATCTCCAGCGCCTGAAACACGCCCAGCCGGTTGCGCTGTCGCTCGACCGTCTCAAAGCAGACAAAGCGGACGTAGGTGTCGGTGAGGAGCGGCATCCTCAGGGCCGGGACGAACCCGCCGCCGGTTGCCAGGTGCCATCCGTGAAAATGTACCTCCCGCCGCCGTACCAAGGCACTGAGGCAAAGCCGCCGGTCCACCCGTGGCCGCCCGCTTCATAGATCACGTCTGCGCGAAGCGTCTGGGGCGGTGTATCGACCACGAAGCCATCCGGAGTCTGACCATAGGTGATCGACTCCAGATCGACACATCGACCATCGGCACTGCGCACCCGCCATACCGCGCCGTCCAGACCGTTCCCCCGCGCACTGTCGAACACGGCAATCCAGTCGACGCAGGCCCGCACGGCCCCGCCCGCATCCGTGCGGCGCACTGAAACGGTCGGCCGGTCGAGATCGCCCGTGATCCGGACATGACGGCTTTCCGAACACCCCGCCGTCAGCAGCGCCAGCAATCCGACCGCCCATGTGCGCAGTGGGTTCGGCACCCTCACAGCCCCTTCACGATCCCTTCGACCATCTTCTTGGCGTCGGCGAACAGCATCATGGTGTTGTCGCGGAAGAAGAGTTCGTTCTCGACGCCCGCATAGCCGGCCGCCATGCCGCGCTTGATGAACAGGACGGTGCCGGCCTTTTCGACGTCGAGGATGGGCATGCCGTAGATGGGCGACTGGGGGTCAGTCTTGGCTGCGGGGTTGGTGACGTCGTTGGCGCCGATGACGAAGGCGACGTCGCAGGAGGCGAACTCGGCGTTGATGTCCTCCAGCTCGAAGACCTCATCGTACGGCACATTGGCCTCGGCCAGGAGGACGTTCATGTGGCCGGGCATGCGACCGGCGACGGGGTGGATGGCGTATTTCACCTCGACGCCTTCCTCCTTGAGCTTGTCGGCCATTTCGCGAAGGGCGTGCTGAGCCTGGGCGACGGCCATGCCATAGCCGGGGACGATGATGACCTTCGACGCATTCTTCATGATGAAGGCGGCGTCCTCGGCCGAGCCCTGTTTGACGGGGCGTGTCTCGGCGACGCCTGTGCCCGCCGGGCCGCTGTCGCCGCCAAAGCCGCCCAGGATGACCGAGATGAAGCTGCGGTTCATGCCCTTGCACATGATGTAGCTGAGGATGGCGCCGGAGCTGCCGACCAGAGCCCCGGTGATGATCAGGGCGATGTTCTCGAGCGTGAAACCGAGGGCGGCCGCGGCCCAGCCGGAATAGCTGTTGAGCATCGACACCACGACCGGCATGTCGGCCCCGCCGATGGGGATGATCAGGGTGGCGCCAAGGATCAGGGCGATCAGGAAGACACCCCAGAAGGCCCAGGTGGCCGTGCCGCCGGTGCCGATCAGTATGCCGATCAGGAACACCAGCCCCAGCGCCAGTCCTATGTTGATCAGGTGACGGGCGGGCAGCAGGATCGGCGCGCCCGACATATTGCCGTTCAGCTTGGCGAACGCGATCACCGAGCCGGTGAAGGTGATGGCGCCGATGGCGAGGCCGAGGCCCAGCTCGATGATCGACAGCATCTTGATGCCGCCGTCGGGCGTGGCGATGCCGAACGAGACCGGCGCATAGACGGCACCCACGGCGACCAGACAGGCGGCCATCCCGACCAGGCTGTGGAAGGCGGCGACCAGCTGGGGCATCTGGGTCATCTGCACCCGCGCGGCGATCAGGGCCCCTGCCCCGCCACCGACGATCACCCCGCCCGCGATCAGGCCGAGGGTCAGCGGATCGAGCGCGCCGGTGATGCCCAGCGTCGCGAGGGTCACGGCGATGGCGAGGCCCATGCCGACCATGCCGAAGGTGTTGCCCCGCCGGCTGGTCTCGGGACTGGAGAGACCGCGCAAGGACAGGATGAACAGGACACCGGAGACCAGATAGGCCAAGGCGGCAAGGGATGCGGTCATTCGATTTCTTCCCCCAGAACGGTGCGAGCACCCGCGATCAGTGGCGGTAGCGATCGCCGAACAATGTCGACCACGCGCTCCATGCGGACCTTTGCGTAGCCATGAACAAGGACATTTCTGAAGCCGGCAGCATCTCGCAGTTCGAGAGCCGCGATCCTTTCAGGTTGTATCTTCAGGACCTGGGCGGCCGCCTCACCTACAATCTGGACCGTTCGCAACACCGCATGCTCGCGAAGGCGGTCCGCGAGAATGGCCTCGGCGTCGCGTTCGCCGACAAAATCGAGCGCCTCGCTGCCGTAAGCGACGATATCTTCAAGCAGGAAACGGACTGCGGGGTTCATCACAGCGATACCAGGTCCCGGGACATCCAGGCCCATCGCTCAGGAACCATCATCGCGCGGTCCACAAGATCGACCTTGCGGCCGACCGCGTCCTGCAAATCCTGCTGAAGGCCGCCGAGCCGCCAATAGTCCAGCTGACCTACTACGTCGAAGACCACATCGACATCGCTTTCGGCGGTTGCCTCGCCGCGCGCGACCGAGCCGACGACGCCCACAAATTCGGCCCCCGCCGCATGGGCCGCAGCCTGATAATCGCGCAGCACAGCAAGCACCTGATCCAGAAGGGGCGCACCCTCGAAGGCCGCCGCTCCCTCCTGAACGCCGGGGCCGGTCACCGCCCCATCCCCTGGGTGCGGGCGAGGCGCCACAGGGCGGCGGCGATGAACAGGGGGCTGAGGATCAGCAGGGCCCAGTCGATCGGGTCCAGCGGACTGCCGTCGATGACCACCCGCGTCAGGATTGCGGAAAATATCAGCACCACGCCGCAGTCATTCAGGCGCACGCGGCGGATCGGGTCGCGTTCCTTGACGAACATCCAGATCCACATGCCCGCGCCCAGCCCGGTGGCGATCCAGGCGCCGACTTCGGCAATGCGGACGGGGTCGGGCTGCATCATGCGTCAGGCGGCCGGTTTCGGAGCGGCGGCGGGGCGTTCCTTCTTGCGGTACATGGCCAGCATGCGGCGGGTGACCATGAAGCCGCCGAAGATGTTGACGCTGGCAAGGGTCACGGCGGCGACCCCGGCCCCCTTGGCGATCCAGCCGTTCAGGCCCGAGGCCTCGGACACGGCGGCGGCTGCAATCAGGCCGCCGACGATGATGACGCTGGAGATAGCATTGGTCACCGCCATCAGCGGTGTGTGCAGGGCGGGCGTGACGCTCCAGACCACATAATAGCCGACGAAGATGGCCAGCACGAAGATGGCCAGACGAAAGACGGTGGGGTCGACGTGTTCCATCAGCCCTTCACTCCTTCATGGACAATGGCCCCGCCGTGGGTCACGGCGGCGGCCTTGAGGATTTCGTCGTCGAGGTCGACGGCGAGGGTGCCGTCCTTGAGCATCAGGGCGACGAAGGCGACGAGGTTGCGGGCGTAGAGGCTGGAGGCGTCCGACGCGATGCGGCCCGCCATATTGGTCCAGCCGACCAGGGTGACGCCGTTTGCGGTGGTGGCGAGTTCGCCCGCCTTGATGCCCTCGACATTGCCGCCGTTGTCGACGGCCAGGTCGACGATGACCGAGCCCGGCTTCATCGAGGCGACGTGGGCGGCGGTGACCAGACGCGGGGCCGGACGGCCCGGGATCAGGGCGGTGGTGATGACCACATCCTGTTTGACGATGTGGCTGGCAGTCAGGGCGGCCTGTTTGGCCTGATACTCATCAGACATCGCCTTGGCATAGCCGCCCGAGGTCTCGGCGGCCTTGAACTCCTCGTCCTCGACGGCGACGAATTTGGCGCCGAGCGACTCGACCTGTTCCTTGGCGGCGGGGCGGACGTCGGTAGCGGTGACGACGGCGCCCAGACGCCGGGCGGTGGCGATGGCCTGCAGCCCCGCGACGCCCGCGCCCATGACGAACACCTTGGCCGCAGCCACCGTGCCCGCCGCCGTCATCATCATGGGAAAGCCACGACCATAGGCAGCCGCCGCCTCGATGACCGCGCGGTAGCCGGCGAGGTTGGCCTGGGACGACAGGGCGTCCATGACCTGGGCCCGGGTGATGCGGGGCACGAACTCCATGGCGAAGGATGTGACGCCCGCGCCGGCGAGGGCCGTGACGGTTTCCTTCTCGCGCCAGGCATCCAGCAGGGCGACCACCACCGCGCCGGGCCGAAGCGCGCTGATCTCGGAAGCGGTCGGGCCGCGCACTTTCATCAGGATGTCGGCACCCGCCAGCGCGGTTTTCAGATCACGGGCGACCGTCGCCCCGGCCTCGGCATAGGCCGTATCGGGAATTGAGGAGCCCAGACCGCTGCCGGTCTCGACGACCACGGCGGCGCCCATGCCGACCAGCTTCTTGACCGTGTCAGGGGTCAGGGCAGTGCGCGTCTCGCCATCTCGGCGTTCGCGGGTCACGGCGATAGTGACGGCCAAGCGAATCCCTCCGTGGGGTGGACTGTTATGCGACAGCCTAGGCCGTCAGGTCCCCCACGGTAAAGCGCTGGTTTTGTGTGGAAGGGCCGCGAAAACGGCCCCCTCTCAATGCTTCCGGGTCAGTGCTTCGCGGGCTTTGACTTGAGCGCGAAGTAGCCGATCACGGCCAGGGCCACGGCGGCGAAGAAGCCGAAGACGATGCTGCCGCCCGGCTGCAGCCACAGCACGAAGAAGGTGATGATCACCGCCAGGACCAGCGAGCCCCATTTCGACAGCTTCATGAACAGGTCATAGGTCGCCTGCTGCTCGTGAATCGGCTGGGTGCCCTTTTGATAGTCACCGTGGGCGGTTTCGGTCTCGGGGGTGGCCATGCGGATCATCCGGTCGGAAGGTCTGGTGTGCGGCCCTTATACCGACAGGGCCGTCGGGCTCAAGCGCCGTCGATGATATCCTGAAGGATGCGGGCCAGTCGTTGTTCCAGGGAGCGACATTCCGCCTCGCTGAGGGCAAGGCCGCCCGTGATCTCCTTTGAGACCGTCATGCCCATCATCAGGGCCGCCGCCATGCGGGCGCTGACGGCGCCGTGATCGCCCCCGATCCAGGCGGTGAGCGGGTTCATGAACTGCTCGCACGACTGTTGCTGAATGACCTCCATGGCCTTGGCCGACGAGGCCGAGCGCAGGATGATCTGCAGGCCCTGCATCTTTTTGGGGCTCTTGGTGCCGTAGACGATCTCGTGGGCGATTCGGGTGCCGAAGGTGGCGCGATCCCCCTCGAGCAGGGTCGACCCCTCGTGACAGTGATCCAGGGCCGCGCGGAACAGGCCCTCCTTCGAGCCGAAGTAGCGCACGATCAGGGCCGGGTCGACGCCCGCGTCCCCCGCGATGTCGCGCATGCCGACGTCATCGTAACTCTCGCGCGAGAAACGACTTTGCGCGGCCTCGAGGATCGAGGCGCGGGTGGCGGCGGCATTGCGTGGGCGTGGTCCGCAGGTCGGGAAGGCCAATCGGATCTCCGGTTAATGTCCCCACGACCTATATGGCTTTGTCATCAGCTGTTGACAAGCGAAACCGATATCACCATTAAGTCACCCGTCGTTGACACTGCGCTTCCTCCCCGTTCGCGCCGTGCCGCTTTCCATCTGATCCAGCCGGCCCGCCCGGCTCCCCGGAGACTGCGCAGATGCGCCATTTCAAGATCATGACCGTGGCCGTGCTGATCACCAGCCTGCTGTACGGCTGCACCGCCTCGAGCGAAGCGGAGAGCCCGCCCCCGGCGCCCGAGGTGTCGGTGGCCACGCCGCTGGTCGATCAGGTCGTCGACTGGGACGAGTTCACCGGCCGGTTCGAAGCACCGCAGAGCGTGGACGTGCGCGCCCGGGTCGGCGGCTACATCCAGGCGGTCCATTTCCGCGACGGACAGTATGTGAGGAAGGGGCAGCTGCTGTTCACCCTGGACCCGCGTCCGGCCCAGGCGGCGCTGGCCTCGGCCCGGGCCCAGGCGGCCCAGGCGGAAGCCCAGGTCGCCCTGGCGCGCAGTGAGCTGGCCCGCGTCGAATCCCTGCTGGAAATCCAGGCCGTGTCCCGCGCCGAGGTCGACCAGAAGCGCGCCGCCGTCCAGACCGCCGAGGCCGCCGTCGCCGCGGCCCGGGCCGCCGTGCGCGGACGGGAACTGGACGTGGAGTTTACCCGCGTCACCGCCCCCATCTCCGGCCGCGTCTCGGACCGCCGGGTGGATGCCGGCAATCTGGTCGGAGGGGGATCGTCGGCCGCCGATGTGCTGACCACCATCGTCGCCTCCAGCCCCATTCACTTCGTATTCGAGGCCTCTGAATCGGTGATGCTGCGCTATCAGCGCGATGCCCGCGACGGCACCTCGGCGCCGATCCGCATCCGCCTGCAGGACGAGACCGGCTTCCGCTGGAGCGGCACGGTCGACTTTTCCGACAATGTGGTGGACCCCGCCTCGGGCACCATCCGCCTGCGCGCCGTGGTGCAGAACGGCGACGGCTTCCTGAAGCCCGGCCTGTTCGGTCAGGCGCGTGTCGCGGGGGCCGCCCCCTATCAGGCTCTGCTGGTGCCCGACGCCGCCGTCGCCACAGATCAGGCCCGCCGCGTCGTCTATGTGGTCGATGCCGACAATACGGTCGTCGCCCGTCCGGTCGAACTGGGACCGCTGTCCGACGGCCTGCGCGTCATCCGCTCGGGGATCGAGCCGACCGACCGGGTGATCGTCAACGGCCAGCTGCGCGCCCGTCCCGGTCAGCCGGTGACGCCGAAGACGGTCGAGATCGCCCGTACCCCCACCGATAGCCAGGCGCCGGTGACCCGCGCCCCGCCCGCCGCCACCGCCACCTCGGCGGGCGCCCTGTCGCAGAGCCGCTAAGCGAAAGACCCGGCCCAGCCATGAACATCTCTCGCTTCTTCATCGACCGGCCGATCTTCGCCACCGTGATCGCCGTGTTCATCACCCTGATGGGCGCCTTCGCCTATCCGTTGCTGCCGCTGTCGCAGTATCCGGAGATCGCCCCGCCGACGATCACCATCAACACCGCCTATCCGGGGGCCTCGGCCGAAACGGTGGCCGAGACGGTCGCCGCCCCGATCGAACAGGAGGTCAACGGCGTCGAGGGGATGCTCTACATCTCGTCGTCCTCGACCTCGGACGGGACGGTGGCGATCACCGTCACCTTCAATCCCGGCACGGACCTGGATGCCGCCCAGGTACTGGTCCAGAACCGGGTGGCGCTGGCCGAGCCGCGCCTGCCCGAACAGGTGCGCCAGATTGGCGTGACGGTGAACAAGCAGGAGAGCGGCTTTCTGATGATCCTGGGGCTGACGTCCCCGGACCAGTCGCTGGATAACGACTATGTCGGCAACTATGCCAACTCGACGCTGCGCGACCGGCTGCTGCGGATCGAGGGCGTCGGTGCCGTCCAGATCTTCGGCGGCGGCAACTATTCAATGCGGGTCTGGATCGACCCGGCCAAGGCCGCCCAGCGCGGCCTGACCGGACCGGACATCGTCGCCGCCCTGCGCGCCCAGAACGTCCAGGCCGCCGCCGGGGCCATCGGCCAGCCGCCGTTCGACACCAATGCCGCGGCCTTCCAGCTGCCGGTGCAGGTCGAGGGCCGCCTGACCGATCCCGACCAATTCTCGAACATCGTCATCAAGACCGACGCCGAGGGCCGGGTGACCCGCATCCGCGACGTCGCCCGCGTCGAGCTGGGGGCGCAGGATTACGGCATCCGGGGCTTTTTCGACGGCGAGCGCGGCGTCGGCATGGCCATCATCCAGCAGCCGGGCGCCAATGCGCTGGGCACGGCGGATCGGGTCATGGCCGAGGTCGAGGCCATCCGGGCCGAGCTGCCGGCCGGCATGGACGTCTCCATCCCCTATAATCCGACGGAATTCGTCGCCGCCTCGGTCGAGGCGGTGCAGCACACCCTGATGGAAGCCATCCTGCTGGTGGTGCTGGTGGTGGTCGTGTTCCTGCAGACCTGGCGGGCGGCGATCATCCCGATCGTGGCCATCCCCGTGGCGCTGGTGGCGACCTTCGCCGTGCAGCTGATGCTGGGCTATTCAATCAACTCGCTGAGCCTGTTCGCCCTGGTGCTGGCGGTCGGCATCGTGGTCGACGACGCCATCGTCGTCGTCGAGAATGTCGAACGCTATATCCGCGAGGGTCTGGCGCCCAAGGAGGCGGCCTATCGCTCCATGCAGGAGGTGTCGGGTGCCCTGATCTCGATCGGGCTGGTGCTGGTCTCGGTGTTCGTGCCGACCATGTTCGTGCCCGGTATTCCCGGCATCTTCTATCGCGAGTTCGCCATCGTCATCACCACGGCCTCGGTCGTGTCGCTGCTGGTGTCGCTGACGCTGTCGCCGGCCATGGCCGCCATGCTGCTGAAGCCGCACCAGGCGCACGACGCCCATGCGCGCAAGCCCGGGGTGCTGGGCAGTGCCTTCCACTACCTCGGCTTTGCCGGCCGCAAGTTCAACGAGGGCTTTGACTGGCTGTCTGACCGCTACGGGCGGCTGACGGCGCGACTGATCCGCAAGCTGGTTCTGGTGTTCAGCGTCTATGCCTTGCTGCTGGTGGGTACGGGCTTCACCCTGTTCAACACGCCGTCCGGCTTTATCCCGGAGCAGGATCAGGGCTTTCTGATCGGAGTGGTGCAACTGCCGCCCGGGGCCTCGCTGGACCGGACGCAGGAGGTCATGGCCCGCGCCTCGCAGATTATCCGCGATACCGAAGGCGTGGACGGCGTCGTCTCCTTCGCCGGGCTGGACGGGACGAGCTTCTCGTTCGGGTCCAATGCCGCGACCATCTTTGTGCGTCTCGATGCCTTTGAGGAACGCAAGTCGGCCGAACAGGCGGCGGCAGCGCTGGCCGGAGCCATCACCGGCGCGACCATGGGCATCCAGGACGCCAACATCTTTGTCATCGCCCCGCCGGCCGTACAGGGCCTCGGCAACGGCAACGGCTTCCAGATGATGGTGCAGGATCGCTCCGGCGCGGGCTATGTGCCGCTGGAGGGCGCGACCTTCGCCATGATGGGGGCTGCGGCACAGGCCCCCGATGCCGTCAATCAGGTCTTCTCGACCTACAACACCGGCTCGCCCCGCATCGCCGCCGACGTCGATCGCGACCGGGCGCTGATGATGGGGGTCCAGCCCGGCGACGTCTTCAATACGCTGGGGGTCTATCTGGGCTCGTCCTATGTCAATGACTTCAACTATCTGGGCCGCACCTTCCGGGTGACGGCACAGGCGGAGCCCTCGGCCCGGGACGACATCGCCGACATCGCCGCGCTGCAGACCCGGTCGACCTCGGGCGCCATGGTGCCCATCGGATCGATCGCCACCCTGCGCGAGGAATCCGGCCCGTCGCGGATCGTGCGCTACAACCTGTTCCCGGCCGCCGAGCTGCAGGGACAGGCGGCCCCGGGCGTGTCGTCGGGGGAGGCCATCGCACGGATGGAGGCGCTGGCAGAAGCCACCCTGCCGCCCGGTTTCTCGTACGAATGGACCGGGCTGGCGCTGCAGGAGAAGCAGTCGTCGGGCGGGGCCACGCTGGTGTTCATCATGGCCGTGGTGTTCGTCTTCCTGGTGCTGGCGGCGCAATATGAGGCCTTCACCCTGCCGCTGGCGGTCGTGCTGATCGTGCCGATGTGCATTCTGGCCGCCATGGTCGGGGTCAATCTGGCGGGGCTGGACAACAACATCCTGGTTCAGGTGGGGCTGGTGGTCCTGATCGCGCTGGCGGCCAAGAACGCCATCCTGATCGTGGAGTTCGCCAAACAGGCCGAGGACGAGGGGC
Source organism: Brevundimonas sp. (assembly GCF_016742135.1). Classification (GTDB taxonomy): domain Bacteria; phylum Pseudomonadota; class Alphaproteobacteria; order Caulobacterales; family Caulobacteraceae; genus Brevundimonas. The sequence continues at coordinate 259,903 of NZ_JACVCG010000001.1, read as the reverse complement.
TGAATCGCTGGGACGCCGCCGTGCGCGCCGCGCGGACCCGCCTGCGTCCGATCCTGATGACCTCGTTCGCCTTCATCTTCGGCGTGCTGCCGCTGATGCTGGCGACGGGTCCGGGGGCCGAGATGCGCCAGTCGCTGGGAACCGCGGTGGTGTCCGGCATGATCGGGGTGACCTTCTTCGGCCTGATCTTCACCCCGGCCTTTTACGTCTTCATGCGGTGGGTGGCGTCAAGGCTGCCCGGTGCCCGAACCAGGGCCACGCCTGAACCCCAAACCCCGGCGACCGCCCAGGGAGAAATCGCATGATCCGCCTGTCCTTCCTGCTGAAGGGACGCGTCGCGGCCTCGGCGCTGGCGCTGGGGCTGACGGTCTCGGCCTGCGCCACCGCGCCGGTCGGCACCCCGCAGATCCTGCCCGAAGCGACCGCCGGCGGCTTTATCGCCGACAGGGGTCAGGGCACGGTCAGCGCCCCTGCGCGCGACGACTGGTGGCGGCTGTACGACGATCCAATGCTGGATGCCCTGGTGCTGCAGGCGCTGGGCAACAACAAGGAGCTGGAGGCCGCCGTCGCCAATCTGCGTGTCGTCCGTGCGTCGCTGGGTGAAGCCCGGGCCGGGCGCCTGCCGTCGACGACGGTGACCGGCGCCGGAAGCTATGGCCGGGTCGCCGCGACCACAGTACCGGGCTCGGGCGGTCAGCCGCTGGACGAGTCCGAGACGTACGACATCGGGCTGGACGTCGCCTATGAGGTCGACCTGTTCGGCCGGGTCGGCTCGACCATCGCCGCCGCGCGCGCCGATGCTGATGCCGCCGAGGCGGCGCTGAACGTGGTGCGTGTGAGCGTCGCGGCCGAAACCGCCCGGGCCTATACCGAGATCTGTTCCGCCAATGTGCAGATCGCCGTGGCCGAACAGACCATCGACCTGCAGTCGCGGACGCTGGAGCTGACCGAGCGGCTGCTGGGCGCGGGATCGGGCACAGGACTGGATGTCGCCCGCGCGCGTTCGGCCGTCGCCTCGAGCCAGGCGGCCCTGCCGCCGCTGCGGGCCCGCAAGGACGCTGCCGTGTTCCGGCTGGCGACCCTGACGGGGGTGACCCCGCGCGAGGTGTCACAGGCGGTCGTGGACTGTGCCGCCCCGCCGCTTCTCAGCCAGCCCATCCCGGTGGGGGACGGGGCCGCCCTGCTGGCCCGTCGCCCCGATGTGCGTCAGGCCGAGCGCAATCTGGCCGCCGCCACAGCCCGCGTCGATGTGGCGACCGCGAGCCTCTATCCCAGCATCCGTCTGGGCGGGTCGGTTGGGGCGACGGCGCTGGACCTGGGCGAACTGGGTGACGATGGCGCGTTGCGCTTCAGCGTCGGCCCGTTGATCAGCTGGTCCTTTCCCAATGTGGCGGTGGCCCGGTCGCGGATCGAGGCGGCGGGCGGCCTGGCCCAGGCGGCGCTGGCGCGGTTCGACCAGGCGGTGCTGGTCGCCCTGCAGGAGACCGAGACGGCGCTGTCGGCCTATGGCCATGCGCTGGATCGTCGGCAGGCCCTTATGACCTCGCGCGATGCGGCGGCCGAGGCGGCGCGGCTGGCCCGGGCCCGGTTCGACGCCGGGGCCGACAGCTTCCTCAGCGTACTGGACGCCGAGCGCACCCTGGCCCAGACCGACGCCGCCCTGGCCCAGGCCGAGGCCGAGGTGGCGGACCTGCAGATCCAGCTGTTCAAGGCGCTGGCGGGTGGCTGGGCCCCGGTAGACCTGCAGAACTGACAAAAGAAGAGGCCGCCGGGATGAACCGGCGGCCTTGGAAGTCGCGTCCAGGAGCGGACGTTCGGTTGGGGATCAGGTCTTCGTCAGAAGGTGTAGCGGGCCCCGATGAAGAACTGCCGTCCCGTGTGATGATAGACGGAGGTCGACTGGCGGTCCTCGTCGCCGACCCACTGGTGGTTTTCCTCGTCGGTCAAGTTGATACCTTCGAAGGTCAGCCGGACATTGTCATTCAGCCTGAACGACGACGAGAAGTCGATGTTCAGCGTGTCCTGCTTGCCTTCCAGGGCGTTGCCGTTGCGGCCCGGGACGTTCTGCAGATAGGCATCCCGGTAGGAGGCCGAGACCCGGGCCGAGAAGCGGCTGTCCTCATAGTAGAGGGTGCCGTTGTAGGCCGTGGGCGACAGCTGCGCGAGGTCGTCGGTCACGAAGGTCGTGCACAGGGCATTGGTGCAGTAATCGATCTCGGACTCGACCTTCGTGTAGTTCAGCTGGATCCCGAGGTTCGAGAACGGCCCCGGCAGGAAGCTGAACGGCGTCTGGAAGCTGATCTCATACCCCTTGAGCGGTCCGCCATCCGTATTCACCGCGCTGGTCAGCTGGAAGATGGTGCTGGACGAGCAGGTGCCGAAGCAGAAGCTGGGGTCGAACGCCGACGGGTTGAGGGCGGTCAGGGCCGAATACGGCAGGTCCTGACGGATCACCTGGATGTAGGTGTCGATGTCCTTGTAGAAGTAGGCGAAGGAGATCAGGCTTTCCGGCGCGAAGTACCACTCGACGGCGAAGTCGTAGGAGGTGGCGCGGAAGGGCTCCAGCTCCACATTGCCGATGGTGGCGGTATAGTTCGGACCCGTGGCGTTCAGCGACGTGGTCGGCACCAGATAGTTGGCCCCGGACATGGAGTTGTTGATCTGGGGCCGGGCCATGACCTTGGCGGCACCGAAGCGCACCAGGACATCGTCGATCGGCTCATAGGTCAGGTTCAGCGACGGCAGGCTGTCCTGATACTCATGGGTGTCGAACACCAGGGTGCCGCCGCCCGTAGAGCTGTAGCCCTCGGCATAGAGGCTGGTCCACACGTGGCGGAGGCCGACATTGCCGCGGAACGGACGCCCGAAGACATCGGCATTGAAGTCCGCCTGGGCGTAGATGGCGAAGTCTTCTTCCTCGAGGAAGCGGTTGCCGCCCCGGGCGTTGCCGACCGTGATGCTGCCGAGGGTAAAGTCCCCGCCGGGCAGGCCGGTATTGCAGTTGCAGTAGATGTTGAACAGGTCGGCCAGGGCATTCAGGTCAGGGATGACCCAGCTGGTCGGCGAGCCGTTCGGAGCGAAACCATTGCCGAAGCCGGTCAGCAGGATGGTGATGTCCGCCATGGTGACGCCGCCCGGCAGGGCCGGAACGACCGTCTCGTCCGTGCGGCGGAACTCGTAGGATTCCGACGAGAAGGTCTTCCAGTTGACGCCGGTGCGCAGGGTCACGAACGGGGTGACGTCGAACTCCAGATCCGCCTGCAGGGACTCGAAGATGGTGTCCACGCCCTGGGGCCGGATGCGGATTTCGGAGCGCGGAACGCTGGAGCCGATCGGCAGCCAGCCCCAGGCCGCCGGATTCGCCACGTCAAATCCGTAGTTGATCAGCGGCGTATTGGGATTGCCCCGGAAATCAAACGAATAGCCGGCGGTATTCTGACGATCGAGGGTAACGGTCGTCTGATAGGGGTTTTCGTAGTTGGACTCGGCCCGGCCCGCGAAGAACCGACCCCGGACATTGTCCGAGAAGTCATGCTCGACGGTGAGCCCGACCTGCAGGAATTGGGTCTCCAGCTGGTCGTAGCGGGACTCGGAGCGGACATCGACGTTGTCGAACAGACCATAGACCAGGGTGTTGTTCTCGACGACCGCGTCGCGGACGATCACCTGGGTCTGGCCACCGGCCGCGGCATTGCGGCTGAAGGACATGGCCTGGAGGAAGTCTTCCTTCCGGGTCGAGTCGAGCTGGGAGTACAGCACGTCCAGGCTGATGGTCGTGGAGTCCGCCGGACGCCACTGCAGCGCGCCGGTCAGGCCCAGACGCTCCTGATGGTGGGTCAGGCGACCGTAGCGGGGCAGGCGGGGAATGAAGACATTGGCCTGGTTGGCGGTCTGATAGGCGGTGACATTGGCCGGTGTATTGGCCGGACGCGGCAGGCCGGTGGCGCAGTTGGCCGCGTTTGAACCATTGGCGCCGCTGTTGCCCGGGTTCTGCGGGGTGAAGCCGAGCGGGGAACAGAAACCGCCCGAGCTGTTGGTGCCGACGGCGGGGGCCCAGCGCACCGAGCTGAAGCCTTCCTCGAAGGAGTCCTTTTCGCTGTAGGCCACCGACAAGAGGGCCCCGAACTGGTCGCGGTCACCGAAGGTATTGCTGACCAGGAAGGCCGCGCGCGGGTTCCAGTTTTCGGACAGGTCGTTGTAGCCGGCCTGGACCGAGAAGGCCATGCGCGGGCCCCGGAAGTCGAACGGGCGGGCCGACTGCAGATCGATGGTGGCGCCCAGGGAGCCTTCCTCGGTCTCGGCGGCCGCGGTCTTGCGGACCTTGATCGAGTTGAAGAGTTCGGAGGCGAAGACGTTGAAGTCGAAGCCGCGCCCGCGGTTCGCCCCGCCCGAGGAGTCGGTGCCGCCCGTGGTGGCCTGGGCCTCCATGCCGTTGATGCGGGTGCGGGTGAAGTCCGAGCTTAGGCCGCGAACGGTCAGCTGGCGGCCCTCGCCGGCATCGCGGTCGATCGAGACGCCCGGAATACGCTGGATGGCCTCGGCCAGATTGGTGTCCGGGAAGTCGGCGATGTCCTCGGCCAGGATGACATCGACGATTCCGGCCTCGTTGCGCTTGATGTCCAGGGCGGCGGCGAGGCTGCCGCGATAGCCGGTGACGATGATCTCATCGACCTCGGTCGTGGGCTCACCCGCGTTCTGGGCGGCGACACCTCCGACACCCAGGCACAGCGCGAGCGCCATCCCCGATCCACCGGCGAACAGATAACGGCGCAGGGACGCGCCCGATTTTTGAACGTGTGACATATGCCTCCTCCCAAGGACATACAGGACGCCGGAGGTTAGCCCCGGTCGATCTTTTATTGAGGTTCAATCCTGAACCTTGCTTTGACACCGGTGTCATGACTAGATGCGCAAAGTGAATGACACCGGTATCAATGGCCAGCGTAACCCGATGATCGTCGAAATGGCAAGCCCCAAGTCGCAGCGCAGGTCATGGGCCGCTATCGCCTCATCGTGCGGGGCAGCGCTCGCCGCCCTGCTGGCGCTTGCGGGCGCGGTGGGCCCGGCAGACTCGGCCTTCGCCCAGGAGACGCCGACCCCGGTACTGGCCTTTCCGGGGGCGGAGGGCGCGGGCCGCCATGCCCTCGGCGGACGCGGCGGGCGTGTGCTGCGGGTCACACATACGGGCGATTCGGGCCCGGGCAGCCTGCGCGCCGCCGTCGAGTCCGAGGGCCCCCGGACCATTGTTTTCGACACCGGGGGCGTCATCCGCCTGGAGAGCCCGCTGGTCATTCGCCGGGGCCGCGTGACCGTGGCGGGCCAGACCGCGCCTGGCGGGGGAATCACCCTGATCGGTCAGCCCCTGATCGTCTCGGCCGACGATGTGATCGTGCGCCATATCCGCTCGCGGCTGGGTACGGAACAGGCGGTCGAGGAGGACGCCATCTCGATCACGCGCGGTCGACGCATCATTCTGGATCATGTCTCGGCGTCCTGGTCGGTGGATGAGACCCTGTCGGTCGGCAGCCGATATGATCCGCCTGAACGCGGCATCTATGATGTGACCGTGCAGAACTCGGTGATCGCCGAATCGCTGAACGCCTCGGCCCATGCCAAGGGGGATCACGGCTATGGCTCGCTGGTGCGGGGCGGATACGGCGCGCGGATCAGCTTCATCGGCAATCTGTGGGCCAGCCACCGGGCCCGCATGCCCAGACCGGGCAACTACAATCCGCCGGAGGTCGATCCCGAGGGCCCCTATTTCGAGTTCCGGGGCAATGTCTTCTACAACTGGGGCGGGGAGCAGGCGGGGTATAATGCCGATACCCGCAGCGTCTCGACCTATGCCTTCATCGGCAATGCCTATTTGCCCGGGCCCGATACGACCGGGCACTGGGCGTTCGAGGACTCCGACCCGCTGGCCGCGGCGTGGTTCGAGGCCAACCGCATGGACGGCGCCCTGCCCCCTGATCCGTGGAGCCTGGTGAAGGACGACGGCGGCCCCGGCACGCGACTGACGGCGCGGCCCGACTGGGCCGGTGCCCCGCCGGAGGATCCGCAGCTGTGGCAGGAACAGGTCCTGGCGACGGCGGGGGCCTCCCTGCCCCGCGACGCAGTGGATGCCCGGATCGTCGCAGGCGTCCGCGACCGGACGGGCCGGATCATCGACAGCCCCGAAGAGGTCGGCGGGCTGGGTGAGATCGAGGCCGGCGTGCCCTGGGTCGATCGCGACGGCGACGGCCTGCCCGACGACTGGGAGGTCGCGCATGGCTCGGACCCCTCCAACCCCGCCGACGGGGCGACCGACCCGGACGGAGACGGATACACCCTTCTGGAAGACTGGCTGAACGCCCTGGCGGCGGGGAGTAGCGGCTGCTAGCGCGCCATCCAGCCGCCGTCGACGGTCAGGATGGTGCCGTGCACATAGGCCGAGGCATCCGAGGCCAGAAACACGGCGGCCCCGGCGAGGTCCGACGGGTCGCCCCAGCGACCGGCGGGAATACGGCCCAGGATGTCGCGGTTGCGCTGTTCGTCGGCGCGCAGGGCCTCGGTGTTGTTGGTGGCGAAATAGCCGGGCGCGATTCCGTTGACGTTGATGCCCTTTGCCGCCCATTCGCAGGCCAGCAGCCGCGTCAGGCCCGCAAGTCCGCTCTTGGAGGCCGTATAGGAGGGCACGCGGATGCCCCCCTGAAAGCTCAGCATCGAACAGATATTCAGGATCTTGCCGCCGCGGCCGGCCCCGACCCAGGTGCGGGCCACGGCCTGGCTGAGGAAGAAGGCGGTCTTGAGGTTGGTGTCGATGACGGCGTCCCAGTCATCCTCGGAGAAGTCGAGGCTGTCGGCGCGGCGGATGATGCCGGCATTGTTGACCAGAATGTCGATGTCACCGACCGCATCGCGGGCCCTGGCGACCACATCGGCGAGCGGTGCCGTGGTCGACAGGTCCGCCGGGATGGCATGCAGGGCCCGGCCCAGGGCCGCGACCTTTTCCGCTGTCTCGGTGGGCGCCGAGCGCCCCACGGCGACGATGTCGGCCCCCGCCCCGGCCAGCCCCACGGCGATGGCCTGGCCGAGGCCCGTATTGGCCCCGGTGACAAGGGCGGTGCGACCGGAAAGATCAAATGACGGGGTCATGCGGGGTGGCCTTGGAATGAGTTATGAGGGGGCGGATTGAAGGCTTCAGATTGAACATACCGGTAACCGGTGTCATAGTTCCATGCAAACGAGGAAGGGGCGATGCTGCCCTTTCGTCGTCCTTCCCGAATATGACATCCGGACATCGGGATACCCCTTTCGCCCTGCCCGCTCGCGACCCTGAGGAATACCATGAAAATCGCCCTGATCATCGAGAACAGCCAGGCCGCCAAGAGCGAGATCGTGCACTCGGCCCTGACCGCCGTGGCTGAACCGTTGGGCCATGAGGTGTTCCACTATGGCATGTATACGCCCGAGGATAAGGCCTCGCTGACCTATGTGATGAACGGGCTGCTGACCGGCCTGCTGCTGAACTCCGGCGCGGCGGATTTCGTGGTCACGGGGTGTGGCACGGGCACGGGCTCCATGCTGGCCGCCAATGCCATGCCGGGCGTGTTCTGTGGCCTGATCATCGACCCCACCGACGCCTTCCTGTTCGGCCAGATCAATGACGGCAACGCCATCGCCATGCCCTATGCCAAGGGCTTTGGCTGGGCGGCCGAGCTGAACCTGCAGGACTGCTATCGCAAGCTGTTCGAGGGCGAACGCGGTCTGGGCTATCCCAAGGAGCGGGCCGAGATCATGCGCAGGAACCGTGGCATCCTGAAGGACCTGAAGGCCGTCACCTGCCACGACATGCTGACGGTCCTGAAGACTGTAGATCAGGACCTGCTGAAAGCCGCCGTCGCCGGTGAGCGGTTCCAGGACCTGTTCTTCGCCAATGCCACGGACGAGGCGATCAAGGACTACATCAGGGGGGTGGTTGAGGGTTAGGCCCCTCAGGCTTCGGCCGACTGAGCACGGCTTGGCATTCGGCCTTACCCCATGGTCGGGTGACGCCCTCAGAGACGATCACAGCAGCTACCCCGTGCCATCACGAGGATGCAGGACACATTGTACCGCCGTCCAGTGACCACGCGCGCGACGGTAAAAGCAGGTATCGTTAAAGCCATAAGCCGGGACGGCGTGCCAGTAATAGCTCACGACGGCCCACTGGCCGTCCGCGGAGAACCACGGCTCGGTCAGGCCGATGCGGGGATATTGATGGGCGCTGCGGTCCGGCGGCTGGTCGACAAAGGATGATCGGGCGGTCTCGACCGGCAGGTCCTGCCAGTCACAGTTCGGCGCGTAACGGGGACCGACGTCGAAATAGGCGGAAAACAGGGTAGCCGCCTCGACATCAAGCCCCGGAACCGTCGAGCGCAAGTCGTCGGGCGTGATGACCGACCGTCGCCCGTGCCGGTCCGTGCTGTAGGGGCGCACCCATCCCTCAGGGTCGATGTACATGAAGTCACTGCTGCTGAGATCGAGGCCCTCTTCTCTCACGACCACCCGCAACAGTTCGCAGTCCCGGGCAGTGGCCGTCAGGGGCGGAGCGGCTTCATCCCATGCGGGCCATTTGCTGACCGATGGGTCGCGGGCGTTGCACCAAGACTCGAGAGTTTCGCCCGTGGCCGGATCAAGGATCAGGTTGATGACGCCGCAGCCGCCATGCACCTCACTCGGCAACCGGGATTCTTCAACGATATGCGCCGTCGGCCAATCTTCTCCGAACAGGCCGTCCGCTTGGACAAAGACTGCGGCGACGACAGGCTTACTGCGGGGCTCAGGCCAGCCCGGGGCCGGGTCCAGTATCGTGGTGAACGGCAGTTCGTCCAGCGTATGGACCCGGGGCTGCGCGTAAAAGCGGGCGTAGGATTCCAGCCGGTAGGCGCCGGCTGGTAGCCTGACGTTGGCTTCAAAGCGGTCGACATCGGACTGATCCAGCCGGTCCGATTTGCAGGCCGATGCCCCGAATGTGAGCAGGAGGGCCCCCAGAACACCCCAGCCTGTCGGCGCCGAACGAGCCCGCATCAGGCCGTCGCTCCTTCCACCTTCGCCAGCTTCCGGGCTCGTCTGCGGGCGCGCCAGTAGGTGATGGGCGTGGCCAGCGTCCGCAGGATCGAGAACATGAAGGCCAGGCCATAGATGCGGATGCCGACGAGGAAGGCGTCGCCGCTGGGCGTGGCGGGGGTCAGCGGCTGGTCGAGGATGGCGCGGGTGACGGGCGCAAGGTTGTCCGGCCCGAGGAAGAACAGGAAATAGCCGATCGAGCCGGCGATGCCCTCGCGGATGAAGACAGTGATCGCCTCCATCGTGCCGAGCGGACCGACCAGGGTGTCCTGCACGGCCGATGGCGCCCAGGCGTAGCTGGCACCCAGCAGGGCGAAGATGACGAGGAACATGACCAGTCGCGCCGCATAGGCACCGGACAACAGGGCGACGGTCTGGCCGGGGCGCAGGCGCTGGATCAGGGAGGCGCGCTTCAGGTCCTCGTCGTCGAAGGCCGGGATCAGGTCCGGAAAGGTCGTCGACAGGATCGACAGGAATTTGCCGATCAGGTCGGCCAGTACGATGGCCAGCACCAGCAGGAACAGCAGCGATGCCGCCGAAGGCTCCCGGACCAGCAAATTGACCGTGCTGGAGACGCCCAGGGCGGCAACGATGGCCAGCAGCACGATCGACAAGACCGACCCCTCGATCGTCCGCCGGACAAGCTTGAGCAGTCCCAGCATGGTGGTCCCCTCCCCCTCTGGTTCAGGGAACCCTAGCACACGACCTGTGGCCGGGCGGCCTCACCCCTGAAGCGGTGCCGTCGAGTCTCGCACGACCAGCGACGGTCGGACTTCGGGCTGGGTGAGGGTGGCGGCGTCGAGGCCGCGGATCGAGGCGGTCAGCTTTTCGGCGGCCATGCGGCCCATGTCGCGGATCGGCAGGCGGACGGTGGTCAGGTTCGGCCAGACGCGCGAGGCCATGGGCAGGTCGTCAAACCCGCAGATCGACAGATCAAACGGCACGTCGAGGCCGGCGTCACGCGCGGCCTTCATGACGCCGATGGCCATTTCATCATTGCCGGCGAAGATGGCCGTCGGCCGGTCGGCCATGGCCAGCAGGTCGCGGGCGGCCTCCACACCCGACTCGAACGTATAGGCGCCGACGCGCGTGTAGGCGGGATCCAGCGTCAGGCCGTGCTCGGCCAGCCCCTCGGCAAAGCCCCGGCGCCGCTCGTGCGAGGAGCGGAAGCTGTCGGGGCCCGAGATGAAGGCGATGCGCCGGTGACCCAGGGCCGCCAGATGGCGGGCCGCTTCCGCCGCGCCCGAGCTGTCGTTGGTCACCACCATGTGCCGGGGCTCGTCCAGGGACACCGAGGCGATCCGGACATAGGGACATTCGGCCTCTTTCAGGATGGCGACGACCCGTTCGTCCTCGGACACCGAAGGCGGCATGACCACGCCGAACAGCTTTTGCCGGACGATGAAGCCGCGCACATCGGACAGGAAGGTGTCACTGGCGCGGTTGCAGGGGTGGACCACCAGCTCGAGCCCTGAGCCGCGCACGGCGTCCAGCACCCCCTGCTGCATGTTGACCACATAGTTGGGGCTGGGGTTGTCGTAGATCATGCCGACCAGGAACGACCGGCGGAAGGCCAGCCCGCGCGCCTGGGGATCGGGGGCAAAGCCGGATTCGGCGATGACCTTTTGCACCTTTTCGCGCGTCTCGGCCCGGAGCAGGGGCGAGTTGTTGATGACGCGCGAGACCGTCTTCTTCGACACCCCGGCCAGACGCGCGACATCGTTGATGGTTACGGGCTTGCCGCCTGTCCGCCTGTTATCCGTCACGCCAGAATTCCTGCTGAGGTAATCCGTCCGTAATAGGCCAATTCGTCCCGGCCTGCATACCGATGTTCAGGAACCTCAGGTCCCCCGGCGGTTGGCGGGCCGATCCAGAACATCGTCGCGCTTCGGCGTCATGTCGTGCAGGTTCCAGTCGTCGGGATTGAAGGCCTTGCGGGTCGGCTCGCCCACGGCGGGATAGCCGCCGACCTGACGCTCATGGTCGATGATCTCGCCCCGGCCCTCGGCCACCTCGGCGATCAGCAGGACGTCGCGCATGTCGCGGTCCCACGGACGGGCACCGACGGTGGACAGCACCGAGCGCTGCACATCGACGGCGGGCATGGGGGTCAGGCCTTCCCACCAGACGGGCGGGCGGGACACCTCGATGATGCGGGCCGGGCTGGTGGTATAGCGTCCGAACATGCGGATCGGCTCACCGACCTGATCGACGGCGATGTTGTCGCGGCCATAATATTCAAGGTCGCCGGCGCCCCCGATCATAAGGAAGGCCAGGCGCTCGGTCGGGGTCGACGGGCCGGCGCGCAGCACATTGCCGATGGCCGTCATCTTGCCGACCTCGAACGGCACATCCCCCCACTCCTCGGGGGCCAGGTTGTAGTGGATGGCGCGCGGCCCGGGGTTGTAGATCAGGTTGTTGACGATGACGCCGTGCACCCCGCCCTTGAACAGGGGGCTGCGCTCATAGTTGTGGGCATAGAGATTGCCGATGATCAGCAGGCCGGTGACGTTGTCGTGGATCAGCGATCCCTTGGAGTGCTCGCCCTTGGAGTGGCTGGAGTAGGCCAGGCTCTCGCCGATGATGTTGTTCGAAAAGGTGATGTTGTGGCTGGTGCCGCGCCGCCATTCCTCGGGCGTCGAGCCGGTGAAGCGGGGCCCGGAGGCGGACAGGTTCTCGTCGGTCGCCCAGGTCAGGCTGCAGTGGTCGATGATGACATTCCAGGCGCCGACGGTGGCGATGCCGTCCTCGTCCCAGCCGCTCATCCAGCCCTGATCGGCCGAGCCGGGGCGGATGCGGATATGCTGGACGATCACATCGTGCGCGCTGATGTCCATACCGCCCCGGATCAGGGTGATGCCGGGCGAGGGCGCCGTCTGGCCCGCGATGGTGATGAAGGGATTGCGCAGCCGCAGGGTCTTCATCTCCAGATCGATGACGCCGCCGACCTCGAACACCACGATGCGGGGGCCGTCGGCCTCGATCGCGGCCCGGAGCGAGCCGGGACCCTCGTTGTTCAGATTGGTGACGCGGATGATCTGTCCACCCCGTCCACCGGGCGTGGCCGAGGCCCAGCCGAGGGCGCCGGGGAAGGCCAGCGGCCCGGACTGGGCCTGTGAGGGCGCGGGCGCTGCGAGGCTGAGTGCGAGGGTGGCGAACAGGCCCAGACAGGCGGAGATCAGAGTGTGTCGATGGTTCATCGGCTTCCTTCCCGGTTCGGTCGTCATCTTGCCACGAGCCTTGGCCCGCTGTGACGCCCTTTGTCCCGATTCAAATTGACACCGGTTTCCTTCCTGCGCAATGTCAAAAGAAAAACGGAGGACGCGTGCGCCTGTCCCTAACAAATTCAGAGGCTTGTATGCGTGCCTCACCCGAGTCGACGTCATGACGGCCCATGCTATGCCTCATGCCGCTGTCCTGTCCGAGGATGGCCAGGCCATTGCGCGCGCCTTTGTCGAGGCGCGCCGGTCAGGCCGTGCCCTGCCGACCTATCCGGGGACGCCGCCCGCCACTCTGGAGGCCGCCTACGCCATCCAGGACGCCGCCATCGCCCTGATGCCGGACGCGGTCCTCGGCTGGAAGCTGGGTCGGATCCCGCCGCCTCTGGACGCGCAATTTGGCGCGGGGCGACTGGCCGGGCCGATCTTTGCCGCCAGCGTCCGCCCTGCCGAAGGCGTCACCGACTTTGCGCTGATCGAGGGCGGCTTTGGCGCGGTAGAGGCGGAGTATCTGCTGCTGATGGCCGAGACCCCGCCGCTGAGAGAGGGCTGGACCGTGGCCGAGGCGACCCGGCTGGTCAGCCAGATCCGCGTCGGCGTCGAGATCGCCGGCAGCCCCTTTCCCGGCATCAATGACCATGGACCGGCGGTCACGGCCTCGGACTTTGGCAACAATGCCGGGCTGATCCTGGGGGCCGAGGTCGCGCGCGACTGGGACGGCGATCCCCGTGCGCTGGACGATCTCACGTGCACCATGCGTATCGACGGAGAGACGGTCGGCACCGGCGGCGCGACGTCCATTCCCGGAGGCCCGTTCGACTCCCTGGCCTTCCTGCTGAACGCCCTCGGCCAGCGGGGCCTGCGGCCACAGGCGGGCCAATGGATTTCAACCGGCGCGGCCACGGGGGTGCATCGCATCGCCATCGGCCAGACCGCCGAAGCCGATTTCGGGCCCCATGGTATCATTGCCTGCCGGGCCATCCGCGCCGAGGGAGGGACCCCATGACCCCGACACGCAGACACCTTTTGCACACGGGCCTGATCGGGGCCGGCGCGGCTGCCCTGTCGGGCTGTGGCACCGCGACCTGGCCGGGCTCCGGCGGGCCGCGCCTGCTGCATGCCGCCGATGTGCACCCGGCCGACTATCCGACCGTCCACGCGGTCAAATGGATGGGCGAGGAACTGGGCCGGCTGACGGACGGACGGCTGGGCATCCGCTCCTTTCCCTCGGGCCAGCTGGGCAATGAGGACGATTCCATCGGTCTGGCCCGCTTTCAGGCCATCGACATCTGCCGGGTGGCGGCCGCCGCGCTGAACAATGCCTTTCCCGAGACCAGCCTGTTGTGCCTGCCCTATGTGTTTCGCTCGGTCGAGCACATGCGGGCCGTGGTCGACGGCGAGATCGGCACGCGGCTGCTGAACGTATTCGAAGGCCGGGGGCTGGTCGGGCTGGCCTATTACGACGCCGCCCCGCGCAGCGTCTATAATGTCCGCCGTCCGGTGTATGAGCCCACCGACATGCGGGGGCTGAAGATCCGCGCGCCCCAGTCGGACATCTTCCTCGACACGGTCCGGGCCATGGGCGCCAATCCGACGCCGCTGACGTTCGGGGCCGTGTTCTCGTCGCTGCAGACCCATCTGATCGACGGGGCCGAAAACAACTGGCCCAGCTATCAGTCCAGCCGCCAGTTCGAGGTGGCCCGCTACTGGAGCGACACCCGCCACCTGTATTCGCCCGACGCCCTGCTGATTTCGAAGGCGTCGATGGATGCCCTGACGCCCGCCGACCGCGATCTGGTGCGCGACGTGGCGCGACGCTCGGTGCCGCTGATGCGGGTCGAATGGGACAAGCGCGAAGCCGATGCCCGGGCGGCGGTCATCGAAGCCGGAACGCAGGTGAATGAGGTCGACATGGCGGCGTTCGCTCGCGCGGTCGAACCGGTGAATGCCAAATACACGACGGGGGCCGGCCTGAAGCCCCTCTACGAACAGATCACAGCGGCCGGCTGAACGGCCCGAATTCCAACGGCCCGGGCAGTGGCCTCTCGGGGGAGGAACCGATGACATCATCTGAAGCGCCACGTCGGGGGTTGCTGGACCATCTGTCCCGGATCGTGCTGGGACTGGCGGGGGCCGCCCTGCTGGCCATGGCCCTGGTGCAGGCCTGGCAGGTGTTCGCCCGCTATGTGCTGAACGACTCGCCCGGCTGGACCGAGCCGGTGGCGCTGATCCTGATGAGTGTGGCGGTCATGTTCGGGGCCGCCGTCGGCGTGCGCTACGAGACCCATTTCGCCTTTCAGACGATCGCCCACTCCATGCCGGGACCGATCCGGTCGGGGCTGGCGTCCCTGTCGCGGGTGATCGCGGCGGCGACCGGCCTCGGACTGGCGACCATGGGCGGCTATCTGATGCTGGATGACTGGACCGTGCCGCTGGCCGGTGCCCCCCTGCCTTCCGGCCTGAAATTCCTGGGTCTGGCGCTGGGCGGCGTGCTGATCCTGATCTTTGCCCTGGAGCGCCTGTTTACCGGTGCGCCCGGGACCGTGCAGGAGGACTGAGCATGGAATTCATCATCCTGTTCGGGGTTCTGGCCCTGTTGCTGATCCTCGGTGTGCCGGTTGCCTTCTGTCTGATGGGCGCGACGCTGGCCACGGTGCTGTATCTGGCGCTGCCGCCGATCGTGGTCTTCCAGCAGATGGGGTCGGACATGGCCTCGGTCGCCCTGTTGGCCATTCCCCTGTTCATCTTCACCGGCGAGCTGATGATGAAGGGCGGGCTGTCCGACCGGATGATCGCGCTGGCCTCGTCGCTGGTCGGCCATGTGCGCGGCGGTCTGGGCCAGGTGACGGTGGTCGGCTCGACCCTGTTCGGCGGCGTGTCCGGCTCGGCCATCGCCGACGTCTCGGCCATCGGCGGCACCATGATCCCGCAGATGCAGAAGCGCGGCTATGAGAGCGACTATGCGGTCAACGTCACCATTTCCGCGGCGCTGGTGGCGCTGCTGGTGCCGCCCTCGCACAATATGATCCTGTATTCGGCCTCGGCCGGGGGCGGGGTGTCGATCTCGGACCTGTTCGCGGGCGGTATCGTACCGGCCCTGTTGCTGGCCGCCGCCCTGATGGTCACCGCCTATTGGGTCGCGCGCAGGCGCGGCTATCCTGCCGATGTCTTCCCCGGCTTCGGCACCGTCCTGACCCGGCTGATCGCCGCCATCCCCGGCCTGCTGCTGGTGGTGATCATCTTTGGCGGTATCCGCGCCGGCATCTTTACCGCCGTCGAGTCTGCCTCGATCGCCGTCGTCTATGCCATCATCGTCACCGGCATCGTCTATCGGCACATGCGCTGGGCGGCCTTCAAGGAGGCCTGCATCGGCGCGGCCCGGACCTCGGGCGCGGTGCTGTTCATCATCGGCTGTGCCGGGGCGTTCGGCTGGCTGATGGCCTATCTGCAAGTGCCCGGCATGATGATTGAGGTGCTGAACGGCCTGACCGACAACCCGGTCCTGATCATGCTGATGATCATCGCCTGCCTGCTGTTCCTCGGCACCTTCATGGATATGGCGCCGCTGATCATCATCGTCACGCCGATCTTCCTGCCCGTGGCCAAGGCGTTCGGCGTCGACCCGGTACAGTTCGGGGTGATCCTGCTGATGGCCTGCGGCATCGGACTGATCACGCCGCCGGTGGGGTCGGTGCTGTTCGTCGGCAGTGCGATTGCGAAGATTCCCATGACACAGTCGCTGCGGTCGATCTGGCCCTTTTACATCGCTTGCATGGTCGTGCTGATGATGGTGACCTTCATCCCGGCGCTGTCGCTGTGGTTGCCCTCGCTGATGAAATGACCCTGCTGCCCCGTCTGAAGTCAAAGGACAACTGCCGCTGGGATGCGGTGGCGCTGGGCGAGGTCATGCTGCGGCTGGACCCCGGCGAGGGGCGCATCCGCACCGCCCGCCAGTTCCAGGTGTGGGAGGGCGGCGGCGAATACAATGTCGCGCGTGGTCTGGCCAAGACCTTTGGCCTGCGCAGCGCCGTAGTCACCGCCCTGCCTCGCAACGACCTCGGCGCCCTGGTGCATGAGCTGATCCTGCAGGGCGGGGTGTCGGACGCCCATATCCTGTGGCGCGAGGCCGATCCGGTCGGGCGCGACAACCGGGTGGGGCTGAACTTCACCGAGCGGGGTTTCGGGCCGCGCGGGGCGCTGGGCGTCTCGGACCGGGCGCATTCGGCGGCCTCGGCCCTGCGGCCGGACGAGGTCGACTGGGACGCCCTTTTCGGCGAAGAAGGCGTGCGCTGGTTCCACACCGGCGGGATCTTTTCGGCCCTGTCGGAATCGACGGCGGAGACGGCGCTGGCGGCGGTCACGGCGGCGCGGCGCCACGGCACGATCGTCAGCTATGACCTCAACTATCGCGCCAGCCTGTGGGCCGCCCACCCGGACCCCGAAGCCGGCCGCCGGGTCAACCGCGCCATCGCCGAACAGGTCGATGTGCTGATCGGCGACGAATACAGCCTCGCCGCCTGTCTGGGCATCGAGACGCCGGAGCGGCGCAGCAACCCCTGTGATCCGGCCCCGTTCGCGGCCGCTGCCGAACGGCTGATGGGCCAGCTGCCGAACCTGCGCCTGCTGGCCTCGCCCCTGCGCGATCCGGTGACGGCGTCGATGAACCGCTGGGGGGCCTGTGCTTGGGCGAACGGTGCCCTGACGGTGCGGGCACCGGTCGAGGTGGCGATTCTGGATCGGGTGGGGGGCGGCGACGGCTTTGTCTCGGGCCTCGCCTTTGGCCTGATGGACAACCGGTCGCTGGACGAGGCCCTGGCCCTGGGCGTCACCCACGGGGCCCTGGCCATGACCACGCCGGGCGACAACGCCATGACCAGCCTGGACGAGGTAGAGGCGCTGGCCCGGGGCGGAAGCGCCGCCGCGCGCCGCTGAGCGAACCGGGATTTTCCGGCGGCGCTGGAAACCCGCGACCGCATGCTGTTGGATGCCGCCTCAAGATGAGGTGAGGCATGAGCGAACCGTCGATCTATCCTGTTCCCGAAGCGTGGGCCCGCACGGCCCACATGAACCGCGCGCGCTATGAGAATGCCTGCAGGGCGGCTGAGACCGATCCGATCGGCTTCTGGCGCGGGGTGGCCGAACGGCTGGAGTGGATGGCCTTCCCCACCCGGGTCAAGGACGTCAGTTTCGATAAGGCCGACTTCCGCATCCGCTGGTTCGAGGACGGAATCCTGAACGCCTCGGTCAACTGCATCGACCGGCACCTGCCCGAACGGCGCGATGATGTGGCGATCATCTGGGAGGGCGACGACCCGGCCGAGAGCGCGTCCGTCACCTATGGCGAGCTTCATGAGGCGGTGTGCCGGATGGCCAATGTGCTGAAGAAGCACGGGGTGAAGCGCGGCGACCGGGTGACCCTGTATATGCCGATGATCCCGGAGGCCGCCTATGCCATGCTGGCCTGCGCACGGATCGGGGCGATCCACTCCGTTGTGTTCGGCGGCTTTTCACCCGACAGTCTGGCGGGCCGGATCGAGGACTGCGGCTCGGATTTCGTCATCACGGCGGACGAGGGCCTGCGCGGCGGCAAAACCATTCCATTGAAGGCCAATGTCGATGCGGCGCTTGAGAAAGTCCGTGTCCGGAACGTGCTGGTCGTGCGGCGCACGGGGGCGGATGTGGCCTGGGTGGACGGGCGAGACCTCGATTACGGGTCCGAGGCCGCCTCGGTCGAGGCCGACTGTCCGCCCGAGCCCATGGACGCCGAGGACCCGCTGTTCATCCTCTACACCTCGGGTTCGACCGGCAAACCCAAGGGGGTGCTGCACACCACGGGCGGCTATCTGGTCTGGGCCGCCTGGACGCACGAGCTGACGTTCGACTATCGCCCCGGCCAGGTCTTCTGGTGCACGGCCGATGTCGGCTGGGTCACGGGTCACAGCTATCTGGTCTATGGCCCGCTGGCCAATGCCGCGACCACGGTGATGTTCGAAGGCGTGCCCAACTATCCGGATCACAGCCGTTTCTGGCAGGTGGTCGACAAGCATCAGGTCGAGATCTTCTATACGGCGCCGACGGCGCTCCGGGCCCTGATGCGCGAGGGCGACGGGCCGGTGAAGGCCACATCGCGGGCCTCGCTGCGGCTGCTGGGCACGGTGGGCGAGCCGATCAATCCCGAGGCCTGGCGCTGGTATCATGAGGTGGTCGGCGAGGGCCGCTGCCCCATCGTGGACACCTGGTGGCAGACGGAAACCGGCGGCCATCTGATCACGCCCTTGCCCGGGGCGACGGACCTCAAGCCCGGGTCGGCCACGAGGCCCCTCCCCGGCATCCACCTGCAGGTGGTCGATGCCGAGGGCCATGAGCTGACCGGCCCGGCCGAGGGCAATCTGTGCCTCACCGACAGCTGGCCGGGGCAGATGCGGGGTGTCTATGGCGACCCGAAGCGCTTCTTCGACACCTATTTCTCGACCTATCCCGGGCGCTATTTCACCGGCGACGGATGCCGGCGCGACGCCGACGGCGATTACTGGATCACCGGCCGGGTCGACGATGTGTTGAACGTCTCGGGCCACCGCATGGGCACGGCCGAGATCGAGAGCGCCCTGGTGCTGCACCCCTCGGTCGCCGAGGCCGCCGTCGTCGGCTATCCCCATGACATCAAGGGTCAGGGCATCTGGGCCTATGTGACCTTGACGGCAGGTGTGGAGCCGGACGACGCCTTGCGGGCGGAGTTGATCAAGCACGTCCGGGCCGAGATCGGGCCGATCGCCGCGCCCGATGTCATCCAGTGGGCGCCGGGCCTGCCCAAGACGCGCTCGGGCAAGATCATGCGGCGCATCCTCAGGAAGATTGCCGAGAGTGAGCTGGGCGCGCTGGGCGATACCTCGACCCTGGCCGATCCCGGGGTGGTCGATGATCTGGTCAAGGGGCGGCCCGCTTGAGCCAGGGTCAGCTCTATCCCGTCATCCTGTGCGGTGGGGCCGGGACCCGGCTGTGGCCGGCGTCGCGTCCGGACCGGCCCAAGCCGTTTCTGGACCTGACCGGGCCGCTGTCGCTGTTCCAGCTGGCGGTGCGGCGGGTCATGCCGCTGGTCGCGGACGGGGGGCGGCTGCTGATCGTCGGGGCGGAGGCCCACGGCAAACTGATCACGGACCAACTGGCAGCGCTGGGGGCCGGGGCCACCGTCCTGCTGGAGCCCGAGGGTCGGGATTCCGCGGCGGCGGTCGCGGCGGCGGCGGCCTGGGTCGAGGCCCGCGATCCGGACGGACGGGTGATGGTCCTCGCCTCCGACCACCACATCCCGGATGAGGCCGGATACCGCCACGCCCTGATCACAGCGGCAGACGCAGCCGGCGATAGCGGGCGGATCGTGACCCTGGGCGTGGCCCCGACCCAACCGTCGTCCGCCTACGGCTATATCCGGCCCGGGCACGCCGGTCTGGCTCCGGTTCAGGAATTTATCGAGAAGCCCGATCCGCATCGGGCGGCGCAACTGATCCTCGAGGGCTGTCTGTGGAACAGCGGCGCCTTCATCGCCACCGCGCGGACCCTGCGTGAAGAGCTGGAGCGCCATGCGCCGCAGATCTGGCGGGCGGTCTCAGGGGCCATACGGGCGGACGGGGGGCTGCTAGGCGAAGGCTTCCGCAGCGCGCCGCGCCTGTCGTTCGACTATGCGGTGATGGAGAAGACCGACCGGGCCTCCGTCCTGCCGCTGACCCTGGCCTGGTCCGACTTGGGGGCCTGGGACGCGGTCGCCACGGTGAGCGACGGTGAGGGCACCGCCCACCTCAGCCTCGACAGCGCCGGCTGCCTGATCCGCGCGCCCGACGGGGTGACGGTGGCGACGCTGGGGGTCTCGGGTCTGGCCGTGATCGTCGAGCGCGACGCGGTTCTGGTCTGCGAGCTGTCGCGGGCCCAAGACGTGAAGCGGCTGCTGACCCGTGAGTGAGTCCGTCTACGGACGATCCCTGCTGTGGTTCGCCCGACTGGCGGCCGCCCTGGCGACAGTCGCGACTCTATGGCTGGCCTTCGAGCCGCCGGGCGACGGGCCAGGGCTGATCCCGTGGGACAAGGCCGGGCATTTCCTCAGCTTCTATGTCCTGACCCTCCTGTATCTGCTGGCCGCGCCACGCGCGCCGCGATGGGCCATCGTCGCCCTGCTGGTCGTGGCGGGCGGCGTGATCGAGATCGTGCAGGGGCAGGTCGGGCGCGAAGCCGATGGGCTGGACTGGCTGGCCGACATCGCCGGCATCGCCTGTGCAATCCTGCCCGTCTGGCTCGAGGCCCTGCGCCGCCGGATGAGAGTCTAGGCCGACGCCCGGTCCAGCACGGTCCGGATCGCGTCACAGCTCTTTGCCACCTCATCGTCCGTGAGCGTCGGATGGGTCAGGAAGGCGATGCTGGTCTCGCCGAGCTGCCGCGCGACCGGCAGGCGTTGCGGCGGCCGCCATCCGGTGCCGTCAAAGGCCGCCTCCAGATAGACCTCTGACGCCGAGCCGTGGAAACAGGGCACGCCCAGCGCATTGATCTCTTCGATGAGACGGTCGCGCGTCCAGCCCTCGGTCAGACGGTCCGGCTGCACAAAGGCATAGAAGCGGTACCAGGCGTGGGTGATATGTTCGGGCGGCAGGGGCACCCGCACGACGGAGAAGGGCGCGCAGGCCTCCGCCAGCTTCAGCGCGATTTCGGTGCGCCGCGCGGTCCAGCCGGCCATGCGGTCCAGCTGGATCAGGCCGATGGCGGCCTGCATCTCGATCATGCGCCAGTTGGTGCCGAAGCTGTCGTGGACCAGTCGCGGGCCCGGCGGGTGCGAGCGCTCATAGACCCCCTGCCAGCTCTTGCCGTGATCCTTGTACGACCACATGAAGTCCCACAGGGCGGGATCGTCCGTGGTCACCATCCCGCCTTCGCCGCCGGTGGTCATGATCTTGTCCTGACAGAAGGACCAGGCGCCGATATGGCCGATAGAGCCGATGCTGCGGCCCCGATAGCGGGCGCCGTGGGCCTGGGCACAGTCCTCGATGACCTTGAGGCCGCGCTCCTCGGCGAGGGCCATGATCGGATCCATGTCGCAGGGCATGCCGCCCAGATGCACGCAGATGACGGCCCGGGTCCGGTCGGTCATCACGGCCCGGATGGTGTCGGCGGTGATGTTCTGGCTGTCGGGGTCGACGTCGGCAAAGACAGGGACAGCGCCCGCCGTGACGATGCAGGAGGCGGAGGCGAGGAAGGTGCGCGGCGTGGTGATGACCTCATCGCCCGGCCCGATGCCCAGCGCCTTCAGGGCCACATCCAGCGCCACCGTGCCGTTGGCCAGGGCCACCGCGTGTTTCGATCCCGTCCACTCGGCGAATCGCTTCTCGAAGGCCCGACAGCGGTCACCGGTCCAGTAGTTGACGCGGTTCGATGCCACGACATCGGCGACGGCCTGGACCTCCTCGGGGCTGAAGCTGGGCCAGGGCGAAAAGGGGGTGTTCAGCATCAGGATTTCCGATTCATGTCCCGGGCCGGATTGCCGACCACGGTAAGGCCATCAGACACATCGGCGACCACCACGGCGCCGGCACCGACCCGGACGTCCCGGCCGATGGAAATGCCCTCGCGCACCGAGGCGCCCAGGCCGATCCAGCTGGCCTCGCCAACCGAAACGCCGCCGCCAAGGTGCGCGCCCGGCGACACATGGACGCCATCGGCCAGCCGGTCGTCATGATCGATGCCGCAGCCGGTGTTGAGAATGACCGCCTGATCGACCCGGGCCCCGGCGTTGACCACAGCCCCCGCAAAGACCACCGAGCCCGAGCCGACCTCGGCATGGCGGCTGACGGTCGCCGCCGGGTGGATCAGGGTCGCCGGCGTTCCGCCCGCCGCCCGCAGGGCCTGCTGGCGCTCCAGCCGGATGCGATTGATGCCGATACCGACGACGAAGCCGTCGAACTCCGCGACCGAGGCCAGCAGGTCCGCGCCGGTTCCGGCCAGTTCCCACGGCCCGGGCTTTTCCGCGTTCGGATTGTCATCGAAGAAAACGATGCGCGACCAGCCCAGACTCTCGGCGCAGTCGGCGATGACACGCCCGTGCCCCCCCGCGCCCAGTATGGCCAGCCGCCCGTTCATCCCTGAAACTTCTCCATGGTCGCCGAACCCGGTGCCGAGATGCCGTCGCGCCGGACTATACGCCGAAGTGTGAGGGCAATGATCTTCACATCCAGCCACAGAGTGTGTCGGTCGACATACCAGGTATCGAGGGCGAATTTCTGGTCCCAGCCGACGGCGTTGCGGCCATTGATCTGGGCCCAGCCGGTGATGCCGGGACGGACATCGTGCCGACGCGCCTGTTCCGGGGTGTAGAGCGGCAGATATTCCATCAGCAGGGGACGCGGACCGACCAGACTCATCTGGCCCTTCAGCACATTCCACAGCTCGGGCAGTTCATCCAGGCTGGTGGCGCGCAGCCAGCGGCCGAAGTCGGTCAGGCGCTCGGCGTCCGGCAGGGGCCGGCCGTCCGGACCCATCGCATCGCGCATGGTGCGGAATTTGATCATCTCGAACGGACGGCCATGCAGGCCGGGCCGAACCTGCCGGAACAGGGCCGGGCTGCCCATGCGACGGCGCACCAGAATCCACAGCACGATGAGCACCGGCGACAGGACCACCAGTCCCGCGGCGGAGGCGACGACGTCGATCAGCCGCTTGAGCGGGGCCGGACGCACCGGCCGGTCGGCCGCCCGGGGCATCACAGATTATAGCGCTGGCGGAACCAGCCGACGAAGGCGGGCACGCCGACGCTGATCGGGGTTTCGGGCTTGTAGCCGGTCAGGCGCTCCAGCAGCTCGGGCGAGGCGGTGGTGTCGGGCACGTCGCCGTCCTGCATGGGCAGGAACTGCTTGTCAGCCTGCTTGCCCAGCGCCTTTTCCAGCTCGGCGATATAGTCCATCAGCGGGCTGGGCTTGCCGCCGCCGATATTGACCAGCCGGAAGGGCGCGGCGTGGGACAGGGTGTCACCCTCGACCGGCGGGGCGGTGCCGGGCACCACATGGACCAGCCGCACGATCGCCTCGACCAGATCGTCGACGAAGGTGAAGTCGCGGGACATCCTGCCCTCGCCATAGACCTCGATCGGCTTGCCCTCGAGCATCAGCTTGGCGAATTTGAACAGCGCCATGTCGGGGCGGCCCCAGGGGCCATAGACGGTGAAGAAGCGGAAGAAGGTGGTCGGCGTGCCGAACAGGTGCGCATAGGAGTGGCCCATCAGCTCGGTCGCACTCTTGGTCGCCGCATAGAGGGTCATGGGGTGGACCGCCTTGTCCGTCTCACGGAAGGGCATTTCGGTATTGGCGCCATAGGCCGAACTGGTCGAGGCGGCCAGCAGGTGTTTGACCGGATAGCGGCGCGCGGCCTCCAGCACATTGAAGGTGCCGACCAGGTTTGAGGCCACATAGACCTCGGGATGGTCGATGCTGTAGCGAACGCCCGCCTGAGCGGCCAGGTGGATCACGACCTCGGGCCGGGCCTTCTCCCAGACGGCATTGAGGGCCTCGGCATCCTCCAGCGCGACGCGCTCGACGCGAAAGCCCTCATAGCCTTCGAGGATGGCATTTCGCCCATCCTTCAGGGTGATGTCGTAATAGTCCGAGAAATTGTCCACGCCCACGACCTCATGGCCGTCTTCCAGCAGGCGGCGCGCCAGATGAAAGCCGATGAAGCCGGCGGTGCCCGTGATCAGAAATCGCATGAAGTCGTCCTCTTGGGCCCTGCCCCGATCGGGCGGGCGAACGTCGGCCCGTGCTTACCAAAGCCCCCTGTCCGGGACCAGTGCCGCCACCCGCTAAACCGGCGGTGTCATCCGTCCGCCACGGCCGACAGGATCTGGGCATTGACGCGGTGGACGTCATAGCGGGCGCGCACCCGCTCCAGCGACGCCTCGCCCATCTCTGCCGCCAGCGCCGGATGCAGGATCAGCCGTTCCATGGCCGCTTCCAGCGCCCCGGCATCGCGCGGCGGCACCCTGAGGCCATTCAGCCCGTCCACCACCGTCTCGCGGCAGCCCGGGGCGTCGGTGGTGATGACCGGACGGCCCATGGCCATGGCCTCCAGCACGGAGCGGGGCGTGCCCTCGCGGTAGGACGGCAGCACATAGACGCGGGCCGCCGCGATGGCCGGGCGTACATCGTCCAGCCGGCCCAGATGTTCGATGCCCCCGTCGATCCAGCCCTGAAGCTCATCCTCGCCGACCGTGTCCGGGCCCGGGTCGCGCCAGCCGACCAGCTGAAAGCGGGCGTGCGGGTGGCGAGCCTTGAGCGCCAGGGCCGCCGTCGCATATTCGCGCACGCCCTTGGCCCCCAGCAGCCGCCCGATCATCAGGAAGACGGGCGCGTCCGGCAGGGGGGTGGGGCGGTAGTGGTCCAGATCGACGCCCGAGCCGTCGACCACGCCGATCTGGCCCTGATCCCGGAGCAGGCCCCGCCCCAGAAACAGGTCGCGGTCATCCGGATTCTGGAACAGCACCCGGTCGGCCCCGCCCAGCGCCAGCCGATAGAGGCTGGCGGCCATGACGCCCGCGAGCAGACGCTTAAGCCCGCCGCCCGTCCCGTCGGTGAAGGCATAGCCGAGCCCGGTGATCAGGGCGACCGACCGCCCCACCCCCGCCGCCCGCGCGGCCAGCAGACCCCAGATGACCGGCTTGATCGTATAGGCCAGCAGCACATCCGGCCGCTCGCGCCGGAACAGGGCGATCAGGCTCTTGCGATAGGCCAGATCCGCCAGAGGGTTCATGCCCGTGCGCGCCATGGGCACATCCACCGGGCGGGCACCAAGCGCCACCAGCGCGGCGTGGGTGCCGGTGTCAAAGTCCGGCGCCGCCGCCGTCACCCGCCAGCCCCGCCGCACCATCTCGGCAATCAACGGCCCCCGGAAATTGACCAGCGACGGCGCGTGCGAGGCAAGGACAAGGACGTGAAGAGGGGCAGATGCGACGGCGACCATGGCGTGCCTCTTACGTCAGCTACTGCAGATTTTCCTACTTTAACTTACGCCTGAAGTTCCGATCCTGATCACGGCGCAGCTGATTTCAAAAGGACGAAACAGATAGGTCAGGGCACTTGCTCGGGCTCTCGCTGCCTTCGGTCTTCGTGGCCAGTTCAGAATTCGCCAGCCCGATTGAGCCAGATAGTGCGGGAGGGACCGGACATCGTCCCGCAGGGTGCCGCCGTCTATGATCTCGCCAACGACCAGTTCGCCCTTGAAAAGGGACGCGAATTCTTCGGGAGTCGGGCGATACATCGTGTCGATCGGATCGGCATGGTACGGATATCTGTAGGGACCGGTGACGCAGATCAATCCGCCTTCGGGCAGGATACGGCGGCAGGCGTCGGCCACAATCCCGGGGTCTCGGACGTGCTCCAGAAGATTGGAGACCAGGATGGCGCGGAAATGCCTGGCCACCAGTTGTTCCTGATAGACCGGATCGGTGATGTCCCCGACTAGGTCCACACCCGGTGCCTGCTTCATGTCGGCATGGACCACTTCGACCCCATCCGCGCGAAGCGGCGAAAAGACCTCGCGGTCAATATGAGGTTTGAGGTCTTCCCGGAATGTCTTCGTTGAAGAGCCCAGGTTCAGGATCGGACCATCGATTCCCTTTAGCGCACCTCTGATCCACTTAGCTTCCGAAACCCGCATGTCGGCACTCGTCCCTCGCTGGTCAGATGTCCTTCCCATCATGCACGGGCGCGTCGAACTCTGGCTATACTTTTTCTTGCGGCGTTGACGGGCTACCCGCTCAGCGTGTCGTCGACGTCAGCCGATCCAGCAGACCCAGACGCTCGACAACATAGCGGGCGCCGTCGCGCGTCAGGTGGCCGTTGTCGAGGTACAGGATCGTGTGCCCAGCCCGTGTCCGGCAGACCTCGGCATCACACAGCACCGTGGCCGGAGAAAGCACCTCAACCCCGGACCGCGCGCCCAGGCGCTCGATCAGCGGGCCGATGCCCTGCCCCTCGAATACAGCCACGGACAGGGGTATGTCGCAGCCCGCCTGCCCGGCCACGATCCGGCCTTCCATCGCCCGCTCGTTACAGCGCCCGGCGTCGAACGGCGCGCGCGGGGTCGGGGCCAGGATAATCGGCACCTTGCCGGCCGCCTTCAACCGCTCCAGCCCTCGCACGAAAGCCGCCTGCCCGGCATCGCTGAACGGCTGCACCCGGCCGTCGATGAACAGGCGCTGCCCGTCCTCGATCATGACCTGGCCGAACGGCGAACTGATCAGCACATAGCGCACCGAGGGCATGGCCTCGATCGCGGCCAGCACACTGTCATTGAAGGCCACGCATTCCCGCGACCAGGCGGCGGTATAGCGGTCCGACGTATGCGCCAGCCCCTCGACCGGAGCGCAGGCGCTCTTGGTCATCTGGACGACCGGCAGGCCCTCCAGCCCGGCCAGCCAGTGCATGGCATAGCTGTCGCCCCAGACGGCCACGGTCGGCGCGTCCGACGTCCGGCACTCGGGCTTGTCCACCCACTCGGCGGTCTCCTGCTCACAAGCGGCAGCCAGGCCCTGATTTGGCTTCAACACCTCGGCGGTCGGACTGGTCACGCCCAGCGACGGCACGGCGAACGCCACGACGGCCGCCGACGCCGCGCCGATCCCCCATGCCGGGCTGATCCGAAACCGCGACCAGTCGCCCCGGAAGGCCTGCTCCACAAACCGGTATTGCAGCCACGCCAGGCCGGTGGCCAGCAGGGCCAGCCCGATCATCACCGCCATCGGCGGGTGCTGGCCCCACGCGATATAGGCGAAGGAGAACAGCGGCCAGTGGATCAGATACAGGCTATACGACCAGTCCCCGACGATCTTGACCGGCAACAGCGGGGTCCGGGGCAGCCAGCCGTCCTTGCCCAGCAGGATCAGGCCCGTGGCCACCACCACGATCACCGCGTCCCAGCGCGGATGCACCGGATCGAACCCTATGGCACAGGTGACAATGATCGCGGCCAGCGCCGCCAGCTTGGCCCAGCCCGGCACCGTCAGGTCAGGCCGCCGGATCATCACCCAGGCACAGACCGCCCCGAACAGCAGTTCCCATGCGCGCGTCGGCAGCATGAAGAAGGCCAGCTTCTGCGCGCCCTTGGCGCTGAACGGCAGCCAAGACGGTCCGGTCATCAGCACCATGCACAGGGCGAAACTGGCCACCATGCCCGTGATCAACAGCCACGGCCGCGCCCGCAGCGGCGTCAGCCACAGCAGGAAGGGGGCGATGAAATAGAACTGCTCCTCCAGCGACAGGGACCAGATGTGCAGCAGGGGCTTGGTCTCGGCCGCGCCCTCGAAATAGCCGGTCTGGCTGGCCAGCACGAAGTTGGCGACGAAGGCCAGCGAGCCCAGCAGCTGCGCGGCATAGTCGGCCATCTGGGAGCGGGTCAGAAACACCGTTGCCAGCGCCGTCGTGACGGCCAGCGTCGTCAGGCTGGCGGGCAGCAGCCGCTTGGCCCGGCGAATGTAGAAGGCCTTGAAGCCGAAGGTTGTGCCCCCCCCCCCCGCAACCTCAAGTCCGCGCAGGATGATGCCGGTGATCAGGAAGCCCGACACCACAAAGAACACATCGACGCCGAGGAAGCCCGAGCCGAACGCGTCCGGAAAGGCGTGGAACAGCACCACGGCCAGCACGGCCACGCCGCGCATCACCTGAATGTCGAAACGATCCTGACGCCCCCCCATTGCTGTCCCCTACAGCCGCGCGTCGGTCTGGTCGGCGTCGAACAGATACTTCAAATCGTAGAGAACATGCTCAGACTTGCCGAGCTTGCGGATCGCGGCGATGCCCTGTTTGCGGAAATCTTCATGGGCGACGGCCAGGATGATGCCGTCATAGGCCCCCTCTGCCGGGTCGGTGATGACGTCAAAGCCGTATTCGTGGCGGACCTCGTCGGCATTGACCCAGGGGTCGCAGACATCGACCTCGGCGCCCCAGTCGATCAGGGCCTTGCGCACATCGACCACGCGGGTGTTGCGCACATCGGGGCAGTTTTCCTTGAAGGTCAGGCCCAGGATCAGCACCCGCGATCCCCGGGCGTGGATCTGGCGGTCGATCAGGGCCTTGATCATCCGGTCGGCCACATACTGGCCCATGCCGTCATTGACGCGCCGGCCCGACAGGATGATCTGGGGGTGGTGGCCGACGGCCTCGGCCTTGTGCGTCAGATAATAGGGGTCGACGCCGATGCAGTGGCCGCCCACCAGACCGGGGCGGAAGTTCAGGAAATTCCACTTGGTGCCCGCCGCCTTCAGCACCGCCTCGGTGTCGATGCCCATGCGGTTGAAGATGATGGCCAGCTCATTGATCAGGGCGACGTTCAGGTCGCGCTGGGTGTTCTCGATCACCTTGGCGGCCTCGGCCACGCGGATGCTGGAGGCCTTGTGCGTGCCGGCGGTGATGATCGTCGAATAGAGGGCATCGACATAGTCGGCCACGGCGGGCGTCGAGCCCGAGGTGACCTTCATGATGTCGGGCAGGCGGTGCTGCTTGTCGCCCGGATTGATCCGCTCGGGGCTGTAGCCGGCAAAGAAGTCGACATTGAACGTCAGGCCCGAGGTGGCCTCGAGCACCGGCACGCAGTCTTCCTCGGTCGCGCCTGGATAGACGGTCGATTCATAGATGACGATGTCGCCGCGCTTCAGAACCCGGCCGATGGTCTCCGACGCCTTTTTCAGCAGGGTGATGTCGGGCTGTTTGCTCTCGGTGATCGGGGTCGGGACGGTGACGATATAGACGTTGCAGTCCGCCATGGCGGCGGCATCCGACGCATAGGTCAGGTGGGTCGCCTGGGCCAGCTCTTCGGGCTCGACCTCGAGCGTGCTGTCGCGGCCGGCCTTCAGCTCGGCGATGCGGGCGGCATTGATGTCAAAGCCGACCACCGGAAAGCGTTTGCCGAATTCGACCGCCAGCGGCAGGCCGACATAGCCCAGGCCGATGATGGCGATGCGTGTGGTGTCGAGCGTGATCATGAGACGTCCGGGCCGGAGAGAAAACTATTTGCGCCAGACGACGCGGTTCACGAAGTCGGTATAGCTGACGATGATGCGCACGACCTTTTCCGAAACATTATCGACGTCATAGTCGCGCACGACATGCAAAAGGCGATCGTCGCCGCGCGGCTGGCTTTCGAGAATCTCCAGCCCCTGGAAGACACGGTCGGGGTTCATGCCGACCATCATGACGGCGCCCTCCTCCATGCCCTCGGGCCGCTCGTGGGTCTCGCGGATGTTGAGCGCCGGGAAGTTGAGGATCGACGACTCCTCGGTGATGGTGCCGCTGTCCGACAGGACCGCGCGGGCCTTCATCTGCAGGTGCACATAGTCTAGGAAGCCGAACGGCTTCATCTGCATGACCCGGTCGTCCAGCTTCGCGCCTGAGGCCTCGATCTTGTTGCGGGTCCGCGGGTGGGTCGACAGCACCACCGGCCGGTCGAACCGCTCGGCCAGACCGTTCAGGATTTCGATCAGGCCATTGAACTGGACGTCGGACTCGATGTTCTCCTCGCGGTGCGCGCTGACGAGGAAATAGTCGTGCGGCCTGAGGCCCAGCGTCGGCAGAGGGTCGGCGGCATCGATGCCCGGACGATAGTGGCTGAGCACCTCATACATGGGACTGCCGGTGCGGATCACGCGCTGCGGGTCCAGCCCCTCGGCCAGCAGATATTCGCGGGCGATCTCGCTGTAGGTCAGGTTGATGTCCGACACATGGTCGACGATCCGGCGGTTGATCTCCTCGGGCACGCGCATGTCGAAACAGCGGTTGCCGGCTTCCATGTGGAAGGTCGGAATCTTGAGCCGCTTGGCCGCGATCACCGCCAGGCAGCTGTTGGTGTCGCCCAGTACCAGCATGGCGTCGGGCGCGGTCTCGGCCAGAATGCGGCTGGAGGCGGCAATGACATTGCCGATAGTCTCGGCCGCGGTAGCGCCTGCGGCCTCGAGGAAGTGGTCCGGCTTGCGGATGCCCAGCTGCTCGAGGAAGATCCCGTTCAGCTCGTAGTCGTAGTTCTGGCCCGTGTGCACGATCACATGGTCGCAGTGACGGTCCAGCGCCGCCATGACCCGCGACAGGCGGATCAGTTCGGGCCGGGTCCCGACGATGGTGACGACTTTTAGCTTTTTCATCCGGTCAGTCCGTTGGCGATGGTGTCGGGGCGGGCCCGGTCGAAGATCTCATTGGCCCACAGCATGACGATCATTTCCTCATCCCCGACATTGGTGATGTCATGGGCCCAGCCGGGGATGGTCTCGACCACCATGGGCTGGCCGCCCTCGGTCTCGACGGCATAGGTCTCGCCGGTTTCCATATGGCGGAAACGGAAGCGGGCGTGGCCCTTCAGCACCAGGAATTTCTCGGTCTTGGTGTGGTGATAGTGACCGCCGCGGGTGATGCCCGGGTGGGCCGTAAAATAGGAAAACTGGCCCGACTGTTCCGTCCTGAGCATTTCGACGAACACGCCGCGCGGGTCGCCGTGCTGGACCAGCGGATAGGCGAAATGCTCGACCGGCAGGGCACTGACATAGGTGGCATAGAGCGCGCGGGTCAGGCCGACGCCGACAGGCCCGGCGGTGTGGGTCTCGCGGATCGACCGGAAGGCGCGGATCTGGTCGGCGACCTCGCCCACCGTGGTGCGATAGACGACCGGCACCTCGGCAAAGCCCTCTATGGCCTCGGGGGCCTTCAGCCAGCCGAGGAAGGCCTCGATCACATCGTCGACATACACCAGCGTCAGGGGCGCAGACGGATCATTGATCGTGATCGGAAGATCGCGCGCGATGTTGTGGCAGAAGGTGGCAATGGCCGAGTTGTAGTTGGGCCGCGCCCATTTCCCGAACACGTTCGGAAGGCGGTAGATCGCCACCGGCGCGCCGGTCGCCTTCGCATAGGCCCGCAGATGATCCTCGGCCGCCCGCTTGGACGCGCCATAGGGATTGTCGGCTTCGGCCTGGGTCGAGGACGAATAGATCACCGGAATGGCCCGCTCGCCCAGCGCCTCAACCAGGGCCGCCGTCTGATCGGCATTGCCGGTGGTGAACTCGGCCGGGTCCCGGGGCCGGTTGACGCCCGCCAGATGGATGACGGCATCCGCCTCTGCCAGAGCGGTGCGCACCTGATCCGGGGTCGTCTCGCGGTTGACGGCGACCGTCTCCATGCCCTCGATCTCGGACAGGCGCAGACGCAGGTTGCGCCCGATAAAGCCGTTTGCGCCAGTGACGACGACCTTCATCTCAGACACCCGCCTCGATCGGTCCGCCGTCCAGCACGGTGCGCATGCAGTCCAGCTGCAGCAGCAGGTCCTTCATACCCTCGACATCCAGCCGGGTGGTGTTTTCGGAGGTATAGTCCTCGGCGTTCGACAGCCGGGCCTCGCCCTCCTCGACATAGGCACCATAGTTGAGGTCGCGCATGTCGGCGGGCACGCGATAATAGTCGCCGATCTCCTCGGCATGGACCATTTCCTCGCGGGACAGCAGGGTCTCGTGCTTCTTCTCGCCGTGGCGCGTGCCCATGACATGGATCGGATGGTCCGGCTTGCCCATCAGTTCGGTGAGCGCCCGGGCCAGCACCGTCAGCGTCGCCGCCGGAGCCTTCTGCACCAGAATATCGCCGTTCTGGCCCTTCTCATAGCCGAACAGCACCAGATCGACGGCGTGATCCAGTGTCATCATGAAGCGGGTCATGTCGGGATCGGTGACGGTGATCGGTTGGCCCGCCGCGATCTGGCGCACGAACAGCGGAATGACCGAGCCGCGCGAGGCCATGACATTGCCGTAGCGCGTGGCGCACAGCGTCATCCTGTCGGGGTCCAGCGTCCGCGAGCGGGCGACCAGCACCTTCTCCATCATCGCCTTGGAGATACCCATGGCATTGACGGGGTGACAGGCCTTGTCGGTGCTGAGGCCGATCATGCGACGCACGCCGGCCTCGGCCGCGGCATCAATGACATTCGCCGTGCCCATGACATTGGTCTTGACCGCTTCCATCGGGAAGAATTCACACGACGGTACCTGTTTCAGCGCGGCGGCGTGGAAAACATAGTCGACGCCGACCATGGCGGTGCGCAGGCTGTCCTTGTCGCGCACATCGCCGAGGAAGAATTTCAGCTTCTCCTGGCCGTACTGCTTGCGCATGTCGTCCTGCTTCTTCTCGTCGCGACTGAAGATGCGGATCTCGCGCACATCGGTCTCGAGGAAGCGGCGCAGCACGGCATTCCCGAAGGAGCCGGTGCCGCCGGTGATCATCAGGCAAACGTCATCAAGCACGGGGTCAGCTCTCCTCAGTTCTGCGTGGCGGGCGCAGCGGCTTCGCCCCTGGCCCAGGCCATATAGGTGTCCAGTCCATCCTCGATGCCGACGGTCGGGGCATAGCCGAACGCGTCGTGCGCCGCCGAGATGTCGGCCAGGCTGTGGGCGACATCGCCAGGGCGGGTGCCGACATGCTCGATCACCACCTCACCGGGGACATAGGCTGCCACACGCCGGGCCAGGTCACCGATCTCGATCTGGGTGCCGCTGGCGATGTTGAAGGCGCCCGAGGTGCCGACATTGCGCGCCGCGGCCAGATTGGCCTGGACCACATCGGCGACGTTGACGAAGTCGCGCGTCTGGTGGCCATCGCCGAAGATGTGGATGGGGCGGCCGCCCAGGGCGTTGAAGGCAAAGATCGGGATGACATTGCCATAGGCGTCGAACCGCTGGTTCGGGCCATAGACATTGAAATAGCGCAGGCAGATCGCCTCCATGCCATACACATGGGCATAGGCCAGGGCCTGCTTCTCCGAGAACAGCTTGGACACGCCATAAGGGGTCAGCGGCTCCAGCGGATGATCTTCGGCGATCGGCAGGGTCTTCAGCTCGCCATAGATGCCGGCCGAGGACGACACCACGACCTTGCGCGCACCGGCCGCCCGGGCCGCTTCCAGCACCCGCATGGTGCCCAGCGCATTGATCTCGGCATCCTCGACCGGATTGTCGATCGAGCGCTTGTTGCCGACCGAGGCGGCCAGGTGGAAGATGACCTCGCACCCTTCGGCCGCGCGCATCATCAGATCGGCGTCGCGGACATCGCCCTCGATCAGCTCGACGCCGTCCAGCGGGGCGAGGTTGCTGCGATAGCCCGAGCTGAGATCGTCGACCACGCGCACCTGATCGCCATCGCGCAGCAGGGCCGCGCAAATGTTCGAACCGATGAAGCCGGCGCCGCCGGTGACCAGAGCCTTCATATCCCCGTCCCTTGTGTGCGGGCGTCCTTAGCACAGGTCACCGCCTCGACCAGACGCCTCAACCCGTCAGTGTGCCGCCGATAGTCGAATCCCGTCTCAGCCGTGTGACGGGCGGCCTTTCGCAGGGCCGATTTCTGCTTTGGGGTCAGGGTCAGGGCGCGTTCCAGCACCCGGGCCACAGTCTCGGGCGAAGCATCGCGGCAGATCAGGCCATTTTCGCCATCGACCAGATGATCCGCGAGATCGCTGGTCAGGGTGGCGATGACCGGCGTGCCGACCGCCAGACTCTCGACGAACTTGGTCGGAAACCCTGCCGTGGCGACCTTGTCCGGGCGGCGCAGCAATATGGAAAAATCAGCCCTGGCCACCCCCGCCATAGCCGTCGCCTGCGCCACAGGACCATGGGCCGTCACCGACAGCGGAATGTCGGCGAGGCCGTACGCCTTGAGGTCGTCCGGGCGCGGACCATAGATCTCGAGACGCAGCCGCTCGTCGTTCGGATCGACCGTGGCAACGGCTTGCAGAAGAACACCCAGCAGGTCCTTGCGGCCCGGCGTCCCGGCATAGACGAGGCTCAGCCGGTCGTCGTCGCCCCCCTGCCCAACCGGCGTCGCCTTGACGTCCACCGTCGGCGGCACGCGCACGACCGGCAGGCCGGCCCGGGTGTAGTGATCCTCCAGCCAGCGGCTGATGGCGAGGACACCGTCCAGCCCGGGGATCAGCCAGCGCATGGCGATCTCGGTCTGCCAGAGATAGGGCGAGGTGGCGAAGCCCAGCGGGGACGCCGCCGTATACCATTCGACCGCATCGAAGATCAGCGGCACCCCGGCCCTGCGGCACCATCCGCGCAGCTGCAGGATGTAAGGGGTATAGCCGCTGTAGAGGATGACGGCGGCCGGCCGGGCGTCCAGCCGTTCCAGCCAGTGGCGGCTTTTCGCGCCCATGGTGACGTAGCGGGTCAGGCGCAGCAGGTTGGGCAGGTGTTCGGCATCGCGCTCTGATGTCGAGGCCAGAAAGATGCCGTCACCCAGGCTGTGAACCTCATCGTCCGGAGCCTGCTGTCCCGACAGGACCAGCACCTGATAGCCGGCTGCCACAAGGCTCTGCGCATTGCCGAGGATGCGCCGCGCCGCGGCCCCGCCCTCCGGGAAGGCGAACGGACCCACATAGACGACGAACGGCCGGGCGGGGTCGAAGGGCGCAGACCGGCTCATGTCCACCTCGCGGCGACACCCGGGGCGACCTTGGTCAGCACACGGCGGACCAGTCCCCTCTCATAGGGGTTCATGCCGATCCCCAGCATCAGGCCGGCATAGAGGGGCGTATAGATCGCCACGCACAGGAACAGGCCCGTCCAGCCGCCGATCATCCAGTGATTGAGGGCCAGGCCCACCGGCACACAGACCGCCAGCACCCGCCCCAGGCCCCGGGCCAGCTCACGGAAATAGCGGCCCATGTCGAGCCCCAGCTTGACCTGCAGCAGGATGGCGACCGCGACATAGCCGACCATCAGGCCGATGCCGGTGCTGATCGCCGCCCCGACCACGCCCCACAGATTGAGCAGCACAATGGTCAGGGGGATGTTGAGACAGGCAATCGCCAGGATCATCAACGAGCGGTGCCAGTACAGGCTCTTGACCTGCAACAGGATGTTCCGGGCATTGCCGATCAGCTCCAGCGTATAGGGGATCAGCACGATCAGCAGGATGGTGTAGGCCAGCCCGTAGTCCGGCCCCAGCCACAGGTCGATGAAGCGCGCGCCGAACAGGGCCAGCCCCGAGATGACCAGCAGCAGGAACAGGGCCTGAAGCCGCGACACCCGGATCAGCAGGCTGTTGAGGGCCGGGGCATCGGCACCGGAGTCGGCCTGGCGGATGATCTCGGGCGCCATAACCCGCGAAATGGCGGTGCCGAAGCTCATCAGATGTTTGTTGAAGGTGGTCCCGATCGCATAGAGGGCCACGGGCGCGGCACCCAGCACGGCCCCGATGATCAGATTGTCCAGCTTCCAGTAGATCTGCTCGACCATCACCGAGACGAAGATCGGGGCGGCATAGAGGGCCACGGGCTTGAGCCGCGACCAGCCGGGCCAGGACCAGCCGACCGGTATCCTCAGCACAAGGACAATATAGATCAGGCGCGCCGCGACCTGGAAGACCAGGGCACCCGACATGACGATCACCACCATCAGGGCGCCGAACCCCTGCCACAGCAGCACGACCGTCAGCAGGGTCGAGGTGACGGCGGTGAAAATCTCGAGCAGGCGCAGAAAGACAAAGCGCTCCATGGCCGACAACAGGGCGCCCAGCGGATTGAACGCGACCATCACCACCGCCCCGGCACCGACCGCGATGATCATGTCCTGAAGCAGGGCGACCTGGGGCCCCGTCAGACTGGCTCCGAACAGCGCGGGCGCGAGGCCGTGGACGGCATAGGTCGCCCCCGCCACCAGCAGGCCGAGCCCGGCATAGAATCCCAGCATCTGTTTCAGGAACCGGCGGCGCTCGTCGGGGGTGTTCTCGTGCCGGACGAAGAAGCGCATCACGCCGTCATTCATCCCGAAGTCGATCATGTAGAAATAGGCCGCCAGCGCGCCGACGATGCTGAACAGGCCATAGCCCTCCTGCCCCAGCGCCCCGACCAGGATCGGCGTGAACACCAGCGTCGTGGCGATGCGCACCGCCACCTGGGTGTAGGACAGCATGGCCGCGTTCAGACGCTGGCTCATGGCGTGTCGTGCCCGGCCGCCGCCAGATCCGCGCAATAATAGTCGGTGGCGACCTGGGCCAGCGTTGTCAGGCGGGAGGTGAAGCAACGGTTGCGGTAGGCCCTGACGGCTTCCAGCACATAGGTCGAGGGCGGCGTGAAGCCCGTCTTGCGACGATCCAGTACGGCATCCGGCACCACCCCCCGCAGGGCATCCTTCAGCAGGCCCTTGGCCCGGTCGTCCGGGAATTTGTGGGAGAGCGGCAGGGTCGCCACAAAGGCGCGCAAGTCCCGGTCCGCGAGGGGACAGCGCACCTCCAGCGAATGGGCCATGCCCAGCTTGTCGGCGAGGAAATAGCCATTGTTCGGCAGATAGGCACGCAGCAGGCGGCTGTACCTGCGATCCAGCGGGTCCTTCAGGTCCCGATCCTCAAGCTCGGACCAGGTCAGGGCGGGCCGCCCCTGCTGCTCGACAAGCGCCGAGACCTCGGTCAGCATCGGCCGGTTCCGGATCGAGCGCTGATAGATCGTCTTGCGCAGCAGATAGGCCAACAGCTCCACCCGCGCTCCGAGATCGCTGGCAGACAGGGTCGCAGCCAGGCGCTGCAGCCGCCCGCCTTGAGCCGCCCCCGCGCCGGTCTTCACGCGATTGGCGGACGGATAGCCGAAGAAGATTTCATCGCCCCCGATGCCGCTCAGCAGCACCGTGTAGCCGCTCTGTCGCACGGCCTTGTAGAGGTACCACTGGGCGAACTGGGACGGGTCGCCGTTGGGCTCGTCGAGATAGGACAGTATGGTCGGGAGCTCGTTTCTGAAGTCCGACTGATCGATCTCGACGCGGGTAAAATCGAGGCCGAGATGCCCGGCCAGCTGTTCGGCCTCGTACGACTCGTCGTGGGTCGACCGGTCCGAGAACCCGGCGGAGAACACCTTGAGCGGGTGTCCAAGCGCCCTGGCGATACAGGCGATGGCCGAAGAGTCGATGCCGGCGCTCAGCAGCAGGGCCAGCGGCACCTCGGATTCCAGCCGCCGCTCCACCGCCCGGAACAACAGGCTCCGCGTCTGCTCAACAGCTTCGTCATAGCTGCCCTCGAAGGTCGGCTCGGGCCTGCACCGGTACCAGCGCTCGAGGGTCAGGTCCTGATGCCGGCCGACACGGGCGACATGGCCCGGCATGACCTTATGGATCTCGGCGACATAGGTGTCGGATTCCGTGAGGGAATAGCGCTGCGCCTGGACCTGGCGGATCACCTCGGCATTCAGCGTCCCGCCGCCGTCGAGGAAGCGCCGGACGGCCTTCACCTCGGACGAAAAGACCATGCCGTCGGCCGTCTTGGCATAATACAGGGGCTTCTTGCCCGCGTGGTCCCGGGCGCAGATGACCATGCCGCGCGCGCGGTCGTAGAGCACGAAGGCGAACATGCCGTCGATGTGGGCGAGGAAATCATCCCCATAGGCCCGATAGGCGTGGATCAGGACCTCGCTGTCCGAAGCGGTCTGGAAGACAGCCCCGTCGGCCACGAAACGCGCCCGCAGTTCCCGGTGGTTGTAGATCTCGCCGTTGCAGACCAGCACCAGCGACTGGTCCTCGCTGAAGATCGGCTGGAGGCCGTTGGCCACCCCGATGATCGACAGGCGGACGTGCCCCAGGGCCACATGGTCGTCGCGCCAGACGCCCTGCTCATCCGGCCCGCGATAGGTCATGCCGGCGATGCAGGCGTTCAGGGCCTGTTCGTCGCGGCCGGTCAGTCCGGCCCGGTTAAGGACGACGGTAAATCCGCACATTCAGGGTC
The DNA here is from genome assembly GCF_016742135.1 of Brevundimonas sp. Classification (GTDB taxonomy): domain Bacteria; phylum Pseudomonadota; class Alphaproteobacteria; order Caulobacterales; family Caulobacteraceae; genus Brevundimonas. The sequence goes on along the minus strand of NZ_JACVCG010000001.1, from coordinate 221,850 downwards.
TGTGTCCCAGGAAGAGGGCCTCGATCTGATCCAGCTTGAGCGCATCATCGAGGATGGCGGCGGGATAGCGGTCATTGCGGACGCGCGCGACCTTTTCCGGTGACCGGATCAGGTCCGACAGGGCTTCGATGATCGCCGTCTGATCGTTGTCGATGACCCAGCCGTTGTCGCCGTCTGTCAGCTGCTCGTCGATCCCGGAGACCTTGACGGCCAGCACGGCGGCGCCCGAGACCTTGGCCTCATTGATGACGCCGCACAGCCCTTCATGGTTCGACACCATGGCCACCAGGTCGGCGTGCCTGTAGGCCGGGAAGGGATTGCCGGACTGCCCCATCAGAATGACCCGGTCGGCGACATCGGCGTCGGCGATGCGCTGCTCCAGCGCCCGGCGATCCGGCCCGTCCCCGATCAGATACCAGCGGAAGGCCAGCCCCCGGTCCTTGAGGGCCCGCGCCACCTCGACCAGCCGGAAGATCGCCTTGTCCCGGTTGGACAGGCGACCGACGGTCAGGATGCGGACTTCTTCCGGCGCCGAACGTGGTGGAAAGGGGTCGGCAGCGGCCTGGCCCAGGGCCCGCATACCCTCCGCGTCCAGCACATTATAGACGACGCTGGCCTTGCCCCGCGCCCCCGGCACGGCCTCCAGCAACGACTGCAGCGACACGCCCGAGACACTGACGAAATGGTCGACGGACGCCGCATAACGCTGAAGCTGGGCCGCTATCCAGCCGTCCGGGTCGATGCCCTTCAGGTCATTGCGGATCCAGACGAACTTTCGGTTCGCGCGAACCACCCGCGTCACGAACAAGGGATCCAGACCGTGGATCATGACGGCCGCCGCATCGAACCGCCGCCAAAGGAAGGGCAGCATCCGGATCGCGCCGATCAGGCGACCCATGCCATAGGCCAGCAGGTCCGGCAGCGCCTTCAGACGCTCGGCGACACCCCGGGCCGCGGCAAAGCGGACGCCATGCCCCCCCGGACGCAGCCGGACAATCTCGACACGCGGATCGACATCCGCCTCCAGCTGGCCCCCGCCCGTGGTCAGGACCAGGGTGACAGCCCAGCCCTGATCGGCCAGGGCCTTCATGAGGCGCAGGGTCGACTTCTCCGCCCCCCCCATGTTCAGGATCGGATAGTGGAACAGGACACGGCGACCCGAGGCGGCGGGCATCGCCTACAGATTCCTCAGATAGCGTCGGAAGCGCGCCAGCAGGGAGCCTGAATAGACCCGGTGGAAACCGGCCAGAACCGCCGGCGACGTGTCTACAGCCTTGAGCACATAGGGTGAGCCCTCGGCCCGGAACGTCGGGTTGATCGCCTCGCCGGCCCTGGTGTTCACGCCGCTGCCGTCATAGCCACTGTTCACCAGTCGATTGACGCTCGAAAAGATCGTGTCGCGGCCCGACGCCGCCTGCCACAGGCCGAACCGGATCGACCACGAACTGACCGTGCCCTGCATCTGACGACGCAGGCGATCCACCCGATCCGAGCCCGCCGCATTGAACCGCTTGCGGAACACGGGGTCACGATACAGGCGCGGGGCATCGGCGGCCGTCCAGTCGACTTCCCGCCAGCGATCCGCCCAGGTGGCCCAGCCCGTGCTGCAGTTGCGCGGCACCCGCATGACGTCGGCCGTATAGCCGGGCGGCGGGGCCTTCAGCGGACAGAAGCCCGAGATAGACCCCACCGTCTGGTCCGGCTCATAGAAGTCGAGCGCATCGTTCATGAAGCGAAGGAAGTCGCGCGAGACGATCAGGTCGTCCTCCAGCACGATCACCCGGCCGGCCTGTTCGACGACCTCGGTGACGCCGCCGATGATGGCTTTGGCCAGGCCCTTGTTCTCGTCGGACGCCACGACCTCGAAGGCGGCGAACCGGTCGCCCCAGGCCGGATCGTCCAGCACGGCGCGCACGGCGGCCACGCCCTCGCGGGCGGCCTCGTTGCGGGGGCCGTCGGCATAGACCCGCACGCGGCTGTCCCGCGCCAGATCGGCTTCGGCGAGAGCCGCCAGGGTCTGGCGCAGGTGATCCGGCCGATTGTAGGCGAACACCACGACCGGGGCGAAGGAGCGGCTCATGCGGAGACCTCCTTTAATGATCCCGATATCCGGTCATAGGCCGCGACCAGCGCCTGGACATTGGCCTCGGGATCATGCGTCGTCCGGGCTCTCTTGCGTGCAGAGGCAGACAGACGATCACACAGCACCGGGTCATCGAACAGGCGCTTGATCTGCATGGCCAGCATGGCCGGATCGTCGGCCCGGTACATCAGCACATCGACCTCGTCGGACGCCATCGACGGCACCCCGCCGGTGAAGGAACTGACTGACGGCGTGCCCACCATCATCGCCTCGCCCAGGGTGTTCGGGCTGTTTTCGATGATCGAGGACATGACGAACACGTGCGACTGTTCCATGCGGCGGACCATGGCGGGCTCGTCCAGTAATCCGGTGAAGGTCACGCAGTCCGTGAGGCCATGCCGGTCGATCAGGTCGCAGACATAGGCCGGGTAGCCGATGTGCCGCTTGAAGGAGGACGCGGCCTGGGGGCTCTCCCCGGCAACGTAGAGTCTGATATCCGGATAGGCCCGGCGCAACAGCCTGACCGCCTCGATCACCACGTGCGTGCCCTTGCGGGGCTGGGCGGCATTGCCCACGAAGATGCTGTGGCGCTCGCACCGCGCCGGGTCCCAGGCGGCCCCATAAAAGCCGTCGCGCAGAATGCGGCTGCAATGGTGATAGGTGGCATCGGGATTGATCGCCCAGGCCTGGGCACGGTCCCAGGTCGTGCGGCCCATGATGTGGTCCGCCAGCTGGATCGTCTCCCGCTCAGCCTTGAGCCGCGGCAGGAACCGAATCGCAAAGTTGGCCATCAGGGCCGCGGCCGTCAGAGCCGTCTTCGGCCGTAGCGGATTGAGCATCGACAGCAGGGGAAGGCGGCCCAGATCATAGTTGCGATTGCCGTTGATCACACCCTGCAACGACAACAGCTTGGGCCCGGCCCAGGCCTTCAGGAACCGCCGCGTATAGGCCATCTCGGACCCTTCGGCGTGCAGCAGGTCCGGGGTGAAATCCTCCAGCACTTCGGCGACCGTGGCGTCTTCGACGTCAAAGGGGTCCGCGCCAGACTGCGGCATGGCGTAATAGACGATGCCGTTCTTCTCGATCCGGGTCAGGGTCTTGACCGGGGCCCGCATAGCCACGCCGATGCGGAAGTCGTCGCGCTGCGCCAGCCGGTCGGTCATCAGCGTCAGCCAGCCGCCGAACGGCGTCTTGCCCAGCCCCAGCTCGGTCGCCACGGCGGGCAGGACGATGTTGACGATCCACAGGACCCGGACCGGCGCGCTCATCGGACCGGCCTCAAGGCATCGAGAAAGGCCCGGGCCGGGGCTTGCCAGTGCGGGATGTCGAACGGGTTGGAGGACGCGCAAACGGACTTCATGGCCAGGAGCTCCGCATCCCCGAGGGTCGCCGCGCGGCGCAGCCCCCCTGCAATCGACCCGGCCGAAATGTCCGGCGCCAGAAAGCCGTTCCGACCGTCGGTCAGATAGAGGTCTATGTCGCTGGTCGGGTTGGTCACCACCGGAATGCCCAGACTGGCCGCCTCGACATATTTGGTGGCAAAGCCCGTATTGGCCACGCGGTCATTCCGGCGGAAGAACAGGGCATAGTCCGCGGCCCTGAGCTCGGCCAGCGAGTCCGCATGGGGGATGCGTCCCAGAAACTGCAGGCTGTCGCCCAGCCGGGCGACGAGGGCCGCGTCGCCCGGACGCTCGGCCAGGTACTGGTCGCGGGTCATGCCCGCGATGCGGAACTCGAACGGAATACCGGTCGTATGGAGGGCGTCAAATCCCTCAAGGGCGACCGGCAGCCGGTCCTTGACCATACCCAGGCCGGGGCTGCCCGAATAGAGGAACCGCCGGCGACCGTCGGTCCGGGCGAGGCGGGGCGGCTCGGGCTGCCACTTCGGGTCCGAGGCATCAATGACAAACGGCAGCAGCACCCGGTTCAGCCCCGGCAGGGTGTCCGCGAACCAGCGCGACGCCGCGATGAGATTGCCGGCCTTGCGCGTCAGGACCCGCAGGCGAAACTCGGTCCAGGCGATGCGCTGGAGGTTGCGCAGGACCTTCTTGCCCTCCCAGCCATACCATTCGGTGCAGTCGAGGATGGCGGGTATGCCGCGCGCCTTGCAGCCGCGCAGGATCGACCAGGTGGCCTGCCCCGCGTGGTTATAGGCGCTGACGGCCCGGACCGATCCGGCGGGCAGGCTGTCGACGAAGGCCATGACGCTCTCGCCCGAAAGGTCATAGCGCGCATAGTCCCGCCCCGGGATGGGCCGGCGGATATCGACGCAGCGGATGCCCTCGACCTCGATCTCGGTCGGCCCCCCGATCGGCGGCACCTCGGGCGTGATCTTGCCCAGGATGATCACCTTCAGGCCGATCGAGCGAAACAGCTTCGCCAGCCCGATGGCGCGCGTGGCCGAGGCGGTCCGGTCCGGAAGGCCGTATCCGCCGACGAGGATCAGGGTGTCAGGCACGCCCACCCCCGGACCGGATCAGGGGGGCAGTGCGGGTGGCCGGGACAGGGGCTTGGGGACCCCAGCGGAGGGACAGCCGCCTGCGCGGTCCTGCCGGGACCCGTCGGCGGGCGCGCTCGACCAGCTGGCAGGCCACGGGAACCATGATGAACAGGATCACGCCCAGGCTGGCGAAGACGTTGTTCAGCAGGGGCAGCAGCACCATGATTCCGAAGACCGAAAAGGCCAGTCCGAAATTGTCGCGCATGCCCCGCATCATCCGGACGGGCAGATAGGTCAGGAGATAGACGAAGATCGAACCCACCAGCACGCCATACCGGGCGAAGGTGTCGAGATACTCGGAGTGCTTGCCCACGTCCCGGTCGGTGATGACGCCGAAAATCGGGTTGTGGACGAACAGGTCGATACTGCGCAGATAGCGGGATACCCGATCGTCCAGCGTTCCCTGGCTCTGCTCGTCCTGCAGGCTCTCGATCACGTCCAGAATCTTGCGGTGGTAGGACGTCCCCTCGGCCAGCGGTCTGATCGCCTCCAGCAAGGGGATCAGCGCCATCTGATAGGCCAGCCAGGCAATCATCAGCATCAGCGGAGTCATCATCAGCATCAACGGACTGCGGCGTTTGAAGACCAGCGAGATCGCGATGGAAAACACGGCCAGCACGATGGCGATCGAGAAGCCGGCGCGCACGACCACGGCAATGCCCAGAACCAGATTGGCGAGGATCAGGGCCTGGATGATAAACGGGATCCGGCTGAGGGGGCGCAGGAACCGCGGCTCGTCCAGCGGCACGAAGCGGCGGGTATTGAGCAGCATCAGCACCAGGACCGGCAACAGCACGACGATGCCATAGACCAGCGAATAGCCCCCCACCCCGTCGGAGGTCAGTTCGCGGGCCATATCCGACGATCGGGTCAGGTGTCGGGCAGCGTGGGATCCGAACGCATCGAACCCCGCATAGGTCGTGTAGAACCAGATCGGAAAGGTCGCGAGCATGAACCAGAAAATCGGTGCCATGCTGCGCACGTCGTGCCTGCGGCTCTCGTAGAAAATCAGGAAGAACAGCATGATCCATATCTGGAGGTGCTGAACGATACTGCCCTCGCCACCCAGCGCCAGCTCCATGATCGCCGTGTAGCCGACGAAGAACAGGGTCAGGACGACCGGCAGGGTCGGGCGGGTGAATATCCCCCCCGGACGGAACATCTCCAGCAAGGCCCAGCCGCCTACCGCAAGAACTGCCAGCAGGCGAAATCCCAGCCCATAGGCCAGCATCGGAGAGGTCGCCCACAGACAGACATAGGCGACCGCCAGATTCTGGACGTCGAAGATCCTGAACTTCACGGGCGGTCATCCCCTGTGGGGACCGTCTCTGGCAGACGCGTCATGGCTTGCGGATGTCCCCGATGGTTTCTGCGACCAGCATGGTAACCTCGTGGCCGCGTCCCCCCAAGGCCGCAGATATCAGGGTTTGCAAACGTGCGGTGTCCAGGCGTCCGGAACTGCGGCGCCCCATGACCTCCAGGATACCCTCGACGCATGGGCGCGGATCCTCGCCATCGTCAGCCAGGACCTCGGCGATCTTCTCGCCCTTCTTCAGGCCCGTGAATTCGATCTTGATGTCCACGCCCGGCTTCTTGCCGGCCAGTTCGATCATCTGGCGGGCCAGATCGGCGATGCGGACGGGTTCGCCCATTTCCAGCAGGAATTTCGACGGCCCCTCATCCGCACGGGCGGCCTTCACCGCCGTGCTGTGCAGGACCAGTTGCACGGCCTCGGGGATGGTCATGAAATAGCGGTTCACATCGGGATGGGTGACGGTCACCGGCCCGCCCCGGGCGATCTGGTCACGGAAGATCGGCACCACCGAGCCGGCCGAGCCCAGCACATTGCCAAAGCGCACGGCGGACAGGCGCGTCTCGCTGTCAGGCACCAGCTCCAGCAGGGTTTCCGCGATCCGCTTGGTCGCCCCCATGACATTGGACGGATCAACGGCCTTGTCGGTCGAGATCAGCACGAACTGGGCGGCCCGGGCCGTGATCGCCGCCCGGATCACATTCCAGGTGCCCTGAACATTGGTGAGGACTCCCTCGGCCGGATTGTTCTCGACCAGGGCAACGTGTTTCAGGGCTGCGGCGTGGAAGACGATGTCGGGGCGTTCCTGCTCGAACACCTCGCGGATCCGGGCCTCGTCACGGACATTGGCGAGGACCGCGCGGCGGGTCATGGCTGTGGTCACGCCGCCCAATTCCCGGTCAATTTCGAACAGCAGGAATTCGGAATGATCCAGCAGGGTCAGGTGGCCACAGCCCAGCTGCACCATCTGGCGCGCGATTTCCGAGCCGATGCTGCCGCCCGCCCCCGTGACCAGGATGCGCTTGCCCCGGATCAACTCCTCGACCGGTCCGGCCTGCAGGGCGATCGGCTGGCGGGGCAGGAATTCCTCGAGCGGGATTTCCGTCAGCAGATCGGCATTGGGGCGCGGCTCCCCCACCTCGGTCAGGGCATGAGGCCGCAGGAGCGTATAGCCGGCCTTTTTCATCTCCCCGATCCTGTGCGGGGTCAGGCCAAAGGTTTTCACCGGGTCCTGGAGGAACAGGATGGCCGACAGTTTTTCGTTGCGGAGGGGTGCCGGCAGGCGACCGACCCGCCACTGATCCAGTCGGGCGACGAACGGTACCCCGTGCAGGCGCATGCCCACTTCGGAAGCATGCGGAGTGACCACGCCCACCGGCTGATACGGCTGGCCGGGATCGGCCATCAGGTGTCGGATCTGGCGATCCGCGTCCGCCATGGCCCCAACCAGCAACAGCGGCTTTTTCCCCAAGGCGGTCTTGCGCCACCACGCCGGGAGCAGATGTTCCGACAGGCCGCTCTCACGCGGGAGGCGCCAGGCCACACGGGCGCCGACCAGCAGCATCAGGCTCAGCAGCCACGCCAGCGGCAACACCGACCGCGGCAGTTCCAGCCCGCGGTCCACGAAGAAGATGACCATCAGGAAGAGGGCCATGGTCAGGCTGACGTTGCGCGCCAGCGCCACGACATCCCGCGCCGAGGAAAAGCGCCAGGCCGCGCGTTCAGCCTGGAACACGGCTTCGACGCCTGCCCCGATCAGGGCGAACAGGCCCGCCCACCCCAGAACCTGGAGCGCATCCGGATCAATGAACCACCATTGGATCGGCAGGGCCCGGCGCAGCTCATAGGCCAGCACGAATCCCACGAACAGCGCCGCGATGTGGATCAGGTATTTGACCGTCCACGAGAATGTCAGCGGCGTACGCATTCCTGGGCCCAATATCGACGGATCATCAAACAATAATGACGAGCATTACCACCAGCAGTCATCCGTATAAGGACCACACCTGGCACCAGCGCTCACAAAAAGGAGCAAGTCCCGCACACACGCACAAATCGTTCGACAGCCTTCCTGCACCAGGACAGGTGGCGCAAGTCCCCCGACCTGACCTTTCCTGACTTCGCCTGATCGACCGTCCAACCCTGCCGCGAGCCCTTTGCCTAGGTATTTCCTCATAGTCCAGCGACAATGCGAGGAATTCCAGGGCTGAGCGGTTATCGGTGGAATGAAGTCGCGTTCGAGGCTATCAGGCTGTCTGAAATGCCCCTGTGAGGGGTACCGGGTCGCGCCTGGCCGGACCGGCGAGGAGAGTTCCAAGGAGTGTCCATGTATACCGCCCTGCGCCTGATTGCCCTGCTGTTCGCTGTTTTCGCATTGGCGGCGTGCGGATCGTCAGGTCGGTCCAGCGCCAATGTCACGGCGGCGACCGCGGTGAACTCCTATGATCTGCCGGTCGGGCAGGCCACGCCCCTTACTGAAGACTATCGCATTGGCGAGACGGACGTCCTGAGGATCTCCGTCTTCCGCGTGCCGGAGCTGTCGTTCGATCAGCTTCGCGTCGACACCTCGGGCAATATTCAGATGCCCCTGATCGGCACGGTCCAGGCGGCGGGTCTGACGGCCTCGGAGCTTTCCACCTCCCTGACCACCCAGCTCGGTGCCCGGTACCTTCGCGATCCGCAGGTCACCGTGACGGTCATTCAGGCCGCCAGCCAGAAGATCACCGTCGACGGCGCCGTAACCCAGCCGGGTGTCTATGAAATGCGGGGGCGCACCACCCTGATGCAGGCGGTCGCCATGGCCCGGGGGCCCTCGCGCAGCGCCGATCTGTCCAGCGTGGCCATTTTCCGGACGATCAACGGTCAGCGGATGGTCGCTGTCTTCGATCTGGGGGCCATCCGGAACGGGGCGGCCGAGGACCCGGTCGTCCTGGGCGAGGATGTCATCGTGGTCGACACGTCGGTACTGAACGAGGGTCTTCAGACCGCGATCAGCGCGGCACCGGTGCTGACGCTGTTCCGCCTCTTCTAGGCTACGGGGCCGTGTCCCGCGTGGGCCGCTGCGGCATCGAGGTCCTGGCCCTTTGCCTTGCCCTGACCCTGCCTCTGGCGGCCTGCGGAACCGGCACGGTACCCGCCTCCGCCTATGGCGGCACGGCTGCAGCGGATACGCCCGAGCAGCGGCTGTCCGTGCTCAACGCCCTGGATTCCCGGGTCAATGCCGTGGGGTATCGACTGGCGCTGGCCAATGCCGACCTTTGCCCGCACACCGGCCCCGCGACCGGCCTGCTCCTGCACGCCGAAAGTCAGTATTCGGATTACCTGCGTCCCGCCGCGCGGGCGCGCTGGGGTCTTGAAGGCGACCTGCCGGGTGTAGCCGCTGTCGCGCCCGACAGCCCTGCCGAAAAGGCCGGGCTTCAGACCGGCGACCTGCTGATCTCGGTCAACGACAGACCTTTCGCCCAGGGCGCGCCGGACAGACCCGCCGCTTTCGAGGGACTGGCCGCGAACATCGCCCGACTGGACGATGCCGTCGCCGCAGGAGACGCCCGTCTGGTTGTCAGGCGCAACGGGCTTGAGCGCGCGGTCACCGTTTCTCCGGTCAGGGCCTGTGCCTATGTATTCCAGGTCGACCCTTCGACCGAGCTGAATGCCCGGGCCGACGGGCACAGGGTCTTTGTGGCCTCGGCCATGGCTGTCTTTGCCGAGACGGATGACGATCTGGCCGTGATCCTCGGGCATGAGATGGCGCACAACGTCCTTGAGCACCGGGAATTCTTCGCCGAACGCGGCTTTGCCCAATCCATCCTGGGCAACTATGGCAACGCCCCCTGGGAACTGGTGCGGGCGGAAAGGGACGCCGATCGCGTCGGTCTCTATCTGATGGCGCGGGCGGGCTATGACCCGGCCCGGGGGCCGCTGTTCTGGCGGGCCCTGGCCGATCGTGACCCGGGAGTACGCTATGCCCAATGGGGACACCCGTCGGCCGGATCCCGGGCCCGGGCCCTGCAGGTCACCGTCGGCGAAATCGAAAAAAAACAGGCCTCCGGACAGGCCCTGACGCCCTTCTAGGCACATGACCCCGCGTGAGGATTTCGGAAAGCCTTGCCGGTCATTCTGGTGCCAACACGGCCTCTTGCCGCTTTGTTGGCATTTGCGTCTCGCCCGACGGGGATCGATGCGCTATCAGCCCAAAAGGGGCGATCTTCTTTCGTCAAGCTAGTGATTTAGGACTGTACCATGGTCGGAGACCGCAGCATGGGCAATGGCGGCGGGCAAGGCCCGGAGCGCGACGTCGCGCCCGGGTATGGCACCTTTCTGGAAGGGGACCGGGGCGGCGAGATCGACCTGGCCAGATACTGGGCGCTGGCGCTCAAGCACCGGCTGCTGATCCTGGGATCCGTGATCGCGGCCGTGGTGATCGCTGTCGTGGTCACCCTTATGACTCCCCCGACCTATACGGCGACCGCAACCATCCAGATCGACCGCGAAACCGCGCGCGTTCTCCGGTCTGACGATGGTATGCCGCGCGAAATGGCGTTCGGGGACGAGTTCTTCAACACACAGTACGGCCTGTTGCGCAGCCGCTCCCTCGTCGAGCGGATCATCGACAGCGAGGGTCTGGCGACCTCCAACGCCTTCATCGAGCAAATGGGCGGAGAATTCACGGCGAGGGAAGGCGAAACCGCCACCCAGCAGGCGGATCGCCGCCGACGGATGATCATAGGACTGATCAGCGGCAGTATCGGGGTGTCCCCGGAACGCGGCTCGCGACTGGTGCGGATTACCTTCAGCAGCCCCAGCGCCGCCGTATCCGCCCGCATGGCCAACGCCGTCGCCGAAAACTTCATCGAGGCGAACCTCGCCCGCAAATTCGACGCGTCGCTTTATGTGCGCGACTTCCTGGAAGAGCAGATCGCCGAGACCAAGGCGCGGCTCGAGGATACGGAGCGTCAGCTGGTCGCCTATGCCGGTGATCAGGAAATCATCACGCTTTCAGACGCCGAAACGGGCGCGGGCCGATCGCTGGTTTCCACCAGCCTCGGGACCTTGAACGAGGCGCTTGGCGAGGCACGGGTCAACCGCATCGCCGCCGAGGAGCGCTGGCGCCAGGCCCAGAACTCGCCCCTGACGAGCATTCCGGAAGTCCTGGCCAGCACAGCCTATCAGTCCCTTATGCAGCAGCGGATCCAGCTGGAATCGCAGTATCAGGAAAAGGCCGCCGTCTTCCAGGACGACTATCCTGAACTGGTCGAACTCCGGGCCCGCATCAACGAACTCGATGCCCAGATGCGCACGGCCGCAACCGCTATCCGCGACGGCATTCGCGCCCAGTACCAGATCGCCCTCAATCAGGAGCGCTCTCTCCAGAACCAGGTCAATGCCCTGAAGGGGGAGGTCCTCGACCTGGGCGATCGCAGCGTCCAGTACAACATCCTCATGCGCGAGCTGGACACCAGCCGCCAGCTGTATGACGGCCTGCTGCAGCGCTACAAGGAAATCGGCGTGACCGGCGGTGTGACCACGAACAACATTTCGCTGGTCGATCGCGCCAATCCCCCGGGCGGTCCGTCCAGCCCCAACCTGCCGCTCAACCTGCTGCTTGCCCTGACCATGGGCCTGACGATCGGCATCATCGCGGCCTTCCTGATCGAGGCCCTGGATGATCGCCTGACCTCGCCGGACGACGTGGAAAGCAAGCTGGGCGTTCCGGCCCTGGGAATCATTCCCATGCTGGATCGGGGCAAGGATCCGGGCGAAGCCCTGCGCGACATCCGATCGCCCTTCTCCGAAGCCTACTACTCCCTGCGCACGGCCCTGCAGTTTTCGACGTCGCAGGGCGCGCCCCGTTCGTTGCTGGTCACCAGTGCCCGACCGGGAGAAGGCAAGTCGACCACGGCCTTTGCCACGGCGCTCAACCTGTCGCGGATCGGACGTCGCGTGCTGCTGGTCGACGGCGACCTGCGCAATCCCTCCATGCACCGGGTGCTGGAGATCGAGAACAGCCAGGGCATGAGCAATTTCCTGTCGGGCGCGACGGAACTCACCGGGGTGGTGCGCAAGACCCCCTATTCCACCCTTGACTTCATCCCTTGCGGCCCGCTTCCGCCGAACCCGGCCGAACTGTGGGGCGGTGCCCGTCTGCAGGCGCTGCTGGACCAGGCCTTTGCCGTTTACGACCATGTTGTGATCGATGGCCCGCCGGTGCTGGGCTTCGCCGACGCCCCGGTTCTGTCGTCGGCGGTTGAGGGCACCCTGTTCGTGCTGGAGTCCCGGATCACGGGCCGTCGTCAGGCACGCGGTGCCCTGCGTCGCCTGTCGATGGGCCGCGGTCGTGTCCTGGGGGCGGTTCTGACCAAGTTCCAGGCCCATCGCACGCGCCACGACGGCTACGACTATGCGTACGACTATCACTACGGGGTCGAGGCCGAGAAGAAGCCCGGCCGCAAGGCGTGATGTCAGAGACCCCGTCCCCTGAAAAGAAAGCCGGGGGCAAGGTCACGGGTCTCTGGCCCGTGGGCCTGGCCGTCGGCCTGATCTGGCTGGGCTGGCAGGTCGCCCTCGTCCCCCTGGTCACCCGGGCCCCCAGCGAACATGCGATTCGCCTGGCACCCGGCTCGGCACAGGTTCTGTCCCGGGCGGCCGAGGATGAGATGCGCGCGGGTGAGATGGAGGATGCCGGCTATCTGGCCCGTCTGTCGCTGGCCAGGGCCCCCTTCAACGTGGCTGCGCTGCGCGTGCTCGCCATGTCCGAGGCCGAGGCGGGGCGCACCGGTCAGGCCGACGAGATGATGACCCTGGCCGGCAACTGGAGCCTGCGGGACAGTGCGGCCCACAGCTGGTTGATCGAAAGCCGGCTGAGACAGGGGAACTATGCCTCGGCCTTCGCCCATGCCGATACCCTGGTGCGGCGCAGGGCTGACCTGAGGCCTCTGGTCTTCAACCTGTTCTCAACGGCCGCCGAAAGCGACGTCCGGGCCGGCGCCCACCTTGTGTCGGAATTGGCCGATTCGCCGCCCTGGCGGAGCGAGTACCTCGAGAGTCTTTACCGCCGGCCCGACGGACTGCAGCTGCTTGCCGGACTCGCGCTGGGGCTGGAGGAAACCCGTGCGCCCTTCACCAATGCCGAACTCCAGGCCCTGTACCAGGCCCTCTATCAGGGCCGCCGAATCCCCGGCCTGAAGACCGTCCGGGACACCCTGGGCAGGCCCCCTGCGGCGACGATTCTCGTCAATGGGGAGTTCGCCGATCAGGAAGCCATCCTTCCCTTCGGCTGGCAGCGGGGAGTCGGCCCCGGCATCTCGGTTGACCTGCTGAATGATGACCGGAAGCCTGAACTCACGGCGCTTCGGGTGATTCACGACGCTCGCAATGCCCAGGAACTGGCCAGCCAGCTGGTGCTGATGCAACCGGGAACCTACCGGCTGTCCGGACAGCAGAGACTGGAAACGGGGCGCGGTCGCTCGGGCTTTGCCTGGCAGGTTCAATGCCTCGAAACTTCTGAAATCATTTCAGAAATCCGGTTTAACCTCGACATGGACGCCCAGGCCGACTGGGCTCCGTTCCAGACCCGGGTCGTCGTCCCGGTGCAGGGCTGTACCGCCCAGATCGTCAGGCTGGTGCCGATCAATACCGGCCGCCGTACCGACATCGTCATATGGTTTTCACAACTGGCGCTGGAAAGGATTCCTTAGGGATGCAATGGCGCAACAGCTTGGCTTGGAGTCGACATTCAGACCTTCGGCGGGGCTTTTTCACTTGCCATGTGCAACCCGTCCGACCTAAAGACATTCTCACAGGAGCGGGGAAACCCGCGCATTGCTTTTGATTAAAGGGGATTTGCATGCGTAAGACCATCGCCGCAGCCTCGGTTGGCCTGCTGCTCATCGCAGGTCAAGCGGTCGCCGCTAACAGTAACAGCGCGGTTGTCCGCGTCGGTGATCGTGTCGGCGCCGCTGCTGAAGACACCAACGAATTCCGTGGCATTCCGCTGCCCGTCATCCTGATCGGTACCGCCGTCCTCGTCGGCGTGATCACGGTGTTCTCGGACGACGACAAGCCGACCAGCCCGTAAGAGTTTCGATCCCGCTCAGAATACGAGTGTGTGAGTGAGTGGGTCGTTTATAAAACGAATCAGCCAGTGGGATGCTTTGGCCGTCGCGGCCAGTGTTCTGCTGGCTTTTTCTATGCTCATGGGCGGTGCCAGCCGTGAGCATCTCCTGCAGCTGGCAGCGATCGAACTGCTGGCTCTGCCGGTGCTCGGACTGGCCCTCGTACGCCTTGTTCGAACGGGCGTCTGGAAAGAGCACCGCTTCCTGCTGATCCTCGCAGGCCTGGCAACGGCGCTGCCTCTCTTTCAGCTGATCCCCCTCCCCTTTGATCTCTGGTCTTCGCTGCCCGGCCGGGATCAGGCAGCGCTGGCCCTGGAGATCGCCGGAATTACCCCGGGGTGGCTGCCGCTTTCCCTCGCCCCCGATGAGACGTGGCAGGCCTTTCTGGCGCTCCTGCCCCCCGTAGCCATGCTTCTGGCGGCATTGACGCTGGATCGGGCGACGGTGATGCGACTGGTGTGGGGGGTTCTGGCCTTCGTCGTCCTCAGCATCGTGCTGGGCGCGTTACAAATCACGCTCGACAGCCAGACCTTCTATCTCTGGGAGACGACCAATTTCGGCTCGCTGGTCGGCTTCTTTGCCAACCGGAACCACATGGCCACGCTCTGCCTGCTGGCGGTGCCCTTTGCCGCCGCGCTGGCGGGCAGCGGTCTCAACAGCCGCGATCCTCATGCGGGGCTGCGGGCCTGGGTCGGAATGCTGATCATCGTCCTGGTGCTTGTGGCCCTCGCCGCCATCCGGTCGCGCTTCGGCATCCTGGCCGCCGGCCCGGCCCTGATCGGTGGGCTTCTGGCCGCCTGGGTGGCCTCGGGGCGGGGTCGACCAACTCCCCCGGTGATCGCTCTTGCAGGCGCGGCTGCGGTCGCTCTGGGAATCATTGTCCTGTTTGCGCTCGGCCCCATTCTGGACCGCTTTGACACCGACCCCGCGACCGATCTCCGGTTCGAGAATTGGCCCATCGTGGCGCAGGCCGCCCAGGACTTCCTGCCGCTGGGATCGGGCATCGGCTCTTTCGACGCCGTTTATCGCTCCTATGAGCCGGTCGACACGCTCAGGGCCGCCTATTTCAACCACGCCCACAACGACTATCTGCAGATGTGGCTGACAACAGGCTGGATGGGAATCGCCCTGATCGTCGCCACCTGGGTCTGGTGGGCGCGCCGGTCGTGGAGCGCATGGCGGGCCGGGACCGGTCTTGAGCGCGACCTCCAGCGAGCGGCCTCGGTCGCGCTGCTGGTCATCGCGGCCCATTCGGCGGCGGACTATCCGATGCGCACCGAGACGATCGCCGTCATCTTCGCCCTGTGCTGCGCGGTTCTGGACGGCGCCGCCCGGCCCTTGCGTCGCAGTGAGCAGCGCCGCCGCGCCTGATCAGCCGCCGAACACGGCCCCGAACTCGGCATTGGCGCGGTCGTAGTCGGGCGGGCGTCCGATATCCAGCCAATAGCCCTCGGCCCTGTGCGGCCTGACCGGCTGATCCGCGTCGATCAGGGCCTGGATCAACATCGGCATGTCATAGGGCCTGTTTGCGGGAATCAGCGCCAGCGCCGCCCGCGACAGCACATAGACCCCGGCATTGATGTTGAAGACCTGGCTGGGCTTTTCCTCGATCCCGCTGATCCGGCCGTCGGCGGCGCGAATCACCCCGAAGGGCACCTGCATCTCATAGTCGCGCACGACCACGGTAGCAGACGCCCCGTCGCGGATATGGCCGTCCATCACCTGGCCATAGTCGACACGGGTCAGCACATCGCCATTGGTGACCAGCACCGGCCCCTCAACCTCCGCCGGCAGCAGCGACAGCGCCCCACAGGTGCCCAGCGGCCGATCCTCGCGCAGATAGCCGATGGCGAGCCCGCGGTCGCTGCCATCGCCGAAATGGGCCTCGATCTGCTCGGCCTTGTAGTTGACCGACAGGAAGATCCGGCGAAAGCCCTGAACCGCCAGGCTGGAGACGATGGTCTCCAGAATCGGGCGCGGCCCGACGTTCAGCATGGGCTTGGGCGTGGTGCGGGTCAGCTCGGCCAGACGCTCACCCCGGCCGCCGGCCATGATGACCACCGCCTCGGGCCGCTCGGGCACATCCAGCAGGTCGCCGACCGTCGACAGGCCCGTCACGCGGCCCGCTGCATCCACCCGGGGCAGCTGGCGCAGCTTGCGGGCGCGCAGCATGGTCAGGGCCGCGCCTTCCTCCAGATCGTCCGGCGCCACTACCGGCGTCGTATGCACGAACGGGCGGCAGGCCTGCTCGAGGTCCGCCCCCTTGATCAGGGCCCGGCGGACATCGCCGTCCGACAGGGTGCCGATCAGAACGCCGCCGTCATCGACCACCAGGGCAATGCCGACGCCCGCCGAATCGATGGCCTTGAGCACCTGCCGCAGGGGGGCGTCCGGGCCGACCAGGGTGCGTTGCCAGTGCTTCATGGCTCGATCGCCTCATCCGGCTGATAGTCGCGGGTTGCCGCCCCGCCATAGAGGGCAAAGGCGGAATGGGGATCGAGGCCGTCGGCCGGGCGCTTGGCCGTCAGCATGTCGGGGGCCCACATCTCCCCGGCCCGGACCGGGCGCGTGGCGACCAGCGACCGGCGCGCGACGATCCGGTTGGCCATTTCCTCGGGTGCAGGCGCCTTTTCCGCGCGGCCCAGGGCCTGCTCGACCTCGCGGATGGCACGCACCATGGCGGCCAGCTCGTCCGGCTCCAGGGAGGCGGCATGGTCCGGGCCCTGACGATCGCGACTGAGGGTGAAATGCTTTTCGATCATCACCGCCCCGCGTGCGACGGCCGCGACCGGCACGGTGATACCCAGCGTATGGTCCGAATAGCCGACCGGCAGGCCGAAGGTCTCTCTCAGCGTGTCCATGGCGCGCAGGTTCACGGCCGACAGCGGCGCCGGATACTGGGTCGTGCAGTGCAACAGCACCACCTGTCCCCGAAGCGCCGCCCGCGCGGCCCCGGTGTCAAAGGCCGCCAGCGCCGTCTCCAGATCGGGCGGCAGGTCCGCCCGCATCCGGCCCCAGGCGATCAGGGCCAGGGCCTGCCTGACCTCGTCCAGCGTCGCCATGCCCGTCGAGACCGCCAGCGGCGGCCCCACCCGTGCAGCGGCGATCAGCATCTCGCCCCAGGTCAGGTCGCCGGAGGGAATCTTGATCCACGGCATGCCCAACCCCGCGACCAGCGCCAGACTGTCCATATCGAACGCCGTCGACATGAAGGCGATGCCGCGCGCCCGGCAGCGCTCGACCAGCGCCGGATGGTCCTCGGGCTTCAGCTCCAGCCGTCGCACCATGTCCAGCTGGGTGCCGCCCTCGCCCGTATTGGTCACCTGATACACGGCCTTGAGCGCCCGAGCCGTCAGGGCCGCCGCAGCGCGGAAGGTCTGGAATTTGACCGCATCGGCCCCGGCTTCGGCGGCCACATCGATCATGGTCAGGGCATCGTCCAGCGACCCGTCGTGGTTCACTCCCGCCTCGGCGATGATGAAAACCCGGTCAGCCACCGCCGACCTCGATATCGATAAACCGCTTGTGCATCAGGACGTCACGCTCGGGCAGGGAAGTCAGCACCGACAGGATGCGCGGCACAGTCTTTCCATCTCCATAAGGATTGGTGGCACCTGACAGATCCGCCGCCATGGCCCGGGCCAGCGCCGCGCGGATGGCCTCCACCTCTCCGGCGCAGTGAAACACCGTCTCGCCCGCCAGCCGCCCCTGTTGCCGCACGCCAATATTGACGGTCGGAATGCCCAGCGAGGGCGTCTCGGTCAGGCCGCTGGAGGAGTTGCCCACCACCGCCCGGCAGCGCGCCATCAGCGGCAGATAGGCCGCCCCCAGGGCCGCGTGGATCGAGACATTGACCCGCCCGGCGGCCCAATCGTCCAGATGCCGGTTCAGCCCCTCATGCCCCGGGTCGGCATTGGGCCGGGTAACCCACAGATGCGTGCTGACGGGCAGCTCACCCAGCACGGCGAGCATGGCTTCGAACTCGGCCAGCCCGCCATCCGGCAACAGGGTCACGGGGTGGAAACAGACCAGCAGATTGTCGGCCCCCACCGGCCGACCCAGCAGCCCCTCGAGCGCCGTATCCGGCAGGCTTGTGGCGCCGGCCAGACTGTCCAGCGAGGGATTGCCGACCGTGTGGATGCGCCAGTCCTCCTCACCCAGCTGGCGCAGGCGACGCGCGGCCCCGGCATGGGTGACCAGATGCACCTGGGCCAGCTTGGTAACCGCGTGGCGGATGCCCTCGTCGATCGCGCCTTCTGTGACATCGCCCCCGCCCAGATGGATCAGCGGCAGGCGCAGCAGCATGGCGGCCTGGGCCACGGCCAGAATCTCGTAGCGATCGCCGACGATCAGCACGGCATCAGGCTTCAGCCGCTCCAGCGCCTCGACCACCCCCACCAGCACGGCGGCGGCACCCCGGGCGGCAGCGGCGGCATCGTCTCCGTCCAGCGGCATGGGCACCAGGGCATCGGCCCGCAGCCGGCCGTCGGCCTCCGACCCGAATCGATCATCGGCATGGGTGCCGGTCAGCAGCAGTTGGCCCACGGTGCGCGGATCGGCGCGCAGGGCATCGAGAATCGGCCGGATCAGGCCATAGTCGGCCCGGCCGCTGCTCACCACACAGATCGTCACGCGTTCCGCCATGCGCCTGCTACAGTCTGCCTTGCCAGAGTCCTGCCTTGCCAGAGTCGGTTAGAGTGTCAGGGTAGCAGTCTTGTCCGATTCCCGGAGGGGAGCGCCATCCCATGAAGATCGCCATCTGCGGAACCGGCGGTTTCAGCCGCGAAGTCGCGCCGCTGGCGTGGGAGACGGCCCGCGCGGCGGGGGCCCGCTCGCCTGACGCCGTCTGTTTCGTGCCGAAGGACGGGGAGGCGTATGAGCCGACGGTGAATGGGCATCCGGTGATCCCGCTGGCCGATCTGCTCGAGGACTTCGGCATCGTCGTCGCCATCGCCGAGGCCGCCATCCGCCGCCGGGTCGATGCAGAAATGCGGGCGCTGGGCCGGCCGCTGGTGTCGCTGATCGCCCCCACGGCCCTGCGGCGCGGTCCGTGCGACGTCGGCGAGGGCGCCATCCTGTGCGACCACACCACCCTGACCGCCGATGTGC
Source organism: Brevundimonas sp. (assembly GCF_016742135.1). GTDB lineage: Bacteria > Pseudomonadota > Alphaproteobacteria > Caulobacterales > Caulobacteraceae > Brevundimonas. The sequence continues at coordinate 202,735 of NZ_JACVCG010000001.1, read as the reverse complement.
GGATCGGGCGACAGTTCCACGCCAATATCTATTCTTACGTCGCCCACGACTGTGTGATCGGCGACTTCGTGACCCTGGCCCCGCGCGTCTGCATCAACGGCAATACGGTGATCGAAGATGACGTCTATGTCGGTACGGGCGCCATCCTGAGGCAGGGCACGCCCGACAAACCTCTTCGCATCGGCAAGGGCGCGGTGATCGGCATGGGGGCTGTGGTGACGAAGGACGTGGCCCCGGGCGAAACCGTGGTCGGCAACCCGGCGCGGCCGCTGGACCGCCGCTGACCCGTCAGAGGGCGTAGGTGCCTGGCCGATAGCGGGCCAGATTGGCCGGGTCGCGGAACCAGTCGATGGTGTTGTCCAGGCCCCGGCCAAAGCCCTCCAGACCGGCATAGGCGGGCTTCCAGCCCGTCAGAGTCTGAACCCGCGTGGTATCGGCAAACAGGCGCTCGACCTCGCTGGCCTCGGGCCGCAGGCGCTCGGCCTCGCTGACGATCTCGATCTCTGCGCCCATGCGCTCGGCAATCAGGCGGGCGGTATCGCCGATCGAGACCTCAAAGCCGCTGCCCAGATTGGTCACGCCGCCGACCGCTGCATCGCATTCGGCCACAGCGATGATGCCGGCCACCGTGTCCGACACATGGCTGAAGTCGCGCGTGGGCGACAGAGCGCCCAGCTTCACCTGTCGTGCGCCTGCCGCCAGCTGGGTGATGACGGTCGGAATGACGGCGCGGGCTGACTGGCGCGGGCCATAGGTGTTGAAGGGGCGCACCAGCGACACGGGCGTCCCGAAGGCGGCATGGAAGCTCAGCGCAATCTGGTCCGCCCCGATCTTGGACGCCGAATAGGGCGACTGGCCCTGCAGCGGGTGGTCCTCGGTCATCGGCACAAAGCGCGCTGTGCCATAGACCTCGCTGGTCGAGGTGGGCACCACACGCTCGACCCCCAGATCGCGGGCCGCCTGCACAATGTTCAGCGTGCCGGTGACATTGGTGTCCACATAGGCGCCGGGCGAATGATAGCTGTAGGGAATGGCGATCAGGGCGGCCAGATGCAGCACCACATCGCAGCCGGTCATGGCGGTCCGCACGCCATACGGATCGCGCACATCGCCCGCGAAGACATCCAGCGCGTCCTGAACGTCCGCCGGCGACTGGTCCAGCCAGCCCCGGTGGCCAAAGCTGTTGTACTGGACGAAGGCCCGCACCCGGTGCCCGTCGCGCACCAGCCGCTCGACCAGATGCGAGCCGATGAAGCCGTCCGCCCCGGTCACCAGGATGCGTTTGCCGTTCAGCTGCATGGCGGCGGTGTTCCTTCCTCGGCGTGGGTCGGCGATTCGTCCCGGCACGCCAGCATGGCCCAAACCACGCCGGGCCAGAAGTCACCGGCCATCGAGGTTGCGCCGCTTTCAGCCAGACGTTTATATGCCCGCCCGTTCAACGGTCTGGTTGCCATCCATGTGTCGCGTAAGCGCCTGCCCCCGGGGGCCTCGACCACCCCGTGGGTGTCGCCGATGACCGGGGCGACCGCCTTTCTGGAGTGGATGCGCGACCGGGCCCTGCCCCTGTGGGCCGCACAGGGTGTGGACCGCGTCCACGGAGGCTTCTTCGAAAAGCTGAACGCCGACGGCACGCCCGCCGACCTGCCTCGGCGCGCCCGGGTGCTGGGGCGCCAGATCTATGTCTTCTCGCGAGCCCCGGCTTTGGGCTGGACGGGACCGGCGGAGGACATCGTCAATCACGGCCTCGACGCCCTGCCCGCCTTCCTCAGACCGGACGGGCTCGCCCACTACCGGCTGGATGCGAAGGGACAGCCGCTGGACGACCGGCCGGACCTGTATGATCAGGCCTTTGTGCTGTTCGGCCTCGCCCATGCCCTGCCGGTGGCGGCGGATCCCGAGCGGATACGCGTCATCGCCGACACCATGCGTCGGGCACTGGAAGACCTGCGAGGCCATCCGGTCGCCGGATATGAGGAGGATTCCCCGCCCTCCCTGCCGCTCAAGGCCAATCCGCACATGCACCTGCTGGAAGCGGCGCTCGCCTGGGCCACGGCCCTGCCGACGCAAGACGGGGGGCCCTGGCGCGACATGGCCGACCGGATCGCCCGACTGGCGCTGGACCGGTTCGTCGATCCCGGGACGGGTGCGGTCCGCGAATACTACGACGGCGACTGGCGGGCCCTGCCGCACGGGGCCGAGCCCCAGATCGAGCCCGGGCATCAGTTTGAATGGGGCTGGCTGCTGACCCGCTGGGGTCATATGCGCGATCATGCCGGGGCCGTGGCGGCCGGTCGACGACTGGTGGACCTGGGCGAGACGAAGGGTGTCGATGCCGCGCGCGGCGTGGCCTTCGGCGGACTCGGCCCTGACCTCGAACCCACCGATACGGCCGCCCGCCTGTGGCCCCAGACCGAGCGGATCAAGGCCTGGGTCCAACGCCGGGACCGGCCGACCTCGGCCGACGAACGCAGCCACGCCGAAGGCCGGATCGAGGCGGCGGTCGCCGGTCTGATGCCCTATCTGCGCACCGACCGGCCCGGACTGTTCCATGACCGGCTGACCGCCGACGGTGCCTTTATCGACGAGCCGGCCCCGGCCAGCAGCCTCTATCACCTGATGACCGCCGCCGAGGAATTGGCCGGAACGCGGCCCCCGGACATGACCCAGGGGGATCAGCCCAGCCCGGCATGATGCTGGATGCCCGCCAGCGACCCCGGCGGGTTCATCCGGACCATATCCTTCAGAAATCCGTTGGGGCTGAGGGTTCGGACGCTGGGCGTCGCAAGCCCCACCACGGTCGCGATATCGCCGACAAAGGCGATGCAGTTGCGATTGTTCAGATTATAGGTGCCGCCCTCGGCGCTGGCCCAATAGTCGAATCGGCTGCGGATGGCCTCATAGGTCTCATCGCTGATGACGACGCTGAGATAGGCGATGCCGTCGGCGATATAGGCGGGCTCGGGCCGGTTCAATATCCCCCGGTCGCTGAACAGCAACAGCTGGGGCCCCGGCGAGCGGGCGGTGAATCCCACGGCATAGTCGACCGGCAGGCCATTGCTCTCCAGCGTCCCGTGCAGATGCACAAAGGCATGGGGAAACAGCAGCCAGCCGTTCTGGACCCGATTGCCCTCATGCCCATAGAAGGTGACCGTCACGGCCGCCTGGGCCGGCAGGGCGGGGACCAGCCCGACCAGAATGAGGGCCAGGGCAAGTAAGCGAAGGCGGGGCAGCAGGGCGGTCATCCCCCGACCCTGCCCGTTTGTCAGGCGCACGAAAAGGCCTCGGGTGTTCCAGATTGCCCGTCGCCGGAATTCGGTCGATGGTCGGGCTCATCTTCAGGAGACCGGGAATGGAATGGTGGCGTGGCGCGGTTCTGTACCAGGTTTATCCGCGCAGCTTTCAGGACAGCGACGGCGACGGCGTCGGGGACCTGCAGGGTCTGATCCGGCGGCTGGATCATATTGCGGACCTGGGCGTCGACGGCATCTGGCTGTCGCCTGTGTTCGCCTCGCCGATGAAGGACTTCGGCTATGACGTCTCGGACTACTGCGCCATCGATCCGCTGTTCGGCACGCTGGATGACTTCGACATACTGGTCGCCGAGGTCCATGCGCGCGGGCTGAAGCTGATCATCGACCAGGTCTATGCCCACACCTCGGACGCCCATGACTGGTTCCGCGCCAGCCGTCAGGACCGCACCAACGCCCGGGCCGACTGGTACGTCTGGGCTGACGCGAAGCCGGACGGCTCCCCCCCCAACAACTGGCAGTCGGTGTTCGGCGGGGCAGCCTGGACCTGGGATGCCCGGCGCGGCCAGTATTACATGCACAACTTCCTCGCCAGCCAGCCGCAGCTGAATGTGCGCCATCCCGAGGTGCAGGAGGCCCTGCTGGACGTCGCCCGCTTCTGGCTGGACCGGGGCGTGGACGGTTTCCGGCTGGATGCCATCAATTTCGCCATCCACGACGAGGCCCTGACCGACAATCCGCCCGACCCCCGGCCCGGCCCGCGCACCCGACCGTTCGATTTCCAGCTGCATCTGCACAACCAGTCCCAGCCCGAGATCCCGGCCTTCCTCGAGCGGCTGCGCGCGCTTGCCGAGACCTATGGCGACCGGTTCTTCGTGGCCGAGGTGGTGGGGGCCGGGGCCGAGGCCGAGATGCACGCCTTCACCCGGGGCCGTGACCGCCTGCACAGCGCCTATGGCTTCAACTATCTGTATGCGCGGGCCCTGACGCCCGGGCTGGTCGCCGAAACTGCGGCCCGCTGGCCCGGGGCCGAGGGCGAGGGCTGGCCGTGCTGGACCTTTTCCAACCACGACACGCCGCGCGTCGCCAGCCGGTGGGCCGGGGGGCGTGATCCGGACGCGGTCGCACGGCTGGCCATGCTGTTGCTGATGATCTTGCGCGGCAATGTCTTCGTCTATCAGGGCGAGGAGTTGGGCCTGCCCCAGGGCGATGTGCCGTTCGAGCGGCTGGTCGATCCCGAAGCCATCGCCAACTGGCCCCTGACGCTGGGCCGGGACGGCGCCCGCACCCCCATGCCCTGGACGCCGGATGCTCCGTTCGGCGGCTTCTCGGAGGTCGAGCCCTGGCTGCCGATGGACCCGCAGCACCTCAGCCGGGCGGTGACGGTTCAGGAGGCGGACGCCGGGTCCATGCTGGCCCTGACCCGTCGCCTGATCGCCCTGCGCCGCGAGTGGCCGGCCCTGCGCCTCGGCCGGATGACGGTGCTGGAGGCGACCGGTCCCCGGCTGGTGTTCCGTCGCGACGACGGCGGCCAGAACCTGATCTGCGCCTTCAATCTCGGCGAGACCGCACTGGACCGGGTAGCCCCGGCTGCGGGACAGATCATCACAGGCGTCAACGGCGGCGAGGCCCGGGCCGGACACCTGCCGCCGCTGGCCGGTCAGATCCTCGATCTGTCGTCCTGACTGCGCCTGAATGTCGGCAGCCTGTCACATCCGGCGGCTAGAGGCCGGACATGCGCCGGACCGTCCCGCCCCTGCCAGACGCCCTGCCGATCCGGCGCGGGGTCGAGATCGCCCTGGGGCTGGGCCTTGCCGCCGTTGTGATCGGCGGCGGCGCCTCCGCCTTCCTGACGACCGGCGCGCCTCCCGGTGCGCCTCATACAGTACGACCGCTCGGCGACCCCGCCGTCTTCGCCCGATTCGACCCCTTCTTCCGTCAGGGTCAGGCTCCCGCCGTGCTGGACCTGACCGCCGAGGGCTGGCTGCTGTTCGGCACCCGCACGGGCGCGTCGGGCACGGCCATTCTGCAGGGCCCGGACGGCACCCAGGCGGCCTATGGCATCGGCGACACAGTCGGGCCGGATCTGGTGCTGGCCTCGGTCGGTCGTGACCATGTGCTGCTGATCCGATCGGGCCGTTCCATACGCCTTGAGTTCGCTGATATCTCCATACCGGCACCGCCTCCGCCTCCGGGGGGTGCGACCGTCGGCCTGTCCGGAGATGCCGCCACCGCTGCCGCCGAGATGGGACTCGTGGCCCCCGAAGCCGATCCCCTTGTCGCCGGGCTTCGGCCACTTTCCAGCGGCGGCCAGGTCGAGGGCTATGTCTGGCGGCGGGGCGCGCAAATCCCCGCCCTGTCGGCCGCCGGCCTGCGCGAGGGTGACGTCATCACCGCGGTCGACGGCGAGCCCCTGACCCGGGACGAACGCCTGTGGGAGCTGGGCCAGGCGGTCGGCAGCGGCGCGCCAGCGACCCTGAGCGTACGGCGTGGCAACCAGTCCCTGAATGTGACGATTGGTCCGTCTTCGGATTAGATGAAATAAATCCTATACTTGAATTATAATTTGCTGGACTGACTATATTTGTCAGATATCTGAATATTCGTCACAACGAATAACATTTGCGTCATCTTAACATTGCAAACACCGCCTAGACGACTGGTCCCGGGGTTGCCGGGTGCGTCAGACCGGGGTGCGGGTAACCCGAACATTCATTCGAGGGGTTTCCCAATGCGTCTTTCCAAGATCCTGCTCGCCAGCGCGGCCGCCCTGGCCCTGGCTTCCTGTGGTTCGGCCGAAGTGGCCTCGCCGGGCGAAGGTGACTTCGGCGGTGGTGGCGGTGGCGGCACCGGCGGCGGCGGCACCGGGGGCACCGGCGGCGCGGCGGCGGACTGCCCGACCGGCTTCTCCAACGTCGGCACCATCACGGCGGCCGGTGGCACCACCCTGCGTAACTGCCAGCTGCCCAGCCTGATCCTCGGCAATCTGGTTGTCGCCCAGCGCGCCGGCACCATCTATTCGGTTTCGGGCCGCACCGACGTCGGTCAGGACCGCGGCGCCAACCCCTCGGCCCCGACCCCCGGCGCCCAGCAGGGCATTCTGACGGTCGAGCCGGGCGTGACCATCTTCGGTTCGGGCGGCCTCGACTACATCGTCGTCAACCGCGGCTCGCAGATCTTCGCCGAGGGCACCGCGACCAGCCCGGTCATCTTCACCAGCCGCCAGTCGGTCGAAGGCAACACCGGGGTCGATTCGATCGGCCAATGGGGCGGTCTGGTCATCCTGGGCCGTGCGCCCATCTCGGCCTGCCCGGCCGGCGTCACCCCGCCGAACATCGCCTGCGAGGCCCAGGTCGAAGGCACGAACGCCTTCTACGGCGGCAACACCATCGCCGATAACTCGGGCCGCCTGCGCTACTTCCGCCTGATGCACTCTGGCTTCCAGATCCTGCCGGGCAATGAGCTGAACGGCATCACCCTGGCCGGCGTCGGCAACGGCACCACCCTCGAATACATCCAGGTGCACAACAGCTCGGACGACGGCATCGAGCCTTTCGGCGGCACGGTCAACATGAAGTATGTGATCCTGACCGGAAACGACGACGACAGCTTCGACACCGACACCGGCTATCGCGGCAATGTCCAGTTCCTGATCGTGCGTCAGGCTCCGACCCGCGGTGACCGTGGCTTCGAATCGAGCTCGGCCGGCAACCAGGCCCTGTTCACCCGACCGATCGTCTCGAACGCGACCGTCATCGGCCGCACCGACGGCGGCGGCGGCGACGCCGTCCTGCTGAACACCGGTCACGCCCTGCAGCTGTACAACTCGGTCATCGCCAAGCCCTCGGGCACCTGCTTCGACATCGACGATGCCGCGACCGTGACCAACGGGCCGACCTTCAACTCGGTCTTCATGTCCTGCGGCACCCTGTATCGCGTGGACGGCAACCAGGACACGGCCACGGCCAACATCTTCAGCACCGGTGCCAACAACGCCTCGGGTGCCTCGACGCTCAACGGCGTGATCAATGGGGCCAATGAGGCCGCCCGTCCCGCGACCCCGGTCGCCGGTCTGGATCCGTTCTTCGTGAACACCACCTACATCGGTGCTGTCCGTGACTCGAGCGACACCTGGTACGCCGGCTGGTCCTGCGGCATCGCGGCCGGCTCGACCTGCTGACACCTGCGCCTGTCGGGGCGGCGGCCATGGCGTCGCCGCCCCGATTCGTCGTTTCCCGATATTTCCCATTCGAGGCGCTGATCATGAAGACGCTTTCCCTGACATTGAGCGGCCTGTTGCTCGCCAGCACGGCGCTGATCGCGCCCGGCGTGGCCATGGCCCAGCAGCAGGACCCCGTCCCGCAAACCGAAACCCAGGTCGACGAGATCGTCGTCCTGGGCCGCTATATCCCCGAGCCCCTGCGCGAAACCTCCGAGGTCGCCGCCTTCGTGACGCGCGAAGACCTGCAGCGCACGGGCGATGACAATGCCGCCGCCGCCCTCACCCGGGTGACCGGCCTGTCGATCGTCGAAGGCCGCTTCATCTATGTGCGCGGCCTGGGCGAGCGTTATTCCTCGGCCCTGCTGAACGGCTCCCCCCTGCCCAGCCCCGAGCCGCTGCAGCGCGTGGTGCCGCTGGACCTGTTCCCGTCGTCCGTCCTGGACGGCGTGACGGTCCAGAAGACCTATTCGGCCAACTATCCGGGCGAGTTCGGGGGCGGGGTCATTGACCTGCGGACCATCACCGCCCCGCGCGAGGCCTTCCTGACCGTCTCGACCAGCATCGGTGCCAACACCGAGACGACCGGTCGCGAGGGCCTGATCTACTTCGGCTCGCGCACCGATTTCACCGGCTTTGACGACGGCACGCGCGACGTGCCCGGCCTGCTGGCCCGCGCGCTGGCCACCGGCAACCGTGTCGCCACGGGTGCCAACTTCACCTCGGCCGAGATCCAGGCGATCGGTCGCGATTTCGTCAATGCCCCGCTGAACCTGCTGCAGACCCAGGACTATATGCAGCCCAACTTCGGTCTCGACATCGCCGGGGGTCGGTCGTGGGACATCGGCGCGGGTCTGGAACTGGGCCTGGTCTTCGTCGCCGGCTATGACAACAGCTGGCGTACGCGAACCGGCCTGCAACAGGCCGGACGCCTCGACATCGACCAAATGGTTGTCCAGACCAGCTATGACTATGTCTCGACCGAAAACGACATCGGCCTGAACTTCCTGGGCGGTCTCAGCCTCGGCAACGAGGACCACCATCTGAAGTGGACCAACCTCTACGTCCGCAACGTCACCAAGGAAGCCCGCTCGCGGGAAGGTGTGGACTTCGACGCCCCGGGCACGGGCGAGGTACGCGACGACTATACGGAATGGTTCGAGCGCACCCTGTTCACCAGCCAGCTGGCCGGCACCCACTGGCTGATGGGCGGTGATCTGGAGTTGAGCTGGCGCGGGGCCTACGCCCTGACCGAGCGCGACGCTCCCTATGAAAAGGTCATCCGCTATCGACTGGATCCGGACGGCGTCTATCGCCACGACACCGAGGCCCAGCGCAACTCGACCAGCTTCTCGGAGCTGGAGGACGAGATCGTCAGCGGGGGGGCCGACTTCGCCTGGACCACGGCCCTGTCGGATTATCGCGACCTGACCGTGCGCGGGGGCATCGCCTGGAGCGACAACACCCGTGACGCCCAGCGTCGGGATTTCCGCTTCTATGCGCCCAACGGCCTGCCGCTGGACGTGCAGGACAGCCGCGTCGACTATCTGTTCTCGGACTTCAACCTGGGCCCGGCTCTGCTGGAGCTTCAGGAGATCACGCCCTCGGGCGGTGCCGCCGCCTATGAAGCCGGTCTGGAAACCCGGGCGGCCTACCTCCAGGTCGAGGCCGAGATCATTCCGCTGGTCAGCGTTTCGACCGGCGTCCGCTATGAGGACGCCACCCAGTTCGTCACCCCGCGCGACCTGTTCGGCGGGGCCCTGGTGTTCCAGCCGACCCAGCTGGAGAACACCTACTGGCTGCCGTCGGCGACCCTGACCTGGAACTTCGCCGAGGACCTGCAGCTGCGTCTGGGCGCGTCCAGGACCATCGGCCGGCCCCAGTTCCGCGAACTGGCCCCGCAACAGTATCAGGACCCGGACAACGATCGCCTGTTCTTCGGCAACCCCTATCTGGTGGATACCGAGCTGCTGAACTTCGACGCCCGTGTCGAGTGGTATTTCGCCCGGGGCCAGTATGTGACCGGCGGCGTCTTCTACAAGGACATCGAAAACCCGATCGAATCCTCGATCAATGAACAGGGCAACCTGCTCCAGCAGACCTACCTCAACGCGCCGAAGGCGACCCTGATGGGCTTCGAGATCGACGCCAGGAAGTACTGGGAAATGCCGGACCACAGCTGGGATTTCGTGGCCAACAAGCGCTGGCTGGTCCAGGCCAACTACACCTTCACCGACTCCGAGGTGAAGGTGGGGCCCGACGATGTGGTCTTCCCGCTCTCGGCTTCGGGCGCGCCCCGTCCGGCCTCGGACTACATCATCGACGGCAGCCGCATGCAGGGACAGTCGGAACATCTGGCCAATCTGCAGCTCGGCTGGGAAGACGATGCGGCCCGGTCGCAGGCGACGGTGCTCGTAACCTGGGTGTCGGAGCGCAGCTCGGCCCGCGGTCGCCCGGGAGAGCCCGACCTGATCCAGAAGCCCGGCGTCATGCTGGACTTCGTCTACCGCAAGGACTTCCTGTGGGGCGGACGCGACATGGGCCTGGGCATCGAGGTCCGTAACCTGCTGGACACCGAATACCTGGAGTACCAGGAACTGGGCAACCGCATCACGGCCAATGCCTATGACCTGGGCACCAGCGGCTCGATCAGCCTCACCACCCGCTTCTAGGCGGTTTCCTCCCCAAGCCTATGAGGGCCGGCGCGCAATCGCCGGCCCTTTTTCTTTGGTGGCAGCGCCCTTGTACCCGCCCCCTACCCTCCGACTCGGTCTGGTGATCGGTTCGGGCAGACCGTATCGTGATCCTTCTCCCCTTTGGGGAGAAGGTGCCCCCTGAGAAGGGGGGGATGAGGGGTCGAGCTGTCATCGGCCGTCATCGTGCAGGTTGAAGCGGACTCCCCGTCAACTCTCTGAGAGACCCCTCATCCGAGCCGCTCTCGCGGCCCACCTTCTCCCGCAAGGGGAGAAGGAATGCTGAGCTGGCGGATCCAGCTATGAAGCCTGCCCCGCAATTCCCCAGTCCTTTCAACGCCCCTTCCGTGTCTCGCACCGTTCTGCCCGACCAGGTCGCGAGCTGTGCAACACTCCTCGCGTCCTGTCGCGCGGAGGGCTCGTAAGGCCTGCGACCTTGTGGCGGCGGGAGCGGACGGAGTGGGGTTGAAGGCGGCGCTGTCCGGCTTCCGGGTCTCAGGGAGGCTTCGGCAGCCGGGCGCAAGGCCCGCCGTCAACACTGGGTCGAGGGGGATACTCGATCGCCCGGGAGGTGTCGCAGGACACCCCCGCCCGCCGGGGGCGCTGCGGTAAGGCGATAACACCGCCACCCGACGCAAGCTCCCGGAAAACCACCCGCGCGGAGCGTCTGTCTTCGTCGAAACGGTAAACTCTATTCACTCCGGGCGAAGGCCCGGCGCTCCGCCTGCCCTCCAGCCCGCCGCACCCACGGACGGGGGCGCAAGCGTGAGCCGAGCGTAGCGCCGGGGTGGTGGGGGCAGAGCTGCAATGTGCGTGAAGGGTCCGTGTGCCTGAAGACCTTGGCCCCCTCCACCATCCTTCGGATGGTCCCCCTCCCCCGATGGGGGAGGAATGGATTTCAGACCATCCAGACCATTCAGACGGTCAATATGCGGATGGAGCCCCTACACCCACGTATAGGTCGTCTTGACCTGGGTGTAGAATTCCTGGGCGGCAAAGCCCTGTTCGCGGGGGCCGTAGCTGGACTTCTTCGTGCCGCCGAACGGCAGGTGATAGTCGACGCCGGCGGTGGCCAGATTGACCATGACCATGCCCGCCCGGGCGCGGCGCTGGAACTCCCGGGCGGACTTCAGGCTTTGCGTCACCACCCCGGCGGACAGGCCGAACTCGGTGCCGTTGGCGACCACGAGCGCCGCCTCGAAGTCGGCGACGCGGATCACCGAGGCGACCGGGCCAAACACCTCCTCCTGATTGATCCGCATCCCGGGCGTGGTATCGGCGATCAGGGTGGGCTGGACGTACCAGCCCGGCGTCGAAACCTGGGGCCGGCCACCGCCCGCCACGATCCGCCCGCCCTCGGCCGTGGCGATCCCGACATAGCGTTCGTCGCCCTGCCGCTGGGCCTCGGTCACCGCCGGGCCGATTTTCGTATCGGGGTCCAGCGCATGGCCGACCCTGAGGGCCGCGACCCGCTCGGCCAGCGCCGCGACGAAGCGGTCGTGGATGCCGTCCTCGACGATCAGGCGAGACGAGGCCGTGCACCGCTGTCCGGTGGACATGAAGGCGCCGTCCAGCGCCACCTCAACCGCCCGGTCCAGATCGGCGTCGTTCAGGATCACCAGCGGGTTCTTGCCGCCCATCTCCATCTGCACCCGGGCCTGACGCCGGGCGCAGCCCAGGGCCACCCCCTCGCCCACCGACTGGGAACCGGTGAAGCAGATGCCGTCGATCCCCTTGTGGTCCACCATGGCCTGGCCGACATCGCCGCGTCCGATGACCAGGTTGAAGACTCCGTCGGGCAGGCCCGCCTCATGCAGGACGGCCGCCAGCGCCTCGGCCATGGCGGGGGTCGGTCCGGCCGGCTTCATCACCACCGTATTGCCGAAGGCCAGCGCCGGGGCCGCCTTCCACGCCGGAATGGCGATGGGGAAGTTCCACGGCGTGATCAGGCCGAACACACCGACCGCCTCGCGCCGCGTCCCGGCCTCGACCCCGGGCCGGACCGAGGCCAGGGTCTGACCGTGCAGGCGCAGGGCCTCGCCGGCGAAATAGCGGAACACCCGACCGGCGCGGGCCACTTCGCCGATGCCCTCGGCCAAGGTCTTGCCCTCCTCGCGGGACAGCAGCCGACCCAGGGTCTCGCGGCGCTCCAGCAGCAGGGCGGCGGTGCGCTCCAGAATGTCGGCCCGCACCTCGGGCGAGGCGCCCGACCAGCCGTCGAAGGCGTCGCGGGCCGCGCTGACGGCGGCCTCCACCTCGGCCGGGCCCGCCTGCGGCAGATGGGCCACCACCTCATTCGTGTCCGAGGGATTGGTGCGCACCGACGGCCGGTCCGCCTCGACCCGCTTGCCGTTGATCCAGTGGCAGAGGTTGAGCGGCGCGGTCATGGGAACTCCTCGGGCGTGACGGCCCCTTCTAGGCGGAGGGAGGCGCCATGACAAAGGGCGGCGCCCGATGGACGCCGCCCCCTGAAGTCTTCACCTGGTCGCAGGTCTATTCGACCGGGTTGCCGTTGATGTCGACCACGCGGACCTCGCCCAGACCCAGAGCGCGGATCCCGGGCTCGATCGAGGCCCGGTCGCCGACGATGACCCAGACGGTCGGGCCGTCGCCCAGCACATCCCGGGCCGCCGCAGAGACCGAGGCCGAGGTGGTCGCCGCCAGGCCGGCGGTGCGTTGGTCGTAATAGTCGTCCGGCAGGCCATAGACGACCATCTGAACCAGGTCACCGGCCACCGAGGCATTGGTCTCCCAGTCGCCGGCCATACCCTGGATCAGGTTGGCCTTGTGCGGTCCCAGTTCGGCGTCGGTGACCGGGCGGCCCCCGACGATCCCCGACAGTTCGTTGTTGATCTCGACAAGACTGTCGGCCGTACGGTCAGCCTGGACGCCGGTCGAGACCAGGAACAGGCGCTCGCCCGGCGTGGTGCGGATGCCCGAACCGGCTCCATAGGACCAGCCCTTGTCCTCCCGCAGGTTCATGTTGATGCGGCTGGTGAAGGCTCCGCCCAGCGCCGTGTTGAGGGCGGTGATGTTGGGCTCGGTCGTCGGGTCCAGCGGCGCGATCAGGCGGCCGGCCATGATGATCGACTGCGGACCGGGGCGGTCCACGATCAGCACCTGGGGCTGGCTGTACGAAGGCGGGGTGCCGACACCCGCCCGTTGGGGCAGGGCCGTGGCCGGCGGGTTCCAGTTCGCAAAGGCCCGCTCCAGCTGGGGAACCAGCTCGGCCATGCTCGTGTCGCCGACCACCACCAGGGTGGCGTTGTCGGGACGGAACCAGGTGTCGTGGAAGGCCCGGGCGTCGGCCGGGGTCAGGGCCTGAACCGTCGCCTCGGTGCCGGAGTTCGACCGGCCATAGGGGCTTTCGTCGCCGTAGAGCGCATCGGCCAGCACGCGGTTGGCGATCGCGCCGGGGTTACGGTTCGACTGCTGGATGCCCGAGACCTGCTGGGTCTGGGCGCGCTGGAAGTCTTCCGGACGGAAGGCCGGGTTCATGATCACATCCGCGAACAGGGCCAGCGACGGCCCGAGACGGGACTCGATCGCAGTCATGCTGACCGTGGTGTAGTCGGTCGTCGATCCGGCTCCGAGGGTCGCGCCCAGCAACTGCTGGCGGTCGCTGATCTCGAGCGCGTTCAGGGTCTCCGTGCCATTGGTCATGACCGCGGGGGTCAGGACCGCCAGACCGTTCTTGTCCGCCGACTCGGCGGCCGCTCCGGCATTGACGATCATGTTCATGCTAACGGTCGGAACGCCCGAACGCGGTGCCAGAATGACCTGCAGGCCATTCGACAGGGTGGCCCGTTCGAAGTCGGGGAAGCTGGCCATGGGCATTTCGCTCACGGCCGGCATTTGGGACCGATCCGCGCCGGTCGGGGCGGCCGCATAGTCGGGGAAGGGCCGAACCTCCAGCGAATAGGAGCCGTCCATCAGCCATTCACGACCCGCAGCGACCAGATCCGCCGGGCGCGCGTCCAGCACGCGCTGATAACTGACCCGCCAGGCGCCGGGGTTGTCGTGATAGACCTCTCCCGCAGCCAGCAGGTCGGACTTGCCCCCGAAACCGCCGATGCGTTCCAGACCCCGGACGTAGCCCGAGCCGGTCGAGGTGCGGGCCCGTTCCAGCTCAATGGCGGTCGGCCCATTGGCCAGCAGGCGGGCCACTTCCTCGTCGATGATGGCTTCGATCTCGGTCAGGTTCTGGCCGGGCTTGGCCGTGGCCACAATGATGAACTGGCTGCCGATCTCGCCTTCGGCGACAAAGGCCCCGACATTGGTGGCGATCTGGTCGTCGAACACCAGCCGCTTGTAGAGGCGCGAGTTGCGGCCCGAGGTCAGGACCTGGGCCAGCAGCCCGAGGTGGTCGGTGTCGGCTTCGCCGGCCGGCGGCACGTTCCAGACCTTGTAGAGACGCGGCTGACCGACGCGGTCATACATGACCTCGCGCTGCTCGCCTTGCATGCGGGCGATCATGCGGGCCGGCTGGGTGACCGGGGGTCCCGGCGGGATGTCGCCGAAATAGTGCTGGACCTTGGCCAGGGCCTCCTCGGGGCTGATGTCGCCCGCCAGCACGATCACGGCATTGGCCGGGCCGTAGTAGCTGCGGAACCAGTCCTGCACGTCCTCAAGCGACGCGGCTTCCAGATCGGCCATCTCGCCGATGACGGTGTGGCCATAGGGGTGGTCGGCGGGGTAGGTGGCGAAGGTGATGGCGTTCCACACCCGGCCATAGGGCTGGTTCTCGCCCTGGCGCTTCTCGTTCTGGACGACGCCGCGCTGTTCATCGAGGCGGGCCTGATCAACGGCTCCCAGCAGGTGGCCCATGCGGTCACTTTCCAGCCACAGCATGGCGTCGAGGCCGCTGGTGGGCACGTTCTGGAAGTAGTTGGTGCGGTCCTTGTTGGTGGTGCCGTTCTGGTCTGTGGCCCCCAGCAGTTCGGTGGCCTTGAAGAAGTCCGAGTTGAAATTCTCGGAGCCGTTGAACATCAGGTGCTCGAACAGGTGAGCAAAGCCGGACCGGCCCAGGGGCTCGTTCTTCGAACCGACATGGTACCAGATGTTGACCGCAACGATCGGGGCCTTGCGGTCCTCGTGCACGATCAGGGTCAGGCCGTTGTCCAGCACGAAGCGGGTGAAGGGAATGTCGACATCGGGAAGCGCCGGCAGGGCGGAATCCTGAAGCACCGCGCCCGCCTCTGCCGCGGAGACGGGCACCACGGCGTGCGGGTCGGGCCGCAGGTCGGTGGACTGGGCCTGGGCGGCGGTCGCGAGGATCGCGGGAAGGCAGACCCCGGCGATAAGATAGCGGCGAAGCGTGGACGGTTTCATGAATACACCCCTGTGTTCAGCCCCCAGACAGAGGCTTTCCCGCGAAGTCCTAAACCGTGACCGCCGCCTCGCAAAGGGCGGCAACATTGCGAATCCGTAAGGTTTCGCAGTCGCTTGCGCGGTCGCGAAGGATGCAGGTTGGAATATGCGTGTGGCGCAGGTACTCGCTCTCGAAACGCACGATCACTCGTATATTGCACCGCACACGAAAGAAATTGCCTATTGCGCCGCAATAGGCTCCTATCCGGTTCCGGGGGTCGGGTTCAGTCGAAACGGCCTCTATGCCTCCTCCCTGAGCTCCCGGATCCTGCCATGACCCCCTCCCCGCTTCTGGCCCACCAGGCCGCCCTTCAGATCGACTCCGCCGCCACCGGCTGGATCCTGACCTCGACAGCCCTGGTCCTGCTGATGACCCTGCCGGGGCTGGCGCTGTTCTATGGCGGGATGGTGCGTCGCAAGAACCTGCTGGCGACGGTGGCCCAGTCGACGGCGGCGCTGGCGATCGTGACGGTGCTGTGGTTCGTCGCGGGATACAGCCTGTCGTTCGGACAAGGGCCAGACGCGATCAATGGGCTGGTCGGCGGGCTGGACGCCGCCTTTCTGAATGGCGTCGGGATCGCGACGGCCCACAGCGTGTCCCCCGCCCTGCCCGAGTTCCTTTGGGTCGCCTACCAGCTGACTTTCGCCATCATCACGCCAGCACTGATCGCCGGGGCCTTTGCAGAGCGGATGAAGTTTTCGGCGTCCCTGCTGTTCTTCGGCCTGTGGCACCTGATCGTCTACGCCCCGATCTGTCACCAGGTCTGGGGCGGCGGCTATCTGGGCAACATGGGCGTGCTGGATTTCGCCGGGGGGGCCGTGGTGCACGTCAATGCGGGCGTGGCCGGTCTGGTCTGCGCCCTGGTGCTGGGACCTCGCCACGGGTTTGGGCGGGACAATATGGCGCCGCACAATCTGTCGCTGACGGCGATCGGGACCGGGCTGCTGTTCGTAGGCTGGCTGGGTTTCAACGCCGGATCGGCCTGGGCGGCGGACGGCATCGCCGCCGTGGCCGCGCTGAATACCATTCTGGCGGCGGCGGCTGCGGCGCTGGGCTGGATGGCTGTGGAGTGGATCGACCACAAAAAGCCCACCCTTCTGGGTCTGCTGTCCGGCATCGTCGGAGGTCTGGTGGGCGTGACACCGGCGGCGGGCCTGGTCGATCCGAAGGGCGCCTTCCTGATCGGCGCCATCTCGGGACCGGCCTGCTATTTCGGCGCGGTCTGGTTGAAGCGCGCCCTGAAATACGACGACAGCCTGGATGCATTCGGCGTGCACGGCATGGGCGGAATCGTCGGCGCCCTGCTGACCGGCGTCCTCGCCAGCGCGGCGATCAATCCGGCGGCGGAGGGCGCTTCGATCCTCAACCAGGCGCTGGGTCTGCTGGCCGTGATCGCCTGGAGCGCGATTGGTACCGCAGTCGTGCTGATGATCTGCAAGTTCACCACGGGTCTGAAAGTCACGCGCGAGCAGGAGATCGAGGGGCTGGACGTCACCCAGCACGGCGAGGGGCTGCACTAGCCCCGACCGTCACATCATGGCGGCGGGCTCAAGACGATAGGTGACGCCCCCCGTGTTGGCTTCCAGAAGGTCCGGTCCGGCGCGGCGGAAGCGCAGGATCGGCTCGCCGCCGGCGTCCAGCAGGGCAACGGCGTCATCCATGACACGCCATCCCGTGGCACGAGCCAGAATCGTGCCTTCGCATCCTTCCAGATAGACGCCGTACACGCCGTCCTGTCCGATCTTCTGCAGGGCAATGCGACAGCCCGTCTGATCGGGACGGTCCGAGGCCTGGAGCGCCCAGAACCCGTTGACGGTGTCCGGACCCAGCGGGCCGGGGTCCTGAGCGGCAGAGGAGGGGACGTTGGACATGGCTGTGTTTCCTGAAGGGGCCGCTGCGTCGGTATCGGCGGCCGTGCAGGCACCGGCCGCCAGTGTAAGGGCGATCAGCCCGCAAAGTCCCGGTCGAATTCCGTGCATCGCTTCAGGCTCTCCGGTCTTGGGACGTCAATACGCCCCCTGAGCCCTATCTCGGTCACCGTTCAGTGGCTAGACTAAGGCCTTCACCGGTCGAACGTCGGCCGAACCCTTGAGTTTCGCGTGTTCAACGACCTGATCCCCCGCAAACCCGGGACCGAGCCGCTGGCTGATGCGGTCAAGGCCTGTCGCCCTCACCTGGTCTGGGCGGCGATCTTCAGTGCGCTGGTGAACCTGCTGTATCTGACGCCGACCATCTACATGCTGCAGGTCTATGATCGGGTGGTGCCGACTGGGGGCCTGCAGACCCTGTTGCTGGTCAGTACCATCGCCGTCTTTGCCCTTGCCACCCTGGCGCTGCTGGACTGGCTGCGGACGCGGCTGCTGGTACGGGCGGGCCTGAGGCTGGACCGGCTGCTGGTCGGGCGCCTGCTGGGACGCGTCGTCGACCTGCAGGTTCAGTCGCCCGGCAGCCAGGTGCTGCGCGAGTTCGACCATGTGCGCACGGCCGTGTCGGGTCAGGGGGTGCTGTCGCTGTTCGACGCACCCTGGACGCCGATCTACATCGGCTGCTGCTTTCTGTTGCACCCGGCCCTGGGCGCGCTGACGCTGGTCGGGTCCATCATCCTGCTGATCCTGGCGGTGTTGAACGAGCGCGACAGCCGCCCACGCCTGAACCAGGCGATGAAGGATTCCCAGGTCGCCTATGCCGCCCAGGAGAGCATGGCCGGGCAGTCGGAAGTGGTGCGCGCCCTCGGCATGCGGCAGGCCGGCATTGCCTTTCAGGTGCAGCAGCGGCAGGTCGCCACCGCGCGGCAGGTCGAGGCCCAGTTCACCGGTGGACGCTATACCGGCATCATCAAATTCCTGCGGCTGATGCTGCAGTCGGCCTCCCTGGGGCTGGCGGCATTGCTGACGGTCCAGGGGCATATTTCGGCCGGGTCCATCATCGCGGCGTCGGTCCTCCTGACGCGGGCGGTACAGCCCATCGAACAGATGGTCGGCGCCTGGCCCACCCTGGTGCAGGCCAAGGCATCCTGGAAGGCGCTGATCGACCTGTTTGCCTCGACCGCACGGGTCGATCGGGTCACGACCGCCTTGCCGACACCCGAGGGACGGCTGGAGCTCGAGCAGGTCACCGTCCGCCTGCCGGGCAGCGAAGCGCCGCAACTGCGCGGCATTACCCTGGCGCTTGAGCCGGGACAGGTGCTGGGCGTGATCGGACCCAGCGGATCCGGCAAGACGACCCTGGCCCGGGTGGTCGCCGGAGCCATTCCGCCGACCTCGGGATCGGTGCGACTGGACGGGGCCGACTATGAGGCGCGCGAAGGGGACACCCTGGCCGAGTA
Organism: Brevundimonas sp.; assembly: GCF_016742135.1. Taxonomy (GTDB): domain Bacteria; phylum Pseudomonadota; class Alphaproteobacteria; order Caulobacterales; family Caulobacteraceae; genus Brevundimonas. Next base: position 183,879 of record NZ_JACVCG010000001.1, on the reverse strand, counting down.
CATCGGCTATCTGCCCCAGGTCCCGGGCCTGTTCGCAGGGTCGGTGAAGGACAATATTTCGCGGTTCCGCTCCGCCCTCGGCATAGGCTCCGAACAGATCGACCGCGAGGCGGTGGCCGCGGCCAAGGCAGCGGGCGTCCACGAGATGATCCTGCGCCTGCCGCACGGCTATGACACCGTCCTGGGCCACAACGGGGCGGGCCTGTCGGTGGGCCAGTCGCAACGCGTCGCCCTGGCCCGGGCGCTCTACCGTGATCCGGTTCTGCTGGTGCTGGACGAGCCGAACGCCAATCTGGATCAGGAGGGCGAAGCGGCCCTGACCCAGGCCATCAAGGGGGCGACGGCGCGCGGAGCTTCGGTGCTGATGGTGGCCCACAGGGCCGGAGTGCTGGGCGTGGCTGACCGGCTGGTGATGCTGCGCGAGGGTGCGATCCAGATCGAGGGACCGCGCGACGAGGTCATAATGCGGCTGAACCCCGGACGGGCGAAACCCACCGTCGTGCCGCCGCCCGGAGCCCAGTCGGCATGAGCGAGCTGGACTTCCCTGATCTGGGCCGCACCGCCCCGGCACCGGCCCCGCCCGCGGAGGTGCCTGTCGCCGCCGGGCCGGAGGGCCCGGACGATTCTCCGCGCAGCGAGATGCTGGTGGGCGGTGCCATCATAGCCCTGTTCTTCGTGCTGTTCCTCGGCTGGGCAGCATTCGCGCCGCTGGATGCGGGTGCCTATGCCAGTGGCCAGGTCTCGGTCTCGGGCAATCGTCAGGCCGTCCAGCATCGCGACGGCGGTGTCGTCAGCGCCCTGCACGTAGCCGAGGGCGACACGGTCGAGGCCGGACAGATCCTGATCGAGGTCGCCGGGGGCGAACTGGCCGCGACCGAGCGGGGGCTGACCGGACAGGTCGTGGCCCTGCTGGCACAGCGCGCCCGCCTGGAGGCCGAGCGGGACGGTCGGGGCGCGATCACCCCGCCCCCCGAATTTGCCGAAATGGCGGAGGCAGACCGGGCCCTGGCCGATGAGGCCATGGCCCTGCAGCGGCAACAGTTCATCGCCCGCCGGACCGGGCGCTCGACCGAGCGGGGCGTTCTGGGCCAGCGCATCAGCCAGCTGCAGCAGCAGGTCTCGGGCTATGAGCGCCAGCTGGCCGCCAACGCCGAGCAGAAGCGATTGATCGAGGACGAACTGGCCGATGTCCGCCGTCTGGCCGAGCAGGGCTATGCCCCCATCAGCCGGGTGAGGGCCCTGGAGCGTCAGGCGGCGGCACTGGACGGCGAGGCCGGTTCGCTGCGTGCCGAGATCGCCCGCGCCAATGAGGCGATGGGCGAGGCCCGGCTGCAGATGTCGGGCGTCGGCACCGACATGGACGAGGACGTCACCGAACAGCTGCGCGCGGTCGAGGTGCAACTGAACGAGCTCCAGCCCCGCCTGACCGAAGTACGGGCCCAGATCGAGCGCAACCGCGTCCGGGCCCCGGTATCGGGCCAGGTCGTCGGCCTGACTATCTTCACGCCCGGCGGCGTCATCCAGGGCGGCCAGACGCTGATGGAGATCGTGCCATCCAATGCCTCGCAGGTGATCGTCGCCCGGATCAATCCGAACGACATCGACAATCTGCGCGTCGGCCTGCTGACCGAGGTGAAGTTTCCGGGCCTGAGGACGTCGAACCCGCCCGTTCTGCGTGGCCGGGTCGAACGGCTTTCGGCCGACAGCTTCACCGAGGAAGGCTCGAACGCCCGCTATTTCCGCGCCGAGATCGTCGTCCCGCCTGAGGAGCTGGCCAAGCTGGGCCGGGGTGCCGACTCGATCCGTTCGGGCTCACCGGTCGAGGTGGTCATCGTCCTGCGCCGCCGGACCCTGCTGCAGTATATGATCGAACCTCTCGCGCGCGGCCTGTGGCGCACGGGGAGTGAGCTGTAGACTTCCTAATCCCGATCGGGGGCACCGAGCGGGAAGTAGTGTCGGTACGGGCGGGCTTCCTCGAGCGCGCGTGCGAAGGAGGGTCGGGCAAGCAGGCGCGCCCGGTAAGCCTTGAGATGCCGCAGGCTGTCAGGAATTGGGTGGGTCCAGTCAGCGTAGAATAGGGACGGAGCGGCGGCACAGTCGGCCAGGCTGAAGCTGTCCCCGACCGCCCATGTCCGGGCCGCCATACGCGCGTCCAGCCAGGCGTAGCTGGTCTCCAGCATCCTCCGCGCCTCCTCGACGCCGTAAGGATCGCGATCCTCTGCCGGGCGAAGGGCATTGAAGGTGAATTTGCCCTGGGGCGTCATGACGTAGTTGTCGAAGACCCGGTCCAGCATCCGCACCTCGAGCGCGAGGTCGAGGTCGTCAGGGATCAGTTTTACCGGACCCGGATGGTGGATCTGGAGGTATTCGATGATGATCGAGGTTTCGAGCACGACACGACCGCCGTCCCGCAGGATCGGAAAGCGCTTCATCGGCCAGAGCGCGGCCAGCTCTTCGGTCACCTTCGGATCTTCAACCATCCGCAGTGTGAAGGGGGTATCGTTCTCATAGAAGGCGATCAGCGCCTTCTGGCAGTAGGACGAGAACGGGTGCGCAAAGAGTTCGAGGCTCACGAGAAGGCCCTCGGCTCGCGCCCCTCGATCACGGCGACGAGGTTATCGACGTGCCAGGCCGTACCGTGCTCACGGCCCTGTGCCGCTTCGATGCCGCCCGAGAAATAGGCGCCCTGCTCCGTGTGCAGCAGGCGGGTCCCAGCTCCCTCCGCCCGGAGCTCGATTGTCTGGAGGGAGACCGAGAGCTTGTCCGCGTTGTGGAACAGGTCGTAGACGAGGATGATCCGCTCGTTCGGGACGATGTCGTGATAGACGGCCTGAAAGTCACTGGTCAGGCCGCTGGGCCAGCGGGCATGAAACCGCTCGCATCCGCCGACCCGGAATTCGAAATCGCGGTGCAAGGTCTCGATCTCCGCCGGGGCCTTGAACCAGGCCATCTTGGCCTCCAGCGTCGCATAGGCGGCAAATACACGTTCGGGCGGGGCATTCAGAACGCGCTCGATGGTGAAGGTCGCATGGGTCAGGCTCATGGGTTTTCCCCTGAAGACGTTTGGGCGAGATAGGCGTCCAGCTGGTCGTAGCGCTGTTCCCAGAAACGTTTGTGCTCGGCGATCCAGGCCTCGACGCGGGTCATGGCTTCGACCTCGAGCGTGCAGGTGCGCACGCGCCCGACCTTTTCGCTTTTCACGAGGCCGGCGTCCTGAAGAACCTTCAGGTGCTGGACCACAGCGGACAGGGTCATGGGCAGAGGTGCGGCCAGCTCGCTGACCGAGGCGGGACCGCGCGCAAGGCGTTCGACCATGGCCCGCCGACCGGGATCGGACAGGGCCTGGAACGCCAGGTCAAGAGGTTGCGCCTGATGCTGTAGCATTGACTTAAGTATTGTGCCGCGCCCGGCGGCTGTCAAGCGTACGGTTCTGACAGGGTTGCGGCGGGTCTTCGGTCAGGCCCCCGCCGCCGCCTTCGCCCGCTGGCGGAAGCGGTGAAGCAGCGGCTCGGTATAGCCGTTGGGCTGGGTGGTGCCCTCGAACACCAGGGCGCGGGCTGCGGCAAAGGCGAGGCTGTCGTCGAAGGCCGGTGCCATGGGGCGGTAGAGGGGATCGCCCGCATTCTGGGCATCGACCTTTGCCGCCATGCGGCGCAGGGCGGCGTCCACCTGCTCCGCATTGCAGACGCCGTGCAGCAGCCAGTTGGCCATATGCTGGCTGCTGATCCTGAGCGTCGCGCGATCCTCCATCAGGCCGATGTCGTGGATATCGGGCACCTTCGAACACCCCACCCCCTGATCGATCCAGCGGACGACGTAGCCGAGGATGCCCTGGGCGTTATTGTCCAGTTCCTGCTCAATCTCTTCGGCGCTCCAGTTGCGGCCCTCGGCCAGCGGCGGGGTCAGCAGGTCCTCGATAGGACGGGGGATAGCGTCCCCCAAGGCCGCGCGGACGGCGAAGACGTCGGTCTGGTGATAGTGCAGCGCATGCAGGGTCGCGGCCGTCGGCGACGGCACCCAGGCGGTGTTGGCACCGGTCTTCGGATGGGCGGCCTTTTCCTCCAGCATCTGCGCCATGCGGTCGGGCGCGGCCCACATCCCCTTGCCGATCTGGGCCCGGCCTGACAGGCCGCATTGCAGGCCGATGGTGACATTGCGCTGTTCATAGGCGGCGATCCAGGTGCTGGCCTTGATCTCGCCCTTGCGGACCACCGGCCCGGCTTGCATCAGGGTGTGAATCTCGTCGCCGGTGCGATCCAGGAAGCCCGTGTTGATGAAGACGATCCGGTCCTTCACCGCGTGGATGCATGCGGCCAGGTTTGCGGAGGTGCGGCGTTCCTCGTCCATCACCCCGACCTTGATCGTATGGCGCTCCAGACCCAGCAGGTCCTCGACCGCGTCGAACAGGCGGTTGGTGAAGGCGCATTCGTCCGGACCGTGCATCTTCGGTTTGACGATGTAGATGGACCCCTCGCGGCTGTTCCGATGCGCCCCCAGCCCGCGCAGATCGTAGAGCCCGATCAGGCTGGTGAGGATGGCATCCAGGATGCCCTCAGGCGCTTCCGATCCATCGGGCATCAGGACAGCGGGCGTCGTCATCAGATGGCCGACGTTCCGCACGAACAGCAGTGACCGGCCCGGCAGGGCGCCCTCGGTGCCATCGGGCGTAACATAGCTGATATCCGGATTGAGCCGGCGGGTCTGCGACCGGCCTCCCTTGTCGAAGGTCTCGGCCAGATCGCCCTTCATCAGGCCCAGCCAGTTGCGGTAGGCCGCAACCTTGTCCTCCGCATCCACACAGGCAACCGAATCCTCCAGATCGACGATGGTGGTCAGGGCCGATTCCAGCACGACATCGGCGATGCCCGCCGGGTCGGTGCGTCCGATCGGGTGGTCCGGGTCGAACACCACCTCGATATGCAGGCCGTTATGGCGGAACAGGCGGCCGCGCGCGGTCTGGCCCACATACTGGCGGGGGTCCCGAAGGGCGATGCCCTGATGCGGGTGGCTGAGGTCGGACCAAGAGCCTTCGACCAGCGGCAGGGCCTCGTCCAGAAACGCCTTGGCCCGTGCGACGACACGGGCGCCCCGATCCCCGTCATAGCCGCCCGGTGGGGGCAGGTCGCCGAGCGCGTCCGTACCATAGAGGGCATCATAGAGACTGCCCCAGCGGGCGTTGGCGGCATTCAGCACAAAGCGGGCGTTCAGGACCGGCACCACCAGTTGCGGCCCGGCGCGGGTGGCGATCTCGGCATCGACATTGTGGGTGCCGATGGTGAAGGGGTCCGGTGCCTCGACCAGCCAGCCGATATTGCTCAGGAAGTCACGCTGGGCGGCCACATCATACGGCTGGCCCCTGTGTTCAACATGCCAGGCGTCGATGCGGCGCTGAAGGTCATCGCGAATCGCCAGCAGGTGTCGGTTCTCCGGGACGGCCCAGTTCAGAATGACGCGTACGCCCTGCCAGAATCCGGCCCCCTCCATGCCCAGCCCCGGCAAGACCTCGTCCTCAAGGAAGGCCGCAAGGACAGGCGCGATGGTCAGATCGGCACGGACGGGCATGGGCAGGTCTCCGACGTTCTCAGGCGCCTGTAACATTCCGTGATGACCCCGCGTAAGTCGAGGCACATTTTGCGGCGCAGCGGATCAGCGCTGGGCTCTGGCGTCGAATGCGGCGCGGGCCGCCTCGATGTTCTCCAGATTGGCCTCGGCCCAGCCCCAGACACCGCAGAAGGCCTCGGCCAGCGTCCGGCCCAGATCCGTCAGGGCATAGTCCACACGCGGCGGAATGACCGGGTGGACCGTGCGCGTCACCAGACCGTCGCGTTCCATTTGGCGCAGGGTCTGGGTCAGCATCTTCTGGCTGATATCCCCGACGTGCCGCCCCACCTGAGTGAAACGGGTCGGACCGTGCTCTTCCAGGACCTCGAGGATCAGCAGGGTCCACTTGTCCGCCACGCGGCCGATCACCTCCTTGACCAAGGCCTCGACGCGCGGATCGGCGGGCAGGTCGGTGACAGGGTCCTTAATGCGGGCGGGCGCAGGTGCCGTCATGGCAATCACTCTCCGTCGGGTAAGTACAAATCTTATCGGTGCTTTCTTACCACAGGTGCGTGGATTGCCCAGTTTGGAGGTCGCGAAAAGGAGACCCCCATGGATATCGCCAACGACACCATTCTCATCACCGGCGGCAGCGCCGGCATCGGCCGGGCCCTCGCCGAGGCCATGCACCGCGACGGGGCGAAGGTCATCATCACCGGACGCCGCGAGCACGCCCTGCGCTCGGTCGCGGAGGCCAACCCGGGCATGGACTGGGCGGTGCTGGACATGACCGATGCCGACGCCATCGCCGCCTTTGCCGCGCAGGTCACCCGCGACCACCCGCCCCTCAATGCCATCATCCACAACGCCGGCATCATGGAGGTCGAGGACCTGACCGCCGGCGCCTGGGACCTCGACCGCGTCAACCGCACCCTCGACACCAATTTACTCGGCCCGATCCGGCTGACCGCCGGCCTGATCGGCCACCTGAAGCGCCAGCCGCGGGCCAGTATCATGACCGTGTCGTCGGGACTGGCCTTTGTGCCGCTGGCGGCGACTCCGATCTATTCGGCCACCAAGGCGGCCATACACTCCTGGACCCAGGCCCTGCGCAGCCAGCTCAGGGATACCGCCATCGAAGTGCTGGAGCTGACCCCGCCCGGTGTCGCTACCGATCTGATGCCGGGCCATGCCGAGAACCCCGCGTCCATGCCGCTCGATGCCTATATCGCCGAAGTCATGGACCTGATCCGCTCGGGCAATACCCCGGCCGGTGAGATTCTGGTGGAGCGTGTCAAACCGCTGCGCTTTGCCGAACGGGACGGCTATGAGGCGGTTTACGCCCGCCTGAACGGCGGCTGATCGCAGGAAAGAGCGAGGGTCGGCCTTGACTTGGCCGCAATGGAGGCCCACTTGCGCTGCATCGCACAATCGCGATCCCCGGTGCGCTCCAGCGCGTGTGGGTCTTCTGAAGACTGGAAGACCTGACTGTAGCAGCGGCCGGCCCTCAAGATTCATTCGCTGCCCGGACACGCGGGGTAGCGCCCGTTCCACCCGGTTTCGCAATCTCGCGGCCCGGACTGGCGGTGCGCTTCCCTGTGGTCGCGCGATCCGGAAGGCCTGGGCCTTTATCGGAGCGTGGCAAGCCTGAAGCCCCCGCCGCATGCGAAAGATACACGCGTCATGAACGCAACAACTCAAAACCAGACCCTGCCGAAGACCTTCGCCGAAATGGGGTTGAACCCCGCCCTGCTGCAGGCCCTGGCCTCTGAAAACTACACCACCCCCACGCCGATCCAGGCCCAGTCCATCCCTGACGTGATGACCGGCCGTGACCTGCTGGGCATCGCCCAGACGGGCACCGGCAAGACGGCGGCCTTCGCGCTGCCGATCCTGCACCGGCTGGCGGCCAACCGCGTCGCCCCCCTGCCCCGCACGACCCGCTGTCTGGTGCTGTCGCCGACGCGCGAACTGGCGTCCCAGATCGCCGAGAGCTTCAAGACCTATGGCAAGCATCTGGGCTTCCGCGTTGCTGTGATTTTCGGCGGCGTGAAATACGGGGGCCAGGAACGCGCGCTCAGCCAGGGCCTGGACATTCTGGTGGCCGCGCCCGGCCGCCTGCTGGACCATATCCAGCAGAAGAATCTCGACCTGAGCGCAACGGAAATCTTCGTGCTGGACGAGGCCGACCAGATGCTGGACCTCGGCTTCATCAAGCCGATCCGCCAGATCGTCAGCCGCATTCCGGCCAAGCGCCAGAACCTGTTCTTCTCGGCGACCATGCCGTCGGAGATCGGCAAGCTGGCGGCTGAACTGCTCAAGGATCCCAAGCGGGTCCAGGTGACGCCGCAGGCCACCACCGTGCAGCGCATCAAACAATCGGTCGTCTGGATCGAACAGGGTCGCAAGCGCGCCCTGCTGACCGAGATGTTCAGTGACCCCGGCTATACCCGCTGCCTGGTCTTCACCAAAACCAAGCACGGGGCGGACAAGGTGGCCGCCTATCTCGAAGCGGGCGGTGTCGAAGCCGGCGCCATCCATGGCAACAAGAGCCAGCCCCAGCGCGAACGCACGCTCGAAGCCTTCAAGAAGGGCAAGCTGAGGGTGCTGGTGGCTACCGACATCGCCGCGCGCGGTATCGACGTGGACGGCGTCTCGCACGTCGTCAACTTTGAGCTGCCCTATGTGCCCGAAGCCTATGTGCACCGCATCGGCCGGACGGCCCGCGCGGGCGCCGACGGCACCGCCATCAGCTTTGTCGCCGGTGACGAGATGAAGCTGCTGAAGGACATCGAAAAGGTCACCCGCCAGAAGATCCCGGCGATCGACCGCCGCAACGACAAGGCACTGGGCGCGCTCGACGCCGCGATCAGCGCGGCCGGGGTCGCCAAAAAGCCGACCCTGCCCGAGCGTGAGGGTCGCCCGGCCCGGGACGGTGAGGGTGAAGGCCGCCGTAACCGGGGCGGCCCGCGCGGCAACTCCCGCCGCAGCGGCGGGCCCAAGGGCGAAGGCCAGCGCGCTCCCCGCCCCGAGCGATCGTCGTACAACCCCATGGCCACCGAACAGGGTGGCGCAGGCTCGCCGCCTCCGGTGGCGAAGCTGAAGCGCCGCCGTCGTCCGGGCCGCAAACCCGTTACCGCAGCCAACTGATCCTCGACATACCCCCTTCGCCAACGGAGGGGGTATCGTTTGAATGAACTTGTTTGCATTTTAAACTTGTCTGTGCGATTCAGCCACTTTCACTGGAGGCTGACCCATGTCCCTGACCCCGTCCCACCCCGCCGACCAGCGCCTGCATGGGCTGGACGCCCTGCGCGGGTTCGCGCTGCTGCTCGGCATTGTGCTGCACGCCAGCCTGTCCTTCTTTCCGGCGCAGACCTGGATTGTGCACGATGTGAGCACGTCGATCGGGGCCGCCTGGCTCTTCTTTGCCATTCACCTGTTCCGCATGACGGCCTTCTTCCTGATCGCCGGCCTGTTCGCCCACATGCTGCTCGGCCGCCAGGGATGGCTCGGGTTTGTGAAGGACCGCCTCATCCGCATCGGAAGCCCCTTGGTCGTCTTCTGGGTGCCGGTCATGGCCGGGATCATCGTCGCCCTGGTCTGGAATGCCCATGCCAGCGGGCTGATCACGCCCGGTACCGAGCCCCCACCGCCGCCTACATATGACTGGACCAACTTTCCCCTCACCCATCTGTGGTTCCTGTGGGTCTTGCTGATCTTTTACGCCGCCGTGCTCATCCTGCGTGCACCCCCTGCCCTGCTGGACCGCAATGGCGGCTGGGCGCGGGTGACGGATCGCTTGACCGGAGCCCTGATTGGTCCCTGGACTCCCTTGCTCCTCGCGCTGCCGCTGGCCTTCGCCTTCTGGAGCGATCCTGACTGGATTGCCTTCTTCGCCGTACCCACGCCCGATGAGGGCCTTGTACCCAACCCCTCCGCCCTTGTCGGCTTCGGCACGACCTTTGGGCTCGGTTTCCTGCTGGACCGCCGCCGCGACCTGCTGGCGCGGATCGCCGGCTGGTCACCGGCCTTCCTGCTCCTCGCGGTCGGGAGTGGCACCGCCGGCTATATGATGGCGGGTGGCCCGAACCTGACCCCGATGGCGGAACCGACCGTCGAAAAGGCCGTCACTGCCATCATCATCGCCATCGCGATCCATGCATCGGCACTGGCGGCCATGGGCCTCTGCCTGAAGTTTCTGTCCGCACCCGGGAGCGTGCGCCGCTACCTGTCGGACTCGTCCTACTGGGTCTACGTCGTTCACCTGCCGCTGGTGATGCTGGCCCAGGTCTGGGTCCAGGACTGGTCGATCGCCTGGTGGATCAAGCTGGGTGCCGTTTCACTGGGCGTCCTGGCCATCTGTCTGGTCACCTATGAACTGCTGGTGCGTCACAGCTTCCTCGGGGGCTGGCTGAACGGGCGGCGCATCCCCTGGAAGCGTCAGGCCCGACCGGCCCCGGCACTCGCCGAATAACATCTTGCCAAGCCCCCCCGGCTCGTCCACCCACGGACGAGCCGGCTCCGGAGACTGACCATGCCCGCCAAGCCCCGACTGCGTTCCGCCGAGGACGATCTCGCCTTCATGCGTTCGATCATCGAACGCGGCGGACGCCCCCCGATGACCCTGGCCATATGCTATCTGGCGGGGGGCCTGCTGTATGGCCTGCAATGCCTGTTTCACCTCGGGCAGGCGACCGGCCTGATCCGGTGGCCAGACCTCGCCAACCTCGCCTTTGTCGTCGGCATCAGCGTCAGCTTTCTGTCGGTGCTCACCTGGGTCATCCTCAAGGACCGCAGCACCGGGGGGACCAGACGCGGCCCGATGGCCAGCCGCACCCTGAACGCCGCCTTCAACGCCACCGGCATGGCCAATCTGGCGGTGATCATCGTCTTCGGTGTTGGCGCTTACCGGGATCAGGATTTCGCCATCTGGCTGTATTATGCCGCCATCGTTTTCGCTCTGCAGGCCGCCGCCTGGTTCATGGCCTGGACGCTGAAGCGCAAACGCTGGATGCTGGCTACGGCGCTGGGCGGCTGGGTTACGGCGGTCGCGCTGGGCGTGCTGGTGCGCGAACCCGTGCTCTATCTCTGCGTCTGCACGGTCGCCCTCTTCCTGCTGTTCGCCCTGCCCGGGTGGATCCTGTTCCGCGACGCCCGCACCGCGCCGGTCGAGCCCTGAATCATCATGGGTCTGGCCGGTCTTGGACAGATTGACGAGGTCATCCACGGTCGCATGCGGCTGGGGATCATGGTCTATCTCGCCGATGTCGAGACGGCCGACTTTACCGAACTGAAGACCGCGCTGGAGGCGACCCAGGGCAATCTGTCGGTCCACCTGAAGAAGCTGGCCGAGGCGGGCTATGTGTCCATCGACAAGAGCTTTCGAGACAACAAGCCGCTGACCGAAGTCACGATCACCAAGGACGGGCGACGGGCGTTCGCCGCCTATCTTGAGGCCCTCAGCGGCCTGATCGGCGGGGGCGTATGACCGGCCCTCGCGTCATGGGCATCGTCAATGTCACGCCCGACAGCTTCTCGGATGGCGGGCGACTGGCCACGGTTGAGGCGGCCATCGCTCACGGGATGCACCTGGTTGACCAGGGTGCGGCTATTCTGGATGTCGGCGGGGAGAGCACCCGCCCCGGCGCCGAACCGGTTGCCGCAGCAGAGGAACTGGAACGGGTCCTGCCGGTCATCGTCGGCCTTCGCGCCCGATGGGACGGCCCCATCAGCATCGACACGCTCAAGCCCGTCGTGGCCCGCGCGGCGGTCGGGGCCGGGGCGATCATGTGGAATGACGTGAGCGCGCTGGGCGCCTCGCCCGACAGTCCAGCCATTGCCGCCGACCTCGGTTGCGACGTCGTGCTGATGCACATGCAGGGCGAGCCCCGCACCATGCAGGCCGATCCCCGCTATGGCGACGTGGTGACCGAGGTCCGCGACGCGCTCGTTCACCGAGCCGAGGTTGCCATGGCCGCCGGTGTGCCGCGCGAGCGCATCTGGCTGGATCCCGGCATCGGCTTCGGCAAGACACTGGCGCACAATCTGGCGCTGATCCGGCGGCTGGATGCCCTGATCGACACGGGTTTCCCGGTTCTGTTTGGCGCCAGTCGCAAGCGGATGATTCAGGCCATTGATCCCTCGGCGACCGATCCGATGGACCGGCTGGGCGGGTCGCTCGCCCTGGCACTGGAAGCCGCGCGGCGGGGGGCATCCATTCTCCGCGTCCACGATGTGCGAGAGACGGTTCAGGCGCTAAGGATTCAGGCGGCCCTCGCGGCCGAATCATCCCTCGATTGAGCCGCCGACATGAGCGTTCCGCATCTGGCCCCCATCCTGCTGCTGGTGGTGTCGAATGTCTTCATGACCTTTGCCTGGTACGGTCACCTCAAGTTCGATACCAAGCCCCTGTGGGCGATGGTGATCCTGAGCTGGGGCATCGCCTTCTTCGAATACTGGTTCGCCGTGCCGGCCAACCGCATCGGCTATCAGGTCTATACAGCCGCTGAGCTCAAGACGATTCAGGAGGTCATCACCCTGCTGGTGTTCGCGGTCTTCTCGGTGACATGGCTGGGTGAAAAGCTGACGGTGAACCATTTCATCGGCTTTGCCCTGATCGCAGGCGGCGCATGGTTCATCTTCCGGGGGCCGCTTTAGCGATCTTCTCCCGACAGCCGCTCCTTCCGGCGGTCGGACCCAGCCGTGACGTTCCGCGGGCGCTTGGCGAAATGCCGCCGGTATCCCTATATCGTCCGACCGGCCTCATCGGGGGCGAGACTGAGAGGCCGAACCCATGACCCTCACCCAGGGCCGTCGTTTTCTTCCCTCGCTGAGCCTCCAGGTGCTGGCGGCGCTGGCACTGGGTTTGATTGTCGGGGCCATCGCCCAGTCACGGGGTCTGCCGGGCGGGGCCGAGACGGCCAGCTTCATCGGCTCTCTGGGTCAGCTGTGGCTGAACGCCCTGAGGATGACCATCGTGCCGCTGGTCTTCTCGCTGCTGGTCACGGGCATCGCCTCCATCGCCGGGGCCGCCCACGGTCCGGGCCGGGCGGGCCTGCTGGCCGGACGGGCGCTGATGGTGTTTGCCATCCTCATCGCCGCGGCGACCGTCTATGCCATCGGCGCGGCCTATGGGCTGCATGCCATCTGGCCGATCGACCCCGAGGGCGGCGCCCGCCTGATTGCCGGGGCCCCGCCCAGCCCTGAAGGCGTGGGACCGGGTGCCCCGTTCGGGGAGTTCCTCAAGACCTTGGCCCCGGCCAATCCGATCCGGGCGGCCGCCGAGGACGCCATTCTGGGGCTGGTGGTGTTTGCCGTCTTCTTCGGCTTTGCCGCCACGCGCCTGCCCGACCGGTTGCGCCTGCCGCTGGTGACCTTCTTCGAAGCCGTGGCCGAGACCATGATCGTCATCGTGCGCTGGGTGCTGATGGCAGCTCCCATCGGCGTCTTCGCCCTGGCGCTGGGCGTGGGCCTGACGGCGGGCGTCGGGGCCGCCGGAACGCTGGCCCATTATGTCGCCATCGTATCGCTGGCCACCATCGGCATCACCCTGCTTTGCTACCCGCTTGTGGTGGCGTTCGGAAAGGTCAGCCTGGCAGGCTTTGCACGGGCTGCCGCCCCGGCCCAGGTCGTCGCCTTTTCGACCCAGTCGTCGCTGGCCAGTCTGCCGGTCATGGTCGAGCGCGCGGTCGATGCCCTCGGCGTGTCACGCCCCACGGCCGGGCTGGTGCTGCCTCTGGCTGTGGCCGTCTTCCGCATCACCAGCCCGGTCGCAAATCTGGGCGTCGTCATCTATTGCGCCCACCTGTTCGGGATCGAGCCGACCGCCGGTCAGCTGGTAGCCGCCGGCCTGACCGCGGTACTCGTCAGCATCGGCTCGGTCGGCCTGCCGGGCCAGATCAGCTTCTTTGTCTCGATCGCGCCGATCTGCATCGCCATGGGCGTGCCGCTGGAGATCCTGCCCCTGTTGCTGGCGGTCGAGGTGATCCCCGACATCTTCCGCACCGTTGGCAATGTCACGGCCGACATGGCCGTGGCACGGATTGTCGAGGACGAGGTCGGGGCCCCGGTCGAACCGGCCTGACGAAGCTCCGGGTCAGTTGGCGGGCGGACGACGACCCGCTTCCAGGATCGGGATACCCGCCTCGGTCGGCAGGTAGATGACCTGGCGGTCGCCCCTGCCCGCGGTTTCCTGAAGCATGTTGATATAGGCCCAGCGGAGATAGTTGTCGGGACCGCCTAGGCTTTCTGCCATGATGCGATTGGCCTCATTGGTGCCCCGTGCGCGCGCCACCTCGGCCTGGGCCGTCAGTTCGGCGGCATCCAGCAGGGCCTGGGCCTCCAGCACTCGGATGCGCCGGTTCTGGACCGCTTCCTCATAGGCCGCCTTGCCCGCCATGGTCTTGGCATAGACGTTGTAGGTCGGCATTCCGATCAGCAGGGCCACGCCAACCAGGGCGATGGCCGCCACCACCATGATGCTGAAACCTGTACCGCGCATGTCCTGATCCTCCGACTGATGGGCCCCGAGGCTGGGCGGACGCGGCCCTCGGGTCAAGCGGATCCGGTCAGTTCGGCACCAGTTCGATCAGGTCGAGGTTCGATTCATACTGGGGCCAGGGGATCACCAGGCGCCAGCGGCGTGTACCGATCCGCTCCAGCACCGCCACCATGTCCCGGTCGGAATTCTGGCCATAGGAGTTGGCCGGCGGCTCTGATCCAAGGGCCATGGAGCCCAGCATCACCATTTCGCGGTCGTTTTCCGGGAACAGCAGGCCGGACGGCCGCTGCGAGCCTGTCAGCTTGGAGAATTTGAGACCCGCGGCGGTGCGCTCGATCCGACAGTCGAACCAGCCATAGACCACATAGCCAAGACCCGCTTCTCCGCCCTGCGAGCCCAGCTTGACCGTCCGGCAGCGATAACTGCCCTCGGGCGGGATGACGCCACCCACGGCCGCGTCCGGATCAAGCAGGGCACCGAGCGCGCCGAGATCGCCCGATCCCCCCTGCCGTCGGGCCTGCTCCAGCGCCAGGCGCCAAGCCGCATCGACCCGGCCGTACCGGTCACGATCATAGGAGGTGATGATGCCACGCCAGTCCCGCAGGACCGGGCCGGAGCCATCCGGCGGGGGAGGCGGGGGCGGCGGGACATACCCCCCTCCCGCCGACGCACAGGCTGACAGGGTCAGCGCCGCAAGCGCGGTCAGTCCAACCGTGCGGACGTGGCGGGCATACGACATGGCATCTCCTTCTCGTCAGGACCGGTCCAGTGGGCCCGGGCGAGCGGCGGAGGTCAAGACCGGAGGGGTTATTCGCCGCTGTCGACGGTCTCGGCCGGAGCCTTCTTGCGGGGAGCCCGGCGGCGCGGCGCGGCCTCCTCCGAATCCGGAGCTGGCGGCGCTTCGGCGGCGCGCGGCGTCGGACGGGTCAGAAAGCCCGGCAGGGCATCGGCGTCGGACGCGTCGCGAACGGGGGCATCCTCGCGCGGGCGACGCGGCTTGCGCGCAGGGCGAGCCACAGTCTCCGCAGGGTCTTCGGTCGGGCCCACCGGGATGTCGCCCGAACCCTGCTGGTCAGCGTCGGACCGGGATTCGGAAACGTCAGAATCGCTGTCCTGAGAGGCTCTGCGACCGCGTTGCTCATCCTTGCGGCGTTCCCAGCGTTCACGACGGGTTTCGCGGCGGCTACCCCCCTCGCCCTCGCTGCGGGGCTCGCCGTCGTTGCCGCCGTCGCGGTCCCGGTCGCGATCCCGTTCCCGATCCCTGTCACGGTCACGATCACGGTCATTCGTCTGGGCCTGCTGCCCCTGCGGTTGCGGCCCCGACGGATTGCCACCGTTGGACTGGTTGTTCTGCTGGGCCTGCTGTGCCTGCTGGGCCGCGAGGAAGGCCGCCGCCTGGGCGCCGCTCTCGTCCTCGAAATCGATATCAAAGCCCTGGTTGGACAGTTCCCTCTGGGCGATTTCCGACACCGGCCTTTGCGGCTGCAGCGCCCTCAGGACGCGGAAATAGTGTTCTGCGTGCTGCAGATAGTTCTCGGCCAGGACGCGGTCGCCGGCCGAGGCGGCATCGCGCGCCAGCTGCATATAGCGCTCATAGACCGTCTGGGCATTGCCCCGGACCTTGATGTTCTCCGGCCCCTGCGAGTCCCACGAGCGGTTCGGGTTGGCGCTGTTGGTGTTGTTGCCACCGGGCTTCCTGTTGCGGCCGCGCTGGCGCTTCATGCCCTTGAAATCTCTCATAGACTCTACCGTTCCGGGAGGGTGGCCGACACAGCGGACTGTCGAGGCCGGGTTCTGTTTCGTGTCCGTGGTTCGGGAATAATCCCGCCATCAATGTCATCGGAGCCGTTGTCACCCGAGCGGTCCACCCAAGCCCTGTCAGGGATCGGGTCGTCGCGCGTGCCATTCGCCTGTCAGTTGGCCCGTAAGGGCGCACGGAGATGCGATGGATGGGAAACAGGGCAAGACTTAGCGCGCCTTGCCCCGCATTCCAAGAGGTCTTTTTGAACCCGCTAGGTCATCCCCGTCAGGACAGCAAGGATTTGTCCGGGGCCTGGAGCCGGGGATCGGGTCCATTGGTCACCACGCGGCTGCGATTGGCCAGATCCAGCACGACCTTCACATCCTCGAACCCGCCCTCCACGAACAGGGCCTTGACCGCCTCGCCCTGGTCCCAGCCGATTTCAACGGCGAAGATCCCTCCGGGCTTCATGACGCGGCGGATCTCGGGCACCAGCTGACGGTAGGCCTCAAGGCCGTCCGGTCCCCCGTCCAGCGCAAGATGCGGATCATGGTCGCGCACCTCCGGGTCGAGACCGGCGATGTCGGCGGTCGGAATATAGGGGGGATTGGACACCACCAGATCAAAACTGTGATCCTCGAAACCGGTCGCCCACTCCGTCCGGAGGAAGGCCGCGCGACCTTCAAGTCCGAGGCTGGCGGCATTCTCGCGGGCAACCGCCAGCGCCTCGCTGGAAATATCGGTGCCGACGCCGGTCGCCCCCGCACGCTCCGCCAGGAAGGCCAGAAGTATGGCACCCGAGCCGGTCCCGAGGTCCGCGATCTGGAACGCCTGATGTGGGGCAAAGGCCGCAAGGCCCACATCCAGCAGCGTCTCGGTGTCCGGACGCGGGCTCAGCACATCGGGTGTCACGCTGAGCATGATCTTCCAGAATCCCTTGCGGCCGAGGATGCGCGAGACGGGCTCGCGCTTCAGCCGGCGCTCGATCATGGCCTCATAGGCGGCGGCTTGTTCCGTTGTCACGACCCGGTAGGGGTCCGTCAGAATGTCGAGGCGGCTGACATTACAGGCAGCCTCCAGCAACAGGCGCGAATCGATCGATGGACTGTCGATGCGGCCCGCCTTCAATCGGCTCTGGGCCGCCTTCCAGGTCGTGAGCAGGGTGGGTGTGTCGGACATGGGCGTTGATTGGGGGGCACGGCCCGAAAATTCAAGCGGAACGGCGCGCCAGCGTGGCCGTTAGGCGTCCATGGCGTCACCCTCGTCGAAACCGTCCGGCCTCGGCGGCCCCCTGGTCGGGCTGGCAGCCGCCCTGTTCGGGGGTTTGGCCGCCGGAGCGGGTGCGGCGCATCTGTTGCACCGCAAGGGGCACAAGGTCGGCCTCGATATGCGCCGCTATCGGCCCGAGCCGGCAGCACCGGAGCCCCCCTCGCCGGAAGACTACGAGATCCGCGAACCGGGGCGGGGGCGCATCGCGCAATACCCCTATCAGATCCCCCGCAAGGGCTGGACCGACATCCTGTGGCGAACCGGGGCCAGTTATTTCGGCGACCGGGTCGGGTTCGTGTCCGGCGGTGTGACCTTCTTCGTTCTGCTGGCCCTGTTCCCCACCCTGGCCATGCTCGTGACGGTCTACGGCCTGTTCGCCAACCCGGAGGACGCCTGGGCCCGGCTTCAGTTTCTGTACTCGGTCCTGCCCGCCAATGTCGCGGGGTTCATCGGCGGCGAGATGCAGAGGCTGGCCGAGGACTCCCGACCGCGCCTGACCCTGACGCTGATCGGGACACTGGCGCTGTCATTGTGGGTCGCCAACAACGGCATCAAGACGCTGTTCTATGGTCTCAACATCGCCTATCACGAGGTTGAGCGCAGAAATGTGTTTCAATACAACCTTCTGTGCATGGCCTTCACCATCGCCGGGTTGAGCGCCGTGCTGCTGTCGGCGGCCCTCGTGGTCGGGGTGCCGATCCTGCTCGGGCCCCTTGGGCTGATGAACGATCTGCAGCACCTGGCTCCCTTTCGGTGGCTTGTGCTGTACGCCCTCTATATCGGGGCGCTGACGCTCATCTATCGCCATGGACCCTGCCGCGCGCGAGCCCACTGGCGCTGGCTGACCCCGGGTGCCGTTGTCGCGGCCACGCTCAGCCTGGGTCTGTCGGCGGTGTTCAGCTGGTATCTGCAGAATTTCGTGCGGACCGACAGCTATGGCCCCCTAGCGGCCATGATGGGTTTCCTGATGTGGACCTGGCTGACGGTGCAGATCATTTTGATGGGGGCCGAGCTGAACGCCGAAATCGAGCATCAGACGGCGATCGACACCACCGTCGGCCCGCCCGTGCCCCTTGGCGAACGCGGGGCGGTGGTCGCCGACAGCGTGGGGGCCAGGCGGGGCAGCCCGGCCGCCCTCGCCTTCACCCTCAAGCATGCCGAAGCGATTTCAGACCGGCTGCTGCGGCGGCGCAATCGCAAGCGCGCCCGGAAAACCTAGATCATGCCGAGCGGGCGCGGATCGGGGCGGCCCCGTCCGACAGGGATTCGTTCAGATAGACCTCGGCTTCCTGGGCAGGCAGTGCCGGGGCATAGCCGAAGCCCTGGCCGTAGTGACAGTGGTCCTGGAGCAGAAGGGCCGCCAGCTCGGCGTTTTCGACGCCCTCGGCCACGACCTCCAGCGACAGGTCGCGCCCCAGATTGACGACCGAGCGCACGATCTTGGCCGAGCCCTCGTCGCGATCCATCGTCAGCACGAAGTAGCGATCGATCTTGAGCGTATCGAACGGCAGACGCGCCAGATAGCTGAGCGAGGAAAAGCCGGTGCCAAAGTCGTCCAGCGCCAGCGAGGCCCCGACCTCTTTCAGGCGCGACAGGACCACGGCGGCGCTCGCGGTATCGCGCATGATGTCGCCCTCGGTCACTTCCAGCTTGAGCGCGCCGCGCGGCAGGCCGGTCTCCTGAATGATCCGGGCCACATCCTCGACCAGATTGGGGCGCTCGATCTCGCCCACCGACAGGTTGACGCTGCAGAACAGCTTGCCCGCCAGCGGGTGACGTTTCAGCCATTCAGCCAGCTGGCGAGCGGCCTGGGTCATCATCAGCAGACCCAGTTCGTTCATCAGCCCCATTTCATCGGTCAGGGTCAGGAATTCGTCCGGCGGGACCAGACCCCGCTTGGGATGACGCCAGCGGCACAGGGCCTCAAATCCCGCCACGGCCCCGGTCTTGAGATTGACGATGGGCTGGTAGAAGGGCTCGATCTCTCCGCGCACGAAGGCATTGCGGAAGTCGGATTCGAGCGCCAGCCGCGACAGACTGTCGGTTTCCAGCGCGCGGCCATAGGCGGCAGCCCCTCCCCGGCCCGCTGACTTGGCCTGCTCCACGGCCAGTTCGACCCGGCGCAGCAGCTCGCCGGCGTCCGACGCATCCGGTCCGCCCTCTGTCGTCACAGCCCCGATCGACACCGTCGGATAGATGTCGAAGCCGGCGACGCGCAGCGGCTGTTCCAGAGCCTGACGCAGGCGACCGGGAACATGACCCGTCCCCTTGCGAACCAGAACCGCGAATTCATCCTCGCCGATCCGGGCGGGCAGATCGTCAGCCGAAAAGGCCGCCCCCAGGCGGGACCCCAGCGCGGACAGCACCCGGTCGACCCGCTCGTGACCCAGGGCTTCGTTCAGGCGGCGCAGCCGGTCCACATCGGCGACCACCAACTCATACTCGCCGGGCCGCGTCAGGGTCTCGCCGACCCGCGCCAGAAAAGACCGCCGATCCAGAAGTCCCGTCAGGGTGTCGCGGTCCGAACCGGCGAATGTGGTTTCGAGCGCGACGACGCCTGCGGCCCGCAGACCGTCTTCCAGCCAGACACCCCGCCACAGACAGGTCGGATGGTCGCGCATGCGTAGCCGCACGGCAATCTCCGTGCCTTCGGCCTGGGGTTTCAGCAAGGCTTCGGCCAGCGCCCGATCCTGGGGCAGGGCCACGGCGATGAAGGCCGCGCCCGAGCACTCGGGCGCCAGAGGTCCGAGCCCCAGCGGGCGACTGGCCCCGGTCACGCGCAGGCTGTCCTCGGACGGGGTCCAGACCCATAGCGCCGAGTCGGCGGCCGCAAGGGCCTCGATGGCCATCGAGGCATCCCAGGCCAGGGCTGACGGCCGTGTACTCACGCGTCTGAATGATCCTCACCCGGCGCCTCGGCGGCACCACCCCCGTGTCGATCATCGACACGTCCGTACAAAAGATGGTCTGCCCATTCGCCGTTAATTTTGAGATAAGCCCGGGCCCTTCCCTCGGCCTCAAAGCCTGCCTTCTCCAGCACACGCCGGGACGCGACATTCCAGGGGACGCAGGCGGCCTCGACCCTGTGCAGCTTCAGCGTATCGAACGCAAAGGCGACCATGCCGCGCACCGCCGCCGTGCAATAGCCCTTGCCGGCATGGGATTGCCCGATCCAGTAGCCCAGCGTTCCGGCCTCGCTAACCCCCCGCCGGATATGAGACAGGGTCACGGCCCCGACCAGCTGACCCATGCCGGCCTCGAACACGAAGAACGGCCAGGCGGTGCCCAGATCCATCTCGCGCCCATACAACGCGAGGCGGCGGCGAAAGGCGGATCGGGTCAGGTCGTCTTCGGGCCAGGTGGGCTCGAACGGCACCAGATGATCCCGCGACGCGGCCCGAAGCGCGGCCCATGCCTCATAGTCCGCCGGGCGGGGCGGACGCAGCAGAACGCCTTCCGACTGAAGCGTCGGGCCAGAGCGCTCGCCGATCCAGTCCAGAATGGCCATAGGCCAGACTTATCCTGTCAGGCCGCGCTGGAACAGACGACCCGCCGACAAGCCCGTCCGCGGCCCGAGCACCGCCGTGGCGGTCAGGCCCGGCGCCAGGCAGGCCGCCAGGGCCTGTTGCACATCCTGGCGGCTCTGCTCCATGACTTCGTCGACCATGGTGTCGCTGCTGACGGGGTGACCAAGGATCAGCGCCTGTGTCGCCAGTCGACCGGCACGCGCCACCGGGCTTTCGTCCGCCATCCGTATGCCGGCCCGGGCGACGGCGCGGGCCCGGTCCAGTTCCCGCTCGGTCGGCCCGTCGGTCACCAGTGCCCGTATCGTCTCGCCGCAGACCTGGGCCAGCTCCGCCGCGCGCTCGCCCGCAGCTCCGGCATAAAGACCCAGCACACCGCAGTCGGTATAGCTCTCATGGTAGGCATCTATCGCATAGGCCAGCCCGCGCTCCTCCCGCGCGGTCTGGAACAGACGCGAAGCCATGCCGCCCCCCAGGATTTCAACACCCAGACGCAAAGCGGGTCTGCGCGGATCGGTGTGGCTGAAGCCCGGCAACAGGAAGACCAGGTTCGCCTGCTCAATCCGGCGGGCGAGACGCGCCTCACCGCCCCTGAAATGTCCCGCCGGGACAGACGACGCGGGACGTGTGGCACCCTGGCCAAAGCCACGCTCGACCAGGGACAGAAGCTGCGTCTCATCGACGGCCCCGGACACCGACACCACGATCCGGTCGGGACGGTACATGTCGGCCCGGAAGGCGCGCAGGGCCTCGCGGTCAATCGGGACCAGCGTCCCGATCTCGCCCAGGATGGCACGCCCGAGCGGCTGCCCGTCGAAGGCCCGCGACTGGGCCATCTCGAAGACGTGGTCGTCGGGGGTGTCAAACGCCTCGGCGATTTCCTGGGCGACGACATCCTTCTCGCGCTCGACCTCTTCGGGATCGAACACGGGGTGAAAGATCAGGTCGGCGATCACCTGAAGCGCTGTCTCCAGCCCGTCGGCCATGGCCCGGACCTCGAACACCGTGCGCTCATACCCGGTCGAGGCATTGATCGATCCGCCCCCGGCCTCGATCCGCTCGACGATTTCGCGAGCTGACATGTCGCCCGCCCCCTTGAACACCATATGTTCGAGAAAATGGGACCAGCCGGAATGCTCCGGACTTTCATGACGCGCGCCGGCACCGATCGCGACGCAGACGGCCACCGTCTGCAGGCCGGGGATCGGATCGCAGATGACACGGACGCCATTCGGCAGGGTGTGGGATCGCAGGGTCAGGGCTTCAGCTTCCGGCGGAGCAGGGCGATATAGAAGCCGGCCAGCGCCAGCGCCAGCCCGAACCAGGTCAGGGCATAGCCCATATGGTTGTTCGAAAAAGCAGCGGGAGGGGGCGAGGGCTCAAGCGCCTCCCACGCCGGCCAGACCGACCGCATGGCGAACAGGACATAGGGGCGCACCGGACCCTGGACACCCAGCGCCCGGCTCATGGCCTCTGTATCCCGGGCATAGAAGCGGTTGCCGTCAGGCGGAGGGGCAAAGGCGCCGGGTGCCTCGACCCGTCGCGCCTGGGCGATGAGGGCGGGGATGGGATCAGATTGCCCCGCCGGACGGGCGCTGACGGTTTCCGGCACGAACCCCAGATCGACCAGCCAACCGTCACAGCTGGAGATCAGACGCACGCCCGGTTGGCCGTCCTGTATCGATTGCAGCTCGACATAGGGCTGGTTTTGGAAGTCACAGGCCAGCATGGCCGTACGGAATTCCGGATCCGGCATCTGCGAAAGGGCTTCCAGCGATACCGGCGGCAGCTCGGCGGCGGCTTCGGCACGGGCGATCAGGTCCTGTTTCCACTGCAGGCGCTGGACCTGCCAGAGGCCAAGGAAGACCAGCAAGACGAAGGCGACACCCGAGACCAGAGTCAGCCCCCAGGGGAACCGGAGGGTCCGCAGGTCAGACATGGGGCGCGGCTCCACCCTCGTGATCCTTCATCTGCAAGGCGATCATCACCCCCTTTCCGGGTCGCATCAGGCCCAGCGACAGGGCCAGCACCAGGGGCACCGCCACGATCATCAGAACCCATAGCGGGGGTCCAAAGGCGATCTGCAGGCCGAGTGCCAGGAAGACCGAGATGCCTCCCGAAATCTGCATGATGAAGACAGCGGCCCCGTCACCGGTATTCAAACGGGTAAAGTCGGCACCACAGACCGCGCAACGGTCCACGACCTTCAGAAAGCCGACGAACAACCTGCCCTCGCCGCAGGCCGGGCACCGGCAAAGCAGACCGGCGCGGATCGGGTGGATCCGCTCAACCTCATCAAGAAAAGCGGCGCGGGACTGTTCGTCCCGCGCCGGCTGAGGATTGATCCCTGCGGGCCCGTCGATCACCCGTAGATGACGTAGACGAAGGCGAACAGGAACAGCCAGACCACGTCGACGAAGTGCCAGTACCAGGCCGCGGCCTCGAAACCGAAATGCTTCTTCGGTGACATCTGGCCGGCCATCAGGCGCAGCAGGCAGACCGTCAGGAACAGCGTACCGATCAGCACGTGGAAGCCGTGGAAGCCCGTCGCCATGAAGAAGATCGACCCGTACAGCCCGGAGTTCACGGCCTCGTCATTGAAGAACAGGTTCTCGTGGATGATGTGGTAATATTCGTACGCCTGAATGGCCGTGAACAGCACCCCCAGCAGCACGGTGATCAGCAGGCCCAGCTTGGCGCCTTTGCGGTCGCCGACCTGCAGCGCGTGGTGGGCCCAGGTGACCGTGGTACCGCTCAGCAGCAGGATGACAGTGTTCAGAAGCGGCAGTTGCCAGGCGTCCAGCGTCTCAATGCCCTTGGGCGGCCACAGGGTGGTGCCGTCGGCATTGGTCCAGGCGGCCGCCGTGTCGGTCCAGAAGCTCATCGCCGGGATATGCGCGCGCGCCTCGTTGTAGACGGACATTTCAAAGAACATCCAGAAGAAGGCGGCGAAGAACATGACCTCGGATGCGATGAACAGCACCATGCCGTATCGCAGGCCGATCGAGACGACCGGCGTGTGATCGCCCTGGCGGCTTTCCTTGATGACGTCGCTCCACCAGCCGAACATGGAATAGAGCACGCCCGCCAGACCGGCGAAGAACAGCCACTTGGTCCCGGCCTCGAGACCGAAGACGCCCTTCATCCAGGCCACCGCCCCCACCATCATCACGGTGACGGCGATCGAGGCGACCAGCGGCCACGGGCTGGGATTGACCAGGTGATAGTCGTGATGAGGAGCGGCGTGCGCGTCAGCCATTCTGGGGTCTCTTGCTCTCGGATAGACTCGTGACTGGCCCTATAGCGCTCACGATCCCATGGCGCCAGAGTTTGCCGTCACCGAAGCGGCGTCAAAATCCTTGGTCGGGTAGAATGTATAGCTGAGGGTGATCTGGGTCACGCCCCGGCCCTCGGGATCGGTGGCCAGTTCGGGGGCCACGAAATACTGGACCGGAAAGCGCATCGTCTCGCCGGCGGGGATCACCTGACCGTCAAAGCAGAAGCACTGCAGCTTCTGGAAATAGGCCCCGGCGCGCTCGGGCACGACGTTATAAGCCGCCGTGGCCCCGATCGGCTGATCCGAAGTGTTGGTCACCTCGAAATAGGCCATGCCCGTCTCGCCGATTCGCACGCGCTGCTGCAGTTGCTCGGCCTTGAAGGTCATCGGCAGGTTGCGGACGTTGGTGTCGAAGCGGATCAACACCGTTTCGTCCAGCACGACGTCCGGCGCCTTGTCGGCCATCCGGACCGTGCCGCCAAAGCCGGTCACCTGACAGAACAGCTGATAAAGGGGCACGGCGGCGAAGGCCGCGCCCGTCATCAGCATCACCACACCGCCACAGATCAGGGCGATCAGGTTCTTGCGATTCATGAAGCCCCTCCGATGGCGGGCCCGGCCGGCCGGGCCGGGGCCTCGGCGACGGGCATCGTGGCGGAAGCGTCAGCAATATTCTGTTTGAGCCGCAGGAAGGTCGTCAGAAACACCAGCACCATGAAGGCGACCAGACCCAGAGCAATCCATAGATTGCGGCGCTTGCGGGCGATCAGTTCATCATCGGTCAGGCGCATGAGGGGCACACCAGAGTAGATGCGGGCAGATTCTCGAGCAGCAGCGCCAGGAACAGCAGCATCAGATACAGGATCGAATAGGCAAACAGGTTGCGGGCCGGTTTGGCGTCAATCCGGACATCATACAATGCGGCCTCTCGTCCCACGGCCGGGCCCCCATGGGTCCGGTCGGCCTCGGGCTGATCCCCTGCCCGGCTGCGCCACAGGCGAAAGGCCAGCAGCAGGAACAACAGGCCGCCGACGACCGAGATCCCCAGGTAAATCGGGCCCCCGAGGTCCGTCACGCCCGGAAGAATGGCCACCGGCACCAGCACCAGACTGTAAAGCAGGATCTGGAGGCGTGTGGACTTCGCGCCTCGGACCACCGGCATCATGGGAATCCCCGCCCGCGCATAGTCACCGGCCGAATAGAGGGCCAGCGCCCAGGAATGCGGCGGGGTCCACAGGAAGATGATCAGGAACAGCAGCCAGGCCTGCCACGGCGCGTCGCCGGTCACCGCGGCCCAGCCGATCACCGGAGGGAAGGCCCCGGCCGCCCCGCCGATGACGATGTTCTGGGGGGTCCGGCGCTTGAGCATCAGCGTGTAGAAGCCGGCGTAATAGACGATGGTCAGCGCCAGCAGGCCCGCCGCGAACCAGTTGGTGTTCATGCCCAGCAGCATGACCGAGAACAGCGACAGGACCGCGCCATAGGCCAGGGCGTCATTCTTGTTGACCCTGCCTGCAGCGACAGGGCGGCCGCGAGTGCGCTTCATCAGGGCATCGGTCTCACCTTCCAGCCCCATGTTGAGGGCCCCGGCGGCACCGGCACCGACAGCGATGCACAGGATGGCGATGGCGGCGACCACGGGATTCATCTGGCCCGGCGCGACCAGCAGGCCCGTCACCGCCGTGAAGATGACCAGCGACATGACGCGTGGCTTCAGCAGCTGGAAATAGTCACCGGGCTGGGCAGTCGACAGTCTGGGCCGCGTGTCGGTCATGGGTCAGGAGACCGTGTCGTTCTATGAAAGGTCAGGACCGTCCCCTCGCGTGGAAGGGACGGTCCCGAGGACTTCAGGTTGGGCCGTCGGGCGCAGGAGCGCCTTCCGGATTAATGGCGATCGTCGTCCTTGACCACCGGCAGCTCGTTGAACTGGTGGTGCGGCGGCGGCGACGACAGGGTCCACTCCAGAGTGGTTGCGCCCTCGCCCCACGGGTTGGCGACACCAGGGCGGCGACGGATGGCAGCCTCGATCAACACGACGATGAAGACCACCACGCCCACGACGGTGATGACGTAACCCCACGACGACACCAGGTTCCAGAAAGTATAGGCGTCCGGATAATCGATGTAGCGGCGCGGCATGCCCTGCAGACCCAGGAAGTGCTGCGGGAAGAAGATCACGTTCACGCCGACGAACATGATCCAGAAGTGCAGCGTGCCGAGGAACTCGTTGTACTTCACGCCGAACATCTTTTCGAACCAGTAGTAGAAGCCCGCGAAGATCGCGAACACCGCCCCCAGCGACAGCACATAGTGGAAGTGGGCCACGACGTAATAGGTGTCGTGGAAGCTGTAATCGATACCGGCGTTGGCCAGGACCACGCCCGTGACCCCCCCGACGGTGAACAGGAAGATGAAGCCGATGGCCCACAGCATGGGCGTCTTGAAGTCGATGGACCCGCCCCACATGGTCGCGATCCAGCTGAAGATCTTCACCCCGGTTGGGACGGCGATGACCATGGTCGCAGCGATGAAATAGGCGCGCAGGTTCACGGTCATGCCGACCGTGTACATGTGGTGCGCCCAGACGATGAAACCGATGAAGCCGATGGCCACCATGGCATAGGCCATGGCCAGATAGCCGAACACGGGCTTCTTCGAGAAGGTCGAGACGATGTGGCTGATGATGCCGAAGCCCGGCAGGATCAGGATGTACACCTCGGGGTGTCCGAAGAACCAGAACAGGTGCTGGAACATCACCGGGTCACCGCCACCGGCCGGGTCGAAGAACGACGTGCCGAAGTTGCGGTCGGTCAGCAGCATGGTGATGGCGCCCGCCAGCACCGGCAGCGACAGCAGCAGCAGGAAGGCGGTGATCAGCACCGACCAGGCGAACAGCGGCATGCGGTGCAGGGTCATGCCCGGCGCGCGCATGTTGAAGATGGTGGTGATGAAGTTGATGGCGCCGAGAATCGAGCTGGCCCCCGCGACGTGCAGCGAGAAGATCGCCAGGTCCATGGCCGGACCGGTGTGGCCCATGGTCGACAGCGGCGGATAGATGGTCCACCCCCCGCCGAAGCCCTGCCCCGGCCCCCCGTCCACGAACATCGACATGCACAGCAGGATCCAGGCGGCGACCAGCAGCCAGAACGAGATGTTGTTCATGCGCGGGAAGGCCATGTCCGGCGCACCGATCATGATCGGAACGAACCAGTTGCCGAAACCACCGATCATGGCCGGCATGACCATGAAGAAGATCATGATCAGGGCGTGGGCCGTGACCGTGACGTTATAGCCGTGCTTGGACGCCTCGACGATCCCCAGCTGCTCGACCAGGCCGCCCTGGACGAACACCTGCATGCCCGGCTCGGCCAGTTCCCAGCGGATCAGACCCGACAGGGCCCCGCCGACGATGCCCGCCATGATGGCGAACAGCAGGTACAGGGTGCCGATGTCCTTGTGGTTGGTCGACAGGAACCAGCGGGTAAAGAACCCGGGCTTGTGATCGTGGTCGTCGTGGGCTGCGTGTGCGGTGGCCATGGTCGTTTCGGGCTCTCGCGTAACTTATTGAGCGGCGGCGGGCGCGGCCGCCGGTTCGGTGGAAGCGGCGTCAGCCGTTGTGTCGTCGGCGGCCTCGGCGACCGGCGCCGACTGGGCAGCGGCGGCCTGCGCAGCCGCGGCTTCGGCTTCCGCGTCGGCGGCGGCCGTCATCGACCCGCCCTTCGAGGCGACCCAGGCGGCGAACTCCGCCTCGGTCACCACGCGGATCTCGATGGGCATGAAGGCGTGATCGACACCGCACAGCTCGGAGCACTGGCCGTAATAGACGCCGGTCCGTTCAGCCTTGAACCAGGTTTCGTTGGTGCGTCCGGGAATGGCGTCGGTCTTCAGACCGAAGGCCGGCAGCGCGACCGCGTGAATCACATCCGAGGCCGTGATCAGCAGGCGGACGGTCTTGCCAACCGGCACCACCATGGCCTGATCCGCTGCGAGGCGATACGGGACATTGCGCGCCAGGGCTTCGTCCTCGGGCAGCATATTGGAGATGAACTCCGGCACGCCCTGGTCCGGATATTCATAGCCCCAGTTCCACTGGTTGCCTGTGACCTTCACCGTCAGATCGGGCTCGGGCATGGCCTCATAGTCGTACAGCAGCCGGAAGGAGAACAGGGCGATTACCATCAGGATGACCACCGGCAGAACCGTCCAGATCACCTCAACCAGGGTGTTATGGCTCCAGCGCGCGGGGACCGGGTTCGCCTTCTTGTTGTAGCGCACCACGACCCAGATCAGCAGGCCCAGAACCAGCAGGGTGATGAAGGTGATCACCGGCAGCAGGATCACATCATGGAACCAGATGGCGTCGTGCTTCAGCTTCGACGCCGCCGGCTGAAGGCCAATGCCTCCCGGGGTCGGCTGACCCAGCAGTTCCTGGGCCATGGCGGGCATGGCCGAAGCCCCCACCATGATCGTGGCGCCGATCCAGGCGGTCACTGCCGCCGGGGCTGCCTTAAGGGCGCGAATGCCCGATGCCATCGCAGACGTCCTCATCTCAGTCTTTCCTACGAGCGATCTGCGAACGGATCGCAGACGCACCCGGCCCCTCGGGCGTAGAGTGATGGCCGGTCCTTATCCCCCCGCTTCGCGCTTGCCAAGCGATGGAGGCGCATCAATGCCGCTCCATGTCGCCGCACCCGGAAATTAAATCGCCGTCATGTTTCGCAAGCTACCTTGCGTGACATGCTAGCTTGCGATAGCGAATGGCTCCTCAAAGGAGGCCGATTTGCCCGAGCCGATTGAAATACAGCTGAAGAAGGGGGTGCTGGGCCTGTGCGTCCTGGCCCTTCTGGCCCGCGACGACAGCTATGCCTATGAGATCGCCAGCCGCCTGTCGGACGCGATCGATATGGGCGAAGGCACCATCTATCCCCTCATGCGCCGCATGCAGACCGATGGATGGGTCGAGACCTATCTGGTCGAATCACCCGCCGGCCCGTCCCGGAAATATTATCGCCTGACCGATGCCGGCCGGCGCGCCCTGGAGGACCAGGGCCGAGAATGGCGCCGTTTTGCCCGGGCCGTCGATGACCTGATCGCGGGAGCGACCACGCCGGCGCCCGCCACCACAGACACCCAAGAGGGGGGAACCGCCCAATGACCCGCGCCGAATTCATGTCCCGGCTGAAGAAGGGCCTGGTCGGCATGCCGACCAGCGCCGCCGCCGAGGTCCTTAATGACTATGAGGCCCATTTCGATGACGGCCTCGCCGAAGGCCGCAGCGAGGCCGAGGTCGCCGAGGCGCTCGGCAATCCGGACCGGCTGGCCCGTGAGCTTAAAGCAGAGGCGGGCATCCGTCGCTGGCACCAGGAGCAGAATCCGTCGTCCGCGACCGCCGCCATCCTCGCGGTGCTGGGACTGGGCGCCATCGACATACTGTTCCTGCTCCCCCTGCTGATGAGCCTGATCGGGGTCATTCTCGGCGGCTATGCGGCGGCGCTGGGCACCTTCATCGCCGGTGTCGTCATCATGGTTCTGGGACCGATCGCCGGAGCTCCCGGTGGCCCCCTGGCCGCGATCCTCGCCGGGCTGGGCCTGATGGCGGCGTCCGTTACGGGTGCGGCCCTTCTGACCGTGCTGACCATCTGGCTGGTCAACGGCGTCGTCTGGTTCGCCCGCCTTCATTACCGCCTGCTCAAGCCCGCGCTTGAGCCGCAGGTCGCCTGACCCATAGTTCCCGGAGAAACATCATGATCCGTACATCCCTGATCATTGCCGCCGCCGGGCTGGTTCTGACCCTTGTCTGCCTTGGCGGAGCCTTCGCCCTCGGCGGACGCGACCTGGCCGCGCACGGCTGGTCCTGGACGATCCTTGATCGCGACGGCCATCCCATCCGCTTCGAGCGGGTCCGAAACGCGGATGCCCGCAACGCCGGCCCGGAGGTCACGCGAACCCTGGCCTGGGACGGCGGCCAGACGCTGGTGCTCGATTTCGGCGGCGACGTGGAATACGTCCAGGGCAGCCAGGCGGGTGTGACCGTCACGGGGCCTGAGGCGCTGGTCGATCGCGTCGAGATCACGGGGGGCCGCATCCGTCTGAAGGAAGGCGAGGAGCAAGTCTTCCTCAGCTGGGACGAGGGCGGCCTGCGCGGCTGGAGCCCCCGAGACTACTTGCGCGTCGTGGTCACCGCGCCGGACGTGACCCGCTTCCGCGTCAACGGCTCGGGCCATCTGGACATCCGCGCCTATGATCAGGACCAGATGGATCTCGGCATATCGGGCTCGGGCGAGATCGAGGCCCAGGGCCGCACCCGCGCCCTGACCCTCGACATTTCGGGTTCGGGCGAGGTCGATCTGGAAGCCCTCGACCTGGCCGACGCGGACGTGACGGTTTCGGGCTCGGGCGAGGCGCGCCTGGGCCCCACGGGTCGCGCGGCGGTCGCCATCTCGGGGTCCGGCGATGTCACCCTGACCCGCCGTCCGGAGCGACTGGACAGCCGGGTGTCGGGGTCGGGCAATATTCGTCAACCGTGACAGGGCGGACGGGTGACGCGGTCGCGCGGCATGCCTAGATAGGGGGATGACCCAGTCTTCCGTCCCCGTCCCCGTCCCCTCCCTGCTGGAAACCGCCGATCTGTCGCCCGAGGCCGCACGGTCGATCCTGGCTGACGCCATGAGCGGAGCGGACGACGGGGAACTGTTCCTCGAGCGGGCCGAGACCGAATCGCTGGTGTTCGACGACGGTCGGCTGAAGTCCGCCTCCTATGATGCCCATGAGGGGTTCGGCCTGCGTGTCGTTTCAGACGAGACCGCCGGCTATGCCCACTCCAGCGTCGTCGATGTCGACTCCATCAGGCGGGCAGCCGAAACGGCGTCTTTGGCCATCCAGGGCCGCAGCGGCACTCAGACCGAGGCGCCCCTTTCGACCAACCAGCAGCTTTATGCCCCGATCAATCCGCTGGCCTCGCCCGCCTTTTCCGACAAGATCGCCCTCCTGTCCGAGATCGATGCCTGGGCCCGGGCCCGGGACCCTCGTGTCGTCCAGGTGTCCGTGTCGATGGCGGGCGAGCATCGCGACATCGAGATTCTGCGCGCCGACGGTCGCGGTGTGCGCGACATCCGCCCGCTGGTCCGCCTGAATGTCTCGGTCACGGTCGAGCAGAACGGTCGCCGCGAGAGCGCCTCGTCAGGCGCCGGCGGCCGCGCCGGATTCGACACCTGGATCGCGCCCGCCCGCTGGCAGGCCCAGGTGGATGAAGCCCTGCGTCAGGCGCTGGTGAACCTCGAAGCCGTCGACTGCCCGGCGGGCGAGATGGATGTGGTCCTCGGGGCCGGATGGCCCGGGGTGCTGCTGCACGAGGCGGTCGGCCACGGCTTTGAAGGCGATTTCCACCGCAAGGGCAGTTCCGTTTTTTCCGGTATGATGGGCAAGCGCGTGGCCGCGCCCGGGGTGACCGTGGTCGATGACGGCTCCATTGCCGGGCGTCGAGGCTCGCTGACCGTCGATGACGAGGGCACGCCGACCTCGCGCACCGTGCTGATCGAGGACGGCATCATGGTCGGCCTGATGCACGACCGACTGAGCGCGCGAAAACTGAACGCCCGGGCGACCGGCAATGCCCGCCGCCAGTCCTTCGCCCACCCGCCCATGCCCCGCATGACCAACACCTTCATGGAAGGGGGCCGGGACAGCCGCGCCGATATGATCGCCTCGACGAAGCGCGGCCTCTATGCGGCGAACTTCGGTGGCGGCCAGGTCGACATCACCAACGGGAAGTTCGTCTTCCAGTGCACCGAGGCCTACCTGATCGAGGACGGTAAGATCACGGCCCCCGTGCGCGGTGCAACCCTCATCGGCGACGGGGCCACAGCCCTGACCAACATCACCATGATCGGGGACGACTTCGCCTTTGACCCCGGCGTGGGCGTCTGCGGCAAGGCGGGACAGGGTGTGCCCGTCGGCATCGGCCAACCCAGCCTCAAGATCGGCGGCCTGACGGTCGGCGGGACGGCCCTCTAATCCGCAGCCTGATCCGCCCGCCAGTCTGGGCCGATGATCTCCAGGCCCCGGCGTTCCAGATCATCCAGCACGCCACCGGGCTCCGCCAGTACGCGAAGCGGTGCAACCGCCAGCGTCACTCCGGGCTGCCGCAGGGCCCCTTCCACGGCGCTGATCCACTGGCCGCGCAGCAGGGTACCCAGCGCCGGATCGCTCCAGGGCCAGCACTGGGACATGGCCGCCTCGATGGGGGATGCCATCACCGCCGGCACATCAAAGCGTATCCAGGCCAGTCCGCGAGCCTCGACCGCCGGGCGACCGGCTTCGGCGGCGGCGATGGTGGCTTCGACGCAAGGCACCCAGGATTCGGGCGGACGGGTCAGCAGGTCGTCGATCACCGCATCGCCCCGAACACTGCCGATGGAGGTGACCGGCACCCGCCCGCGGCGCGCCGCTCGCCGCACCACCTCTCCAACCTCCTGATTGCCGCGGTCGCGAAGGCCGAGGCGGTCCGAGAGCAGTTCACTGCTGAGAACCAGAAAGCTGTCGCGGGACCAGTCCTTGCCATAGGTCGCCTCAAGTGCATCAAGACGCGCCTGCCACTCTGGCGACAGATAGTCCGTCGTCGTCCGGCCCTCTGGCATCCGCGTCAGGGTGCGCGAGCGCCAGATAACCCGGAACAGGTCCGCGGGAGAGGCGGAGATACGCTGCGGGAAATAGACCCGTTGCGCTTGCCGGGTCGCCTGCTCCAGGGGACCGGGTCGCCATTCGATGCCGGCGGGCACCGCCTGGATGGCCCCGACCAGCAGGACGGTCGACCCGCCCCGGGTCACTTCCCACATCGGCGCGCCCGAACGGCGGGCGGTGACGATGATCTCATCGACCGTTGTCTCGGCCTCCTGCGCTGCGACGCGTGGGGGCGCCATGACGACCGCCGCCACACAGGCGATCAAGGCGAGAGATGCCCGCGCCACCCGGCCGCCCCAAACATTACGCCCAAGTAACATTATGTATTGCCTGTCATGAAACCGATTTAATCTACTTATCGAACTTGTAACTGGCTCGCGTCAACTTGAAAGACGACACCTCTCTCCATCGACGAGGGGAAATATTC
The DNA here is from genome assembly GCF_016742135.1 of Brevundimonas sp. Taxonomy (GTDB): domain Bacteria; phylum Pseudomonadota; class Alphaproteobacteria; order Caulobacterales; family Caulobacteraceae; genus Brevundimonas. The sequence goes on along the minus strand of NZ_JACVCG010000001.1, from coordinate 150,918 downwards.
ATGACGCGTAAAACACTTCTGATCACCACCACCGCTGCCCTGGCCATGGCCTTCGCGCCCCATGCCCTGGCGCAGGAATCGATGGGCAGCGGGACGACCAGCGCCCGGTCCACGGATCAGGGAGTCCTGATCTTCACGCCGGAATTCTTTGCCGGTCAGAACCCGAACACGGCACTCGACATGGTGCAACGGGTTCCCGGCTTCTCGGTGAGCGATGGCGACGGCGGTCGCGGCTTCGAGGGCGCGGTGGGCAATGTCCTGATCAACGGGGCGCGTCCGGCCTCCAAGAACGATACGGGGTCGTCCGTCCTGTCGCGGACCCTGGTATCCCAGGTCGAGCGGATCGAATTGATCCGGGGCGGCGCTCCCGGGATCGACATGCAGGGCTATTCCGTCGTCGTGAATGTCATCCTCAAGAACCAGAGCAGCCGGCAGACCGTGGTCAATGCCAATGCCACCTTCTTTGACGGCGGCACGGACGTGTACGGGGGCTCCTATCAGTTCACGGCCCGCGACGGCGACCGGACCTGGGGCTTCACCCTGTCGGACGGCATCGGGATGAGCGATTCCAACGGCGTCGGCCCGGCCACGCGGCGCGCCGCCGACGGCACCCTGCTGCGACAGGAGGACTTCTACAACGACGGTTACGGGGGCGGCACCGGCATCCGGGGGAACTACGCCGCGCCCGCCCTGGGCGGCAAGATCGACCTGACGGCCCGCTATGGCGTGAACGATTGGCACAGCATGGACCGGTTCACGGGTACCGGGACCCGACGTGAAAGCCGCTACGACAATGACGGCAGCTCGGGCGAGGTCGGCATCGTCTACACCCGTCCGCTGGGGAGCCAACTGTCGCTGGAGACGCGCTTCATCCACGAATTCTCGGACTTCGATTCGATCTCGACCTACAACGCCGACATGGGTGCCGGTCCCGAGCCGGAACAGCGCTTCGAGTCGGTCGGCGACGCCTCGGAAACCATTGCCCGCGCCCTGGTCCGGTTTGAACGGTCCGAGGCCCTGACCTTCGAAGGGGGCGGTGAGATCGCCTACAACCGCCTGGACACAGAACAGGCGTTTTCTGTGGGCGGGACGCCCGTGGTCCTGCCCTCGGCCTCGGTCGTGGTCGAGGAAACCCGCGGCGAATTGTTCGGCAAGAGCACCTGGCGCATCTCGCCCCGCCTGTCGCTGGAAAGCGGCTTGCGCCTGGAGTCCTCGACCATCAGTCAGTCGGGCGATGCCGAACAGGAAAAATCCTTCTTCTTCGCCAAGCCCCGGGTGCAGCTGAGCTGGACTCCCATGGCCGAAACCCAGGTGCGCGCCCGTTTCGAACGCGAGGTCGGCCAGCTCGATTTCGGCGACTTTGCCGCCAGCGCCGAGCTGGACAACCAGAATGTGCTGGGCGGCAATGCGGATCTGGAACCCGAAGATCGCTGGATCAGTGAGATCACCTTCGAGCGCCGCTTCTGGGGTGACGGTATCTTGAGCATCGGCCTGCGCCACGACGAGATCGGCAACGTCATCGACCGGATTCCGCTTCAGGACGGCCTGTCGGCGGTCGGCAATATCGGCGACGGCACGCTCGACCAGCTGTCGGTCAACATCGTCATTCCAACGGACAAGGCCGGCATCAGCGGCGGCCGGCTGCGCTTCCGCAATGACTGGAACAGCACCGAGGTCACCGATCCGACCACCGGCGAGAAACGTCCGATCTCGCGCGTTCGGGCACGACAGCCGACGATCTCCTTCGCGCAGGATATCACCACCTGGCGCATCAACTGGAGCGTCGCCTGGATTCCGATCCTCGGCCAGACCACCTATGATCCCGACCAGACCTTCGCCTGGAAGGGGGGGGACTATTTCGAGCTGGCCGCCGAGTACAAGCCGACCGACAGCCTGTCGATCCGGGCCCAGGTCAACCTTTGGGACAATTTCGATACCGAGCGGACGGTGTATGCGGACCGGACATCGCCGCGCCCCATCGCCTTCATCGAGCGGCGCGAGATCGATCCCCGGACCTTCTTCTCGATCCGGTTGCGCAAGACCTTCTGATCCCGGGATCCGGCCACCTTTCCGTCTTGTAACTGGCGATTGACGGTTCGGGCGTTATGGGTGGCCGGATCAAGGGGAGGGGACATGACACGCACCGTCTGGCTGGCGAGCACCGCGGCGGCCACCCTGTGGCTGGGCCTGGCCCCGCCCGCCGCCGCCCAGTATGCGCCCGATGCAGGCGTGGAGGCGCGCCAGGATCCGGAGCGCCCCGGCGTCCTGATCTACGATCCCGCCTTCTTTGCCGATACCCGTCCGCGGACGGCGCTGGACATGATCCAACGCCTGCCTGGCTTTGCCCTGAACAGCGGCAGTTCAGGGACGCGGGGACTGGCCGGCACGGCCGGCAATGTCCTGATCGACGGTCGGCATCCGTCGACCAAGAGCGAAGGCCTGGCCAATCTTCTGGGTCGCATCTCGGCCGACAGCATCGAGCGGATCGAGCTGATCCGGGGCGGGGCTCCCGGGATCGACATGCAGGGGCGCTCGGTCGTCGCCAATGTCGTCCTGAAGACCACGGTCACGGTCGAGCGCGTGCTGGGGCTCGACGCCTATGTTTATGAGGACGGCTACATCGGGCCGATCGTCCAGGCCGAGTACTCCCGGCGGGCCGGCGACAGCCAGATCGAGGGAGCCATCAGCGCCACGGTCGACCGCACCAGCAACACCAATGAAGGGCACCGCCGGCGTTTTGATCCTTCCGGTGCCCTGATCCAGGACGCGGATATCCGGTCGTGGGACCGGTTCCGCAATGTGCGCGCCTCGGGGGCCGTTCAGCGTCCCTGGGCGGGGGGGCTGCTGCGGGTCAACGCGGTCACCTCGTACTTCAACAACGACCAGGAGCAGGACATCCTCATCCGCGCCGGGGCGGGGGACGACGACTTCAGCCAGAGGGGTTTCAAGGAGCTGAGCGGGGAGATCGGCGCCCGCTGGACCCGCCCCCTGGGCCCGGAAACGGAATTGGAGCTGACCGGGCTGCAGCGGCTGGACACCTCGACCGTCGAGTCGGGCTTTGTCCGGACGGGGCGGACCGGCCTGTTCACCAGCGACTCGACGTCGGGGGAGACCATCGGACGGGGCGTCGTCCGTCACCGCCGCGACGACCGCTGGTCGTATGAGGGCGGGGCCGAAGTCGCCTACAACTTCCTCGACACCGACACCGCCTATGAGGAGAACGGCGTGCCGGTCGCCCTTCCCGGCGCCTCCGTGCTGGTCGAGGAGGTGCGCGGCGAGGTCTCCGGCCAGGCGACCTGGCGCCCGGCGCCCAACCTGACGGTCGAGGCGGGCCTGCGGGTCGAGGTGTCGGAGATCCGCCAGTCGGGCGACACCGACAGCGCCAAGTCCTTTGTCTACCCCAAGCCCCGCCTTCTGGTGACCTGGACACCCCTGCCCAATCACCAGTTCCGCTTCCGGGCGGAGCGCAAGGTCGGCCAGCTCGACTTTGGCGACTTCGCCGCCTCGGCCGAGGTCGATCTGGGCCAGGTCGAGGCGGGCAACGCCGACCTGGAGCCCACCAAGTCCAACCCCGTCGAGGTGGTCTATGAGCGGCGCTTCTGGGACGAGGGGGTGTTCACCGCGCGGCTGACGCACAACCGCTATGAGGACTACATCGACGTCATCCCGCTGGTCGGGGGGTTCGAGGCGCTGGGCAACATCGGGGATGCCCGCCAGACCGAGTTCGAGGTGCAGGTGACCCTGCCGATGGATCGGCTGGGCATCCCGGACGGACGCCTCACGGCGCGGGCGGTGACGCGCGAGACCGAGGTCACCGACCCCCTGACGGGCGAGACCCGGCGGTTCTCGGGCGACGACGGCTTCGGCTGTGGGGTCGCCTTCAGCCAGGACCTGGACGGCGGCCGCTGGACCTGGGGCATGGACCACGGCTGCGACATGGACGGCGGGACCGGCTACCGGGTGCGGGAGCTGCGCTACACCGAGTCCGAGCCCTACTTCGGGGCCTTCGTTCACTGGAAGCCGTCGCGCGACCTGAGCGTGCGGATCGACCTCAGCAACCTGACCGACGCCGAGGAACGGCGGCGGCGGGACATCTATGCCGGCCCGCGCGACAGCGCGCCTCTGGCCCTGCGCGAGACCTATGCCCAGACCCGCGGGTCCTGGCTGTTCCTGCAAATCCGCAAGACAATCTGAGGATTAGCCCACAGTAAAGGGGGCGGAGCCCACCGGCCCCGCCCCCCCTGTCCAGCCTGTCCGGTCGGATGCCCGACGTCAGACCTGATCGGGCTTGGCGATGTTGGCGTCCTGTTGGCCACGATCCGTCAGATCGGGGCCGGGATTGCGAGGCTCGTCGGCCCCGTGCGCCCAGTGCTTGATGAAGAAGCTGATCAGGAAGAAGGCGACGCCGCAGGCGATACCGACCCATCCCAGCATTTCAAACACCCTGAGAGACGCCGCGAGCGCGGCCTCCGGGTCCAGGACCTGGCCGCCGATGGTCTCGGTCCCCGCCAGTCCCGCGATCTGGCCGCCCACGAACTGGGCGATCGAGCTGGACAGGAACCACACCGCCATCATGAAGCTGACCACCGAGGCGACGGACAGCTTGGTGATCTGCGACAGACCGACCGGCGACAGGAACAGCTCACCGGTCGTATGCAGCAGGTAGAGCAGTCCCAGGAACAGCAGCGGCACGCGGAAGGCTTCGTTGACGAAACCCGAGTCCACCGCCCAGACCACGACCATGAAGCCGAGACCAACCTGAAGCAGCGCCATGGCGAACTTCAGCGTCGGGTTCGGATCCATCCGACGGCTTCCGAGGAAGGCCCAGAGCGCCGCGAAGATGGGGGCGAAGATCAGGATGAAGCCCGCGTTGAACGACTGGGTCTGGGACGCCGTGATGGTCGAATCGATCCATGCCATGCCCCCACTGATGTCGATCCCGGCAGCGGCCATCTGAGCCGGCGTGCCCACGGGGATGCCGAGCACATTCACCGCCTGTGACGTGAGGGCCAGATCGACGTTGCGGTCGGTGAACAGATTCAGCGAGGTGCCGGCCTGTTCAAACAGGGTCCAGAAGACCACCGAGGCAAAGATCAGGACTACCGCCAGCATCATGCGCTCGCGCTCGATCTTGTCCGTGCACCGGAAGACGATGAACCAGGCGATGAAGGCGAGCGCCAGAATGGTACTGACGCCCAGTGCCCAGCCGACGACCTGGCTGGACTGGACCATGAACCAGACGATGCCCACGCTGGCGAACCCCCCCAGATAGATCATCCATTCGCGGTTGATCGGCCCGGCGACGGACTGCTTCAGCAGCACCGGGTTGGGCGGCTCACCATTGCCCTGCAGCAGCGGCTTGCCGAGCACGAAGACGATCCAGCCCAGGGCCATGCCGACCCCGGCCAGGCCGAAGCCCGCCCACCAGCCGACGGTCTGGCCCAGATAGCCACACAGGATGGCGGCCCAGAAGGCCCCGAGGTTGATGCCGTAATAATAGAGGGTGAAGCCCGAATCGCGCCGGGGATCGCCTTGCGGATACAGCTGGCCCACGATCGTCGAGATGTTCGGTTTCAGGAAGCCCACCCCGACGATGATCAGCGACAGCGCCAGATAGAAGATGCTGACGTAGAGGGGATTGCGGTCCGCCTCCATTGCATAGCTGCCCGCGGGCAGGACCGCAGGAAGAGGCGAGTCCGCCGGCGGGGACTGCAGGGCGACGCCGCCGCCCTCGGCGCCCATGAAGGCCACAGGGGTGTCGCCGATCATGATCCGCGACCCCTCGCCGCCCTCGGACGTCACCTGATAACGGGTGTCGTCATAGACCAGATACTGGGTGGCCTGGGTGCCTTCCAGCGCCATGGCGCTGTGACCGGCCACCAGCAGGATGGCCCCGAAGGCGATCGCCTTGCGCGTGCCCAGATAACGGTCAGCCAGAAGGCCGCCGAGCAGCGGCAACAGATAGACCAGCGAGGTGTAGGACCCGTAGGTTGAGCCCGCGAGGGCATCGTCGAACAGGAAATGCTGGGTCAGGTAGAAGATCAGGATGGCCCGCATGCCGTAGTAGGAAAAGCGCTCCCACATCTCGGCGAAGAACAGGATCATCAGCCCTTTGGGATGATTTTTCAGGATCTGCAGCAGAACCGGAAGGCCCGTCACCAGGGTGATGATCAGGCCGACGATAATGACGATATTCATTTCCGGTTCCTCCCCCGGTCAGGCGCAACACCCGCGCCCCTCATGTCCGCTTCTGACAACGGCTTACTCCCTCTTGCGGCACCCCACCTGGCGCACGAAGGCGCATTTCGATCACGATCCTCAAACCCGGACAAGGCCTAAGGTTACCGAGGTGTGGACACGGGCCGACGTCCGGGGTCGAAAACAGGGTCTGAACCGTCTGAATGGTCTGAAATCGTCCCGGCCCGGATGCAGAAATACCGTCTGAACCGTCTGAACCGTCTGAATGGTCTGAATGGTCTGAATGGTCTGAATGGTCTGAATGGTCTGAAATCCTCTCTGCTGAGCCCTCCCCCTTGAGGGGGGAGGGTGGGGTGGGGGTGGAGGCAGGTATGTCCGGTCGGGCGCGCGAGGCGGCGGTGCCTCCTGTGCCCGGGCATCGTGGGCAGTGCGTCCACCCCACCCCCCGCCCCTTCCCCCTCAAGGGGAAGGGGAGGCGCATTTTGACCGTCTGAATGGTCTGAAATCACGTCGGGGCGGTCCGGCGGGTTTGGCAACCGGACAGTATGGACGGGGCCGGGACCTGGTCGGTCAAAACGGTCCAGGAGTCGCCGGAGACGTTTAAAACACAGGAGGTTTTGGCGGCGGCTGTCGCAGGAGTTGCCCTCAACCCGACATCAGCCCCGGGTCTTCAGCAGGTCGCGGATTTCAGTGAGCAGGGCCTCGCTGGGGGTGGGCGCCGAGGGTGTGGCCTGGGGCTCCTCGGCCTGTTTGCGGCGCATGTTGTTGATGCCCTTGACCAGCAGGAAGACAACGAAGGCCACGATCAGGAACTGCACGACGGTATTGGCAAAGGCGCCGTACTGGATGGCGACCTCCTCAATGGCCTCGGTCGTGGGGTCCTCGGGCTTCAGCACCCATTTCAGCTCGGAGAAGTCGAGGCCGCCCGTGATCAGGCCGATCGGGGGCATGACGACCTGATCGACCAGGCTTTTGACGATGCCGTTGAAGGCCGCACCAATGATGATGCCGACCGCCAGATCGACGACATTGCCGCGCACCGCGAACTCGCGGAATTCCTGGAACAGCCCCATGTCTTTCTCCGTGATGCGATCCGGCGCGGCGCTCAGGCCGGCTGCAGATCGAGATGATAGAATTGATTGAAATCGCTGGCCGTATAGTCGCCGAAGGCCCCGCCCCTGATGAATCCGCGCGCGCCGTAAAGGTTCAGCGCCGCCTCGAAGGCCGGGCCGGACCCTGTTTCCAGACTGAGGCGGTGACAGCCCTGATGGCGGGCCTGATCGATCAGATGCTCCAGCAGGGTCCGGGCCACGCCCTGTCCCAGATGATCGGGATGGGTGCGCATCGACTTGATCTCGGCCACGCCGCCGTCGTGGAGCCGCAGGGCGCCCATGCCGAGAAGGCTGTCGTCCTGCCACAGGGTATAGAGCGTCACGCCCGGAGCCTTGAGACCTGACAGGTCCAGGGCGTGCACCGCGCAGGCGGGCGAATAGCGGCGCATGCCGTCAAGGTGCAGGGCCAGGAGCGCCTGAAGCCGGGGGTCGTCGAAGTCCGCCGGGAGGATCCGCCAGCCGGGCCGCATGCGCCGCCTCAGTCCCCGGCGTTCAGCCGCTCGCGCAGCTCCTTGCCGCTTTTGAAGAAGGGCACGGCCTTGGCCGGCACGTCGACGGTTTCGCCGGTTCGCGGGTTGCGCCCCTGGCGCGCGGGACGATGCCGAACCGAAAAGGCCCCGAAGCCCCGGATTTCGACCCGCCCGCCATCCGACAGGGTCTCGACCATGCGGCCCAGCACGACATTGACCAGACGCTCGACCTCGGCCTGGGTCAGATGCGGGTTTTCGGCCGCCAGTTTCTCAATCAATTCGGACTTGATCATCTCAGCCCCTTCTCGTCCCGACGGGCGCAATTCGTGTTGCGGCATCCATCGTGCCTGCCAAACCGGCCCCCCGGCGGCTGGCCCCACCCTAGACCTCGCGTGGCCGGGGAATAAAGGGGGGATGCGCAGATTAAGCATCATTAACAGGCTTAATGTACGCTAACCGACATTAATTAGCGCGAGAAACAGCAAAAAGGGCGGCCGGATCGCTCCGACCGCCCCCATTTTGCACGGATAACGACGTTAGTCCCTGGTCGTACCCTTTTCGCGCAGGGCGGCACCCAGGATGTCGCCGAGCGAAGCGCCGGAGTCCGAAGAGCCGAACTGTTCGATGGCTTCCTGCTCGTCCTTCATCTCGAGCGCCTTGACCGAGACCGAGACGCGGCGCGTGGCCTTTTCGATACCGGTGATCATGGCGTCGACGCGATCGCCGACGGCGAAGCGCTCGGGGCGCTGTTCGGCCCGGTCACGCGACAGGTCCGACTTGCGGATGAAGGCCGTGACCGGCGCGTCATCCTCGCCGAACTTGACCTCGATGCCGCCGGTCTCGATGGCCGTGACGGTGACGGTGATCTGCTGACCCTTCTTGTAGGTGTCGCCTTCCATCGGATCGCCGCCCAGCTGCTTGATGCCGAGCGAGACGCGTTCCTTCTCGACGTCGACGTCGAGCACCTTGGCCTTGACCATCTCGCCCTTGCGATAGCGCTGGATGGCTTCTTCGCCCGAGACGTTCCAGTCGAGGTCGGACAGGTGGACCATGCCGTCGATGTCGCTGTCCAGGCCGATGAACAGACCGAATTCGGTGGCGTTCTTGACCTCACCCTCGACGGTCGAGCCGATCGGGTGATTGGCGACGAAGGCATCCCACGGATTGTCCTGGGCCTGCTTGAGACCCAGCGAGATGCGACGCTTGGCGGAATCGACGTCCAGGACGACCACGTCCACTTCCTGCGAGGTGGAGACGATCTTGCCCGGATGGACGTTCTTCTTGGTCCAGCTCATTTCCGAGACGTGGACCAGACCCTCGACACCGGCTTCCAGCTCGACGAAGGCGCCGTAGTCGGTGATATTGGTGATGCGGCCGGTCATCTTGGCGCCGACCGGGTATTTGGCTTCGACGCCGTCCCACGGATCGGTCTGCAGCTGCTTCATGCCCAGGCTGATGCGCTGGGTGTCGGGGTTGATCTTGACGATCTGCACCTGGACGGTGTCGCCGACGGCCAGCACCTGCGAGGGGTGCGAGACGCGCTTCCACGACATGTCGGTGACGTGCAGCAGGCCGTCGATGCCGCCCAGGTCCACGAACGCACCGTAGTCGGTGATGTTCTTGACCACGCCTTCGCGGACTTCACCCTCGGCCAGCTGGCCGACCAGTTCGGTGCGCTGCTCTGCGCGGGCTTCTTCCAGGATGGCGCGACGCGAGACGACGATGTTGCCGCGCGGACGGTCCATCTTGAGAATGGCGAAGGGCTGTTCCTTGCCCATCAGCGGGCCGACGTCGCGGACCGGGCGGATGTCGACCTGCGAGCCCGGCAGGAAGGCCGATGCGCCGCCCAGATCGACGGTGAAGCCACCCTTCACCCGGCCGACGATGGCGCCCATGACGGGCTGCTCTTCGGCGAAGACGGCTTCCAGACGGGTCCAGGCTTCCTCGCGGCGAGCCTTGTCGCGGCTGATGACGGCCTCGCCCAGGGCGTTCTCGACGCGCTCGAGATAGACTTCGACGTCATCGCCGACCTTGGGGATGGAGGCGCCTTCGCCCTGACCGAACTCGCGGGCCGAGATCCGGCCTTCGGTCTTCAGACCGACGTCGATGATGATGATGTCTTTTTCGATGCCGACGACGCGGCCATGGACGACCTGGCCTTCGCCAAGGTCACGACCCTGAAGGGTCTCGTCGAGAAGGGCGGCGAAATCGTCGCGGGTCGGGGTAAGGGTATCGGTCATGAAACTCTGGGGTTGGAAAAGGGTTGGGCGCAGGGACATGGGAGTCCGCGCGGTGGGTGGATTGGCTTTCGGATAGACAGTCGATCCGGGGCTAGGCTTTGCAGCCCGATCGCCCGCGGTGGCCGAGGGTCCTTGCGTTGGATTTGCCCGCCGGTCAGCGCGCTCGCGAGGTCTCGACGATACGGCGGGCCGCATCGAAGGCGGCCTCTATATCCATATCGGTCGTATCCAGCAAGGCCGCGTCGGCCGCCTGGACCATGGGGGCGGCCCCGCGACCGGCATCGCGGGCGTCGCGCTTCAGGATATCGGCCAGCATGTCGTCGAAGGCGATGGCCTCGCCGCGCGCCGTGAGCTGCAGCCAGCGGCGGCGGGCGCGGACCTCGGGGCTGGCGGTGACGAACAGCTTGGCCGGGGCGTCCGGCGCGATGACGGTGCCGATGTCGCGCCCGTCCAGCACGGCCCCGCCCGGCTGATGGGCAAAGCGGGTCTGAAGGTCCAGAAGGGCGGCCCGCACGCCGGGATGGCCGGCCACGCGACTGGCGGCCTCGCCCGCGCCCCGGTCGGTCAGGCGGGCGGTATCGGTCAGGTCGGAGGGCTGGAGCGCGCGGGCGACCTGTTCCGCCATGGCCGCATCCCCGAGGTCCCCACCCCGGTCCAGCACGCCGAGGCCTACGGCACGATACAGCAGGCCCGTATCGAGGTGCGGCAGGCCATAGTGCTGCGCCAGCCGCTGGGCGATGGTGCCCTTGCCGGAAGCGGCCGGGCCGTCGACGGCGATGATGAGGGGGGCGCTGGAAGTCTCAGTCATGATCGTTTGGACATTTCACAGACGCTTTCCTCCGTCGATTTGCCTGCTTCTTCCTGGGAAAAACGGTCTTCCAGATACCGAACGCACCAAGCGCCGCAAAGCCTGCGCCCACGATGAACATCCAGCCGACACGGAGAGAGAACCAGGCCGGGCTCGTCGACAAGGATGTCGCGCCTCCGCGACCTCGCACGACGCCAGTAGAGGCCGCCTCTACGGCATAATAGCAACTCGCCAGACCGAGACAGAGAAACAGGAGAAGCATCGCCCCGTATACCAAAGGCCCGTAACGGGACTGCTCCACGCGCTTCCAGAACGCGTCTTGCCGCCTGCGCCAAGCCTTATCGATGGACACAAGCCTCTCAACCGGCCCCATCGGTTTGCGAGAGCGCTTAGCCAATGTCGGCACCCAGCCCCTGCATCAACGCCACAAACCCCGGAAAGCTGGTGGCGATCATTTCGGCGTCGCGGACGGTGACCGGGCGGGCGGCGGCGAGGCCCAGCACCAGATGGCTCATGGCGATGCGGTGATCGTGGGCGGTCTCAATGGTGGCCCCGCCCTGAACAGGACCGCCGGTGACGATCAGGCCCTCAGGCTCTTCCTCGACGGTCACACCGCAGGCCATGAGGCCCCGGGCCATCAGGGCGATGCGGTCGCTTTCCTTGACCCGCATCTCGCCGATGCCCCGCATGACGGTCCGGCCCGAGGCAAAGGCGGCGGTGGCGGCGAGGATCGGATATTCGTCGATCATGGAGGCGGCGCGGGCTTCGGGCACGACCACGCCGGTGAGGGAGGAGTACCGCGCGGTTATATCGCCCACGGTCTCGCCGCCGCTTTCACGCCGGTTGGTGACCTCAAGGTCCGCGCCCATCTCGCGCCAGGTGTCGAACAGGCCCGTGCGGAGCGGGTTGAGCATGACGTTTTCGACCGTCACCGCGCTGCCCGGCACGATCAGGCCGGCGGCCAGCGGAAAGGCGGCGGACGAGGGGTCGCCGGGGACGGAGACGGGCGTACCGCTCAGGCGCTGGCCGCCCGCGAGACGCATGCGCCAGCCCTGGCCCTCCTCGCGGACACGGACCGCAGCGCCGAAGGCCCGCAGCATGCGCTCGGTATGATCGCGGCTGCGCTCGGGCTCGGTGATGTCGGTGTCGCCCGAGGCATTCAGACCCGCCAGCAACAGGGCCGATTTGACCTGGGCCGAGGCGACCGCCTGGGTGAAGGTCAGGCCCTTGAGCTTGCCCCCTGTCAGGCGGAGGGGCAGACGATCCGGGTCGTCCTGCCATTCAAAGCGTGCCCCCATCCCGGTCAGGGGGCCTGTGATCCGCTTCATCGGGCGTTTGCGCAAGCTGGCGTCCCCGTCGAAGGTCACGGTGACCGGATAGCCTGCAGCCGCCCCAATCAGCAGGCGCACGCCCGTGCCCGCATTGCCGCAGTCGATGACGCTGTCGGGCTGACGAAAGCCGCCCTGGCCGGTCACGATCCACTGCCCGGGGCCCAGCCGCGCAACTCGGGCGCCAAAGGCCGCCACCGCCCGCGCCGTGGCCAGAATGTCTTCGCCCTCCAGCAGCCCCTCGATCTCGGTGACACCCTCGGCCATGCCGCCGAGGATCAGGGCGCGGTGGGACACGGACTTGTCCCCCGGGGCGGTGACGGTTCCTGAGAGAGCGGCCCCCGGGCGGGCGGTGAGCAAGGAAGCGGCGGCCACGGACGGCCTTTCGGTCAGACACGGAAACGGGAGACAGCGCGAAGAAACCGGCTTTCGGGCGAAGATGGCTTTTGACAGCGGGCCGTTCGGGTGGCAAGGGAGCCGCCCGAAATCCACCCGATGCGAAGGTCACGATCCGTGAGCAAAGCTGAACTTGGCGCCAAGCAGGTCTGCCCGAACTGCCAGGCCAAATTCTATGATCTGAACCGCCGCCCGGCGCACTGCCCGAAGTGCGACACCGAGTTTGATCCCGAGGAAGCCCTGCGCCTGCGCAACCGTCGCGGTCGCCCGGCCGATGCGCCCGAGCCGGAAGACACCGACGAGGACACCGACGATCAGGTCAAGGGCAAGACCGCCGACGACGATGAGGAGGAGGAGGACGACACGCCGCCGACCCCCGAAATTGATCAGGAAGGCCATGAGAAGATCCTGACGCCGGACGACGACGAGGACGAGGATACCTCGAATGACGACGCCGGCATGAACGACGATGACGACGTTCTGGACGACGACGACGATGACTCGGCCGCCTTCATCGACGACGGCGACGACGATGACGATTTCGAGGGCGAGATCGTCAAGCCGTCCCAGGACGACGACTGACAAAACACGCCGTCCCGACGGTGAAAATATTTGGCGGAATCGGGCTTGATCGGGATCAAGCCCTGACATAGGTTCCGCCGCCTCGCTGGACCCCCTCAAGGGACCGGCGGACCAGACCGGCGGCATCCGCCAAAGGTTCGGGGCTATAGCTCAGTTGGTAGAGCGCTTGAATGGCATTCAAGAGGTCAGCGGTTCGACTCCGCTTAGCTCCACCATAAACCCCTCGCCGGACCACGGCGGGGGGTTTTCCAATTCCGGCCTCATACCGACACGCAGCCGCATTGCCCGGCGCGGGCGCATCGTCTATCCCCCCATCGCAAGCGGCCCGTCGTCGGGGCCTTTCAGGGAGCATGGCTGATGATGCCGTCCGGTTCGGGTCTGGTCACTGTGTTCGGGGGATCCGGCTTTGTCGGGACCCAGGTGGTGCGCGCCCTGGCGCGGCGCGGCCTGCGCGTCCGGGTAGCCGTGCGCAATCCCAACCTGGCCCATGATCTGAAGCCGCTGGGCGACGTCGGCCAGGTGATGCCCATCTATGGCGACATCACCGATGCGGAGACGGTGCGGACCGCCGTGGCGGGCGCGGACATTGTCATCAATCTGGTCGGCATCCTGTATGAGCGTCCAGGCTCGAAGGCCTTTGAGCGCATTCACGTGGAGGGTGCCCGCACCGTGGCCGAGGCCGCGAAGGCCGCCGGGGCCCGCCGCATGGTGCAGATGTCGGCCATCGGTGCGGATCCGAACAGCGAGTCCGCCTATGCCCGCTCCAAGGCGCGCGGCGAAGCCGCCGTCACCGAAGCCTTCCCCGGTGCCGTCATCGTGCGCCCGTCCATCGTGTTCGGCCCGGGCGACGGCTTCTTCGACCGGTTCGCGGCCCTGTCGGGGATGGCCCCGGCCCTGCCGCTGATCGGCGGCGGGCGGACGCGCTTCCAACCCGTGTTCGTCGGCGATGTGGCCGAGGCCGTGGCGCGCATGGCCACCGATCCGGCGCGGGCCGGCCAGACGGTCGAGCTGGGCGGACCGACGGTCATCACCTTTGAAGAGGTGCTGAAGATGATCGCGCGCGAGACGGGTCGTCATCGCCTGCTGCTGCCCCTGCCCTTCCCGGTCGCCCGGGCCATCGGCTCGGTGGCGCAACTGACGACGCTGGTCGGTATTCCCCCGGTGCTGACGCGCGACCAGATCCTGCTGATGCAGACCGACAATGTCGTGTCCGAGGGCGCGACGGGCCTGGCAGATCTGGGGATCGAGCCGACCGGCATGGCGGCCGTGGTGCCCAGCTATCTGTGGCGCTACCGCCGGGGCGGCCAGTTCGCCGAACAGCCCGCCGGCTGAGCCCCTCAGGCCCCGACGCCGAGGCCCAGCAGAACCAGACCCACGACCCCGACGACAATCCGCCACCAGGCGAACGGGGCAAAGCCGTGGCGGGACACGAAGTCCAGCAGCAGCTTGACCACCGCCAGCGCGGTGAGAAACGCGGTGACGAAGCCGATGGCGATCAGGCCCGCGTCGCTGAAATCCAGCCGCTCCCAGTTCTGCAGCAGGTCATAGGCGACCGCCGCCCCCATGGTGGGCAGGGCGAGGAAGAAGCTGAACTCGGCGGCGGAGCGCTTGTCCGTCCCCAGCAGCAGGCCGCCGGCGATCGTCGCCCCCGACCGCGACACGCCCGGGATCATGGCCAGGCACTGGAACAGGCCGATCAACAGATAGATCCGCATCGGATAGCGGTCGGCCTCGAGATAGACCGGCACCTTCTTCATCCGGTCCAGCATCAGCAGCAGGATGCCGCCGATGATCAGGGCGACGCAGATCACCACCGGCGTCTCGAACAGCACCAGCTTGATGAAGTCATAGGCGAAGACGCCGATCACCACGGCGGGCGCAAAGGCGACCAGAAGGCCGATCAGGAAGCGTCGGGCCTCGGCATCGAAGGGCCAGCGGGTCGCCAGTGTCCACAGGCGTTTGAAATAGACACTGATGATGGCCAGCAGGGCACCCAGCTGAATGACGATCTCGAACGTCTTGCCGGTGCTTTCAAAGCCGAGGAAATGGCCGAGCAACAGCAGATGCCCCGTCGAGGACACCGGAATGAACTCGGTCAGGCCTTCGACCAGCCCCAGAATAATCGCCAGCAGCCAGTCGGCCATCGGATCCCCTTGTCGGATGTCAGTGGCCCGGCAGGATGACGTCAGTTGGCGCCGGGAGTAGGACCCACATAGCGCAGTCGGGTGCGGATAGGCGAGCCGCCAATCGCCTGATCCAGAACATGTCCCAAAAGGCCGGTCAGACGGCCGAGCACCAGCAGGTCGACGGCCCCGTCGCGCGGCAGGTCGAGACGGCGGGCGAGCAGCGCCAGCGCCAGCGGCAGGCCGGGGACCAGACCGCGCGTCTCTCCCTCACGCCACACGGCCTCGAGATCCGACGGCAGGCGCGATGCCTCGATCAGGGTGCGGGCGCGGATTTCGTCCGTGTCGGGGGAGGCCGGATCGATGAAGCCGGGAGCGGTCCCTGTTTCCTCGATCGCGCGGGACAGGGCCTGGGCCGGGTTGCGCCGCGCCTGAACCACCCAGGAGGCGGCGATACGGGTCTGCGTCATCACCGGCGATCCCATCAACGCCGTGACGCCGGCCAGAGCCGCCCCGGCCAGGGGAGCCCCCGACTGGGCTGTCGTGCGGGCCGCCAGGATGGGGGCCATGGCCAGATCATCGGCACACATAACGAGAGCGCGCCGGATCAGATCGGCGTCCCGCTCGATCAGCTTCCAACCGCGGGCCAGACGCTGGTGGAACAACAGACGCGGGCCCGATCCCGCAGCCGCATCGATGACCTCGTTCAGGATGTCGGCGGCCTCGGCACGGAGGGCGTCAGGATCGCGTCCGGGAAGCGGGAGGTCCTCGGCCGCGCGCCTTGCCAGACAGGCGCAGGTCCGAAGGCGGATGGAGGCCCCGGTCACGGCATCGACGCGGGGCTTCAGCCCCATCAGCGGCTGGGCCGACTTCAGCCCCCAGAGACGCCGGGCGACGTCCTCAAGCGTGGACTGGGCCGAGAGCTGGGCCACGTCGAGGCCCGCATAGCAAAGCCGACCGTCGATCCGGGTCGACAGGGTCGAGAAGACCTCGGCCTCGCCCCGTCCCGCCGCCCCCCGGCTGAGTATCGCAGGTGCGGCCGCGCGATCCCCGGCCTCAAGGCGCTCGATATCGCTTTCGGCATAGAGGCTGCGACGCGGGTCGCTCGGGTCCGGGCGAGCCGCGATGCGGCCACGGCTGACGTAGGCGTAGAGGGTCTGGGTCTTGACCCCCAGCCGCCTCAGAGCCTCGGTGCGTCCGATCCAGCCGTGGTCTGCGTTCATGCCCGCCCCGTGCAGAAAATCGTGAGAATGCCACTCAATACCCGATCTGGGACGATTTCATGACACAAGGGTGTCTGAGCCGCATCGGGGACCATTGGCAAGCCCGCGTCGATGGGCGACAAGCCCGCCATGACGCCGTCCCCCTCCTCCCCCATCGGCCAGAGCCTGTCCGGGACATGGGCTGTCTGGGCGCTGGTCATGGGGATAGTGGCGGTAAAGGTCTTCGCCGTGCGGGCCACGGGGTCGGTCGGGGCGCTGACCGCCCTGACAGACAGCCTCATCGACCTTCTGGCGCTGGGCATGATCGCGGGTACCGGGCGGACAACCGGGGAGCCGGAGGGTCGCATCCGCCGCCTGAAGGGCAGTATGGTGATGGCCGCAGGGGCGTTCATGGGACTGGTCGCCCTGGCGCGGATTATCCAGCCGGTACCGCTGTCGGGCGGCTATTGGGGACCAGGGGCGGCGCTGGCCGTCATCGGCCTGACACTGGGGCTGGCTTGGCTGCGCGGTCGGGCGGTGGCGTCGCAGCCGGCCGCGGTGCGCGGCGAGGTGCGGGACCAGTCGATCGCCGAGCTGGCGGCGGCGGGGGTTCTGGCCCTCGGCCTCGTGGCCGGGGTCATGCTCGGTGCCCCCGCGCTGGACGCTGCGGCGGGCCTGATCCTGGCCATCTGGATGGCCTGGGGGGGCTGGGCGCTGATCCGGACCGCCGAAGACACCACCCGGATGGGCGCGCCGACATTGGTCCCCGGCCTGCCGCCGGTGCGGCGCGGGCCCTGGGGCTGAGGCCACGCGGTAAACGTCCGCTTAACGACCCCTGGGGCATGGAGGCCCCATGGCCGAGTCCGTGCTGCTTCATTTCGCCTTCGACCCGGGATCGCGGTGCGCGCGCCTGGCGCTGGGCGAGGCGAAGATCGCCGTGCGCGAGACGCCGGTCAAACCGTGGGAGGACGACTGTCCGCTGCACGGGCTGAACCCGTCGGGCATGCCCCCGGTGTTGACGGTCGGGGACCTGGTGCTGTGCGAGAGCGCTGCCATCCTGGGCTGGGTCGACGACCAGACCGAGGGCAAGCTGCTGTTCACCCGGGACGAGGCCGAACGCGCCGAGACCCGCCGGCTGACCGGCTGGTTCGAGCGGAAATTCACCGACGAGGTCCAGGCCATCCTGCTGCACGAGCGGATGGAAAAGCCCCTGCTGCGGCTGGGCCCGCCCGAAGCGCGCGCCCTCAGGGCCGGGCGGGAGGCGCTGAAGGCGCATCTGGTCGAGCTGGAAGGGTTGGCGCGGGGGCGCGACTGGCTGGCGGGACGTCGGCTGGGTCAGGCCGATCTGGTGGCGGCGGCGCACCTGTCGGTGCTGGACTATTTCGGCGAGATCGCCTGGGCGACGTATCCGGCGCTCAAGGACTGGTATGTGCGGGCGAAGTGCCGGCCGTGTTTCCGGCCGCTGCTGGCCGACCGCCTGCCGGGCCAGCCGCCCGTTGCCCACTACGACGACCTCGACTTCTAGGCCCGTTCGCGGCAAGGCGGGGCGATGAGCGACCCCATCAACAGTCTGGTCGAGGAGATCCGCGCCCGCGCGACGGCGCTGGGCTTTGACGCCTGCCGGCTGGCGTCAGCCGGGGCGGCCTGGGCCGCCGGCGATCATCTGGGCCAGTTCGTCGAGGCGGGGCGGCATGGCGAGATGGCGTGGATGGAGACCACGCTGGACCGGCGGCGCCATCCGACCGCCATGTGGGACCGGGCGCGCACCGCCATCGTGCTGGGCCTCAACTATGGTCCCGGCACCGATCCGCTGGTCGAGCTGGAGGACGGATCGCGCGGCTATATCTCGGTCTACGCCCGCGGCGACGACTATCACGAGCTGATCAAGGGGCGACTGAAGACGCTGGCGGGTTTTATCGCGGCCAAGACCGGCGAAGACGTAAAGGTGTTCGTCGACACCGCCCCCCTGATGGAAAAGCCGCTGGCCCAGCGCGCCGGCCTCGGCTGGCAGGGCAAGCACACCAATCTGCTGTCGCGCCGGCATGGCAATTGGCTGTTCCTGGGGGTGATCCTGTCGGCGGCCGACCTGTCGGTTGATGAGGCGGAAGGGGAGCACTGCGGCTCCTGCACCGCCTGTCTGGATGCCTGCCCGACGGGGGCCTTTCCCGCGCCGTTCCAGCTGGATGCCCGGCGGTGCCTGTCCTATCTGACCATCGAGTTCGCGGGACCCTGGGCGGAGGAGTTCCGCGAGGCGACAGGCAGCCGCATCTATGGCTGTGACGACTGTCTGGCGGTCTGTCCGTGGAACAAGTTCGCCGAGACCTCACGCGAGGCGCGACTGGCGGCCCGCGACGAGGCGGTGAGCCCCCCGCTGGCCGAGCTGGCGGCGCTGGACGACGCCGGGTTTCGCGCGCGCTTCCGCAAGAGCCCGATCAAGCGGATCGGCCGCGACCGGTTCGTGCGCAATGTGCTGTACGCCATCGGAAACAGCGGCGACGTCGCTCTGCTTGATATCGCCCGGCGCCTGACCGGGGATCCGGACCCTGTGGTCAGGGACGCGGCCGGATGGGCGGTGGCGCGGCTGGAGAGCGCGCGACGCTGAGCCGAGTCAGCCCGAGGCCTCGCCCACGCCGCGGTGGCCGCCGGGTGCCGGCGCGACCGCCAGCAGTTTGACGCGGAAGACCAGAACGGAGTTGCCGGGAATGGCCGGGGGACGCCCTTCTTCGCCATAGCCGAGGGCGGGCGGGACATAGAGCATCCACTCGTCGCCGGGGCGCATCATCTGCAGCGCCTCGGTCCAGCCGGGCACGAGGCCCTGCGGCGACATGACCGCTGGCGCGCCGCGCTGATAGGAGCTGTCGAAGACGGTGCCATTGGTCAGGCTGCCCTCGTATTCAACGCGAACGAGGTCGTTGCTGTCGGGCTGGATACCATCCGCCGGACCCGAGTTGACGACCTTGTACTGAAGCCCGCTTTCCGTGGTCCGGACGCCTTCGGCGCGAGCGTTGGCGGTGAGGAAATACTCGGCCGCCCTGGCCCGGGCGGCGCTGTCGGCGGACGCATCCCCGCCCCCGTTTCCGCAGGCGGACAACAGCAGAAGGCCCGCACATGCCGCACCCGCGGCCCTAGCCCATGCGAAGTTCATAACCCTTGTCCCCCAGAGCCTTGCCGATCTCATCGGCATGCGCCGAGTCACGGGTTTCCACCATGATGTCGAACTCGGCCCCCTTGGCCGGCACGTCAAGCGCCAGCCGGTTGTGGACCACGTCGATGATATTGCCGCCCAGGCCGCCGATCACCGCCGCCATGGAGGACAGCATCCCCGGACGGTCGTCGCCCAGGATGCGATAGATGATCAGACGCCGCTCGCGGACCATCTCGCGGTTCAGCACCACGGCCAGCATGCGCGCGTCGATATTGCCGCCACACAGGACGAGGCCGACCCTGCGGCCCCTGAATCGGTCCGGATTGGCCAGCAGGGCGGCGAGGCCCCCGGCGCCGGCCCCCTCGGCCACGGTCTTCTCGAACGTGGCATAGAAGGCGACAGCCTTTTCGAAATCGGCCTCTTCGCAGACGAAGATCTCCTTCACCAGCGGATCGGCGAGGGCGAAGGGGATGTCGCCGACCGCCTTGATCGCGATCCCCTCGGCGATGGTGGCCCCGCCGCACTTTGGCGTTTCGCCCCGCCGGCGGGCGATAAAGGACGGATACATGGCCGCCTCGACGCCATGCACGTTCAGTTCAGGCTTGATCGCCTTCGCCGCGATGGAACAACCCGCGATCAGGCCGCCGCCCCCGATCGGGATGATCATGTCCTCGATATCGGGGGCATCCTCGAGGAACTCCATCGCGCAGACGCCCTGCCCGGCGACAATGCCCGCATCGTCGAAGGCCGAGATGAAGACGAAGCCTTCCTCGTCGCGCAGGCGGTGTGCCTCGGCTGTCGAGCCGGTGAAGTCCGCGCCCTCGATTACCACCCGGGCCCCGTGGCGGCGGGTGCCGTCGATCTTCACGAAGGGCGTCCCCTCGGGCATGACGATGGTGACGGGCACGCCCAGCCGTCCCCCGTGATAGGCCAGGGCCTGGGCATGGTTGCCGGCCGAGGCGGCGACGACGCCGCGCCTGCGCTCGTCCGCATCCAGCAGCAGCAGCCGGTTCAGCGCGCCGCGCTCCTTGAAGCTGCCGGTAAAGTGCAGATTGTCGAACTTGACCCAGACCTCGGCCCCGGTCAGCTCGGACAGGCGGCGGGAATGGCGGGTCGGGGTGTGATCGACCTGGCCCCGGATGCGCTCGCGGGCGGCCTGGATATCGGAGAAGGTGACGGTCATCCGCGGTACGGGTTCCAAAGCGTTCCTGCCGTGTGGATCACGGTCTTCAGCCCCCGCTTGTGGACCAGTGGCGGACCGCTCGCAACCTTGACCTTATGGCTTGCGTTAGGCGTCATGGCGGTGACGTCGATCCGGGCCTATGATCGGCCGCACGTGTTCCGGAGGAAGAACCTGACCATGCCTGTTTCGCTGCGAACCCTTACCCTTTCTTCGCTCGGGGCTGCGGCCCTGGCGGCGACCGCCGCCTGCGCGCCCACCACCGGACCGGGACCGGGCCCCATCGCCGAATCCACCGCCTTCAATGCCGCCGACTTTGCCTGGTCAGGGGCAAACGGCACGGGAAGCGTCAACGGTCGGATCGACTTCATGCAGAACGGCACGCGCTATACCTGCACCGGGTCGGTCGCCCTGACGCCGGTCACCCCCTACACGCGCGCGCGGTTCCGCAACCTCTACGGCTCGATCGACAAGGCCGCCCTGCCCGAATCGGTGGTTCGCGCCCGCACGGTTCCCGATCCCAATGCCGACTACCGGTCCTTTGTTCGGTCCTCGACCTGTGCCGACAACCGGTTCCAATTCGACAATCTGCCCGCCGGCGAATGGTTCATCATCGCCCCGGTCAGCGCCGGTGGCCAGGAGCGGGTGGTCATGATGCAACGTATCCGGACCCGCGACGGCGCGCGCGTGGACGTTACCCTCTGAGGATGGAGTGCCGCATGGCCCAGCTGCCGACGCGTATCGTCACCATGATCGCCGCCGGGGCCATGCTGGGCCTCGGTATCCCGGCCGCAGAGGCCCAGAGCCGCTACGACGGTCGGTACAGCTATGGCTATGAAAGCCAGTACCGCTATGAGGCGGACTATCGCACCGTGCGCCAGACCAGCGGATATTCCGACTGGAGCGTCGCGGCCCAGCGCGACCGGCCGGGCGACTATCGCTGTGATGCCTTCTGGGACGCCAACCGCACCGATTGCCATGCAGCCTGGCGCGACCAGAGGCACCGGACGTCCCAGGGTTCGGGCAGCTATGGTTATGGCTATCGCGACCACGACCGACGGCATGACGACCGCTATGGCTATGGCTATGGCTATGGACATGGGCCCCAGCCCTATTACGGCTCGGCCTGGCGTCACCCGCCCGCCTATGGCCAAGGCGGTGCCACCCCCTATTACGGGGCCTATGGGCGGCCGGATCTGGTCTATCCGGGGTCGGGCTCGGCCTATGGCGGCGGACGGGACGCGCGGCGGGTGGATTGGTGCCGACGCACCTATCGCTCCTATGATCCGCGCACGGGATATTACCGCGCCTACAGCGGCCGCCTGATCTATTGCGGCTGATCCCGAGATAAACCACCGTTCGCCATGCTTTGGCCCCAGCCGGAGGGCCACTGAAGGGGCGCGTCCGCCCGGGCGCGGGTTCGGTCAAAGGGAGCGCGTCCATGTCCCGACACAACATCACCGGTTCGGAAGCGTTTGATCGTCGACCGTTCGTCTATATCCGCTCGGTCTCGAGCGGAGGTCTGAGGCGCAGGCGGGCGCGTCTGGCGCTGGGCTTTATCCTGGGCGTGATCGTCGCCCTGGCCCTCGTCACCGTGGCCCTGCTGATGATCTTCATGCCCGTACCGGGCTAAGGCAGGTCGGGCCGACGATCATCAAGCCAGCCAGATCATCCGCCGGGTCTCGACCGGACCCCCGCGCGCGCGACTGAGGCCGGGGCGGACCTCACCCGTATAGAGAAAGCCCGCCTTTTCCAGCACGCGGCCGGAGGCCGGATTGTCGACAAAGTGGCCCGCGACCAGCGCCCGCTTGCGCCAGCGGCTGCGCGCCCAGCTGAGCGCACCCTGCAGGGCTTCGGTGGCATAGCCCCGCCCCCAGAAAGGACGCCCGATCCAGTAGCCGGTTTCCGGCACAGGGTCCGCGTCGTTGAACAGGCCGATAACGCCGACCGGCCCCTGATCCTCGTGCTCGATCATGAAGGTGCTGCCGTTGCGCGGATCCTGGGCGGCGACGCTCGCAAGGAATTCCTCGGCGTGGGCCACCGAATAGGGCGAGGGCATGCGCAGGGTCATGCGGGCGATATCGGGGTCATTGGCCAGGGCGACGAGGCGCGGGGCATCCTCGGCGCGGGGTGCCCGCAGCGCCAGACGCCGCGTTTCTATGACGGGCAAGGGTTCAATTCCGCACATGGCCGGACCTCGGTCTTCCTGCCGCCGCCTTGTGAGGGCTCGGGCGGCTCGAGGCGGGGAACGAAAACGGGGAGCCTGGTGATCCAGACTCCCCGCGGAATATTTCCCTTGGTCCGGATCGGCTGCTGGTTGAGCAACACGATCCGGTCGGGCTTCGTGTTACTCGGCGGCGGCGGCGGTGCCTGCCTGGTCGTCATTGGCCGCAAGAATCGAGACGTAACAGCGGCCACCGGTCTTGGTGGTGAATTTCACCGAGCCCGGGGTAAGGGCGAACAGGGTGTGGTCACGACCCATGCCGACGTTGTCGCCCGGGTGCCATTTGGTGCCGCGTTGGCGCACGATGATGTTGCCGGCCAGCACGCGCTCGCCGCCAAACTTCTTCACGCCGAGGCGTTTGGATTCGGAGTCGCGACCGTTGCGCGACGAACCACCGGATTTCTTGTGAGCCATAGGTCTGCTCCGTACTTCCTCGATGCGCTATCGCTCGGCTCGCGGAGCCTCACTGCTTGAGCGCGTGATTGTCATTCTAGCACACCGCCAGGCGGTGCGCCTAAAGCGTTATTCCTTGTCGGCCTTGGGCGCGGCCTTCTTGGCGGGGGCCTTCTTCGCCGG
This sequence comes from Brevundimonas sp., assembly GCF_016742135.1. Classification (GTDB taxonomy): domain Bacteria; phylum Pseudomonadota; class Alphaproteobacteria; order Caulobacterales; family Caulobacteraceae; genus Brevundimonas. Next base: position 127,334 of record NZ_JACVCG010000001.1, on the reverse strand, counting down.
AGCCTTGGACTTGGGGGCCTCGTCCGTGGCGGCCTCAGCCTTAGGGGCAGCCTTTTTGGCCGGAGCCTTCTTCGCCGGAGCGGCCTTGGCCTTCGGAGCCTCGTCCTGGGCCGGGGCCGCGTCGCGCGAGGCCAGGCCACGGGCGCGCAGGTTCATCTCGGCCTTGGTCATCAGCGAGGTTTCGCCGTCCCATTTGGCCTTTTCGCCGGCACCTTCGATGCCGGTGATGCGCAGCACCGATTCCATCTGGCGATGGCCACGCGTCCGACGATAGCCCTGACGGCGGATCTTCTTGAAGATCTTGACCTTCTCGCCCTTGCGGGTCTCGATCAGGGTCGCGGCGACGGTGGCACCGTCGATCAGCGGCGCACCGACCGTGATTCCCTTGTCACCGCCCAGCATCAGGACTTCGCCGAAGCTGACGTCCGAGCCGGCGTCACCGTCCAGCTTTTCGACGACCAGCACGTCGCCCGGTTGAACCCGGTATTGCTTACCGCCGGTCTTGATTACCGCGTACATATCGAAAGCCTCAAAGCCTGAACGCATAAAGATAAGCGCCCGCGAGGGACCCCCGCAGGCGAAGAGCGGCGACATATACGGAAGGGCGGCCCCGAGTCAACGGACAAGCGCGCATTCGTCGCGCAGGGCGGCTCTGATCCGCGCCCTCCCGGGCAGAATCCTGCCCGCCTCTCGACTGTTATAAGGTAACGCGCTAAGGGCGTCGCGATGTCGCCGTCCGACTTTCAACCCACACTGCTGGTGTCGCTGCTGCTTGGTGGCTTCGTCACGGCCTTTCTGCACGCCGCCCTGCCGACCCACTGGCTGCCGTTCGTGCTGGTCGGGCGGGCGCAGCGGTGGAGTCTGGCCACGACCCTGTGGTCGGTGCTGGCAGCGGGCTTGGCCCATATCGCAGTGACCGCCGTCGTCGGGGGCCTGATCGTGGCCGCAGGCCTCGCGCTGGACCGATGGATTGCGGGCGTCCTGCCCTGGCTGTCCGCCGGTCTGCTGTTTGTGCTGGGTCTCTTCTATCTGTCCCGTTCCACGATCAGAAGACCGCTGCCCGCGGAAGGGCCGGCCCTCGAGGCACCCGAGCCGACGGTGTCGCAGGCGGCGGCCTTCTGGGGGCTGGTGGCGGTCATGGCGGCCTCGCCCGGAGAGGTGCTGCTGCCGCTCTATCTGTCTTCGGCCGAAGAGGGCCTGCTGGTGCTGGGCCTGCTGACCCTGATCCTGGCTGCCGGGACGGTACTGGGCATGGCGGTGTTCACCACCCTGGCCCGGGCCGGGGCCTCGATCCTGAGACTGGAGCGCTGGGCGCGCTACGAGGGCGCGATCCTGGGTCTGGCCCTGATCGGTCTGGGGCTTCTCGTCGTCATGCACCAGCACTAGGGTCGGCCGCATGGCCCACGACGCACACAGCCACGCCGGACACGGTCACAGCCATCCTGGGCACGGGCACCATGGACATGCGCACGGCCATGACCACGGGCCGGTCGATACGGGCGACTGGCGCTATCTGGTGGCGCTGGCTCTGAACCTGGGCTTCGTCATCGTTGAGTTCTGGGCCGGGCTGATCAGCGGCTCCACCGCCCTGATGGCCGACGCCGGGCACAATCTGTCGGACGTGCTGGCGCTGGCGCTGGCGGGGGGCGCGGCCTGGATGGCGCGCAGGCGGGCGCGGGATTCCCTGACCTACGGCTATCGCAAGGGCACGGTGCTGGCGGCCCTGGCCAACGCCATCCTGCTGCTGGCCGCCTGTGGCTGGATCACCTGGGAGGCGGTCGAGCGCCTGATGAACCCCGTGGAGGTGGCGTCCGGCTTCATCGTCGCGGTGGCGGGCATCGGCTTTGTCATCAACCTGGGCACCGCCGTGCTGTTCCTGAAGGATCAGCACAAGGACCTGAATGTGCGCGGCGCCTATCTGCACATGATGGCCGATGCGGCGGTCTCGCTGGGCGTGGTGGCGGCGGGACTGGTGATCATGTTCAGCGGCTGGACCATCCTCGATCCGATGATCAGCCTGGTGATCGTGGCGGTGATCCTGTGGGCCACCTGGGGTCTGCTGAAGGACTCGGTCAATCTGGCGCTGGACGGGGCCCCCGCCGGAATCGCCGTCGATCAGGTGCGCGCGGGCCTGCTGGCCCTGCCGGGCGTGGTAGCGGTGCATGACCTGCACGTCTGGGGCCTGTCGACGACAGACGCGGCCCTGACCGCCCATCTGGTGCACGAGCGGGCGGATGCCGCGGCCCTGCTGGCCGAGGTCCAGGCCCTGGCAAGGGAGCGGTTCGGCCTCGGCCATGTGACCATCCAGCTGGAGACCGAGCCCCTGGACGATTGTCCGCAGTGCTGAGGGCCTTTTCTTTCCAGCCGGGACGCTCCATCTAGCGCCCATGGAAAAGACACCCGTGACCGTGCTGACCGGCTACCTCGGCGCCGGCAAGACCACCCTGCTGAACCGCATCCTGACCGGGGACCACGGCAAGCGCTATGCCGTGATCGTCAACGAGTTCGGCGAGATCGGCATCGACAACGATCTGGTCGTCGGGGCCGACGAGGATGTGTTCGAGATGAACAACGGCTGCGTCTGCTGCACGGTGCGCGGCGACCTGATCCGCGTGGTGCAGGGGCTGATGAAGCGCCAGCGCCCGGGCAAGCCGGCGTTCGACGCCATCATCGTCGAGACCACGGGCCTGGCCGATCCCGGTCCGGTGGCCCAGACCTTCTTCGTAGACGACGATGTGCGCGAAAGGACGGTGCTGGACAGCGTCACCGCCCTGGTCGACGCCAAGCATGTGATGGCGCGGCTGGATGACTCGAAAGAGGCGCGCGAACAGGTGGCCTTTGCCGACCAGATCATCCTGAACAAGGCCGATCTGGTAACGCCCGAGGAACTGGCGACCGTCGAGGCCCGGCTGCGCGGCCTGAACCCGCTGGCGCCGATCATCCGGGCCGAGCGCGCCGACGTGCCGCTCGACAGCATCCTGAACCGGCACGGATTTGATCTGGGCCGGATCAATGAGGTGCGGCCGGACTTCCTCAACCCGCCCCACGGCGCCGAGGGTCATGTCCATGACGAGCATTGTGGCCATGATCATCATGACCACGACCACACTCACCATCACCATGACCACGACCATGGCCCCCGGGGGCATGCGCACGAGGACGACATCAAGGGCGTCGCCCTGTCGCTGGACCGACCGGTGAACGGCGAGGTCTTCACCCGGTGGCTGGACCAGCTTCTGGCGACGCAGGGCCAGAACATCCTGCGGGCCAAGGGCATAATCGATGTGGCGGGCGAGGACCGGCGTCTGGTGTTCCAGGCCGTCCACATGATTCTGGAAGGCGAGCTGCAAAAGCCGTGGGGCGAGGCCGAGCGCCGCTGGAGCCGCGCGGTCTTCATCGGTCGCGATCTGGACGAGGCCGCCCTGCGCAAGGGCTTTGAGGCTTGCGCCGCGTGATCGAGCACATCGATCCGACCCGCGACGCCCTCGCCGCCTTCCGCGACCTGCCGGACGACCGGCCGGTGATGATGATCAATCTGGTGCGTTTCCGGCCACAGGCGCTCTATCCGGCCGCCCATCCCATGACCGGCAAGACGGTCTCGGGAGCCGAGGCGTACAAGCTTTACCGCCGCGCGGCGGCCGCGCCTTTTGCCCGGGCCGGAGGCGAGCAGATCTGGGCCGGGACGCCCGAGCTGACCGTGATCGGGCCGCGCGACGAGGCCTGGGACATCGCCTTCATCGCTCGCTACCCGACCGGGGCCGATTTTCTGGCAATGCTGCGCGATCCCGAATACCGCGAGGCCGTCATTCACAGGCAGGCGGCCGTCAGCAATTCCCGCTTGATCCGCTGCAGCGAGGTCGGGGCATGAGATCGTTCGAGTTTGACGCCCAGCCCACTGCGGCCCTGTTTGACGCCTCAGGCGCCGTTTTTGCCCTGGGCGACGGGTCGATCCGGTTCGAGGACGGGTCGGTAGTCGAGGCGCATGACGGGGCGGTCCTGTGCGCGGTGCGGCATCCCTCGGGCCAGGGCGTCATCACCGGCGGTGACGACGGGCGGCTGGTCTGGTCGCGCCCGGACGAGGTCGTGCCGCTGGCCGACGCGAAGGGGCGCTGGATCGACGCGGTTGCCGCCTCCCCCGAGAGCGGGATGGTGGCCTATTCGGCGGGCAAGGTGGCGACCGTGCTGGACGCTTCGGACGCCGCTTTCCGGCGCGAGTTCACCCATGAGCGGACCGTGTCGGGGCTGGCCTTCGATCCCAAGGGGCGGCGACTGGTGGCCTCGACCTATGGCGGGGCGGCACTGTGGTATGCGCGGATCGCCGACCAGCAACCCACCCTGTTGAAGTGGGCCGGTTCGCATACAGGGGTGGCGGTGTCGCCGGACGGTGCCTTTGTCGTCACCACCATGCAGGACAACCAGCTGCACGGCTGGCGGCTGAAGGATCAGCGCAACCTGCGCATGGGGGGCTATCCGGCCAAGATCCGCTCGGTCGCCTTCCTGGCGAACGGTAAGCTGCTGGCGACGGCGGGCGCGTCGGGCGTGGTCATGTGGCCGTTCACCGGCTCGGACGGGCCAATGGGCAAGGAAGCCTCCGAGATCGGCTTTGAGGAAGGCGCACTGGTCGTCCATGTGGCGGCGGCGACCAGGCACGGGCGGGTCGCGGCGGGCCTCAGCGACGGGCGGGTCTGGTGGGCTGATCCGGCGCGTCAGGGACTGGCCTTCGTCAAGGCCGAACGCGGGGCACCGATCGGTGCCCTGGCCATGAGTGAGGACGGTAACCGTCTGGCCTGGGGCGATGAGGACGGTCAGGCCGGGATCGCGGATCTGTAACCTCCTCCCGCTTGCCATGGGCAAGCGGGGCTGTTCATGATGGATCATGACTGAACCCCCGCACATGCCGGATTTCGGGACGGAAAAGCCGAAGCGGCGGATCGGCTGTCTGGGCGTGATACTGGGCGTGCTCGCCCTCGCCGTCCTGCTGCCGGTCGGGTCCGTGGTGACCCATGCGGTGGTGCCGCCGCTGACCACCCTGCTGATGGTCGAGCGCGGCTTTGCCGGGCATCCGGCGGACTATCGCTGGCGCAAGCTGGACGACATCTCGCCCCGGCTGGTCGAGGCGGTCATCGCCTCGGAGGACGCGCGGTTCTGCAGCCATGCCGGTTTCGACTTCGAGGCCATCGAAAAGGCTCTCGAGGCCAATGAGCGGTCAAAACGCCGGGGGCGTGGCGGCATGCGCGGCGGCTCGACGATCAGCCAGCAGACCGCCAAGAACGTCTTTCTGTGGCCCGGCCGGGGCTGGGTCCGGAAGGGGCTTGAGGCCGGCTATACGGTCCTGATCGAGGCGACCTGGTCCAAACGGCGAATCGTCGAGGTCTATCTGAACGTCGCCGAATGGGCGCCCGGCGTCTACGGCGCTGAAGCCGCGGCCCGGCACTGGTTCGGCAAGTCAGCAAAGGACCTGTCGGCGCGCGAGGCCGCCCGGCTGGCGGCGGTCCTGCCAAGCCCGAGGCGATACAATGCCTCCAGCCCCGGTCCCTATGTACGCGGGCGAACCGGCCGCATCCAGGCCGCCATGGGCACGGTGCGCAATGACGGGCTGGCGAGCTGCGTACTGGGCTGAGCGGACGCGCCGCACCGGTCGTTAACCGGCGTCCTCGACCTTCCCTTAACCGTCCCCGGTGCATGATCGAGCGATGTGCGGGCCTGTGCCCGCGCCATCGAACAAGCGGTCGGGATCATGGGCATTCGTCTCTGGACGGAAAGACTGAAGGCATTCTTCGGGGATCGGCGCGGCAATGTGGCCCTGATCTTCGGACTCAGCCTGCCGGTCATGGTGCTGATGACGGTCGGCGGCGTGGACATTCACCGGGCCTCGACCGTGCGGGTCAACCTGCAGGATGCGCTGGACGCTTCGGCGTTGGCGGCCGCGCGCTCGCCCTATACCCAGCCGGCGGATATCCAGCGCGTCGGCATGGATGCGCTCAGGGCCAATCTGACCAACTATCCGAACATCATCCTGCGCGAGGACAAGACGACCTTCGTCCTGAACGAGGACCAGGTGGTGGTGGCTAGGGGCTCGGTCGATGTGAAGGCGCTGGTCGCGAACATCTTCCTGCCGCCCTACGGCCAGTTCATGGACGACTACCTGCCGGTCACGGCCCATTCCGAGGTCAACCGCTCGTCCAAGAACCTGGAAGTGTCGCTGGTGCTGGACATCACAGGCTCGATGGCCGGACAGCGCATGGTCGACCTGAAGCGCGCGGCGGTCGAGCTGGCCACCATGATCGTCCAGGATCTTCAGACGCCCTATTACTCCAAGATGGCCGTTGTGCCCTATTCCAACAGCGTCAATGTCGGCAGCTATGCAAACTCTGTACGCGGCACCCCGACCGGCTCGATCAATATCACCAATGCCGTCTGGACCAACGGGATCACCCGGTCGATTTCGGGCATTACCAGCGCCAACCCGGGCGTAATCACCTCGAACGGGCATGGCTTTTCGACGGGCGATTTCGTCTGGATCGACCAGGTCGTGGGCATGACCCAGATCAACAACCGCGCCTATCGCGTGGTCAGGATCACCAACAACACCTTTTCTCTGGAATTCTGGAACGGGTCGAGCTGGAGCACGCTGAGAACCCGGTCCAGCGACGGGTTCAGCTCCTATACCCGGGACGGACGCATCCGGGGCTGTCTGCAGTCGGATTGTTCCGTCGTGGTGACGACCAGCAGCAACCACGGCCTGTCGACCGGGGACAGCGTCTACATCACCGACGTCCGGGGCATGACCCAGATCAACAACACCGGCTATGAGATCACCCGGCTGAGCAACACCACCTATTCGATCGGTGTGACCGGTGCCACCTGGGGCACATACACCTCGAACGGGCGATCCTGGTGCGGGCAGTATGGATGTCAGTGGCGGGTGTTCCGCAATGCGGTCGGTAACCTGCGCTGGTTCCCGGCATCCACCTGTGTAAGCGAACGCACGGGCCCCCAGGCCTATACGGATGCCGCGCCCACGGCTGCGGCGCGGGTCGGATTTGTCTATGGCGGCGGGTCCGGGAATACCTGTCCTGATGCCCAGTTGATGCCGCTGACCAGTGACCGGGCCGCGGTCATCAACCTGATCAATAACCTTCCGGTGATCGGCTCGACCGCCGGGCAGATCGGGGCTTCGTGGGGCTGGTATACTGTCTCGCCCAATTTCAACAGCCTGTGGCCAGCCAGCGCGGCCGGGGCCTATGGCGACCCGGACCTGCTGAAGGCCGTGATCCTCATGACCGACGGCGAGTTCAACACCCCCTATTGCTCGGGCGTCATCGCCCGGGATGCGGGGACGGGCTCGGGCAGCGCGGCCGACCACATCTTCTGCAACGCCACCAACGGCGACCCCTTCGCCCAGACGCTTTCGACCTGCGCGGCCATGAAGGCCCAGGGGATCATCGTCTACACTGTCGGCTTCCTGGTGGATTCCGGAGGGGGTGCCGAGCGCGTGATCCGGGATTGCGCCTCCAGCGCCGCGCACGTCTATCTGCCCGCCAGCGGAGCGGACCTGTCGGACGCCTTCAAGGCCATCGGCCGCGACATCACCCGGCTGAGAATCTCGAAATAGCTGGCGCTATCGCTCGCGACGCGGTCGCTCGCTGCCTGAGCGCAGTGTCTTCGCGCTATCGCTCGCGACGCGGTCGCTCGCTGCTTGAGCGCTCAGATCAGCCGGATTTCCCTGAGGCGTTCGGTCAGGAAGTCCTCGGCCATGATCGCCTTCCCGGCATAGCGGTCCGGATTGTCCGGCGTGATGGTCGACGGCAGGGTCTCGATCACGAAGTCCGGATTGAAGTGCAGGAAGAAGGGCATGGAATAGCGGGCGAACCGGCTGCGCTCGGGCGACGGATTGATCACCCGGTGGCTGGTTGACGGCAGGACGTGATTGGTCAGCCGCTGCAGCATGTCGCCGATATTGACCACCAGGGCGCCCGGCGGCGGGGCGATATCCAGCCAGCTGCCGTCCTTTTCCTTGAGCTGCAGCCCGGCTTCCTCGGCGCCCAGCAGCAGGGTGATGACATTGATGTCTTCATGCGCGCCGGCACGAACCCCGGCGGGCTCGCCCGTCACCGGCGGGTAGTGCAGCAGGCGCAGGATGCTGTTGCCCAGCTGGACCTTGTCCTCGAAATAATCGTCGCCGAGCCCCAGATGCCGGGCGATGGCACGCAGGATGCGGGCTCCGAGCGCATCCATCGCCTCGAAGAGGCCATACAGGTGGTCACGGAAGCCCTCGACCTCGGTCGGCCACAGATTGTCCCGCATATATTTCCGGTAGGGATGCCCCTCGGGCAGCTCACGGCCGACGTGCCAGAACTCCTTGAGGTCGACCGCCGCCGCGCCCTTGGCCGCCTCGACGCCGAAGGGGGTCAGTCCGCGCGCCCCGCCCGTGCCCGGCAGGTGATAGGCCCGCTTGACGTCTTCCGGCAGGGCAAAGAAGGCCTTGGCGTCGTTCAGCGCGGCGTCGATCACCGTCTGGTCCAGGCCGTGATCGGCGATCACGGCAAAGCCATAGCGTTCGAAAGACCCGCCCAGGGCATCGGCAAAGGCCTGGAAATCACGGTCGTAGAGCGACATGGACACGGGCGTAATGCCCCGCGCGGACAGATCGGTGTGGGAGGAGGCGGGTTCGGCGGTCACGGCAGCGTCCGTTCAGGCAGTGGCAGGGCTTCAGGCTGATACGCCGTGACACCCCCCGATGGCAAACGGATGGCAGCGCCGTTCATATCCGATACAGATGGGAACCTTCACCGTAAGGCTCGCGTTAACCGGGCCTGACGCCCAAATCACAGGACGAGACACATGCGCACCAAGATTCTGATGACCGGCGCGGCCATTGCCACCCTTTTGGGAGCCGCAGCCTGCACCACCACCGACCCCTACAGCTCACAGCCGCGTCGCAACAACACCGGAACCGGTGCCATTGCGGGTGCTCTCGGTGGCGCCGTGCTGGGTTACCTGACCAACACCTCGGACGGCGAGCAGGGCCGCAGGAACGCGTTGATCGGGGCCGGCGTCGGCGCTCTCGCCGGGGCGGCGGTCGGCCAGTACATGGACCGCCAGCAGCGCGCCATGGAAGAGCAACTGTCCGGCACCGGCGTCGGCGTCGTTCGCCAGGGCGACAACCTGGTCCTGCGCATGCCGTCGGACGTGACCTTCGCCACCAACCAGTCCAACATCGATCCGCAGTTCAACGCGGTTCTGGCCGATGTTGCCGCGGTCCTGCGGCAGTACGACCGGAGCACGGTCGATATCATCGGGCACACCGATTCCACCGGCGGCGACCACATCAACCAGCCGCTGTCCGAACGCCGGGCCCTGTCGGTGGCCGACGCCCTGATCCGAAACGGCGTCATGCCCGAGCGCCTGTTCATCGAAGGTCGCAGTTCGCGCGAGCCCGTCGCCTCGAACGACACGACCCAGGGCCGCGCCCAGAACCGTCGGGTGGAAATCCTGATCCGTCCGTTCCGCGGCTGATCACGGCAAGACAAGCGTAAAGAAGGGCGGGTCCCCCCCGGGGGCCCGCCTTTTTTGTCGACTCGCGTTCGGCAAGGCTTGCCGTCCCCCCCTGGCCTGTGCTTTGGCTGGGCGAGGGTTAACCGGGGGTGGCCGTGGGTCCGGACAATCGGGAATGGCTGGAGGGCGCAAGGCTGATCTCGATCGGCGTGGCCGCCGCCGTCGTCTCGGCCGGTCTGGTCATCGGCGTCGGGCGGGCCGTCATGATCGATGATGCCGACCGCCCCGTGGCCCGGGCCGAGATCCTGATACCCGCCTCGACCCGTTAGCTTCAGGCCCGGCCGATCGAGGTGTAGCGGAAGCCACGCGCCCGCATGTCTTCGGGACGATAGATGTTGCGCAGGTCGACGATGACCGGCTGCTTCACCAGCGACTTCAGGCGATCCAGATCCAGCGCGCGGAACGGGTCCCATTCCGTCACGATGACCACCGCATCGGCATCCTTGACCGCGTCATAGGGCCCATCGCGGAAATCGACCCCCTTCAGCAGCGCCTTGGCCTCATGCATGCCCTCGGGGTCGAAGGCCTGGACCTTTGCCCCCGCCGCGATCAGGGCGGGCACCAGGTCCAGCGAGGGCGAGTCGCGCATGTCATCGGTGTTGGGCTTGAAGGTCAGACCCAGCACCGCGACCGTCTTGCCCGACAGGTCGCCGTCCAGCGCTTTTTCGACGCGCCCGGCCATGGCCTTCTTGCGCGCGTCATTGACCTCGACCGTGGTCTCGACCAGTCGCACGGGACTGCCGGCATCCACGGCAGTGCGCACCAGGGCAAGGGTGTCCTTCGGAAAGCAGGAGCCGCCATAACCCGGGCCGGCGTGCAGGAATTTCGAGCCGATGCGGTTGTCCAGACCAATGCCGCGCGCGACCTGCTGCACATCGGCGCCCACGGCCTCGCACAGATCGGCCATCTCGTTGATGAAGGTGATCTTCAGGGCGAGGAAGGCGTTGGCGGCGTATTTGATCAGTTCCGAGGTGCGGCGGCCCACGAACAGCAGCGGCGATTCATTGAGGTTCAGCGGGCGATAAAGCTCGCTCATCACCTTACGGGCCCGGTCGTCATCGGTGCCGACCACGACGCGATCCGGACGTTTGAAGTCGCCGATGGCGGCACCTTCGCGGAGGAATTCGGGGTTGGAGACCACGGCGAATTCCGCGTCCGGACGACGCTCGCGGATGATGCGCTCGATCTCATCGCCGGTGCCGACCGGCACGGTCGATTTGGTGACCACCACGGTGAACCCGTCGATCAGACCGGCGATCTCCTCGGCGGCGGCATAGACATAGCTGAGGTCGGCGTGGCCGTCTCCGCGACGCGAGGGCGTGCCCACGGCGATGAAGACGGCGTCGGCCTGACGTATGGCCTCGGCTCCGTCGACGGCGAAGAACAGGCGACCTTCCTCGACATTCTTGGCGACCAGGGTGTCGAGACCGGGCTCATAGATGGGCATGATGCCCTGCTCCAGCCGCTCGATCTTGGAGGCATCCTTGTCGACACAGGTGACCACATGGCCGAAGTCGGCAAAGCAGGCCCCGGACACCAGGCCCACATATCCCGTACCGATCATTGCCACGCGCATGCCGTATCCCTTCCGGTGTTTCGCGAACTGTCGCCGCCCCGATAGCCCGCCCGCGCAGCCTTGAACAGGGCACCCGCGCAAGCAGGGCTTGTTTCACCGATGCGTGTCTGCAACGTGACAATCATGACCGTGGCTGATCCGTCCCTACCCTCGCCCGAACGCCTCGCGGCCCTGCGCGATCTGGAGTCCGAGAGCATCCACATCCTGCGCGAGGTGGCGGCCCAGTGCGAGCGGCCGGTGCTGCTGTATTCGATCGGCAAGGACTCGGCGGTGCTGCTGCATCTGGCGCGCAAGGCCTTTCATCCGGCCCACGCGCCCTGGCCGATGCTGCATGTCGATACCGGCTGGAAATTCCGCGAGATGTACGCCCTGCGCGAACGGATGGCGTCCGAGAGCGGCCTGAAGCTGATCGTGCACAGGAACCCCGAAGCCGAGGCACGGGGGATCAATCCGTTCGATCAGGGCTCGGCCGTTCATACCGATATGTGGAAGACGCAAGGGCTGAAACAGGCGCTGGACGCCCACGGGTTCGACGCGGCCATCGGCGGGGCGCGCCGCGACGAGGAGGCCAGCCGGTCCAAGGAGCGCGTCTTCTCGATGCGGGGGGCGGGTCATGCCTGGGACCCCCGCGCCCAGCGACCCGAGCTGTGGTCGCTCTACAATGCCCGCCTGAGGCCGGGTCAGTCGGTGCGGGTCTTTCCCCTCTCCAACTGGACCGAGGCGGATGTGTGGGACTACATCGCCCTCGAGGACATTCCGGTGGTCCCTCTCTATTTCGCGCGCGAGCGGCCGGTAGTCGAGCGGCAGGGGCGGCTGATCGTGGTCGACGACGACCGCATGCGGCTGGAGCCGGGCGAGACACCGCGGATGCTCAAGGTCCGCTTCCGCACCCTCGGCTGTTATCCGTTGAGCGGGGCTATCGAGAGCGAGGCGGAAACCCTGGATCAGGTCATCGCCGAAATGCAGACCTCGCGCGTGTCCGAGCGTCAGGGCCGGCTGATCGACGTCGATCAGGCCGGGTCGATGGAGCGCAAGAAGCAGGAAGGCTATTTCTGATGGCCGCGTCTGCGACCTCTGGCCGGCTGGCCTTCATCACCTGCGGATCGGTCGATGACGGCAAATCGACCCTGCTGGGGCGGCTGCTGCACGATGCCGGGGCCCTGCCGACCGACCGGGCCCTGCCGCTGACGCCGGAGGGCGAGCTCGATCACGCGGCCCTGATCGACGGGCTGATGGCCGAACGGGAACAGGGCATCACCATCGATGTGGCCTATCGCCCGTTCGCAACCCCGCGCCGGGCGTTTCTGGCCATCGATGCCCCGGGCCACGAGCAGTTTACCCGCAATATGGTGACCGGCGCATCGAACGCCGATGTCGCGGTCATTCTGGTCGATGCCGAAAAGGGACTGCTGCCCCAGACCCGGCGGCACAGCCATCTGGTCGCCCTGCTGGGCATGAAGACGGTCATTCTGGCGGTGACCAAGATGGATCGGGTCGGTGGTGCCGAAGCGGTGTTCCGGCCGATTGCCGAGGCCTTTGCCCCCTTCGCCGCGAAGCTGGGCATAGAGACCGTCATCGCCATTCCGGTCAGCGGCCGGACGGGAGACCAGGTGGTGGAGCGCGGCGCGCTCATGCCCTGGTATCAGGGGCCGACCCTGCTGGAGGCGCTGGAGCGCCTGCCCGTGCGCGGACGCGAGGGCGAGGCGCCGTTCCGGATGGCGGTGCAGGGCGTGGTGCGACTGCCGGAAGGGGGCCGGGCCTATAGCGGGCAGGTCGCCTCGGGAACGGTGCGGGCCGGTCAGGCCGTGCGGGTGCTCCCGTCGGGCCGGACGGCGACGGTCGAGTCGGTCCTGGACGGCGACGGCCCGGTCGCCGAGGGCCTGCCCGGTCGGTCGATCCTGATCCGGCTGGACACCGAGCTGGATGTGGCGCGTGGTGATGTGCTGACCACGGGCGATAGCCCGCTGGAGGTCGCCGACCAATTCGAGGCCCATCTGGTCTGGATGGGCGAGGACCCGCTTCTGCCCGGCCGTATGTATGACCTCAGGCTGGGCACGCGCACCGTGCCGGTCCAGATCAGCGACATCCGCCACCGGGTCGATGTGCAGACCCTTGCCCCACTGGCCGCGCGCACCCTGTCGATGAATGACATCGGACTGGTGCATCTGACGCTGGGGCGCGAGATCGCCTTTGCCCCCTATGAGGAGAGCCCGGAGTTCGGCGGTTTCATCCTGATCGACCGCCAGAGTCTTGAGACCGTCGGGGCGGGCATGATCCGCTTTGCCCTGCGGCGGGCGCACAACATCCACCGGCAGGCGCTGAATGTAGACCGGGAGACGCGCGCGCGGCTGAAGGGGCAAAAGCCCGCCGTACTATGGCTGACCGGCCTGTCGGGCGCGGGCAAGTCGACGCTGGCCAATGCGGTCGAGGCGCGGCTGACCGCCATGGGCCACCATGCCTATCTGATCGACGGCGACAATCTGCGCCACGGCCTCAGCCGCGACCTGGGCTTCACCGACGCCGACCGGGTCGAGAACATCCGCCGCGCCGCCGAGACCGCCCGGATGATGGCCGATGCCGGCCTGATCGTGCTGGTGTCGCTGATCTCGCCGTTTGCGGCCGAGCGTCAGATGGCGCGAGGCCTGATGGTCGAGGGCGAGTTCATGGAGGTGTTTGTCGATGCCCCGCTAGAGGTTGTCGAGGCCCGCGACATCAAGGGCCTCTACAGGAAGGCGCGGGCCGGCGAGCTGGCGAACTTCACCGGAATCGACAGCCCCTATGAGGCCCCCAAGGCGCCGGAGCTGCACATCCGCACCGACCAGCTGGCGATTGATGCGGCGGCCGATCAGGTCATCGCGGCCCTGAAGGACGCCGGACGGCTCAGGGACTGATTGATCCTCCCCTGGAGCGAAGCGAACGGGGGAGGGGGACCCCGAAGGGGTGGAGGGGGCGACCTCAGGCACCGGCGTGTACTTCCGCCCCCTCCACCATCCTTCGAATGGTCCCCCTCCCCCGCTTTGCGGGTGAGGAGCTGCTCACGCCACCTTCTTCTCCGGAGCGAACTTGCCGTAGAAGGTCTCGTCCTTCGCGGCCATATCACGCAGCAGCTGCGGCGGGCTGAAGCGGTCGCCGTACCGGACGGCATAGGCATCGGCCTGTTCGACGAAGGCCTTCAGGCCATACTGGTCGATGTAGGTGATCGGACCGCCGGTCCAGGGCGCAAAGCCCCAGGCCAGGATGGCGCCGACGTCGGCTTCGCGCGGGTCGTCGATGACGCCCTCTTCCCAGCAGCGGGCGACCTCGACTGCCTGACGGAACAGCAGACGGCGCCGCTGGTCCTCGACATCGGCCATCGACAGTTCGTCGACCTTGACCGGGGCCAGCTCGGCCAGACCCGACCAGATGACCTTGGGCTTCTGGTCATAGTCATAGAAGCCCTTGCCGTTCTTGCGGCCATAGCGGCCCAGATCCTCGACCATCTTGCGGACGATCTCGGAGCCCGGCAGCGGCTGATAGGCGTCGCCCAGATCCTCGGCGGTCTGTCTGGCGATCTTGACCGACAGGTCCAGCGCGACGTCGTCGTGCATTTCCAGCGGGCCGCGCGGCATGCCGGTGGAGCGACCGATGTTGTCGATCAGCACGGGCGAGATGCCCTCTTCCAGCATGGCCATACCCTCGGCCACATAGGTGCCGAAGCAGCGCGAGGTGTAGAAGCCGCGCCCGTCGTTGACGACGATCGGGGTCTTTTTGATCTTCATCACATAGTCGAGCGATTTAGCAATCGCCGCCTTGCCGGTCTTTTCGCCGAGGATAATCTCGACCAGCATCATCTTGTCGACCGGCGAGAAGAAGTGGATGCCGATGAAGTCCTCGGGGCGCACCGACGCTTCGGCCAGACCGGTGATCGGCAGGGTCGAGGTGTTGGAGCCGAAGATGGCGCCCGGCTCCAGCTGGGCCTCGGCGCGTTTCGTCACATCGGCCTTGATCTCGCGGTTCTCGAACACGGCCTCGATGACGAGGTCCGAACCCTTGATGTGGTCATAGTCGGTGGTGGCGGTGACCGAGGCCAGGAGGGCGTCGAACTTCTCCTGGGTCAGCTGACCGCGGGACAGGCGCTTCTTCAGCAGATCCTCAACGTGGGCCTTGCCCTTGTCGGCGCTTTCCTGATCGCGGTCGATCAGAATGGTCTCGATGCCGGCCATGGCGTTCACATAGGCGATGCCCGCGCCCATCATGCCGGCGCCCAGCACCGTGACCTTCGTCGGGTCTGACTTCGGCACATCGGAGGGGCGGACGGCGCCCTTGTCCAGCTCCTGTTTCGACAGGAACAGGCTGCGGATCATGCCCTGGGCCTGAGGCGTCATCAGGGTCTTAATGAAATAGCGGGTCTCGACGCGCAGGGCCGCGTCCATGGGCAGTTGCACGCCCTCATAGACGGCCTTCATCAGGTTCATGGCGGCGGGATAGTTGCCCCAGGTCTGCTTGCGCAGCATGGCGTTGCCGACCAGGAAGTTCTGGATGCCGGCCGGGTGGTAGGGTCCGCCGCCCGGCAGTTTGAAGCCCTTGTCGTCCCACGGCTGGACGGCCTTGCCGCCGCCCTTGACCCAGGCCTTCGCGGCCTCGACCTCGGTGCCGACCGGCACGACCTCGTGCACAATGCCGGCGCCCTTCGCGTCGTTCGGACGGAAGGACTTGCCCTCGGTCATGGCCATCATCGCCGCCTGCACGCCGACAAGGCGCGTCAGCCGCTGGGTGCCGCCACCGCCAGGGAACAGGCCGACCTTGATCTCGGGCAGGCCCAGCTGGATCTTCGGGCTGTCGCCGACCACGCGGTAGTGACAGGCCAGGGTCAATTCCAGACCGCCGCCGAGGGCGAGGCCGTTGATCGCGGCCGCCACCGGCTTGCCGCAGGTCTCCAGCGCGCGCAGCGCCCCGTTCAGCCGCCAGCCGGCGTCAAAGGCGTCCTGCAGCGAACCGCCGGTCAGCATGCCTGCGGCCATATCGCCAAGGTCAGCACCGGCGCAGAAGCCCGAGCTCTTGCCCGAGGTCAGGACCGCACCCTTGATGGCGTCGTCGGTCTTCACCCGTTCGACCCACTCCGGGATTTCCTGCATGACCTTGCCGGTCAGGGTGTTCATCGAACGGCCCGGCACATCGAAGGTGATCAGGGCGATGCCGTCGGCGTCGACGTCGATCTTGAAGTTTTCCATGGTCAATCTCTCCCGGATCAGACGCGTTCGATAACGGTGGCGGTGCCCATGCCGCCGCCGATGCAGAGGGTGGCGAGCGCCGTGGTCTTGTCCGAGCGTTCCAGCTCGTCCAGCACCGTGCCGAGGATCATGGCCCCGGTGGCGCCCAAGGGGTGGCCCATGGCGATGGCGCCGCCGCAGACGTTGATCTTGTCGTGGTCGATATCGAGCGCCTGCATATAGCGCAGGACCACGGCGGCGAAGGCCTCGTTCAGCTCGAACAGGTCGATGTCGTCCGGCGTCATGCCCAGCTTGTTCAGCAGTTTGGTGGTCACGAACTCGGGGCCGGTCAGCATGATGGAGGGCTCCGACCCGATCGAGGCGGCGCCCTTGATGCGCGCGCGCGGCTCGAGCCCCAGGGCGCGCCCGGCGGCCAGCGTGCCGATCAGCACCCCGGCCGAGCCGTCGACGATGCCCGAGCTGTTGCCCGGCGTGTGGACGTGATTGACGCGCGCCACCTCGGGGTAGCGCTGGTTGATCACGGCGTCGAAGGCCATTTCTCCCATCATCTGGAAGGAGGGGTTCAAGCTGCCCAGCGTCTGCATGTCGGTGTTGGGGCGGATGGTCTCGTCGTGGTCGAGGATGGTCAGGCCCAGCTGGTCCTTGACCGGCACAACCGAGCGCTTGAACCGACCCTCGGCCCAGGAGCGGGCGGCGCGCTTGTGGCTTTCGACCGAATAAGCGTCGACGTCGGCGCGCGAGAAGCCCCATTTCGAGGCGATCATGTCGGCCGAGACGCCCTGGGGCACGAAATAGGTCTTGAAGGCCGAGGTCGGGTCGACCGGCCAGGCCCCACCGTCCGAGCCCATGGGCACACGGCTCATGGCCTCGATGCCCCCGCCGACGGCCATGTCGGCCTCGCCCGATTTGACCTTGGCCGCAGCCATGTTCACGGCCTCAAGACCCGAGGCGCAGAAGCGGTTGATCTGGACGCCCGCCGTGGTCTCGGCCCAGCCGGCGTTCATCACCGCCGTGCGGGCGATGTCGGCCCCTTGCTCCCCCACCGGCGAGACGCAACCGAGGATGACGTCATCGACCTTTGAGGTGTCCAGCCCGTTCCGGTCCCGCAGGGCTTCCAGCACCTGGGTCGCCAGGGACAGGGCGGTGATCTCGTGAAGGCTGCCGTCCTTCTTGCCCTTGCCGCGCGGCGTGCGGACGGCGTCGTAGATATAGGCCTCGGTCATGGCGGTCTCTCTTTTGCTGGCCCTGTCGCTCGGCCCGCGGGGCCTCGCTGCGTGAGGGCGAGTTCGGAATCGAAACGTGGGCGTCAGAAACCCTACGTTTACGTCAACGTCAAGTAACAATGCGGCGACGGCTGTGGCCGAACGGACCGGTCACCGCCGCTGCGGGATGTCATCAGGGGCGGTACAGCCGGACCAGCTTGCCGTTGCGCTCATCGGTGATCGCCCACACCGCGCCGTCAGGACCGACCGCGACGTCGCGGACCCGGTCGCCCAGATCGGTCAGCAGACGCTCTTCACCGACCACGCGGTCATCCTCGATCACCAGCCGGGCGATGTGTTTCTGGCCGAGCGCCGCGACCAGCAGGTTGCCCTCCCAGCCCGGGAACATGGCGCCCCGGTAAATCGTCATGCCGCCCGGCGCGATGACAGGGTCCCAGTAATAGACCGGCTGTTCCGTGCCCTCACGGGCCGTGATCCCCTCACCGACTGCGGCCCCACGATATTCGATCCCGTAGGTCACCTCGGGCCAGCCATAGTTGAGACCGGGCCGGGTCAGATTGATCTCGTCACCACCGCGCGGCCCGTGCTCGACCGACCAGACTGCGCCGTCGGAGGCAACGGCAATGCCCTGGGGATTGCGGTGGCCCCAGGACCATATCTCGGGCCGCGCGCCGGCCTGACCGACGAAGGGGTTGTCCGAGGGGACCGTGCCGTCGGCATTGATGCGGATGGTCTTGCCATAGTGCGAGCCCAGATCCTGGGCCTGATCCCGGACGGCGGCGTCGGACCGCTCGCCCACGGTGATGAACAACTTGCCGTCCGGCGCGAACGCCAGCGAGGAGCCAAAATGCTTGTCACCGGCATAGGCCGGAACGGCGCGGAAGATGACTTCCACGGCCTCGACCCGGCTTCCGTCCGCAGACAGGATCCCCCGCGCCACCGTCGTGCCGTTGCCGCCGTCGCGGGGCTCCGAGTAGCTCCAGTAGATCATGCGATCATTGGCAAAGTCCGGGCCGGTCACGACATCCAGCAGGCCACCCTGCCCCCTCGCATCGACATCGGGCAGCCCGGAAACCGGCTCGCCCACCTGTCCATCGGCGGTGATGATCCGCAGGCGGCCCGGGCGTTCGGTGACCAGCCAGTTGCCGTCCGGCATCAGCGCCATGCCCCAGGGATTGACCAGGCCTTCCGCCACGACGGTATGGCTGAGCTGGCCTTCGGTGATCACGCCGGGCGCGCGCGTCTGCCCTTCAAAAGCCGGCGTCTGGTCCGGGGCATTGGCGGCCCGGGTCTCCACCGGATCGCCCGGCTCAGCGGGACTGGCACCCACCGATCCACTCACATTGCAGGCCGCCATCAGGATGCCGAGGGATGCGGCGGCCGTCAGGCGACCGGCGCGAAACATTGCCCGGCGGGGAAGCGCTTTGGGAGCGGTCATGTCAGTTCCTTGGTCTGGTCGAAACGGGGCTTGACTGTATACGTCGCGAGGCAGGGTCCTGTTCCGAAAATGAGACGCTTGAACCCGGACCCTCAGGCCTATATAGCGACGCGTCTCGCGAAGGCCGACCCCTTGGCCCCGCGACCCGGTGACCCGGGGCTGGATAGCTCAGCTGGTTAGAGCGGTGGATTCATAACCCACAGGTCGGCGGTTCAAGTCCGCCTCCAGCCACCACCGGTCTCCCTTACCGGCATCAGATGCAACCTCGGCCGTTGGCCCGACGTTCCGGACGGATCATCCATCCGGAAGGGACCCATCATGATCACGCGCACCTTAAAGATCGCCGGCGCAGCATCGGCCCTCGCCCTTGGCATGGCCGCCTGTACCGAGACCGAGCAGGAAAGAACCGAAGCCAGGGCCGAGCAGGCGGGTGATACGGTCGGCGATGCCGCCGCCCAGGCCGGCGAGGTGATCGAGTCCGGCGCCATGAAGGCCGCTCGGGCGGTCGAGGAGGGTGCGGGCAAGCTGGCCAACAAGCTCGAGGAAAATCAGGCCGAGGCCGCCGCCGAGGGCCGCGAGGGTGCCGTCAATCCGGCCACCGGCGAGCGCGTCGAATAGGCCTCAGGACTCGGCCAGCAGGGCATCGACCAGGGCCCGGGCTTCCGCGCTGGCCCAGTCGGCCTCCCCGGCGAATGTCGCCCGGATACGCCCCTGGCGGTCCAGCAGGATCGTCTGGGGCATCTTGCCCGATTCCGGGAACAGGAACGGCAGGCGGAAGCTCTTGTCCGAATAGAAGGGCAAGGGCTCGTGCACATCGAGGAAGCTTTTCGCATCGGCGATGGCGTCGTCGCCCGAGTCGACATTGATCGGCAGGACCAGCAGGTCGGTGCCCTCATAGGCCGAGGCCAGGGTCGCCAGCGTCGGCATCTCCGTGCGGCACGGGGCGCACCACATGGCCCACAGATTGACCACCACCACCTTGCCCTTGAAGTCGGCGAAGCTGGCGGCCTCCCCTTCGCGATCGACAAAGCCGTAGTCCGGGGCGGGCACGAGATCGACGGGCGCAGACAGGCGGGTCAGCGGGCCTTTCGCATAGACCGACAGCTCGCTCTGCGCGCCAGTCGCGCCCGCAGCGGCCTTGTCTTTGGACCCCGGGGCAATATGCGGATATAGCAGCACGCCACCGGCGATCAGGGCGACCAGAACCGCCGCGCCGATGGCCAGAGCCGTCTTCACAGAACCCTTGATATCCGAGCCTAACGCCATGTCCCGGCCTACATCCCCTGACGTCGCCTCATCCGCTTCCGGAGCGACTTCGGAAAAGACCCTATGGGGTGGACGCTTTTCCGCCAAGCCTGATGCGGTGATGCAGGCTATCAATGTGTCCATCGGCGTCGATCAGCGCCTGTGGCCGCAGGATCTGGCCGGGTCGCGCGCCCATTGTCGCATGCTGGCGGAACGCGGGATCATCTCGGCCGAGGCCGCAGAGGCCATCCTGCGCGGGCTGGACACCATCGAGGCCGAGATCACGGACGGCAGCTTTCCATTCCGCGACCAGTACGAAGACATCCACATGAACGTCGAGGCGCGTCTGGCCGAGCTGATCGGCGAGGCCTCGGGCCGGCTGCACACGGCGCGCAGCCGCAACGACCAGGTGGCGACCGACTTCCGCCTGTGGGTGCGCGACGCCTGCGACCACACCGTGGATCAGCTGAAGGCGCTGCAGTCGGCCCTGCTGGATAAGGCGGAGGCCCACGCCGGAGACCTGATGCCCGGCTTTACCCATCTGCAGCCCGCCCAGCCGGTGACCTTCGGCCACCATCTGATGGCCTATGTCGAGATGTTCGGACGGGACGCCTCGC
This sequence comes from Brevundimonas sp., assembly GCF_016742135.1. Classification (GTDB taxonomy): domain Bacteria; phylum Pseudomonadota; class Alphaproteobacteria; order Caulobacterales; family Caulobacteraceae; genus Brevundimonas. The sequence goes on along the minus strand of NZ_JACVCG010000001.1, from coordinate 106,467 downwards.
GCTTTGCCGACGCCCGGGCGCGCATGAACGAATGTCCGCTGGGGGCCGCGGCCCTGGCCGGTTCGCCCTTCCCCATCGACCGGCAGATGACCGCGAGGGCGCTCGGCTTTGACCGGCCCATGGCCAATTCGCTGGACGCCGTGTCGGACCGGGACTTCGCACTGGAAAGCCTGGCCGCCGCCAGCCTCTGTGCCGGGCATTTGTCTCGGCTGGCCGAAGAGATCGTGGTCTGGATGACGCCGCAGTTCGGCTTTGTCACCCTGCCCGACCATCTGACCACCGGCTCGTCGATCATGCCGCAAAAGCGCAATCCGGACGCCGCCGAACTGGTACGCGCCAAGACCGGGCGGATCATCGGCTCGCTGGTCGCGCTGTCGACCGTCATGAAGGGCCTGCCGCTGGCCTATTCCAAGGACATGCAGGAGGACAAGCCGCCGGTGTTCGAGGCCTTCGACGCCCTCGATCTGGCGCTGGTCGCCATGACCGCCATGGTCACGGCCCTGACGCCGGACACGGAAAGAATGCGGGCTGCGGCCGGTTCGGGCTTTTCCACGGCCACCGATCTGGCCGACTGGGTGGTGCGGGAGCTCGGGCTGCCCTTCCGTCAGGCGCATCACATCACGGGGGCCGCGGTCAAACGGGCCGAGGCCCTGGGCGTGGACCTGGCGCAACTGCCGCTCGGGGAACTGACCGCCATCGAGCCCGGAATCACGACAGAGGTTTACAAGGTGCTGTCGCCTGAGGCTTCCTGTGACAGTCGCCGCAGTTTTGGCGGCACGGCGCCGGAGCAGGTCCGCGCGCGCATCGCCGAATGGAAGACGCGACTGTCATGACCGTTTCGAACCGCATTGCCGTTCTGGGCCTTGTCGGCCTGATGCTGGCCGGGACCGCCGCCTGTGGCCGCATGGCCGATCTGGAGGCCCCGCCCGAGCGCCGGACCGAGCGCGGCATGCGCGATGCCGGGGCGCCTAATCTGGAAGAACCGGCAACGATCAACCGCTCCTCGACGCAGCAGCCGATCGACGGCGGTCCCACCAACCCCTATTCGGGCGGGGGCAGCCCGCTTTCCTGACGACCTGAGGTCGCCCTCCTCCCCCGAGACGACGTGGATCATTTTCAGTACATCGACGGCGACCTCCATGCCGAGGCCGTGCCGCTGGCCGACATCGCCCGGACCGTCGGCACCCCGACCTATGTCTATTCGACCGCGACCCTGACCCGGCACTACCGGGTGCTGTCCGGCGCCATCGAGGCCCAGGCCAGCCTGGCCGGGCGTTCGCTGGTCGCCTTTGCCGTCAAGGCCAACAGCAATCTGTCGGTGCTGGCGACACTGGGGCGTCTGGGCGCGGGGGCCGATACCGTGTCCGAAGGGGAAATCCGACGGGCGCTCGCCGCCGGCATTCCGGCGGATCGCATCATCTTTTCCGGCGTCGGCAAGACCGACGCAGAACTGGCCTTTGCCCTCCGAACCGGCGTGCGCCAGGTCAATATCGAGTCTGCGCCGGAGCTGGACCGGCTGGAGCGGATCGCCACGGCCACCGGCATCCGGCCCGACATCTCCATCCGCGTGAACCCCGGCGTCGGCGCCGGCGGTCATGCCAAGATCACCACCGGGGGCGGCGGCGACAAGTTCGGCGTGCCGGTCGACGAGGCCCTGTCCCTCTATGCCCGCGCGGCCACGAACAGACAGGTGCGGCCCGTCGGCCTGGCCTGCCACATCGGCAGCCAGATCCTGGATCTTGCGCCCCTGCGGGATGCCTTTGGCGTGCTGGCGGATATGACCCGCCGGCTGCGTGCCGACGGGCACACCGTCGGGGTGCTGGATCTCGGCGGCGGCCTGGGAGTCCCCTATGAGCCGGGGCTGACCCCGCCCGACCCCGCGACCTATGCGGCCATGGTCGGTGAGGCGATGGCGGGGCTGGACGTGGACACCGTTTTCGAGCCCGGACGCCTGCTTGTCGCCAATGCCGGGGTGCTGCTGGCCCGGGTCATCCATGTGAACGAGCGGCCGGACGGCCGGCGCTTTCTGGTGCTGGACGCGGCCATGAACGACCTGATGCGACCAGCGCTATATGACGCCTTCCATCCGCTGGTGCCGGTCAGGGATGAAGGTCGGACCGAGGAGCGGTACGACGTCGTGGGCCCGGTCTGCGAGACCGGTGACACCTTTGCCCGCGACCGGCTGTTGCCCCTGTTGGCGGCGGGCGATCTGGTGGCCTTCAAGGGCGCGGGGGCCTATGGCGCCGCCATGGCCAGCGAATACAACAGCCGCCCTCTGGTGCCCGAGGTGCTGGTGGATGGCGACCGGTTCGCCGTGGTCCGGCCCCGGCCCGACTATGCCGCCCTGCTGGCCCGCGAGACGGTCGCGCCCTGGCTGGATCCGGATCAGACCTCAAAGACGCGGTAGGGCTGGTCGCCCAGCGTCCGCAGAACCGGCAGCGCGACATTGTAGACCGGTATACCTCTCGCCGTGCGGCCCTCGGGCTGACCCCTGTGGGCATGGCCGTGCACAACCAGGCTGATGTTGTCGTAGCGATCAACGACTTCGGCCAGCCGGGACGAGCCGAGAAAGGCGTGAATCTCGGGCGGCTCGCCAACCACGGTGTCCACCACCGGCGCATAGTGAAGCAGAACCACCGACCGCTCGGTTCGCAGCATGCGGATCGAGTTCTCGATCTCGTTGGAATCCTTGACCGCTTCCTGCACGAAGGCCTTCACCTCGGGTTCGCCGAAGGGGCTGAGCATGAACCGGCCAAATCCCCCGATGAAGCCCTTGCCTCCAGCGAAGCCCACGCCCTCGATCTCATAAGCCTGGCCGTCCAGCATCCGGACCCCCGCCTCGCACAGCATGTCGCGAACCACCTCGGGCTGACCGCATTCATACTCGTGATTGCCCAATACGCCGACCATGGGGATCCGGCAGTCACGCAGGTCTTCCAGCAGGACCTCGATCTCGCGGGTCTTGCCGAAGTTCACAAGGTCGCCGCACAGGCAGAGGACGTCCGCGTCCCTGTGAATGCGGGAGAACAGGTCGCGGTAGGGGCGTTCCTGCCCCTCACCGACGTGCAGGTCGCCGACGGCCGCGACACGCAGTTTTCGCCGGGGGCCTTCCTCAAGGCCGGGCTGGGGTGTCGGTCCTTCAGGGGATGGGGTCATGGCGTTCTTCAAGCCCCTTGCCCACGACATCGCCGAAGCCCCACTCGCTGATGTCGGCGATATAGTCGCGCGGACTGAACAGACGCCCCCGGCAGACACGCACGCGCGGCGGCGGCAGGTCGACCTGGGCTTCAAGGCGGCCGGTCAGCTCCTCCATCACCCAACGTGGAATCCGGTCCCGTTCGGTCGGGTAGGCAAACCGGAAATTCAGCAGATGGGCCATCAGCACCTCCCAGTAGAGGTCCATCTGGTTCATCAGGCCGGCCCAGTCGATGGCGTCGGACTGCTTCAGGATGACGTGGTTCACATCCGCCCCGTCGTAGCGATACCGGTCCTGGATGAAGACCTTGGACAGGATCAGGGCCGTAGGCGGCGTGATCCGCACCCGGTGGCCGTAAACCTCGGTCTCGTCCTCTCCGAACCAGCTGTCGTTCACCGCGATGGTTCCGTTCGACATGGCGAAGATCACGTCGAAGAAGTGACGGTCATCGCTCCAGATCTTGGCGATCCACCGTTCGTCCTCCACCTCGGTCCGATAGCCATGGCGCTGAAAGAAGGCCAGGATTCGCGGATAGTCACCCGGCTTGCAGAAGACGTCGAGATCCTTGGTTGGACGACTGATCCCCGTATAGGCTGTGACCGCGAAGGTGCCGGAAATCACGAACGGGATGCCCGACTCCTTCAGCAGCCGCAGGCACTCCTGATAGAAGGCCAGCGCTTCACCCGGCGGCTCGAAACAGGGATGGGGCACGATGTCGGACACGATTCCGGGGCTCCTCTGACGGGATTGCGAAACGGCCCCGCTGCCCCGGCAGTTCCGTCAGGCCTCAGTCGAGGGTGCAGATGTCCGGCAGGCCGCGCCAGGCGCCCCCGTGGTCCAGGCCATAGCCGACCAGAAAGCGGTTGGGGGCCTCCCAGCCGACAAAGTCCGGCTCGGGCGCGCGCGGCAGGGGCCAGGGCTTGCGGGCGAAGACACCGGTCAGAACCTCGGCGGCGCCCGCCTCGCGGACCAGCCGCACCGATTCCGCCAGCGACAGACCCGTGTCGAACACATCATCAAGGATCAGGACCTTGCGCCCTTCGACCGACCGCTGCAGCGGGGCGCGCACCTCGATGCTGCCCTTGCTCTCCTTGCCGTCGCCATAGGAGGCCAGCCACAGGGCATCGAACCGCAGATGACGCCCCTGTCGGGCCAAGGCCCGGGTCAGGTCGGCGGCAAACCACAGGCCGCCGGTCAGCAGGACCACGGCCACCGTGTCGTCATCGACATGCGGGGCGATCCGACGGGCCATATCCTCGACCACGGCGGCCACTCCGGCCTGGTCAAGCAGGACGGTCGGGGCGGAACGGTCGGAGGAGGGATCGGCCATGACGGGCCGATAGCGCCTAATTGGCCGGGCTGTCGAGCGGCACGGCCGCCACGGGTGTCAGTTCGTGGGGCGTATCCGATGACAACGCCCGGGCCGGCCGGAGGGCAGGGGCAGCTTCAGGGGTCGCTTCAGGGGTCGCTTCAGGGGCCGTGTCATGAGCGGTCGAGGCCGGATGCGCGGATGCTTCCGCCCTGTGATCGGCGGGCAGCGGGGGCTGGACGGGCGTGCCCCCGGGCCTGGGCGCGCGCTCTACGGGCACGGGCGACGGCGGAGCGTCCAGCACGAAGTCGACCCCCACACCGGTCGCCTTCCCCCCCGGGTCGGCGAGGATGGCGGCAAAGCCGGAGACCTGACCCGGCAGAACCGGCGCTGCCTCCGGTCGGATCACCGCATGGGCGATCTCGGCACCGTGGTCATCCAGAAGAGCCACGCGGATGGCGGGGGCGACGATCTCGCGGTCGCGGACATTGCGAAGCGCGCCCGAGACCATGACCTTGTCCGGAGTGTCCGGCAGGGCGCGGGCGCTGACGGCCTCGAACTCCAGCCCGGTGACGTTCACGGGCATGCCGATGGCGGCATAGGCCACCGCCGTGCGGGGCAGGATGTCGACCACCTCGACCCGGAACAGCCAGGCCCCGGCGAGGAGGCCGAGGAAGATGCTGGCCACTCCCGCCCAGACCGCTCCATGCATGGCGGCGCGGCGGGTGCGGCGGGCGTTCTCCGCCCGGGCGCGATAGGCCTTGGGCAGTTCGGGAGCGGGGGTCTCGGCCAGACTTTCCGGCGCGGCGCTCGTGGAAGCCGGACTCTCTGCCGGGGTCGCCGCGGCAGCCACCGGAACCGCCTCGGCCTTCAGTTCAAGGGGCTCTTCGGGCGTGGCATGCCAGCTCTGGGCGCAGGACTGGCACCGCACGGTCCGGCCCCGGGGTCCCAGCGCGGTATCCGCCACAAAATAGCTGGTGGCGCAGGCAGGGCAGGTCAGTATCATGGGCGTAGACCGCGAGGTGTGAGGCATCGCACTCCACGGAGCGATCCCGCGCCCCGCAGACCTCTATCCCGGCCTCCCTGACCTGTATTCGATGTGACCCGCACGATCGCCGCCTCTGACACGCCCGGTCCGACCGATGACCCCCGAGGTGAAGCCGGCTGGCCGGTGCGCCTGAGAGGGGTGACGTTCGGCCACGCCGGGCACCCCGACCTGTTGCGGGGCATCGACCTCACTGTGACGACGGGCTCTTTCAACTTCCTTACCGGGCGGTCGGGTGCGGGCAAGAGTCTGTTGCTGGGGATGATGGCCGGGCTGGTTCGTCCGGAGTCCGGTCAGGTGGTCCTGTTCGGCCAGGACCGGGCGCAACTGCGCCGCCGCGAGGCCCGGGTGATGAGACGCCGGATCGGCCTGATCGCCCAGGACGATCCCCTGCTGGCCCATCTGGGCATCGCCGACAATCTGGCCGTGACCCTGCGCGTGACCGGCGAGGATCCCCGGGGCCGCGAAGCGGACCTTGCGGCCATGCTGGACTTCGTCGGCCTGTCCGACAGCGCCGGACGGATGGCAGGCTCGCTGTCGCGGGCCGAGCGGCGACTGGTGGCGCTGGCGCGGGCCATGATGACCGGCCCCGAGCTGATCCTGGCGGATGAGCCGCTGGCCGGGCTGGATGCCGCCTCGGCCAAACGCATGCTCGGCCTGCTGCGCACCCTGAACCGGCAGGGCGCGACGGTGATCATGACCCGCGACGGCGACGGGGCGGGCACCGAGATGCGTAAGGGCGACCGCCGGCTGCACCTCGAGGGGGGACGGCTGGTCCAGCCGGAGCGGACGCGATGAAGGCCCCTGCCCTGTTGACCCGGCCCGACCTGTGGCCGGACGGCGGCGCGACCCGGCGGCTGGGCCTGGTGATGCTGACCGTGCTGAGCCTGCTGACCGGCCTGGCCCTTTTGGCCCATGTGGGGGCCAGCCGGGCGGCGGGGGACTGGGCCGGTCGGGTGGGCAGCGAGGCCACCGCCCTGATTCGCCCCCGCGCCGACGAAAGCGGGCCGACCGCCGCCGCCCGCGCCGCAGAGGCCCTGGCCGGGGTGCGCGGTGTGCAAGAGGCGGTGGCGCTGGAGCGCGCCGAGGCCGAGGCCCTGCTACGTCCGTGGCTGGGCGAGGCGGATCTGGCCACCCTGCCCCTGCCGCAGCTTGTGCGTCTGAGGCTGGACCCGGCGGAGCCCGCCAGCGCCGTCAGCCTGAACCGGGCCTTGGCCGAGGCAGGGGTCGACGGCACGGTCGACGACCACAGCCTGTGGCGCAGGGACTTCACCGCCGCCGCGCGCGGGGTGCGCGACCTGACGGCGCTGGCCGCGCTGGCCGCCGCCCTGCTGACCGCCATGGCGCTGGTGCTGAGCGCGCGACAGGCGATCGAGAGCCGGGCGCGGTCGCTGTACGCCCTGCGGCTGGCCGGGGCGGATGAGGCGGCGCTCACGACCCTCGCCCAGTGGCATCTGGGGCAGGACGCCGCCCTGGCCGGAGCGGTCGGGGCGGGGCTGGCCCTGCTGGCCGGGCTGGCGCTGGCGCTTGCGCCACTCACCGGGACGCTCGGCCGGGTCTTCCCGCTGGTCCTGAACGACCTGATGCTGCTGGCGCCCTGGCCCCTGGGAATGGCGGTGGTGGCCGTTGTGGCCGCGCGGGTGTCGGTCCGTCTCTGGCTTGGCAGGCCGCAGGCCGGAGAGTAATCAGGGAGGATGCGCTTTCTGGCCCTTCTTGCCATTCTTGCCCTTGTCTGGCTGGTCGGGCTGTTCGCCTTCGCCGACCGGGTGCGGAGCTATACGCCGGCCGAGGATCCGGCCCCGGCCGACGGCATCGTCGCCCTGACCGGCCCGTCGTCAGCGCGGGTCGATGCCGCCATCCGCCTGCTGGAGAACGGCAAGGGCGACCGGCTGCTGATCTCGGGCGTCAACCGCCAGGTCCGGCCGGCCGAGCTGAAGGCCGTGACCCCCGGATCGAGCCGGCTGTTCGCCTGCTGCGTCGACCTGGGGTTCGAGGCCGAGAACACCATGGGCAACGCCCGAGAGATCGGCCGGTGGGCGCGGTCGCACGACTATGACAGCCTGATCGTGGTCACCTCGGACTATCACATGGCGCGCAGCCTGGTGGAGATCCGCAGCGCCCTGCCCGGGGTCGAGCTGACCCCCTATGCCGTCAAAACCCCCGAGCTGGACGACCAGGGCTGGTGGCGGGTGGCGGTGACGGCGCGGCGTATGACGCTGGAATATATGAAGTATCTGACCGTCATGGTCCGCGAGGGTGTGCGGCGCGTCAGCGGCGACCGCTCGGCCGAGGCCGTCCAGGGCGTGGCAGAGGAAGCCGCGAAGAAGGCCCGCGAGTGACGACGCTGCGGTCCCTGATCTTTGTCGCCTGGCTGTATCTATCGATGGCGATCTTTGCCCTGCTCCTGTCGCCCGTGCTGCTGTTCGGGCGGGACCCCTCCATGGTGGTGATCCGCATGTGGGCGGCCTTTGTGCTGTTCGGCCTGCGCGTCCTGTGCGGCGTCAGGGTCGAGGTGCGCGGGCTGGAGCACCGGCCCACGGGCGCCGCCCTGATCGCCGGCAAGCATCAGGGCATGCTGGATGTGATCGCCCCCTTCACCTTCCTTCCCGACCCCTGCTTCGTCATGAAGAAGGAGCTGATGATCCTGCCCTTCTTCGGCTGGTTCGCGGCGCGGACGAACATGATCGCCATCGACCGGTCGGCCCACTCCGCCGCCCTCAAGGGCATGGTCCGTCAGGCCCGCACCCGCCACGCCGAGGGGCGGCAGATCCTGATCTTCCCCGAGGGCACCCGCACCGCCCCCGGCGCGACGCCCGACTACAAGCCCGGCATCGCCGCCCTGTACCGCGACCTGGACGCCCCCTGCGTGCCCATGGCTACCAATGCGGGCCAGCACTGGCCGGCCCACGGGTTCAGACGCACCCCCGGCACCGTGGTCTATGAGTTCCTGCCCGCCATCCCCGCCGGGCTGAAGCGCGATGCCTTCATGGCGCGGCTGGAGGCTGAGCTGGAAGCCGCCTCGACGAAGCTGCTGGGGTAGGCTCACCCGCCCCCCGCCCTTTTGGCCACGACCACGGCGCGGTCCAGGGCCTGCAGGAAGTTGGAGCGGTCGCGCGCCGAGAACGGCGGCGGGCCCGAGGTCTCGACCCCCATGCCGCGCAGGTGCTCGCCGATCGAGCGCCCGGCCAGGGCCGAGCCGATCGAATCGGGCGTGAAGGCCGAGCCGTTGGGCCGCAGCGCCTGGGCCCCCGCCTTGAGACAGCGGTCGGCCAGCGGAATGTCGGAGGTCACCACGATATCGCCCGGCCCCGCCCGTTCGGCGATCCAGTCATCGGCGACATCCGGCCCGGCCTCGACCACCACCTGTTCGATGAAGGGCGCGCGGCGCAGGTTGATCCAGCCGTTCGAGACGACAAAGGCCTTGAACCCCACCCGCTCGGCCACGCGGAAGCATTCTTCCTTCACGGGGCAGGCGTCGGCGTCGATGAAGAGGGTGTGCATGGAAAAAGGACCGTCTGAACCGTCTGAATAGTCTGGAATGGGGTTAGGGGCGGGGAAATCAGACGGTGGAGAATACCGTCTGAATAGTCTGAACCGTCTGAATCCGGAGGTGGGGCGGGAAATCAGACGGTGAAAAATACCGTCTGAACCGTCTGAATGGTCTGAATGGTCTGGATCGTCTGAGGGGTCCGGGCGGGTCTGTGGCGGGGATGGGGAGTCTACCACGCCCCGGAGGTGTGCTGATAAGATTGGGGGGGGGGACAGGGAGAGGGTGAGCAAGATGCCAGACCTGAGCCGATGACCACCGGGCGGCTGACTCCGCGGGGCCGGGCGTTGCGCCAGCGCGGCGGCATGGCGGAGGACCGGGTCTGGGCGCGGCTTCGCGGCGGGGCGGTCGACGGGTGGAAGGTCCGGCGGCAGCATCCGGTCGGGCCCTATGTCGTGGACTTTGCCTGTATGCCGCTGCGACTGGTCATCGAGATCGACGGCGGGGTGCATGGGCGGGACGACGTCGTGCTGAACGATCACCTCCGTCAGGAGGCCATTGAGGCGCTGGGCTGGACCGTGGTGCGGTTCAGCAATGATCAGGCGCTGGCCGAGCCGGAGCGCATCGACGCGGCGATCCGGGAGCAGGCGAAGGCGCTGGGGGTGTAGCCCCCTCTCCCGATGGGAGAGGGCTTGAGGCTCGCAGAGCGGAGCGATGTGTCAGCCGAAAGGGTGAGGGGCGCTGGATGAAGTCGGCGAGAGCCGTGGCACCGGCATTGCGACGGCTCACGCCGAAGGCGGCCGCCGACCCTCATCCGACCGCTTCGCGGCCACCTTCTCCCAACGGGAGAAGGGTCTGGAAGGGCCGGGGCCTACGCGCAGGAAAAGGCCCGCTGGCCGCCCTCCACCCCGACGACAGCGCCGCCTGGACCACCTGCAAACAGGCCTGGACGGATGCCGTGGCGGCGGAGGCGGTGCGGGGGTGGGAGGGGTGAGGGGCATCCGCAATGCATGAACTGCTGTTTCGGACCGTTAGCGACCGTGTCAGGATGGCCTCATGACTGAGGCGCGCACTGCGGTTCTGGAGTTCATCCGCGACTTCTGTGACTGGACGGCGCCGCTGTCGGACGACGCGGATGTGTTCGGGACGCTGGGGATCACGGGTGATGATGCCAGCGAATTCATGGAGGCGTTCGCCGCCGGGTTCGGTGTCGATGCGACGGCTTTTCGCTGGTACTTCCACTATGCGGACGAGGGCTGGAACTTCGGGGCGTTGTTCTACACGCCGATCTACAGGCGTTTCGGGCACATTCCGATCACGGTCGCGACCCTGACGGAGGCCGTCCGCACGCAGCGCTGGCCGATCATCTATCCCGACCATGTTCTGCCCGGTCGTCGGTGGGACATCGTGATCAATCAGATCTTCGCCGCCGCAGGGGTGCTCAGGCTGGTGGCAGGGCTGTGGATGACGTTCGCGGGGTAGGAGGCAGGCTGGCCGGGTCATGATCCTTCACCCATTGGGAGAAGGTGGCCCGGACGGCAGCATGAGGGCCAGCGAACGAATCGGCGGGAGCGATGGCGCTGTTTAGACATCGCGGCATTCAGGCCGCGGAGCGAGCAGGCTTTCGATCGTGCAGCATAGACAGATTTTAAAACAGGGTTTTCAGCAACCTGTCGACACCCGAAATGAGATCATCGACCTCATCCTTAGTCGGCTCTCGCTCTTTATTATGGTCACACAAGTTTCGCAGGTCTCCCAATCGGGTAATGCCACGCCAAATCGGGATGTCAATAACATCAGAAGATTTTAGTGCGTCATTAAAATCAGCAATCGTCGGATTCTTCTTCGCGATTTTCACATCGTGATTCGCGCAGACTTGCGCGAGGTGTCGCTCGAGCACCACTCCTACCATTGCGCCTGCAGCGCGAGCAAATTTCTGCTTCAGTAGATGGCGAGCTGCATCAACTTCAGAATCAAACAAATCGGCCTGAACGAGTTGCCTAATATCGAACAGGCTGGACTCAAATCGGCGTTTGGCCGCTGTTAGAATACCGACCATTTGATCGAACTGAGGAATTGCAGCAGATGGATCGACTTTCACATCCCCATAGCTGAACGTTACCTTAAGGCCTTGAAGGTAATCTTCCAAGACGTAGTTGCCAAAGCCAACATCTTTCCGAGCCCTCGGCTTTTCGTGAAGCCTCACGAAATCGTCGAACCGATCAGGAAGCAACTGTCGAATAAGCGCCTTGCTTTCGGAGTACCAGGACTCGTAAGTCAGTTTGAACTTCGGGAGTCCTGCGAGAAATTTCTCTGCTTTCTCAGCCCCAAGCTGCTTTTTGACTTGTGCATCAAATTTTGCAGCACCAATCACATCTCGCTGCATCGAATAGACCAGTTGATTTCCTTGCGCAATTAAGGCGTCAAGGTCGGCCCGATAGCGATCAAGATTGGACTTCACGACTCGTCTCCGACGGATTCGACTCCCCTAATGCACCCGCGCTTTCCCGATCTCCAGCCCGTCGGCCCCCGCTGAGACGGCAATCACGCTGCCGTCCTCGATCTCGCCCGCCAGCAGTTTCCTTGCGATCGGGTCGACCAGCTCCTTCTGAATGACGCGCTTCAGCGGCCGGGCGCCGTAGACCGGGTCGTAGCCCTTGTCGGCGAGCCAGGCGGCGGCGGTGTCGTCGAGGGCGAGGGTGAGCCTGCGGTCGGCCAGCAGTTTTTCGAAGCGCTGCAGCTGGATGCGGACGATGCCGCCCATCTGTTCGCGGCCGAGGCGCTGGAACAGGACGATCTCGTCGATGCGGTTCAGGAACTCGGGCCGGAAGTGGGCGCGGACGGCCTCCATGACCACGGGGCGAACGGCCTCGACGTCCTCGCCCTCGGGCTGGTCGGCGAGCGCGGCCGAGCCGAGGTTACTGGTGAGGATGATGAGGGTGTTCTTGAAATCGATGGTGCGGCCCTGGCTGTCGGTCAGGCGGCCGTCATCGAGGACCTGGAGCAGGACGTTGAAGACGTCGGGGTGGGCCTTTTCCACCTCGTCGAACAGCACGACCTGATAGGGGCGGCGGCGGACCGCCTCGGTCAGGGCGCCGCCCTCGTCATAGCCGACATAGCCGGGAGGGGCCCCGATCAGGCGGCTGACCGAGTGTTTCTCCATATATTCCGACATGTCGATGCGGGTGATGGCGGCCTCGTCATCGAACAGGAATTCGGCGAGCGCCTTGGTCAGCTCGGTCTTGCCGACGCCGGTCGGGCCGAGGAACAGGAAGGAGCCGAGCGGGCGGTTGGGGTCGTTGAGGCCGGCGCGGGCGCGGCGCACCGCATCGGAGACGGCGATGAGGGCGTCTTCCTGACCGACCACGCGGGCGCGCAGGGCGTCTTCCATGGAGAGCAGTTTCTCGCGCTCGCCCTCCAGCATCTTTTCGACGGGCACGCCGGTCCAGCGGCTGACGACGGCGGCGATCTGTTCGGCGTCGACGACCTCGGGGGTCAGGGGACCGGCCTTGTCGGCCTCATTGGCCTCGGCCTCTTCCAGCTGGCGCTCGATCTGCGGGATCTGGCCATAGGCGATCTCGGAGGCGCGACCGAGGTCGCCATTGCGCTGGGCGGTGGCCAGTTCGGCGCGCAGGCGGTCCAGCGTCTCGCGCAGCTGGGCGGACTGGCCGACCTTTTCCTTTTCGGCCTTCCAGCGGTTGGTGAGGTCGTCGGACTCGGCCTGGAGGTCGTCGATTTCGGTCTCCAGCTTCTCCAGCCGGGTTTTGGAGCCGGTATCGGTTTCCTTCTTCAGGGCCTCGCGCTCGATCTTGAGCTGGACGAGCCGGCGGTCGATCTCGTCCAGCGCCTCGGGCTTGGAGTCGACGGCCATGCGGACGCGCGACGCGGCCTCGTCGACCAGGTCGATGGCCTTGTCCGGCAGGAAGCGGTCGGTGATGTAGCGGTTCGACAGGGTGGCGGCCGCGACGATGGCGCTGTCGGAAATGCGCACGCCGTGGTGGACCTCATACTTCTCCTTGAGGCCTCGCAGGATGGAGACGGTGTCCTCGACCGTCGGCTCCTCGACGAAGACAGGCTGGAAGCGGCGGGCCAGGGCCGCGTCCTTTTCCACGTGCTTGCGGTATTCATCCAGCGTGGTGGCGCCGACGCAGTGCAGCTCGCCGCGCGCGAGAGCGGGTTTCAGCAGGTTGGAGGCGTCCATGGCGCCGTCGCCCTTGCCGGCACCGACCAGGGTGTGCATTTCGTCGATGAAGAGGACGATCTGGCCCTCGGCGGCACCGACCTCGTTCAGCACGGCCTTGAGGCGTTCCTCGAACTCGCCGCGGTATTTGGCGCCGGCGATCAGGGCGCCCATGTCGAGCGCCAGGACCTTCTTGTCCTTGAGCGATTCCGGCACATCCCCGTTGACGATGCGGAGCGCCAGCCCCTCGACGATGGCGGTCTTGCCGACGCCGGGCTCACCGATCAGGACGGGATTGTTCTTGGTGCGGCGGGCGAGGACCTGGATGGTGCGGCGGATCTCTTCGTCCCGGCCGATGACCGGGTCGACCTTGCCGTCGCGGGCGGCCTGGGTCAGGTCGCGGGCATAGCGTTTCAGGGCATCATAGGCGTCTTCGGCCCCGGCGCTGTCGGCGGTCTGGCCCTTGCGCAGTTCGGTAATGGCGGCCTCGAGCGTGTCCGGGGTGACGCCGACCGAGGCGAGCACTGTGGCCGCGACGCCGCCGTCTTTCGCAATCGCCGACAGCAGGCGCTCGGTGGTAACGAACTGGTCGCCAGCCTTTTTGGCCGAGGCCTCGGCCGTGGCGAAGACGCGGGCGGTGTCGCCGTCGAGGTATAGCTGGCCCGAGCCGCCCGAGACCTGGGCGCGCTTCGACAGCGCGGTTTCAACAGCGCGCTCGGCCCTGGCGGCATCGCCGCCGGCGGCCGTGATCAGATTGCGGGCCAGGCCGTCGCGTTCCTCCAGCAGTACCTTGAGCAGATGCTCGGGCGCGAACTGCTGGTGCCGGCGGGCCAGCGCCAGCGACTGGGCCGCCTGGACGGCGGACTTGGCGCGGTCGGAGTAGAGGTCGAGGTTCATCTGTGGTCATCCCCTGGATCAGGCAGATCCGGCCCGGTGCCCTCGATGCAAGCGACACGCCAGCCGGCTGGACCGGACATGGGTGTGGCCGATACGCAACGCAAGAGGTGCGGACGCGGGCCCGCGTAACCGCTATGCAGGGGTTGGAGACCCCTCACCCATGCCCCTGCTGTCCCTGTTCGACCCCGCCGTGATCCTGCCGTTTCTGGTGGCGGTGGCGCTGATCGAGCTGACGCCCGGTCCGAACATGGGCTGGCTGGCGCTGATCGCAGCGGGACGGGGGCGGACGGCGGCGCTGGCCGCCGTGGCAGGGGTGACGCTGGGGCTGGCGGCGTGGATGCTGGCGGCGGTGGCGGGGGTCAGTGCGCTGGTGATCCAGTGGCCGTGGCTGTTCCAGCTGATCCGCTGGGCCGGGGTGCTGTATCTGGCCTGGCTGACGTGGGAGGCGTGGCGCGGAGCGGGCACCGACCCGGCCGGGAGCGAGGACGGCTCGCGCCGGACCCTGTTCCTGAGGGGGCTGATGGCCAATCTGCTCAATCCCAAAGCGGCGGTCTTCTATACCGCATTGCTGCCGACCTTCATGCGGCCGGGCGCCGGGTCGACGGTGGCCCAGGCCCTGACGCTCGGCGGGCTACATCTGGCGGTGGCGACCACCATCCATGCCGTGATCGTGGTAACGGCGGCGGGCGCCGGCGGGCCCTTGCTGCGACGGCTGGAAGGCCGGACGGCACGCGCCGTGATGGCGGGCGGCATCCTGCTGGTCGCGCTGTGGATGGCGTGGGAGACGCGCTAGGGCGAAACGCCCTGGTTCGCAGGCGCATCCCCCTCCCGGCGCAGGGCATAGAGGCAGGCACCCTGAACGGACGAGCCATCGGCCAGGCGGCGCGGCACCAGACAAATCTGGAAGTCGCCGCTGTTCATGAGGACCACGTGATGGCGGATCGGTTCGAGATCGGGGGGCGTAACGCCCCCGTTGCAATCACGCTCGCCGTTTGGCACCTGCTCACTGACCGTGAGCCACTGGAGGCCATCGCCATCCCTGTCAACAGACCAGCGGCCACGGCTCACCGAGGCACCGCTCTCAAGAAGCAAAGTGCCGTCCGCCCGGAGCGTCCAGCGCTCGACGCAACTCTCGGGCAGATGGAAGCCTTCCATGATCCCGACATAGCGGTAGACACCCGGAAGTTTCGGCGCCCGGTCCGTGTCATCGGATTGCGCCCACGCCGTCGCAGCCGGAATCATGAAGAGGGCAGAGGCCAGAACTGCGACGGTGTAGCGGAAGCCGGACATGATCCCTCCTGCGATCGACGATGATTAGCGCAGGTCCCCAGGGCGAGCCAGCGCCCGGGGCCGCGGATCCAGCAGCAGGCCCGAGACGGTGGCGGCCAGCAGGCGGTCGGCCAGAGGCAGGCGCGCCAGCTTGCCCAGCACATGGTCGCGCACCCAGGGCAGCAGCCGCCCGTCGGCCTGATAGAAGGGCGTAAAGCCGAGGCTGAGCGCCTGATAGAGGCGGATGTGCCAGCGGCGGGCGGCGGCATAGACCGCGAGCGCCGCATCCAGATCGGCATGGTCGGTCAGCGCCTGCGACAGGGCGAAGGCATCCAGCAGGCCCATATTGACCCCCTGCCCCAGTTGCGGACTGGTCGAATGGGCGGCATCGCCGATCACCGCCAGCCGGTCGGCGACGGGGCGGCCCAGCGTATGGTGGCCATAGCGGGCGAGGGTCAGCTGGTCGGGGTCGGTCAGGCTGTCCAGCACCGGCGCGACCTCGGGCCAGAGGGTCAGGACCTCGGCCTTCCAGGGGTCGAGTCCGGCGGCGCGCCAGGCCGGGTGGTCGGCGGTCTTCAGACTCCAGAAGAAGGTGGCCAGCGGCTGGTCCTCGCCGGGCCGGCGACCGACGGGCAGGACGCCGATCATCTTTTCGGCCCCGCGATAGACCTGCTCCAGCGCATGGGGATCGAAGGGGGCCCCGGGCCAGGGGACGGTGGCCCACAGCGCCCCATAGGCCAGCTCATGCCGCCGGGCGCCGAGCGATGCGGCGATGGCGGAGCGCGCGCCGGAAGCGTCGATCACGAGGTCGAAGGCCGGGCCGGTGCGACCGGCCGCATCAGTCAGACGGCCTCCGCTCGCGCCCACGATCTCGCGCCCCGTCTCGACGATCACTCCGGCGTCCAGCGCCGCGCGATGGAGGACGTGGAACAGGGTCGCGCGGTGGACGCCCAGCGCGCGGCGGGGGCGCGACAGGGCCGCATAGCCGACATCCAGAACAATCCGTCCGCGCCGCGCCTCGCGCCCGAACAGCCGGTCGATGGGCTGGGCCAGGGCCTCGACCTCGGCCGTCAGCCCCATGGCGTCCAGCACCGCCAGACCGGTCGGCTGCAGCATGAAGCCCGCGCCTACCGGGGCCGCCTGATCAAAGCGCTCATGGATGACGACGCGGTGCCCCGCGCGCGCCATAAGGGCCGCCACCGCCAGCCCTGCCGGCCCGGCCCCCACCACGGCGATGTCGCGTGTCCGCATCATGGATCCCCCGGGCCCGGTTGTGCCGCCTGACGCGCGCCCGAACAAGCGGGACGGATGGACACAGATGCGGGGGCAGGGCTAGCGTTCGCGCCTTGCCAAGGAGTGCCCCATGAGCCTGTCCCTGTCGCGCCGGTCGGCGCTGTTTGCCGGTGCGGGGGCAGCGGCCCTGCCGTTGAAGGCCTGGGCGCAGGAGGCGGCCCGGGACCATTCGGAGCTGGCGGCGGCGGTCGATGCCTATGTGATCCGCTGTATGGCGGCCTTTCCGGATCAGCCGGCGCTGGGGATTGCGCTGGTCAAGGACGGCGAGACGATCCTTGCGCGCGGCTATGGCGTCAAGGCCATGGACCGGCCGGAGCGGGCGGACGAACACACCCTGTTCGCCATCGCGTCGAACACCAAGAATGTCACCGCCGCCGCCCTGGCCATCATGGTCGATGAGGGCAAGGTGAAATGGGACGAGCCGGTGCGGACCTATCTGCCCGGCTTTACCCTGTCGGACCCGTTCATCGGCGAGCGGATCACGGTGCGCGATACGCTGAGCCACCGGGCCGGGTTCGGTCTGGGGGCCGGGGACCTGCTGTTCTGGCCGAACAGCGACCGGACCCGCGCCGAGGTGATGGCGGCCATCCCCCATGTGCCGATCGAGGACCAGTTCCGGGCGCGATATCATTACTGCAACCTGATGTTCGTGGTGGCGGGCGAGGTGCTGGCCGCCGTCTCGGGCATGGCGTGGGAGGACTTTGTCCAGACGCGCATTCTGGACCGGGTGGGCATGGCTGACACCGTGCCGATGGCGACCCTGGCCGATCCGGCAAAGTCGGCCCTGCCGCACGGGCGGCTTGGACCGCCGCTGCGCTATCAGGGCGAGATGCAGCGGATTGCCGACAGTATCGCCGAGGTCTGGAACTGGGATTCGGCGGCGGCCGCGGGCGGCATCTGCTCCACGCCACACGACTGGGCCAAATGGATCGCGGTGCGACTGGCCGACGGCAAGCTGGCGGATGGGTCTCAGCTGTTCTCGGAAGCGTCGTCGCGCGAGATGGTCCGTCCGAACATCATCAGCTCCTCCTCGCCGGGGCCGACGGCCGAGCTGCCGGGCCGGTCGATCGTCTCGACCTATGCCCTGGGGCTGTCGGTTCAGGACTATCGCGGCGAGCGGCTGATCAGTCACGGGGGCGGCTCTCCGGGCGGGATTTCGGCAACCGTGCTGCTGCCGGGCCGGAATGCGGGCTTTGCCATCTTCTCGAATGCGGAGGAGAGCTATCTGCTCAGGGCCCTGCGCAGCGGCATTGCCGACATCGTCATGGACAAGACCGGCTTTGACTGGATCGCCGACAGCCAGACCTATCTGGCCCAGGCGACCGAGCGGTCGCTGGCCGCCGCCGTCGAGATCGATGCGAAACAGGCGGCGGGTGCGGCGCCGTCCCTGCCGCTGTCGGCTTATGCCGGGACCTGGCGCGATCCCTGGTACGGCGACCTCGTGATCGCGCCGCGCGACGGGGGTCTGTGGCTGAGCTTCACCCACAATCCGGCACTGCAGGGACCGCTGGAGCCCTATGACGGCGAGACCTTCCGTACCCGGTTCCCGGACAAGCGGGAGGAGGACGCGTTCGTGACCTTCGAGATCGAGACCGGTCAGCCGGTGCGGGCCACGGTCAAAGGCGTCAGCCCGGACATCGACTTCAGCTACGACTATCAGGACCTGAGGCTGACCAAGGTATAGGGTGCAACAGGCATGGCGAGGCGGGCTAGAGCGCCTTGAACAGCACCGAGGCCGCCGTCGCCATCAGATAAAGGCCGAACAACCGGCGCAGAAGCCGCCGGTCCAGCCGGTGCGCCAGCTTCGCCCCCCACGGCGCGACGAAAGCCGTCAGCCCCCCGATCACCAGGGCGGCGGGTACATTGACATAGCCCAGCGACAGCGGCGGCCGTCCCTCGGCCGACCAGCCGAACACGACAAAGCCCACGGTCGCCGCCGCCCCGATCGCCATGCCAAAGCCCGAGGCCGTCGCCACCGCCTGATGGATCGGCCGGCCACACAGGGTCAGCATCAGCCCGCCGAAACTGCCGCCGCCGATCCCCATCATGGCCGACAGACCGCCGATGGCCGTGCCCCAGCCGCGCCTGCCCCAGCCCGTCGGCACATCCCGGGCCAGGGTGAAGCGCTCGGGCATCAGGCCCAGCTGGGCCGCGATCAGGCCAAGAAAGATCGCATAGATCCAAGCCAGCCCCTGCATCGACACCAGACCGGCGATGAAGGCCCCGGCCAGCGCCCCGCCGCCGACCCAGGGGGTCCAGGTCTTCAGCACGACTTCATCGACGGCCCCGTGCGCGCGGTGCGCGGCCAGTGACCGCCAGGAGGTCAGCACAATGCTGAGCAGGGAGCTGCCGATGGCCACATGCAGATTGGCCTCGCCGCCCAGCCCCAGCAGGGCAAAGGCCCAGAACAGCACCGGCACGATGACCGTGCCGCCGCCCACCCCGAACAGGCCGGCGATCAGCCCCGCGAACACCCCGGCAGCGGCCAGACCGGCGATCAGGCTGAGAATGTCGGGGAGGCTCAGCGCCACTAGGCGGCGGACTCAAGCCGCGCGGCGGCCCGGGCCTCGGCCTCATGGACGGCCTCCAGCGCCCGATCCAGCACCTCAAGACCGGCGCCGGGCTGGATACTGTCGACCGTCAGGATGCGCCGCCAGCTGCGCGCGCCGGGCCGCCCGTGCATCAGGCCCAGCATGTGACGCGCCATGGCAGGCAGATGCACGCCCTCCTCCAGCCGCGCGGCCATATAGGGGCGGTAGGCGGCAAGCGTCTGCTCGACCGAACGCGCCTCACCCTCGCCGAAGATCAGCGGATCGACCCGGCCGAGCCCCGCCGGCTCATGATAGGCGGTGCGCCCCAGCATGACCCCGTCCAGTGCCACCCCGTCCTGCGGCTGCAGCAGATCCTGCGCCGCCTCGACCGAGGGAACCCCGCCGTTCAGCACCACCGTCAGGTCCGGCCGCTCGCGCTTCAGCCGCCGCACCAGATCATAGTCCAGTGGCGGGATGTCCCGGTTCTCTTTTGGCGACAGACCCTTCAGCCAGGCCATGCGGGCGTGGACGATGAAGTGATCGACTCCGGCGTGGGCGCAGGCTTCGACCAGGGTGAACAGGGCCTGTTCCGGGATCTGGTCGTCGACCCCGATCCGGCACTTGACCGTCACCGGCACCGGCACGGCCTCGGCCATGGCCCGCATGCAGTCGGCGACCAGCGCCGGCTCGCGCATCAGGCAGGCACCGAACCGCCCCGACTGAACCCGGTCCGAGGGGCAGCCGACATTGAGATTGATCTCGTCATAGCCGAACGGCATCGCGGCCCGCGCGGCCTCAGCGAGGGCCCTCGGATCCGACCCTCCGAGTTGAAGGGCCACCGGCCCGACCTCCGGGTCGTGGCGCAGCAGGCGCGTCTGGTCGCCATGGATCACCGCATCGGCGGTCACCATTTCCGTATAGAGCATGGCCCGGCGGGTCAGGGACCGGTGGAAGGCCCGGCAATGCCGGTCGGTCCAGTCCATCATGGGGGCGACGCTCAGCCTGTGGGCGGCATGGGTCATGGCGGGGGGCGATACACCAAAACAGGGGGAACCGGAATTCGCCGTGCACTTTCCGCACGCCAGCCAAGGCCCGCCTCATTGTCGCCCCGCACGCGCCGCCCCGGGGTCGCATGTCCGGCAAGGCTTAAACCGCCTCGGGCCCATGCAGCGGCAGGGTTGTACGAATTTTGGTCCCACCCCGGCCTTAGTTGCATCGCGGGACGGGAGACTGTAGCCTTCCCTCCAAGACCGCTAGTTGTTGTTTTTCAATAACTTCGGCATCCGGTTATGGAACCGGATCCGGGCTTTGCCCGTTTCATCCTGTACCTCCAACCTCCCCGGAAGGAACTATTCCATGCGTATTCCTCTTCTTGCTGCCGTCTCTGCCGTGGCCCTGATGGCGGGTGCCGTCCAGGCCGCCCCGACCCCCGTTTCGCCAGCGGTCGCCGCTGCCCAGGACCCCGGCTATACCGATGACGAACTGAAGAAGTTCGGCGCGGCCATGGAGCAGCTGTCCGGCATTTCCGCCCAGATCCAGGGCGGCACCCCGACCGCCGAACAGCAGGCCGAAATGGCCGGCATCGTCGAGAACTCCGGTCTGACCATCGACCGCTTCAACGCCATTTCCCAGGCGGTCAGCAGCGATCCGGTGCTGCAGGCCCGCATGGCGGTGGTCATGACGCCGCCGTCGCCGGATGGCTCGGTCGCCGCGTCGGTCACCGATCAGGAGGTCGAACAGTTCTCCTCGGCCATGGGGCGTATCCAGCAGATCGCCGCGGGCATCCAGGGCGGAACCCCGACCGCCGAGCAGCAGGCTGAAATGGCGGCCGTGGTCGAAAGCTCGGGCCTGACGATCGACCGCTTCAACGCCATCTCGAATGCCGTCAGCAGCGACCCGGCGCTACAGGCCCGCATGCTGCTGGCCGACGCGCAGCGCGGCCAATAAACCCGGGGAAACCTGATCTGATGAAGCGGCGGCTCCTTACGGGGTCGCCGCTTTTTCTTCGGCCTCGACGGCCTCCTCGTTCAGAAGACGGCCCTGACGGTGCGGCTTGATATAGGGCGCCGGTTGCGGTGTCGGCATATTGCCCCGCATCAGCGACCGACCGGCCTGCAGACCGCCCGACAGCTGCAGCGTCAGCCGCTCGTCGTCGCGCCTGCGTACATCGTCAATAGTCTGGCGCGCCTCGATGTCCGAGACGCCCAATTCTTTCAGCACCTGCTCGCCGAACGCCAGCGCCGACTCAAAGGTCTCGCGGATCTGATAATCGACCCCCGCCTCGATCAGCCGCAGCGAATGGCCCCGGTCAAAGGCGCGCACGAACAGCTTGGTCAGCGGGAACTCTGCCCGGATCAGCTCGACGATGCGGTCCGCCTGCTGCGGCTTGTCGATACAGACCAGCACCGCCTCGGCCTTGTCGACGCCCGAAGCGCGCAGGACGTCCAGCCGCGTCCCGTCGCCGTAATAGACCTTGAAGCCGAACTGGCCCGCCGCCTGGATCATCTCGACATCGTTCTCGATGATCGACACATCGACGTCGCGCGCCAGCAGCGGCTGGGACACCACCTGGGCAAAGCGGCCAAAGCCGATGATCAGCACCCGCTCGCGCAGGTTTTCGGCCACCTCGATGCCATCCATCGCGCCGGGGTCCTGCGTCTCCCGGGGCATCAGCCGCCCCAGCAGTATCGTCGTGACGGGCGTCAGCACCATCGACAGAATGACGATGGCCGTCAGTGCCGCGCTGATCCGCGCGTCGAACAGGCCGACCGTGCCCGCCGCCACATAGAGGACAAAGGCGAACTCGCCGCCCTGGGCGAACAGCACCGCCCGCTCGACCGCCTCGCGCTCACGCGCCTTGAACAGCCGCGCCACGCCATAGATGGCCACGGCCTTGACCGCCATGAAGGCGATCGCACCGCCGATCACCAGCTGCCAGTCGGCGACCACCACGGCGATGTCCAGCGCCATGCCGACGCTCAGGAAGAACAGGCCCAGCAGGATGGCGCGAAACGGCTCGACGTCGGCCTCCAACTGGTGGCGGAAGGTCGATTCTGACAACAGCACTCCGGCCAGGAACGCACCCATGGCCATCGACAGTCCGCCCAGATTCATCACCCAGGCCGCACCCACCACGACCAGCAGGGCGGCGGCGGTCATCACCTCGCGCCCGCCCCACCGCGCCAGAATCCGGAACACCGGATTCATGACGAACCGCCCGGCCACCAGCACGGCGGTGATTGCCGCCAGCGCCAGACCGACCGTCTGCCACAGGGGCGGGCCCTCGACCGTATTGACGCCGGTGACCGTGGCCAGCACGGCCACGACCGCCAGCAGCGGCACGATCGCCAGATCCTCGAGCAGCAGGATCGACACCGCCCGCTGGCCGGACGGCGCACCCATCTCGCCGCGCTCCTCCAGCATCTGCATGATCACGGCCGTGGAACTGAGGACGAAGCCCATGGCCCCGACAAAGGCGACGGCCGGCGACAGGCCCAGCGCCATGCCGGTCAGGGTCAGCAGAAATCCACAGGCCGCCACCTGCGCCGCACCGAGGCCGAAGATCTCCTTTCGCAGCGACCACAATCGCGTCGGTCGCATCTCCAGCCCGATGATGAACAGGAAGATGACCACGCCGAACTCGGCGACGTGAAGAATGGTCTCCGGCTCTGAAAACAAGCCGAGGCCAAAGGGCCCTATGGCCAGACCAGCGGCCAGATAGCCCAGCACCGAGCCCAGCCCGAGCTTCCGGAACACCGGCACGGCGACCACTCCCGCCGCCAGCAGCGCCGCCGCATGCCCCAGCCCCAGTCCGCCCGCTGCATCGGCCATGCCCGTCTCCCTCCAGCCCCGTGAGCCCGTTGAATAGCAGAAGAGACGCGCCGACCGTACTGGGTATATCGTAGGGCGTGCCGGCACCCTGCGGTGGATCGAGGGTCCCGCTGCAGGAAGGTGAGGCGCGGGAGCCGGAACGCCTCGCCGGACGTTGTTCGAAGGGGCCGTGGCGAACGAATGGAGCGCGTGTGATGACGGGTGATATTCTACAGGGCCTGCCCGTCTCCGGCATCCTGGCAACCTGGGTCCTGCCGGTGCTGCTGGCGCTCGGGCTCGCAGCAGCGTCCGGCCTTCGCATTTTCGTGCCGCTCTTCATGGCAGCGCTGGCGGCAAGGTTTCAGCTGTTCGGCATCGAGCTGAACGACGGCATGCTGTGGATGACGTCCAACACGGCCATCGCCGCCCTGGGTCTTGCGACCCTCATCGAGATTGTTTCTGACAAGGTGCCGGTGCTCGACAATGCCCTGCATGCGGTCGGGCTGATCGCGCGACCGGTCGCGGGCGCGATGGTGGCCGGGTCGATGTTCGTGGGCCTCGACCCGACCGCAGCCGCCATTGCCGGCATCATCGTGGGCGCCCCGACGGCGCTGGCCTTTGGCGCAGCCCAGGGCGGCACGCGGGCGGCCTCGACCCTGTCCACCGCCGGCATGGCCAATCCCTTGCTCAGCGTCGTCGACGATGTGGTGAGTGTCGGCACCGTGCTGATCGCCTTCCTGATGCCGCTGCTGATCCCGGTTGTGATCCTGATCGGCTTTCTGGTGCTGCGGGCGGTCTACAACCATTGGCGCAAGGATCACCGCACTCCGACGACCGCACCCGCCCTGTCGGCTAGACGTCGAACCTGACGCCTTGGGCCAGCGGCAGGCTGGTGGAGAAATTCACAGTGCCCCTTATCAGGTCTTGATACCCACCAGCGTCACGCGCGTGGAATCCCCGGGCGGGGATGCGTGCTCGGCTCCATCAAATCCGGAGAATATTCTAAGATCAGTGCGTTCTTCGTTAAATATGCCCCTGATCCTGTTGATATCCATCTTCCCAAGAGAGAACGGGATTACCACTTCGGCTTCCGGCCTTTTGTAAACCCACGCACAATCTATAGAGTCATGGGACTCGTTCCTGGAATAATACTCGTGAAGCTTGAGGTCACCGTAATCGGATTTTGTTTCTTGATAGGGGTTCGATAAAAATGACGCGTGATTGATGCTGTCCAGCACAAGAACGCCGTTGTTTTTAAGGCGCTTAAGGCAGTTTCTTATAAAACGCTCTTCCTGTCGCTCATTAAAGTATCCCAGCGACGTATACAGTCTGGTGATCAGATCGACATCGCCCAGTTCTTCGTAGATCTGGTCTGTCAGCATATCGCCCTTGCGAAACTCGACATTGGCCAGCCCTGCCGCCCGGGCCCACGCATAGGCCAGAAATTCATCTGACATGTCGACGCCGGTAACATGGCCGCCCCAGGCCGCCATCGCGACCGTCAGACGACCGCCGCCACAAGCCAGGTCCACGATCCGCTCCGGCGGGCGGGGCGTGATACTCTTGAGGAAGGCTACGGCCGCGTCGAGGTCAGTCCTGCGCTCGGACACCTTGAGGAACAGGTCCGCGTGCTCGCGAAACATCATGTCCATCCAGGTCTTGCTGGTATCAGGCAAGCTGGACAGCTCCCGACATGCCTTCTTCCCACGCCTTCGTAATGGTCTCGGAGTGTTCGTCAGGCACTGTACCAACGGCGATCGCGGCGAGGGGCTCGCTCGACAGAATGGTCTGCGTCACCAGACTTTGGCCGTCCCAAGACTCCATGAAGGCAAATCCCGACGCAACCCGCATGAAGCCCGCCGCCATCCGCGGATAGACGTACACAACTTCGTCCTCGCCGCCTTCGGTGCGGCTTTGCAAGAAGATGACCCGACGGCCCCGGACACCCGCCTCGACCTTATAGACGTGTCGCTTGCCTTCGGTCCGGGGGTCCAGAACCTGGAATCTGGCAGCGACGCTATTCAGGCTGGAATCGACCGAGAGATCTACGATTTTGTATCGCCACACCTTTTTTCCGTCATAAACGGTCAGGTGGTACTGATGCCATTTGCGGCGCATCCGCTCCAGTTCTTCGTTGTCCGACAGCAATCGCGCGCCCAGCGTGGCGATCAGTGTATTTCTGACCTGGACCACAGCCGGTCGTTCCAGAATTGCGGCCAGCAGAATGCTCGCTGCAGAGCCGAGCAGTGCGCCGCCGACGGCCTGAAGGGTTCCTCCAAGAAAGCGGTCTTCCAGCGTGAAGCCGAATGCCAGAATTACCAGGCCCACCACAAAGATCGAAATAATCACGATCGACTGGAGCTTCGATACAAACCGCCCGGTCTCGTCTTCATGCATTGCAAACCCTCCGCTTTCACAGGCGATTGGCCAC
Organism: Brevundimonas sp.; assembly: GCF_016742135.1. Classification (GTDB taxonomy): domain Bacteria; phylum Pseudomonadota; class Alphaproteobacteria; order Caulobacterales; family Caulobacteraceae; genus Brevundimonas. The sequence continues at coordinate 81,019 of NZ_JACVCG010000001.1, read as the reverse complement.
TCATCTGCCGCACACGTCAAGAGATCGCGCCGAAACAGCCGCAGACAGCGTGACCGCCGCGTTCACCCTTGCTTCACCCCGTTTCCCAACCGGGCGCTAACGCCCGCACCCGATACTGCAGGCACCGAAGGAGGGTCTGATGGCGCGCGCACAATTCCAGAAGGGTCAAAAGGTCTGGGTCGAATGCGTCGGCGTCTGGGCCCGGATCGAACAGGTCCAGCCCGTCTGGGCCAAGGGGTTCGATGAGCCCGTGCGCGTTACCTATGATGTCGGTCTAGGGCGTGAATTCCTCGCGCAGGAGTTGGCGGTGGCCGTCGAGGACCCCGTGGCCGTGTCCGAGGGCGATGCGCGCTGGCGCCTGCTGCGGGCCCGCAACAAATGGCAGACCGCCGACGACTGTCCGCACCATCCCTTTCCCGGCACCTATCCGGTCGTGGTCACTGACCCCCAGGACTGGGGCGGCTGGCGCGTGCCCGGGGCCGAGTACGACCGCGACCCGGAGCGCATCGAGTATCAGGCCCGACTGATTGCCACCGCGCCGCGCCTTCTGGCCCTGGCCGAGGCCATGATCGCGGCTGTGTCCGAAGTGCCCGACGACGCCCCGCCCGAGATGCGCCGGTTGGCCGAGGCCGCACGCGATCTGGTGCGCGACGTGACCGAGGTCACCACGACCGCTCCGGTCACGGAACAGGCGACAACCCGGATGTCCAGCCGGTCTGTGCCCCTCCCCGACGCGCCTACCGAGTCCCGCGCGACACAGGCGGCCTGACACCGGTATTCGGCACCTCGACACCGCGAGGCGACGCAGCCTAGATTCCCGGTTCAGGAACACTTCGGGCCGGGAGAAGACGCTTGCGCGCCACAGAGCGACGCATCAATCCCACCGGGCGCCGCAAGGCGGATCGCGGTAGCGCCTCACCGGCATGGGTGCGGGTGCTGATTCTGATCGTCGCCCTGGGCGTGGCCAGCTATGTCCTGTTGTTCGGGCGGGAAATGGCCCAGCCCGTGCGCGAGTCCGACCAATTGCGGGACCAGGCCATGGTGGCCGAGGCCGGTCGGCTGGCCTCCGACACCCTGCTGCGCATCCGCGTGGCTGAACAGGCCCTGTCCGGCGCCAGCCGCGACCTGCCTGACGACCTGGCCGTGGCCTTCCTGAACGCCGCGGGCCAGATCGAGATCGCGAGAGGGGGCTCTGGGGCCGACTTCCGGCCACTTCCCGCGCGCGATGCGGCGCCCGTGGCCGACCCGGACGGGCAGGCCCTGCTGATCCGGCGCACCACGGCGGACGGACGCGACGCGGTGGCGCGCATCCCCCTGCCCCCGGCCGCGGTCGCGCCCGAAAAGGGGGTGCTGGCCCTGCGCGTGGGACGCACGGTGATCGGGGCAGGCGGCCAGACGGCAAGCCAGACCTCGCTCTGGATGGGGTTGACCGGGGATGCGCCCGAAGCGGACGGGCGAATCCATTCGGTGGTGCCGGCGACGGGCCCCAGCTTCCGCCGCGTGGCGGTGCCGGTGGGCGATACCGGTCTTCTGGTCGTCGGCGCGCGCCCGGATGCGGTCGGGGCCACCGCCCTGCTCGACGACGCCTGGGTGCTGATGGCGCCCCTGCTGGTCGGGGTTCTGGTGTTGCTGGCCGTGCTGCTGCAGCAGGCGCGCTCGGCCCGCGCCGGACGCGAATGGGCGGAAACCGAGCGTCGCTTCCGCATCGCGGTCGAGGGCGCGCGCTGCGGCGTCTGGGAATGGGACCTCGAGCGCGAGGAGGTGATCCTGTCCGACTATATGGCCGTCATGATGGGCGTGGAGCAGCCGGGCGCAATGCCGGCCGCAGCTTTCATCGAGCGGGTGCATCCGGATTATCGCGAAGCCCTGATGCATGCCCTGCGTCAGGCCGCGACCTTCGGCGCGTTCGAAGCCAGCTTCCCCGTGCCCGACGTCAATGGACGCCCCCGCTGGATCGACGCGCGGGGCCAGTCGCGCGGCGCGCGCGGCGAGACCGGCTATTCCGCCATTCTGGGCGTGGCGCTGGACATCACCGAGGAGCGCCGCGCCAAGGCCCAGGCCCAGTCCGCCGAAAGCCGGCTGCGTGACGGTATCGAGAGCGTCTCGGACGCCTTTGTCCTGTTCGATCGGGCCGACCGGCTGATCCTGTGGAACCAGGCCTTCGTCGATACCTTCGGCTTCGAGACCGGCATGGTGCGCAGGGGGGCCAGGAAGGATGATCTGAACCGCATCGCCGCCCTCGCCATTCGCGCCGAGCATCCGGCGGCCGGCGGTCGCAGTGGTGCCCGCGAGGTCGAGTTGAACGACGGGCGGTGGCTACAGCTGGTCGAGCGGTTTACGGCCGATGGCGGCACGGTCGTCACCGCCGCCGACATCACCGCCATCAAGCGTCAGGAGGCCGAGCGCCAGCGCGCCGCCGACTCGCTGCGGGCCATGGTCGAAAAGCTGGAGGCCAGCCAGGAAAAGCTCAGCCTGCTGGCCCGCAAATACGAGGTCGCCATGACCCGGGCCGAGGCCGCCAACCAGGCCAAGTCCGAGTTCCTGGCCAATATGAGTCACGAACTGCGCACGCCGCTGAACGCCATCAACGGCTTCTCGGAAATCATGACGGCCGAGATGTTCGGCCCGCTGGGCGATCCGCGCTACAAGGGATACGCCGCCGACATCCTGAAATCGGGCCAGCATCTGCTCAGCCTGATCAACGACATCCTCGACATGGCCAAGATCGAGTCGGGCAAGATGACCCTGCACTACGAGGCGGTTTCGGTTCACGACATCTGCGAGGACGCGGCCCGGCTGATGCGGGGCAAGGTCGCCGAGGCGGGCCTGACCCTGACCCTCGACGCGCCCGACACCCTGCCCGAGATACAGGCCGACCACCGGGGCCTCAAACAGGTCATGCTGAACCTGATCTCGAACGCGGTGAAGTTCACGCCCGAGGGCGGCCATATCCAGGTGCAGGCGCGTCAGGGCGAGACGGGTATGATCCGGATCGCGGTCACCGACACCGGCATCGGCATCGCCGCAGAGGATGTGGCGCGGCTGGCGCGGCCTTTCGAACAGGTCGAGGGCCAGCACTCCAAGACTACCCAGGGCACGGGCCTCGGCCTCGCCCTCACCAAGTCGCTGATCGAACTGCACGGCGGCGAACTGTGGATCGACAGCGAGCCCGGTCAGGGCACCACCGTCGCCTTCACCCTGCCGTTGGTGCCCCCCGCACAGGACAGCGGACACCGCGAGGCGGCCTGACCCTATTCGGCGGGAGGGGGCTCGCGTCGCTCTCCGCGTTCGCCCCGGTCCCGACCGCCCCGAAGCCGGGGACCATGGCGCGCCAGCAGCGGGGCCACCGCCGCGCGTTCCTCGGGGCTGAGGGTGGCCAGCAGGGCAGTGGTATCGTCCTCGATCCGGGCCCGTCCGCGCAGTTCCGCCTCGCGCGAGGTAGCCAGCAGGGTCCGCACGGCCTCACCGTCATAGGGGGTTTCCAGCGCCCTGCTCAACGCGGCCCTGCGGGCGGTGCGGGCCTCTTCGAAATCGGGCCGGGCCGACAGGGCCGACTCGCGCAGCGCGGACCGCACGCGGGACTGGGCCTCGGGCGACAGGGTGGCCAGCATGGCCCAGGCATTGCCGTCCGGGCGCCCGGGACGACGCTGATCGTCGACCCGGCTCTCGATCCGGTTCAGCGACACCGCCATGGTGGCCACGGCCGCCAGGGCGAACACATTGATCACGGCCAGAACGATCAGGCCGATCTTCATCGCGCGTGCGCTCATCCCAACACCTCCGTATCGTCGATTCCGCCTAGGGTCGCCTGATAGAGCACGGCGTCAGCCTGCACATCCGCCGTCAGCCGGTCACTCAGGGTCACCCCGAACATCACGCCGGCACAGGCCGCCGCCATCAGTCCCGCGCCGGACGCCAGCCGGAACCGGTCCAGTCCGAAATCGGGCAGGCGGAAGCCCCGCACACGCGGCACAGCTGTCAGCGCCGCCCCGGCGCCCGTCAGCGCCCGGGCAAAGGCGGCCGCATCCGGCAAGGGCGCGGCATGGCCCGCCAGCCCCACGTCGAGCACCCGCGCCTCGGCCAGCACGGCCCGGGCCGTCTCGCCTGCCTGATCGGCGTATGCCAGCGCCGCGTCACGCTCGGCCTCGGGCCAGCGCGCCGGGTCGGCCCCATAGGCCTCGACGATCATCTGAAAGCGTTCGGCCTTCATCATCACTCTCCTTCAGAGGCCGGGTTGAGGTCGGCCAGCGCCGCCCGCAACGCCCGCCGTCCTCGCGACAGCAGGCTTTCCAGAGCCTCGATACTCACACCCATGATCCCGGCGGCCTCGATATTGCCGAGCTCCTGATAATGACACAGCACCACCGCCTCGCGTTGTCGCTCGGGCAGGGCGCGCAGGGCCGCATCGACCCGCAATCCCACGTCCCGGGCCAGCAGACCGCGATCCGGGGCCGCCCCGTCGTCCACCTGTTCGGGCACGGCGTCGGTGGCGATCTCGCGGCGCCGACGCAGCCGGTCGTAGCAGAGGTTCATCGCCACCCTGTGCAGCCAGGTATCGAACCTCGCCTTGCCGGGCTTCCAGCGCGGGGCCTGTTTCCAGGCCCTCAGCAGGGTTTCCTGCGCGACATCCTCGGCCTCGGCAGGGTCGCCGAGCATCCGTCCGGCCAGCGCCATCATGCGCGGCAGCTTCATGGAAACCAGCGCCTGGATGGCCTGCGGGTCGCCCCGGGCCACCCGGGCCACCAGTTCCTGATCGGGGTCGGCGATCACGGGCAAACGGTTGTCCTGTCTCGCTAAAGACTGAGGGCCGTCGATCCCGGATCGCCTCGCCCGACATTCACCCTACTCCGAAGACGCCGCCGCTTGCGAGCGACGCTGTTGCCGACGTTCGCGGCGCTCCTCGCGCATGCCCTGGCGGGCCGCCTGACGCTCCTCGGCGGTGATATAGCCGTCGCCGTTGGCATCCAGTCTGGCAAAGCCTTCAGCCATGCGGGCCTCGACCTCGGCGATCACGACCGGGCCGCGTTCGGCACCGCCTCGCATGCCCTCACCGCCCATGCGATGACCCCAGCCTTGACCCCGGCCCGGGCCACGCATACCGCGACGCTGGCCGCGATCGCCGCGTTCGGCCCGGCGCTCACCCCTGCGCTCAACCCGGGCGTCCCGCGCGGCATCATACTCGGCGCGGGTCACGGCACCGTTGCCGTCGGCGTCCAGACGGGCGAAGTGACGGTCGGCCCATTCGGCCTGACGGGCTTCGCGCGCGGCGGCCATTTCCTCGGGCGTCACGATACCATCGCCATTGGCGTCGGCGGCACGCAGGCGGTCGAGGCGACCGGCGGTGAACTCGGCCCGGCTGATACGGCCGTCTCCGTTCGCGTCGGCGCGGGCCATGCGGTCCTGTCTGCCCGCGTTCTGGCCCGGATCCTGTGCGGAGGCCTGCTGGGCCACCCCAACACCGGCGGACATCGCCAGCGCCATGGCGGCCACGCCGCCGATCCAGATGGATGTTTTCATGGGTCTTGCTCCTTGATCGTCAGATCGGACGTCCCCTTGTCCAGTCCGTCTAACGCAGGGGCTTTCAGGATTCCGTCGCGACCGGCGGAAGCACGGCCTCGAACCGCAGCCGGGCCCGCTCGCGCAGGGCGGCCAGATGGTCCTTCAGCCCCGCCAGATCGGTCTGGCCCCCGACCTCCGCCAACCGCGCCTGCAGACCGGCGGGTTCCTCCTCGGGCACCGGCTTTTCGTTGAAGGCACAGGCGAAGATCTGGGCGAGGCCCTGCTGGGTCCGCCACGCCCTGGCCAGATCGGGATCATCCGCCAGCGCCTCCAGCGTCGATACCGTCACGCCCCCTCCCGTCGCGGCGCGCACCAACTGGCGGTACTGGGCGACGAACTCGGCATCGACCAGCCCGCCCGCGACCCGCTTCAGGTCCCAGAAGCCGCCCGGCGGCAGATCACGCATCATCCGGTCGCGCATGGCCCGCACGTCATGGGCAAGCGCTTCCGGCGTGCGCCCGTGGGCCCGAACCACATCCTCGAGCACGACCGCGACGCGCGCGCCGAAGGCCGGATCGCTGGCCCAGACCACCCGCGCCCGGCTCAGCGCCATGAACTCCCAGGTGTCGGCCTCGCCCGCATAATAGTCCGTCAGCCGCGCCAGCTTGACCGACAGCGGTCCCTTGGAGCCCGAGGGCCTGAGCCGCATGTCGACCTCATACAGCCCCCCCTGGCTGGTGTGGGCCGAGAGCGCCGCGATCAGCCTCTGGGTGAACCGGGCGTACCAGGTCTCCGGCGGCAGGCCCCGCCCCTCGGACAGGGCCTCGGGCGGGGCTTCGTGGACGGTGATCAGATCGAGGTCCGAGGCCGCCGTCATCTCGCGAGAGCCCGCCTTGCCCAGCGCCACCACGGCCACCGACCCCTCCATGCGTCCCGACTGGCGGGTAACCTCGGTCAGGGCTGCGTGGGCCAGGGCCTGGATCGAGGCATCGGCCAGGACCGTATAGGCCCGTCCCGCCGCCTCGACATCGGCCTGCCCTGTCAGGGTCTGAAGGCCGATGCGGAACCGCTGGTCGCGGTGCAGACGTCGCACCGCATCCATGGCCGCCTCGAAGTCCCCGGCTGCGGCGGCCTCCGCCCACATCTGGTCGACGACCCCGGTATCGTCATCCAGCGGAATCTGGAAGCGCGCGTCCAGCATACTGTCCAGCGCCGCCGGGTCCCGACCCAGCGCCCGCGCCAGTCGCGGCGCCCAGGCCATCACCCGCACCACCAGGTCGAACAGCGCGGGCTGATTCAGGAACAGGGCCTGGATCTGCACCCCCGCCGACAGACCGGAAAAGAAGACGGCGAATCGACGAAAGGCCTGATCGGGGGCCCCGGTCGCGGCCAGGGCCTCGAGCAGGCGCGGGGCCAGCCGGGTGAACAGCTCGCGCCCCCGCGCGGTGCGGGTCGCGGGGATGCGCCCGTGGTGCCAGCTGCGGATCATGTCCGACACCGTCGCCGGTTCGGCGAAGCCCATCCGCTCCAGCGTGGCCAGGGTCTCGGGATCGTTCTCGACCCCGGTGAAGACCAGACTGCCATAGTCGGACGACAGCGATTCCTCGCCCTCGAACAGGTCGCCGTACAAATGGTTGACCTCGGCCAGCAGGGCCGCGACCGAGGCGTCGAACGCCGCCAGATCGGCCTCGCCCGACAGGGCCGCAACCGCCCGTCTGCGGGCGTCATCGACCGGCAGGGCATGCGTCTGCTCATCCGCCAGCATCTGCACCCGGTGTTCCAGCCCGCGCAGCCGGATATAGGCGGCGCTCAGGGCCGCTCGGGTCGCCTCCGGCACATGGCCCGCGCGGGTCAGGGCCGCCAGCGCCGGCAGGGTCGCCGGCAACCGCAGCGCCGGATCGCGTCCCCCCAGGATCAGCTGCTGGGTCTGGGCATAGAATTCGATCTCACGAATGCCGCCCCGGCCCAGTTTCAGATTGGCGCCGGCGGCCTCCAGTCCCTCGCCGGTCTTGTGCACATGGATCTGCCGCTTGATCGACTGCACATCCAGAATGGCCTGATAGTCGAGGCTGCGGCGCCAGACGAAGGGCACCAGTGCCTCCAGGAACTCCCGCCCCGCAGCGCGGTCGCCCAGCATGGCCCGCGCCTTGATGAAGGCGGCCCGCTCCCAGTTCTGGCCGACGCCCTCATAGTAGTCCAGCGCCATGGGCACCGCCACGACCGGCGGGGTCGAGGAGGGATCGGGCCGCAATCGCAGGTCCACCCGGAACACATAGCCGTCGCCGGTTCGCTCGGTCAGCAGGGCGGCAAAGGCCTGGGCCGCCCGGTCGACGGTGCGCTGCATCTCGACGCCCTCGGCCAGCGCGCCCGCCAGCCGTTCGGGATCGTAGAAGAGGGAGACGTCGATATCGCTGGAATAGTTCAGCTCCAGCGCCCCATGCTTGCCCATGGCCAGGCCGAACAGGCCGGGGATCGGATTGTCCGGGTCGGGGGTCGAGACCAACCGGCCCCGCTCGCGCAGGTCGTGGGCCACGGCCCTGAGCGCCGCCCGGCACGTCGCATCGGCAAAGCGCGACAGGGCCCCGGTCACGGCTTCCAGATCCCAGACCCCGCCCAGATCGGCCAGCGCCGTCATCAGATGCAGGTCGGCCTTGGCCTGCCGCAGCGGGCGCTTCATGTCTTCGGCCCCGCCCGTCAGGGCCTCGGTCCGCATCAGGATTTCGGCGAGAGCCGCCTCGGGACTGGCCCCGAGGATTTCGCCCAAGGCCTCTGGTCGCCTCCGCGCCAGCGACGCCAGATAGGGCGAGGCGGCGAACACCGGGGCCAGGGCCGGCCAGGCCGTGTCGAACGACGGCCCCAGCCCGGCCTCGTCCAGCTGCGTCTTGAGGGTCTCCAGCCCCGGCGCCGCCAGCGTCGGGCCGCAGGGGCCGATCCGGTCGGCCAGCGCCTCGCCCGTCCTCGCCGTCATGGCGCCGCGGCCAGCACCAGCGCCACCCGCAGACCCGGCCCCTGACCGTTATAGACTCCCGGCCCCTCGTCCAGCTGGATACGGCCGCCGTGGGCCTCCATCACCGCCCCGACCAGGGCCAGACCCAGACCCGAGCCCGGCTCGGTCCGGCTGTTGTCCAGACGCACGAAGCGCTCGATCACCCGTTCGCGGTCTTCCTCGGGCACGCCCGGCCCGGTGTCGGTGACCGAGAACTCGATCTCGCCGGAGGACCGCCGCCGCGCCCTCAGCTTCACCGCCCCGCCCTCCGGCGTATATTTGATGGCATTGTCGATGATGTTGGCCAGGGCCTGGGTCAGGAAGGGCCGGTTGCCGATGATATCCAGCCCGCGCTCGATCTCGGCCGAGAACTCCAGCCCCTTGTCCTCGCCGGCCGGCTCGTAAAGTTCGGCCAGATCGGCGGCCAGATCGGCGGCATCGAACCGTTTGGCATCCGGAATATTGCCCGACCCCGCCGCCGCCTGCAGGCGGGCGATGGCCAGCACCGTGTTGAAGGTCTTGAGCAGGTCGTCGGCCTCGGACAGGGCCAGTTCCAGCGCCTCGGTTCCGCTGACCTTGCCCGCCTCGGCGTCGATCAGGGCCACCTCCAGCTTGGCCCGCATGCGGGTCAGCGGCGAGCGCAGGTCGTGGGCGATGGCATCCCCTGCATGGCGGATCGACGCCATTGAGGCCTCCAGCCGGTCCAGCATGCCGTTCAGGCCCTGGCCCAGCTCGTCCAGTTCGTCGCCCGAACCGCGCACCGCGACCCGGGCCTTCAGATTCCCGTCCTGCACCGCCAGCACGGTCCGGTTCAGCCGCGCCATGGCGCGTTCCAGATTGCGGCTGACCAGTAGACCGCCGAGCAGGCCCAGCAGCACCACGATCCCCATCGCCCCCCACAGGGCCTGGGTCAGCCGCCCCAGATAGGCCTCGGTATCCCCCAGCGACTGGCCGACGAACAGCTGCTCGCCCCCGCGCAGGGTCATCTGCACGCCGCGCGACTGGGGCCTTACCACCCGCCCGTCGGGCAGGGTGTCAGTCATCGGAAAGGTGTGCCAGACGGTGCCGCCCTCATAGTCCGGGAGGGGCGAGACGTTGAGGCTGCCGCTGACCCGGTTCCCCTCGGCGTCGATCAGCAGATAGAGGAAGGTGTCGCGGCTCAGCGTCCGGTCAATGACGGCCATGTTGAGCGCGTCCAGCCCCCGCGCATCGTAGATGCCGGTCAGGGTGGTGACCTCCGCGCGCACCGCCTCCTCGGCCCTCAGCCGGGCCTCATTGGCCGAGGCCACATAGACCCACGCCAGCACCGCCGCCGCCGCCGTCGCGAACAGCGCCAGAAACAGCAGCGTCAGCCGGAACGGCGTCCGCCGGAAGAGGGAGGGGAGCCGCATTACGGCAGGTGGCGAGTGACGAGTGGCGAGTGGCGAGAGGTCAGTGCCATATGCAGCCAACCCTCAACCCCGGGTGTACCGGACCTCGCGTTCGTCCCCTTCGCCCGGCCTACGCTTGTCTGTTCACTCGGCACTCGGCACTCGCCACTCGCCACTGACTTCACGCCTCCAGCCGGTATCCCGCGCCGCGCACGGTCTGCAGCATGGCCTTGTCGAAGCCCTTGTCGATCTTGGAGCGCAGGCGGCTGATGTGGACGTCGATGACATTGGTCTGGGGGTCGAAATGGTATTCCCAGACCTTCTCCAGCAGCATGGTGCGGGTCACCGACTGGCCGGCGTGGCGCATCATGAATTCCAGCAGCTGGAACTCGCGCGGCTGCAGGTCGATCTCCTGGCCGGCGCGGTGCACCTCGCGGCTGATCAGGTTCATCTCCAGGTCGCCGACCTTGAGCACGGTCGCGACCGAGCCGGTTTCCCGCCGCCGCGACAGGGCCTCGACCCGCGCGATCAACTCGGCAAAGGCATAGGGCTTGACCAGATAGTCGTCGGCCCCCGCCTGCAGGCCCGTCACCCGGTCCTCGACCTCGCCCAGCGCCGACAGGAACAGCACCGGCGTCTGGTCGCCGTTCTTGCGCACCGTCTCGACCATGCCCACGCCGTCGAGGCGCGGCATCATCCGGTCGACGACATAGACGTCATAGCCGCCCTTCTGCGCCTCCAGCAGACCGAACGCGCCGTCCACGGCATGCACCACATCGTGCCCCGCCTCGGTCAGGCCCCGAACCATCGCCGTCGCCGCTTCGGCGTCGTCCTCGACCACCAGAATGCGCATCGCCCTCTCCCTTCGTTCCCGCACCTGCGGGATTCGTCCTCGATGATAGCCGATCCCGGCCCGTTTCCTTACTGCTTCGTCGCCGGAGCCCGCGCCCGGGGCGGGGCCGCCGCTTGCGGCGGCACGTCCAGCAGCACCGAGCCGTTCCCGTCCGGGGACCAGGCCAGGATGAAGAACTCGTCCCGACCGGCCGCGCGCGCCCGGGCGATCTCGGCCTGGATGTCGGCGATGCTGCGCACCGGGTTCACCCCGGCCTGCAGGATGACGACCCCCGGCACGAACCGGCTCTGCCCGATCCGGGCCTCGGCCACCACGACCACGCCGTTGACCCCGGCGGGGATGGCGTATTTGGCACGCAGCTCGGGGGTCATGGGCGCCAGGGTCAGCCCGGCGACGACCTCGCCCGGGCTGGCGTCTGGCACCGGACGGCGCGCGGGGGCCTGCAGCGCATCCAGCTCCGACTGCGACGGGCGTTTGGCCGCCTGCACCCGGGCGACCAGCCGCCGCTCGCCGCGCAGCACCAGAACCTTCAGCGTATCGCCCACCCTGGCCGCGCCGACCCGGCGGGTCAGGTCGGTGGACCCCGAGACCGGTGCGTCATTCAGTTCGAGGACGATATCGCCGGGACGCAGACCGCCCCGTGCGGCCGGGCCGCCAGCCGTCACATCATTGATCAGGGCCCCGTTGATCCCGGCCTCGAGGCCCATGGCTTCGCGGAACGGCTCCAGATCGGCGATGGTGACGCCCAGATAGCCGCGCTCGATCTGCTCGCCACGCATCAGCCGGTCGGTGATGGTCTTGGCCGTATTGGCCGGAATGGCGAAACCGATGCCGATCGAGCCCCCGGTCGGCGAAAAGATCGCCGTGTTTACGCCGATCACGCGGCCATAGATGTCGAACGTCGGCCCGCCGGAGTTGCCCCGGTTGATGGCCGCGTCGATCTGGATGTAGTCGACATAGTTGCTGGACACATCCTGCAGGTCCCGCGACTTGGCCGAGACGATGCCCGCCGTGGCCGTGCCGCCCAGGCCGAAGGGATTGCCGACCGCGATGACCCAGTCGCCGACGCGCGGCTCGGCCGATTCCTCGAAACTGACATAGGGGAACCGCCCGCCATCGACCTTGATGACCGCTAGGTCCGTGCTTTCGTCGCGGCCCACCAGACGCGCGGGCAGCACCCGGTTGTCCGCCAGCCGCACGGTGATCTCCTCGGCATTGGCGATCACATGGTTGTTGGTGACGATATAGCCGTCCTCCGAGATGAAGAAACCCGAACCGGCCCCGAGAGTCGTTTCGCCTTCGGGAGTCTGGCCTTCGCCCTCGGACCCCTCGAACTCGAACGGCAGCCCCGGAATCCGGAACGTCTCGGCGCGGCGCGGCACGCGGGTCCGCACATCGATCTGAACGACGGCCGGGGCCACCTGGTTGAAGATGTCGGCAAAGCTGACCGGTGCACCCGGCGGCGGACCAAAGGCGGCCCCCGGCGCACCCGCCGACGGCGTGATCGGGCCGTTGACCGACAACAGGCTGCCGTCCATGCCGGGCCAGCGAATCAGACCGCCCGCCGTGGCCGCCACCGCCACCAGCAGCCCTGCGGCCGCGCCTATGATGAACTCCTTGCGCTTCAACATCCGGTTCCTGTTTGATCGGCCGCGCCGCCCGAAATCGGACCGGCACATGCGTGACGATATAGGCCCTTATCCCCGATCACCAATCGCCGCGATACGGCATGACCGGCGGCACCGGACATCAGGGCGTCCCGTCGCGGGTTTTTGGCGGCGAAGTTGCGTCATCTTCGGGGCCGGTTCTTGCCGCCTTGAGAAGTGTGTCGACCCGCGTTCGCTCCGCCGGGGTCAGATCGGCGGTGGGCTCGACCCCATCAGGCCGCCTGCGCGCGAACCATACCAGCACCCCCGCGCCGCCCAGCACCAGCATCAGCGGCAGCCCCCACAACAGCCAGGTGCCCGGTCGCACCGGCGGCGTGAACAGCACATAGTCGCCGTAGCGCGCCACCAGACCCTGGCGGACCTCGGCATCGGTCTGGCCCTCGGCGATCTGGTCGCGCACCCAGCGCCGCATGTCTGACGCCACGCCCGCCGGCGAATCGGCGATCGACTCATGCTGACAGACGACGCAGCGGATGTCCTCGAACAGGGCTTGGGCCCGGGCCTCCTGGTCCGGCCGGGCCAGCGGACGGTCGGGGGCGGGCGGCGGCTCCTGCGCCAGCGCCGAGCCCGCCAGTCCCAGCATCAGCACAAGGATCAGCAGCCGCCTCATGTCGCAGCCTTCCTGCGCCGGGTCGTGTCGGCGGTCCGCAGCCGCCGGTCCATCAGCGACAACAGCCCCCCCAGCGCCATCAGCGCCGGTCCCAGAAAGATCAGCCGCGCCCAGGGGTTCCAGTTCATGCGCACCGTCCACGCCCGCTCGCCGGCCTCGCTCAGCCGCCGCTCGCCCAGCACCAGATAGACGTCATCCAGCCCGTGAAAGCTCAGGCCGACCTCGGTGGTGGTCTGCCCCCCCGCCGGGAAGAAGCGTTTTTCGGCGCGCACAGTCTCGGGCCGCCCGCCGCCCAGAGGTTCGACCTCCAGCGTCGCGCTCTCGGCTAGATAGTTGGGGCCTTCGCGGATCTCGACCGACCGCAGCGTCGCCTGATAGGGGCCCGCAGCAATCGTCTGGCCGATTTCGAGCGGGCGGGCCGCCTCGACCTTCAGCCCCGTCTCGACCACGGCACCCAGCACGAACAGACCCAGCCCCGCATGCGCCGCCGTCATGCCCCAGGCCGCCAGCGGCAGGGCGCGCGTGCGCCGCCCCAGCTCGCCGGGTGTGCGCTTGCCGAACAAACGTATCCGCTCGGCCAGTTCGGCCAGCGCGCCCAGCACCAGCCAGGCCCCCAGCGCCAGACCCGCCCCGGTCAGCGCCTGACGCGGCTGGAACAGGCCCCACGCCACAAGAGCGAAAACCAGCGACAGCCCCGCCGCCCAGGCCAGTCTCTGCAGCGCCCCGATCAGATCGCCGCGCTTCCAGCCCAGCAGCGGCCCCATCGGCAGGATGATCAGCGCCATGGCCATCAGGGGGGTAAAGGTCACGGCGAAATAGGGCGGCCCGACCGAGATCGTCGCCCCGCCCGCCGCCTCGAGGATCAGGGGATAAAGGGTTCCCACCAGCACGGTCGCGGCGGCCACCGACAGGAACAGATTGTTGATCACCAGCGCGCCCTCGCGGCTGATCGGCGCGAACAGGGTCTTGCCCGTCAGCTGCCCGGCCCTGAGCGCGAACAGGGTAAAGGCCGCGCCCGCCGTCAGGCCCAGTATGCCCAGCAGCATCAGTCCCCGCTCCGGATCGACGGCGAAGGCATGGACACTGGTCAGCACGCCGGACCGCACCAGAAACGCCCCAAGCATCGACAGGGAGAAGGCCACCAGCGCCAGAAACACCGTCCAGCCGATCAGCGCCCCGCGCCGCTCGGTCACCACCGCGCTGTGCAACAGGGCCGCCGCCGCCAGCCAGGGCATGAAGCTGGCGTTCTCGACCGGGTCCCAGAACCACCAGCCGCCCCAGCCCAGCTCGTAATAGGCCCAGAAACTGCCCAGAGCGATGCCGGCGGTCAGCAGCGCCCAGCTGGCCAGCGCCCACGGCCGGATCCAGCGTCCCCAGGCCGGCCAGAAGCCCGCCCCCGGCCGTCCTTCGATCAGGGCCGCGACGGCCAGCGAGAAGCACACCGACAGGCCGACATAGCCGCCGTAGAGCAGCGGCGGATGCAGGGCCAGCGCCGGGTCCTGCAGCAGGGGGTTCAGTGACGCGCCCTCGACCGGCACCGGGTCGAGCCGCGAGAACGGATTGGACGTGAACAGCACAAAGGCGAGGAACAGCGCGCCCAGCCCGCCCTGCACGGCAACCGCCACCGCCTTCAGCCCGAACGGCAGACCGGCATCTCCCGTGCGCGCCCGGGCCAGCAACGCACCAAAGCCGGTCAGCACCAGACACCACAGCAGCAGCGATCCCTCGTGGCTGCCCCAGGCCCCGGCCACCTTGTACAGCATCGGCTTGTGGGTATGGCTGTTCAGCGCCACGTTCGAGACCGAAAAGTCCGAGACAACAAAGGCGTAAATCAGCACGCCAAAGGCCAGCCCGACGGCCAGGAAGGCGGCCAGGCCGGCGCCTTCACCGGCTCCGGCCAGCACCGGGCTGGACCGCAGGCGGCCCGCGACCGAGGCCGCCACCTGCAGTCCGCTCAGCGCCAGCGCCAGACACAGGGCAAAGGCCCCCAATTCGACGATCACGGCCGGGCCCCGCCGTCTTCAGGACGCCATTCGCCGCGTTCCTTCAGCCGTTCGGCCACCTCGCGCGGCATATAGGTCTCATCGTGCTTGGCCAGCACCTGACGCGCGACAAAGGTGCGATCGGCGCGGAACTCGCCCTCGACCACCACGCCCTGCTCTTCCTTGAACAGGTCCGGCAGATTGCCCTGATAGATCACCGGGGTGGACGCCGCATTGTCGGTCACCCGGAACCGCACCTTGCCGTCGGCCTCATGTTCCACGCTGCCCGCCTCGACCAGACCGCCCAGCCGCATGGCCCGGCCTGGCGGCGCGGCCTCCTCGGTCGCTTCCGACGGCGAGACGAAGAAGGTCACCGTATCCTGCATGGCCCACAGGCTCAGTCCCACGGCCACGGCCAGCACCGGGGCGGCCGCCATGACCACCCACAGACGCCTGCGCGCCTTCGGCGATTTCGGCATCCAGCCCATCAGCCCTCACTCCCCGACAGGGAGGGTAGCCGCGATTCCAGATCGAGGCGGCGCGGATCGGTCGGCGCCAGAACCGCGATCAACGGCCCCCACATCTCATGCACCCGGGCCGCCTCGCCGCGCTCAAGCGCCAGTTCGCCCAGGAAATAGCGCGCGCCCAGTTGACCGGGGTCGAGCTCCAGCGCCCGCAGAAAGGCCATCTCGGCATCGCTGCCGACCTCTCCGTCCTGGGTCCGCACCAGCGCCTCACCCAGCCGCGCCCAGGTCCTGGCATCCTCGGGCCTGAGCATTGCGGCCCGGCGGAGGGCCGAGGCTGCACCGATCGGGTCTCCTGCTTCGAACCGCGCCGCGCCCAGCAGGGACTGGGCCTCGAAATTGTCAGGGCGGGACGCCGCCTCCCGCTCCATCACGGCGGCGAGACGCGGCGCATCCAGCATGCCGGGCGTCTCCGCCCATTCCGCCACCCTGCGGTCATAGGGCTGATCCGCCACCCCGGGGCTTCCAACCCCCAGGTAGATGGCCAGCGCCGCGAGCGTGGTCGCCCCCGCCCCCGCCAGCACCCAACGCGCCTGACCGCGCCGCGCCGCCGTATCGGTCGCGGGGGCAGGCTCGCCGGCGCTCGCTTCAAGATGCCGACGCGCGACCTCGGCCCGGGCCGACTCCAGCTCGGCTCCGGCCAGCACCCCGCGCGCGGCCATCCGGTCCAGTTCGGCCAGGTCCCGCGCCAGCAGCCGCCCCCGCACGGCCTCTCCGTCCGGTAGCGGTCCGGCCCGCCCCGCAGCCCGGGCGGCACTCAGGATCAGCAGCCCTGCCATGGCACAGGCCAGTCCCGTCAGGGTCCAGAAGATCAGCATGCCCGGCGTTTAGCCGATCAGGCGGCCTCGGGCGAGGCCCCGCGCATGCCGGTGCCGTGAATCGTCGCAGCGGCGCGGCGTCGCACCGTGCGGGCGGCCTCGTGCGCCTCCAGATGGACCAGCAGTCGCGCGACCGCCTCCATCAGCGCCAGCGCCCGGTCCAGGTCCTCGACCTCGCCCCCGTGGATCAGATCAAAGCCTTCGTCCGCATAACGGCTCAGCATCTCGATAAGACGATCGGCCTGCTGCCTGCGGTCCGACTCACAGCCGAACACCGACGCCGCGGGCCGCAGGGCCCCCAGCATGCGTAGCTGCACCCCCGCCGTCGCCAGCGCGGCCGAGGCCGGATCGCTGTTGAGGTCCGGCACCTTGCGGGTCATGCGTCCGGCCAGCGTCGTACGGGTCATGGGCAGGGCCGCCTCGACGACCTTCGGGGCGCTCCGGATCGTCTCGGTCAGCCGTCGGGTCACCTTCAGCCGGGCCTCGCGGACGTCCTTGCCCCAGGCGCTGCCCGGCTGCATCTCCAGGGTAACGTCCAGCTCGCCGAGCGTTGCCGTACACCAGCGGATATCCTCCAGCGCCGCCTCGGCCTCGGGACCCGCATCCGGCCCGGGGCGAAAGGCGGCCACCCGCGCCGCCCGCACCTCGACCCCATCGATCAACCGCTCGACGAACACGCCCATTTCCGATCCGCTGAGAAACTCATCCCGGACCGCCGATCCGCTCGTCTGGGTCACCAGCCTCAGAACCAGGGCCGCGTCCCTGAGGTGGGCGAACAGGATGTCGATCAGACGGGGCGCGCCGTCCTCATGAATCCCGGCCGCATCCCGGATCAGCAGCCGCAGTTCCGCCAGACTGTCACCGTCCGGACGGCCCAGCCAGGTCTCCAGATGCCTCAGCGCCTTGCGCGCCAGATGGGTCAGGTCGAGACAGCGTGCCAGCGCCTCCAGCCCCGCCTCCCGGGTCTCCGCGGCAAGATTGGGGGGCCAGACGGCCTCGGGGCGGTCGCGGACCGCAGCGGCCGCAGCAAGGCACAGCCGGTCTCCGACAATAGCCGTCTCGGGCCCGTCCCTGTCCAGTCGCGTCAGAAGATCAAGCTCGCTCTCGCGGGCCACAGCCCACAGCCGGGGCAGGACCTGCGCCGGAAACGTCAGCGCCTCGACCCCGTCCATCCGTTCGCGGAACATCGGCACCAGCGGTCCCAGCGCCCGATCGCGACGGCGGCGCTCCCCATCGGCTGCGTTCAGCATGCCGCCCAGCTCCCGGGCCTTGTCGCCCGGCCAGCCGCCGACGGCCCGCCGCAGACCATCCAGCAGTTCCGGCGGGCAGAGCGTGATCAGATGCGCCAGGGCGGCGCGGTGTGCGACCGTCAGACCGGCCATGGAGGCTCCACGTGAAGACACGTCGCCGCCAGCCTCGGGCGTCAGGGTTAATATTCCGTCCACCGCGTTACAGGGTTACAGGCCCTCATCCCTCGGCGGCCGGCAGGTCCAGAACCGCCTTCAGTCCACCCATCTCGCTGCGCGACAGCGCCACCCGGCCGTTGTAGGCGCGGGTCAGGTCGTCGACGATCGACAGGCCCAGGCCCGACCCCGGGGCATCCTCATCCATGCGGGTGCCGCGCTTCAGGGCCGCGTCAAGCTGGTCGTCGGCGAGGCCCGGTCCGTCATCCTCGACCACCACCACCATCTGGCCCAGACCGGTCGGCCCGGCGCTGACCCGCACCCGACGTTTCGACCATTTACAGGCGTTCTCGATCAGATTTCCCAGGATCTCCTGCAGGTCCTGCCGCTCGCCCCGGAACATCAGGTCGTCCGGCGCGCGCCAGTCGATCTCGACCGCCTTCGACGCAAACACCCGCTCCAGCATGACCGCCATCTCATCGAGCACCTCGGCCACCGGGGTGCGCTCACCCAGCCCCTGCGCCCGGGCGGCGGCGCGCGCGCGGCGCAGGTGGTGATCCACCTGATCCTTCATCACGCGGCTCTGGCGGGTGACCACCTCGGCCAGCGGGTCATCCTTGCCCTCGGCCTCGGCCAGCATCACCGACAACGGCGTCTTCAGCGCATGGGCCAGATTGCCGACGTGGGTGCGCTGGCGCTCCACCACCTCCTGATTATGGTCCAGCAGGCGGTTGACCTGTTCGGCCAGCGGCTGGATCTCCAGCGGATAGGTGCGCTCGATCCGGCCCGAGCGGCCCTTTCTGACGTCGGCGATCTCATTCCTCAGCAGGAACAGGGGGCGCAGGCCGATCCGCACCTGCATGAACACCGCCGCTCCGACGCCAAGGCCCAGGATCAACAGGGCGATCCAGGTGAAGGTGGCAAAGGTCCGGGTGTCAGCGTCGATGTCCGACCGATCCATGCCGGCCATGAAGACCAGCGGCTGGTCCCGCCCCGGCAGCACCTTGACGCTGGCGGCGATCCGCAGGGGACGGTCCAGCGGCCCCATGGCCGTATAGCTGAGCGTCCGCCCGCGCTCGAGACGCTCGGGCATGTCCGCCGGGATCATCAGATCCTCTCCGGCCAGCGACGGTGACCGCTCCAGAATGCGCATCCCGCCCCGTCCGTCGAACTCGGCCACCACCCAGTATTTGCCCGACAGGGGGCGCAGCGTGCGCGAGTCCTGGATCTCGTCCACCGAGACCCGGCCCGCGACCACGGTGGTGGCCAGCACCACCTCATCGATGGTTTCCGCCAGCACATAGCCCATGCGGCGGAGCGCCGATTCCTGATACTGGCTGGTCAGCACCCAGCCGGTCAGCACCAGCGCCACCGCCATCCAGGCCGAGGCCAGCCAGATCAAACGCCGGGTCAGCGATCGACCGGGGCGCCCGAACGCCTGTCCGGCCCAGCCCCGCCAGTTCACGCGGCCTCGGACTCGCCCGGCAGGGCCGTCAGCCGATAGCCCAATCCCCGCACGGTCTCGATCCGGTCGGCGCCGATCTTCTTCCTCAGCCGGCCGACGAACACCTCAATGGTGTTGGAGTCGCGGTCAAAGTCCTGATCGTACAGATGCTCGACCAGCTCGGTGCGGCTGATCACCCGTCCCTGATGCATCATCAGATAGTGCAGCAGGCGGTATTCCAGACTGGTCAGGCGCAGCGGCTCGCCGTTCACATTGGCCCGCGCCGCGCGCGGGTCGAGCCGCAGCCCCCCGCACGACAGGGTCGCAGACGCAATGCCCGCCGACCGCCGCAGCAGGGCCCTCAGGCGCGCCAGCAGTTCTTCGGTATGGAAGGGCTTGGTCAGATAATCATCGGCGCCCGCGTCGAACCCGGCCACCTTGTCGGACCAGGCCCCGCGCGCCGTCAGGATCAGCACCGGCGTGGTCCGGCCCTCGCGGCGCCAGCGCTCCAGCACCGACACGCCGTCGACCTTGGGCAGACCCAGGTCCAGCACGATCACATCATAGGGCTCGGTGTCGCCCAGAAAATGCGCCTCCTCGCCGTCGGGCGCATGGTCAACCGCATAGCCGGCATCGCCCAGCGCCGCCTTCAGCTGGCGCGACAGGTCGGCGTCATCCTCGACAAGCAGAACACGCATGAAAGCCCCTTATCTTTCGGCGTCGACGCCGATATCGATCACCCGGCCGTCGCGCTGTTCGAACCGGAACACATGCTGACCGCCGCGCATACCCATATAGCCGACATAGCGCGCGCCGCCTGCCCGCGACTGGGCAATGCGCTGGGCCTCGGCCTCGCTGACGCGGCGCGATTGCTGCTCGCGCGGATCGTCCCGCCGGTCACGACCGCGCGTATCCTGCCGGCCACGGGGGTCCTGGTCCGAAGCGGCATGGATGTCAGACGCCAGGCCGGTGTCGGCGGACGCGGCGAGAACGGGCGCGGCCAGCACCATCACCCCCAGCACGAGGCCGGTGGCGGCACAGGTCGACAGATGATGTTTCAGGGTGCGGGTCATGAAAGGGGTTCTGCGCCCGGGGCTCTGAACGGAGGCTGAACAACCAGTCTAGACATATTTCACCGTCGCGACAGCCGCCTCGCGCACAACGCCCGCCTTTCCCCTCGCGCGCGAGGGGGACAGGTTGGGCGAGGTCCATGGAGACGAATTCATGCGGATGAACCGGACCTGAAACGGCCTGTTCAGTTTGGGCTCAGCCGCCGCGTGGTTTTCTGCAGTCAACGTCGCCTCCCCGGACGACGACCGTTGAAAGGATACGACCATGATCAAGAAGCTGCTCATCCCCGCCATTGCCCTGGCCGCCACCTCGGTCGCCCTGCCGGCCGCCGCCCAGAGCTTCAGCATCAGCGTCGGCACCACCCGTGCCCCCGCCTATGGCCCGGCCTATGCGCCCGCCTACGACCGGTATGATCGCTGGACCCCGATGCACCAGCGCGTGCGCGTCCTCGACCGGCACCTCGACCAGGGTGTCCGCAGCCGTCGCATCAGCCAGCGCGACGCCCAGGCCCTGCGCCGGGACGCCCAGCAACTGGTGCGGCTTGAGGCCCAGTACAGCCGCAACGGCCTGACCCGCTGGGAACGCCAGGACCTCGACCGTCGTTTCGATGCCCTGGAAGCCCGCATCCGCTACGAGCTCCGCGACCGCCGGGGCCGCGGCTACCGCTAAGCCACAAGGCGGCGCCCCATAGGCCCGCCTCGCAGGCCCCACCCTCCCCTCGCAAGGGGCCTGCCCCCGGGGCGCGATCCGCAAGGATCGCGCCCCTTCTTTTTCAGGAATTGGGCGCGCGATCGGCAACGGTCGCGCCCCCTTTCTTTTTGATCACAGACGCAGCTCGACGCCTGTCGGGATGGTCGCAGTCCAGTGCAGGCCCCCGGGATCAAACCTCAGGTCGACCTCTCCGCCGGTCGCGCCCTCGAACACCCGCGTCAGCAACCGGGAGCCGAAGCCTCCGCCCCGCGCCCTGGCTCCGCTCGGGCAGGCGGTGACCACCGGCCCTCCGCTCTCTGTCCAGGACAGGCGCACCTGGTCCGGGCCGGACAGGGCCCAGCGGACCGAGACCCGGCCCTCCGGCACGCCCAGGCTTCCGTATTTCAGGGCGTTGGTCCCCAGTTCATGCACGGCCAGCGACAGATAGGGGGCAACCTTTCCGGGCAGCAGCACCTCGGGGCCCTCCAGTTCCACCCGCTCGAGGTGCGACAACTGCCGCGTCAGCAGATCGCCCAGCGAGAACCGGTCGTCCGACATGGTCAGGAGGGCGTCCTGGGCCGCCGACAGGGCCACCAGCCGCGCATCCACCGCCTCCACAAACCCCTCCGGCACCCCGGTCGCGCCGGCCGACTGGCGCACGATGGCCTGAACGACGGCAAAGACATTCTTCACCCGGTGCGCCAGTTCCCGGGCCAGCACCTCCAGCTTGGTCTCGTTCAGCTTGCGGGTGGTCACATCCAGCGCACTGGCGACCACGCCCCTGCGCCCGTCCGGCAGGGTCGAGGGCGAGGCCTGGATATCGCACCAAATCCTTTGATCGCCCATCATGAAGGAGATTTCCTCGCTCTGGGTCTCGCCGCTCTCAAGCGTCCGGCGCAGGATGGCCTCCAGCGGCGCACCGACGTCCGCGCCGATGAATTCGGCCGGTGTCTTGCCGAGGCAGGCGTCCGGCACATTGTGCGCCCAGACATATTTCAGGGTCTCGTCGTGCTCGGACATGGCCAGGCCCGAGATGCTGGTGGCCAGGGCGAACCGGTCCGCCGTCGACCGCAGCCGCGCCAGACTGTCCCGCAGCTCCTGATTCCGCGCCGACAGTTCCTGATCCGCCGCGCGCAATTCGGTGATGTCCTCATTCACACCGACCATGCCGGCGAACCGGCCCTCGGCGTCGTGATAGGGCCGGGCCCGCGTCTGCAGCACCCGCACCTCGCCATCCGCCCGGCGATAGCGTCCCTCGCAGATAAAGGCGCGTTGTTCGGCCATGCCCGTGCTGAAGGGCCCAAAGACGGCGGCCTGATCCTCTTCCAGCAGGCTGGAGGACCAGTCGAACCGGCCGCAATCCTCCGGCTCAAGCCCCCAGAACTCCCGCATAGCCCGGTTCAGGAACACACACCGTCCGGTCGTGTCCCCGCGCCACAGCATGGCCGGCGACTCCTCGGCCAGCAGCGCGAGGCTGGCACTATCGGACCCGGCCCCGGTCAAACGGCGACACCCACATCTGTGATCATCATGTCATCGCCCCTCGGCATCGCGCCCCCCATACGGGCAGGTTACACGCCGAGGTCAAACGCCGCTCGCCGAAAAAGGGTTCAGGGGGGTGGTAGGCGGACAAACGTCGTCTCCTCCCCATCCCCGATGGGGAGGGGGACCGCGGAGTGGTGGAGGGGGTCTTGAATCGCACGACCGTTGTCATCCCTCATCCGGCCTGGTGCATCATCTCCACGAGCATGGCGAGCGCGAACAGCCCGAGGCCACTGCCGACCCCGCCGAATGCGCCTCCCTCCAGACGAGTCCCCGACCGCCCCGGCCACATCATGGCAAACAGCACCGGCAGCCCGAAGGCCACGCCAAGCGAACTGCCCAGCGTCACCCTTTCCGGCAGCAATAGACCATCCACCGCCAGCAGCCAAATAGCCCCGACGACGGAGGAAACGACACCGACGAGGAAACAGGCCGCCAACCAGCCCCACCAACCCTTGTGCTCCGTCATGGCCCATCCACCTCCGGCCCCGGCCGCCACTCGACCACGTCCCACTCGAACACCGCACCCGTGGCCTTCTCGACCGCGAACCAGCCCATCAGGGCGCTGCCGCACAGGTCCTGATTACGGACCGCGCGGAGGCCCAGAACATGGTAGCCGGGCGGGCTGTCTTCCGCCCGGACCGGGTCGCACGACGCAACATGCCCGAGCGGCAGGCCCCGCGCCGCCGTCACCCGTGCCGTCGCCACGGTGCAGGCGGCCTCGGCACTGGTCGCGACGTCCAACGGCGGGCGCGCGCATCCGGACGCCGCAATCGCGAGGCCTGCCAGCAGCAGGGAGAATCCCTTTGTCCTGTCCATCATCTCTCCCACGACGCGGCGCAGCGCATCATGCTGCGGATTTCGCCAGCCTGCAGCGTGGCGAAGCTGGTGCGAAGGGAAATCTGGCGCACACTCAAGCGCTGTCGGACGCGGGACGAAAGACTCTTATAGCCTCCATCGCCTCCTCGAAGGACCGGTTTGTCGCTGTGAGGGAAATCCAGACGTCGCCGCCAGACAGCCCCCGGTTCATCCCCGCAATCAGGGACGCCAGACCTCTTGGCGGATAGCGGGACCTGTCACGCAGGTGAAGAATGATCATATCCTGTCCATAGCTCGACCAGACGCTCACCTGCGCGATCTCGGACCATGGGATAGTGTCATTTGACCACTGGGCCGTGCGCACCCCGTTCGGGCCAATCCGAACGCGTTCCCGTGAGTCGAACAGCGACAGGACCCAAAGCGCCCAGAACAGGCCAAAGAGCACCATGCACGCCCAGCCGACCGTGGCCGTCCACGCCGCGCTGTAGCGATCAGGTGCCGGCAACGCATCGACCAAACCAGCAAACCACGCACCGAGACCCACGAAAACGGCGCATCCAAGCATCATCGCCACAATGCGTCCTCGGGAGGGATAGGCGACAAAGTCATTCATCGTAAACACCATGATCTGATCGGCTCATCAGCCCTACGCGCCCGCGATCTGCCGGACAGCCCCCCCTATACACCCTCAGCCTGCTCTCGACCGTCGTCACTGCCTGCCCCGTCAGGATCACGCGATCGCCGCGCATCTCGGTGGTGATGTCCCCGCCCCGTGTCGGGAAGGCCTGGAAGAAGTCGACCCTCGCGCGGCCCAGGCGGTCGGTCCAGAGGGGGGCCAGGATGCAATGGGCCGAGCCGGTGGCCGGGTCTTCGTCGATGCCGACGCCGGGGGCGAAGAAGCGGTCGACGACATCATACGGGTCGCCGTCATCGGCAGGGGCGCAGACGATCACCTCGCCGGGTTCTTCGGCCGGAGTGACCAGCGCGTTCAACGCCGCGATGTCGGGCGTCAGGTTCCGGACGGTTTCCGCATCCTTCAGCACCACCACCAGATAGCGGGCAGCCCAGACCTCGACCGGCTCGGCCCCCAGCGCCTCGGCCAGACCCGCGACCGGTCCCGCGCGGCGCGGCGGATCGGCGGGAAAGTCCATCTCATAGGCGTCTTTCCCCTGCCCCCGCCTCACGATCAGCGGGCCGGATCGGGTGTCGAACGTCACCGCCTCGACATCCAGCGCCAGCTCGGCCAGCAGCACATGGGCGGAGGCCAGCGTCGCGTGGCCGCACAGGTCGACCTCGCGCCCCGGGGTGAACCAGCGCAGGCCGAACCGGTCGGGCCGGTCGCTGCGCGTCAGGAAGGCCGTCTCCGACAGATTGTTCTCGCGCGCCAGCGCCTGCATCCAGCCGTCGTCGGGCCAGTCCAGCTGCGGCTCGACCACACAGGCACCGTTGCCCATGAAGGGGCGCGCGGCAAAGGCATCCACCGTCCACTGTCTCATCCGCCCTTCTCCACCTTCAGTTCCGGCCAGCGGGCCACAAGCTTATCGACCACCCGGTCCCAGTCGGCGGCGATCGGTCGCGTCGGGTTGGGGCGCAGCACCATGGCGAACATGTCGTCGAGGCCAAAGGGGGCGGCCACCGTCAACCGGTCGTCAGCCTCCAGCCGCACACCGACGGCAAAGGCCGGGGCGACGAACCGCTCCAGTGCCTCGGCGGTCTCGGCCACCGGCGGCCAGGGCTGGCCGAACTTCTGCGGAAACCATTCCGAGACGCGGCGCTGGTTCCTCACCTCGACGCGGCTTTTCAGCGGCTCGTCAAAGCGGGCGGCGACCCGGCGGATCACCGCATCCTCGGCGTTCCAGCTATAGTCGTCATCGAAATAGCCGACGTCGAAATCCTTGACGCCGTGCCCCGTCGGTCGCCCCGTCAGGTGGTTCCAGACGCTCTGATAGACCGCGCCGGAAAAGATCAGCCAGTCGTTCAACCCCTCGGCCCGCACCCCCTCCAGCACCGTCATCAGATCCGGATCGGCCCGGACGATGGCCTCCAGCCGGGCCTTGAGATCGGTCATCGATCCCGCACCGGCCAGCCGTGGTCCAGCGGCCCGTGCCCCTGCCCCAGCCCGGGCGCCCGGCGGATCGCCTCGGCCACATAGGCCCAGGCATTGGCGACCGCTGCCTCCATGGGTTCACCCTTGGCCAGCCCCGCCGCGCAGGCGCTGGCCAGGGTACAGCCCGTGCCGTGGGTGTGGCGCGTCTCGACCCGCTCGCCCTCCAGCACCGTCTCGCCCCGGCCGGTCAGCAGCAGGTCCAGGACCCGCTCGCCCGGCACATGGCCGCCCTTCATCAGCACCGCGCCCGCGCCCATGGCCAACAGGGCCTCGCCCGCCCGGCGCTGGCCGTCCATATCGGTGACCGCGATGCCGGTCAGGGCCTCGGCCTCGGGCGCATTGGGGGTCAGCAGGGCCGCGCGCGGCACCATCCGGGTGCGCACAGCGTCGATCGCCGCATCGGCCAGCAGGCTCGCCCCGCCCTTGGCCACCATGACCGGATCGACCACGGCGGGCACGCTCGCGCCGTCGAGGATGTCAGCCACCGCCTCCACCACCTCGACACTACCCAGCATGCCGGTCTTGATCACATCGGCACCGATGTCATCCAGCACGGCCCGGGCCTGTTCGCGGATCAGGCTGACCGGCAGGGGGTGCACCCTATGAACCCCCAGGGTGTTCTGCACGGTGATGGCCGTCACCGCCGTCGCGGCAAAGCCCCCCAGCATCGTCACCGCCTTGATGTCGGCCTGAATGCCCGCACCGCCGCCCGAATCCGAACCCGCGATGATCAAGACTCTGCCGCGCATCAGATGGTGGCCCCGGAAAACACCTTCAGGCCCACAATCCCCGAAACGATCAGCACAATGCACACCAGCCGCAGCGCCGTCGCCGGCTCACCGTACGCCAGGATGCCGACAGTCGCCGCACCCACCGCGCCGATGCCGGTCCAGACGCCGTAAGCCGTGCCGATCGGCAGCTTCTGCGTCGCCAGCCAAAGGAAGCCGAAGCTGGCCAGCATGGCGATCCCGACCAGAAGGCTGAGGAACGGCCGCTGCGGGCCCACATATTTGAAGCCCGAGGCCCAGCCCACCTCCAGCAGTCCGGCAATCGCCAGCGCCAGCCACGGGTTCATCTGGGAAAGCAGTCTCAGCGCCTCGGTCATTCCTCGTGAATGGCGACGCGGGAGCCCGGGGGCAAGCCCTACTTGCCGACCAGCAGCTTCTTCAGCGCGCCGATGAGGGCAAACACCTCGCCCACGAAGGCCCCCGCGACGATCAGCATCAGGATGGTGCTCAGGTCGTCACCCGTGCGGAACAGGGTCTCGGTGCGGTCGATGAAGGCACCGATCGTGTCCACCCGGAGCAGCGACGCGAACGGCGAATACATCCAGATCCATCCGAGCAGGGTCAGGGACGCCCCCCTGAACACCACATCGCCGAACGCCGTCAGCCGCACGGGCGACCCCGTCATCGCCCGGATCAGGTGGAACACCCCCTGGGCCGCCGCCAACGCCACCACCGGCCAGTACAGCAGCGCCACCGTGTCCGCGAACAGCAGACCATAGTCGACCCCGCCGCGCACCAGCTCACCGCCCAGATCCTCGGGCCGGAAGCCCAGCCCCAGCAGACCCGACCACCACAAGAGGAAGATGCCCCAGGCCGTGGCACTGCCCAGCGCGCCCGCCGTCGGCGACATCTTCGGCGTGGAGGCAGCCAGCGCCCGGTCGGTATCCGCCAGGGTGTCATCGACCTTGCCGCCCAGCGAATCCCACCAGCTGCGGCTGAACACGCCCACCTCGAACATGCCCAGATCCTTCGCCCGCCATTCGGTCAGGAAGGCCGGCTTGTCCTTTTGTCGCTCGATGATGAAGCCCGCCAGCGTCGCCAGCCCGACCACCGTCAGCCCGCTCGAGAACAGGCCGGCAAGGGCCTGGCCGATGGCCTGCCCCACCTCGGCCCCGCCGAACAGGATGCGCGCCACCGCCCCCACCACCGTGATCAGCACCAGCACCGTCAGCGCCGTCTTCACCCCGAACAGCCACCAGGGGTAGAGCTCGGGCCCCACCACATGCTGCGGCCCGGCGCCATAGCGGGCGGCCACCGTCAGCGGATGCCCCACCTCGCGCAGCACGGCCTCGACCTCGGCCTCGGTCAGCGGCCGGCCCAGTTCGGCCTCGCGCTCCTCGACCCGGCTCATCAAGAGGTCACGCAGCTCCGCCAGAATGTCGTCGCGGCCCGCGGCGGGGAGTTGCGCCCCCACGGCCTTCAGATAACGTTCGATCAGGTCCATCGCCCCCTCCGTGATCACAGAATTCGGTCCAGCGAGGCCGACAGCCTGCGCCATTCGGCCTCAAGCCGGCCCAGCATGGCCTCGCCTGCAGGCGACAGCCGGTAAAAGCGTTTCTTGCGGCGCTCTTCCTCGCGCCATTCGCTGGTCAGCAGCCCCTGGCTCTCCAGCCGGCGCAGCAGCGGATAGAGGGTCGATTCCTCCATCTCCAGCCCGTCCTCGCCCAGCGCCACGCGCAGGGAATAGCCGTACTGCTCGGTCTTCAGCCGCGCCAGAACCGCCAGCACCAGCGACCCCCGCCTGAGCTCCAGCCGCATCGCCTCATAAAGATCGGTCTCGCCCAAGGGCCCACTCCACTCGCGTCACATAGTGTGTGACACACAGTGTATGGGGCATACTGTATGAGGGAGTCAAGAGCCGTACTTCTACCCGGCTCGTCATGCTCGGACTTGATCCGAGCATCGTGTCATCCACCCCGGCTACCAGCCTGCCCGCACCGACCCTCGGGTCAAGCCCGAGGGTGACGCTGAGAGCTGGGGGAGATCAGGCGGAAAGAGAACACTGGCATCACGCCCTCAAGCAGCGAGGCTCCGCGAGCGGAGCGATAGGGCAACAAGACCTGCCCTCAAGCAGCGAGCCGCCGCGCGGCGAGCGTCAGGGCCCTGCTCATCTGCAAAACGCCCGCCCCCCCGGCTCCAGGTGCAGATGGTCCTGATGCGGCGCGTCATAATCCGGGCTCAGCACGGTGGCGAAGATCCAGCAGCCCTCGTCGCGGATGCGCTTCAGGAACCGCGCCTCGGGCCCGTCGCCGTACCAGTGCTGCTTGACCATCACCCGCGTGCCGTCGCGCAGGATGACCCCGGCAAAGTCCACCGCCGCCGCGCGCGAATGGGCGCTGGGCCGCGCGCCCGGCCGGTTCGACACCGAGCGGCAGGAATAGGTGCCATAGTGGACGATATCGACCACGTCCTGGCCGAAGATCTCGCGCGCCGCCGGCTCGACCACCTGCCGCCGCCACACCGACAGCGCCAGCGCCGTCTGGCAGGTCATCACCGGCCCCCCGGGCGACAGGCGCGCCACCGTGCCCCGGTCGATGTCCAGAGTGCCCGCTCCTGCCAGACCACAGGTCTCCGAATCCACCCGGTCGGGCACGGGGGTAAAGGTCACCCGCGCCGCCTCCAGCTCGGCCCGACAGACCGCCAGGTCCGTCCCCGCAGCGTCCACCCGCTCGCGCATGCCGCGATCCGGCCGCTGGTCGATCAGTCCCGACGCCAGCCGCACGCTGACCGGCGCATGGGCCGGCGGCTGGGCAACGGGCCCCCGATCCCCCCACCCCGGCGGCGGCGGATTGGCCCGCCCGCACGACGCCAGCACCAGCAGCATCAGTCCTGCAATCACTCGAGCGTGTTTCATGAAGTGCAGACTAGCGGGATTCGCGGCGCGGCGCGGCCCAGGCGCCCTGCGCACTTGCGCCGCACTTGCAACGGCCATCCAGCTGGACTAGGAGCGCGCAACTGATAGTCATTCTTACTCGCGTTCGGAGCCCATGTGACCCGCCTGCTGACCACCACCGCCGCCCTTGCCCTGACGCTCGCCGCCGCCCCCGCTTTGGCCCAGGCTCCGGCGGCGACACCGGTCCTGCTGGCGGGCGCGTCAGCGGAAGATCCGACGGTGCTGGACCCGATCACCGTGGTCGGCTCGCGTCAGCAGGCCCGCGCGCTGGGCGGGGCCGCCACCTTCCTCGACGACGAGACCCTGCGCACCTTTGACTACACCGATGTCCACCGCGTGCTGCGTCTGGTGCCCGGCGTGGTCATCCAGGACGAGGAAGGGTTCGGCCTGCGGCCCAATATCGGCATCCGGGGCTCGGGCACCGACCGCTCGGCTCGCGTGGCCGTCATGGAGGACGGTGTGCTGATCGCCCCGGCCCCCTATTCCGCGCCCGCCGCCTACTATTTCCCGCGCATCGCCCGCATGACCGGGGTCGAGGTGGTCAAGGGCCCCGGCGCCATCAAATACGGCCCCCTGACCGTGGGCGGCGCGATCAACTTCACCTCCACCCCGATCGGCGGCACCGAGGGCGATGACCTGTCCGGCTATTTCTCACTCTCGGGCGGCAGCTACGGCGCCTTCCGTGGTCACGGCGTTCTGGGCGGCTGGAGCGACCTCGGCGACAGCGGCTGGCAGTTCGGGGCCCAGGCCGAGTGGCTGCTCGAACAGTCCGACGGCTTCAAGAATCTGGACAACGGCGGCCCGACCGGCTTCGACATCGACGACCGGGTGCTCAAACTGGGCCTGCGCACCGCGCCCGGTGCCGCCCGCGCCCAGTCGCTGGTGTTCAAATACCAGGAGCTGGACGAGCACTCGGACGAGACCTACCTCGGCCTGACGCTGGACGACTTCGCCGCCACCCCGTACCGCCGCTATGCCGGCAGCCAGGTCGACGCCATGGATGTCGACCACCGCACCCTGCAGCTGACGTACAGCCTCGACCTCAGCCCCGGCCTGAACCTGACCACCACCGCCTATCGCAACGAGACCACGCGCGCCTGGTACAAGCTGAACGATGTGCGCAACACGTCCGGCACCGGCTGGGTCGGCATCTCGTCCGTGCTGGACAATCCGACCGCCTATCCGACCCAGATGGCCATCCTGCGCGGCGACCCCGGCTTCGTCAGCGGACCCCAGGCGCTGCGCGTGCGCAACAACAACCGGGCCTATGAGTCCGAGGGCATCCAGTCGGTCCTGACCGCCCGCTTCTCGACCGGGGCCCTGACCCACCAGCTGGAGGTCTCGGCCCGCTGGCACACCGATTCCGAGGACCGCTTCCAGCGCGACGACGTCTATCGCATGGACGACGGCGACATGATCCTGACCACGCGCGGCGTCGACGGCGCCCAGGACAACCGTGTGGGCGAGGCCGAGGCCTGGGCCTTCTTCGTGCGCGACGTGATCACCCTCGACCGCCTGACCGTCACGCCCGGCCTGCGGTATGAGACCATCGCGCTGACCCGCACCAACTATCCGACCAGTCCGCCGTCGCGCACCACCCCCACGGCCGTGATCGAGAGCGAGGTCGACGTCTGGCTGCCGGGCCTCGGCCTGACGTACGACCTGACCGACGAAGTGCGGCTGGTGGCCGGCGCCCATCGCGGCTTTGCCAACCCGGGCCCCGGCTCCAGCGTCGATCCGGAGACCTCCTGGAACTATGAGGCCGGCGTCCGCTTCGACCGCGGCGCCCTGTCGTTCGAGGCGATCGGCTACCTCAATGCCTATGACAATCTGCTGGGCACCTGCACCGCCTCGACCAGCGGCGGCTGCACCATCGGCGACCAGTTCTCGGGCGGCGAGGTCCGGGTCGCGGGGCTGGAGGTCACCGGTGCCTGGGACGCGGGCGATGCGATGGGTCTCGGCTTCGGCGTGCCGCTGTCGCTGGTCTATACCCTGACGGATGCGGAGTTCCGGACCAGCTTCACCTCCGCCTATGAGCCCTGGGGCAATGTCACCTCGGGCGACGCCCTCCCCTATCTGCCACGCCACCAGCTGACCCTGACGGGCGGGCTGGACTTCGGCGGCTGGCGCGTCAATGCCGCCGTCAACCGCGTCTCGGACGCCCGTGCCGTCGCCGGATCGGGCCCCATCCCCGACGGCGAGCGGATCGAGGCGCGCACCCTTCTGGACCTGGCCGCCGACTGGGACGTGACCCCCTCGGCCACCCTGTTCGCCTCGGTCCAGAACGTCACGGACGAGGTCCACAACGTCGGCTTCTCGCCCGCCGGTGCCCGCCCCGGCGCGCCCCGCCTCGCCACCGCCGGCATCCGCCTGAGGTTCTGATCCCTGGCCGCGCGGGCCCCCTGGCCGCACGGGCCCCCTAGCCGCGCGGGCCATGGCGCACTACCTTTCCGTTCATGGCCCGTTCTCCCCGATCGTCGCGTTCCGTCACCGGTGTGTCCGAGGCCCCGGCGGCCTTTTCCGGCGCGCCCGGGTCCATGCCCATGTTCGCACCGGTCACCGGCCCGCGCCTGACGCCCGAGGAGGCGCCCGGCGCGCCGGCCGACTGGGTGCCGCACCGGCCCTCGCGCCCGACGGACAAGGTCTCGCGGCCCTTCCGGCTGGAGACGAAATACACCCCCGCCGGCGACCAGCCCGCCGCCATCGCTGAACTGGTGGCCCAGGCGGCCGAGGGCGAGCGCGATCAGGTGCTGCTGGGCGTGACCGGCTCGGGCAAGACCTTCACCATGGCCAAGGTCATCGAACAGACCCAGCGCCCGGCCCTGATCCTGGCCCCCAACAAAACCCTCGCCGCCCAGCTGTACAGCGAGTTCAAGGCCTTCTTCCCCGACAACGCCGTCGAGTATTTCGTCTCCTACTACGACTACTACCAGCCCGAGGCCTACGTCCCCCGGACGGACACCTACATCGAGAAGGACAGCTCGATAAACGAGCAGATCGACCGGATGCGGCACGCGGCGACGCGGGCCATTCTGGAGCGGGACGATGTGATCGTGGTGGCCTCGGTCAGCTGTATCTACGGCATCGGCTCGGTCGAGACCTATACGGCCATGACCTTCACCCTGAACGTCGGCGACCAGATCGATGAGGCCAAGCTGCGCGCCGACCTGATCGCGCTGCAGTACAAGCGCAACGACCTGACGTTCGAGCGCGGCATGTTCAGGAAGCGCGGCGACGTCATCGAAATCTTCCCCGTCCACCTCGAGGACCGCGCCTGGCGCCTCAGCCTGTTCGGCGACGAGATCGAGGCCATCCACGAGTTCGACCCCCTGACCGGCAAGAAGACCGCCGACCTCGACACCATCACCGTCTATGCCGCCAGCCACTACGTCACCCCGCGCCCGACGCTGAAACAGGCCATCGACGGCATCAAGGCCGAGCTGAAGGAGACGCTCGACTGGATGAACGAGAACGGCAAGCTGCTGGAGGCCCAGCGGCTGGAACAGCGCACCCGCTTCGACCTCGAGATGATGGAGGCCACCGGCGCCTGTGCCGGCATCGAGAACTACAGCCGCTGGCTGACCGGCCGCGCGCCCGGCGAGCCCCCGCCCACCTTCTTCGAATACATCCCCGACAACGCCCTGCTGTTCGTCGACGAGAGCCACGTCACCATCGGCCAGATCAACGGCATGTTCCGCGGCGACTACAAGCGGAAGTCGACGCTGGCCGAATACGGCTTCCGCCTGCCCTCCTGCATCGACAACCGCCCGCTCAAGTTCGAGGAGTGGGACGCCATGCGGCCCCAGACGGTCCACGTCTCGGCCACCCCCGGCCCGTGGGAAATGGCCCAGACCGGCGGCGTCTTTGTCGAACAGGTCATCCGCCCCACCGGCCTGATCGACCCGCCGGTCGAGATCCGCCCCGTCAGCGACCCCACCCGCAACCAGGTCGATGACGTCATCGATGAGGTCAAGGCCACCGCCCGCGCCGGCTACCGCTCCCTCGTCACCGTCCTCACCAAGAAGATGGCCGAGGACCTGACGGAATACATGCACGAACAGGGCGTCCGCGTCCGCTATATGCACTCCGACGTCGACACCCTGGAGCGCATCGAGATCCTGCGCGACCTCCGCCTCGGCGCCTTTGACGTCCTGATCGGCATCAACCTGCTGCGCGAGGGGCTCGACATCCCCGAATGCGGCCTGGTCGCCATCCTCGATGCGGACAAGGAGGGCTTCCTCCGCTCCGAAACCTCCCTGATCCAGACGATCGGTAGAGCCGCCCGCAACGTCGACGGCCGCGTCATCCTCTATGCCGACAAGACCACCGGCTCGATGGAGCGCGCCATCGCCGAGACCAACCGCCGCCGCGAGAAACAGGTCGCCTACAACACCGAACACGGCATCACGCCCGAGTCCGTCCGCCGCGACATCAAGGAGATCCTCGCCAGCCCCTATGAGAGCCGCGCGATGGACCGCCTGACCGCCCCCGGCCTTAAGGAAGAGGCCAAACCCTTCACCGGCTCCAACTTCCAGGCCGCCCTCAAGGACATGGAGGCGAAGATGCGCGAGGCCGCCGCCAACCTCGAGTTCGAGGAGGCGGCACGGCTGAGAGACGAAATCAAACGGATGAAGGCCCTCGACCTGGAGTTCGCCAACGAAATGCTGACCGGCGTGGGCGAGGAGGTCGACAAGTCCGCCCCCAAACGCTGGCGGGCCGAGGCTGCGGCGGAGAAGGCGGAGGCGTTCAGGAAGGGGCGGTTGTAGGGGGGGATAGCCGGATCAAAGGCGCGGACAGGCGGGGACCGATAGAGCCTAGCACAAAAAGTGAACGTCCGCTTGACCAACTGATGTTATTCGTGAAGCATGACGCCCTCTTAATGCGAGGGCGCGATGAGACTGAACAAGGTCCACATTCAGAACTACCGTTCCGTTGAGGATTCGGAAGAGTTCAGCATCGGCGATGTGACATGTCTCGTCGGAAAAAACGAGGCAGGGAAGACCGCTATCCTGAATGCACTCCATCAACTCCGACCCTACGGGGAAGAGGAGAAGGAGTACGACAAGGTCATCGATTATCCGAGACGTTTCCGAGCAGAGTACCGGCAGCGTCACGGCGGAAAGGAAGCGGTAGTCTGCGAGTCCCAATGGTCTTTGACGGAGTCGGAAATCGCCAAGATCAAGGCCACGCTTGGGGAAGGGGTCTATACTGGTGGTACAGTGACGATCTCAAAGTCGTACGGCAGCAAGCACACAAGCTGGCTGTTGCCGATAAATGATAAGGCGATCCTTGATAACATGCTGAAGCAACATCGTTTTGATGTAGTTGAAGCTGGCCCGCTTAAAGACGTTTCCACCACGGCCGTCGCGGCAAAGGTCCTGTCAGAGCTGCCCTCACCGACCGATAAGCAGAAAGCTTTGCTAGAGGAACTAAAGCGCTTTCCTGCGAATAGCGGACTATCGAAAGCGCGAGACATTCTGGATGCCACGACGCCACGCTTTAAGCTTTTCTCTCACTTCGACCGCATGTCCGGTGAAGTTCAGGTAGAAAAAATTCTTGCAGATCGCGATAATGGGCGCCTGTCTCGGTCTGATGCGATATTTCTTCAGTTCTTGGAATATGCAGGTACCGACCTCGAAGATATTTCTGCGGCTGAGCGGTACGAAGAGCTGAAGTCCGAGTGCGAGGCGGCGTCTAACAGGTTGACGGATCAGATATTTGAGTATTGGTCCCAAAATACCGCGCTCGAGGTAGAAGTAGATGTCTCGCCAGGTCGCCCAGGCGATGCCCCACCATTCAACACAGGCACTGTAATAAGGTCTCGCGTAAAGAACACCAATCATCGCGCATCAGTGCCGTTTTCCGAGCGTAGCGCAGGATTTATTTGGTTTTTCTCATTCTTGGTCGAATTTACTCAGATAAAAAATGAAGACGGAAACGTCATTATACTTCTTGACGAGCCAGGACTTACTCTACATGGAAAGGCGCAAAGGGACCTGCTGAGATACATATACGAGCAGTTGAAGCCCCACCATCAGGTGCTCTTCACTACCCACTCGCCCTTCCTGATTCCCAGCGAGGACTTGGCTGCGGTTCGAGTGGTTGAGGATGTCATCAAAACTCTGCCGAATGGAAGGTTAGAGGTTCTCGGAACTAAGGTCCGTTCCGACGCGCTGGCCACGGATCGAGACACCTTGTTTCCGCTTCAAGGGGCGCTCGGGTACGACATTGCTCAGTCGCTATTTATTGGCGAGCACACCCTTCTGGTTGAAGGGCCCTCTGACATTCTCTTCCTCAAAGCAGCATCCCAAGCCCTTAAGAAGCTTGATCGGGTGAGCCTCGATCCAAGATGGGTCATATGCCCCTCGGGCGGCATAGATAAGCTTCAGCCTTTTGTATCGCTATTTGGCGGGAACGGTCTCCATGTCGCTGCGCTGTCGGATTTTGGACCGACTGACCGTCGGAAGGTCGAGCAGATTCTGTCATCGAACATTTTGAACGCGGGACATTTTTTCACAACCAGTGACTTCGTCGAGAATGAGCACTCGGACATAGAAGATTTCTTTGGCGAGAAAATCTACGTTGATATCGTCAATGCGGCGTACGGTTCATTGCTGAAGCCGAAGCTGAAAACGGCGGACTTCAGTGAGGTTGAACCGAAATCAGAGCGCATCGTGAAGATGGTGGAGGGCGTATTCCGTCTTCGCCCGTCGTGGCCAGATTTCGATCATTTCACGCCTGCCTCATGGTTTTTCGAGAACCCGAACCAAGCGCTCAAGTTGATGGAGGAAAGCCCGGACTCCTTGGACCGGTTTGAAAGGCTGTTTGGAGCGCTTAACGACCTCCTCTGACGCTTATGCCGAAGTTCACCATCCTGTCCCGCGTGGATGCCTACGTCGACTACACCTGCGAGGTGGAGGCCGGGTCCGCCGAGGAGGCCGTCGATCTGGTCTTTGAGGGGCTTACGCCCGTCACCTGGCAGCAGCAGGGCGTGACGGAGTTCGACGCCGTTCGCATGTCGGCCATCGACGATCAGGGCGATGACATAGACGGCTATTCGCGCGGTAAGGGCTGACTAACCCTTCCCCGGCCATGGTCCATCCATGGCCGAAGACGATCCCCCCTGGAGCCCACCCTTCGGCTTTGCCGAGGAACAGGCCGTCTTCAAGGGGCCGACGCAGAACATTCGCGCGCAGAGCGAGGGCTGGGTCGCGGCGCATATGTTCTGTCCGGCCTGCGGCGCGGCGCGGCTGCGCCCCCTGCCGAACAATTCACCCGTCGGGGATTTCGTCTGTGAGGACTGCGCCGAGGAATTCGAGCTGAAGGCCAAGGGCGGGCGTCTGGGGCCGAAGATTCTGGACGGCGCCTATGGCGCCATGATGAAGCGGCTGTCGGC
This sequence comes from Brevundimonas sp., assembly GCF_016742135.1. Classification (GTDB taxonomy): domain Bacteria; phylum Pseudomonadota; class Alphaproteobacteria; order Caulobacterales; family Caulobacteraceae; genus Brevundimonas. Next base: position 44,557 of record NZ_JACVCG010000001.1, on the reverse strand, counting down.
GCGTAATAATCCCAGCCTGTTTGCGATGAGCTATGACAGGGCGGCATCGAGGGTCACGGACCTGATCGTCGTGCCGAAGCATTTCTTCACGCCCGAGATCATCGAGAAGAAGAACCCGACCCTGCCCAGGGGGCGCAGCAATCCTTGGGTCGGGTGTCACATCCTGATCGGTCAGGTGCCGGTGTCGGGGCGCATCCCGCTGGTCACCGGCGGCGCGCCTGTGCCCAAGGGCGAGGTGCTGTCGCGCTGGCAATCGACCCTGTTCCTGAAGGACACCAGCCTGAAAGCGCGCGGCTGGCTGCTGGCCGTCATGACGGCGGTCGAGGCGGTCGGGAAGGCCGAGTTCGATATCGACGAGGTCTATGCCCACGAGGCGACCCTGTCGGCCCTCTATCCCGACAACAACAATGTCCGGCCCAAGATCAGGCAGCAGCTACAGGTGCTACGCGACCGGGGCTGGCTGGAGTTCACCGAACGACGCGGAACGTATCGGCGGGCGCTCGGCTGAAGTTGTGCCGTCGTTTTCCCCTCCACCCTGCTTCGCCAAGGCTTCGCAGGGTCCCCCTCCCCATCTGAGATGGGGAGGAGACGGGTAGCACCCCACGTCCGCTCCTGACGCACCCGGTGCCTAGCCTCCGGCCCATGGACTATTTCGACGACGAGCCGCACACCCCGCGCGGGCCGAAAATCCGGTCGGATGATACCTGGGCCGAGGTGCGGCGGGCGTGGGAGGCGGGGGAGACCGGGGCCTCGCTGGCGCGGCGCTATGATGTGGGGCTGGCGAACCTGTGGCGGCGGCGGGCCTCCGAAGGATGGAGCCGTCGCAAGCCCGCCGATCCCCGGCCGGAGCCTGTGGAGGGCTGGGACCGGCATGCGGAGGCGGCGCTGGCGCGGTTCGAGCATCAGCGGCTGGAGGCGCGGGCGCTGGCTGAACAGCTGTGCAAGGCGATGACGGGCGGCTCGCTGGAGGGCACGCCGATCTGGCATCTGGCCTTTGTGCTGCACTGGCGGGCGGACCATCTGGGTGAGGCCGTGATCGCGGCAGACCGGGCCTGGATCGCCGGGCGAGGGCTTGACCTGGCGCTGTGGCGCGAGGACGGAAAGCTGCTGCCGCTGTGGTGGATCGACGAGCTGGTGCTGTCGGCCAACCGCGAGGCCTGGCGCGAGGACCACGGCCTGCCGCCCGGGGTGGCGCCGCATGTGCCGGTCCCGGTGAGGCGAGACGGGCCAAAGGGGGATGGGGCGGGGTAAGGCCCGAACACGGCCACCCGACGCAAGCTCCCGGAAAACCGTCTGCGCGGGGCGTCAGTCTTCGTCGAAACGGTAAACCATAGAACCTCCGGGCGAAGGCCCGGCGTCCCGCCGTCCTCCCCACCGCTGCCGGAACCGGCAGGGGCGTAGAGGCATGCCCGTTCCCAAATTCCTCCCCTCTGGGGGAGGGGGACCGTCCGCAGCCCGCAGGGCGAAGGAGGGTGGAGGGGGCAGCGCCGCCGTCTGCCACTCGGGCGCCGATGCCCCGCGTCGGCCCCCTCCACCGCTTCGCGGTTCCCCTCCCCCGAGGGGGGAGGTATGACCGCCCGCCTCCCCTTTCAACAAAAGGACCCCCGCCCATGCCGCATCCCCGCACCGCCCGCCCGGCTCCCGACCCGGAAGACGATTGCTCCCCCGAAGAGTTCGCGGCCCTGCAAGCCGAGCTGAAAAGCCGGATGGACCATCACCGGGCGGCGCTGGCGCGGAAGCGGGCGGCGCGGGGCCTGCCGCCACGGCCCGGCTATGAGCTTCCCGACGCGGATGAGCGTCCCGACTTGACCTGACGCGGCAACGGTTGCACCCCGGAGGTCCCGATCCCGTGAGGTGACCATGCGCCCTTTACTCCCGCTTTCCGCCCTCGTCTCCGCCCTGCTGCTTGCGGTGCCCGGCGCGGCCCTGGCCCAGGACATGCTGATCCGGGGCGGGCCGATCCATACGGGGGTGGTGGCCACCCCCTCGGCCGAGGTGGTGCTGGTGCGGGACGGGCGGATCGTCTTTGTCGGGGCCGAGGCGGGCCTGCCCGATCATGCGGGGGTGCCGGTCATCGACCTTGACGGCGCGGCCCTGTTCCCCGGCTTTACCGATGGCCATGCGCACCTCGACGGCATCGGCGCGCGCGAGATGACGCTGAACCTCGAGGGGTCGGCCTCGGTCGATGAGGCCATGGTGCGGCTGGAGGCCTGGGCGGTGGCGCACCCCGAGGGGCCGATCATCGGGCGCGGCTGGATCGAGACCCACTGGCCCGAGGGGCGGTTCCTGACCGCCGCCGATCTGGATGCGGCGGCGCCCGGTCGGATCGTGCTGCTGGGCCGGGCCGATGGCCATGCGGTGGTGGCCTCCTCGGCGGCTCTGGCTGCGGCGGGCATCGATGCCTCGACCGTGGCCCCGGCGGGCGGCGAGATCCTCAAGGACGAGAACGGCCAGCCGACGGGCCTGCTGGTCGATGCGGCCGAGGCGCTGGTCGCGGGCCTGATCCCGCCGCCGACCGAGGCCACGCGGCGCGAGATGTATCGCGCAGGCTTTGCCGTCTATGCCCGCTATGGCTGGACCGGCATCCATTTCATGAGCGCGCCCTGGGGGGATGTGCCCCTGCTGGAGGACATGGCCGGAGCGGGCGAGGCGTCGATCCGCGTCTACAACAGCGTCACGCCCGACGGCGCCCAGGCCCTGTTCGCCTCGGGCCCCCGCTCGGTCGCCGACGGGCGGGTCGTGACGAGGGCGGTCAAGATGTATGCCGACGGAGCGCTGGGCTCGCGCGGGGCGGCCCTGTTCGAACCCTATGCCGACCGGCCCGACACCACCGGCCTGATGCAGATCGACGGCGCGGCGGCCGTGCCCGTCTATGAGGCCGCGCTGCGCTCAGGCATCCAGATCGCCACCCACGCCATCGGCGACCGGGGCAATGCCTCCGTCGCCGACTGGTACGCCGAGGCGCTGGAGGCTGTGCCCGCCTCGGAACGTCCAAACGGCGAGGATGTGCGCTGGCGGATCGAGCATGCCCAGATCCTGCGGCCCCAGGGTTACCGCTGGTTCGTGGACCTGCCGATCATCGCCTCGATGCAGCCCAGCCACGCCATCGGCGATCTGCATTTCGCCCCGGCCCGGCTGGGCGATGCCCGCCTCGACGGCGCCTATGCCTGGCACAGCCTCGTGGATCTCGGCGTGATCGTGGTCGGGGGCTCCGATGCCCCCGTCGAGCGCGGCGATCCGGCCATCGAATTCTATGCCGCCGTGGCCCGCCGCGACCTGACAGGCTTCCAGGGCCCGGACTGGCGCCCGGACGAGGCCGTGGACCGGATGACGGCCCTGCACATGTTCACCCTGTGGCCGGCATACGCCAGCTTCCGCGAGGAGGAGCTGGGCACGATCGAGCCGGGCAAGCGCGCCGACTTCACCGCCTTTGACATCGACCTGATGACCGCGCCCGAGGCCGAGCTGCCGAACGCAAAGGCCGTGCTGACCATCGTTGACGGCGAGGTGGTCTACCGGGCGGGAGAGGACACCAGCAGGCCCTGAGCCTGCAGCGTTGCATCGGCGTTTTCCGTGACGCTGATGGCGACCGCCTCGATGCCGTGCGGGTCTTCCAGGGCGGCCAGCCAGCTGAACAGCGCCGCCGTGGGCGCCTGTTGGGCGCTGAACGCCAGGCCGCCGTCCTCGCCGGGCGACAGCTCGACCGCCAGTCCCTGCGCCTCGGCCAGCGGACCGGCCACCTCGGCCAGACGCGCGGGGTCGGAGGTGGCACCGGGCCGGATGCGCGCCTCCGCCGCCGCGATCAGCCGGGTGGCCTCGGTCGCCTCGGCCCGCCGCTCCGCCGCTGCCTCTCGCCAGTCGTTCAGCGGCTGAACGACGCCGTAGAAGACGAGGATACCGCCCGCCACCACCGCGAGCCCGATCAGCATCCACAGCTCGCGCGGCGTCCGCCCCGCCAGCCAGTCCGTCACCGCCCTCATGCCCCCACTCCCACGATGATGTCGCTGGCGATGCGGTCGCCCTCCTCCAGCGTCGCCTCCTCGACCATGCGCAGGCCCAGGGCCTCAACCCCGCTGCGGATCGCCTCCAGATCCTGAAACGCCGTATAGCTGACTGTGGCCCTGACCCCGGACACCGGATCGGCGGTCAGACTGTCCAGCTCGGCCCCGGGCACGCCCTCCAGCGCCTGGAACAGCACGGCGGCGACCACCGCCACCCCGCCCGGGGGAGAGGTCAGGGCCAGCCGTCGCTCGGCCTCGGCCAGCGGATCGGCATCGGTCGCCATGTCGGGGAACAGCACCCGCGCCCGGGCCTCGGCATCGTCGCGCAGACGGCTGGCCGCCAGATCGTCGCGGGTCGCAGCGGCCGCCGTCAGCACCAGCGGCGAGACCAGCAGGGCCAGCGCGAGGGCCCCCGCCAGCCGCCACGCCTTCCAGCCTTCGCCCACCGGTGCCCGCCGCTCGCTGCCGCCCAGATCGACGGGCGGGGCGAGCGCCGTGGCGATCAGCCGGGCCTCGACCGCGGCCTCGCTGTCGATCGGCTCGACGGTGCGACCGGCGGCGATCACCGGCACCAGATCGGGCTGGACCGAAACCGCCAGCCCCTGCCCCCGCACGGCGACCGCCGGACCGAAGACGAGACTGCGCAGGCGGTCCGCCTCCTCCGGCGCGTCAGGCACCAGACAGTCGGGCACAAGGGTCGCGCCCTCGACACCGAGTGACGCCAGACGGCCGGTCCACTCGCCAAGACGGGCGTCATCGACCGCCGCCACCAGCCGCGACCCGTCCGCCTCGACCGGACCCAGGGCGACCCGCATGCCGGCCGGGTCGACCGCCAGATCGTCGCGCAGGGCCCACAGGGCCGCCGCCCTCTGCTGGACAGGACGACCGGCCGGCAGGGTCAACCACCGGATCAGCACATCGGCGCCGGGCACCACGACCACGGTCCGCACGCGTGCGCCGGGCAGGGCCGGGGCCTCGGGCGATAGATGGCCACGCTCCAGCACCCGCCCGTCGGCATCGAGCATCAGGAAGGGGGCAGGATCGCTGCCGTCGGCGGGGATCAGCACCAGGCGGCTTCGGCTCATCGGTCAGCGGTCCAGCGATGGACGACCGTTTCGACACGGCCATCAGGAAAGGTTCGGAACAGGGCGGTGCGCGTCACCCGGGCGCCCGCGAAATCGACGTCGCTGCGAAAGGCGAAATAGCGCGTCGTCAGCGTCAGCTGGTCATAGACCTCGGAAGCCGGCGTGGCCTCGGCCAGCGCGGGCTGGCTCCAGAAGGCGCCGATGTCGCGCCAGCCCCCACGGGGCCGGGCAGCGATGGCGGCCCGCGCCCGGGCGGGATTGAGCCGCCCCTCGCTCAGCATCACCAGCAGGGGCGCGTCGTCGACGCTCAGGGTGTTCGGATTGATCGGCGACAGGTCGGGGGTCGGCAGGGCGCAGACGAAGGGCCGCAACCGGCCATAGACCTCGGCGTCCACACCCCGGATCAGGCGCAGTTCGCCCGCCTCCAGCAGCAGGGCGCCGGGGGTGCGCAGCGGCGTCTCGCGACCCGCATAGGCGGCGGTCTCGGCCCCGCGCGGCAGGGGCGTCTGGTCGCTGTCGATCCAGTCGGTCAGGGCCTCGGCGACGGCCCGCATCCGGCCCTCGTCGACACCCAGCGCCCGGCCAAGCGCCACCAGCTGTTCGGCCCCGCGCGGACGGACGACGTACGCCCCCTCGATCCCGGAGACGACACTGTTCAGATTGAAACAGGCCTGACCGTCGCGGACCACGGCGGTGATCTGCCCGGCCTCGACCGGAAAGGCGAAGGGCCGACCGTTCCAGTCCGGCTCGGTCGGGGTGACCGACCCCGCCTGCCGGATCAGGCGCTCGATCCGCTTGCGTGCCAGAGCCTCGGCCCCCAGAGCATACCACTGGGCCTGACCGACCGAGGCGAGGTTGCTGGCACGCCGCGTCGAGAAGCGCACATCGTCCAGCAGGGCCACGGCGATGGCGGCCATGACGGTCACCATCAGCAGCACGGTCAGGAGGGCCATGCCCTTGCGGTCGCGGCGAGTCCGCCTCATCGCCCGCTCCCGATCAGCAGCAGTTGGTCCAGAGGGCCATAGGTCTCCATCGTCAGGCGCAGGCGCACGGCATCGGGCATGGTCTGGCGAAGACGCGGTTCAAACACCGGCGTGTCGACGCCCAGCGCGACGAAGGAGGCCTCGGCCACGGTCACGCCGGTGGCGACGACCTGAACCACACCCGAGCCCGGCGCATCGGGGTGGGGACGCACGCGGCGCTCCAGCCGATCTTCGACCAGATGATATTCGATGCCGATCAGGCCCGATCCGTCCTCGTCCAGCCCGGCACCGGCCCCCGTGCGGGTCAGGGCCAGCACCAGCGTCGGGTCGGCCCCGACCGCAGCGCGGGTGCGCAGCGGCACAAGCCCGTCGCCGCCCGCCAGCGGGCGCGCCACGGCCTGACTGACATCGGCCTTCAGAAGGGCGCGCATGCGCTGCACCTCAGCCAGACGCTCGGACGCGGCCTTGACCGTAAAGCGGCTGTCGATCGACACCCCCATCACCGCCGTACCCGCAGCCGCGATCAGGGCAAAGATCGTGAGCGCGATCAGCACCTCGGTCAGGGTGAAGCCCGCGCGGGTCCGCCTCGCCATCACGACATCGCCCGGAACAGCACCGCCTCGGCCGAGGTCCACACGCCGTCGTCCGAGACGCGCACCTCGATTCGCAGCAGGGCCGGGTCGCCCGTGCCGCTGACGATCCGGCGCCACATCCAGCGCCGCCCGCCCAGATCGGTCTCGCCCGCCGTCTCCCCGGGTGCGGGCGGGTCGACCGCCACAAGCGTCTCAACCGCCAGATTGTCGGCGACGATGCCGGCCAGGGTCCGCGTCTCCAGCTCACCGGCGGTGCGGGTGTTCTCGGTCGTCATGCGCAGCAGGGCCAGCGCTGCCAGGCTGAAGACCGCCAGCGCCACCATCATCTCGATCAGGGTGAAGCCTGACCTGCGGCGACGTCGCAGAAAAAATCTTCCGCTCATTCCCGCGGAAGCGGGAACCCAGTTCTGGGCAGCATCCGCGCAGCGCAGGGCCCTTGCACCCAAAGCTCTGGCTCCCCGCTTCCGCGGGGATGAACGGAGGTGAGGGAAGAGTCTAGCTCCCAACATGCACCTCTCCGGCCAGATCGACCGTGACCGTGGCCCGCGCGCGGTCCCGGCTGAGCGACAGCCGCGCCGGTTCGGCCAGACCGACCGGGTCGAACAGCACGGTCGTCTCCGGCGCGACGCGCGTGCCGCCTTCCCACGCCACACGGTCGAACGGGCCCTCGGTCAGGGGCGTCCAGCCGTCCTCGGCCCGCACGCGAAAGCCATAGCCGTCTGCGCCGATGTCGACCGCGACCGGCCGGTTGGTCAGGATGGCCTCCTCACGCGCACGCACCAGTCGCGCCGCCAGCCGCTCGGCCTCGACCGGCAGGCGGGGTGTGGGGTCGGGTGCGGCCAGCACCACGGCCGTCGCCGCCAGCCCGATAACGGCAACCGTCACCATCATCTCGACGAGGGTGAAGCCCATCCTCCCCCGTCCTTCACGGGGGAGGGGGACCGCCCGAAGGGGGGTGGAGGGGGCGACCGGCAAGCGGCGGTGTCCGGGTTCCGCCCCCTCCTCCACTCTGTGGTCCCCCTCCCCCGCTTCGCAGGGGAGGATCTCAGCCCTGCCAGTTGCCGATGTCGGCGTCATTGCCCTCGCCTCCCGGCTTGCCGTCGGCACCGTATGAGAAGACGTCGAAAGCCTGACCGTGCTGGCTCTCGCGGCGGTACTGATAGGGATTGCCCCACGGGTCTTCCGGCAGGCGACGGATGTAGCCCCCGGTGCGATAGCGGTCGGCGCGCGGCGAGCCGGACGGCACCGTCGTCAGGGCCGACAGCCCCTCGCGCGTCGTCGGGAAGGCCAGCATGTCCAGCCGGTATTGCTCCAGCGCATTTTCCAGCGTGGCCAGATCGGCGCGGGCCTTGCCGACCATGGCCTTGTCCTGGCTGGGCAGGACGTTGATGACGACCACCGTCGCCAGCAGGCCGATGATGACGATGGTGACCATCATCTCGACGAGGGTGAATCCCATCCTCCCCCGACGCGCAGCTTCGGGGGAGGGGGACCGCGGAGCGGTGGAGGGGGCGGAACCCGGACGCCGGCGCTTGAGGGTCGCCCCCTCCACCACCCTGCGGGTGGTCCCCCTCCCCCGTGAAGGACGGGGGAGGATCTGATGTTCGCGGGTGTGGGTCATGATGTCATCCCATGGCCAGGGTGTTGATCTGAAGGATCGGAAGAAGGATCGACAGGACGATCAGCGCCACCACCCCGCCCATGACGATGATGATGCCGGGCTCCAGCAGGCTGAGCATCACGGCGGTAAAGGTGGCGAACTCGCGTTCCATATAGTCGGCGGCGCGGTCCAGCAGGGGCTCCAGCCGCCCGGCCCCCTCGCCCGAGGCGGTCATGTGCACCAGCAGGGGCGGAAACACATCGGCCCGGCGCATCGCCCCGGCCAGCGAGCCGCCCTCGCGGACCACATCGGCCATGACGCGGGTGGCGGCGGCCAGCCGGGTGTTCGAGACCGTGCGCGCGGTCAGGTTCAGCCCTTCCAGCACCGGCAGGCCCGAGGCGATCATGGTCGAGAGGGTGCGGGCCATGCGCGCCGCATGCAGGTCGCGTGTCAGCCGTCCCGTGATCGGCAGACGCAGCAAAAGGGTGTCAGCCTTCAGCCTGAGAGCCGGGCGACGCAGGGCAAGACCGGCCAGCGCTCCCGCACAGACCAGCACAAGGGCCGCCACCCAGCCCCAGTCGCGCAACGCGTGGGAGATGCCGATGATGATCCGCGTCAGCAGGGGCAGGTCCTGATTCATACTGGAGAACTGGTCGACCACCCTGGGCACGACGAAGGTCATCAGGGCGGTGATCACGGCCAGCGCCACGACCGCCAGTGCCGCCGGATAGACGAGGGCGGTGATGACCTTGCCGCGCACCTCCTGCTCGCGCTCCAGCCCGTCGGCCAGCCGCTCGAGGATCGGCTGCAGTGCGCCCGAGGACTCGCCCGCCGCCACCATGGCGCGGTACAGCGGCGGAAAGGCCCGGCCCTGTTCGCCCATGGCCTCGGACAGGCGGCGGCCCTCGACCACCCCCTGATGCACCGCCTCCAGACAGCGGCGCACCTTCGGCTTTTCGGCCTGAAGGGCGAGGGTGCGCACGGCCTCCTCGACCGGCACGACCGAGATCAGGGTGGCCAGCTGGCGGGTGGCGAGCGCCAGCGACCGGGCGTCCAGCTTCGTCCCCCCGCCGCTCTTCGTAGTATCGGATCGGGAGATGCCTCGCCCGGGCTGGACCTCCAGCGACATCAACTGCTTGCGGCCAACCTGATCGCGGGCAGCCTCCAGATTGGGGGCCTCGACACTGCCCCTGACGGTGCGCCCCCCGCCGTCCACGGCCACATAGTCGAAGCGGGGCATCAGGCCACCGCCTCGATCGCCGGCAGGTCCTCGGACCGGGTGCGGGTGACATGCAGCGCCTCCTCGACCGAGGTCGTGCCCTCCAGCACCAGGGCCCGCGCCTGACCGGCCAGTGTGCGACCGTCCCCGAGCGCTTCGGCATTGATGGCGGCTTCGTCGGCGCCGGTGGTGATCAGCCGACGCAGGGTGTCGGTGACGCGGATCGTCTCATACAGGCCGACGCGGCCGACATAGCCGGACTGGTTGCAGTGATCGCAGCCCGTGGGGCGCCAGACCGTCTGGCCCGCCGCAATGCCGACCAGCCGCGCGGTCGCCGCATCGGCCACCTCGGGCGTATGGCAATGGGGGCACAGGCGCCGCACCAGCCGCTGGGCCATGATCAGGCGCAGGGTCGAGGCCAGCAGGAAGGGCTCGACCCCCATGTCGCGCAGGCGGGTCACGGCGCCCGCCGCATCATTGGTGTGGACGGTCGACAGCACGAGGTGACCGGTCAGGGCGGCCTGAACGGCAATCGAGGCGGTCTCGACGTCGCGGATCTCGCCGACCATGACCACGTCGGGGTCCTGACGCAGGATGGCCCGCAGCCCGGCGGCAAAGGTCATGCCGACCTTGGCATTGACCTGGGTCTGGCCGACGCCCTCGACCGCGTATTCGACCGGATCCTCGACCGTCAGGATGTTGCGCGTGCCGGTGTTCAGTAGCGACAGGCCGGCATAGAGGGTGGTGGTCTTGCCCGAGCCTGTCGGACCGGTGACCAGCAGGATGCCGTTCGGCTCGGCCAGCGCAGATTCGTAGGCAGCAAGCGTGCCCTCATCCATGCCGAGATCACGCAGGCCCAGACCCGCCTGATCCTTGTCGAGGATACGCAGCACCACCCGTTCCCCGGCCCGCGACGGCAGGGTCGAGACGCGCACATCCAACGTCTTGCCGCCCAGCGCCAGCGGGATGCGTCCGTCCTGCGGGATGCGCCGTTCGGCGATGTCGAGCCGCGCCATCACCTTGATCCGCGACACCACCACGGGGGTCAGTCGCGGGCTGAGGCTGAGGGCCTCCTTGAGCACGCCATCGACCCGCATGCGCACCACCAGCGCCTGCTCATAGGGCTCGAGGTGGATGTCGGACGCCCCCGCACGCACCGCCTCGGCGATCAGGCCATTGATCAGGCGGATCACCGGCGCATCGTCCGTGGTGTCCAGCAGGTCGGCGGCGGCCGGGATCTCGTCAACCAGACTGTCCAGACCACCGGGCAGGGCCAGGTCGTCCCCGCCGTGCGAGCCCGCCACCGGATCGCCGGCATAGGCTTCGGACAGCAGGCGGTCGAAGGCGCTGCGGCTGACCGACTCGACCTTCAGCGGACACCCCAGCACGCGCCGGGCCTCGGCCAGCGCCAGTGGATCGGCCCCCTCGCGCAGGGCCACGACCGCCATGTCGCCGCGCTCCGTCACCACCACGCCGTGGCGCTTGGCAAAGGCATAACTGAGGGTGGGGTCGGCCAGCATCGTCATGGGATCAGGGCTGAAGCGGCGGCAGGGTGCCGCCGTCGACCGGAGCGACCGGGGCGGTCTCGAGGTACTGCGGAGGCACCGGCGGCTGGGTGCGGATATAATCGCGGATCAGCTCGTCGAGGCTGGGCTCCTGCCCCGGGGCGACGCGTAGCTGCTCCTGGCGCATATAGCCCCAGCGGTCGGCGGTCAGGCGCTGGGCATCGGCCGGGCTGCGGATGATGGTCGGGCGGATGAAGATCATCAGATTGGTGCGCCCGCGCTGGCGGCTTTCCGAGCGGAACAGGCCCCCGATCAGCGGCACGTCCGACAGATAGGGCACCCGGTCCATGGAGATGCGGTCGTTCTGGTCCAGCAAGCCCCCGGCGACCGCGATATCGCCGTCATCGACCACCAGCGTCGTCTCCAGCTCGCGCTTGTCGAGGATCAGGTCGCCGGCGTTGCTGCTGAGGATGCCGTTGATGCTCGACACTTCCTGGCGGATGAACAGGGTGACCGAGCCCCCCGCATTGATCTGGGGCCGGACCACCAGTTTGACGCCGATGTCCTGCCGCTGGGTGGTCCGGAACGGATTGGTATTGCCGTTCAGCAGGGTCTCGCCCGTGGTGATCGGCACTTCCTGCCCGACCAGGATGGTCGCCTCTTCATTGTCGAGGGTCATCAGCGAGGGCGTCTGCAGCAGGTTCGATCCGGCATCGGACCTGGCCGCATTGATGATGAAGCCGAACAGGGCGTCGCCGACCCGGCCACCGCCGCCCCCGATGAAGCCATTGGCGCCCAGCAGGCCGTTCAGCGCCGCCTTGGCCAGCTCGTCGCGCAGGGGATCGTCCTCGTCCAGGTCACGACCGGCCAGGGCACCGCCGATCGACAGCAGGGGCGCCGCGCGTTGCGAATAGTTAGTGGCCAGGATCGGATTGCCGTCCTCGCCCGCCAGCAGCCACTGGACCCCCAGTTCGCGCACGGCATTGTCGGACAGTTCGACGACGATGGCCTCAATCAGCACCTGCTGGCGGCGGCGGTCCAGCTGCGCGATGACATCGCCGAGCATGCGCTGGGTTTCGGGCGGGGCCGAGATCACCAGGGCATTGGCCCCGGGATAGCGGGCAATGGTGGCGCGCTGGCCCGGGGCGAGGGACGCGGCCGCCGCCTCGCCCCCCTCGACCGGTTGCACGCCCGAGGCCGACGACGGCGTGACCGGCTGGCCGACGATCTGCTGCAGCACCGGCAACAGCTGCTCGGCATCGATATGCTGGAGGAAGATCACCCGCACATCGGCCGAGGTCAGGGCCCGCTGGTCGAGGTCGAAGATCAGCGACTGTACCCGGACCAGCGCCGCCGGTTCGCCGCGCAGCACGATGGAGTTGGAGCTCTCGACCGCCGTCACCTTGACCAGCCCCTGCCCCGCCTGACCGCCGACCGGGGCCAGCACTTCGGCCAGCACGGCCGCGATCTCGCGCGCCGAGGAGTTCTCGAGGGTGACGACCACAATGTCGGTGCGGTCCACATCGATGCGGGCGATCAGGGCGCGCACCCGCGCCAGATTGTCGGCGAAGTCGGCGACCACCACGGTGTTGCTGTTGGGATTGGCCAGCACCTGCCCCTGCGGCCCGACCAGAGGGCGGATGGTCTCGGCGGCCGAGGCGGCGTCGATGTGGTGCAACTGGAAGACCTCGGTCGCGAACCGTTCCGAGCCCACGGAGGCCGGACCCTGGGCCGCGCCCTGGGCCGGGGCGATGCGGTAGGCCCCCGACGCGGTCGGAATGACCACCAGACCATTGGCCCGCAGGGTCGACAGGAACACCTCATAGGTCTCGGCCGGGGTCAGGGCCCGGTCGCTGGTCACCGTCACCGTGCCGGTCACCGAGGGGTCGACGATGAAGGTGCGTCCGGTCGAACGGGCGATGTCCTGAATGAAGGCGCGGATGTCGGCACCCTGCACATTCAGGATCTGGCGCTCCTGCGAATGGGCCTGCGCCACGGGCAGCACGACCTGCACGACAAGCGCCGCGAGCATCAGGGCGGCCACACGGCCGAACAGTCTGGATGACGACCGGATCACGGGCGGGTCCTTACGGTGGTGGTCTGGGGGGTGCCGTCGCGCTCGAAGCGGATGACGGCCTCTGGCGCCTCGGCCAGATCAGTGCGCAGGCGGTTGATGGCCGAGGGGCCGTCCAGGGCAATGCCGTTGACGGACAGGATGACATCCCCGGCGCGAAGACCGGCGGCCTGAAGGTCGGCGCTCTGGCCCCGTGCCATGACGGTAAAGCCGTTGACCGACAGGCCCTGCATACGGGGGCGAAGACCCGCCTCGGCCATCAGGCGGGCCGGGTCGACGACGGTGGCCTCGGGCCGGGATGCAGGCGGGCCGGGCGGGGCCACCACCTGCGGCGTCGCGGGCGGCGGCGGCACGCTGGCGGCCCCGACCGGCACCTCGCCGAAATCGATGCGGCTGACCGAGCTGCCCCGGGCGACCGTCACATGATCCGGGGCTACGGCGCGCAGCACCAGCCCGGGCTGGATTTCCTCTCCCACCCCGACCGACAGCTGGGTGCCATCCGGCAGGCCGAGAATGGCCGACCCGCCCCCGCCCTCACCGGCCCTGACCCCGAACAGCCGCAGTTGCTCGCTGCCCGCCTGGGTCATGCCCGCCAGACTGCTGCGTTCGCCGGTGTGGAAGAAGGCATCAAACCGCGACAGCACGCCGGTGTCGGGCGGGGCCTGGTTCCCTGCCGCCTGCACCCCGGCATCGGGCGCCCCGACCAGCATCACCAGTCGCACGACCTGGATCAGGATCAGGGCCGCGATCACCAGTTCGACACCCCGTCGCAACCCCGGGCCTCGCGGGCGCGCGACACCCGCCCGCCGTCCCGCCCCGACGACGGGCCAGGCGGAGGGCCAGACCTCAAGGATGGATACGCTGCGGATCACCGACACTCGCCCCGCCGACCCGAACCGGGCCCCGACATCTTCAGATGACGGATGGGTCTCATCCGCTCCGATCGCGGATGCTCTTACCCCGGACCCGCCCCCGCCAGCCCGCGCGGCTTGATGACAATGCCGCGTATGAATCGCGAAGATTGTTCCGGATGCGGAGCCAGTGTCGCGGGGCCGTCATCGTGCGTCGGAGAACACGGGCGCTGGAGCGGGTGAAGGGAATCGAACCCTCGTCGTCAGCTTGGGAAGCTGCTGCTCTACCATTGAGCTACACCCGCAAGGCGGCGGTCGGGCGGACCATAGTCCGGGCGCGTGCGGCGCGCTAGACTGGCCGAATGATCCGTATCGGCGAAAGTGAGCTAGAGTTCCGGTTCTTTCGTGCCGGGGGGCCGGGGGGTCAGAACGTCAACAAGGTGGCGACGGCGGTGGAACTGCGGTTTGACGTCGCGCGCTCGCCCAGCCTGCCGGAGGGGGTGCGGGCGCGGTTGCTGAAGGCGGCGGGACGGCGACTGACGCTGGACGGTATCCTGGTGCTGACGGCCACCCGGTTCAGGACGCAGGAGCGAAACCGGCAGGACGCCGTCGATCGGCTGCATGCCCTGATCGATTCGGTGACGCCGCCGCCGCGCCCTCGCATCGCCACCCGCCCGACGCGGGCGTCAAAGGAACGGCGGCTGCAGGCCAAGACCCGCCGCGCGCAGATCAAGAGCGGTCGCGGGCGTCCGGACGCGGATTAGTTTCCGGAAGACGGGGCCGGAGGGGCCTCGTCGGGGGCTTCGCGGAACAGCAGGACGGCGATGCGGTCGTCGCCGTCAAAGCCGATCACCCACTGGGTCAGCAGGCTCTCGAAACGGACCTCGAACATGTCGGCCCCGTTCTGATGACCGACATAGGCGATGGATTCCAGCGCGCCGAAGCTCTGGATGGCCGCCGTCAGCTCGGCCTCAACCGGGCGCAGGCGGTCGGCGACGTCGTCGGTGAAACCGGTGAAATCGAGGCTGCCGTCCTGGGCATCCGCAATGACGGCCGTCAGGGTCTCCCGACCGCGCGCCACGTCCGGGGCCTCGGCCGTGGGAGTTTGCTGGACGGCCACCGGCGGGGCGGTGCGCGGGGTGCCGTCAAAGGCATTGGGCAGGCGGGCGGCCGCCACGTCACTGTCCGGGGCAGGCGGGGTCTGCTGGGCCAGGGCCGGAGTCGCCATCAGGCCGGCGACCAGCGCGAGGATCGCGCCCGTTATCAGGGTCTGTCGGGGGGTATGCATGCCTTGCCTCCGGCTGTGGCGGTACAGGGATCGAGGCGACAATTGCCGCGTCAAAGCGACAGAACAAGGGCAGCCGTCGCCAGGCCCAGCGCGACCAGAGACAGAACCATCGGCCAGGGCGAGGCCCGGGGCACGACCACCACGGGTGCCGCGGCGGTGTCATCGGCATCGCGCCGGATACGCTGGGACAGGGCCCTGAGGCCGGTGACCACCTCTTCCAGCGCATCCCGCACCTGGGCCTGGGGGCCCAGCTCGCGGCGGATCCAGCGCTCCACCACCGGACGGGCGGCGGCCCACAGGTCGTGGTCGGGGTTAAGCCTGCGGGCCACGCCCTCGACCGAGACCATGGTCTTTTGCAGCAGGATCAGCTCGGGCCTGAGCCGCATGTCGAACAGGGCGGTGATCTCGAACAGCTGGCCCAGCAACCGGCCCATGGAGACCTGGCTGGCCTGTTTGCCGATCACAGGCTCGCCGACGGCGCGCAGGGCCTGGGCAAAGGCCTCGACCGAATGGCTGGGCGGCACATAGCCGGCCTCGAAATGGACCCGGGCGATGCGGTCATAGTCGCGGCTGAGGAAGCCCCACAGGATTTCCGCCAGATAGCGGCGCTCCTCCTTGCCCAACCGACCGACGATGCCGAAATCGACCGCCACCAGCCGTGCGGGCGGCGAGGCGAACAGATTGCCCTCGTGCAGGTCGGCGTGAAAGGTGCCGTGGTCCAGCGCCTGGATCAGGAAGGCCCGCACCACATTGTCGGCGAGGGCATCGGTGTCGAGTCCCGGCTGTTCGCGACAGGCCGGGTCGGTCATGGGCAGGCCGTCCGCCCACTCCAGCGTCAGCACCCGCTTGCCTACCCCGTCCCAGACCACGCCGGGCGCGGTCATCAGGACGACGCCGTCCGACTCGCTCCTTTGCATGACTTCGGCCATCTCCGAGGCGGCGGCGGCCTCGAGACGCATGTCGAGCTCAAGCTCCATCGAGCGGGCGATGGTCTCGACGAAGGCGCGGGGTTCCAGCCTGCGGGCGGGGGCCACGAAGCGCTCGGCCATGCGGGCGGCGAGACGCAGGGCGTCCAGCCCGTCGGCCACCCGTCCCTCGACCCCGGGGCGCAGGACCTTGACGGCGACCTTGCGGCCGTCGTGCAGATGGGCGGCGTGGGCCTGGGCCAAGGAGGCGGCGGCGAGAGCCGGCTGCAGGTCGGTGAACAGGCTCTCGACCGGACGGCCGAGGGCGCGTTCGATCTCGATACGGGCCTGCTCCAGCGGAAAGGGCGGCAACCGGTCCTTGAGACGCCCAAGGTCGAGGGCGAACTGCGTGCCGAAGATGTCGGCCCGCGTGGCCAGCACCTGGCCCAGCTTGATGGCCGCCGGTCCCAGCCGCTCGAAGGCCCGGCCCAGACGCTCGCCGGGACGGCCGGTGCGCGCCTCCTGGCCGGAAAACAGGTGCAGCAGGCCCGCCAGCGGTCGCAGCCAGGCGGGCAGCAGAGGGGTAATCTCGCGCGGCATCAGGGCGTCGTGGCGGATCAGGATCCAGCCCCAACCGATCAGGCGCAGGGCCGCAGC
This sequence comes from Brevundimonas sp., assembly GCF_016742135.1. GTDB lineage: Bacteria > Pseudomonadota > Alphaproteobacteria > Caulobacterales > Caulobacteraceae > Brevundimonas. The sequence goes on along the minus strand of NZ_JACVCG010000001.1, from coordinate 27,796 downwards.
CACGGGATGGCGTACCGGCAGGGTCCGGGGCGGAGGCGGAGGCTGTCGGAAGGCGCGGGTCAGGGTCAGATCGCCCAGGCGTGATGCAGCGCGGCGATCCCGCCCGACAGATTGGTGACGCTTACGTTCGAAAAGCCGGCCTGCTCGATCATGGCCTTGAAGGTCTGCTGGTCGGGGAAGCGGCGGATGCTTTCGACCAGATACTGGTAGCTGTCGCGATCCCCCGCGACCCAGCCACCGATGCGGGGGATCATGTTGAACGACCAGGCGTCGTAAGCCTTCGAGAGCGCCTCACTGGTCGGGTGCGAGAATTCGAGACACAGGAAGCGGCCGCCGGGCTTCAGCACCCGGCGCGCCTCGGCCAGGGCTTCCTCGACCTTGGCCACATTGCGGATGCCGAAGCCGATCGACCAGGCATCGACCGAGGCGTCGGGCAGCGGCAGGGCGAGGGCGTCGCCGACCATCCAGGTCAGCTCGGGCGAGGCCTCGCGGGCCCCGGCCTCCCGCGCCCGACCTGCGGCGATCATTTCGGCATTGTAGTCGAGCACGAGGATCGTGGCCGGCTCACCCCCCCGGCGGGCGGCGGCCTTGCGGGCCAGTTTCGCATAGCGGAGCGCCAGATCGCCCGTGCCGCCGGCAACGTCGAGGATGACTTCGCCGGGCTGCGGGTTGAGGCGGGCGGCGGCCGCATCCTTCCAGAGACGATGGACGCCCCCGCTCATCAGGTCGTTCATCCGGTCGTAGGAGGGCGCGACGCTGTCGAACACGCCGCGCACCCGGCGCACCTTCTCGTCGCGCGGCATGTCGCGGTAGCCGAAGGGCGAGGTGGTCTGATCGGCGGGGTCGGCGGTGCTCATGTCCGGCGGTTTAGCCTGTCGGGGAAGCGGCGTCACCGGTCCGTGTGGTCGCGGCGGCGGCATCACCCCTCGACCGTCTGGGGCAGGCCCAGATCGGCCATGACGCCGCGCATCAGGCCGTAGCAACCGCAGGCGGCAGCCTCCAGCGCCTTGCGATCGGTGACACAGATCCAGCCGCGCCCGCGACGGATCAGGCCTCGGCCTTCCAGCTCGGCGCTGACCTCGCTGACCGTGGCGCGGCGCACGCCCAGCATGTTGGCCACATCGGCCTGGGTCAGCTCCAGCCGGTCGCTGTCGGTCCGGTCGTGGGTGGTCAGCAGCCAGCGGGCGAGGCGCTGGTCCAGCCGGTGCTGGGCGTTGCACGCCGCCGATTGCTGGACCTGCGCCATCAGCCCCTCGGTAAAGCGCGACAGCGCCATGCGCATCGGCTCACTCTGCCGCAGCAGATCCGCGAAGACATCGGCGGGACAGCAGGCGGCCACCCCCTCAATCTGGCAGACGGCGCGGGTCGCGGCCCGCCCGTTCAGGGGGCCACAGGTGACCCCGACCAGCCCCTCGCGCCCGATGGCGGCCGTCTCGACGGCGCGATCGTCGCCCACCACCGTCATCAGGGACACGACCCCGTGCAGGGGGAACCAGACGGCATCGACCGCCTCGCCGATGTCGTACAGCATCAGCCCCGGGTCGAAGGGACGTTCGTGCAAGTGGGGGGCCAGCCGCTTCTGATCGACCGGTCGCAGCGTCGCCAACCAGAGATTGTCCGTGAACGCGTCCATGCGTGCCTCCCTCCGTTCCGCGTCAACGATAAAGCTTGACCATTCGTTCCCGCCTTTCGGTGGGGTCCCCGACCGGTCTATAGGGGGAGCGTCGCATCAAGGGAGCCACGCCATGACCGCAAAGATCGGGGCCGAAACGGCCGTCCAGAGCCTTGAGGGATGGGCCGTCGATCCGGGCGAGGGCGACGCCATTCGCCGGACCTTTCGCTTCGCCGACTTCAACGCGGCCTTCGGCTTCATGACGCGGGTCGCCCTGATGGCGGACAAGCGCGACCACCATCCGGAGTGGTTCAATGTGTATGACCGGGTCGAGGTGCGGCTGACCACCCATGACGCCGACGGGGTGACCGACAAGGACGTCGATCTGGCCCGCTTCATGAATGAGGTCGCCACCGCCATGGGAGCCCGCGCATGACCGATCGCGTCAGGGGAAAATGTGTGCTGATCACCGGCGCGGCCGGCGGGCTGGGCCAGGCGATGGCGCTGCGGCTGCTGGAGGAAGGCGCCACGGTCGCCCTGACCGATCTGGAAAGCGGGGCGGTCGAGGCGCTGCGCGATCGGCTGCTGGCCGATCATCCGGGTCGGGTATTCGCCTTCACCCACGATGTCGCGCGCGAGGAGGACTGGGTCCGCGTGGTGTCCGAAGCGACCGAGGACATGGGCGGGCTGTCGGTGCTGATCAACAATGCCGGGATCGGCGGCGAGCTGCGCTATGCCGAGGCCGATACGCTGGAGAATTGGCGCAAGGTCCAGGCGGTCAACATCGAGAGCATCATGCTGGGCTGCAAGCATGCCATGCCGCACCTGCGCGCCTCTGCCCCGGCGTCGATCATCAACATTTCTTCTGTGGCGGGACTGGCGGCGGCACCCGGCATGGGGGCCTATAACGCCACCAAGGCCGCCGTCTGGATGTACACCAAAACCGTCGCCCTCGAAGCCGCCAAGCAGGACTGGAACGTGCGCTGCAACTCGGTCCATCCGGTGTTCATCAAGACCCCGATCCTCGACCCCTTCATCGCCATGGCCGGCGGCGACGAGGCCAAGGCCCACGAACGGCTGACGCGCGGCATTCCGCTGAAGCGGATCGGCGAGCCCGACGATGTGGCGTGGTGCGTGGTCTATCTGGCCTCGGATGAGTCGAAATTCGTGACCGGGTCCGAGTTCAAGATCGACGGCGGCATGCTGGCGCAGTGAGGCTTTCACGGTCCTCCTTCTGACGAGCCAAAGCCCCTCTCGCCCGTGGGGCAGAGGTGGAGGGCAGGCGGAGCGCCGGGCCTTCGCCCGGAGTGAATAGAGTTTACCGTTTCGACGAAGACAGACGCTCCGCGCGGCTGGTTATCCGGGAGCTTGCGTCGGGTGGCGGTGTTATCGCCTTACCGCAGCGCCCCCGGCGGGCGGGGGTGTCCTGCGACACCTCCCGGACGATCGAGTATCCCCCTCGACCCAGTGTTGACGGCGGGCCTTTCGCCCGGCCGCCGAAGCCTCCCTGAGACCCGGAAGCCGGACAGCGCGCCTTCAACCCCGCTCCATCCGCTCCCGCCGCCATAAGGTCGCAGGCCTTACGAGCCCTCCGTGCAACGGGACGCTCTGAGGATTGCACAGCTCGCGGCCTGGTCGGGCAGAACGGTGCGAGAAACGGGAGGGGCGTTGAAAGGGTTGGGGAATTTGTGGGCGGCTATCATAGTTGCTGCCTTCGACCCATCGCATTCTTCCTTCTCCCGATGGGAGAAGGTGTCGCGCGAGCGACGGATGAGGGTCGTCGTCATCCGTCGGCGCAAGCCGTGGCAGGGCGGGTGCGACGGCTCACGCCGAAGGATGCGGTGAGCCCCTCACCCCCAACCCCCTCTCCCAACGGAGAGGGGACTCAGGAAAAGGCGGCCTCCCTCCCCACCGCTACGCGGCAGGGAGGAGACGATGTGTCACAACAGGTCCGTCGGCAGGATCTGGCTGGCCAGCAGGCGTTCCATGGTGGCCCAGTGGTCCGGGCCCTGGGCCTCGACCCAGTCCTGAACCATGTCGCGGCCGAGGCCGTAGTTGATGATGTAGCTGCGGTAGGTGTCGATGAAGCGGATGCGGCGCTCGGCCGAGCCGCGGCTGTGCAGACCGTATTTGATCAGGCGCTGGATGGTGGTCTCGCGGTCGGCCCGGCCGGACAGATAGTCGTCGGCGATGGTGTATTCGGCGCGGGCCAGTTCGCGGGTAACGTCCAGGATGGCGTTCTGAAGCTCGACGACCTGGGGATTGATGCCGGCCAGGGGATAGAGGACCTCGCGCTCCCACTGGCCCCGCGTCTCGCCCGGGAAGGCCAGGTCGATGCCATAGTTGGCGCTGCCCTCGGCGATCAGGCTCATCGGGCTGTAGAGGGGGTAGACGCTCATCTCGACCCACCCCTTTTCGCGGACGAAGGTCTTCTCCAGCAGCATGTTGTAGACGTGGTGGCCGGGGTAGCCCTCGTGGCAGCCCAGATCGACGGCGCGCTCGATCGAGATCGGCTGGTCGACATTGATCTGGATCAGGCTCTGGGCATTGCCCTGATACCAGTTGTAGCCGGACCAGGGCTTGTCGGTGACGAATTCGAGGGTGAAGTTTTCGCCCTCGGGAAGGTCGATGTGGGCCTCGGTGCGCGCCTTGCACTCGGCGATGGCGGCCGCCATGACCACCTCCTGGCGGTCGCGCGGAATGGCGGTGCCGCCCCGGAAGGCCCCCAGCCGGGCGTTGAGCGAGCCTTCGCCCGGCAGCAGGGCATCCAGCCGCGCCAGAACCGGGTCGAAGCTTTCCAGCGGACGCAGCTCGGGCCGGATGCCGAACAGGGCCTCGGCCTCATCGGCAAAGCCCATCTTTTCGCCCGTGATCATGCGCAGCCGGGCGTGGGCCGCCGAGACATGGGCGCTCAGATAGGCCTTGCGCTGGCGCAGGTCGGGCGAGAGGCCCGCATCGGGCACGGCCTCGATCTCGGCCAGCAGGGTCTCGGCCGCCTGCATCAGATCCGGCACAGTGCGCAGATTGGCCTTGGCCTCGGCTGGCCAGGCCTCGGGGCCATAATAGGCATCGACATAGCCCGGCTCATGCTCACCGATCTCGAGGATCAGATGGACATAGTCCTCGGCGATGACATTGAGGGCGGCCTCGCCGTCCGGACCGCGCGGTGCAACACTGGCGCAGGCGGCGACCAGCAGGACGAGGGCGGCGACAAGGCCGAGGGCCGGCATACGCATGGGTGATCACTCCCGGATGGTTTGCCCAAGGCTTAAGCCCCTCGGCCACGCGCGCCAAGGCGAAACCGTCAGCGGGCGTCCCGGGGGCCACGGTTTGGGATTGAGGCCCGCCCCGCGATCCTGTAAGCACCCCCTTCCCTGGTCCGCACCCGTAGCTCAGCTGGATAGAGTACTGCCCTCCGAAGGCAGGGGTCAGAGGTTCGAATCCTCTCGGGTGCGCCATTTCCCCTGAACCAGACCCGGCATGGCGGGCATTCCGCCGCCCTAACCGTCGATCAGCACGTCAAAGCCGGCGAAGATCATGCGCTTGCCGTCGAACGGCATGTCGAGCTTCATCATGCGCTCGTCCTGCATCAGGGTCTCCCAGGCCTTGTCGCGGGTGGCGCGGTCGGGCCAGGTGATCCAGCCGACGGCGACCGTCTCGCCATCTTTCAGGGCCACGGCGCGCCTGAAATCGGTGACCTTGCCGTCGGGCACATCCTCGCCCCAGCATTCGGTGACCTTGAGGGCACCCTGTTCCTTGAAGAAGACCGTCGACTGGCGCGAATGCTCCAGATAGGCGGCCTTGTTGGCGGTCGGCACGGGGATGACGGTGATGTCGAGAAAGGCCATTGTTCTGGTCTCCTTTGAGGAGGCCCTGACGTTCGCCACGGGGGTGGGTCGCTGCCGGAGGGCCGGGGGATGGATGCCCTGTCGCGACGGCGTCAGAGCAAGGGTAACAGCTCACATTGGATTGGCCGCGATATAGGTTGCGTATTGGGCCTGCCAGGCGCGCTGGAAAGCCGGGCGGGCCTCGGCACGGGCGAGGTAGGCGACCAGGTTCGGGTAGGCCGCAAGCAGCGCCGATCCCTTGAGGCGCATCAGAACCGTGGCCATCAGGAGATCGCCACCGGTAAAGCCCTCTTCCAGCCAGTCGCGCTCGCCCAGACAGGCCGAGAGGCTGGCCAGGCGCTTGTCGATCAGGCCCTCAACGGCCTTCAGGCGCTCCTGAAACCACGGCTTGTCGGCCTCCAGCACATGCAACATGGCCCGGTCGAACACCGGGGGCTCCACCGTGTTCAATGCGGCGAACATCCAGGTAATGGCGCGGGCCCGGTTGACCGGATCAGGGGGTAGCAGGCCGCCGTGCCTGTCGGCCAGATAGATCAGGATGGACCCGCTCTCGAACAGGGTGACGTCCTCATCCTCATAGGTTGGTAGCTGTCCGAAAGGCTGCCGAGCCAGGTGTTCAGGTTGCTTCAACGTGTCGAAGCTCATCAACCGAACGTCGCAGGACGCGCCCAACTCCTCCAGAGCCCAGCGCACGCGCATGTCCCGGGCCAGGCCCTGACCCCGGTCAGGAGAGTTTTCAAAGGCGGTGATGACCGGGCGCAAGTCGGGTCACCGGGCGGCGATCGGAACGGGAGGGATGTCGAGAAAGGCCATGGGGCGCTCCTTGCCGTGAGGATCGATAACGGGAGGTCAGGCCGGATGACCCACCGACCGGTCTGGAAAGGAATGATGTTCGTGGACAATGGTCCAGTGACCGTCGGTCCTGCTGAGGCCCACGGTCAGCCGCAGGGGGCAAAGCGGATCGAGGGCCCCCGGCCGGCCACACTGCAGCAGAGCCGTCGCGAAGGCCACGTCATCCCCCGCCGTGACATCCATCGATATGATGTCGAAGACCAGGCCACCGCGCGCCCATTCGAAGAAGGGCGTCCAGGACTCGCGGTAGGCCTGCAGACCCCTCAGAACAGCGGGTGGAGGCACATCGAACATCAGCATGTCATCCGAATGATGGGCCAGGATGCCGGCGATGTCCTGATCGCCGACGGCCCGCGCCCAGCGGCTGATGAGATCCCGGATTTCGGCATCGGCGCCCATCTCGCGCTCCCGATCTGCGTGCTGCTTGAGAACGATGCGGCAGACGGTTATCTTATGCAAGCATGAAGTTAGAAAAAATAACCATCAAGCGCGGACGACCGTACGATGACGCTTGCGGCACCGCCCATGCGCTTGAGCTGGTGGGCGAGCGATGGGCGTTGCTGGTGGCGCGTGAACTGATGCTGGGGCCAAGACGGTTCAGCGATCTGCGGGCGTCCCTGCCCGGCCTGTCGGCCAATGTTCTGAGCCAGAAACTGGCGGGGCTGGAAGACGTGGGCGTGCTGCGCAGGCGGAAGCTGGAGCCGCCCGCCGGGGTGCAGGTCTATGAACTGACCGACTGGGGGCTGGAGCTGGAAGAGCCGCTGAAGGTGCTGGGCCGCTGGGCCGCGCGCTCGCCCCTCCACGATCCGACCCTGCCGTTGAGCGCCGTGTCGCTGATGCTGTCTCTGCGCACCATGTATGCCGCCCGGCCCGCCACGCCGGATATGACCGTGGGATTTCAGCTGGGCGGTGAAGGCTATTTCGCGCGCATCGAAGGCGGGGCTCTGACCACAGGACGTGGACGGCCTGACCATGCCGACCTGCGGCTGGTGTCGACGCCGGAAGCGGTCGCGGCGGCCGTCTATGGCGACGCACCGCTGCCCGATGATGCGTTCGAGGCCGGAGGCCGCGACCTGTTCGGGGCGTTTGCCGGCCTGTTCAGGCTGCCGCCGAGGGTCGGATAGGCAAATCCCGCCCCACCATGGCCTTTATCGGTGTATAGAGGCGGCCTCCCTTACCGCCCGGCCCGAGGTTTCTGCCTTGGCCGGGCGCGGTCGTTTCGGCGACCCTTTTTGCTGTTCAGGACTTTCGATGCCGTTTCCCGCTACCCATCCCGCGCTTGATCGCGCCCTGGCCGAACGTGGCTATGCCGAGCCGACGGCGGTGCAGGCCGCCGTGCTGGAGGGCGACCATGCGGGCTCGGACCTGCTGGTTTCGGCCCAGACCGGATCGGGCAAGACGGTGGCCTTCGGCCTGGCGGCAGCCCCGACCCTGCTGGGCGAGGCCGAACGGTTCGGCAAGGCCGGCAAGCCGCTGGCGCTGGTGATCGCGCCGACGCGGGAACTGGCGATGCAGGTGGCGACCGAACTGACCTGGCTGTACGCCGGGACCGACGCGAAGATCGGCACCTGCGTGGGCGGCATGGATGCCCGCAAGGAAGCCCGCGCCCTGGGCTGGGGCACCCACATCGTCATCGGCACGCCCGGGCGGCTGAAGGACCATATCGACCGCGGCAATCTGGACCTGTCGGAGCTGAAGCTGGCGGTGCTGGATGAGGCCGACGAAATGCTCGACATGGGCTTTCGCGAGGATCTGGAATTCATCCTCGACCAGTCGCCGTCCGAGCGCCGGACCCTGCTGTTCTCGGCCACCATCGCGCGTGAGATCGCCATCCTGGCCAAACGCTATCAGCGCGATGCGGTGCGGATCGACACCACCAACAGGAGCCAGCCGCACGGCGACATCGAATACCGCGCCATGCGGATCGCGCCGAACCAGATCGAGCACGCCGTGGTCAATGTGCTGCGTTTCTTTGAGGCGCCGGGCGCGCTGGTGTTCTGTTCGACGCGCGAGTCGGTCAAGCATCTGCAGGCGGCCCTGCGGGAACGCGGATTCCAGTCGGTCGGCCTGTCGGGCGAGCTGAGCCAGCGCGAGCGCACCGATGCCCTGCAGGCGCTGCGCGACGGTCAGGCGCGGGTCTGTGTGGCCACCGACGTGGCCGCGCGCGGGCTGGACCTGCCCGATCTGGGGCTGGTCATCCATGCGGAGCTGCCGGTCAACCGGGCGACCCTGCTGCACCGGTCGGGCCGCACGGGCCGCGCGGGCAAGAAGGGCGTGTCCGTCTTGCTGGTGCCCAATCCCAAGCGGCGTCGCGCCGAGATGCTGCTGTCCTCGGCCGGGGTCGAGGCCAGCTGGGACGCCGCGCCGGGCGCCGATGCCATCCGGGCGCAGGACGAGGCGCGCCTGATCGCCGGTCCGATCTTTGACGAGACCGTATCGGACGAGGATTTCGCCCTGGCGAAGCGGCTGATGGACGAGCGTACGCCGGAAGAGATCGCCTGTGCCTTCATCCGCCTGCAACGGGCCAGGATGCCGGCGCCCGAGGAGCTGACAGATCCGGGCGAGCGCCCGATGCGCAAGGAACGCGGCGATGCGGCCACCGCCTGGCCCACCGAGCGGCTGCAACCGCATGAGGTCGCCTGGTTCCGCGCCGATGTGGGCCGCCACAGCGAGGGCAAACAGGCCGATCCCAAATGGCTGATTCCGGTGATCTGCCGTTTGGGCGGGATCACCAAGCGCGAGATCGGCTCGATCCGCATCCTGTCGCACGAGACCCGCTTCGAGATCGCCTTGGGGGCCGTCGAGGGCTTCAGGTCGGCCCTGGCCTCGGCGAAGAATGCCGAGGTGGCGATCACCCCGTCATCTGCCCCCGACAACGCCTATGAGGCCCGGCCGAAACGCCCCTTCGTCAAGAAAGACTACGCCCCGCGTGCCGAGGGTGAAGGCGCCGAGCGTCCCCGCCCCGCCTGGAAGGCCAAGAAGCCACCGTTCCGGGCCGAAGCCGGTGCCGAGCCCCCTGCCGCCCCCGCCGGGGACCGCAAGCCGTGGAAGGCCAAGGGCAATCCCAAGGCCAACGGCAAGCTGCGTGGCAATGCGCCGTTCAAGGGGGGCGCGCCACGGCCCCGGACCGAGGGTGCTGCCCCGGTCCCCCGGAGCAAGCCGCCGTTCAGGAAGGCCGGCAAGCCGCACAAGCGCGCGGGCTAGAGCCGCCCCCTCCACCGCTGCGCGGTCCCGTCGTCGGTTCGTAGACGAACCTTCCTCCACCCCCGTGAACGGGGGAGGATCTACCTCTTGCCATCGCGGGGATCGGGGGACAGTGTTTGCCCATGAGCACGCACGCCCCTGAGGAACGGTTCGCCTCATTCGAGGCCTTCTATCCGTACTACATCCACGAGCACTCCAACCGGACGTGCCGGCGGATCCACATTGTGGGATCAGCGCTGGTGCTGGTCGTGCTGGGAACGGCGATCGTGACGCGGAACGCCTGGTGGCTGCTGGCCATGCCGGTGGTGGGCTATGGCTTTGCCTGGGTCGGGCATTTCTTCTTCGAGAAGAACCGGCCGGCGACCTTCAAATACCCGCTGTGGAGCCTCATGGGCGACTGGCGGATGTTCTTCGAGACCGTCAGCGGCAAGCGCCGCTTCTAGTCCCAGGCGGGCGGGCAGCCGTCGAAGGTGCCGGCGCGGACTACCGTCAGCGAGCGCATGTTCAGCGGCATGGCCGGAGCCATCGAGCCGCGACCGTGGCCGGTGTAGAGATCGATCTTGTTGCCCTTGATGGCGCCGCCGGTGTCCGAGGCATACCAGTAGCCGTCGTGGATGGTGCCGTCGGGCAGTTCCAGCCCGACCGTTTCCTTGATGAACAGCCGGGTGCGGCGGGGCACGACGCGCGGATCGATGGCGACGGTGCGCATGGCGATCGGGCGGCAACCCAGCGAATCGTTGCCCGTCGCTCCACCCCCGCCTGCGTGATAGAGGCGCGCCGACAGGCTCCAGTCGGCGGGGCGCAGGGCCAGGGCCTTTTGATCCTCGTTCAGTGACAGCCAGACATCGGGAGCGAACCCGTGCTCGGCGGCTTCGGCCTCGGCCGAGACCAGTGCGTCATAGGGCACAGGGTCGATGGATGAGGCGACCGCGGGGGTCACCAGGGCCAGCACCAGAGCGAGGGTCTTGAGCATGGGGGAATCGCGATATCGCCGGTCCTCGAGCCGACCGGCGGCGGGTGTTTGCCCCCCGAATGGGACAAGAAGACGGCAAAGGGCGAAGGAAAGGCCGGATGCTGGACGCCCCGCCTGTCCCGTTCTAACGGAGGGGCCCACCCTGCCGGGAGCCCATCCATGAAACCCCTGATCGCCACCGCCGTCGCCCTGACGCTGATTGTTCTGCCCGCCGCCGACGTCGCGGCCTGGGGGGCCAGCGGCCACCGGATGGTCGGACAGGCCGCCATGCGCGCCCTGCCCGAGGAACTGCCGGCCTTTTTGAGGACGGCCGAGGCCGCGGCCCAGGTCGGGGAACTGTCGCGCGAGCCCGACCGCTGGAAGGGCGCGGGCCAGCCGCACGGCCGCGAGCGCGACACCGCCCACTTCGTCGACATGACCGAGGATGGTCTGATCATGACCGGGGCCGGGCCCCACATCCGTGACCTGCCGACGCTCAAGTCCGAATATGACGCCCTGCTGCTGGAGGCCGGGATCAAGGTCAATGACGCCGGCTATCTGCCCTATGCGATCATGGATGCCTGGCTGCAGGTGGTGCAGGACTTTGCCTATTGGCGGGTGCTGACGGCCGCCGAAGCGCGCGAGACCGACCTGGCGCGTCAGGCCTGGTACCGCGAGGACCGGCTGCGGCGCGAGGCCCTGCTGCTGCGGGATATCGGCATGCTGTCGCACTACGTCTCGGACGGCTCGCAGCCGCTGCACACGACCATCCACTACAACGGCTGGGACCGCGACACGGACAATCCCGAGGGCTTCACCCGCTCACGCCAGACGCACGGCCTGTTCGAAGGGGAGTTCGTGCGCGACCGGATCAATCTGCAGGGCATTGAGGCGGCCATGACCGCGCCGCGTCTGGACGGGTTCGATCTGCGCGCCCGCACCGCCGACTATCTGCTGGTCTCGCTGGCCGAGGTGGTGCCCTTCTATCGGCTGGAGAAGGCGGGGGCCTTCGTCGGGACGGATCCGCGCGGCGTGGACTTTGCCACCCAGAGGCTGGCGGCGGGGGCCAGCGAGCTGCGCGACCTGATCATACTGGCCTGGCGCGAGTCGGGCACCCGCTCGATCGGCTGGCCCGCGATCAAGGTTGCCGAGGTCGAGGCCGGCACCGCCGACCCCTGGCTGTCGATGATCGGTCAGGACTGACGGGTGAGCGAGCCTGCCACGCCGCCCGGCCCCGTCATCATCCTCGACAAGCCGCAGCTGGCCGACAACATCGGGGCGGTGGCACGGGTGATGGCGAATTTTGGCCTGTCCGAGCTGCGGCTGGTCAGCCCGCGCGACGGCTGGCCGCAGGACCGGGCCTGGGCTACGGCCTCGGGTGCGGACTGGGTGCTGGAGGGCGTACAGGTCTTTGAAAGTGTGGCCGAGGCCATCGCCGACATGAACACGGTGTTTTCGACCACGGCCCGCCCGCGAGAGACGCGGATGCCGGTGCGGACGCCGCGCGAGTCGGCGCGCCTGCTGTATGACGACCGGGCCTCGGGGCTGAGTGTCGGCCTGTTGTTCGGCGGCGAGCGGGCGGGGCTGGAGACCACCGACATCGCCCTGACCCAGGGCATCACCACCATTCCCATCGACCCCCGACACCATTCGCTGAACCTGGCGCAGGCGGTGGCGATCAATGCCTATGAGTGGCGGACGCTGATCCTCGATGCCCCGCCGCCGCGCTTCCGCGAGGGCGACCCGCCCGCGTCGAACGACCTGCTGGTCGGCATGTATGAGCATCTGGAGACCGAGCTGGAGGCGGGGGGCTTTTTCCATCCGCCCGAGAAGAAGCCGTCGATGAGCCAGAACCTGCGCGTCATGCTGGGCCGGGCCGGGTTCAGCGCGCAGGAGGTCGCGACCTTTCGCGGGGTGATCCACGCGCTGGCCAAAGGGCGCGGACGGCTGCTGGCCCGGATGGCGGCGAAGAAGGCGGGCGAGACCTAGCCTGCTGCCTGAAGGGTCGCGACGAAGGCCGGGACGACCTCGGTCGCCGGGCCGAAATGCGTTTCGCCGAACAGGTCCGAGATCAGCGAGGGTTCGAGGTTCAGCTCGACCGTGCGGGCCCCGGCGTGGCGGGCGATCTCGACGAAGCCGGCTGCGGGATAGACCGCCCCCGACGTGCCGATGGCGATGAACAGGTCGCAGGCCTGTAAGGCGTCATGGATGACCTCCATCTCAAGCGGCATCTCCCCGAACCAGACGATGTGCGGACGCAGCCGACCCTCGGGGTGATGGGGCGAAGGGCTGTCCATGGACAGGTCTCCGGGGCAGTCGCAGATACGCCCCGTGCGGGTGCAGGCGGCTTTCAGCAGTTCCCCGTGCATGGGGATCAGGCGAAAGCTCTTAGCGGGCGCGACGTCCGCATGGGCGCGGGCATGCAGGTCATCGACATTCTGGGTGACCAGCGTGAGGGTGCCAGGCCAGCGCGCGGCGAGGTCGGCCAGCGCCCGGTGCGCGGCATTGGGCTGCACCTCGGCCAGCTGACGCCGGCGGGCGTTGTAGAACTCATGGACCGTCGCCGGGTCGCGGTGAAAGGCCTCAGGCGTCGCCACATCCTCGATCCGGTGGCCCATCCACAGCCCGTCCGAGGCGCGGAAGGTCGGCACGCCGGACTCCGCAGAAATGCCCGCGCCGGTCAGGATGACGATGTTGCGGTGGGCCATGGTCCGGACGGTGCCTTCGGAAAACAGGGTCTGAATAGTCTGAATCGTCTGAAGTGCGGGCCCCCGCATCGCAGTAGTATCCTTCTCCTGATGGGAGAAGGTGGCGCGTGAGCGCCGGATGAGGGTCGGCGATAGCCGTCGGCGAAGGCCGTAGCAGGGGCGGTGCGACGGCTCCCGCCGAAGGAGGGGTGCGCCCCTCACCCCCAACCCCCTCTCCCATAGGAGAGGGGACGAAAAACACCGTCTGAACCGTCTGAATGGTCTGAATTCGCGCCTCCGTCGGCCTGGGTCTCGGCAACCGGACAGCATGCATCACCCGACGACCAGGGCGGGAAGATCGCTGCGGGAAACGTGCGGGGTGTTGAAAGGGTTGGGTATTCAGGTGACGAGCGTCGTAGCCACTGCCCCCAACCCCTCGTCATCCTCGGGCTCGACCCGAGGATCGGTGTCGCCCACCACGGCGGGCGGCCTGCCCGCACCGATCCTCCGATCAAGTCGGAGGATGACGGGTCTGGATGAAGGTTGCCGGGCCGGTTTTGGCTTGAAACCATTTGTCGCTGGTGCGACCCCTCATCCGTCAGGCCTGTGGCCTGCCACCTTCTCCCGCAGGGGGAGAAGGACAAGTCTCGGAGCCCTCCCCCATGAAGACCCGCGCCGCCGTTGCCTTTGAAGCGAAGAAGCCGCTGGAGATCGTCGAGGTCGATCTGGAGGGGCCGAAGGCGTTCGAGGTGCTGGTCGAGATCAAGGCGACGGGCATCTGTCACACCGACGCCTATACGCTGGACGGGCTGGATTCCGAGGGCATCTTCCCCAGCATTCTGGGCCATGAGGGCGCGGGCGTGGTGGTCGAGGTGGGGCCGGGCGTGACCTCGGTCCAGGTCGGCGACCATGTGATCCCGCTGTACACGCCGGAATGTCGCCAGTGCAAAAGCTGCCTGAGCCGCAAGACCAATCTGTGCACCGCCATCCGGGGCACCCAGGGCAAGGGCGTCATGCCTGATGGCACCAGCCGCTTCAGCTACAAGGGCCAGTCCATCGCCCACTATATGGGCTGTTCGACCTTCTCGAACTACACCGTCCTGCCCGAGATCGCCCTGGCGAAGATCCGCAAGGACGCCCCGTTCGACAAGGCCTGCTACGTCGGCTGCGGCGTGACCACGGGCGTGGGCGCGGTGGTCAATACAGCGAAGGTGGAGCCCGGCGCCAATGCCGTGGTGTTCGGTCTGGGCGGCATCGGGCTGAACGTCATCCAGGGGCTGAAGATGGTCGGGGCCGACATGATCGTCGGTGTCGACATCAACAGCGACAAGGAAGAGTGGGGCCGCAAATTCGGCATGACCCATTTCGTCAACCCGAAGGACCATGCGGACATCGTGGCCCATCTGGTCGAGCTGACCGGCGGCGGGGCGGACTACACCTTTGACTGCACCGGCAACACCACGGTGATGCGTCAGGCGTTGGAGGCCTGTCACCGGGGCTGGGGCGAGAGCATCGTCATCGGCGTGGCCGAGGCCGGCAAGGAGATCGCCACCCGCCCGTTCCAGCTGGTCACCGGCCGGGTCTGGCGCGGCAGTGCCTTTGGCGGCGCGCGCGGCCGCACCGACACGCCGCGCATCGTCGACTGGTATATGGACGGCAAGATCGAGATCGACCCCATGATCACGCACACGATGCCGCTGGAAGACATCAACAAGGCCTTCGACCTGATGCACGAGGGCAAGAGCATCCGAAGCGTGGTGGTGTTCTAGGGGTAGTTGCCAAAAGAAACGGACATGACTAGCGTCCCCGGACCAAGAGGAGGGAAGCCATGTTCACACACATCACCGTTGGCGCCAATGACGTCGAGGCGTCGCGCCGCTTCTATGATGCCGTCCTCGGCGCCCTGGGGCATGAGCCGGCGCAGGGGCCCGACCCGAAGGGGCGCTACTGGTGGCGGACGCGCATGGGGGCCTTTGCGGTCGGCAAGCCGATCGATGGTGAGCCGGCGTGTCACGCCAACGGCGGCACCATCGGCTTTGCGGCGAAGACGGCCGACATGGTTCAGGCCTTCCATGACGCCGGCGTGGCCGCAGGCGGGACGGCCATCGAGGACCCGCCCGGCGAGCGCAACGGTCCGTTCGGCAAACTGGTGCTGGCCTATCTGCGCGATCCGTCGGGCAACAAGGTCTGCGCGCTGCACCGCCCAGGGTAACAGAGGTTGCTCTGATGATAGCAAGGCGCTATCATAGCCCTATGGGCCAGCTTTTGATCCGCAATGTTCCCGACCATGAGATCGCCGAGCTGAAGGCCCAGGCCGAGCGCGAACGCATCTCGCTGGAGCAACGGTTGCGCAATCTGGTGGCCGAGGCCGCTCGCAAGGAGCAGGACGACTTCTGGGAACTGGCCGCCCGGATGCGGGAAGCGACGCGGGGTGCAGGCATCGACGTCGATGCGGCCATTCGGGAGGGCCGGGAGGAACGGGATCGTGCCATCAGCGGCGATCTTTGACGCCAGCGTCGTCGTTCGCTGGGTCGTTGATGATCCGCTGACGCCCGCTGCGATTGAGGCCGGCAAGATCTGGGCACCCGTCGCGCCGACCCTGCTGGGCAGCGAATTTGCCAATGCGCTGCGGGGGCAGGCCAGGGCCGGTCGGTATGAAAGGGACTGGTGCCTGCTGCAAATGGGCCGCCTGACCCGCCTGATCGATCTGCGGGACGAGCGGGAGTACTGGCCGCTGGCGCTGAAGTTGGGATTGGAACGCGACCATGCGGTTTATGACTGTGTCTATATCGCGATGGCCATTAGCCTCGCCCTGCCCCTGATCACGGCAGACAGCCGACTTACCCGCAAGTTTGCCGACCTGCCCGGACTTGACCTGCGGCCACTGCAGACCGGGTAACGCCGCGCGTTCAAAAAGTCGTTCCCATTCCGGAACAGCCGGGTAAGGTGCCCGCTTTCATCGGCATCCCGGGGGAATGGGGAATGAGCGAAACAGCGACGCCCGCAGGCGTGCAGGCCTTTTACGACCAGGTCACCAACGTCAGCGACTTCATCTGGGGCGGACTTTGGAACGGCGAGGAGCTGATCCCCTTCCCGCCCATGGTCATCGTGCTGCTGGGCGTCGGCGCCTGGATCATGATCGGCCTGCGCTTCTATCCGATCCTGAAGCTGGGCGAGGCCTTCGCCGGGCTGTTCAAGAAAGACCCGTCGGGCAAGGGCGAGATCTCGCCGTTCGCGGCCCTGTCGACCGCCCTGTCGGGACAGGTCGGCACGGGTAACCTTGCGGGGGTGGCGACCGCCATCACCCTGGGCGGTCCCGGCGCCCTGTTCTGGATGTGGGTGACGGCGCTGTTCGGCATGGCGCTGGCCTTTGCCGAGGGCTCGCTGGCCATCCGCTTCCGCGAAGTGGGGCCGGACGGCACCTATCGCGGCGGACCGATGAGCTACATCCGCAAGGGCTTGGGCAAGAAGTGGAGCTGGCTGGCCATCCTGTTCTGTCTGGGGACGCTGTTCTCGGCCGTCGCCACCGGCAATATGATCCAGGCCAACTCCATCGCCGACTCCATCACCAGCCTGGCCCCCGTGCCGGAATGGGGTGCGGGCCTGATCGTGGCGGCCGCCGTCTTCATCGTCATCATCGGCGGCATCAAGTCGATCGGCAGCGTGGCCGAAAAGGTCGTGCCGTTCATGGTCGTTTCCTACCTGCTGCTGGCCCTGCTGGCGCTGATCCTGAACATCGAGGACCTGCCGGCCTCGTTTGCCCTGATCTTCGACAGCGCCTTTACCGGCATGGCGGCGACCGGCGGCTTTGCCGGGGCGGCCGTGATGATGGCCATCCGGGCCGGCGTGGCGCGCGGTCTGTTCTCGAACGAGGCCGGTCAGGGCTCGACCCCCATGGCGCACGCCGTGGCCAGGACCGATGACCCGGCGCGTCAGGGGCGCTTTGCCATGATGGGCACCTTCATCGACACCATGGTGATCTGTACCATGACCGGTCTGGTGATGCTGACGGTGCAGGGGGCCTTCCCCGCCGGGGCCGGGACGGTCGAGCACGTCTGGAACTCGGACCTGCGCGGGTTTGAAATGACCTTGGCGGCCTTCTCGGCCGTGTTCCCGCAGGTCCTGTTCGGTTCGACCACGATCGGCGGCTTTGTCGTGTCGCTGGCGCTGATCCTGTTCGTCTTCACCACGCTGCTGACCTGGAGCTACTACGGGGAGCGGGCGGCGACCCATCTGTTCGGACAGGGCGTCGCCATTCCCTGGCGCCTGCTGTGGGTGGTGATGATCTTTGTCGGATCGTTCCAGCACATCGAGTTCGTCTGGCGCATGGGCGACATCTCGAACGCGGCCATGGCCCTGCCGAACCTGATCGCGCTGGCGGCGTTGTCGAGCGTGGTGTTCGCCCTGGCACGCGGCGACAAGACCGCCGGCAAGGATCACGACTAGAGGAGACGTTCCGCCGTGGACACGCTGAAGACCCATGTCGTCCACGGCGGGACGCTTTCCTATCTGAGCCACCAGAGCGCGGCCACCGGCACGCCCATGCAGCTGTCGGTGTTCGTGCCACCAGGCAAGGGGCCGTTTCCGGTCGCCCTCTGGCTGTCGGGCCTGACCTGCACCGAGGACAATTTCACCACCAAGGCCGGAGCCTATGAGGCGGCGGCACGGCTGGGCCTGATCGTGGTGGCACCCGACACCAGCCCGCGCGGGGAAGGCGTGGCGGACGATGAGGCTTATGATCTGGGCCAGGGCGCGGGCTTCTATGTCGATGCGACCGAGGCGCCGTGGGCCCCGCATTTCTGCATGGAGACCTATGTCACCCGGGACCTGGTCGAGCTGATCGATGCCCACTTCCCGACCACCGGACGGCGGGCCATCCTGGGCCATTCCATGGGGGGGCACGGCGCGCTGACGCTGGCGCTGAACCATCCGCATCTGTTCGCCTCGGTCTCGGCCTTCGCGCCCATCGCCTCATCCACCCGCTGTCCGTGGGGCGAGAAGGCCCTGACCGCCTATCTGGGGGCGGACCGGGATCGCTGGGCCCGGCACGACGCGACCCTGCTGATCGAGGCGGGCGTGGCCCATGGCCAGTTCGACGACATCCTGATCGACCAGGGCGACGCCGACCCCTTCCTCGGCGAGCAACTGAGGCCCGAACTGCTGACGGCGGCGGCCGAGGCGGCGGGCCAGCGCCTGACCTTGCGGATGCAGCCCGGCTATGACCATTCCTATTTCTTCATGGCCAGTTTCATCGCGGATCATCTGGCCTTTCACGCAAAGCGGCTGAAGGCCTGACCATGGCAGACCCCGATTACGATGCCATGTTCGCCGAGCTGTGCGTCAGGCTGGGCATCTGCCTGCACCCCAAGGGACAGGCGCGGGTGCTCGCCGCCCTGCCCAATGGATATGACGCCGCCATGCGGGCTGTGTTTGCGGCCGAGGGCACGGATCCCGGTTCGATCCCGGGGGACCTGAAACGGGCGGTGCGGGACTGCATCAAGGCGCACGCCCCGCTGACCTGACCCGGCGATTTCGGAACGAATTCCGGCACCGGCCCTTGGGTCAGAAGCGGCCACACCTATGTGTACGGCCAAGGTTTACCCAGATCCAGGAGCCCGACATGGCCTTTACCCTGCCCCCCCTCCCCTATGCTTATGACGCGCTGGAACCGGCCATCGACAAGGAGACGATGACCTTCCACCACGACAAGCACCACCAGACCTATGTCGACAATCTGAACAAGGCAGTGGACGGCGACGACAGCCTGAAGGGCAAGTCGCTGGAGGACATGTTCAAGATCATGTCGAAACTGCCCAAGGCCGTGCGCAACAACGGCGGCGGCCACTGGAACCACGCCCTGTTCTGGCAGCTGCTGGCCCCCGAAGGTCAGACCGGCGAGCCGTCGGGCGCATTGAAGGCCGCCATCGACAAGGATCTGGGCGGCATGGACGCCTTCAAGGAGGCCTTCAATGCCGCCGGTGCCGGCCAGTTCGGCTCGGGCTGGGCCTGGCTGATCGTTCAGAACGGCAAGCTGAAGGTCACCTCGACCCCCAACCAGGACAATCCCCTGATGGACGTGGCCGAGGAGCAGGGCACCGTCATCCTTGGTGCCGACGTCTGGGAACATGCCTATTATCTGAAGTACCAGAACCGCCGCGCCGACTATCTGAAGGCCTTCTGGTCGGTGGTGAACTGGAACGAGGTCAACGACCTCTATGCCAAGGCCGTGTCATAAGCCCGGACGTGTTGACTCCGCGGGGCGGGCTCGCCATAAGCCCCGCCTTCACGTCCCGTCGAAAGATCGGGGCGGGATTGATGACGGATGATGCGTGGACCGCCGTTGAGATCGCATTCCCAATACCGGGGATGCCGGGCCGCATCACGATAGAGAGTGACACATGTCCAAGCGCCACAGCGCCAAGTACAAGATCGACCGCGCCATGGGTGAAAACCTGTGGGGCCGGTCCAAGTCCCCGGTCAACAAGCGGTCGTACGGCCCCGGCCAGCACGGCCAGCGCCGCAAGTCCAAGGTCTCGGACTTCGGCCTGCAGCTGAAGGCCAAGCAGAAGCTGAAGGGCTATTACGGCAACATCACCGAAAAGCAGTTCGCCAAGACCTATGAGGAAGCTGCCCGCCGCAAGGGCAACACCTCGGAGCTGCTGATCGGCCTGCTGGAATCGCGTCTGGACGCCGTCGTCTACCGCGCCAAATTCGTGCCGACCGTGTGGGCGGCCCGTCAGTTCGTCAGCCACGGCCACGTGACCGTCAACGGCAAGAAGGTCGACATCGGCTCGTACCGCGTGAAGGTCGGCGACGTCGTCGAGGTCAAGGAAAAGTCGCGCAACATGGCGCTGGTCCTCGAGGCCATGCAGTCGTCGGAACGCGACATCCCGGACTATCTGGAAGTCGGCGATCGCGGCTTCTCGGTGCGCTGGGTGCGCGTGCCGGAACTGGCCGATGTGCCGTTCCCGGTGAAGATGGAGCCCAACCTGGTCGTCGAATACTATTCGTCCTAAGTGTGGGCGCTAACGCTCGGTTCGCGGAACCTCGCTGCTTGAGCGCATTCCCGGACCAGCCCTCAAGTCGCGAGTGACCGCGTCACGAGCATAGGGCGAGAAGATGTGCTCAAGCAGCGAGCGTTAGCACAAGAATATGGGGCTCCGGAGCGATCCGGGGCCCTTTTTCGTGGACGCACGCCGGTTCGGGGATGCCAAACGATCCGAATTGGGGCAGTCTTGACGCATGGGAAGGCGCGGGGGCAGGTCATGTCACCACATCACAGATATGCCGGACTGATCGGGGCGATGGCCCTGGGCGCCCTGTCGGTGTCGGGGTGCGCGAGCCTGCCGGACTGGCTGGGCGGCCGTCCGGCGGTTGAGGACGGTCCCGGTGTGGTCGAGCCCATCCGGGCCGCCGCCGTCGGCCGCGACACCGTCCTGTTCTGGATCAGCAGCAACGGCTGCACCGAAAAGAGTGATCTGGTGCCGGTGGTGCGCGAAACCTACGACGGGGCGCGCGTCACCCTGCGCCGGGTGCGGGACGACCCCTGCACTACACCGTCCGAAGACGGCGTCGAGCTGCGCTGGAGCTTTGAGGAAATGGGTCTGGCCCCGGGCACCCGCCTGCAGGTGGCCAACCCCTATCGCCCCGCCCGGGGCTGAGGCGACCCGCCCCCCGAAAGGCCCTCATTGAGGATTATTCACGTGCACCGGCGCCCGGATAGGGCGAAAACGCGCCTGTAACGTCAACATCCTTCGGGGGATATCACCATGCTTCGCCGTCTGACCCTTCTGGCCACCGTCGCTGCCCTCAGCGCTCCGCTGCTGGCCGGCTGCATCATCGTCGCCACCGACAAGCCCGAGACCCGGGTCATCCACGCGCCCGCCCACGAGGACTGAGGCCGCTAGCGCTTCAGGCGTTTCCAGGTGTCGATGCAGGTCGAGATCCGCTCGGCGGCCTCGGCCGAGCGGTCCTCGGCGACATGCCGGCGGGCGAGGGCCGACTGTTCATTGTCGAGGGTGGCGACGGCAGCGGGGTCCATCTCGGCGCGCCAGGCGTCGGTGCCACCCGCCATGTCCACCAGGGTACGATTGATGGTCTGCTTCTGCTGATCGGCGTCGACCGAAGCCGGATCAACGAGCGCCGCCATGATGCGGTCAGCAAGGGCGGGGTCATCCCTCACGATCTGCTCGTTCAGCACGGTGAAGTAGGTGGTGCAGCCGACCGCCTCCCGCTGCAGCTCTTCGGTGTTTCCGCCGCAGGCCGCGAGCCCGCCAGACATCATCACCCCGATCAACAGCGTCGGCACGATCCGTCGCATCCGGTACCTCATTATCCGCCCACCCCAGATCGGCAATCGTTCACGTAAAGACGGGTCGGTTCAAGCCCTTTCCGCCCCTGATCACACGGAAAGGTCAGACCCTGGCCACGAAGGGGGTGATCATCTCGCCCGCGATCCGGTGCGGGCGCAGGGTGCGGGCATCGACCAGGCACCATTCGGACACGCCCTGGGCGCACAGGCGACCCTGACCGTCCTCGATCCGGACGTAGCGATTGAAGCGGGGGCCCTGGGGGTCGCCCACCCAGGTGCGCGCGACGACGCCCGTGGCCCCGGGCTCAATGCCGCGCAGATAGTCGACCTCATGCCGGAGAGCGACCCAGGACCAGCGGGCGCGCGTGTCGGCGTTAAACCGAGCGTTCCAGTGGGCCGTGCCGGCATCCTGCAGCCAGCCGACATAGACCACATTGTTGACGTGGCCATTGGCGTCGATGTGTTCGGGACGGACCTCCAGCGGGACGACGAAGACCTCGCGGTCCTCGCGCGGGACCAGCGGTGCCCGGGCCATCAGGCGTCCACGTCGCCGAGCGGTACACCCTTGTCGGTCATCAGGGCGGTCAGTTCACCCGCCTGGAACATCTCGCGCACGATGTCCGAGCCGCCGACGAATTCGCCCTTCACATAAAGCTGGGGAATGGTGGGCCAGTCGGTGAAGGTCTTGATGCCCTCGCGCAGGCCGTCGTCCTGCAGCACGTCGACGCCGACGAAGGGGGCACCGAGGTGGTCGAGGATCTGCACCGCCTGGGCCGAGAAGCCACAGCGCGGCTGATCCGGCGTGCCCTTCATAAACAGGACCACGGGATGGTCGGCGATGGTCCGGGCGATGAAATCGCGCACGGGGTCGGCGGCGGCGGTATCGGTCACGGGGCGTCCCTTCTCACGAGCCCTGTGAGCTAGGAGGCCCGGGAGGCCGGGTCAAGGGCAGGGTCAGGCGGCCGCAGTCCCGAAGCGGGCCATTTCGATCTGGGCCGGCAGACCCGGAGGCAGGTCGCGTTCGGGCACCTGGGCCAGTTCATTGACGCGTTCGTCAGTGGTGGCGCGGATCATGACGCTGGAGATCGACGGATCGACCAGGGCATACCCGAGACAGATCTGCTCGGCCGTCCAACCGGGGGTGCGATGCAGGAAGGCAAAGGTACCCGCGCCCTTCAGCGGGGTATCGGGCGTGCGGGATTTGCCGAAGCCGAACAGGCCGCGCTTCGGCTCATTGACGGCCTCAGCCTTTTTCGGCGTGTCGAGGCTTTCGGGAAAATAGGCGTAGCCGAGGATGGCCATGTCGCGCTCGCGCGCCTGACGCATGCGCGACTGGATGCGCCAGTCGGAGTTGACGTGGAACGGCGTGGCCAGGACGTCGAAAGCGCCGGTCGAGACATAGGTGTCCATGACCTCGCCCTCGCCCGCGACACCCAGCAGGCGCACGCGTTCGGCGGCCCTGAGCGCCTTGAGGGCATGCAGGGTGGACTGGGCCAGTTCGTGTTCCTCGGGCTCGTCCAGCAGGGCCACGTCGATGTGGCCGAGGCCCGAGACATGCAGCACCCGGTCCATGGCATGGGTCATGCCCTCGGCCGTGAAATCGCGCTGCGAGCCGCGGCGGCCGTCGCCCGTGCCCAGCATCAGGGTGACCGAGACCAGCTTGCGGTCGACGTGGCTGAGCGCCTGTCCGACGACATCGGCCAGCACCGGATCGGCGGTCTCGAGGCGGAAGCTGTTGATGCCGGCTTCCAGCCCCGAATAGATCAGCGACTGGGCGGCCTCGAAGCCGCGCGCCAGGGCCGCGTGGCCAAGGCTGAGCGTCAGCGAGGACACTGCGGTGCCCGAGTGGCCGAAGGGACGATAACGCATGGCTTAACCCCTTCCTTCCGGTGCGGCGGTCTCGAGCGCCAGGGCGTGCAGTTCCCCGCCCATCCGGCCCTTGAGCGCGGCATAGACCATCTGATGCTGTTTCACCCGGGTGAGCCCGACAAAGGCCCCGGACACGACGCGGGCGCGGTAGTGATCCCCGTCCCCGGCCAGGTCGACGATGTCGATCTCGGCATCCGGAAAGGCTTCCAGAAGATGCGATCGCAGACTGTCGGCGGACATGGGCATGGGGGAAACCTGATTATTCGCCTCCCCTCATGCCTCATAAACCTTAATGTCCGGCTACGTTCCGCACCGTTCCAGCAGGATCACGGCCTCACCCTTGTAGATCGTGTCGGCAGAGGGGACGAAGCCCAGCCGCCCGGCCAGCGCCAGCGACGGGCCGTTGGCCGGACTGATCATACAGACCAGACGGTGGGCCTTGAGGTGGTGTTCCGCCCAGGCGACGGCGGCCGTGGCGGCTTCGAACGCCATGCCCCTGCCCTGAAAGGCCGGCGACAGGCCCCAGCCGATTTCGGGGGCGTCAAAGGCGGGGTCGACGATGCGGTGATAATTCAGCAGGCCGACGCTGCCGACATAGCGGCCGTCGTCGCGGGTGCGGATTGTCCAGTTGCCATAGCCCATGACCTGCCAGTGGCCGATGTCGCGCAGCAGGCGGAACCAGGCCTCCTCGGCGTTCAGGGCCTGGGGGAAGATGTGGCGGAAGAAGCCCGGGTCGGCCAGCAGGGCGCACAGGTCGGCATAATCCCCCTCTGCCACAGGGGTGAGGATGAGGCGGTCGGTTTCGATCACCCGGCTCATGAAAACAGGCTTTCGGCGCGGACCAGCCAGGTTTCACCCGCGGCATCGGTGACCGCATAGGTAAAGCCGGGGCGCAGGGCGTATCCTCCGGCCCGTCCCTGACGGTCGAGGGCCAGCAGGGCAACCTGATGGTCGGCGATCTTCTCGCCCCGCAGGCGGGCGAGGCGCTCGATGACCCGTTTGCAGGCGGTATCGGGGTCCAGCCCCGCGCGCATGGCCTCGACCACCGCATGGGCGCCGGAGACGCGCAGGACGTCCTCGCCCACGCCGGTCCCGGTGGCCGCACCCACCTCGTCATCGACCGACAGACCGGCACCGGGGATGGGGCTGTCGCCCACCCGCCCGCGCATCTTGAAGGCCATGCCCGAGGTGGTGCAGGCCCCGGCCATCCGCCCCTGCCGGTCCATGCCGAGTATACCGATGGTGTCGTGGTCGGAGGCCCCGCCCCGCCAGTCGGTATTTTCGACATTGGCACGGGGCGCGTAGTCCGCGGTCTCCAGCCAGCGCCTCCAGGCGGCTTCGGCCTCCGGCGTCAGAAGTCGGGTGGTCCCGAACCCCTGGTCCAGGGCAAAGGCGCGGGCCCCCTCGCCCACCAGAATGACATGGGGCGTCGCCTCCATGACGCGGCGGGCGACGGAGACGGCGTGGACGACGTCCTCCAGCGCGCAGACCGAGCCCATGTCGCCGCGTCCGTTCATGATGACGGCATCCAGCGTCACCCGCCCTTCGCGATCCGGAAAGCCGCCGATCCCGACCGTCGTATTGGTGACATCGGCCTCGGCCACGCGGGCGCCCGCCTCGACCATGTCGAGGGCCGGGCCATCCGCCTCCCGCACCGCAAAGGCAGCGGCGTTGGCCGGCACGCCGAAATCCCACGTCGAGACGAGCACGGCGGGCGGCGTATCGCCCGGGCTGGCCCCTGCGGCAGCGGCAACGGTCGCGGCTCCGGCCAGCACGGTTCTGCGCGACGGGCCGCTCACATCAGCCCCAGCTGCTTGAAGCTGGCCACGCCCTTGCGGCCGACGATCAGATGGTCGTGCACATCTACGCCGAGGGCGCGAGCCGCCTCGATGACCTGGCGGGTCATGTCGATGTCGGCGCGGCTGGGGGTGGGGTCGCCGGACGGGTGGTTGTGAACGATGATCATGGCCTTGGCGGACAGTTCAAGCGCGCGGCGGACGACCTCACGCGGATAGACGGGGGCGTGATCGACCGTGCCCCGGTTCTGGATCTCGTCGAGGATCAGCTGGTTGCGATTGTCGAGGTACAACACGCGAAACTGCTCGCGCGGTTCATGCTGCAGGCTGAGCCGGACATAGGACAACAGCGAGGTCCACGATGAGATGACCGGACGGTTGAGAGCCTCCTCGCGGGCGACGCGGCGGGCGACCTCGTGCAGGGCGGCGATATCGAGGGCGGTCTCGGCGCCGATGCCCTTGGTGCGGCCCCGGGTGTCCTCGGCCTTTACGGTCATCAGATCCTCGACCGAGGCTGCGAGTACGGCGGCGAGCGAGCCAAAGCGGGCCAGCAGGGCCTTGGCGATCGGCTTGACGTCGCCCTGGGGCTGGCTGCGGAACAGGAACAGCTCCAGGAGCTCATAGTCAGGCAGGTGATGGATACCGGCCCCGCGCGCCCGCTCCCTCAGCCGTTCGCGATGGCCGGCGTGATGGGGCGCTTTGGGCTTTTCCGGTGGCTGTTCCAGCATGACCTTCCCCGTCCTCGGGCGAAGGCTAGCCTCAGAATCTCGGGCGGAACAGGCCCGCGGGGCTGGCGGTGAAGATTTCGACGCCGTCTTCGGTGACGCCGACGGTGTGTTCGCACTGGGCCGACAGGGACTTGTCCCGCGTAACAGCCGTCCAGCCGTCGGACAGCACCTTCACCTGGGGCTTGCCCAGATTGACCATGGGCTCGACCGTGAAGAACATGCCGGGCTTGAGCACCGCGCCCTCGCCCCGGCGGCCATAGTGCAGCACATTGGGGCTGTCGTGGAACAGACGACCGATGCCGTGGCCGCAGAAGTCCCGCACCACGCTCATGCGCTGATCCTCGACCAGACGCTGGATGGCATAGCCGATGTCGCCAAAGGTATTGCCCGGCTTGATCTGGGCGAGGCCGGCCTCGAGCGAGTCATAGGTGACCTCGATCAGACGACGCGCGCGGGTGTTGATCTCGCCCACCGCAAACATGCGGCTGGAATCGCCGTGCCAGCCGTCGACGATGACGGTGTGGTCGACGTTGACGATGTCGCCCTCCTTCAGAACCTTGTCGCCCGGAATGCCGTGGCAGACGACGTGGTTGATCGAGGTGCAGATGGTCTTCTCATACCCCTTGTAGCCAAGGCAGGCCGGCACGGCCCCGTGGTCCAGGGTGAATTCGCGGATGCGGTCGTCCAGCTCTCCCGTCGTCACGCCGGGCCTGACGTAGTCGCCGATCATGTCGAGCGCTTCGGCGACCAGACGGCCGGCCGCGCGCATGCCCTCGAACGCCTCCTCGTCGTGAAGGCGGATTTCGTTGGTGCGGACGAAAACGTCGCCGTCCATATCCTGGGCTTCATACATGCGGGGCGTCCCGATAGGTCAGTTTTGACGTCCGCCGCCAAACGGAAGCGCGTCATCAGAAAAGAAGGTCACGATGAAGATAGCACAAATGCCCACCCTGCCGCGACCGATGCCGGGCCATATCGGACCTTCGGCCTCCGGGCGCAAGCCGGAGCGCAGACGATGAGCGACTCACCCTCCCCCACGGCCGCCGTCCTGATCATCGGCGACGAGATCCTGTCAGGCCGGACGAAGGACACCAATCTCAACACCCTGGCCCGGTTTCTGACCGCGCTCGGCATCGACCTCAGGGAAGCGCGCACGGTGGGTGACAGGCGCGGCCAGATCGTCGACGCGGTGCGCACCCTGTCGGCCAGCCACGACTATCTGTTCACCACAGGCGGCATCGGCCCGACGCATGATGACATCACCGCCGACTGCGTGGCCGAGGCCATGGGGGTGGCCCTGCCGGAGAATCCCGAGGCGCTGGCAATCCTGGAGCGACGCTATGGCGATGAGCTGAACGCGGCGCGGCGGCGGATGGCGCGCATCCCCGAGGGCGGCTCGCTGATCGCCAATCCGGTCACGGACGCGCCCGGGTTCCAGATCGGCAATGTGTTCGTGATGGCCGGCGTTCCGAAGATCATGACGGCCATGCTGGATGATGTGGCCCCGCGTCTCAAGGTCGGGGCGATCACCCATGCCCGGACGCTGAGGGTCGACGGGGTCGGCGAGGGCGATGTCGCGGACCTTCTGGGCGCCGCCGCCGAGGCCAACCGGACGCTGAGCTTCGGCAGCTACCCCTTTGGACACGGCACGGTCGGCGAATACGGCACCCAGCTGGTGGTGCGCGGGCGCGACGCGGCCATGCTGTCGGCCGCCGTGGAAGCCCTGAAGGAGGCGCTGGAGGTCACCCTGGCGGACCGGGGCGTGCGGGTGGCCGAGGTCTGAGCCCCCCGGAAACGACACCACCGCCGTGACCGGGGGGCCACGGCGGTGGATTGAGGTCTGTTGACCTGCAGTCTGTCGACCTTCTGGCCGGGTCCGGGCCGGGGCCGGTCTCTCGCGGGGAGAGGCCGGTCCGGTCCGGGGTCCGGATCAGAAG
>NZ_JACVCG010000005.1 GCF_016742135.1 Brevundimonas sp. | reverse complement strand
CTTCTGATCCGGACCCCGGACCGGACCGGCCTCTCCCCGCGAGAGACCGGCCCCGGCCCGGACCCGGCCAGAAGGTCGACAGACTGCAGGTCAACAGACCTCAATCCACCGCCGTGGCCCCCCGGTCGCGGCGGTGGTGTCGTTTCCGGGGGGCAGGGCGACGTTTGGGCGGATGTTTTTCCGTGCCGGCTGGACAGCCGCGACGGGTCGGTCAATGGGATGAATCGTGCCTGTCTCCCGTTTCCCTTCCCTGCGGTCGTCGCCGGACGTGAAGCCGCTTTCCGGTCGCCGGTTTCTGGTCGCCAGCGCGCCCTTTGGCCCCTTCTCCCGGGACATGGCGCGGGCGATCGAGACCGCGGGTGGCGAGGTCCATCGCCTGATCCTCAATATGGGCGACCTGTTCGACTGGAGACGCGGCGGGGCCCGGCTTCATCGCGAACCCTTTGAGACATTCCGTGCGGCCCTGCCCGACTGGATCGGCGATTTCACCGACGTCATCGTCTTCGGCGACACCAGCCCGCATGCCCGCGCCGTGCTGGACGCTGCCCGCACGGCCGGGCTGGAGACCTGGATCCTCGAGAACGGCTATTTCCGTCCCGACTGGATCACGTTGGAGCGGCAGGGCGTCAATGCCGAGGGCTGCAGCCCCTCCCGGCCCGAGGCCTATGCCGATGTCGCGGCCCGGGAGCCCCGGCCGATACCCGTCGGACGCATCCTGCCCTGGCACGTGACCCACATCAGCCTCTATTACTTCCTCGAGCTGCTGGGGCGTGCGGTGTTTCCCCACTTTCGGCCCGAGTATGAACCTCCGCCCTGGCGCCAGGCCGTGGGCCATGTGGTCCGCGCGCTGAAAAGTCGCAGGTCCATGATGCGCAGACGGATAAGGCGGCTGTTGCGCGGCGATATACCCTTTGTCCTGGTCTGCCTGCAGCGGGACGGGGACAGCCAGCTGGTGCGCCACTCGACGCTGCCGACCAATGGGGCGTTTCTGGCCCGGGTGCTGGACAGCTTCGCCGCCCATGCCCCGCCCGGCCTGCATCTGGTGGTCAAGGGGCATCCGCTGGACGCCGGCGTGATCGACCTCGAGGCCGAGACCCTGCGCCTTGGCGCGGCGCTCGGGGTGAGGGAGCGGGTGCACTATCTGGACGGCGGGGCGCTCGCGGACCTGTGCCGGGCATCAAAGGGTCTGGTGGTCAATAATTCCAGCGCGGCCCTGTCGGCGTTGGGCTTTGGCACGCCGGTCAAGGTGCTGGGCCAGGCCTTTTTCGACATGGAAGGGCTGACGGATCCCCGCCCGCTGGAGACCTTCTGGAAGGGGCCGGTCCCGCCGGACCCGGACCTGTTCGCGCGGTTTCGAACCTGGGTGATCGACAACACACAGATCAATGGCGGCTTTCATGGCCCCCGCGTGCGGCGGACGACGGCGGAAGCCCTGGTCCGCCGGTTTGCCGCAAAGCCGCCGCCCATCCGGTGAAAGTGTGGCTCTCGCGCAACCCTGGGGGCCCTGTCACGCGCCTGTCATATTACTGTCGCGGGAGAGTTTAACGCGGGGCCTAGAGGGGCGTCAGATCGTCGGTCCTACCGTCCGGCGCCAGGCAATCGGGCCTTATCATCGGGGATATACAATCATGAACCGCAAGAGCGCGTTCTGGGCGACGACCGCCCTTTTCACTGGCCTTCTGGTTTCGGCCGGCACGGCGTCCGCCCAGTCGACGGGTACCGAAGCGGCCGAAAGCCGGGTCGAGGACGTCATCGTCACCGGTACGCGCGGGCCGCGCAACATTGACGGCGCCATCGTCGCCGAAACCGTGGGCAAGACGCGCTCCAGCATCACCCAGGAGTTCATCCAGACCCAGACTCCGGGCCAGACCATCCTGCAGAGCCTGAACCTGGTCCCCGGCGTGAACTTCTACAACGCCGACCCCTATGGCACCTCGGGCGGCAACATCCGTCTGCGCGGCTTTGACGGCAACCGCGTGTCGCTGACCTTCGACGGCATTCCGCTGAACGACACCGGCAACTATGCCACCTACACCAACCAGCAGCTGGATCCGGAACTGATCGAGCGCGCCACGGTCAACCAGGGCACGACCGACGTCGACAGCCCGACGGCGTCGGCCACCGGCGGCACCATCAACTACACCTCGCGCCGTCCGGCCAGCGACTTCGGCGGCTGGATCCAGTCGTCGTTCGGCGACTTCAACTATCGCCGCAACATGTTCCTGATCGACACCGGCGAAGTCGGCCCCTGGGGCACGGCTGCCTGGTTCGCCTTCTCGCGCCAAGACTATGACAAGTTCAAGGGTCGCGGCACCCTGCGCAAGGAACAGTGGAACGCCCGCGTCTATCAGCCCCTGGGCAGCAACGGCGACTTCCTGGCGCTGTCGGGCCACTACAACGAGAACCGCAACAATAACTACAACGGCCCGAACCTGCGCACCGCCACCGGCTTCTGCGACGTGGCCCAGACGGTCGTCTGTAATGACCAGGTTGTGGACGATCCGCGCGGCTGGGATGTCGATTTCGACACCACCTATATCGCGCCGACCCGTCGCGCCGGTCTGGCCGACAACGACGTCAACGGCACCAACTACTGGGGTCTGCGGATCAATCCGTCGAACACCGGCAACATCCGCGGTAACTCGCGCTTCACCCTGGCCGAAGGCCTGGTCCTGACGGTCGACCCCTCGTTCCAGTATGTTCTGGCCAACGGTGGCACCCAGCAGGCTGTCCTGCAGGAAACTGACCTTCTGCTGCGCGGCACCTTCGCCACGGGCGGCGTCGACCTGAACGGCGACGGCGACACCCTCGACCGCGTCCGCGTCATGACGCCGTCGAACACCAACACCCACCGCTATGGCCTGAACACCTCGCTGATCTGGGATCTGGACGACAACCACCGTCTGCGCGCCGCCTATGCCTATGACTGGGGTCGTCACCGCCAGTACGGCCACTATGGCTTCGTTGACTTCGGACGGCCCAATGACCCGCGCTTCGTCGACTGGTTCGGCGGCCGCAACCAGGAAAACAACCGCGTCGT
This sequence comes from Brevundimonas sp., assembly GCF_016742135.1. Classification (GTDB taxonomy): domain Bacteria; phylum Pseudomonadota; class Alphaproteobacteria; order Caulobacterales; family Caulobacteraceae; genus Brevundimonas. The sequence continues at coordinate 260,934 of NZ_JACVCG010000005.1, read as the reverse complement.
CAACCGCGACGGCTATGAGCTGCGCTCGCGCGACCGCCTGTCCTATGCCGAGCTGAGCCAGTTCTCGGTAGAATACCGCGGCCAGTTCCTGAATGACGCCCTGACGGTCAATCTCGGCCTGCGCGCGCCCTTCTTCAAGCGCGAGCTGAACCAGTTCTGCTACTCGCAGAACGCCTCGTCCAACGTGCTCTGCACCTCGGAAGTGCCGAACGCGACCCTGGCCAACGGCAATGTGACCTTCGCCGGTCGCGGAACCACCCAGTACATCGCGCCCTATTCGCGCGAAGTGAAGTATGACGACCTGCTGCCGAACGTCGGCGTGACCTACCGCTTCGACGGCGGCCACATGATCTACGCCAGCTATGCCGAGACCCTGTCGGCCCCGCGCACCGACAGCCTTTATGCCGTGCGTCGCCTCGCCGACAACTCGGTCGGAAATCCGACGGTCCAGCCGGAAACAGCCCAGACCTTCGACATCGGCTATCGCTACAGCAGCGCCAACGTCGTCGGTTCGGTCGCCGGCTTCTTCACCAACTATGACAACCGCATCGTCAACACCTTCGACGAGGACCTGAACACCTTCGTCGACCGGAACGTCGGTTCGGTGGAACTGATGGGCTTTGAAGGCTCGCTCGGCTGGTCGCCGACCGAGGCGCTGAGCCTGTACGGCTCGATCGCCTATCTGGATGGCGAACTGCAGGAAGACTACCGCTTCAACGCGGCGGGCGACCAGCTGCCGACCAAGGGCAAGAAGCTGGTGGAGACGCCGGACTGGACGGCTTCGTTCCGTGCCAACTACACCTTCTCGGACATGTTCTCGGGTGGGGTGCAGGCCAAGTACACGGGCGAGCGCTGGATCACCGACGTCAACGACCTGGCCGACAGTGCCTTCACCATCGTCGATGTGGACGCGCGGATCGACTTCACCCCCTGGGGCTATGAAGACACCTATCTGCAGTTCAACGTCACCAACGTCTTCGACGAGAAGTACTACTCCGGCCTGGGCACGCGCGCCTCGGCCACGCCGGGCCAGCTGGGCTACAGCCGTCCGTTCGCCACCACGGGTGCCCCGCGCACCTGGATGGCGACCCTGCGGGTCGGCTTCTAAGCCTTACTGACGTACTGAAGATCGAGGGCGGGCCGGAAACGGTCCGCCCTTTGTTTTTACCCTATCGCTCGCGACGCGGTCGCTCGCTGCTTGAGGGGTTGGCTTGAGGGCGGGGCGGTTCATGCCTATCTGGTGCGGCTCGCCCGTATGAAGGATGATCCCGGCATGACCGCTTTTCTTGTCCCCGCCGAATGGGCACCGCATCGCGCCATGTGGGTGGGCTGGCCCAGCCATGCCGAGCTGTGGGAAGACGACCTCGATGCCGCCCAGACTGAGGTGGAAGCCCTGGTGCGGGCTCTGGCCGGGCCGGGGCGCGAGCAGGTGCGGCTGATGGTCGGCAAGGCCGGGGCGCTGGAGGCGGCACGCGACCGGTTCGCGGGCGTGGACGGTGTGACCGTGGTCGACGGCCGGTTCGGCGACATCTGGCTGAGGGATACCGGTCCGATCTTCGGTCAGGGCTCGACGCGCGCAGCCGCCTTCCGTTTCAACGGCTGGGGCGGCAAGTATGAGCTGGAGCACGACGACACGGTCGCCACCCAGATCGGCGCGGCGTCCGGCACGCCGCTGGACCGGCACGACTTTGTCCTCGAGGGCGGAGCGCTGGACCACGACGGGCGGGGCACGATCCTGACGACGCGCCAGTGCCTGCTGAACCCCAACCGCAACCCGGGCTGGACCGAGGCGAGGGCCGAGGCGGCGCTGGCAGAGGCGCTGGGGGCCACGCGGGTGGTGTGGCTGGGCGACGGCCTGCTGAACGATCATACGGACGGCCATGTCGACAATCTGGCGCGGTTCGTCGGGCCGGGCGTGGTCGCGTGCCCTGTCGGCTGGGGGGCAGATGACCCCAACGATGATGTCTATGACGCCACGGCCCGGGCACTGACGGCCGAAGGGCTGACGGTCATCCGCATTCCCTCGCCCGGCCGTATCGAGGACGAGGACGGTGAGCCCATCCCCGCCAGCCACATGAATTTCCTGATCGCCAATGGGGCGGTCATTGTGCCGACCTATGGGAATGAGGCCGCCGCCGCCGCCGCGTGCGGGGCCTTGGCCACGATGTTCTCCGGGCGAGAGATCATCGCCCTGCCCTCGATCGCGATCCTCACCGGTGGAGGCTCGTTCCACTGCATTTCCCAACAGGAGCCGGAATGACCCGCACCCTTTCCGTCGCTGCCATCCAGACCTCGTATGGCGAGGACCTGCAGGCCAATATCGACAGGACGGTCGGCTTCATCCGGGAGGCGGCGGGCAAGGGTGCGCAGGTAATCCTGCCCTCGGAGCTGTTCCAGGGGCCCTATTTCTGTGTGTCCCAGGAGGAGCACTGGTTCGGTACGGCGCATCCGTGGCGGGAGCATCCGTGTGTGACTGCGCTTCAGCCGGTCGCGGCCGAGCTGGGGGTGGCCATTCCGGTGTCGATCTTCGAGCGCGAGGGGCCGCATTATTTCAACAGTCTGGTGATGCTGGATGCCGACGGGCGGGCGCTGGGCGTCTATCGCAAGAGCCATATTCCGGACGGGCCGGGGTATCAGGAGAAATACTATTTCCGGCCGGGGGATACGGGATTCAAGGTCTGGGACACGCGGTTCGGGCGGGTGGGTGTCGGCATCTGCTGGGACCAATGGTACCCGGAGACGGCGCGGGCCATGATGCTGCAGGGCGCCGAGGTGCTGATGTATCCGACCGCGATCGGGTCAGAGCCCCACGACGATGAGCTGGATACGGCCGAGCCCTGGCGGCGGGCCATGCAGGGCCATGCGGTCTCCAATGTCGTACCCGTCGTCGGTGCCAACCGCATCGGCCATGAGGCGGTGACCAACAAGGGCCAGACCTTTTACGGCCATTCCTTTATCGCCGATCATCGGGGCGATCTGGTGGAGAGCCTTGGCCGGGACGAGGAGGGCGTGCTGGTGCACAGCTTCGACCTCGATTTTCTGGATCGGCACCGGGCGGCCTGGGGCTTTTTCCGCGACCGGCGCACGGACCTGTACGGGCCGCTGGTCAGCCCGAGGCCCTAAGGGCGCAAGGCCAGTCGTTCAGCCGCGCAGGCGGGACTTTCCAGCGGGTCGGACCGGGCGGTGGCCAGCTCGGCACGGGCGGCATCGGCGAGGGCGCGATAGGCGGGGTCGGTCCGGGCGGCCTGCCAGACGCTCTGGCCCAGCCGTTGGCCCGCCGCCACATCCTGAGGCCAGGCCAGACCGCAGATCGACAGGCTGAGGCCGATTTCGCGACCGATGCGACGCACCGGAGCGGCGCGATCGGGGGCGAGGTCGGCGATGGCCTCGGCCCAGACGGTGGCGAGCGCTGCGCCCCCCGAGGGCGACCAGCCGTGGCCGCTGTCGCCCTCGGGCAGGCGGATACAGGCGGCGCGGTCGGTGCCGAGGTCGATTGGCCGGGGACGGGCGGCCCGCAACCTTTGCCAGACCGCCTCGACGTCCCGGCCCAGCCGGGTGAACAGGTCGGTGGTGGCAGGGGTTTCGGTCGCGCCCAGTCGCGTTCCAAGGGTGCAGTCGAAATGCTGGGGTGCGAGGGCCGGGCGCAGTTCGACATGGCGGATGGCCAGGTACCAGCGGTCGGTGCCGGGGGTCTGGCCCTCACGAGTCCAGATCTGCCGGTCGGCGGAGATGTCGGCGGAGGTCGGGCCGGGCGAGGGGCGGTGGTCCGAGGCCAGGCTGTCGATCCGGTCCGGTGTGAGGAAGCCCTCGGAGGACGAGGGAGCCGGCAGCGGGCGACCGTCGGTCCGGGGACCGGGCAGTCCGCAGGCGGCGAGCATCAAAGGCAGCAGGAGGAGGGGCAGGCCCCGCCTCCCCGTCCTCACTGCGCAGCCGTCCATGTAACGGAGACGTGAGTCTGGCTTTCGTTGTCGTCGACCGGCTGCGCCACAACCTGAAGGGTGGCGCCGCGTCCTTCGGGATCGACAGCGGCGTAGGCCTGGGTGTCGCCCTGTTTCAGGGCCGAGACCGTCGACAGGCCACTGTCGCGGGCCTTGGCCTGGTAGAAGCCAATCACGGCCTCCGGACTGTCGGTGGTCGTGAAGGTGACCGTACCGCCGAGGTCCGTGGTGGGCGCATCCGACGGACTTGGCGCGGCTCCCGGATAGGCGGTGGCATAGGCAGGGGGGCCAGACGGCGTGGCCTCTGCGGTCTCCGCGCCGACGGCAGGCGTCTCGGGCGTTTCCGGTGCGGCGGCTTTGGCCTCGGGCGGCGGGGTTTCGTTTTCTGATGGCCCCTGACCGCAGGCGGCCACAGCCAGGCTGGCAGCGAATGCCGTCGTCAGGGCAAGACGCGCGGAAAGTCGGCGCGGGATCGGTTGCAATCTCATGGTCCCGTTCCTGGGTTGGGTCGCGGAATCAGCTTACGGCACAAGCCCGTGGGCTCGTTGGCCGGAGGGCAGGTTGGCGCAGGACGTTGGCGCCTTCAAGGCGATTGTTCAGCCGGTCGAGGCGTCGGCGTCGCCCCCGGAGGAGCGGTCGTCTCCGGTGTTGCGGACAGGGCCGGTGCCGGACGGCGTCTGATCCCTGCCCGATCCCCCGCCATCGCGGCCCATGCGGGACAGTTCCGCATTGATGGTGTCCGAATCCGGGTCGATGTCCGAGCCCGAGGCCGAGCCGCCGCGAAGCGACCCGGCGCGGGTGTCGGACCCGGAATCGCTGCCGGTGAGGGCGCGGTCCAGCTGATCCTGATCGAGCGTCTCGGACAGGGCGTCCGGCGTATGGCCCAGGTCGGGGCGTTCGCCGACGATCCTGGCCTCGCGGCATTCGTCGGTTTCGGGCGGGGTCTCGGGATCGGCCATCTGTGGTCTCGCCTCCATTACGGAGGATAAGCGCCGACAGACGGCCGGGGTTCCCGGGCCGGGGTTGGGCCGATCAGGCCTCGAACAGTTTTTGCCAGCGGCGCTTCTCGCGGGCCTTCCAGGCACCGCGATGGTAAGCGTCCGACCCGATCAGGGGCACGACGGTGGTCGCTTCGGCAAAGACCATCTGCTCGTGGGTGGTCTGGACCTTGCCCCAGCTGGCGGCCTCCTTGAGGGTCGACGAGGAGCAGGCGCCGTCGCGGACGTCGGCGACCGTGATCTGGACCGCGTAGCGGTGCATCTCGGCCTCGATGCCGAGGATTTCGGCGCAGACGACGGTGTCCTGGGCGAAGTTCTTGGGCACCCCACCCCCGACCATGAACAGGCCGGTGACGCCCGCGGCGATCTTGATGTCGGTCAGTTCGCGGAAGTCGGCGATGGCGTCCAGCATCATATAGGGCTGACCGGCGGCGGCGCGCTCCTTCTGGTGCTTGACGAGGCCGAACCCGGCCGAGCTGTCGACGAAGGCCGGGCAGAAGATCGGCACGCCCTCTTCATAGGCGGTCTGGATCAGCGAGCCGGGCTTTTTGGCGTTCCCTTCGGACAGCCACTTGCCCATTTCCCAGATGAACTCGCGCGAGGAATAGCCGCGCGGCTCGAGGCGATTGGCGATCTCATAGATGGTGTGATCGCAGGCCTGGAGCTCTTCCTCGTCGATATAGGTGTCGTAGATCCGGTCGATGTAGTTGTCGCGCAGGACGTTGTCGTCGACCTCTCCGGCGGCCTGGTAGTGTTTGAAGCCGAGGGCCTCGAAGAAGTCCATGTCGACGATCGAGGCGCCGGTGGCGACCACGGCGTCGACCATGCCGAACTTCACCATATCGCGGTAGACGTGCATGCAGCCGCCGGCCGAGGTCGAACCGGCCAGGATCAGCCACGGCGAGCAGTCCTTGTCCTCCAGCGCCATGTTGAAGATGTCGGCGGCGCGGGCCGTGTCGCGCGACGAGAAGCTCATCTTGCGCATCGAGTCGATGATCGGACGCGCGTCGAAGCTGGTGATGTCGATGTGCTCGACGGTGTTCTGAAGCAGTTCGGCCTTCTGATTGGACGGTGCGTTCATTTCAGCGGTTTCCCTCATGATTTGAGCGCCCGTCCGTAAAGAAGATGCAGCGGCCCGGACGGAGCGACGGGCCGCTGCTTACCAGTGTCTGTGTAACCGTTCAGCGTCGGCGCTGCTTGCGCTGTCCGGCCTTGCCCTTGGGACGGCTGAAACGAACGACCTTGCGGGCCTGTTCCTCGGCCGAGGTGCGGACAGTCGGGATGGACCGCGGTGCCAGGCCGTAGAGCGAGGCCATGGGGGCGTCCTCGACCATGGCGATGTCGTGCACGCCATAGCCGTTGAAGCCGGTCGACATGGCCACCCCATAGGCGCCCAGCATGCCGATCTCGATATAGTCACCCTCGCGGATGTCGGCGGGCAGCCAGAAGGGCCCGGGCATGTGGTCGATCGAGTCGCAGGTCGGCCCGTAGAAGCGGAACGGCTTGAGATCGCCCGAGGCCGGCGCGTCGCGCACCAGCTTGACCGGGAAGGGCCAGCGCGAGTGGGTCGCGTCGAACAGCGAGCCGTAGGAGCCGTCGTTCAGATAGAGGGCATCGCCCTTGCGCAGCTCGACCTGGCACAGGATGGAGCTGGACTCGGCGACCAGCGCCCGGCCGGGCTCGCACCACAGCTCGGTGGTTTCCGAGACCGGCATTTCGTTGAAGCCGCGGTGAATGGCGTCGGCATATTCCTGCATGTCCGGCGGGACCATGCCCGGATAGACCGAGGGGAAGCCGCCGCCGACATCGACGATGTCGACAAACACGCCGGCGCGGCTGATCGAGCGGCCGACCTGGGCCATGGCGGCCTCATAGGCGGACGGGCGCATGCACTGCGAACCGACATGGAAGGATACGCCCATCAGCCCGTCCTTGACCGCCTGACGCACGGCCAGCAGCAGGGACGGGGCCTGGTCCGGCGACACGCCGAACTTGCCCGACAGGGTATAGGCCGCACCGTCGGCCGACACGGCCATCCGCACCACGAGGTTTAGATCGGTGGCCTGACCCGTGGCGTCCAGGATCTTGTGCAGTTCCTCGATGCAATCGAGCGAGAAGGTGCGCACGCCGTGGTCGAAATAGGCACGGGTGATCGCCGACCGGCTCTTGACCGGGTGCATGAAGGCCAGACGTGCGTCAGGGCTGACCGAACGGACCAGTTCGATCTCGGCCAGAGAGGCCACGTCGAAGGCGGTGACACCGGCGTCGACCAGGGTCTCGATGACCCAGCGCGACGGATTCGCCTTCACCGCATAGAAGACGTCAGCCTTTAGATTGTCCTGGAACCAGCGCGCCGCTACGGAAACCGAACGCGGCCGCACGAGGGCGACGGGACGTTCAGGGGACCGCTCACGGACCAGGTCCAGGGGAAGCTGGTACGTGCGCAATTCACGTAACCCCCTGTAAATTGTTAACCCAGACCGGCGTTAGCGGCGCAAGCATGGGACCTACGGGGTCCGCCGGAACCCGCGATATGGGGAAAAGCCCCTGTCATGTAAAGCGGTAATTTCATGTCCGTTCCCGCGAGGGCGCTTGCGGGGCCGACAGCGAGACTGCATTCAGGCCGGGGAGTCGAAGGGAGGCGGGCACGCATGGTCATGACGTCAGAGGCGGCGCGCGACTTTCTGCGCGGGCTGGGCATCGCCGCGCTGGCGGGTCTGGTTCTGGCCCTGAGCGGTGCCTTCGCGGACGCGGACATGTCGCTGGGACACCGCCTGGCTTACTGGGTGCCGCTGATGGTGCTGGGTGGGCTGTGGGGGCATGTCTGCGGGCGGGTCGTCGAGCGGTTCTGGGATCTGGACGACCGGCCGTGGGTGACGGTCGCCGTGCTGACGGCCCTGATGTCCGGGCCGATTCTGCTGATGGTGTGGCTGGCGACGGGCCTGTTCTTCGAGGGGCGTGTCTATCGCCTGTCGTCGATGATCTATTTCGTGGCACCGGTGCTGAGCATCACGGGGGCCATGAGCGCCATCAATGTCTTCGTGACCCGATCGCGCACGGTCCAGACGCATGAGGCCGCGCAGGGGCAGGCCCCGGCCCGGTTCCTCGACCGCCTGCCGCCGAAGCTGCGGGGCGCGCGGCTGATCGCCGTCCAGTCCGAGGACCACTATCTGCGCCTGCATACCGACCGGGGCTCGGACCTGATCCTAATGCGGCTGGCCGATGCCCTGGTCGAACTGGAGGGGCTGGAGGGGGCCCAGACCCATCGCAGCTGGTGGGTGGCGCGTGACGCCGTGCGCGATGTGGCGCGGGGCGACGGCCGGGCGACCCTGACGCTGGACGGCGGGCTGAGCGTGCCCGTCAGCCGCCGCCATGCCCGCGCGCTCAGGGCCGCCGGCTGGTACTGATTATTCGAGAGCCTGATTCACGGCATCGGTGGAATCGCGAAGCGATTCCACCTCAACCGACCAGGGCTCTAGCTGGCCCAGATGCCGTGGAAGCCGGCGGGCAGGGCGGTGTGCGAGCTCCAGCTGGCCACCGGACCATCCGACAGGCGGGCCATGTCCAGCACATGCAGTTCGGTGGTGCGGGTCTTGAGGTTGATGGTCGGGCCGACCAGCCAGGCGGCATCCTCGGCGTTCTGACCGGGTTTGGGCACCACCACCATCTCCTCGACCACCTGATGGGGGCCGAAGTCGTACTGATGCGCCTGACCGGTTGACCAGTCGTGCAGGCCGATGGCGGTGGCGAACGGGCGGTCCGGGGCCTCGCCCGCCGTATGCAGGCTGAAGCGGCGGGTCTGACCGGCGCGGCGCGGGTCGCTGCGCGGGAATTCCGCCACCACAGTCGTGCGCTCCAGCCGGGCACTGCCATCCGGTGACAGGACGACCAGCGCCAGCCGGGCGGGCTCGCCCCCGATCGGGACGCCGTTCAGCAGTTCGGTCGCGCCGGTCGCGGCAAAGCGCATGTCGGCGTGGGCGCAGACGTCGAAGCGGATCGTGCCGTCGGCTTCCTCCCAGGCGTCGCCCAGATGGAAGAAGCCGAAGTCGGGCAGGTCGAACAGGCGGCGGCTGTCGAGGTTGTCCTTGTCCAGCACCAGCACCCGGGTGCCGGTTCCGGCCTGCCAGTCGAAGGCGGCCGAGAAGGGCAGGGTCCGGCGCACCTGCACCCAGGGCTGCAGCACGATCACCAGATGCCGGGCGGTGGCGGTGAAGTCGTGGATATAGGAGGCGCGCGGCAGGGGGATGACGCTGGCGGTCTCGAGCGTGCCGTCGGCGGCCAGACGCCAGACAATGGCCTGGGCCCCGTTCATGCCGAGGTTCCAGATGCGGCCGTCCGGCTCGACGCGGGGATGGGCCAGAAACGGCATGCCCTTCAGATCATCCCGCAGGGTGACGAACCCTTTTGTCTCCAGAGTGTCGGCGTCCATCGCCATCGGCGAGCCGCCTTCCCACAGGGCCCAGACGTCGTCGCCGACCCTGAGGACCGAGGTATTGGCGGCATTGGCGTCGTCGTTGGATCCGATCTCGGCGCGCGGATCGGCGGGGGTGCCGAAGCCGGGCATGACCATGGCGTCCAGGCGGGTTTCCTGACGCCGCTTGGGGGTATCGGCAAAGCGGGCGGCGAGCGTCGCCTCCCCGTCCGAGATGCTGAACCTGCGGATCAGACCATCGCCGTCGAACCAGTGCTCGGCCGAGCCGCCCGGACGCCGGAACCTGGCCGGGCCGTTGCGATAGAGCGCGCCTTCCAGTCCCGCCGGAGCCCGGCCGTGGATCCGCGTCAGACGGTGCGGGGCGACATCCCCCTCGAGGTCGCGGGTGACCAGCCCCCAGTCGGCGGCGGCATCCTGGGCCGTCAGCAACCGCGTGGCCTCGGCTACATCGGGGGTAAGGACGCTGCTGCCCATGGCGGCGGCACCCAGCAGGAAGGAACGACGGGAGGGGATCATGGCGGGGCTCCGGCTTTCAGGGGTTCGGATCAGCGCAGGGTGATGGTCTGGACGACGGCGCCATTCACATTGAAGCGGGCGCGCTCCCAGCTGGCGGGGCCCATGTTGCCGACGGCATTGTTGGAGAAGGCGAAGGGCTCGACCGGCATGCCGAAAGGATTGGTGTTCATCACGCCATCGCCGTTCAGATCATGGAACGACTTCATGCCGTAGGAGCCGGGGGCGAGGCCGTCGAAGGTCACGGTGACGGGGGTGGACGAGGCGGCGACCGTCATGGCGGCGACGGGCTGATTGCGGTCATAGCCGGCCTGTGAGCTGAACAGCACCACCATGACCGATCCGGTGGTGGCACCCGTTTCGAACTCGAAGGTGACGCTGGAATCCTGGGCGAGGGCGGGGGTGGTGGAGGCAGTGCCGAGGGCGGCGACGGCGGCGGCGATCAGGGCGATGCGGGTCTTCATGAGGGTCTCTCTGGTCCGTGACGGGGCGGTGCGCCCTGTCGATGACCAGACCCTGAGCCGGGCCGTCCGGTGCCGCCACAGCGCTTACGGAAAGCGCCGCGCGGCCTTCGCCAATGGACAGGTGAAAACCGCGCCTGGCGGTTGGCGATACGCGAACGGACAGCCTGGTTTGCCGCGGGATGCCGTCAGTCGTCCTCGATGCGGTCGATGTCGTCGTCGGTCAGGCCGAAGTGGTGGCCGATCTCGTGAATCAGAACATGGGCGATCAGATCGGACAGGCCCACATCGCCGCGCTCGCACCACTCGTCCAGAATGGGTCGCCGGTAGAGGAAGATGCGCGAGGGCTCGGCCGCCGGTCCCATCTCGTCGCGGCGACCGACATCGACGCCGAAATAGAGGCCGGTCAGCTCGAACGGTTCCTCCATGCCCAGCGCCTCGAGCGTTTCTGCATCGGCGAAGTCGTCGACGCGGAGGACGACATCCTGCGACAGGCCGCGAAAGGGCTCGGGCAGGGCGTCCAGCGCCGCGCGCGCCAAGGCGGCGAAATCGTCCAGCGAAGGGGCGACAGGATTGTCGCTCCAGGGCGGATCAAGGGGGGAAAGGGCAGCGGACAGGGGAGGGTCTCCGGACCGCGCGGGCATGGCGGTGCAAGCGGGCCATCTTGGGGTATGGTGAACGGGCGAATCAAGCCGCCGGGTCGGGCCTTTGGCGGAGGGAGGAAGGGCAAGCGTGATTGCCGGAGCGGACATCGCCTATGTGGCCACCGTCGGGGCCGCCGGTCTGGCGCTGGCGGTCAGCGCCTGGGCGTGGCGTCTGGATGCGCGCGCCCGCCGCAGCGAAGCCGCGCTGGAAGCCGAGCTTGAGACCCGCGCCGACCTGATCGCTACCCGCGATGCCTGTCTGGCCCTGATGCGCGAAGTGCGGGTCCAGATCGTGGGGGATGCCGACGGCGATCTGCGGGCCGGTCAGGTGTTCGGCGATCCCGACCTGATTGCGACCCTGACCCAGGCCGACCAGGCCGCCGGCGATGTGCTGATCGCCCGGGTCCGGGAGGCCGATGCCGCGCGGCTGAAGGCGCTGGTCCAGTCGGGCGTTGCTTTTGACCTGGCGCTGCAGACCGATGCCGGCGTCTGGCGAATCGAAGGTCGGGCGCTGGCGGGGTCGGCCTGGCTGCGGTTTACCGATGCCGAGATTTCCGCCGGGCTGGGCGCGGGCGACAGTGCCGCAGGCCTGCTGGCCGATGCCTCGCCCGTGCCGACCTGGGTGGTGGATTCCACCGGGCGGCTGGCCTGGGCCAACCGGGCGTGGCTGGCGGCGGTCAAGGCCGGCAGTCTGGAAGACGCCCTGCAGCGCCAGTTGACCTTTGACCGGGGGGCCGAGGCCATCGTCGCCGACGCCCTGCGCCAGGGCACGCGGCAGGAAGGCTTCCGCTGGACGGCCACCGACGGGCGGCGCAAGGCCTGGCGCATCCTGGCCGAGCCCAGCGTGGGCGGCGGGGCGGTGACCGCCTTTGCCATCGAGATGACCGAGGCCGAGGAGACACGTGACACCCTGCGGCGCCACGTCGAGGCCCATGACGAGACGCTGAACCATCTGGCCGATGCGGTGGCCATCTTCGGCCCGTCCAAGCGGCTGGCCTTCCACAATACGGCCTTTCAGGCCCTGTTCGACCTCGACCCGGCCTGGCTGGACGAGCGGCCGACTCATGCGGAGCTGCTGGACCGGCTGCGGCAACGCCGGCTGCTGCCCGAGGTGATCGACTATGCGGGCTGGCGGGCACGCGAGCTGGAATTCTATGGCGCGACCGAGGCCACGCCAGACGACAGCTGGTCCCTGCCCGACGGTCGCACGCTGCGCGTCGTGCGTCAGCCGCACCCGCTGGGCGGTATCCTGCTGATCTTTTCGGACATCACCGATGAGCTGAACCTGCGCAGCCGCTTCAACGGCCAGATCCAGGTGCAGCGGGCGACGCTGGACAAGCTGAACGATGCGGTGGCGGTGTTCGGCTCGGACGGGCGGCTGCGCCTGCACAATGAGGCCTTCTCGACCTTCTGGGGGCCGTCGGCGCAGCGGTTTGATCCGCAGGCCGATTTCGAGGCGGTGGCCGATGTCTGTCGCAAGGTGTTGCCGGATCCGGGGCTGTGGCTGGGGCTGAAGGCGCGGGTCGCCGATCCCGATCCCGAAAGCCGGGTGGCCGTGTCGGGCGAGGGGCGGACGGTCGATGGCCGCATCGCGGCCTGGCAGACCCGGCCCCTGCCGGACGGGGCGACGCTGGTCGCCTTTTCCGATGTGACGGCTCAGCGGGCGCTGGAGCAGGCGCTGGCCGAGCGTGAGGCGGCGCTTGCCGAAAGCCAGGCGCTGAAACGCGAGTTCGTGGGCAGTGTCTCCTATGAACTGAGGACACCCCTGACGACCATCGTCGGCTATTCGGAACTGCTGGAGGCTTCGGGTGAACTGCCGGAGCGCAGCCGCCAGCATGCGGGGGCGATCCGCGTGGCGGCGACCCAGCTGGCGCGCTCCATCGACGATGTGCTCGACATGGCCCAGATCGACGCGGGCGAGATGGATCTGTCGATTCAGCCCATCCGGCTGGAAGACCTGCTGACCGAGGCGGCCGAAGCGGTGCGCCCCCGGATCGAGGGACGCGGGGCGCGACTGGCGGTCCGTATCCCGCGCGGCATCGGCGAGATCGAGGCGGACCGCACGCGCGTGGCCCAGGCGCTGAACCACCTGCTGGACAATGCGGCGCGGGCCGTGTCCGAGGATGGCGTGGTGACGCTGGAGGCCGTGGCGGGCGAGGGCGAGGTGCGCCTCAAGGTATCCGATACCGGGCGCGGCATTCCCTATCACCTGCAGCCCCATGTGTTCGACCGCTTCGTCCGGCGCGAGCGGGGCGGGCCGGGCGTGGGTCTGGCCCTGACCAAGGCGCTGGTCGAGCTGCACGGCGGCTGGGCCGAGGTGGACAGTGTGCCGGGCGAGGGCGCGACCTTCAGCCTGCATCTGCCCCGGGTGGCGGCCTCGGGCCGGGACGATGACCGCGAACGCTTTGACACGGCGGGTCCGGCTCACTAACCCGTCGCGGCACTGTTGCCGAGAGACCGACCATGGCCCGACCGCTGCTGAAGACCGCGCTGATCTATGATTTCGACGGCACCCTGGCCCGCGGAAACATGCAGGAGGTCAGCTTCATCCCCTCGGTCGGGATGGAGAAGGGTGCCTTCTGGGAAGAGGCCGAGACCCTGACCCGCCAGGCCGATGGCGACGGCATCCTGATGTATATGCAGCTGATGCTGCAGCGGGCGCGGGAGAATGACACCCCGATCACCCGCAGCGCCCTGCGCGACCACGGCCATGACGTGAAACTGTTCGACGGGCTGAAGACCGACCTGACCGGCCCCGGGTGGTTCGACCGGATGAATGCCTTCGGCCGCCACTACGGGCTGGATATCGAGCACTATATCGTCTCGGCCGGGCTGGAAGAGATGATCGACGGCTGCCCGATCCGCGATGAGTTCCATCACGTGTTCGCGTCGAAATTCGTCTATGACAAGGACGGGGTGGCCGTCTGGCCGGCGGTTGGGGTCAACTACACGACCAAGACCCAGTATCTGTTCCGCATCAACAAGGGCGTGCTCAACCACTATGAGCATGACCGCATCAACCGCTTCATCCCCGATGCCGAGCGGCCCGTGCCGTTCGAGCGGATGATCTTCCTCGGCGACGGCGACACCGATGTCCCGACGATGAAGATGATGCACACCAAGGGCGGCTTTTCGATCGCCGTCTATGACCCCCGCAACACCGAGCGCGACCAGCAGAAGATCTACTCCCTGATCAGCGAGGACCGGGTGAATTTCGTGGCGGCGGCGGACTATCGCGAGGGGTCGGCGCTGGACCTGATCGTCAAGGGGCTGATCGGTCGGATCGCCGTCAACGCCGGGACCATGCCGGCGGGCTGAGGGCGGCTAGCGGCCGCCGGCCCTCTGCCAGGCGTCGCGCACGGCGATCAGGCGGGACGGCACCAGGCCGCGCAGGGTGGCGCCCTCGCCGGTACGCTTCAGCCCGGCCTCCATCCCCTTTTGCCAGACGACCTGGACCGGGGTGGCGATGCCGGTGGGCAGGTCGACGATGAAGGCCTCTCTCGGCAGGCTGACCGACCGGTCCAGCCGGATGCGCAGGCCTGAGCGCGACTGGTCGACCAGCCGGCAGGTGTGTTCGACCGCGGGCGCCACGACCAGGGCGCGTCCGTCGATCGGGCTGCGGGGTTCAAGGCGACGCTCTATGCTCATGCCGATATAGGACCCGGCACACGGTTTCGATCCAGTTTAACGGTGACGTCGGCAGTCACACCGCCTGCCAGCATGCGCCGGGTGATGCGCTCGAAATACCGGATGAAGTCCGCCAGCCGGGCGCGTTCTTCGGGAGGCAGGTCGGCAGGTGCAATGCCCAGCAGATCGGCCTCCTGCTGGCAGCGCCAGTCCAGCACGACGTCGAACGACGGGGCCTTGAGGAACAGGATGGCGTCCAGGCTGTCGGCAAAGACGCGGTACGGTCCGGCGACGAAATCATTGATGGCCGCCCGCCAGCGTCCGTCGGCATCGCGGGTCTGTTCCAGCGCATTGACGGGGCGGTCCAGTGCCGCCGCATCCTCGGCGACCACGCCGAGGCACCAGGCGTCGATCAGTATGGCCGAGGGCTGTCCCTGGTAGGGCCGCCAGCGGTCGCGGGGCAGGCGGTCGTCGCCGCGCTTGTCGAAGTCGGGCAGCCAGGTGGTGCCGTCGGGGCCCGCCGCCGACAGCTGGTCCATGAGGTCGGTCAGGAGGCCCAGATCGTGGGTGCCCGGCGGGCCGCGCATGAGGAACAGGGGGTGGACGTCGCGGGCCATGGCCTCGCGTTCGGCCCGGGTCAGATAGACGTCGTCGATCGAGATCTGCGCCGCGCCAAAGGCATGGGCGGCCGCACGGGCCAGCGTGGTCTTGCCGGACCCCTGGGCTCCCACGATGGCGATGCGGGCGGGACGTCCGGCAGGTGCGGCCTCGATCAGCCGTCCGACGAGGGCGAGAAGGTCCGGCTCGATCCGGGGGCCGGACACCTCAGTGCTGGTTTTCGGGGAGGCGCACGATCAGGCCGTCCAGATCGTCCGACACCCGGATCTGGCACGACAGGCGCGAGTTGGGTTCGACGTTCTCGGCGAAGTCCAGCATGGATTCCTCCATGGCGCTGGCCCGGCCGATCTCGGCGGCGAAGGCCTCATCGACATAGACGTGGCAGGTCGCGCAGGCGCAGGCTCCGCCGCAGTCGGCGTCAATGCCCGGCACATTGTTGCGGATCGCCCCTTCCATAACGGAGAGGCCGTTCTTGACCTCCACGACATGTTCGGTGCCGTCATGCTCGATGTAGGTGATCTTCGCCATCAGGCGGGAACCTTGCCCTTTTTGCGGGCGGGCGAGACCATCAGCTTCTTGGTTTCGGCGATGGCCTTGGCCGGGTTCAGGCCCTTGGGGCAGACCTGGGCGCAGTTCATGATGGTGTGGCAGCGATAGAGCTTGAACGGGTCCTCGAGGTCGTCGAGGCGCTTGTCGGTCGCGTCATCGCGGCTGTCGGCGATCCAGCGATAGGATTGCAGGAGGGCGGCCGGGCCGAGGTATTCCGTCTGGTTCCACCAGTAACTGGGGCAGGAGGTCGAGCAGCAGGCGCACAGGATGCACTCGTACAGGCCGTCCAGCTTCTCGCGGTCGGCCGGGGTCTGCAGGCGCTCGGTGGTCGGGTCCGGCTCGTCCGACTGAAGGTAGGGCTGGATCGAGTCGTACTGGGCGTAGAACAGGGTCAGGTCGGTGACCAGGTCCTTGACCACGGGCTGGTGCGGCAGGGGCGCGATCGAGATGTTCGACGAGGCGCATTCGTCCCAGCCCTTGGTGCAGGCCAGGGTGTTGCGCCCGTCGATGTTCATCGAGCACGAGCCGCAGATGCCTTCGCGGCACGAGCGCCGGAACGACAGGGTCGGGTCGATGGTGTTCTTGATGTGGATCAGGGCGTCCAGCAGCATCGGGCCGTGGTCGTCGGCCGACACCTCGAACACGTCCCAGCGCGGATTGGCATCCACCTCGGGGTCATAGCGATAGACCTTGTAGGTCTTGACATTCTTCGCCCCCTTGGGGGCCTTGTGCACCTTGCCACGCTTGGGCTGGGACGCACGGGGGAGGGAGAGTTCAGCCATTGCCTAGTACACCCGCGCCTTGGGTTTGATGTAGTCGATCTCGTCGGTCAGGGTGAAGTCGTGGACGGCGCGATAGTCGATCCGCACCGTCTCGCCCGGGGCCTTCCAGGCCAGGGTGTGCTTCATCCAGTTGACGTCGTCGCGGTCGGGGAAGTCCTCGCGCGCATGGGCGCCGCGGCTTTCCTTGCGGTTGGCGGCCCCTTCGATGGTGACGAGGGCCTGGGCGATCAGATTGTCGTACTCCAGGGTCTCGATCAGGTCGGTGTTCCAGATCATGCCGCGGTCGGTGACACGGATATCTCCGATGGCGCCGTCGATGGCGCGCAGCTTGGCCACGCCCTCGTCCAGCGTCTTGCCGGTGCGGAACACGGCGGCGTCGGACTGCATGGCCTTTTGCATACGCAGGCGCAGCTGGGCCGTCGGCGTGTCGCCCGAGGCGTTGCGGAAGCGGTCGAGGCGGGCCAGGTGGCCGTCGGTTGCCGAGGCCGGAGCGTCGGGGACCTTCGAGGCCTTGTCGACGACCTGACCGGCGCGCAGGCCCGCCGCGCGGCCGAACACCACGAGGTCGGTCAGGGAGTTGGAGCCCAGACGGTTGGCGCCGTGCACCGAGACGCAGGCGGCCTCGCCCACCGCCATCAGGCCGGGGACCACCACGCTGCCGTCATCGCCGACCTTGGTCAGGACCTCGCCGTGATAGTTCGTGGGGATGCCGCCCATATTGTAGTGGACCGTCGGCAGCACCGGGATCGGGGCCCTGGTCACATCGACCCCGGCAAAGATCTTGGCCGACTCGGAGATGCCGGGCAGGCGCTGGTGCAGGACCTTGGGGTCCAGGTGGTCGAGGTGCAGGAAGATGTGGTCCTTGTTCGGGCCCACGCCGCGACCCTCGCGGATCTCGATGGTCATGGAGCGGCTGACCACGTCGCGGCTGGCCAGATCCTTGGCCGAGGGGGCGTAGCGCTCCATGAAGCGCTCACCCTCGGAGTTGGTCAGATAGCCGCCCTCGCCGCGGGCCCCCTCGGTGATCAGGCAGCCGGCGCCGTAGATGCCGGTCGGGTGGAACTGGACGAACTCCATGTCCTGCAGCGGCAGGCCGGCGCGCAGCACCATGGCATTGCCGTCACCGGTGCAGGTGTGGGCGCTGGTGGCCGAGAAATAGGCGCGTCCGTATCCGCCGGTCGCCAGAATGACCAGTTTGGCGCGGAAGCGGTGCAGCTGGCCGGTGTCGAGCTGAAGCGCGGTCACGCCGGTGCAGGCGGCGGGGCCCGAGGCCTGCTCCTGCATGATCAGGTCGAGCGCGAAATATTCGACGAAGAACTTCACCTCGCGCCGCACCGACTGACCGTACAGGGTGTGCAGGATGGCGTGGCCGGTACGGTCGGCGGCGGCGCAGGTGCGCTGCACCGGGCCCTCGCCATAGTTCTTGGTCATGCCGCCAAAGGCGCGCTGATAGATCTTGCCTTCCTCGGTGCGCGAGAAGGGCACGCCCCAGTGTTCCAACTCATAGACAGCCTTGGGGGCCTCGCGGACGAGGTATTCGATGGCGTCCTGGTCGCCCAGCCAGTCCGACCCCTTGACGGTGTCGTACATGTGCCATTTCCACGAGTCCTCGCCCATATTGCCGAGCGAGGCCGAGATGCCGCCCTGGGCCGCGACCGTGTGCGAGCGGGTCGGGAACACCTTGGTGACGCAGGCGACCTTCAGCCCCTCGCGGGCTGCACCCAGCGCCGCGCGCAGGCCCGAGCCTCCGGCGCCTACGACAACGACGTCATATTCGTGATCGACGAATTCGTAAGAGGCCAAGGGATCAGACTCCGAAGCCGGCCGGCAGCGGGTCAGAGCCCACCGCCAGTCGTGTGATGAACAGCAGGCCGACCACGGCCAGGGCCAGGCAGATCAGCGTGTTGAGGCCCAGCAGCAGGCCCAGGGTCGAGCGCTTGTGGATATAGTCCTCGACGATGACCGTGATGCCCATATTCATATGCCACAGGGTGACCAGCCAGGTGGCGGCCAGCAGCCAGGCATTCAGGGGCTGGGCGAACCAGCCGAGCGCACCTTCATAGCCGGTGCCGGCAATCATGGCGGCGGACCACAGGGCCCACAGGGTCAGGGGCACCAGCACCAGCGACGACAGGCGCTCGGCCAGCCAGCCGCCCGCGCCCTTGCGCTCGGCGACCTTGACGTTCTTGCGATAGACAGACCTGTGCGCGCTCACAGCGTCACCTTTCCGGAAGCGAACAGCCAGCCCCAGAAGGCCAGGGAGGCGACGACAGCAAACACCAGCGTCACCGTGGTCAGGGCCGAGGAGGTTCTGGGCGACAGGCCGACACCCACGTCCCAGATCAGGTGCCGGATGCCGGCCGCCAGATGGTAGAAGCCCGCCAGCGACAGGGCGAACCAGACGAGCAGCCCCAGCGGCGAGCCAGCCAATCCGACGAAGGTGTCATAGGCCTCGGGCCCGAAGGCCAGCGCGCCCAGCCACAGGGCCACCAGCACGGCACCGCCCGCCAGACCCGAGCCCGTGATGCGGTGCAGGATCGATCCCAGCATGGTCACATGCCAGCGCCAGATCTGCAGATGAGGCGAGGTCGGACGGATGCGTCCGTTCGGCTGAGGGGTGTAAAATCGGGGCGGTCCGGCCGGATCGGCGGGATGGCCCGAAAGGGGTTCCGACATGCGAATGGTTCTCAAAAAACCCGGGACAAATCAACGGACGGGAACGGCCAAGGCTTTAGAGAGCCGGGCGAGGCCGTGTCAACGAAACGCCGTGTCACAGGCGAAGTTACGAAGCCGGAAACGCCTCCGGCAGACGGGGTGGCCATCTGCCGCAGTCGCGCGTTAGGGTCGGACCATGATCGCGACTGTCCCTGCCCTTCTGATAGCCCTGTCCGGGTCCCAGGACCCGGTCGCCGCCCCCCTGCCCAGCCAAGCCCTGTATGAGGCCCCCGCCATCCGCCCGTTCGAACCCCCCGCCAGCTTTGAAGCCAATGAGCCCGAGGGCGACAACAGTACAGGGACGTATCGCGGACCCATCCGGGGCGGGGTGCTGGTCGATGCCTATGCGGGTCAGTACGAGGCCGGGCCGACGGATGCCGCACTGGCCTATGCACAGGGCGTGATCTCGGCCGAGATGCGGATGGACCAGCGGATGGGCCCGATGGATGGGGCCTGGCAATTGCTCGATCCGGACGGCCATGTGCTGATGGCCCTGGTACTGACGGATTTCGGGCCGGGCCAGCCGATCGAGGGGGCGTGGATGTCGCGCACCACACCGGGCGCGGGCACCCTGACCTCGGGCCGCCGGGAGGGGGATGCCGTCACCCTGTTGCTGATCGGTCAGGGCGCGACCGAGGGCGGGACGCTTGAACTGGAGCGGGCTGGCCGCGGCTGGTCCGGCACCTTGCAGGGCGAGCGCCGCCGACTGAGGGTCAGCCTGGTCCGGAAGCTGGATTAATCCTCGCGGATCAGTGTCATAAGGGTTTCGCGCACGGCATCGGACCAGGGCTGAGGCGTGCCGCGCCCCCAGACGGGGTCTGGCCAGACCGGATCATCGCGCCGCCGACCGATCACATGCAGGTGCAGCTGGGCCGTAACATTGCCGAGGGCCGCCATGTTCAGCTTGTCGATGGGCCGCTCCAGCGCCGCGCCCATCCGCCGGACCAGAGCGCCGGCGCGCAGGCCCTCATCGAGGAACCGGGTCCGGTCTTCCGGCGACAGGTCCTCGATCTCGACCATGCCCGGGATCCGCGGGATCAGGATCAGCCAGGGAAAGCGCGCATCGTCCTGCAATCGCACCTGACACAGCGGCCAGTCGGTGACGGCAAGGGATCCGGCAGCAAAGGCCGGGTCGGCGGCAAAGGCGGTCATGCCCTAGCCCAGCGAGTAGACAACGCAGGCCTGGGCCGACAGCCAGCGCAGGGGCGGCTGAAGCGTCAGCACCATATCAGCGGACGGCACAAGGCTGTTAGACAGGGCAGGAATGGTCGCCAGATAGTCGATGACCGTGCCCTGACCGGTTTCCAGCAGGGCTTCCCGGTCTGTCTGAATCAGCGGGGTGGGTGCGTTGGTCGGATCGACGCGACTGCGGCTGCCGGTGACCGTGACGGTGGTCGCGGGCGGCAGACTGGCACCATAGGACGGCCAGCCGGCCAGCACATCCGTCTGGCAGGCCCGGCCTGACGGGTCGATCACCCGGGCGGGCCCCAGGCGCGATCCCGCTGCCGCGGCAGCCCCCTGCGCCCGGCGGGCGGCATCGGCCACGGCCTGCTCGGCCAGCCAGCTCAGGGTCTCATTGTCCGGCTCGAGGCGAAACTCGACGCGACCGATCTCTGTCGGCTGGGCGGCCATAACGGTGGCATAGACAGCCTCAAGCACGGCGGGGTCGCGCACCGTCACCATGATCGTCGCATCGACCGCATAGCGGCTGATCCGGTCGGCGCGGACATTGTCGCGCAGCACGCCGTTCTCGTCGCGGTACTGGTCATAGAGGGGCTCGGTGGACAGGGTGGTCTCGACCCGCACCACATCGGGCCCCCAGGTGGCCAGCGCCTGGCTGAGGGCCCGCACGCGGTCGGCGGCCTTCTTTGCGGCCTCCTCGGCGGTGCGCTCGACGGTCTGGAAGGTAGCGGAGAAGGCTGCGCGGTTGGCCGGAACCTCGACCCGGACGTGGCCGATAGAGGCGATCACCGGATCCCGCATCCACCAGGGCGCGGGCACATAGCGTTCGCCGATGGTTGCGGGTGGCGTCTGAGCCAGCGTCGGGGTCGCCGCAAGCGTCAGAACAAGCGCGAGAAACAGCCGTTTGATCATGGTCCCCTCCGATTGCGGTCACCCTGCCCTGCCTGCCCCGGATCGTAAAGCATGGATGCGCGAGGTTGCAGCCGTGGTCGCCCGGGTCTAGACCGCCGCCCAGACTTTTTACCTCCCCATCGCTGACTGGAGACTGCCCATGGCTCGCGCCAAGATCGCCCTTATCGGTGCCGGAATGATCGGCGGCACCCTGGCCCACGTCGCCGCGCGTGAGGCGCTGGGGGATGTGATCCTGTTCGACATCGCCGAGGGCATGCCGCAGGGCAAGGCGCTGGACATCGCCGAGGCCACCGCCGTGATCGGCACCGACGTCGCCCTGAAGGGTGCCAATGACTATGCGGACATCGCCGGCGCCGACGTCTGCATCGTCACGGCCGGTGTGCCGCGCAAGCCCGGCATGAGCCGCGACGACCTGATCGGCATCAATCTGAAGGTGATGAAAGCGGTCGGTGAGGGCATCAAGGCCCACGCCCCGAACGCCTTCGTCATCTGCATCACCAACCCGCTGGATGCCATGGTCTGGGCCCTGCAGAAATTCTCGGGTCTGCCGAAGGAGAAGGTCGTCGGCATGGCCGGCGTGCTCGACTCGGCCCGGTTCGCCTACTTCCTCGCCGAGAAGACCGGCGTGTCGATCCAGGACATCCACGCCTGGACCCTGGGTGGTCACGGCGACGACATGGTGCCGATGGTGCGCCACTCGACCGTCGGCGGCCTGCCCCTGCCGGACGCGGTCGCGGCCGGTTTCCTGTCGCAGGACGAGCTGGACGCCATCGTCGAGCGCACGAGGAAGGGCGGCGGCGAGATCGTGGCCCTGCTGAAGACCGGCTCGGCCTTCTATGCCCCGGCGGAATCGGCCATTGCCATGGCCCGCTCCTATCTGCTGGACCAGAAGCGCGTCCTGCCCTGCGCCGTCTGGCTGTCGGGCGAATACGGCCTGTCGGACCTCTATGTCGGCGTGCCGGCCCTGATCGGCGCGAACGGCGTCGAGAAGGTCATCGAATTCTCGACCAATGATGACGAGAAGGCGATGTTGAAAAAGTCGGTCGACTCCGTCCAGGGCCTGATCCAGGCCTGCAAGGACATCGACGCCTCGCTGGCCTGAACCTGGTGATCCCCGGTGATCCTCCTACGACCCGGTCGTGGGCAGGGTCACCGGAGGCGGGGCCGTGGTTTCGTTGGTCGGGGTGATCAGGCTTTCGATGAAGCTGCCCAGAAGCTCCAGCCAGACCACGGTCGGGTCATTCAGCTGATCGACACCCAGACCGGCCAGCAGCAGCACGTCGAATTGCAGCACGGCGGACGGCGTGCCGTCCACGTTCGACTGCAGATAGGCCTTCACGAAGCGCTGCTCGCGGTTCCAGGCATTGATCCGCTCCAGCGACAGGCCGCCCGCCACGATGTTGGCGGCGAACTGGATGTCCTGACAGCGGCCCGTGGCGTCGCAGCCATAGAAGAAGATCAGCCAGTTGGTGCTGCCGTCATTGACGCGCAGCAGGGTCTGGCCCTCGATGGTGCGGGGCTCCTCGACCGTCGCGCCCTTTTCGATCAGCCAGGTGCGGACCTCGGCCGGGGTCAGGCCGGCCTCCTGGCCCACCGAGACGACCGGGCCGGTCGCGGGGGCAGCCGCGGGATCTGCGGCCGCGGCGGGAACGGCGGCCATCAGCAGGGCCGGGGCGGCAACCAGGGGCGCAAGGGCGCTCAAACGACGAAACATCAACATCTCCCTTTGGGGTTTGGTCAGGCTGTAGGGGGCGAGGGCGGCGATCCTGTGGCGGACAACCAGGCCTTGCCGGTCATTTCCTTGAGGCGCGAGACGGTGCGGCCGAATTCGAACGTCTCCTGTCCTTCCGGATAGAGGGCCTCGGGCGGGGCGTCGGCGAGGACCACCAGCTGTGTCCTGGCTTCATAAAGGGCATCGATCAGGGTCACCAGACGGCGGGCGGCGGCATGGTCGTCCGGACGCAGGACCGGCACATCCTCGAGAAACAGGGTGTGAAAGCGGTCGGCAAGCGCGAGGTAGTCATTGGGCCCCAGCGCCCGCTGGCACAGATCGGCGAAGGTGGCGCGGGCCATGCCTCCTGCGGTGCGTTCCACCACGACGTCGCGGCCCATCACGTCCATATGCGCCGGCTCTTCCGGCTGGTCGCCCCTGAGGTCGTTCCACAGTCCGTCGAAGGCCATGCGGCGGCCCATGTCGGCCGGGGCGTACCAGACGCGCGAGGTCGCCAGCCGGTCGATGCGCCAGTCGCGCTCGCCCGCCACCTCGACCCGCTCGCACCGGGCCTCGATGAGATCGATGAAGGGGATGAAGAGCTCGCGGTTGATCCCGTTCAGATAGAGGTCCTGCGGTCGCCGGTTCGAGGTGACCGCCAGCACCACCTTGTGCTCGAACAGGGCCTGGAACAGGCGCCCGAGGATCAGGGCATCCGCGATGTCGGTCACCTGCAGCTCGTCAAAGCACAACAGGCGGGCCTCGGAGGCGATCAGGGCGGCGACCGGACCGATGGGGTCATCGCCCTTCCACTGGCCGAAGAGGGCCTTGCGGGTCCGCTTGTCGCCCTCGCGCCAGCTGCGGATCAGGCCGTGGATTCGCGACAGGAAGGCGTGGAAGTGGGCGCGCGTCTTTCGCGGCTCCTGCACCTGGGCGAAGAACAGGTCCATCAGCATGGATTTGCCGCGTCCCGGCGGGCCGTACAGATAAACCCCGCGCACCTCGGGCACACCGCCGAACAGGCCGCGCCGGCCCAGATCCTTTTCCAGCCGCGCCAGGGCCTTCAGGGCCTGCGCCTGTCCGGGATCGGGCTTGAGGGCGCCGTCTTTCAGCTTTTTCGCGTGCACGCGTTCGATACGGGAGGCCATGCCCCGCGCTTAGCGGGCCGGGCGAGGACTGAAAAGCGATTGCGTGGCACGGGGGAATGATTACATGGGCAGCGTACCCCGCATCCCCCACCTGCCCTCAAGCAGCGAGCGCCCGCGGCGCGCGCGCAGGGCGTCCGAAGGACAGACCATAATGGGCTATCGCGTCGCCGTCGTAGGCGCCACCGGCAATGTCGGCCAGGAAATGCTGAATATCCTGGAGGAGCTGAAGTTTCCGGTGTCGGAACTGCACGCCATCGCCTCGCGCAAGTCGCAGGGCGTGGAGGTGGCTTTCGGCGACCGGACCGTCAAATGCCAGAATATGGAAACCTTCGACTTTTCGACCGTCGATGTGGTGCTGATGAGCGCGGGTGGGGACGTCAGCCGCGAATGGTCGGAGAAGATCGGCAAGGCCGGTCCGATCGTGATCGACAACTCCTCGGCCTTCCGCATGGATCCGGACGTGCCGTTGATCGTGCCGGAAGTGAATCCCGACGCGGTCAGGGACGCGCGGAAGAAGAACATCATCGCCAACCCGAACTGTTCGACCGCCCAACTGGTCGTGGCGCTGAAGCCCCTGCATGACGCGGCGAAGATCACGCGCTGCGTGGTCTCGACCTATCAGTCGGTGTCCGGCGCGGGCAAGGAAGGCATGGACGAGCTGTGGACCCAGACCAAGGCCATCTATGGCCTGGGCGATGCCACGCCGAAGGTCTTTCCCAAGCAGATCGCCTTCAACCTGATCCCGATGATCGGATCGTTCCGCGACGACGGCTATACCGACGAGGAAGCCAAGATGTGGGTCGAGACCCACAAGATCCTTGATCCGGAGATCAAGCTGACCGTGACCTGCGTGCGGGTGCCGGTGTTCGTCGGCCATTCCGAATCGGTCAATCTCGAGTTTGACCGTCCGATATCGCCCGATGAGGCGCGCGAAATCCTGCGCGAGGCGCCGGGCGTGCTGGTCGTCGACAAGGCCGAGGCCGACGGCTACGTCACCCCGGTCGATGCGGCCGGCGACTTTGCCGTCTTCGTCAGCCGGATCCGCAAGGACCCGACGGTCGAGAACGGCCTGAACCTTTGGGTCGTGTCCGACAACCTGCGGAAGGGCGCGGCGCTGAACGCCGTCCAGATCGCGCAGTTGCTGGACGAGACGGGCATGATCAAGCCCTCGGGCGGTTATCGCACCCTGACGGTCTGAGGTGACGGCCTCCGCGCCTGACGGCCGCGCGGCCCTGCTGGCGGGGCTGGGGTGTTACGTCCTCTGGGGACTGTCGCCGCTGATCTATCAGCCCATGGGCGCAGCGGGCGCCGATGCCTTCGAGATCATGGGCCACCGGGCCGTCTGGGGTCTGGTCTGGGCCGCCATACTGGTCCTCTGGGCTCACCAGTCGGACCAGGTGAAGGCCGCCTTTGCCGATCGCCGGACGCTGGGCTGGCTGATGCTGTCGACCGGTTTGATCGCACTGAACTGGGCCCTGTTCGTCTGGGCAGTGAACAACGCCCATACGCTGGAAACCAGCCTCGGCTATTATCTGAATCCGCTGCTGAATATGGCACTGGGGGCCTGCCTGTTCCGCGAGCGGCTGAGCCGGGCGGGGCTGGTGGCCATTGCCCTGGCCGCAGCCGGGGTGGCGTTGCAGGCTGTGGCGCTGGGGCGACTGCCGCTCATTTCGCTGACGCTGGCGGTGTCGTTCGCCGCCTATGGGGTGATCCGCAAGCGCGTGCGTGCCGATGCCCAGGCGGGCCTGTTCGTCGAATGCCTGCTGATGGCGCCGTTCGGCCTCGGCTGGCTGATCTGGCTGCAGATGCAGGGTTCGGGCGTGTTCTTCGACAGTCCGGATGCGGCCTTCTGGCTGGCCATGGCGGGGCCCGTGACGGTTGGGCCGCTGGTGCTGTTCTCATGGGCAGCGCGGCGCCTGCCCCTGACCACCATCGGTTTTCTGCAGTTCGTCGCTCCGACCATCAGCTTTGTCATCGGGGTCAGCCAGGGCGAGGACTTCACCTGGCTGCGCGGGGTGTCGTTCGGCTTTATCTGGCTGGGGGCCGGTGTCTTCCTGTGGGCCGCGTGGCGACGCGCCCGGCTGGCCCGCAAGGCCCTGACCTCGCAGGCGGAGCCGGTCTAGCCGACGGCGCGGCGGAGCGTCAGCAGCGCCTGCTCGGTGAGGGCCGCATCCCCGACCGCCAGAATGCGGCCGTCGTCGTGGGGCGGGTTGCCCAGCCAGTCGGTGACCTGCCCGCCCGCCGCCTCGATCAGGGCGACCAGCGCCGTCCAGTCCCAGGGCTTGAGGGCCGTTTCGGCCACCAGATCGATATGGCCCGAGGCCAGCATGGCATAGGCATAGGCGTCGCAGCCCAGGCGCGTCAGGCGGGCCGTGGCGCGGACCTGTCGCCAGGCCCCCAGTTCGGCGCCGGTAAAGATGTCCGGATCGGTGGTCGAGATCACCGCATCGTTCAGCCGGGGACAGGGGCGGGTGGCAATCGGTGCCTCGGTTCCGCGCAACACGCAGCGGGCCCCGGACGGGCCGCCCAGAAACACTTCGTCCAGCCAGGGCTGGGCCACGGCCCCCACGACGGGGCGTCCATGGTGGGTCAGGCCGATCAGGGTGGTCCACAGCGGCAGGCCGGCGACAAAGGCGCGCGTGCCATCGACCGGGTCCAGCACCCAGACGAACTCGGCGTCGGGCCGGTCCGCGCCATATTCCTCGCCGACGACGCCGTGGTCCGGGAAACGCGCCCCGATCAGGCGGCGCATGGCGGCCTCGGCCCCGCGGTCGGCCTCGGTCACCGGGTCGAAGGCCCCCGGCAGTCCCTTGTCCTCGGCGGCGGTCCCCGTGCGAAACAGGGGCAGGGTCACGTCGGCGGCGACGCGGGCGAGCTCAAGGGCGAAGGCTTCATATTCGGTCATGGGTGGGCGGCATACAGACGCCGCCGCCCGTCGTCACCCATTTAAGCTGCGGCGTCACCCTCGGAATGCAGCGACTTGGCAAGATCCAGCAGGCGGCGGCGCGGGCGCTCGCCCAGCTGATAATAGGCCTGGATCAGGTCGAGGGTTTCCTTGCGGGAAAACATCTCGCCACCCGCGCCCCCGGCGGTCTCGCTGCGCTCCAGCGCCTCGGTCAGGCCGTCATAGAAGTAGCTGACGGGCGTTTCCAGCGCCTCGGACAACTGCCACAGGCGGGCGGCCGAGATGCGGTTGGCGCCGCACTCATACTTCTGAATCTGCTGGAAGCGGATGCCGACCTGGGTGGCCAGCTGCTGTTGCGTCAGGCCCAGAAGGCGGCGGCGGCGGCGCAGACGGCGCCCAAGGTGAAGATCGATGTCAGTGGCCATGGCCAGTTCCCCGTGTTGCGACCTGTCCCGAAACGGAACGGCTCGCCCTCCACGCGGCAAACCCCGTGCCGGTATCGCGTCAGGAGGGAATGACGGGGTTATGCGATCGCGACCGAATGCAGACCGAATGCTGGGGGCCATGCAACCCGGGGCGGCGGAACGCATTTAAGGTTCAGCTTGGGTATTCAAAGGAAGGAAGCACACATGAACATTATTTTCTGGATCATCGTCGGTATCATCGCCGGTTGGCTGGCCGAACAGATCATGGGCCGCAATCATGGCCTGCTGACCAATCTGATCGTCGGTATCGTCGGTGCCGTGATCGGTGGTTTCCTGGCCAATGCCCTCGGCTTTGCCTGGGGCGGCTGGATCGGTTCGACCATCGTCGCCACCATCGGCGCCATCATCCTGCTGTTCCTGCTGGGACTGGTGAAGCGCCGCGCCTGATACGGGTGACGGTCTGAAACCGGAAAGGGCGGCTCTGCGGAGCCGCCCTTTTTTAGTGATACGGCGCGCCTTTCAGAGAGCTGTATTCCGCTCCGGCGCAGGGGATTAGGTTGGTCACGCGCGCGACCAGGATGGTCACAGCAAAAGGGCGGCCCGTTTGGACCGCCCCTTAACCGGCATACCGGCGTCGCTATTCGACGGTGCGCTGGTGGTCGCCTTCCATTCGGTCGTCCACCGGGCGCTGTCGCTCGACGCGGCGGCGGTCCCAGCGACTGATCACCACCTCGCCGTTCCCCTCCGCGGCCAGGTCGGCCGAGGCGGCGGGAAGCGACCGCACGGCACCGTCGGCGGTCCGGACCAGCACGGTCCGCACATAGCCGCGGGCGTCGCGGGTGGTGCCGACCACGGAGCCGATCAGGTCGCCGTTCCGGGCCCGAACCTCGGCACCCATCGCCACATCGGTCTGGGTCGATATCCGTCGCGGTCGGGCGGAGGCCTCGACGCCCGCGCGCCCGTCCACCCGGGCCTCGGGCAGGCCGTCGCGGGTCGAGCGGACGGTGTCCCGGGTGAAATCCCGGGTATCGCGCACGGTCTGGCCGAGGCCGACATCGGGTCGGTCAATACGTACGCCGGCATTGCCCGAGACATTTCCCCCCAAGACCTGGGCGGCGGCGGGCGTCGCGAAACAGACGGCCAGCGCCGATCTGGCCAGGATCAGGGTCTTACGCATGGCTTTACAATCCAGATGACACCGGTTGGTAAGAGAACCGGCGACAGGATTAACGCTGATGGCGGAGCGCCGTTGCACGCCGCTGATCAGGCTCAGTCCGGGCGGACGCGCTTCTTGCGGAAGCTGGGGTTCAGGACCTGTTTTCTCAGGCGGATCGACTTGGGCGTGACCTCGACCAGCTCGTCCTCATCGATATAGGCGATGGCCTGTTCCAGCGACATGATGCGGGGCGGGGTCAGGCGCACGGCCTCGTCCTTGCCGGCGGCGCGGACGTTGGTCAGCTGCTTGCCCTTGATCGGGTTGACGTCGAGGTCGTCCCAGCGGCTGTTCTCGCCGATGATCATGCCCTGGTAGGTGCGCTCGCCCGCGCCGACGAACATGACGCCGCGATCCTCGAGGTTCCACAGGGCGAAGGCGGCCGTCTCGCCGTCCGAATTGGAGATCAGCACGCCCTTGAGGCGGCCGGCGATCTCGCCCTTGTGCGGTTCATAGTGGCTGAAGACGCGGTTCAGCACGCCCGAGCCGCGCGTATCGGTCAGGAACTCCCCCTGATAGCCGATCAGCGACCGCGACGGGCACATCAGGCTGATGCGGGTCTTGCCGGCACCCGACGGGCCCATGTCCTTGAGCTCGGCCTTGCGGGCCGACAGCTTTTCGATGACCACGCCGGTGTATTCGTCATCGACGTCGACGACGACTTCCTCGATCGGCTCCAGCCGTTCGCCGTTCTCGCCGGTCTTGTAGACCACGCGCGGGCGGCTGATGGAGACCTCAAAGCCCTCGCGGCGCATGTTCTCGATCAGCACGCCCAGCTGCAGTTCGCCGCGACCGGCGACCTCATAGGCGTCGGCGCCCGGGGTCTCGGTGACGCGGATGGCGACATTGGCCTCGGCCTCTTTCAGCAGGCGGTCGCGGATGACGCGCGACTGGACCTTGTCACCCTCGCGGCCGGCCAGCGGGCTGTCGTTGACGCCGACGGTCATGGAGATGGTAGGCGGATCGATGGGCTGGGCGTCGAGCGCCTCGGTGACCTCGAGCGCGCACAGGGTGTCCGCCACGGTCGCCTTGGACAGGCCGGCGATGGCCACGATGTCACCGGCCTCGGCGCCTTCCTCGATCGGCTGGCGCTTCAGGCCGCGGAAAGCCAGCACCTTGGTGATGCGGCCCTGCTCGATCATCTTGCCGTCGCGCGACAGGGCCTTGACCGGCATGCCGGGGACCGCCTTGCCCGACTCGATCCGGCCGGTCAGCAGGCGACCGAGGAAGGGGTCGCTCTCGATCAGCACATTGAGCATGCGGAAGGGCTTGTCGGTGTTGGCGGCGACGGCGGGCGGCGGCACATGGTCGACGATCAGGTCGAATAGCGGCGCGAGATTGTCATTGGGCTTGTCCAGATCCAGCGTCGCCCAGCCGTTGCGACCCGAGGCATAGATGTGGGGGAAGTCCAGCTGTTCGGGCGTGGCGCCGATGGCCTCGAACAGCTCCATGGTTTCGAGGTGCACGCGGTCGGGGTCGGCGTGGGCGCGGTCGACCTTGTTGATGCAGAGGATGGGGCGGAGGCCCATCTTGAGCGCCTTGGTCAGCACGAATTTGGTCTGGGGCATGACACCTTCCTCAGCGTCGACCAGGATGACGCAGCCGTCGACCATGCCGAGGATGCGCTCGACCTCTCCGCCGAAGTCGGCGTGCCCGGGGGTGTCGATGATGTTGATGCGGGTCTCGCCGGCCTTGCCGTTCCAGAGCACGGAGGTGGCCTTGGCCAGGATGGTGATGCCGCGCTCGCGCTCCTGATCGTTGGAGTCCATGGCGCGCTCGGTGGTCGCCTCATTGGCGCGAAACACGCCGGACTGGGCCAGCAGCTGGTCGACCAGGGTGGTCTTGCCGTGGTCCACGTGGGCGATGATGGCGACGTTACGAAGGTTCATTGGAGTATCAGACGTGCAGGGCGGCCGGCCAGAAGGGGCCGCGGGGTGAGGGCGACGGTGCGGGGAGCGCGCGCCTCATACAGGGCCGGGCGCAGAAAGGCCAGCCATTCGGCCTTCGACGATCCGGGGTCATCGCGCGGACGAGACTTCGGAGGGGCAAGGGGTAGGGCGCCGGTCGGGGTCGCCGGCCACGATGAACAGATGGCGTGTGCGCCGGGTTATCGGTCCCGTGCTCACCGTGACGCGGCCGAGGTTGCGGGCGTCCGTGAGGCGGGCCGCGTCCGGGCAGGCCGTAATCAGCAGGGCGGGACGGCCCACGTCGGAGGCGTCCAGCGCGCGGGCCATCTCATAATAGTGGTCCGGACCCTGCCGGGGCGGTGCCGGCCAGACGCGCACCCGCAAAGGCGTATGCCGGAGGTAGTAGGTCAGCAGGGCGGCGTCGGTCCGGGTCTCGGCGACCACAGTCGCAAGGCCCTGCGTATCGGTATGATCGGCGACGGTGGCTGACAGGTCGCTCCAGCCCCGGACCTGGTGGTAGAGCCCGCTGCCCAACGCGCCCAGCCGATCAGGTCCGGCATCGCCCGCCAGAAGCAGTCCCTGCAGCGCCAGTCCGACGATCAGGCCGGCGACCGGCCAGACCTTGAGGCGCCAACACGTAAAAAGCAGACCGCTGAGGATCCAGACGGCGATCAGGGCCGTGGCCGCCCAATTGGCATGGGCCCGGCCCAGAAAGGCCAGCAGGGTCAGGGCCGCAAGCACCGGCAGCGACAGGGCCATCATCAGCCGAGCTTCCGGGCGGAGCGTCGTGGCGCGGACGGCCGCAGCGAGCACCCAGAAAAGCGCGACCGGCCCGGCCAACAGGAATTGCGCGGCGATGAACTCCAGCCCGCTGCCGATATCCAGGCCCAGACCCTCGCCCCGGGCATTGTCGGCCGTGTGCTGGAAGGTGACGCCGCTGTTCAGGACGTTCCAGACCAGGTTGGGGCTGAAGATCAGCAGCCCGGCCGCGAGGGCCAGCCAGACCGCGGGTCTCTGGAGAGTCCTGCGGCTGTCGGGATCGACCAGCGCCGCGATCGCCAGACAGGGCAGCAGATAGATCATGGCGTACTTCGACAGCAGGCCGAGACCGAAGGACACGGCCAGCAGCGCCAGCCAGACCGCGCCGCCCCCTGCCCTCAGCCGCACAACGGCCAGCACCGCCAGCGCCCAGAACATCAGGAGCGGCGCATCCGTCGAGGCGATCCGCGCCGAAAAGGCGGCACCCGGTGCCAGCAGCACGCCGAGGCCCGCCCACCATGCCGCCTTGCGACCGCCCAGTGTCGCGGCGACGGCCGACACGGCCAGGGCGGTGATCGCCCAGATGATCGTCGACGGGGCCCGCACGCAGGCTTCAGCAGACCCGCAGAGCGGCCCGGTCGCCGCGATCATCCAGGCCAGGAACGGAGGTTTGGAAAAATAGCCCCAGGCGAGCTCCCGGCTCCAGGCCCAGTATTGGGCCTCATCGACATAGAGGTCGGTCACGGACAGGTGCAGGCCGACCAGCCGCACCAGGGTCAGGGCCGCGACCGCCCCGACCAGTCCCCCCGGGATCAGCCCATGGCGGGAGCCGGACCCTGGCGCGCACGCCGTCTCCGACGCGCCCGGCGCGTCGCCATGGGGCGGTGGAGCATCAGTCGATGCAGCAGACAGAGAACCAGAGCGGTGATGGCCCATGACAGCAGGATGTCCGACAGGAAGTGGCCGCCGAATAGCAGGCGGTTGAACGAGAGGGCGGCGGCGTAGACGAACGCGGCCGGGATCAGGATGCGGCGCCACGGTTGCGGCGTCATGACGGCCGCCGCCGCCACGATCCAGGCCGCGGACGACGCCTCGCCCGAGACGAAGGAACAGTTGGAGGCGCACTGGTCGGTGATCGCCCAGGCCCGGGTGAACTCGGCCTCGCCGCCGAACGCCTCGATCTGGATCGGCCGGGCCCGGCCCCAGCCCGCCTTGAAGAGGCCGTTCACAACCAGACCCGAGGCCAGGGCCAGGCCGGAGATCAGGAACAGCGCCTTTCTCGCCTCGCGGCGGCGGGTCCACCCGCCACGGACGGCGATGAGGATCAGCCCCAGCAGCACCAGTCCCATCACCCAGGTCGACGACTTGCGCAGCGCCTTCAGCGCCGGGTCAGAGGCGGCGACGAACCCCCGCTCGGCATCGAAGAAGACCTGGCTGACGGCCAGGTCCACGCCCGGCAACAGGATGAAATAGGCCGACAGGATCGCCGTGGCGACAAGGGCGGCGGCCACGGGCGAGGCGGTGCCGACGCCCGCCACCCAGGACAGCCTGAGCCGATGCAACTCCCGCCGCAGGCCGCGCCGGGTACGGGTTGACCGACCGGCCGAGGCCGCGCCCGACAGCATCTGTCCATGCGTCATCGATTTTCCCGGACCAGACGTCGCCCCGGGCATGCGAATGCCTGACTCGTGCGGCACGCGCGTCACCGAACCATGAGCGTCCGGTGTCGTTTCTGTGCCTGTTCCATTGCAGGTCGTCCCGGGCCGGACCGACGGCGCGGCAGGGGTCAGCGCGTCCGCGTCTCGCGAACTCATGTGCAGGAGCTCATTGGTCTGCCGTCCGGGCTGAGGCTTGCGGTTCGGCGGGGACTGCTAAGGAGCGCCGGGACGCCCGACCAACGTCAATGCACGAACGGTCGCGGGGCCTGCACGAGCGGCGTGGAGCGCCGCCCGTCGGACCGGATCAGCGCACGAAGGGCGCGCGCGATCTCACGAACGGTCAGGCCCGCGCGGGGCCGGTCTCCGCCGCGAGATTGGCCGCTACTTCGGCCCGCCGGTTTCGCGCCACCGGCAGAACGAGACCGTTGGACAGGCGGACCCTCGTGCGGCCACGATCTCGCGTCACCTCGGCGACGAACGCCGGGTCGATCCAGTGGGAGCGATGGATGCGAACACCCGCCTGGGGGCCCAGTTGCGCGAGAGCCTCGCCGAAGCCTTGCAGGATCAGGCTTTCGCCCGAGGTCGTATAGACCCGCAGATAATGCAGCTCTGCGCTCAGGGCGATGAGCTGCCCGCGTCGGCCCGGCGGAAGCCGCCGCATGAACCCCGGCTCCGCCAGCGCCTCGGTACCCCGGGGCGTCGACTGGGGCTCCGGGTCGGGCCGTCTCAGGAACCGCGCGGCGTTCAGGCCCAGCCAGACCACGGTCGCGGGGGGTGCCAGGCTGGCCCATTCCTCGATCAGCCCGGCCCAGGTCCAACCGGACGCTTCGGCGGGATCAAGAGGTCCGACCATGAGATAGTCGAGGACCAGCGCCATCGGCGCCAGCAGGGCGGACGCCACGACGCCCGCCGCCGCGATCGCGGCCCAGGGGTTCGCCTTCGGGGCGATATGCCGGGAGATGAGGACCTGCGATCCCTGGGCAAGCGCAAGGAAGAGGAAGACGTGCGCACCCCAGAAGCCGATCAGCGCGGGCAGGCTCAGCACCTGCGTCGGCGTGGGCTCGAGGAACACGAACAGGGCGGTCAGCCCCGCGCCTGCGGCACCCAGAAGTCCGGGCCAGGTGCGTGTCGGATCGATGCGCTCGAGCAGGGTCATGGCCGAGAGATAGCACCGCTTCCGGGCATGCCAAGCGATCAGCGGGGCGCGACCGATCGACACGCGCAAGGCCACGGGTCGAGCTTTCCGGGGTGCCCATGCCAGAGCCCGTCTGTTAGGGATCGGCCCGTCATCCCCCAGGCCGGATTCCATGCCCGAACTTCCCGAGGTCGAAACCGTCAGGCGGGGTCTGGAGCCGGTGCTGGCCGGCGCGACCCTGTCGACCGTGCGCCAGAACCGCGCCGATCTGCGCTTTCCCTTTCCCGAGCGGTTCGCGGAACGGCTGGAGGGGGCGAGCGTGCTGTCGACCGGACGCCGGGCCAAATATCTGCTGATGCCATTGTCGACGGGCGAGACCTGGGTGACCCATCTGGGCATGACGGGGCGTTTCACCCTGGACGGCGATCCGCTGGGCGAGTTCGAGACCGATGCGCCCGTGCGTGGGCCGCATGAACACCTCAGCCTCTGCGCCACGCGAGACGGAACGGCCACGCGCGTGGGCTATGCCGATGCCCGCCGGTTCGGCTTCATGGGCCTGATCCCGACGGATGAGGTCGAGGCCCATCCGTGGTTTGCCGGTCTGGGACCCGAGCCGATGGGCAATGGCTTTTCCGCCGATCATCTGAAGGCGCGGTTCAAGGGCCGTGCCCAGCCGGTCAAGGTGGCCCTGCTGGACCAGCGCCATGTGGCGGGGCTGGGCAACATCTATGTGTGCGAGGCTCTGTGGCGCGCGGGGATTTCGCCCGTGGCCGCCGCCGGCAGTCTGTCACAGGCGCGGCTGGAGCGGCTGACGGTGGCGGTGCGCGATGTGCTGGCCGAGGCCATCGCCGCCGGGGGCTCGACCCTGCGGGACTTTGCCAATGCCGAGGGCGGGCAGGGGTATTTCCAGCACCGGTTCGACGTCTATGGCCGCGAAGGCCAGCCCTGCCGCCGCAACGCCGACCACCCGGTGATCCGCAGGCAGGTGCAGGGTGGCCGCTCGACCTTCTGGTGCCCGGTCTGTCAGAAGAGATAACGTATGGACCAGCGCATCATCCTGTTTCGCGGCATGAACACCGGCGGGGTGCGGGCACCCGTGGCCGAACAGCGGGCCATGGCGGCGGAGATGGGTCTCGGCAATCCGCGCACGCTTCTGGCCAGCGGCAATCTGGTGGTCGGGAGCGACCGGGATCCCGCCCGGCTGGAGGGTGAGGTCGAGGCGGCCATGGAGGCCCGGTTCGGCCTGAAGGTCGCGGTCATGGTCCGCACGCCCGCCGACTGGCAGGGCCTGATCGCGGCCAATCCCTTTGCTGATGAAGCCTCGGCAGAGCCCGCCAAGGTTCTGGCCATGGTGATGAAGGCCGGGATCAAGGCCGGTGCCCTTGACGCCTGTCGCGCGCTGGCCGAGGGCGGCGAGCGGGTCGAGGCGGTGGGAGACGTCCTCTATTTCTGGTTCCCGAACGGCCAGGGCCAGTCCGGCATCTTCAAGAAGGCCACGCCCCGGATGCTGGGTATGGGCACGGGACGGAACTGGAATACGGTTCTGAAGCTGGGCGCAATGGTCGGGCTATCGCCGGAGTGACGGTCTTTGGTAGGAAGGCCCCGAATTCAGAAGGAGCGCCCCATGACCCCAGCTGCCGCCGACACCTATGACACCCTGGCGATCGAACGCCACGACGACGGTTATGCGGTGGTGACGCTGAACCGGCCCGAGGCGCTGAATGCGCTCAACTCGGCCCTGTTTCGCGATCTGGCGGCCTTTCTGGATGCGGTCGAGCACGACGACACTGTCCGCTGTCTGATCCTGACCGGCTCGGGCGACAAGGCGTTCGCCGCGGGTGCCGACATCAAGGAGATGGCCGACCAGACCTATGCCCAGATGTATACAGCCAACTTCTTTGCCTTGGGCCATGACCGGATCACCCGTTTCCGCAAGCCGATCATCGCGGCGGTCAATGGCTTTGCCCTGGGCGGCGGGTGCGAGCTGGCCATGCTGTGCGATTTCATCGTGGCCTCGGACAAGGCGAAGTTCGGCCAGCCCGAGATCAATCTGGGGGTGGCCCCCGGCATCGGTGGTTCGCAGCGCCTGACCCGGCTGGTCGGCAAGTCCAAGGCCATGGACATGGTGCTGACCGCCCGCATGATGGACGCGGAGGAAGCCGAGCGCGCGGGTCTGGCCAGCAGGGTCTTCCCTCACGACACCCTGCTGGACGAGGTCCGCAAGATCGCCGCCCGCATCGCCGCCCAGAGCCCGCTGGCGGTCATGGCCAACAAGGAGATGGTCAATGCCGCGCTGGAGACGACCCTGACCCAGGGCGTCCAGTTCGAACGCCGCCTGTTCCACAGCCTGTTCGCCTTCGAGGACCAGAAGGAAGGCATGTCGGCCTTTGTCGAGAAGCGGAAGCCGACGTTCAGGGGGCGTTAGAGCGGCCGATCAGGGAAAACAGCGTTCACAATTGCCCCTGAACATCTTACACAAGCCTGACAGTAGCTTGCGGGGGACGACTTGGCACACACTACCGTATCCTGGCCCGTGCCACCGCTGTTCGAGGCGGACTGGCGCGAAGCGCCCGATCCGCTGGCTGCGGACCTTCGGCGACATCTCGTTCTGAGCCCCGTGTTTCTGCCGCAGACCATGGTCGGCGGACGTATGGTGCAGTTTCGCATGACGTTGCTGCCCTTCTGGCCCGGATGGGCCGCCTGTGAGGTTTTGATCACCGGCACCGGCGAAGGGGATCAGGTGGTGGGCTTCCTGTACGGCCCCTTTGGCGCCGAATTGCTGGATGGCCGGTCGGACATCATCCACGACATCAACGACCGCCGGGGAATCCAACTGCAGACCGAGGCCCAGCGCGAGGCCTATCTGCGCTTCTTCACCAGCGCGGTGCGGGGGGATGAGGGGGCCTTCTTCCTGGTTGAGAGCGATGATCGTCTGGCCGAGCTGACGGGCGGAGAGCCGCGCGGCGCGGGCAAGGGGCTGGGGCACCCGATCCGGTCACGCCCCGGGGACGGCGACACCAGCCTGCACGACGCGGTGGTCCTGTATGGTGCCGCCCTGTTCCGCTCGACCTTTTCCGTCCTGCGAAACGGCCTGGTCACGATGGAAGAGGACCAGGTCGTCATGGAGGATCATCCAGGGCCAGGCTTTATCTTTGACGGTGCCCACCGTCGGCCCGTGACCG
Source organism: Brevundimonas sp. (assembly GCF_016742135.1). Taxonomy (GTDB): domain Bacteria; phylum Pseudomonadota; class Alphaproteobacteria; order Caulobacterales; family Caulobacteraceae; genus Brevundimonas. The sequence continues at coordinate 223,520 of NZ_JACVCG010000005.1, read as the reverse complement.
GCCAGGGAGACGCCCGATGACCTCTCATGCCGCGACGGATTTTCCGGGGGGGCAGGCCCCCCTGAAGCTGCCCGACAGCCTGCCGGGCGAGGGCGTTCTGGTCGGATGGTCGCTTGAACGCAATCATCGCCGCCAGCCGATCGGCTTCAGCTTTGGCGTTCAGCAGCCCCGGGCTGCGGGCAATGTCGTCGATCCGATCCTGCTGGAGGGCGAAGGCCATCTGATCACCGTGGCTCCGACCGGCGCGGGCAAGGGCGTGGGCTGTATCGTGCCCGCCCTGCTGCGGTACCCGGGCTCGGTCATCGTAGTGGACCCCAAGGGCGAGAACGCCGCCATCACCGCCCGACGCCGGCGTGAGATGGGCCATGAGGTCGTGGTGCTGGATCCCATGGGCCTGACGGGTCTTGAGGCCGCACGGTTCAACCCCCTGGACCTGATCGATCCCGAAAGCCCGACCGGAGTGGATGATGCCCACACCCTGGTCAACCAGCTACTGCGGGCTTCAGGTTCATCGAAGGACCTGTTCTGGGAAAGCCGCGCTCGCCAGTTGCTGGTGGGGGTGGTCCTGTATGTGCTGACCGACCTGCCGAAGTCCGAGCATACGCTGGCCCGGGTCCGCACCCTTGTGAACGAGGCTGCCGGCTCCCCGCAAGCCGTGATGCACATGCTGTCCGGATCGCGCCACCCCGAAGCGCGGGCGACGGCCGACCTTATGTCCATCGGGGCGGCCGAGACCCTGGGCGGCATCGTCGCCTTTGCCCAGGAGGGCGTGGACTTTATCCGCGGGCCGCTGATCGCCGAGGCGACCGGGGAGTCCACCTTTTCGCTGGACGGCGTGATCCGGGGCGACCCGCTGTCGATCTTCATCGTTTTGCCGCCACACATGCTGATCTCGCACGGGCGGCTGTTGCGGCTGTGGGTCGGGACGCTGATGACGGCCATTATGCGCCGGCGTGCCCGCCCGGCCCGTTCAACCCTGTTCGTCCTTGACGAGGCCGCGCAACTGGGCCCGTTTGACGAACTGCGGAAGGCCGTGACCCTGCTGCGCGGATATGGGCTGCAGACGTGGAGCTTCTGGCAGGACGTGTCGCAGTTGCAGCTGCTGTATCCCAATGACTGGCGCACCATGGTCAACAACAGCAAGGTGGTGCAGTGCTTTGGGGCCAATACCATGCTGGCGGCCTCGGACATGGCGGCAATCGTGGGGGCTGGAAGCGGCGGCTTCGTGCTGGATCTCGAGGCGGACGAGATGCTGCTGCAGATCGCGGGCGACGAGGCGGTCGTGGCCAAGCTGCCAAACTATCGTACCGATCCGGCCTTTCAGGGCATGTTCGACGAGAACCCCTATTATGACGCCGACCGGGATCCCGTGGGGCCGCCGCGCACGCCGCTGACCGAGTACATTCGCCCCGCCCGACCCGCCCCCCGGGCGCGTTTCGAGGCTCCCGTGCCCGCGGATGTGGCTCTTTCGGGTCGGATCGTGCAGTGGCTGGAGACCGGGCACGATCCCGGACCGGACTCGCGTTGACCCCCGCGCTCTGTTCCGCTATAGCCGCGCGCTCTTGAGATTTCTGCGCCGTGGATCGGTTCCGCGGCGCTTTCCGTTCAAAGGTTCTGACTGATGGCCAACAACCCCGGTGCCAAGAAGGCGATCCGCAAGATCGCGGCGCGTACCGAAGTGAACAAGGCGCGCCGCACGCGCGTCCGCACCTTCCTGCGCAAGTTCCAGGAAGCCGTGACGGCCGGTGACGCGACCGCCGCCAAGAGCGCCTTCGTCGAGGCCCAGTCCGAGGTGATGCGCGCCGTGTCCAAGGGCGTGGTTCACAAGAATACGGGCTCGCGCAAGGTGTCGCGTCTGGCCGCCCAGCTGAAGAAAATTTCTGCAGCCTGACGACGGCCGCTTCGGCGGCACCCGGACGGCCCTTCATGCGGCTGTCATATGAAAAGCCATGAATTTCAACGGCGAGACGGGGGTTCCTGTCTCGCCGTTTGCATGTCCGCAGATAACCGTTCGCAATGAATTCTGTGCTCGCCCGGGTGGCGAAATCGGCAAATTCTCAAGCCGGAAATGGCTTTAGCGGAGTCAACAAATTTAACTGCGTTTCGGGTCGCGAATCAGCGTTGACGCTCCCGGTCGCGGGAGTAGTTTGGACCTCCATCGCACTTCCATCCCAACACGGATGAAGGCGGCGCGGAACGCGATTTCGTGTCGGCGGGAGATGTCTGTTCGAGTGCCTGACCAGGCCTGAAAAGCGCACGCTTTTCAGGGACGTCAGGGCTGTCCCCGGGGTCTGGGGCGCACTCGGGGCGGAGGGGCGATGCAGGAGAGTGGGACACGGGATGCAGGGTGGCACAATGATGGCGCGCGAGACGACGACGATGACCGATCCGGACCGGATCTGGACCGAGGCGGCCGTTCGGCTGCGCTCGGAAATCGGCGACGGACCGTTCAGCTCCTATATCGCGCCCTCGGCGGTGCGGATGGATAGCGCAGGTCAGCTGATCCTGGTCACGCCCACCGCCTATGCCCGCGACTGGGTGCGCAAGAATGTGCTGCGCCGCGTCAATGAGCTGTGGCTGGGTCTGGACGGCCTGTCGCGCAGGCTGGAGGTCCGGTGCCGGGCCGAAATGGGCTCGGTGCCGCCGGCTTCGGCGGTTCAGGGCGCGCCTGCCGCCACCGCGCCCTCGGCCGGATTCCAGCCCATGCCGGCCCCGACGGTCGGTCCCGTGGCCGACGGTCCGCGGGCGGTGCGCGCGGCTGGACTTCAGGACCGCCTGACCTTCGACGGCTTTGTCGAGGGGCACGGCAATGCCTTTGCCCTGGCCATTGCCAAACAGGTCGCGGCCTGGGCCGACGGCCATTTCAATCCGGTGTTCCTGTGCGGGCCCTATGGCTTCGGCAAGACCCACCTGTTGAACGCCATCGCCTGGGAGGCCCAGCGTCTGCGGCCCGAGGCCCGGGTCGTCTATCTGACGGCCGAGCGCTTCCTGTCGACCTTCGTCAAGGCCATGCAGGACCGCCAGACCGCCGCCTTCAAGGACAGTCTGCGCAATGCCGACATGCTGCTGATCGACGATGTGCAATTCGTCGGCGGCAAGACCTCGACCCAGGAGGAACTGCTGTCGACCCTGACCACCCTGATCCAGGATGGGCGCCGGGTGGTGCTGTCGGCCGACCGGCCGCCGCTGGCCTTGGCCGAAATCGAGCCGCGTCTGCGCGGACACATGGCCTCGGGCCTGACCTGTCCCATCGAGCCGGGCGACCGGGCGCTGAAGCTGGCCGTGGCCCGCAACCGTCTGGAGGCCCTGTCGCGTCTCGGCGTGGTCGACGGCGTGATCGGCGATGCCGTGCTGGAGCATCTGGTGGACCGGACGCCGGGGTCGATGCGCGAACTGGAAGGCGCGGTGACCACCCTGGCCGCCGTGTCCGGCGGGCGGCTGTCGGCCCTGACGGTCGAGGATACGCAAAAGCTGCTGGGCGCGGCCCTGCGCGGCGGGCCCGAGCGCCGCATCACCGTCGACGAGATCCAGAAGACGGTATCCGAGCATTTCAATCTGAAGCAGGCCGATCTGCTGAGCGAGCGGCGCACCCGTTCGGTCGCCCGGCCGCGCCAGATCGCCATGTATCTGTGCAAGCAGCATACGACGCGCTCCTACCCTGACATCGGGCGGCGCTTCGGCGGGCGGGATCACACCACCGTGCTGCACGGGGTGCGCAAGATCGACAGCCTGCTGGCCACGGACGAGCAGATCGCCCGCGACGTCGAGGCCCTGACCCGCAAGCTGCGCGGCTAGAAACGCGCGCCCCGCCGGTCCATCCACATCCTTATCCACACCCGGGGCCGGGGTGGCCGGGGCGTCGGGGGCTGATGTTCAAGCCCTTTCTTGCTCTGGCCGCGCGATACGCTAGTGTCCAAGGCCCTTCATACTCGCGGTGACGGTTGAGTCGCCGCGTCCGGGCGAGACGACATGCAGCTGACCATCGAACGATCCGCGCTCCTTCGGGCTCTCAGCCACGTCCAGAGCGTAGTCGAACGCCGCAACACCATTCCGATCCTGGCCAATGTGCTGCTCAGCGCAGGCCGCGACCGGCTGTCGTTCTCGGCCACCGATCTCGACATGGAAATGGTCGATGAGGCCGAGGCCGTCGTCCAGGTCGAGGGGCAGATCACCGCCCCTGCCCACACCCTGTATGAAATCGCCCGCAAACTGCCCGAAGGGGCCGAGGTGTCGCTGGTCTATTCGGGCGATGATCCGCGCCTGACGGTTCAGGCGGGGCGGTCGAAATTCAATCTGCCGGTGCTTCCGGCGGGCGACTTCCCGGTCATGTCGACCGAGGCGGGCGGGTCGCGTTATTCGCTGGCCAAGGAAGACCTGATCCGGCTGATCGACAAGACCCGGTTCGCGGTCTCGACCGAGGAAACCCGCTATTATCTGAACGGCCTGTACCTGCACACCGTGGCCGAGGAGGGCGTGCCCCTGCTGCGCACCGTGGCGACCGACGGCCACCGTCTGGCGCTGGCCGAGACCCCGGCCCCCGAAGGCGCCGCCGGCAGCCCCGGCGTGATCGTGCCGCGTAAGACCATCGATCAGGTTCGCCGCCTGCTGGATGACGGCTCGGGCGCGGTCGAGGTGATCGTCTCGCCGCAGAAGATCCGCTTCGAATTCGGCCAGGCGGCCCTGACCTCCAAGGTCATCGACGGCGCCTTTCCCGACTATGTGCGCGTCATTCCCCGCGGGAACGATAAACAGGCCGACATCGACCGCGCCGTCTTTGCCGCCGCCGTCGACCGGGTGGCCACCATCTCGGCCGAAAAGAGCCGCAGCGTGAAGCTGGCCTTCGAGCTGGACCGCGTGACCCTGACGGTCCGCAACATGGAGGCCGGGCAGGGCGTCGAAGAGGTCGAGATCGGCTATTCCGAAGAGCCGTTCGAGATCGGCTTCAACGCCCGCTATCTGCTGGATGTCTGCGGCCAGATCACCGGAGAGACCGCCGCCTTCAAATTCGCCGACCCGGCCAGCCCGACCCTGGTCCTCGATCCGGGCGATCCGGGCGTCCAGTATGTGCTGATGCCGCTGAGGGTGTGATCGCGTGGTCAGGGTCGCCCTGATCGCCGTTTCCGGACTGGTCGCCTGCGCCTCAACGCCCGATCCGCGCGTCGAAGCCCCGTCGGCAATCACTGCGACCACCTTGATCGACGGGCGCTGTGATGCCCTTTTTATCGACGGCGTGGGGGATCTGTCGGGCGCGTGCACAGGACTGATGCGGATCGACGACCACGCCGATGGCGGGGCAACTGTCACCTTCATCGCCGGCTCGGCCACTGTCGCCTTCAGCGGTTCCGGACGCACAGCCGCTGTACCTGGCGGCCCCGACTATCTGTTGGTCGACCGGGTCATCCTCACGCGCCCGGGCCACCCGCCGGTCGTTTGGCGCGGCGAGGGCAGCTGCGGGCGCTCGGGCGGCCCGGGACCGCAGACGGTCCGATGCGTCATTCTCGGCGGCGGAACGGCCGAGTTCACCACAGCCGGAACCGCCCCGCGCCGGATGCCATCCTGACCCTGTCGCGATGGCGTCGGGGTCCGCGGCTCGCTAAACTGCGCCCTTGATCACCACCCTCACCCTCACTGATTTCCGTTCGTACGGGACCGCGCGGCTGGAGCCGGGGGCGGGGCCTGTGGTGCTGTATGGGCCGAACGGGGCGGGCAAGACCAATCTGCTGGAGGCGCTGAGCCTGCTGACGCCCGGCAAGGGCCTTCGCGGGGCGACGGCGGCCGAGATGGGGCGGCGAGAGCCGGGCGAGGCCTCGGGGCGGCCCTGGGCCGTGGCGGTCGAGCTGGACGACGAAACCCGGCTGGGCACCGGCGTGCCGGGGGCGGGTGCTGTGCGGCGCATCGTGCGGATCAATGGCGAGACGGCCCAGCCCGGGCGGCTGCTGGAGTATCTCAGGCCCGTGTGGGCGACGCCGGAGCAGGACCGGCTGTTTTCCGACGCGCGGGCCGACCGGCTGCGGTTTTTTGACCGGCTGGTGTTTGCCGCCGTGCCCGACCATGCAGCTGCGGTCGCCGCCTATGACAAGGCCCTGCGCGAGCGGCTGCGCCTGTTGCTGCAGGCCGCCGAGGGGGGTGAGGCCGACCCCCTGTGGCTGGACGCGCTGGAGGCCCGGCTGGCCGAGGCGGGCGCGCGTATGGCCGGGGCCCGGGTGGCGGCCCTGTCGGAGCTGCAGGAGGCGATCGACGCCCGGGCGGGAAGGCCCTTCCCGCAAGCCGATCTGGGTCTGGCCGGCGAGGCCGAGCGGCGCAGTGGGGCTGGCGAGGCGGCTGAGGCAGTCGAGGGCTTCCTGCGCGACGGTTTCCGCGCCGCCCGGTCGCGGGATGGCGCCGCGGGACGCTCGCTGTTCGGCCCCCACCGGACCGACCTGACGGCGCTGCACCGCGAGAAGAACCGCCCGGCCGCCGAGGGCTCTTCGGGCGAGCAGAAGGCGCTGGTGCTGAACCTGATCCTCGCCCAGATCACCCGGCTGGCGGATCAGACGGCGCGGCCTCTATTGCTGCTGGACGAGGCCCCGGCCCACCTCGACGCCGACCGGCGCGCCGCCCTGTTCGACGAGATCGAGGCCCTGGGGCGGGAGCGGGGCCTGCAGGCCTTCCTGACCGGCACGGAACGCGTCCTGTTCGAGGGTCTGGAGGGGCGTGGCCTGTTCGTACGCGTGTCCGGAGGCGCCTTGGTCGCAGAGTGAATTCAGGGGTGGGCTCCAGCCCCCTTTTCCTCGCAATTCCCGCCGAATTTCCTATATATTTAGCCGGTTCGATACGGGGCAGATTCGTCTGGCCGACCGTCCGTGTCCGCTCCTGTTTTCCAGGCCCGCCAGACGGGCGTCTTACCGACTGACTTCATGACCGACCCGACTGCCGACATGCCCGAATACGGCGCCGATTCCATCAAGGTTCTCAAAGGGCTGGACGCTGTTCGCAAGCGCCCCGGCATGTATATCGGTGACACCGATGACGGCTCGGGCCTGCACCACATGGTCTATGAAGTAGTGGACAATGCCATCGACGAGGCCCTGGCCGGGCACGCCGATCTGGTCCAGGTCATCCTGAACGCCGACGGATCGGTCACGGTGACCGACAACGGTCGGGGCATTCCGACCGACATCCACGAGGGCGAGGGCGTTTCGGCGGCCGAGGTCATCATGACCCAGCTGCACGCCGGCGGTAAGTTCGACCAGAACTCCTACAAGGTCTCGGGCGGCCTTCACGGCGTGGGCGTGTCGGTGGTCAACGCCCTGTCAGACTGGCTGCAGCTCAAAATCTATCGCAACGGCAAGGCGCATGAGATGCGCTTCGAGCGCGGCGATACGGTCAGGCCGCTGGTGGTCACCGGTGACGCCCCGATCCGCGAGGATACGGGCAAACCCCTGACCGGCACCGAGGTGACCTTCTATCCGTCGGTCACGACCTTTTCGCACATCGATTTCGACCTGAAGACGCTGGAGCATCGGCTGCGCGAGCTGGCCTTCCTCAACTCGGGCGTGGTCATCAAGCTGGCCGACCGACGCCACGCCGAGCCGATCGAGATCCTGCTGCACTATGAGGGCGGGGTCGAGGCCTTCGTCCGCCATCTGGACAAGTCGAAATCGCCCCTGCTCAACGATGTGATCGTCATCCGGGGCCGGAAGGAGGGCATCGAGCTGGACCTCGCCCTGTGGTGGAACGACAGCTACCACGAGACCATGCTGTGCTTCACCAACAACATCCCCCAGCGGGATGGAGGTACCCACCTGTCGGCCTTCCGCGCCAGCCTGACCCGCGTCATGGGCGCCTATATCGAAAGCTCGGGCCTGGCGAAGAAGGAAAAGGTCTCGGTCTCGGGTGAGGATGCCCGCGAGGGCCTGACCTGCGTCTTGTCGGTCAAGGTGCCCGATCCGAAATTCTCGAGCCAGACCAAGGACAAGCTGGTCTCGTCCGAGGTGCGTCCGGCCGTCGAGGGGCTTTGTTCCGAAGGGCTTTCGACCTGGTTCGAGGAACACCCGGTCGAGGCCAGGCTGATCGTCGCCAAGATCGTCGAGGCGGCGGCGGCCCGTGAAGCGGCGCGGAAGGCCCGCGACCTGACCCGGCGCAAGTCGGCGCTGGAAATCTCCAGCCTGCCCGGCAAGCTGGCCGACTGTCAGGAACGCGACCCGGCCAAGTCCGAACTGTTCATCGTCGAGGGGGATTCCGCCGGCGGCTCGGCCAAACAGGCGCGCAACCGCGAGAACCAGGCCGTCCTGCCCCTGCGCGGCAAGATCCTGAACGTCGAGCGCGCCCGCTTTGACCGCATGCTGTCGTCGGACCTGATCGGCACGCTGATCCTGGCGCTGGGCACGGGCATCGGGCGCGACGACTTCAACGCCGACAAGCTGCGCTATCACAAGATCATCCTGATGGCCGACGCCGACGTGGACGGCGCCCACATCCGGACCCTGCTGCTGACCTTCTTCTATCGCCAGATGCCCGAGTTGATCGAGCGCGGCCACGTCTTCATCGCCCAGCCGCCGCTATACAAGGTGACCAAGGGCAAGCAGAGCCGCTATCTGAAGGATCAGTCCGAAATGGACGCCTATCTGATCGAGGAGGGCGTCAGCGAGGCCACGCTCGATCTGGCCGACGGCGAACGTCGCGCCGGCATGGATCTGCAGGGGCTGACGCGCGAGGCCAAGGCCTTCAAGGCGGGGGTCGATCGGCTCGCGCAACGCGCCCCCGCCTTCGCCATCGAACAGGCGGCGCTGGCCGGACTGTTCGATGAGAATGCGACGGTGGATCAGGCTCTGCTGGACCGGGTTTCGGCCGGGCTGGACCGCTATGCCGAGGAAGGCGACGGACCCTGGAGCGGTACGCCGGGGGATCAGGGGGCCGTGGTCTTCAACCGCGTGCGTCGCGCCGTGGCCGAGACCATTGTGCTGGAGGAGGCGCTGATCCGCTCGCTGGACGCGCGCCGTCTGGGCGACCGCACCCATGCCTTTGACGGGGTCTTCGACGTGCCCGCCACCTTCCGCAGGAAGGAGCGCTCGGCGACCGTCCGGGGCCCGCTGGACCTGCTGTCGATCGTGCTGGAATCGGGCCGCAAGGGTCTGGCGATCCAACGCTACAAGGGCCTCGGCGAAATGAACCCGGACCAGCTGTGGGAGACCACTCTGGACGCCAATGCCCGCACCTTGCTGAAGGTTCAGGTCAACCAGGCCGACGAGGCCGATGATCTGTTCGCCAAGCTGATGGGCGATGTGGTCGAACCGCGCCGCGAGTTCATCCAGGAAAACGCCCTGGACGCCGCCGTCGACGTCTAGATCGGCGCTGCTCCGGCGTCCGAGGCTGCCACCGCCCTGATCTGGTCCGCGAGGGCTTCGATCAGGGGTTGCAAGGTGCCAGGCCCAACCCCGGCCCGGGCCGTTTCAGCGAGATGGGCGGCGGCCTCGGATACGCCGGTGAAGCCGAGGCTGCCTGCGGTGCCGGCTATCCGGTGCGTCAGGGCCGCCAATGACGGCGCGCTCGGCCGCGTCCGATCCGGCCGAACCGCGGACCTTAATCAGGACCAGATCAACAGCGTCCTGAAACCCCAGAAAGTAGCCCTGTGAGTATGACCAAGTTTCGAATCGTCGAAACCCGCTTCGAGCAAGAGGCGCGTCGACCGGGTGGGAAGAAGGCGTCGGAGGCGCTGCTGGAGGCCCATGCCAACCTGACGACCCTGGCTTCGAAGACCCTGCCCCGCTTTCACGAAGGGCTTCAGACCCTTCGGAGCCTTGCCGGTAACGGGGCGGACCGTCCGTCCGACGACGCCCTGCGCCAGATCTATGACGTCGCGGACCGGCTCATCGGGTATTGCCTGAAGGTGAACCGGCCCGGTCTGGACCAGGTGCTCCTCCGCACGGCCGGCCTCAGCGACGCCGTGCGGCAGAGCGATCTGTGGCTACCCGGCACCTTCGCGCCGCTGATCGAGACCTTTCAGCTGACGCTGGACGGCTCGCTGGACCTGGCCCAGGTGTCGACCCTGATCGCCAATATCGATCTGTGCATCGAGCGCTATCAACGGGCCGCAGTCCCGGCTTGAGCCTTAACGAGTCTGGCCGATGAAGGCGGTTACGCTCGGATAGGACCCCTGGGCGGAGCGCTTCTCGTTGCAGACGACTTCGTAGAGGAAGCCATAGTTGGTGCCCTCATTGACCGTGTCCCACTCCTCGACGGTTTCCTCATAGCGGTCGGTCAGCTGGCCGGTGCCGTCATAGGTGTCGGTGGACAGGAAGCGGATTTCGCGGCTGCCACAGCGGAAGGTGAAGGTGTCGATCTCGTGACTGAAATCGCTGCCGGTCAGCGGCACGCGGGCCACCCGGACCCGGGTGCCTGCCTCGGTCGGCACGATCTGGGCGGCGTCGGCCAGATAGGCCGTGGTGGCGCTGCGCGAAAAAGGGTGCCAGTCGCTGACCGGCGCCGTTGAAATCGGAGGGTCCTGGTCGAAAGCGGGTATCAGGCCCATGGCCAGGGCAGTCAGGATCGAAGTCAGCATCGGTGTCTCCCCCAAGAAGATCCGGTGACAGAAGAGGCCGATCACGCAAATTTGGCAAGAGCCGCCCGATCCGCCTCATCCGGGCCGCGTTCCTGATGAGGATGACCCTCATGATCTCCCTGCTTGCCCTGACTGGTCTGATGTTCGCGCTGGCGACGCCTTCGTCGTCCGAGCCCGCTCCACCCTCGACACCCGCATCGGTGCCCGCGCGGGTCGGACCTGCCGCCGAGACGCCCGGTCGGTCGGCGGCGATGCCCGCCCCCCAGGCGCGCTTCACCTCGAACCGCATCGTGGTCGAGGTTCGGGATCCGCCGGGTGCAGCCGGACGGTCCGCCCCCGATGTCATCCTGATTCCGGGCCTGGCTTCGACCGCCCTTGTCTGGGAGCCCGTGGCCGAGCAGCTCAGCCGGACCCACCGCGTGCATCTGGTGTCGGTGCGCGGCTTTGGCGAGCTGGCGGCGGGCGGTAATGGACAGGGTCTGGTCGCGGGTCCGGTGGCGGAAGAGGTCGGCCGCTACATCCGTACCCGGGGCCTGCGCGATCCTGCCGTCATCGGCCACTCCATGGGAGGCCAGATCGCGCTTCGGCTGGCCTCGACGCCCGGCGTCACCCTCGGTAGGGTGATGATCGTCGACGCGGCCCCCTTCTTTCCGTCGTTGCTCGATGATCGGGCCACGGGGCGGGATCTGGAGCCGATCGCCGCCGTCGCCTATCAGGCCGTGCTGTTCCTCGGAGACGAAGCCCTCGCCCGCCAGCCCTGGGCACAGGGTATGGGATCGACGGCCGGCGCGCTCGACTCCTGGGTTGGCTGGCAGGGCGGTGACTCCCGCGTGCTGGCGCAGAGCCTCTATGAGGTCATGACCGTCGACCTGCGCCCCAATCTGGCGCGCATCGATGTGCCGGTGACCGTGGTCTATGGCTGGAGCCGCCGCGAGGACTCCCCCCGCTACAGGCTGCAGTCTTCCTGGCAACAGGCGTATCGCGGCGCGCGGAACCCCGTGCGTCTGGTGCCGATCGAGGGTGCCGAGCATATGGTGATGATGGATCAGCCCGCGCGCTTCATGGCGGCGGTCGATGAGTTTCTGGGCAACCGCTAGGGGTCCAACACGGGTCAGCCGGGCTCAGGCCGCCTCGGCATCCCGCGTCCGGGCCAGAACCTCCAGCACGGCCCGGCCATAGGTAGTGAGCTTCGACTTGCCGATCCCCGGCACGGCCGACAGGGCGGCCAGACTGGCGGGGTGCGCCTCGGCCAGGACCAGCAGGGTGCGGTCCTGAAAGATGACATAGGGCGGCACGCCCTGGGCATGGGCCACCTCGCGTCGCCAGGCACGCAGGGCTTCGAACCGCTCGCGCGCCCCGGCGGGCAGGCGCGCCAGAAGGTCGGTAGCCGGGGCCCGCTTGCCGGCGGATCGCGCCGCCTGGGGGGCTTCCCGCCGCAGCCGCACCTCATGCGCACCGCGATAGACGGCCCGCACAGCCTCCAGGTCGCCCAGCCCGATCAGGGGGCGCCCGTCGTTCGGGTCCTCGATCAGCAGGCCCTCGAACACCAGATGATCCAGCACGCGTCGCCATTCGCTGACGGGCAGGTCGCGCCCGATGCCCCAGGTCGACAGGCCCTGACCCGGTCCCTCGCCATCCTTCTGGCGTCCGGTCAGGTGGTCGATCACCCGGCCCCGACCATAGCGGCCTTCCAGCCGGTGCACGGCGGCCAGCGCCTTCTGCGCCTCGGTGGTCATGGCCACCTGCTCGGGCGGGCTGCGGCACAGGTCGCAGACACCGCAGGGCTCTGCGCCCTCTTCCCCGAAATAGTGGCGCACCGCCTGCGGCCGACAGGTCGCGCCGTCCAGCATGGCATACAGCTGCCAGACCTTGCGGCGCTGGGCGGCCATGACCTCGGGGTCCAGCACGCCGCCGTCCAGCCGCTTCAGCGACCAGGCCACATCGGCCGAGCCGTAAAGGGTGATGCCCTCGGCCGGATCGCCGTCGCGGCCCGCGCGTCCGACCTTCTGCCAATAGGCCTCGAGCGAGCCGGGCGGGTCGGCGAGCAGGACATAGCGGACGTCCGGCTTGTCGACCCCCATGCCGAAGGCGATGGTCGCCACCATCACCCCCTGATCGGCCTCGAGGAAGCGGGTCAGCCGCTCGTGGCGCTCGCGCGTCTCAAGGCCGGCGTGGTAGGCAACCGCATCATGGCCTGCCGCCGAAAGCGCTTCGGCCAGCCGCTCGCAGCCCTTCCTCGACCCGCAATAGACGACGCCCGAAACGCCCCGCCGGGCCTCGACCAGTTCGACCACCTGGACCTCGGTCTTCGCCTGCCCGCCTGCCTTGGGCAGGGCCGACAGGCGCAGGTTCGGCCGGGCGAAGCTGTCGACGAACACCTCGGCCGCGCCGATGTTCAGGGACTGCAGGATGTCGGCGCGGGTCCGGGCATCGGCGGTGGCCGTCAGGGCCACGGTCGGCACACGGGGAAAGCGCGCCTTCAGCCGCCCCAGATTGCGATAATCGGGGCGGAAGTCATGGCCCCATTGCGAGACGCAGTGCGCCTCGTCGACGGCGATCAGCGAGAGGTCCAGCTCGGCCAGCCGGTCCAGCAGCCAGGCCGAGGCCAGGCCCTCCGGTGAGACGTAGAGCAGCTTGATCTCGCCCGCCCGGATGCGCGTCCAGAGGGCGGCACGCGCCTCGGAATCGAGCGAGGAATCCAGTCGCGCGGCGGGCACGCCCAGCTGGTCCAGTGCGGCGACCTGATCGCTCATCAGGGCGATGAGGGGCGAGACCACCAGCGTCAGGCCGGGCCGCATCAGGGCGGGGATCTGGTAGCACAGGCTCTTGCCGCCGCCGGTCGGCAGCACCGCCAGAACGTCACGCCCCTCCAGCACGGCCGTGATCACTGGCGCCTGAAGACCGCGAAAGTCGTCATGGCCCCAGATACGCTGCAGCAGGGCGCGGGCGTCCGGAAGGCTCCGGCTGGCGGACGAATCACAGGCCATGCCCGCTTCTGCCGGATGGGGCCGGATGTGTCACCCGTGCCCGCCGCGACAATTGTCGCTATAGGCCGCCTTATGAACAGCCTGATCTATGGTCGCCCGCCCCTCATCTTTGATCCGCCCACCGATGCCGTACAGGTCTCGCCGCGCCATCCGGGCGCCGAGGTGCTGGAAGACCTGACACCCGAGAGTTTCGATCACGCCGTGGTCCATGCGCCGGCCGGGGCCGTCGAGCGGCGCTATACGTTGGCCCTGGTTCTGCGCGCGCTGAAGCCGGGCGGCCGGATCGATGCCATGGCGCTCAAGACCCGGGGCGGCACCCGCCTGGCGAAGGAGCTGGAGGGCTTCGGCATCGCCAGCGAGGTCGTATCCAAGGCCCATTTCAAACGCTGTCTTGGCGTCCGCCCCGCCACCCTGACCGGCTTCGAGGCCGCGATCGCCGAGGGCGCCCTGCGTCAGGACCCGGAGTCCGGCATCTGGACCCAGCCAGGCCTGTTCGCCTGGGACCGGGTCGATCCGGGCACGGCCCTGCTGATCCGTCATCTGGGCACGCTGAAGGGCCGGGGGGCCGACTTCGGCTGTGGCTTTGGCGCGCTGGGGCAGGCCGTGCTGGCGCAGGAAGCGGTCACCGACCTCGCCCTGATCGATCTGGACCGCCGCGCGGTCGAGGCGGCACGGCGCAACCTCACCGACCCGCGCGCCCGGCATATGTGGGCGGATGTGCGCACGCTCGACAGCCTGACCGATCTGGACTTTGTCGTCGCCAACCCGCCCTTCCACGACGGCGGGGCCGAGGACCGGGCGCTGGGTCAGGCCTTCATCGACCGGGCCGCGAAGTCGCTGCGGACCGGCGGCACCCTGTGGATGGTCGCCAACCGGCACCTGCCCTATGAGGCCGGGCTGAAGTCGGCCTTCAAGGCCGTCCGCGCGGTCGTCGAGGGCGACGGCTACAAGATCATCGAGGCGAAGAAGTGAAAACCCCGACCGCCCGCGTCGACCGCCTGCTGTCCTCGCTGGGCTATGGCTCGCGCACCGAAATGGCGCGGATGGCCAGGGCAGGCGGCATTGTGCTGGACGGTGCGGACGTGACCGATGTGTCGAAACGCATTGCCCTCGCGCCCGACCTGCCGTCGCGGATGGAGATCGACGGCGAACCGCTCGACCCCCTGCCGGGGCTGGTGATGATGATGCACAAGCCGCTGGGCATGACCTGTTCGCACAAGGAGGACGGCGCCCTGGTGTTCGACCTGCTGCCCGGACGCTGGCGCAGGCGCGACCCGGCCATCTCGACCGTCGGCCGGCTGGACAAGGCGACCACCGGCCTGCTGCTGCTCACTGACGACGGGGTCCTGCTGCACCGGATCATCAGCCCCAAACGCCATGTGGCCAAGGTTTACCGCGCCACCCTGGCCCGGCCTCTGGAGGGAGGTGAGGCTGCCCTGTTCGCTTCGGGCGAACTGGTGCTGGAGGGCGAGGACAAGCCCCTGTCGCCCGCCATCCTCGAGGTCATCACCCCGACCGAGGCGACCCTGACGGTCACCGAAGGCCGCTATCATCAGGTGCGGCGCATGTTCGCCGCCGTCGGCAATCACGTTGAGGCCCTGCATCGCGAGCGGGTCGGGGCCCTGACCCTGCCCGACGACCTGCCACCCGGCGAATGGCGGCTTCTGTCGCCGGAAGAGGTCGATCTGATATTTCGGTGACGCCGCCGGAACCGCGAGGCCTCTGGGGCTCTATCGCTCCGCCACGGGGGACAGTCGATGAGCGGTGCCACACAGAAGCGGGATCTCAGGACCGGCCGATCGGTCTGGGCCGACAGCCATGGCCTCGGCGTGCCGGTACGCCCGCTGACCGAGGCGATCTCGGTCGATATCGCCATCATCGGCGCGGGCATCAGCGGTGCCTTCATGGCCCGCGAGTTCGGCCGCGATCATTCGGTGGCCGTGCTGGATCGACGCCCTCCGCTGATGGGATCGACCATCGCCTCGACGGCCTTGCTGCAATGGGAGATCGACCTGCCGCTGACGGCGCTGGCGGACCGGATCGGCATGCCGGATGCGCGACGGGCCTGGCTGCGGTCCCGCGCGGCGGTCGACGCCCTGAAACAGATCGTGGCGGACGAGGGCATCCGCTGCGGCCTCGAGGACAGGGACACCCTCTATCTGGCGGGCGATGAATACGGCCGCCGGGCGCTGGAGGCCGAGGCCGAGGCCCGGGCGGCCATCGGGCTGGACAGCACCTTCCTCGGCCCGGCCGACCTGCGCGAGCGGTTCGGCATCGAGCGGACGGGCGCCATCCTGTCGACCGGTTCGGCCAGCGCCGATCCTGCGCAACTGGCGGCCAGCCTGTTGCGGCGCGCGCAGGCGGACGGGGCGGTCGTGTATTCTCCGGTCGAAGTTCTGCAGGTCGCCTCCGACCCCGATGGCGTGACCCTGCTGACCGAAGGGGGCCACGCCGTGCGCGCCCGCCATGTCGTGTTCTGCTGTGGCTATGAGTTTCCGGACGGAGTGCCGACCCCGGGGGCCAAGGTCATCTCGACCTGGGCGCTGGCAACGAAGGAGCGCACGCCCTGTCCCGTCTGGCTGCGCGACATGCTGGTCTGGGAAGCGTCCGACCCCTACCTCTATTTCCGCATGGCCAGCGACGGGCGGCTGATCGTCGGCGGTGAGGACGAGGACGCGCCCGGCGCGCATGAGGACCCGGACAAGCTGAAGCGCAAATGCGAAATGATCCGCGAGAAGCTTTTGCGCCTGCTGCCCGATCTGGAATTCGAGGTCGACTACAGCTGGGCCGGGGCGTTCGGCGAGAGCGCCACCGGCCTGCCCTCCATCGGCCCCGTGCCCGACATGGCGCACGCCTGGGCCGTCATGGGCTTTGGCGGCAATGGCATCACCTATTCGGTGATCGCCAGCCAGGTGGTGTCGGCCGCGATCCGGGGCCGTGCCGATCCCGACGCCGACCTCTATCAGGCTTGACCGTCCGCTCCGGCGGGTTCACCTGACCGCCATGACCCTGGCCAAGATCTGCGGGCTGACGACGCCTGAAACCCTGATCGTCGCTGTCGAGGCCGGCGCGGCCTTCGTCGGTCTGGTGGCGTTTGAGAAGAGCCCGCGCCACCTCGCGCCCGAGGCCGCCCGCGGCCTGCTGGAGCAGACCGAAATGGTCGAGACCCGCCGGGCGAAGGTGGTGGTGGTGACGGTCGATCCGGACGACGCCCTGCTGGACGCTCTGACCCGCCATGTGGCGCCCGATTTCATCCAGCTGCACGGCCATGAGACGCGCGAGCGAGCCGCGGCGGTCCGGGCGCGAACCGGGGCGGGGATCATCAAATGCCTGCCGGTTTCCGGTCCGGATGACCTGACGTCCGTGGCCGACTGGGCCGGGGTGGCCGATCATCTGATGTTCGACGCCCGCACCCCGGCCGACGCCACCCTGCCCGGCGGCATGGGGCTGAGCTTTGACTGGGCCCTGCTGCAGGGGCTGGACCTGCCACGCCCGTGGTTCCTCGCGGGGGGGCTCAACCCCGCCAATGTGGCCCAGGCGGTGCGGCTGTCGGGCGCACACATGGTCGATGTGTCCTCTGGCGTCGAGCGCGCGCCGGGTGTTAAGGAACCGGCCCTCATGCGCGCCTTCCTTGAGGCCGTAGGTACCCTCCCCGGGAAACAGTCATCGTGAACGCTTCGCTTTCCAACGCCTATGCCTGGCCCGACGCCGAGGGCCGGTTCGGTCCGTTCGGCGGCCGGTTCGTCGCCGAGACCCTGATGCCCGCCATCCACGAGCTGGAGGCGGCCTGGGATGCCGCGCGCGCCGACCCGTCGTTCCAGGCCGAGCTGGATGACTTCCTGACCCACTATGTCGGGCGACCCAGCCCCCTCTATTTCGCCGAGCGGCTGACCGAGCACCACGGCGGCGCCAACATCTGGTTCAAGCGCGACGAGCTGAATCACACCGGCGCGCACAAGATCAACAACTGCATGGGCCAGATCCTGCTGGCCCGCCGCATGGGCAAGACCCGCATCATCGCCGAGACCGGCGCCGGCCAGCATGGCGTGGCGACCGCCACCGTCTGTGCCCGCTTCGGCCTGCCCTGCGTCGTCTATATGGGGGCTGCCGACATCGAGCGTCAGGCGCCGAACGTCTTCCGCATGAAGCTGCTGGGGGCCGAGGTGCGGCCCGTCACCAATGGCCGCGCGACGCTGAAGGAGGCCATGAACGAGGCCATGCGCGACTGGGTCTCGAACGTCGGTGACACCTTCTACATCATCGGCACGGCGGCGGGTCCGCACCCCTATCCGGCCATGGTTCGCGACTTCCAGAGCGTGATCGGCCGCGAGGCGAGGGAACAGATGCTGGCCCGCACCGGTCGCCTGCCCGACGCCTGTGTGGCGGCCATCGGCGGCGGCTCCAATGCGATTGGCCTGTTCCACCCCTTCATCGACGACGAGGGCGTGCGTTTGATCGGGATCGAGGCCGCCGGTCTGGGGCTGGAGGGGAATTCCCACGCCGCCAGTCTGCAGGGCGGCCGCCCGGGCGTGCTGCACGGCAACCGCACCTATCTGTTGCAGGACGACGACGGCCAGATCCTCGAGGGCCACTCCATCTCGGCGGGCCTCGACTATCCGGGCATCGGGCCCGAGCACGCCTGGTTGCATCAGACCGGCCGCGCCGAATACCGCGCCACCACCGACGCCGAGGCACTGGACGCCTTCCAGCTGTGCTCGAAGCTGGAGGGCATCATCCCGGCCTTGGAGCCCAGCCACGCGCTCGCCCGCGTCGGCGAGATCGCGAACGAGGTCGGCAAGGGCGGCAATGTCGTGCTCAACCTGTGCGGTCGCGGCGACAAGGACATCTTCTCGGTCGCGAAGCATCTGGGGGTGGAGCTGTGACCGGCCTTCGATCCTCCCCTGCGCAGCGGGGGAGGGGGACCACGGAGTGGTGGAGGGGGCAAGCCCCGAACGCCGCGCTTGAAGTCGCCCCCTCCACCATGCTGCGCATGGTCCCCCTCCCCCATTCCGCTGCGCTCCTCAGGGGAGGATCTGACGCATGACCACCGCCCGTATTGACGCCCGCTTTGCTGTGCTGAAGGCCGAAGGCCGGGCCGGTTTCGTCGCCTATGTGATGGCGGGCGATCCGTCGCCGGAGGCCACGCTCGACATCCTGAGCGGTCTGGTCGAGGCCGGGGCCGATGTGCTGGAGCTGGGCTTTCCCTTTTCCGATCCCATGGCCGAAGGGCCGACCATCCAGCGCGCCGCCCTGCGCGGGCTGAAGTCGGGCCTGACGCTGAAGGGCACGCTGGAGCTGGCGCGGCGTTTCCGGGCCGGGAATGCCGACACCCCCCTGATCCTGATGGGGTATCTGAACCCGGTCGAACAGATGGGCTACCGGGCCTTCGCCGAGGCTGCCGATGCGGCGGGCGTGGATGGCGTCATCATCGTCGACTGCCCGCCCGAGGAATCCGCCGATCTGGTCGAAGCGCTGGATGCAGCCCGCCTGTCGCTGATCCGGCTGGCCACGCCGACCTCGGACGATGAGCGACTGAAGGTCATTGCGCGCGGCACCTCGGGCTTTGTCTATTATGTCTCGGTCGCCGGCGTGACCGGGGTCAAGGAAGCCGTGGCCGGCGATGTCGCCCCTGCGGTAGCGCTGGTGCGCAACGCCACCGGCCTGCCCGTGGCGGTCGGCTTTGGCGTCAAGACGCCCGAACGGGCCGCCGAGATCGCCCGCGTCGCCGATGCGGTGGTGGTCGGCTCGGCCCTGGTCGACCGGATCGAGGCGGCCGTGACCGAGAACCGCGACCCGGTGGCCGACGTTCTCTCCCTTGCGCGGGACCTGTCGCACGCCGTGCGTAGCGCCCGCGCCGCCGAAACTGTGTAGAAGACGACCCATGGCTGACCGCAAGACCCCCGATCGTCCGCAACCGCCCGCAAGAGGGGGCTGGCTCAGCCGCTTTGCGCCGGGCGTCCGCAAGATCGTCGGCCGCCGCGACACGCCCGACAATCTGTGGGTCAAGGACCCCGACACCGGCGAGATGCTGTATCGCTCGGACCTCGAGGCCAGCCTGTGGGTGACCCCGTCGGGCCGCCATATGCGCATCGATGCCCCGACCCGGCTGCGCTACACCTTTGACGACGGTGACTATGAGCCGATCGAGACCCCCGAGGTGCCCGAGGACCCGCTGAACTTCTCGGACGGCAAGCCCTACCGCGACCGTCTGGCTGCGGCGCGGAAGGCCGCGGGCCGCAAGGACACCATGGCCATCGGCTATGGGGATGTCGGCGGCAGTCCCGCCGTGGTGATCGTGCAGGACTTTACCTTCATGGGCGGCTCGCTGGGCATGGCTGCGGGTGAGGCCTTCATTGCCGCCGCCGAGGCCGCCATCGAACGCAAGGTGCCGCTGGTCTGCTACACCGCCGCCGGCGGGGCCCGCATGCAGGAGGGCGCCCTGTCCCTCATGCAGATGGCGCGCACCACCCTGGCCATCCAGGACCTGAAGGCGCATCGTCTGCCCTTCGTCGTGGTGCTGACTGACCCGACCACCGGCGGGGTGACCGCCAGCTACGCCATGCTGGGCGATGTCCATCTGGCCGAGCCGGGTGCCCTGATCGGCTTTGCCGGTCCGCGCGTGATCGAGGCCACCATCCGCGAGAAACTGCCCCCCGGCTTCCAGCGCGCCGAATATCTGCAGGAAAAAGGCATGGTCGACCGCGTCGTCCCCCGCGCCGACCTGCCCCGCGTTCTGGGCCAGATCCTGTCCATGCTGATGGACGGCCGAAAGGCGGCCTGACCGCCGTGGACCCGATCTCCGCGCGACTGCGGGCCCGGCATCCTCAACGGATCGATCTGTCGCTGGAGCGGATGACCGCCCTGTGCGCGGCGCTGGGCGATCCGCAATTGAACCTGCCACCCGTGGTCCATGTGGCGGGGACCAATGGCAAGGGCTCGACCGTCGCCTTCCTGCGGGCCATGGCCGAGGCGGCGGGGCTCCGGGTCCATGTCTATTCCTCGCCGCATCTGGTGCGGTTCAATGAGCGGATCCGGCTGGCCGGCAGCCTGATCAGCGATGCGGCGCTGTCGGCCATTCTCGACCGGATCGAGGCCATTCCGGGCGAGGCGACCGTGTTCGAGAGCACCACGGCGGCGGCCTTTGTCGCCATGAGCGAGGTCGAGGCCGACCTGGCCCTGATCGAGGTCGGGCTGGGCGGATCGCTGGATGCCACCAATGTCCTGCCGGTGCCGCAGCTGGCGGTCATCACGCCGGTGGACCACGACCATGCGGAGTTCCTCGGTACCGATCTGGCCGGGATCGCGGGCGAAAAGGCCGGCATTCTCAAACGCGGCGGCCGGGCGGTGATCGCGCGCCAACCCGAGGTCGCCCGCGATGTCATCGGCCACGCGGCTGCCCGCCATGGCGTCGCCCTGTCGGTCATGGGCGAGGATATGGACGCTTTCACCGAGCACGGGCGGCTGGTGTTTCAGGGTGCGGACCGGCTGCTGGACCTGCCCCTGCCGAACCTCAGCGGCCCGCACCAGATCGACAATGCCGGGCTGGCCATGGCGGCGGCGCTGGATCTGGGCCTGACCGTGGACGCCATCGAGGCCGGCTTGACCTCGGCCGTCTGGCCCGCCCGCATGCAGCGGCTGAAGGCCGGACCCTATGGCAGCCGCGCCGAGGCGGCCGGGGCCGAGCTGTGGCTGGACGGGGGGCACAATCCCCACGCGGGCCGCGCCCTGTCCGAGGCCCTGCTGGAGCGCCAGCGCCGCGACCCCCGGCCCATGGCCCTGATCGTCGGCCTCTTGGCCTCAAAGGACGCGGGCGGCTTTTTCCAGACCCTGCGTCTGCTCGAGGCGCCGGTCCTCACCGTCGACTTTGAGGGCGCGGCTGTCCCCGCCGAGGCGCTGGCGGCCGTGGCACGCGGTCAGGGGCTGGGCGCCATGCCCGCAGACAGCGTGGACGAAGCCGTCCGCCGCGCCCTCGACCTCGGCGCCGGCCGCATCGTCATCTGCGGTTCGCTGTATCTGGCAGGGGAAGTGCTGGGCGCGTCCGAAGACACCTGGCCGGTCTAGGCGTCAGGCCGCGGCGCTGCCGATGCCCTGTTCGGCCAGCCATTCGGCGATCTTGCCCTTGGGAATGGCGCCGACCTTCATCGAGGTCATCTGGCCGTCCTTGAACAGCATCAGGGTCGGGATACCCTTCACGCCCAGTTTCGACGGGGTCATGGGGCTGTCGTCGATGTTCAGCTTGGCGACGGTGACCTGACCGACCATTTCGTCGGCGATCTGTTCGAGGGCCGGGCCGATCTGTTTGCAGGGGCCGCACCATTCCGCCCAGAAGTCGACCAGCACAGGGATGGAGGCCTTCAGCACATCGGTCTCGAAGCTGTCGTCGGTGACCTTGATCGTCGTCATGGGGAGGCTCTCTGCAGGCGGGGCGGCGGGCGCCCCTCGGCTATCGGATGTGGGACGAATCCCGTCCCGTTCAAGGCGAAGACTACAGGGTGGGCACAAGCGCGTGAAGCGCCTCGTCGATCAGGGCGTCCGGCACGGGCATCAGGCGCGGCCCGTCGGTCCAGACCAGCGCGGCCTCGACCGTCCGGTCCGGATAGAGCCGCCGCAACAGGGCGACATAGGCCGCCATCTGCATCAGATGGGCGGGATCGGTGCGGTCGATATGGTCGGGCGCGGGCCGCTGGGTCTTGTAGTCGATCACCAATACCCGGTCGGGCAACACCACCAGCCGGTCCATCCGCCCCGACCAGGCGATCCCCTGAACCGCGCCGGTCAGGGCCACTTCGGCGCGCGACCCGGGGCCAAAGACGGCGGCGAACCGGTCGTCCTCCAGCACACCGAAGGCCGCGCCGGTCATCTCGGCGATCTGGCCGGGTGTCAGGCCGGGCTCGCGCGCCAGCAGGCGGTCGGCGGCGGCCCTGCGATCTCCGGGGGCAAGCTCCGGCAGTCGCTCCAGCAGCCGGTGGATCAGCGTGCCGCGCCTCAGCCGCGACAGCCCCCCGTCCCGGCCCCGATCGAGCGGGGAGGGCGAGGGCGGTCCGGCCTCCTCGCCGACCTCGGCCAGCCGCGAGGGCGCCCAGGCGCGCAGGGCGGCATCCGGCGGCGGCGCGGTATGCGTCCAGTCGGGCAGGGCCTCACGGGCGGTCGCCGTCGGCACGGCGCGCAACATCGTCACCGGCGCCGGGCCATAGCGTCGCCGTCCGTCGTCCAGATCGTGCACCCCCTCCAGCCCGTCGAAGGTCTGGCGGATCAGGTCCCACCAGCTGCCGTCAGTAAAGCCGTCCTTCCGTCCGGCCATGCCCCGGCCCATGATCACCAGCCTGTCGCGTGCCCGCGTCAGCCCAACATAGAGCAGGCGCAGGCTTTCATCGGCCGAGGCCTGTTCGCGGGCCGCGCGCGCGGCCGCAAGCACGGGGCAGTCCTCGTCCTTCTTGCCCCCCATCAGCCAGGCAGCGGCCGGTGGGGTCAGGCCCTCCTCGACCTCGGCCGCCACCTCGAACAGGGCCGCGCCGCGCGCCCCGGCCTTCGCCGTCGTGTCGGGCAGGAAGACGATGGGCGCCTCCAGCCCCTTGGCCCCGTGCACCGTCATGATCCGCACCTCGCCGCGCGGGCCCTCCAGATCGCGCTTGACCTCGACCTCGGCGGCTTCCAGCCGGTCCAGTACGGTCTCAAGGTCCGACACCCCCTGCCGGTCCAGCGACAGGACCAGCGACAGGGTCTCGTCCAGCGCCTCTTCGGCCTCGCGGCCCAGCCGCTCCAGCATCCGCACCCGGCCAGTCACCCCCTCGCCATCCGTCCGGTTCAGCAGGCCGGAGACAAAGCCAAAGGCGTCGCGGTCACGCTGTGCCAGCGCCCACTCGGCCAGCGCCCGGGCCCGCGCCCACAGCGGCTGTTCATACGCCCGCGCCTGCAGTTCGTCCCATAGCGGCCCGCGCCCCTCGCGCCCCGCCAGGGCATACAGACTGTCCGGCCCGTCGAAGTCCGGCAGGTCGCACAGGGGCCCGCGCAGCATTTCGGCGAGACTCAGCTCGTCCCCGGGAAACAGGGCGAACCGCATCACCGCCTTGAGGTCATCAAAAGCGATATGGCTGGACAGTTTCAGCCGGTCGGCACCCGCCACCGGCACACCCTCGGCCTTCAGCGCGCGGATGATCTCCTCGAACGTCGGGTCGCGCCGCCGCACCAGGATCAGGAAATCGTCATAGCCACAGGCCCGCCAGGTCTTCAGGCCTGGATCATAGACGGCATCGCCATGATCGACCGCGCGGCGGATCTCGCGGGCCAGCGCCCGGGCCAGCTTCTTGCGGCCATGGGTGGCGGGCTCGTGATCGACCGGAACCCATGGGTCCTGCTCGACTGCCTCATCATCGAAGAACAGTGGCCACATCTCGACCGAGCCGGCATGATCGGTGCGGGCAGGTTCATGCGTCGGGGGCTGCTGCAGGCTTTGACCGGTCAGGGCGCGGGCGCGGTCCCCCGCCGCAAACACCGCATCGACGAATTTCAGCACCTCGGGCGTCGAGCGGTAGGAGGTGGTCAGCTTGATCCCCTCAAACTCGCCGCCCGCTGCCTTGATCCGCAGGTCATAGGCCTGGGACTCGCGCCGCAGCCGCTCGGGCCGTGCCCCCTGGAAGGAATAGATCGACTGCTTCTCGTCGCCGACGGCAAACACCGTCCGCCCCCGCGTCTCTCCGGCAAAGAATTCGCCGGTCAGGGCGGTGACGATCTCCCACTGGTCGGGGGCGGTGTCCTGGGCCTCGTCGACCAGCACATGATCGATGCCGCCGTCCATCTTGTAGAGCACCCAGGCGGCGGCTTCGGACCGGGTCAACAGCGCCCGCGTCCGGTCGACCAGATCGGCAAAGTCGAGCGCCCCGGTGGCCGCCTTGGCCCGGTCGTAAAGGGCGGCATAGGCGGTCGCCAGCGTCACCGCATGCCGCGAGCGCTCGGCCGTCCGCGCCGAGCAACAGGCCGACAGGGTCTGGCAATAGCTGTCCTGCAGTGCGGTCAGCCGCTCCAGCACACCGGGAGGAACGGACCTGGTCGCCATCTTCGCATGCGGCGCCCCGTCGGTCTTCAGGAATACCCGGCGCAGACCGGCAAAGGTCAGTCCGTCGGCCACGGCCTGCGCCAGCTGGGCGGCCTTCTTCTGGTCGTTGGTCGATCCTGCCGCCAGCTCCGCCGCCAGTGCACGCAGTTCGGCCGGGTCCAGCGCCGCCAGCCACTCAGCCTCGATCCCTTCGGCGGTGACGCCCGGCTCGGTCCCGGTCAGGGTGTGAATGTCGGGGGCGTCGCCCGCCTCGACGGCCTTGACCCAGGCGGTGATCTTCAGCCGCTCGGCCTCAAGCGTCGACAGGAAGCCCTCAAAGGCCTGAAAATCCATCGTCACCGCGAAATAGCGATAGGCCTGACCCAGCGGGCCCTCCGGATCGGCCAGGGCCGCGCGGGCCAGATCATCGCGCGCCTCGCGCGACAGCCGCCGCGCCGCCTCATCTTCCAGCACCGTGAACCCCGGCGAGACCCCGGCCTCCATCGGAAACCGCCGCAGCAGCTTTTCGCAAAAGGCGTGCAGGGTCTGGATCTTCAGCCCGCCCGGCGTCTCCAGCGCGCGCGCAAACAGCCGCCGGGCCCGCGACAGGGCCTCATCGGCATAGGCACCGGGCGAGCCTCCTTCGAGGTCGGCCAGTTCGCGGGACAGCCTGGCGTCGTCCATCACCGCCCAGCTGCCCAGCCGCTGGAACAGCCGGCTCTGCATTTCGGACGCCGCCGCCTTGGTGAAGGTCACGCACAGGATGGCCCCGGGCGCCGTCCCGCCCAGCAGCAGGCGCGCCACCCGGCTGACCAGGGTGGTGGTCTTGCCCGAGCCGGCATTGGCCGAGACGAACACCGACCGTTTCGGGTCGGCGGCCTTGATCTGGGGGTGCAGGGGGTCGCTCATCCGCCCTCTCCCTCGTCGGCGGCACCCATGACATGCCACTCCCAGACCCGCGCCAGATGGTCATAGTTGCCGCCGCGCAGGCTCATGAATTTCGGCACCGCCCACGACACATAGGGCGTCTCGACCCGGTCAAAGGCGGCGATACGGCGGGTCAGCCCCTCCATCGCATCGCCGGTCGCCGTGGAGGTATCCTCCAGCCCTGCCGCCACCGTCTTCCACTCCCCGCCCTCACCCCGGCCGGTCGGGCGCACATAGGCCAGTTCCGCCACGGGGCCCCGGCCGATATCCGGTCCAAAACCTCCGGCTTCCAGGATGGCGGCGGTCAGGGTCAGCTGCGGCGCAAGGCCGGCCTCGACCTCCTTCTTCGACGGCGCCGCCCCGGTCTTGAAATCCAGCACCGCCGCCCCGCCCGGCCAGGTCTCAATCCGGTCGGCATAGGCCTGAAGCGTGAAGTCGCCGCCCGGCAAGGTCAGGGTCATCCGCCCGCGCCGTTCGGCGTGGATCGCCACAGGCCCCTCGGCCCGGGCGCGGCGCCCGCGCTCCTGCTCGGACAGCCAGCGGGCGGCGGCTTCGGCCAGCGGTTGCTCACGCGCCAGCGCCGCCTCGTCAAAGCCCGCCTTGACCAGTTCGGACACGATCCGCGCGGCCAGCATCTCGGCAAAGTCGTCGCCGATGTCGTCGGGGCGCTCGACGGTCAGGGCCTCGATGGCCGCGTGGATGGCGTTGCCGCGCTCCATGGCGGTCGCCGGCTGGCCGGGCCGGTCCAGCGAGTCCAGCCCCAGAATCCACTGGGCATAGAGGGCATAGGGGTCGCGGATCCAGCGCTCGACCCGGGTCACATACAGGCTGCGCGGCCGCTGTTCGACCGGCGGTCGGGGCGCGGGCCGGGTCGCCGGGCGGGGCACCAGATCGGGCGGCGCATCCAGCATCCGGCTCCAGTCTCGGACCGGGCCATCCGTTGTCAGGGCCACCGGATGGTGGTCGGTACTGGCCCCGCTGGCCAGCATCTGCAGCCGCCACAGCCAGCGCGAGCGCACGGTCGGCTGGCCGCCCCGCCTCTGGCAATGGACCAGCAGGGCCTCGGGTGCCGAGGCCGCCTGCACGAAATCCTGCGCCGACTGGCCGATGCGCTTCTCGGGCGAGGGCAGGCCCAAGGTCTTGCGCATGGGCCGCGACAGGAAGGGGTCGACCGGGGCCGAGGGCGGCCAGATGGTCTCTTCCAGCCCGGCCAGAATCATCCGGTCAGACCGGACCAGCCGCCCCTCGATGGCGCCCAGAATCCGCAGGCGCGGATGGGTGGCCCCGCCCTGCCGCACCGTCGTCTCGCCCAGCAGATCGCCGACCAGCAGGCGGAACTCGGCCCGGGTGGCCGCGCCCAGCGCCGCCCCCGCTTCGATCAGCTCGGCCAGCAGGGCGGAGGCCGCATCGCCGTCCGGCCCCGCCCAGACGCGCGGCTCGCCCAGCGCCTCGACGGTCGCCACCAGCCGCAGGGCCGCCTGATCGAGGGGCGCGGTTGGGCTAAAGGGCTGAAGCATTTGCGCGGCCAGCGTCTCCAGCCGATCCACCAGCGCCAGCGCTTCGGCCAGACCTTCGGGCGGCGCATCGTCGGGCCTCGACCGGCCCCGCCCCTTCGGCGTCATCAGCCGGTGGCGCAGCACGGACCAGTCGCGAGGGGCCGCCCCCCGAAACCCGTGCCGCTCGACATAGCCAACCGCATCCTCTGACAGATCGGGCCGGACGCGCGGGTGCTTCAGCAGCGACAGCAGGGTCGGCGCGTCCATCGGCCGTTCCATCCAGCGCGCCACCAGATCGACCAGCCGCCCGGCGGCCAGCGTCCGCAGATCCACCCCCGCCGAATTGTCGGGCCGGATACCCCACCGCTCCAGCCGTGCGGCGACGCGGCGGCCCAGATCCAGATCGGGTGTTACCAGCGCACAGGTGCGGCCCGGCACTTCCAGCGCCTCGCGCATGGCCAGCGCAATCGTTCCCGCCGTGGTCTCCTCGTCCGGCAGATCAAGCAGGGTCAGGCCTTCGAGCCCGCGCACTACCGGGTCGACCGGATCGTTCGGGGCGGCCTCGGCCCGCAGGTCGGAAATGGCTGTGCGCCAGTCGCCTGTAGTCTCTGCGGGGCGCAGGGCCTCGTTCAGCACTCGCTCGCGCGCCTGCCCCGACGCCGGCGACACCGCATCAGCCACCGGCCACGGCCGCACTTCGGCGCGCGCAACCGCGCTCCGCTCCAGCAGAATCTTGAGCGCCGCCTGCGGATGCAGGTCATCGACCTTGTCCCAGACATCGTCGGGCAGGGCCCGGTCGAGGCCCGGCACGATCACCGCCCCCTGCGGCGCCCCGGCCACGGCGCTCAGCACGGCGGCGGCCGCCGGCACCGTCCCGGTCGACCCGGCAGCCAGAACGGGTGTCGTGGGCGGATGGTCGGTCCAGTGCTCGGCCAGCAGGCGCAGCAGCTTGACCCTCCGCCAGGCCGGATCGACCAGACCCAGCGCCGCCAGCCGCTTGGGCCAGGCCTCGACCGCCAGCCCCAGGAACCGGGCCTGTTCACGCCAGTGGTCGGCCAGATCGCCCTCGACCAGACCGGCGACCCGGCCCGGGTCCTCGATCTCCTCGATCTGGCAGGACTCCAGAAACGCCCCCAGCGTCCGCGCCAGATCCAGCGCCCGGCGCACCGACAGGCCGCTGTCGAACTCCTCGACGATCATCCGGGCCATTTCGAACCGGCGGTGCAGGGGCGAGATGGCGGGCGGCAGGTCCAGCCCCAGCGCCCCGGGGGTGAAGGGGGCCTCGTCCTCTTCCAGATCGCCCAGCGCCCGCACCTGCGGCATCAGCACGGGCCTTCCGTCCCCGACCGCCAGCAGCGCCTGTTCGAACGACCGCACCGCCCGCCGGTTGGGCAGCAGCAGCATGGCGTCGCTCAGGATCTCAGGGGATTGCCTCCCGGACCAGTCCAGCAGGGCCGCCGCCAGATCGCTCAGGAACGGCCTGTGCGCATCGATGGAGAACCAGCGCGGTGCCTCGTCGCCCGGCGCGCGGCCAAAGGGATCAAAGGCGCCAGTCACCGGGCCTCTCGCTCAAGCCTCGCCTCGGCCTCGTCGCGCGCGCCGGGGTCGCCGACGTGCATCCAGTCCCCGTCCAGCACACAGCCGAACAGCCGCCCCTCGGCCGCCGACCGCCGCCACAGTCCGCTGAGCGAAAAGGGCCCGTCCGGCCCGTCGGTCACATAGTTGGGCCGACAGATGTGCACGCCCATATAGGCATAGGGCGCCTCGGCTGCCTCGCCCCGGAAGGTCAGCCGCCCGTCCTGGGCGAGGAAGAAGTCGCCGCCACCCTCGAACCCGATCGCCCCCTCGCGCCGGGCCAGCAGCAGGGCCGCGTCCATCCGCTCCGGGTCCCACAGGGCCGCCAGTTCGGCCAAGGCATCGCCCCGGTCGGTCCAGACGCTGTCGATATTGGCGACGAACACCGGCTCATCGCCCAGCAGGGGCATGGCCTTCTTCAGCCCTCCGCCGGTCTCCAGCAGTTCAGCCCGCTCGTCCGAAATCGTGATCCCGGGCCCGCGCCCGCGCGCCGCCAGATGGGCCTCCAGCCGGTCGGCGAACCAATGGACATTGACCACCGCCCGCGTGACCCCGGCGTCGGCCAGCCGGTCCAGCACATGGTCGATCAGGGCCCGTCCGCCGACCTCCACCAGCGCCTTGGGCCGGTCATCGGTCAGGGGCCGCATCCGCGTGCCCAGCCCTGCGGCCAGCACCATCGCTGTGGTCGGAACCGTCATCCGCGCATCTCCTTCGGAACATGACGGTCGAACCAAACCCGGACCTGCGACAGTTCCGGACGTTTCAGGTTTTGTTCCAGATGGCCCCACATGCGCGGCATGAACTGGCGATAGCGCGGCTTGCCGTCCCGCGCGATCAGCCGTGCGAAGACGCCGAGAATCCGCGCCTCATTGAGCGCCGCCAGAGCGGCATAGTCGGCGCGGTATTCCTCGCCGTCGACCATCATCACATCGACATAGTGGTCCAGCGCCGCCCGCTCGACCTCGGGCGAAACGTCGCGTCGCGCATCCTGCAACAGGGAGTGCAGGTCCCAGACGGGGTGGGCCAGCACCGCGTCCTGAAAATCGATCAGGCCGACCCGCCGGAATCCCTCGCGCCCGGGCAGCCACAGCAGGTTCTCGGCATGAT
Organism: Brevundimonas sp.; assembly: GCF_016742135.1. Lineage (GTDB taxonomy): Bacteria > Pseudomonadota > Alphaproteobacteria > Caulobacterales > Caulobacteraceae > Brevundimonas. The sequence goes on along the minus strand of NZ_JACVCG010000005.1, from coordinate 193,856 downwards.
AGTCGCGGTGCGCCATGACCCAGGCCTTCGCCTCGCCCATGGCCGCGACCGGCGCCCAGGCCGCCCGCCACTCCGCCACCGCGTCCGGGCTGAAATCGAGATCCGGGATCAGCTTCGGCATCCACTCGATGAACAGATCCGCCCCGGCCTGCAGCGCGGTCGCGTCATAGGTCAGCAGCGGCCAGTCCCCGCCAGGGCCCGACAGGCGATCCGGCAGGGTCGCGGTCAGGTGCAGCCGGGCCAGCGCCTCGACCGCCTTGAGATAGAGGGGCCGCTCCTCCGCCCCCTGTTCGATCACCCGGGCATAGAGGTCGTCGCCCAGATCCTCGAGGATCGCCAGACCGTTCCCGGCATCCAGCGCCACCACCTCGGGCGCCGACAGGCCGACCGACCGCAGATGGTCCGCCACGGCGGCGAAGGCCTCGATCCGGCCGGCGGACAGGCGGGCGGTGGCATTCCAGCCGTGGGCGCGACGTTCCTCGGGGGTCCAAGCCGGGTCGCACGGCGGGCTTTCCAGCGCCGGGGCCTGATCCATCAGCATCAGGGTCGAGCCTGCGGGCGTCGTCAGCCGCTCGTAGCGCCGGGTTGAGGCATCGCCGGGCAGGGGGTCGCGCCGCGCCCCGGCCAGTCCCGCCCCGGCGAGGAAATCGGCGATCAGGGCTTGCCGCTCAGACATGCAGTTCCTTCAGTTTTTCCGCCCAGACCCCATGGCCGGTCAGCCGCGCCCGGCGGCCCGTTCCGGCGGTCTCCAGCCTGACCGACAGCCGGTCCGGGCTCAAGGCCTCAGCCCCGCCTGTCCCCAGACGTTCGGGCCATTCGATCAGGGCCACCCCCTCGTCGATCGCTTCCTGAAGGCCGATCTCATCGACCTCGCGGGGGTCCTCCAGCCGATAGAGGTCGAAGTGGGCGACCGGCGTCGGGCCCTCATAGAACTGCACCAGCGTAAAGGTCGGGCTGGGCACATCCTCGTCCGGCCGGGTCAGGGCCCGGATCAGGCCGCGCGCCAGGGTCGACTTGCCCATGCCCAGATCGCCGCTCAGCAGCACCACCTCGCCCGCCGCCACATGCTGCGCCAGCGCCGCGCCCAGCCGGGTGGTCGCCGCTTCGTCGGCCAGGGTGATGTCGCGCGCGTCAGGCAAAGGGTGCATCCGGCTGTCCGGGGAGCACCCGCTCAACATAGGCCTTCAGCGCATAGGTCGCGCGCGCGGCATCCGTGTCCAGCCGCTCCGGCGGAATGGTCGGCCCGACCGTCAGGCGAAAGGTGCCGCCCGCCTTGTTCAGCATCTCGTGAAACAGGGTGATGTCGCGCAGTTCGGGCGAGATGCGGGCAAACAGGTGGAACAGTCGCGAATACGGCCCGGCCATGTGGATCGGCACCACCGGCGCCGCATATTTCCGCGCCAGGCTTGCGGCGGTCGGTGACCATTCCGGATCGGTCAGCTGGCCGTCACCGGCGACCCGCGCCAGCCGCCCGGCCGGAAACAGCACCACCGCCCGATCCTCCTCAAAGGCCCTCCGCGCGGCGTCGAGCGTGGCGCGCGTCTTCTCCCGCGTGCGTTTGGCGGCAACCCATTCGACCGGAATGACCACCTCGCCCAGTCGCGGCGACACGCGCAGGGCATCGGCATTGGCAAAGAAAATGGCGTCGGGCCGGCGCGCCCGGATGGCCTCATAGGCGGCGATCCCGTCGGCGATCCCGGTCGGGTGGTTGCTGACGATCACGCAGCGGCCGCTCTGCGGAATGCGGTCGGCGTTCAATATCCGGACATCGAGGGCCAGCAGCTTCGAGACATAATCCAGCGCCTCGGCCCCGGCCATGGGCGCCACGGCATCGGCCATCCGCCTCGCCTTGCCATAGCCCAGCAGGGCATAGAGGAACGGCCGGATCGCCGGCCAGCCGACCGAGCCGGTCAGCCGGGGCGCGCGCTCGGCGATCAGCACATCGCAGATATGTCGGGAATCGGGAGCCACCGTCATGATCCGCTTGTCGCCGCTCCCGCGCAGTCGGGCAAGCGCGGCGTGCGCGGGCTTTGCCGGAGCCGCCCTGCGGTGCTACGCCTTCGATATGCAGTTCTGCGAAGCTCAAGAGGTCCGGCGCATGCGATCCCTTCCGACATCCCTGATCCGCTCCACGGCGGCAGCGGTCGTTCTGGCCGTCAGCCTCATCGCCGCCCCGGCGGCAGCACAGGCCCAGACCCGGGACGCGGGGGCCGAGCCCTTCACCTACGAGGTCATGCTGGGCCTGAACCGGCTGTCGGACCCCCAGGTTTCGCCCGACGGTCACTGGGTGACCTATCAGGTGCGGGCGGTCGATCCGGTCAACGGCGGGGGCGGAACCACGCTGTGGCTCCAGGATCTGACCGGATCGGATGAGGCCCGCCCCCTGTTCCCGAGCGGCGGACAGGGCAATACCGCCCGCTGGGCGCCCGACGGCGGCACCCTCTACTTCCTGTCGTCACGCTCCGGCTCTAACCAGGTCTGGGCCACCGACACCGAGGGCACCGAACAGGTCCAGGTCACCGACCTGCCGTTTGATGTTCAGGGCTACAAGATCTCGCCCGACGGCGAGCGACTGGTCGTGGCGCTGGCGGTCTATCCGGACTGCGAGACGCTCGCCTGTTCGGTCGAACGGGCCGAGGCCGAGGCGGCGCGCCGCAGCACCGGCCGCGTATACGACCGCATGTTCGTTCGCCACTGGGACACCTGGAAGGACGGCACCCAGAACCATCTGTTCGTCGTGTCGCTGGGCGCCGATGGCCGGGCCGAGGGCGATCCCGTCTGGGTCACGCGCGGCTTTGACGGTGACACCCCCTCCAAACCCTTCGGCGGCGAAGAGGACTTTACCTTCACGCCCGACGGCCAGGCCGTGGTCTTTTCGGCGCGTGAGGCCGGCTCGAGCGAGCCGTGGAGCACCAATTTCGACCTGTGGCTGACCGACGGCCTCGGCGACAGCGGCGCCTTCACCAATCTGACCGACAGCAATCCGGCCTGGGATGCCGGTCCGGTCTTCTCCCCCGACGGTCGCACCCTGGCCTATCGCGCCATGGCCCGGCCCGGCTTCGAGGCCGACAAGTTCAGCATCATGCTGCGCGACATGGAAACCGGTCAGGTCCGCCAGATCGCCGCCAACTGGGACCGCTCCGCCAGTAGCCTGTCCTGGGGCCCGGACGGCAACACCCTCTATGTCACCGCCCAGGACACCGGCCACTACCGGATGTTTGCGATCGATACCCGTAACGGCGTGGTCATCCCCTTCACCGGCGAGGGCTCGGTCGCCTCCAGCAGCCTGACCCCCTCGGGCATCGTCTATTCGCTGGCCGCCCTCGATCAGCCGGGCGACCTCTGGTTCAAGACCTACCGGGGCCGCGAAATGCCGCGCCGCCTGACCGAGATCAATCCGGTCCTCGGAGAGCTGGCGTTCGGCGAGGCCGAGCAGTTTACCTTCAAGGGCTGGAACGATGAAACCGTCCACGCCTGGGTGATCAAGCCCGCCAACTATGTCGAGGGCCGGAAATACCCCGTCGCCTTCCTGATCCACGGCGGGCCGCAGGGCACCTTCAGCAACAACTGGTCGTGGCGCTGGAACCCCCAGACCTATGCCGGGGCCGGCTATGCGGTGGTGATGATCGATTTCCACGGCTCGGTCGGTTACGGCCAGGCCTTCACCGACTCGATCAGCCAGCACTGGGGCGATCGCCCGCTGGAAGACCTGCAGAAGGGCTGGGCCCACGCCCTGCGGACCTATCGCTTCCTCGACGGTGACCGTGCCTGCGCGCTCGGGGCCTCCTACGGCGGCTATATGGTCAACTGGATCGCCGGCAACTGGCCGAATGCCTTCAAATGCATGGTCAACCACGACGGGGTGTTCGACACCTTCGCCATGGGCTTTTCGACCGAGGAGCTCTGGTTCACCGAATGGGAGAACGGCGGCACCCCGTGGGAAAATCCGCGCGGTTACCAGGAATTCAACCCCGCCAACCATGTCCACAAGTGGAACACGCCCATGCTGGTCATCCAGGGCGATCTGGATTTCCGCGTCCCCACGACCCAGAGCCTGTCGACCTTCACCGCCCTGCAGCGTCAGGGCATCGAAAGCCGCCTGCTGGTCTTCCCGGACGAGAACCACTGGGTGCTCAAGCCCCAGAACAGCCTGCAATGGCACAATGAGGTGTTCGGCTGGCTGGACAAACACATCGGCGAGTAGGTCACTCATCTCCTCCCCGCTCGCGGGGAGGGGGACCCTGCGAAGCCTTGGCGGAGCAGGGTGGAGGGGGCGACACCGCCGTATCGCCACGAAAAAGGGACGCGGAGGTCACGCCTCCGCGTCCCTGATTGTTTGCGCTGGACCGATGCCTAGCGGCGCAGGTCGGCGCGCTGCTCGCTGATCCGCTCATAGCGGGCGTATTCGCGCTCCGTCATGCAGCGGGGGGTGGCCCAGCGCTCACCGGCATCGCGTGCCGCCAGCAGATCCCGGGCCGACACGAACACCGGCCGCTCGCCGTACTCCCGCTCAAAGCTGGCCCGTGTGGCGGCGTCCTCGCCGCAGATCATCACGGCCTGTGAGGGCGCGCGCTGCGTTTTCGGATCGACCGAGGCCGAGGCGGGGACCGCCGCCGCGAGGGCCAGACCGGCGGCAAGGGACAGCGACAGGGCAGTACGGATCATGGGCGTAGGCCTCCAGCAAAAGGGGGACGCTCCCGGGCGTCTTCCCGCCCACAATGCGCTGATCGGCCCGAATGTAAATATTATATGACAGTTTGTGACAGGAAAAATGACATCTGCTTGGTATACGGCCTGTTTTTATGCGGAGGGTCGAGCGCTTGTCTCCTCCCTGACGAAGTCGGGGAGGGGGACCGCGGAGCGGTGGAGGGGCTCTTTGCCCCACCCGCGCCTTCAAGAGCCCCTCCGTCTCGGCTGCTCCGCATCCGATCCACCTCCCCATCTTCGATAGGGAGGAGACAACAGCCATCACAGTCGCCCCCGAAAACCCCAGTTCCTTCAACGCCCCTTCCGCTTCCCGGACCGTTCTTCCCGCCCTCGTCACCGCTTCCCCCATACTGTCCGGTTGCCACAACCCCGGCTGACGGAGACGCGCATTTCAGACGGTTCAGACGGTTCAGACGGTATTCTTCACCCCCTCTCCGTTGGGACCCGAAGGGCAGCGCGTAGCCTGAGAGGGGGCAGGGGGTGAGGGGTTCACCCTGTCCTTCGGCGTGTGCCGTCGCACCGGCCCTGCCACGGCTGTCGCCGACGCCCACCGCCGACCCTCATCCGGCGCTCACGCGCCACCTTCTCCCATCGGGAGAAGGATACACTTCACCGTTGGGTCCGATTTCAGACCCTTCAGACTATTCAGACGGTATTTTCCCCACCCCGTCCCACCACCCAGCTCCCTCCCCGGCAGCCAAATCCCGCGCTCGCGCGTATCTAGGGTCCCCATGACGCCGATCCCGAGTTCCTCCATGACCCGCCGTGCCACCCTGGCGACCCTGCTGGCCGGGCTCACCGCGGCCTGTTCGCCGCTGGGCCTGCTCAACAGTCTGGGCCCGCGCGATTCCGGCGCCCGGCGGGTGGCCCGCGACCTGCCCTATGGCGATGACCCGCGCCAGAAGTTGGATATCTACGCGCCCGATGCTGCCTCAATCGCAGCGCCGGTCCCGACCCTGGTGTTCTTCTATGGGGGTGGCTGGGATTCGGGCTCGCGCGACGTCTATGGCTGGGCGGCCCAGGCCCTGGCGGCCAGGGGGTTTGTCGTGGTCCTTCCCGACTACCGGCTGGTGCCGGAGGTCCATTTCCCCGGTTTCATCGAGGATGCGGCCATGGCCACGGCGGCCGCGGCCGAACGGGTACGCGACCTTGGAGGGGATCCCGACCGCCTCGGCGTGCTCGGCCATTCGGCCGGCGCCCATCTGGCCATGATGATCGCCCTGGACCGGCGCTATATGGCCGCCGTCGACCGGCCCGGACTGATCCGGGCAGCGGCGGGACTGGCCGGGCCCTACGAATTCCTGCCGTTCGATGTGAAGGCCTCGATCAATGCCTTCGGTCGCGCCCCCGACCCGACCCTGACCCAGCCGATCACCTTCGCCCGCGCCGACGCCCCGCCCCTGTGGCTGGGCCACGGCACCGACGATACCGTGGTCCATGCCGAGGACACCCGCCTCTTGTGCGAACGCATGGACGCGACCGGCGGCACCTGCACTGCCCGCTTCTATGAGGGGCTGAACCACGCCGACCTGATTGCGACCTTCTCGCCCCTGTTCCGCAAGAAGGCGCCCGTGCTCGCCGAGGTGTCGGACTTCTTCCAGCGTGAGCTGGTCTGACCGGCCCTTGTGCTCTTGCCGTCTCGCCAAGGTCATACTGTTCCGCTAGAGGAGGCCATGACAGAGCAAATGACCCCCGACGCGGTACTCGACCGCCTTGAAACCCTCTACGCCAAATCCGTCGACACCCTGCGCCAGGCGGTGCGGGACTTCGTTGACCACGGCACCCGCCCCGACCCGGCCGCTCGGGCCGACGGCCTGTTCGCCTATCCCGAACTGCGCATCCGCTGGCACGGCGACCGGCCCCAAGACCTTCAGCCGCGTGCCTATGCCCGGCTGTCCAAGCAGGGCACCTACGCGACCACCATCACCCGGCCCGACCTGTTCCGCAGCTATCTGAAGGAACAGCTGACCCTTCTGGCCGACGAATACGACGCCACCTTCGAGGTCGGCCTGTCGCGACAGGAAATCCCCTTCCCCTATGTGCTGGACGGGGCCGAGGTCGCGCTGGATCGGTCGATGACCGCAACCCTCGCGCGCTGGTTCCCGACCACCGAGCTGGCCCATATCGGCGACGAGATCGCCGATGGCCTGTTCGACGCATCGGGCGATTTCCCCCTGTCGCATTTCGACGGCCTTCGGACCGACTTCTCCCTGGCGCGGCTCCGTCACTACACGGGCACTTCGGTCGATGACGTCCAGTCCTATGTGCTGTTCACCAACTACAATCGCTATGTGGACGAGTTCGTCAGCTGGGCCATCGCCGAGCTGAAGCGCCCCGGCAGCCCTTACCTGACCCTGTCCTGCGCCGGCGGGATCGTGATCACCCGCGACACGGCCGATCCCGAGGCGGCGATCAGCGACACGGCCTGGAAGAAGCACCAGATGCCCGCCTACCACCTGACGGCGCCGGGCGCGAAAGGCATCACCCTGGTCAATATCGGCGTCGGTCCTTCCAACGCCAAGACCATCACCGACCATCTGGCGGTGACCCGGCCGCACGTCTGGCTGATGATCGGTCACTGCGGCGGCCTGCGCGCCAGCCAGTCCATCGGCGACTATGTGCTGGCCCACGCCTATCTGCGCGACGACCATGTGCTGGATGCGGTGCTGCCGCCGGACATTCCCATCCCGTCCATCGCCGAGGTCCAGCGCGCCCTCTATGACGCGACCAAGTCGGTCAGCGGCATGCCGGGCGATCAGGTCAAGCTGCGCCTGCGGACCGGCACGGTGGTGACCACCGACGACCGGAACTGGGAGCTGCGCTACACCCGCTCGGCCCTGCGCTTCAACCAGAGCCGCGCCGTCGCCATCGACATGGAATCGGCCACCATCGCCGCCCAGGGCTATCGCTTCCGTGTGCCCTACGGGACCCTGCTGTGCGTGTCCGACAAGCCCCTGCACGGGGAGATCAAACTGCCGGGCCAGGCCAACCGCTTCTACGAAGGCTCGATTTCGGAGCATCTGCAGATCGGCATCCAGACCGTCGACCTGCTGCGCGAGGAGGGCGAGCGCCTGCACTCCCGCAAGCTGCGCGCCTTCGACGAGCCGCCGTTCCGCTAGGCCAGATCAGGCCTCGGGCTTGCGCATCAGCTGCAGGGCAAAGCCGGTATAGGGCCGGGCAAAGGTCAGGAAGGACCGGACCCGGTCGGCCGTCGCCTCGATGTGCGGGCGCTCGATCCGGTCGGGGTGGGCGGCGATCCAGTCACGCGCCGCCCGGTCCATGGTTTCGATATAGGTCTGCCAGGTCGCATCATCGGCCAGGTGAATGTCCAGCACCTCCAGCCCGGCGGCCCGGGCGGCGGCTGCCCAGTCCTCCAGCGGGGTACAGGCATTGGTCAGGGCCATGACCCGCGCCAGCGGCTCGGGCGGGATTTCGGTCCAGTACAGGTCGCCCCAGACCAGCAGCCCCCCGGGCGCCAGATGGTTGGCCAGCTCTCGGAAGGCGTCGGTCGGGTGGCGGTGCTCCTCACCCACCGGATCGGTGGCCCCCACGCACAGGATCAGGTCCTGCGCCGGCAAATCCTCCAGCAGGGTCAGCGACCGCATGCGGCTGAGCGTGACCCGGTCCGCGACGTCGGCGGCATTGATCCGCGACTGGGCCAGCGCCGCCACGGCCATGTCGACCTCGACCGCCTCGACCACCATGTCGAAGTCGCGCGCGAGACTGATCGCGAGGGTGGCATTGCCCGCCCCGATTTCCAGCGCCCGACCTCCTGCCTTCGGCTGCGCGGGTGCGAGGAAGGCCCGGAAGGTCTCCAGCGTCAGGGCGTTGCAGACCTCGATCTCTTCATAGGCGAGGCGGTGGAAATTCATGCGCATGGGCCAGCCGTAACGCCATGGCCTCGCATGGCCACAAGAAAGCACTTTACATTGCAAAGTATATGGGGCAATCAAGGGTCACGCACGGGGCGCAGTGCCCCGCCAGACGGAGGGAAGGGCCCATGCCCGGTCACGACACCGCGTCCCCGCAGGACGACATCGCCTATATCCGCACCCTTGCCGAAGAGGGGCGCCATACACCCCTGCTGAATGGCCCGATCATGGTCGCCGCGGCCCTGATCTTCGGCCTCGCCAGTGTGGCTCAGTGGGCCATCCAGGCGGGGGTGGTGGACGTCAGCCCCTGGGCCCAGCTGTGGATCTGGGTCGCCGCCGGCGGTCTGTTCGCCGTGGCGCTGTCCCTCCTGATCCGGCGCGCCAGCGCCAGGCCGGGCTACAGCTCGACCAGCAATCAGGCCGTCGGGGCCGCCTGGTCCGCCGTGGGCTTTGGCATCTTTGCCAGCTGGGTCGCCTTCCTGGCGGTCGGGCTGGCCAATGGCGACTGGAGCCTGATGCGGGCCATGCCGATCATCGTCTTTGCCGCCTATGGCTCGGCCTGGACGGTCGCGGGCACCATGGCGCGCAAGGGATGGATGAAGCTGACGGCGCTGGCCGCCTATGCGGGCGCGGCCCTGCTGGGTGTCTTCATGGATACGCCGGTCGGCTATCTGGTCTTTGCGGCCCTGCTGGTGTTCGTCGCCCTGCTGCCCGGACTGGCGCTGATGCGCCAGGAACCCCGCGAGGTCGTCTGACCATGGCGGACCTTCCTTCGGATGCGTTCGACATCAATGAGATCGACGACGTCATTCATGGCCGCGTCCGGCTGGGTATCATGGCCTATCTGTCCAGCGCGGGCATGGCGGACTTCAGCGACCTCAAGGCCCGCCTTAAGACCACGGACGGCAATCTGTCGGTGCATCTTCGCAAGCTGGAGGAGGCGGGTTTCGTCGAAATCAGCAAGCGATTCGTGGGGCGAAAGCCCCTGACGGAGGCGCAGCTGACCGAGGCCGGACGCACCGCCTTCATGGCCTATCTGGATGCCCTGTCCGCCCTTATGCCGCCCCGCTGACCGACACGGCGAACCGTCACGGTGGCACCTCCGCCCGACTGCGCTATGAGGAGGGCATGAGCGAGCGGCTGAAACGGTTTGAGGCGATCGACAACTTCCGCGACTTCGGCGACTACGCCGGGGTCGCGGGTCGCCATGTGCGGCCCGGGCGGCTGTTCCGCAGCGCCCATCAGGCGCGGGCGACCGAGGCGGATCTTGTGGCGCTCGCGGCGCTCGATCTCGGGGTGGTGGTCGACCTGCGCCGGCCCAGCGAGCGACGCGGCCAGCCCAGCCGCCGGCCCGCGGGCTTTGCGGCCCGGCTGATCGAGAGCGCCCACGACGACGGGGGCGAGGCCCCCCACATGACCTTCCTGAAGACAGCTGACCTGACGGAAGAGTCGGGCCGGGCCTTTATGACGGACACCTATCGCCGCCTGCCGTTCGAGGCGTCGCACATCGACCTGTTTCGCCGCTATTTCGAGGCCCTGGCCGACAGCGACCGGCCGGTGCTGATCCACTGCGCGGCGGGCAAGGACCGGACGGGCCTGCTGGCGGCCCTGACCCATCATTTGCTGGGGGTCGGCCACGACGACCTGATGGCCGACTATCTGCTGACCAACACGGCGGTCGATCTGGAGGGACAGGCAGCCTTTGTCGCCGAACGGCTGAAGGCCCTGACGGGGCGTACGGCCTCGCATGCGGCGGTCGTCGCCTTTCTGGGGGTGGCACCGGAGTTTCTGGATGCGGCCCTGGCCGAGATGACGACGACCCACGGCTCGGTCGACGGCTATCTGGCCGGGGTGCTGGGCATCGATACGGTCCGTCGTGACCGGATCCTTGAGCGGCTGTCGGCATGATCCGCCCTTGGGCGGCGCGGCGGGAGCGCGCCCTGCCGTGGCGTGATCCGCTTGAGGTGCTGCAGGCCCTTGGGGCGCGCGACGGCACGCTCGGCCTGTTCAGCGGAACGGGCGGCCGGGTGCTGATCGCCACTGCCCCGGATGCCGTCCGCCAGCTCGACGACGACGCGGCAGAGGTCGCGGCCCTGCTGGATGACCCCGCTTGGAGCGAGGGTGCGGTGCAGTTGCTGGCCTATGACGGGGGCGCCCGTCCGGCGACGGGGCCGAGGCCGTCGATCTGGCCGGACCTGATGGCGGCGCGCTATCCGGCCTGGCTGGTGTTCGAGACGGCCACCCGCACCCTGACCGCGATCGGCCGGGGCGTGAACGCGGCCGGTGCAGAACAGGCCCTGGACGAGGCCGTCAGTTGGCTGCAGGCAGTGCCACCCAGGGCCGTCACTGGTGGCCCGCTGTCCACGACCTTCGACGCGGAGAGCGATGAGGCGGCCTATCGGGCTGCCGTGGCCGATGTCGTGGCGCGCATCGCGGCGGGGGAGCTGTTTCAGGCCAATATCGCCCGGGCCTGGATCGGCGCGCTGAAGCCGGAGGCCGATCCGCTGGACGTCTTCCTGCGGCTGGTCCGGGACAGTCCGGCCCCCTATGCAGCCTTCTGGCGGGTGGGAGACAGGGCGCTGGTCTCCAATTCGCCCGAGCTGTTTCTGACGCTTGAGCCGGGTGGCCGGATCGAGACCCGGCCGATCAAGGGCACACGCCCCCGGCACGCGGACCCCGCCGCGGACCGGGCGGAGGTTGAGGCCCTTCTGGCATCCGCCAAGGACCAGGCCGAGAATCTGATGATCGTCGACCTGATGCGCAATGACCTGTCGCGGGTCTGCGTGCCGGCGTCGGTCCGGGTGGAGCGGCTGTTTCATCCGGAGTCCTATGCCAATGTCCACCACCTGGTCTCGACCGTCAGCGGCAGGCTGTCGCCGGGTCAGGGTGTGGGCCAGGTGATGGCCGCGACCTTTCCGCCGGGGTCGATCACGGGCGCGCCGAAGCATCAGGCCATGAAGGTCATCGCCGGGCATGAGCCCCCGCGAGGACCGTGGTGTGGCAGCCTGTTGCTGCGGGAGGGGCCGGGCCAGCTGACCGCTTCGGTGCTGATCCGCACCCTGGCGTTTGAGCACCGGCAGGGGTGCTGGCACTGGCGGACCCAGGCCGGAGCCGGGATCGTCGCCGACAGCGATCCGGTCGCGGAATCCGCCGAGGTCCTGTCCAAGATTTCGGCGATCAAACGCGCGCTGACCGAGGCCTAGGGCACCAGCGCCACGCGCTCGACCGTGCGCGGCCGCAGATAGAAGGTGTGAGAAAAGGTGGTGATGCCGGGCATCATATAGTCGACCGGCGAATTGTAGTCATAGAGCGACTCGGACACGACCACGCTCTCTCCGACGCCGATCAGGCCGGCGGGCACGGCGATGGTGCTGCCGGTCGCGCGAGCGGTCATGCCGCTGCCCCGGCTCCAGTCGATGCGGACGGTGTTGGCGTCGATCCGCCGGGCGCTCGAGACCCTGAGGCTCAGCCCATTGGCCGTGAAGGGTGTCATGATCAGTTCGCCGATCTCGAAGATGTCGTTGATCTCGCCGTTGCTGATCCGCTCGCGCTGGGCGATCAGGTCGGCGACCATGGCGGCCGAATGGCCGGCGCGCTTCTGGGCCATATAGCCCTGACAGAATTCGGCCAGGCCGAAGTAGAAGAAGATCATCACCGGGGCCAGCATGGCGAACTCGACCGCCGACACCCCGCGCCGGTCAGACCCGAGCCTGCGCCAGGGACGACGGATGAGGCCGCGCCTGCTCATCGCCACGGCTCGTTGCGAAAGGCGGTGGTGGCCGTCAGGATCGCCTTGCCGTCCCCCATCCGGGCCAGACCCTGTTGGAGGAACGGGGTGACCAGCCGGTGGCGATACCAGGCCCGCACCAGCATCAGGCTGCCGGGGTCGCCGCCGTCATAGCCGAGGCCGGCCTCGCTGAAGGTCTGCCCGCCGGTCGGATCGGGAGGATCGGGATTGGTGAACTGGGGGATTTCGCGCACATCGACCGTGACCCTGGAGGCGCAGTCGCCGGCGAAGATGCTCATCCGGGCGCACAGGGTCGTCTTGAACTGATCGGCATTGAAGCCCTGGCTTTCGGCCTGACCGGTGCGTACCAGACGACCGGTCTCGATGACGGCATTTTCAAGCACCGAGTCGAGCACGAAGACAAAGGCCAGTTCGAGAACGGCGAACATCATGAAGAAAAAGGGTGCGGCGACCATGGCGAACTCGACCGCGGTCGAGCCCCGGCGGGCCGCCAGAAAGCGGTCGAGTGCGGTTCGCGCGCGGGCCACCCGGCGCATGTTACGGCGTGCCGGTTGAACGCAGGCTGGGCGAGCAGGTGTTGCCGCAGGCCATTTCGGTCACCTGGCCCCCGCGCCAGACGCGCACCTGGCCCGAGTCCCCGGCGCTGACCACCACCTGACTCTGGAAGACGGTGCGACCGATGCTGTCGACCGCGACGATCTCGGTGACGCCATAGCCCTTGCCGGTGACGAACAGGGTGCTGGCATCGACGACGGTGATGTCGGCGATCTGCGGATTGCCGACGATCACCGAGCCGGCGGGTGCGCGCAGCTGGATGCGGGCGGTCTGGTCGATATCGACCCGCAGCGGGTCCTGGGCCAGGGCCGGCGCGGCAAGGGCCGAGACCACGAGAGCCGCGGCGGCGACCATCAGGGAGCGGGGCATGGTACGGGCCATGGGGCGATCTGCCTTCCAATACATCAGCGCGCCCGCGTCAGGCGCGCGCGAGGCCAAAGGGACCACGGAATCCTCAAGAAACATTAAAGGACCCCGCAGAGGCGGAAATCTAAAGTAAATTCTCCGGTAACCATGAATATTCCAAGCAAAGGTGTTCACTTTACCTGTCCTTAAGCGGTGACGTGCAGGATGAGCGTGTAGGGGGTCAAGCGGGCAAAACCGACGACCCTGATGGTGCAATCGTTAGCTCGCTCAAGAAAAAGGACTATCCAATGACCAAGTTCATCGCTCGCTTTGCCAAGGACGAATCCGGCGCCACGGCCATCGAATACGGCCTGATCGCGGCCCTGATCGCCGTTGTCATCATCTCGGCCGTGACCGCCCTCGGCACGACCATCAAGACCAAGTTCAACGAAGTCGTCACCGGCATGGGTGGCGAAGCCGGCGCCTAAACCGCCGACACGTCTTGAAACCACGGTTGGGGGGCCGGAGCGGCGACGCTTCGGCCCCCTTTCCGTGTTCCGGCACGCGAACGTCCCTCTCGCCCGGGGGCAGAGGTTGGAGGGCAGGCGGAGCGCCGGGCCTTCGCCCGGAGTGAATGAATAAATACCGTTTCGACGAAGACAGACGCTCCGCGCGGGTGGTTTTCCGGGAGCTTGCGTCGGGTGGCCGTGTTCGGGCCTTACCGCAGCGCCCCCGACGGGCGGGGGTGTCCTGCGACACCTCCCGGAACGACTGAGTATCCCCCTCAGCCCAATGTTGAAGGCGGGCCTTGCGCCCGGCGCCCGAAGCCTCCCTGAGACCCGGAAGCCGGACAGCGCCGCCTTCAACCCCGCTCCATCCGCTCCCGCCGCCGCAAGGTCGCAGGCCTTACGAGCCCTCCGCGCGACGGGACGCTGTGAGGATTGCACAGCTCGCGACCTGGTCGGGAAGAACGGTGCGAGACACGGAGGGGGTGTTGAAACGGTTGGGGAATTGCGGGGCGGCCATCGCAACACATGTCTCCTCCCCAAGCAAAGCTGGGGAGGTGGCGCGGCGGCGCAGCCGACGTGACGGAGGGGTTCTTGAGGGTGTGCATGCGGTGAAGAACCCCTCCACCCTCCTTCGCCCTTCGGGCTACGGACGGTCCCCCTCCCCATCAGGGATGGGGAGGAGACGGGGGCATGCGGCGATCGCGTCCGCCGCGTCGCAAAGTAAAAATCAGAGTAAACGACAAATAACCATTACTCTCGACGGCTCCTTAACTGCCCCCGGCTAGGGTGAGCGTGCAATCCGGGGGCTCAGCGGGCGACCGTCTCCCCCACCAAGCCCGCACAAGAACCGACCAAGAGGATACCCATGACCAAGTTCATCGCTCGCTTTGCCAAGGACGAATCCGGCGCCACGGCCATCGAATACGGCCTGATCGCGGCCCTGATCGCCGTTGTCATCATCTCGGCCGTGACCGCCCTCGGCACGACCATCAAGACCAAGTTCAACGAAGTCGTCACCGGCATGGGTGGCGAAGCCGGCGCCTAAACCGCCGACACGTCTTGAAACCACGGTTGGGGGGCCGGAGCGGCGACGCTTCGGCCCCCTTTCCTTTGGCACGAGACCGGACCGGGGAAACCCCGCCTTAACGCGTGTCGTGCGAGGGTTCCGCCATGGACACACTGACCCTGATATTGCTGGCAGCCCTGCCCGCCCTGGTGATCATCGCCGGGCTCAAGGACCTGACGTCGATGACCATTCCGAACTGGATCTCGCTGATCCTGATCGGGGCGTTCTTTCCGACGGCGCTTGCGGTCGGCCTGCCCCTGTCGACTGTGGCCGCCCACGTCGGGGTGGCGATTCTGGCGCTGTTCGTGGGCGCCGGCATGTTCGCCCTGCGCTGGATCGGCGGCGGGGACGCCAAGCTGATGGCGGCCTCCTGCCTGTGGCTGGGCGTGTCGGGGTCCGGCTATTTCCTGCTGTGGACGGGTATCGCCGGCGGAGCCTTCTGTCTGATCCTGATCTTTGCCCGGTTCCATGCCCGTCCCTTCGTGATCGGGGCACCTGGCTGGATCGCGCAGCTGATGGAGCCCAAGGGCGATATTCCCTATGGCGTGGCCATCGCGGCCGGGGCCCTGCTGGCCTATCCGGCCAGCGCGCTGGTCGAGCGATTCGCCGCCGGCTTCTGACGCGGAAGCACTTGTGAATCCGGGCTTAGGGGAGCGTTAACTCGCGCCCTTCATGGTCGTTAACGGTCAGGTTGCCCGAGGCATGATTCGGGTCGACCGCTCGCCGTCGGAGACCCTGGATGAAGCCCGCCCGTATCATCGTGATCTGTGTCGCGGCCATCTCCGCCATCGGCCTGGCCCTGGTGGTGCGCACCATGGGCTCGTCCTCGGGCCAGCCGACCACGCCCGCTGCCGCCGAAGCCCCGGCCGGACCGACCGAGCCCATGGCCAAGGTGCTGGTGGCCGCCAAGGACCTGCAGGCCGGCAGCCGCCTGACCGCCGCGGACATGATCTGGAAGGACTGGGCCGTCAGCGCGGTCGACGCCAGCTATGTCACGGACGGCACGGTGCCGATCCCCGCCCGGGGCCAGACGGCGGCTGAAACCCGGAAGCCCGACGGCGCGGTGGCCCGCGTGACCCGGGCCGCGACCGAGGCGGTCACCCAGGCGTCCAAATCCGATTTCGTCGGCGCCGTCGTGCGCGAAACCATTCTGGCCGGAGAGCCGATCGTGGCGCGCAAGGTCGTGCCGGCCGGAGACAGCGGCTATATGGCCGCCTATCTGGAACCCGGCATGCGGGCCATGGCCATCCGCGTGACCGTCGAGACCGCCGCCGGCGGATTCATCCTGCCCGGGGACCGGGTCGATGTGCTGCTGACGCGCGCAACCAATCTGGCGAACATGGGTGCCCAGGAAGGCGACCGGCCACGCTTTGCCTCCTCCACCGTCCTTCAGAACGTCAAGGTGCTCGCCATCGACCAGGCCACCCGCGTCTCGGACAGCGAGCAGGCGGTCGTGGGCGCCACGGCCACCCTCGAGGTCCGGCCCGGCGACGCCGAGGCCCTGGCGCTGGCCAAGTCCGAGGGGGAGCTGAGCCTGGTGCTGCGCTCCTATGCCGATACCGGGGGTCCGTCCGGCCGGGTCGGGGCCATGCCCAATGCCCAGGGGGGCACGGTGCGTGTCTATCGCGGCGGCGAAACCGAAGTGGTGGTGGTCCCATGAGCCCGATGTCGCGTCTGTTCAGAAGCGGAGGCACGGCGCTCGCGGCGCTGGCGACGCTGGTGCTGGGCATGCCCCTGTCGGCCGCGCCGGTTCAGGCCCAGAGCCGGGAAGTGGTGACCATGGGCACCGGCACGCGTCTGGTCAGCCTGCCGCGCGGCACGTCCATGGCGGTCGATCTGCCGAGCGCCGCCCGGGACGTCATCGTCTCGAACCCCACCGTGGCCGAGGCGGTTCTTCATACGCCGCGCCGTATCACCATCATCGGCCTGGCCCCCGGCGAAACCGATGCCGTGTTTCTGGATGCCGCCGGTCGCTCGATCCTGACGCTGCGGATCCGGGTCGATGCCGGGGTCAGCGCCCTTCAGGACACGCTGGGCCGCATCCTTCCCGGCACCGATGTGCGGGCCGAGGCGGTCAATGACCGGATCCTGCTGACCGGGACGGTGTCCAGCCCGGGCGAGGCGGATCGCGTGACCCAGATCGCCCGGGCCTTCGTCGATTCCCCCGAAAAGATCATCAATATGATGACCATCACGGGCTCGGACCAGGTGATGGTCCGCGCGCGCGTGATCGAGGTGCAGCGCTCGGCCGTCAAGCAGCTGGGATTCGACGTCACCGCCATCCTGGACACGGTTGGTGACGGCCTGCAGCTGACCAATTCGGCGACCTTCGCCGTGTCGGGCAGCCAGCTGGGGGGCGGTGTCCTGCGCTATACGGACGCCAACAATGACGGCGAGGGCCTGACCGGCACCCTGCGCGCCTTCGAGCGGGCGGGCCTGGTGCGGGTGCTGGCCGAGCCCAATGCCACCTCGGTCTCGGGCGAGAATGCCGAATTCCTGGCGGGCGGGGAGTTCCCGGTCCCCGTCGGTCGCGACGACCGCGGCAATATCCTGATCGAGTTCAAGCCGTACGGGGTGCGACTGGCCTTCCGCCCGATCGTGCTGTCCGGTGGGCGGATTTCGCTGCAGCTGTCGACCGAGGTGTCGGAACTGACCACCACCGGGGCCTTTACCCTGGGCGGCACGGCCGACAATGCGCTGGTCATACCGGCCTTGAACGTGCGCCGCGCCTCCTCGACCGTGGAACTGCCGTCCGGCGGGTCGCTGATGATCGCGGGCCTGCTGCGCGAGGATACCCGCCAGAATATCGACCAGCTGCCGCTGCTGGGCGACATTCCGGTGGCCGGGGGACTGTTCCGCTCGCGCGATTATCTGTCGAACGAGACGGAGCTGGTGATCATTCTCGAGGCCTATATCGTCTCGCCGACCAGCCCGGACCGGCTGCAGACCCCGGCGGACGGCCTGAGCATCGCGGGCGATGCCTCGACCCTGCTGTTCGGCCAGTTGACCCAGACCTATGGCCCGGCCCGCCAGACCGGTGACGCCGCGCCGCCCCGCTGGGTCGGCCCGGTCGGCTATGTGATCGAATGAGGCCGGACATGACCCTCCGCACCCCCCGCACCCTTGCTGTCCTGGGCGTCGCCGCCGCGGCGCTGGCCCTGTCGGCCTGTGGGGCCGGCACGGGCACCGGCATGACGCCGCTGACGCCGATTTCGCAGTACTATATGCAGGTCGAGCCGGGCCTCGACCGGATCGCGCTGGCGGTTCACGACCGGGGGATGTCCGCGAACCAGACGGCGGCCATCGACGCCCTGGTCCAGCGCTACTGGGCCTCCGGGACCGGCGGTGTGCTGATCCAGGCCCCGGGCGGCGGCGATGCCGCGGCCTCCGACATGGCCTGGTCGGTCAAGGCGGCCCTGACTGCGCGCGGCGTGCCCGAAGAGCGCATTCGCGTCGAAGGCTATGCCGCCCCTGATCCGCGCGCGCCGGTGCTGGTCGGCTTCGACACCGTCCAGGCGGTGATCCCGAACTGTGCCGCCGTGAACAGCGCCGCCCGCCCCCGCTACAGCAATGCGCCCTCGCGGGGGCTGGGCTGCGCGGTGACGGCCAATATGGCCGCCCAGATCGACGATCCGCGCGACATCGTGCGCCCGCGCGCCATGACGCCCGCGGACTCGGGCCGTGCCGCCGTGGTGTTCCAGAACTATCGCGCGGGTGAGCGGACGTCCGCGCCCCAGGAAGACCTGGTCAATGGTCGCATCGCACGGGCGGTGGAATAGGGCCCGATGAACGCCTCAGCCTTCCCCCGACCCGAAGACGCCTATGACGCGGATCTGGACGAGTCCTTCGATCTGGACATGAGCTATGCCCGGACGGCGGCGCCGGCGCGTGCTCCGGCCCATGAGCCGCTGCAGTTCACCGCCCCGATCGGCAGCGAGCCGTCGGTCTTTCCGGCCGCATCGGCGCCGACCGCCTTTCCGTCAGGGGCCGAGCCCTTCAATCCGGTCGGCGAGCTGGTGGCCGGAGCCTCGGCCGCGCTGGCCCCGATCGGAACCGGCCTGCCCGAGGTCGCCTCCGGCCCCGGCTACGGCCAGCAGGACACCGCCGGCGTCTCGATCCCGCGCATCGCCATCCACGTCTTCGCCGAGCGTCAGGACACGCTGGCGGCCGCCGACCGGGCGGGCAAGGACCGGCGCATGGCGCGCGCCACCACCCACATCCGCGTGGGTGGCATCCCGGCAGCCATCGAAACCTATGCCCATGAGCCGACCCCGCCCCTGATCGTGGTCGAGTGCCTGAAGGACCCGCACACCCTGCTGGCCGAGATCGACAGCCTCGCCGAGGTCTGCGACGCAGGCACCAAGGTGGTGGTAATCGGGGCCACCAACGACATCCTGCTGTTCCGTGAGCTGATGCGGCGTGGGGTCAGCGAATATCTGGTCGCGCCGCTGCAGCCGTTGCAGCTGATCGCGGCCATCGGGGGCCTGTTCTCGGACCCCGCCCAGCCGTTCGTCGGCCGGTCGATCGCCTTCGTCGGGGCGCGGGGCGGAACGGGGGCGTCCTCGGTCGCCCACAACACCGCCTATGCGATGAGCGAGCGGATCGGCGCCAATACGGTGATCGTGGACTATGATCTGCCGTTCGGCACGGCGGGGCTGGACTTCAACCAGGATCCGCTGAATGGCGTGGCCGACGCGCTCAGCCAGCCGGATCGTCTGGACGCCACCCTGCTGGACCGGATGATGGTGCGCTGCACCGACAAGCTCAGCCTGTTTGCCGCTCCCGCGACGCTGGAAACGGACTGGGACATCTCGGTGGAGGCGTTCGAGGAGGTCACCAGCCGCATCCGGGCGACGGCCCCCTTCGTGGTACTGGATCTGCCGCACATCTGGAGCGGCTGGATGCGCCGCAGTCTGATTTCGGCGGATGAGGTGGTGGTGGTTGCGACCCCCGACCTGGCGTCGCTGCGCAATGCCAAGAACATGATCGACCTTGTCCGTCAGGGCCGGCCCAATGATGCGCCGCCGCGTCTGGTGCTGAACCAGGTCGGCGTGCCCGGACGTCCCGAGATTCCGGCCAAGGACTTCGGTGCGGCGCTGGGCGTTCATCCCAGCCTGATCATCCCGTTCGAGCCCAAGGTGTTCGGCACCGCCGCCAACAACGGCCAGATGGTGCTGGACCTGAACGACAAGTCGAAGTCGGCGGCCGCCTTCCAGACCCTGGCCCAGATCGTGTCCTGCCGCGAGTTGCCGGCCGTGGCCGGGCCGAAGGGCAAGGGCAAGTCGATGTTCGGCAGCCTGTTCAGGAAAGGCTGAAGGCCCCGGTGTTTGGCAAGCGCACACAGTCAGTGACCCCGGGGAGCGCGGCCCCGCGCCCGGCCCCGGCTGCGCCGGTCCAGCCTGCGCCCCACGCACCAAAGCCCGGCATCCAGACCGAGGCCTTTGCCTTCGGCTTCGACGAGGCCGAGATCCCGCAGGAGATCCAGACCGCCGACGCGCCCGCAGCCCGTCCGCCGTCAGAGCAGGTGGATCGCCTGGACGCCCTGGCACAACGCCCGCAGGCGCGCCCCGCGAGCAAGCCCCAGAGCGCCGCGCCCGACGCCTCCCGCGCCCGGGGGCCCGGCCCCCGCGCGACCCCCGCCTTCGAGCAGATGAAGAAGGTCCAGACGGTCACCGAGATCGTCCGGGAGCAGTCCGACTATTACCACGCGACGAAGACGACCATCTTCAACGCCTTGATGAACACCATCGACCTGTCCCAGCTGGCCCAGCTGGACCAGAAAGCGGCGTCCGAGGAAATCCGCGACATCGTCGCCGAACTGGTGGCGATCAAGAATGTCTCCATGTCGGTGGCCGAGCAGGAGCATCTGGTCCAGGACATCGTCAATGATGTGCTGGGCTACGGTCCGCTGGAGCCGCTGCTGGCGCGCGACGACATCGCCGACATCATGGTCAATGGCGCGGGACGGGTCTTCATCGAGGTCGGCGGCAAGGTCCAGCTGACCAATGTCCGCTTCCGGGACAACACCCAGCTGATGAACATCTGCCAGCGGATCGTGTCCCAGGTCGGCCGCCGCGTCGACGAAAGCAGCCCGATCTGCGACGCCCGCCTGCCCGACGGCTCGCGCGTCAACGTCATCGCCCCCCCGCTGGCCATCGACGGCGCAACCCTGACGATCCGGAAGTTCAAGAAAGACAAGCTGACGATGAAGAATCTGGTGGAGTACAACTCCATCAGTCCCGAGGGTGCCCGGGTACTGGGCGTGATCGGCGCGTCGCGCTGTAACCTCGTCATCTCGGGCGGCACGGGCTCGGGCAAGACGACCCTGCTGAACACCCTGACCGCCTTCATCGACCCGACCGAGCGGGTCATCACCTGCGAGGACGCCGCCGAACTGCAGCTGCAGCAGCCGCATGTGGTGCGTCTCGAAACCCGGCCGCCGAACCTTGAGGGCCAGGGCCAGATCACCATGCGCGATCTGGTCAAGAACTGTCTGCGGATGCGCCCCGAGCGGATCATCGTCGGTGAGGTGCGCGGCCCGGAAGCCTTCGACCTGCTGCAGGCCATGAACACCGGCCACGACGGCTCGATGGGCACGCTGCACGCCAACAGCCCGCGCGAGGCCATCAGCCGGATGGAGTCCATGATCACCATGGGCGGCTATGGACTTCCGTCCAAGACCATCCGCGAGATGATCGTCGGCTCGGTCGACGTCATCATCCAGGCGGCCCGCCTGCGCGATGGCTCGCGCCGCATCACCCACATCACCGAGGTGGTGGGTCTGGAGGGCGATGTGATCGTCACCCAGGACCTGTTCGTCTATGAGATCACCGGCGAGGACGAGAACGGCAAGATCATCGGCCGTCACCGCTCGACCGGCATCGCCCGTCCACGCTTCTGGGATCGCGCACGATATTACGGCCTTGAGCGCGAGCTGGCCGAAGCCCTCGACGCGGCGGAGTAGCGCCGATGCTGGCCCTTCTTGCCGCGGTTCTCGCCTTCATCACCATCGGCTCGGTCGGCTGGGTGCTGGTCGGCGGTGACGACTCCAGCGCCCAGGCGGTCAAGCGCGCCCAGACCTTTGGCGGTCCCAAGGTCGACAACGGGCGTCTGAAGAAGCCGGCCACCGCCAACACCCCTGAGGCCCGCCGCAAGCAGATCGTCGATCAGCTGCAGGAGGCCGACCGCGCCGACCGCAAGGCCCGCATGTCGCTGAAGGCGCGCATCCGCCATGCGGGGCTGAACCTGACCGTCCGGACCTTCTGGCTGATCAGCGGCGGCCTGGGCGTGACGACCCTTCTGATGGCGCTGATGTTCGGCCTGAACATCCTGCTGGCACTGGGTCTGGCGCTGGTCTTCGGGCTGGGCCTGCCGCGCTGGGTGCTGTCCTTCCTGGCCAAGGGACGGATGAAGAAATTCTCCGGCCAGTTCGCCGACGCCGTCGACGTCATTGTGCGCGGTATCAAGTCGGGTCTGCCGGTCCACGACTGCTTCAAGATCATCGCCCGCGAGAGCCCGTCCCCGCTCGGGCCCGAGTTCCAGCGGCTGGTCGAGGGGCTGGGCGTCGGCCTGACGCTGTCTGAGGCGCTCAACAAGATGTATGAGCGCATGCCCACGCCCGAGCTGAAATTCTTTTCGATCGTCATGGCCATCCAGCAGAAGACGGGCGGCAACCTGGCCGAGGCGCTGAGCAATCTGTCGACGGTGCTGCGCGCCCGGCGGATGATGGGCGAGAAGATCAAGGCCCTGTCGTCCGAAGCCACGGCTTCGGCCGGCATCATCGGCTCGTTGCCGCCGGCGGTGATGATCCTCGTGACGCTGACGACCCCGGCCTACATGATGATCCTGTTCACCGACCCGCGGGGTCAGTTCATGCTTCTGGTGGCCGTGGCGATGATGTCCCTGGGCATCTTCGTCATGAAGAAGATGATCTCGTTCAAGTTCTGATGGGCCCGGCTTTCATGGACACGCCCGCATGATCGCGTTTCTGACAGACCCCCAGAATCTGCTCAGTCTCGGCGTCGCTGTGGCCGTGTTCGCCACGGTCTTCACCCTGCTGTCCTCGATGGGCGGCGGGGTCGGGCTGGACAAGCGGATGAAGGCGGTCGCCGCGCGCCGCGAGGACCTGAAGCGGCGGTCGCGACAGGCCCTGGCCAGCCAGGGCGGCAGCCTCCGGCAATCGGACGAAGGGTTCAAGAAGCGGGTCGTCGATCAGCTGAACCTGACCAAGCTGCTGGAAGACCCCAAGGTCGCCGAAAAGATGACCCAGGCGGGCTATCGCGGACCCCGGCCGCTGACGACCTTCTACTTCTTCCGCTTCTCCATGCCGTTCATCTTCATGGCGGTGGTGACCTTCTACCTGTTCGTGTTCAACGATTTCGGCCTGCCGGTCATGACCCGGATCACGGCCGTCATGGCGGCGGCGGTGGCCGGCTTCTATGCGCCGAACCTCTATCTCTCGAACCGCATCTCCAAGCGCCGCACCTCGATCATGCAGGCCTTTCCCGATGCACTGGACCTGCTGCTGATCTGTGTCGAGGCGGGCATGTCGATCGAGGCGGCGGTGCAAAAGGTCAGCCAGGAAATCGGTGCCTCCTCCATCGACCTGGCGGAGGAACTGACCCTGTTGTCGGCCGAGCTCAGCTATCTGCCGGACCGGCGGCTGGCCTATGAGGGTCTGGCCAAACGCACCAACCACCCGGGCATCCGCTCGGTGGCCACGGCCATGACCCAGGCCGAGACCTATGGCACGCCGCTGGGCACGGCCCTCCGCACCATGGCCAAGGAAAACCGCGACCTGCGCCTGTCGGCCGCGGAAAAGAAGGCCGCGGCCCTGCCGGCCAAGCTGACCGTGCCGATGATCCTGTTCTTCCTGCCGGTGCTGTTCATCGTCATCCTGACGCCGGCGATCATCAACATCCAGGACACGATGGCCAGGGGCGGCTGACGCTCAGCCCTGTTCGGCGACGACCTTCAGCCGGTCGCAGATTTCGCCCAGCGCCTCGCGGATGCCCCGGCGGTGCTTGTCCATGAACAGTTCGCCCCGGAGCCCCTGGAACATCATGCCGGTGGCCAGGATGCAGGAGCCCTTGTCCAGTTCCTCGATCTCGAAATAGCGCACGGTCGAGAACAGCCAGCCCCGCTTTTCCACCCAGATCAGCTGGGCCAGCGGCTGCCACTCGTTCAGGCGGCCCTCGACCCGCCGCGCGGGCGGGCCCGGCCAGCTTTCGGTCAGGCGAAAGGGCGCGCCGAAGCCCAGGGTACCCTCAACGTCAGTCTCATAGGGGTTCCAGCGGCTCCAGCCGGGGAAGTCGACCAGCACGTCCCACAGGCGGTCGGGCGTCGCCTGGATGCCCACTCGTTTTTCAATGCGTGTATCCATGGCCGGGGGTGTGCCACGAGACGCCCCCTCTGACCATACTGTCAGACTACCGTCAGCGACTGCCTTCGGGGCCGGGCTGGGACGCGGGTGGGGTGCCGGGCGCGGGCGTCTCGTCCCGGTCCGGCAGGTCCTCCGGCCCGAACCGCAGAACGGGGCTGAGGAAACAGCCGATCAGGGCGGCAAGGCCCAGGATCACATTGAAGATGAAGGGGGCGGGCTCCGCCAGTTCATAGAGGCCGACACCGATCAGGGGCGGGGCCAGAAAGCTGAGGCCGGCCAGCGACATCATCAGGCCCGCGACCGCGCCCTGCTCATGCGGGCCGACCGACAGCGACGATCCGGCGGTAAAGCCCGGCCGGGCAAAGCCGACGCCCATCGACACCACGGCATAGCCGACCACCACGCCGAAAAAACCGGGCGAGGCGATGCTCATGGCATTGCCGACCAGGGCCAGGCCCGCGCCCCAGCGAATCAGGTCGCGCGGCTGCATCTTCAGCATGGGGATCAGGCCCCACTGGACCATCAGGGTGGCGGCGGCCCCGGCCAGCATGGCCACGCCGATGAAGGGCTGGGCCTGGGACGGGGCCAGGCCCTCGACCGCCAGCTCGTCGATGACGTGAAAGCCGAGGACGGAGATGTTGATGGCCTGCACCGCCATCAGGGCCGTGCCGTAAAGCAGATAGTCCTTGATGCGCGGATCGCGCCACAGGCCCCGGCCGGGGTCTCGCAGCCGGTCGGTCGGCTGGCGGACCACATCGCCACTGGGCAGGTAGCGCCACACCGCCCACAGCACGACCGCGCCCATGGCGGCGAAGGCATAGAGAGGCCCCGCCAGCCCGACGAGCGGCAGGACGAAGAAGGGCGCCAGCGCCGGGCCGACGACGGTGCCCAGCCCCTGGGCCGAGGCCAGCCAGCTCATCGCCTGGGTCCGCTCGGCGGCGGTTGTCCGGTCGGCGACATAGGCCTGGGAGGCAATAGGGGCTGCCGAGCCGAACAGGCCATAGACGGTGCGGGCCACCACCATCAGGGAGAAGGCCACGATCGCCAGAAGCCAGCCCTCGAGCCCCGCCGTGGCGGCGAGGCCGAAGCCGCTCATCGACAGGATGAAGCCGCCGAGGCCGATCAGGATGACCCGCTTGCGCCCCAGCCGGTCCGACAGACGCGCCCAGACCGGCGAGGTCAGGGTCCACATCAGCGCCGAGATGGCAAAGGCCCCGGCCACGAGTGTGTCGGACAGCTCGAACGCCCGCCCCAGCGCCGGCAGGACCGACTGCAGCGCCATATTACCCGCCGCCGCGATCAGGCTGACCGCGAACAAAAGCATGAAGGTGGGGCTCTTGAGGTTCACGCTCCCTCGATAGGCCCGGGGGCAGCGCCGTGGCCAGTCTCAGGATGCCGGGGGCGGATCAATTCGTGTGGCGTCGGGTTTCCGGCGGGGTCAGGCTGTCCGCGCGAACCAGGTGCGGATCACGGCGGTGTAGATATCGGTCAGGGACTCCAGCTGGGCGACCGGCACCTGTTCGTCGATCTGGTGCATGGTCTGGCCGACCAGACCCAGCTCCAGAACCGGGCAGAGCGCGCGGATGAAGCGGGCGTCGGAGGTGCCGCCGGTGGTCGAGCTTTCGGGTCGGATGCCCTCGACATCCTCTACGGCGGCCTCGACAGCCTCGACCAGCGGGCCCCGGTCAGTTAGAAAGGCGTCGCCCGAGCACAGATGCTCCAGCGAAATGGCCAGACCGGTCTCGGCTGCGACCGCCTGCGCCTGTTCGTCCAGCCAGGCGATCAGGTCATCGCCGGTGTGGGTCGGATTGAAGCGGATGTTCAGCCGGGCCGTCGCCTCGGCCGGAATGACGTTGGAGGCGGGATTGCCGACGTCGACCGTGGTGATCTCCAGATTGGAGGGCGGGAACTCGGGATAGCCGTCGTCCAGATGCGCCTCGGCCAGCCGGTTCAGCAGGCGGACCAGCACCGGCACCGGATTGGCGGCCCGGTCGGGATAGGCGACGTGGCCCTGACGGCCCTTGACCGTGATCCAGCTGTTCAGCGAGCCGCGCCGCCCGACCTTGATCATGTCGCCGAGCCGTTGGGAGGAGGAGGGCTCGCCCACCACACAGGCGTCGATCCGCTCGCCCTCGGCCATGAGCTGCTCAACGACCAGTTTGGTGCCGTGCAGGGCGGGGCCCTCCTCGTCGCCGGTGATCAGGAAGGACAGCGAGCCGGGCACGCCGCCCGCGGCCAGAATGCGCGAGACGGCAGCGACCCAGCAGGCGATGCCGCCCTTCATGTCCACGGCGCCCCGGCCATACAGCACGCCGTCACGGACCTCGGCGGCAAAGGGATCGTGCGACCAGGCGGCAACCGTGCCGGTCGGCACCACATCGGTGTGGCCGGCGAAGCAGAGGTTGGGGCCATCGCTGCCCCGCCGCGCATAGAGGTTCGGCGTGCCCTCGAACGGCATATCGCGGCAGGTGAAGCCCAGCCCCTCCAGCGCCGCTTTCAGCGTCGCCATCGCCCCGGCATCGACCGGGGTGACGGACGGACTGCGGATCAGGTCGCGGGTCAGGTCGACGGGATCGATCAGGCGGGCTGGTGCGTGCATGGCTCCATGCTTTAGGAGGTGTCAGCACCTGCGAGAAGACCCCATGCCCCGCATCGATCTGAACACCGCCCCCCGGGCCGATGGCACCACCTACCCCGAGGAACACGCCGGACCGTGCAAGGCGCGTCGGCGACTGCGCCTGGGCGATGCCGTGGGGCTGGACCAGTTCGGCGTGAACCATCTGACCCTGCCGCCCGGCGCCTGGTCCAGCCAGCGCCACTGGCATGCGGGCGAGGACGAATTCGTCTGGGTGCTGTCGGGCGAGGTGGTGCTGGTGGAAGACGAGGGCGAGACGATCCTGCGCGCCGGCGACTGCGCCGGGTTCAAGGCGGGGGTCAAAAACGGCCACAAGCTGGAGAACCGCAGCGACGCCGACGCCGTCCTGCTGGAGGTCGGCACGCGGAAGCCGGGCGGGGACCACGGCGAATATCCCGACATAGACATGACCTTCCGCTCGGGCGTGTTCTCGCACCGCGACGGCACGCCCTATCCCAAGGCTGATCGCCGGACGTGACCGACGAGCGACCCGACGCCTCCCCGTTGAGCGAAGGCCCGGCCAGTCCCTGGTCGGTGCCTGATTTCCGCTGGCTGTGGCTGGGGCGGCTGAGTGCTGTGCTGGGCATCCAGATCCAGTCCTCGGCCCTGTTGTGGCAGGTCTATGAGATCGCCCGGCGCGACCATCCGATCGAACAGGCCAGCCTGTATCTGGGGCTGGTGGGGCTGGCGCAATTCCTGCCGCTGCTGGCCCTGACCCTGCCGGCCGGAGCCATGGCCGACCGGCGCGACCGCAAGACGACGGTCATCCTGTCCATTCTGGTCGAGGGCAGCTGTGCGGCCGCCTTCCTCGCGCTGGCGCTCCGGGGCGATCCACCGCTGTGGGGGCTGCTGGCCATTGCCGCCGTCTTTGGTGCGGCACGCGCGTTTCTGGCTCCCGCAACCCAGGCCTTCCTGCCCATGGTGGTTGGACGCCGGGCGCTGGCCCCGGCCATTGCCGCCCAGTCGATCGCCTTTCAGACCGGGGCCATCGCCGGGCCGGCGCTGGGCGGGCTGATCGTCGGCCTGTCGGTGCCGCTGGCCTATGGGGTGTCGGCGGCGATGTTTGCGGTGGCGGTCACCTCGCTCTTGCTGATCCGCACCTCGGGTCGCCCGCCGGTCATCCAGACGGGGCTGACGCGGCTGCAGGCCGTGACCGAGGGCCTGCGCTATGTGTGGAAGACCAAGATTGTGCTGGGCGCCATTTCGCTGGATCTGGTGGTGGTCATGTTTGCGGGGGTGGCCCTGCTGACCCCGGTGTTCGCGCGCGACATTCTGCATGTGGGGGCGCTGGGGTTCGGCCTGCTGCGTGCCTCCTTCGGGGTCGGGGCGCTGTTGATGGCGGTCTGGCTCAGCCGGTTTCCGATCACGCGGAATGGCGGCACCTGGATGCTGGCGGCGGTCGCCGTGTTTGGCCTCTGCACCCTGACCTTCGGCCTGTCGCGGATGGCCTGGCTGTCGGCGCTGGTGCTGCTGATCGGCGGTGCCGCCGATATGATCAGCGTCAACATCCGCCAGACCCTGATCCAGCTGGCCACGCCGGATCATATGCGCGGCCGCGTCAGCTCGGTCTCCATGCTGTTCATCGGCGCCTCCAACGAACTGGGCGAGGCCTATTCCGGCGTGATGGTGCGGATCCTCGGCCCCGTGGGCGCGGCGGTATTCGGCGGGTTCGGCGCGCTGGCCTCGACGGGCATCTGGGCCAGGATGTTCCCGGATTTGCGCAAGGCGGACAGGCTGGAGTGATCCTCCCCTGCGTAGCGGGGGAGGGGGACCACGCAGTGGTGGAGGGGGCGAAATACAAGCGGTCCGGATCGGGCTTGCCCCCTCCACCGCCTTCGGCGGTCCCCCTCCCCCATACGCTTCGCTAGGGGGAGGATATCAAGCCCGGAAATGCTTGCTGAGCTTCAGGCCCTGGCTCTGGTAGTGGCTGCCGCCTTCGCCGTAGAGGCGGTCGGGGCGTTCGGTCAGGGGTTCATAGACCAGGCGGGCGACGATCTGGCCGTGTTCCAGCATGAAGGGGGTGTCGTGGGTGCGGACCTCGAGCACGCCTTTCGAGCCCGCACCGTGCGCCTCGTCGGTGCCGAAGCCGGGGTCGAAGAAGCCGGCATAGTGGACGCGGAACTCGCCGACCGAGGGGTCGATGGGGGTCATTTCGGCGGCCTGGTCGACCGGGATCTCGACGGCTTCGCGCGAGGCCAGAATGTAGAATTCGCCGGGGTCCAGCATCAGCTCGCCGCGTTGGGCGCGCAGCGGCTCCCAGAAGTCGGCGGGGTCGTGGCCGTTGACCTTGTCCAGATCGATCAGTCCGGCGTGGCGACGCCCGCGATAGCCGACGATGCCGCCCTCATTCTCGAAGGCCAGATCGACGCCGACGCTGCGGGTTTCCAGACGCGGCGGCTCGCCCGCCTTGAGCCGCAGCTGGTTCAGCCGGGTGCCGGGCCGCACCAGCACGGAAAAGGTCTGGGGCGCGATCTCCAGATAGAGGGGCCCGTCATAGCCCTCGGCCACATCGTCAAAGGTGGCGCCTCGGTCGGTCATCAGGCGGACGAACACATCGACGCGGCCGGTCGAGCTTTTCGGATTGGCGCGGGCGACGACGCCCTTCGGCAGGCTGAGCCGCTCCTGCAGCTTGACGATATAGACGCAGCCCTTTTCCAGCACCGCCCCGCCGTCGAGGTCGATGGTGTGCATGACCACATCCTGGATGCGGGTCTCGACCGTGCGCTCGCCCGGCAGGAAGGAGGCGCGCACCCGCCAGCCCCGGTCGGACAGGCGCAGGTCGAGGCTGGCGGGCTGGACCTGATCCGCATCAAAGGGCGTGTCCGAGGTCACGGCGCCGGCGGCGATCAGGGTGTCGATGGCCTGGCAGGGCAGGATGCCGGGGCGGGAAGCGGTAAAGGTCATGGCCCCAGTCTTCCACGGATTTCCGGGCGAGTCGTCAAGCTGAAACGGCTTGCGGCGCGCGCGCGGCGGGGCGAGCATGGGGGCATGTATGAGAGTGCCGCCTATACCGCCGAAACCCGGGGCGTCCGCGTCAAGGTCCAGCCCAGCTATCTGGCCGGGCGCTCGAACCCCGATGAGGGCCTGTGGGTCTGGGCCTATCAGATCGAGATCGTCAATCTGACCGGGGTGCCGGTGCAGCTCAAGTCGCGCCACTGGATCATCACCGATGCCACGGGCCGCGAAGAGGTGGTGATCGGCGACGGCGTGGTCGGCGAACAGCCGGTCATCGCGCCCGGCGACAGCCACAGCTATGCCTCGGGCTGTCCGCTGCCGACGCCCTCGGGGTCGATGCGCGGAAGTTATGTGATGGAAACGCCCGACGGCGAACGGTTCGAGGCGGAAATCCCCGCCTTCAGCCTGGATGTGCCGGGCGCCCGAACGCTGAACTAGCGCGCTCAAGCAGCGAGCCGCCGCGCGGCGAGCGTTAGCGCCCCAAATTTTCGAGGCCGGGGCTGCGTCAACCCGGAGAACCGCAGCCCCGCCCCCCGAAGGCTCGCCCGGCGCGAACACGCCAGACGAGGGGGTGGTGGCCCCACAGCCGCTCGCCGCGCTCAAGCAGCGAGCCTCCGCGAGGCGAGCGATAGCGCGCTTAAATGTACCGCCGAAGCGAACGGGCCAGGTCCGTGCTGCCGTCCTTGCCGCCGCGCTTGACCTGGGGCTGGTAGGCGACCCGGGCGTGCTCGACGCAATAGACGCCTTCCGAGGCGCGGCGACCGCAGAAGCTGAACTCGGTCGAGGACGGATCGCCGATCGGCCATTTGCACATATGGGCGCCCAGGGTCATGACCGTGGCGGTACCCGGCAGCTCGGGCGCGGGCTCGGGCCGTGGCGGGGCGACGGGTCGCGGCTGGGCGGCCTCGATCCGGCGCGGGGCCGAGGGCTGGGCCGGGGCGGGGGCCGCCGCGCGCGGGCGGGTCGGGCGATAGGTGGTGCGGGCCGGCTGGCTGGGCGCGGCCCGCCCCGACAGGCCCAGACGGTGCACCTTGCCGATCACGGCATTGCGGGTGACCCCGCCGCCCAGCGCCTTGGCGATCTGGCTGGCCGACTGTCCCTCAAGCCAGAGCTTGGTCAGTGCGCCAACGCGGTCCTCGGTCCAGCCTGCGGTCATGCCATCCTCCCGGTGTGGTCGATCAATATCTTGCGTCGGGTGCCATCTCATGAGCGCCTGACCCACAACCAGTCGTAAACCTCTCGTTAACAGACGCAAGATGTGCGATTCGGAGTGTCCACAGAAACCACATCTTGAATCAGTGTTCGGTGAGGCCGCTGTGCCCCTCGCGCCTTGAACCGGGGCGGTATCGGGCGCATCTGGCCGGACATGACCGAACACGCGCCCTCGACCCTCGTTGACCTTGCCACCGCCGATGCCGCCAAGGGCCCGCCCGTGCCGCGCCGCTATGCCGGGATCAACGGCATCGGGGTCTGGACGCTGTATCTGCGCGAGGTGCGCCGCTTCTGGAAGGTCGGGGCCCAGACGGTCGCCGCCCCGGTGGTGACGACGCTGCTCTATATGCTGGTGTTCGTGGTGGCGTTCGAGGGCGGACGACCGCCGCTGCACGGCACGCCGTTTGCCGAATTCGTGGCGCCGGGCCTGATCATGATGGCCATGCTGAACAACGCCTTTGCCAACTCCTCCTCCAGCCTGATCCAGGCCAAGATCATGGGCACGGCCACCGACTTCCTGACCCCGCCGCTCAGCCCGCTGGAGCTGACCATCGGCTTTACCCTGGGCGCCGCGACGCGGGGGCTGGTGGTCGGACTGGTGACCGCGCTGTGCGTGCTGCCGTTTGCGCAGCTGCAGATCCAGAACCTCGGCCTGATCCTGTGGTTCGGCCTTTGCGCCTGCCTGCTGATGGGGATGGTCGGGGTCCTGGCCGGCCTGTGGAGCGAGAAGTTCGACCAGCTGTCGGCGGTGCAGAATTTCGTGGTCATGCCGCTGACCTTCCTGTCGGGGGCCTTCTATCTGGTCGAGCGCCTGCCCGAGCCGTTCGCCACCTTCAGCCGCTTCAACCCCTTCTTCTATCTGATCGACGGATTCCGGGCGGGTTTCATCGGCCAGGCCGAGAGCAATCTGCTGATCGGCGGAGCGGCCGCGGGCGTGCTGACCGTGGTGTTCGCCGTGATCTGCTGGGCCGTGCTCCGCTCGGGCTGGCGGCTGAAGAGCTGAGCGGGCGTATCCGGGCCGGTGTTGACTAAGCCCGGGCGGAGGCGGACAAGGCGAAGGTCTGTTTCATCGGTCCCGGTGCCGTCCGTGCGCCGGGGCCTTCGTCTTTTGGAGGTCTGATCCCGTGTCCAGCCATCTGATGGGTGTCTACAACCGCGCGCCGCTGGCCGTGGACCATGGCAAGGGGTCGCGCCTGTATGCGACGGACGGCACCGTCTATCTGGACTGCGTCTCGGGCATTTCGACCAATGCCCTGGGCCACGCCCACCCCCGGCTGGTGCAGGCGGTCAAGGACCAGGCCGAAAAGCTGTGGCACGTCTCGAACATCTTCCGCATTCCGGGTCAGGAAGAACTGGCCGACCGGCTTTGCGCCGACAGCTTTGCCGATGCGGTGTTCTTCACCAACTCGGGCTCGGAAGCGGTCGAGTGCGCGCTGAAAACCGCCCGCAAATATCACCACGCCAACGGCCAGCCCGAGCGGATCGAGATCTACGGCTTTGACGGCTCGTTCCACGGCCGCACCTATGGCGCCATCAATGCGGCCGGCAATCCCAACTATGTCGAGGGGTTCGGCCCGCGCCTGCCCGGCTATTCGCAGCTGACCTTCGGCGACCATGAGGCGATCAAGGCGGCCATCGCCCGGCCGGACACGGCGGCCATCATCCTCGAGCCCGTGCAGGGCGAGGGCGGGGCGCGCTCGGTGCCCGAAGTCTGCCTGCGCGGCCTGCGCGAGCTGTGCGACGAACACGGCGTGCTGATCATCTTTGACGAGGTCCAGTGCGGCATGGGCCGGACGGGCAAGCTGTGGGCCCATGAATGGGCCGGCATGGCGCCCGACATCATGGCCATCGCCAAGGCGCTGGGCGGCGGCTTCCCGATCGGGGCGTGCCTGGCCTCGGAAAAGGCGGCCAGGGGCATGACGGTCGGGGTGCACGGCTCGACCTTTGGCGGCAATCCGCTGGCCATGGCGGTGGGCCTGGCCGCCTATGACGAGATCTCGAAGCCCGAGACGCTTGAGAATGTGCGCGAGATCGCCGGCTATCTGAAGCAGCAGCTGGCCGGTCTGCAGGAGCGCTACCCCGATGTGATCGAGGATGTGCGCGGCAAGGGCCTGCTGATCGGGGTCAAGCTCAAGCCCAACAACCGCGAATTCATGGGCTGGGCCCGCGACGAGGCCCGGCTGCTGGTGGCCGGCGGCGGCGACAACTGCGTGCGCATGCTGCCCCCCCTCAACTTCACCCGCGAAGACGCCGCCGACGCCATCGCGCGGTTCGAGCGGACCTGTGAATTCGCGCGGTCCAAGGCCGGCTGACGGGTGAGGCAGGTTCGGTTCTTCACGGAGGACACGGGGGATGCACGGAGAGCACAGAGATCGCGAGCCGATCCCCGCCGCTGTGAACGACGTCGGCACCGCCGTTTTGAAGGCAGCCTTCTCTGTTCATGACTCTCTTGGGCCGGGCCTTCTGGAGTCAGTTTACGAGCATTGCCTGGCAGAGGAATTGCAGAGCGCGGGCCTGGCGACGGAGCGACAGGTAGGCGTACCCGTCAGCTATCGTGATGCTCGACTTGATGTCGGATTTCGCATCGATGTTCTGGTCGAGCGTTCGGTCGTCGTTGAAATCAAGGCGATCGACGCCCTGGCGTCGATCCATTCGGCTCAGGTTCTGACTTACCTGAGATTTTCAGGAGTGCGTCTCGGCTATCTGGTAAACTTCAACTCCGTGCGACTTAAGGACGGCATCCGCAGGCTTGTCCTTTGAAGTCGAGCGATACCCCCTCCGTGCCCTCCGTGTCTCCTCCGTGCTCTCTGTGATGAACCCCTTCTACGCCGCCCCCCTTTCCTCCCGCCCCTGAATGCCCATGACCCGACATTTTCTCGACATTTCCCGGCTGCCGGCCGAAGACCTGCGGGCCATTCTGGATGATGCCCATGCCCGCAAGGCGGCGCGCAAGGGCAGGCCGAAGGGCTGGGTCGATGCCGATGCGCCGGCGCGCGACCATGTGCTGGCGATGATCTTCGAGAAGAATTCGACCCGCACCCGGTTCAGCTTCGATGCCGCCATCCGCCAGCTGGGCGGATCGTCGATCATCGCCACGGCGTCGGACATGCAGCTGGGCCGGGGCGAGCCGGTCGAGGATACGGCGCGGGTGCTGTCGCGCATGGTCGATGCGGTGATGATCCGCGCCAATGACCATGAGGACGTCGAACGCTTTGCCCGTTTTTCGACCGTGCCGGTGATCAATGGCCTGACCGACCGCAGCCACCCCTGCCAGATCCTGGCCGACCTGATGACCATCGAGGAGCATCGCGGCCCGATCGCCGGCAAGACCGTGGCCTGGGTCGGGGACGGCAACAACGTCTGCCACAGCTTCATGCATGCCGCGCAGAAGCTGGGCTTTCACCTGAATGTGGCCTGCCCGCCGGAATACCATCCCGACCTGCGCGACCTGACCATTGGCGGGCCATCCGTGACCCTGACCTCTGACCCGCAGGAAGCCGTGCGCGGCGCCGATGTGGTGGTCACCGACACCTGGGTGTCGATGGGCGACAAGGACTATGAGGACCGGCTGGAAGCCTTCGAAGGCTATACGGTCGATGATGCCCTGATGAACGAAGCCGCGCCGGATGCCGTCTTCCTGCACTGCCTGCCCGCCCACCGGGGCGAGGAGGTCACCGACGCCGTGATCGACGGCCCCCGCTCGCTGGTCTGGGACGAGGCCGAAAACCGCATCCACGCGCAGAAGGCCGTGCTGGCCTGGTGCCTGGCGGGCTGAGGTCCTCGCGTCATTGTTACCTGCTACGCAGGCGTTGTGATTTCAGGTTGCGTTCCCGGGAGGGCAGGGTCTCTTCTCATTCATGGAAGCGCGCATGACCGACACCGGTCCGGGAACAACTGTGGACGACATCGTTGTCACCGGCCAGCGCGCCCGCGGGGCGTCGCCCTTCGCGGGCCTGCAATGGCCGTCGCGCGGCGGCGGAGGCAACCAGCAACTGGGATTGGGGGACGATGAAACCGGCGGCGGCCTGGAGCTTTCGGATGAGGAGCAGCAGTGCGCGACCGAGGAAAGCCGTCGGCAGTGGAATGCGGATGCCCGCGCGGCGGAAGCGGTAAGGCAGTTTCTGGATGAAGCGCTTCGATTGTTCGGTGAGAACGATTTAGCCAACCGCGAATTCGGCGCTCTCTTGTGTGATACAGGAGGTGGTATGTCGTCTTGGGGCCAATAGTTTCCGGCCCGCCGGTTATGGATGAGAACGGCCAGCCACTGGTGTATGGGGGCGGGCGGCCAACGATGGATATTCCACCCGGGGGCTGCGGAGCCGGGATGGTGGTGGGCAGTGTCCATAGCCATCTGTCTCCGGGTTCGTCGATCCCTTCTAACTTCGATTTTGCACATGCCCGGTGGCATAATGAACATAATGGAGCGCCCTCGAATTTCGGCATTTACATCGTGAGTCTCTTGCCCAACCCTGTGACTGGTTTGCCCGAGTATGGCGTCTCTCGGGCTGAGATCAGCGACGAGGAAGCGGCAGGTGCCGGAACGCTGGAGCCAACCAAGGTTAACCCGCAGGCGCAACCGTGCCCCGGAAGTGGAGGGGATGCCTAGGCATGTGGATCGGCATTCTTGCAGTCATTGCCTTCGTCTCTCCCCCCAGATCGGGTTGGGTTGATGCGGGCTACGAAGGCCGTGATCGTGTCGCGGTCAGTATTATGGCCTTGCCAAATGAACCCATCGAGCAGTTCTCGACAAGCTATGTCGCCGTGCCGCCCCAGCCCGCCTCTCGTCCCCGTCGCTACGTTCTTTGGCTGTCATCGTGGGATTGCGTGGCGGGGACACGGCACAGGCTCTGGCGCATTGACTATAGTCCGCATCATGATCCACGGCGGACAAGGCTTAACGAAAAGGTCGAGGCTGCGACAGACAATCCCGTCGTGGCGCGGCAGCTGAATATCCTGTGCAACTGGCGCGAGCTGACAAACGACGACGTCATGTCAATCGCCGCCTTCGTCGCGGCCGACTGAGCCTCAGACGCGGGGTTCGTCCGGCGGCCCGCGGCGCTTTCCGAAGGTGCCCTTGTGCCAGGCGAGGATGCCCAGATAGCCGAGGATGGCGCCGACGATCAGGCCGATCAGTCCATCGAAGATCGCCGACCCGATCAGGGCGGCGGCGATCAGCAGCAGCCAGTCGGTCGTGCGGAACGCCTTCAGATGGGCGCGGATTTCGTCCATCAGCGGGTGCCTCCCAGATCGACGTCGGCGACGCCACCGCTGTCGGGGGTGGTCTTTGTGATGTTGGCCTTCAGGATCTCATAGGCAAAGCCGAAGGTGCCCTTGTCGGCCACCCAGATACGGCCGTCGCCCGGCGCGAACTGCAGCAGCGTCAGATGGGGATCGTCCTTGCCCTCCGGATACCATGCGGCGACGACCGGGTTCCACCAGCGGTCGATCTTCTCGCGGTCATGGCGGCGTGTCAGCGTGCCGTGGATACAGGCGAACACATGCTGGTCCTTCGCCGCATAGGTGAACATGGCCGTGGCCCCCGTCCCGGTGTCGCGGACCAGATCGGTGTCGTCGCGGGAGAAGAACCAGATGGTGTCGGTCTGGTCATCGTGGAACGCGGTCATCGGCTGGCTGTGATAGCCCGGGCGGTCCAGTCCCAGCATGCCGGTGTTGGACTTTTTCAGGTGACGCCAGAATTCGATTTCGGCATCGGCGGGGCTGAGGCGGGTATCGGACATGCGGTTACTCCTGTTCCGGGGATGGGAAGAGAACAGGAGAGGAAGGCCTGCGGTTCCGTTCAGCTTCGGCCGGTCACCAGCCAGACCAGATGGACGATGAGGGCGAGCGCGATGGCCGCCGATACCACCATCAGAAAGCGCCATGGCACCAGACGGGGGCCACGGATCAGGTCGGGCGGGCGGGCGCCCCGCCATCCGGCGAACAGGCCAAAGGCCACCACGGCGATCAGCCAGAGAAGGGACGGGATCAGCGACATCGGGGCCCGGTCTTTACCAGAGAGTTAATCTTTACGAGGCGTTAACCCTGTCTGTTCACAAATTCACGCGCGGGAGGGCCCGTGGCATCGGATGTCCACAGGAAGATAGCGGCGTCTCTATATCTTGGGGTTAACCACACGTTTACACCCCTGATCTGGATCAGTAGCGTCAATGCCTAAAGGTCGGGAGGCGAATCAGTGAGCGCAGCCGCGCCGTGGAGCGTTAAGGGGATAGACCCCAAGGCTCGCGAAGTCGCCAAGGACCTTGCCCGCCGTTCAGGGATGACCCTGGGCGAGTGGCTGAACTCCATGATCATGGAAGGCGACGACGAGGACGGCATTGTCCCCCTGCCGCGCCGGAGCCACGCCGCCGATACTTATGAGCGCCGCAATCGCAGCCGTCGTCTGGACGATGCCTATGGTCTGGGCGGGGACGATCCGGTCCAGCGGCTGTCGGCCACCGTCGAGATGATGGCCGAGCGGCTGGAGGCGGCCGAGCGCCGCTCCACGGTCGCGATCCAGGGCGTCGATCAGGCGGTCGCCGGTCTGGTGCGGCGTCTGGATGCCCAGGACGGGCGTGACAACGGCCTGGTCCGCCGGATCGACGACATCGCCGAGGAATTGCGCGAGGGTCACCGCCGCCTGCGCCGCTTCGAACAGGAGACCGGGCCGAGCACCGCTGAGGGCTTTGCCAAGACCGAGACCGCCATCGGGGCCCTGTCCAGCCGCCTCTATGACATCGAGGAACGCCAGCGGATCGGCACCCATGAGCTGCGCCAGCGGCTGGATGCCGTTGAAAAGACGGCCGAGGCCAATCGCGGTGTCGAGATTCTGGAGCACGTCGGCCGCCGGCTGGACGCTGCCCAGGCCCAGACGGGCGAGGCGCTGCGCGGGCTGGAGCGGGCCTTCTCCGAACTGGACCGCCGCCTGGGTCTGGCCGAGGCGCGCGCCGAAACCCGCGGGCGCGGTGTCGATCCCGCCGAACGGTTCGACGGCCGACTGGAGAAGCTGGCCGAGGCCCTGACCCGTCAGGTCGAGGCCAGCCGCACCGAAATGATGCACCGGCTGGACGCCGCCCAGTCCGAAAACCGCATGGAGCGGATAGAGCGCGCGGTGGCCGCCCTCGGCGATCAGCTGCGCCAGGCCGAGCGCGGCTCGGCCCAGGCGGTCGAGGCCATGGGCCGCGAGGTGCTGCGCATCGCCCAGAACCTGAACGGTCGGGTCCAGAAGATGGAGATCGACAGCCCGGCCCGCATGGACCGGCTGGAGCGCGATCTGGAGATCAGGACCCAGGGCATGGAGCGCCGGCTGGTCGCCAGCGAGGATCGCCATGCGCTGGCGCTGGAAAAGCTGGGCACGGAGATCGGCCGCATTTCGGACCGGCTCAGTGAGCGGATCGCAGAGTCGGAACGCCGGTCCAGCCAGGCGCTGGACGAGATCGGCCAGAAGCTGACCGACAGCTCCTCGCGCATCGAGCAGCGCTATGACCGGGCCTCGGGCGAGCTGGCCGAGCGCATGCGCCAGAGCGAGGAGCGCACCGCCCGCCTGCTGGCCGAGGCCCGCGAAAGCATGGCCCGCCGCGCCGAGCCCGATGCGCCAAAACCCGAACCGGTGGCCGAGCCCGAGCCGGTCGCGCCCGCCGCCGACTGGCGCGCCGGAGCCTTTGGCGTGGCGGCCATGGCCGATGATCCGATCTGGTCCAGCGACCCGTTGGACGGCCCCGCCGATCCCTTCCCGACCGGGCGCGCGGCGACACCTGAGGCGGACCCCGTTGCCGACGCTGTCAGCGAGCCGGAACTCCTCCAGACGCCGAGTTTTGCGGCACCCCGCGCCGCATCCGCCCCGTTCGGCAGTCCGGCCGCCGCCAATCCGGCCCCGGTCGCCCGTGCGCCGCACGATTTCGGCGGGGCCGATGTCTCGGATGTCCTGGCCGCCACGGCGCCGGAAGAGGACGAGTTTTCCGGCGACACCGACTTCGTCGATCCGCGCACCCTGCGGGCGGCGGCGGCGGCCGGGCGCGCGTCCAGCTCGACGCGGGGCGCGGTCGAAGCGGCGCGCGCGGCCATGGCGACCCCGGAACCGGAACCGGCCCGCTCGGCCTTTGGCCTGAAGCGCGGTGGCAAGTCGCGCCTGCAGGAGCGCATGGACCGTCAGGCCAGCCGCGACGGTGCGACGATGAAGAAGGCGCTGGGCGCCTCGGCGGTGGCGGTCACCCTGATGGGCGGCCTCTATGCCTTTACCGAACTGACCGGCCAGGCCATGCCCTGGACATCGACCGGCCCGGGCAACCCCGCATTGGGAACGCCGCTGGTGGCGCTGGCGACCAGCGCGGCCCCGCTGTCAGCCGAAACGGTGGCCCAGGCGACCGACCTTTATGAGCGCGCCCTGACGGCGATCGAGGAGGACGAGCCCGCCGGGCTGGATCTGCTGACGCAATCGGCCGAGCTGGGCTATGGCCCCGCGCAACTGATGCTGGCGGGCCTGTATGAAACCGGCCAGGCCGGGGCCCCCGTCGACATGGCCGAGAGCCTCGGCTGGACCCGGCGCTCGGCCGAGGGCGGCTATCCGCGCGGCATGTTCGCCTATGGCATGCGCCTGTTCGAGGGGGCCGACGGCACCCCGGACCGGCCGTCAGGCCTCAACTGGATCGAGCGCGCGGCCCGGGCCGGTCTGGTCGATGCCCAATTCAACGCCGCCGTCATCCATGAGCGCGGCGAGGGCGGCATGCCGGTCGACAACGTCCAGGCCTATGCCTGGTACCGGGTCGCGGCGCGTTCGGGCGATGAGCCGGCGACCCAGTCCGTCACCCGCGTCGGCGCCCTTCTGAGCCCGGCGGAGCGCGCCCGGGCCGAGGCCCTGGCCCAGCAATTCCTGCCCGGAACCGTGCCGGACGCCAGCTGATCCTCGCCTGTCGCGTTCGTGCACTGGCCACGGCCGGTCGGCGGGGCTAAGCCCTGACGGTCACGCCGGTTTCGGGTCCTGTTCCAGCCGAAGGTCGCCCTTTGGATATCTATCTGCCGATCGCCGAGGTTTCGGTGAACTGGCCTGTCCTGGTTCTGCTGGGCGGGGTGGTCGGCTTTGTCTCGGGCCTGTTCGGCATCGGCGGCGGCTTCCTGATGGCGCCGATCCTGGTGTTCCTCGGCATCCCGCCGACCGTCGCGGTGGCCAGCCAGGCCAGTCACGTCGTCGCCTCCTCGACCTCGGGCGTGATCAGCTATTCCTCGCGCGGGGCGGTCGACTTCCGCATGGGCGGCATCATGGCCGGGGGCGGGATCCTGGGGGCGCTGGTCGGGGTCGAGATGTTCCGCTGGTTGCGCCTGATGGGGCAGGCCGATCTGGTGGTGGCCCTCGCCTATCTGGTGTTCCTCGGCGTCATCGGCACCCTGATGCTCAAGGAGAGTCTGGAGCAGATCCTGCGGCGCCGGCGCGGCCAGCCGGCCCCCCGCAAGGAGCGCCGCCGTCCGATGTGGCTGTATGGCCTGCCCTGGCGGATGCGGTTTCCGAAATCCGGCCTCTATATCTCGGCCATTCC
Organism: Brevundimonas sp.; assembly: GCF_016742135.1. GTDB lineage: Bacteria > Pseudomonadota > Alphaproteobacteria > Caulobacterales > Caulobacteraceae > Brevundimonas. Next base: position 153,343 of record NZ_JACVCG010000005.1, on the reverse strand, counting down.
GCCGCTGGCGCTGGGCGGCGGGGTCGGCATCCTGTCGGCCATCATGGGGGTGGGCGGCGGCTTCATCCTGCTGCCGGTCATGCTTTATGTCCTGAGGATGAAGGCGTCTGTGGTGGTCGGGACCAGCCTGTTCCAGATCATCATCACCACGGCCATGACCACGGTGCTGCAGGCCGGGCGCAACCAGACAGTCGATATCGTCCTGTCGTCGCTGCTGCTGTTCGGCGGGGTGATCGGGGCCCAGTACGGCGCCCGCCTGTCGGGCCGGTTCCGGGGCGAGGAACTGCGGGCCATGCTGGGCCTGATCGTGCTGGGCGTCGGCATCTATATGGGGCTGGAGCTGTTCGTGCGGCCCGGCGACCTGTTCGCCATCGCGCCGGGGGTCCCGGAATGATGATGCAGGACCTGCCCCCGCCGCCGCCCGCCATCGTGGCCCAGGCGCCTGCCCCGGAGCGGGCGCGTGACCCGTCGGTCGCCACGGGACGGATCCTGCGCATCTCGGCGGCCCTGACCGATACGGAGGTCCAGGTCGACTCGGGCTTCACCGGGGCGTCGATCGTCCTTTACGGTGCGGTCTTCAATCCGACCGACACGCCCGCGGATGTGGTGGTGGTGGTGCGCGGCCCCGACGCGCCCCTGCGTCTGGTGCGCAAGACCCAGACGGCGGGCGTCTGGCTGAACAGCCGACCCGTGCTGTTCGAGGGCGCGCCCGGCTTTTACATGACGGCCTCGACCCGCCCGCTCAGCGACATCGCCAACTTCGGCCAGCTGCGGCGGCTGGGGGTGGGGCTGGATCACCTGCGCATCGCCGCACCGGAGGAACGCCGCACCGTCACCCGCTATGGCGTGCGCGACGTGGTGGTCAGCCGGCTGGGCGAGGACTATCTGGACTGGCGCCGGGCCGTGATCCGCCTGCGCGAGGCGGACGGCCTCTATGCCGCCGACCCGCAGGGGGTGCGCTTCGTCGACGACGGCCTGTTCCGTGCCGAGGTGGTGCTGCCGACAAGCGCGCCTACCGGCACCTATCACGCCGAGGTCTGGCTGTTCCAGAACGGCGAGCCGGTCTCCAGCGCCGAGCTGGAACTGACCGTCGAAAAGGTCGGCATCGAGCGCGGGATCTATGAATTCGCCCATGGCCGCCCGTGGACCTATGGCGTCCTGTGCGTCATCCTCGCCGCCTTCACCGGCTGGGGAGCCAGCCGGGTGTTCCGGAGGAACTAGCATGGGGTGGTTGGAGGCCGTCCGCCGTGAACACCGGAAACGCAAGCGCCTCTATGCCCTGGCGACGGGCATTACGGTGTTCGCCTATGTGGGTATCCTCTTCGGGATCTACACTCTCTTTTGGGTCATCCTGGACATACGCCTGCCAATTGGCGTTTTCGAACACTTCATCAGTGGCCTCATCGCCATTGGCACTGGTCTATTGACCGTTTTCGGGCCAAAGCCTGTCAGCGGGAAAGAGCCCCCCGAATACATTGCCGCGAAGGCTTTCCGGGAGAGGCGGGATGTCCGGGCCGATGACAACCATTTTGAGGACCATAAGCCCTAGCTCGCCGCGAACTCGCTCAGGGCATCCATGACGGCGCGGTTCTGGTCGTCGGTGCCGATGGTGATGCGCAGCGCCTCGGGCAGGCCATAGCCGCCGACCGGTCGCACGATAATGCCCTTGGTGTTCAGATAGGCATTGGCGGCCTGGCACTGATCGGCATCCTTGAACCGCACCAGCACGAAGTTGCCGGCGCTGGGCAGGACCTGAAAGCCGAAACCGCGGATGGCCTGGGTCAGGCGCGGACGCCAGGTCTGGATCAGCTCGCGCGAGGCCTGCTGGTGGGCCTCATCGCCGAGCGCCGCGACCGCCGCCTCGATCCCGGCGACCGAGACATTGAAGGGCAGGCGGATGCGGTCGACCGCCTCGGCCACCTTCAGCGGCGCATAGCCATAGCCGATGCGCAGGCCGCCGAGGCCGTGGATCTTGGAGAAGGTGCGGGTGACGACGATGTTGTCGCTGTCGCGGGCCAGGTCGAAGCTGGTCTGCCAGTCCGGCTCGGTGACATATTCGGCATAGGCCTCGTCGATCACCAGAAGGATGTCGGGCGACAGGGCGGCGTGCAGCCGGCGGATTTCCTCGGCGGTATTGTAGCTGCCGGTCGGGTTCGACGGGCTGGAGACATAGACGATGCGGGTGCGGTCATCGACCTGGCCCAGAATGGCCTCGGGCGTCAGTTTATAGTCCGGCTCGGGTGCCAGCTTGACCTCGGCCTGGTTGGCTTTCGCCGAAATGCGATAGGCCAGAAAGCCGTATTGGCCCGAGACGATATTGTCGCCGGGCGTCAGATAGGTCTGGTTCAGGAGGGCGAACACCTCGTCCGAACCGTTGCCGAAGACCAGCCGCTCGGGTTCGAGGCCCATTTTGTCGGCCACCGCAGTGCGCAGTTTGACTGCCCGCCCATCGGGATAGATGTGGATGCCGCTGACCGCCCTGGCATAGGCCTCGCGCGCCTTCTCGCCGGCCCCCAGCATGTTCTCGTTCGACGACAGCTTCATCGGCTCGGCCACGCCGTCGATCTTCGACTTGCCGCCGACATAGGGGGCGATGTCCAGAATGCCGGGCTTGGGGGCGGGGGGCGAAGCGGCGGGGGCCTTGGCGTCGGTCATGGGGTCCTCGCGGGGTCAGGATGTCAGAAGGTGGGCGCGGCGCCGATGACGCCGGTCAGGGTGCCGGGCAGGCCGTCCAGCCGCCCGTCGTCGGCCTGCACATAGCCCGCGATCATCATCAGCTTCAAGCCGCCGGTTGCGATCAGGGGCGCGGCGGCCAGACCGTTCAGGCCCAGAACCTCGACCAGACGGGGCTCGGGCATCGGCGAGTCGGTCACCCAGAAGGTCCGGTCATCGCCGGTCGGCTCAGGGCGCGTGCGCCCGATCATCAGGGCCTGGGGCAGGCGGGCGGCATCGTCGGGCAGGGCACCGATCACCCGGACGTCGGGTGTCGCCAGCAGCCGCCCCCACCAGGCCGTGACCCCGGCCAGATCCATCAGCACGCGGGCACCGCCCGCCGCCTGTTTCAGCCCGTCCTCGGCCCTGGCAAGCCGCTCGAAGCCGAGACCGTACCGGTCAGCCGCCAGCAGGGCCGACAGCCCGCCATGCACATGCAGGGGGCCAGACGCAGCGCCTTCCACCCGACCCAGCACCGCGCGAACGGTGGCCTTCTGAGCCTGCGGCAGGGCAGTCAGCGTCCGGCGCAGATCGGCGATCGCCTCGCCATCGGTGGCCGGAGGCCTGAGGTCGGCGATGGCCTCCACCAGCCGCGTCAGATCGCTCCCGGCCATCAGAACAGCCGGGGGGCGGGGGCCAGGGTGAAGGGGCCCAGCCAGGTGCGCCCGTCGCGGAATTCGAGGGTCAGGGACAGGGGGGTTCGCTCGGCCACGGCCGCGGCCCCTGCCGCCGCCGCCGTCTGGGCCCGATCCACCGCCCCGTTTTCTGTGCCGGACAGTCCGGCGAGCGCGGGCGCGGCGCGCTCGGCCTGCACGCTCAGGCTGCCCGTCAGTCGCCCGTCCTCATCGGCGACCAGCGGTCCGCCCGTCAGCAGGGCGCGGCTGTCGCCGGACTGCAGCTCGACCCGCACATTGGCAAAGCGTCCGCCCGCCTGGGTCCAGGTATCGAAGACCCCGGCGCTGTCCATGCCGGTCAGGGCCCCGGCGCGTTCCAGGGTGACCTCGGTGCGCACGCTCAGTCGTCCCTCACCGGTCAGCCGGTCGACGGGGCCTGCCTCCCGCCCCGTGCCCTCGACCATCTGGAACAGGACGTCGAGATCGTCCGGACCCGGCGCGGGCGCTTCGGCGTCCCGGGGCCGGGCCGTCGCGGGGCGCGCTTCCAGCGTCAGGCGCTCGGCCGCCGAGATCGGAAAGGGCTCGGCCCCCCGCTCGGCCCGAAAGGTCGGCTTGATCAGCTCCAGCGCCATCTGCGGCCAGGCTTCGGAGACGTCGCGCACGCTCATGCGGATGGCATCGCCGCGCACGAACACCCGGCCCTTGTCGGCGCGCACCATCGTCAGCCCGTCCGGCGCGATCACCACCCAGTGCAGCGGGGCATAGGCATTGGCCTCGGCCACCAGTTCGCGGGCGCGGCCCCCGTGGCCCGACGGCGCGATCACCTCGACATCCCGGAGGGCCAGCCGGGCGCGGAAGGGCCAGCCGTCGACCGCGATCCGGCCGTGCCCGATCGTCCAGCCCGCCTCCCGCAATCCCTCGGCCCGGGTCAGAATCTCGCGCTCGATCCTCTGGGTCAGCACGAACCACCAGCCGGTCCAGGCGACCAGCAGGGCCAGCACGATGATCAGCGGAATGAACAGGCCACGGCGGGAATGGCGGGGAGAAGTCATCGCGGCTCCGGGGGTGGGATGGGCTTGTGAAGCCCCGAAACTCCGCCGCGTCAAGCGATGGCACAGGTCACCCGGGGGGAACGCCCGTGCGGCCGGTCCGTTCGACTCCTCCAGGGCAGAAGGAGATCGCCATGGAAACCCAACGCCTGTACCGCGGCCGTCTGATCGATCACATCCAGCTGGTGGTGCGGGACCTTGAGGCCAGCCGCACCTTCTACCGTGCCCTGTTCGATGCTCTGGAGCTTCCGCTCAGCGGGGAGGGCGAGGACTATTTCTGGGTGGATGAACTGTTCGTCTCCACCGCCGACAGCGAGGCTGCGGCGGGCGAGCTGACCGGGCGTCACCATCTGGCCTTCCAGGCCAGGGACCGGGCCATGGTCGAGGCCTGGCACAAGGCTGGCCTCGGCGCGGGCGGGGTGGACAATGGCGGTCCGGGCGAACGCGCCTATCACCCCGGCTACTTCGCCGCCTTCCTGATGGATCCCGACGGCAACAATGTCGAGGCCGTCTATCACGGCGAAGCCAGAAAGAGCGCCGACAGCATCGAGGTCACCTTCGAGGCCTGACTCAGGCGAGGAGGCCCTCAGGCGAGGAAGCCGCCGACCTGGTCCACCGCCTGGGCCAGCTCCATGCGTTCGACCTCGACACCGGGGGGCAGTCCCCCGAACAGCCGGGTGGGGCAGGCCGCGTCCAGCATGACGAACACCCCCCTGTCATCGGCCCGCCGGATCAACCGGCCAAAGGCCTGGGCCATGCGCCCGCGTGCGAGCGCATCGTCATAGATGCGTCCTCCGCCCGACCCGTCCACCCGGGCGAACCGTTCCCGCCGCGCCCGGTGCAGCAGGTCCGGCCGGGGCCAGGGCACGCGGTCAAACACCAGTAGCCTGAGCGACCGGCCCGGCACATCCACCCCGTCGCGGATGGCGTCGGTGCCGAGCAGGCAGCTGTCGCGCTCGGTGCGGAACACATCGACCAGCGCCCCCACATCCAGCGGATCAATGTGCTGGGCATAGAGGGGCAGGCCCGCCCGGCCCAGCTCGGGCCCCAGCAGGCCATAGACCGCCTTCAGCCGGCGGATGGCGGTAAACAGCCCCAGCGCCCCGCCGCCCGAGGCGAGGAACAGGGCCCGCATGGCCGCCGCCGTCCGGCGCGGATCGTCGCGCGGCACATCGGTGACGACGATCACCTTCGACTGGCTGGCATAGTCGAACGGGCTTTCGACCTTGAGCGTGCGGGCCGGCATGTCCAGCCGTCCGGTGGCCGAGCGCAGCCGCGCCAGATGGAAGGGGTCCTCGCCGAACTCCGGATCGGTCAGGGTGGCCGAGGTGACCAGCACCCCGTGCGACGGGCGGATCACGGTGGCTTCCAGCGGCTGGGTCGGGTCGACCCAATGCCGGCGCAGCGACACATCCGACAGCCGGCCAAAGGCGCTCTCGGCCGCCAGCCAGTCGACGAACTCCGGGTCACCTGCGGCATCCCCCGACGCCAGATCATTCAGCATGGCCCGCCACGACGGCAGGGTCATGCGCGCCCGCCGGTCCAGCCCGCGCAGCGCCCCCTCGATCCGCGCCCGGGCGCCGCCGTCCAGCGTCTCGGCCTCCTCGTCCAGCACATCCTCAAGATGGCGCGACAGGGCCAGAAGCGGTGCCTCGACCGCGGCCAGCGCCTCGGCCGCCTTTGCGGCAGCGGTGATCAGGTCCGGCGTGGCCGGCCGCGCGGCGCACTCCATGCCCTGATCCTCGGACCCGCTGCGGGGGTCGGCCCGCGCGCGCAGCTGGTCCAGCGCGGCCGCCAGAAACACCTCGACCGGCCCGGTCGGCGCGCCCGAGTCGGCGCCGCGCAGGATGCGCCCCTGCGCCCCTTCGCCCGGCAGGCGGGTGGCGGCGGCCAGCACATCGCCCAGCGCCTTCTTCGCCGGACCGTCGTCGCCGATCAGATCGCCCAGCCGCTGCTCCAGCCCGCGCCCGCGCCTCGCCCGCGTCTCCGGCCCCCGGATCCAGCGGCGCAGCTCGGCGGCTTCCTGACCGGACAGGCTGGAGGAAAAGGCGCTGTCAGCCGCCTCGAACAGGTGGTGGCCCTCGTCGAACACGATCCGCTTCAGGGCGGCGGTCTCGGTGTCGCTGGTGGCGGCGGGCCGGGCGGCGCGCGCCCCGTCGAACGCGGCCTGCACCATGACCAGCGCATGGTTGGCGATCACCACATCGGCGTGGCGGGCGGCCCGGACCGTCTTTTCCACGAAGCAGCGGCGATAGTGGGCGCAGGCGGCGTGGATGCACTCGCCGCGCCGATCGACCAGATTGGCGGGCGTCGGCTGGTGCGTGGCGGGCCCGGCATACAGCCCCGGCAGCCAGGCGGGAAAGTCGCCGCCCGTCATGTCGCCGTCGGCACAGGCCCCGGCCCAGCGCGCCGTCAGGCCAAGCCCCACCACATCGCCCGCGCCCAGCTGGGCCTGCTGCACCATCTCCTGCAGGTTCAGCAGGCAGAGGTAGTTTTCGCGCCCCTTCCGCACCACCACCCGCCGCCGCGTCTGCCCCTCATGATCGGGCAGGGCCAGACCCTCGCGCGCGATCTGGCGCTGCAGGGCGCGGGTATAGGTCGAGACCCAGACGGTGCCGTGATTGCGCTCGGCCCACAGACCGGCGGGTGCCAGATAGCCCAGCGTCTTGCCCGTACCCGTGCCGGCCTCGGCCAGCAGGGCGCGCGGCTGGTCCTTGTGGTCGCGCGGGGAAAAGGCAAAGGCGGCCTCGGCGGCATAGTCGGACTGGGTGGGCCGCGCCTCATCCAGCCCCAGCCCCTTCAGCATGTGATCCAGCCGGATGCGGGCGCTCTCGCTGTCGACCGGGTGCGATCCGGCCTCGCCACGCGGCGCAACCTCCTCCCACTCCGACAGCCGGTTCCAGACGTCGAGGCCCGTGCCCGGCTCACGCCGATCGCGAACGCTGCGGCCCGCCGCCTCCAGCCCGGTCCTCAGCGCCGCATCGACCCGCTCGCCCCAGCTCCAGCCCGCGCGGGTCAGCGTCGCATTCAGCGTCAGGGCGGCCTCAAGGTTCGGATAGTCCGCCGCCATGAGCTCGCCCAGCAACCGCCCGGCCACCGCGCGCAGCGCCTCGGCCTGGGCCACCGCCCCGACCGGCTCATCCAGCCCCAGCGCAATCGCCAGCCCCGTCGGCGTCGGCGCACAGAACCGCGCCGGCCGCACAAACACAAACAGCTCCAGCACATCCAGCAGGTGAGGGGCGCGCGCCGGCGCCTCCAGCCCCAACCGCCGCGCCGTCAGCCCCGCATGGGCGACCAACACCGGCGCCGGGCCACAGAACAGGCCCTCGGCCGCCCCCCGCCCGATCGCCCGCGCCCCACTTGCATCCGCCACCGCCCCCGCCCCGGGCGGAGTCGCCAGCGCGGGAGGGAGGTCGAGGGTCAGCGACGAAGGAGGGGCGGTAACAAGGGACACCGCCCTTCCTTACCCGCGCCCGCGCGGAAACGGAACGGGAACAGGGTGGGGACTGGCGACTATCCCTTCAGCACATGTAGGGAGCGGTCGTGCTGGGCAATTACTCGGTCATAATTATACCGGTCGCCTTCTGCGCCGCAGTGCCTTGGGCTAGCGAGATAGAACTCGGATTCATTGTCGTGGGCGAAGCAGAAGCCTGTGGCAAACTCATTGCCAGCCAGATCCCTGTAGACGACAAATCCCAGAAGGAAGAGGGTATCGCCGCGAGGTTCGTCCATCCGCCGCTGCTCAAACATGGCGGTGATCGGAAGAGCGTGGCCGGTCTTGAACTTCTCCGACTTCCCGCCGCTAGCGATCGTGATGCCGTAGGGAAGCTGAGTGCCCACGGTTTCGATAGGGTCGATGTGGTTGGGAAGGCCATCAGAGCGCCGGTATGTGAAGTGCTGACGTATGAGAATCGCGGGGGTTCTCCCGAGATTTTTGAAGATGTAGTGCACCTTCCCAAACGTAGTCCCTCTATCCTTGCAGACCACACCGGACTTGGTGATTTCGATGGCCAAGTAGGGCCGCTCCACGGTGGAGAGCGCCCTTTCAGCGGTGTCTGCACTGCTCTTGGTGTGTTCGGCGGCATTCTTGGCGAACACGGCGGCAGCTATTGCAGCGCCCATCGTCACGGCTCCGATCAATAAGCCTATCCCAGTGAACCAGCCTACCCGTCGCGTCCAGATGGCGGCCTCGTGAGCGCTGTCCGCAGCATACCACTGGGCGCATAGATCGGACTGGCGATTGTCCTCACCCTTTTCGCACGCGGCATAAAGCGGGTTGGGGTTCGGAACCTGCGTTGGTGAAGCACCAGCCAGCCCCGCCGCCACGAGAACCGCACATATCGAAAGTAGAATCCGCCCCATACCGCTCAGCTAAGGCCCGATTCCGGCGGAAGGCAAATCCCACCTCCTCAGGGTTGGGCCATGGTCGCGGTTCCTCCCCCATCGGGGGAGGGGGACCCCGTCAGGGGTGGAGGGGGCAGCGCCGCCACTGCTCCGGAGCATACGCGCCTCGCGCACCTGAGCCCTCATCGGCCCTGCGGGCCACTTCCCCCGAGGGGGGAAGAATGATGATCAGGCCAACCGCCCGCGTGCCGCCGCCAATCCCCGCACCCCCTCGCTGTGTCCTTCGTGGCTTTTCTTCGCTGTGTTCTCTGTGAAGAACCCTGGACCGTCAGCCTCAGCAACGCCCTCAGACGCGACGCACGCCCCAGCCCCCATCGGCCCTGCGGGCCACTTCCCCCGAGGGGGGAAGAATGCCCCCGTCCGTTTCTGACGCACCCGCGTGCCACCGTCGGCGCCATGACCACCGCCGCCCTCCCGGACGCCCCCGCCGACGACCTCTGGACGGTCGCGCGCGAGGCCTTTCAGGCCGGGGCGACGGCGCAGCGGGTGTGCCGCGAGCTGGACATTTCGCCCACCACCTTCTGGAAGCGCGCCGCGCGCGAGGGCTGGTTGCGCCGCGATCAGCCGCCCCCTCGGGCCCCGCTCGACCCGGGCCGGGCTGTCGATGATCTGGCGACCGCGCTCGACAAGGTCTGGCGACGGATCTGCATGGCCCTCGATGCCGGCGATGCCCTGGCGGCCGTCCGCTGGACCCGCATCCACAGCCAGCTGAAGGCCGAGGCCCTGGCCGAAGGCCGCGCCGAAGCCGCCGACCGCCGCCACGCCGGCCACACCCTCAGCCTGAACGCCCTGCGGACCGCGCGCGAGACCCCCCGCACGCCCGTCATTCCGGAAGCAAAAGTGGAGAAAGGGGAGTCTGTTTTCCCGGACTCTCTCTCCCCCGATCACGACACGCTGGGCCGCCCCCCGAGCCGCGGGGCCGATCCCTGACCCGCCCCCTCCGTCACGCCGCCTTGCGGCGCGCCACCTCCCCCATGAGGGGGAGGAGATGAAAAGGTGCCGCCGTCGACCCCCGCACCCCCTCGCTGTGGTCTTTGTGGCTTTTCTTCCTTGTGGTCTCTGTGATGAACCCTGGACCGGCAGCCCCGTCACGCCCCCTTCGGTATCAGGGCGTCGTCGATTTCGGTGGCGCGAACATAGGCGGGGCGGGCGCGCAGGCGTTCGGCATAGGCGGCGAAGGCCGGACGGTCGGGGAGGCTCTTGAACATCAGGCCCCAGTTGATCTGCGAGCCGACATAGACGTCCGCCGCGCTGAACCGGTCGCCGAGGATCCACGGGCCCTCACCGGATATCGCACCCTCGAGCGCATCCACCATGGCGTCATAGCTGCCGTAGCCGACGGTACCGGCCTTGTCGGCGGGCGGCTCGAGGCCGAGCGAGCGGGCGGTGACGGCGGCCTCCAGCGGGCCGGCGGCAAAGAACATCCAGCGCAGGTAGGTGCCGCGCCCGGCCTCGTTTACGCCCGGGGCCAGCTCCGCCTCGGGGAAGCGGTCGGCGAGGAAGGTGCAGATGGCGGCGCATTCGGTGACCACCTCGCCGTCGCAGACGATGGCCGGCACCTTGCCCATCGGATTGATGGCCAGATACTCGGGCGCCTTCATGGTGGTGCCGTAGTCCAGCACCCGGGTGTCATAGGGGCGGCCCACCTCTTCCAGCATCCAGCGGACGATGCGCCCGCGTGACATGGGGTTGGTGTAGAAGGTGATCGCTTCGGCCATGGTGTCCTCCCGGGTTTTCCGCAGACTAGACCGGGATTGTGACGACGTCACACGGACAGGGAGGTTCGGCGAGGGCTGGCTAGCCCTCGGCCGTTTCCTTGCGCCGCTTGACCATCAGGTCGAAGCTGTCCCAGACGCCGTCGGCCCCGTGCCAGGAGCCCCGGGTCGCGGCCTTGGAGTATTCGGTGGCCCGGGCCTCGAAGAAGTTGGCGTGCTCGACGCCCGACAACAGGGACTGCAGCCAGGGCAGGGGATTCTCGCGCGACCCGCCGTACAGCTCCGGCAGCTGCAGCTGGCGCAGGCGCCAATCGGCGATGAAGCGGATGTAGGCCTTGATGTCGTCAGGGGTCATGCCGTTCACCGGGCCCATTTCGAAGGCCAGGTCGATGAACTTGTCCTCCATGGTCACGACGGTTTCGCAGCACTGCAGGATGTCGTCGGCGACCGCCCTGGTGACCGCGCCCGTCTCCTTGTTGAAGGCGTGGTACAGCTTGATGATGCCCTCGCAGTGCAGGCTTTCGTCGCGCACCGACCAGCTGACGATCTGGCCCATGCCCTTCATCTTGTTCTGGCGCGGGAAGTTCATCAGCATGGCGAAGCTGGCGAACAGCTGAAGCCCTTCGGAAAAGCCGCCGAACATGGCCAGGGTGCGGCAGATGTCGGCGTCCGTCTCGACGCCGAACTGGCCCATGTAGTCGTGCTTGTCCTTCATGGCCTCATATTCCATGAAGGCGCCGAATTCGCTCTCGGGCATGCCGATGGTCTCGAGCAGCAGGGCATAGGCCGCGATATGGATGGTCTCCATATTGGCGAAGCTGGCCAGCATCATCTTGACCTCGGTCGGCTTGAAGACCCGACCGTAGCGCTCCATGTAATTGTCCTGCACCTCGATGTCCGCCTGGGTGAAGAAGCGGAAGATCTGGGTCAGCAGGTTGCGCTCGGCACTGCTCAGATTGGCCGCCCAGTCCTTGCAGTCCTCGCCCAGCGGCACCTCCTCGGGCATCCAGTGGACCTGCTGCTGCTTCTTCCACATGTCGAAGGCCCAAGGATAGCGGAACGGCTTGTAGGCCGCCGACGGGGTCAGAAGGCCGGGCAGGGCCCCGGCGGGTCTGGCGGGCGAAATCGGGCTGTGGGCGTTCATGCGTGTCTCGTGAAGTGGAGGGGGCATCGCAGGATGTCGAGTCTCACAATGCGCGGACACCCGGGGCCTGCCAAGAGGCATCGGGCCCGGATGTTGTGATTGTGATCGAACACACCCCCAAATCTTGTGGTTAATCGCGTTGGGTCTGGGGAAGAGCAATGATCTTCACGCCTCGCTCACGAGGCGAAAGGCGCTTTCTGGCCACCATCTTTGCTAGAATTACTGGAAACCGTTGTTATAGTTCCCCTGTGGGGGGAATCGCGACGGCGCTGTCGTCCGGGGTGCCCTCCGTCGTGGACACATGTCCGAACAGGGAGGCTAAAATCATGAAACGACTGAAACTTCTTGCCCTGGGGGCCACCGCGGCCCTGGGCCTCAATTCGGCGATGAGCGCGCCGGTGCTGGCCCAGGCGTCCGAGCCCTATGTGGGCCAGCTGGCCCTGTTCGCGACGGACTGGTGCCCGCGGGGCTGGGTCAAGGCCGATGGGTCCCTGCTGCCGATCAACCAGAACCAGGCGCTGTATTCCCTTTATGGCGTGACCTACGGCGGCAATGCCTCGACCAATTTCGGCGTGCCCAATCTGCAGGGGCGCGCGCCCGTCAGCTATGCGGCCAGTATGCCCCTTGGCCAGGCCTCGGGGTCGGCGACCGCGACGCTGACCGTGGCGCAGATGCCCGCCCACAACCACGTGCTGCTGGCGGCCACTTCGCTCCCGAGCACCAACAATCCGTCGGGCGGAAGCCTCGCCACCTTCCCGGCGGGCAGCAACATCTATGCGGCGGCCACGGAAACCCCGTCGGTGGCCATGCATCCGAACGTGCTGACTCCGACCGGTGGCAATCAGCCCTTTTCGACCCAGAGCCCGATCCTGGCCCTGAACTGGTGCGTGGCCACCGTGGGCATCTATCCGCCGCGGCCGTAAGGGGAACCGATCATGAAACGGACACTGAAAATCACCGGGCTGCTGGCCGGTCTGGCCATGGGCGCGACCCTGGCGACCCCGGCGACGGCCCAGGACCCCTTTACCGGACAACTGCAGCAGTTCGGCATGAACTGGTGCCCTGAGGGCTGGCACCGGGCGGATGGAAGCCTGCTGTCGATCGCCCAGTACCCTGCGGTCTACAGCCTGCTCGGCACAAGATACGGCGGGGACGGCAGTCAGACCTTCGGCCTGCCCGACCTGCGAACCCGCATGCCGGTCGGCTATAATGCGCAGTTGCCGATCAGCGTCATGACGGGCACGACGACGACGACCCTGCTGTTGTCCAATCTGCCGACCCACACCCATGACCTTCAGGGGGACGAGACCGGGCCGGTGACCAACCAGCCCAATGGCACCATGCTGGGCACCTTCCCGACCGCGTCGCCGATCTATTCGAGCGGCAATGGCACGGTCCCGATGAACGTTCATATTGTGCAAATCACAGGCGGCAATCAGCCGGTCACGATCCAGAGCCCGATCCTGGCCACCAACTGGTGCATCGCCCTTGAGGGAATCTATCCCCCGCGGCCGGACTAGATCTCCGGTCGTGACGATCTGCCCCGCCGGATGCCGTCCGACGGGGCCTTTTCTAGTCGAAGATCAGGACCGCCAGGCCGGTCAGGGCAAACCCCAGCGCAGCCGCCAGCCGGATCCAGGTCATGGGCAGGCGGACAGCGGCCTTTTCGCCCAGGAAGACGGCGGGGCCGTTGGCCAGCATCATACCCAGGGTCGAGCCGATCACGACCGGGATCAGGGCCTCGAACCGCACGGCCAGCGCCGCCGTGGCGATCTGGGTCTTGTCGCCCATCTCGAGCAGGAAGAAGGCCGCGGTGGTCGTAAGAAAAATCCCCCGCCAGGTGGTCTCCTTCGGGGCCGGACGCTCCCCCAGCCGATCGGGGATCAGGGTCCAGGCGCCAAAGGCCAGAAAGGTCAGGCCGATCCCCCATTTGACCCAGGGCCCCTCGGCGAAGCTGGCCAGGACCGAGCCGGCGATGGCCGCCACCGCGTGATTGGCCACGGTGGCCACCAGTATGCCGGCGAGAATGGGGATCGGCCGCCGCCAGGACGCGGCCAGCAGCACGGCCAGCAGCATGGTCTTGTCGCCGATCTCGGCCAGGGCCACCAGACCGGTCGAGACGGCGAGGGCCTCCCAGAAGGGACCGTCCACGAGAGGAATCACAACAGGTCACTCGGGCGGGGGCGACGGGCGAACCGGCGGTCATCGCGAACGCCCCCGCATGGATGCGCCCCGCGATGCCAGCGGTCTTGTCAAACAGCTCCGTGACCCTGAGGTCTGCCGGAGCCCCGCGCGCGCCATTCCCTCCGGGCGAGGGAAAGTGTGTTGACGCGCGCCCCACTTTTGCGTGGGCGACTACTCCCCGATGACGAGGAGGCCGCTTTACGCCGGAGGGGCGCGCGGCGCAAGCCGGGCCTCGCGGTGCCGGCCGTACCGCTCCAGCGCCCAGGCGGCCAGCCACAGACTCATGGCCCAGGCCGCGCCCACGCACCAGCCGGCCAGCACATCCGACAGCCAGTGGGCACCCAGATAGACCCGGGTGAGGCCGACGGTCAGGGCCAGCAGGACCGCCGCTCCCAGCACCCAGGCCTTGTCGCGCCGCCGGGTCAGCCCCTGCGCCACCAGCGTCCCCAGACTGAGATAGAAGACCGTGGCCAGAAGGGCATGGCCCGAGGGAAAGCTGGCGTTCAGCGTCTCAACCGCCTGATAGGCGACCGGCGGACGCTCGCGCTCGAACACGGACTTCAGCCCTTCGCTGAGGCCGACGGCCCCGATCAGGCCCAGCACCAGCCGCAGCGCCGCGCCCCGGTGGCGTTGCAGCAGCAGGTAGCTGACGGCCAGCAGGGTGAAGAGGGACAGGACGGAAATGCCGCCAAGCGAGGTCAGGTCGGCCGCCGCCTCCTCGACCCACCAGGGCCCGATGGGGTTGCCCACATCGCCGGGCTCGCGCAGGGCCTCCAGCACCTGATGGTCGAGACCCCGGTCGCCCTGTTCGGCCATTTCCTCGGCCAGCTCGAGAAACAGAAGCCCGCTCATCCCCATCACCAGAAAGGCCCCCAGCGCGGCGGCTTCGGTCCGGGCCAGCCTCAGCACGCGCACGGCGAGCGGCGGCAGGATGAGGGTCAGGCGACGGCGGATTTCGGCGAAGGTCATCGCGGCCAAACGGCCAAGGTTGCCCCCTGTTCCGGACGGCGGAAGCCCCGATCACGATTTCGTGAGATGGAGCCGGGCGTCACCCCGCTGTCACAGGCCTTTCCACAGCCGTGAGCGGCTTGCCCCCCCGATTCGCCAACATTGTGATCGTCAAGCCCGTTGACGGGTCGTTAGCGATCTGTGCCCCATATGTGGCGTCGGGACCTGCTTCGGCCACTAGATCGTGTGGTCGTTCAGGAGGCGCTGTTGCATTGGCATTCGGGGATCATCGAGCACTATGGCTGGCGTGGAAGCACTGAAATCGGCGGAAATGAAGATGGCGGAGACGTCGGGGACGGCCGTGGGCGCGGCCGGTGAACGACCGCATCTGAAGGTGGTGCCCTCCATCGTGCTGGATCGGTCGCGGGACGACCTGCTCACCGAATTCGGCAAGAAGACGCTGGAAGACCGCTATCTGCTGGCGGGGGAAAGCTATCAGGACATGTTCGCGCGGGTGGCCAATGCCTTCGCGGACGATGCCGACCACGCCCAGCGCATCTATGACTATATGAGCCGCCTGTGGTTCATGCCGGCCACCCCCGTCCTGTCGAACGGCGGGGCCAATCGCGGCCTGCCGATCTCCTGCTTCCTGAACGCCGTCGGCGACAGCCTGGACGGCATCCAGTCGGTCTGGAACGAGAATGTCGCCCTGGCCTCGAACGGCGGCGGCATCGGCACCTACTGGGGCGGCGTCCGCTCGATCGGCGAGAAGGTCAAGGGCGCGGGCCAGACCTCGGGCATCATCCCCTTCATCCGCGTGATGGACAGTCTGACGCTGGCGATCAGCCAGGGCTCGCTGCGCCGCGGTTCGGCCGCCGTCTATCTGGATGTGCACCACCCCGAGATCGAGGAGTTCCTCGAGATCCGCAAACCCTCGGGTGACTTCAACCGCAAGTCCCTGAACCTGCACCACGGCATCAACATCACCGACGCTTTCATGGAGGCGGTGCGCGACGGCAAGACCTTCGACCTGATCTCGCCCAAGGACCAGGCGGTCATGAAGACCGTCGACGCGCGGGCCCTGTGGCAGAAGATCCTGGAAATCCGCCTGCAGACGGGCGAGCCCTATCTGATCTTCTCCGACACGGTGAACCGCCAGATGCCGCGCCACCAGCGCGAGCTTGGCCTGTCGGTCAAACAGTCGAACCTGTGCTCGGAAATCATGCTGCACACGGGCCGCGACCATCTGGGAGTGGACCGGACGGCGGTCTGCTGCCTGTCGTCGGTCAATGCCGAGACCTTCCTCGAATGGAAGGACGAGCCGCGCTTCATCGAGGACGTCATGCGCTTCCTCGACAATGTGCTGGAGGACTTCATCCGCCGCGCGCCTGCGGAAATGTCGGCGGCCGTCTATTCGGCCAAGCGCGAGCGGTCGGTGGGCCTCGGCCTGATGGGCTTCCACTCCTTCCTGCAGGCCCAGGGCGTCGCTTTTGAAAGCGCCATGGCCAAGTCGTGGAACATGCGTCTGTTCAAGCACCTGCGTCGCGAGGCCGACAAGGCCAGCCGCCTGCTGGCCGAGGAGAAGGGCGCCTGTCCCGACGCCGAGGAGCGCGGCATCATGGAGCGCTTCAGTCACAAGCTGGCCATCGCCCCCACGGCGTCGATCTCGATCATCTGCGGCGGCACCTCGGCGGGCATCGAGCCGATCCCGGCCAACATCTATACGCACAAGACCCTGTCGGGCTCGTTCGCGGTCAAGAACCCTTATCTGGAGCAGGTTCTGGAGGCCAGGGGCCTGAACACCGACGCCGTGTGGAACTCGATCCTCGAGAACGAGGGCTCGGTCCAGCATCTGGACGAGCTGACCGACGACGAAAAGGCCATCTTCAAGACCGCCTTTGAACTGGACCAGCGCTGGGTGGTCGAACTGGCCGCCGACCGCACGCCCGAGATCTGCCAGGCCCAGTCGATCAACCTGTTCATCCCGGGCGACGTCGAGAAATGGGATCTGCACATGCTGCACTGGTCGGCGTGGGAGCGGGGCCTGAAGTCGCTCTACTACCTGCGCTCCAAGTCGGTGCAGCGGGCGGCGTTCGCCGGTTCCGAGGACAAGGCCGAGCAGGATGTCGATCCGAACCAGCCCGATCTGTTCTCGGTGGCGCGCACCGATTACGACGAGTGTCTGGCCTGCCAATAGGGCCCGGCGTCGGCGAGAGGGAACGCGGGACCTGTCCTGTCCGTTAGAGGGACAGAGCCGCGTCGCCGAAAAGTCATTTGTCGGACGCGGGTGAATGTAGCATGCTCAAGCGCGTAACGCTGCGTAAGGGCACGGTGAGGGGCCTGTGA
Source organism: Brevundimonas sp. (assembly GCF_016742135.1). Lineage (GTDB taxonomy): Bacteria > Pseudomonadota > Alphaproteobacteria > Caulobacterales > Caulobacteraceae > Brevundimonas. Next base: position 136,227 of record NZ_JACVCG010000005.1, on the reverse strand, counting down.
AGCGATCGACGTCCATACTGGCCGGACTTGTCCTGGCCACCGGCTTCGGGGGAGCTGCCTATGCACAGGCGGGCCCGTCAGCGACGGCGTCGTTCAATACAGATTCCTGGGAAGACAGCTGGGAAGCCCAACGTCGCGACCGCGAGATCACCACCCGCCTGAATGCCGACACCACCTATACCGCGCGTGTCCAGACCGTCGCGGGGCCGGCCTATATCCCCGACACTCGCGCCGTGGATGTGCGTCCGGTAGAGGCCGAGCGCGGCTCGCCCTGGGTGGCGACCAGCCGCGAGGTCTGGCGCGAGACCGACACCTATACCGAAAGCCTGCGGATCGACAGCGCGGGAACTCTCCGACGCGCGGACGGCAGTCCGCTGCCCCCGGGCGCCGGCGATGCCGTCATGGTCGATGACGAACGCTATGGCCTCAGCTATCGCCGGGGCTGGCCCTCCACGCTCGGCTATACCGCCTCGGGTCTGGAAGTGACCCTGACCCCTCACGCCGGGGTCGGCCTGACCCCGCTGGGCCCTGTGGCCGAGGCGGGCGCCACCCTGTCGATCGGCCCCGACATGGATCGCCTCGTCCCCGAGGGACAGGAGGTCTTCGGCGACCGGGCGCGCTGGTATGTGTTCGCCGCCGGCTCCGGTCGCGCCGTCGGCTATAACTTCGCCCGCACCCGCGACGGCGACTATGCCCGCTCGGGATACAGCCAGGACTCCGGGGCCTTCCTCGGCGATGCCTCGATCGGGGTCGCCTTCCGCCGCGGCGATGTGCACAGCTCGGTCGGCCTGGTCTATCGCGAGATCGAGCCCGGCGGCATGCGCAGCGTCAGCAACGGCGTCGACACCGATGTGACCGAGGGCATGGTGGCCTTCCAGCTGTCGATCAAACCCGACTGGTGATCCCTTAACGGGTCGCGACCACCCCTTCGCGCCGGTCGTCGGCCCCCCCGTCCCAGGCCCAGCCGTCCGGCCCCAGCCGCCACAGACCCCCGTGCAGGCCCGAGTTCTCGCTGGCATTCGGCCGCAGGTGCAGCCCCTGTGCCGCGAGCGCCGCCTGCAGCGCCGGGGAAAACCGCTCGGTGTCGGCGCCCAGTCCGGTTCCGCGCGCCACCAGATTGGGCAGGTCGAAGGCGTCCTGTACGCCGAGACCCCAGTCCAGGGTGCCGATCAGCGCCTTGGCATTATAGGCCAGGATGGAGGAGCCCCCCGGGGATCCCAGGCCGCCCACCAGCCGTCCCTCGCGGTCGAAGATCAGCACCGGCGCCATCGACGAGCGGGGCCGCTTGCCTCCCGCCACCGCATTGGCCACCGGACGTCCCAGATCATCGACCGGCTCGAACGAGAAGTCGGTCAGCTGATTGTTGAGGAAGAAGCCGCCGCTCATCCGGCCCGAGCCGAACACGCTTTCGACCGTGGTCGTCATGCTGACCGCATTGCCCCATTGGTCGACGATGAAGAAGTGCGAGGTTCCCGCGGGCTCGACCGTGGCGTCGGTGCCGACGGTGACGATGCCGGGGGGGTGGCCGGCCTCTGCCGCCCCGGTCAGGCCGGGCACCAGCGCGGCACGCCCGGCGACATAGCCGGGATCCAGCAGGCCCGCGACGGGGACGTAGACAAAGTCCGCATCGGCCACATAGCGGTCGCGGTCGGCATACATCAGCCGCTGCAGCCGGGCAAAGGCGACCCAGGCCCCGGCATCGTCCGGCCCGGCCGAGACCTCCGGCACATGCTCGGCCATGGCCAGCAGCTGCAACAGCGACACGCCGCTGGACGGCGGCGGTGGCACGCAGACGACATAGATCCGGTAGGGGCGGCACAGGGGCCCCCTCACCTTCGGCTGATAGCCGGCCATGTCTTCCAGCGTGAGGGGTCCGGGCAGGGGAGCCTGGCCGACCGTCGCGACAATGCCCTCGGCGATCGGGCCCTCATACAGGGCGCGGGACCCCCCGGCGGCCAGGGCGCGCACCGTTTCGGCATAGGCCCGGTTGGTCAGTATATCGCCCGTCTGGACGCGTTTCCCGTCGGCTCCGGTGAAATACGCATTGGCCCAGTCGCTGCGGGCCTGACCCCGGGTGGCGGCAATGAACCCGCCCAGTCGCGGGCTGACCTCGAATCCATCCTCGGCCAGTCGCTCGGCATCGCCGAACAGGTCCGCCCAGGCCAGGCGGCCGTGTCGGGTCTGGGCCAGACCCAGCATGGCCACCACGCCCGGCACGCCGGTCGAGCGCCCGGACAGGACCGCCTCGGCAAAGCCCAGCGGCCTGCCCTCCTGCCAGAACAGGTCGGGCGTGGCCGCCGCCGGTGCCGTCTCGCGCCCGTCATAGACGGTGACGGTGCCGCTTTCGGCGTCGAACCACATCATGAAGGCCCCGCCGCCGAGGCCCGACGACTGGGGCTCGACCAGGCCCAGCACGGCCTGGACCGCCACTGCCGCATCGGCGGCCGTGCCGCCTCGTTCCAGCACCGTCATGCCGGCCGCGACCGCATGCGGATTGGCCGCCGAGACGAAAGGGCCGACCGCCTTCGCCCCCTCCGCCACGACCGGGGCCGTGGCCTCGACCGGCCGGGCCTCGGGCTTCGCGCAGGCACCGACGACCAGCATCAGCGCCGACAGGGCGGTGGCGGACAGAAGACTGAGGGGGCTCGGCACAGTCATGGGCAAAGGGCAGGTCCGCGACAACAAGAGGGAGGTGTGATCCGGCCTAGCCCATTTTGGCCCTCCGTTCGACGGTCCCGTGCCCCGCCGGGCGATTTCTCTCCCCTTCAGATCGCACAAGGCCTTGCGCCGTCGAAACCGAGCCGCTAGAGAACCGCCCCTGCCCCGCAAGGGTCAGACCTGCCCGCAAGGGTCAGATGCGCGCCCGTAGCTCAGCTGGATAGAGCACCAGACTACGAATCTGGGGGTCAGAGGTTCGAATCCTTTCGGGCGCGCCATTTTTTGTCGTGAGGTCCGGCCGGGAGGTTACCCTTCGGGATCGTCATCCTCCCCGACGTGGTGCTCGATGCAGCCCCGCTCGACCTCGCTTCGGGAAAAGACCTCCTCCTGACCGTCCTCGAGCAACTCGGGGAGGGGGTCCGCAGATCGCGGGGCGGGCGTGTCTTCGCCGGGGAAGGGACCGGACGAGTGGCGAGATATGTCTTCGGACATGGCCATGCCGGGTCTAGGTGATCCGGTCCGGATGGGTCTGGGTCCCGGGGGGCGGGCCGTCCACCTGCTGATAGGGGTCATCGATTTCCATGACGTCCAGAATGGCTTCGCCCGGTTTCATCAGGCCCACGGCGGCGTCGCTCGCCTGAACGTCGGTCTTTGAGGGAACCTTCAACTCGCGGCGCGCCCCTCCGTCGGGATTCCCGACGGTAACGCGGTAAATTCTCATGGTCATGGCTTGCTCCTGGCCTGTTCGCCCCGTGGCGGGTGCTTGAAGGTGTCCCCCACTTCGGTGGCGTCCGGGCCATCCGGTCCGGCGCTGTGTCTCGATCGTTCACCGGTGCGTTTCACGGCCGCGTCCGACGTGGTCGCGTCAGGCTTGCCGCCCGGCGTTGCTCCGTTGTCCTTGCGGCCCTGGCTCTGTTTGCGATCCATGGGGGTCAGTGCGCGGCCTTGCGGCGGCGCGTCTCCCAACCCTTCTTCGCCGCGGCGGACCGATCCGCCCTGGAGCGGCTGGCGGACGCGGCACCCCCCTTGCGACCGCCCTTATGGGCGGCGGGATTGCCGGTGTGCTTACCCCGCCCGGAGCCGCTCCTGTTGCCGCCGCCGTCATCCTTGTTGACGGTGGCCCAGGCGCGGCGCTCAGCCTCCTTGGCGGAAACACCGCGTTCCTTGTATCCGGCCGCGATGTGGTCGGCCTTGCGTTCCTGCTTGTCCGTATAGGCGGACTTGTCGCCTCTGGGCATGGCAAAGTCTCCTCTCGGGAAGAGGAAACCCCCAGCGGGCGAAGGGTTTCAGCTTGGGCATATGCCGCTGAGGCAGATCCTCGCGCGCAGGACTTGATCCATCTCAATGCGTGACAGACGGGGACGGCGCATCGCCCGGGCATGATCCGTGTTCCTTCCCCTGATCGCCTGCGGGCCCCGACGCCGCGCTACACCAGCTATCCCACGGCGGTGCATTTCAGCAGCGCGGTCGGTCCGGACGAGAGCGGCGCGTGGATCGCTGCCCTGCCCGAGACGGCGGCCCTGTCGCTGTATGTGCATATCCCCTTCTGTGGGGCCCTGTGCTGGTACTGCGGCTGCGCGACCACGGTGGTGAACACGCCGGGGCCGATCGCGGGCTATCTCGAGGCTCTGGAGGCCGAGATCGGGGCGGTGGCCGACCGGCTGGGGCCGCGACGGCGGGTGACGCATCTGCACTGGGGCGGAGGCTCGCCCAACAGCCTTCAGCCGGACCAGATACTGGGGCTCGCCGGGGGACTGCGGGACCGGTTCACCCTCGACCCCGAGGCCGAATTCGCGGTCGAGATCGACCCGCGCTTCATGGATGCGGCGCGGGCCGAAGCGCTCGCCCGGGCAGGGGTCAACCGCGTCTCGATCGGCGTTCAGGACTTCAGTCCCGAGGTCCAGGCCGCCATCAACCGGCGGCAATCGTTCGAGACGACCCGGGCGGTGGTCGAAGACCTGCGCCGCGCGGGCATAGGGGCGCTGAACATCGATCTGGTCTATGGCCTGCCGCACCAGACCGAGGCCCGGCTGGCCGATACGCTGGATCAGGCGCTGGCGCTCCGGCCCGATCGGCTGGCGGTCTTCGGCTATGCCCATCTGCCCCAGCGCATTCGCCACCAGCGGCTGATCCCCGAGGCCGCCCTGCCGGGGTTCGAGGCACGCCTGCGGCTGGCGGAACTGGCGACCCGGCGGCTGGTGGACGCAGGCTATGTGCGGATCGGACTGGACCATTTCGCTCAGCCAGACGATCCCCTGGCGCAGGCCCCGGCGCAGCGGAATTTTCAGGGCTATACGACGGACCGCGCCGATGCCCTGATCGGCCTCGGCGCCTCGGCCATCAGCCGGTTCCCGCAGGGCTATGCCCAGAATGCCACCGGGGTCGCCGACTATCGGGCACGGATCGCCGCAGGCGGACGGGCGACCGCGCGGGGTGTGGCGCTGAGCGACGACGACCGCCTGCGGGCCCATGTGATCGAGCGGCTGATGTGCGATCTGACCTATTCGGATGCCGGCCTGCGCCGGCGGTTCGGCGACCGGGCCCGGTCGCTGGCCGGGATCGTGGCCGACATGGACGACCTCGAGGCCGAGGGCCTGATCGAACGGACGGACGACGGCTTTCGCATCCCAGAGGCCGCCGCCCCCTTCGTCCGCACGGTCTGCACCCGCTTCGACGCCTGGCTGGCCCGGGCCGATGCGATCCACGCCCCGGCGGTGTAGGGGTCAGGTTCCCGGCTGGATGTAGGGAATCCGCGCAAACCACGCCCGTTCGGCCCCGCGCGGGTCGTTCTCCATGCGCGGTGGCCGGTCGAGCACCAGTGTCTCGCGACGCGCCAGCGAATAGGGGGTCCAGTCCGGCAGGTCCGCGCCATTGGGGTCACCGGTCGCGGCATAGCGGGCGACGAAGCCGCTCATCCGGTCGGCCATGTCCTGTGCCTCGGATCCGATGGCCCCCGAGCCCTCGGCGGACAGGGTGTCGAACACCAGCGGAATGTCCGAGGTGTGAAACGCCCCGGTCCGGCCGTTCGGCAGGCGGGCGGGCCAGTCCAGCTGATAGACCCGGGCCGGACTGCCCTGCCGCGCGCGCTCCTCGGCCTCGATCACCGCCGCGCGCCAGGACCGGCCCGCGGTCGTGGCCCGGATCAGCACCTCATCGGGCGACATCTGCGGATAGAGGTCGCGGTAAAAGGCGATTACGGCCTCGGGTGCCACGTCGATCCGCAACTGGGCAGGCGTCAGCCGCGCGGGCAGGCTGTCCCACGTCAGATTGGCATTGGCGGGATCGTTGCCGAGGAAGGCCAGCGTCTCTTCGCGGGTATTGCCGATGATCATCGGAATGTCGGCCGACAGGGCGGGGGCATCCGGATAGAAGGGGTGGCGCATCAGCACCCGCTCGTCCAGCACCGGACCGAAATAGAGACTGCCGCCCAGAATGGGGTCCTCGGCCCGGGTGGCCTCGATCAGCCGTTCGACGGGCAGGGTGCGCAGCTGGCCGATCCGGTCCGGCGCAAGGCCCAGCGCATCCAGCCACACCTCGGCCCGGCGCGTGGCGTTCAGCGGGCCCGACGCGGTCACCTGCTGGCCGCTCATGGTCATGACGCGGTGAAACAGGCCGCGCGCCTGCGGCATGGCCATCAGGGTCGCGATCTTGGCCCCGCCGCCCGACTGCCCGATCAGGGTCACGCGGGACGGGTCGCCGCCGAAGGCCGCGATACTGTCGCGCACCCACTCCAGCGCCAGCACCAGATCCAGCTGGCCCAGATTGCCGCTGTCCTCGAAGCCGGTGATCCCCTGGCCCGCCGCCAGTCGCGCCAGATAGGCATAGCCCAGCGCATTCAGCCGGTGGTTCAGCGTCACCACCACCAGCCCGTGCCGCCGGGCGAGCCGCGCCCCGTCGGTCAGGGGGCTGGAGCCCGAGCCGGTCGCATAGGCGCCGCCGTGGATATAGACGATGACCGGGCGCGGCTCGTCGACGCGCGCCGGTGTCCAGACATTCAGGCGCAGGCAGTCCTCGGACGTCGCCCCTGCCTCGGCCCGTTGGGGGGCAGACGGACCATAGACGGTGGCCTCGAACGGTGCCGTCCACGACGCGGGCGGGGCGGGCGGGGCAAACCGCCGGGGGCCGGTGTCCGCCCCGTAGGGTATGCCGAGGAAGACGCGCACATCCTGATCGGTGAAGCCGCGCACGGGACCATACCGGGTCTGAACCAGCGCGGGATCACCCGCGCCGGCGGTCCCCCTGCCGGGCCATGCGGCGGCCAGTCCCGCGCCGATCAGCACGCCACGGCGCGAGGTCCAGGGTCCGCCTCGAAATACCATTCTGTGTCCCCCAGCCGTCCGAAGGCGGAGGCTGTCACGGCTTCACAGCGGCATCAATGGCCGTGTCAGTTCCCGGCGCAGGCGGCGCGGACGCCCCGCTGGCAGGCCGCGACCTGGTCGCGCCAGCGGGCCTGACGGGCCTCGGCGGCGGCCACCTCGGCGCGGTGCTCGGCCATGCGGGTTTCATAGGCGGCCCGCTCGCGGGCGGCTTCGGCCTCGATCTCGGCGATCCGGGCTTCGCGCTCGGCGACGGCGGCCTCATAGGCGGCGCGGCCCTGGGCCTCGACGGCATTGGCACCCTCCAGCCGGGTCAGGACCCGGGCGTTCAGGCGGTGGGTTTCGTCATCGCCGGAATCCTGCTGCACGACAGGGTCCTGCGCGGGTTGCCGGGGCGGGTCCTGCATCAGGGGGCCGCCCAGCAGAAGGACAGTGGAAACGGTCACAAGTGAAATCATGGGATCCTCCGAAGGAACACACATACCCCATGCGAAACGGTCAAGCCTTTGAAAGTTTCCTCATGGGGACTCAGGCGTTCAGCACCAGTTCGAAGATCGTCCCCTGCGGGCCGGTCGAGACCAGCCGCAGCGTGCCACCCTGGGCCTCGGCCAGCTCGCGGGAAATGGTCAGGCCCAGACCCGAGCCCTCGCGCCCGGCGCCCGAGACAAAGGCCTTGAACAATTGTTCTTCGATGCGCGGGGGGATGCCCGGGCCATTGTCCTCCAGCCGGACATGGACTCGGGTGCCCCGCACCTCGGCGGCGACCCTCAGGCGCGGCGGGCGGGTGCCGCTGACGGCCTCGGGCGTGTCGCTCAGCGCCTGACGGGCATTCCGCATCAGATTGACCAGGATGCGATGCAGCTGATCCGGGTCGGCGGTCACCGCCAGCCGGGCGGGCAGGGCGCGCACCAGCTTGATCCGGCTGTGCTCCAGGCCGGCGTCCTGGGCGGCGGCGGTAACGGCCGCGCCCAGCGGCACGCGGCGCAGCTGGGGCTCGGGCTCCTCGGTCTTGCCGTAGTCCAGCACATTGCGGGTCAGGGCCGTGGCCCGGCCGAGCGCCCGCTCCAGCCGGGGCAGGGCCCGGGCCACCGTGGGGTCCGCGGAATCCGCCATCCGGTCCGAGGCGATCTGGGCGGCGCTCAGCATGTTTCTCAGGTCGTGATTGATCTTGGCCACCGCCTCGCCGAGCGCCGCCAGCCGGGCGCGGGAGCGCAGGGCCAGCCGGACCTCGCCCTGCATGCGCGCCAGTTCGCGCTCGACCTGACCGATTTCGTCACGCCGGTCGGACGGGGGCTCCGGGTCCGACTCGGGATCACCCGCGAACCGCTCGATCGAGCGCGTCACCCGGTTGAGCGGTCGCAGCACCAGCACCGCCAGCGCGGCATACAGCATCAGACCCGCCAGCCCCGCGACCAGAACGGCGGTGAGCAGGCTGTTCACCAGCGTGGCGCGCAGCTCCTGTTTGAGGGGTTCGGCCGGGGTCAGGATCTCCACATAGTCGCCCGAGCGATAGCTGGGCCGGGCCTGCACCCGGATCGATCGGTCGGGGTGGCCGAACAGGGTCCGCCAGGGCTCGACCACCCGGGTCCAGGCATCCCGGCCCCTCAGGTCGATGACATCGGGCGCGCGCGGCAGATTGGGGGCCTGCAGCAACAGGCGGCGCACGCCCTGATCGCCGACCACCACGGCCTGCACCCCGCCGATGGTCATCAGCTGCTCGGCCACCTCATCGTCCACCATACTGTAGGGCAGAGCCTCGACCGCCGTGGAGGCCAGCTCGGCCGCCTGCAGCCGGTCGCGCAGCCAGCGCTCATGAAAGCTCGCGGCATTGGGGACGATGATCAGGGCACCGACGGCGAAGGTGAAGATCACCGTCAGCAGCAGCAGGCGAAAGGCCAGACCCGAGAAGATGCGGGGGCCGACGCGGGACGTGGCGGGCGCGCCGGCGCGCGCCTTCAAGGCCGTCAGGGGCTTTACCGCCCAGCGATAGACCCGGTCCGTGGCCGCCGTCATGCCATCCTCTTCCGACGGCGCTTGTACCACGCCTGTCCGCCCTTGATCATCAGCGGCAACAGGATCGACAGGAAGGCCACCCCCATCAGCGGCCAGAAGAATTTCGAGACCAGCATGTTCAGGTCCGGCTGCACCCCCTGCCGCAAAAGGTCGCCCAGCCCCCAGCCGATCCAGGTGTAGATGTAGGTCGAGGGCAGCAGGCCCAGAAAGGTCGCGGCGATATAGGGGCGGAGCGGAGCGGCGACCATGCCCGCCGTGGCATTGATCAGCACGAACGGCACGCTCGGGATCAGCCGCAGGGTCAACAGGGTGACGAAGGCATTGCGGTCGATGCCGGTGGCGATCCGGTGCATCATCCCGGCGTCCGCCTCGAACTTGGCGCGCAGCCAGGTGCCGATGGCACTGCGGTACAGCATATAGATGGCGATCGAGCCCAGCGTCGCGCCGGTCGCCTGGGCGAGGGCCCCGACCAGAGGCCCGAACATCATCCCGCCCAGAAGCGTCAGGAACACCGGGCCCGGAATGGTGCTGGCGGTCGCCAGGGCATAGACGGCGATGAAGATCACCAGCGCCAGCAGGAACCGCTCGGCGGCGAAGGCCTGAAGATTCAGCCCGTGCTCGCGCAGCATCTCCATCGACAGATATTTGTTCCAGCCCATGGCAAAGGCCAGGATGACCAGGCCGGCCAGCGCCAGGATCGGCGACAGGCGCAGGATCCAGTCCTTCAGCGACCGGGGCGCATGCCCCTTGCTCGGGCTGGAAGGCTCGGCGTCGGGCTCGGGATCAGCGGGGGTCGGGGGCTCGGTCATGGCTTCACGGTCTCATTCTGGGGCCAGGCGGCACGCCGACGGCGTTGACACCCGCGCCCCGGGGTCTTATACGCCCGCCCTCTTGCGGTGGACGCCTTCCTGTCCGCCGCTTCATCGCTAGATAAATGGAGCCGACCGTGAAGCGGACCTATCAGCCGTCGCGACTCGTGCGCAAGCGCCGTCACGGCTTCCGTTCGCGGATGGCCACCAAGAACGGTCAGAAGATCGTTGCGCGTCGTCGCGCCAAGGGCCGCAAGCGCCTGACCGCCTGATGCGTCGGGTCTCTCCGTCCGGAGAGACCGTGTGGCCATGACCCGCATTGAACGTCTTGTTTCGCGGCCCCAGTTTCTGGCGGCCGCGAAAGGCATGTCCGAAGCCCGGGGCGGTGTCGTTATCCAGCGGCGCGACCGGGGCGATGGCGACCCCCGGATCGGAGTCGGCTTTACAGCCACGCGCAAGATTGGCGGGGCGGTGATCCGCAACCGGGCCAAACGCCGTCTGCGAGAGGTCGCGCGCCTGCTGATTCCCGAACTTGGACGGCCCGGATCCGACTATGTGCTGATCGCGCGCATGGGCACGGTCGACCGCGCTTGGCCACGTTTGCTTGACGATGTGAAATGGGCCCTTACAAGGCTCGCGACCCCGCGCCCGCCGCGGCCGGATGCGCCCGACGGGCCGTCGGCCTCGACCGCGCCCTGAACGCTTCGCCACACCTGGCCAGGACCGCCGATTCATGAACAGCGAAAACAGTCGCAACACGATCATCTTCATCGTGGTCACGGTGATCTTCCTGTTCGCCTATCAGGCCTTTGTGCTGCAGCCCCAGGCGGACCAGCGCAAGGCGGCCCTCGATGCCCAGCGCGAGGCCACGGCGGCGCAGAGCCAGCCGGGCGTGGCCCTGCCGACCGATTCCGCCGACATTCCGGCGACCCCGCCCGTCTTCATCACCGACCGCCAGGCCGCTCTCGGCACCGCCAGCCGGGTAGCCATCGAAACCGACACCCTGAGGGGGTCCCTGTCGCTCGAGGGCGGCAAGATCGATGACCTGTTCCTGCTGGGCTATGACCAGACGCTGGGCTCGGACCAGCCCGTGGAACTGTTCCGGCCGCAGGGCATGGAATATGCCTATTTCGCCCAGTTCGGCTGGCTGGGCACCAATGTCGCCGGCGGCGTTCCGGGGCTGGACACACCCTGGCGGCTGACCTCGGGCGAAACCCTGACGCCCTCGACCCCCGTCACCCTGACCTGGGACAACGGCCAGGGCCTGCGCTTTACCCGCGTCATTTCGGTGGACGAGCAGTATCTGTTCACCGTCACCGACACGGTCGCCAACTTCAGCGCCCAGCCGATCACGGTCGCGCCCTATGGCTCGGTCCGCCGTCAGGGTGTGCCGCCGACGCTGGGCCGCGAGATGATCTCGCACGAGGGTGCCATCGGCACCTTCGGCAAGGGCGGCGGCTACACGACCGAGCAGCACAAGTACAACGACTGGGCCAAGAAGCCGCCGATCCGCAAGGAATCGACCGGCGGCTGGCTGGGCATCACCGACAAATTCTGGCTGGCGGCGCTTATCCCCGATCAGGGCGAGGCCATCGAGGCCGAGTTCCGCGTCCGCGACCAGGGCAACGTCAAGTCGATGCAGGCCAATATGCTGGGCGAGGCCGTGACCATCCAGCCTGGCCGCCAGATCACCGAAACCCGTCACCTGTTCGCCGGCGCCAAGCGTAATGAAATCCTCAAGAGCTATGAGGAGCAACTGGGCCTGCCGCGCTTCATCTATGCGATCGACTGGGGCTTCCTGTTCTTCCTGACCCGCCCGATCTTCCTGATCGTCGACTTCTTCTATGGCGTGCTGGGCAATTTCGGTCTGGCCATCCTGGCCCTGACCGTGGTGGTCAAGCTGGTCATGTTCCCGCTGGCCAACAAGGCCTATGAGAGCATGTCCAAGATGCGCAAGCTCCAGCCGAAGATGGAGGAGATCAAGAAGAAGCACGAAGGCGACATCCAGAAGCAGCAGCAGGAGACCATGGCCCTGTATCAGCGCGAGAAGATCAATCCGCTGGCGGGCTGTATTCCGATCCTGATCCAGATCCCGGTCTTCTATGCCCTCTACAAGGTGCTGTTCGTCACCATCGAGATGCGCCACGCGCCCTTCTTCGGATGGATTCAGGATCTGTCGGCGCGTGACCCCTCCAACATCTGGAACCTGTTCGGCCTGATCCCGTGGGATCCGGGCAGCCTGCCCCTGCTGGGCGGCCTGCTGGTCGGGGCCCTGGGCCTCGGCGTGCTTACGATCTTCTACGGCCTGACCATGTGGCTGCAGATGGCCATGAACCCGCCGCCGCCCGATCCGATGCAGCGCAAGATCTTTGCCTTCCTGCCGTTCGTCTTCACCTTCATCATGGCGCCGTTCGCGGCCGGCCTGCTGGTCTACTGGGCGTGGAACAACATCCTGTCGATTATCCAGCAGTACATCATCATGCACCGCTTCAAGGCCGAGAACCCGATCGATACCTTTATCGACCGCTACATCAAGAAGAAGGCCGCGTGACCGACTTCACCGAGGAAGAGCTGGAGGCCGCGCGGGTGCTGTTCGCACGGCCCGCCACCTTCATCATGGGCTGTGCGAAGATCGAGCAGTTGCCGCCGCCCGACTGGCCCGAGATCGCCTTTGCCGGGCGCTCCAATGTCGGGAAGTCCAGCCTGATCAACGCCCTGGTGGGCATGAAGGGTCTGGCCCGTGCCTCCAACGAGCCGGGCCGCACGCGCGAGGTCAACTTCTTCGACCTGGATGGACGCATGCGTCTGGTCGACCTGCCGGGCTATGGATGGGCCAAGGCGTCCAGGGGCGAGGTCAAGCGATTCCAGAACCTCGGCCGCGACTACCTCCGGGGGCGGGTGACGCTGAAACGGGTCTATCTGCTGATCGATGCGCGCCACGGGCTGAAGGCGGTCGACTCCGAGGCCCTCGACGCCCTGGATCTCGCCGCCGTCTCCTATCAGATCGTTCTGACCAAGGCCGACAAGCTGAAGGCGGGCGAGGGGGAGAAGCGCGTCGCTGAAACCCTGAAGGCCATTTCCAAACGCCCCGCCGCCTATCCCGAGGTGGCGCTGACGTCGTCGGAAAAGGGCTGGGGCATTCCCGAGCTCCGCGCCTGGGCCATGACCGCCGCCGAGGTCGCGCCCTAGCTGTTTCGTCCCGTGCAGAGTGTACGGACCACCTGCGGGTAATCTCGCCTTACCGCGCCATGCGGCCGTCCTTCAGGGACTCGGGCTCGAACGGGAAGGCAATGGCGGGATCAACCGGACGCGTCGAGACACTGAGGCCGTGCACCCCCAGGCGCTCGACCAGATGGCGCATGACGTTCAGCCGGGCCTGCTTCTTGTCGTCGGTGGCGACGATCAGCCACGGCGCATGGGGCGTATGGCTGCGCAGCAGCATGGTGTCACGGGCCTCGGAATAGGCGTGCCAGCGCTTCTGGGCCTCGGCATCCAGCGGTGACGTCTTGAAATGTTTCAGGGGGTCCTCGACCCGGGCCTCAAGCCTGCGCGCCTGTTCGCCCTTGGTAATGTCCAGCCAGATCTTGATCGGGACGATATTGGCTTCGGTCAGCATGGCCTCGAAGGCCGGGACATCGCGGATGAAGTCGGCCTGTTCCCCGGCCGTGGAAAAGCCCATCACCACCTCGACCCCCGCCCGGTTGTACCAGGACCGGTTGAAGATCACGATCTCGCCCGCCGCCGGCAGGTGGGCGACGTAGCGCTGGAAATACCACTGGGTCTGTTCGCGGTCGCTCGGCTTGGGCAGGGAGACGACCCGGGTATGGCGCGGGGCCATGTGCTCGGTGACCCGCTTGATGGCGCCATCCTTGCCCGCCGTGTCCCGCCCCTCGAACAGGATCAGCACCTTGCGGCCCTCGGCGATCAGCCGGGCCTGGCTTTCGACCAGGGCGATCTGGAGGGTGCGCAGCTCGGCCTCATAGGCCTCATTTTTCTTTCCCATGGCTGACATGGGGCCCAAGGCGGTCGATAGATGCAAGCGAAAGCCGCAGCCTCCGACCGACGTCTCATGATCCGCCTCCATATTCCCCAACCCCTGTCGCCCGGCGCCGCGCTTGCGCCGACGCTGGAGCAGTCGCGCTATCTGACCCAGGTGATGCGGCTGAAGGCGGGCGATGCTCTTCTGGTCTTCAACGGTCGCGACGGTGAGTGGCGCTGTTCCGTGACCGAGGTGCTGAAGCGGGGTTGCCTGCTGAAGGCGGAGGAACGGGTCCGCGACCAGATCCTGCCGCCCGATGTCGAGCTGATCCTGGCTGTGGTGAAGAAGAGCCCGCTGGAGTTCGCGGTCGAAAAGGCCACGGAACTGGGCGCGCGCCGTATACGGCTGGTGCGCACGGCCCGCACCCAGCCGCAGACCATCCGGCTGGACCGGCTGGAGACCATCGCGGTCGAGTCCGCCGAGCAGACCGGACGTATGGATGTGCCGGAGATTGTCGCGTCCGAGCCCCTCGACGCCATTCTGGACGGGTGGGACCCGGACCGCCGCCTGATGTTCTGCGACGAGACGGGCGGCCCGCCGGCGCTGACGGCCTTGCCCGCTGCGGGTGGCAAGGCCTGGGGCATATTGATCGGGCCGGAGGGCGGGTTCTCTCCCGAGGAGCGGGACCGCTTGCGGGCCCTGCCGTTCACGACGGCGGTCTCGCTGGGATCCCGGGTGCTGCGGGCCGACACGGCGGCCGTCGTGGCCCTGACCCTGTGGCAGGCGACCCTGGGCGACTGGCCACGCTGAGGCCACTTGTGCCCGGCCCCGGGACCGCCCATTTCGCCAGACGAACGAGGGACCCCTTTCATGGCTGATGCTGCACCGCTGACCCGCGAGGCCCTGATCGGGGCGCTGTCGAAGGGGATCAAGCCGAAAGACCATTGGAGGATCGGGGCCGAGCACGAAAAATTCGGCTTCGACAAGGCGACGCTGCGTCGACCGGCCTATGACGGACCATCCGGCATCCGCGCCATGCTGGAGGGGCTGCAGCGGTTCGGCTGGAGCCCGGTCGAGGAGGCCGGCCATGTCATCGCCCTCGAGCGCAAGAATGCCGAGGGCTATACCGCCTCCATCAGTCTGGAGCCGGGCGGGCAGTTCGAGCTGTCGGGCGCGCCGCTGAAGGATATTCACGACATCTGTTCCGAGACCGGCCAGCATCTGGTCGAGGTCAAGATGGTGGCCGACGAGCTGGGGCTGGGATTCCTCGGCTCGGGTTTTGATCCCTTGTGGCCGCGCGAGGATGTGCCGGTCATGCCCAAGGGCCGCTACGACATCATGCGGGCCTATATGCCGAAGCGGGGCGCGCTGGGCCTCGACATGATGCTGCGCACCTGCACCATCCAGGCCAACCTGGACTTCGACTCCGAAGCCGACATGGTGATGAAGTTCCGGACCTCGCTGGCGCTGCAGCCGGTGGCAACGGCCCTGTTCGCCAATTCTCCGTTCACGGAAGGTCGGCCGAACGGGTTCCTGACCGCCCGCGCCAATGTCTGGACCGATACCGACCCTGACCGCACCGGCATGCTGGATTTCGTCTTCGCAGACGGCTTCGGCTTCGAGGCCTATGTCGACTATGCGCTGGACGTGCCGATGTATTTCGCCAAGCGGGGCGACCGCTATGTCGATCTGTCGGGCCAGTCGTTCCGGGCCTTCATCGACGGCAGACTGGACGCCCTGCCGGGCGATCGTGCGACGACGAAGGACTGGGCCGATCATCTGACCACCCTGTTCCCCGAGGTGCGTCTGAAACAGTATCTGGAGATGCGCGGGGCCGACGGCGGTCCCTGGAGCCGCATCTGCGCCCTGCCCGCGCTTTGGGCGGGGATTCTGTATGACGCCCCGTCGCTGGCGGCGGCCTGGGACCTCTGCAAGGACTGGCAGATCGAGGATCACGAGCGTCTGCGGCGCGACGTCACCCGCCTGGGCTTGCGGGCCGAGGTGAACGGGCGGGTCCTGAGGGACGTGGCCGTCGATCTGGTGGCCATCGCCCGGCAGGGGCTGAAGAACCGGGCGCGCTTCTCGGGCGGCATGGTCGATGAGCGCGGCTATCTGTCGGAACTCGAGGACACGGCCGACAGCGGCGTCACCCCGGCCGAGCGCCTGCTGGACCTGTATCACGGGCCCTGGGCCGGCGATGTGCGCAGGCTTTACTCGGACTATGCCTACTGAGGCAGTGGCGCGGAGTCGCCTTGCGGAACAACGGTGGCGCTTGCGGGTTTCCTTGGCATGACCATCGAAAATCGCCCCCCCGAAGAGCCCACGGATGTCCTGCCTGGTCAGGAGCCCGCCGAGGCCGACGCCCGTGAAGCCGATGGGCCCGTCGTCGACGCAGGCCGCACCAAGCAGGGCCGCAGCGGCCTCAGGATCCTGATTGTGCTGGTGGTCTCCATCACCCTGATCCTGATCATCTACGCCATCATGGTCATGGCCAGCCAGCCTGCTCTGGATTCCGCTTCGGACATGGCGGACGAACAGCCCATGCCCGCCGAGCTGCAGCCCGTGCCGAACGCGTCGCCGGGCGGATCCCCGGCGGCTGTGCCGGAAACGGATCAGCCGCCGGCCCAGTAGGCCCGCAGCGCCATGTCTCGACTAGGTTTGCCGAGGCACGGACGCCTCCCTTGAAGGAGACGCACAATGGCGACCATGAACATCCCCGAGCCCGCCGTTCTCGGCATCGCTTGCGACCATTGTGCGGGGCATTAACTACGGCCATGCAACGGGGGCGCCCCACGTTGCGTGGTCCTGTCCGATCCTGCCGCCGAACCTCACATGCGCGATCTCGTGACGCTTCAGGCCTTCGACGGACCGCTGGAGGCCGTGGGGCCAGCGAGGCCAGCTTCGAATCCAATGTTGAAGGGCGTCTCGTGACGACCCACGGTCGCTTTACGCCGGTCGCCGTCGAGCGGTTCGAAGTCGATAGAAAACCCGGAATGAGCCGTCATCACCTGTGGAATCAATGACCCTGAGACCGGTTGCCATGCCGCCGGCGGCGAATGTCTGTGGGCGGTAGTCAGCGAAGATGCCAGCTCAGTCCTGATTTTGTCCAGCGGCTTTCCCAACGGACTCGAAGCGGGCGGCGGGGCCGTCTCGCCGTTGCGGCTCCTGCCGGTCGAGGAAGATGGTTGCGGCAGTCCCAATAATAAACCTTGAACTGTCTTGTACAAGGTTGTTGACGGCTCAAAACAAGGTTGCTACAAGGGTCCTGCTCGAGGCGCTTACGCCAAAATCAGGAGATAAGAGATGATCAAGACAGTTTACACCGTCGACGAAGCCGTCAAGGATACTGGGTTCACCCGCGCCGCCGTCATTGCTATGTTCCAAGCTATCGCGTTCAAGGGAATCGCTGATTTCAAGATCGGGCGTCGCGGGCATCCCAGCCGCCTTGAGGGCTAAGAAACCTATGGATAATGCAACTCAAGCAATCGCTGATTTCATTTGGTCCACGAGGGAAAATGAAGTCCCGGTGGAGCTCATAGAGAAGAGGCTCAAACTGGCGCGCCATGAGGTGGTGTCGTCACTGCAGGACCTTGCAGCGGCTGGTCATGGCACATTCGTGCCTGGCCGCCGGAGCCGACCCTCGCGTATTGTAAAGGCCTTAAATCGACCCGTACCGCCCCCTACACCGGGTGTGGTAAGCCCGACGCCATCGCCCGAGAGCCCTAACCCATTGCCAGAAAGTGAAAATTTGGAAGTCGGGGTCCAGGTTTTCGTGCTTAAGCGCGACAAGCCTTTCCGTTTTGTTGTGCCCGACGACATTACTAGGTCTGAGGCGGAAAAAATAGCGAAGTGGCTTGATTTGGTGGCAGAAGGTTAATGACTAATCCCATCCACATCGGCATCGGCGGCTGGACCTATGAGCCCTGGCGGGGCGTCTTCTATCCCGAAGGCCTGGTCCAGAAGCGCGAGCTGGAATACGCGGCCGGAAAGCTGACCTCGATCGAGATCAACGGCACCTATTATTCGACCTTCAAGCCCGACAGCTGGATGAAGTGGCGCGACGAGACGCCCGACGGTTTCGTCTTTGCCGTCAAGGCCAGCCGCTATTGCACCAATCGCAAGGTGCTGTCCGAGGGCCAGGAGAGCTTTGACCGGTTTCTGGATCAGGGCCTGACGGCGCTGGGCGACAGGCTGGGGCCGATCAACTGGCAGTTCATGGCGACCAAGAAGTTCGATCCGGTCGATTTCGAGGGCTTTCTGAAGCTCTTGCCGAAGGAGAAGGACGGCCTTCGCCTGCGTCATGCGCTGGAGGTTCGGCACCCCAGCTTCGACGCCCAGGAATTCTATGATCTGGCGGCGAAATACGGCTGTGCCATCGTCTATGCCGAGGATGATGAGGCGCCGGAATGGCCGCGCATCGATCAACCGACCGCAGACTTTTCCTATGCCCGGCTGATGTCGAGCCGCGAGGACGAGCCGACCGGCATGTCGCCCGCCGAACTCGACGCCGCCGCAGACCGCCTGCGGGGCTGGGCGAAGCGGGGCGATGTGTTCGCTTATATGATCGCCGGGGCCAAGGTCCGGAATCCGGCGGCCGCCATGGCCCTGATCGAGCGCGTGGAATGACCGGTGAGCTCCTGCGGGGCAGCTGTCACTGCGGGGCCCAGCGGTTCGCGGCGGCAGCACCCGAAACCGTCACTCACTGCACCTGCACCACCTGCACCAAGCGGGGAACCTTGGCCGCATATTACGCGCCTGCGGCGGTTCAACTCACTCTCACGCCCGCGCTCTTGACGCCCTATGAGTGGGGCGACCGGATGATGACCTTTTACCACTGCGCGACCTGTGGCTGCGCGGTCCATGCCGAGGTGCCGGCCTGGACGACGGATGACGGCGAGGTGCGGCCTGCCCGGGTGGTCCTCAATGCCCGGCTGTTCGAGGGGCTGGACCTGGCCGCCGTGCCGATCCGGCATGTCGACGGGCGAAACGAATGGTAGGGTTGCGCCGATTGTCCGCCATGGACACCTGTAGCGGATAGCCCTCTGAAGGATACGCCCCATGCCCATCGCCACCCGCGCGTTTGCCGCCGTCGCCGCCGACAAGCCGCTCGAGCCCTGGGCCTTTGACCGGCGCGATCCGGGTCCGGACGATGTGGCGATCGAGATCAGATACTGCGGTGTCTGCCACTCCGACCTGCATGTGGCCCGGAATGAACTGGGCGGCGGAACCCGCTATCCGATCGTGCCCGGGCATGAGATCGCCGGCGTGGTGACGGCGGTCGGAGCGAACGTCACGCGCTTCAGGGAAGGCGACCGGGTCGGTGTTGGCTGCATGGTCGACAGCTGCCGGACCTGCGCCTCCTGCCAGGAAGGGCTGGAACAGTACTGCGTCCCGGGCATGACGCAGACGTATGGTTCGCCCGATCCGAAGGGGGCAGAGGTCGGGCAAAAGATCACCCAGGGCGGCTATTCCGACCGGATCACCGTCGACCAGAACTATGTGTTGCGCATTCCGGACGCCCTTCCGCTGGATGCCGCAGCCCCCTTGCTGTGCGCCGGGATCACCACCTGGTCGCCATTGCGCCACTGGAAGGTCGGCCCGGGCTCAAAGGTGGCGGTCGTCGGCCTGGGCGGCCTCGGCCATATGGCGGTCAAGCTGGCCGCGGCCATGGGGGCAGAGGTCACCGTCCTGTCGACGTCGGACCGCAAGAAGGCCGATGCCGAACGCATGGGGGCGAAGCATTTCCTGATCAACTCGGACAAGGCGGCGATGGCGGCCTCGACCGAAAAGTTCGACCTGATCATCAATACCGTCTCGGCTACGCATGAGATCGCCGGGCATCTGAACCTGCTGGCCCGAGACGGCACCATGGTCATGCTGGGCCTGACGACCGAGGGCCTGCCGGTGTATGCCATGCCCCTTCTGTGGCGCCGTCGCTCCGTGGCCGGCTCGCTGATCGGCGGCATCCGCGAGACGCAGGAAATGCTCGACTTCTGCGCCGAACACGACATCGCCTGTGACATCGAGGTGATCGCTCCGTCACAGATCAACGAGGCCTATGCGCGGATGCAGAAGTCCGACGTGCGCTATCGCTTCGTGCTGGATATGGCACAGCTGTGAAGAAGCTGCCCTAGCCGGGAACCCCGTGTTTCGTTAAGGCTTGGGGGACGGAGGGGCGCACGCAGACGCTCCCCGCACCGGAAACGCGAAGGACTGCATATGGCACGGGTGGCACTGGTCACCGGGGGAACCCGGGGCATCGGCAAGGCAATCGTTCAACGCCTGAAGGAAGACGGCATGGCCGTCGCCGCGGGCTATTCCGGCAATACCGAGGCGGCCGAGGCCACGGCTCGCGAGCTGGGCGTCATGGTGGTCAAGGGCAACGTCGGCTCGTTCGACGACTGCGCCCGCGCCGTTCAGGAGGTCGAGGCCGAACTGGGACCGATCGAGGTGCTGGTCAACAATGCCGGCATCACCCGCGACGGCTTCTTCCACAAGATGACCGCGGACCAGTGGTCCGATGTGATCCGGGTGAACATGGATTCCGTGTTCAACATGACCCGCCAGGTGATCGGCGGCATGCGCGACCGGGGCTTTGGCCGGATCGTCAACATCAGCTCGATCAACGGCCAGAAGGGTCAGATCGGCCAGACCAACTATTCCGCCGCCAAGGCCGGCATGATCGGCTTCACCAAGGCTCTGGCGCTCGAGAATGCGAGGAAGGGCGTCACCGTAAACTGTATCGCTCCGGGCTATATCGACACAGAAATGGTCGGGGCCATGGACCAGAAGGTGCTGGACGCCATCATCGCCCAGATCCCGGTCGGACGGCTGGGCAAGGGCGAGGAGATCGCCGACATGGTGTCCTGGCTGGCCGGGGAACGTGCCGGATATGTCACAGGCTGCACCCTGTCGCTGAACGGCGGTCAGTATCTGGTTGGCTGAGCCGGCCTTGCCTAAAATCTGCCGGGGTGGGGAGTCATCCCTCAATCCATGAACAGCGGGAGACAGGTCGGAGCGACACGGCGCCCGGCACCCCTTGCCGTAACGGTGGGGGTGATGGTCTTCGGCTGGCTGTGCCTGGCCCTGCCCGGCCATGCCCAGGTCAGCGCCAACTTCCAGAGCGAGGACTCCCGGTCCCAGAGGGACAGGGGCCCCGCCACCAGCCTGCCCGACAGTGGTCGCTATGTGTCCGAGACCGGCCAGGGCTTTATTCTTGATCGGTCTGGCAACGGGACGCTGATGCGGTTCGACCGCTCGACCGAGGTCTGGGTGCTGCGTCCGTCGCCGGCTCCGCGCGGGGATGTGATTTTTCGCAACGATGCCGGGGATCAGGTTCTCCGGGTGACCCCCAATGGGGGTATGACCCTCTACACGACCGCCGCCCCGCAGGGCGCGCCGGTCTCTCTGGCCGGTCCTGCGCCGGAACTGCTGGCCCCCACCCTGACCGCCTTTCAGCTGATGGACTTCATCCTGCGCCAGAGCGACCGGGCCACGCGCGCGGTCGGTGAACTAGTCGTGGTGGACATGGATATCCAGCCGGGCTCGGAGGCGGTGGCCACCGATGCCCTGTCGACGGCGGTGGACGCCATTGTCCGCATGGCCCGCTCGCCCAATCTGCGGCGGGATGTGGCCCGGGTCCGCCGGATCATCATCACGGACGTCGGGCCGCGTCAGGTCAGTTTTTCACGGGGCACGCTGCGGATCGTGATCGATGCCGATGCCGGTTTCGCCGGTCGCCCGTCCTCGGCGCGGATCGTGCGGGTCATTTCGGAAACGCAATAGATCAGCCGCGAAAGCCGTCCTTGGCCGCGCGTCGCTCGGCAAAGGTCGCGGCGTCTCCGGCGGTCAGGAACGGGTTGAACCGCCGCTCGGCACCCAGGGTGGTGGGAACGGTCGGCTGGCCTGCCTCGATCCGGCGCATGAGGCCCGCGACATGGTCGCGCAGCTCGGAGCGGTCATCGACGCTCAGGGCAAACCGGGCATTCGACGCGGTGTATTCATGGGCGCACCAGAGGACCGTCTTATCCGGCCACGCCATCAGCGCCGAGAGGCTGGCCCACATCTGGTCGGGCGTGCCTTCGAACAGTCGCCCGCAGCCGAGCGTGAACAGCACATCGCCAACAAAGGCCGTGTGCCCCTCGACATCATGCAGCACCACATGGCCGAGCGTATGGCCGGGGGCGGCGGTGACCCGAAGCCGGGTCTGACCCACGGACACCGTGTCTCCATCCACGATCACATGGTCGAGGGGGGCGGCGCGACGGACCTCCTCGGGCCCGTGAATGACGCAGCCCGTGGCGGCCTTCAGCGCGGCATTGCCGCCCGTGTGGTCCGGGTGCCAGTGGGTGTTGAGGATCAGGTCCAGACGGCCCCATCCCAGACCCTCAAGCTCCTCAAGGATCCGGTCGGCATCGGGGGTGTCGATGGCGGCGACGGTGCCGGTGGCCCGGTCGCGGACCAGCAGGCCGTAGTTGTCCGACAGGCAGGGGAACAGGTGCACATCCAGAGACATGGCCCGGACCCTAGCAGGGACGGGCAGTCCGGGGCTATCCTCCGCGCATGCGGATGGCCATCGAGGATCTGAGACTGTTCTATGGCGAGCCGTCGGGACGGCTGGTCCGGCGGCTGCTGGCCGAGCGGCTGGAGACCGCCTGGGGTGAGGCTGAGGGGCTGGATGTTCTGGGGCTGGGTTACGCCACCCCATGGCTAGGGGCCTTCGTCGGCGCGCGCCGCCTGATCGCCGCCATGCCTTCGGGACAGGGGGTCGAGGCCTGGCCACGGGGGGGCCGCAACCGCTCGGTGCTGGTCGATGACCGGGCCCTGCCCTTTGCCGCCGGCAGTTTTGATCGCGTGCTGGTGGTTCACGCCCTTGAGGAAGCCGATGACGTCCGCGCCCTGATGGCCGAGGCGATCCGGGTGCTGACGCCTGCGGGCCGGATCATCCTTGTCGCCGCGGCGCGTGGCGGCCTCTGGGCCCGGGCCGAGAGCACCCCCTTTGGTCACGGTCGCCCCTTTACGCGGCGTCAGCTGGAGCGTCTGGTGCGCGAGGGAGGGCTGGAGCCCGCCGCCTGGTCGCAGACCCTTTATGTGCCCCCCTGGCCGGTGCTGTACGGCATGGCGGACGGCTTCGAACAGATCGGCCGCCGGGTGGTGCCGGGAGCGGCCGGTCTGATCCTGCTGGAAGCCACACGGCATGCCTATGCCCGGGTGCAGCCGGTCGGGGTCGCCGAGCGGGTCCCGCTGCGGGGCGCGGTCCTTCAGCCCACGCCGGCGGGCCGCGGCGCAAGCCGGGCTCTGGTCCAGCCGTGCGAACACGCCTAGATCGTCGCCATGCACCGACTGATCCTGATGCGCCATGCCAAGGCCGAACGCGGCTCTCCCTCCGGGCGGGACAAGGACCGACCCCTGGCGGCCCGCGGTCGCGAGGATGCCGTGCGCGTCGGCAAGGCGCTGGCGCTCCGCAGGCTCAGGCCGGACCGGGCGCTGGTGTCCGGGGCCGCGCGGACCCGCCAGACCTGGGATATCGTCCATGACAGCATGGGGGATGTCGAGGTGGCCATCATGGACGACCTCTACGAAGCCGACCCCGATCTCCTGCGGGCCCGCATCGAGGCCGAGATGGACGCGGCCGGCTGTCTGATCCTGATCGGACACAATCCCGGTATCCACCAGCTGGCGGTCGAACTGCTGATCGAGGGGGCAGCGGCACCCTCGGTTCTGGAGCGCCTCAGCAGTGGTTTTCCGACCGGCATGGCTGCGATCTTTTCGGTCGATGCCGCCGGGCGATATGCCCTGGAGGGCCTGATCCGGCCCGACGATGCCGGGGCGGAGGCGTGACCGGTCCCGAGGTGATCTTCAAACTGGTGGATGCCGGGGACTGGCGGATCGCAACGGCGGACGGAGCCTATCCCGGATCGGCTGTCGACCTCCGCGACGGCTATATTCACATGTCGACCGCCGACCAGCTGGACGAAACCGCGCGTCGGCATTTCAGCGGCATGCGTGACCTGCTGAAGGTGACGATCCGGGTGGCGGCGCTGGCCGCCCTGCCAGACGAGGGCCTGCGCTGGGAGCCTTCTCGCGGCGGAGCCCTGTTTCCGCATCTGTATGCGCCGCTGCCATTGTCCGCTGTGCAGGCGATTGAGCCCTGTCGCGTGGATGCGGACGGTCGACTGGTCCTGGAGGACAGGGCATGAGCCTGCTGGACATCGGCACCGCCCTGCTGAGGCGGCTGGATGCCGAACGCGCGCACGAGCTGGCGATCGCGGGGCTCAGCCATCTGCCGCTGGCAGTGGCACCGGACGATCCCGTGCTGAAGACCGAGGTGGCGGGCCTGAACCTGCCCAACCCCGTCGGCCTCGCAGCCGGACTGGACAAGAACGCGGTCGCCATCCGGGGTCTGGCCGGGCTGGGGTTCGGTTTTGTCGAATGCGGCTCGGTGACGCCCCGCCCGCAGGCCGGCAACCCCCGCCCGCGCCTGTTCCGGCTGGAAGAGGACCGGGCCATCATCAACCGGATGGGGTTCAACAACGATGGACTGGAGGCTTTTGCCGCGCGGCTGGAGCGACGTCCGCCCGGGATCGTGGTCGGGGCCAATCTGGGTGCCAACAAGGATGCCGCAGACCGGATCGCCGACTATGAGACGGGGCTGAGACGGCTGGGGGGACTGGCCGACTATCTGACGGTCAACGTATCCTCTCCCAATACACCCGGCCTGCGCGGCCTCCAGACGGTCGAGGCGCTGGAGCCCCTGCTGGCGCGGATCCGGGCGGCGCGGCCGACCAATCGGCCCGTCTTTCTGAAGATCGCGCCGGATCTCCCGGGCGAGGACATCGGCCGGATCGTGGAGGCCAGCCTGGCGCATGGGCTGGATGGACTGATCGTGTCGAACACCACCCTGGACCGTCCCCCCTCCCTGAAGTCCGCCCATGCCGGGGAGGCCGGGGGCCTGTCGGGCGCACCGCTTCAGGCCCGCGCTGCCATGGCGCTGGCGGCGGCGGTCGAGGCCTCGGCCGGGCGCCTTCCCCTGATCGCTGTCGGCGGGATTTCCGATGGTGCAGAGGCCTATGCCCGCATCCGGGCCGGGGCCAGCGCAATCCAGCTGTATTCCGCCCTGATCTTTGAAGGGCCCGGACTGGTACGCCGGATCAAGCAGGATCTGGCCGCCCGCCTGCGCGCCGACGGATTTTCCACAGTCCGGGAGGCTGTCGGCACCGCGCGTTGACGGAGCGTTAGGGCTGCCCCGTCACTATGGCGGAAAGGGCTTGAAGCCCGCTCACGGGGATGCGCATGTCCATGACAACGGCCGACTTGTCGTCAGGCTGGGTCGAAGCGGTCCGGCAGCGTCGCAAGGCGTTGCTGCAACGGCTGGGCATGGGCGCGGCCAGCGCCCTGGTCTTCAGTCCGATTCTGGGCTGGGATTTTTCGGCCCTGTGGGTGGCGGGCTATTTTCTTGTCCAGGTGCTGGACCTGTGGGTCTTCGGGCCGGTTAACGGGGGGCGCACGGAATCGTTCGGCCCCCTGCGGTTCTCTGCCGCATCCGCCATGCTGGTGCTGAACGCGGCCTATTTCGGCAGCCTGTCGGTGCCCCTGTGGCTGGTCGGCGGGCCGATGGGCGGGGTCTGTGCCGCCATCCTGCTGTCTTCGGGGGCCATCTATGCCGTGGTCAACGCGCCCCGGTCGCGGACGGTCCTGGCGCTCAGCATTACGCCGCAGTTCCTGTATCTGGCGGCGACCCCGGTCTTCATGGTGATATTCGGTGCCTCGGCGGCCTTCGCCACGGCGGTCGCCATCGCCATCACGGTCTTCATGGCCTACTGCCTGAGCACCTGGCTTCGCATGGAAACGTCGCGAAAGGCCGAGGCGGCCGCCCGGCTCGACGCCGAACGCCGTAGGGTCGAGGCGGAGCGCGTCATGGAAAGCCGCCAGGCCTTTCTGGCGGCGGTCGGGCATGATCTTCGCACACCGATCAGCGCCATCCTGGCCGGGGCCGGAGTTCTGCAGGAAGGCGCCGGCGACTGGACGGCCCGCAACCAGGCCCAGCTGATCACCGATGCGGGGCTCATGATGAAGTCCCTGCTGGATGACCTGCTGGACCACGCCAAGATCGAGGCGGGAGGCATGACCGTAGAGGTCAATGACTTCAACCTGCGGTCCCTGATCGCTCAGACGGCGCGGCTGTGGCAGGGGCCAATCGCGTCGAAGGGGCTGAAGCTGCGGATCGAGGGCTCGGCCCACGTCCCGGCGCGGGTACGCGGCGACGCCATGCGCCTGCGCCAGGTGCTGAACAATCTGATCTCGAATGCGGTGAAGTTCACGGACAGCGGCAGCATTACCCTGAAGCTCACCGTGTGGGACGAAGAACCGTCCGGCCACGCCATGCTGATCGAGGTCAGGGACACCGGGCCGGGCATGACGTCGGCCCAGATCACCCGTCTGTTCCAGCCCTTTGACCAGACCGCCGAGGGGGTCAGCGCGCGCCATGGCGGCACGGGACTGGGGCTGGCGATCAGTCGCCACCTGACGGAATTGATGGGCGGGCGCCTGACCGCGCGCAGTCATCCGGGCACCGGCTCCAGCTTCACCGTCGCCATCAGCTTCCCACGCGCCCTTTCGGACAGTCAGGACCTGCCGACGCTGGACCGTGCCGGTCGCGAGGTGGTGGCCCGCGCCCTCGGGGGCTTGCCCGCGTCGGCTCCGGTGGCCGAAACGTCCCGCGAGGACGCTCCGGCCGGGCCGTCACCCCTATCTGAAGTGGCTCCCGAGCCCGCGCCCGTGCCGGACCCTGAGCCGGTCGACTCCGTGGACGAAGGGGCCGACGACGACGCCCCCATGCGGGTGCTGGTGGTTGACGACCATGACATCAACCGTCGCGCCATACAGTTGATCCTGCAGCCGCTGGGTTGCGAGGTCACGACGGCGGCCGACGGCATGGCGGCGCTGAAGGCCTGCGATGCCCAGACGTTCGATTTGATCTTCATGGACGTTCGCATGCCCGAGCTGGACGGCCGCGAGACCACACGCCGTCTGCGCGCCTCGGACAATGCCAACGCCCGGGTGCCGGTCATCGCCGTGACCGCCGATACCAGCCCTGACGATATCACCGCCTGTGCCGATGCCGGCATGACCTATTTCGTGCCCAAGCCGATCACGCCGGCGACCCTGCTGGGCGCGGTCAATCACGTCATGAACGGCGAGACGATCCAGGGCTCGGGCCAGAGCCCGGCCCCGGACCGGCTGGAGGCGGTGGCCTAAAGCTGGCCCAGCAGGTGTTCGGCGGACGACACCTTGAACTCGCCGCCCTGCTCGATGTTGAGCTGCTCGACCACGCCGTCCCTGACCAGCATGGAGTAGCGCTGCGAGCGCTCGCCCATGCCAAAGCCCTTGGCGTCCAGGGTCAGACCCACTGCACGGGTGAACTCGCCATTGCCGTCGGCCAGCATGAGGATCCTGTCGGCCCCTTCCTGCGACTGGGCCCAGGCCCCCATGACGAAGGCGTCGTTGACCGAAACGCAGGCGACGGTGTCCACGCCCTTCGATTTCAGCGTCTCGAGGTTCTCGGCGAAGCCCGGCAGGTGACGCGCCGAACAGGTCGGGGTGAAGGCCCCCGGCACGGCGAACAGGGCCACGGTCTTGCCGTTGAAGATTTCCGAAACATTGACCGGCTTCGGCCCCTCGGAGGTGGCCTTCATCAGGGTGGCTTCAGGCAGGCGGTCACCGATGTTGATCGTCATGGGAAAGTCTCCGCTGGGGGTTGGGCCGGTCGGGCCGTTCCCGACCAGATAGACACGCGACCGGTCCGGGCCAAGGGTTCATCGGGTAGGGGTGCACGAAACTGTGTCCTTGCGTCCGGCGGGGACAGGTCCGATGATCAGGGGATGGACGGCTTCTCCTCCCTCGCCGGTCGCCTGCTGATCGCCATGCCCGGCATTGATGACGAGCGCTTTCGTCAAGCGGTGATCCTGGTCTGCGCCCACGGTCCGGATCACGCCATGGGCGTGCGCATCGACCAGCCCCTGGTCGGCGTCGACCTGTCGACCGTTCTGGAAAAGCTGGACCTGCCGCCCCCGGCCGAAGGCTATGAAGCCCCCGTGCTGGCCGGCGGGCCGGTCGAGCGGGAGCGCGGCTTCGTGCTTCATACGGATGACTGGATTTCGGACGGCACCAGTCTGGCATTCGGCGACGGCCTGGCCCTGACCGGGACGCGCGATGTGCTGCTGGCCATGTCGGACCCGGTCTCGGGCCCGCGTCGCTCGCGCCTGATGCTGGGCTACGCCGGCTGGGACGAGGGTCAGTTGGAGGCCGAGCTGACGGAAAACATCTGGCTGACCGCCGAGGCCGATACCGAAATGGTGTTCGACGACGACCACGAGACCAAATGGACGCGCGCCCTGGCCGGTCTGGGCGTCGATGCCGCCCGTCTGTCCGGCACGGGTGGTCGCGCCTGAGCCCTGACCCTCTGCGGAGTTTCCTGCATGCATCTGGCCCGCTTTCCCCGTGTG
The DNA here is from genome assembly GCF_016742135.1 of Brevundimonas sp. GTDB lineage: Bacteria > Pseudomonadota > Alphaproteobacteria > Caulobacterales > Caulobacteraceae > Brevundimonas. The sequence continues at coordinate 107,948 of NZ_JACVCG010000005.1, read as the reverse complement.
CGCCTGGCGCATCTGCCGACGCCACTGGAGCCTCTGCCACGCCTGTCAGAGGAACTGGGTATCGACCTGTGGATCAAGCGGGATGACTGCACCGGGCTGGCGGGCGGCGGCAACAAGACCCGCAAGCTGGAGTTCCTGCTGGGCGACGCCATGGCGCAGGGGGCCGACACCCTGGTGACCCAGGGCGCGGTCCAGTCGAACCATGTGCGCCAGACGGCCGCCGCCGCTGCTGCCCACGGCATGGGATGTCGCATCATCCTTGAAGAGCGCACCGGCTCGAAGGCCCACGACTATCTGGCCAACGGCAATGTGCTGCTGGACCGTCTGCTGGGCGCCGAGGTGCGTTTCGTGCCGGGCGGCACCCTCATGCCGGCCGAGCTGGAGATCGAGGCCCAGCGGGCCAGGGCCGCCGGCGGTCGCCCCTATGTGATCCCGGGTGGGGGCTCCAATCCGATCGGCGCGCTCGGCTATGTCGACTGCGCCCGCGAGATCGTCGTCCAGGCCGATGAGCTGGATCTCAAGCTCGATGCCATCGTCACTGCCACCGGCAGTGCCGGGACCCAGGCGGGTCTGGCGGCGGGCCTCGCCCTCATGAACCTGCACTGGGAGGTCCGCCTGTTCGGTATCGGCGTGCGCGCCCCACGGGACCGTCAGGAAGAAATGGTCTTCAACCTGGCCTGCGCCACCGCCCGGCAGTTCGACCGCGACGGCATCGTCCACCGCGAATGCATCCACGCCAACTGCGATTACGTCGGCGAGGGCTATGGTCTGGTCGATCAGGGGGTGATCGACGCGCTCAAGCTGGCGGCCCGGACCGAAGGTCTGCTGCTGGACCCGGTCTATTCGGGCAAGGCGATGAAGGGGCTGATTGATCTGTGCCGCAAGGGCGTGTTCGAGACCGGCGACACCGTGGTCTTTCTGCACACCGGCGGGGCCCAGGGCCTGTTCGGCTACGAGAGCGTGGTGGGCGCGGGGCTGTAGGCGCGGCTAGACCGATCCCCGCAGGATCTTTTCCATCGCCTTGCCCCGGGCCAGTTCGTCGATGAGTTTGTCGAGGTAGCGGATCTCGCGCATCAGGGGCTCGGCGACCTCTTCCACGCGGATGCCGCAGATCACGCCGGTGATGCTCTCGCGGGCCGGGTTCAGGGCGGGGGCCAGGGCGACGAAGGTCTCGAAGTCGGTCTTCGCCGCGATCTCAGCCTCCAGACCCGCCTGGTCATAGCCGGTCAGCCAGCGGATGATCTGGTCGACCTCGGCCTTGCTGCGTCCCTTCTTTTCCGCCTTGGCGACGTAATGCGGATAGACGCTGGCGAAGCTCATCCGATAGACCCGGTGGCCGGGGGTCGCGTCCTTGTTCGTCATGGTCATCTCCCTCCTTCCCAAGGCATAAGGGGGAGGCTGGCGCGATTTGGCAAGCGACGGGCGGGAGCGGCGGATGAAGGTGCTGGGCGTTCTGGGCGGGATGGGACCGGCGGCGACGCTCGCCTTCCTGGCGCGGCTGCAGGCCCTGACGCCCGCAACCTGCGACGAGGATCACATCCGCGTGCTGATGGACATGAACCCGCAGGTGCCCAACCGCCACCGCCATGAGCCGGACGCGAAACGGGTGCTGGGCGAGATGGCCGTCCGCCTGCGCGACATGGGAGCGGACGTCCTGGCCATGCCGTGCAACACCGCCCATGCTCACGCCGGAGCCATCCGGGCCAGCGGCCTGCCCTTCATCGACATGGTGGCCGAAACGGCCGCCGAGGCGGCGCGCGGCGGAGCAAGGCGGATCGGCGTGCTGGCCACCCCGGGTGGCGATGCCCTGTATGCGGCGGCGCTGCAGGCCCTGGGCGTGGAGCCCTTGCGGCTGGACGCTCGCCGGCAGCGGGCTTTTCTGAAGGCGGTGTTTCAGGTCAAGGCGGGCGATGTCGGCCCGGCTCCGCAAGCCCTGATGCGGGATCTGGCCGCCGGTCTGGTCGAGGCCGGCGCGGAGATCGTGATCGGCGGCTGCACCGAGGTTCCCCTGCTGATCGGGGCCGATGACGTGGCGGTGCCGCTGGTGGACTCGGCCGAGGTGCTGGCGGCGGCCTGTGTCCGGATCTGCCGGGAAGAGATTGCAACCGCGGGCGACGCGCGGCAGGGGTAGACGAATGACCCCGACCCCCCTGATCATCGATTGCGATCCCGGCGTGGACGATGCCGTGGCGCTGCTGACCGCGTTCGGAACGCCCACGCTCGACCTGCTGGCCATCACCACGGTTGGCGGCAATGTGCCTGTCGCAAAGACCGCGCGGAATGCCCGCATCCTGCGCCAGATCGCCGGTCGCGAGGATGTGCCGGTGTTCACGGGTGCCGAACGACCCCTGCGGCGCGACCCCATGGGGGCCGGCGAGTTTCACGGGGCCGAGGGGCTGGGCGACATGGCGCCGTTCGAGCCCGCAGTCGGCTGTGCGCCGGACGGAGCGGTCGAGGCCATCATCGAGACCGTCATGGCCCGGCCGGAGAAGACCGTGTCGCTGGCGGTGCTGGGTCCGCTGACCAATCTGGCCCAGGCGCTCCGGGCCGAGCCCGGACTGGCAGAACGGCTGGGACCGGTCGCGGTCATGGGCGGCGCGCGGTCCGAGGGCGGCAACATCACGGCCTCGGCCGAGTTCAACATCTGGGCCGATCCGGAAGCGGCGGCCGAGGTGCTGGCCAGCGCCTGCGACGTCGTCCTGTTCGGGCTGGATGTCACCCATCAGGTGCGGGCGACCGAGGGTCGGATCGTGGCGCTTGAGGCGCTGGGCACTGAGCCAGCCCGGGCAGCCGCCTCCATGATGCGGTTCTCGCAACGGGTCGAGCGCGAGACCGTCGGCTGGGAGGCGCCGCCGATCCATGACCTGTGCCCCGTGGCCTGGATGATCCGGCCGGAGCTGTTCACCCTCAGGCCCTGCCATATCGCGGTCGAGACGATGAGTGACCTGACCCGGGGCCATACGGCGGTCGAGTTCCGTGACGGCGTGGCCGGGCCGCTGCGGCACCGCTGGGCGGACAGGGTGGATGCGGACGGGGTGTTCGCCTTGCTGGCGGAGGCGGTGCGATGAGGATCGTCGTGGTCGGGTCGATCAATGTCGACATGGTGGCGACGGCGCCGTCCCTGCCGCGCGCGGGCGAGACGGTGACGGGGGCTGTGCTGGCGCGGCATCCCGGCGGCAAGGGGGCCAATCAGGCGCTGGCCGCGCGGCGTCTGGGCGCCGAAGTCGCCCTGATCGGGGCGGTAGGCGAAGGCCCCTTGTCGGATGAGGCCTTGGTCCTGCTGGAAGAGGCGAGGGTCGACCTGAAGGGCGTCGGCAGCGCAGAAGGGACGCCGACCGGGGTGGCGCTGATCGCGGTGGACCCCAGTGGCGAGAACCAGATCGTGGTGGCCTCGGGCGCCAATGATCAGGTGCGCCCCGAGCATCTGCCGGCCCGGATCGAGGACCCGCTGATCGTGCAGCTGGAACTGCCGGTCGAGACGGTCGAGGCGGCGGTCGGGCGGGCCACGGGGTTCGTCTGCGCCAATCTGGCCCCGGCGCGGCCGGTGTCCGAGGCCCTGCTGCGTCGCTGTGACCTGATCGTGGTCAATGAGACCGAGGCGGCCTTCTATGGCGACGCCCTTCACTCGGGTGGAGGGCAGGTGGTGATCACCCGGGGCGCGGAGGGGGCCAGCCTCTACCGGAGGGGCGCGGTGGTGGCCGAAGTCGGCGCGCCTGTGGTGGAGGCGATCGACGCCACGGGTGCGGGGGATGCCTTCGTCGGGGCGATCACCGTGGCGCTTCTTGAAGGTCAGGCGGTGGACGCGGCGCTGCGGTTCGCCTGTGCGGCCGGGGCCCTGGCGGCCACCGTGCCGGGGGCCCAGCCGTCGCTGCCGACGCGGGAAAAGGTCGAGGCGCTGCTGCATCTCCGCATGGTCTGGTGAACGGTCTGGCCGCTGGGGGGTTGTGCCTTCTGAAGGCTAACCAAGGAGACCCGCCATGACCGATGCCGCCCAGAAGGCCGAGGCCGAAAAGGCCATGAAGCTGAAGGCCGAAGCCGCACCGCCCGCCCATCCCGATCCGGGCCGGACCGCCGGCGAAGGGATGCACCCGGGTGAGGGCAGTGGAACCCCCATGGGCGCGCTGGACGCCGAGGGCCACCGGCCTGTGCTTGAACGCTCGCGCAAGGTACGCTGAGCCGCGCAGCCCTACAGACCCATCCATTATTCAGGGAATTCCATGCAGATTCAGATCAACACCACGAACGACGTCGACGGACGCGCCGCCCTGCTCAGCCATGCCGAGGACCAGGTGCGCCAGCGCCTGTCGCGCTTTGAATCGCGCCTGACCCGGATCGAGATGCACCTCGGCGACGAGAACGGGGCACGCAACACCGCCGGCGACAAGCGTTGCGTGCTCGAGGCCCGGCCCACCGGTCTGGCGCCCGTGACCGTCACCGATCACGGCAATACGCTTGAGGAAGCCATGAGTGGGGCGCTCAAGAAGATGGTCAACAGCCTTGAGACAACGTTCGGGAAGCTGGCCACGCATTGAGCGCAAGCGGTTGGCCGCAGCCTTGGAACGGGGCGCCGGGCGCTTTAGACACGGGGGCATGACCCAAGATGATATGACCGCCACCCTCGCCAGCGCGCGTGCCGCGCTGACAGAGGGCCGTTCGAAAGAGGCTCTTGATGCTGTCCGTGCCCTGATGGATCGGGGTGGAGAGGGACCGGCCCTATATGGCCTTGAAGCTCAGGCTCTGCTGAAGACCGGGGACGAATCTGGCGCGGAGGTCGCGGCCGACCGCGCCCTGTCGCTGGATGTGCGCGAGGCCAGGGCGCTCTGTGTCAAGGGAGATATCCTGAGTCGGCGTGGCGAGTTTCGCGACGCCAATGCCTATTACGGAGGCCTGATGCGGCTGCTGGAGGGCGCGGCGCCATCACTGGATGCCGACCTCAGAGAGGGGCTGGAAAGGGCGCGAGCGCTGCGACAGCGCCTGACCGGAGACATGCTGCAGACCCTGCAGGCTGAGTTACGCGGCGCGGGATTTAGCGAGGAACGATCGCATCCTCGGTTTCGGCACGCGCTGGATCTCGCCCTGGGTCGCAAGGCCCTCTACATGCCCCAGCCCAAGGCCTTTTATTACCCTGAGCTGCCCGCATCCCAGTTCTATCGGCGCGAGGACTTCCCCTGGATGGACAGGGTCGAGGCGGCGACCGAGGCCATGCTGGGCGAACTCAACGGCGTGCTGGGGCAGGAGAATGAGTCGTTTGCGCCTTATGCCCAGACCATGCCGAACATGCCCAAACCGCCTGGCGACCTGCTGATCGACAGCATGGACTGGAGCGCCTGCTTCCTGTGGCGGGACGGGCAGGAGACCGCCTATGCAACGCGCTGCCCGCAGACCATGGCGGCGCTGAAGGATGCCCCGCTCTGCCGGATCAGGGGACGGTCGCCGCAGGTGATGTTCTCACAGCTGAAGGCGGGGGCACGTATCCCGCCGCACCATGGCTATGTGAACACGCGGCTGGTCTGCCATGTGCCGCTGATCGTGCCGGACGGTTGCCGGTTCCGGGTCGGCAATGAGACCCGGCACTGGAAACGGGGCGAGGCCTGGGTGTTTGACGACACCATCGAGCATGAGGCGATGAACGACAGCGCCTCGGACCGGGTCATCCTGATCTTCGACATCTGGCATCCGGCCTTGTCGGAAGAGGAGCGCCATCTGGTCGGGACCCTGCTGGAGGCCATGGACGCCTATTCGCCCAACCCGGCGACCTGGGAGTAGGCGTCAGAGGGTCACCACCAGCCGGGCGACGGAGCCTTCGGCCAGGCGGTCGAAGCCCTCGTTGATGCGGTCCAGCGGCAGGCTGCCGCTCATCAGCCGGTCGACCGGCAGGCGGCCCTCACGGAACAGGGCGACATAGCGGGGCAGGTCGCGCGAGGGCACGCAGGTGCCGATGTAGCTGCCCTTCAGGGTGCGTTCCTCGGCCACCAGTCCGACGATATTGACCGGGAGTGTGGCATCGGGCGGGGGCAGGCCCGCAGTGACCGTCGTGCCGCCGCGGCGGGTCATCTTCCAGGAGGCCTCAAGCGCGCGGGCCGAGCCGGCCATCTCGACCACAACCTCGGCTCCGCCGCCGGTCAGGGCGCGAACCTGCTCCACCGCGTCGGCATCGCCAGCATTGACGGTGTGCACCGGGCCGAGGGTGCGGGCCAACGCCAGCTTGTCCTCGCTGAGATCGACGGCCACCACGGGCGAGGCGCCGCAGGCCAGCGCCCCCAGCACCGAGGCCAGACCCACGCCGCCCAGCCCGACCACGGCCACCGACTGGCCGGGCCGGACGCCTGCCGTGTTCACCACCGCCCCTACGCCGGTCAGCACGGCACAGCCGAACAGGGCCGCCTGATCGAAGGGCAGGGCCGGGTCGATGCGGATCAGCGACCGGCGCGAGACCACGGCCCGCTCGGCAAAGGCGGAACAGCCCAGATGGTGGTGCAGGACCTCGCCCCCGACATGCAGCCTTTGGCCGCCCGTCAGCAGTTCGCCCCGGCCGTTGGCGGCGGCGCCCGGCTCGCACAGAGCGGGGCGGCCCTCGGCACAGGGCGAGCAGTGGCCGCACGAGGGCATGAAGACCATGACCACATGATCGCCGACCGACAGGTCATCGACGCCCTCGCCCAGGACCTCGACCTCGCCGGCCGCCTCATGGCCCAACGCCATCGGCAGGGGGCGGGGCCGGTCGCCGTTGATGACGCTGAGGTCGGAGTGACAGAGCCCCGCGGCACGGATGCGGACCTGCACCTCGCCCGGTCCGGGCGGGTCGAGCGTCACGGTCTCGATCGAGAGTGGGCGGCTGTCGGCATAGGGGCGGGCGGCCCCCATGGCGCGGAGAATGGCGGCGCGGGTTTCCATGCCCGCATGCGGACCCGTTGACGCGGCGTCCGTCAAGCCCGGGTCGGCGACCGGCATGGAGTGGAGTCTCCGAAATCAGACTCCACTTTCTCCAACTGCAACACCTCCTGTGACGGCTTCCATCCCGCCGATACTGGCACGCCCGTCCGTCAGAAACGGTCGGAGCCGCACTGCCCACGCAAGGCTGGAGCAATCCCGCGTTATCGCCTACGACTTGAAAAAAAAGCGGGAGGTTACAGGTGACAGGCACGATCGAACGGACGCGGCGCGAGGACTACAAGCGGTTCCAGGCCATTTCCACGCGGTGGATGGACAATGACGTCTACGGCCACGTCAACAATGTCGTCTATTATTCGTGGTTCGACACGGCGGTGAACCGGCTGCTGGTGGTCAACGGCCTGCTGGACATCCATGAGGGGTCGGTGATCGGTCTGGTGGCCGAGACGGGCTGTCGCTACTTCGCCCCGACCGCCTTTCCGGACGAGATCCAGGCGGGGGTTCGCGTCGCCCATGTCGGGACCAGTTCGGTGCGCTATGAGATCGGTCTGTTCCGCAACAAGGAGGAGGAGGCCGCCGCCGTCGGCCACTTCGTCCACGTCTATGTCGACCGTGAAACCAAACGTCCGGTGCCGGTGGACGACAAGATGCGCGGGTTCCTTGAGAGCCTTCGCGCCTAGGGCGGGTTCGCATTGGTGGATCGCGGTGCCCTCCGAAAAGCGGCTCGCGGAATGTCCGCTAGGGGTGGAAAGCGGACGTTGGCTGACAGCCGCATGGGAGCTAGGCTAGCATAATGAAACAGCTATCTGCGCTTGAGATGGCCGCTGCTGTCGCTCTGGCAGAGCAGATCAGCCCGGATGAAAGCCGTGCTCTCATTGAGCAGTTGAGAACCGCTGAGGTTTCGGCCCGCGAGTTCACTGGGGTCGGTTTCTACACGGAGTTCACTGTGGACAAGTCGTTGCAACCCGCAGTCGTCACCGTCAGCCCGGGAGGATGGCTTCGCTCTGAAGTAGGGCCGGACGCCTACCCCTTGGAGTTCATGCTCTATGTCAAAGACGGCTACGCAGGAGTGATCGAGGCCTACAGCTATTTCGACGGCTACGGTGACATCGACCTTTTGACCGCATCATTTACCCCACCTAGGGCCATCGATCCGCCGAATGCCGGGGTCAGCTCAGGGTCGAGAGCCGACCGTGGCCTGGAGGTGGAAAGCGGACACTTGCCGTGACACGCTCAGCCGTGGGAGAACAATCAGATGATTGGCATCTTTTTGGCGGCGATCTCGTCCGACGCAGGGCTCTCGCAGCATATCAGCGATCCTCCATTCGAGATCACGATTAGTCAGCCCGAGACGTCATCGTCAGTATTGCAGGTGCGCTTTCTCAACACTGGATCACACCCCATCTGCTTTGCGCTCAACAACGGTGCGAGGTTGTTCGATATTCAACGCTCGGGAGTTTCACTGCCTCTCAAAGATGGCCTCCCGAGTGCTCCGCCGCCTTCGTGTTTTGTTGTCCAACCCGCCGAGATGCGGACGGCAGACTTTGACCTTGGAAGAGCATTCCCCGCGCTCAAGCGCGACGACCGCGCATGCTTCAACGCATGGTATCGGCGGCCTGAGGACCAAGTTCACGAGACCGATGTATGGGTTTGCAACCTGCTTGACCGGGGATGATTTCGGTCCGCTTTGGGTGGAAAGCAGCCAGTCGCATAAAGGTGGATAGCGGACGTGTTGCCGCTAAGGTCCGCGTCCGGGAGGTCAACGAGCTATGCAGGAAAGAATTAGCGTGCGCCGGGCCGCTTGGACGGGTGTCATGTGGGTCAACGGGTCGGTGCTTGCGGCTTACGGCTTGGGCTTCGCAATCTTGGCCTGGGTTATCTTGGCTAACCCAGGGGTTCTGGACCGACTAGGTCCATGGTCACTGCTCCTATTCCTCTTGGCACTCGTATGGCCGTGGCTAGTCTGGTCTGTTCAGGTGACCCGCTGGAGGCTTTGGGCCTACCGGAGGGTCTCTGACTTAGACGCCCTAAAAGCACAGGCCGTTGCCCTAGGAGTGATATGGCCAAGCGGCCACTGGTTCGAAAAGACCGAATGGCGAACGCGCGACCAAGCACTGGAACTCGAACGTGTTGAGCAGATTAAAAGCTCGGCTCGGAACGAAACCTAGGTCCGCTATGGGTCGGAAGCCGACGGTCGCTTGGGGGTGGAAAGCGGACGTGCCGATCTGACCATCAGGGAAAGGCGCGCGCCAAGGATATGAGTGCTATCGCTCTAGGGGTTTCAACCAGTTCAGCATGGACGATCCCGAACTCACCGAAACGATTGCCCAAGACAAGGACCACGGTGTCACCGACGCTGTTTTGCGGGCCATACCAACCCTGATTTGGCATCCCGTCACAGCGAGACGAGATCACCAGTTCTCCTGTGCTCACTTGTTCGATCACATTTCCACTCAGCCCTTCGACCGCGCGGAAGGTGATGCGGGGCGGCCAATAGGTCTCAGCGTCAATCTCGACCACTTCGGCAATCTGGACCGTGGATGCTTCACTCAGGATCATTTCCCGGTAGCTGGCTTCCCGTTCTGCCTCGCTCGGCGGAGTCCAGTTTGCCGGTCGACGGCAGGCCTGCGCAGGGTCGGCAGTCATGAAAATCGCCGCCGCAACCGCGCCAAACATGATCGCTTTCGTGGTGAGGGTCCGGGTCATTGGATCGTCTCCGGCTCGCAAGCTGGAAGCGGACATCCGGAGGCCAAGAGACGAACACAGCCATGCCAACCGGTGCGCCCGTTAGGGGCGAGCTTCTCTAACCCCAACAAAGTCCGATACGAGGCCCAAAGATGCAAGGCCTGAGCTTAGGGCAGCTATGGGTCGGGAGCGGACATTGACTTGCCGCTAGCAAGCGGACCCTTGGCATCGGCGGTTTATGGGTACACACCCTGGCCCGTCGCGCGGCCATGGGTGACAAGCGTGCCGCGCCGGGCTATGCGGCGCGCCTCACATTTCCCTTGAGACTGCCGAGACGACGACCATGGCCGGCCACTCCAAATTCAAGAACATCATGCACCGCAAGGGCCGCGCCGATGCGCAGCGGTCCAAGCTGTTCTCCAAGCTGTCGCGCGACATTACGGTGGCGGCCAAGTCGGGCTTGCCGGACCCGGCCATGAACCCGCGCCTGCGCCTGGCGGTCAACAATGCCAAGGCCGAAAGCCTGCCTAAGGATGTGATCCAGAGGGCCATCAACAAGGCCTCGTCCGGCGACGTCGATACGATGGAAGAGGTCCGCTATGAGGGCCGTGGCCCGGGCGGCGTCGGCATCATCGTCGAGGCCCTGACCGACAACCGCAACCGCGCCGCCTCGAACATCGGCACGGCCTTCAAGAAGAACGGCGGGGCGCTGGGCGAAATGAATTCCGTCGCCTTCATGTGGGATCGGGTCGGCAAGATCACCTATCCGGCCGAGGCGGGCAGCGAGGATGCGGTCATGGAGGCCGCCATCGAGGCCGGCGCCCAGGACGTCGAGAGCGATCTGGAAAAGCCCGACATCTATGAGGAGGCTCCGGGCCACACCATCTGGACCGCCTTTGAGGACCTGAACGAGGTGGCCGAGGCCATGTCGAAGATCCTCGGCGATCCGAAGTCGACGGCCATCGTCTGGAAGCCCCAGTCGCTGGTGCCGGTCACCGGCGAGGCGGTCGGCACGCTGATGAAGCTGCTGGACGCGCTGGATGCCGAAGACGACGTCTCGAGCGTCTATTCCAACGAGGATATCTCGGACGAGGATGCGGCGAAGTTCGCGGGGTGATGCTGGCACAGCACCGGTTTTTGGCATAGGTTTGCCGCATGACCGTTCATGTGACCGTTCCCGTGGATGAAGCCGTCAAGGCGGACCTCGACGCATGGGCTGAGTCGCGGGGTGTCTCCGTGGGCACGGTCTTGTCGCAGATCGTCGAGGCGTTCGTGACGGAGCGGCGCGAGATAGAGGCCGCAGTGGCTGAGGCACGGGCGGACATCGCGGCGGGTCGCGTTCACAGCCACGAACACGTTGTCGCCCGCCTGAAAGCCCGCCGGAGTGACTGGCGCGCCGCTGAATGAGGTTGATCTGGACGAGGCGAGCGGAGTCTGATCTTCGCGACCACGTCGACTTCATCGCCCGCGACAGTGTCAAAGCCGCCATTGAGGTCGAGGACCGCGTTCTCGAAGCCGTCGCGGGATTGGTTGAGTTTCCCAATAAAGGCCGGGTCGGCGAGACGAAGGGGACGCGGGAACTGCCTGTCAGTCGAACATCCTTGCGCGTCATCTATTCGCTGGCGGACGGCACCGTCGAGATCCTGCACGTCCGGCATATGGCGCGGGGGCCGTTAGACGATTCGGGCGAGAGAGACTGACGGGAAACCGGCACGCGAATGCGTCTGTTTTCCCTCGGCAGCGGAACGTGTCGAGGCCTTCGAGGGTTGGTCAGGGCGAACCGCAACGCTTTGCCCCGGGGCCCCCATGGATATCTGCCAGCTGATTCTGGATGACCACGCTGAACAGCGGCGCCTGTTCGGGCTGATCGAACAGATCGACCCGGCGGACACCGGGGCCCTGTCGGCGATCTGGGGGCGGCTGGCCGCCTTTCTGGATGCCCATGCGGAGGCCGAGGAGCGCTTCTTCTATCCCGACCTCCTGAAAAAGGGCGAAGGCGCCAATGACGCCGACGACGGCACGGTCGAGGGCGAGACCGAGGACGCCATCACCGACCACAACAAGCTGCGCGATGCGGTCAAGGCCGTGGAACGCCACGCGGTCGGCAGCCGGGCCTGGATCGAGGCGGTGGGACGGGCCAATGTCGTCAATTCGAAGCACATGGGCGAAGAGGAACGTCAGGGCCTGACTGACTTTCGCCGGAATGCGTCCCTTGCCGAGCGCCATGACCTGGGTGTGAAATACGCGGCCTTTCAGGCGCGGCACATCACCGGCGTCAAACCGGTCAACAAGGACGTCGAGGCCTATATTGAGACGCACAGCTGACGCGAGGCCCTGCGCATGACCGATCTGCTGTCCACCTATGGCCTGCCGCTGGTGAGTGCGCTGATCGCGGGTGCGCTGATCGGGCTGGAGCGCGAATGGCGGGGCCGGGCGGCGGGGTTCCGGACCCATATTCTGGTGTGCCTGTCGTCGACCCTGCTGATGCTGGCCTCGACCTCTCAGGGGGCATGGGATTTCTCGGTCCTGCCGGGGCAGGCGGTGATCGCCGACCCCACGCGCATGGCGCACGGCATCCTGACCGGGATCGGCTTTCTGTGCGCCGGGGTGATCTTCCGGGCGGGGTTCTCGATCCACGGGCTGACCACGGCGGCCTCGCTGTGGACGGTGTCGGCGCTGGGCATCCTGTTCGGGGCGGGCCTGTTCTGGCTGGGGTGGACCGGAGCGCTGGCGACGCTGGCGGTGCTGACCGCGCTCAAACTGGTCAGCCGACGGGTGCCGGACCGGACCGTCGTCGATGTGGCGGTGAGCTGGGATGCGAAATCGGCAGGCACCGCGGGGGCGGTCGAGGCGGCCCTGTCACAGGCCGATCCGGAGCCGAGACGGCTGCGGCTGGAACTGATCGAGGACGGGCGACTGTCGCGCCAGAGCTGGCGGCTGACAGTGCGCTCGCGCGAGCTGGCGGCCCTGGCCGAGCGCATCCGGTCGGTGAAGGGGGTGGCGGGCTTTGACCTCGCCCCCCGGGACGACTGACAGTTCATTGCCCGCTAACCCTCTTTCGGGCACATAGAACGGATGGCGAACGAACCGACTCGCATACTGGGGCTGGACCCGGGCCTGAGACGCACCGGATGGGGTGTGGTGGTGGCCGAGGGGTCGCGGCTGCGCTGGGTCGCGCACGGGGTCGTCAGCCCGCCCGAACGGGCGCCGTTCAGCGAGCGGCTGCTGTTCCTGCTGGAGGCGGTTGGCGACATCTGTGCCGCCCATGCCTGTGACGAGGCGGCCATCGAGGAGGTGTTCGTCAATATGAACCCCGCCTCGACGCTGAAGCTGGGCCATGCCCGGGCGGCGGTCATGCTGGCCCCGGCGCGGTGTGGGCTGAGCGTCGCCGAATATGCGCCGAACCTGATCAAGAAGGCGGTGGTCGGGGCGGGCCACGCCGACAAGAGCCAGATCGCCTTCATGGTCAAACGCCTGTTGCCGGCGGCGGGCGATGTGACGGCCGATGCCGCCGATGCCCTGGCCGTCGCCATCACCCACGCCCAGCTGCGCAAGCGGGCCCTGCTGGCGGGGGCGGCATGATCGGCAGACTGCGCGGGGTGCTGGCCGAGGTCGAGGCGGACCATTGCCTGATCGACTGTATGGGCGTGGGCTATGTCGTGGCGTGCGGGGCGCGGACGCTGGGGCGAATGCCGGCGCCGGGCGATGAGGTGACCCTGCACATCGAGAGCAGTTGGTCCGCCGAGAACGGCCCGCGCCTGTACGGCTTTCTGGCCCGGGATGAGCGGGAGGCCTTCCGCACCCTGACGGGCATTCAGGGTGTGGGGCCCAAGGCGGCCCTGTCGGTGCTGGACGTGTTGCCGCCCGGTGATCTGGCGGCGGCGGTCGCGCGCGAGGACAAGGCCGCCGTGGCGCGCGCCAATGGCGTGGGGCCGAAACTGGCCCTGCGGATCGTGACCGAGCTGAAGGGCAAGCCTCTGGGCGGCGGCGGTCTGGCGATCGGTGCGGGCGCCGGACCCGTTGCCGCGACGCCGACGGCGCCCTCCCTGACGGGTGAGGCCGTGGCGGCCCTGCTGGGACTGGGCGTGGTCGAGGTCAATGCCCGCCGCGCTGTGGATCAGGCCTTGATCCGACTGGGTGAGGACGCTGACCTGTCCGCCGTCATCCGCGCGGCGCTGCAGGAGCTGGGGCGATGAGTGCTGTGGGGCCGAAGATCCAGATGAAATCAGCGATGTTGATGATCGCCATCCTGACCGTTCCATCGGCGTCCTGCGCCCAGGATCCTGCGCCTGTGTCCTCTGCCCAAGCTGTGGGCATCGGGCGTATGCTCGAAGGGACTTCGGTTCCAGCAGCAGAACTGCTGCAGTCCAGGCGGTTCGATGGAGACTGGCTCGAAACTGAAATCCTGATCGATGATTCGGCAGCTGCGCGCGCCTATCCCTCCGCGGTTGCGGTCTCTACGGTGTTCAAGGTGGACTGCGAGCGCGATCGATACGGTTACGTCAGCCGCAGGTTCTATGGCGCCGACGGTGCACTGCTGCACGAAGCAGACCTCCGTTCGGATGCGATCATGCAGGGAGGTCCCCAGTGGGGAATGGTCGGCCAGGTTTGTGCGTTCGACGGACAGGCGTCGGCGGACGCGGCGGACTTCGACGGGGTTGCCGGGTTCCTCCACCTTGCAGGAAACCGTCCTGAACGGACGAGATCGCCCCCTCCGACCGTGGTGCCCATTCGATGACCGACGCGCGCATCATTTCTGCGGATGCCACCCCCGGCGAGTCCTATGACCGCGCGCTGCGACCGCAGACGCTGGACGAGTTCGTCGGGCAGCCGCAGGCCAAGGGCAATTTGAAGGTCTTTATCGACGCGGCGCGGGGGCGGGGCGAGTCGTTGGACCATGTGCTGCTGTTCGGACCACCGGGCCTGGGCAAGACGACGCTGGCGCAGATCGTGGCGCGGGAGCTGGGCGTCGGCTTTCGCGCCACATCCGGGCCGATCCTCGCCAAGGCCGGGGATCTGGCGGCCATCCTGACCAATCTGGAACCGCGCGACGTCCTGTTCATCGACGAGATCCACCGGCTGAACCCGGCGGTCGAGGAAATCCTGTATCCGGCCATGGAGGACCATGTACTGGACCTGATCATCGGCGAAGGCCCGTCGGCGCGCTCGGTGCGGATCGATCTGGCGCCCTTCACCCTGGTGGGGGCGACGACGCGGGCGGGCCTGCTGGCCACGCCGCTGCGCGACCGGTTCGGCATTCCGCTCCGACTGGAATTCTACAGTCCGGATGAACTGGTGAAGGTCATTCTGGGCGCTGCGCGCAAGATGGGCGCCGCCATGGCCGAGGACGGTGCGCGCGAGATCGCCACCCGGTCGCGGGGCACACCGCGTGTGGCCGGGCGTCTGCTGCGCCGCGTGCGGGACTTTGCCGATGCCGAGGGTGCGCCGGCCATTAACCGGCTGGTGGCGGCCCGGGCCCTGTCGCGGCTGGAGGTGGACGAGGCCGGGCTGGACAGCCTCGACCGGCGCTTCCTGAAGGCCCTGATCGAAAACTATGGCGGCGGGCCGGTCGGCATGGACACCCTGGCCGCCGCCATCGCCGAGGCGCGCGATGCGGTCGAGGATGTGATCGAGCCCTATCTGCTGCAGCAGGGCTTCATCCAGCGCACGCCGCGCGGCCGCATGGCCTGTGCGAAGGCCTACAGCCATCTGGGTCTGGCCGAACCGCCCCGACCGCCGGAGCAGGGCGGCCTGTTCGGAGGCGCGAAATGAGCGACCATCCGACCGCGGGCCGTTTTGACGGGCGCGCGCACATTCTTCCGGTGCGGGTCTATTATGAGGACACGGATTTTACCGGGCTGGTCTACCACGGCAGCTATGTCCGGTTCTTCGAACGCGGGCGGTCAGACTTTCTGAGGGCCGCCGGGATCGGGCATGCCGAGCTACTGGACGGGGACCGGCCGCTGGCCTTTGTCTTGTCGAAGATGTCGCTGGAGTTCCTGCGGCCCGCGCGGATCGATGACGCGCTTCAGGTGATCACCACCTATGACGCCATGAAGGGGCC
The DNA here is from genome assembly GCF_016742135.1 of Brevundimonas sp. GTDB lineage: Bacteria > Pseudomonadota > Alphaproteobacteria > Caulobacterales > Caulobacteraceae > Brevundimonas. Next base: position 92,308 of record NZ_JACVCG010000005.1, on the reverse strand, counting down.
GCGCATGCAGATCGACCAGCGAATCGAGCGGGCCGGTGAGGTGCTGTGCCGGGCCGGGGTCGAGGCGGTCTGCATCCGCCCGGACGGTCGGCCCACCCGGCCCACGCCGGCCCTGATCGCCGCCGTCACGCCCTGGCTTTCGCCCTTGCCGGTTGCAGGGGGATGACGGCGGGCGCGGAGCCCGCTAATCCGCCATCAAATGGTCACGCCTTGACGCTGCAAAGGGCGTGACGCTGTTCCCAGGATCGATCCATGACCGTGCCCGCCGAAGCCTCCCTGCTCAATCCCGTCGATCTGTTCATGCACGCCGACTGGGTGGTCAAGGCCGTGATGATCGGCCTGGCCGTGGCCTCGATCTGGTCGTGGGCGGTCATCATCGACAAGCTGTTCCGGTTCGCCGCCCTGAAGCGGCAGGCGGACCAGTTTGAACAGGCCATCTCGTCCGGCCGGTCGCTTGAGGAAATCGCGCATCAGGCGGGGCCGAACCCCGATCCCATCCTGCCGCGCATGCTGGTGGTGGCCGTCACCGACTGGCGCGAGGCCCGCGCCCGCCAGACGATGACCGAGGCCCAGAGCCACCTGCTGATCTCGCGCATAGACCGGGCGCTGGACAGTCTGATCGCGCGCGAAAGTCAGCGGATCGAGGCGGGTCTGGGCGTGCTGTCGGTGGTGGCGACGTCCAGCCCCTTCATAGGCCTGTTCGGCACGGTCTGGGGCATCATGAACGCCTTTGACGCCATCGCCTCGGCGGGCAACACCAATCTGACGACCGTGGCGCCGGCGATCGCCGAGGCCCTGTTCGCCACGGCCATCGGTCTGGCGGCGGCCATTCCCGCCTACATGGCCTACAACGCCTTTTCGATCGAGGCGGGCAAGTTCACCGCCCGGCTGGAGAGCTTCGCCGACGACCTGCAGGCCGCCATCGCCCGGCGACTGGGCACCAGCCCGGCGGCCCCGCCGGCCTCCACGCCGCGGGAGCTCTGAGCCATGGCCATGGGAGGACCCGGCGGAGGCGGCCACGTCCGGGGCCGCAGACGCGCCCGCAAACGCCCGCTGAGCGAGATCAATGTCACGCCGCTGGTCGATGTGATGCTGGTGCTGCTGATCATCTTCATGATCTCGGCGCCGCTGCTGACGGTAGCGGTTCCCGTCGACCTGCCGAAGACCGAGGCCAGCGCCATGGAGTCGACGCAGGAGCCGGTGACCGTGTCGATCAACTCGGCGGGCACAATCTTTGTCGGCGAGCGCGAGGTGGCGTTCGACAGTCTGATCCAGGCGGTTCTGGATGACGGCGGAGCCGATGCGCGGGACCGGCCCCTGTTTCTGCGGGCCGATGCCCAGGTGCCCTATCAGGCGGTTGCGCGGGTGATGGCGCGTCTGTCGACCAACGGCTTCGTCAAACTGAACCTGATCACCGATACGGCCGGCAATACGGCAGAGGCCGAGCCGTTTGAGGGTGACCTCTGAGCCATGGCGAACGGTGGCCCCTCCTTCCTCGGATCGGTCCTGCTGCACGCAGGGGTGATCGGCCTGGCCCTGATCGCCTGGCCGAAGGAAGGGCGTGAGCCGCGCGAGATGATGGGCGCGGTGCCGGTGTCGATCGTCTCGGATGTGACCGTGCTGGCGGCCGCGCCCGACAATCCGGCCGATGAGCTGATCGAGGAGGACGGCTCCAGCGCGCCCGAGCCGCCCGCCGAAGTCATACCGGAGCCCGAGCCGACGCCCACCCCGCCCCTGCCGCGGCCGGAGCCGGCACCCAAGACCACGCCCCGGCCCGAGCCGGAACAGCCCCGCACCCCGCCCCGCCAGCAGCCGTCTCCGCCCCAGCGCCCGACGCCCCCGCGTGAGGATCCGGGCCTGAATCTGGACGACCTGTCCGAGCGGCCGCGAACCGGTACGACGACAGGCCGCGCCTCGACCGGCGACCGCGGCACGGGACAGGCGCCGCGCGCCCTGGGCCGGGCGGATCTGCAGTCCATCGCGGGCCAGATCACGCCGCACTGGAACCCGCCGTGTCACCTGCCGGGCATTGAGGAAGTGACCCTGAGCGTCGAGGTGCGCATGTCCGAGGATGGACGGCTGGTCGGCTCGCCGCGTCTGCGCAATACGCGCGGTGACGCGACCTGGCGTGCGGCCTCGGACAGTATTCTGAGGGCGATCACCATCCCCCCGCGTTACCGGATGCCGGCAGGGTATGAGGAGCAGAGCTTCATCATCACCTTCCCGCTGGAACAGGCCTGTCGCAACCGGTGAACCGGCGGGCCGTTGATCCCGCGACGTTCAGGCTTCGTCAGCATGTCATGATCAAAGATGACAATCACGTGCGCGGTGGATTTCCGGCCTGAAAGTCGCCTCAATCGCGCACATGGTGGCGATAACGGATACTGTGGCGCCAGGGTCGCGCCATGCAGGTCTTGAGTTCGGAGGAACGCATGGATTTGAAGCGGCGGATGCAATCGGCAACGGGAATCGGGGCGACCTTCGCCCTTGGACTGGCGCTCTCGCTGGGCGCGCCCCAGGCCGCGCTGGCCCAGGAACCCGCTCCGCTTCAGGAAGTGATCGTCAGCGAGGGCGTGCTGCGCCCCCTGCCGATCGCCGTGGTCGGCTTTTCCGGTCAGTACGGGAGCGACATTTCCGGGGTCATTCGCGGCAACCTGCGCCGCTCGGGCTTCTTCGACCCGCTGAACCCGGCCAGCTTCATCGAGACCGGCCTGACACTGGCCAACCAGCCGACCTTTCCCCAGTGGACCTCGATCGGGGCCGAAGTGGTGCTGTATGGCGCGGTGACGCCGCGCCCGGATGGCCGCAATGACGTGGGCTTTCGCCTGTATGACACCTATCGGCAATGTCAGCTGGTCAGCTATCAGTTCACGGCCACGCCCGAGCAGTGGCGCCGCATCGCCCACAAGATTTCCGACGTCGTCTATCAACGCATGACCGGCGAAAGCGGCTTCTTCGACACCCGCGTCATCTATGTGGCCGAGAGCGGGACCCAGTTGAACCGCCTCAGCCGCCTCGCGATCGTCGATCAGGACGGCTACAACCCCGTCTTCCTGACCCAGGGCGACGAGGTGATCATGTCGCCCCGCTTTTCGACCTCGAACCCCGATGAGGTCACCTATGTGGCGCTGGGCCAGGACTACAGCCGCATCTATCTGAAGAATCTGTCGACCGGCCGGACGGAGTCGCTGGGCCAGTTCGACGGTCAGGTGCTGGCGCCGCGCTATTCCAATGACGGGTCAAAGATCGCATTTTCGATCATTCGCGGCGGCAATACCGACGTCTATACGATGGACCTGCGCTCTCGCGAGCTGCGCCGCCTGACCACCGATCCGGGCATCGACACCTCGCCCAGCTTCTCGCCCGACAACCGGCGGCTGGTTTTCACTTCGGACCGGTCGGGGTCGGCGCGCCTGTATGTAATGAACGCGGACGGGTCGGGCCAGCGCCCGATCTCGCGCGGCGGCGGCTCCTATACCGCTCCGTCGTGGAGTCCGCGCGGCGATCTGATCGCCTTCACCAAGCAGCAGGGCGGCCAGTTCCACATCGGCGTCATGAACACGGACGGCACGGGTGAACGCATCCTGTCGTCCAGCTATTTCGAGGAAGGCCCGTCGTGGGCGCCGAACGGCCGTTACATCATGTTCGCGCGCCAGACGCGCGGGGGCGATACCCGGCTGTGGACCGTGGATCTGTCGGGACGGGTGATCGCCCAGGCGGGCTACGACGGTCGTGGCTCCAGCCCGGCTTGGTCGCCCCTGCTCGACGCGCCGCCGGCCAATCTGGGCTATGGCCAGGCCCCGGACAGCTGCCCGAGCTAGGCCCGAAATACGCCTGCTGCGCGAATTCGCGAACCTATCGGATCAACAGTGCGTTATCGCCGCTATGACGCCGTTATCCGTTCGGCTAGCGCTGAAAACCGTCACGCTTGGCCGTCATCCCGACGGAGCAATTGAGGAGAGTCCCATGATCAAGTCCCGTATTCTTCGCTTGGCCCTGGTGGGCGTGGCCATGACCGCCATGGCCGCCTGCGCCCGCCCCGCCCCGACAGGCCCGGTCACCGACCCGGGTGGCACCCAGCAGGGCGGCACCAACACCACCTATCCGGACCGTCCGGTCACGGGGGGCGACATGGGCGCCGCGCGTCCCGGTTCGGTCGAGGATTTCGCCAATAACGTGGGCGACCGCGTCTATTTCGACCTCGACAGCTACACCATCCGCCCCGAAGCCTATCCGCGCCTGAACCAGCAGGCCGCCTGGCTGCGTCAGTATTCGGGCGTGACCGTCCGCATCGAAGGCAATGCCGACGAACGCGGCACCGCCGAATACAACCTGGCCCTGGGCGCCCGTCGCGCCGAGGCCGTGCGTACCTATCTGATCCAGCAGGGTGTGCCGGCCTCGCGGATCACGACGATCAGCTTCGGCAAGGAGCGTCCGATCGCCCAGGGCTCGAACGAGGAAGCCTGGGCCCGCAACCGCAATGCCCACACGGCCATCGTCTCCGGCGCCGTCCGCTGATGCGGGCGGATTGACGGCAGGGTAAGGGGAGGGGGCGTGTCCGGTGGGCACGCCCCCTTTCATTGGGAATATTCGCCTGCAGATGTCAGGCTGTGTCAGGATCGCGTGCCTTGTCGAGGCCGCAAATCCGTGGAACGAGATCCGTCATGTCCAAGTTTTTCTCTCGTCTGAAGCGCCTTCGGCCGGCCCCGGGGAAATCGGCGGCAGGCCTTGCCGTGCTGGCCTTCGTCGGCGCGACGATGCTGGCCAGCCCGACCGTCGCCCAGTCGAACGAGGGTGAGCCGATCATCTGGGACGCGCGCCGCCTGAGCACGCTGGAGCGCAATGTTCGCCGGATCGAGCGGGCCCTGTTCCAGCGCAATTCCTCGGGGCAGCCCTTCATCATGGAGCCCGATCCGGAGGTGGTAACCCTGCAGGGGCAGATGGGCAGCGTCGATACGCGCCTGGCCGATGTGGAGCGCACCCTGCAGCGCATGAACGGCGACATCGAGCGGCTGACCTTTGCCCTGGACGAGACCGAGCGCGAGAACACCCAGCTGCGCCGGCAGCTGACGGATGCCGAGGCGCGCATCGCTGAGCTGGAGACGGCCGCCCGCCTGGAAGCCGAACTGAACGCCCCGATCACGCCCAATTCGCCGAGCGGCACGGCCGCCGGGGACCTGCGCGCCGCCGACCGTCTGGTCACCCAGGACAGCCGCCGGGGCGTGCGGGCCTATGAAGTCCTGCTGGTGACGTGGCCGGAGGCGCCGGAAGCGCGTCTGGCCGCCGTGCGTCTGGCGGACCTCTATCTGGCCGATGACGCCGCCGCGGCGGTTCCCCTCTATGCCCAGGCGCTGCGCGGCTGGCCGACCGAGCCCTGGGCCGCCAAGGCGACCGTGGATCTGGCCCAGGCGCTGGTGGCGACCGATCGCAACACCCAGGCCTGCGCTGCCCTGACGGACTTCAATCGCCGCTATGCCGAGACGGCCCCGGCGGCGCTTAAGACGCGTGCGGCTTCGGTCCGGACGTCGGCCGGCTGCCGCTGAACGAGTCCCGGACCGCGCTGTCGGTGCGCGTGAAGGCGGCGCTGACGGCCCGTCTTGTCCGCGATGATCCGGCTCCGGTTGCGGTGGCCGTCTCGGGAGGGGGCGACTCGGTCGCCCTGCTGCATCTGGCGCATGAGTGGGCGGCCGAGAACGGGCGGTCACTGGCCGTTCTGCATGTCGATCACGGGCTGAACCCCGACAGTCGCCTGTGGCACGACCGGGTGCGGGACATGGCCGGGCGACTTGGCGCGGCGTTTCACAGCGCGCGCTGGGAAGGCCCTTACCCCGCAACAGGTCTGCCCGCCGCCGCCCGCGCGGCCCGTCATGCGCGGCTGGCGGACATGGCCCGGACGGTCGGGGCGCGGGTGATCCTGACCGGTCATACGGCCGATGATGTCGCCGAGGGGCGGTGGATGCAGGCGGAAGGCTCCACGCTCGGAACGCTGCGAGACTGGAGCCCGTCGCCGGCCTGGCCGGAGGGGCGGGGCCTGATGCTGCTGCGGCCCCTGCTGGGCGAACGCCGGGCCGATCTGCGGCACGGGTTGAAGGCGCACGGGATCGACTGGATCGAAGACCCCGCCAACACCGACCTGCGCTATGGCCGCAGCCGGGCGCGACAGGCTGTCGTCGACGGGGACGACGCCGACATCCCGCGACAGGACAGGCCGCCGAGGGCAGCCGGCATTGCGGCGGACAAATGGGGCGTCATCCGCGCGCCCCGCAATACGGATGCGAGAGCGTTGGCCTTCGGGCTGGTTGTGGCCGGCGGTGGCGTCCGTCTCCCGCGCGGGGATCGGCTGGTGCGGCTGACCGAGCGAGTTGCGGCGGGTGAGAATTTCACGGCGGGCCTTGTCGGGGCGCGGCTCATCGCCGGGGCCGAGGGCCTGACCCTTGTGCGGGAAGCCGGCGACTATCGCCGCAGGGTCGAGCCGGTCTTGCATCCTGCCCCCGGTGTCGAGGCTGTCTGGGACGGGCGGTTTGCCGTGACAGTGGATGCGCCCGGCTGGCGGGTGGCGTCCCTGGCGGGGCGGGCGGCGCGACTGGGGCGCGAGGATCGTGCGATCGTGGCCGGCCTGCCGGCGGCGTCGCGGCCCGGCCTGCCTGTGCTCATTCGGGACGGTGAAACGGGACCGGTTCTTGCACAGTCGAGGGCTCGGGTTGAGGCTCTGGCCGCCGGTCGGCTGGCGCTGAGCCTGGGCCGGGTTGAGCATGAGGCCGATTTGAAGTGTCGCAGGGAATGGCGCACGGATGGACGAGCCCCTATTTTGTGACGATACACGGTTCCGGGCGACCGGGCCGGCGGCTCCAGACGGGGTCGCGCCATAGACTGAGGACCACATGAACCTTCGCAGATTCGCCGTCGCCGGTATGCTCATCCTGGGGATGCTGGCCATCTATGCCGCCATGAGTCAGGGCGGGGGTGCCCTGGCCGGCAAGGAAGGCGCGACCGGCAGCAATGCTCGCCCCGAGGAGATCACCTATTCGCAGCTGCTGACGGCGATCGAGGAAAATCGCATCAAGGGCGTCGAGGTTCACGGCGAGACCCTGACCGGCGAATACCGTGACGACAGCAAATTCACCACCGTCACGCCCATGCCCAACGCCGAACTGGTGGCCCAGATTCAGGCCACCGGCGCGGATGTGCGGGTCAAGCCCATGCGCCAGCCGCTGTGGATGAGCATACTGCTGGGCCTGCTGCCGATCTTCGTGTTGGTGGGTCTGTTCCTGCTGATCACCCGTCAGATGCAGGGCGGGGCGCGTGGGGCCATGGGCTTTGGCAAGTCCAAGGCCAAGCTGCTGACCGAGCACAAGGGCCGCAAGACGTTCGAGGATGTGGCCGGTGTCGACGAGGCCAAGGACGAGCTGCAGGAGGTTGTCGACTTCCTGAAGGACCCGGGCAAGTTCCAGCGCCTCGGCGGCAAGATCCCGAAGGGGGCGCTGCTGGTCGGCCCTCCGGGCACCGGCAAGACCCTGCTGGCGCGCGCGGTCGCGGGCGAGGCGGGCGTGCCCTTCTTCTCCATTTCCGGCTCGGACTTTGTCGAAATGTTCGTCGGCGTCGGTGCCAGCCGCGTCCGCGACATGTTCGAACAGGCCAAGAAGAACGCGCCCTGCATTATCTTCATCGACGAGATCGATGCCGTCGGTCGTCACCGGGGCGCAGGGCTCGGCGGCGGCAATGACGAGCGCGAGCAGACGCTGAACCAGCTGCTGGTCGAGATGGACGGCTTTGAATCGAACGAAGGCATCATCCTGATCGCGGCGACCAACCGTCCCGACGTGCTGGACCCGGCCCTGCTGCGTCCGGGCCGCTTCGACCGGCAGGTCGTGGTTCCGAACCCCGACGTGTCGGGTCGTGAGAAGATCCTGCGCGTCCATATGAAGGATGTGCCGCTGGCCGCTGACGTCAACGTCAAAACGCTGGCGCGCGGCACGCCCGGCTTTTCGGGCGCGGACCTGGCCAATCTGGTCAATGAGGCGGCCCTGCTGGCGGCCCGCAAGGACCGCAAGATGGTCACCCATCGCGATTTCGAGGACGCCAAGGATAAGGTCATGATGGGCGCCGAGCGCAAATCCATGGCCATGAACGAGGAGGAAAAGCGCCTGACCGCCTATCATGAGGCCGGTCACGCCATCGTCGCCATCAACGTCAAGATGGCCGATCCGGTGCACAAGGCCACCATCGTGCCGCGCGGCCGGGCTCTGGGCATGGTGATGCAGCTGCCGGAAGGCGACCGCTATTCGATGAAGCATCAACAGATGATCGACCGCATCGCCATCATGGCCGGTGGGCGGGTCGCCGAGGAACTGATCTTCGGCAAGGAGAACATCACCTCGGGTGCGTCGTCCGACATCGAGCAGGCGACCAAGCTGGCCCGCGCCATGGTCACGCGCTGGGGCTTCTCGGACAAGCTGGGGACGGTGGCCTACGGCGAGAACCAGGAAGAGGTGTTCCTCGGACATTCGGTGGCGCGCAGCCAGAATGTCTCGGAAGAGACGGCCCGTATCATCGATGAGGAGGTCAAGCGGATCGTCACGGAAGGCTGGAATGCCGCCCGCAAAATCCTGAAGGCCAAGGCCAGGGACCACGAACTCCTGTCCCAGGCCTTGCTGGAATACGAAACCCTGTCGGGCGACGAAATCCTGGCTCTTCTGAACGAGGGCAAGCGTCCGGATCGGGACGGCGCGAATGACCCCTCGCCCGGGCCCTCGGTCTCGGTGCCAGTGACGCCCGTCACCGAGGCGTCGGTGCCCGAGACCCGCCCCGAACAGCCGACGGTCCACTAGGGCCGTGCGGAGCCGCCGGATCGCCACCGACGGCCTGACCCAGTCCGTGCTGGAGGCCGGCGAGGGGCCGCTGGTGTTGCTGATCCACGGCTTTCCCGAGCTGGGCATCAGCTGGCGCGCGCAGGTTGAGGCGCTGGCGGAAGCGGGCTGGCATGCGGTGGCCCCCGACATGCGCGGCTATGGCGGCACGGACAGGCCCGAGGGGGTGGACCAGTATACGATCCTGCACCTGGTCGGCGACATGGTCGATCTGGTGCGGGCGCTCGGCCGTCAGACCTGCGTCGTGGTCGGGCACGACTGGGGCGCACCGGTGGCCTGGCACTGCGCCCTGATGCGGCCTGATGTGTTTCGGGCGGTGGCGGGTCTGAGTGTGCCGTTCCAGCCGAGGCGGCCAGGCGGTCCGCCGATCCCGGCGATGAAGGCGATCACGAAGAGGGCGGGTCTGGGCAACCTCTATATCGTCCGATTCCAGGACGCGGACGCCCATGCGCCGCTGGACGCCGATCCGGAAACCGCGCTTCGCAAGATGTTCTGGGCCTATGACGGCGCGACCCGGGCCGAAGATCGTCACACCGGGTTCTTGCAGCCCGGCGTGGGCATGATCGAGAGCATCGCGGACCACGCCGTCCTGCCACCGTGGATGTCCGAGGCGCATTTCGCCGAATATGTCGCGGCCTTTGCGGCCGGGGGATTCGAAGGGCCCCTCAACTGGTACCGGGCGCTCGACCTGAACTGGTCGCTGACGGCCTGGCTGCAGGACCGCCGCATCACCGTGCCGTCCCTGTTCATCGTCGGCCAGAACGATCCCGTCAGGCACTATGCCGGCCCGGCCGAAGCGGGTCTCAAGGACTGGCTGACCGACCTGCGCGGCCAGCACGAGATCGAAGGCGCCGGCCACTGGATCCAGCAGGAGCGACCCGAGGCCGTGAACCGCCTGCTTCTGGACTTCCTCGGCGCGCTCTAGGCTGCGGCCTCGGCCGTGATCTCCAGGCTGCGCAGCCTGGCGTCCAGATCGTGGATCATGCCGGTGACCATGATTTCATCCACATTCGTCAGGGCCCGGAAGTCCGACAGGGATTTGCGCACCGTCTCCCCGTCGCCGATGGCGGCATAGGTCAGGCGGCTGTCCACCGCAGCGCGCTCCTGTTCGGTCAAAACAGTCGTGACGTCGTCGACCGGAGGCTTGAGACGCCCGGGCGTGCCGCGCACCACATTGGCGAAGGCCATCTGCATGGAGGTCGCCAGTCGCCGGGCCTCGGCCGTCGTGTCGGCGGCAAAGACATTGATGACAGCCATGGCATGGGGGCGGGCCAGAGCCGCCGACGGGCGGAATCCCTCACGATAGGTTCGCAGGGCGGGCAGCAGCAGTTCCGGGGCGAAATGGCTGGCAAAGGCGAACGGCAGGCCCAGCTGCGCCGCCAGCTCGGCGCTGAACAGGCTGGAGCCCAGCAACCACAGCGGCACGTTCGAGCCCTGACCCGGCCAGGCCGCCACGCGCTGGCCCTCGACCGCCGGGGCCAGGTAGGATTGCAGCTCCAGCACATCCTGCGGAAACCGGTCGGCCCCGTCGAAATAGTGGCGGAGCGCCCGCGCGGTCGGACCGTCCGTCCCCGGAGCACGTCCGAGGCCCAGATCGATCCGGCCCGGATAAAGGGCCTCCAGCGTGCCGAAGGCCTCGGCCACCATCAGCGGTGCATGGTTGGGCAGCATGATGCCGCCGGCACCCACACGGATGCTCTTCGTCTGGCTCGCGACATGTCCGATGGCCACCGCCGTGGCCGCCGAGGCGATGCCGGGCATGTTGTGATGCTCCGCCAGCCAGAAGCGGCGATAGCCCAGCCGCTCGGCCGTCCGGGCCAGAAGGGCGGATTCGGCAAGGGCGCGGGCAGCGTCCCCGCCTTCGACGACGGGCGACAGATCTAGAACGGAGAGGGCTGACATGCCCTTCAGATCGTCATCCCGGCGCGGGGTTCAAGATCGCCCCCGATATTCCCGGAGAAGCGCCGCCCAAAGGTCTGGTAACCCTGAATATTCAGGGTGATCGTAAAGCGATGGGCAAGACGGCGCTGCGAGACTGGAGGCCCATTTCTGGAGGTGTGCAAAGCCGCCGTGCCCAGTACCGTGCCCCTGACCCACCTGGGGTCCTCACGTCGGGACCAACTGGACCGTGTGATCGAGGCGGGTCTGGCGACGCAGGGGCGTGTCTTCGCCCTGTCTCTGGAACCGGTACGACAGTCGCTGGGCGAGCGCTGGGACGCCCGGCGGGATTACATCTGGGACGCGGCCGAGCGGACGCTGGAACGACGCCTGCCGCCGCCCGACGTCTTCATGCGGGTCGATGAGGTGACCTTCATCGCGGCCGTCGCCTCGCGGGATTCCTATGAGGGCCAGGTGCTGTGCGCCGATATCCTGCGCGGCCTGCTGTCCTTCTTTCTCGGGCGGAATGCCGACGATGACATGGTGCTGAAGCGGGTGGCATCGCTGGACGGCGGGGCCCTCCAGTGCGTACGCATCGACCCCTTCGCGCCCCGACCCCTGACCCCGGCCCGGGACGCACCCGTGCCGTCGCGCAGTCCGGACGACTGGTCGCCCCCGCTGGCCGGACGGCGGCACAGCGCGTCGATCCTGACCGCGACGGATGAACCTCTGGAGGTCCGGTTCGAGGTCGTGCCCGTATGGCGGCTGGACACCGGGGCCGTCGGCGCCTTTCGCATCGCGCGGGACGTGGCGGCCGCGTCTCCTCTGTCCCCGGCCCAGCTCGAGGCCATCGACCGCGCCACGATCGACGTCCTGACCCCCCTTCTGGAGGAATACCGGCGCGAGGGCGGCATGTTCGCCGTGATCGCCCCCCTGTCCTTCTCGACCCTGGCGGTGGGACGGTCCCGCCTCGCCCTCATATCCCAGTGGGCTTCCGTCGCCGATCTGATGCGACAGGTCGTGATCCTGGAACTCCAGGACGTCGATGCCGGCGTGCCGACCGGCCGCACGGGCGAGACGGCGGCAATGATGGCGCCTTTCTTCCGGGGGCTGATGATCGGGATAGAGGATGTCGCGGGGGCGGTGAAGGCGCTGTCCGAGCACCCCTTCAACGGTGTGGTGGTCGACGGCGAGCGGGCGCGGACCCTGCTGGGACGCCTGATCCGGACCGCCCGGAAGACGACCCGGAATGTGCTGCTGGTCAATGCGCCGACAGGCCCCGACGAGGATGGCCTGAGGCAGGCCGGGGTCACCCACATCGCCAGCCCGCAGGTCGCCGGTTCCCCCGCGCCGGAACCGGACCCTGTCAGACCGGGTGCGTCGGTGCCGGCCTGACGCCCGAGTCCGTCTCGGAGATGGACGGCGTGTCGGGCAGGGGGATGAACTCGTGGTCGTCGTCCTTGGGCAGTTTCATGCGACCCGCCTTCCAGTCGGCCTTGGCCTGGTCCAGCCGCGCCTGGCTTGAGGCCACGAAATTCCACCAGATCAGGCGCTGTCCGACCGGTTCGCCGCCCAGCACCATGACGGTCGAGGGGCGGAGGGCCTTGATGGTCGGCTCGGCCGTGGGGTCCAGCACCACCAGCTGGCCTTCGCCAAAGGTGCGGTCGCCGACCTCGATCTCGCCCCGCACGATATAGAGGGCCCGCTCGCTCATGCCGCCCGCGCCCTTGCCGGGGGGCGGGGCCGTGCGCACGCCCTCGGCCAGCTCCCAATGCACATAGAACAGCGGCGAGGACACCGGCACGGCGGCCTTTGCGCCATAGGCCTCGCCCGCGACCAGCCTGGCATAGAGGCCGGCGTTGTCGTAGGTCGGCTGGTCGTCCTCGCCGTGGTGATGGAAGGCGGGGTCGGTCTCTTCCAGCTCGTCAGGCAGGGCGATCCAGGCCTGCATGCCGTGCATGGGACCGCCGGTCGAACGCTTCAGCGGGTCGGTGCGCTCGGAATGGACGATGCCCTTGCCGGCCGTCATCCAGTTGACCTCGCCCGGGCGAATGGGCTGGCTGTAGCCCAGATTGTCCCGGTGATGGATCTCGCCCTCGAACAGATAGGTCAGGGTCGACAGGCCGATATGGGGGTGGGGGCGCACATTGACGCCCTCGGCCCCCGGCGCGAACTCGGCCGGGCCCATGTGGTCCAGAAAGATGAAGGGGCCCACCATGCGCCGCGCATGGAAGGGCAGGACGCGCCCGACCTCAAACCCGCCGAGGTCCTTCTTGCGGGCCTCAATCACCATTTCGATCATCGGTCGTGCTCCGGGGTCAGGGGCAGTCGGGAAATCTGGGCAGGCGGCAGGTCCGTCTGGCGCGGTGCGCCGTCCTGATCAAACCCATTCCACTGCGAACGGGAGATGAAGACAAGCTGTCCGTCGATCACGATACCCGTGGTCGGCTCCTCGAGAGCCGGCAGATTGGCGGCCAGAACCTCGAGGCGGGCAATCCCGCCGTGGTCCGGGGTCAGCGCCAGCGCCAGGACCCGTTGGGGGGCCACGCCGTTCTGGATGGCGAACAGGCGACGGCCGTCGGTCGCGAGGCCGTCGATGCCGATCAGTGAGGCCTCGGGCGGGGCAGCGAGACGGACGGGCGTCCCGCCGGACAGGGGCACGCGCCACACACCCGAACTGTAGTCCGCCAGGAACAGATGATCCCCCAGCACCACCATGCCCTGGGGTGAACCGAACACGCCGGTGACGAACGGCTGGAGCCGACCGTCGGGAGCGTCGAGCCGGTAGAGGTCGCCGCCCGTGCCGTCCGCGACATAGACCTCTCCCGCCGGGCCGACGGTCAGGTCTCCCAAGCCATGATCGCGACCGTCCGACGGCACCTCATGGACCTGCACCACACGCCCGGTGGCCAGATCGATCTGCAACAGGGCGGTGGCGGGCGCCTTGTGCGACCGTCCGTGGACGGCAGGGGGGAGGGGGGCAGTCGTGGCCCACAGGATGCCGCGCGCCTCGTCCAGCGCCAGACCGACGACGCCGGAGACGGCCGGGTGGGGCTGCAGCCAGGGGCTGACGGTGCCGTCATCGGCGACCGAGACAATCGTCCGGCCCGCGATCTGGGAGACCAGCCAGCGGTGGCCTGCAGCATCCCGCACGAGGCTTTCGGCGAGCACCGGACCGTGCAGGTCGAACAGGGGGACCAGCGCGCCCTCGCCGACGGGCTGGCGGTTTTCGTCGATCAGACCGGCGATGACAGCGGCCCCGGCGGCATGGTCGGGCCGGGCGCCGAGATCGGCAAAGGCGGTGTCGGCCTCGACGTTGAACACCAGCCCCGCGGCCCCGTAGCGGCCATAGTGGATCAGGGCCCCCGCTGGATCATCCATGGCCATGGCCAGACGCGCGCGCAGGATCATCAGGCCGGGATGATTGGGAATACGTTCGTCGGCTTCGGCCAGTCGGGCGGACGCCGTGACCAGATCCTCGGCGCGGGCGGCCTCCAGCCCCTCGGCGCGCAGGCGGCGAAAGGCCGCGACGTCGCCCTCGGGGTCCTGGGCCATCGCCATGAACGACCCGAACAGGACAAGGGCCGACACCAGCCCCCCGACCCCCCTTCGTATCAAGTCGCCCCCCATGGCACCGCCTAACTCACGTGCGGGCTGACGATGCCGAGCGGCAGGGCGGTGACGTTCTTGACCCCGCGCGTGACGATGTGGCTTTCGCAATCCGAGACGATGCCCAGCGCCAGCAGTTTCTCACGCAAGAATTTATCGAAGGCATGCATGTCGGAGGTCACGATCCGCAGCACATAGTCCTCACGTCCCGTGATGGTCGCGCACTGAACGACTTCGGGCCAGTCGCTGACCGCGGCCTCGAAGATTTCCAGATTCTGGGTCGACGGCAGGTTCAGCTTGACGATGGCATAGACTTCAAAGTCGAGGCCCAGCTTTTCGGCATCCAGCAGGGTGACCCGCTTGCGGATATAGCCGGTATCCTCCAGTCTCTTGATGCGCCGCCAGCAAGGTGAGGCCGACAGGCCCACCTTTTCGGCCACGTCGGCAACCGAAAGCCCAGCATCGTGTTGCAGGATGTCGAGGATGCGGGCGTCGATCGCGTCCAGTTCTTCTGCCAATGCATTCCTCCTGATGTATTTTCGGCGCAATAAAATACCTTGATTAGGGGGAATGCAAGGTCGGATTTGAGCGAGCATTGGACGGTTGACCGTGCTAGATCGCGGGTGAGGAAACGCTGACGGATCAACGGACGGCAAACATGACGAAAAAGAACACCCGGCCCCTGTCGCTGCGGGTGCCCGAGCCCTCGGGCCGACCGGGGGATGCCCCCGATTTCAGCCATCTGAAACTGGACGCGCCGGGTGCGGTGGCGCGTCCGGACGCGCTCGCCGATCCCCACGAGATGCGCGACATCGCCTTTCGGCTGGTCCGGGTGCTGGACGATGAAGGCAGGGCTGTCGGTCCGTGGGATCCGAAGCTGGATCCCGAGACCCTGCGCAACGGCCTGAAGGCCATGATCCTGACCCGCGCGTTCGACGACCGGATGCACCGCGCCCACCGCCAGGGCAAGACCAGCTTCTACATGAAGTGCACGGGCGAAGAGGCCATAGCCGTGGCCCAGGGCATGATCCTGCCGCGCGAGGACATGGGCTTTCCCACCTATCGCCAGCAGGGTCTGTTGATCGCGCGGGGCTATCCGCTGGTCGACATGATGAACCAGATCTATTCGAACGCGTCGGACCCCATCAAGGGCCGCCAGCTGCCGATCATGTACTCCAGCCGCGACTATGGCTTCTTCACCATCAGCGGCAATCTGGGCACCCAGGTGCCGCAGGCCGTCGGCTGGGCCATGGCCTCGGCCTACAAGGGTGACGACAAGATCGCCATCAGCTGGATCGGTGACGGCGCGACGGCCGAGGGTGACTTCCACAACGCCCTGACCTTTGCCGCCGTCTATCGCGCGCCGGTGATCCTCAACATCGTCAACAACCAGTGGGCCATCAGCTCCTTCCAGGGCATAGCCGGGGGGCTGGAGACCACCTTTGCCTCCAAGGCGATCGGCTATGGCCTGCCGGCGCTGCGCGTCGACGGCAATGACTTCCTGGCGGTCTGGGCCGCGACCCAGTGGGCCGAGGAGCGGGCGCGCGCCAACAGGGGTGCGACGGTGATCGAACTGTTCACCTATCGCGGGGCGCCGCACTCGACCTCGGACGACCCCAGCCGCTATCGCCCCGGCGACGAGCATGAGAAATGGCCGCTGGGCGATCCGATCGCCCGCCTGAAACAGCACCTGATCGCGCTCGGCGAATGGTCGGACGAACAGCAGGAAGCCGCCGAGAAGGACGCGGTCGAACAGGTCCGCGCGGCGGGCAAGGAGTCCGAGGCCATCGGCACGCTCGGCCAGTCGCGGCCCAGCGTGAAGACCATGTTCGAGGATGTGTTCGCGACCGAGGACTGGCGTCTGGTCGAACAGCGCCGCGAAGTGGGGGTCTGATCATGAGCCAGCAAACCTTCACCGAAGCCGACCGCACCGACGGCCTTGAGCCCGACGGCGACACCGTGGGCGCGCCCGCGCCCACGACCGACGCGCGCGCGGCCATCCAGCCGATGAACATGATCCAGGCGCTGAATTCGGCGCTGGATGCCAAGATGGCCGAGGACCCGAATGTGCTCTCGTTCGGCGAGGACGCGGGCTATTTCGGCGGCGTCTTCCGCGTCACCGACAAGCTGCAGGAAAAGCACGGCCTGACGCGCAGCTTCGATGCCCCCATCAGCGAATGCGGCATCGTCGCCACCGCCATCGGCATGGGGGCCTATGGCCTGCGCCCGGTCGTCGAGATCCAGTTCGCCGACTACATCTATCCGGCCTACGACCAGATCGTCTCGGAGGCGGCCAAGCTGCGCTATCGCTCGGCCGGCATGTTCACCAGCCCGATCACGGTGCGCTCGCCCTATGGCGGGGGCATCTTCGGCGGCCAGACCCACAGCCAGAGCCCCGAGAGCCTGTTCACCCACATCGCCGGCCTCAAGGTCGTGGTGCCCAGCAACCCCTATGACGCCAAGGGCCTGCTGACCGCCTGTATCGAGGATGACGATCCGACCATCTTCTTCGAGCCCAAACGCCTCTACAACGGCCCGTTCGACGGCTGGCACGAAAAGCCGGTTTCGCCCTGGAAGGCCCAGGAGCTGGCCCAGGTGCCGACCGGGAAATACACGGTGCCGCTGGGCAAGGCGCGCATCATGAAGGAAGGCGCCGACGTCACCATCCTGGCCTGGGGCACCATGGTCTGGGTGTCGCTGGCCGGAGCCGAGCACGCGGGTGTCGACGCCGAGGTGATCGACCTGCGCTCGCTGGTGCCGCTCGACATCGAGGCCATTGAGGCCTCGGTCAAAAAGATCGGCCGCTGCGTGATTGTGCATGAGGCGCCCAAAACCTCCGGGTACGGAGCAGAGCTGTCGGCCCTGGTTCAGGAGCGCTGCTTCTATCACCTCGAGGCGCCGATCGCGCGGGTCTGCGGCTGGGATACCCCCTATCCGCACGCCTTTGAGTGGGAATATTTCCCCGGCCCCGAACGGGTAGCCGAGGCCCTGAAATCGACCATGAACGGAGGGCGCTGAGCATGGGACGCTATGTGTTCAAACTGCCCGACGTGGGCGAAGGCACTGCCGAGGCGGAACTGGTCGGCTGGCACGTCAAGGTCGGCGACCGCGTCGAGGAGGACCAGATCCTCGCCGACATCATGACCGACAAGGCGACGGTCGAGCTGACCAGCCCCGTTGCCGGTACGGTGACCGCCGCCCACGGCGAACCGGGCCAGCAGCTGGCGGTCGGCTCGCCGCTGGTGGAGTTCGAGGTCGAGGGTGCGGGGAATGCGGCGGCGACAGTGGCTGCTCCGGCGCCGGCCAAGGCCCCGACGGCCCCCGAGCCCAAGGCCGAAGCGCCAAAGGACGAGGCCGCGCCCGCCGCTGCGGCGGTGAGCGGCGCCAACTATGTCTTCAAACTGCCGGACGTGGGCGAGGGCACGGCAGAGGCCGAGCTGGCCGGCTGGCACATCAAGGTCGGCGACGCGGTTGAGGAAGACCAGATCATCGCCGACATCATGACCGACAAGGCGACCGTCGAGCTGACCAGCCCGGTCGCCGGCACAGTGGTCGCCCTGCACGGCGAACCGGGCCAGCAGCTGGCGGTCGGTGGGCCGCTGGTGTCGTTCAGTGTTGAGGGCAAGGGGAATGTGGCGGCGGCGGTGCCTGCTTCCGCCCCCTCCACCGCGCAAGCGCGGTCCCCCTCCCCCGTAGAGAACGGGGGAGGATACAAACCTGCCGCCTCAGCTCCTCCCCCGCGCGCGGGGGAGGGGGACCCCGCGAAGCGGGGGGGAGGGGGCGAAGTTCCCCGCACCCTGTCCGCCCGCAACGAACGCCCCCTGGCCTCCCCTGCCGTGCGCCAGCGGGCGCGTGATCTCGGCGTCGAACTGCAGTTCGTGCCCGGCTCCGGCCCGGCCGGACGCATCGAGCATGGCGATCTGGACACCTATGTCGCCTCGGGCAGCCACGGATCGTCCGTCTCCGGATCATCGGCCTCGACCTATGCGCGGGCCGAGGGCACGACCGAGACCCGCATCATCGGCCTGCGCCGCAAGATCGCGGAGAAGATGGCCGAGAGCGTGCGCCGCATCCCGCACATCACCTATGTCGAGGAAATCGACATGACGGCGGTCGAGGAGCTGCGCGCCCATCTGAACGCCACCCGGGCCAAGGACCAGCCCAAGCTGAACGTCCTGCCCTTCATCGCCCGCGCGATCGTGGTGGCCCTGCGCGACCAGCCGACCATCAACAGCTGGTATGACGACGAGGGCGGGGTGCTGACGACGCACAACGCCGTCCATCTGGGCATCGCCGCCCAGACGCCGAACGGCCTGATGGTGCCGGTGGTCCGTCACGCCGAGGCGCGCGATCCCTATGACACGGCCGAGGAAATCGCCCGCGTCTCGGGCGCGGCCAAGGACGGCAAGGCGACGCGCGACGAACTGTCGGGCTCGACCATCACCATCACCTCGCTGGGCACGCTGGGCGGGGTGGTTCACACCCCGATCATCAACCACCCCGAGGTCGCCATCGTCGGCCCCAACAAGATCGCCGAGCGCGTCGTGGTCCGGGACGGCCAGATGGTCGTGCGCAAGATGATGAACCTGTCCTCCAGCTTCGATCACCGCATCGTCGACGGCCACGACGCGGCCGTCTTCGTGCAGCGTATCAAGGGCCTGCTGGAACACCCGGCGACGCTGTGGATGGGGTGAGGCATGGCGCGTTGGATCACCCCTCTGGCCATGGCGCTCAGCCTGTCCTTGACGGCGGGCTTCAACGCTTTCGCCTGTAGTCCACCGCCGCCTGCCGATTGGGAAGGCTGGATTGCAGACGGCACAACAGACATCTTCGTCGGCCGCGTGACGTCCCTGACGCCGCTTCCCGATGCCGAGGTCCACGGCATACCCCTCAGACAGGCCCGTCTGCGCATCACCCGTCTGTCCTCGTACGAGGACCGCACGGGCCCGGCGGTGATAGACGCGACGATCGTTCTCGAGGTGCCGGACCCAGCCCGCGAGGCGGATGCCCATGCGCTCTGTCTCTATCCCGCGCCGTACCGCGCAGGGGACGTTCTGCTGGTCATTCAGCAGCCCGGAGACATCCCTCGCCTGTTCAGTCGGGCGTGGGTCGGTGAGTCGCGTTTCACGCCGTTGTTCCAGGCCAGTCAGGACATCGATCAATGACCCAGACCCTCAAAACCAAAGTCCTGATCATCGGTGCCGGCACCGGCGGCTATGTGGCCGGGATCCGCTGTGGCCAGCTGGGTCTCGACACCATTCTGGTGGATGGCGGCGATGGCCTCGGCGGCACCTGCCTGAACGTCGGCTGTATTCCGTCCAAGGCGATCATCCATGCGGCCTCGAAATTCGAGACGGTGGCCAGGGCGGCGGACGGTGGCACGCTGGGCATTACGGCGTCGAAGCCGGCCATCGATCTTGCGGCCACCGTCGCCTGGAAGGACGGCATTGTCCGTAAGCTGAACGGCGGGGTCGCGGCCCTGCTGAAGAAGGCGAAGGTCAAGGTCATCAACGGCTGGGCCGAGTTCTCGGATGCCAAGACCTGCACCGTCAAAACCGATGACGGCGACATCGCCATCACCGCCGAACATGTCATCCTGGCCACCGGGTCCGAGCCGGTCGAACTGCCCTTCCTGCCGTTTGGCGGCGATGTGATTTCCTCGACCGAGGCGCTGGCGCTGGACAAGGTGCCGAACAGGCTGGTCGTGGTCGGCGGCGGCTATATCGGGCTGGAGCTGGGCATTGCCTATCGCAAGCTGGGGGCTGAGGTGGCCATCGTCGAAATGGCCGACCGCCTGCTGCCGCTCTATGACAAGGCCCTGACCGATCCGGTCGCCAAATGGCTGGAGAAGCACGGCGTCGAACTGCATCTGGGCGCGAAGGCCGGGTCGTTCGAGAAGGGCGCCCTGAACGTCACCGACAAGGACGGTAAGGCGCTGACGCTCAAGGCCGACAAGGTGCTGGTCACCGTCGGTCGCCGCCCGCGCACGAAGGGCTGGGGTCTGGAAAACATGGGCGTGGCCATGGCCGGTCCGTTCGTGAAGATCGACGACCGCTGCGCCACCTCGATGCGCAATGTCTGGGCCGTCGGCGACCTGACCGGCGAGCCCATGCTGGCGCACAAGGGCTCGGCCCAGGGCGAGGTCGTGGCCGAAATCATTGCGGGTCATGACAAGCGTTTCGACCCTGTGACCATTGCGGCGGTGTGCTTTACCGAGCCGGAGATTGTCTCGGCCGGGCTGGGTCCGCAGGAGGTCGAGGGCCGCGATGACGTCATCACCTCGGTCTTCCCCTTCATGGCCATCGGTCGGGCGCTGGCCATCGAGGCGGGCGACGACGGCGGCTTTGTCCGCGTGATCGCGTCAAAGACAGACCACCGGATTCTGGGCATCCAGGCCGTCGGCCAGCATGTGTCGGAGCTGTCGAACAGCTTTGCCCAGATGATGGAAATGGGCGCGGTACTGGAAGACGTCGCCGGAACCATCCACGTCCACCCGACGCTGGGCGAGGCCTTCCACGAGGCGTCCCTGCGCGCGCTGGGGCATGCGATACATATTTAAGTAGAGGCGCTACCGCTCGCCGCGCGGCGGCTCGCTGCTTGAGCTCATAGTCTGCGATTTGAGGGTGGGCATTACCGCGCTTTCACTTGAGTGGGGCGTGAGGCTGCCGCATCGTGGGGGTCACCCCATATGGAGGATACCCATGCGACTTTCCCTGATGATGGCGACGCTGGTCGCCGGTGTGGCCCTTGCCGGCGCCGCGAATGCCCAGGACGCCCACGCCGGGCATGAAGCCCATGCGCCGCAGGGCCAGTACAGCGCCTCGCTGACACGGCTGATCACCTCGGCCGCAGACGGGGAATGCCCGGCGGACCTGATGGCCGCCGACCTGCAGGCAGCCTGCAACGAGCAGATCGCCGCGATCGGGCCGGCCCTGCAATCGCTGGGTCCGATCCGCGACATGGCTTTTGTCAGCGCCGAGGGCGAGGGCGAGGCCCGCGTCGAGACCTATGAAGTCTTCTTCGAGAGCGGCCAGATGCTGACCTGGGGCATCGGCGGCTATGCCGACGGCAAGTTCAACGTGGCCTTCGTCAGCGGCTGAGGCCGGAGATGGAAACGGAGCCGGTCCTGACGACCGGCCCCGATCCTTACTTCAAGCGGGACGTTACGCCGCGTCCTTCAGCGCCGCATCATTGATGCTGGCATCGGCGATGGTCGTGAGGTCCTCGTCGGTCTGCGATTCTTCCTGCAGGGTTTCGTCCAGCAGCTTGACCGCCTCATCGAGGCCCAGCACCTGGGCCCAGCGCTTCAGCGTGCCGTAGCGCGTGATCTCATAGTGTTCGACGGCCTGGGCGGCGGCCAGCAGGCCGGCATCCAGTGCGGGATTGTCCTTGTACTCCTCGGCGATCTCGTCGCCCTCGGCCAGGATGCCGTTGATGGCGTCGCAGGTCTTGCCGCGCGGGGTCTTGTCGATGATCTCGAACACGCGCTCCAGACGCTCGATCTGGCCCTCGGTCTGGGTTTCGTGCTTTTCGAAGGCTGCCTTCAGCTCTTCGGACTGGGCCGCCCGCTTCATCTTCGGCAGGGATTTCAGGATCTTGCGCTCGGCATAATAGATGTCGCGCAGGGTGTCGTGGAACAGGGTGTTCAGGGTCTTCTCGGCCATGATGTCCTCCTTGGGGTGAGACTATGAAGAACAGGGACCGGAGGCCATGGTTCCTGTGTCGGCTGGGCGACTCACGGAGCGTCTGTGCTGCCCAGAAATTCGTCGAAGCGGGGTCGCAGCATCCGGTAACAGTCGCACGCCTCGGCCTCGAGCCCCTCGCGATCCGTGATGCGGATGATGCCACGCCCATAGGCGATCCGCTTGCGTCGCCTGAGGCGCGAGGCGACCTCGCTGACCGTGGTGCGCCGGGCTCCGATCAGCAGGCCCAACTCCTCCTGACGGAAGATCAGGGCGTCATGGGGGGACAGGTCGCTGGCCGTCAGAATCCACCGCGCCATGCGCGCCTCGACCGTATGGAGCGCGATACAGGCCGCCGTCAGCGCCGCCTGGGCCTGATAGAGGTCGGTGAGCAGCAGCAGGCGCTGCATCAGGCGCGGGCGCTCCAGCGACAAGGCGCGCAGGGCCGGGGCGCTGGCCACCCAGGCAGACCCGGTAGCCCGGCAGACGATTTCCCACGCACACGGACGATCGGCCATGAAGGGTGCCAGACCGGTCAGGCCCTCATGGCCCACGACCGCCGTCTCAAGGGTCCGACCGTCCGGATAGCGGATCAGATTGGCGAACTGGGCGTCGATCGGAAAGTGAACCTTGGTCACCGGTGCGCCCTGTTCCACGACGGTGTGGTCGGCGGTCACCGTCGTCCGCCGCAGCAGGGGTCGGAGCGCGCGGGCGTCGTCCGGCTCCAGGCTGGAGATGAAGCGGTTGTCGGGCACAGGAGGGGCAGACTGTGGCATGACACGGCAACGCTCAGACCGGCGGCGGGATGCCTGTGGTGGGAGGCTGCGTCGCGTGAGCCTGTGTCGGGTGGCAGGCGTAGCGGTACCACCTGGCGTGGTAGGACCCTTCCCCTGACAGGGGAAAACCGTGAAGACCTATTTCTGCTTCATCGAAAGCGATGTCATGGGCACGCCCCATGTCGAGCCGCTGATGGCCCAGACGGACGCCGAGGCGCTGGCCGAAGCCGCCGCCCTGCTGCGCACGCACGCCAGCGGCATCGCCGCCCATGTGCTGTGCGGCGAGGACCGGATCGGCACCGTGCGGCCGCCGACCCGACCGGACGCCGAGCCCGACGAGACTATCCCCGTTTGAGGTCCGGCGGGGTGGCTTCTTCGGAAAGGATGCGGATCGCCTCCTCGACCGTGACGATCTCCTGGGCCTGGGAGCCGAGGCGGCGGAGGGCGACCTTGCCCTCCTCGGCCTCCTTCTTGCCGACCACGGCGATGACCGGAACCTTGGCGACGGAGTGTTCGCGCACCTTGTATCCGACCTTCTCGTTGCGCAGGTCGGTCTCGACGCGCAAGCCGGCGGCCTTGAACCTGGCGGCCACCTGTTTCGCATAGTCGTCGGCGTCCGAGACGATGGTCGCGACCACGGCCTGGACCGGTGCCAGCCACAGGGGGAAGGCCCCGGCATAGTTCTCGATCATGATGCCGATGAATCGCTCGAACGAGCCCAGGATGGCCCGGTGCAGCATGACCGGGCGGTGCTTGGCCCCATCCTCACCGACATACTCCGCGCCCAGACGCTCCGGCAGCACATAGTCCAGCTGGATGGTGCCGCAGGTCCACTCGCGGCCGATGGCATCCTTGACGACAAAGTCCAGCTTCGGCGCATAGAAGGCGCCGTCGCCCTCGGTCACGATCGGCTCGGTGCCCGCCGCGCGCGCGGCCTCCGCCATCTGCGCCTCGGCCTTGTCCCAGAACTCGTCCGTACCCGCACGAATCTCGGGCCGGGTGCCCAGGCTGATATAGGCGGTCTCCATGCCGAGGTCGGCGTGGACGCTGCGCGCCAGGTCGATGAAACGGGCCGTCTCCTCGACGATCTGGTCCTCGCGGCAGAAGATGTGGGCATCGTCCTGGACGAAGCCCCGTACCCGCATCAACCCATGCAGGGCGCCCGACGGCTCATAGCGGTGGCAGGCCCCGAACTCGGCCATGCGCAGCGGCAGCTCGCGGTAGGACCGGAGGCCCTGATCAAAGATCTGCACGTGGCCGGGACAGTTCATGGGTTTGAGGCTGAGCTCCTCGCCCTCGACCGTCTCGCAGACGAACATATTGGGCCGGTATTTGTCCCAGTGCCCCGAAGCCTCCCAGAATTTGCGGTCCAGCACCTGGGGCGTCTTGACCTCGACATAGCCGGCGGCGCTCAGCCTCCGGCGCATATAGGCCTCGATCACCTGCCACAGCACCCAGCCCTTGGGATGCCAGAAGACCATGCCCCGGCCCTCTTCCTGCATGTGGAAGAGCTCCATGGCGCGGCCCAGCTTGCGGTGATCGCGCTTTTCGGCCTCTTCCAGACGCTTCAGATGGGCGTCCAGATCTTCCCTGGTGGCCCAGGCGGTCGCGTAGATGCGCTGCAGCTGCGGATTGCGGTGGTCGCCCCGCCAGTAGGCCCCGGCCAGCTTGGTCAGCTTGAAGGCCTTGCCGACGAACTTCGTCGAGGGGAAGTGGGGGCCGCGGCACAGGTCCAGCCACTTGCCCGTGCGATAGACGGTAATGACCTCATTCTCGGGCAGGTCGCGGATCAGCTCGGCCTTGAAGCGCTCGCCGATGCTGTCGAAATAGATGATGGCCTCGTCGCGGTCCCAGACCTCGCGGACCAGTTTCTCGTCGCGGTCGACGATCTCGGCCATGCGTTTTTCGATGGCGGCGAAGTCGTCGGTCGAGAAGGGCTCTTCACGATGAAAATCGTAATAGAATCCGTCGTCAATGGCCGGACCTATGGTCACCTGAGTGCCGGGGAACAGCTCCTGCACGGCCTGGGCCAGCACATGGGCGGCATCGTGCCGGATGGTTTCCAGCGCCGCCGGGTCCTCGCGCATGATCAGGCGGAAGTCGCCACCGGTCTCGAGCGGTCGGTCGAGGTCGCGCTGCTCACCGTTGATCTCGACCAGGGCGGCCTTTTTGGCGAGCGACGGCGAGATGGAGGCCGCCACCTGCCGGCCCGTCGTCGAGGACGGAAACTGGCGGACGGCACCGTCGGGGAATTTCAGGTCGATCATCTGTCTGTCTTCGTTGTCTGGGTCGCGGGAGGGGAGGGCTCCCGCGCCGGAACCGGGTCATAGCCCGAGCTTCCGAAAGGATGGCATTTGCACAGGCGTCGCACGGTCAGCCAGCCGCCCCGCACCGGCCCGTGGGAGATCAGGGCGTCGCGGGCATAGTCCGAACAGGTCGGCAGGAACCGGCAGGACTGGCCGATCAGGGGCGACAGGGTCAGCTTGTAGCCACGATGGGCCGCGCGGACGCCGCGTTCATAGAGGGTTTCGCCGGATGCCATGTCGCCGCGCTTATCCCCCGCATCGCCCGCCCGGGCAAGCACCGCGGGCAAGGTCGGGGATGGCCGGGCGGATCAGGCCGCTCCGGCGCGGCGAGTTCGCTCGGCTTCGGAAATATCGCGTCGGGCCGAAGCCGTGGCCAGCGCCCTGTCGACGGCATCGACCAGCGCCCCCATGGCCACCTGGGTCGAGGCGTGACGCTGGGGATAGTCGGCGACAGCCTTCAGCACACGCAGGCCCTCGAACCGGCCCGCCGGACCTTCGCCACCGGACGTCAGCATGTCGGCAAGGGCGGCCGCAGCACGGGTGATCTCCTCGGGGGTGGCCCCGATCACCGCCTCGCCGATAACGCCGGCGGCGGCCTGGCCGAGGGCGCAGGCCTTGATGTCCTGGGCGAAGTCGGTCACCCGATCCTGCTCGTCCAGCCTTACATCGACGACGGCCCGTGATCCGCACAGACGGGCTACGCGCTCACCGCTGCCGTCCGGCGATGCCAGCCGGCCGGCGTGCGGCAGATTGGCCGCCAGACCCAGAATCCGGGCGCTGTAGAGATCGTCGATCATGCCGGAAACATAGGCGGGACGAGGGGTCCACAAAAGGGCCTATTGCAGGGACTGCCAGGTGCGGCCGCTCCCGGCCGTGACCGGACCGGCCGCGCGCGCGCGGATCCAGGCCAGGTTCTGATCCGCGACCTCGGGAGGCAGTTCCCGGCGCAATATGGACTCCGCCTCGCCCAGATTGCCGGACAGGCCGAGCACCAGGGCCAGATTCTGCTTCACCTGAAGACCGGCCTGGGGCTGGGCTGCGGCGCGACGCAGCAGGGTCTCGGCCCCCGGAAGGTCGCCGGCCGTCAGGCGCACCATCGCCATGTTCGACAGGATGGCGGGGTTGTCGGGCGACAGCCGCAAGCCCTGGGCCCAGGCCGTCTGGGCATCGGCCTCACGCCGGACCTGCTGATAGGCCACGCCCAGCAGCGACCATGGGCGCCAGTCCCCCGGCGAGAGGTCGCGGGCCTTCTCGAGCGCGGCGATGCCGTAGAAGGCCTGACCCCGGGCGATATGGGCGCGGCCCAGCTCGATCATGGCCTCGGTGTTGTCGGGCTGGACGACCAGCACCTTGTCCGCGGCCTGAACCGCCTGATCGAACTGGCCCAGTTCGCGCAGGGCCTGGGCCAGCCGCACGCCCGCGACGGGATCGGCGGGGTTGATCTCGAACTCTTGCTGCCAGAACAGCGAGCGGCTGAGCGGGTCCATCCGTTCATAGGTGGCGCGTGTTTCGGCCGAGGCCGGCTGGCGCTCCTGCGAAAGCGCGGTGGAGGGCAGCGCCAGGGCGGCGAGCGTGGCGATCAGCAGAAGTGGACGCGACATGGGGCAGTCCCGGAGATAGAGTTTCGGTCACCGTCAGGGTGGGCCGCTTCGGTCAATCCTTCGTTAACCCCACAGAGACCGTGGAGAGACCATGTCCCGTCGCCCGCCCGTCCTCGTCCCTGCCGATTCCGAAGAGGCGTCTGCGGCCCGGCCCGTCCGTCTGATCCCTGCGGACACGGCGCTCGACGGGCGGACCGCGGCCTGGGCGTCGGCCAACGGCTTCAAGGGGCAGAAGGGCCGGTTGCTGCTGTGTCCGGACGAAGAGGGCGGCATTGCCGAGGCCCTGTTCGGCGTGGGCAAGAGCTTCGAGCCCATGATGCTGCGGGCCCTGGCCGACCGCCTGCCGGGCGGGGTCTGGCGGCTGGAGGGCGTGGCGGACGATCAGGCGGAGCTGGCCGCGCTGGCCTTCTCGCTCGGCAGCTATGCGTTCGACCGGTACACGACCGGGGATACCGCGCCCGAGCCCGCGCCCCGGCTGCTCGTGCCCGACGGTGTGGATGTCGGGCGCGTGCTGGATCTGGCGCGCAGCTGCGACCTGGTGCGGGAGATGGTCGACACGCCCGCGGCCGACATGGGGCCCCTGCAGATCGAGACCATCGCGCGCGAGATCGCCGAGGAATCGGGCGCCACGATCAGTGTGATCACCGGCGAGGCCTTGCTGGAGGCCAATTATCCGGCGGTGCATGCCGTGGGCCGTGCGGCGGTACCGGACCGCGCGCCCCGCATGATCGAGATGCACTGGAATGCCGACCGGGCGGACCTGCCCCTGCTGGCGCTGGTGGGGAAGGGCGTCGTGTTCGACACCGGTGGGCTGAACCTCAAGACCGGGGCCGGTATGCGCAATATGAAGAAGGACATGGGCGGGGCCGCCCATGCGCTGGGCCTGGCGCGATCGGTGATGCGGGCGGGCCTTCCGGTGCGGCTGGTGGTGCTGGTGCCGGCGGTCGAGAATGCCGTCTCGGGCGACGCCTTCCGCCCGGGCGACATCCTGTCCAGCCGCAAGGGGCTGAGCATCGAAATCGGCAATACGGATGCCGAGGGCCGGCTGATCCTGGCCGATGCCCTGGCGCGGGCCGGCGAACTGGACCCCGATCTGACCCTGGACTTCGCCACCCTGACAGGCGCGGCCCGGGTGGCGCTGGGGCCGGACCTGCCGCCGCTCTATACGGATGACGAGGCGCTGGCCGCCGAGCTGCTGGCTGCTTCGGCCCGGGTGCACGACCCGTTGTGGCGGATGCCGCTGTGGGCGCCCTATGCCGACGCCCTGGACAGCGACATCGCCGACCTCCGGAACGACTCCGCCGCCTGGGCCCAGGCCGGATCGGTGACGGCGGCCCTGTTCCTCAAGAATTTCGCGCCGCGAACCGGGGCCTGGGCGCATCTGGACATCTTTGCCTGGAATCCGCGCGGCCGGTCCGGCTGGCCACAGGGGGGCGAGGTCCAGGCCCTGCGTGCCGCGTTCGAGATGCTGAAAACGCGTTATCCCGGCTGAATCACCGCCGTTAACGCGACCTTCGGCCTTGCCGTGCAGGGTGGCGGGGAATTCGGACCCACCGCCGCCGCCCGTGATGATCGACGTCGATACCCGCGCCCTGCTGATACGATCCGACCTGGCCGAAGCGGCGCTGGAAGGAATCGTGCCCGCGCGCGCCTATCGCCCGACGGAGGCCTTCCAGGCTGCGGTGCCGGTGGCCGATGTGCACGACGATGACGGCAACCGGGTCTCCCAACTGCTGTTCGGAGAGGCCTTCGACGGGCTGGTCCGTGAGGGGGGGCGCCTCTGGGGCCGCTGCCGCCGGGACGGAGTGGTCGGCTGGGTCGCGGAAACCGCCCTCAGGTCAGACGTCACCGTGCCGACGCACAGGGTTGCGGGGCGCGGCGGCGTTCTGCCGTTCAACGCCCTGGTCGATCCGGCCCGGGATGCCGTCGGGGATGTGGCCCTGATGCCGCTTGGCGAGTTTCCGCCGGACCTTGCCGCCGTGGCCGAAAGCCTGATCGGCCTTCCGCACGCGGTGGGCGGACGCTCTGACCAGGGCATGGATTGCGCGGCCATGGTTCAGGCCTGCCTGATAGCTGGAGGACGGGCCGCGCCCCGCTATGCCGACGGCCAGGCCGAACTGGGACAGGCGGTGGGACGGGGCGACCTGCGCCGGGGCGATCTGGCTCTGTGGCTCCATCCGACGGGGGGGACCGGCTGGACCGGTCATTCGGCCATCGTTGTGGATGCCGACACCCTGATCCATGCCTCGGGCCGGACAGGCGAAGTGTGTCGCCAGTCCCTGGCTGAGGCCGATACGAATCAGCGCGCCGAGGGCTTCGACGCGCCGATCTTCCGACGGATTTAAGGGGCCTGTATCAGCCGCCGGTGGGCGCGCTGTCCGCTGCCGGGGGTGCCGCAGGTGTCGCCTCGACGGTCGACTGACCGGCCGCGCCCTCGATCGGAGCACCGGTGGTGTCGGCTCCGCCCACGATCACTTCACCCTCGACCGCAGCATCGGCGGCACCCGGCTGGCGCGCGGGATCCGGAGCTGGAACCGCATAGCCGCTGGAGCCCTGCGTCATCATCCAGGCGATCAGGTTCACGCGGGTCTCGGTGTCGCGCAGACCGGCGAACGACATCTTGGTGCCCGGGACATAGCGCGCCGGGGCGGTGATGAAGTGGTCCATGGCGTCGAGCGACCAGGTCGGGTCCTCGGACCTGTGGGCGACCATGGCGTCGGAATAGGCAAAGCCGGCGTGACCGGCGACGGCGCGACCGATGACTCCATACAGATTCGGGCCGATGCCGTTGGCACCCCCCGCATTGATCGTGTGACAGGCCTGGCAGCGGGCAAAGGCGGCCTCGCCGGCGGCCAGATCGGCCACGGGGATCAGCGTGCCCCAATCGGGCGGCAGGACGGCCTCGGCCCCGCCTCCGGCGCCCTCTTCCGGGATGTCGACGGCATAGCCCATCTTTTCAGGAGTCTTCGTCTGATAAACGAAGCCCGAGGCCTGCTGGACAACCAGAATGGTGAAGACCGTCGCCAGGCCCGCACCGAAAATCTTGTTCCACTCGAGGTTGCCGCTCATCGCGTCGTCAGTCCCGTATCTGAAGGGCCCGCGTCGTCAGCCGGTGGCAGGGGCGCGGGCATTGTTTCGCGTGGGCGTCTCTGACACGGTAAGGCCGCCTTCGCAACTGTCCGGTTGGGTTCGACGCCCGGCTGCGACCAAAGACCCCGCTGACCGAGCCCCGATGAACCCCCTGATCCTGATTCCGGCCCGTATGGCCGCGACCCGCCTGCCCGGAAAGCCGCTGGCCGACATCGGTGGCCTGCCCATGATCGTCCGGGCCAGCCGTCAGGCCCGCGCCTCGGGTCTGGCGGTGGCGGTGGCGGCGGGCGACCCCGAGATTGTCGAGGTGGTCGAGGCGGATGGCGGCCGCGCCGTGCTGACCGATCCGGACCTGCCGTCGGGCTCGGACCGCATCCGGGCGGCGCTCCACGCGCTGGATCCGGGGGGCCAGCATGATGTGATCGTTAATCTGCAGGGCGACATGCCGTTTGCCGACCCGGGGATTTCGGGCCTCTGTATCGATCTTCTCGCCCGCCATCCGGAGTGCGATATCGCGACACTGGTAGCCCCGGAATCAGGGCCGGGTGACCGGAGCAATCCGGATGTCGTCAAGGCGGTACTGGCCATGGCCCCGGAGGGGACCGAAGGCCGCGCCCTCTATTTCACGCGATCGACCCTGTATGGCGACGGGCCGGTCTGGCGGCATGTGGGCCTGTATGGCTATCGCCGAGCTGCGCTTGAGGCCTTCTGTGCCGCCCCGCCGTCGCCGCTGGAGCGCCGCGAGAAGCTGGAACAGCTGCGGGCGATGGAAATGGGCCTGCGGATTCATGCAGCGGTGATC
This sequence comes from Brevundimonas sp., assembly GCF_016742135.1. Classification (GTDB taxonomy): domain Bacteria; phylum Pseudomonadota; class Alphaproteobacteria; order Caulobacterales; family Caulobacteraceae; genus Brevundimonas. The sequence continues at coordinate 61,697 of NZ_JACVCG010000005.1, read as the reverse complement.
GCCGACGCCCCTCTTTCGATCGACAACCCCGGCGACCTGGCCGAGGCCCGGGCGACCGTCGGCTGAGGATGCCGGCCGGACTATCGAAAGGGTTTCGTCATTTGTCGGGGACGCGGCGCGGTGGCATCGTGCCGCATCAACCCTTGGAGATGAGCCCATGCTGAAGTCCCTCACTGCCGCCGCAGCCCTGTCACTTGCCGTGATGGCACCGGGCTTTTCCGTCCAGGCTCAGGATCCGACCGGCGCGGCCATGGTCGACTTTCTTTTGAATGCGGTATCGAACGAATTCGACCTGACCCTTCAGAGCAAGACTACCGGATCCCTGCGACAAGGTGCCTCGGGCACCGGCACCCTTCAGGTTCGCGCGGGCAGTGTGGTCTTCATCGGCGTCTGTGACGAGAACTGCAGCGACGTGGACATGATCGTTCGCGACGCCTCGGGTCGAGAAGTCGGTCGCGATTTCGAAGACGACGACACGCCGCTGGTGATCCTGGATAGCGCCACGGCCGGGCGCTACACGGTGGAAGTCCAGATGCCGGGTTGCAGCGGCACCTGCAACTGGGGTGTCGCGGCCTACAACTGACCTGAGGAGGTGTCGTCGGCGTCATACGCCCACGCCTTGAGCAGGGTGTGGGCGATGGCAAAGGGAAAGGGCGCCAGAATGTCGGGGTGGCGTCCGTCCAGCACGGCCCGGGCCTCGGCGCGGGTCAGCCAGGCGACGGCCTCCAGCTCGGTCAGGTCCGGCTGAGCCCGGTCATCGGTCACCTCGGCGATCAGGCCGATCATCAGCTGATGCGGGAAGGGCCAGGGCTGGCTGGCCAGATAGCGGACTGAGGTGACCGTCAGCCCGGCCTCTTCCTTCACCTCGCGCGCGCAGGCTTCTTCAAGGCTTTCACCCGGTTCCATGAAGCCGGCCAAGGCCGACATGCGTCCGGCGGGCCAGGCGGCCTGGCGGCCCAGCAGGCAGATCGGCTCGGCCCCGCCCGACCAGACCGGCAGCATGATGCAGACCGGGTCGACGCGCGGGTAGTGCTCGACCCCGCAAGGGGCGCAGGTGCGCCGCCATCCACCCGAGGCGACCTGCGTCTCCTGTCCGCAGCCGGGGCAGAAGCCGTTGCGTCCGTGCCAGTCGAACACGCCCTTGGCGGCGCCCGCCATGGCCAGATCGCCCATCGGCAGACTCGCGGCGGCGGCGCGCATATCCGGGTGGTCGCCGCGCCCCATCAGGCTCTCCAGCTCGGCCGCCCGGCCCTCGGGCACGGAACAGGCAAAGACCGGCGCGTCCTTCCACAGCCCGAGAAATACGGGCTCCACGGTCGACAGCGGCAACAGGCGTGACAGGGGCGCCCAGGCCAGCCGGTCCTGACCTTCGACGCTCTCAAGGCGGGGCCGTCCGTCGATCATCGCCAGCGACAGGGCGGCGGGATCGGCCCTACGCGCGGCCATCCATGCGGGGTCATTGCGGGCATCCCCGCCCCGGTCGAGCGGCGAGGCGGAAAAGGCGGTAACGACGGGACCGGACATGAGGCTCTCATAGCGCTGGCCGCCGCGATCCGTAAGGCATCTTGATCTCGCGGGGCTGAACGCGCATATCGGGGGTGGAGATCGCGGGCGAAGGCTTCGCCAACCTGGTCAGGGCCGGAAGGCAGCAGCCACAACGAATTCCCCTTCGGGTCGCGGTCTCCACCTTCTCTCCCTCAGCAAAACCGTTATCCGGCCTCGCCCGGGATCGCGTCACGGGCTATGACTGGCCCATGAGTGAGATGGACCCGATTCCGCCGTGGGAAGACGACGACACGCAGGGCGCGGAGTCGGTCGAGCGCGACCCCGATACCGATGACATGTTCGGTGCGCCCCCCGCGCCGGAGCCTGCACCCGGGCCCGACCTCGCGCCCCTGCCCGAGCCGGCACCGCTCAAGGACGCGCCCTCGGCCGCCTATCAGGTGCTGGCCCGCAAATACCGGCCGACGACCTTCGAGGACCTGATCGGTCAGGAGGCCATGGTCCGCACCCTGACCCATGCGTTCGAGACCGGCCGGATCGCCCACGCCTTCATGCTGACCGGCGTGCGGGGGGTCGGAAAGACCACCACGGCCCGCCTGCTGGCCCGGGCGCTGAACAATGACGCCCCCGGCATCGACCGGCCCTCGCTGGCGCTGACGCCGACGGGGCGGCATGACGCGGCGATCATGGCGGGCCAGCACATGGACGTCATGGAGATGGACGCCGCCAGCCATACCGGCGTGGGCGACATCCGCGAAATCCTGGACAGCGTGCGCTACGCTCCGGTCGAGGCGCGCTACAAGGTCTATGTGCTGGACGAGGTGCACATGCTCTCGAACCAAGCCTTCAACGCCCTGCTGAAGACGCTGGAAGAACCGCCGCCCCACGCCAAATTCATCTTTGCCACGACCGAGATCCGCAAGGTCCCCGTGACGATCCTGAGCCGTTGCCAGCGGTTCGATCTGAGGCGCGTAGAGCCTGAAATCCTTATCGAACATCTGGGCCGGGTAGCGCAGCAGGAGGGCATGGCGATCGAGCGTGATGCCCTGGCGCTGATCTCGCGCGCAGCCGAGGGCTCGGTGCGCGACGGCCTGTCGCTGCTGGATCAGGCCCTCGTACAGGGTGGGGAGGGTGAGGCGGTCAAGGCCGATGTTGTCCGGGACATGCTGGGCCTTGCGGACCGCACGCGCACCATCGCCCTGTTCGAGACCGTCATGGGTGGCCGCACCCCCGAGGCGCTGGAGATGTTCCGCGACCTGTACGGCTATGGCGCCGATCCGGTGCAGATCATGGGCGATCTGCTGGAGCACTGTCACGCGGCCTCGGTCGCCAAGATGCTGGGGCCGGACGCGACCCGCCTGCCGGGGGATCAGGCGCGTATTCTGGCGGCCCTGGGGGCCGGCATTTCGGCCGGAACGCTCGCCCGGGTCTGGCAGATGCTGCTGCGCGCGCTGGAGGAGACGCGCCGCGCTCCCAACCCCGCCGATGCGGTCGAGATGGCCCTCATCCGGCTGGCCTATGCCGCCGACCTGCCGGGGCCGGAAGAGGCGCTGAAGGCCCTGAACTCGGGCGAAGGCGGGAGCAGCGGAGGTCCCGCGCCCCGCGGCGGCGGGTCTTCTGGCGGCGGCGCGCAGGCAAGCCTGGCCCCGCCTCGGACCATGGCCCAGCCCCCCCTGCCGGACCCCCAGACGTTCGAGGCCATGGTCGCCTTGATCGACGACAAGCGCGAGATCGCCCTGAAGCTGGACGTGGAACGCTACGTCCGGCCGGTCGCCTTTCGCCCCGGTGCCCTGACGTTCGAGCCCGCGCCCGGCACGCCGCCCGATCTGGCGCGCAAGCTGGCCAGCCGGCTGAAGGACTGGACTGGGCGCACCTGGCTGGTGGCCGCCAATGGTCAGGGCGGGGGCGAGACCCTGATCGAACAGGAACGCCGCGCCCGCGAACAGACCCGGGCCGAGGTCGAGGCGGATCCGTTTATCCGCTCGGTGCTGGAGGCCTTTCCCGGTGCGACGGTCGGCGAGATCCGCGACATGGCCCCGGCGGTCTCCCTGCCCGCCATCCCGGACGACCCGGATGAGGATGGCGACGCCGATACCTGACGGAACCTGTCAGCACGGGCCCCGGCCATGGGCGAACGGTGATCGCTGATCTAGTCTCGCCGGACATTCACTTCGGGAGGCGGGCATGCGGGGCTGGCTGTTGGGAGGGCTTTCGGCCCTCGTGCTGATGGGCGCGGCAGGCGGGGCGCGCGCGCAGGAAGCGCCAGAGATTTCAGCCGAGGACGCCGCCATGCTCGAGGCGCTGGCAGAGGTGGACGCCGCATTCGGTCGCGCGGCGACCTCCATGGGCGTTCCGGCTCCGCAGCTCGGGCCTGTCATGAAGGCATTGGTCACAACCCTGGTCGCCCATCCGGACGACGCCAGTGACTATTCCCTCGTTTGGGGCTTCGACATCTTCAGCGAACGCACCGACGAAGGTCCGAGCATGCCGATCCTGACGCACGCCGGCCAATGCACCCCGCCTCTTGCAGGAATGTCGGTCGTGGGCTTTCGCCGGCTGAGCCAGAACGGGGCCGTCGGCCATCGCTGCGTGTTCATCGGCGCGGACCCCGAGGAGTCGGACGCCCATGGCATGGTGGCGGAAACTGTCCTGCAGAACAGCGAGCGGCAATTGAGGTCCCGCATCGGGCTGGGGGCCGCGTCAGATGCGGACGGACGCGCCGCCGAGGTTCTCGATGCCCGGATCTCGACGCTGGAAGCCGCCGCTGACGAGGTTGATCGGTTGCTGGTGGAGATGCTGCTGGGGCGTGCGGGCACGGTCCCTGTGCATGAGAGCGACCCGGTCGAGGCCCCGGCAACGCGCGATGGTTTGACCGGCGATGACCTCGCCGTGATCGATGATCTGGCGCGCCAGCTGGATGACTCGCTTGCCGCCCTGGCCGACCGGCTCGGCGTCGAGAGCGTGTCCGTGCGCCCCATGATGACAGTCATGCTGGCCGATGTGTTCAAGGATCTTCCGGACGAGGGTGATTATGGCTTCACCGTCGATTTCGAGATATACGCCGTGACCGATACCGGCGGCCTGGACGCCGGAACGGCCGATGAAGACGAGCGGCAACGTCGTCCGGTCTATGCGGATGCCCCGGCTTGCTCGGCGGCGAACAAGAACCTGCCGGTGATCCGGTTTGAGCGGGTCCGGATGGACGGGCTTTCCGGGCATCGCTGCATCCTGTCCGGACAGAGTCCGGACGTGGCGGACGCGTGGGTCTATATGGCGTGGTTCGTGCTCGAGGGGCCCAATGCCTATCTCGAAGTCTCGACGGGGGCGGCGGCGGCCAGTGAGACCGACGGCTATGCCCTGACCAGCCGGATCGGCCTTGAGCGGCTGGACGCGCTGAACACCATGGCGGGCCAGATCGAGGCCCTTGCGCTGGAGACCGTTCTGGACGCCGGGGAACAGGCCGGGCCCGACGCTGAATAGTCGGTGTCACCCCTGTCGAAACCGTCCGCTTCGTCCTAGATAGGGGTCATGAAAGACCTGACCCAACTGATGCAACAGGCCCAGGCGATGCAGCAAAAGCTGCAGGACGCCCAGGCGAAGATGGCCGAAACCACTGCCGAGGGTACCTCGGGCGGCGGACTGGTGACCGTCAGCCTGAAGGGCCCGGGCGAAGTCACCCGCGTCCAGATCGACGACAGCCTGATGGTGGCCGGTGAACAGGACATCCTGGCCGATCTGATCGTGGCCGCCCATGCGGATGCCAAGCGCAAGCTGGACGAGGCCAATGCCGCCCTGATGCGCGAGGCTGCGGGCCCCATGGCCGGGATGAACATCCCCGGCATGCCCAAACTGTTCTGATCCGCCGGTGGCCGCGTCTGCCGGACCCGAGATCGAGCGGCTGATCGGTCTGCTGTCGAAACTGCCCGGGCTGGGGCCGCGCTCGGCCCGGCGTGCGGCGCTGGCACTGCTCAAGCGGCGGGAACAACTGTTGCTGCCGCTGGCGGCCTCGCTGGCCGAGACGGCCGACCGGGTGAAATCCTGCTCCGTCTGCGGTGCGCCCGATACGCGCGACCCCTGCACCCTGTGTTCCGACCCTGCGCGCGACGCCGGCCTGATATGCGTGGTCGAGGAGGCCGGTGCCCTGTGGGCCATGGAGCGGTCGGGCGCCTTTCGCGGGCGCTATCATGTGCTGGGCGGTTTGCTTTCCGCGCTGGACGGGGTGGGGCCCGATGCGCTGCGGCTGGGCGAACTGGTGGCGCGCGTGGGTGAAGGCGGCGTGCGCGAGGTGGTGCTGGCCCTGCCGGCCACGGTCGATGGCCAGACGACCGCCCACTATATCGCCGAGCGACTGGCCGATGCCGGGGTCAGCGTGACCTCCCTGGCGCGCGGCGTGCCGGTCGGCGGCGACCTCGACTGGCTGGACGACGGCACCATCATCCAGGCCATGCGCGCAAGGCGGCCGACGTAGGGGTCGACCCTAGCCTCCACGCCTCTCCGCTTCCCCGGCGCAGGCCGGGGCCAAGGGCTACGGGCAGACGGTTCGGATGCCCTTCTGGCCCCCGACCTTCGTCGGGGAAACGGATGTCGGCACCGCTGCCCCCTCCGTCACGCCGCTTTGCGGCGCGCCACCTCCCCCATGAGGGGGAGGAGATGAGAGAGGCGCCGTCGTCGCTACCGGCACCCCCTCGCCGTGTTCTTTGTGGCTTTGCTTCGCTGTGCTCTCTGTGAAGAACCTTGGACCGTCAGCCCCCTCACACCCCCTCGTGCCTTTCCCCCCTTCCTGACTCAGGCTAGGAACGGAGCATGAACGCTTCTCTCATTGCCTTTGTCGCCGCTTCCGTGGTCGCCGTCATCGCCCTGGCCTGGGCCCTGATGGAGCGCCGTCGGGCCGCGGCTGCCGAAACCCGGAACTGGGAACTGCGCGAGCGTCACGCCGAGACCGAGGCGCGCATGCGGTTGTTCGAGGATCAGGCGGCGGCCAATGCCGAATATCTGCGCGCCCAGGCGGCGCAATCGGCAGGGGCGGTGGCCGAGGAGCTGCTGAAGCGTGCCGATGAGACCTTCCGCAACCGCGAGCTGATGGCCCGCGACCGGATGGAGGCCCAGCTGAAGCCCGTGGCCGACACCCTGGCCAAATTTCAGGAACATGTGACGGCGCTGGAGAAGACGCGCTCCGAAGAGACGGGCGGGCTGAAGGAACAGCTGGCGGCGCTGATGTCGGCCTCCTCGGCCACGCGGGATGAGGCGCGCAAGCTCACCGAGGCCCTGCGCGGCAATACCGGACGGCGGGGGCGCTGGGGCGAGCAGACCTGCCGCAATGTGCTGGAAGCGGCCGGCATGGCGGGCCGGTTCGACTTTGAGGAACAGACCTCGAACGCCGATGAGGCGGGCCGTCAGCAACGCCCGGACTTTGTCGTGCGCCTGCCCGGCGGCGGGATGTTCGTGATCGACGCCAAGGTGCCGCTGGCCTTTGCCGACCAGGGCGAGGGCGATGAGGAACAGCGTCAGCAGGCGGCGTCCTTGCGCACGGCCGCCAGCATGAAGACCCATATGCGCCAGCTGGCGTCCAAGGCCTATCAGGACCAGTTCCAGCCCAGCCCCGACTTTGTCGCCATGTTCGTGCCGGGCGATGCCTTTCTGGCGGCGGCGCTGGACCATGAGCCCGAGCTGATGACCCAGGCCATGGCCTCGCGCGTGGTGATCGTCACGCCGACCACCCTGTTCGCCCTGTGCAAGGCGGTGGCCTATGGCTGGCGCGCCGAGGAGCAGACGAAGAATGCCGAGCACGTCGCGAAACTGGGCAAGGAGCTTTACAAGCGGCTGTCGGTCATGGGCGGGCACGCGGCCTCGGTCGGCAAGGCGCTGGACGCCGCCGTCGGGCGCTACAACCAGTTCGTTGGTTCGCTGGAAAGCCAGGTCATGGTCTCGGCCCGGCGGTTCGAGGACCTGCACGTCGATCACGAAGGCAAGGAGCTGCCCGAGCTGGCTCCGGTCGAAGGGTCGCCCCGCACGCTCAGCCGTCCTGAACTACTGAAGGCGCCGGACTCCGGCGCTTCGAACGGTTAAGACAAGGCTTGCGGACTTTTTGACAAGGTTGCTTGACTTGTCTGATGCGCGATGTAAAACACCCTTGTCAAACAGACGAGGACAGTTGTCATGCCTTCGCCCAAGCCGTCCCGCATCGCGCGCTACCCCGCGCTCCGCTATGTCGGGGTCATGGTCGCCTGCATGCTGTTCGGCGGCATCGCCGGGGCTTTCGCGGCCATGGCCGGCTCGCTCGCGGGGCTCCCCGTGGCGGTCCTGGCCCTGATCGTGGCTCTCGGCATGGCCGGGGTCATCTGGATGTGCAGCTGGTGGTGGAGCGGCCTGGATGAAGCCGCCCGGGAAGCCCACAAATGGGCGTGGTGGTGGGGCAGCACCTTCGGCATTGCTGTTGGGGGCGTGATCCTGCTGACCGGCACGGTGGTCGTCGATCCGGCCCAGGCGCGCGCGGCGCTCGAGGCTTCGGACCCGGTTGACCTGGTCCAGGGTGGCGCGCTCTGCGTGCTGCTGCTGCAGACCGTCGGCTATGCCTGTGCCTGGGTCTTCTGGTGGGCGCGGCATCGGTGAGGGCCCGGACATGAACAATCGTCTCAAGGTGCTGCGCGCCGAGCGCAACTGGAGCCAGGCCGATCTGGCCGACCGCCTGGGCGTGTCGCGCCAGACCGTTAATGCGCTGGAGACCGGCCGCTACGACCCGTCGCTGCCGCTGGCCTTCCGGATCGCCCGCGTCTTTGAACAACCCATTGAATCCATCTTTCTGGAGGACTGAGCCATGACGTCCGAAGAGCGCAATCTCCACCCCGCCCTCAAGATTGGCGGACTGGTGCTGCTGGCCCTGATCGGGGCCGTGGTCGGCGCGGCGACCGCCCGCTTCGTCGACGCCTCGGCCCTGCCCGCCGACGATGCGCTGAACCTGTTCATCGGCGTGGTGCTGGTGGGCATGGGCGGGATCATGGCGGTGATGGCCGCGCTTCGCCCCTCCACTGTCCCGAAAGGCTGCGGCCTGCTGCAGACCGTCGTCATGGTGCTGGCCGGGATCATGCTGATCGTGCCCATCTATGGCCCGAACTGGGTCTCCGCCGAGGTGTCGCTGGCCATCGTTCTCGGCCTGCTGGTCGTCCAGACCGTGGCCAATGTGCTGCTGTGGCGGCGCGCCGACGAAATGCTGCGGCGGGTGATGGTCGAGACCGGCTCGCTGGCTTTCTGGACCCTGCAGCTGGCGCTGTTCGTCTATGCCGCCTCCGAACGGCTGGGCCTGGTCGAGGGCATCACCGCCTGGGGCATGATCGGCATCCTGCTGGCCGTCTACATGGTCGCTTCGGCCGTGGCCGGCGCCCGGCGCGGCCTGAAATAGCCCCACACCTCACACCCCTCTTCTTTCGACTTCCCCTCCCGATCATGAAAGGATCGATCCATGACCCCGTTTGACCAGCTGAAGACCTCAACCCTCGCCCTCGGCCGTCGCTTGATGGGCACGGCGACCGCCGCCGCGCTCGGCCTCGGCCTTGGCCTCGCCGTCATCGCCGGCGCGCCCGCGCCGGTCCTGGCCCAGGATGCCGGGGCCCAGACGGGTCAGCCCGCCCTGTGGGTGCTGCGCGACGCGGACTCGACCATCTATCTGTTCGGCACGGTGCACCTGCTGCGCCCCGAGACCGCCTGGCACTCGCCGGTGGTCGATCAGGCCTTCGACAGCGCCGACCAGATCTGGTTCGAGATCGAGAATCCGGACGACCAGGCCGCGGCCCAGCCGCTGGTGATGCGTTACGGCATCGATATGCAGACCCCGCTGTCCAGCCGACTGAATGCGGAGGAACAGGTGCAGCTGAACACGGCCGCCGAAGCCATGGGCCTGAACGGCCCGGCGTTCGAGCCCATGCGGCCCTGGCTGGCGGCCCTGACCCTTTCGGTCGCGCCGCTGACCAAGGCGGGCTACGATCCCCAGTCCGGGGTCGAACTGGTGCTGCGCGCCCGGGCCCTGGAAGCCGGCAAACCGATCGACGGCCTTGAGACCATCGAGGAGCAGCTGCAGATCCTGGCGGGCATGCCGGAAGAGGCCCAGATGGATTTCCTGCGCTCGGTGCTCAGCGACTATGAGAACGCCACGGTCGAGCTGGATCGTCTGGTCGAGGCCTGGGCCGCAGGCGATGTCGACACCCTCGAGGACATCGGCGTCACCCAGATGCGGGCCGAGGGCGAAGAGTTCTATCAGGCCCTGCTGGTCCGGCGGAACGCCAACTGGGCCGGCCAGATCGACACCATGATGCAAGGCGAGGGCGTGATCTTTATCGCCGTCGGGGCCGCCCACCTGGCGGGGGACGACAGCGTCCAGGCCCTGTTGGAGCAGCGCGGCTATACGGTCGAACGCATCCAGTAGTCTGACCGGTCTGGAACAAACGAACGCCCGATCCGGTTTTCCGGGTCGGGCGCATTCGTGTCAGGCACGGCGGACGAACAGGGCGCGGGTCAGGCAGGAAAAGACCAGCCGTCCCCCCTCGTCCAGCAGATCGTGCTGGGCGATGACGATGCCCTTGTCGTCGCCGACCGGGTCTTTGCCCATCACCGTCATCCGGCTGCGCAGCAGTTCGCCGGCCGGGGGGTCGCGCATATAGCGCAGGCCGTCGACGGCCAGCACCTTGGTCTGGGCCCAGTGGCTGGACTTTTCCGAGAACAGGCGCGTCCACAGGGCATAGACCATGGCCGGAGGCGCGCCCGCCTCGACCGGCCAGCGCGGGGCGAAGGTGGCGACGAATCCGGCCAGGGCCTCAGTGTCCACGGTACAGGCACCGAGCGGTATGACCTGACCGACCGACAGGTCCTCGAAACAGACCCGGAAGGGGTCGGAGGCTTCGGCTTCGCTCATCGGGACCCCGTGTCTGACACGCGTCAGGGCTCTTCGGAGACGCGCACCAGCAGTTTGCCGTCATGGTCGCCGGTGAACAAGCGGTTGAGCGACTGGACGGCGCCTTCCAGGCCGTGATCGACGTGGACCTTCCATTTGACCCGCCCGTCGGCCAGCCAGGGTCCGACCTCGGCCACCATCTCGCGCGCACGGGGGGCGTAGTCGAGCACCAGGAAGCCCCGCACCTCCAGCCGGTGGGTGATGATCCGCGCGAAGTTCGGCGAGGGCGGCATGCGGGTGGCGTTATAGGCCGAGATCAGGCCGCACACGGCCATGCGGGCATGGGTGTTCAGCCGGTTCCACACGGCGATCATGATGTCGCCGCCGACATTCTCGAAATTGAGGTCGATGCCGTCCGGCGCCAGCCGGTCCAGCGCCCCGCCGACATCCTCATTCTTGTAGTCGATGGCTGCGTCGAACCCGAGTTCCCCCGTCAGCCAGCGGCCCTTGTCCGCGCCGCCGGCGATGCCGATGACGCGGGCGCCCTTCTGTTTGGCGATCTGACCGGCGACCGAGCCCACGGCCCCGGCGGCGGCCGAGATCACCATGGTCTGGCCCGGCTCGGGCCGCAGGACGTCGGTCACGCCGGCCCAGGCGGTCAGGCCGGTCATGCCCAGCACCGACAGATTGGCCGTCAGCGGCAGGCCCGGAAAACGGTGCACCGGGCGCAGCTGGCTGTCGGGAACCACGGCATAGTCAGCCCAGCCGCCCGACATCGGCATGACCAGATCGCCTTCCCTGAAGCGGTCCGACCGGGTCGCCTCGACCACGCCCAGCGTCAGGCCGCGCATGACGTCGCCCAGACCCACGGGCGGCAGATAGCCCTCGGAATCGTTCATCCAGGTGCGGTTGGTCGGATCCAGCGACAGATAGATGGTGCGAACCAGAACCTCGCCGTCGCCGGGATCGGTGACCGGACTCTCCACCAGTTCCAGATCGCCGTCCTGGATCAGGCCCTGAGGGCGGCGGCGAAGCACCCACTGGCGATTGGTGCGGGTCATGGGGGACCTCCTGATGTCTGTGTCCGGGTTTTCTTTATGGACCGACATCATGGCGGCGGCGCGCCGCTTGTCGAGGGGCAGGGCACGCCAGGGCGCAAAAAATGAAGGCGGACCGCAAACGATCCGCCTTCGAGGGTATCATCGAGATGAGGCGCGGAGGCAGCTGACCGGAGTGAACCGGTCGTTGTCGGGGGGGCGTCGCTGCCTCCGCATATCCAGAATGCGGAGCGACGACCCGGGTTCCCGCGCAGGGTGAAAAAAAACGTCAGGCGATCTCGCGACGGCCCGGATGGAAGAACAGGGCCTGGCTGATGGCGGCCTTTACCGTCTCGGGCTGGAACGGCTTGGTGATCAGGAAGGTCGGTTCCGGACGCTCGCCCGTCAGCAGCCGCTCGGGGAAGGCGGTGATGAAGATCACCGGCACATCGATGGCCTTCAGGATGTCCTTGACCGCATCAATGCCGGACGATCCGTCTGCCAGCTGGATGTCGGCCAGCACCAGCCCCGGCTTGTGCCGCGCGACGGCGTCGACGGCCTCATCGTGGGTGGTGGCTGTGGCCGTGACGCGATGGCCCAGGTCCTTGACCAGGTTCTCGATGTCGGCCGAAATGATGGCCTCATCCTCGATGATCAGCACGTCGGTGGCCAGTTCGGCATCGATGTCAGCCTGGGCATCGCTGATCAGGGATTCGACCGAGGACACGTCCGACCCCAGGATCTGCGCGGTTTCGGAGGGGGTGAACCCCTCCAGCGCGGTCAGCAGGAAGGCCTGGCGCGAGCGCGGCGAGATCCGCATCAGCCGGCGCGACGCCTCATCGCCGCCCTCGGCCTCGGGGCGGCCTTCCAGCCGGGCGCCGGTCGAGGCCCAGATGGTGTGGAAGACGTGATAGAGCGCCACGCGGGGCGTCATGTCCTGCGACAGCTGCTGTTCGCCCGCCGCGAGCGCTTCCAGCGCCACCCGCACATAGTTGTCGCCGGTGGTCTGGTCCCCGGTCAGGGCGCGGGCATAACGACGGACATACGGAAGGTGAGGGGCCAATCTGGCGAGCAGACTCATGGAGATATCATTCCCGACTAATGATTTCCGCGGCCGAAACAAACCGGTCCGCAGGGTGGTGACAAGCAGGCAGAACGTCGCTTAACAGCCAAGGTTCCGTGCTTCGCCGCCCTCGACCGAGGAATTCTTGCGGCGAAAGGAACCCGCAGCGCAAGGTGACGTTAATGACGACCGGCATTCAAGGGGCAGACAGCCGTTCATGACTGAAAAATCCAAACCCGGCCAGCCGATCGAGGACCTCGGGTCCGAAGATCTGGAAGAGGCACGGCTTCGACAGCAGGCCATCGGGGTCAAGCTGCGGCACATTTTCGACGAGGTGGTCAATGAACCGGTCCCCGACGAATTCCTCGACATCCTGCGCCGCGCGGACAGCCGCGCGTCGGGCGAAGGTGGCGAATGAGCAGTGCCGCCCCCAAGCCCCCCTCCACGGATGACAAGGCGTTCAAGGCCGAACTGGTCGCGCTGATCCCGCATCTGCGCGCCTTCGCCCGGACCCTGACCGGCGACGCCACCGCGGCCGACGACCTGGCGCAGGATGCCATGGTCAAGGCGTGGGACGCGCGCGCCAGCTTCCAGATGGGCACCAATATGAAGGCCTGGACCTTCATGATCCTTCGCAACCAGTTCTATTCCGACAAGCGCCGCTCCTGGCGACAGTCGCAGCTGGATCAGGAGGCGGCGGAGCGGACCCTGGTGGCCGTCGACAACCCCGAGGCCCCGGTCGCCCTGGATGAGCTGCGACTTGCGCTTGCGGCCCTGCCCGAGGAGCAGCGTGAGGCCCTGATCCTGGTGGGGGCGGGCGGCTTTGCCTATGAGGAGGCGGCCGCCATCTGTGACTGTGCGGTCGGCACGGTCAAAAGCCGGGTCAGTCGCGCCCGCAAGGCCCTGCTCGCCGTGCTTGAAAGCGGAGGATACCACCGCGACGGTCAGGCGGCCGGCGAGGCCATGGCTTCGATCCTTGGGGCTGCGGACCGTCTGAGCGGCGGTTATTCGAACTAGGATGCGCCGGCTGGGTCGCGCCTTCGGTCGCCGTTTTGGCCGACCCTTCGGCAAGGGACTGTCGCGACAGAAGTTCAAGGGCATCCGGTTTCGCCTGGGCATGGCCATGGCGATCGCCCTGGCCCCGTTCCTGATCCTCAGCGCCTTCCAGGTCGATTCTGCCTTCCGGGATCAGGCCGAGGAACGCCGGATCGATCTGCACCTTGCCGCCGAACGCAGCGCCGTGGCCGCCCGCACCCGCCTTGAAGGCGCGTCGACCCTACTGCAGGCTTTGAGGTTCGAGGGCACTTCTCCCTTTTGCGAGGAGCGGCTGGGCGCGCTGCTGGAGCGGCTGGACGGCTATGCGACGCTGGTGCGTTATTCGGCCACCGGTCAGGTGATCTGCAGTGCCGGTGTGATGCAGGGCGTCGACGTCACCCAACGTGGCTGGTTCATCCGTTTGCGTGCCGGCAATGACTGGGTGGTGTCGCGGGCCCAGCGCGACTTTCCGGCCCTGGTCACCGGCCTCCGGATCGAGCGGCCCATGGGGCGCTTTGACGGAGCCATGGCCGCCGTCATCCCGCTGGAATCCCTTCAGCCCGACACGCGCGACCCCGCCCTTCCGCAGGGGTCAGAGGCGGCCCTTGTCGACAGCGAAGGCCAGGTTCTGGTGGCCACCGACCCGGCGGCGTTCGACATGGAGCCGGGTGGCCGGCTGGCCGAATGGTTCCAGGAGATGCGGGCCGGCGACGACCGTGTGCTCGAGGTGCGGGACAGCGGCGGAGAGCGACGCGCCTATGCGGGGTCGGCCATGTCCGGCCAGGACGTCTATGTGCTGCTGGCCGCGCCCTCGCCGGGCCTGCTGTCCTGGGCGCGGCTCAATCCGATCGGCTCGATCCTGCTGCCGCTGGCGGCCTGGGTGACGGCTTTTGTCGCGGTGATCCTGGTCGCCGAACGCGTCGTAGTCCGCTGGCTGGACTATCTGGAGCGCATCGCTGCCCTCTATGCGCGAGGGCGGTTCACCGTGCGCCCCGTCGCGGCGGTCAATGCGCCGACCGAGATCCGGGTCCTGGCCAATACCCTGGACGGGCTGGCCGAGGCCGTCTCCATCCGCGATCAGTCCCTGCTGGACAGTCTGGCGGAAAAAGACGTGCTGATGCGCGAGATCCACCACCGGGTGAAGAACAACCTCCAGATCATCTCCTCCCTGCTCAGCCTGCAGCAGCGGGCGCTGAGCGACGATGGGGCCAGGATGGCTCTCGGCGACACGCGCCAGCGGATTTCGGCGCTGGCCCTGATCTATCGCACCCTTTACCAGAGCGACGACATCCGTCACGCCGACGCGGCGGTCTTTCTGCACGATCTGGTCGGACAGCTGGTGGCCAGCGAGGCCGGGCGCGGGCCCGCGGTCAGCAGTCGGGTCGAGGCAGACAGCCTGGTCATGGATCCCGACAAGCTGGCGCCCATGGCCCTGTGGCTGGTCGAGGCAATCTCCAACGCGCTGAAGCACGCCCTGGCGGACAGGGGCGGCACACTGATTGTCCGCTTTACGGTGGACGGGGACAGCAGTGTGCTGGAGGTCGAGGACGACGGGCCCGGTCTGTCGGAAACCGATCCGGTCGGTGTGGGGCGCACCCTGATGACGGCCTTCGCCAAGCAACTGAGGGGCACGACGGAGGTGCTGCCGGCGTCCCCGCGTGGCACCCGGGTACGCATGACCTTCGTCACCCCCAGCGCGTAGCGCCGGGGCGGGAACCGGACCCCTCGTTCCGGGTTATTGAGGGCGTAACCGCCCGCGCCTCGCGGTGCCCCGATCCAAGGACCGATCTCATGCGCAAGATTTTCATTCTGGTCGCCGCCGCCGCCGCCCTGACCACCGCCGCCTGCAATACCATCGCCGGTGTCGGCCGCGACACCCAGGCTGCGGGCAGCGCCGTGGAAGAGGCCGCCCGGGACGCCTCCAACTAGAACGCGCCAGCCACAGAACAGCCACGTCGCCAGGGCCCTCGCGGCCTGACGTGAAGGTCGGACCCCACCGGTATCCCCCCACCGGTGGGGTCTGTCATGTCCGGCGATGGACGCCGGATGGCCGGGTGCTTGCGGATCGCATCAACCCCGGTAAGCATGGCCATAGAGGGAGGGCCTCGCCAGAAGGCCCGGCACATCAGGGGGAGGACGGCATGGGGGCCGACCAGACGACCGTGGAATCCGGGGCGGAGCAGGGCCCGGGTCTTCGAACCGTGGTAACCGCGTCGGCCGCGGGCACCGCGTTCGAATGGTACGACTTCTTCATCTTCGCCTCGCTGACGGCAGTCATCGCCAATAAATTCTACGCCAATGTGGGCGAGGCCACGGCCTATATCCTGACGCTGCTGCTGTTCGGGGTGGGATTTGTCGTCCGGCCGCTGGGCGCGCTGGTGTTCGGCTGGTTCGGTGACCGGACCGGGCGCAAGACCACCTTTCTCGTGACCATCACCCTGATGGGGGTGGCGACCGTCGCCATCGGCCTTCTGCCTACATACGACCAGATCGGCATCGCCGCGCCCCTGCTGCTGCTGGTCCTGCGGATCGCCCAGGGGTTTGCGCTGGGGGGCGAGTATGGCGGTGCCGCCATCTTCGTGGCTGAGCACGCCCCGAACGAGAAGCGCGGCTATCTGACTGGCTGGATCCAGACGACCGCGGCCTTTGGCCTGATCGGGGCGTTGGGTGTCATCATCCTGACCCGCATGATCGTGGGGGTTGAGGCGTTCAATGACTGGGGCTGGCGGATTCCCTTCCTGCTGTCCTTCTTCCTTCTGGTGATCTCGCTGTGGATCCGGCTGAAGCTGAACGAGAGTCCGGCGTTCAAGCGGATGGAGGCCGAGGGGGGTGAGCGGCGAGCGCCCTACCGCGAGGCCTTCGGCACCTGGAAGAACGGGAGGTTCGTGCTGCTGGCCCTGTTCGGCATCATGATCGCCCAGGGGGCGGTCTGGTACTGCGGCTATTTCTACAGCCGCTTCTTCATGGAGCGGGTGCTGAAGGTCGAGGTGGGCACGGTCGACCAGATCCTGCTGACCATCACCCTGGCCTCGGCGGTTCTCTATGTCTTCTTCGGCTGGCTCTCGGACCGGATCGGGAGAAAGCCCGTCATGCTGTTCGGCATGATCCTGGCGCTGGTCGCCTTCTTCCCCGGCTTCCATGCCCTGACGCGGGCCGCCAATCCGGCCCTGGCCGAGGCCCAGGCCACGGCCCCCGTGACCGTGATCGCCGATCCCGCCGACTGTGCCATCCAGTTCGACCCGGTCGGCAAGACGGCCTTTGCAAGCTCCTGCGATCTGGCCAAGTCGGTGCTGTCGAACGCGGGGGTCAGCTATGACAATCGGGCCGCCGCGGCGGGCACCCTGGCCCAGGTGCGGATCGGCGATGTCATCATTCCCTCGGTCGAGGGACGCGGTCTGGAGGGCGAGGCCCTGACGGCCGCCCGCGCCGATGTCGAGACGCGGGTGAAGGCGGCGCTTGTCGAGGCGGGTTATCCCGCCCGGGCCGATCCCGAGCGGATCAACATGCCCATGGTGATCGGCATCCTGATGATCTTCATCGTGGCGGCGACGGCCCTTTATGGCCCGCAGGCCGCGGCCCTGGTCGAGCTGTTCCCCACGCGGGTGCGCTATACGGCCATGAGCCTGCCTTATCACATCGGGACGGGGTGGATCGGGGGCCTGTTGCCGGCGGCCAGTTTCGCCCTGGTGGCCTGGTCGGGGAATATCTATTTCGGCCTGTGGTATTCGGTGGCCTTCACCCTGATCGCGGTGATCGTCAGCCTGATCTGGTTACCCGAGACGAAGGGCCGCGATCTGGATACCATCGGCGACTGAGGCGTTCTTCCGCGCGTCTCCCTCCCCCCGAGCGAAAGGTTTGACCATGTCCCATCCCGCCCGCGATGCCGGTCTGAAACTGCTCCACGAGCACGCCTTCATCGACGGCAAACCGGTCAAGGGAACGGGCGCGACCATCGACGTGGACGATCCGGCGACAGGGGACGTCATCGGCACCATCCCCGATCTGGGCGAGGCGGAGACCGAACAGGCTATCGCCGCCGCCGACCGCGCGTTTGCGGACTGGTCCGGCAAGCGCCCGGACGAGCGGGCGGCCTTTCTGCGCGAGTGGGCAAGGCTGATCGACGACAATGCCGAGGGCCTCGCCGGACTGATGGCGCTGGAGAACGGCAAGCCGCTGGAGGAGGCGAAGGGCGAGGTCGCCTATGCCAACGGCTTCCTCAAATGGTTCGCGGGCGAAGCCGAGCGCATGCTGGGCGAGACCCAGGACAGCCCGCTGGGCCATGTCATTCTGACCTTTCGCAAGGCGGTCGGCCCCTGCGCCCTCATCACACCGTGGAACTTCCCGGCGGCCATGCTGACGCGCAAGCTCGGCCCTGCCTTTGCCGCCGGCTGTACCGCCGTGGTCAAGCCGGCCAGCCAGACGCCGTTTACCGCCATTGCCCTCGTTGAACTGGCGCATCAGGCGGGGCTGCCCGATGGCGTGCTCAATCTGGTGACGGGGGATGCCGCCACCATCGGCGGGGTGCTGACCGCCTCGCCGGTGATCCGCAAGCTCAGCTTCACTGGTTCCACGCCCGTGGGCCGCAAGCTGGCCGAACAGTGCGCCCCGACCCTGAAACGCGTGTCGATGGAGCTGGGCGGTGCCGCGCCGCTGATCGTGTTCGCCGACGCCGATCTGGATCAGGCCGTGGCCGAGACCATCAAGGGCAAATTCAGAAACTCCGGCCAGACCTGTGTCTGCCCGAACCGCATCTATGTAGAGCGATCCGTGGCCCGGGACTATGCCGAGCGGCTGGCCGCCGAGGTGTCAAAGCTCAAGGTCGGCAACGCCTTTGACGAGGGGGTCAAGGTCGGCCCCCTGATCGAGGACAAGGGTGTCGACAAGGTCGAGGAGCATGTCCGCAAGGTGAAGGCGGCAGGCGGAGAGGTGCTGACCGGCGGCGCGCGCCAGGATCTGGGCGGGCGGTTCTTCACGCCGACCGTGACCTTCGGCGGCGACGACACCCTGTTCCGCGAGGAGGAGACCTTTGGCCCGCTGGTGCCGGTGTTCGCCTTCGACAGCGAGGAAGAGGTGGTCGGCAAGGCCAATGACAGCGACCTGGGGCTGGCCTCCTATCTGTTCACGCGCGACCTCGACCGGGCCATCCGCATCGGCCGGCGGATCGAGGCGGGCATGTGCGGCATCAACACCGGCCTCATGTCGACCCCGGTCGCCCCGTTCGGCGGCGTCAAACAGTCCGGTTATGGCCGCGAGGGCTCGACCCACGGCATCGACGACTATCTGGACATCAAGACCCTGACGCTGAAGTTGGGCTAGGTCTCGAGCTCCGTCTTCACCTCGGCCAGAAAGCCCACGGCCCGGCGGGCATAGTCGCCGATCCAGCGGTCGTGGACGGCCTTGATCGGCAGGGGGTTGAGGTGGTTCCAGCGCTCGCGCCCGCGACGTTCCACCATCACCAGATCGGCGGCCTCCAGCACCTTGAGATGCTGCATGACCGTGCAGCGGTCCAGCGGGGCCAGCGCCTCGCACAGCGCCCCGGTGGTCAGCGGCGCATCCTTCAGCCGGTCGAGCAGCTGACGCCGCGTGTCCGACGCCAGGGCGCGAAACACCCGGTCCTGATTCGCCTCGCTTGACATGTTATAAGATTATAACATTAATGAGCCCAGACAAGGCGCGGGAGGATGTCATGGAGCTGAAGTTCAAGGTGTCGGCACGCATCGCGCGCCCGGTCGAAGAGGTGTTCGAGGCGGTGGCCGATCCGGCGCGGCTGTCGAAATATTTCACCACCGGCGGAGCCGTCGGGCGGCTGGAGACCGGCAAGACGGTGCAGTGGGATTTCGCCGACTTCCCGGGCGCCTTCCCGGTCGAGGTCGTCGAAGTGGAGTCCAATCGTCGGATCGTCATTCGCTGGGAGGCCAACGATGGGCCACCCGAGGATGGCAGCACCTCTGCGGGTCAGGCCTATATGACGACTGTGGTCTTCACCTTCGAACCCCTTGAGGACGGGCGCACCCTGGTCAGTATCGAGGAAAGCGGCTGGCGTGAGACCCCGACGGGGCTGAAGGCGGCCTTCGGCAATTGTCAGGGCTGGAGCCAGATGCTGGCCGCGCTCAAGGCCTGGGTCGAGCACGGTATCAATCTGCGCGAAGGCATGTACGTCTGACCGGTCAGACCGGCAGCGCGCCCCGCTTGACCACGGTGCGCATGGCGACACTGGACGAGACGCGGGTGACGCCCGGGATGCGGGTCAGCTCGTGCGAGTGGATTCGCTCAAGGTCATCGACGTCGCGCACCACCAGCCGGAGCAGATAGTCCGAGACCCCGGTCATCAGATAGCATTCGACCACCTCGGGCACAGTGGCGACCGCCGTCTCGAAGGCGGTAAGGGCGCTTTCGGCCTGGGACGACAGGGTGACCGTGACGAACACACTGATCGGCAGGCCTACGGCGCGCTCGTTGATGATGGCGGCATAGCGACTGATGACGCCCTCGGTCTCGAGCGCCCGCAGCCGCCTGAGGCAGGCGCTCTCGGACAGGTTCACCGTGCGGGCCAGATCGGCGTTTGAGATCCGCCCGTTCTCCTGAAGGGCGCGCAGCATCCTGCGATCGATAGCGTCGAGAGTGACGGCAGAAACAGTCTTCAACGGATGGCTCCTCGCAAGATTCTGTGACTTTACGCCGTTCACACAGCAAAATGAACAGGAACCTGCGCCGCCGTGCCCGCTAGATTGCGCGCCGAACCGGGCCGGAACGGCCCACCTGCCATCCAGAGGAAACGGTCATGCGCGTCGGTGTCCCCCAGGAAATCAAGAAGAACGAACACCGCATCGGCCTCACGCCGACGGCGGTGCGCGAATATGTGGCCCATGGCCATACGGTGCTGGTCCAGACCGGAGCGGGAGAAGGCGCGGGCTTTACCGATGCCGAATACAAGCTGGCGGGCGCGAAGATCGCCCCGGACGCCAAAACCGTCTTTGCCGACAGCGACATGATCGTGAAGGTCAAGGAGCCGCAGAAGGTCGAGTGGGAAATGCTCCGCGAGGACCAGATCCTCTACACCTATCTGCACCTGGCGCCCGATCCCGAACAGACCAAGGGGCTGCTGGCCTCGAAATGCGCGGCCATCGCCTATGAGACGGTGACGGACCGCAATGGCGGGCTGCCACTGCTGGCGCCGATGTCGGAAGTGGCCGGCCGGATCGCCGTCTTCTCGGCGGCCGAGACCCTGCTGAAGCACAACGGCGGCATGGGCCTGTTGTTCTGTGGCGTGCCCGGTGTGGCCCCGGCCCGCGTCGCGGTGCTGGGAGGCGGCGTGGTCGGCTTCAACGCGGCCCGCATGGCGCTGGGTCTGGGGGCCGAGGTCGTGGTGCTGGAGCGCTCCATCCCGCGCATGCGCGAGATTGACGAACTGACCGACGGCCGGGTCATCACCCGCTACTCCTCGATCAACGCCATCGAGGAGGAAATCATCAAGGCCGATGTGGTGATCGGCGCGGTGCTGGTGCACGGGGCGGCGGCGCCCAAACTGGTCAAGCGCGAACACCTGAAGCAGATGAAGAACGGCTCGGTGCTGGTGGATGTGGCCATCGACCAGGGCGGCTGTTTCGAGACATCGAAGCCGACCACCCACGAAGACCCGACCTATGAGATTGACGGCGTGGTTCACTATTGCGTCGCCAATATGCCGGGTGCCGCGCCGCGCACGTCCTCGGAAGCCCTGAACAACGCCACCCTGCCGTTCGGCCTGGCGCTGGCTGACCACGGTCTGGATGCTCTCAAGAAGGACCCGCACCTGGCCCGTGGTCTGAATGTGCTGGGCGGCCAGATCACCTATCCCGCCGTGGCCGAGGCCATGGGCATGGAATGGTCCGACCCCTACGGCGTGTGGGAGAAGTAGGCGCCTAGACGCGCTTCAGGGACCTGGCGAAGTTGGCGACGTCGGCGATCGCCAGGCCCTCACCCTCGAACCAGAAGGTGGTCAGGGCCTCGTGGTTCAGAGCCACCCATTCGATAGCCTTGGGCGCAATGCGGTTCAGGTCGCGCTCGTCCAGACTACTGGCCAGTATGCGCGGGTTGGGGCCGATAGAGATCGAGGCGCTGGGCTGGCCGCGCCCGGTCTTGATGTAGACCTTCACGCGGGGGCCGTGCTGGCCCATGGCGGTCGATATGAACAGGGTCGCGAGAACGCCGGTCCAGTCCGGCGGCAGATTGGCCATCTCGGGGGCATCCTCGTCGCTGAGCGCCCGCAGTTCCTCGTCGAGCGTGGGCTCGCGATCCGACCAGACGGCCAATGTTTCGTGCAGACCCATGGTCAATATGATCCGGGGCCGGGTCAGTCTTGTCAAACCCGCCTGTAAATCTGCTCGCAGGTGCGGCATAAGCCCGTCATGAAGTTCCTCGATCAGGCCAAGATCTATATTCGCTCGGGCAACGGCGGGGCGGGCTCCGTCTCGTTCCGGCGCGAGAAATTCATCCCCAACGGGGGC
The DNA here is from genome assembly GCF_016742135.1 of Brevundimonas sp. Taxonomy (GTDB): domain Bacteria; phylum Pseudomonadota; class Alphaproteobacteria; order Caulobacterales; family Caulobacteraceae; genus Brevundimonas. The sequence goes on along the minus strand of NZ_JACVCG010000005.1, from coordinate 39,692 downwards.
CCTGACGGCGGCGACGGCGGGCGCGGTGGCGACGTCTGGATCGAGGCGGTCGAGGGGCTGAACACCCTGATCGACTATCGCTACCAGCAGCATTTCAAGGCCCAGACCGGTCACCACGGTCAGGGCCGCCAAATGCACGGCGGCAAGGGCGAGGATGTGGTGCTCAAGGTCCCCGTCGGCACCCAGGTGCTGGACGAGGACAAGGAGACGGTCCTTCTCGATCTGGACCGGGTAGGCATGCGCGAAAGGCTGCTGCGCGGCGGCAACGGCGGCTGGGGCAATGTGCGCTTCAAGGGTCCGGTCAATCAGGCCCCGCGCCACGCCAATCCGGGTCAGGAGGGTGGTGAACGCTGGATCTGGCTGCGGCTGAAGCTGATCGCCGATATCGGTCTGGCGGGCCTGCCCAATGCCGGCAAGTCGACCTTCCTCGCCGCCGCCTCGGCCGCCCGGCCCAAGATCGCCGACTATCCGTTCACGACCCTGACCCCCAATCTGGGGGTGGTCGACCTCAGCCCCAGCGAGCGGTTCGTGATTGCCGACATCCCGGGCCTGATCGAGGGCGCCAGCGAGGGGGCAGGTCTGGGTACACGGTTTCTCGGCCACGTCGAGCGGTCCGCCAGCCTGATCCACCTGATCGACGGCACCCAGGACGATGTGGCGGGCGCATACCGCACCATCCGCGCCGAGCTGGAGGCCTATGGCGAGGGTCTGGCGGACAAGACCGAACTGGTGGCCCTGAACAAGATCGACGCTCTGTCGCCCGAGCTGCGCGCCGAGAAATCGGCTGAACTCGCGGCCGTTCTCGGCAGGCCCCCGTTCCTTGTGTCGGGCGTGTCGGGTGAAGGCGTTCCTGAACTGCTGCGCGCGGCCTGGGCCGAGGTCCGCCGGACGCGCGGCGAGATCGAGGACGAAGACGCCCTGTCGGACGACGCGGCGCCGCCCACGACGGAGGAATGGACGCCTTGACCCGCAAACGGCCCCTCCAGGCCGCCAGGACGATTGCCGCCGCCAACCGTATTGTCCTGAAGATCGGCTCTGCCCTGCTGGTCGACCGCAAGACCAATACCGTCGACATGGTCCGCCTGAAGGGCATTGCCGGCGACATCGCCGACTGGCGCGAACAAGGCAAGCAGGTGCTGGTGGTGTCATCGGGGGCAGTGGCACTGGGGCGTCGTCGACTGGGCTCGCGGGCGCGGGGCGGTGGGCTGGAAAAGAAGCAGGCCTCGGCTGCGGCCGGGCAATCCATGCTGATGTACGCTTGGGAGTCGGTGTTCGATCCCTATGACATCGTCACCGCCCAGATCCTGCTGACGCGCGATGACACCGAGGTTCGGCGTCGCTGGCTCAATGCCCGGGCGACGGTGAGCGCCCTGCTGGACATGGGCGCGGTACCGATCGTCAACGAGAACGACACCATCGTCACCGACCAGATCCGCTATGGCGACAACGACCGACTGGCGGCCCGCGTGGCCCAGTTGATCAGTGCCGATCTGCTGATCCTGCTGTCCGACGTGGACGGGGTCTATACCGCCGATCCGCGCCAGAATCCGGACGCACGGCACATCCCCTATATCGAGACCCTGACCCCCGAGATCGAGGCCATGGCGACCGGAGCCAATGCGGCGGCCGGCGTCGGGACCGGTGGCATGGCGACCAAGCTGATGGCGGCCCGTATCGCGGGCGAGGCGGGTTGCGCCACCCTGATCGCCGCCGGCCGCTCGAAGAAGCGCGGGGCCCAGCATATCGAGGAAGGCCGCCGATGCACCCTGATCGCGCCCTCCACCACCGTTCGCGCGGCCTACAAGCAGTGGATCGGGGGGTCGCTGGCCACGCGCGGCCAGATCGTCATCGATGCCGGCTGCCGGAAGGCTCTCAGACGGGGCAAATCCCTGCTGGCCGCCGGGGTCGTGACCGCCAACGGCAGCTTCGGGAAGGGCGATCCGGTCGAGGTGCTGGACGAGGCGGGGGCCGAGGTCGCCCGCGGGCTGGTCCGCTATGACGCGGCCGACGTCACGGCTATCGCCGGCCTGCGCTCCCCCGAGATCAAGGCGGCGCTCGGCTATGCCGGTGGCCCGGTGGTGATCCACGCCGACGACCTGGCCTTGCGCTGACGCTGGCCGAACCACCCCTCGGGGGTTGAAACTGACGGACACGGCCCGACCTTAAGGGAATGACCATGACCCCGACTGCGGAGATCGCACCCGACACATCCCCCGAATACACCCTCGAGGCCGAGATGCTGACCCTGGGCCGAAAGGCCCGCGCCGCTGCCCGCGAGCTGGGCCTCGCCTCGCCCGAGATACGCACCCGCGCCATCGACGGCATGGCCAAGGCGCTCAAGGCCCGCTCGGCCGGGGTGCTGGCCGCCAATGCCGCCGACCTCGAGGCGGCCAAGGCCAAGGGTATGGCCTCGGCCATGATGGATCGACTGGCGCTCGACGAAAGGCGGCTGGACGGCGTCATCGCTGCGCTCGAAAAGATTGCCGCCATTCCCGACCCGGTCGGCGTGGAAACCGCCCGCTGGACGCCGGACAACGGGCTGGACATCGCCCGGGTGCGGACGCCCATCGGGGTGCTGGCCATCATCTATGAGAGCCGCCCCAATGTGACCGCTGACGCGGCGGCCCTGGCCCTGCGGGCCGGCAATGCCGTGATCCTGCGCGGCGGCTCGGAGTGTCTGCGCTCGAATCTGGCCATTCACGGGGCGCTCGCCGAAGGTCTGGAACAGGCTGGCCTCAGCCCTGATTGCGTGCAGATCGTCACCACGCGGGACCGCGCGGCGGTCGGCCATATCCTGACAGGACTGGACGGATCCATCGACCTGCTGATCCCGCGTGGCGGCCGGTCGCTGGTCGAGCGCGTCCAGACCGAAGCGCGCGTTGCCGTGCTGGGCCATCTGGAGGGCGTCAATCACGTCTATGTCGACGCCAGCGCCGATCCGGACATGGCGCGTGAGGTCGTGCTGAACGCCAAGATGCGCCGCGTGTCGGTCTGCGGCGCGGCGGAAACCCTGCTGGTCGACAAGGCCGGGGCCGAACGACTGCTGCCTGGCATCGCCGAGGCCCTGAAGGCCTCCGGCTGCGAACTGCGTGCCGATCCGGAGGCGCGCAAGATCATCCCCGACGCGACCGAGGTCACCGAGGCCGACTGGCCGAAGGAGTATCTGGCCGCCATCCTCGCGGTGAAACTGGTCGACGGGGTGGGGGGAGCGCTGGAGCACATCGCGCGCTATGGTTCGGGCCATACCGAGGCGATCGTCGCGTCCGACGAGGCGGTGATAGAACGCTTCCTGTCCGAGGCTGACGCCGGCATCGTGCTGGCCAATGCCTCGACCCAATATGCCGACGGGGGCGAGTTCGGCTTCGGCGGCGAGATCGGTATCTCCACCGATCGTCTGCACGCCCGCGGCCCGGTCGGCGCCGAGCAGCTGACCAGCTTCAAATATGTCGTCCGCGGCAAGGGGCACGCGCGGCCGTGAGGTTGCGTCATTAAATCGAGACAAGCGGGGGCGGGGGTGTTAGGGCACGCGTGAGCATAAGCCCCGCCGAGACCTGTCCTTGCGCTTCTTTCATGCCGGTCCTGCCCCCCGGACCTCCGGGCCCCGCCCCGGCGGGCTGAACGACGGGCTGCTGCTGTATCCGGGCATGCGTGTCGGTCTGTTCGGCGGCTCCTTCAATCCGGCCCATGACGGCCATGCCCATGTGGCCGAGACGGCGCTGCGGCGGCTGGGTCTGGACCGGGTCATCTGGCTGGTGTCGCCCCAGAATCCGCTGAAGTCCGAGGCCGAGACCGCGCCGCTTGCCGAGCGCATGGCCTCGGCCCGGCAGTGGGCCGACCGGGCCGACGGCGCCCGGCACATGGTCATTTCCGATTTCGAGTCGCGGGTCGGCACGACCCGGACGATCGATACGCTGAGGGCCCTGACCGCCCGCTATCCGGGGGTGAAATTCGTCTGGTTGATGGGGTCGGACAATCTGGCCGGCTTCCATCGCTGGCGGGGCTGGACGGACCTGTTGTCGCTGATGCCCATGGCCGTGGTGGCCCGCCCGGGCAGTCTGCTGGAAAGCCGGTCGGCCCCGGCCGCCCTGCGGTATCGCCGATACCGTATCCAGGCGCATGAGGCCCTGACCCTGGCGGATCGACAGGCCCCGGCCTGGGTCTATCTGACGGCACCGCTCAACCGGGCGTCCTCGACGGCCCTGCGCGCCGAAGCCGCGTCCCGGCGACCGTGACCGCCCGGCGGGGATGTGCTAGGGTCGTGGCTGATCTGTCATCGACTGGAGTATTCCGCTGACCCCCTCGCCCGCGCACGATGCGCATGCTGACGACACCCCGCACGCCGATTCCGACGGCCCGGACAGTGCTGACGCCCGATCCGCCGAGCTTCCGACCGGAAGCACCCCGCTCGAAACCGCCCTGCTGGCCAAGCTGGACGAGGACAAGGCCCAGGACATCGTCCTGATCGACCTCAAGGGCAAAAGCCCGATGTCCGATACCATGATCGTGGCATCCGGCCGCTCGCACCGCCATGTCAGCGCGCTGGCCGATCACCTGCTGCGCACGCTCAAGGACCACGGCCTCGGCCGCGTCAAGGTCGAGGGTCTGCCCCACTGTGACTGGGTGCTGATCGACGCCGGGGACGTGATCGTTCACCTGTTCCGACCCGAAGTGCGGACCTTCTACAACATCGAGAAGATCTGGGCCGTGGACTCGGCCCACCGGACGGCCCGCAACTAGGCCTGTCTGACGGGGGACCCGCGTCGTGAAGCTGTCGATCGTTGCCATCGGTCGGGCGGGGCGGGGACCCGAAGCGGACCTCGCCAACGACTATGCCCTGCGCGCCGGTCGCACAGGACGCGGGATCGGTCTGGGCCCCTGTGAGCTGATTGATGTCGAGCCGAAAAAGACCGGTCCGGGCCCGGAAGGCGTCGCCCTGTTGGCCGCCACCACGGGCGCGCGTCTGATCGCCTGTGACGAGCGCGGCAAGACCTTTTCCTCGCGCGCTTTTGCCGACCTGATCCGCGACATCCGGGATGGCGGCGAGCGTCATCTGGCCTTTTTGATCGGCGGGGCGGACGGGCTGGACGAGATGGTCCGCGATGCGGCCTCGCTGACGCTTGCCTTTGGTCCCCAGACCTGGCCCCATGCCCTGGCGCGCGCCATGCTGGCCGAACAGATCTATCGCGCCACCACGCTTCTGGCGGGCACGCCCTATCACCGGGACTGAGGCGGATGCGGCGGGTCCTGCTCATGCTTGCCCTGATGTTCGGCATGGTCGGGCCGGTGTCGGGCCAGTCCGGGGCACGCCCCGATCCGGAGGCGGTCGCCGAGGTTCAGGCCCGCTATCGGGACGCCGTGATCCGGACCCGGCGGATCGAGGCGGATGTGGCAGCGCTGGATCGCCGGATCGCCGCCACCGAGGCCAGCCTGGAGCGTCAGCCCGCCGCCGGTGACGAAACCGTCCTGCTGCAGCGTCGTCAGCTGGATGCCGCCGGTCGCCAGGAAGCCCGCGCGCTCGAGGACCTGGCCCTGGCCAAGGGGCCGCTCACGCGGGTGCTGGGGGCGTTGCAGACCCTGACGCGGCATCCGCCGCCCCCGCTGGTCGTGCCGACGCGGGAGGCCGTCGATACGGTCCGCGCGGCGGTGCTGATGAAGGCGCTGGTCGTGCCCCTGACGGAGCGGGTCGAGCAGGCGGATCGCCGCCGCGCCGCCGTGGTTGCCGAGCGTCGCGCCATCGCCCTGCAAAGCGAACGGCTGTTCGTCAGCGAGAGCCAGACGGGGGATCGTCAGGCCACGCTGCAGTCACGGCTGGTCGCGGACCGCGCCCGGCGCGCCACCCTGCGGGCCGAGGCCCGGCGGGCCCGCCGCGAGGCCGAGGCGCTGGAAGCCCGTCTGCGCGCCTGGGCGGTCCCGGTGCCGGAGGTCCCCGTCAGCGAGACGCCCGCCCTCAGACTGCCCAATGGGCGCGACACCCTGCTGGCGCCGGTCGAGGGCCCCCCTACGGCGCGGTTCGGCAAGGGCTCGTCCGGCTGGCAATGGCGGGCGGGGGGCCAGGCCGTGCTCGCGCCCTTGGAAGCCGAGGTCATCCACGCCGGACCGCTGGACGGCTGGGGCCAGGTGGTCATCCTGGATGCCGGACCGGGCTGGCGGGTCGTTCTGTCGGGGCTGGGCACGCTCGACATCGGCACCGGGGACCGGGTCAGGGCTGGCCAGAGACTGGGGCAGGGAGGAGACACCCTGCCCGTCCTTCTGGAGCTTCGCCGCGAGGAGGTGGCCGTCGATCCCTCGCCCTGGCTGGACTGAGGATCGCGGGTCACGAGGCGCTGACACAGAATTTATACCGTGGCTGGGGTTTCGCCTCGATTTGGTCCCGGGTTCCACTATTTGATAAGGCCATCGATGGATCTGTGGGGGCGACTCCACGCCCGGGCCGGGGTTCGGCCACAAGGAATGACACCGTATGCGTAGACTGTTGCTTGTCGGATGTGCGGCCCTGGCGCTCGGAGCGGGGGCCGCAGCCATGGCCCAGCAGAGCGTCCGCAACAATGAGACCTTCCGCATGCTGGAGCTGTTCGGCGATGTGCTCGCCGTGGTGAAGCAGGCCTATGTGGTGCCGGTCGATGACCGCAAGCTGATCGAGGCGTCGCTCAGCGGCATGATGACCGCGCTCGACCCGCACTCCAGCTATCTGGCGCCTGCCGGCTTCGGCGAACTGCGCGAGCGGACCGAGGGGCAGTATTCCGGCGTCGGCCTGACCATCTCGGCCGAGGGCGGATTTGTGAAGGTCATCTCTCCGATGGACGGCGGTCCCGCGGACCGCGCCGGGGTCCAGGCCGGCGACGTCATCTCGGTCATTGACGGGTCGACGGCGGCGGGCCTGTCAGTCTCGCAGGTCTCGGAAAAGCTGCGGGGCGCGGCGGGTACCGAGGTGCGGGTGACCTTCCTGCGGGATGGGGCGGACGCTCTGGAAGTCACCCTGACGCGCGAGATCATCAAGATCGAGTCGGTCACCGGCCGGGTCGAGGGCGAGTTCGGCTATGTCCGCATCTCGACCTTCAATGAGAACACGGGCCGCGAACTGAACGAGGTCATGGCCCGGCTGCAGTCCGAGAACCCGGGCATCAAGGGCTATGTGGTCGACCTGCGCAACAATGGCGGCGGTCTGCTGTCGGCGGCGATCGCCGTCTCGGACGCTTTCCTCGAACGTGGCGAAATCGTCAGCCAGCGCGGTCGCAAGCCCGATCAGATCGAACGCTATTCGGCCCGCCCGGGCGACCTGGCCAGGGGCCTGCCCATCGTCGTGCTGGTCAACTACGGCTCGGCCTCGGCCTCGGAAATCGTGGCCGGCGCCCTTCAGGATCACCAACGCGCCACCGTCGTTGGCCTGACCAGCTTCGGCAAGGGGTCGGTGCAGACCGTCATCCCGCTGCGCGGGGGCGAGGACGGGGCCCTGTCGATCACCACGGCGCGCTATTACACACCCTCCGGTTCCTCGATCCAGAAGATCGGCATCGAGCCGGACCTGGAGGTCTCGCGGTCGTTCGCCGAGGCCGGCATCGTGGCGCGGTCGAACTTCATCTATTCCGAAGCCGCCTATGCCACGGCGCTGGACGCCTCGATCGGGGCCGAACGCAAGGGCCCCCACGTGCCGTTCGAGGCGCCGGGCGAAGACTATCCTGCGGACAAGGACTATCAGCTGGAACGGGCCTTTGACGTGCTGCGCGCGGGCGGTCGTCTCGACCAGCTGGCCGCCGCGCCCGAGGGGATTGTTGTCACGCCGCCGGGCACGCAGCCGACCCAGCTGGCAAGCCGTCGCGATCCGGAGTAGGGGCGGGCATGCCTCGGGATCATGGTGAATCCGGCGTTAGGGTTTCTTAACCGGCACCGGGCATTCTGCGGCCAAATGGCCTGAACCGCATGGGCGGCCGGGCCGTGATGTCGTCCGGGTCCGCATGTCCGAGTCCAGTTTCGCCAAACGCCAGTCGCGTCTTGCCGCCCGGGCCGGGTCTCCGCCGCCTCGCCTCGACCTGCGGGCCGTGCGCCAGCGGATCGTGGCCTTCTTCCGCAAGCCTCCGGTGGCCGTGGCCTCGGCCGGTCTGCTGGTGCTGCTCAGCGCCGGACTGTTCATTGCCGTACTGGGCGATCCGCGTGCAGGCCTGCCGTCGGCCCGGGTCGATCTGAAACGCGAGGCTGTGACCGAACGGGTTCCGACCGGTATGGAAGCCTTTTCCATGGGGGTCGAGGATGCTTGGCTGACCCTCGGCGCCGATCCGGAGGCCTTCGGGACCGAGGCGGTCATAACCCTGCCCGACGGAGCCAGTGTGTCAGGGTCGGGAGAGGGGATCACGGCACCGCGCATCGCCGCGACCAGCCCCCTGCCGCGCGCGCCGATCGAAGGGCTGAGCCGCCCGGGTCCCGCCGGTCCCTTGCCGATCATCGCCACCGACGGCCGTACCCCGGCTGAGGCCTATGCCCGTCCGTTCCGCCCGAACGGCAAGCCGCGCGTGGCCCTGATCGTCGGCGGTCTGGGACTGAATGCCACAACGACGCGTGCCGCCATCGAACGCCTGCCGCCGGAGATCACCCTCAGCTTCGTCCCCTATGCCGACGACCTGCAGGCCTGGATTGATCTGGCCCGCGCGCACGGCCATGAGGTGATGATCGAGATCCCGATGGAGCCGACCGGCTATCCCGACAATGACCCCGGCCCCTACACCCTTCTGGCGGACGGAGGGGCCGAGGACGTCGGCAGCAAACTGCCCTGGCTGCTGGGCCGTGCGACGGGCTATTTCGGGGTGACCAACTATCTGGGCGACCGCTTCATGACCTCGGATGCGGCCTTCGGGGCCATGCTGGGCACGCTGCGCACCCACGGTCTGGCCTTCATCGACGATGGGCAGGCCCGCCGCCGCCCCGGTGCCTGGTCGCGCGCAACGGCCGACCGCGTGATCGACGAGACCCAGACCCCGGTCGCCATCATGGGCCAGTTGAATGCGATCGAGGCCATGGCCAAACAGCGCGGCGACGCGCTCGGCACCGGCTTCAGCTATCCGGTGACGGTCGAGGCCGTGGCCCGCTGGGCCGCCGGACTGGACGCCCGCGGCCTGCAACTGGCCCCCGCCAGCGCCATGACCCGCCGCCCGGGGCGCTAGGCCCTGTGCGTGACCGCGACCTGTCCCTCTATCGTCCCAATGTCGGCGTCGTCGTCTTCAATGCCGACGGCCGCGTCTGGCTGGGCCGCCGGATCGGCACGCCAGACCCCTGGAACTGGCAGTTCCCGCAAGGGGGCGTCGATGCGGGCGAGGATCTGGAGGCCGCCGCCCGGCGTGAACTGTTCGAGGAAACCGGTATCCGTTCAGTCGAGCTTCTGGGACAGACTCCCGACTGGCTGACCTATGACTTCCCGCCCGATATCCTGAATGGCCCGCTCAAGCGACGCGGCAACCTCGGCCAGAAGCAGATGTGGTTCGCTTGGCGGTTCACGGGGCAGGACGAAGAGGTCGACCTCATGGCCCATGGCGAACAGGAGTTCGACGCCTGGCGCTGGGCCGACCTGGCCGAAGCCCCCGCTCTGATCGTGCCGTTCAAGCGCGGCGTCTATGATCAGGTTTGCGCAGAGTTCGCGCGATTCGTCGACGTCTGACCCAAAAACGGCGGCTCCCGAGGAAGCCGCCGCCTGGCAATCACAATGTCCGGGCGATCAGACCGCGGCCACTTCCGTGGCGCGTTCGGCCAGAATGGTCAGGCCGGCGGGGGTGACATCGGCGAACCCCCCCTCGACCAGGAATTGCCGCCGGCTGCTGCCGTCCATCACGGTGACCACGCCTTCGCGCAGGGCCGTCATGAAAGGCGCGTGATCGGCCAGCACGCCGAAGTCACCCTCGACACCGGGCGCATCCACCTGATCCACCAGGCCCGAAAAGACCTCGCGTTCCGGGGATACGAGAGAGAAGGAGAGTTTGGAGGCCATTTGTCAGTCTCTGCTGTCATCGAGCGTGGCCTGAACCGCCGCCCGTGTCTGTTCATCACATTCGCCGTTGGCCCGGAAGGCGTCGAGTGCCTCGGCTTGGACGAATCCATGGACCCCGCCGATCAGGGCATACTTCCGGTTTGAGCCGCCGGGCTGCATCCGCCATTCACGCATCATCGGCATGAAGCTTTGGCCGCTCCAGTCCAGTCCGCAATGTTCAGCCAGGGCGCTCATCAGGGCTATGCCTGCAACCCGACCCGCCTCATCGTCGCTGAGAGGCGGAGAGGCCATCTCTTCGGCTGTTGCCGCTGCGCAGGGTTCACCTCCGCACTGGAACAGCGTCATGTTGGCCAGCACCTGATCCCGCGCATCAACACCGGCCTGGCGCAGCAGATCCGGGTCCTGCGCCGCGACGGGTGCGGCGCAGGTCAGGACGAGCGCTGCAATGACGCTCGCCCCGATACGCATCACGCCGCTTCCGCGGCCAGCTTCTGGGCCTTCTCGACGGCTTCCTCGATGGTGCCGACCATGTAGAAGGCGGCTTCGGGCAGGTGGTCGTATTCACCGGCGACGATGCCCTTGAAGCTGCGGATGGTGTCTTCCAGCGCCACGAACTTGCCGGGCGAGCCGGTGAACTGTTCGGCCACGAAGAAGGGCTGCGACAGGAAGCGCTGGATCTTGCGGGCGCGCGACACGATCAGCTTGTCCTCTTCCGACAGCTCGTCCATGCCCAGGATGGCGATGATGTCCTTCAGGGCCTTGTACTGCTGCAGGACTTCCTGAACAGACCGGGCGACCTGATAGTGCTCCTCGCCGATCACCAGCGGGTCCATGATCCGGCTGGTCGAATCCAGCGGGTCCACGGCCGGGAAGATGGCCTGGGCGGCGATGTCGCGCGACAGCACGGTGGTGGCGTCCAGGTGGGCGAAGGAGGTGGCGGGGGCCGGGTCGGTCAGGTCGTCGGCGGGCACATAGATGGCCTGCACCGAGGTGATCGAGCCCTTCTTGGTCGAGGTGATGCGCTCCTGCAGATTGCCCATCTCGGTGGCCAGCGTCGGCTGATAGCCCACGGCCGACGGGATACGGCCCAGCAGGGCGGACACTTCCGAACCGGCCTGGGTGAAGCGGAAGATGTTATCGACGAACAGCAGCACGTCCTTGCCTTCCTCGTCGCGGAAGTACTCGGCCTGCGCCAGACCGGTCAGGGCGACGCGGGCACGGGCGCCGGGGGGCTCGTTCATCTGGCCATAGACGAGGGCGCATTTGGAGCCTTCGGTCGAGCCGCCGTTCTTGGTCGGGTCGACGTTCACGTTCGACTCGATCATCTCGTGGTACAGGTCGTTGCCTTCGCGGGTGCGCTCACCCACGCCGGCCAGAACCGAATAACCGCCGTACGCCTTGGCGATGTTGTTGATCAGCTCCTGCATGGTCACGGTCTTGCCGACGCCGGCGCCGCCGAACAGGCCGATCTTTCCGCCCTTGGTGTAGGGGCACATCAGGTCGATGACCTTGATGCCCGTGACCAGGATTTCCGAGCTGGTCGACTGATCCTCGAAGCTGGGGGCCTCGCGGTGGATCGGGCGATACATGGTGGTCTGGATCGGGCCCTGTTCGTCGATCGGCGCGCCGACCACGTTCATGATGCGGCCGAGCGTGCCCGGACCGACCGGCGCCAGGATGGACTGGCCGGTGTCGGTGACCGGCTGACCGCGGGTCAGACCCTCGGTGGTGTCCATGGCGATGGTGCGGACCATGTTCTCACCCAGGTGCTGGGCGACTTCCAGGACGAGGGTGAAGGGCTCGCCCGTCTTCTGGTCAACGTTTCCGGTTTCCAGCGCGTTCAGAATGGCCGGCAGGGGGCCGTCGAACTCCACGTCGACGACGGCGCCGATGACCTGGGCGATCTTGCCCGAGGCGGTGGCGACGGTGGTCTTCGGAGCGGCCGCTGCGGCAGCGGCGCGCGGGGCGGCCGGCTTCTTCGCAGCAGGGGCCTTCTTGGCGGCGGGCTTCTTGGGGGCGGTGGTGTCGGTCATGGGTCGGTCCGTGTCGGAAGGGGCGTTCAGGGGCGGATCAGAGGGCTTCCGCGCCCGCGATGATCTCGATCAGTTCGGTGGTGATCTGGGCCTGGCGCTTGCGGTTGTACTGCAGGGTCAGGCTGTTGATCAGGTCGCCGGCGTTGCGGGTGGCGTTGTCCATGGCGCCCATCTGGGCCCCGAAGAAGCTGGCCTGGTTTTCGTAGAGCGCGGCCAGGATCTGGGTGGTGATGTTGCGCGGCAGAAGCGTCTCGAGGATTTCCTCCTCGGACGGCTCATACTCATAGACGGCACCGTTCAGATTGACCGGCGGCGCATCCCCGGCAACCTCGGCCGGGATCAGCTTCTTCGGCGTCGGCACCTGGCTGATGACCGACTGGAAGCGGCTGTAGAACAGGGTCACCACGTCGGCGCGTCCGGCCTCGAACTCTTCGGCGATCAGTTCGGCGATGGGCTCGGCGGCGGGCAGGCCGATGGTCTTGTGCTCGCTCATCTCGAAGGTGCGGACCAGCCGGTCACCGTACAGACGGGCCAGACCGTCCCGCGACTTCTTGCCAACGGCGATGATGCGCACATCCTTGCCGCCCTTGATCAGGGTGTTGATGCGCTCGCGCGCGGCCCGGATGACGTTCGAGTTGAACCCGCCGGCCAGACCCTTGTCACCGGTGGCGACGACGATCAGGTGCTTCTGCTCGGCGCCAGTGCCGGCCAGCAGCCTGGGCGCGTCGTCACCCGACACGCCGGCCGCCAGATTGGCGATCACCGAGGCCATCTTCTGCGCATAGGGACGGGCGCTCTCGGCCTGGTCCTGGGCACGCTTCAGCTTGGCCGCCGCGACCATGTTCAGGGCTTTCGTGATCTTCTGCGTGGACTTCACGCTTCCGATCCGATTGCGCATTTCCTTGAGGCTGGCCATTCGGCGTTCCTCTAGCTCCTAACTGGTGTGGCGGCGATCAGGCGAAGGTCTTGGCGAAGGCTTCGATGGCGTCCTTCAGTTCGGCTTCCAGTTCCGGCGACAGGGCCTTCTTGGTGCGGATGCCGTCCAGGATACCGGCATGCTTGGAGTGCATGCGCGCCAGCAGCTCGCGCTCGAAACGACCGACGTCCGACACGGCGATGCCGTCCAAGTAGCCGCGCGTCCCGGCGTAGATGGAGACCACCTGCTCCTCGACCGCCAGCGGCGAGTATTGCGGCTGCTTCAGCAGCTCGGTCAGGCGCGCACCGCGGGCCAGCAGCTTCTGGGTCGAGGCGTCGAGGTCCGAACCGAACTTGGCGAAGGCGGCCATTTCCCGGTACTGGGCCAGCTCGCCCTTGATGGATCCGGCCACCTGTTTCATCGCCTTGATCTGGGCCGAGGAGCCCACGCGCGACACCGAGATGCCGACGTTCACGGCCGGGCGGATGCCCTGATAGAACAGGTCCGATTCCAGGAAGATCTGGCCGTCGGTGATCGAGATGACGTTGGTCGGGATGTAGGCCGACACGTCGTTCGCCTGGGTTTCGATGATCGGCAGGGCGGTCATCGAGCCCGAGCCGTAGTCGGCGTTCAGCTTGGCCGAACGCTCCAGCAGGCGGCTGTGCAGGTAGAAGACGTCGCCCGGATAGGCTTCGCGGCCCGGCGGACGGCGCAGCAGCAGTGACATCTGGCGATAGGCGACGGCTTGTTTGGACAGGTCGTCGTACACGATCAGGGCGTGCATGCCGTTGTCGCGGAAATACTCGCCCATTGCGGTGCCGGCGAACGGTGCCAGGAACTGCAGCGGGGCGGGCTCAGACGCCGTGGCGGCCACGACGATGGTGTAGTCCAGAGCGCCGCGCTCCTCGAGCGTCTTGACGATCTGGGCGACGGTCGAGCGCTTCTGGCCGATGGCGACGTAGATGCAGTACAGCTTGGCCGATTCGTCGTCGGTGGCGTTGACCGACTTCTGGTTCAGGATGGTGTCGACGGCCACGGCGCTCTTGCCGACCTGACGGTCACCAATGATCAGCTCGCGCTGGCCACGGCCGACCGGGATCAGGGTGTCGATGGCCTTCAGGCCGGTCTGCATCGGCTCGTGCACCGACTTGCGGGGGATGATGCCCGGCGCCTTCACGTCGACGCGGCGACGCTCGGTGAACTGGATCGGGCCCTTGCCGTCGATCGGCTCGCCCAGCGGATTGACGACGCGGCCCAGCAGGCCCTTGCCGACCGGCACGTCCACGATCTCGCCCAGACGGCGGACCTCGTCCCCCTCGGCGATCTCATTGTCCTGGCCGAAGATCACGGCGCCGACGTTGTCGACTTCCAGGTTCAGGGCCATGCCCTTCACGCCGGCCTTGGGGAATTCGATCATCTCGCCGGCCTGGACGTTGTCCAGACCGTGGATGCGGGCGATGCCGTCACCGACCGACAGCACCTGGCCGACGTCCGAGACATCGGCTTCCACGCCGAAAGCGGCGATCTGCGACTTGAGGATGGCCGAAATCTCGGCGGCGCGGATGTCCATGTGGGGCTCTTCTTGGCTTAGCGTTCAGTCTGTGGGGCGGAGCGGAAACGGCTTGTCAGCCTATCCGGCCCGCTTGAGGGCGAATTTCATCTGGTCCAGCTTGGTCTTCAGCGAGGCGTCATACAGGCGCGAGCCCACCTTGACCTTCAGGCCACCCAGCAGGGACGGGTCGACGCGGGCTTCCAGCTCCGGATCCTTGCCCAGCGCCTTGCGCAGCGACGCCTTGATGGCGGTCATCTGGGCGGCGGCCAGCGGGGCGGCTGAAACCACCTCGGCCGAGACCAGTCCGGTGCGGATGGCATAAAGCCGGTCAAAGCCGGCGATCACGGCGGTCAGGTCGGCTGACCGACCGTTCTGGGCCAACAGGCCCAGGAATTTGCGGGTCAGGCTGTTGAAGCCCGCCTTGTCGGCGATGGCGGTCAGGCCCTTCGCCTGATCCTCGTTGCTGATGACCGGCGAGGTGGACAGGCGGCGCAGGTCGTCGCTTTCGGCCCAGGCCTTGCGCAGCGACTTCAGATCGGCGCGCACGCCCTCCACCGCCTGACCTTCGTCAGCGAGGTCAAAAAGGGCCTGCGCGTAGCGTGCGCCGACAGTCGTAGTCCTGAAATCGTCAGCCACTCGTCAAGGTCCGCGATCAATAAAGCGTTTGGGTCACAACCGGCGGTGACGGATCACCCCGATCAAAGGCTTGAAATGCTTGAAGAAAGCACAACGAGCCTCCGTTTTTCAACAGAGGTCCCGGTTCAGCCGGGCGCCTGATAGCACGGGCCTTTCCCCCCCGCAACCGAGGCGGTGCGCCACACCCTGACGCTTGTCGCGGGCAGGGCGCCCCTGTAGACCGGCGGCCTTCTCAAACGGATACGGCTCCATGCTCGACAGCATCATTCCCCTTCTGTCCGACCCCGCAGCCTGGGCGGCCCTGGTCACCCTGGTCGTGATGGAGGTTGTGCTCGGGATCGACAATCTGATCTTCATCTCGATCCTGTCGAACAAGCTGCCGGAAGAGCATCGCTCCCGCGTGCGCCGCATTGGTATTTCGCTGGCGCTGATCATGCGTCTGGCCCTACTGTCGATGATCGCGTGGATCGTCGGCCTCACTGCGCCGGTGTTCGCGCTGATGGGCAATGAGTTTTCCTGGAAGGACATCATCCTGATCCTCGGCGGCCTGTTCCTCGTGTGGAAGGCGACCAAGGAAATCCACCACACCGTCGACCCGTCGCCGAGCCACGATCTGCTGGAAAAGGACAAGGGCGACGTCATCATCTCGAACGCCGGATCGGCCATCTTCCAGATCATCCTGCTGGACCTGGTCTTCTCGGTCGATTCGATCCTGACGGCGGTCGGCATGACCGAGCACCTGCCGATCATGGTCGTGGCCGTTCTGGTCGCCATCACCGTCATGCTGCTGGCCGCCGATCCGCTTGCCAACTTCATCAACAAGAACCCGACCGTGGTCATGCTGGCCCTCGGCTTCCTGCTGATGATCGGCATGGTGCTGATCGCCGAGGGCTTCGGCGCCCATGTGCCCAAGGGCTATATCTACGCCGCCATGGCCTTCTCGGCCGGGGTCGAGGCCCTGAACATGTGGAGCCGCAGGGCCAGCAGCAAACGCGAGCAGGCCCTTCAACTGCGGGCCCAGGCCGATCAGGCCGAGGCCCGGGCGCGCGCCGCCGAAGCCGAGGCCAACGCGGCCGAGGGCCGGGGCTGAGCCGTCGGGGACCTCTACAGAAAGCTGTAGGGGTCCACGTCGACCGCAAGCCTCACGGAGGACGGCAGCTTCACGCGTGACAACCAGGCCCTGAGGAAGGCCTGGATGTCCACGTCCCGGTCGGCGCGGACCAGCAGACGCTTGCGACGGCGCCCCCGCACCAGCGCCAGCGGCGCATCGGCCGGGCCATAGACCTCCAGCCGCTCCGCATTGGGAATGGCCCCGGACAGCAGCTGTGCGGCCTTTTCGACGGCATCCGCCTTGTCCCCCGACAGGATCAACGCCGCCAGACGGCCGAACGGGGGCAGGGCCGCCAGCCGCCGTTCCTCTGATTCGGTGGCCAGGAAGCTGTCACGGTCGCCCGCCGCCAGCGCCTGCAGGACGGGGTGCTCGGGTGTCCATGTCTGCAGCAGGGCCCGCCCCGAGCGTTCGGCCCGCCCGGCCCGGCCCGTCGCCTGCATCAGCAGCTGAAAGGTCCGCTCGGCCGCGCGTAGGTCACCGCCCCTCAGCCCCAGATCGGCATCGACGACCCCCACCAGTGTGAGGTTGGGGAAGTTGTGTCCCTTGGCCGCCGCCTGGGTCGCCACCAGAATGTCGATCTCGCCGCGTTCCATGGCCTCGACCAGATCGCGGGCCGACCGGCCGTCCGGTGTGGTGTCCGAGGAAAAGATGGCCGTTCGCGCATCCGGGAAGAGGCTGCGGACCTCCTCCTCGACCCGCTCCACCCCCGGACCGACCGGCACCAGACTGTCCTTGGCCCCGCATGAGGGGCAGGTGTCGGGCCGGGCCATGGAAAAGCCGGTCAGATGACAGACCAGCCGCCCGGTATAGCGGTGCTCGACCAGCCACGAGTCCGTATCCGGCGCCGTCATCCGGTGACCACAGGCCCGGCACAGCACCACGGGCGCATAGCCGCGCCGGTTCAGGAACAGCAGGGTCTGCTCGCCGCGCGCCAGCGTCTCGGCCATGGCGGCACGCAGCGGCGGGCTCAGCCAGGTCTGCGGCTCGGGGGGATTGGCGCGCAGGTCCAGCAATGTGATGTCGGGCAGCACCGCGGTGCCGTGCCGCGCGGTCAGCCTCAGCTCGCGGTACCGCCCCTGCCGCGCATTGCCCAGCGTCTCCAGCGACGGCGTGGCCGAGGCCAGCACCACTGCGGCGTTTTCGAACCGCGCCCGCGCCACGGCCAGGTCCCGCCCTTGATAGATCAGGCCGTCTTCCTGCTTGTAGGAAGCGTCGTGCTCTTCATCGACGACGATCAGCCGCAGGTGCGGGAAGGGCAGGAACAGGGCCGAGCGCGCGCCCACCACGATGCGACAGTCGCCCGAGACCACGGCATCCCACACCTGCCGCCGGCGCGGTCCGGTCAGACCGGAGTGCCATTCCGCCGGCGTTGCGCCGAACCGGGCGGCGATGCGCGAAATCACCGCCTGGGTCAGGGCGATCTCGGGCAGCAGGATCAGCGCCTGCGCCCGCGGGTCCGCCTCCAGCAGCCGGGCCACGGCCTCCAGATAGGCTTCGGTCTTGCCCGAGCCGGTGACCCCATCCAGCAGGAAGGCGGCGAATTGGCCGGCGACCGCTGCCTCGCCGATCTGGCGCGCGGCCTCGGCCTGATCCGGGCTCAGCACGACCGGCGCGTGCCGGGGGTCCGGCATCGCAAAGGGGGTGGCCCGCTCCGCCGGACGCGCCGTGATCACCCCCTCGTCCACCAGTCCCTTGACCACGCCGGTCGAGACACCTGCCGCGCGGCCCAGTTCCGCCACACTGGAAGCCGGGGCGCCTTGGTCCAGGGCCTGCAGCACAGCCGCGCGCGCAGGGGTCAGGCGCACAGGCGCCTTGCCCGCCACCCGGTGCAACTGCATCGGCGGTTTCGGCGGCGCATGGCGCAGGGCCTTTAGCGACAGTGCCGCCATCTCGCCGGGCGGCGACAGGGTCCAGCGGGCCGCCCATTCCAGAAAGTCCAGAGTGGCGGGGGGCAGGGGGGGCAGGTCCAGCCGGGCCCCAATGGCCTTCAGCCGCCGATTGGTCGCGGGGATTTCGCGTACGTCACCCACCACGCCCGTTATCTGCCGGGGCCCCAGCGGCACGGTCACCAGATCGCCGCGCGCCACCGCCATGTCCCCGGGCACGACATAGTCAAAGGCCTCGTCGACCGGCAGGGGAATCAGGACGGCGGCGACTTTCACCCTGGGGCCCCGTGGTCTAGAACCCTCATCATGAAACTGTTTCTCGATACCGCCGACGTCGCCGTCATCAAGGACATGGTCCCCACGGGCATGGTCGATGGCGTCACCACCAATCCGTCCCTGATCGCAAAGTCGGGTCGCAACATCGCTGAGGTCATCGCCGAGATTTGCGCCCTCGTCGAGGGGCCCATTTCCGCCGAGGCTGTCGCCACCGACTATGAGACCATGGTCCGGGAGGGCGAAAAGCTGGCCGGGATCGCCCCCAATGTGGTGGTCAAGCTGCCGCTGACCTGGGATGGGCTGCGCGCCACGCGGACCTTTTCGGACAAGGGCATCCGTACCAATGTGACACTCTGCTTCTCGGCGGCCCAGGCCCTGCTGGCGGCCAAGGCCGGCGCCAGCTTCATCTCGCCCTTCGTGGGTCGTCTCGAGGACCACGGCGCCGACGGCATCGGCCTTCTGGAAGAGATCCGCACCCTCTACGACATCCATGGCTTCGAGACCGAGGTGCTGGCCGCCTCGCTGCGCAATCCCGGGCACGTCTCGGCCGCGGCCCTTGCGGGGGCCGACGCCGCGACCCTGCCGGCCGACACCTTCAAGGCGCTGGTCAAGCACCCGTTAACCGACAAGGGGCTTGATGCCTTCCTGGCCGACTGGGGCAAGACCGGCCAGAGCATTCTGTAAGAGGGCCACCGCCTTGCCCGGGCGGCGTGCCAACCGGGGCCGACCGTGACCGAGACCGCCGACCTGTTCGACGATGAGACTGATCAGGAGGGCCTGCGCTGGCCCGAGGTCCGCGCCTGGTTGCAGGAGCACGCCGAAACCGTGGCCGGGGATCGCGCCCTGTTGCAGGAGCTGGGTCTGCGCCCGCATGGCCCCAATGTCGTGGATTTCGGGGCGGCCGCCCTGTCGCGGGTCGAGGCCGTCGCCGCGCGAGAGGCCGGGGCCCGCAAGGCCATTGAGGCTGTCGCCCGCGCCAATTTCGCCGCCCAGGCCCAGACCCATGTCGCCGTCCTCGACCTGATGGAGGCGAAGAACCCTTCCGACCTCGCCCGGCGTCTGGATGCTGCCGCCCAGGCCCGCTTTGGTCTGGCCGGGGCGTCGATCGTTCTGGAAAAGCCCGGTGGCATTCCCTTCGGCTGGCGCGCGCTGGAGCCCGGCGGCGTCGACGGCTTGCTGGGCCGGAACGGCCTGCATCGTCTGGGCACAGGCGGCCAGGGGCTGGGTCTTTTCGGCGCGGCCGAGGATGAGGTCCGCTCGATCGCCCTGGTCCGCATGGCCCCGCACGTTGGCCCCAACGGCACCACCCGCCCCGGCCTGTGCGCCTTCGGCTCGCCCGATCCCGAGGGGTTCACGCCGGAAATGGGCTGCGAACTGGCGGCCTTCCTCACCCGGGTGATCGAACGCATGGCCGAGCGATGGCCGATCCTCAACTGACCGCGCCCTCAGGGGCGGCCCTCGACGCCTGGCTGCACCATCTGGCGCATGAGCGCCGTCTGTCGCCCCGTACGCTCGAGGCCTATGGCCATGCGGGGCGGCGGTATCTGGCCTTCCTGTCCGGGCATTTCGGCGGCGAGGTTTCCACCGGGGACCTCGGACAGGTCCGTGCCTCGGATCTGCGCGCCCACCTGGCCGAGCGCCGCTCGGGCCCCCAGCCCCTCTCGGCCCGCTCGCTCAGTCAGGCCCTGTCGGCCATCAGGGCTTTCCACCGCTTTCTCGAGCGTCGGCTGGGCATCGAGGCACCCGAGCTGGCGCTGGTGCGGGGGCCCCGCATCAAGCCCTCCCTGCCGCGCGCCCTCAAGGTCGATCAGGCGCTGGAACTGATGGAGGCCACCGGCGACGAGGCCGAAACCCCGCCGTGGGAAGCCGCCCGCGACCGGGCCGTGCTGATGCTGTTGTACGGCTGTGGTCTGCGCATTTCCGAGGCGCTCAGCCTGACCGATGCCGATGTCCCGCTGGGCGAGACCCTGCGCATCACCGGCAAGGGCTCCAAGACCCGCATCGTCCCGGTCCTGCCGCAGGTGGCCGAGGCCGTGGCCGCCTATCGCGACCTCCGCCCGTGGGTCGAGGGGCCGGACCGCGCCCTGTTCCTCGCCAGACGCGGCGGCAGGCTCAGCCCCCGTCAGGTCCAGGCCGCCGTCCAGGCCCTGCGCCGCCGCCTCGGACTGCCCGAGACGACCACGCCGCACGCCCTGCGCCACAGCTTCGCCACCCATCTGCTGGGCGCCGGGGCGGACCTGCGCAGCCTGCAGGACCTGCTGGGCCACGCCAGCCTGTCGACCACCCAGAAGTATACGGCCGTCGATGTCGCACGCCTGATCGGCGTCTATTCATCGGCCCATCCGAGGCGTTAGGATCGGGCAGCCCGGCGTCAGACCGGGAGCGGGACGGGGAGGCATGGGTGACCGGTCTGGATCGGCGGACCCTCATTCTGTCGGCGGCGGGGCTGGCCGTGGCCGGTCCTGTGCACGCGGTTCAGGAACCCGAGCCCCGCCTGCTGACCAATATTCTGACGCGGGTGGCGGCCGAGGTCGAGTTGAACGGCCGCAAACGGTATGCGCTGGTCCTCGATACCGGTGCCGGACGCACAGTGCTGGCGGATACGGTGGCGCGGGAGCTGAACCTGCCTGAGGGACCGCCGGTTCTGGTCCATGCCATCACCTCGGCCGAGGTGCTCCCGACCGTGCGACTGGCCCGTCTGGATTTTGCCGGGCGCAGGATCACGGATTTGATCTGTCCGGTGGTCAGCCGGGATCTGCTGGCGGCCGATGGCCTTCTGGGGCTGGATGTGCTGTCGCGCTATCGGCTCAGCATTGATCTGGCCCGGCGGCGGGTGTCGATGCGGCCCTCGGGCAGTGACGTGTTCGACAACAGTCCTGCCTTCGCCTCGCCCTCACGGCTTACGCGCGAAGGTGTCCGGGCCGAGATCGGCCGCTTCGGCCAGTTGATCCTGCCGACCGCCCGGGTCGGCGGTGTGACCCTGTCGGCCTTCATCGATACGGGGGCCCAATATTCCATCGGCAACCTCGCCCTTCTGGACGCCCTCGGCGCCGGTCGCGCAGACCCGTCGGGACAGGACATCGAGGTCTATGGCGTCACCGGCCAGGTTTTGATGGCGCGGGAGCGTGAGGTGCGCGGCCTGGAGATCGCCAGCCGCGACCTCGGCCCCACGACGCTGCTGTTCGCCGACCTGCATGCTTTTGAGGCGCTGGACCTGATCGCCGCTCCGGCCCTGCTGATCGGAGCCGACATCCTGTACCGCTTCCGCCGGGTCGAACTGGACTATGGCCGTCGCCGCATGGCCCTCAGCGGCCTCAGGCCCCCACTGTCGGCGCGTTAGGCCTGCATGGTCCAGCCCTCGACACCCATGGCCGCCTGACGCACGGCCTCCGAGCGGGTCGGGTGGGCGTGGCAGGTGCGGGCGATGTCCTCGGACGAGCCGCCGAAGGCCATGCACATGGCCGCCTCATGGATCATCTCGCCGGCCTGCGGACCCAGGATGTGGACACCCAGCACCTTGTCGGTTTCGGCATCGGCCAGCACCTTGGCATAGCCGTCGGTCTCGTGATTGATCTTGGCGCGGCTGTTGGCGGTGAAGGGGAATTTCCCGACCTTGTAGGCGACGCCCGCCGCCTTCAGCTGGTCCTCGGTCTGACCGACCCAGGCCACCTCGGGGCTCGTATAGACCACGCCCGGCACCAGATTGTAGTCGACGTGCCCCGCCTTGCCGGCGATGGTCTCGATGGCCGCGACCGCGTCTTCCTCGGCCTTGTGGGCCAGCATCGGGCCGTGGGTCACGTCGCCGATCACCCAGATGCCGTCCGTCCCGGTCCGGAAGTGGTCATTGTCGAGGAAGCCGCGCTTGTCGGTCGACAGGCCGACCGTCTCCAGCCCCAGTCCTTCGGTGTAGGGGCGGCGACCGATGGCGACCAGCACCACATCGCCCTTCAGGGTCTCGGCCTCGCCGCCCTTGGCCGGCTCGACGGTCAGTTCGACGCCCGACTTCGAGGTCTTGGCGCCCGTCACCTTGGCGCCCAGCCTGAACTTCATGCCCTGTTTGGTCAGCACCCGCTGAAAGGCGGTGGCCACATCGCTGTCCACGCCCGGCGTGATGCGGTCCAGATATTCGACCACGGTCACCTCGGCACCCAGACGCCGCCAGACCGAGCCCAGCTCCAGCCCGATGATGCCGGCGCCGACCACGATCATCTTCCCGGGCACCGTGTCGAGCGCCAGCGCCCCGGTGGAATCGATCACCTTGCCGGCCTCAAAGGCCACGCCGGGCAGGGGGGTGGGCTCCGAGCCGGTGGCGATGACGACATGGGCCGTCTTCAGCGTGGTGGTCGTGCCGTCGGCGGCCTCGACCTCGACCACGCCCTTTCCGTTCAGCCGGCCCCGGCCCTTGATCCAGTCGACCTTGTTCTTCTTGAACAGGAATTCGATGCCCTTGGTCAGGGCGGTAACGCTTTCCTGCTTCTGCTTCATCATCTGGCCGAGGTTCAGCGTCGGCGAGACCTCAATGCCCAGACCGGCGAACTCGCGTCCGGCGGCCTCATACATCTCCGAGGCATGCAGCAGGGCCTTGGAGGGCATGCAGCCCACGTTCAGGCAGGTTCCCCCCAGCGTCTCGCGCATCTCGACGCAGGCCACCTTCAGCCCCAGCTGGCCGGCGCGGATGGCGGCATTATACCCTCCCGGACCTCCGCCGATTATGACCACGTCATAGGGGGTGTCGGATGCGGAAGCCTGGGCCATGGGTGTCCTCGGTCGGGTCGGAAACGCGGCAGACGGCCGGGGAGGGCCGCGCCGGATCGGTCGATGGCCGGTCTAGCGCCCCTGACGCGGGAATCAACCGTCAAGAGCCTGATCGGTTGAGGTGGAATCGCTTCGCGATTCGGCCGATGCCGTGAATCAGGCTCTCGAATAACACTGGACCGAAATCTGAGCCCAGTCGGACAGGCGTCCGACTGAACCGATTTCGGTCTATACCGATGTGGGGTCGGTCGCCTCAGATCGAAAGCTGGCCAGGGATCCTTTTGCGGCGACGCGCCCGCGTGACCATCACGATCAGCAGACCGATCACGATCAGGGCCCCCAGCACCAGCCAGGTGGGATCGATGCCAAGCTCGGCCCCCAACCCGCCCGGCGCGGCAGCCGGGCCGCCCTCGGTGATGGTCGATTGCATGGAAGGCGCATTCGGATCGAACTTGCCACCGGCATCACTGCCGCCGCCGAAACCGCCCCGGTCGATCGCGAGGCGCAGAACGGCATCGGCCATGAACCCGAGGAAATAGGCGACGGCCGCCCGCGAATTGCCTGATCCCAATAGGAAGGCCGCGACCAGATAAAGCACCACCGCACCGATCCACAGGGCGATGATCGGCAGGTCCAGTCCGACCTGGGCCTCGGCCCCGGCCCGGGTTGCGGCAGCGTCCATACCCGCGCCCTCGAGGAAGGGGGACAGGAAGGGCCAGGCCAGCCATCCGGCATAGGCCAGTACCGCCAGAACGAGCACGATACGCAGGATCTTCATGGGACGTCCTTTCACATGACGGCGTTAACCCTACACCGGAACACGGCGCGCGCCGAGGGGGCGTCGACTTGACCCCGACGGCGGGATGGCGTTGGCATGAAGGGAACCTTCCGGGAGCCTGTTATGCGTCTGATCCTCTCCGCCATGGCCGTTGTGGCCCTCACAGCCTGTTCGCCCGAAGCCGAGGCCCCGCCGCCGGTCGAGCCTCCTGCACAAGCGCTGGAGCTGGGCGGGATCCCGCTGGATCAGCCGCTCCGCGCGCTCGGGACCGAACCCTTCTGGGGTGTGGACATCACGAGCGACGCCCTGGTCTATTCCGGCGTCGACCGTCCGGAACAGCGGGCCACGCATGACGGGGTCGAACTGATGGGCACGGTGGCCAGCTGGCGCGGCACCACGGCCGACGGCGCGCCCATCGACCTGATCCTGATGGCGACGGAATGTTCGGACGGCATGAGCGACCGCACCTATCCCCTGACGGCCCGCCTGGAGGTCGGCGGCGAGACCCTGAACGGCTGCGCGGCGACGGTCTCGGCCATCATGAGCGCCGGGGAATCCGGCCTGGTGGTCGACGCCCCGGTGGGCGCTACGACCGACGCGGCCTCTTAACGCTTCTCACATCGGCGGCATGGCAGGGTCTTGGCCATGACCGCGACACCGCCCGAGATCCATGGCCCCGCCGATCTGCGCCCGCTCACGGCGCTGCGCTTTCTGGCGGCGGCCTGGGTGGTGATCTATGCCTTCTGGCCTGACCTCGACGTCGGTGTCCTCCCCCATGCGGTGGCCAAGGGCTATCTGGGGGTCGAGGTCTTCTTCGTCCTGTCGGGCTTTATCCTGTGCCACGTCTACCTCGAGGCGTTCGGCACGAAACGCTCGGACTATGGGGGTTTCCTCTGGGCGCGGCTGGCCCGGGTCTATCCCCTGCACCTGTTCACCCTGTTCGGCGTGATCGCGCTGGGGCTGGCGGCCACGGTCGCCGGCATGTCGCTGAACGCCAGTGTGCTCGACTGGGCCTCCCTGCCCGCCAATCTGGCCATGGTCCATGCCTGGGGCCTGGCTCCGGAGGCCGCCTTCAACCACCCCTCCTGGTCGATCTCGGCGGAATGGTTCGCCTATCTGACCTTCCCCGTCTTCGCCGCCGTCGCCTGGCGCATGCGCAACCGGCCATGGATTGCCGTGGCTGCTACGGCCGCCTTTATTCCGGCGATTTATCTGGTGTTTCAGGTCCTGGCCGGCTTCCCCCTGACCCAGGCCACCATCCAGTGGGGCGCACTTCGGATCGTGCCGTGCTTCGCCTATGGCTGTGCCCTCTACCTGCTGTATCGCCGGGCACCTGTCGCCCGACCGGCGGCCCTCGCGACGATCTCGGTGCTGGGGCTGGCGGCCGCGGCGGCGCTCAACGCCCCGGATGCCCTGATCGTCGTCCTGGCGGGACTGATGATCCTGGGCCTCGCGGGCATCCCCAACGGAAGTGCGGGCGTCATGGCCTCGGCCCCGGCGGTGTATCTGGGGGAGATCAGCTACTCGGTCTATATGGTCTGCATTCCGGTCAAGCTGGTCGCGGTCAATGTCGCAGCCCGTCTGACCGGTGCGGGCGACGCTGGCCTCTGGTGGCCCGTCTGGCTGGCACTGGTGCTGATGGTGCCGGTGGTGG
Source organism: Brevundimonas sp. (assembly GCF_016742135.1). Classification (GTDB taxonomy): domain Bacteria; phylum Pseudomonadota; class Alphaproteobacteria; order Caulobacterales; family Caulobacteraceae; genus Brevundimonas. Next base: position 14,125 of record NZ_JACVCG010000005.1, on the reverse strand, counting down.
CGGCTGTCACCTACCATCTGGTGGAAAAGCCCGCTCGAGGCTGGCTCCGTGCGCGCCGTCCCGGGCGGCCTCGCATACTTCCGCCCACAGCAAATTCCCCTGTCGAGGGGTTTCAGGCGTCGAAAACTATCGTATAGGCCGAAGCAGTCTCAACAGCGCAGAGCAATCCGCATGCTGAAACGCGTCTCCGCCCTTTTGGTTGCCGCCACCCTTGGTCTCAGCCTGATCACCGTCACACCCGGACGGGCCCAGGACGTCTACTGGCAGTGCGTGACCTTTGCGCGGTTGGCGTCCGGCATCGAGATTTATGGCGACGCCTGGACCTGGTGGCGTCAGGGGACGGAGCGTTTCCGCACCGGCAATCAGCCCGAAACCGGTGCTGTTCTGGTGTTCCAGGCCCATGGACGAATGACGCGCGGCCATGTGGCCATGGTCTCCGAAGTGCTGACCGATCGCGTGATCCGCGTCACCCACGCCAACTGGGGCGGCAGCCGCGGCAAGATCGAGGAGAACGTCACCGTCGTCGACGTCTCTGACGCGGGGGACTGGAGCCGGGTCAAGGTCTGGTACGCCCCGATCAACGATCTCGGCTCCAGCGTCTATCCGATCTACGGCTTTGTGTACAAGGAACCGCTGGCCAGCTCTGTCCCCCTGCGTCAGGCCGCCTTGCCGGAGACTGCGGAGTTCGGCTTCGGCCAGCCGTGAGGCCGGCATGACCCGCCCCATCACCTACGCCGGCTATCTGGCGCTGGATGACCTTCTGGCCTGCCAGCATCCCCTGTCGGACCAGCATGACGAAATGCTGTTCGTCATCATCCACCAGACCAAGGAACTGTGGCTCAAGCAGATCCTGCACGAGCTGGTGCTGGCCCAGCGGCTGGTGCGTGCCGGCGATCTGGTCCCCGCTTACAAGAGCATGGCCCGCATCAGCCGTATCCAGGCGGTGATGACGCAGAGCTGGGATATCCTCGCGACCCTGACCCCGGCCGATTATCTGCGCTTCCGCGGCGTTCTGGGCACCAGTTCGGGCTTTCAGAGCGATCAGTTCCGCCGCGTCGAGGCGATGCTGGGCCTCAAGGACGCCCGCTTCCTCGCCCATCACGAGGATCGGCCCGAGGCCCACGCCGCCCTCAAGGCCGCCATCGAGGCCCCCAGTCTCTATGACGACGCCCTGCATCAGCTGGCCCGCGCCGGGCTGGACCTGCCGCCCGAGGTGCTGGAACGCGACATCAGCGCCCCCTACGTGCCCCACCCGGCGGTCGAGGCCGCCTGGCTAACCGTCTATCGTGAGCCCGAACGCTACTGGTCCCTCTATCAGCTGGCCGAGAAGCTGGTCGATCTGGATGATGCCCTCCTGACCTGGCGGCACAAGCATGTTGTGACCGTCGAGCGCATCATCGGCCGCAAGACCGGCACCGGCGGCACCGACGGGGTCGGCTATCTGACCGAGACGCTCAAGCGTCGCTGCTTCCCGGAGCTGTGGTCGCTGCGCACCCGTTTGTGATCGCGTTCCGGCAACCCCCCGGCCTTTCCATGCATTTTCTTCCCGGGGAGAGGTGCAGGAACAGGAGGTCATCATGGCCCGACTGGATATTGCCGAGGTCCACCCTCACGACCACGGGCATGACATCGATGTGCTCAACCGCCTGATCAAGGTTACCCTCGACAGCGCCGAGGGCTATCGCGAGGCCTCACGCGAGAGCGACGATCCCGGCCGCAAGCTGGCCTACGGCCGCCTGGCCGAGCAGCGCGACAGCCTGGTGGATATCCTGCAGCAGAGGGCCCGCGATCTCGGGGGCCTTCCTGCACAGGAGGGCTCGCTGCTGGCCAAGGCCCACCGTGCCTTCATGGACATCAAGCATGCGTTCCTGCGGGATGATGGTACCCTCGACGGATCGATCCGCGAGGGCGAGGCCTATCTAATCGACACCTGGGAGGTGGCGCTCAACGATCCGGATCTGGGAGAGGCCACCCGTGCCATCCTCCAGGACGCCTTCGACAGGATCGACCCTCATCCCGGCGATCGCGAACGCCATCTGCTGCCGCCCCACGACAGCTTCAGCCCGGGCCTGTAGGATAGAAAAAAGGGCTCCGGTGCGAACCGGAGCCCTCTGTGCGGGCGAAATCGGCGTTGGCCTATTCGACGACCCATTCCCGGTAGATGGCGAGGATGGTGGTCAGGTCCCCGTCCACTTCACTGTCCGCGGGAATGGTACCGTCACAGGCAATGCTCTTGAAGGTCCAGTTGTTGCTGTTGGGGGCCACTGCCTCCCACGGCGAGTCGTCGTCGATGGCCCCCATGAAGTCGCCGTCGACATCATAGGCGGCGGCAGCCGGCGTGCGGTAGGTCGAGTTCGAGCAGTTGAACTCATAGGCCATGTCCAGACGCGCGATGCCGCTCTGGGCAACCTGATCCGGGTGGGACCCCATGATCACGGTCATGCTGGCGATATTGCCCGACTTGCGGACCGAACCGCCCGAGGCGATGGCCAGGGCATTCTCGTCGGCGTCGACGATGTAATAGGGGGCCGAGAAACGGGGTGCCGACTGGGCTACGGCGGCGGAAATGCCGAAAGTCGTGGCCGCCAGGGTGCCGGCAGCAAGGGCGAGGGCGAGGCGCATGATGATCTCCTGAACAGCGTCCGGCCAATTCATAACCCAGCTTCTTAAAACGCGACAGGGGCCCCGTGCCTGATGTCAGGTTCGGTCATGCCGGGCGGACCGGGCAGGGCTGCCTATTGTTCGAGAATGAACGCCCGGTACTCGGTGACGATCATCTGGACATCGCCCTCCAGCACCATGTCGGCGGGCATGTTGCCGTTGCAGGCCAGGTCCATAACGAGGGCGGACGGTGCCTCCGGATTGACCGCCTCCCAGTCCGAGTCATCCGTGAGGGCGCCCATCAATTCGCCGTCTCCGCCATATCCGGCAAAGCTGGGGGTCTTGTAGGTCGAGTTCCGGCAATTGAACTGATAGCGCATGTCCAGACGCCCGAACCCGGTCTCGGCCAGGGCATCCGGCGACGATCCGATGATGACGGTGACATGGGCGATATCGCCGGATTTCTGCACCGTTCCCCCTGCGGCAAAGATGAGCGCTTCCCGCGTGATATCGATCAGATAATAGGGCCCCGTGACCGCCGGAGCTTCCTGGGCCCGGGCGGCGGCCGCGCCGAGGGTCGTGGTGGCGGCGACGGCGGCGGCGAGGGTGACGGCGAGACGCATGGCGGGCTCCGGGATTGCGATCCGCCCACGATACCCGCGTCCACCGGTTCGGCAAGCGCCGATCCCTGACGGGCGGCAGCAGGGCGCAGCAAAAAGGCCCCGGATCGCTCCGGGGCCTTTCGCATTCTCGCCGACCTGCGTCTCACGCTTCGGTGTCAGGAGCCTCGGCCTTGCCGGTTTCCGGCACGGAGACGCCCTTGGTCGGACGGACCGTCTGGCGTTCGGCGATCCGGGCCGACTTGCCGCGACGATCGCGCAGATAATAGAGCTTGGCGCGCCGCACGACGCCGCGACGCTTGACCTCGATGGATTCGATGTTCGGCGACAGGATCGGGAATTTCCGCTCCACGCCCTCGCCAAAGCTGATCTTGCGGACGGTGAAGGTCTCGTTCACGCCGCCGCCGGCGCGGGCGATGCAGACGCCTTCAAAGGCCTGGACGCGCTCGCGCTCGCCTTCCTTGATCTTGACCATGACGCGCAGGGTGTCGCCGGGCTGGAAGTCGGGGATTTCGCGCGCTTCGAGCAGGCGGGCTTTTTCTTCGGCAGCAAGCTGCTGGACGATGTTCATGTCACTCTCCGTCGGGCTTTTGCGCCCTTTAGCTGTCAGTTGGCGAGGCGATCAGCCTCGCGGGGTGGTCTTGTCCGCAAAGGCGGCCCACAGGTCTGGCCGTCGCTCACGGGTCGTCTGCTCCCTTTGCTCCTGGCGCCATCGTGCGACCTTTTGATGGTCACCCGACAGCAGGACCTCGGGAATGTCGTGCCCCTCGAACGTCCGCGGTCGCGTGTACTGCGGATGCTCCAGAAGCCCGTCCTCGAAACTCTCACTCTCCAGACTGGCCGCCTGGCCGAGGACGCCGGGCAACAGTCTTACGCACGCCTCGATCGCCACCATCGCCGCCGCCTCGCCACCGGCAAGGACCGCGTCGCCGACCGCGACCTCCTCAAACCCGCGCGCGTCAAGCACCCGCTGGTCCACCCCCTCGAACCGGCCGCACAGCACGACGAGACCGTCGGCCGTGGCCCAGTCCTTCACCCGCGCCTGGGTCAGGGGCCGGCCCCGGGCGCTCATGTACAGAAGGGGTCGTTTCGGGCCATCCAGACTGTCAAGAGCCCGGGCGACCACATCGGCCTTCAGCACAGCTCCGGGCCCGCCACCCGCAGGGGTGTCGTCCAGGAAGCCGCGCCTATCGTCGCTAAAGGCCCGGATGTCAACCGTATCCAGGCTCCACAGCCCGCGCTCACGCCACGCCGTCCCGATCAGCGACACGCCGAGCGGCCCCGGAAAAGCCTCCGGAAACATGGTCAGAACAGTGACGGGGTAGGGCATGGGGTCGGCCTCATACAGCAAACAGGTCAAGGCGGCGAGCTAAGCATCCGTCTTCCCGGCGAAGGCCGGGATCCAGATCCCCGCAGTGAGGTTGCTAATTTTGGAGCGAGTTTCAGGTCCTTGGGCTGGTGCCTGACATCTGGACCCCGGCCTTCGCCGGGGAAGCGGAGTAAGCTTTCACGCCTACACTGACAGGCAATACAGCCCTGAAAATGCAACGGCGGACCTTGGGCCCGCCGCGCGTCCGACCGCCGAAGCTATCGGAGGGGCGCTAGGCGCCATAAGTGCGCCTGAACCATGTTGCGTCAAGTGTCTGGATCGGATCAGTGCCGATAGTCCGTAATCGGGCACTCACTGACGAGGCGCCACCCGTCTCCATCACGGCGCAATCTACAGGTCCGAACAATGAAATTGTGCCCACTTTGGATCGCCTTGACGGTCATCACCCCGCCCCGCTGTCGCGGTTGTTCGAATTGGTACTGACTGCCGAGGATGTCGAAATGTTCCCAACGGACAATTGCCATTGGCACGCCATTGGCTGTCCAATCGCAGTCGGTTCCCCAGCTGTCTTCCAAGAGAGGCAAACCGAACTCCGGGCCAAAGCCATACTGACTTCTGGCGACCTCTGCGATCACACTGCAGCGTTCTGCCTTCGAGGCGGGCGAACCGGCAGTGGTCGCGCATCCGCTCAAGAGGAGGATCAGGCAGGCGTATGCTGTGAGCGCCCTCACGTCAGCCCCCCCGCATACCGCTGATGGTGCGGTTGGGGGCGATGTCCTCGGCTGAGGTGATCAGGTGGATCAGGGCGGGCAGGCCTTGCTCGCGGGCCTCCCTCCGCGCGGTTTCCAGCGCGCCAGCAAAATCCCCGGTCGTCTCGCAACGCACGCCGAACGCGCCGAAGGCCTCGGCCCATTTGACGAAATCGGGGTTCTTCAGGTCGGTGGCGATCACCCGTTCCGCGCCGGGGTAATGTCCCTCCTGGTGCATGCGGATGGTGCCATAGGTCGAATTGTCGACCACGATCACCACGGGGTTCAGCCCGTGCTGGACGGCGGTGGCCATTTCCTGACCGGTCATCATGAAGTCGCCGTCGCCAGCCACACAGATCACCTCGCGGTCGGGGTGCACGGCCTTGGCGGCCAGCGCCGCCGGCCAGCCATAGCCCATGGCCCCCGACGTCGGAGCCAGCTGGGTGCGGCACGCCCGGTGGCGGTAAAAGCGGTGCAGCCAGGCGGCAAAGTTTCCGGCGCCGTTGGTGACGATGGCATCGGCGGGCATGACCTCGCCCAGATGCTTCATGCACAGGCTCATATTGACCGCACCGGTCACCTCGACCGGGGTCGAAAAGGCCTCGAAGTCGGCGTGGGCGGCCTCTCCCAGATCGTGCCAGGTGCGGCCCGGCTCCAGCTGCGACAGGGCCAGCGCCGCCAGACTGTTGTCGGCCACGGCCGATGTCAGCGTCGGCCACACCCGGCCCAGTTCCTCGGGCCCCGGGTGGATGTGCACCAGCACCCGGGCGGTATGGTCGCGGTCGAACAGGGTGTAGCCCTGGGTCGGGTTCTCGCCCAGCCGCGCCCCGATGGCGATGATCAGGTCGGCGTTCCTCGCCCGCGCCATCAGCTTCGGATTGCAGCCCAGCCCCAGATCGCCCGCATAGTTGGGCCGGTCATTAGCGATGATGTCCTTCCTGCGGAACGAGCCCGAGATCGGCAGGCCCAGCGCCTCGGACCAGGCCGCCAGCGCATGGGCCGCCTCATCGGTCCAGCCCGAGCCCCCGACGATCAGCAGCGGCCGTTCCGCCTTGGCCAGTCGCGCCTCGATCTCGCGCGTGATCGCGGGATCCAGCGCCGCGCGTGCCGGGGTCACGGGCCGCACCGGGGCCGGGCCGCCGTCATCGTGCAGAATGTCCTCGGGCAGGGCGATGACTACGGGCCCCATCCGCCCCTGCAGCGCCGTGGCGATCCCGCGCTCGACGATTTCGACCGTGCGCTCCGGGCTCTCGATCTCGGTCGCCCATTTGGCCAGCCCGCCGAACACCTCGCGATAGTCGACCTCCTGAAAGGCCCCGCGCCCCCGGTCGGTCAGGGCGATCTGGCCGACGAACAGGATCATCGGCGTGGAATCCTGATGCGCCGTATGCACGCCGATCGAGGCGTGGGTCGCGCCCGGCCCGCGCGTGACCATGCAGACGCCGGGCTTGCCGGTCAGCTTGCCATAGGCTTCGGCCATATTGGCGGCGCCCGCCTCGTGCCGGCAGGTGATCACGCGGATCTGGTCGCGCACATCGGCCAGGGCATCCAGTACCGCCAGATAGCTCTCCCCCGGCACGCAGAAAACGGTGTCGATGCCATTGACGACCAGGGCCTGGACCAGCCGATGGGCGGCGCTTGTGCGGGCGGTGTGTGCGGTTTGGCTCATACCTCTGCTGCTAGCAGATCAGAGCCCGTCTTGACCATTCGTCGGCCGTGCAACCCGTCGGGAGCATCGGCGTTTCAGCTTGACCATAACGGAGCTTGACCATGCGCAAGATCATCACCCTCGCCCTCATCGCCTCGGCGCTCGCCGTTTCGGCCTGCAACACCATCTCCGGCATCGGTCGCGACGTCCAGGCCGTGGGCAGCGCCGTCAGCAGCGGCGCGGAAGACGCGAAAAACTAGGCTTCGGTCTCATAGTTGACCCGGTCGAGGTAGAGCCCCTCGGCCGGGGCCACGGGGCCACAGGCGGCCCGGTCGCGCGCCGCCAGCACCCGCGCCACGTCCTCGACCGCCCAGCGTCCCAGCCCGACCTGCACCAGCGTCCCGGTCATAGAGCGCACCTGCCGATGCAGGAAGCTGCGTGCCGCAAAAACCAGCTGCACCTCCTCGCCGACCCGCACGACGCTTGCTTGGTCCAGCGTCTTTTCCGGTGAGGCCGACTGGCAGTTCACATCCCGAAAGGTCGTAAAGTCGTGCAGGCCGACCAGCGCCTGTGCCGCCCGGTCCATGGCCTCGGCATCCAGCGGCTGTTTCACATGCCAGACCCGCTTGCGGTCCAGCGCCGGCGGGGCCGGGCGGTTCAGGATCCGGTACAGATAGCCCCGGCCCGTCGCCGAGAACCGCGCGTGCCAGTCATCCGACACCTTGCGACAGTCCAGCACCGCGACCGGCTCCTCCATCATATGGGCGTTCACGGCATTCATGACCGTCCGCTCGGGCCAGTCGCGCGCGAGGTCCACATGCACCGTCTGCGCCGTGGCGTGGACGCCCGTGTCGGTCCGCCCTGCCGCCGCGATCCGCACCGCCTCGCCGCTGAAGGCCAGAATGGCGCGCTCCAGCGTACCCTGCACCGTCGGCAGGCTGGCCTGGGCCTGAAAGCCGCAATAGCCCGACCCGTCATATTCCACCGTCAGCCGGTAGCGGGGCATGGTGTCTCCCCCCTACCGCTCGCCGCGCGGCGGCTCGCTACTTGAGGGGAGGACTGTTCCTGCCGGAATGGCAAAGCCGCGCAGCAACTCGTCGGCGCTCTGGGCCGCCTTGCCCGGGCGCTGCACCCGCTCCAGCCGCACCGCGCCGTCCCCGCAGGCGATGGTCAGGCCGTCATCCAGCACCGTGCCCGCCGGTCCCGAGCCTTCGGCCAGCCCGGACATCAGCGCCTTGATTCGCACGGGTCCTTCAGGGCCTTCAACCTCGAACCAGGCCCCGGGAAAGGGCGACAGGCCCCGGATATGGGCATCCACTTCGCGGGCCCGCCGGGTCCAGTCGATGCGCGCCTCGGCGGGGCTGATCTTCTTCGCATAGGTGGGTTCACCGACCTGCGCGACCGGCTGGCCACCGCCGCGCTCCAGCGCCGCCAGCGCCCGCGGCCAGAGGCCTGCGCCGATGTGGGCCATCCGCTCCGAAAGGCTGGCCGCCGTGTCGCGCGGGCTGATGCCCAGCCGTTCCGACAGCAGCACCGGCCCCTCATCCAGCCCCTCGGACATCTGCATGATCTGGACGCCGGTCTCGGCATCGCCGGCCATGATCGCCCGCTGGATCGGCGCCGCGCCGCGCCAGCGCGGCAACAGCGACCCGTGCAGGTTCAGGCACCCCAGCCGCGGCGCCTCCAGCACTTCACGCTTCAGGATCTGGCCATAGGCGACCACGCAGGCGGCATCCAGATCCAGCGCGCGGAAGGCCTCAATGGTCTCGGGGGCCTTCATCGAGGTCGGCGTGAACACCGGCAGGCCCAGGGTCTCGGCGAATTCCTGAACGGGGGAGGGGGTCAGCTTCATGCCCCGCCCTCGCGGCCTCGGCGGCTGCGAATAAACCGCCACCACCTCATGCCCCGACGCCACCAGCTCGGCCAGCGAGGGCACCGCGAACGCGGGCGTTCCCATAAAGGCCAGACGCATGGCCTTCTAGTCCCAGCGCGTAAAGACGCCGCCGCCCTCGTCCCATTCGCCGCCGGTGTCCAGCGAGTCAAAGTCCAGCAGCCGGTCGATGATCACGCCCGCGATCACGCCGAGAGCCCCCACGGCCAGCAGGGTCGCGACACTGCCGATGCCGATCTTCTCGGACCGGGTCAGGCGACGCCGCCCGCTGGGATCGACGATCCGGTCGCGCGAACGCTTCAGGGGGGTACGGGCGCGTCGGGTCATCAGGCGGCCATCCTCGCAACCTTCTTGACCTTGGCCACGGCCCGCTCGCGCTTGAGCCGCGACAGATGGTCGATGAACAGCACGCCGTTCAGGTGGTCCATCTCGTGCTGGATGCAGACGGCATAGAGGCCATCGACCTCTTCCTCGACGCTCTGGCCGTTATAGTCGAGATACCGGATCCGCGCCCGCGCCGGACGCTGGACCTCGTCGAAATACTCCGGGATCGACAGGCAGCCCTCTTCGTAGGGCGCCGTTTCCTCGGAGGTCCAGAGGATCTCGGGATTGACGAAACAGCGCGGATTCCTGCGGTCCGCGTCCTCGGCGTCCTCGGCCACATCCGGCTTGTCGGCCAGGTCCATGACGATCACCCGGCGCAGGTCACCGATCTGCACGGCGGCCAGCCCGATGCCCGGCGCGGCGTACATGGTCTCCAGCATGTCATCCATCAGGCTGCGCAGCTCATCCGTCACCGGTCCCTCGACGGGCTCGGACACGCGCTTCAGAACCGCCAGATCAGCGGCATTGTCGATGGTCAGGATGCGTCGGATGGCCATGGGGTCGAGGTAGGCGCGATACCCCGAAAGGTCAAGATTTCCGAGGGTCGCACCCCTCAGGCCTGCACCTCCGGCAGCGGCCGCGGCCGCAGGTCATCGCCGATCGCCACATAGGTGAAGATGCCCTCGGTCACGCGTTCCGACCGCGCATGGGCCTGGTTGCGGGGTCGCTTCCACGCCTCGACCTTGACCCGGATCGAGCTTCGGCCGGTCGAGACGATCTCGGCATAGATCGACACCTCATCGCCCACCGACACGGGCTTGTGAAACACCATGGCGTCCAGGGCGATGGTCACGCAGCGCCCCTGCGCCCGCTCGAACGCCGGCGTCGCCCCCGACAGGTCCATGTGCGCCAGCAACCAGCCGCCAAAGATGTCCCCCTCGGGGTTGGTATCCGCCGGCATGGCAATCACCCGCCCGACAGGCCGGCCGGTGGGAAGCTCGGGAAGTTGGGCAAGGGAGTCCGTCATGGCCGTGTCAGTACAGAAACCCGGCGCGAAGCAAAACGGGCAAGTGAGGCCACACCCTCACCCGCTTGCCACCGCCGCGCGAACCGGGCGACAAGGGCGGGGGGAGGGCACCGCCTTTGCGTCTCAGCTGGAATGAAATCAGGGCCCGCGCCGCCGCCTTCGCGCGCGACTGGTCCGACGCCCATTACGAAAAGGGTGAGACCCAGAGCTTCTACAACGACTTCTTCGAGGTCTTCGGGGTTCGCCGCCGCAAGGTGGCGACCTTCGAGGAACCCGTGCGTCTGCTGGGCGACAAACGCGGCTTCATCGACCTGTTCTGGAAAGGCGTCCTGCTGGTCGAACAGAAGAGCGCGGGCCGCGACCTGGTCCGCGCCCGTCAGCAGGCCCACAACTATTTCCCGGGCCTGAAAGACCACGAGCTTCCCCGCTACATCCTGCTCTGCGACTTTCAGAGCTTCGAACTGATCGACCTCGAAACGGGCGACGAGACCCGCTTCGCCCTCGCGGACCTGCCCGCCCATATCGAGGCCTTCGGCTTCGTCGTCGGGGTCGAAAAGCGGGTCTTCCAGGATCAGGACCCGGTCAACATCATCGCCGCCGAGCTGATGGGCAAGCTGCATGACGCGCTGAAACCCACCTATGACGGCGCGCCGCTGGAACGGTTGCTGGTGCGGCTGTTGTTCTGCCTGTTCGCCGACGACACCGGCATCTTCCCCGAACGGGGCATGCTGGAAACCTATCTGCGTGACCGCACCGCCCCCGACGGCCACGACCTCGGGGCCAAGCTGAACCTGATCTTCCAGACCCTGAACACGCCCGAGGACGCCGCCTGGCGCAACGGTCTGGACGAGGACCTGAACCGCTTCCCTTACATCAACGGCGACCTGTTCGCCGAAACCCTGCCCATCGCCAACTTCAACACCGCCATGCGCGACCGGCTGCTGGAGGCGTGCGGCTTCTTCTGGGAAAAGATCAGCCCCGCCATCTTCGGCGCCCTGTTCCAGTCGGTGATGAACGCAAAGGAACGCCGCGCCAAGGGCGCCCACTACACCACCGAAAAGAACATCCTGAAGGTCATCGAGCCCCTGTTCCTCGACGATCTGCGCGCCGAGCTGTCGCGCATCAAGGGCCTTCGGCGGGGAAGCGAAGCGGCCCTGCGCGCCTTTCAGGATCGCCTCGCCGCCCTCAACCTGTTCGACCCGGCCTGCGGCTGCGGCAACTTCCTGATCATCGCCTATCGCGAGCTTCGCCTGCTCGAAATCGAGGTCCTGAAAGCCCTCTACCCGACCGGCCAGCTGGACCTCGAGGCCGCCGCCCTGTCCAAGGTCGACGTCGACCAGTTCTACGGCATCGAAATCGATGAATTCCCCGCCCGCATCGCCGAAACGGCCATGTGGATGATGGACCACATCATGAACAACCGGCTCAGCCTCGAGTTCGGCAAGGTCTTCGCGCGTATTCCGCTGAAAGCCGCCCCGCATATCGTTCATGGCGACGCGTTGGAGGTTGACTGGGCCGAGGTGCTGGCCCCAGAGGAATGCAGCTACATTCTGGGAAATCCGCCGTTCCTTGGTGCGAAGGTACAGAGCGATGTTCAGAGGACGCAGGTCCGGCGCATCGCCAATCTCGGCAAGTCAGGCGGCACTCTGGATTTTGTGGCAGCGTGGTTCATCAAGGCGGGTGAGTACGTTCAGAAATCGACCGCCCGCATCGGCTTCGTCTCCACCAACTCCATCACCCAAGGCGAACAGGTGGCCCAACTCTGGCCCCTGTTGTTCAATCGCTATGGCTTGGAAATTGCCTTCGCTCACCGGACTTTCGCTTGGGGCTCGGACGCGCGCGGCAAAGCGCACGTCCATGTGGTCGTTGTCGGCTTGACCCGGCGCGAGGACGAGCCGCCTGAAAAGCGCCTTTTCAGCTACCCCGACATCAACGGTGATCCCGACGAGACGCGGCACACGGCCCTATCCGCCTATCTGTTCGACGCTTCCAAGCTCGTGGACCGGCACTTGGTGGTTCGGGAGACTAGTAAGCCTATAGGCGGAGGGAATGTCCCCGCTACTCGTCTTGGCTCCCAGCCTATTGATGGTGGAAACCTCATTCTTGATGCCGACGAGCGCATCGCCATCCTCGCGCAAGTCCCTGACCTTGAGCCGTTCGTCCGACCTTTCATTGGGTCTTGGGAATTCCTCAATGGGGGAGAGCGGTGGATTCTCGCGCTGCAGAAAGCACCGCTAAATATCGTGCGTCATCCGGTAGTTGTGGCCCGACTCAAAGCTGTCCGTGAATTTCGTGCCTCCAGCAATCGACCCGTGACGCGCTTGCTCGCAAACACGCCCGCAGAGTTCGCCTTCACAACGATTCCGGAATCAAAATTCCTTATCCTTCCTGAGGTCAGTTCCGAACGACGTTCTTATGCACCTTTCGGGTATTGTTCGCCGCCGACAATCCCCAGCAACCTGGTAAAAGTCGCCGCACCAGTAGACCTCTGGCAGTTTGCTATCCTGACTAGTCGAGCTCACATGGACTGGCTACGCCACATTGGCGGTCGCCTCAAAAGCGATTACCGATACTCAACAGGCGTAGTTTACAATACATTCCCTTGGCCTAAAGTGACTGAGGCCGATGAGACCCGGCTCAACGGCCTCGCCCAAGCGGTCCTCGACGCCCGCGCCGCGCATCCAGACGCCACCTTGGCCGACCTCTACGATCCCGACGTCATGCCCGCTGACTTGCGCAAGGCGCACCGCGCGCTCGACCTCGCGGTCGACCGCCTCTACCGCAAGGCCCCGTTCGAGAGCGACCGCGAGCGCGTCGAACACCTGTTCACCCTCTACGAACAGATGACCGCCGGCCTGCTGGCCGCGCCCAAAAAGTCGCGCCGTCGCAAGAAGACTGACGCCTGACGGCCGAGGCGGTTAAGGACGCCGCTACTCGACCTCCTGACCCTCACCCCTCCTCGCCCTCTCCCCCCTCCGGCCTGACCCAGTCCTTGCGATAGGGCAGGCCCTTCTGGCCGCGCGCCATGTGGCGTACGGTCACCCACCAGCCGTCGAAAATCTCGTCCAGCGTCTTCAGACTGCCGTCCGCATTCCAGTAGCGGCCCGGGCGGCCATCGTCTCTACGGTGGCGCACGAAATCCAGCGCCGCGCATTCGGGCCCCAGGTTCTCGGCGCGCCAGTGCAGGGCCAGCGCCCCCAGCAGGTCCGGCGTGGTGTCGAGGTCCGACAGCATGCGCCGCGCCGTTTCATCGGCCCGGATCAGGATGTGGTTCTCCAGTTCGGCGCGCAGGCGGTACAGCTCTTCCTCGGCGGCGATGTCGTCTACCGGTTCCTCCGGCGGCGCGGCGGTGGCGTGCCCCTCCCGGCCCCCTCCCTCCGGGTGTGGGCTGCCGATGCGGCGGTCCAGCGCCTCGGCGGCCTTGAGCAGGGCGCTGGCCTCGGCGGCCCGTCCCCGCGCCAGCAGGGAGGCCGCCCGCCGGGTTGCCGCCTCCAGCGCCTCGTGCAGGTCTTCGGGCGGGATGGGGGCCTCGGGGGGCAGGGGTAGTGGCTGGGGCAGGGGCGCCTCGACATCGGCCTCGCCGGCCAGACGCCGGTCCTCGGCCTCCGCCTCCTGCGCCTCGGCGGCCATCGCCGCCTTGCGGGTCCAGCCCTCGGCATTGGCCCTGAACCGCAGATTGCCATAGCCCACGTCGAACCGCCGCGCGACCGAGGCCGCCGGCTCCCCGGCCAGATAGGCCTCCTTCACCCGCGCCCAGACGGCGGGAGATCGCTGCTTGATGATGCGTCGCTCGGTCATGGACGCAGCCTGCCACAGCCCTGCGTCAAATCCGGACGCAGGCCTGGCGGGGTTGGTCAGTCTGGCAGTCGGGCTTGGTCGGTTTGGTCAGGGTTCCTCCCCCGTTCACGGGGGAGGGGGACCGCGTAGCGGTGGAG
>NZ_JACVCG010000007.1 GCF_016742135.1 Brevundimonas sp. | reverse complement strand
CCCCGCCGGTGCAGGCGGTGCCGGGTGAACCGCCGGCGGCGAACTAGCCCTCGCCGCCGAAGCGGGCGGCCCATTCGGCGACCTGCTCGTCCTCGATCTTGCGGAACAGCACCTCGGCGGCCTGAACCGGGCGGCCGACCGGCACGCAGGCCAGCCAGTCCTCATCGGCTGAGGGCCAGCTCAGATCGCTCTCGCCGACGCTGGCGGCGATCTTCGGCGCGGTGAACGGCAGGACCGGCGCCGCCAGCCGCGCGAACAGGGCCACCAGATTCAGCGCGAACCGCACCGCCGTGGCGGCCCGCTCGGGATCGGTCTTGAAGGCGGTCCAGGGGGCGGCGACCTGCAGATATTCATTGCCCAGCACCCAGGCGGCCCGGATCGCCTGCGCGGCCTTGCGGAACTCCATCGCCTCAAAGGCGGCGGTGGCCTCGGCGACCGCTTCCGCGATCTGCGTCTGGAAGGCGCGGTCCTCGTCGGTCAGGGCGGCACCCTCGGGCACGACGCCGCCGAATTTCGACTCGGTGAACTTCACGATCCGGTTGACGAAATTACCCAGCACATCGGCCAGGTCCTTGTTGATCGCCGACTGAAACTGCTCCCAGGTGAAGGCCGAGTCCGAATGCTCGGGACCATAGGCCGTCAGATACCAGCGCCAGTAGTCGGCCGGCAGCAGCGCCAGCGCCTGATCCATGAAGACGCCGCGGCCCTGGCTGGTCGAAAACTTCCCGCCGTACCAGTTAAGCCAGTTGAAGGCCTTCAGCGTATCGACCGTCTTCCACGGCTCGCCCGAGCCCAGGATGGTCGCCGGGAACGACACCGTGTGGAAGGCGACATTGTCCTTGCCCATGAACTGGACATAGCGGACGTCGTCAGCGCCCTCATCCGTGCGCCACCAGTCGCGCCAGGTCACGCCGGTCGCTTCGGCCCATTCCTCGGTCGCGCCGATATATTCGATCGGGGCGTCGAACCAGACATAGAAGACCTTGCCCTCCATGCCCGGGCGCGGGCCGCCGTCGGGCCCGACCACCGGCACGCCCCACTTCAGGTCGCGGGTAATGCCCCGGTCGATCAGTCCCTCGTCCAGATGCTTCAGCGCAATCGAGCGCGCCAGGGTCTGCCAGTCCCTGCGGGTGTCGATCCAGTCGCGGATGCGCCCCTCCAGCTTCGTCTGCAGCAGATAGAGGTGCCGCGTATCGCGCACCTCGAGGTTCCGGCTGCCCGAGACGGCCGAATACGGGTCCTTGAGATCGGTCGGGTCCAGCAGCCGCCCGCAATTGTCGCACTGGTCGCCGCGCGCCTTCTCATAGCCGCAGTGCGGGCAGGTCCCCTCGACATAGCGATCCGGCAGGAAGCGGCCGTCGTCGATCGAATAGATCATCTGATCGACACGTTCCTCGATCAGGCCATTGTCCTCCAGCACCCGGGCGAAATGCTGGGTCAGGCGCCGGTTGGGCTCGTTCGACGACCGCCCGAACCAGTCGTAACTGAGGCCGAAGGCCTCGCCCGCCGCCTTCTGGATCTGGTGCTGCTCGTCGCAATAGGTCCGCACATCCTGACCGGCGGCGGCGGCGGCCAGCTCGGCAGGGGTGCCGTGTTCGTCGGTGGCGCAGATGTAGAGCACCTCATGCCCCTGCCCCCGCTTGAACCGCGCCCAGACATCGGCGGGCAGCATCGACCCGGCTAGATTCCCAAGGTGCTTGATGCCATTGATGTAGGGCAGCGCCGAGGTGATCAGAATGCGGGCCATGGGTGTCCGAACAAGTGGCGAGTGACGAGTGGCGAGTGTTGAGCGGTTTAGTGGCGAGTGTGCCGCTATATCGC
The DNA here is from genome assembly GCF_016742135.1 of Brevundimonas sp. Lineage (GTDB taxonomy): Bacteria > Pseudomonadota > Alphaproteobacteria > Caulobacterales > Caulobacteraceae > Brevundimonas. The sequence goes on along the minus strand of NZ_JACVCG010000007.1, from coordinate 65,765 downwards.
AACCTTCAAGTCCGATAATCCGACTTTCGCAGGCCTTGGCATCTTACCTCGGCACACGCCACTCGCCACTCGCCACTTTCTGCATCCGCCGCGCCACGCGGATGAACCGGCCGGTCAGCAGGGCCGAGGACACAAGGCTGGCTATGATGATGGCCCAGACTAGACCGTCTACCCCCATGCGCGGGGCCAATACCCATCCCAGGGGCATCATGACGGCGCCGTAGGCGGTGAAGTGCATGATGGTCGGCCACCAGATGTCGCCCGCCGCGCGATTGGCCTGGGCCGCGACCGCCTGAATGCCGTCGGCGACAAAGAACAGGGTGGCCAGCACCAGCGCCGGCACCGCAATCGCGATCAGCGCCGGGTCGCGGCTGTAGGCGCCGATCAGCAGAGGTGCCGTCGGCCAGACGATCAGCGCCACGACCAGCGTCAGGGTCGAAATCACCGCCAGACTGACCAGCCCGGCGCGCATCACCCCTTGCGCATCCGCCGCCCCGAACGCCCGCCCGACCAGCACGGCGGCGGCGGACGACAGGCCCATGGGGATCATGAAGACGATGGCCGAGATGTTCAGCACGACGGCCCAGGCGGCTGTCTCATTCGTGCCCAGCCGACCGGCGATCAGCGTCATCAGGGCAAAGGCCCCGACCTCGATGAAATAGCTGGAGCCCGCGCCATAACCAACCTTGCGCTGTTCCGCCTCGGCCAGCGGGTCGCGCGGTGCCTTCCGGAAAATGCCCAGCGCCCGGGCCTCGGGCAGGCGCACAATATAGACGATCAGGAACACGGCCAGCGCCGCGCGCGCACAGAAGGTCGCCCAGGACGAGGCCAGCGCCCCGTCGACGCCCAGTCCCAGCAGGTCCGGCACCAGCAAGAGGTTCAGCGCCAGATTGACGCCATTGGCTACCCACATGGCGATCATGCCCGGCTTGGGTTTCCCCAGCGCCTCGAGGAAGAACTGCGCCGCCACGCTGACCAGATAGGCCGGCATCGACAGCGAAAAGACCAGCAGCGGCAGGCGCGCGCCCTCGGCAAGGCCATCCTCCAGCCCGATCGATGCCAGGCCCCACGGCCCGACCAGCATCAGGCCGATCATCGACCCACCGCCCAGCCACAGGGCATAGACCAGCCCCCGGCGCAACACCGCACCGACCTCGCTGCGCCGTCCCTCGCCCAGCCGCCGCGCGGTCATGACCTGCACCCCCAGCAACAGGCCGACCGCCGTCGTGATCACGATCGAGGTCGGCGTCCACGCCAGGGTGTGAAAGGCCAGCTCGGTGCTTGAGAAATTGCCGACCACGATGGCGTCGGTCAGGCCCATGACCATGATGCCGATCCGCGCCAGCACCACCGGCCAGGCCAGGGTGAGCAGGTCGCGCAGGACGGTTCGGGTGGCGGGAGATGCGGGCATGGGGTTTCGCGGCAGTCGGCAGTCGGCAGTAGGAGGAATTGATCACGCGGCGGGCGCGATCGGCCGGTCGCTATAGCGGCTTCTCCTCCACCCGTCTCTAATCCCTACTGCCTACTGCCTACTGCCTCCCCCTCACCACGCCCCCATTTCGCGCAGCTGTTTGGCCAGCTCTTCCGGCAGATCGCCGGCATCCAGGGTCGACAGGTCGGGCGGAGCGTCCTTCGATTCCAGATAACGCCAGCCCTGAAACGCCCGTCGGGCCTGCGGGGCCGTGCGGATTACCCGGGGCTCGAGCTGGATCAGGCACTGCGAGGTCTTGCCCTCACCGCGCGTGGTGATGTCGGCGATCGGCATGCGACAGGCGATCGCGCCCTTGATCACCCAGTACAGCGAGCCGCCGTCTTTAAGCTCGGCCGAGCGCTTGGGCGTCATGCGGGTATGGACCGTCAACCAGTCCCCTTTCGCCGCGCGCCGTTCCAGCGTCTCGACCTTGGCCACACCGACGCACAGCTTGATCAGATGAAGCGGCATCAGGCCGGATCAGCCGGCAAAGCTGCTCCCGACCTCGATCATATTGCTCCCCAGGTCCTGCAGTTCTTGGCCGCAGCGCGGTCCCGCCGCCTCGAGCATGGCCATCAGCTGGTCCTCGCTCTGGGTGTTCAGCCACTGGAACAGGCGGACGACCTGATCCTGACCGGGATTACGGCCTTCCAGGCGCCCGATGTAATAGGCCATGCCCAGCGCGCCCGAGGCTTCATACTGAGGGTCCGACCCGGCCATCACGGCGAACAGGGCCGCACACTCCAGATCGTTGCGATCCGCAGTGGGAACGGGATCCTGAGCGACCGCCGCGACGGGAGACGCCATTAGTCCGGCCGCAAGAGCCATGGCCAGTGCCGTATGTTTCATCTCACTCATCCCCTGCTGTGACGACCGCCAGAACCGCATCGGCCCCGACCTGATCGCCCACGTTAAAGCCGATGCTCTCGACCACGCCATCATAGGGCGCGGTCAGCGCCTGTTCCATCTTCATCGCCTCGATGACGACCACAGGCTGACCTTTTTTCACCGGATCACCCGCCTTGACCGGCACCGCCACCACCTTGCCCGGCATGGGCGCGCGGAGCGAACCGTCGGAGGCGGGGCCGGTTGCGCCGATAGAAGTGCGCGTAGAGACAACAAAGGCGTCGCCTCGCTCAAACCGAACCGTCGTCGCCGCATCAATGCGGTGTTCGCCTGCGTGATCGAAGACTGTGTCGTCGATCACAAGCGTGGTGCGCACGCCATCGACAAAAACGGTCTGACCGAGGCTGGGGGCCGCGTTCAAACGCCACCCGATCTGCTCCATAACACCGTTCCAGGGCTCGAACGATCGATGGTGGATCAAGCCCTCGGCGAAGCGGAAGCTGCGAGCGGCTCCCTGCAAGCTGTCGGTGGAGATTTCGGCCACAGTCAGCGCCGCCTCCTCCGCCCCGATGAACCCCGTGTCCACATCCCCCGACACGAACCGCGGATGCTCCAGGCACCGGACGAGAAAGCCCGCATTGGTCCGCACCGGCCAGACCTCGACCTCGCCGCAGGCTTCGGCCAGCGCCTCCGCGGCCTCTTCGCGCGTGTCCTCGTGCACGATCAGCTTGGCGATCATCGGATCGTAGAACTGGCTGACCTCGCCGCCCTGTTCGACGCCGGTATCGACCCGCACGCCTTCCGGCATACGGAAATGCTCCAGCTTGCCAATGCTGGGCAGAAAGCCATTGGCCGGATCTTCGGCATATAGCCGCGCTTCCATGGCCCAGCCGTGAATGCCGATCTCCTCCTGCTTCAGGGGTATCGGTTCCCCCGCCGCCACGCGCAGCTGCCATTCGACCAGATCGACTCCCGTGATCGCCTCGGTCACCGGGTGTTCGACCTGCAGCCGCGTGTTCATCTCCATGAACCAGATGCGGTCGGCCCGTAGACCCTCCGAGGCATCGGCGATGAACTCGATCGTGCCCGCCCCCTCATAGTTCACAGCCTTGGCCGCGCGCACGGCGGCGGCGGTCACGGCCTCGCGCGTTTCGGCGTCCATGCCGGGGGCCGGGGCCTCCTCGATCACCTTCTGGTGGCGGCGCTGCAGCGAACAGTCGCGCTCGTTCAGGTGCACGACGGTGCCGTGCGTGTCCCCGAACACCTGCACCTCGATGTGGCGCGGCCGGGTGATATAGGTCTCGATCAGCACGCGCGGATCGCCGAACGACGACTGCCCCTCGCGTTGGGCGCTGGCGAGCGCATCGGCAAAGTCTTCGGCCCGGTCGACGCGGCGCATGCCCTTGCCGCCGCCGCCGGCCACGGCCTTGATCAGCACTGGATAGCCGATACGGTCGGCCTCGGCCTTCAGGGTGTCGGCCGACTGGTCCTCGCCCTGATAGCCGGGCGTCACGGGCACGCCCGCCTCGATCATCAGCTTCTTGGCGGCATCCTTCAGGCCCATGGCGCGAATCGACGCCGGCGGCGGCCCGATCCAGACCAGCCCCGCCGCCTTCACCGCCTCGGCAAAGTCGGCATTCTCGGACAGGAAGCCATAGCCCGGGTGGATGGCCTCGGCCCCGGTCGCCTTCGCGGCCGCCAGCACCTTGGCCCCGTCCAGATAGGACTCACTGGCCTGCGCCGGTCCCAGCAGCACCGCCTCATCGGCCATCCGCACATGCGGCGCCCTGGCATCCGCCTCGGAATAGACGGCGATGGTCCGCAGCCCCATGGCACGGGCCGTCCGAAACACACGACAGGCGATCTCGCCCCGATTGGCGACCAGAACAGATTTGAACATCAGCGCGCCCTACTCCGCCCAGCGCGGCTTGCGCTTGTCGAGGAAGGCGCGCACGCCCTCCTGGCCTTCTTTCGACACCCGGGCGCGGGCGATCCGGTGGGCGGTGTCCTCCATCATGGCATGGTCGACCTTGCGGTGCGCCACGTCGTGGACCAGCCGCTTGGCCTCGCCCATGGCCCCGGGCGCGCAGGCCGTCAGCGTCCCGCTCAGATGGCTGATGAAACCGTCCAGCGCGGCGGCATCCGGCACCACCGCATCCACCAGCCCGACATGGGCGGCATAGTCGGCATCAAACACATTGCCGGTCAGGAACAGGGCGCGGGCGCGGCGCGCCCCGACCGCCTCGACCACATAGGGGGCGATGGTCGCCGGGATCAGGCCCAGCTTGACCTCGCTGAACGCGAACTTGGTGCCCTTGACCGCCACGGCCATGTCGCAGGCCGCGACGATGCCGGCGCCGCCGCCCATGGCCGCGCCCTCGACCAGCGCCACCGTCAGCGCCGGCACGTCGTGCAGCGCCTTCAGCATCTTCGCCAGGCCCATCGCGTCCTCGCGGTTGTCGCTCTCGGACCAATCGGCCGCCTCGGCCATCCAGGTCAGGTCAGCGCCTGCGCTGAACGTCCCGCCCGCCCCGCGCACGAACACCACCCGGATATGGTCGGCCCCGTGCAGGGTCTCGAACGCCTGATAAAGCGCCCCGATGGTCCGCGCATCAAAGGCATTCTTCCTGTCCGGCCGGTTCAGGGTGATGAACACCGCCCCGTCCGGGGTCGACTCGATCGTTACGAGATCGCTGACCGCATCGGTATCCGCCCCCGCCACCAGCGGATGGGCGATGCGGTTCATCTCGGCCGCCTCGGCATCGGTGATGTCCATGGCGTTGAGGTCAGCGTCGGTGGGGGTCTTGTCGGGCATCAGATCATTCTCCTGGGCACCGGACATAGGTCCAAGTCTCGTCGTCTATAAGGATGGAAAGCCGGGATTGATCCTTTGAAAGGCTGAGACGGGACGCCTTTCTTTCGGTCAGGGGCAATCCGCCGGGCGCCGTTACGTTCACGTCAGTCCAGTCGAGTTCGATTTCCACGACGCCGCCGTCAGAACTCGTCGTCCGAATGAGGTCACCCGTCGACTCAAAGAACTGTAGCCTGCGGCTGGTAACGCGAAGGCCGCTCAGACTCTCCGGATCAGCGCAGGCGGCAGCCTCCAGATCCCACGCGCCCTCGAAAGTCTTTGGCAGCGACACATCCTTGCCGCAGGACGAAACGACGATAGCCAGTCCCAGAATCGGAAGACAACGGTGCACGGCCTACATCCGGAACACGCCAAACGGCGTGTCGGGGATCGGGCCGTTCAGGCTGGCGCTGATGGCCAGGCCCAGCACGTCGCGGGTCTGGACCGGGTCGATGACGCCGTCATCCCACAAACGCGCGGTGGCGTAATAGGGGTTGCCCTCATCCTCATATTTCTGGCGGATCGGCGCCTTGAAGGCCTCGGCCTGCTCCTCGGTCCAGCTGTCGGCGTCGCGGTGCACGGTCGCCAGCACACTGGCCGCCTGCTCGCCGCCCATCACCGAAATCCGGCTGTTCGGCCAGGTGAACAGGAAGCGCGGGCTGTAGGCCCGGCCGCACATGCCATAGTTGCCGGCCCCGAAACTGCCGCCGATCAGGACGGTGAATTTGGGCACCTCGGCACTGGCCACGGCGGTCACCAGCTTGGCGCCGTTCTTGGCGATGCCCTCGGCCTCATACTTTCCGCCGACCATGAAGCCCGAGATGTTCTGCAGGAACACCAGCGGGATCTTGCGCTTGCAGGCCAGCTGGATGAAGTGCGCCCCCTTCAGCGCGCTTTCGGAAAACAGCACGCCATTGTTGGCCAGAATGGCGACCGGATAGCCCCAGATGCGCGCAAAGCCGCACACCAGCGTCGTGCCATAGTCGCGCTTGAACTCATCGAACTCCGAGCCGTCGACGGTGCGGGCAATGACCTCGCGCACATCATAGGGCGCGCGCACATCGTCGGGGATGATGCCGTACAGCTCTTCCGGGTCCAGCGCCGGCGGGCGCGGCTCGCGCACATCCAGCGGCACGTCCTTGACCGTGTTCAGATTGGCGACGATGGACCGCACGATCTCCAGCGCGTGTTCGTCGTTCTCGGCCACATGGTCGACCACGCCCGACTTGCGGCCATGGGTCTCGGCCCCGCCCAGATCCTCGGCCGAGATCACCTCGCCCGTCGCGGCCTTCACCAGCGGTGGCCCCGCGAGAAAGATGGTGCCCTGATTGCGCACAATGACCGTCTCGTCCGACATGGCCGGCACATAGGCCCCGCCGGCGGTGCAGCTGCCCATGACACAGGCGATCTGGGGGATGTCGCGCGCGCTCATCCGCGCCTGATTGAAGAAGATCCGCCCGAAATGCTCGCGGTCAGGAAACACCTCGGCCTGGTGCGGCAGGTTGGCCCCGCCCGAATCGACCAGATAGACGCACGGCAGGCGGTTCTGCTCGGCGATCTCCTGCGCGCGCAGGTGCTTCTTGACCGTCATCGGGAAATAGGCGCCGCCCTTCACCGTCGGGTCGTTGGCGACGATCATCACCTCGCGGCCCGAGACCCGGCCGATACCGCAGATCATGCCCGCCCCGGGCGCTTCGTTCCCATACATACCGAACGCCGCCAGCTGGCCGATCTCAAGGAAGGGCGAGCCGGGATCCAGCAGGCGCTCGACCCGGTCGCGTGGCAACAACTTGCCACGGCTGACGTGCCGCTCGCGCGCCTTGTCCGACCCGCCCCGCGCCGCCAGGGCGACCCGCTCGACCAGTTCGTCGCGCAGGCGGCGGTTGGTGCTCTCCAGCGCCTTGAAGGCCGGAGCGGACGGATCGATGGCAGAGGTCAGCTTGGGCATGCCCTCCCTTTAGGCAGCTTTCCCCGGAACGGCAAAGGGGGCGAAACTCCTGACAGGCCGGATGACCACGCCCCCGGGAATCTGCCATAAGGCCATATGGCCAAGGCGCCCACGGACACGCTCGAAGCGGCACTGCAGACCCTGTTTACAGGCGGCGACAAGACGCATGTCAGCTGGTTCGCCCTGACGGGAGGTGAGCAGCTGTTTGGCGAGGGGGATCCCGCCGACACCCTCTATCTGCTGCGCTCCGGCCGTCTCGGCGTCTTCTCCCACGACGGCGACCAGACTCCGCGCTTCCTCGGCGTGGTGCGCCCGGGCGAGCCGGTCGGCGAAATGTCCATGCTGGCCGGCACGCCCCACACCGCCAGCGTCGTCGCCCTGCGCGATTCCGAAATCCTGGCCCTGCCGCGCGAAACCTTCTTCGAGGCGGCCCGCAGCCAGCCGGACCTGATGGTCGAGCTGTCGCGCCTGATGATCCGCCGGTCCCGGGACCAGACACTGGGCGGAGGCGAGCCCAGCGTGTTCGGCTTCATCTCGGCCCGCCCCCGTCCCATCCGGGCTTTTGTCGAACGGATCGCCGCCTCGATCCAGGCCCAGGGCTTCACCTGCCTGATCATCGACCATTCGGCCCTGAGCTCCGTCGCCGAATGGTTCAGCCGGGTCGAGGACAGCCACGACTTCGTCCTCTATGTGGCCGAGGCTGACGAGCCCGCCTGGGCCCAGCTGTGCACCCGTCAGGTCGACCGGCTGTTCATCGTCGGCAATCCGCTGAATGCCCCGCCCGGTGCCACTCTGCCCCGCAATCCCGCTCTGGATGCCCAGCAGCGGACCGATCTGATCCTTCTGCGGGACCCCCGCATGCTCCGCCCCGCCAATACCGGCGTCTGGCTGGATGCGGTCAGGCCGGGGCGCTGGTTCCACGCGACCGACGGCAGCGCGGAAGACGCCGCCCGCATGGCCCGGATCGTCACCGGAACGGCGGTCGGCGTCGTCCTGTCCGGCGGGGGCGCCCGGGCCTATGCCCACATCGGCGCCATCCGGGCCCTGCGGGAAGCCCGGGTTCCGCTCGACTTTCTCGGGGGATCTTCCATGGGCGCGATCATCGCCGCCGGCCCCGCTCTCGGCTGGTCCCAGGACGAGCTGGAGGCGGAGATCAAGCGCGCCTTCGTCGCCAGCGACCCCCTGTCGGACATCACCTTTCCCATGATCGCCATGACCCGGGCGGGCAAGGTCGCGCGTCTGCTGCGCAACGCCTATGGCGATACCGAGATGGCCGACATGCCCCTGCCCTTCTTCGCCGTCTCGACCAATCTGACGACCGGCCGGATCGAGGTGCACAGGCGCGGGCTGCTGCGTCGGGCCATGCGCGCTACGATCGCCATTCCGGGGGTCATGCCACCCGTGGTCATGCACCACCAGGTGCTGGTCGACGGTGCCGTGCTGCGGAACTTCCCCGCCGAGACCATGCGCCAGATGAACGCTGGCCCTGTGATCGGGGTCGATATGTCCCAGGCCCGGGGCGTGGATCCGGCGACCCTTCAGAACCCGCCCTCCTGGTGGCGGTGGATCCTCTCGGGGGACTGGAAGAAGGGGCCGCCCATCGTGGCCCTGCTGATGCGGGCCGCCACCCTGACCAGCGACGCCGACGTCGAAACCTCTCGCAAGGCCACCGACCTGCTGATCCAGCCCGAGCCCGAGGGCATGGATATCCGCGACTGGAAGGCCTACGACATCCCGGTCCGGGCGGGCTATGAGGCGGCGCGCAAGGCGCTGGAGGAGCTGGACGGCCCGGTCACCGACCTGCGCCGCAGCCGCGTCCGCAAGGCCGAAGAGGCTGAAACCGTCACCGCGCCCGAGCCAGAAGGAAGAGCCGCGGAAAAGGCAAAAGCGTCACGCCGTCGGAACGCCTCGGAAAGGTCCGGCTGAGCGCCCCGGCCAGCCTCTCAAGATAGCCCGCCTTCAGCTCCGGCATATCGGCCAGAGCCGTCAGATAGGGTCGCAGCGCCGTGCCGGACATCCACGCCAACACGGCATCCTCACCGCTCAGGGCATGGAGATAGGTGGTCGACCAGATATCGACCGTCTCGCTGAACGCGGCCAGTCGGTCGTAATAGACCTCGCCCGGCAGCAGGGGCGCGATCGTTGCCACAGGGCGCAGGGCCCGGGCCCACGGCCCGTCCGCCGCCACCTCCCGCATCAGGGTATGATGCCGGGTCTCGAACGCCATCGGCATCTGCACCGCCAGGACACCCCCCGGGGCCAGCTGGCCGGCCAGCCGCGGAAACAGCGCTTCATGATGGCCCACCCACTGCAAGGAGGCATTGGCGAAAATCAGATCGACGGGCTGGCCCGGTGACCAGCCGGCAATGTCGCCCTGATGCCAGTGAACCGTCTTGTCCCGCGCCCTGGCACCGGCCAACATCTCGCGGCTCAGCTCCAGCCCGTGCACCTCGGCCGCCGGATAGCGCCGTTTCAACAGACTGGCATGGTGACCGTCACCACAGCCCAGGTCCCAGATATCGCGCGGGTCCAGATCGCCGGGCAGTCGCACCAGAAGGTCCAGCGCCGCGCGATCACGCTCGGCCCCGAACAGGCCGTACCGGTCCGGGTCCCACTGGACGGTCTCTGCTTGGGGAATCGGCATGGGAGCGCTCCCGGCCTGGTCTGCGGCGGGAAGCCGCCCTCGCGATGGTACCGCCTCTCAGGCTTGAACTGAGGACCTCCGGCTCCACAAACCGGCGCTCTAACCAACTGAGCTAAGGCGGCACGCGTCGCGAGGAGCGTCCTCTAGCGGCCTCGCGGGCCGGGATCAAGCCGCTCGCGCGATTTGCCGGTCCTCATTCAGGTTCAGCGGTACCCCTTGGACTGGATGTAGCGCTCCAGCGCCTGGATCCGGGTCGAGTCCGACGGGTGGGTCGAAGCGAACTCGGGCGTCTGGGTTTGACGCTGGGCCGCCATCAGCCGCCACAAGGCGATGGATTCCGACGCGCGATAGCCGGCCCGAACCATATAGTCGACGCCCAGTTGGTCGGCTTCGAGCTCATGCTGGCGCGAGAACGGCAGGAGCACACCCAGTTGCGCGCCGAGCCCGCCCAGGGCGCCCACCGCCTGGCCATAGTCGCCCGATGCACCCTGGATGGCCTGGATACCGATACTGGTCACCGCCGTGCTGGAATAGCGCTCGGCAGCATGCTGGGCGACCACATGGCCGATCTCATGGCCGATCACGGCCGCCAGCTGGTCGTCATTCTGGACCAGGGCCAGAAGTCCGGTGGTTACGCCGATCTTGCCCGACGGCAGGACGAAGGCATTGGGCGAGGTGTCCACGAACACCGCATAGTCCCAGCGGATATTGGTCAGACCCGCTGCCTGCACCAGGCGATCGCCGACCCGACGGATGCGCTCATTGGCGGCGGCGTCGCGTGAGACCTGCTGGGTGCGCAGTGCATCGGCCCACGCCTGATCGGCCGCCTGGGTCAGGGCCGCATTGTCGACCAGCAGAAACTGACTGCGGCCCAGGGCCTCATTATAGGCGCAGCCTCCGACGAGGGCAGAGGCGGCCACCAGGCCCACAAACGACTTCGCCAGAGTGGCCCTGGACAGGATGAACGGCATGCGGATGTCTCCCGGGTGTTTCCAACAGCTGTGACGCTTGAACACGCGGAGCGCAAATTTGATCCGGCGGCCTTATCCGGCCCCGGCAAAGAAAAACGCCCCGGGGCGAACCCCGGGGCGTTTCAGTCTTCTGTCGTCGTTCCGACTCTATTGGAGACGGAAGGTGACAGTGAAGTTCACCCGGCCACCGACGGCCACACCATCGACCTGACCGGGGGTCAGACGGGCGCGGCGGGTCGACCGGATCGCTTCCTGGCCGAAGCCGGCTCCGGAGGGCTCCTCCGAAATGATCCGGCAATCGCTCACCGAACCGTTCGGATTGACCCCGCAGCTCAGCTCCACACGACCGCTTTCAATCCCGCGGGACATGGCCCGATCCGGGAATTCCGGGGTCGGACGGCTGGCCCAGGCCGGGTTGGTCACGACCGGCGGACGCGGCGGCGCCGGCGGAGCCGGCGGCGGCGGCGGTCCAGGAATATTGACCGGCGGGCCGGTGTATTCCTGACGGTCTTCCTTCGGCACCGGCGGGATCGGCAGGGTGACCGGCGGGGCCAGCGGACTGGGCGCAGGTTCACGCGGCTGAAGCTTCGGTGGCGGCGGCTGGTCCGTCGGCGGAGGCGGCGGAGGCGGCGGCGGCGGAGGCGGCGGCGGGATCGGATCGATCAGATCGACCTGCACGGAGTTATCCGTGTAGTCCGGAATCTTCAGCTCGAACCTGGATTTATCGACGAAGTAGAGCAACACCCCGAACAGGATGGTCACCACAATCAGAACAACGATCCAGACCCCGATCGACACCCCCATGAAGCCCTTTTTCTTCGGGGCGTCATAGCGACTGCGATGGTATTCAACGGGTGTATCGGTCATTTCGCCCGTCCTTTACTGAGGGGTTGCGTTGTCTTCGCCGACCAGGGCGACGCTGTAAAAGCCATTGTCCTGCAGGGCATTCATAACCTGCATGAAATCGCCATAGCGCGTGGTCTGGTCAGCACGAATGAAGATACGCTCTTCCTCCGGGTTACGCGTCCGGATCAGGAAGCGGAGATTGTCACCAATCTCCCCGACCGTGGTCCGGTTGTCGCCGATGAAGACACCCCCATCTCTCTGGATGGAGATGAACACCGGGGTGGGCGGGTTCTCCTGCGGTTCGGCTGCGGCGGTGGGCAGTTTCACCTCCACCGACACGGTGGCCAAAGGCGCGGCCACCATGAAGATGATGAGGAGAACCAGCATGATATCAACGAAAGGCGTAACGTTGATCTCGCTGTTCTGCTCGACGTGATACTTTCCGCCGCCGCCTCCTGAGAGTTTCGCGGCCATGAGGCTTACGCTCCCTTGTCGAGCTGACGGGAGATGGCGTTGAGCAGTTCAGCAGCAAAGCCGTCCGAGCGCGTGCCGTAGGCGGCGATGCGGGTGTTGAAGTAGTTATAGAAGATAACCGCCGGAATAGCCGCGAACAGACCGATACCCGTGGCCAGCAGCGCCTCGGCGATACCGGGGGCCACGACGGCCAGGTTGGTGGTGTTCGACTCGGCGATACCGATGAAGGAGTTCATAACCCCGTACACCGTACCGAACAGACCGATGAACGGAGCGGACGAACCGGTCGAGGCCAGGAATTGCTGGCCGCCCGACAGACGATTGGCCAGACCGGACTGAACGGCCGAGACCGCCGTGGCGGCGCGGGTCATCGCCGAATCGCGGTGCTCGCCGGTGACCGACAGGCCCGCCTGACGCGACAGTTCGACTTCTTCGGTGGCCGCGGCGGCCATGTCGGCCAGCGGGTTACCGTCGAACTCGTCCGAGGTCGCGATCTTGCGCATGTCCGCGATCGAACGGGCACCGCGGAAGTTTTCCAGGAAGCGGTTGGTCTTGGCGTTCAGGCCACCGAACTCGATCATCTTGATGATCAGGATGACCCACGTGAAGATCGAGGCGACCAGCAGGCCGACCATGACGACCTTAACGACGATGCCCGAGTCCATGAACATCTTGATGGGGGTCAGCGACTCGCCGCCGTGTCCGCCGACCGCTTCGGCAACGGTTTCCGGGGATTCGGGGGCGGCAGCGGCGTCAGCCGGCACCGTGGTGGCCTCGGCCGTGGCCGGGGCGGGAGCCGTAGTGTCCTGAGCCAGGACCGGCGAGCTCGCCATGAGGACGGCAGCGCCGACCATTGCGAGGAGGATGTTCGTCTTTTTGCTATCGCGCATAGTTCGCCAGTTCCTGCGTTGTGGTCTGACCATGAAACCCTAAAGGACCCGACCACAGCGGTCGTATCCCAGTTAAATTCTGACTTCTCGACGTCGAACCCGGGGGTCCGGCATCGAAACGCCTTCGGATGCGCCCGGTTGCCGAAAGGAACCGGTGTCGGTGACAGATGGCTCCGAACCTCGGCCCGAACCCTTCTGACGACGCCCACCCAAGAAAGCAGTCACGCTCCCTTTGGCGAACGCATACCAGAGCGTCAAGTGCGCGAAGGTGCTTTTCCCCCGGCGCGAGAACGCTCCTTGTTGGGGCACAACCTTGCCCCGGAAAGCGACATTTTCATGATATCTGGAATTTCCTTCCGCGCCGGGCGCGAGGAAGTGGTGCCTGGGGGCGGATTCGAACCACCGACACGCGGATTTTCAATCCGCTGCTCTACCAACTGAGCTACCCAGGCGCGCTCCGGCGGGCGGGAGCGGGGTCTATAGGCGAGCGGATGCGGGGTGTCCAGCACCCTTCTTCATCGTTCGCTTCCGTCGCCCGGCGGGTCGTCCTCACCGCCCTCGGCGGGCTCTCCCGGAAGCACATATCCGCCGGTCAGCCAGCGCTGCAAATCGACGTCTGAACAGCGTTTGGAACAAAACGGTCGATAGTCCGCGTGGGTGGAATTTTTCTTGCAGATCGGACACTTGGCCATTCAGCCCTCCCGCAGTTCGTAGGTACCGGCCGCCAGATCCGGGTCCGCGACAAGGCGCGCCCTCGGGCCGATCCCGACGATCAGCGCATCCATGTCTTCGCGCTCTCCCTTCGGCACCGCCAGGGTTACCCAGGGAGAGGTCCGGTCGGTGGCCAGCGCATGCCGTAAAGTTCGAACCGCCTCGATCTGGTTCGCCCGCTTCCGGCGCGTCCCCGAAACCCCGAACAGCGACTCCTCAAATGGTGCCCGCGTCCACGGCAGGGACAGTTGCAGGACCCCGAAACGGCTCAGTGGCCCAAAGGTGACACCGGTGTCCTGAAATGAAATTTTGGCTGCGGCCATTACCGGCTCGGGCGGAAGCGCGGTGCCGACCAGATCAATCGCGACCAGACCCCCCCAGTTTTTCAGCGCGATCCGTCGCGCGGCCAGGGTCAAACCGCGTCGATTCGCCGCCAGACGGGCGCTCATACCGTCGCGCCCGGCCTCTCCCGCATGGTCGATGTCGACGGTCACCATGGCGCGGGTGCGCTCAACGGCCACATCCAGTCCGCCTTCGAAGAAGGTGGTGGCCAGCTGCAGCTCTCGCGCCTCGCGCACGACCTCAATCGCGACGGCCCCGGTCCCGGGCTCGACGCCCGGCGCCGCCCGGGCCAGCCACTCCCCCACGTCCGGCCCGGGCTTCAGCAAGCGTGGCGGCCCCTCCCCGGTCCCGATCCGCTTCAGCGTCGGCCCCTTGCCGCCCCGCGGCTCGGCCGTCACGGCCACATGGACGGCCTCGCCCACCGCCGCCGCGCCCTTCGGCAGGAATCCGAACGGTTCTCCGGTCCCCAGATCGACAAAGGCCCCGCCGCCCCCGGGCAGCAGGGCGGTCACCCGGCCGATGCTCGACGCCTCAAGTCGGTTCGCAGGCTGATCCTCGTCGCGCGACAGGAAGATGCGGCACGGCTCGCCGTCCTGGCACACCACGCCCCAGGTCTCGCCCGGCGCCTCATCCAGAAATGTCTCGAGGCTACTCACCCGCGCCGGTACCCGACGCCTTCCAGCAGGCTGACGGTTTCATAGAGCGGCAGTCCCATGACCGCCGGGTGGCTGCCGACGATCCGCCGGACAAAGGCGCCCGCCGGTCCCTGTATGCCATAGGCCCCGGCCTTGCCCTGCCAGTCACCGCTGGCGACATAGGCGGCGATCTCGGCCTCACTCAGGACCTTGAGCGACACGCGCGTCTCGACCACCCGCACCGAGATGCGATCGCCCCGGGCGACGGCCACGCCGGTGTGCACCCGGTGGTTCCGGCCCGACAGCAGCCGCAGGAAGCGCGCGGCCTCTTCGGCATCGGCGGCCTTTTCCAGAAAGCGCCGCCCCAGCGATACGACGGTGTCCGCCGCCAGCACCACGGCCTCGGGATGCAGGTCGGCCACTACGGCCGCCTTCGACCGCGCCAGGCGGTCCGCCAGCTGCGCCGGGGTTTCGGATTTCAGAGGGGTTTCGTCGATGTCGGCGGGCTCCACCCGGTCCGGAACGATCCCGACCTGGGCCAGCAACTCACGCCGGCGCGGACTGGCAGAAGCCAGGATGAGCTCAGGACGGGCCATCCCGCCCGGCCTTACTTGAAGCGATAGGTGATGCGACCCTTGGTCAGGTCGTAGGGCGTCATTTCGACCAGGACCTTGTCGCCGGCCAGCACGCGGATGCGGTTCTTGCGCATCTTGCCCGCCGTGTGGGCGATGATCTCGTGGTCGTTCTCGAGCGTCACGCGGAACGTGGCATTGGGCAGCAGTTCGCTGACCACGCCGGGAAACTCGAGCAATTCTTCCTTAGCCATGCGGCCTCTCGCACCCGGGGAAACATTGAACGGTACCAAGTCGGGCGAAACACGGACCGTTGAGGTCGCGCCCTATGCATTAAAATGCATGAATAGTCGAGAGGTCAGGGCTGATGGTAGTCCCCTAATTTGAATCGAAGTTATGATTCCTGTTGCGAAGGGCGTTTGCGGCCGATGAATGCGTGATCCTGCATTTTGAGCAGGAGAAGTAGATGCGGCATCGCACAGACATTATCATGACCCCGATTGGATGGGGTCGGCTTTCGGTTCGCCGGGAAATCATCGACGGCAAGCTGTCCTTTCAGGGATGCGTTGACGGGCGCGCGTGTGTTTCCGCCCTGACGTTCGAAGCTGCGGCTCAGGCTCTTCTGCGTCGCGCGCTTCACAAGGTGCGTCTCTGATGCGCCCGTATCTTTCATTTCATCTTGGCGGTTCGCCGATCGAGATCAGCCTGGGCGTTGATGGTCAATGCCACGGGTGTTGGCTGGGCATGACGTTTGTTGGGCCGAGCGCCGCCGCCGTCGTTTTCCAGATCATCACGCGACATCGCGCCCGGATGTCGGCTAAGATGAAGTTCGATGAGTAAGAAGCGCTCCACTTCCAGCCGCAATGACGCGAAGACGGCGCAGGGGCTGGAGGGGTTCGAATCTCCATCCGACCCGGCGGACCCGGACATCCTGGAAATCGTGGAGCGCATGGTGGAAATGCGCCGCCATCGGCTAAGCCAAGCGCGTTCCACGCGTTCCGGGAAACCGAAGCCCAGCGGCGAGGATTGAGTCCGGCATCGGCGACCATGCCGCCTCGTCGAACCGTCGCGTCCGCTGCCAGGGCGGCAGCGACGTAGCCGGTCCATCTGAAACTTGGCTGTTCTCTGTCGCCTCGACATCCTCTCTGATATCGATGTTCATGAACCATGCGAGGATCGGTCGGGTTGGTGGAGGGCGGTAATGCCGGAGTGGTCTCATCTCTTCGTAGGACGGGAAGCGGAGCTTGAGGCGCTGAAAAACGCCTACGCCGAAGCGGCGTGGGGCCGCACCCGCGTGGTGGCGATCATCGCGGAGAGTGGTTTTGGCAAAACACGCCTAGTCCAGGAGTTCTACAACTGGCTGTCCACCCATCACGACGGCGTGGGATCGGAAGGATATTGGCCCGACCGCCTGCTGAAACGGGAAGACAACCTGATGGTCAATCCCGACGTCGGAGAGGCCGGAGCCAATGGCACCTCCATGCCCTTCCTTTGGTGGGGGCTGCGTCTGCATGACCCGGACGCCAGGAATGAAATCGTGTCGCGGGCGCTGTGGTCCGGCCTGGACATCCTGAAGGCACATCTCGAACGCTATTCTCGTGCGGCCAGCAAGGAGGGCCTTCGCAGTCGATCCGACAAGGCTCTGCTCAAGGGGGCCGTGGACCTGGCGGTAGACGTCGCGGGCAACCTGGCGTCCTTCGGCCTCCTAGGGGTTGGAAAGACACTGCTGGAGAGTGGCAAGACGCTTTACGACCTTGATCGCGAGCGGCGCCTCATGGAGCAACTCGATACCTCTCCGGCGGCTGCCGATCGGCGAGCCAATGACGAACTGACCCAGACCATCCTGGGCGACCTGGCGCGCTTGACGAAATCGCCGCCCCGGGGGCTCTCGCCCATTCCCCTGGTGATCGTCCTGGATGATGCCCAGTGGCTTTCGCACGACGAAGGAACGACCGCCTTCGCCGAGGCCTTGGTGAGACGGGCCAGGCTGGAGAACTGGCCGGTATTGGTAATTCTGACCAGTTGGGAGCGAGAGTGGCGGGCCAGCGAGCGCTCGGGTGCGGCCCCCGCCTCATTGCTGGCGGTCGAGAATGACGATCCGGCCCTTTATCTCGGCCGTGCGCCCGAATTGGCCGAGGTCGTCACAACGGCGTTTCCGGGCCTGACGGAGCCGCAACGCACGACCATCCTGGACCAGGTGGACGGCAACCCCCGCTTCCTGGACGAAGTGCTGATGTATCTGGCGCGGAACCCTAAATATTTCGAAGGCCGCGACTTGACCGCCCCCCTGACGGACAGGGGCCTCCAAGAAGTGACGCGACGAGAATTCCCCGACTTCGTCGCCAACCGTTTCGCGGAAGCCCCCGACCACGTCCGCCGCGCCATGAGCCTGGCCAGTCTGCACGGAACGGCTTTTTCTCCTCGCCTGGTGAAATTCATGGCCGAACACTTGGCGCTCGAAGGCGCGGCCGAGGGCCTGGCGGAGGGCGAAGACCCCCATGGGTTCGCCAGCATGGAGCCGACCCACGGCGAGGGCGAATTTCGCCTCCGTGCCTATCGCAACGCGGCGTGGGATGATCTGGGCAACCATGTGGATGAGGAAGCGGCCGGGGAGGCGCTGGCTGCGGCGTGCGCGCTGGCCATCTCCGATCCTTCCGTCGCCAGCGATCGGGACCTGTTGCTGGTCCTGGGAAGGAAAGAGTCGAAAAGTTCGATCGCCGCCGCCGCCGAACTGATCAGGCGGGCGTATGTGCGGTATGATGCACGCGCCGCCGGGACCGCTGCAAAGGAAGTTCTGCCGCTGGCGCTTGATCATGTGGAATGGGCCGATCCCGCCCAACTTGTCCTAATTCTTGACGCGCATCAGGAGTGGGCTGGACCGACCCGCCAGTTCGTCACCCTTTACACTGAGCTCGTGAATCGAACGCGAGCTGACGTGGCGCACGACGCGACCCGCCAGCATCGAAATACACTTGCGAAAATCCTGTCTCTCTTCGGGCGCACGGTGGAGGTCCTTGACGGCCATGCCGCCGCTCGGTCCCTGCGCGAGGAGGCGACTGCGATCTTCAGAGCCCTCGCCGAGGAGCGGTCGACGCCCGACGCACATCGCGAACTGGCCATTGCGCTGTCCCGCCTCGGAAACACAGTTGAGGCCCTGGACGGCCCTGCCGCCGCCCGGCCCCTGCGCGAGGAAGAGACCGCGATCTTCAGAGCCCTGGTCGACGCGCAGCCCACGCCCAGCGCGCGCCTTGACCTGGCCGTCGCCCTGTCCCACCTCGGAAACACAGTTGAGGCCCTGGACGGCCCTGCCACCGCCCGGCCCCTGCGCGAGGAGGCGACTGCGATCAGCCGAGCCCTGGTCGACGCGCAGCCGACCCCCGGCGCGCGCCGCGAACTGGCCGTCGCCCTGACCAATCTCGGCGACACGGTGGAGGCCCTGGACGGTCCGGCAGCCGCCCAGCCCCTGCGCGAGGAGGTGACTGCGATCAGCCGAGCCCTGGCCGACGCGCAGTCGACGCCCAACGCTCGCCTTGACCTGGCCGTCGCCCTGACCCGTCTTGGAGATACGGTGGAGGCCCTGGACGGTCCTGCCGCTGCTCGGTCCCTGCGCGAGGAAGAGACCGCGATCAGCCGAGCCCTGGTCGACGCGCAGCCGACGCCCGGCGCGCGCCGCGAACTGGCCGGCGCCCTGACCCGTCTCGGCGATACGGTGGAGGCCCTGGACGGCCCTGCCGCCGCCCGGCTCCCGCGTGAGGAGGTGGCTGCAATCAGCCGAGCCCTGGTCGACGCGCAGCCGACCCCCGGCGCGCGCCGCGAACTGGCCGTCGCCCTGTCCCGTCTCGGAAACACAGTAGAGGCCCTGGACGGCCCTGCCGCCGCCCGGCCCCTGCGCGAGGAGGCGACTGCGATCAGCCGAGCCCTGGCCGACGCGCAGCCCACGCCCGGCGCGCAAAGCAACCTGGCCGTCGCCCTGACCTGTTTCGGCGACACGGTGGAGGCCCTGGACGGTCCCGCAGCCGCCCGGCCCCTGCGCGAGGAGGTGGCTGCGATCAGCCGAGCCCTGGTCGACGCGCAGCCGACCCCCGGCGCGCGCCGCGAACTGGCCGTCGCCCTGTCCCGTCTCGGAAACACAGTACAGGCCCTGGACGGCCCTGCCGCCGCCCGGCCCCTGCGCGAGGAAGAGACCGCGATCAGCCGAGCCCTGGCCGAAGCGCAGCCGACGCCCGGCGCGCGCCTTGACCTGGCCGTCGCCCTGTCCCACCTCGGAAATACAGTAGAGGCCCTGGGCGGCCCTGCCGCCGCCCGGCCCCTGCGCGAGGAGGCGACTGCGATCAGCCGAGCCCTGGTCGACGCGCAGCCCACCCCCGGCGCGCGCCGCAACCTGGCCGTAGCCCTGACCAATCTCGGCGACACGGTGGAGGCCCTGGACGGTCCGGCAGCCGCCCAGCCCCTGCGCGAGGAGGTGGCTGCGATCAGCCGAGCCCTGGTCGACGCGCAGCCCACGCCCGGCGCGCGAAGCAACCTGGCCGGCGCCCTGTCCCGCCTCGGAAACACAGTAGAGGCCCTGGACGGCCCTGCCGCTGCTCGGTCCCTGCGCGAGGAAGAGACCGCGATCAGCCGAGCCCTGGTCGACGCGCAGCCGACCCCCGGCGCGCGAAGCAACCTGGCCGGCGCCCTGACCCGTCTCGGCGATACGGTGGAGGCCCTGGACGGCCCTGCCGCTGCTCGGTCCCTGCGCGAGGAGGTGGCTGCGATCAGCCGAGCCCTGGTCGACGCGCAGCCGACCCCCGGCGCGCGCCGCGAACTGGCCGTCGCCCTGTCCCGTCTCGGAAACACAGTTGAGGCCCTGGACGGCCCTGCCGCCGCCCGGCCCCTGCGCGAGGAAGAGACCGCGATCTTCAGAGCCCTGGTCGACGCGCAGCCCACCCCCGGCGCGCGCCTTGACCTGGCCGTCGCCCTGTCCCGTCTCGGAAACACAGTAGAGGCCCTGGACGGCCCTGCCGCCGCCCGGCCCCTGCGCAGCAAAGCCGAAATAATCTTTGTGGGCCTTAAGGTCTCGGGCAATGAAGCGCCTGAACAGACGCTCTGGCGGCTTGTCAACGCTAGTGACATCCTATGGGCTGAAATTATAGGCGATCACCCTTGGAGTCGCTGTTTTGCTTTTGAAATTTTGAATGCCGACATAGCGGAGGGCCTTGTCGGCCGTTTTGAAGTTCTCGTCGACGAATACCGGGACTGGGCTACCAGCTCCGGTCCAACCCAATCCTTGGGATGGACGGAATCGATCCAGTTGCTTGTTGCGAGATGTCGCCTTGCGATGGGCGACTATGCGGGGGCTTTGAAAATATCAGAGCAGATCACACCCGTTTTCGCCCAACGAGCCGAAGGCGGCGAGCCAAGTTCTCTTCGGCAACTTTCTGTAAGTCTGATGGTTTCCGCTCGTGCCCATGAACAGCTTCGGGATGTCGACACCGCCGAGCGGCTGTTCGCCGAGGCGCTCGAAGTCCACAGGCCGGCGCTGAAAAGCGGCGTCGCTTCAGCGTACCGACAACACGCCGCCGCCGCATGGTTTCTGGCGGAATGTCTGGAGCGGCGAGGAAAGGGGGACTCTGTTGCGCCGATTTTTCAGGAAGGCCACGAAGCCGCGAAGAAGTTCGCCGAATTCGGTATGCAAGACGGTGCCGCCATCCTCTCAGCCTATGATGAAAAGGCCAGGGAACTCGGAACTGGATAATAAACCCACTGCTTGGAAGCGGCGCCTGAAAGGCTGCTGAGGCCCAACCTGATCCTAGGATCGCCTCGCCAGCGGCGTCCCCGGCAGGGCATTGTAGCGGCGACACTCAATGCAGCGGGCGACGACGTCCTCGCCTTCGAACTGCGCCTCGACCTCCTCCATGGTCCAGCCATACATCATGGGCGCGCCGCAATTTCCGCAGCGGAACTTCAGTTCTCCTTCCCTGTCAGGGTATTCGTCCGTGGGCATGGAAATGACCTCGGCCGCCGGTCGGGGGTTGTCGTGCCACCACTTCAGATTGACCACCCATTGCAGGGTTCCATCGAGACCCCGTTCCTGCTCTGGAACTCCGGTCGTCTGTTGACGCGCCTGTGATCGCACGAACTCCAGCATGTCGAGCCGCAGGTTGGTGACGCCGATGGCCTCCAGGCACTGACAGAAGAAGACCGCGCTGAAGGTGCCCCTGGCGATCTTGTTGCGCAGGTTGCGCTCGTTCTCATCGATGCCCAGGGCGACAAGGCGGCGCGTCAGGTCGCCATAGGTCATCCCCCGCTTGTCCAATTCGCCCTTGATCGTGCCTTTGACCCATTGCTGAGCGACCAGTTCGTCCATCACGGCCTCCGTTAAGCATCAAATTTGATGCATACGCACTTGACGTGAGCGCAACCTTGCGGCATTAGCATCATATTCGATGCAATCGCACAGGAGGGGTTTTGGCGCAAGGGGGTATCATAAGGCTCGGCCGGTTTCAGAGAGGGAGGCGCTGAATGGCGAACGTCCTGCCTCTCGAAAAGCAGGAACAAATCCTGCGCGGCCTCGGCATGGGAACGCCCTTGTCTCACCTGGCCCACATCCTGGACGTGGCCCCGGACACGGTCGCCCGTTATGCGCGCCTGGCGGGCGACATGGCGATCGCCTTCCTGGACGCCCAGCAACGCGACCTCGAAGTCGCCCGCGTGGAAGTGGACGAATATTACTCCTACTGCGGCGCCAAGCGTGAGAACGTCGATCGCATGAAGAACCGCAAGGAAGGGGATGGCGAAGTGCTCCATTTCCTGGCGGTCGTGCCGGGCACGGGCGGCTTCATCCTTTCGCATCTGGCGGCGCCGTCCAACGACCTGCACTCCACCCAGCCGTTCATCCGCGATCTGGGCGAGCGTCTGAAGCGTGACGAGAATGGCGACTTCATCGTCAGGCCCACGATCGTCAGCGATGGCCACGGTTCCTACAAGCCAGCCATCGAGGCCGAATGGGGCGCGGCGATGACTTACCTGCGCCTGAACAAGCAGAGGTCGAACCAGACCGCCGACGGCAAGAAGACCCGCTGGAGGTTCATTGGCGTTAGCCGGGAGGTCGTTATCGGAGAACTTGAGGGCGATGAGGAATTCTGGACGAATAATGTCGAAGCCGTGAACCGGACGGCCCGCGCCCGAAACCGTCGCGTGGCCCGCAGAACCAACGCCTTCTCAAAGACGTTCGAGAACCACAAGCGCCAGTTCGCCTATTGGGTTTTCTATCACAACTATTGCCTGATCGCGAAGCGTCGTGACATGACCCCGGCCATGGAGGTCGGAGCCTCGAAACGCCTCATCGAGACCAAGGGCATCATTGAACTGATCCACCACTATCATCGCCGGATCGAAGAGGAAGGTCTGATCGATGACACGCTGGATGAGGCTGAGGTCGACGATGGCGTCAACAACGACGAGATCGCCCCCTTCTGGCTGTATCGCAACTTCAACCTGAACACGGTGAAGGTTCACCGATCAGGCTGCTGCAACTGCCGCAACGGCAAAGGCCGGAATGGTCAGCAGGGTCGCAGCGGCGAATGGCATCCCATCCGCACCACCCTCCAGGACGCCCTGGATCGCGCCGAACGCCTCGAACCCAAACGAGTCGACGTCTGCCGCATATGCATCAGCGAATACCAGACCCTCGGACGGCGTATATGAGTGCGCCGAAAGTTATGAGATTCAAACTAGGGGACTACCGGGCTGATACGCCGCTTCCATCCGTGTCCAGGCATCAGCCGGCACATACGGTCGGATGGCTTTGGCAAAGCCTTCGTGTTCACCCAAATAGCGTTCGAGATGTCTCGATCCCGGGCTTGCCGCCTCTACATTGGCGACCCGATCAGCCAGCTTTACGAGGGCAGCATCCGGATTTTCTGCAATCTTGCGATATATGGCCGACATCTTGTCAGCACGATTTTCGCCCTCTGCGGTCACCGCCCACACCAGACCCGCCACACGCTTTCCGAAAAGTCTCATCAGGTCGTCACGAGACGTGTCGGTATCCTCGATCGTGTCGTGCAACCAGGCAGCTGCCAGAAGATCGGGGTCGTCTGTCCAACTCTGCAAGATTTCCACGACCTGCGAAAGGTGATGTTCGTAGGGATGCTCGTCGTACCGCTGCTCCCCATGCTTTCGGATGGCAAAGGCCCTGGCTGATTCCGGCCCCATGGGTCTCACCGCCGATAGAGGGCGCACACCAGCGTAAACAGCCGGCGCGAGGTCTCGTGATCCATGTCGATCTTGCCGTCCAGGCGGGCCTTCAACGTCTCTGCCCCCTCGTTGTGCAGGCCCCTGCGGCCCATGTCGACCGACTCGATCTGGCTGGGCGAGGATCCGCGCAGCGCCTCATAATAGCTGTCGCAGATCATCAGATAGTCGCGCAGCACGCCCTTCAGCGGCGTCAGCGACAACACATGGGTCCGCGCATGCTCCGGACCGGTCACATCGAACACCAGCCGGCTGTCCTGCAGCGACAGCTTCAGCGCGTAGGGGCCACCGGGGGCCCCGGCCGGCCGGAAGGAATTCCGCTCGACGAGGTCAAAGATCGCCACCCGGCGCTCATGCTCGATCTCGGCGGTTGCCGCCGGCAGGGTCGCCGCGTCCAGCTCGACCGAGGCCAGGCGTTCGCTCTCCGGCCGGGCGTCCGTCATGCCGGGTCCACCGCATCATCCATGTCGGGGTGGCTGGGCTTTTCCCGGGCGGGCCAGCGGTCTGACAGATCCGCCAGCACCACGTCCAGGCACTCGACATCGATCCGCAGGTCCCCGCCCCCGGCGAACATCAGATAGACCTGACCCGACGGCGCCTCCGACGGCTCGAAATGCAGGGCCAGCAGTTCCAGCGCCTGTTCGGGCCCGCGCGGCAGCTGTCGACTCTTGACCGCGGTTACATCCCCGAACTGCATGGCCGCCATCACCCGCGTGCCCCCGCATTCCCAGCAAAAACGGCTCAGCGTCAGCGTCACCTGCCGGCTCGACCGCTCCCAGACGATGTCGATCGGGCGCAGGATCGCGTCCTGCAGCGCCGCCGAGATGAACTGCAGGTCCTCGACGTCCATGGCCAGCAGGCGCAGCGGCTCCGGGGGCGTGGTCGGCTGCGGCGGCGTCAGGGCATCCGGTTCAGTGCTCATGACCCTCGCCCCTGATCCGGCGGATGTCGGCCCCGCACCGGCCCAGCTTTTCCTCCAGCCGCTCGAATCCGCGATCCAGATGATAGACCCGGCCGATGGTCGTCTCGTCCTCGGCCACCAGCCCGGCGATCACCAGACTGACCGAGGCGCGCAGATCGGTCGCCATGACCGGGGCCCCGCGCAGTCGCTCGACCCCCGTCACCACCGCCTCGCCGCCGTGCACGGCAATCTCGGCGCCCAGCCGCGCCAGCTCGGGTGCATGCATGAAGCGGTTCTCGAAGATGTTCTCATGGATGCGGCTCTGACCCTCGGCGGTGGTCATCAGCGCCATGAACTGCGCCTGCAGATCGGTGGCAAAGCCCGGATAGACCTCGGTGGTCACATCGACCGCCTTCAGCCGCACCGCCGGATCGCGCCGCACCCGCACGCCGTCGTCCGTCTCGGTCACGTCCACGCCGCTCTCGCGCATCTTGGCCGTCAGGGCGGTCATCAGCTCGGGCCGGCTGCCGGTCAGGGTCACATCCCCGCCTGCCATGGCGGCCGCCACGGCATAGGTCCCCATCTCGATCCGGTCGGCGATCACCGGCCAGTCCGCTCCGCCCAGCGAGGCCACGCCCGTGATCGTCAGCGTATGGGTATCGATGCCCTCGACCTTGGCCCCCATGGCCATCAAACACCGCGCCAGATCGCCGATCTCGGGCTCGCGCGCCGCATTGTTCAGCACCGTCGTGCCCTCGGCCAGGACGGCCGCCAGCAGCGCATGCTCGGTCGCCCCGACCGAGATGAACGGAAAGGTGATCTCGGCACCCTGCAGCCCCCTGGGCACCCGCGCCTCGACATAGCCTTCGTCCAGTTCGATCTCGGCTCCCAGCGCCTTCAGCGCCATCAGGTGCAGGTCGACCGGCCGCGCCCCGATGGTGCAACCGCCCGGCAAGGACACCCGCGCCTCGCCCGTCCGCGCCAGCAGCGGCCCCAGCACATTGAACGAGGCCCGCATCTGCCGCACCAGATCATAGGGGGCAAAGGTCGAGGTGATCTTCGGCGCATGAAACAGCGTCTGCTGCGCGCCGGCGTCACCCGTCTCGGTCACCTCGACGCCCAGCTGGCGCAGCAACTCCCCCAGGAATCGCGTATCGGCCAGTCGCGGCATATTGGTCAGGCGCAGCGGCTGGTCGGTCAGGATCGAGGCCGCCATCAGCTTCAGCGCCGAATTCTTGGCCCCGCTGATGGGAATGCTGCCGTTCAGGGTGTTGCCGCCGCGGATGGCAATACTGTCCATGTCGATCCTGATGCCTGACCGCCGGCACCTGATCGCGCTGCGGGGGACCGGTTATCTAGCGCGACCCGCCCCCCCGATGAAAGGGCCCGGCGGGGCCGATCCTCAGCTTTCTTCGTCGGACCCGTCCAGGGGCCCGGCGGAGGCGGCCTGCGCCCGTCCCGCCTGCTTGCGCCGTTTCAGATTGGCCCGCAGCGCCTGCGCCAGCCGGGCCTCACGGTCCGGCTTTGCCGCCTGCGCGGGCTTGCTGGCCCTGGTGTCGTCCGCTTCGCTCATGCCACTCATCGACCACCGAACGCGCTTTTCGGCAAGAGATTGCGTTTAGGGGCTTTCGCCCGCACCCCGCTTTGGCTATACGCCCGGTTCCTCAGATTTGGCCGCCGTAGCTCAGTGGTAGAGCGCATCCTTGGTAAGGCTGAGGTCGTGGGTTCGATTCCCCCCGGCGGCACCACTTCCCGATCCTGAACGACGCTACCGCTCCGACTCCGGGGCGGCACGCGTGCGTCGATAATCGCGCCAGGCCCTGCGACGGTCCGTGCTGCGGTCGTCGCGCGCATCCAACAGAGGCAGGCCGATCTCCGAGCGCCACGGGGTGACCACCGGGTCCATCCAGTCGGGGTCATAGCCGTAACCATATCGACCATAGGCCGGATAGCCGTTCTTGACCTCGCTGTAGTGCAGGTGCAGGTGGCCCCGCTCGCCCAGCGGCACCGAGACCGAGGCCCCATACTGCCGATAGCCTTCCGTGCCAATGCCGACACTGAACTCGCTGCGCACGCGCCGCTCGCTGTCCCAGCCGATTCCGTCCACCGGACCATCGTAGGCCGCGCCCACATCCGAAGACACAGCGGGGGCCTCGGCCAGCCAGCGGCGGATCTGCTGGTCGGTGGTCAGGCCGTGGGGCGCGGAGTCCTGCACTGCGGCCGGGGCCGGGGTTTCGGCGTCAGCGGCCACCTTGCCTTCCGCCGCCACGGTCTCGGCAGATACCGTCGGTGCGGTGGCCGTGCGGATGATCTCGTCCGGGTCCTGGGGATCGGGGCTGCACAGGGTGAGAAGGGCGACGCCGGCCATTATTGTGATCATCGTCAGACCTTCCCCTGTATCCGGGCGGGCTGCAACCGCGCCTGCCGTAGCGACTCATCCTGGGTGCGAAATGTGTTCACGGTCGGGCCAGACCTTCGCCCCGGCCCAGAGGGTCCGGCAGGGCCTCGCCCTCAGGGACAAAGCTGAGCGCCGCCGAATTGATGCAGTAGCGCAGGCCTGTGGGCGGCGGGCCATCCGGAAACACATGACCCTGATGGCCGTCACAGCGGGCGCAGCGCGTCTCGATCCGCACTATGCCATACGACGTATCCCGCACCTCGCGGATGTGGGCCGGATCAAAGGGCCGGTCGAAACTGGGCCAGCCGGTGCCGCTCTCGAACTTGGTTCTGGTCTGGAACAGCGGCAGGCCGCACAGGCGGCAACAGAACACCCCGGCCCGCTTCTCGTCCAGCAGGCCCCCGCAGAACGGGGCCTCGGTGCCATGCGCCAGCAGGATGCGTTCGGCCTCGGGGTCCAGATCGGCGATCAGTCGCTCGCGCTGATCCTCATCGGGCGGGGTCAGGTCAAAGCCGGAGGCGGAGATCATCTGCGTCATGCCCCGGATATAGGAAAGGCCGGCCGGGGTTCCCACCCCGACCGGCCCAGGTATTCAATCTCGCCCGCTTCTACCCGACGCACTCAAGCAGCGAGCCTCCGCGAGGCGAGCGTAGCGCTCTGGAATCAGCCTCCGAAGAGGCTCGAAACCCAGGTGCGGACGGCGGCTTCATCCGCCGGATTGCCGGTGTAGCGCAGGCCCTGGGCCGGCACATGCGGCTCATTGTTGCCCCGCTGACGGCTGGTCCACACCTTGTGGCCATAGGTCAGGTCGGCATAGTTCGACGGCAGGCGGACAACGGTCGGTTCCACAAAGATGGAGTCCTCGGCCGTGGTCGATCCGGCGATACGCACATTCGGCAGGTTCACCAGCAGGTCCAGAACGTCCAGGCAGCCGCCCGAGCAACCCGAGTCGACCAGAACGATCACCGGCCCCTGCACAGGGTTGGGCGCGCCCGTATCCGCCACCGGCGCGCGGCCCGGCAGGACAAAGCTGTCCTGACCGGCGGCCATGGCGGCGTCGAAAGCCTCGACAATGGCCCGGGTCTCTTCGATGACGATCGGGTTTTCCTCGACGAACAGCGGGTCGGCCTCCATCCGGGCCAGGGTGTCGGCGAACCAGTCGCGGTTGTCCTGGCTGACGCGATAGGTGACCTCGCCCACCGCCGGCTGACGGCTGACGGTGAACTCGGGCGTCCAGATCCGGTTCGCGACGCCATAGGCACGACGCGAAGCCGTGAACTCGGATCCGTTGGCACCCCGCAGGTCCAGCACAAAGCCCTGCGGTCCCCGGATCGATTCTGCTTGCGCCAGCAGCGCTGCATTGAACGCGGTCCAGTCCGCGTCCTCGCTCAGCGAGTGCACATGCACCCAGGGCCGCCCGTTGACCTGTTCAATGGCCAGCGGCACGTCACCGGGCATCCAGACGGTGGCGCGATAGGCAGCTTCCAGCGCCTGGGGGCTGACCGGGTGAATCTGCAGCTCGACGTCGCGCGAACGGCGTCCTTCCTGGAATTTACAGGTCTGGGGCAGGCCGCGGGTGAAGGGATTGTTGCGGTTCCAAAGCAGATAGGGCGCCGACCGGACGCGACCGGCCTCGGTCGTCAGGTCCGCTTCCCAGCGATCCAGCTTCTCCATGGCGAACTGCTCGATCGGAACGCCGTTGCATTCGGTCACCACCGACCCGACCCGGGGGCCGCGACGCACGCCATCGGCGACGTGGGTCACGACATACTGACCATCGCGCCAGCCCGTGGTCACGCCGCCCCAGCTGATACCGAAGTACGGGCCCAGCAGGTCGAAGGTCGGCGTGATCCGCAGGTTGGAGTCACGGAAGCCGCCCGCGAAATAGCGCATCAGATAGGCGTGGCTGTCGCCGCTGTTGACCTGACCGACCAGGGCCTGGGCTTCGGCAAGTCCCGTGTCCAGATAGGCGCGGAAGGCGGCGGCTTCAGCGCCCCCGGCCACCAGCGCCGGGTGATTCTCGCGAATCTCCTGCTGGGCAGTCACCAGGTCCTGCGAGGCGAGCGCCCGGAAGTCCTGGGCCGCGACCGAGGTGGCGACGGTAACGGCGAGGGCCGCGGCCGTAACGGCGGCATACGGTCTGAACGTCATACGAAAGGCTCCAGTGGTCGTGTCAGGGGAGATACCCGGACGTTAAAGCCGATCAGGCAGGGGCTTGCCAACCCCGAACGCCGATCAAGCGAACCCCCCGGTCCGTAAGCCGGTTTACTCGCACCGGATCACGGCCTAATCGGGGCCGTCGCCTCAAGGCGAGATCACAGTGCGTTGATCTCCCACATCCGGCGATGTCGATGGAACCGGGAATGTTCGCCAAGATTCTGATCGCCAACCGGGGCGAGATCGCCGTCCGTATCATCAAGACCTGCCGCCGCATGGGCATCCGGACGGTCCAGGTCTATTCCGAGGCCGACGCCGGATCGCTGGCCGTCGAAATGGCGGATGAGGCCGTGTTGATCGGCCCGGCTCCCGCGTCTGAATCCTATCTTCTGGCCGACCGCATCGTCGACGCCGTGCGACAAACCGGCGCAGAGGCTGTACACCCCGGCTTTGGCTTCCTGTCGGAGAACGCGGGTTTCGCCCGCCGCCTGCGCGACGAGGGCATCGCCTTCATCGGCCCCAATCCCGAAGCCATCGAGGCCATGGGCGACAAGATCAGCTCGAAAAAGCTGGCCGCCGAGGCCGGGGTCTCGACCGTGCCCGGCCATATGGGCCTGATCGAAACGCCGGAAGAGGCCGTCCGCATCGCGCGTGAGATCGGCTATCCGATCATGATCAAGGCCTCGGCTGGCGGCGGCGGCAAGGGCATCCGCGTCGCCCACTCCGATGCCGACATGGCTGACGGCTTCTCCTCGGTGAAGGCCGAGGCGAAATCCGCCTTCGGCGACGACCGGGTCTTCCTCGAGAAATTCATCGAAAACCCCCGCCACATCGAAATCCAGGTGATGGGCGACAAGCACGGCAATGTCGTCCACCTGTTCGAGCGCGAATGCTCGATCCAGCGTCGCAATCAGAAGGTCATCGAGGAGGCCCCCTCCCCCCTGCTCGATGAAAAGACCCGCAAGGCCATGGGCGAACAGGCCATCGCCCTGGCCAAGGCCGTGAACTACGACTCCGCCGGCACGGTCGAATTCGTCGCGGGTCAGGACAAGAGCTTCTACTTCCTCGAGATGAACACCCGGCTGCAGGTCGAGCACCCGGTCACCGAGCTGATTACCGGCGTCGATCTGGTCGAACAGATGATCCGCTCGGCCTGGGGCGACCCGCTGAACATCACCCAGAAGGACCTGAAGATTCGCGGCTGGGCGATCGAGAGCCGCATCTATGCCGAGGATCCCTATCGCGGCTTCCTGCCGTCGATCGGCCGGCTGGTGCGGTATGAACAGCCGCGCGAGGGCGAGCAGGACGGCTATCTGGTCCGCAACGATTCCGGCGTCCGCGAGGGCGACGAGATCAGCATGTTCTACGACCCCATGATCGCCAAGCTGTGCACCTGGGGCGAAACGCGCGAGGCCGCCATCGACGGCATGGCCCGCGCGCTGGAGGACACCCACCTTGAGGGCGTCGGCCACAATGTTCCCTTCCTCGCCGCCGTCATGGATCAGGAGCGCTTCCGCTCCGGGGCCCTGACCACCCGCTACATCACCGACGAATTTCCCGACGGCTTCCACGGCGTGCCCGTGGCCGGTTTCGGCCGCGACGTCATGCTGGCCGCGAGCCTCGCCATGAAGGCCGTGCAGGTCGAACAGTCCGGCGATCCGGACAGCCGCAGCGACTGGACGGTGCTGGTGGGCGGCGAAACCGTCCCGGCCAGCCTCGCGGTCGATGAGGATGAAAACCTGGCTGTCACCCTGCCGGATGAGGAGCGTACCCTGATCCTGTCGGAAATCGACTGGTCGCCGGGCCTGGCCCAGTTCCGCGCGGTTCTGGACGGCACGCCGTTTACGGCCGAGGTCGCCCGCGTGCCTGACGGCTTCACCATCCGCCACCGCGCCATGCGCGCTCGTGTCCGCGTCCTGTCCCCCCGCCACGCCGAACTCTACGCGCGCCTGCCGGAAAAGGTCCCACCCGACACCTCCAGACTGATCCAGTCCCCCATGCCGGGCCTGGTCGTCGCCGTGCCCGTCACCGTGGGCCAGGAGGTCAAGGAGGGCGAGACCGTCGCCATCATCGAAGCCATGAAGATGCAGAACATCCTCAAGGCCGAACGCGATGGCGTGGTCAAGACCATCGGCGCCCAGGCCGGCGACCCCGTCGCCGCCGACGACGTGCTGGTCGAGTTCGAATAGGGCTCAGCCCCCGTTCGGCTCCGCCTTCACTCCCCTCGCGTACGCCGTCGACAGCTGGCGGAAGTAGCGTGAGTTCCAGGCGATCAACGTGACGATCAGGCCCAGCACGCCCGCCACGGTGAAGACCAGCGCCATGCCGCGCTCGGGCCCGCGCCCGTACCAGTCGCCGATCAGATCGGCCCCCCAGCCGTCCGTCATCAGCGGGATGAAGACGAACTGGGCCAGCGGCGCGATCAGGAAAGCGGTCAGGGGTGAGGCCGCCTGTTCCACCGACTGGGCAAAGCCGAACACCCGCCCCTGTCGCTCGAACGGCACCACCTTCTGCAGGGTCGTATGCTCGGCCGCCTCGGCATAGGGGCCCAGCAGCATCCACATGAAACAGCCGATCGCCAGCAGCACGATCGACGACTGGATGGTGAACAGCGCCGCCACCACCCAACAGATCACATTGACGATCATCAGCGTGCGCAGCGGATTCTTCCCCAGCCCGGTTCGGGAGATGATGATCCCGCTCAGGATGAAGGCGGTCGATACCCCGGCCCAGAAGAAGCCCCAGGCCTCGACCGGCATCAGCGACAGCCCATAGGCGTCCATCAGCGCCATGAAGACGCCCCCGAGGAAGTTGTTGAAGGTCGCGAACAGGATCAGGGCGAACAGGCCCGGTACCACCCCGATCACCTTGATTGTCCCGCGGATGTCCACCTTGGCGGGCCCGCTCTGCCCGGCCTCGGCCCGCAACACCGCGGGGTCCGGCTCATCCACCGGCACGAACCGCAGATGCAGGAACACCGGCACGATCAGTGCCAGGGCGAATACCAGCGCCCCCTCCATCCCGGCCCAGGCGACCAGCAGGCCACTGATCACCGAGGTCGTCAGAAAGCCGATCCCGGTCACCATCCCCACCAGTCCGTTCGCCCGGTCGCGCCGGTCCTCGGGGATCAGGGCCGTCACCAGCGTCGGCAGGGCGATGCTACGGATGTTGCCCGCGATCACGCCCAGCATCACCACCCCGATGAGGGCCCACAGCCAGCCGCTCGCCACATCCGCCAGCGCCCCCTCGGGTGCCAGCGCCAGCACCCCGAACGACACCGCATACAGCCCCAGCGACGCCAGACTGGACGCCAGCATCACCTTCTTCTTGCGATGGTGATCCACCAGACTGCCGAACCAGAAGGCCAGCCCCGCCGTCAGCACCAGATAAAGCCCCGCGATCATCCCGGTGGCGAACACCGAGCGCGTCTCCAGAAACACCCAGAAGGTCAGGGCGAACCACACCGTGAAGTTGACGATGTTGGCCACCAGATTGTTGACCAGCACATGGTGGAAGGCGCTCATGACCCGCTCGCTCGATCCGCCTCGGCCATAGTCAGGGCATTTCCGGGGCATAGCGGGACGCCCGAACCGTCCCCAGCACCTCGGTCTGGCTAACGTACAGGGCCCAGGCCTCACTCATCCGGGCGCACTCCCTGAAGCCCGACGACGGCAGCACCTGGCTCAGATGCTCTTCCAGCGCCTCGGCGGTATCCGAGGTCAACCAGTCCGGCATATCAGCCGCGTCGAGGCCTGCCACATAGGCGACAATCCGCAGGGCATGGTGCTGCTCAGGGCCCTCGACACAGTCCTGCATCAGGGCATGAAGCGGGGTTTCCCCTGCATCCGCCGGAAACATCAGCACGACCACCGGATAGATGGCCGGCCTCGGCTCAACGGGCGGTCCCGGGCGAATTCCATTGATGAAGCCGACGGTGGCATAGCCGTCCGGCAGGCCCGGTGCCGACACCTGCACGCGGGCGGTGTCCCGATACACCCCGCTGACCGGCAGCACCAGGCCCGTGCGCCGCTCGACGCGCCCGTCCAGACTGAACCGCCCGTCCGCCCCGGTCCGAACCGGCGATACCCCCTCAAGGACGACGTAGCGAACCTCCGCCCCCGCAAGCGGCCGACCGGTCGCCGTGTCGATCACAAGCCCTTGGGCATCCGGCGCCAGAATATACTGGCCCGTGGTCACGCACGACGCGAGGCACAGGCCCATCACGAGCGCCCCGGCCAACTTCACCCCCCGATGCGTCATGAACGCGCCCTCCAGCCGCTACAGATGGCAGGCTAGCGGCGCGGCAGACGTCTGCAAAGATGCGCACGAGCGGGGTGTCAGACGCGCTCGCCTCCCCGCTCCCGATGCGGGCAGCCCGGCCAGCAGCAGGGCCGGCGCTTGCCGGCCGCCAGATTTTCCAGCGCCTGGGTGACGTGTTTCGCCCGCGTCTCGTCCCGCTTGACCGAGATGGTCCAGCAGATCCATTCGTTGCGGGCCAGGGGGGTGATGTCTTCCCAGGTCTTCAGCGCCGCCGGGTCAGAGGCCAGGGCCGCGCCCAGATCATCCGGAAGGTCATGAACCACCCCGCCGCTGATCGAGCCGGCGCTCACGCCGCCACACCCAGGCGCATCGCCGCCTCCAGCGCGCCCAGCAGGGTCGCCGGCGTCACCGGTTTGGAGACGTGCTGGTCAGCACCGGCGTCTTTCGCCTGCTCCAGATGCCGGGGCATGGCATTGGCGCTCAGCATGATGATCGGCAGGCGACGCCCCGCATCTGTCGCGCGGATGGCGCGGGTGGCGGCCAGGCCGTCCATCACCGGCATCTGCATGTCCATCAGCACGACATCAAAGGCGCCTTCGGCCACGGCCTCGACCGCCAGGGCACCGTTCTCGACGATGGTCAGCTCATAGGGCTGCCCCGCCAGCATGGCCTCCACGACGCGCTGGTTGACCGGATGGTCCTCCGCCAGCAACACCCGCACGGGCGCGTCCGCCCGGGTGCGAAGCGGACGCAGCGGGATCATTTCGGCCCGCGCCTGATCGGCTACCTTGCCGGCGTCATAGGCCTCCAGCGACCGTGTGCGGCACAGCGGCAGGGTGACGGTAAAGGTACTGCCCTGACCGGGGACCGAGGTCGCCCGGATGTCGCCCCCCATCATCTCCGTCAGCGACCGGCAGATCGACAGGCCCAGGCCCGTCCCCCCGAACCGGCGGGTGATGGTGCTGTCCGCCTGGGTAAAGCGCTCGAACAGGCCCTGGCCGGCCGTCGCGTCAAAGCCGACACCCGTGTCCCTGACCGTCAGGGTTAGCTGGCTGACGTCAGGCTCCGGCGTGTCGTCCTCGATGTCCACGGACAGGGCAACCTCACCCGCCTCGGTGAACTTGACCGCATTGGACAGCAGATTGGTCAGCACCTGCCGGATCCGCCCGGCATCGGCCAGAAACCGGCCCCGCGCCCGCGGGCCGATGTCGACGACAAAGGCCACGTCCCGCGCCTCGGCCCTGGCCCGGGCCGTGGCGATGGCCGGCTCCAGCTCGTCCAGCAGATCCATGTCGACCGGCACGATCTCCAGCTGGCCGGCCTCGACCTTCGAGACGTCCAGAATGTCGGAGACCAGGCGCTCAAGGCTCTCGCCCGACCGGGCGATCAGATCGACCAGTTCTCGCTGGCGCGGGGTCAGATCGTCCGCCTGCAGGGCGCCGATCAGGCCGATGACCCCGTTCAGGGGCGTGCGGATCTCATGGCTCATATTGGCCAGAAAGTCGGACTTGGCCTGGCTGGCGGCCTCGGCGGCCAGCTTGGCGGCTTCCAGTTCCTTGCGCGCCGCCTCGCGTCCGGTCACGTCCCGCGCCACGGCGTAGATCTTGTCGCCATAGCGCCGGGCCTGCCATTCCAGCTGGC
Organism: Brevundimonas sp.; assembly: GCF_016742135.1. Taxonomy (GTDB): domain Bacteria; phylum Pseudomonadota; class Alphaproteobacteria; order Caulobacterales; family Caulobacteraceae; genus Brevundimonas. The sequence goes on along the minus strand of NZ_JACVCG010000007.1, from coordinate 30,972 downwards.
GATAGCTGCCGTTCTTGTGGCGATAGCGATTGATGAAGCCGCTGACGAAACCGCCGGCAGCCAGATCCTCGACCTGGTTCACCGTGACCCGGGTACAGGGCTCGTCATCCGGATGCAGCAGCTCCAGCAGATAGCGCCCTTCCAGCTCCTCGGGGCTCCAGCCCAGGGTGGTTTCCCACGAGCGGCTGACCTTGACGACCCGGCCCTGCAGGTCGCGGATGCACAGCATGTCCAGCGAGACGTCGAAAAAGGTGCTGGCATCGACCAGATCGTCGGGAACAGAGGAAAGCGCCGCCAGCGAAGACATGAACTGATCTCAACCCCCTGATTCTGGAGGAGGATGCCACTGCAAGGTTAAGGTTGCCCTGCGACCGTTGGGCCGAATTCGCGCTCGAAGCTGGTTTTCAGCGCCGCGTCGATCTCGTCCATGCTCGCCAGAACGCCCAGATCGTGCAGGCTGGTGACGCCGTGCTCCCGGATGCCACAGGGCACGATCCCTCCGAAATGGTCCAGGTCCGGCTCCACATTCAGGCTGATACCGTGAAAGCTGACCCATTTGCGTACCTTGACCCCGATGGCGGCGATCTTGTCCTCGCGCGACCATCCGGGACCCTTGCGGGTGACCCAGACGCCCACCCGGCCGTCCTTGACCTCGCCCTCGACGCCGAACTCGGCCAGCGCCCCGATGATCCAGCGCTCCAGCCCGCGAACAAGGCCCCGCACGTCGCGTCCCCGCTCCGCCAGGTCCAGCATCACATAGGCCACTCGCTGTCCCGGCCCGTGATAGGTGAACTGCCCGCCCCGCCCCGTTCGGTGGACCGGAAAGCGGGGGTCGATCAGGTCGTCATCCTTCGCCGAAACCCCGGCGGTATAGAGCGGCGGATGCTCCAGCAGCCAGATACGCTCGGCGGCCTCGCCCGCATGAATGGCCGCCACGCGGGCCTCCATCGCGGCCTCCGCCTCCCCGTAATCGGCATGTCCCGTCGACACCACCCATTCGACGGGACGGGAATCGGCGCGCAACAAGGGCGAATCGGCGGAGCTTAAGGCTTGGGAAAGCATGACCCCTCCAATGTGGCGCTCGGGGGTCCCCATGCAAGCTCCAACCCGAAGCCCATCCAGTAGCAGCCCATCCAGTAGCCCTGAGTCCGTCATGAGTCAGATCAACGCCGTCGATGTCGAGATTTCCGTCGTCCTCGGTCGCTCCGTCCTGCCCATGGCGCAACTGCTCAAGATGGGCCGGGGTGCCGTCATCCCGCTGAATGCCACCGAGTCGGACGAGGTCTGGATCCTGGCGAACAACCACCCGATCGCGCGCGGCGAGATTTCGATCAGCGACGACCGCATCGCCATCACCGTCACACGCCCTGCCGACGTCTACGACTATATGGCCGGCTCGGCCTGATTTCAGGCTGCGGCGTTACTCCGCCGCCTCGATCCTTACCAGGACCGCGTCAATTGGCTGGACCACGCCGTTGCGGGCCTGAACCTCGGTCCCGGCCAGACGCGCGGATGTGCCCTCCGAAGCGGAAACCACGATCGTCTCGCCCTCCCGGGTGAAGGTCAGCAGCCCATCGTCCATGGTCCGCATGCGGGCCTGACCATCTGGGGAGGCGTCGATCGCGGCATTGATGTCAGCCCGACCGACGACACCCGGGACGATGTGAGCGCGGACCAGCGCGGCCGCCTCGGCGGACCTGGCTTCGTCCTTGAGGCCGTCGGCATCCGCACCCATGGCCGGGTCCGTAGGCGCGAACACGGTATAGGGACCCACGCCCTCCAGGACATCGGCGAGACCCGCATTGTCCAGCACCTGCCGAAACTGGGCCACATCGGCCTGACTGCCCAGCGCTCCGGTCAGGGTCCGCTCCGACCCTGTCGACGCAACCTCAGCTCCCGTCCCGCCCTCGCGGGGTGCCGGATCACAGGCGGCCAGCGCAATGCCGAGCCCGCCCACAACGGCGACCGAGACCAACAGTCTGTGAGAATATATCCGCATCCTCAAACTCCTTTCGGCTTATGCCAGCAACTCGATTACGGCCTGCACCAGCCGGGTCGTCGGGTCGACCTGATAGACATAGCCGTCGCTGTACCGGTACCAGGACTGCGGACTGTCGACGTACTGGCCGCGATAGGCATAGGGCACATTATAGATGTCATAGCCTTGCGGCATGGCCTGTCCGACCGTCCATGGCTGGCCCGTCAACAGGGCCACCACCGACTGGATCGCCTGGGTCTGCGGGTCGACCCCGTACAGCACCCCATCGGCGTAGCGGTAACTGTAGCGGTCGTTCAGGCCATAGTATTGGCTGTAGTACTGCGGCGCCGGCTGATAGCTGTACTGGCTGGGCCAGACATTGCCCATGCCGAGTGCCCCGCCGAGGGCGGGCAGCCAACCGGTCAGCCCCCCGTTGCGGTCGTAGCGGTACAGGTAGCCGTCATCGTAACGATACCGATAGCGGTCATCCGCGCGCAGCCAGTAACCGTCGTAGCGGCCCCATGCCTCGCGCCGCATCTGGCGCTCCTGACCGGGCGGCAGACAGCCGTTGTTCTTCCGGGCCAATCCGGGGGGGCAGCCCCTGATCAGACCCGGGGAGGTCGCACGACCGTCGCGGAACAGGGTCATCACCGGCTCGGCGCGATCATCGCGCCGTCCCGGCACCGTCACCGGGCCGGGCATATCCGGCCGCCTTTCCGCCTTTCGGTCATCCCGGCTGGCGTCGCGAGCCGGTCCTCGCGCCGGGCCCTGCGGCGGCACGGGGGCGTTGCCGTTACCGCGCGCCGCCGGGGGACCACGGTCATCCTTGCGGGCGTTGTCATTGCCGCGCCCGGGATTGCTCCGGTTGCCATTGCCCGGGCCGCCCTGCCGCTCGGCCCGGGCGTCCTGTCCCCGGCCGTTGCCGTTTCCGCGATCCTGATCCGCCGCCATGGCGGGCAGGGCCAACGCCGCCGACAGCGCAAGGATGGACGCCAGGGTGATGTGGGATTTCATGATGCTCCGTCCTGTGAAAGACGCCCTTCTGTCGGATCAGGAAACGTGATCCGCCGGGGGACGTTCCGCTGAGGGCAGCGTTTGGGCTGGCGTGCGGATGCCGGGCGATCCCCCCTTCCCTTTCCCCGCGACCTGCGCTATCGCCCCCGCTCCGATGCGAGCGGTCGTGGCGGAATTGGTAGACGCGCAGCGTTGAGGTCGCTGTGGGGCAACCCGTGGAAGTTCGAGTCTTCTCGACCGCACCATCCTGCTTCGCCCCGCTGGGGCTTCGCAGGACAAGTCTGTCGGAATGAGGTGAAGCAGGATGCCCTGCGAAGCCTCGGCGTAGCAGGGCCGTCGGACGCGAGGGCGATATGTACTATGTGTACCTGCTCGAAAGCCTGTCGATACCTCCTCATCGCTATGTGGGGGTGACCGAGGACCTCAAGGCGCGGCTGGCCGTGCACAATGCGGGAGGCTCGCCCCACACGGCCGCGAACCGACCGTGGCGGGTCGTGACCTATCTTGCCTTCTCGGACAAGGCCCGGGCCCTCGCATTCGAGCGCTACCTGAAGTCTGGTTCGGGTCATGCCTTTGCCCGCAAACGCCTCTGGCCATCTTGACCCACCCCACCGCATGGCCGACAGACACCCTCAAGGGTTTCGGCGGGCCAGCTCCGACCGCAACCGCAATCTGACGAGCCAGGATCAGGGGAGGACGACGCGTGATCACCACCGCAGACGCCCCCCTGTCGTCCCTCCCCCAGGATGAGATCGAGCATGTCGCCCTCGACGAGGATTATGTGCTGACGGCCGCCTTCGTCGAAAAGGTGGTCGATGCGGCCGATGACGGCGCCGGCCTGCGTCTGCGGGGGTTGCTGGAAGATCTGCACCCCGCCGACGTCGCCGACCTGATGGGCTTTCTGACGGCCGAGCACCGCGCCGTGGTGACGCTCTGGCTGCCGCCCGAACTCCTGGCCGAGACCCTGCCCGAGCTGGACGACGGCATCCGCGAGGAGGTGCTGGAGCGTGTCCCGCACCTCATCCTCGCCGAGGCGCTGCAGGAACTGGACTCCGACGACGCCGCCGCCGTCGTCGAGGATCTCGGGGACGACCGCCGCGAGCGCGTTCTGGCCGCCATGCCCGAGATGGACCGGGCGGCGATCGAGAGCAGCCTGGGCTATGCCGAGGACTCGGCCGGTCGCCTCATGCAGCGCGAGGTGATGGCCGCCCCCCAGTTCTGGAGCGTCGGCGACACCATCGACCACGTCCGCGCCCAGGGCGAGGAGCTGCCCGAGCTGTTCTTCGACATCTATGTCGTCGACCCGCTGAACCGGCCCATCGGCGGTGTGGCGGTCAGCCAGCTGCTGCGCGCGCCCCGCAGCGCCGCCCTCACCGACCTGATGGAGCCGATCAACGAGATCGCCGTCGACCAGGACCAGGAAGAGGTCGCCTATGTCTTCGAGAAATATCACCTGATCTCGGCGCCGGTGATCGACTCGGCGGGGCGGCTGGTCGGCCAGATCACCGTCGACGACATCGTCAACATCATCCAGGAAGAGAACCGCGAGGACATCCTGCGCCTCGCCGGTGTGTCAGACGAGGACCGCGGCTCCTCCATCCCCGAGATCGTACGGGGTCGTGTGCCCTGGCTTGCCATCAATCTCGGCACGGCCGTTCTGGGCGCCAGTGTCATCTCCTGGTTCGGGGCCACGCTGGAGCAGATCATCGCCCTGGCGGTGCTGATGCCGATCGTCTCGGCCATCGGCGGCAATGCCGGGACCCAGGCCCTGACCGTGACGGTGCGCGCCCTGGCGACGCGCGAGCTGAACAGTTCCAATGCGGTCCGGACCTTCTGGAGAGAGATGGCCGTCGGCCTGGCCAACGGCCTGATCCTGTCGCCCCTGATCGGGATTGCCGCAGCCCTGTGGTCGGGTGACTGGCGGATCGGCGGAGTCATCTCGGCGGCCATGATCCTCAACCTGATCGTGGCGGCCACCGTCGGGGTCCTGACGCCCCTGACGCTGTCACGCCTGAAGTTCGACCCGGCGGTCTCCTCGGCGGTGTTCGTCACGGCCACCACCGATTTCTTTGGGTTCCTGATCTTCCTCGGCCTCGCCACCCTCGTCCTCCTGTAGACAGGGCCGGTGGCGCGGGCCTTGCTGAACGTAGGGCACGGCGACGGTCGCCGTCTCGAATTGGGTCAATTGCGGTGTCTGAAGCGATCCGGCACAGGATGAAGGTCTCCCGCGAGGGGGTGGTGCTCATCAAGAGCTTCGAGGGCTTTCGCGCCACGGCCACCCGCGACGCCGACGGACACTGGGTGATCGGCTATGGCCACCGGCTGACCGCGCGCGAGGGTCTGACCGTCGGCGAGGCCGATGCCGAGTTGCTGCTCCAGTACGACCTGCTGCCAGTCGTCAGGGCGCTGAACGCGGCCATGGACGAGGGCCGCATCCCCTCGCTCAACGCCCACCAGTTCGACGCCCTGGCCAGTTTCGCCCTGTCGGTCGGCATCGACACCTTCCTGGCATCCGACGTTCTGGAAACCTTGGGACGCGGCGCGACAGGCGAGGCCGCCGATGCCCTGGTCCACTGGCCGCAGCCGACCTCGCCCCAGGACGGCCTGCGCCGCCGCGCTGCCGAGCGCGCCCTGTTCATGGCTGATCCGGGACAACCCGTCGCCCTGGCGGCCCTGTTGTCCGCCCCCCTGCCGCCGCCGATCCCCCAGCCGGAACCAGAGCCGGAACCTGCGCCCCAACCCGACCCGGCATCGATGCCGGACGCCCGGGCTGAAGCCGTCGCGGTCCTGCTCGGAGAGGCGGAGGACGACAGCGCCGGGACCGAGGTCGCCCCCCTCAACATCCCCAATTTCGGCCCGGTCGCCCTGGACTCCGATGCGCCCGCCGAGCCCATGGTGGGCACGCCCGGCGAGACGGATCGCGACAATGACCCGGATCCCTCCGACGCGCCGCTCAGCCTGTCGCTGTCGGGCCCGTCGCAGTCCCGTCAGATGGACCCCGCTGTCCAGCGCTATTCACCCTATGCGGTTCAGGTGGTGGGACCTCTGCCGGTTCTGGCACGCGCGGCCCACACTGCGGCCTCCATTGCGGCCCCCGCCGAGGCCCCCATCGAGGCCCACCTGGTGGCCCCCGAGATCACACCCGAGCCTGCGCCCCAGCCCGAACCCGCTCCGCAACCGGAGCCGGTGCCCGAGGTCCAGCCCGCGCCCGCCCTCGAACTGACGCCCCCCGGCGAGGCTGACGAGCCCCAGCCGCTCCGCCCCCTGTGGACCGACGCCGACCGCAATCCCGACTTCCAGCTCGACCAGTCGCCCCTTTTCATCGATGACGGCACCCAGACCGGTGTCCTGGTCCATGAGACGCCCGACGAACCCGCACGCCGCTTTGACTGGCGCGAGACCGGGGCCTTTCTGATCATGGGGGGCGTGGGCCTCGCCGCCTGCACGGCCTCGGCCGCGGCCTTCCGCCTGTCGGTCGATCAGCCCTCGCCGATGGGCGAGACCACTCTGATCGCCGGTGTGCTGGCCGTCATCGGTGCGTCGTGCGTCGGCGTCTCGGCCTGGAACCTCTATGCCCGCTTCGGGCCCGGGCGCGGGGCGACTCCTGCCGAGCCGACCGAAGACGAAGCGGCCTGACGTCGCACGGACCGGAGGGTCTTCGCGGACTGCGGGATCGGTGCTAACCCGCTCGGCATGAGCATTCCCAACGCCCCCCAATCCATGGAATTCGGCCTCGGCGAGACCGCCGACGCCATCCGCGACACCACCGCCCGCTGGGCCGCCGACCGGCTGGCCCCCCGCGCCGCCGGGATCGACGAGAAGAACGAGTTCGCCCGCGACCTCTGGCCCGAGATGGGCGAGCTGGGCCTGCACGGCATCACCGTCGAAGAAGACTGGGGCGGCCTCGGCCTCGGCTATCTGGAACACGTCGTGGCCATGGAAGAGGTCTCGCGCGCCTCGGCCTCGATCGGCCTCAGCTACGGCGCCCACTCCAACCTCTGCGTCAACCAGATCCGTCGCTGGGGCACCCCGGAACAGAAGGCCAAATACCTGCCGAAACTGATCTCGGGCGAACACGTCGGCTCGCTCGCCATGTCCGAGGCCGGCTCCGGCTCCGACGTCATGTCGATGAAGACCCGCGCCGAGAAGAAGGGCGACCGCTACATCCTGAACGGCACCAAATTCTGGATCACCAACGCCCCGCACGCCGAGACCCTGGTCGTCTATGCCCGCACGGGCGAGGGCAACGGCGGCGTCACCGCCTTCCTGATCGAGAAGGGCATGAAGGGGTTCAGCGTCTCGAAAAAGCTGGACAAGATGGGTATGCGCGGCTCCGACACCGCCGAACTGGTGTTCGAGGACTGCGAGGTCCCGGCCGAGAACATCATGGGCGGCGAGGGCCGTGGCGCAGCCGTTCTGATGAGTGGCCTCGACTATGAGCGCGCCGTGCTGGCCGCAGGACCTCTGGGCATCATGCAGGCCGCCCTCGACGTCGTCCTGCCCTACGTCCGCGAACGCAAGCAGTTCGGCAAGCCGATCGGCAGCTTCCAGCTGATGCAGGCCAAGGTCGCCGACATGTACGTCGCCCTGAACAGCGCCCGCGCCTATGTCTATGCCGTCGCCCGCGCCTGCGATCAGGGTCTGACCACCCGCTACGACGCCGCCGGCGCCATCCTGTTGGCCAGCGAAAACGCCGTGAAGGTCAGCCTCGAGGCCGTCCAGGCTCTCGGCGGCGCCGGCTACACCAAGGAATGGCCCGTCGAACGCCTCGTCCGCGACGCCAAACTCTACGACATCGGCGCCGGAACGAACGAAATCCGCCGCTTCCTGATCGGGCGGGAGCTGCTGGGGGGATGACGCCTCCTTGGCCCCTTTTTCTTTTGGTCGCGATCGGTCAGGGCCTCGCAATGATCGCAGCTATGCAGGCCTGGCCGCTCCTTCGGCGGATGGAGCGAGACGGCCTCCTGAAAAAGCCGGTCCCGGATCTGTTTCAGGGCAATACGAATACATGGCGGACCGGGGCACTCTTGTGGGCCACGCCGATCCCCTCGGACCGCAGACGGCTGAGGCGCTGGCTCCTCATCCATCGCATCGCCCAGATCTCGTCATTCGGCCTGATTTTGACGACAATCGTCGCATTCTCGAACGGGTCGCCAAACGCCACGCCCGCCGACCCCGGCGCGGCGCCTGCGGTTCGCCTCGACGTACACGGGCCCTCGAAATGATCCCACGCGCCCTCCTCGCCGACCTGCAAGCGCGTCACGCCGAGCCGCAGCGCCACTATCACACCTGGGCGCACATCGAGGCCCTGTTGGGCTGGTTCGGCCAGCGCCGGGAGCATCTGCACGATCCGGCTGCTGTCGAGCTGGCCATTCTGTTCCACGATGCCGTCTATGATCCCACCCGTTCCGACAATGAGGCCGAGAGCGCCCGGTTGCTGATGGACGCAGACCTGCCGGACCTCGACCACGCTGTCCGCGCACGGGCCGTACGGATGATCGAGGGCACGGCCCGTCACGAAATCCCGGACGGCCTCAAGCCCGACGACCAGAGCGACATGGCCGAGTTCCTCGACATGGACCTCTCCATCCTCGGCGCCCGGCCGGACGTGTTCGACGCCTATGAACAGGCCATCCGCCGCGAATATGCCTTCGTGCCGGAAGCTCTCTATCGCGAGGCGCGGCGCGGGATTTTACAACGGTTTGTCGAGCGCCCGTGGCTCTATTTCAGCGACTGGGGCCGCGAGCGGTTCGAGGCAGCCGCCCGCACCAATCTGGCCGCTTCTATTGCCGCCCTCGGCTGAACGGCCCACGGAACCAGCCGCGGCCTGACCTCTTTTCCTTGAGGAAGGAAAGGAGCCCCCATGCCCGCCAAATCCAAGGCCCAGCAGAAAGCCGCCGGTGCCGCCCTTTCGGCCAGGCGCGGCGACACCCCCAAATCCGAGCTCAAGGGCGCGTCGAAATCCATGGTCGAATCCATGACCGAAAAGGAACTGGAAGACATGGCCAGCACCTCTCGCAAGGGTAAGCCCGAACACGCGGGCGACTGAGGTCGCGCTCGTCTCCTCCCCATCGTGATGGGGAGGGGGACCCTGCGTAGCCTTGGCGAAGCAGGGTGGAGGGGCTCTTGGCCGCGCTCCGACCTCCAGAACCCCTCCGTCACGGCGCTGACGCGCCGCGCCACCTCCCCATCTGCGATAGGGAGGAGACAGTTGATAGGATAGCCGCCCCGCAATTCCCCAGTCCTTTCAACGCCCCTTCCGTGTCTCGCACCGTTCTTCCCGACCAGGTCGCGAGCTGTGCAATCCTCAGAGCGTCCCGTCGCGCGGAGGGCTCGTAAGGCCTGCGACCTTGCGGCGGCGGGAGCGGATGGAGCGGGGTTGGCGGCGGAGCTGTCCGGCTTCCAGGTCTCAGGGAGGCTTCGGCAGCCGGGCGCAAGGCCCGCCGTCAACACTGGGTCGAGGGGGATACTCGATCGTCCGGGACTGAACGCAGGTTCAGCCCGCCCGCCGGGGGCGCTGCGGTAAGGCGATAACACCGCCACCCGACGCAAGCTTCCGGAAAACCACCCGCGCGGAGCGTCAGCCTTCGTCGAAACGGTAAACTCTATTCACTCCGGGCGAAGGCCCGGCGCTCCGCCTGCCCTCCAACCCGCCGCGCCAACGGACGGGGGCGTTCGCGTGGCCCTACCCCCTGGGCCGCTTCCACGGCGGCAGCTCACCGCTGGCCTTCCTCGTGATTTCCTTGAGCTTGCGGCCCTGCAGGGTCGACAGGGCCTTGCCCGGGGCGCCCTTTTCCGGGTCGGCGAAGGCGCGGCCGTGTTCGGTGATCCGTTCGGACAGGGAGTCGAGGAATTCGCTCTCCCACTCCGACAGGTCGACGCCCTCGGCCTCGGCGGTGCGGCGGGCCTTTTTCAGCGCGCGGAGGGCGGCGCGTTGCGCGGCCTTTCGTTCGGCCGTGCGCAGCTGCTCCAGCGTCGGCCGTTCCGGGCGGTCAGGCTTTGACCGCCGGATCAGGGTCAGATCTCGCCGAGGGCGGACAGATAGAGGTCGAGGATGGCCTCTTCCTCCTGGCGCTTGGCCTTGTCCTGCTTGCGGATGCGCAGCACCTTGCGCAGCACCTTGACGTCATAGCCCTCGCCCTTGGCTTCGGCGAAGACCTCCTTCATGTCGCCCATGACGGCCTGCTTGTCCTCTTCCAGCCGCTCCAGCCGCTCGATCAGGGTGCGCAGCCGCCCTTGGGCGGTCGAGGTCAGCACATCGGGGCTGGATTCAAAGGCGGCGTCGTCGGCCATGGGGGTCTCCGCGGGCGGCAAGGAACAGGGGAACAGGCTTAACGTCCGGGCGGTCACCGCTCAACGTCAGGCACGAAAAAGGCCGCGGACATCGCCCGCGACCTGTGGATGGATCAACCGGCCACAGAGGTGGCCGGCCAAACCGCCGTGCTCAGCCCTGCTTGGCCTTGAAGCGCGGATCGGTCTTGTTGATCACATAGACCACGCCCTTGCGGCGCACGATCTTGCAGTCGCGGTGGCGACCCTTGAGCGACTTGAGAGAGCTGCGGACCTTCATGGTCTTTTGTCCTGCGGGCTGGTCAGAATAGAAAAAGCCACAAGGCGGACTTGCGGCGGAGCGGTGCGTATAGAGAGGGGCGGCACGGACGTCAACGCCCCTGTGGGGTCAATCCGCCGGGCGCGGCCGGGGGGCCTCACGCCTCTGTGTTCCGGATGCCGCACCGGTCGCCCGGAATCCGCCATCATGGCAACGCTTTGTTGGGGCGGCGCGCTTACACTCCAACTCCCTGAAGACCCTTCGCGACAGGACCCGAAACCTCGTGATCATGCGTATCTCTACCCGTCTCATCCTGATCGCTACCGTCGCGGCCTGCGCCCCCATGCTGCCCGAATCGCCCTTGCCGCAGCTGCCGCAGCCCGAGACCTCGCAGCCTGCCGCGCCCGCGACGCCGCCGCCGGCCACGCCCGCACCGACGACGGCCGCACCGGCCCCGGACCAGGCCGGCTTCGACGGCTGGAAGCAGGGCTTCCTCGACCGTCACGGCGGCGCCCGCCGCGCCGCCTATGAGCGCGAACTGGCCGGCCTGTCGCCCGACCCCACCGTCATCCGGCTGGACGGCAACCAGCCGGAATTCTCGCGTCCCGCCGGCGCCTATGTCCAGAATGCCGTGACTCCCGCCCGAATCGCCCAGGCGAAGCAGCGGGCCGACCGGGTGCCCTGGGCCGTCGTCCAACGCTTTGGCGTCCCGACCGAGATCCTGCTGGCCATCTGGGCTCAGGAAAGCGCCTTTGGTCAGGTCCAGGGCGATTTTGACGTGATCCGCTCGCTGGCCACCCTCGCCTATGACGGTCGCCGGCGCGACTGGGCCGAGGGCCAGCTCAAGCATGCGCTCGACATCGTCATCGACGGGCGTCGCGCCCGCTCGGGTCTGAAGGGCAGTTGGGCCGGGGCCATGGGCCAGACCCAGTTCATGCCCGACAACTATCTGCGGCTCGGCATCGATCAGGACGGCGACGGCCGGGTCGACATCTGGGGCTCGGATGCCGACGCCCTCGCCTCAGCCGCCAATCTGCTGGCCCAGGCCGGCTGGAAGCGCGGCCAGGCCTGGGGCTATGAGGTGATCCTGCCCGCCAATTTCGACTATGGGCTGGCCGAAGGGGCGCGCCACGACTGGGCCTTCTGGAGCGCGCGCGGCGTGCGTCTGGCCCACGGCGGCGAGCCCAGCGCGGCCGAGCGGGCCGAGGGTGCCACCATCCTGCTGCCCCAGGGCGCGCGGGGGCCGGCCTTCCTCGCCCTGCCCAACCACTATGTGATCCGCCGCTACAACAATTCGGTCTCCTATGCCTTGGCCATCGGCCTGACCGCCGACGGAATCCAGGGCAGGCCGGGCCTGACCCGCGCATGGCCGGATGACGCCCCCCTGTCCCGGGAGCAGCGAACCGGGACCCAGCGCGCCCTGACCAGCCTGGGCTATGACACCCAGGGCATCGACGGGGTGATCGGCGCCAATACCCGCGCCGCCCTTCGCCAGTGGCAGATCGACAACGGGCGGCTGGCCGATGGCTATCTGACCGCCGAACTGGCCGACGAACTGATCCGCATGGCCCGCTGACGGTTTTCGCTTCGCCTGATGCCGCCTTCCTGCTAACCGCCTGCGATCATGAGCATCCCGCGCATCTCCTGGGCCGCCTACGGCTTTGCCCTGACGATCATCATCGTCGACCAGTTGACCAAGGCCTGGGTCCTGGCCCGGCTGGGAACGACCGACCTGTCGCTCATTCCCAATGGCTTTCGTCTGCTGGATATCTGGCCGCCCTATCTGCGGTTCACCTATCTGCTGAATGACGGCGTCAGTTTCGGGCTGTTCGGCGGCGGCGCCGGCCGCTGGATCCTGTCGACCTTCTCGGTTGTCGTGGCCGCGGCGCTCGCCTGGTGGGCCACCCGCGCCGACCGCCGCCTGCTGATCACCGCCATCGGCCTGGTGATGGGCGGCGCGCTGGGCAATGTCATCGACCGGATCCGTTTCGGCGGCGTGGTCGACTTCATCGACTTCTCGGGGACGGGCCTGTTCCCGTGGGTCTTCAACATCGCCGACAGCGCCATCACGATTGGCGTGATCCTGCTGATCGTGGACGCCTTCCTCTCGGAGCGTGACGCCCGCGAGGTTGGCGTCGCCAACGAAAAGTCGTAATCACAGGGTCTTCACTAAGATCCCAGGTGCCCGTCGCGCCACAGGAGCCGAGCCTATCCATGCGTAGCCGTAAAGTTCTCGCCCTCGCCGTTGTCGCCGTCGCCGGTCTCAGCCTTCAGGCCTGCACGGGCTTCCGCCAGAGCGTCGGCCTGACCAAGGTCACCCCGGATGAGTTCCTGACGGTGTCGCGCGCGCCCCTGTCGGTCCCGCCGGAATATGGCCTGCGCCCCCCCGTCCCGGGCCAGCCGCGGCCGCAGGACGTCACGCCCGAACTGGTCGCCCGCCAGATTCTGGCCTCAGAGCGCCAGTCCGTCACCCGTTCCGCCGGTGAACAGGCGCTGGCTGGCCGCGTCGGAGCCGGGACCGGCCAGATCGACGGCACCATTCGCTATGTCATCGATGACCAGTTCGGCGATATCGCCCACAAGGAAGAAAACTGGGCCAACCGCGTGATGTTCTGGCGTCGCGAGGACCCGGCGACCCAGACCGAAACCCGCATGCTGACCGCCGACGGCGTTGTGCCGATCGATGCCGCTTCGGAATATGAGCGTCTCCAGGCGCTGACCGGCGGCCAGAACGCAATCGTCATCCGACCGCGTCGTTCGCCGGGTTTCAAGCTTCCGGGCCTGTAAGTCTCGCTGCCTGCAAGCCGGTCAGTCCACGAGGGCTCTCGGCAACTTGAAGGTGACGCTTTCGCGCACCCCGTCATCCTCGACGACGGTCGTGTCGAAGCGCGTTCCGATGGCGTCCACCAGATCGGTGATCAGCTTCTCCGGTGCCGAGGCCCCGGCGGTGACACCCACCGTCTGCACCGCATCGAACCACTCCCACTGGATGGCCGTGGCGTCATCGACCAGCCGCGCGTCACCGGCGCCCGCTCTCAGGGCCACCTCGACCAAGCGGGCCGAGTTGGAAGAGTTGGCGGACCCGACGACCAGCACCAGGTCACTACCCTCGCCCAGCCGCTTGACGGCCTCCTGACGATTGGTCGTGGCGTAGCAGATGTCCTCCTTGTGCGGATCCGGCAGTTCGGGAAAGCGCGCCTTGAGCACCGACAGGATTTCGGCCGTGTCGTCGACCGACAGTGTCGTCTGGGTCGCATAAGCCAGGGGCTGGTTACCGGGGCGCTCAAAGGTCCTGGCATCCTCGACCGTTTCGACCAGCGAGATGGCTCCGGGCGGTAACTGTCCCATGGTCCCGACCACCTCCGGATGTCCGGCATGACCGATCAGGATGATGTGCCGACCCTCCTCGTAACGCCGCTCACACTCCACATGCACCTTCGACACCAGGGGGCAGGTGGCATCCAGAAAGAACATGTCGCGGGAACGGGCCGCCTCGGGCACGGCCTTGGGCACACCATGGGCCGAGAACACCACCGGCCGATCGTCCGGACACTCGTCCAATTCCTTGACGAATACCGCGCCCAAGGCCTTCAACCGCTCGACGACATGCCGGTTGTGGACGATCTCATGGCGTACGAAGACGGGCGCGCCATACTTCTCGAGGGCGCGCTCGACGATCTGGATCGCCCGGTCGACCCCCGCGCAAAATCCGCGTGGCGTCGCCAGACGCACGACCAGCGGCCGACGGCCAGAGGGAGCAGAAGCAGACATATCCATGCCCCCAAACTAGGCATCTTGGGGCGTCCGCGCCACCAGCCGTTTGCGGTGCCTCGCTTTAGCCGTTATCAGCGGGATGTTGTTGCCTTCGGATGCCGGGCAAATGGCCCAACCAGACCCGGGAATAGTTGAGACACAGATGCGTCGCGTTCTTGCCCTTGCCTTCGTCGCCGCCATTTCGCTGGCCGTACTTCCCGACACTGCCCAGGCCCAGAGCCGACCGCAGGGAGGGGGCCAGAACGCCGACGGCTCTCAGGCGCAACCTCGTGAGCGGGCCCGCATCCTGCCACTGGGACGCCAGGCCAATGCCGGTCCCTGTCCGATCGTGCGGGTGCTGTACGACGCCGCCCGCTATGTAGAACTGGCCGACAACCGGGCCCTGGCCGCCAATGTCGGCTACACGGGCGAGATCGAGGGCGTGACGTCGGACTGCCGCTATCGCAACGACGACCCCATCGTGGTTGACACCAATATGCTGTTCTCGCTCGGCAAGGGACCCAACGCAGAGGGCGACGGCCGTACCTATCGCTACTGGGTGGCGGTCACCAGCCGGGATACGGCCGTGCTCGCCAAACAATATTTCGATCTGCCGGTTCAGTTCGGCGGCCAGGATCGCACCCGCGTCAGCGAATCCCAGACCATTGTCATCCCGCGGGCCAATGCCCAGACTTCGGGGGCGAATTTCGAGATCCTGATCGGGTTTGACGTGACGCCGGAAATGGCCGCGTTCAATCGCGTCGGCAGCCGCTTCTGCGTCGATGCCACGGCCACCAGCCCCGGGACCTGCATCAACCGATGACCGATCTGAAATCGCGCCTCGGCGAAGCGGTCGCGGCCGCCTTCGCCGCCGAAGGCGTGGCCTCGGACAAGGTTCGGGTCACCGCTTCGGATCGTCCCGACCTCGCGGACTTTCAGTCCAACGCCGCCATGGCGGTGGCGAAGGCACATGGCACCAATCCCCGCGACCTGGCCGGGCGGGTCGTCGCGCGCCTCAAGGGCCATGAGGACCTGACTTCGGTTGAGGTGGCCGGTCCGGGCTTCATCAATCTGGTAGTCTCTCCCGCCGCCCTGACCTCACGCGCCGCCGAGGTGATGGCCGACGACACCCGCCGGGGTGCCGAGCCGGTCGACCGCGCCCGCCGGGTGATCATCGATTATGCAGGGCCGAATGTGGCCAAGCCGATGCACGTCGGCCATCTGCGTTCGTCCATCATCGGCGAGAGCCTGAAGCGCCTGTTCCGCTTTCGCGGTGACAAGGTGTGGGGCGATGCCCACTTCGGCGACTGGGGCTTCCAGATGGGCCTGCTGATCGTCGCCTGCGCGGACGAAGGGCTCGGCACGCCCTTCATGGCCACCGACGGCCCCTTTCCGGCCGACAGTCCGGTGACGCTCGAGGACCTGGAGCGCCTTTATCCCGCCGCCGCCGCCCGGGCCAAGGCCGAGCCGGAGTTCCGCGACCGCGCCCGCAAGGCGACCGCTGAGTTGCAGGGCGGTCATGCCGGCTATCGCGCGCTGTGGGCCCATTTCGTCGCGGTCAGCCGCTCCGCGCTGGAGCGCGAGTTCGGCGCCCTGGGGGTGACCTTTGACCTGTGGAACGGGGAATCCGACGCCGATCCGCTGATGGCGGGCATGATTCTGGATCTGGAGAAAAAGGGCCTGCTGGTTGAGGATGCGGGCGCCCGCGTCGTGCACGTGGCCGGCCCGGGCGAGACCCGCAAGAAGAAGCTGGACGACGGCTCGGTCATCGAGGTGCCCAGCCCGCCGCCCCTGCTGGTCGTCTCGTCGGAGGGCTCGGCCATGTACGGCACCACCGATCTGGCCACCATTCTCGATCGCCGCAACCGGATCGACCCGGAGCTGGTGCTGTACGTCGTCGACGAACGTCAGGCCGAGCATTTCGAGCAGGTGTTCCGGGCCGCCCGGCTGGCCGGCTACGCCTCTGAGGGCGAGCTGGAACACCTGGGCTTCGGCACCATGAACGGCCCGGACGGCAAGCCCTTCAAGACCCGCGCGGGCGGCGTGCTGAAGCTGCACGACCTGATCACCATGGCGACCGACAAGGCGCGCGAGCGGCTGAAGGAAGCCCGTCTGGGCGACGACCTTTCGCCCGAGGCGTTCGAGGACACCGCGCACAAGGTGGCCGTCGCCGCCCTCAAGTTCGCCGATCTGTCGAACGCCCGGACCACCAGCTACATCTTCGACCTTGATCGCTTCACCAGCTTCGAGGGCAAGACCGGCCCCTATCTGCTGTACCAGTCGGTGCGCATCAAATCCCTGCTGCGCAAGGCCGGGGACGGCGTGCCCGCAGACGCGGCGATCCGCGTGGATGACCCGGCCGAGCGCGATCTGGTGCTGACGCTGGACGCCTTCTCGGGTGCCGTGGCCGACGCCTATGACAAGCGCATGCCGCATCTGGTGGCCGAGCATGCGTATCGACTGGCCCAGTCGTTCTCGAAGTTCTACGCGGCCTGTCCGATCCTGGGCGCGGATGATGCCACGGTGCGAGCCTCGCGTCTGGCCCTGGCGCGGACGACTCTGGCCCAGCTGGAACTGGCGCTGGACCTGCTGGGCATAGCGACACCTGAGCGGATGTAGCCTAGTCTACCCGGGCCGCACGTCCCGGGAGACCCGCCATGTCCATGCACGACTTCATCGCCGGCCTGCCCAAGGCCGAACTGCATCTGCACATCGAGGGCTCGCTCGAGCCCGAACTGATGTTCGAGCTGGCCAAGCGGAACAGGGTGTCCCTGCCCTTCGACAGCGTCGAGGCGGTGCGGGCCGCCTATGACTTTTCGAACCTGCAGGACTTCCTCGACATCTACTATGCCGGAGCGGATGTGCTGCGGACCGAAGAAGACTTCCACGATCTGGGTCTGGCCTATTTCCGGCGGGCGGCGGCGGACAGTGTGCGCCATGCCGAGATTTTCTTCGACCCCCAGACCCACACGGATCGCGGCATCCCCTTCCAGGTAGCGATCGACGGCCTGCTGGGCTCGATGGACCGGGCCGAGGCAGAGCTGGGTGTCACCTCGCGGCTGATCCTGTGCTTCCTGCGCCATCTGGACGAGGACGCGGCCTTTGCCACCCTGAAGGCCGCCGAGCCTTGGCAGGACCGGATTCTCGGCGTCGGTCTGGACTCCTCGGAGGTCGGCCACCCTCCGTCGAAATTCCAGCGGGTGTTCCAGCGCGCTGGAGAGATAGGTCTCAAGCGTGTCGCCCACGCCGGCGAGGAGGGCCCGCCCGCGTACATCTGGGAGGCACTGGACCTGCTGAAGGTCGACCGCATCGATCACGGCAACCGGGCCATGGAGGACCCGGCCCTGATCAGGCGCCTTGTCGAGGAAGGCATGACGCTGACGGTCTGCCCCCTGTCGAACCACAAGCTGTGCGTCGTCGACGACCTGGCGCGGCACCCCCTGCCCGCCATGCTGGACGCCGGGCTGAAGGTCACCCTGAACTCGGACGATCCCGCCTATTTCGGCGGCTATGTGAACCGCAACTATGAGGCCATGGCCGACCTCGCGGGCGTGACCCGCGAACAGCTGGTCGAACTCGCCATCAACAGCTTTGCCGGATCATTCCTGACCGAAGCCGACAAGGCGCGGCATATCAGTGCCGTGGAGGCGTACGCTGCCCAAATCGCGATGAGATAACGCTGATAAGTTTGCGTTGCGAGCGGATCACCAAGCGTTACAGTAAGCGGGCTGAGACAGGCGATCATGCCGGTCCATGGAGATAGCGAATGAAGACGTCCTTGTTGCTCACGACCCTTGCCGGGTTCTGCCTGGTAGCCTCGGCCGCCAGCGCCCAGGATCCCTCTGCCAGCCCTACCTTCGGCCAGGTGCGCCTGTCGGCTGGCTTCACCAATGACCCCTATACCGTCGAGGTCTTCGCGGGCGGTCCCGTCAATGGTGGCGCGCTCCCCGGCGCCTGCGTGGGCAATATCGGCGAAGCTCCCGACTTCCGTCTGACCTTTAACGGCAACGGTTCCACGCCGCTCTTCATCCGGACGATCTCCGGCTCTGACACGACCCTGATCATCAACGGACCGGACGGTCAGTGGTACTGCGACGACGACAGCTTCGGCGACGGAGACGCCCAGGTCCGCTTCGGCCGTCCCCAAAGCGGGGTCTACGACATCTGGGTCGGCGCGTTCAGCGGCAACCCGGAAACCATTCTGGTCATCACCGAGATCGAATAGGCCCGAACACCCGAACTGAAACACCCTCCGGCAGCGCTACCGGAGGGTGTGGTGTTGGCGGGCAACTCAGATCAATCGTCGTCGATGTCGATTTCGCGGACCGTGCCGTCGTGGTTGATCTCGACCTCGATTTCACGGCCATCGGCCGTCCAGCCCTCAACCTCCCACCCGTAGTCTTCGCGATCGACGTCTTTCAGCCGGACCATTCCATGGCGCTCGGCAATCGAGATCGCCTGTTCCTCGGTGACGGGATCCTGGGCCTGCACCATGGTCGGGGTGGCAAGAAGCCCGAGCGCTGCCGCGGCAATCAGTACATTACGCATCATTCTTCCTGTGTTCATCATTGTCCTCGCCTGAGACAAGCCTCAGGTTTGCCGAACGGTTCCGCACGGACGCTTGACTCCAGTCGCGGCTACGCACAGGGAAGACGGGCTCTCGCGGGAGAGATCGGGGTCATGGTTTGGGTCCCGGAGCCGAAGGCGCAACCGCCCCGGAAACGCTCAGGCAAAAGGACCGCGAGGCGCACCAGACGCTGGAAAGAGCCCGGCAGGGCTCGCCGACGGAGCAAGGCGAACGCGTTCGCCGGAATCTCTCAGGCTTCGAGACAGCGGGGGCTTTACGGGACGGGCGACCGTCCGCGAGTGAGAGCCCGACACCGATGACCGAGCTGAAGACCACACCCCTGAATGCGGCGCACCGGGCGCTGGGCGCCCGCATGGTCGGCTTCGGCGGTTACGACATGCCGGTGCAGTACGAGGGTGTCCTGGCCGAGCACCGCTGGACGCGCGAGCACGCGGGCCTGTTCGATGTCTCGCACATGGGCCAGGCGCGCATCACGGGTGCCGATGCCGTGAGCTGGTTTGAACGCTTCGTCCCCGGCGACTATCAGATCCTCAAGGCCGGCAAGCAGAAATACTCCCTGCTGCTGAACGACGACGGCGGCATCATGGACGACCTGATGGCGGGCAAGCCCGACCATGCGGGCCTCTATGTCGTCGTCAATGCGGGCAACAAGGACGCGGACTTTGCCTGGCTTCAGGCGCGACTGGAAGGCGACGTCACCCTGACGCGTCTGGAAGATCGCGCCCTGCTGGCCATCCAGGGGCCTGAGGCGGCCGAGGTGATGGCTGCGCACGAGCCCGTGCTGGCCGAGATGGGCTTCATGGATTGTGCCCGTCTGATGATGTTCGGATGCGACTGCTTCATCTCCCGGTCGGGCTATACGGGCGAGGACGGTTACGAGATTTCGGTGCCCGGCGATCAGGCCGAACGCATCTGGAATACCCTGCTGGAAGACGCCCGCGTCAAGCCGATCGGTCTGGGCGCGCGGGACAGCCTGCGTCTTGAGGCGGGCCTTCCCCTGCACGGCCATGACATCGACCCGACCACCAGCCCGGTGGAGGGTAACCTCACCTTTGCCCTGTCGAAGTCGCGCAAGGAACGCGCGGACTTCCCGGGGGCCGAGCGTATCCTCAAGGAATTGGCGGACAGCCCGGCCCGGGTCCGCATCGGATTGCACGTCAAGGAAGGGGCTCCCGCCCGCGAAGGCGCCGAGATCGCCGATGCTGACGGCAAGGTTATCGGCACCGTCACCTCGGGTGGCCCGTCGCCGTCCCTCGGGAAGAACATCGCCATGGGCTACGTTCCCCCGGCCTTTGCCGAACTCGGCACGGACCTGAAAGTTATCGTGCGCGGCAAGCCTGCTGCCGCCACCGTCACCGCCATGCCCTTTGTGGCGCAACGCTATTATCGCAAACCGAAAGCCTGAGAGATCAGACCATGAAGTTCACCAAGGATCACGAGTGGGTCAAACTGGACGGTGACGTCGCCACCGTCGGCATCACCAAACACGCCGCCGACCAGCTGGGCGATGTCGTGTTCGTCGAGGTGCCCGAGGTCGGCAAGACCGTCGGCAAGGGCGACAGCTTCGCCGTCGTCGAAAGCGTCAAGGCGGCATCCGACGTCTATGCCCCCGTCTCGGGCGAAGTGGTCGAGGCCAATGACGCCCTGTCCGGCGCCCCGGAAACCGTCAATGCCGATGCCGAGGGCGAGGGCTGGTTCGCGAAGATCAAGGTCTCCGATGCCGCGCAGCTGGATGGCCTGATGGACCGCGCCGCCTACGACGCCTTCCTCGCCACCCTCTGACCCCGCTTCCGGGCAGCTGATTAAGAGTCAGCTGCCCGGCCAGGAATCTGCCATGCGCTACCTCCCCCTGACGCCCGACGACCGTGAGGCCATGCTGGCCGCCATCGGTGTGAAATCGATCGATGACCTGTTCGTCGACGTGCCGGAAGCTGCCCGTCTGGACGGCCCGGTCGACCTGCCCCGCGTGGCAGGCGAGCTGGAGGTCGAGCGGGCGCTGGGCGCCATGGCGGCAAAGAACGCCACGGCGGGCACGGTGCCCTTCTTCTGCGGCGCAGGGGCCTACAAGCACCATGTGCCGGCGACGGTTGACCATGTCATCCAGCGGTCGGAGTTCCTGACCAGCTACACCCCCTATCAGCCGGAAATCGCCCAGGGGACGCTGCAGTATCTGTACGAGTTCCAGACCCAGGTCGCGAACCTGACCGGCATGCCGGTGGCCAATGCCTCGCTCTACGATGGCTCGACCGCCATGGCCGAGGGCGTGCTGATGGCCACCCGCGTGACCCGCCGCAACAAGGCGGTGATCTCGGGCGGGGTGCATCCGCACTATGTCGCCGCGACCGAGACCGTGGTCCACGCCGTCGGGGTCGAGACCCAGGTGCTGGCCGCCGCCGTCGACGCCGAGGCCGCCGTGATCGACCAGATCGGGCCGGACACCGCCTGCGTCGTGGTCCAGACCCCGAACGTGTTCGGCACGGCGACGGACGTGACGAAGATCGCCGAGGCGGCCCACGCCGCCGGCGCCCTGCTGATCGTGGTGGTGACCGAGGCCGTGTCCATGGGCCTGCTGAAGTCGCCGGGCGAGATGGGCGCGGACATCGTCGCCGCCGAGGGCCAGTCGATCGGCAACGCCCTGAACTTCGGCGGCCCCTACGTCGGCCTGTTCGCCTGCCGCGAAAAACTGGTCCGCCAGATGCCAGGCCGCCTGTGCGGCGAGACCGTGGATGCCGACGGCGAGCGGGGCTTCGTCCTGACCCTGTCGACGCGCGAGCAGCACATCCGCCGCGACAAGGCGACGTCGAACATCTGCACCAACTCGGGCCTGTGCACCCTTGCCTTCACCATCCACATGAGCCTGCTGGGCGAGACGGGGCTGCGGAGGCTGGCCCTGCTGAACCATGAGACGGCGGTGAAGACGCGCGACGCCCTGGCCGCGATACCGGGCGTGGAGGTGCTGACCCCGCGCTTCTTCAATGAATTTGCGGTCAGGCTGCCGAAGCCGGCCGCGGAAGTGGTCGAGCAACTGGCCGATCAACGTGTCCTCGCGGGCGTGCCCTACAGCCGCCTCGCACCCGGGGCCGGCATGGACGATGTCCTGCTGGTCGCCGCGACCGAGACCACCACCGAGGCTGACATCAAGATCCTGGCGACCGCGCTCGCCAAGGTTCTGGCGAACTGAGGACCGGACCGATGAGCACCATGAACACCGTTGGCCGTCCGACCACCCCGAACCGTGTTGAGTCGAAGCCCGCCACCCTCACCGGCGGTCGCGGCCTGTTGCAGAACGCGGCCCTGATCTTCGAGGGCGAGGGCTGGGGCAAGACCGGCGTCGATCTGCCCGAGCCTCAAGGCGATGCCTCCGACCTGGGCGATCTGGTCCGGCGCGATCCGATCGGCCTGCCGGGCCTGTCGGAGCCCGAGGCCATGCGCCACTATGTGCGGCTGAGCCAGAAGAACCACGCCATCGACCTGGCCATTTATCCGCTGGGCTCGTGCACCATGAAGCACAACCCGCGCCTGAACGAGAAGATGGCGCGCCTGCCAGGCTTCTCGGACATCCACCCCCTGCAGCCGCAGTCGACGGTCCAGGGCGCGCTGGAGCTGATGGATTCCCTGTCGCACTGGCTGACCACCCTGACCGGCATGCCCGCCGTGGCCCTGTCGCCCAAGGCCGGGGCCCACGGCGAGCTGTGCGGCCTGATGGCCATTCGCGCGGCGCACCGGGCGGCGGGCCACGGCCTGCGCTCCGACAAGCCCCGCAACAAGGTGCTGGTGCCGACCAGCGCCCACGGCACCAACCCCGCCACCGCCGCCTTCGTCGGCTATACGGTCGTCGAGATCGCCCAGACCAATGACGGGCGCGTGGATCTGGCCGATCTCGAGGCCAAGCTGGGCGATGACGTCGCCGCCATCATGGTGACCAACCCCAACACCTGTGGCCTGTTCGAGCGCGACATCCTCGAGATCAGCCGCCTGACCCACGAGGCGGGGGCCTATTTCTACTGCGACGGGGCCAACTTCAACGCCATCGTCGGCCGGGTGCGGCCGGGCGATCTGGGCGTCGACGCCATGCACATCAACCTGCACAAGACCTTCTCCACGCCCCACGGCGGCGGCGGACCGGGCGCGGGCCCGGTGGTGCTGTCCGAGGCGCTGGCCCCGTTCGCCCCGACCCCCTGGGTGGTCGGCGGCAAGGACGGCTTCAAGCTGGTGGAGTTCGCCGAGGATGAGGCGGAGCAGGCCTTCGGCCGCCTGTGTGCCTTCCAGGGCCAGATGGGCATGTACGTCCGCGCGCTCAGCTACATGATGAGCCACGGCTCGGACGGCCTGCGTCAGGTCGCCGAGGACGCGGTGCTGAATGCCAACTACATCAAGGCCCGCCTCGAGGATCTGATGAGCCCCGCCTTCCCCGAGGGGCCATGCATGCACGAGGCCCTGTTCGACGACGAATGGCTCAAGGGCACGGACATCACCACCCTGGACTTCGCCAAGGCGATGATCGACGAGGGCTTCCACCCGATGACCATGTACTTCCCGCTGGTCGTTCACGGGGCCATGCTGATCGAGCCGACCGAGACGGAGTCGAAGGCCGAGCTGGATCGCTTCATCCACGCCATGCGCGCCCTCGCCGAAGCCGCGAAGGCCGGCGACGTGGACCGTTTCAAGGGTGCACCCTTCCACGCCCCGATGAAACGTCTGGACGAGACACGGGCCGCGCGTCAGCCGGTGCTGCGCTGGACTGCTCCCGACGGCTCCAACCGGGCGGCCTGACCCGCACCACGCCTTCGTTCTCCCTCCGACATAAGCCGGGCTTCCGGCTGATCAGACCTGCGTGCACGGCATTGTGAACGCAGCGTCCGCTGATGCGCGTATGATGGCCCTGCGTAATCAGAACCCAAAACAAGCGTTGGGAGGCGCAATGGTCATGATGTCACGCGTTTACAAGGGAATGATCGCCGGATTTGTGGCGGCACTTGCAGTATCCGTTCTCGAGATCGTTCAGTATCTGGTCGGCCCTTGGGCCGTCAGCTTTCCCCGACTGGTCACCGTCATCCTCAATACCGAGTCCATGATCTGGACCGGCTGGGC
Organism: Brevundimonas sp.; assembly: GCF_016742135.1. GTDB lineage: Bacteria > Pseudomonadota > Alphaproteobacteria > Caulobacterales > Caulobacteraceae > Brevundimonas. The sequence continues at coordinate 6,999 of NZ_JACVCG010000007.1, read as the reverse complement.
CGGACACTTCGCTTTTGCGACCCTGATTCTTGGGCCCCTGTTCGGTATCCTGTGTCCGCGACTGCCCACCGAAACACCCGAGACCAAGGGCATCGTCTTTGCCGTCGGGGCCTTTCTGCTGATGGGGCTGACCGTCGCCCCCCTGGGCGGGATCGGCCTGTTCGGCGTACTGGCCGGCTTCGTCAGCGTGGCCTGGCTGGTGCTGACCCACGCCGTGTTTGGCGCGGTGCTGGGCAATGTCTATGCCCGGCTGGTCGGCAAGGGCTGGCGGCAGGAACGGGTCCGCGACCACGTCCATCTGGCGCATTAGCCGCAGGATGCGAAACGGCCCCGGAGAGTCCCTCCGGGGCCGTCAGTGCAGGGTCGTTGTCCCAGGCCCCTAGCGGCGCGGGCCGGCGTTCTTGACGTACTGGTCCAGCCAGCGGGTCATTTCCCACAGGGTGTGCCCGACCGATTCCCGCGCGCGATAGCCGTGCGCTTCCAGCGGCAGGACCACATAGCGGACCGTGGCCCCCTGCCCCTTGAGCGCCGCATAGAAGCGCTCGGACTGGACCGGGAAGGTGCCGGAATTGTCGTCCGCCTCGCCGTGGATCAGCAGGATCGGCTCATTGACCTGATCGGCATAGGTGAAGGGCGACATCTGCGTATAGGTGTCGGTCGCCTGCCAGTAGGTTCGCTGCTCGGCCTGGAAGCCGAACGGGGTCAGGGTCCGGTTATAGGCCCCGGAGCGGGCGATCCCGGTCCGGAACAGGTCCGTGTGGGCGAGAAGGTTGGCCGTCATGAAGGCGCCATAGCTGTGTCCCCCCACCGCGATCCGGTCGCGGTCGGCGACGCCCATCCCGACCACCGCATCAACCGCCGCCGACGCCGAGGCCGACAGCTGTTCGATGTAGGTGTCATTGGGCTCCGCCCCGTCGACGCCGATGATCGGCATGGAGGGATTGTCGAGGATGGCATAGCCCTGAGTCAGCAGGAACAGGTGACTGGAGCCGCCCGGGCGCACAAAGCGGTTGGCGGTATCGACCACCTGGCCGGCGACTGCGGCGTCGGTAAACTCGGCCGGATAGGCCCACATCAGCAGCGGCAAGGGACCATCGCGGTCCTTGTCGTAGCCGGCCGGCAGATAGAGGGTGCCTGACAACTGAACCCCGTCGGCGCGCTGATAGGTGATCAGCTGGCGACTGACACCGGCCAGTTGCGGCGCCGGGTCGGGGAAGGCCGTAAGCGCCATCCGGCTGCCGTCCGTGAGGTCGCGCAGATGGATGTTGGCCGGCTCGGTCAGGGTCTCTCGCCGGGTCACCAGCCGGGTGCCCTCGGCGTCGAGGAAGCCCACGACGGTTTCATATTCGCCGGTGGCCGAGCGCCACAGTTCGGTCCGCTTGCCGGTCTCAAGATCCATGCTGGCGACGAACGGATACTCACCCTCGCGCGTGGCCCCCGCGCCCGCCATAATGATGGCCCTGCCATCGGCCGAAAAGCGGATCAGAGACCGCCCCTGACCGTTTGGTTCGGTCACTGGGAAGCCCGGGTCATTGTAGCGATCCTGATAGTTGCGATCGATCAGCTTGCGCCCCTCGCCCGGATTGGAAGGATCGACAACAAACCGCATCTCGTGACGGGTGTTGAACCAGCGAGTATTGACCAGGGCCACATCATCGCGGCCCCACTGAATGCCGGCATAGCGCTCCGGCAGGTCAATCAGGGTGGTCGGCGTGCCCCGGAAGGGCGCGTCCAGCATCAGCACCCGGTCGCGGGTAACGGCCTCATTGGCCGGATTGCCGCCGTCCAGCGCCTCGACCCAGACCAGGGTGGCGTCGGCGTCGGCCCGCCACTGGACCGAGCGCGGGCCCGTCGGAACCGCGTCGAACGGCGTCGGCACATTGTCCCGCAGCGGCAGGTCTGCGACCCGATGGACGACCTGTCCGTTCAGATCCGTGACCACCACGTCCGCCGGGAACAGACTGGCCGGCACCACATAGCTGAAGGGCCGCTTGGCCACGGTCTGCAGGATGAAACGGCCGTCAGGCGACAGCGAGGCGCTGAGGATCACACCCGGCTGGCCAATGCGCTTCGGGCTGCCTTGCAGCGGCACCAGCATCAGCTGGCTGGTGAAATAATGGTCGAACAGCGCCTCATCGCCGGGATTGGACAGCAGGTCCTGATAGGTGCGGACCGGCGCGGCGCGCCCCATGCTCTCCTCGACGATCGGGCCGGTCGGTGGCCGGCTCACGTCGGGTGCGGCCCCCCGACCTTCCGGAATGGCCCGCACCAGCAGACCGGACCCGTCGGGCAGCCAGTCGATGCCGGTGCCGGACGCGGCATTGATCACAGGCGGGGTCAGACGACGCGCCGCGCGGCTGTCCACATCCACCACCCACAGGGCCAGGCCCTCCGGCTCATCCATCAGAAAGGCGATGCCGTCCCCGTTCGGCGACCAGCTGGGCGAGGTAAAGCGTGCACCCTCGGGCAGGGCTACGGCCTCGGCCTCGGCGCTGTCCAGCCCCTTCAGGCTAAGTCCCGTCAGCCAGCTGACCCGGCTGTTGGCCGGACCATTGTTGCGCGGATTGATGCGATAGCCGCCCAGCCGCAGCATGGGCTCGGCCAGTTCCGAGATCGGCGGGAGGTTCGACCGGTCGAACAGGGCCAGGGTGTCGCGGTCGGGGCTCAGGCTGGGTGTGGCGCTGGGCAGGGTGTCGAGGATCTGGGCGATGGGGGCCGGCGGTTGCTGATAGACGATCGGATCCGTGGACGCCGCCTGCGCCAGCGCCACCGACGGGGTGATCGCCGCCAGCGCCATCGCCGGTACCGCGGTCATGACCGCCAGAGCCGAAAGTCCGTTCATCCAGTGACGACGCCGCATGTGATCCACCCCGAAAGCACCCCCACGCGAGGGCGGGGCAAGCTAGGGGGCGGGGGTCGCGTGGGTCAAGCGCGCGTTTGCCTCAGGCCGGGTCCTGACCCGGAAAGCGCGCATCGTGGGCGTCCTGATAGGTCTCGCGGATGCCCTGCCGCGGCGTGTCGGCGCCGAGCTGTGACACCTGGGTCATCCAGACATCGGCCACTTGCTGGACGGTCACCGTGAACCAGTTCGGGGCCTGTTGACGGGCCCAGTTCTGGATCGAGGCCCCGTTGAAGATCAACATGAAGACGGTGACGATCAGAATGACCCGGCTGGTCCATCGAAGATCCCGGGCGGCGAGGGTCTCCTCATCGGCGGGCGGCGGCGGTGGAAAGGCCAGTTGGCCCAGTATCTTCAAACGACTGGGCCGCTTCGTATTCAGCGGAAGGTCGTGGGCATCGGCCCGGGCGTTCCAGTCGCTGGGCGGATCGGTCGGATCCACGGGCCTCTCCCCCTGCGGCATGGTCTCCTCTCCGACGGGCGGAAAGCGCGAGGGCGACGGCTCCGGGAAATCCGTGGGAAACGGATCAATCGGATCGTTCGGGTCATCGGGGTGATCAGCCATGCGCCCTACCCTCCCCTAGAACTGGAAATAGATGAAGGGGGCCACGCCGTCCGGGCGCATGGCCTCGACCAGCAGGAAGGCCGCGCCGACCAGCAGGCCCAGCGTCAGGGACGGTGCCGCCTTCAGGCGCACAGCCAGCCCCTCGGCCGCACGCGGCGGCAGCCAGTGCATGCCCAGACCGATGACGATCAGGCCCAGCATGAAGGGCGTGGTCAGGGCCAGCGGCCCCATCCGGCCCAGACCCTCCAGCATGGCCACGGCCAGGTCGAAGGTCTCGGCCCGGAACAGGATCCAGCCCAGGCAGACGATGTGGAAGGTGATCAGCACGCCGACCACCGTCGGGATCACCTTGCGGTCCCCGAATGCGGCCCGGCCGAGCCGCTCGATCACCTGCACCCCGCCGTGCAGCGCCCCCCAGGCCACGAAGGTCCAGGCGGCACCGTGCCACAGCCCGCCCAGCAGCATGGTGATCATCACATTGAGGCTGGACGACCACAGGCCTTTCTTGCCTCCACCCAGCGGCACATACAGATAGTCACGCAGCCAGCTGGACAGGCTGATATGCCAGCGCCGCCAGAACTGCTGCAGGGAACTGGCGCGGTAGGGCTGGTCGAAGTTGCGCGGAAAGGAATAGCCCAGCAGCAGGGCGATCCCGATAGCCATGTCGGAATAGGCCGAGAAGTCGCAATAGATCTGGACCGCATAGCCATAGACGGCTGCGGCAATGTCGAACGCTCCATAGGCTGAGGGGTCGAAGAAGACCGGATCGACCAGATTGACGGCCAGCTCGGATGCGATGACCGTCTTCTTGAACAGGCCCCAGACAATCAGCAGCAGGCCCAGCGTCGCCGCTTCCCGTGTCAGACGCGGTGTCCTGGCGAACTGCGGGAGCAGGTCCGAAGCCCGCACGATCGGCCCGGCGACGAGATGGGGGAAGAAGCTCATCAGCAGCATGACGTCGAGCAGGCTGTTGGCCGGCTCGGTCTTTCGCCGGTGCACGTCGACGACATAGCTGATGCCCTGGAAGGTGAAGAAGCTGATCCCGACGGGCAGCACCACCTGCAGCAGCGGCAAATCCCGCTCCCACCCGACGCGGGTCAGCAGATCCGCCATCTGCTCGATGAAGAAGCCATAGTATTTGAAGAAGCCGAGGATCAGCAGATTGATCAGCACGCCCAGCGCCACCAGCCATTTGCGCTGAACCGAACTGTCATTGCGGGCGATCAGGGCGGCGACGCCCCAGTTCAGCACCGCCGACAGGATCAGCAGGCCGACAAACCGCCAGTCCCACTGGGCATAGAAGAACCAGCTGGCCAGCAGCAGGAAGACCTTGCGACGGCCGTTCTCACGGTCCAGCGACCACGCGGTGAAATAGACGAACAGGAAGAAGACGCCGAAGGCGAGCGTCGGAAACAGCATCGATCAGTCCCCGCCCGTCCGGCCGGCCCGCCAGCCGTCGTAGCCAGACATCAGATCATCCGCGAAGACATCGCCGATCCACTCGGCTCCAGCGGCGGTGAAATGCACCCGGTCGCCGCGCATCAGCGGCTCAGGCCCCCCTGCCAGTCGATCCGCCGAACACGCCCCGCCCATACGCCCGTACCAGTCCCAGAATGCCACACCCAAGTCCTCGGACACGCGGCGTTGCACATCCCGGACCAGCGCCAGGTTCGGCGGCGTCTGCCACTCGCCCTGGGCTCCGCAGCTCTGTGACCAGGGTTGTGGACCTGCGGACGGGGAGGTCCGGCGTAATCCGTCCGGTGCCCCGAGGATCATGATGGCGGCATCCGGCACCGCCTGCCGCAACCCCGCGATCCGGTCTCGCAGCGCGCGTTCATAGGCGACAATATCCAGCCCGCCATCGAAGCCCTCATTGACCCCATAGGCCAGCAGGATCAGGTCGGGCGGATCGGTCTGCAGCTGGGCATCGACCGTCGCCGCATCCCGGCCGTCCAGGTCCATCAGGGTTGAGCCGACGACGCCGAGATTTGACAGGCTCAGCCCCGCGTCGCTCCACAAGCGGACATCGTCCAACACCACCGGCGCGTCCACGGCGACCAGGGTCAGGCCAGCACCGCCGGGGGACAGGTCGATCCCGGCACACAGGGGGCCAGCAAGGTCACGCCGAAACGCGATGGTCCGGGGCAGGCCGATATCGGGGATGATCTGCAATCCGCCCCGGTCCGGCCCGGCCTGTCCGCATACGCCCACCGAGGTCAATGGCACGCCCGGATCGACGGTGATCGACAGATGGTCCCCGGTCTCGAGCCGTCCCTGTCCTCCGGCCAGACCCATTGACACCCGCGTGCCACCCGCCGCCAGCGGGGCCGGCAGATAGCGGGTTCCGGTCGTCGCAATCATCACCTGGCGCGGGGCATAGCCGGCATAGGGCAGCCCCGGCGGCAGTATCCCCCGCCCGCCCCGCCCGAAACGGGCCTGCATGCGGCTGCGGACCCGGCCACTGATCTGGTCCCCCGCCGTGTGACTGTCGCCAATCTGCAGAATATGAACGCGGCCGCCGCCCGGGGCTTCGAGGGCTTCCAGCTTCAGGAAAGCCGGTGCCAGAAATTCGACGCCGCAGATCGGTGCGCCGCAGACCGTCTCGCCCGGAGCGGGCCGCTCGACCGGCATGTAAGGGGTCTGGGCGCGACAAACCGCTGCGCCCACCGCCAGGGAAAGGATCACAGCTGCCGCAGCGGCCTGGATCGCCATGGATCAGGGTGTGTCCGGCCCGACCGACCGGGTCTCATCCACGCCCATATCGGCCTTGAGCCGGTCTGCGACCGGATCGGCCATGCGCAGATAACCGCTCATGCTCATATGGATGCCGTCGCCAGCCCGCATCAGACGACGACGCCCCTGATCGTCGCTGAGGTAGGCCTCATAGCCGCCCGCCTCGTTTGAGGTGAGGGTAACGGTGTCGAACCAGGGCACGCCCAGGGCCGTCATGCGCGCCTCCACGACGTCGTTGATGAGCGCCATGCGTCCGTCAAAGCCGCTGCTCTTCATACGCGGCAGGCCGACCCAGTAGACCTCGGCCCCGCGCGACCGCATCAGTTGGACCAGATTGTCGACGCGCCGGGCGTAGGCGGCCTTCCAGCCGTCGCTGCCAAACGGGTGGATCTGGCCGTCGATGACGATGGCCTGGGCGTCATTGGTGCCGAACAGGATGATGGCGACATCGACCGGCTGCCCGGCCAGTTGACGCGTGGTCTTGGCCTGGATGTCGACATAGTCGTAGCGGCTGAGACCGGTCGAGACCTCGCTGAACTTGACCACATCGACACCGTCCAGATCGCCGAGATCGCGGTACAATGCCGCCCACAGGCCGTCGGCCATGGAGTCACCGAACACGCCGATGGTCAGTTTGCCGTCGGCATAACGGGTCTTGAGACTGCTGGCGGGGACAACCGGCGCCTCAACCTCGACCGGCGCTGCTGCGACGGCGGTCCCGGCGGCACTGGCCGAGGCATTCGCCTGCCCGCCCAGCATCAGGGTGGGATTGCTCAGCCAGGCGCGACCGTCGGGGGTCAGC